>JBLWYL010000016.1:0-6272 GCA_048266925.1 Kangiella sp. | reverse complement strand
AAATTAGAGCAAGGCATTCAAGAGCCTGATTTAGTTTGGTATCGAAATGAGGTTGAACTAAAAAAATGGACTGTTGATTGTTTACTAGACCCAGACTCAACTTTTGCGGGTTTATGTGATTTTGCTCAGTCAATGATTAATACAGATGGTGTTCACACGTCTAGTTCTCCAAAAGTATCTAACGCTGCTACTGATTTAGCTTCTCGTGTTAAATGGGTTCGTCGTATGTGCGGCAAGGCTTTAGCAGATATTTTTGAAATTACTGAAGGTGACTTACAAACCGTTCTTGGTCTGTTAGTTCCTGATAAATACATAACGGGTAAATCTCTCGATATACCTAACACTTACAAGCAATTGCTAACTCAAAATTTAAGGAGTCTTTAATGGCTATCGTTATCGCAGGTATTGGAATTACAAAATTTCCAGAGTCAAAAAACCCAGATGTAGAAAAAGCTACTCTTGAGGTTCTTTATCCATTTGAATCGGTGAACTCTCCTAAATTTCATCGTAAGGCTGTTGGTAAAACAACTGCTACACCATTTGGTAAAGAACCTATTTCTATTAATACAACATATGCTCATGTTCTTATCGATAACGGTGCTTTTGTTGCTGATAAAGAATACGACTTAAAGTTTTCGTTTAATGACCAAACTTTTGAAAATGAAGTCGTTGAACTTATCCCAATTGACCCTGACTTAAAGCGTCATTTTAAAGAATCTCTCGGCGGCCAGTAATGAGTGACTACAAATACATTGCTATTTGTCCAGTTGCACCTGTCGAAAAACAGTGTCCTGTAGAATTGGAAGTTGTCGAAAATCCGCTTCCAGTTCCGCTCGATTGGGAGACATTCAAAACGGATGTTGCTCCCTCAATTATCGTAGTCCTTCTTACCTGTTACGGGTGGAAGAAATTATCAAAAATGGTTTGGAATAGATAAGGAACTTAACCATGAAATTCAATAAAACAATGTTAACTAAAGCTGGTTTACTGGCTTCTCTTGCTGCTGCTTCTGGTTCTGCATTCGCTGAAGCTGACGCTGGTGTTACTGCTGCAACAACTCAGTTTCAAACTTTCTTTACTGATAATGCTAACTTAATTGGCGGCGTATTCCTTGCTGCTGGTTTCGTAGCTATCGGTTGGAAATGGTTGAAAGGTACTATCTTCAGCTAATGTTCATCACATTAGACACAGTGCTAATTGTCTCAGGACTTTTAGCACTTTATATCCTTTTCGATGATTGAAAACTAAGGCGCAATTATGCGAATACTAATATTTATATTGGCGCTAATGAGCGCCTTTTTTGTTCCTGCAACATTCTCATTTGAACTTGATTTAGATGATTTACGAGCACCTAAAGTTAGAATAGAAAAAATTTATAGATGTGAATTCAGTTTTTCTTGGGGTGGTGGTACGTCAACTAAACTTCCTTCTCAGTCTAGGTCTGGTGCAATGGATGCTTGTAAAGCGTGGGCTTTCATTAATTTAGATAGGTCTCAACCTTGCGGTTCAACTAATAAATTAGATGGTGGCTATGGCCGTATTCTCTTACCACTCAACTTAATAAAAAGTGATGGTTCTTGTTCTATTGGTGGTAATGGTGGCGGTACTGTAAATTTTAATGCTATTGATGAAGGTCAAACTGAAACTGAGTCTTGTCCGCCTGACAGTTCCCCTGAACATAAGTTTGAACATTATACAGAGCAAGGTGATTTAAAATGTGCCAAGTTAAAAGAATATAAAGATTGTGATGCTGGTTATCACTCAAAAGGTGCATCACAGGCTTTAGGTTCTGATTCTTGCTTACCTAAAGAATGTCCGCCTGCTGGTAGTAGTGAAGTTTTAGGTTCTTCCCCTAAAACAGGCGGCGTACCTTTCATAGGTGGTGGTATGTACTGCAATGATGGTTGTGCATACGCTGTAAACTCAGGGAATATTCATTCAAAAGGCTCTGCTTTGGGTACCAGTCAAGGCGTTGCCTGTGGTGACAAACCCTATGACAATAAAAAGTTAGCTAATGAAGGTGACGAGGGAGAATGCAAAACTGCTACAAATGGTGAGGTAACAGTCCTTAACTGTCCAAATGAACCACCTCCAGAACCTGAGGAACCTCCGCTTAATAATGATGATTCAAAAGTAGATGAATCAGATACACCTGAGCAGTCAAAAGAAAACTGTGCTGTTGGTGATACCGACTGTAATTTACAGAATTTAGAAAAAGAAATATCCAATAGTATCAATCGTCAAATTGATAACGATAACGAACTTCATAATAAACAAATCGATGCAGATACCAAAAATGCTAAAGCATTCTTAAATGTCATGGATAGCATTGATACAACTCTACTTTTACAAAAAAGCCAAAATGAACGTTTACATGCTACAACGATTGGTAAATTCAATGAGTTAATCGATGCTGTTAATGGTATTGAAACTGGCGGTGGTGGCGGCGGTGCAGGTACTGGTTCAGGGAATGGAAATATAGGCGGTCAAGATTGTGAAGGTACTATAGAAGAATGTGCTGGTTTTGGTGGTGAAATTGAACTACCTCAAGAAACAAGGAACTTAGAACAATATGCCCAGAAATATAATAACTGGCTTCCCGATGCTGAGTTACCACCTGAAAAGTGTATTACTTTAACTAACGGCAAATCGCTGTGTTTTAGTTTTCAATATTTCATCTTATTTTTCCAAGCTATTTCTGGGTTGATAGTAATCAGCTCTTTAATTCATAGTGCTTCTATAATTGTGAGGTCAGTCTAATGCCATTTTTAATACAAGCTTTTTTTGCAGCTCTCGCTGCTTTACTTCCTAGTCTTGTTTCTAAGGTTCTTGTTGGTCTTGGTTTTGGTTATGTTACTTATGAGCTAGGTTCTTTCGGTATTGATTATATTTTTAATCTTATTGTTGCTAACTCTGCGACTTTACCAGTTGAGGTCTTAGCTGTTTTTAACTATGCAAAATTAGATCAAGCAATCGGCTTTATGCTTGGCGCTTATGCAGCTGCACTTACTATTAGAGGTTTAACGTCTGGCGGTTCAGTTACGAAAATGAAATTGGGAGCACCTAACTCATGATTTATTTAAGAACAGGTGTGCCAGGTGCAGGCAAAACTTTAAATACGCTTAAAGAAATTTGCCAAGATTCTTCAGTTACTCAAAAGCAAAAATTCTATAACAATATTAAGTGCTTTCTGCTTGATTTAGATTTCTGTAATAGTTTTGCTGGTTGGTTTTATGGGTCTTTTTATCCGTCTGTCCAACAAACTAAAAAAGGATCTAGATATTCTAAGATAATTAAAAAAGCACATGAGGAAGGGCGCTTAGTTGAACTTTTTGATGCGCCTTGGTTAGCGCCTTTATTTAAGGTTTACGATGAACGGGCAGCTATTAATTTGTTTGTCACTTGGTGTCGTCGTTGTTATCCAAAACAGAATTTAAAAGGGTTAGATACCTATTTAGATGAAGCTGAAGAACCTACAATCGAATCCATAAAGTTACTTAACTATCATTGGACAAAAGTAGATGATCCTACTCAATGGTATGATTTACCAAATGGATCTATAAGTGTGTTTGATGAATGTCAGGATTACTTTTCCCCAATGGCCAATAGTGCAAAGCGGCCATTACACTATACAAAGTTTCAGACTCATAGACATACGGGAGTTGATATACATTTAGTAACCCAACATTACACTTTCTTAGATAACGTTATTCAGAAATGTACCAATTCCCATATTCATTATTTTAGACCGATGGGCGGTTCAGCTATTACTCGTTTCCAACGAGATAAACAATTCAACACTGATTACCGTGGCGACTTAGAAAAATGTTCTTCTAAGATAATGCGCAGGGACTCTAATTTTTATGGTGTTTATTGGTCTGCTGATGAACATACAGCAAAATTTAAATTACCACCAAAAGCCGCTTTGATGTTGTTGGCTATTCCTATTTTTATCTATGTATTTTATTCATTGTTAGGTAGCTTAGGTTTAATTAGTTCTGAAGAACCTACCACTGGAGAACCTTCAGTCACGGTAATTCCCGAAACTGAGTTATCTATAAAACCTCAAAAAAAATTGCTTTCTGATTTGGACTATAAGCCGCAAAAGTTTGAACACCCATTAAATGAAATGTGTGATGACTATGAGTATGGTGGTTATATTCTTAAAAAGAATCATGGTGTTGTTACTGTTGAGCACTATATAAATTGTGTAACAGGTAATCAGGTCGAGCGACAAAAAACATCAACTATGGGCGAAGGTGATAATGAGGTTCAGCAAGCTGAGCAAATCAAAGAACCTGAAGTCATAGCGCTTAGCTCTAACTATTTAGAAAAGATAGGTTACTCGATTTATTTATCTGAGAACTTACCAGTTCTTAAATTCTCAGATAAGAATATTTTCTTAAGGCAATTCTGACCCTTTAAACAGCAGCCCATAATTTGAAACGTGTTATGTTGAAAGAACGCCCCGCTAAAATATCTCCAGAGCGGGGCGTTTGTGGTTTTCCGTGTGTGAAAATCGCGAAGCGACACACGGATTGCGGCCAAACCCTTGGCAGCGAAGCGTAAGCAACCTGTAACATAATGCCAATTATGGGTATGCGATTTATCGCATGTAGACCGCACTCATTAGTAATTTGAAATTCATAGCTTATCGGTCGTAACTAAGCGAAGCGCAAACAATCTCTATTTGGAGAAACCATCCCCGCGCAGCCATGCGCCCTTGATTAACCAATCGATTTTTCAAACTATAAATATTTATCAGAATATATACATATCCAACATCAGCAAAAGGCAGAGAGAAGGGCGAGCTTCGAGCCCCTCACTGCCTTTGATGTGGGAATCTAAAAAAACCCCGTAATTGTATTACGGGGTATAACTCCTATCTAAACCTTGGCCTTCCGGCCTTAACCTTTACTTTTTCTTTTCGTTTACAATTTTTAGATAGTCGCTTTCCTCTATTGTATCTAGTCCTTTATTTATAAGTATTTTTAAAATTTCAGTGTCTTTTAATGACTTCTGGGTGGCTACTACTGCTTTTACGTGTTCCTTTTCCACCTTCCTCCATGTCACATCATCAATATGTTTAGTTGGCATTCTCTTATTCCTACGTCGAAAGTTATCAGGAATTATAAACTCATAATCTAATATTTGTTGACTTTTAGATTCTAAGAAACTAATCTCAGCCCAAGAAAATAAATTCTTAGAAACTCAGATAAGGTTACGGATGATTATCTATTTTGAAAATAACAGACAGGCAGGTGTTCAAGTCACTTATGATTTGAATGGCGAACGCCATTATGATTATTTTGAAAATATGTACCGCTTTCGTGTTTGGGTTTCACATGAATTTGATTGTGAAACAGTTGAAATTACTGATTCAAATTACCGTCAATTAGTAGCTGAAGGGGTAATCTAATGAATTACCAATACACCGATAAAGCTACCCAACTTATTAATAATCGTATTGAGCGTTTTAAAAAACATGAAAGCAATCAAACGATTATCGACCACTTATCTTTTAGTTTTAAACTTGCTGATTTACGTCATTTAAAACGTGCGGGTATGGCTGGAGTAACAAGCGAGACTCAAACTGTTTTCCCAGATGTGCCTAATATTAAGAGTGAGTTTAATACTCAAGGTATGAATTCGGCTGAATTAGAACAGCATTTAAAAACTCAAAAACAACGTGTTAATGATTTAATGTCTGATTTCTATTTTAAATCTTTACGTGCTTTTGCCAGTGTTGCTCTAGGTTTTCAGTTATCAGCTCCACGTGATAAAGGTTTCCACGGTTATCAAAATTCAATGAACTTACTTACTCAAGAGGGTAATCAAATTGGGTTTGTTGGTATTGGTGGTCAACGTGATTCTGTCTATTTTCAAATTTCAGGTGAAGGTTGTAAACACTTATGGTCTCACACTACACCTTTTATTCTTCATCATTGGCTATCTAAGGTTTTAACCATTTCTCATCTATCGCGCATCGATATTGCTCGCGATTGTTTTGATGATGTTTTTAACTGTAAAAATGCTGAAACCAACTTTTTTCAAAGAGCTTTCGCACGTAAAAAGGGTGGTCCTAATCCAACAATGGCTAACCATGATTCGATCTCTGTAGATGGTGTTTACGATGTTGAAATGAAAACTATTGGTAAACGTACTAGTCCTGTTTATTGGCGTATCTATAACAAGAAATTAGAGCAAGGCATTCAAGAGCCTGATTTAGTTTGGTATCGAAATGAGGTTGAACTAAAAAAATGGACTGTTGA
>JBLWYL010000015.1:0-6596 GCA_048266925.1 Kangiella sp. | reverse complement strand
GTTATAATTTGAAGGTGTATTTTCAACTTCAATGGCTTCTCCAGATTTGCTAAGTATCAGTTTGCCAGACTTATCGGAAACCAAAAAGGTAGTGTTGGACAGAAAAACCATTCCCCAAGGGTTTTGTATGCCTCCTTGGACAAGTTCAGTAGTAAAATCAAGGGATTTGGGAGTTTTTATGTCTTTATCGGACGTTTGGGCGCAAGATGTACCTAGCAGTACAACGAAAAAATAGATGATCAGGATAATTTTTTGCATACTTTTACGTTAAAGTAACAGATTTTATAGATTAACGGCAATATTTTGATGCCGTGTGTGTTTAAGATAATCAGAATTATATAAGAAAAGAAAATTACTATCAAAGAATATTAAGACCCCAAATCTGAGTGTTCTTCTTAACAAGGCTTAACCTATGCTCCCACAAAAAACAAGGCATTTATTATATGTCGTGTTGTTGGTGTTCATATCAATCTTCGGCTCAACAGTTTTGGCAAAGACCAATGTAACAAGGATACTGGTTAATTTGGTATCCGATACTACAGAGTCCAAAACAGAAAAGAAGGTTCCCAGCACTACGATCCAAAGAGCATCCTCCGAAGATATTGAATTATTCGCGACTGCTCCAATGTTTGCTACCATAATTAATGGAGCGAACGAGGAAGTGGTATGTCCGAACGATGGTAGCACTTTGGCAAAATTCTTCTTGTGTGGTACCAGTGATATCCGCACACTAACATTAAGTCAGTCCGGAAACTTGTACGAATGGCAACAGCTTGACCCCAATTCTTGTGCCCCTACAGTTGTAGATGATTGTCCAACAATAAATAACGCATGTACTTGGAATACAGTAGGTGTGGATCCAACATTTGATCTTTCCACTGCTGGCGAATTTAGGGTGCGTGTTGATTCCGGTCAATACTTTTACTTTAAATCCACACTAAACCCATTAAATCCACAATTGATCAAAGAAGATATCATTTGTGGCAATCCGGGCAGGGTCGAAGTGACCAATGTTCCAGCAGGTTATGAATATAGCTTGAACAGTGCTGCCGGACCTTTTCAAGACAATCCTTTTTTTGATATCACGGCCGCAGGCGATTACCGAGTATACGTTCGGTTAAAGAATGTTTCTGCTACGGCATGTGTTTTTCCTTCCAACCTTGTCACCGTTGATGATCTGGACATCAATGTAGATGTTACTGCAAACGATATTTTATGTAGTGGCGAGTTGGGCAGTATAGATGTCGCTGTTTCCGGAGTACCCGGTTTTTATACCTATCGATTGGTTAAAAATGGGGTTACTGTGGACACCTTCGGTCCTAACGGATCGGATACATACACTTTTGCAAATGTAAGCCCCGGAACATATAGTATTCGGGTGGAAACCAATAACTGTTCTGAAACCATTACAACCGATATTGATGGTGACCCCATAACAATCGGTGGAGGTATAAGTCCTTTGGCCGTTTCTGCAACCGCATCGGATAGTTTTGGTTGTGGAGCTGCTTCTGTAAATGTGAACGTGGTCACCAATGGAGGAACCGCACCTTACCGTTTTAGTGTGGATGGAGGGCCATTTGGTTCTACCTACACCTCTAGCTCCACCTTTTCCGTAACTACCGCAGGTACATATAATATATTGGTGGAGGATGCCAATGGATGCCAACGAACCGCAGCAGTGGATGTAGAGGATATACCACCGCCAATTTTTAGTTTTACAGAAGAAGATGCCAATTGCGGAGGAGCCAATGATGGAAGGATTACCATAAATGTGACCAGTGGTTTTGGATACGAAATACTGTATAGTGTAGATAACGGAGTTACTTTTCAGATAAGTAATGTATTCTCCAATTTAGCCCCGGGAAATTACGATGTTGTGCTCCGGTACGAGCAAGACTCGTTCTCCTGTACTACAACGCCACAAACGGCAACTATCGGTACACCGTCAACAATTACCGCTACAGCTACCCCGGACAGCGAACCGACCTGTTTGGACGAAAATGGAGGACAGATCACCATTTCGGGAGTAGGTGGAGGAACGGCTCCTTATGAGTATAGTGTTGGGGCCGGTTTTAGTACAAATCCGGTATTTCCCAATTTGGGAGTTGGAACTTATACACCAATGATTCGTGATGCCAATGGCTGTGTACAGGCGCTTTCCGATATCACCTTTAATGCTTTGAACAAGCCATCGGATATCGGTTTTAGTATTTCCAGTTTGGATTGTATCACCACAACCGCCACTTTGGACTTAACGGTTACAGGAGGTTCGGGAACCTATACTTATGAGATTATCGCCCCTGCAGCCAGTGCAGTAAACAATGGAGGCAGCAGCACGTTCCCAGGTTTGGGATTAGGGACCTATACTTTTAGGGTAACCGATGATGAAGGCTGTTCGTATGATGAAAATTATGCCATTACAGATATTAGTTCCATTGGGGTGCAAGGACAACAGACCAAAGTAGTTACCTGTGTTGGCGATTCTGATGGTGAAGGACGTTTTTTGGTGGATGGATTCAATACCACATATAGTTATAGTATTGACGGAGGTCCGGTAACCACGGGCCAGAACAGCAATATTTTATCGTTAACGGGGTTAACAGCAGGTAGTTATGTAATTTTAGTGACCGATGAAGAAACCAATTGTACCGATACGGCAACTTTGGTCATCGAAGAACCAGCCACGGCATTTGCAATAGCTAGTCTCGATGTTACCGATATGAGCTGTCAAAACGGAAACATTGGAGCAGTTCGTATCAATACCGTTGGCGGTTGGGGCGGTAATCGGTATACTTTGACCCAGCCCGATGGATCTACTCGTGGGCCCAAAAATGGCAGTACATTCTCCAATTTGTCCCAAGATGGAACCTATCAAGTAAGTGTAACGGATGCCAACGGATGTACCGTGACCGACAGTTTTACATTGACTCGTTTGGATGCGCCGACCTTGACTCTGGACAATGTGGCATCGGACTATTGTTACGATAACTTTACAGCGGCAACGTTAGTGGTAAACGCTTCTGGTGGTTTGGCGCCCTATCAATATAGGATCAATGGAGGTCCCTTGGGAGCTAGCAATAGTTTTGCGGGACTAACCCCGGGAACCTATACCATTCAAGTAGTGGATGCCAACGATTGTAGAGACACCGTAACGGCAACTATAGAACCACAAGTAATGGCCAATGCAACCACCATCCAAGAATTGGATTGTGCAGGACCTCCCGGTCAGATTCAGGTGGATATAAGCAATGGATATACCTCTTCCGGAGATTATGATATATATGAAGTGAGCATCAATGGTGCTCCATATACTTCAGATAACAACAATATAGCAGGAAACTCTTTTGTGTACAATATTCCCAACGATGGTTCCATAATTTCGGATACCACCTTCCAGTTCTTGATTACAGATGCTAGAGGATGTACTACAGAGACCAATACTGTGACCATTTCCCCGCCAGAAACCATTGCTGGAACGGCAGTGGCCACGGATACTCAATGTGGGGATAATACCAGTGGATTGGTAGAATTGATTCCTGACACTACTCAGGGCGTTCCGCCATATGAGTTCAGTAACGATAATGGAGCGACCTTTAGCACACAAAATATATTTTCTGGTTACGGACCTGGTGTGCATGGTGGATTTATAATCAGGGATAGCCGAGGATGTGTGAGTCCGGCATATTCGGTAACCATAGCACCAAGTGATCCATTGGATGCAACAGCCACCCCAACAGACGCCGTTTGTGCGATAGGATCTGTGAATGGGTCTATATCCACTACCATAAACAATGGTGTAGGACCATATGATTATATTTTAGTGGATGAATTTGGGGGAATGGTAGCGTCTTCTACAGGAACGGCAAGTATAACGGTAAACTTCCCGAATCTACCCATAGGAAACTATACCGTAATTACTACAGATTCTCAAGGGTGTGAGGACAGAGATCAGGTAGTTATTGATCAAAACCAGCTCAACCTTACGCCTTTGGATGCAGCACCGCTATTGTGTTCCGATACTGTATTTCCATATAGGGTTCAGGCCTCGGGAGGAACAGGGCCTTATGAATTCAGATTAGTGGGAGACCCTATTTGGACCCCAGGAACAGGAGCAGGTAATGATATTTTCGATGTAACCGGACTTGTGGTGCCTGGAGTAACTTACTTTGTGGAAGTAAGGGACGCTTTGGGCTGTACCTATATTCAAGAAATAGATCCAATTGGCCCTGTAAATCCCGTGGCCGTTACGGCAACCTCTTTGTCTGCATCGTGTAATGTGGCGGGCAGTGGTTCTATTGATTATGAAGTTTCTGGAATTTCCGCACCAGGGGACTTTACGGTAACCCTGCAAAACACAGATACGGGAACAACGGTTTCTACCCAATCATTCAGCGGAGAAACTATACCTTATACGGATACATTTACAAGTTTGGCACCTGGGAACTATCAGATTATAGTTACAGACGACACTAATGGATGTAGTGGAAGTACTTTGGCTTTTATTGATATTAGTTCGGTATCCATTGCCATCGATAATTTTGTGGAGGCCACCTGTAACGTCGGGGCATTGGTCACCGTAAGAGGTTTTGGGAGCACAGGCCCATATACCTATGCTTACGTGCCCACAGGTGACCCTGCGCCGGTAACATTTAGCTCCGAAACTACTTTTGAGATTCCAGGACCATACCCGAACGATTATGATTTTTATGTGCAGGATGCCAATGGGTGTACTGCCCTCACAACACTGTCCGTTACTCAAGAAGTAGGGGTGCCCAACCCTGTGATCGATGTAGTCAATCAATGTACAGCAACAAGTGGTTATCAAATTAATATGGTATCCCCACTTTCAACAGGTTCGGGATTGCCAGAAGAAACTTTTCAGTACGATATTGGTAGTGGATTCCAGACCGGGACAACATTTATAGTGCCCAATCCAGGAAGCTACGTCATCACGGTTAGGGATGGTAATGGATGTATCAATACGGTAACGGCAGATGTATTCGATTTCTTTGCGATCAGTGCCGATGCTACCTCGTACCCGACCTGTAACGCAGGCGATGGTGAGATAACCGTGAATACCACTGGGGGAAGTGGCACTTTTGAATATCAATTGAGAGATGCCGCCACATTGACCAATATTGGTCCAGCGCAGAGCACCAATATTTTCACGAACGTGTTACCGGGAGATTACAATATTCTGGTAACGGATTTAAACTCCAACACTATGCCTTTGTGTTCCGATGAAGCCATAGTAAACGTTTCTTTGGTGGACACTCCAGTGATTACGGCGACACCAAGCAGCGATGTTACTTGTTTTGGGGCGGATGACGGGACGATAACTGTGGAACTTCAACCGGGAAGTGACACCGATACGCCTATCAGCTATATTTTGTATCAAGGATCAACATCAAATATTATTGCCGGACCACAGGGTTCACCTGTGTTCGATAATCTTCAGCCCGATACCTATCAGGTAGAAGTGGTTTCGGATAGAGGCTGTTCTGATCGAACAGGCAACATCATTATAGATGAACCTACCGAATTATTGGTGAATGCTGTCAATACCGAATTTAGCTGTAACCCATCCAGCAATCAATTTAGTACGGCAACCATAACTATATATACCGATGATAATGGAGATGGCACGGGCGCCCCAACAGGTTCGGGTTCCTATACGTATAGCATGAATGATGGTACGCCACAATTTGATGGCACCAATTTCCAGACCAGCAATACCTTTGAAGTTATTGATAATGGTACGGACCAAACCATTATTCTGACCGCCAGAGATCAAAATGGCTGTGAAGAGACTTCGACAGTGACCATAAATACCCCAACCGATATTACCTTTAGTTATAATGTGAACCAAATTACTTGCGATGCTTCAGGAGCAGGTGTAAGTCCCGGTTCTATTGATATTATTGTGAACGAAGGTCCAGGAAATTACGAGGTGGAAATCTTGCCGTTAGGTTCGGAGCCCGCACGAAGTTCAGGCGGTAGCGATAGGGTAAGCTGGGATATTTCCACGCCAGGTGATTATATTTTTGCAGTAACCGATGTAGGCAGTGGGGGATGTACATACTTGACCACTACGATCACTATGCCCGAATACAACAATATTGAGGCGGTAATCGCAGAAGTAGATCCTGTAACCTGTTTTAATGGTAGTGACGGTTCCATAAGTCTGGAAATCAATAATTATAGCGGAGTTTATAATTATGAGGTTTTCACACGAGACAATGCCGGAATTGAAACATCCACAGGGGTCACGGGAACTTTTGATACCAATGCACCGATAAACAGCCCTGAAATTATTCAAAATGTACCTGCCGGAAACTTGGTGGTCAGGATCGAAGCCTTGAATACTCCATTTTGTGATGCGGTAAGTAATGTTACTACCGTTCGTTCCCCCGATAGAGCGCTATCGGTGAATGCGGTTCAGACATCACCGGTTACCTGTAATGTGCCCGGTTTTGGTGAAATAACTGCTACTGGTGATGGGGGATGGGGTACCTATGAATATCAATTGGTAGCATCGGATGGTACTATTTTGGTGGATTATCCGAACACCAACCCCGTTTTTGAAAACTTGTCTA
>JBLWYL010000014.1:0-7052 GCA_048266925.1 Kangiella sp. | reverse complement strand
TGCAAAGCCGGTTGTGGGCGATCTTTCAATTGCAGAGCAGCAAATCTCTGTTGCAAAGCAAGTGAACCAGTTCGGCCAACTGGATGCTGTCATCCATAACGCAGGTACGTTATCAGGCAAAGACGTGTTCGCGGTCAATGTAGTGGCTCCTTATGTGCTGAGCGCTTTGACTCCTAAACCTTCACGGCTTATTTATCTCAGCAGCAGTATGCATTTCGGGGGCAAAGCGACCGTTTCGGGAATTGACTGGTTTAGTCATTCTCATAACTACTCCGACAGTAAGCTTCTTGTGACGACTTTAGCGAATGCACTAGCAAGACGTTGGCCCAACGTCTCTTGTCATATCGTCGATCCTGGCTGGGTTCCGACCAAGATGGGCGGTAAGGATGCGCCGGATGATTTGGTCAAGGGGTATCAAACTCAGGAATGGTTAGCAACAACACAAGATATCGCCATGCTCAACAGCGGTACTTATTGGCATCACAAACAGCAATTAGATCCACATAGCGCTTCTCGGGATGAAGTATTTCAAGGAGCGCTATTGGCCGGATTAGAACAGATAACAGGTATATCTCTACCAGAAAATAACGTGAAGAATTAAGCCAGGCCGAATCTTCAAAAATCAAATTATAAACTCAAATCACAAAATAGTGAGGAAGTCTTCAATGGATAATTTTACTCATCATTCACCAACACGTGTTCACTTTGGTAAAGGCCAAATTGAAAAACTCTCCGGTGAATTTCCATCTGGTTGCAAAGTTTTGCTCACCTATGGCGGTGGTAGCATTAAGAAAAACGGGGTCTATGAACAAGTTATCGCAGCGCTAACCGATTGTCAGGTGATCGAATTCTCAGGCATCGAGCCAAACCCGCATTACGAAACGTTGATTAAAGCCGTAGCTTTAGCGAAGCAAGAGAATGTGGACTACATCCTTGCCGTGGGCGGCGGCTCTGTCGTTGACGGTAGCAAGTTCATAGCAGCCGCTGCCTGTTATGAGGGTGAAAGCTGGGACATCATTACCACCTATGGTGACTGTGTAGAGCAAGCCATTCCACTTGGCTGTGTACTGACATTACCTGCAACTGGTTCAGAAATGAATAGCGGCGCGGTCGTTACCAAAGTAGAAACGAAAGACAAACTTTTCTTCCGTGCCGATGTTGTGGTCCCGAAATTTGCGATTCTTGACCCGGAAACCACCTATTCACTGCCGCCTAGACAAACCGCAAACGGTGTTGTGGATAGCTTTGTTCACACTGTTGAACAGTATGTGACCTATCCTGTGAATGCGTTGGTACAAGATGGATTCGCTGAAGCCATACTTAATACGATCATCTCTCAGGGGCCATTAGCACTGGAGAGACCAACGGACTACGACGTTCGTGCAAACTTAATGTGGGCAGCAACAAACGCGCTCAACGGCACACTTTCCAATGGTGTTCCAGGCGACTGGGCGACCCATATGATTGGCCATGAGTTAACCGGTTTATATGGACTTGATCATGCTCAAACGCTGGCCATCGTAATACCGGCTGTATGGAAATTTAAGAAACAGCAGAAGCTTGAGAAGCTAATCCAGTTCGGTCAACGAGTATGGAACATTACCAATGGCACGAAAGAAGAAATCGCTGATGCGGCTATTGCCAAAACCGAAGAATTCTTCCAACTCATGGGTAACCCGACAACATTCTCCGCTTACAACCTAGACGCAACACACATTCCAGCGGTACTAGAAAAACTCGACCTGCATGGTCATACCGAGCTTGGTGAACATGGGGACATTACACTTAAAGATGTGAACGAAATTCTAACGTTAGCACTGTAAGCATTCTATTTGTGACAAGAGATATTTCATTAAACTCTCGCTATAAACAAGAAAGGAACACCACTATGTCAAAATTTAGTTCAGTTATCTTGGCTGTTTTACTCGCATTCTCTTCATCAATATTCGCCAAGGAGAATTCTCCCTTGGTTGGCGCATGGAAGATGACGAAACTAGAAGCATTAGTTGACGGTAAAATGCAACCAATTCCCTATACAGGGCAATTGATTATTACTAATGCTGGCACATTATCTGCGCAAGCAATGGATTCGAATCCAAATGCTGCACCGACAACATTTACAATAAATGGCTATGAAGCACTCTACGGCAGGATTGATATTGATGATTCTTTAAATCAGTTCGAAGTAGAAATTCAGTCCTCTCTTGTTCGAGATCTAATTGGTAAAAAAATGAAACGCAAATTTCAAATAACTGAACAAGGCATGATTTTAACGCCACTCGATGAAAACGAAGGATGGCGAGTCACCTATGAACGTTATTAGTAAGTGTTCATTTAAATAACAACTCTCTCGGCATGACAGCGAGGTATCTAATGATTTTACCTAAACCATTATTGATTTCTGTCGCTGTCTTTGCCGATGACACCTTTCAGTTATAGCTCGAATACCTATGAACCAAATAACTAAAGTGAGTACCTCTGACTTTCGCGAATCTTGATCTCATTCGTGTCGCCAGAAACTCATAAGAAGCACATCAGAATCCGATAAAAGTGTAATGCCTTAACGGCTCACTCCATTTCAGATTATGGCGTTTATTTTCCAATAAATTTAGCTACCTAGAGAATACGGGATCCCGTGTTCTCTGGATAACCATAATTTTTATACGAGACAACAATGACAAATAAAGAAAAACCGATGCCGTATACGGCATTGTTGGCATTCGCCATGACTGGGTTTATCTGCATTATGACAGAAACGATCCCTGCGGGTTTACTGCCTGAAATCAGCCATGATATGGCAATACCGCTATCAACTGCGGGACAATGGGTCACAGCTTACGCTTTAGGCTCATTGTTTTCAGCAATCCCATTAACGATTGCAACCCGTTCATGGTCACGACGCAACGTCCTGCTTGCAACAGTATTAGGATTTATCCTTTTCAACACATTAACTGCCGTATCCACGAATCTGGTATTAACCTTTGCTGCTCGCTTTTTTGCAGGTTCAAGTGCGGGGCTGGCATGGAGCCTGTTAGCTGGATATGCGCGACGTATCGTTGAACCTCATCAACAAGGAAAAGCCATGGCAATCGCAATGGTGGGTACACCCATCGCGCTGTCGGCTGGCGTGCCTTTCGGTACCTGGTTAGGCCAGGTTCTGGGCTGGCGTCTGACCTTTGGTGCAATGTCTGTGCTCTCTGCTTTACTTATCATTTGGATAGTACTTTGTGTACCAAATGTTCCAGGACAATCAAAACAGGTGAAACTGCAATTTGGCAAAGTGCTTAATATTCAAGGTGTGAAACCTGTACTTGCTGTCGTGCTTACCTGGATGCTGGCGCACAATATTCTTTATACCTATATTGCGCCATTTGTTCAGCCATCGGGACTGGATACCAATGTCGAATTTATTTTGATGGTCTTTGGGCTGACCTCTTTAGTGGGCATTTTTATCACTGGCAAACTTATCGACAAGCACTTACGGATAACCGTTTTAGTCTCTCTCTTTGCCTTTTTCATTATTTCATTAGTGTTTGGGCTGTTTATTACCAACCCCGATGTCATTGTGATTGGTACAGCTATTTGGGGACTGACCTTTGGTGGCGCAGCAACATTGTTGAATACGGCTCTTGCTGATGCCGCAGGCGAATGGGCGGATATTGCTATCTCATTAACAGTGGTGAGTTGGAACAGTGCCATTTCTCTTGGCGGAATTGTTGGCGGTGTTCTATTACATGCATACGGCATATCTTCACTGCCATTTATGCTGGTCGCTCTGTTATTCGTTAGCCTGCTAATTGTAAAAATTAATTCAAATTACGCCTTCCCGCGAAGCCGTTAAGGTGAGTTATTCAACAGATTCAGGAACACGAATCTGTTTCGTGTTCCCGATAAATTGACGACAGCAACGGCTGTTATTAAGTCAGCGTTCACTCGCGGAGAGTGTACAAATTTCTAACCTAGTAAAGTCACTATTCACAACAACTGAGGTAATTATGCAAAACATTCAGAATAAAGTCGTGGTCATCACTGGCGCAAGTTCAGGTCTTGGCGAAGCAACCGCTCGATTACTTGCTTCAGAGGGAGCGAAGGTTGTGCTTGGCGCTCGTCGTGCAGAAAAACTCGATACTATCGTGAAAGAAATTGTTGATGCCGGAGGCATTGCAATTGCAGTACAAACAGATGTTAAAAAACACGAAGACGTTAAAAAGTTAGTCGACACCGCTGTGGAAAAATACGGACGTGTTGATGTTCTTCTTAACAACGCAGGCTTGATGCCACTGGCTCCATTTGAACGTTTACAGATAGAAGAATGGAACGAGACCATTGATGTCAATATCAAAGGTGTCCTAAACGGTATTGCTGCTGCTCTTCCATACATGCAGGCGCAAAAATCAGGTCATATCATCAATGTATCTTCTGTGTATGGTCATATTGTCGCGCAAGGTGCGGGCGTTTACTGTGGCACTAAATGGGCGGTACGCGCAATTTCAGAAGGCCTTCGCCAAGAAGTGAAACCTTACAACCTGCGTACTACCATCATTTCCCCAGGAGCGGTAAATACGGAGTTACTTGAGCACATCAGCCAAAAAGATATTCAAGAGACTGTGAAAAAAATCGTTGGTGAATTCGGATTATCGCCTGAGGCATTCGCTCGTATGGTAGCATTCGGGATTTGACAGCCAGATGAAGTGGATGTCTCTGAGATCTTGTTCCGTCCGACCGCGCAGCCTGAATAATTTTCTCTATAGCGTCATAAACACGGTGGTGTAGAATTTATCTACTATCGTATTCATGAACAATAGGTACCCCCATGAATTGGGGTACCTATTTTAGTTGTATACGAGGTCGTATCGGTAAATAGTTGAATTCCTGTTTACCAAGCCCCTAATAGTTGGAGCCTAAGTTATTTTAATTTGGTAATGAGATCAGCCAGCTTACTTAATTGCTGACCTGATTCATCAAAGTTTTCTGGGGCAAGCCATGCTTTATATGCAGATTTAAACACTGCATATTCGCTGTCGAGAAGCGAGTACCAACCCGTATCTCGGTTTCGTCCTTGGGTGACTTGTAACTGTCGAAAAACGCCCTCGAATGTAAAGCCAAAACGCTCCGCAGCAGCTCGGGAAGGCTCGTTTAATGCGTCGCACTTCCACTCCAATCGTCTATATCCAAGTTCTTCAAACACATAATCCTGTAACAGAGTCATGACTTCCGTTGAAAGCGGTGTCCGCTGCATTCTTGGAGAGTAAACAACATGACCGATTTCTATCACTCCATTCGCTGCATCGATACGCATTAAAGAAAGAGTACCCACCGCCTTATTCGTCGATTTATCGATGACCGTATAATGATACGGGTCATTTAGGCCTTCCATGCTTATTAAGAAGTCGCGGTATTCATTGCACGAACTAAATGGACCGTAAGGCAGATAAGTCCAATTTCTAGCATCAGGACTATCTTGAAATGCTTCATAGAGTTCTTCAACGTGTCTCGAAACATCAAGTCGTTCTAAACGGCAAAACTGTCCCGTAATTGTCGTTTGATCTGGCTGTTTTGCTTCTGTCCACCCAGTTAAATCTCTACCTATGGGCTGCTGAAATTCGTTTAATCGTACTGGCACTTCACTTTCCTGTTGTGTGTTTATAGATAAAACCAACATAAAAGAACAATGGTATGATAAAAAGAACCACAGATAGCATATTTTATGGTACCACGACGATGATTGACATTACTGGCGTTCTTGACCCGAATGCGAAGACACCGACTGGCGAGAAGATCTCTTTACATAAACAATTAGTAGAACGATTACAGAAAGCGATCTTGTCAGGGCGATTGCCTTCAGGAGTTGTTCTTTCTTCTTCGCGAACTCTCGCATCTGATCTTGGCATCTCACGCAATACCGTAGTATTGGCCTATGAACACTTAGCGGCTGAAGGGTACGTTATTGCGGATCAACAAGGTACAAGAGTTGCTGAGCTGAACCTCCAAAATGAGGTTTTGAATTCCAATATAGAAACGAAAGGAAAGTCGTTCACCTTAGCCAATCGGTGGGAAACATTTTCAGATTTTAGTTCTCAGCCACTGCCAACAGCCGAACTTTTAGCGCCAGGGGTACCCTCGATAACCGACTTTCCTTTAGCATCCTGGCGACGTTCACTTGAACGCGCGGTAAAACAGCTTCACCACCAATCATTGACCAGTAAAGCTCCTCTTGGTGAATGGTCACTAAGAAAAGCGATTGCAGCACACCTGCATATTGCACGGGGTGTTCAATGCGATCCTGACCAAGTTGTTATTACTGAAGGAGCGCAACAAGCCATTGAACTTTGTGTGACATTAATGACTAATCCTAGCGAAACGGTATGGATAGAAGATCCTTGTTACAACGGAGCTAAGTCTGCATTAGATAACGGAGCGCTTAAAATAACCCCTCTTCCTGTAGATAAAGAGGGGATCTCCGTTCCTCATGATCTGTGGTTAACCGATGTCCCCAAGCTGATTTTTACCTCTCCAGCACATCAATATCCGACCGGAGCTGTTCTCTCGGTATCGCGCAGGCTTGAACTTCTTGACCAGGCCAGAAAAGCTGGCTCTTGGATCATAGAAGATGACTATGATGGTGATTTTCGCCACTTTGGCTCTCCCATTGCCAGCATGCAAGGGTTAACGAACAATTCTTCTGTGATTTATATTGGTTCGTTTAGCAAAACTATGTATCCAACATTAAGGATCGGCTTTATGGTTCTTCCCAAACAAATAATGAACCAAGCAGCTCCTGTACTATCGATGCTACTAAGGAGTAGCCATCAGATCCAACAATCCGCACTTGCTGATTTTATAACAAGTGGCGAGTTTGGACGCCATCTTGGACGGATGAGGCGTATTTACAGAGAGAGACAGAAAGTGTTGAAAACAGCATTAGCTCAACACTTCCAAGAGGATTGGATACTTGGTGGCAGTGCAGGCATGCATCTGACCTTAAAGTTACCAGCAGGTACCGATGATAAACACGTTGTAAGGAAAGCACAGGAACTAGGCATTAACGTACA
>JBLWYL010000013.1:0-8121 GCA_048266925.1 Kangiella sp. | reverse complement strand
ATCGAAACCGAGCAATTCAAAGGCATGACCTCTACGTATCAAGCCGAGCGTATTAAAGAAGCGTATTCACGTTACAACGTGGCGTGGTGTGGCATTGATACGACGGGCATTGGCTGGGACACATTCCAATGCTGTCTTGACCTGAATTTAAAACATGTCATCCCTATCACCTACTCAGCCATCGAGAAAACCGACTTGGTTACACGAGCTAAACGCCTGATCGACGGCGGGCGCTTTGAGTATGACATGGGCAATAAAGAAACGACCCAGTCATTAATGCTGATCAAACAACTTACGACCCCTAACGGCACGCTGACCTACGGCGCCGCACGCATTGGCAACGCTGGGCACGCCGATATTGCGTGGGCTGTTTTCCACGCAATGAAAGCCGAACTCCAATACACCAACTCTAAACAACCCGCTCGCGGCGCCCGTAAGGGGCGCATGGCGATGGGCTAAAGGATCAATCATGATAGATAAACCACGCCACCGCTTACCCGCCACTATTGATGGCTCTTACAGTGTTGAGTCTACCCAGTCGCTACCCGCTGAACCGTCTAAAGTGAAAGCGAAGGCGTTTAGCTTTGGTGACCCTGAACCGGTGCTAAGCGGCGGCATTACTGACTATCTGGGGATTTTTGCAGACTCGAACGCGCTGTATTACATTCCGCCCGTGAGTCTATCCGGTCTATCCAAATTGCTATCCGCTAATGGTACCCACGCCAGCGCTCTAGGGTTTAAATGCAATCAACTGTTGGCCAACTGGAAAGAGAACCCGATGATTTCGCGCAAAGAAATCCGCGCGGCGTTTCAAGATTACTTGGTTTTTGAAAATGGGTATCTATTGGCGATCCGCAATGGTTTGGGCGGTGTGAATCGCTACGTTCGGTTGCCGGCTATTAATATGCGCGTAGGCACGGATAACAACTATTGGCTATTGAATAACGATGGTTCAATGCAGGAATTCGCGGCACGCGACATCATCCACCTGCAGGGTAATGATGTACGCCAAAGTATTTATGGTGTGCCGGATTATTTCGCGGGTGTGCAATCCATATTACTAGGTGAAGCGGCTACGCTGTTTCGCCGTCGCTATTACCAAAACGGAGCGCACGCAGGGTATATATTCGTCACGTTTGATTTAGACGATGATATGGCCGACGACATTGAAGACGCGATTGCTAACACTAAGGGACCTGGCAACTATCGCAGTATGTATTTGAACATGTCCTCCACGGTCGGCGGTAAGACAGGCATCACGAAAGACCGCGTTCAGCTGATCCCCGTTGGGGATTACGGCAACAACGACGAATACGACAAGATCAAAGAAGTCACACAGCAAGACATTTTGAATTTGCACCGAGTACCGGCGGCATTGGCATCGATCATGCCCATGAATGTGGCGGGACATGGCGACCTAAAAAATATTCGTGAGGTGTATTACGACTCTGAGATTTTACCGATGCAAGCGATATGGGAAGAGTTAAACGATGTATTACCACAGCGTGGGCGGATTGAGTTTAAAGAGCCACGGTGGTTGGTGGATAGTAAGAAGGCGGTGTAAGCATGGCATTTGATTTTAATAAGCGTTTATTCAATCTGTTTGGTTATGGTAATGGCTTTCAGGCTGCAGCAAATACTAAAGCCACGGATACCGGAACACGCGCCTTATCACTAAGCGGCCAGCTCACAAAATACCTACCTGACGACGATACGCCTGTTGGCACCATGTTACCGACGGAATCAAAGGTGGTTGCTTGCCAAGGGGCATTGGTGAGCTTTGCGACTGGGGCTGATCAGATGGGTGAACATATCAATGCTCGTTTGGATACCTTATTAGATGATATGCAGGTTGCGGCTACAATTAAAGAAATCGACGCCTATATTGGAGATGTGCCGCCGAGCTGTGCCACGATTGAAAGCGTTGGCGGTTCTATGGGAGAAACAGGGGATGCTATTTTAAACGCTGTTTCGACACAGCTCGACGATTTAGAACAAGCAATGTCTGATTTTGATTTAGGCGTGATTGATGACGATGAGTTTGATGTAATCCTAGATCAAGTCACTGCTGAATTAAACACGACCACCGCTGGCATCTTGGGGATGATCGCCGATGAGCTGGCGGCCATCGATGGCATGTATAAGAAAACGCGTCAGCTGGCCAACGCGTTTGCAGTGGAAGCCTTGATCAATGACCCGTGTGTAAGGCCACTGATTAAGAAGTTTGCTAATCCTGATCTGGCGGCGGTGTTGACTGAAGACTTTGATATCGATTTTCTATAGCGGTACAGTAGCGGCTTCTTAATAACACGGATAAGGAATAAGTTATGTCAGATTTAAGCGAAAAAGAACTATTGGAAATTATTGCTGCTAAAGCGCTTTTGGATACTGCAAACCAACTACGACTAGAAGACATTGAAGAAAATTTTCTTAACAAACAGGATACAGTTAACTCTATGGATCGTTATCTACAAGAAGCTAACAACCTACTTTGGAAAGCAAAGCAAGCACTAAAGTAGATACTATTCAGTTAAGCGCCTTCCTAGGCGCTTAACTACCGTGACATGTCACAATTTTAATTTTCTTTACGTTAAGTTATATTGATCTTTACACTACGTAAGGAGCGACACCATGGATCAGGATCCAACAAACAGCGGTGCAATATTCGCATTATTCATCATTCTCACACCTATTTTCCTAGCAATCTTTTTTTGGTTTCGATCCCGACTATTCAAAAAAAGATTCAAGAACCTTAACGCCACTCATACAGAAACGTTAGACCAACTCAAAAAACTGGAGCAAAAGCTCGCTCCAATTACTAACGTCGAGGCTGAAGCTGAAAAGCTTCGAGCCGAAGCAACCAAGTTAACAGAAACTGCTCGTGCCGCATTAAATGAAGCGGATCAGAAAGCGCGCCTAGTTGTTCAAAAAAGCGAAGATGATGCCTATGAAATTGTCAGCAGCGCAAAAGAAGAATCATCGACCTTAATCCGAGCAGCAAAAGAAGAAGCTCAGTCACTCAGACTCAACGGCAAAAATGCTCAAGAAAAAGCACAAGAAAAAGCCGATCAACTCAAAAGTGAAGCATTAACCGAATCAGATAGAATAATTGACTACGCAAATAAGCGAGCACATGAAATTGCAGGCGAAGCTCTCGAAGCAAAAGAAAAAGCCGACCATTATGAAAGCGCTATTGTTGCGATGCAAAATGCCATTGACGGCTACAAAGACGACTACATCATCCCCAACCATACCGTTCTAGATGAACTGGCTGAAGAGTACAGCCACAAAGAAGCAGGGGAACAACTTAAAATCCAACGTAAACGCATCAAAGAATTAATCAGCAGCGATAGAGCTGCTGACTGTGACTACGCAGAACCAAATCGAAGAAAGTACGCGATATACTTTGTCATCGATGCATTCAACGGCAAAGTTGATTCAGCCATGTCTAAGGTTAAACACGACAATTTCGGCAAAGTGAAACAAGAGATCACCGACGCTTTCGCCCTAGTCAACCACAATGGTAAACCATTCAGAAATGCTCGCATTTCACGCGAGTTCTTAGATGCGCGTCTCGATGAACTCAAATGGGCCGTAGCAACCCATGAGTTGAGGCAGCAGGAGCTTGCGGAACAAAGGGAGATTCGAGAGCAAATCCGCGAAGAAGAAAAAGCCCGCAAAGAAATGGAAAAAGCTATCAAAGAAGCCGAAAAAGAAGAACGCCTTCTTCAAAAAGCTTTAGAAAAGGCTCGAAAAGAACTTTCAGATGCTTCAGATGAACAACGACAGCAATATGAGGCTCAGCTTGCAGAGTTAGAATCCAAGCTCACTGAAGCTGAACTAAAAGGGCAACGCGCTATTTCTATGGCTCAACAAACCAAGCAAGGGCATGTTTACATTATTAGTAACATCGGTAGCTTTGGTGAACATGTTTACAAAGTTGGCATGACACGTCGTCTTGAGCCTCTTGACCGAGTGAAAGAACTAGGTGACGCCTCAGTACCTTTCAGTTTTGATGTACATGCAATGATATTTTCTAAAGATGCCCCGTCATTAGAAAAAGCACTACACAAAACATTCAATGATCAAGCAGTGAACAAAGTTAATCCCAGAAAAGAGTTCTTTAAAATTCCGCTCTCAAGTATAAAAGAAGCTATCGAAGCAGAAGGCATAAAAGACATTCACTGGACGCTAAAAGCTGAGGCCGAGGAATATCGAGAATCTTTGGCAATAGCAAAGCAACTAGATCAATTTGTCTCGAGTGAAACCGCAAACCAAGAAAAAATAACCGCTTAAAAAGGAATCTAAATCATGGAACGATTAGAACTTTTGTACAAAGTACTTACCAGCCTAGGTTTTGACGACTTAGCCAGTTTACCCAAGGACAAGGCTGGCGAGGTTATATTGCAGGTGGAAGACCTGCAAAACCAGCTCAAAGACCTACTGAAACAAAAAGCGCCCGATTAGGGCGCTTTTCTATTTGCTCAATGCAGCGATGGCGGCTTCGGCTAGGTAGTTAGAGCGGCTTTTTAAACCTCTCTGACTGACTCGCTTATCAATTTTCTTGATTAAGAATTTCGGTAAGGTGACATTAATACGCTCGCTCTTGCCGCTGTATGCTGATATGTCGATATCGACAACTGCCCACACACCGCTTTCAAAATCAGGGTTGTGCACATGGTTCTGTACACTGGTGGCCAGCGGCACGTCTTCCCCGTCTTCGGCCATGTCCGATAAATATAGGTCGATGGCTTCATGCGTGTTTGCTATGGCGTCGTCGAATGTTTCTCCGGCGCTAAAACAGCCCGGCAAATCTGGTACGGTCACACCATAGGCGCTGTCTTCGTCTTTGTGTACTACAACTGGGTATAACATATTGCCCTCTCTTACTCTGGGTAGTGTGAAGTGCTGGCGGGTTATAAACCCGCCTGCTTGAGAATGCTTTTTATGGTTCCTATTGGAAGTTTTGACTTCGGGTGAGGAACCACCACTCTCCCTTGTTTGGTTGGATGCTTAAATATGTGGTGGCTTCCGTTAACTCTGTGTAGATACCAACCATCCTCTTTAATCATCTTCACCACTTCTCGACTCTTCACTCTACCTCCGTTGTTTGCTTCGATGATTTAAATATACACACAAACACACTTTATGGCAATCAACTTATACACACAAACACACTTACTTTAAAACAATTAACCTTCCAACATTTTTAGAGTGGCCCTAGTCCAAGTGGCCGACATGTCGGCAAAATGCGCTACATGGTCATTTCCCTTGATGTTATTCATTTTCTCTAAGACTTCGTTTAACCGATAAGTCGCTTTTTGAATATCCAAACGCGCGCTTTGTATCCCAAGCACAACACGCTCGCCTTTTACGATTTCGGCCTCTTGCGGCGTGTGCAATGCAATGCCTATTGCAAATTCCTCCGCCTGTTCAAGCTGGCTTGATACACCCACCTTAAGCCGCTCTATTTCCGCTTGCTGGCTTTCTATGGTTTCCGCTGCCAATGCAAAGGCGGCGGCTTCGTCTGGCATGGTGCTGTCTGCACAGCGCTTAGCGTAGTGGTATAACTCTTCTACTTGTGTTGGTTGCTTGGTTTGGCTCATTTCCGATTTTCTCCCCTAAAGTGCGAGGTCGCGCTTTTTGTGTGCGAGGAAGCATTCCCCACGGCCTTTGAATTTTTTGTCGCAGGTGTTGGGCCATGTTTCGCCGCACAATTGGCACGGCTCAACTTTGGCTTTGGTTTCCTGCATGGTTTGGTATGCGCGTCTGATCAGTGTGGCGATACATTCGTTTACGTCGTAGCCGCCGTGGTACTGGCGGATTTCATCAAGCCACTGGCGTTCGTTGCTGGACAGCTGCACTGATACTGTTTTGATATCCAGCGCGGCGTACTTTTCCGCTTCGCTTTGACGCTGGCGGCGTTTGCGTAGTGCCACTTGGCTTATGGCTTGTTCTTGGCTCATGCGTTGCCCCTGTCGTCCAGTAGGGTTAATCCTGTCATTTGCTTGAGTTGGGCTATGTTGTCTTCCATCCACATGGGTGGGGTTTGCAGTGCTGCGATTTGCTGTTGGTGGTAACGGACGGTTTGCACGAGGTGTACGACGTTGATCACTGGTACGACAACGGGCTCATTGATAAAGCCCATTGAGCGGATCATGTTGTTTAGCAGGCGGTATTTTTCCGCGTCGGCGATGTCGTTGGATACTTGTTGTGCTGGGTGGACTTTGCGCTCTAGTTCGTTGAACGCTTCGATGTAGGCTTCTTTGAATTGGGCGGCACGTTTACCAGTGAACCCCATGGCTAGGAATGTGAAGCCGTCGCGGGTGATTTGGTATTCAGTATATTGATTTCCGTTGTGTAGATATGGAACCGCTAGAAAATTAGCGGTTAAAAAACGATCAGAACAATCTAGACTCTGAATCCTTTGAACAACGTTTCTATGCTCGCGCCCAAAGTACTCTGCTAACTCTCTTGAAGTGGTAACTGGCTTGCCATCAATTAGACGGATTTGTGGTGTGTGATTAGGCATGATATGCCTCCTGTGTAATAGTAAATCTACCACCACACAAACGAGACCAATCATTAGGGTGGCGGGGCGAACGGAGTTGGTCTTATCGTACACAGGGACGACGGGCGCAAGCACCCCACCGAACGCCCCGCCATAACAGGCGTGACTAGGCCACAAAAAAACACGCATACTGTGAGAGGCGTGTCTATGACCTCTGTGTACAAATAGGAGACCAATCCTAGCACTAGATTTTGCTAGTGCAGGCGAAGTATGGCCCCGTGTATGCGTTTTTGTCAAATTCATTTCTGTTTTACCTTTTGTGACATGTCACAGATGTGGCTTCGTTATTTTCTTCATAAACAACCTACGCCGCTATCTCTATGCTTAATGGCTTATAGTTTGATGCCGCCAATGCTTGTGCCAGTGGCGGACAAACAGCATTACCACAGCGTGCTACTTGGTTGGCTTTCGTTAATTTTTTGCCTTGGCTGTCGTGACTTATTTTGTAGTCTTCAGGAAAGCCCATCCCCTTAAAAAGCTCGTATGGCTCTAACATGCGCAAGCCAATATCAATAATTTGATAAGCTGTACCCTTTACCATGACCAGCCCGAAACGATCCCGCGTGGTAATGGTATGCAAGGGTTTATCAATTTCTTGAGCGCTTCCCGTTCCGTAATATTCGATAAGAAATGCACGCACTTCGCCAAGATGAAAACCACCGGCGGAAATGGTGTGCAAAGGCTCGTTAGTGCTGTGACCAATATTGTCTCCGCGAAATTTCACTATGTGGCTAGTCACCAAGGCAAAATGACCGCCTTTGACTTGCGCGCAAATCGTGCGTAATGGCTCGTCTATCGCCATGTTTCTTTGATGGCTTGCATTGGCGTATTCAGTAATAAAGCTAATTTGGGTAGGATCCGGCGCAAGAAATGGCGTATCAGTGAAGGCGAATTTTTCCAAGCCTTTGGCGATCCGTTTCAATGAGTTTTCAGCTAGCGGCTTTTTTCTTCCAAAGATCGACCTTACGGGCAATGTCCAGTCGATGATATCTGCCGCCGTTTTATATGGCTGCAACCCTTCGCCGTGCGTTGGTTCTGGCCATACGATTGGCTCACCATCTTTACGGGCAATCAAAAACAAACGACTTCGCGTTGTTGGTACGCCATAATCACACGCTTTCATCACTCGCCATTCCACCTGGTAACCCAAGCCATCTGCAATTTTAGATAAATCAAACTTGTCACCTAGCGCGTGCTTTACGTCTTCAATGCTTGGATGATCCAAAGCAAGCCCCGTTGTCAGTGCGGATATGAACGCGCTGAATGTTTCGCCTTTTCGCTTTTTGCATGGCTTCCCATCCACAACAGGCCCCCACGTCAAAAACTCTTCTACGTTTTCAAGGATGAACATACGAACAGGCACTAACGCCGCCCACCGAACAGCAACCCATGCCAAGCCGCGAATATTATTGTTTACTGGCGTCGCACCTTTTGCTTTTGAAAAATGTTTGCAGTCAGGTGAAAACCAAGCCAACCCAACTGGGTGACCATTACATGCTTCTACAGGGTCAACATCCCATACAGATTCGCAGTAATGGCGTGTTTCTGGA
>JBLWYL010000012.1:0-8268 GCA_048266925.1 Kangiella sp. | reverse complement strand
GTGAAACGACTCATCGCCGATGGTAGTGTGGGGCTTCCCCATGTGAGAGTAGGTCATCGCCAAGCGCTTATACAAAAAAAAGCCCTAGCAGCAATGCTAGGGCTTTTTTTTATGTCTGTAAGGTTTGTGTATCGGTTGTATTTGTTTAGGGCTGGGCTATTAGCAGCTGATACGAGTTGAGGCAGATTACTGCTCGGCATCGAAGCAATCAGGGTATTGATGGATTTAGTATTATGAGCTGCATACTTAGTGCTAATACAAACTCTATTTATGATTTCTTCCAACACGATGCGGGATATAGAGGTGAGATGCGGAAGCTTTATCTGCTATAGAGTTAAATAATTCTATTCAGCTGATGTGAACCGAATGGATAAATGTATACAAATTTAGGGCAATAAAAAAGGCCCCATTTGAGGCCTTTTGTTATTTTTTACTTTTTAAATTTGGGCTTGTCACTTTTAGCTCTAGGTTTTCCTTTATCTTTACCCTTTCCTTTAAATTTTGGACTATCGCCTTTGCTGGCTTTCTGATCACCTATAACGGTTAGGTTCATTGGCCTGCCGGCTACATAAGCTTTACTAAGAATTTGTAAGACTTCTTTTGGCATGCCTGCAGGAAGATCTACTGTGGTGAATTCATCGAAGATGTCGATGCGACCAATATATTCGCTATCAATTTCAGCTTCATTGGCGATGGCGCCTACGATGTTGCTGACTTTGACGTTGTGGCTGTGGCCAGCTTCAATTTTAAAGCGTTCCATTTCAATATCAGGATGTGCCTTAAGCGGTTGTGCGTATGGTGAAAAACTTCTATCGCTACTACGCTTAGAGCCTTCATCACGACCTTTGCGATCACGTCTATCGCCTCTTTCAGGTCTGTCAGCTCTTTCGCTTCGCTCTTTCTTAGGTTTTGGAAGTTCTTTAAGAATTAGTTCATCGCCACCCGCCATTTTAGCAAGTGCTGCTGCAATGGTTTGAGGATCCGTATCCGTTTTTTCTTCAAGCTTATGGACAAACTGCTTGAAGAAACTTAGATCAGCATTTTCGATAGTATTTAAAACGTTACGCTCAAAACGGCTCATGCGTTGTTCATTGATATTATCAATGCTTGGCATTTGCATTTCAGTAATTGGCTGGTTAGTTGCACGTTCAATAGCTTTCAACATGCGGCGTTCGCGATGAGCTACAAATAGGATAGCATTACCGCTACGGCCGGCACGGCCTGTACGACCGATACGGTGAACATAAGATTCGGTGTCGTATGGAATATCATAATTAACAACATGACTGATACGTTCAACATCAAGTCCGCGTGCCGCGACATCGGTTGCGATAAGAATATCAATTTGCCCTTTCTTTAATTTTTCGACGATGCGTTCACGTGTTGCTTGAGCAATATCACCATTCAAAGGCTCGGCTCTAAATCCACGAGCCGTTAACTTGTCGGCAAGTTCAGTGGTAGCAATTTTGGTACGCACGAAAATAATCATGCCATCGAATTCTTCAGTTTCAAGAACTCGGGTTAAGGCATCCAGCTTATGTATACCACTGACCAACCAATAGCGTTGATTAATGGTTGTTGCGGTGCTGGTTTTGGTCTGAATTTTAATATGCTCGGGATTGTCTAAATACTTTTCGGCAACCTTCTTAATTTCTTTTGGCATGGTGGCGGAGAATAGGGCGATTTGGCGAGTCGGAGGAGTATGACCTAATACCCACTCAACATCATCAATAAAGCCCATACGTAACATCTCGTCGGCTTCATCCAATACTAGAGCTTTAAGGTTGTCTAGTTTAAGTGTGCCGCGGCGAATATGGTCCATAACACGGCCAGGTGTACCCACTACGATCTGGGCGCCCCGCTTAAGTTGGCGTAATTGTATGTCGTATTTCTGACCACCATAAATAGGAAGTACGTTTAGACCTGGCATGTTTTTGGCGTAAGTTTGGCAAGCTTCAGCAACCTGAATCGCAAGCTCCCGAGTAGGGGCTAGTACCAGTAGTTGAGTTTTATTATCTTTAGCATCAAGCTTAGAAAGCATCGGTAAAGCAAAAGCCGCCGTTTTACCGGTACCAGTTTGTGCTTGGCCGATAATGTCTTTACCAGACATAAGGACTGGTATGCTCGCGCTTTGAATTGGTGAAGGTTGCTCGTAGCCAACTTGCTTAATAGATTTTAATACAGCAGGCGAAAGTCCCAGTTCGTCAAAACTGGAAATGGTTTGATCTTGTGTCATCAGTGTTACCTATAAAAACATGAAGAGCGAATTTGCTCGAATAAGCGTAGGCCAACTGAAAACCCAATTTCAAAAGATACAACAATCGCGGAATAATCGTAGAAAGGATGTACTGAACTGACCACTTGCTTAACGGGGGCGATTATACACAAAATTTAAGGCAGGTGTTAGTGCTATCGCAGCCAGGTCAAACGATTAAATGAGATTGCTTTAACTGGCACAATCTGACATTCTTTAAAAAAAACGAAACATGGGGAGTGCTAATGAGGTATCTGGGGATTGCTTTATTGTTCTTGATGTTAAGCGGCTGCTGGTCGCAAGATGAAATGTTACGCATACAAAAGAATGGCGATATAACAATGGCTATTATTGTTATGCCTGACTGGGAGTTCACGACTAAAGATGAGGTGGACACTAAAGCTGCGCGTTACGAAGAGCAGATGCGCAAAGCCGGTTGGAAACTTCAGAAAAGTACCGAGACGTTGGCAAATGGAGGGTTTAATCTACACTATGTGCTAAGCGGTAATTTACACAAGGTTGGTGCAGAAACCTCTTTTTATGAGATTGTTTCGCGTAACTCAAAGGAAATTAATATCAAGTTTTTAACCCCGCGTATAGACGAGGAAAGAGTGTACCGGAAACTCTATTTTGATTACTCGATTGCAAATACCGCCACAGTATTCGACAAAAATAAAAGCCTCGTCCAAGAAGTTGAGACGGTCAATGAGCAAAATACCTACATTATTACTCTTTAAATTACTCAGAGTATAAGAAAAGCTGATTGTATTTCTCAGCTTTTCTTATACATCAGCTATTGTTTATAGACTTTACCGTCTTTCATGACAAATGAGACATTCTGCAATAGTTTAATGTCCTCTGCTGGATTACCTTCCACCGCGATAATATCGGCTAATTTTCCTTTAGCAATGACTCCAATTTTGTCATTACCCAGCAATTCTGCAGAGGTTACTGTCGCGCTTTGGATAGCTGCCATGGCCGGCATGCCTGCTTCAACCATATATTCAAATTCTTTGGCATTATCGCCATGTGCTGAAACGCCACTGTCTGTGCCAAAAGCAATCTTGACGCCATAGTCATAGGCTTCACCAAAAGTGTTCTGGATCAAAGGTCCTACTGCACGCGCTTTGGGACGAACGATTTCGGGGAAGTATCCCTCGATTTCAGCTTTTTCGGCGACAAACTTACCGGCAATGACAGTTGGCACATAATAAGTACCATTCTTTTTCATAGCCCGCATAACTTCTTTATCCATATAGGTGCCATGTTCGATACTGGTAATGCCTGCTTCAATCGCGCGGAGCATGCCTTCTTTACCATGCGCATGGGCTGCGACATGCATACCGTAATCTTTGGCGGTATCAATAATGGACTTCAACTCTACCACTGTAAACTGAGGGTTCTGACCGCTCTTGGCCAAACTGAGTACGCCACCGGTTGCGGTAACTTTAATAAAGTCGGCGCCTTCCTTGTAACGTTGACGGACAGCCTTTTTAGCATCTTCGACGCTATTGACTACACCTTCTTTAGGGCCTGGATCGCCCATCAGCTTCGCATTAACACCGTTGGTGGGGTCGGCATGGCCACCGGTCGACGCCAGTGACTTGCCTGCTGAATAAATTCGAGGGCCGTCAACCCAGCCTTGATTGATGGCATTGCGCAAAGAGATGGTGACATTATAGCTGTCACCTGGATTACGAACGGTAGTAAATCCTGCGAGTAAAGTACGCATACCGTATTCTTGGGCGCGGAAGGCCAGATCGGCGGGGTTCAGGGTAAAGCCTTCAACATAAGCAGTAGGGCTCATTTCACCATCAAGGTGAACATGCATATCCATCAAACCCGGCAAACAGGTTTTATTGCTCAGGTCTATAAATGAATTGGTTACAGGTTTGTTGGTGGTCACTTCTGAAACTTTATTACCAGTAATCTGGATAAAGTGCTCACCTACTACCTCGCCTGCCTGAGTGTCAATCAGGCTGCCACAATGCAACCAGGTCGACTTAGCTGTTCCATCCTTTGCAAAGCCTGAGCTCATGGCGGTGGATGCAATCAAAGTGGCTATCGCCAGAGTCGTCTTAGTGATATTCATACTAGTCCCCATTCAATTAGTGGATACAGGAATACCTTAATTCAAAGCAGAGTGCAATCTGGGGTGAGGAAGGCGTCTACAAAAAACTGTAACTAACTGTGACAGGAGCGAATTCAGGAGAATAGTATTTCAAACAGCTTTTGGTACAATGCAGACAACTTTAATTCTAATCAGAACAGGCAATATTCCTTGGTTAACTCCGTTCCTGCTTCATTAAAGCCTTTTAATACCTTTGGCGTTGAGGCTACTTGTGATGAGCTAATCAGCTTTAATGATGAGCAGTCTATTCAAAGCTGGCTCAAAGCAGAAAAGCCTGCGCTTGATTCGCTGTTTATTCTTGGTGGCGGTAGCAACCTGTTATTGCTAGGGCACATTCCGCTGACCTTTTTACAGGCTAACATTCAGGGAATAGAGTACTGTGAGCAAGAAAATGACCATGTTGTGTTGGTAACGGCTGGCGCCGGAGTTAATTGGCACCAGCTGGTATTGGACAGTTTAGATCAAGGCTACTCAGGTTTAGAGAATTTGTCCTTGATTCCCGGCAATGTTGGTGCAGCCCCGATTCAGAACATTGGAGCTTATGGGGTTGAGCTACAAGACTTGTTTGTCAGTTTGCGCGCGATTGAGTTAGCAACAGGCAAGCTTAAAGAGTTTGCGGTAGAAGACTGCCAATTTGGTTACCGCGACAGTATTTTTAAGAAAGAATTGAGAGGACGCTTTGTTATCACGCAGGTGACCTTGCGGTTAAGTAAGAAGCTTCAACCAAATATTGAATATGGTCCCTTAAAGCAATTATTCGCCGATGAACTTGTGGTCACCGCAAAACAGGTCAGCAATGCCGTGATAGCTATCCGGCAAAGTAAATTGCCCGATCCCACTCAGCTTGGTAATGCCGGTTCTTTCTTCAAAAATCCCGTCGTAACAGAAGAGCAATATCAGACATTACTGGATGCTTTTCCAGAATTGGTCGCTTACCCGGTAGGCTCTGGACACTATAAAATCGCCGCAGGCTGGTTAATCGAAAAGGCTGGCTTAAAGGGGTATCGCAAGGGTGATGCCGGGGTGCATGAGAAGCAGGCCCTGGTACTGGTTAATTATGGACAGGCTAGCGGGCAGGATATTTTAAAGGTGGCTAAGTGGGTGCGAGATAAAGTTATGGAGCTGTATGGCATTCAGTTGGAGCCCGAAGTGTGGATTGTTGGCGAGCAGAAGATATTTTAAATATGACAGAGCATCGCGATCAGCAATTGAGACAATTGATATCCTTGCTAAAGGATGGTGACTTTCATTCTGGTCAGAAATTGGCGGAAGAACTGTCGGTGAGTCGCGCTTATGTGTGGAAGTTAATGCAGCAGTTAGAATCCTTAGGGCTTGAGTTCGAGTCGGTTACGCGCAAGGGCTATCGACTGCTCAAGCCGCTTGAGTTGCTAGAAGCAGAAAGTTTACAGCAAGCAATGGCAAATGAGGGCATGTCTGATTGGCAGTGTGATGTTCTGTTATTAACCGACTCAACCAATGAACAATTAAAAGGTGCGGGCTTTTGTCATAAAAAAGTACTTGCTGCTGAACATCAATCAGCGGGTCGCGGTCGGCGTGGCCGACAATGGGTGTCGCCGCTGGCCAGCAATCTTTATTGGTCTGTTGGCTGGCAAACCCAGATGCCAGTACAGCAATTAGGCGGTTTAAGCCTGGTGGTTGGTCTTGCGATCATTAAGGCACTGCAAAGTTTGGGCATTGAAGGGGTACAGCTCAAGTGGCCAAACGATATTCGCTTCCAGAGAAAAAAACTGGGCGGCATTTTGATAGAGTTGTCTGGTGATGTGGCGGGTGCGTTGCAGGTGGTTGTTGGCGTTGGTTTAAATATGCAGATGGGAAGTACAGTGGCTCAATCCATTGAGCAAGATTGGATGAATGTTAATGAGCTAGCCCCTGATGTCAGTCGCCAGCAGGTTTTAGCGCAGACGATTGTTGAATTAAATCAAGCACTAGATCTCTTTGAGCAAAAGGGTTTTGCTGCATTCGAAAAGTCATGGAAAGAGGTTGATGAATGCTTTGGTCAAAAGGTCAGTATTTTGCAGCAAAAGCAGGAGTTGAAAGGTATTGGTGCAGGAGTGGATGCCACTGGAGCATTGTTGTTGCAAACGGGGCAGGGGCTGGTTCCAATCTATGCCGGTGAAGTTAGCTTGCGTTTCAGAGCTTAGCGAAGGAGTTTGCCAGGAATGATTTTACTAATTGATATAGGTAATTCCCGTAGTAAGTGGGCGCTTACCAATAAGGTGTCTGGTATCAACTGGCAAGCTTCGGGGCAATGGAGCAATAAAGGCTTTGCAGAAGCTCTTTGGTTGGCTGAGCTTAATGCCATTAAAGCAACTGTGATTCAAGAGTTTAGCGCAAAGGTTGAAGCCATTGCCATCAGCTGTGTCGCGAACGAGGATGTCTGGAAGCTACTACAAGGCTATTGTGAGCAAGTATTCGGGATAAGCCCCCATTTACCTCAATCTTCATCGGAATATCAAAGCCAACAGGGTGGCGTATTAGTCAGTAGTTATAAAGTTGCCGAAGCGCTAGGTATTGATCGTTGGCTGGCCATGATTGCAGCTTGTGAAATAATGCCAATGGGCTTTGCCACTATCGATGCTGGAACGGCTATCACCTTAGATGTAGTTGATAGCAATGGTCAGCACCTGGGCGGTCATATTATTCCAGGTCAGAAGTTAATGACGTCGAGCTTACTGGGGGATACGGGGCGGATTGCCTGGAGCGCACAACACAATCGAGAGGCGCAACCTGATAGTGAATGGTTGGCTACTAATACGCAGCAGGCAATCGAGCAGGGGGCATTGTATGCCAGTGTCGCTTATTTAGAACACTTGATAGACAAATTATGCCACCAGTTTCAACTGGAAGCTGTAATTGTGACAGGCGGTGATGCAGAACAATTAATCAGTTTGCTCAATCCAGATTTCAAAAAGTACCTCAACTACAAAAAAGATCTGGTTTTACAGGGACTTTTCTACTGGTTTATCAATAATTCGGCTAAAAAAACGGCAGATAAAGCCAATTCATAGCCAATTTTAAAAAAATCATAAAAAAGCATTGCCAAACCAAAATGAGGTAGCTAAAATTCCCGCCACTTAATGACATGCCCCAGGCATGATGATTAAGCCGGCTTAGCTCAGTAGGTAGAGCAACTGACTTGTAATCAGTAGGTCGCCAGTTCGATTCCGGCAGCCGGCACCATTATTCTAAAGGGTTGCATTGCAACCCTTAGTATTAAGCAGGTAGAGTAAAGATTACTACTTGCAATTACTGCAACAAATTGGCATCATGCGCGCTCTTTTGAGCAGACATGTTTGCTCAAGTCCTGGAGGGGTTCCCGAGCGGCCAAAGGGATCAGACTGTAAATCTGACGCGAAAGCTTCGCTGGTTCGAATCCAGCCCCCTCCACCATTTTTCACCCGGTCAGCAATTTCCATCAGTGACAACTGAGTCAGGCTGACTGGTAGCGAACGATTGTTCGTATGCTTTATCACAGTGTGGATATAGCGCGGGTATAGTTCAATGGTAGAACCTCAGCCTTCCAAGCTGATGATGCGGGTTCGATCCCCGCTACCCGCTCCAATAACTGTATCAAACAATTTGCCGATATAGCTCAGTAGGTAGAGCACTCCCTTGGTAAGGGAGAGGTCAGCAGTTCAAATCTGCTTATCGGCACCAGCTTTGTCTGGGTAGCTTTATCGAGGCAAACATATAGGGTGCAGGGTGCAGGTACGAGTTACGTACGACCCGGTAGACACCCGTTTTAACATTGGAACTTAAAACGCGGATATTCCGGGAGGCTATATAATGGCTAAAGAAAAATTTGAACGTAACAAACCGCACGTAAACGTAGGCACTATTGGCCACGTTGACCACGGTAAAA
>JBLWYL010000011.1:0-8650 GCA_048266925.1 Kangiella sp. | reverse complement strand
TGTCTGATGGTTCGTAACTCAGAATTGTCCAGCTTCAAGCTAACTGACGCTACAGTCCACATTTACCTAATGGTAGTCTATCAATGAAGTAGTGATATGAGACTCAAAGATAGACTTTAGGGAGGTGACTAACTTTTTAATTAGCTTATAACCTAGCAAGAACCTAATCAGGGTCACTTAGTCAGTTTGCACTACGGAGGGCTCAGAATAGGAGCGACTGGAGTCAGTGTCGCCAATAATAGACGTGCCTTTCTATATTAAGTATAAGGCGAGCGGTTTAGTGCAGTATCTGGCCTTTTGATGCTTCTTCTAGCGCTGACTTAACCGTTCCGCCAAAGTCGATCTCCCTGTATATTTCGTTAATAGCCTCCTGATCGATATGTGGCGCATCTATCGAACGTAGGTCGCTTAATAATCGTGGAGATATTTTTGGCAGCCATTTCTTGCGAATATGAGTATTAATAGTGTTGATATATCGCTTTGTTGTTTTCATGCTCCTATGGCCAAGTTGTTCCTTAGCGTATTCGTGAATTATCGTTAAATGAGACTCGTTAATGATATTTAACTCCAGCCCATGAGCTAGCGCATACGCCTTAATGAGATAACAGGCATAGGTATGGCGCAACCAGTGCGGGGTAACATTGGGGAATGAATTGTACTCATTTGTTCGCTGTAATGCTTCTCGAGTGATGCGAATCGCATCCTCCAGATGCCTAGCTGTCACAGGTCTACCCTTTGCGTCTAGCCACAGAGTGTCTGGATATTCGTCAGACCTCTTGTTGAATCTCATTCGCCATAATTCCAGTCGGGCATCTAGCAATGGCATATACCCATTCCAGATGGTTTCCCAAGCCTGTATCGGGACTTCGACCCTTCTCGTTTTGTTGTTTTCGGTTTCGCCTTTGTAAATGTAGAAATAGTGAAAAGTGTCAGTTAGCCCATAGTCATACTCTAGCTCTTGTGGCGATACAAGGAATTCATTCTTCGGATCAGTGCCTGGGTATTTCATTTGAACCGTGGGCTTGATACGCAATCCAGTACTTAGCATCCAGAAGTTCATAAAGGCGTAAACGTGATCTGGTAGTTCCCTATTTAATATCGAGATCTCCTCGAAGTTAATAACACGGAATGTATTTGAAGGCATCGGGTTCTCCATGCCTACTGGTACACGCTTAGTCTTCATGTCTTTATTTACTATACCTGTAAAGAGACTTGGCGTATCGTTATTCTTTCCACCGAGTGATATCACGTATGTTGAAAGACCTTTCATAGAGTGTCGAATTCCCAAGAAAGGACAAAATTCATCATAGAATTGACTGATCGTTAATCGGTAAATGTCTCTGGTTTCCGCACTGATACCACCCTCTATTTTTTCTTTTATAAACGTATTGAAATGATGCACGTTTGCGGTGTTCCATTTAATGAGTTTACTAGTCTCAAAATCAACTCCGTTCTTTTCAGCATGGTACTTAACCGAGGGGTTCCAGACCTCATCAATGAAATCAAACCAACTCTTTAATTGGTAGGCGACTTGACGAAGTGTACCCTCCGCTGGGTTATACTGGCGAGTGCTTGCATTCGGGCGCACCCGTTTGCCAAGCGCAAGCCAGTGAATGTACATAGTAAACTCATGATTAAGACCTCCAGTTTCGACATCAACGCCAGCGTAACTAGTCATCTCACGCATATTGACCTCAATCTGGATGGGCACGAGTTTGATACTCATATCAAACTATCTCCTAGTTAGCATGCTGCTGATTATCGAGACAAAGGCTGAATCCCACTTCAAGCAAATCGGATGCATTACCGCGTTGGATTGCATCCTTGATTATCTTAGACTGACCGATGAAAATGACTCGAGACGTAGCACGGGTCATTGCTGTATAAATCCAAGAGCGTTCGATGAAGTTAACATTATCGGGCAAGATAATTATTATGTTTTCTGAATCAGCCCCCTGCTTAGTATGACGTGTCAAAGCGTAGGCGAGCGTTATTTCCAACTCAATAGAGTCCGCTAGAGCAATATCGTATATAGCGCCGTCAAAGATTATCGATAGCGTATTCTGCTCCTTATTTCTATTTAGGCTTACGATTTCGCACTTAAATGTCAGGAACTTGTTTGGGGTATTATCGGTATGGCCAAAAACAAGCGCTGAAGTGCCATATCCGGGCTCAACGCGATAGATAACCACTTGACGATTCATAGGAATGTCCTTCTTCCGATGAGCATCAACTGGTTAATTGCCTTGGTACGCTCATCTGCGGCTTGTGATATTTTACGTTCCTGTTTATCAATCAGCATCTGCGTATCCTCAACCCGCTTTACTAACCGTGCATTAATCGCTAATTAATGTATTGTTGTATCAATCCTAGATAGTACATCGCGGGCTTGTGATTTGGCCGACCTAAGTTGAACCTTGAAAGAATGTCGCCTGCATTTATACTGTCAGAGCCGGTCAGGGTAACGCCAAATGTCTAGACATATTGGAATAATGTACGGGATGCCCATGCATTATTTTGGGTTCAAACACTTTCTTTCGGGGATGAATTTTAGCAAGGCGCATGAGCTCAGTTTTGCTAACGACGACCTTCCCTCTGAATAGCACGCCGAGCAATGGCTTGCTCCAAATCTTAAGAACCTCAAACAGCGCTTCCAACTTCAGCTGTGGTTTCCTGTCTATATCGATGTTTTCTAGCCCATATTTATCAAGTTCAGAATCAGTCCATTCATTCAGTGGCATTATTATTCTCCAACCTTGATTAATTCATGAAACGGTTCGCTCATGAGGGGGTTATCAATTTGGATGCTATTTATGTAGGACGTGTGTATTGGTTTATCTTTGCGTTTCGCGCATCTTTCAATGCAGACACTCACCGGAGTGGTGAAGAATACATAACAAATTACACAGTCAGGGTGTGCCTGTGCGAGTGTACACAGTAATTGTCGAGAAATAATGTCAGCTCCGGTAGAGTCGTAATAAATCGCACGACAATCATCGTTTGGTACGTGTACCTTTATCCAGGTTGACTTGCCGGAGCCTGGCAATCCAATGGTTAAATAGAGTCGTGTAGGTATTGGTTTTACCAACTCAGTCATTAGTTTAGTTTGCGCTAAACTATGCGCTTTTGCCTTAATTTCCGGATCTTCCCAACGATAAGGCTCTCCTGATAACGCCGCTAATTCCTCATCTGGTGAAATCACCACACGACCAAACGTTCCCCTCGTTGCTGCGTTGTTGGTCGCTTTAGTCCGCTGAATTTCAAGTAGTTCCTGGTAGGCAGAGTAATATTTACTGCTCTTAGTCTCGGCTATTGACAACGCTTGCCTCAAGTCCGCGATTTCCTTCTCTGATGCGTTTAGGTCACTCTGCAGCAGTACTGCTCGATTCACTTTGTCAGCTTCTCGTTTTACCAAACGAATATATGCGTCCTTTGCTTCATCCCTGGACGCTCTAAGCTTATCTATCTCCGTCTCCCTTTTGGTGTTGTTTCTCATGGCACGATCAATATCTTGAGCCAACTTCTCCCATTCGGGGGTTTTGTATTTGCCTTTTGTAGGCGTAAGAAGAGACGGAGAGAATCTCGCTTCAGTGGCAATTTTATTCTTGGTTACTTTCTGCTTAAGGCGCAGTAAACTCTCTAACACTTGATAACCATCCAAAACCTTCTGATTCTTAATATCCGGCAAGTAATCACTCATTTGCTTGAGCCCCGCTGTGCATTTTGGCTGATGCGGTTGAACTGAATGCCTGACTCATAAACGTCTCGGCAGCCTCTACAGGGATACGCGTGATTTGTTTGTGTATCGGGTCGTAGGTTTCCACATACTGTGTTGCGAACGCCATCATTCTCTGGCCTTGCAAAGCGCTAGGCCCTGTAGTTGCGATCAGATTTTGGTAATAGATTAAGTTCTTGCCAAGATCATCAGCTTCATAAAATGTAAAAATCGACCACCCGCAATCAGCGCCAACACAATCCCCCGGTATTGGATAGTCAGGATCTATTTTGCCACATTGCCCTTGGTGACACGGTGGCAAATCCTTACTGGCTTTTGGCCTGCAGCAAATGTTTGTTGGAGTGTGGGTGATTAGAAATTTGTTTGAGGCGATTTTAGACAAAAGCCATGTTCCGAGGTCCCTAGCCAGTTCCACCTCAGTTAGACCTTTGAAGTTGTCCCTTTCGCCGACAGTCTTTTCGAATACAGTTTTCATTGGTCCACCTAGCGTGTTTTTTACAAAGGCCGTTGCAAGAGCAGCTACACTACTCGCGTATTTATTTCTAACAAAACTAACAATCTCTCGTCTGATTAGTTTGCTTTTTTCTAGGTATTTCAGTGTCATACCAATGCTTTTGTGCCCGAAGAGTTGGCAGAGCAATATCGGCGCTTGCTTTGTTCTCGATACAAAAAAGCTGGCTAGTGTTTTTCTGAACTGATGTGAGGTTGGCAGAGTGCGACAGCCAATGAAAGATGCGAACGCTCGCAATGAATTCCCCACGTAGGAGTTGCTTGCCCGTTTGCCGTACCATTCCACTACTCTAAAATCATTTTTCTCTTTTGCCAATCGAACGCTCATAGTGCTACTAAATGGATGAAGGCACCAGAAACCCTCTTTTGACCCGCCGACATCTAGTGCCAAATCTCTCAATACCGTCATTGCATACCATGTAGGGTATGGGACGGGGATCTCATTGTCCGTATAACCCATTTCACCCGTTTTGACTTTCTTTATGCGATTGCCATATAGGTATATCCCATCACTGTTGGGTTTATCAGGAGTTCGATCACCTGATATATTCCGAAATTCCGATAACCGCATACCAGTTGGAATAAATATGAGTGTCTCGCAGGCTCCAAACAAAGTGCGAAATAGGTTGCCTATTGTGGGCCAGTTGATCCCGCACCCTCTGATTTCATCAGGAGTTAGGTTTGTGACATCGTTTACGCTTATTGTTGGGCAATCCCAATATTTTAATTGTTTTTCAGTCCAGTGAGGGAAATCTATTTTTTGCGCTTTCATGCGCCGGATCAGTTCAACGAGCCTATATGTGGGCAACTCCCTATTTAATGCATTGGCTTTCTGAGCTAATTGTTCTCCTGATTGTTTGAAGATGATGTTTTTTGGGGGGGATTCTGTCTGGATGGTGCAGACCAGTTTATGGATTTTGGTAATTGTCTCGGCGTATTCTGTAACAAAATCTAGTGCTGATCTTCCTAGCCAGTAGTAATCCGCCTCGGGAATCAATGCGTATCCACTTTTACCATCCCAGGCAGCGCTATCATCTTCCTCTTGGTTGAAGAGAGAACTTACTGACTGTTTTAGCAGGGCGTTATAGGGTAGACGAAAATAACTGGCCAGCTTGGGCATCTCAGACGTATATTTGGCAATAGCGTTTATCCTTCGACATTTTGTGCGATCAGTGCTATCACTTGTCATTATTTCATCAAGCAAGTCATTCATGTGGGCTTGAGAGAATTTGGACATTGCAGGAATATTGAATTGATTTCTCTTTGACAAAGTGGGTATTAGCGCTCCGCTATCAAGCATCTTTGGAATAAGCCATTTCCTGGCCATGATAAATGCCCCGTAAATCGTAGTAGCGGCTAGAAATCCACCGGTATGTACATTTTCAGATCTTAAAAGAAGGCAGGTTCTGACTTTGAAATACTTAACTATTGCACAGAACTGTGGTTCACCGAGTTTGTAACGGCACCCATCATGCTCAAACTCGTAGTCATCGAAATAGAAGTTGAGCTGTTCATCGTTTTCGATGATTGCCCATACAGGGTCGGTAAATTTAGACTTGGACCTAGGAACAATTGAATACTCACTATCAATCTTTTTCAGGTCGGCTTGGCCTATTACTTCATAGTTAACTGTTTTTTCATGGCTGCTGTTGTTATCTATCATTCATATAGACCTATGCATATTAATTCAGCGGGGGGAGAAACACTCCGCCTTTGCTTTTAGCTGTTATCCAAGCCTCGTCAACTTGCTTGGCATATTTATCTCCAGTGTTTTCCCACCTTTTTAAGCAGTCGATTAGTCTATTGAACTGGTGACCATATTTGGCTTCCCAGTTAACCGGATCGGACTTTTTTTTTGCTTGGTATTGGATCACTGAAAACGCAATTGCGGGGAGATGAGTGCTGAATACACGTGACTGTTTGCAGCCGGGGCAGGCTCTAAAACTGGCGCAGCACTCGACCCCTTTTACCTGACCTGGGGCTGTAGATGAGTATTTATCAGCGCAGTTATTTAGAACATACGGGTCGTAGCCTGGCGAATTTACATCGTCATCGTTAAGTACTAGTTCACCCTGAAACTTATCTTCAGGTTCAAATTGTTGCATTTCATTTATGAGTACATCTTGGAAGGCAGCAATAGCAAGATTATTTTGCAATCTTTGTACTTTCGAGTTCAGGTAGTTCTTAAATACAACATCAAAGGAATTATCATTTGCAGCGCGCTGAAGGTCTTGGAATACTGGGCGATCTTGATACTCTGCAAAGAGCATCGTTTCTCGCACACGTTTTGCATCAATTGACTCCATGTAGTCAATCTGCCAATCTTCTTTTTTGCTGCCAGATGTCAAAGTAACAATCTTGTGTTTCTTGCAAAAGCGCTTAGAACAATTTCTGAGTAATTCAGACGTAAGCGGACCCAAAATACCATCTTGCTCGTTTCTTTTTGTATTGTTCCTAAGGAATAGAAACATACGTTTGGCAGTATTATTATCAGGTGCATATTGTACAAGTGGAGCAGTCGCTTTTATAAGATGGCTCAATAGCTCATCAATTCCCCCTGGCTCAAGCTCTTTTTTGGGTGTTGTGATCTCTTCTGGTCTTGCGCCTAGACCATAGCCTGTTTTTGTTTTACATCCCATATAGGTGACGTTGGCAGGGTCGAGGTCAGAAAACCTCTTTCTGGCTAGTGGAATTAGAGCTGATTGATTCACACCGGAAGCAAAGTGTACAAATAAAAAGAAGGGGTAAATATATTCTAAAGTTGGAATTAACAGTCCTACTAAGTTTCCATATGCATGGTCACTATATCTTTCGTCTGCTGGTAATACCCAGTTTTCATATCCCTTAAACCCGGCCCACTTGAAAAGTGATGCCGTACTATAACCCTGTTGGCGCTTCCCATCAGATACCACTGAACTGTTCATACTCCCGGTTATTGCATTAATGAGAGCATATCGGGTTTTTTCATCTCCAAGCCCTGATTCAATTTTACTCTGGAGTTCAAATGCTTTTTTGAACTTACGCTTAAGATGGTACATTGCTATTATTTTCTGAGCTGAGGGGTTATATTTTTCTAATACTGGCCTGCAAGGTGTAGCTGTCGGGGTTGTTAGCGGGAATCCGCCTGTTTTAGCCATTTCCCTAATCTGCTTTTTGGTGTATTTTCGGTAAAACCCTTGTTTGGTTATTAATTTGCGCGAGGAGCGTTCTTGCCAATGCCTGGCAGAACCAGAATCCACTTCTTCTAAAAACTCAGGTTTGGCCTCCCAGATGACGTTTACTAGATACCAGCTAAAATCATTGTCATTATCCCAAGCGCCCGTCTTCAACTTTTTAATCTGGTGTATCAGATGATAATTATGTTGGTTATTTTCACAGTCTTGTGATGCGGCAACTATGATTTGATAGCTGACGAGATCTGGATATGGCTCCGTTACTTCATGGTGTCTTGCTCGCCAGTGAGGAACTCCATATAAATGAAGGCTGTGATGCATCTTGTCTTTATGTTCAGCGCTTTTCAATAGCTGATTAATTGTCCAAACTGTACGATTCCAAATTGGAAATGCACTGAGTTTTCTTTGATTTTTTGAGGCGTTTTTGTTTGTTTTAGGTAATTCTTTTGTAAGCCAAAGCTTAAATTCTATTAGGACATCACGATCTATCTCAAATACTGACTTTGGAAAATCCACGTGAGGCCATTGGTTGCCTATGGAGTTATCCTCGCCGGAAATAGGTAAATCATTACTGGGCTCTGAGGTTCTGTCGTAGCAATCTTTGGATTGGAAATGTTCTATATCTCTTACCCATGGACTATGTGGCCCTGTAATAAAATCTAGGAAAAAACCTATTGCTCTTTGGGTTTCGACTCCGGCTCCCCTTTTCGACTGTTTAATTGTACACACCTCCTGTATTGCCCAAGCAAGATTGTCCAGTAATGGATACATCCAGGTGGGTTGCCTGTCATACCAAAATGACACTTCATCCGGGCGACGCTCATAAGGCTGAAGGGAGTTCTCTTTAATCAGGTGTAAGGTTATAGTTTGGCTACCATCATTCCATCGAATATATCCTCGGGTAACCGCAGGTGCTTGGAACGCTACCGTATTATCTGTGGTCGAGACGGCCTCTTCAGAGAGGAGTCTTTGAGTTTTTTTTGATTTTCGTGGCATTTGATGTGGTGAAAAAATAATCTCATGATTAAAAAGTAGACAGGAGGGGGTGGTGAGTCAAGTAGCAGGGAGGGAAAGTGAAAACTTTTTTTACCGAATAAAAATATCGAACAGCTGCTCAGAGGTCATTTTCTCTGTTTTTTGTACTGAGTAATCAAAGAAGGTTGCATAACCGAGTGAACGCGCGAATTGATTACGGAGCTTGATCAACTCAATAAAGCCATTTTTCAGCAAC
>JBLWYL010000010.1:0-8760 GCA_048266925.1 Kangiella sp. | reverse complement strand
GCCTAATTTGGGTTCACACGTATCAAAATCCAATACATTGGGAATAATGGCGACCGAGGACAATACCACGGTGACCGGTTTTGGGTACGATCCAAACTGTAGTTTTAGATTGGGTAACAATGCCTATGGTATTACCGACGACACTTATACCGTAACGTTGGACGCCAACGAGTCCTTTGTGTTTGAAAATTATGTAGGGAATTCTCCTTCCAACGCACATCGCGATGGTTGGATAGGGGCTTCCATTGTTTCAGATAAAAATATTGTGATCAGTAATGGTTCCATGAACTATGGACGACAAGCCAACAATAGTAATCGCGACGCGGGAATCGATCAACCCGTGCCCGAAAATAAATTGGGAAAGGACTATGTGTTTATTAGGGGAAATGGAGCTACCAATGGATGGACAGAATTTCCTTTGATCATTGCCACCGCCGATAACACGCAAGTATACGTTAATGGGTCGGGAACACCTATTGCTACACTGGATAATGGTGAATTTTTTGAAATTCCCAGTAGTTATTATACATCCAATACAGCTGGGGCCAATATGTTTGTACAAACCTCAAAAGACGCTTATGCTTATCAGTGTATAGGGGGGGATAGTAAAGCTTATACCCAAGGATTGAACTTTGTGGCACCGGTAAACTGCTTGCTGCCCGATGTTATGGATAACATTCCCGATATACGGAACATGGCCGGTACCAATGTTACCGGGGGAGTTACTATTATCGCGGCCGTAAACACACCAGATGCTAATATTTCTGTGACAGATGGAAATGGATCTGTAACACTTCCTGCCTCTAATCCCGTTGCAGGATCTACAGATTGGAAAACGTTTTTTATTCCAAATCTAACAGGAGATGTCAGCGTTCAGTCCACTGGACCAATAGCCGTCGGATTTTTTGGCTATAACGGGAACAGGGGTGTTGCCGGATATTTTTCCGGGTTCGATACGGTCCCCGAAGTAACTCTTGAGGTTAGGGGAGGTACCGGATGCTTTGTGGGGTCCGAAATATATGAGGCAACAGGAAACTTTGATGCATACCAATGGTACGAAGATGGTGTGGCCATACCTGGGGCCAATGGACCCAGCTTTGCTGCAACACGCGCCGGGGACTATTTTGTTAGAGGAACCAAAGGGCCATGTACCTACGACTCGCAACCCTTAACGGCCCTGTACTGTGATCCCGACGTAGCACTGGAAAAAACGGTCGATAAACCTGAAATAATGGAAGGGGAAACGGCAACGTTTACAATTAAGGTGAGAAACTTTGGAGATGGACCATTGACCAACCTTCAAATAACAGACAATATCCCTGCCGGACTTACTTTGGTCTCGGCATTCACAATTACGGGAAGTTGGAGTGGAAACACTTGGAATATCGGAACCCTGAATGGTGGCGAAACCGCCTTTTTAGAGCTAGAAGTACAGGCAGATGAAATTGACACACTTCCTTTGTTGAGTTTGATCAATACAGCAGTAAATACACAAGATCAAACCGATACCAATATTACAGAAGATGTCCCATCCGCCCGTATAGTGGTTCACAACGATTCGGATAACGATGGGGTAAATGATATCACCGATCTAGATGATGACAATGATGGTATTTACGATGAGGACGAGTGCGATACCCTTTTGTTCAACATATCCAATGGTGACCCGCATAGTGGCAGTTTGATTAGTGTTGACAACTATTTGGTGTTCGACGTGTTCAGTTTGGACAACTCGTTCAACTTCAATATCAATGGAGTAGATGTGGCAGGTGAAATACAGTTCCAGCTTGGCGCAAGTGGAAATTTTGCCCGTTTTAACGATGGAACTACCTACGGAGAAGGAGGAAACCCCGATATATGGACAATTACAGGAACACATGGTAGTCCCTTGCTGCGTGTAGTGGTAGATCAGGCCGGGGAGTTCCAAATATACGGTGCAAGATCCTCGGGTGGTCCTCTGGAGCCAATGAACCTGACCACGCCAGCAAATGTGGTAAATTGGGATCCGACCGGAAACAACACGGTGTCCATAGGACAAGATGTTGTAGGGCCCACCAACATGCGGGGCGTATTGTTAACAGCAGGCTGCGATACCGATTCCGATGGTATTCCCGATTCACTCGATTTGGATAGTGATGGCGACGGTTGTACCGATGCCGTAGAATTTTATAAAGATGAGAATGCCGACGGTGGAGATGGCGGGGAATACGGTTCAGGAGTTCCAGTGGTGGACCCAACCGATGGAACTGTAAATGCTGCCTCTTACACCCAAGTATACGCCCCTGAAATATTGCTTGGCAATACATCCGAAAATTTAAGCGCGGTGGATATCAATGGCCAAGGAATCAGTTTAGGGCAAACCTTTCAGTATGTGCTCCGTTTTCAAAATACCGGGGACGATGATGCCACAAACTTCGCAATAACCGATATCCTGCCCAACAATGTTACATTGGACAATGTGGATGTTTCCAATGCCTTGGGTACGACACATAGTTTTGACATCAATACAAATACATTGCAATTCCAGGTCCCAGATGCACTTGTAGAAATCGGTGACCCGGAGTATAGCATAAAAATCACAGTGACCGTTTCAGGAAACTGCTCCGATTTTGTCGATGCCTGTTCATCCGAGTTGCAGAACTTGGCTTACGCATCATTCCAAGGGGTCGTTAATTCAACCACTTACACCGATGAGCCCGGTTCTTCCAATTTCCCGTGCGATGTAACCCCACAAGTGGCCACTAACAATATTTTGGACGACTTGGCCAATTGCGGTCAAGCCAGAACAGTTCAGTTATGTGGAGATGATGCTCTATTAACGGCAGGTTCAGGATTTGCAACCTATACTTGGGCATTGGATAACAATGGGAATGGTCAAATAGATGGTGCCGATACCATTTTGGATGATGGTGATGCCGACCCAAGTACATTATTGGTAACAAATATTGGAAACTACATTGTGGAGAAATCAGGAGGAGGAAGTTGTCCTGATTTAACAGAGCTTATCACTGTAGAACGTTTTGGTGACACACAGACCAATCCCATAATAAGCTATTTTAACCAGGTAAATGCCGATAGTAATCCAGATAACAACATACAGGGAGAAATCGTAACGTGTTCCGTTGATGGTGATTTATTGCCTAAAATATTTTTGTGTGGTGAGAATGATGAAGTTACCCTTCAGCTCGGTATAACCGATGCTCTGGACATCGTTTGGCAAAAACTGGACGAAGGCAGTTGTTCGGATGCAGGTGATGATTGTGCCAACAAAAGCAATATGTGCACATGGAGCGATGTAGTGGTGCAAGACAATTTTACAGTTACCGAAAGTGGTAAATATCGAGTGGTCATCAATTATAAGAACGGATGTTTTAGCCGATTCTATTTCAACGTGTTCAAAAACACCTTGGATATTGACTATACGCCGACGGATATTTTGTGCAGCACTCCTGGAAACATTAGAGTCAACGGAGTAGGGGCCAATTACGGGTTCCAATTGATAGATGCATCCAACGGAAACATTGTGGTGCCATTTTCTGCCAACAATGGACCTAGTTTTGATATAACCACAAGTGGTACTTATACAGTTCAGGTAACTCAATTGAACCCATCAACAGGAGACCCTATAGAAGGAAGCTGTATTTTTGAAACAGAAGATATTGGTATCTTGGAAAGAAATTTTCAGGTAGATGTCGATACAACACCTGCCGATTGCAATCAGTTGGGAACCGTAAGTATCCAGGCACTGAACGTACTGCCCAATTACAAATACGAACTTAGGCTGGACGATGGCTCCAATGGTGGTCTCGGAACCTTGATCGCACAACAAAATCCAACTACGGACAACACCCATACGTTTAACAATGTAAACCCAGGAAACTACAATGTAATCACCACAACCGATGATGGCTGTACCGATACCCAACAAATTACGGTAAATGAAATTCCTGAATTGACGCTTACCGCATTGACCACCGATAATATAACCTGTACCGCGGGAGTAATTACCTTGACCCCCTCGGGTGGTACTCCGAACCCGGATTATCAAATGGCCATTTGGAGCAAAGATGGGGTGGATTTGTATGCCGACCCGTCAGACGTTCCTACTTCCGAAATGCAGACCAATACCAACTTTTTGTTCGGATATAGAGGTACACCGACCACCTATTTCCCAAATGAGGACGGTGATTATCAATTCATCGTTTTTGACGACAATGGTTGCTATGCTATCTCCAATAGTGTGAGAATGGAAGAACTTGGTGGCCTTACCGTATCTGCGACCCACTCGGGAATCGTATGTGCTGATTCATCTACGGCAACCTTGAGTGTATCCGTAACGGGAGGGACAGCACCTTATCAATATAGCTTGGATGGTGGAGCTACTTACCAAACCAATAACGATTTTGGCAACTTGCCTGCCGGACTTTATACCATTACCGTAATGGATTCCAGCGGTAATGCAGGTACTGGATGTGTCGAAAATTATGATTACGAAATAGACCAACCTTTTAGGTTGACGGCCTCGCCGGCCATTGTTCAGGACGCCTCATGTGACCCGAATGGTGCGTTGGTGAAGATATTGAATGCCAGTGGAGGACAAGCCCCGTACACCTATAGTTTTGATGGCGGTAGTAATTTTGTTCCCACCAACGACCGTTATTTAATGCCCGGCAATTACAATCTTGTCGTTAGGGATAATTTAGGTTGTACGTACCCTATGGAATTAGAGGTTCCTGCTATGGCAGCAGACCCAGACTTTACAACCACAATCGATTATGCTTGTGATGGATTGGCTACCATTTCCATTGGAACATCCAACGCAACGGATTTTGATTATACCTATAGTTTGAACGGTTCGCCCAATACTCCGGTCGATAATAATATATTCAACAACATTGGAGACGGAACACATACAGTTACCGTAGGATACTCCAGTAGTATCGCTCCGGATCAAAGCACACTTTTTCAAGAAAACTTTGGAACGGGGATTACTACCCAAATTGAAGAGATTGGATCCGGTTATTGTTACGAACCACAAGATGGAACAGAAACAGCATGTAACTTGGGGCCTGCCGGTATTTTGGTAAACGGCGAATATACTGTAACCAACTTCGTGACCAATCCAATTCCCGCTTGGAGAAGTCCTAACGATCATACTGGTTTGACAGATGGTCGCTTTTTGGCTATCGATGTGAGTACCTTGGCAGGAGACTTCGGTGTTCTTTGGGAAAGGAATGGAATAGAGGTGCTTCCTAATCAAGATATTACCTTCTCATTTTGGGCCTATAACCTTATGGTAACCTCCGGCAATGGAAACAATCCGGAAGTTTTGGTAGAGTTGGTGGATGGCTCGGCTACCGTAATTTCTAGTATCCCTACCAACGAAATCCCTAAAAACACAAATGCGGACGATTGGCATTTTAGAGAAGTTACCTTTAATCCAGGAGCAAATACTACTGTTGGTATCGTATTAAGAACCAATTTGAACAGTGACTTTGGCAACGACCTAATTTTGGATGATATCCAGGCAGTACAATCGCCGGAAATCTGTGAAAAAACTCAGGATATTATTGTGGTTGTGGAACCCAATAAAGCATTTGAAGCTCAATTGTTGACCGTTGACGACCCAAGTTGTAATGGTGCAGCCGATGGCTCCATTACTTTTGAAGTGGGCAACTTTGATGCTGTGGCAGGATTCGAATACTCTTTGGATGGAGGTGCCACCTGGATTGCTTCAATGTCATCTCCTGTGACAACGGCATCCAATTTGGCCGATGGAAGCTATACCGTTATGGTCAGAAAAGCAGATGAAACCACCTGTTCGGTAAGTTTTGCAGCTACTTTAACGGAACCTGCCGCCATAGTACCTTCATTGAACTTAACGGCCGACTATACCTGTTTCAATACAGGAGCAACATTAGAAGCTTCAGTTACGGGAGGAACACCGGGTTATACCTATCAATTGGAGGATACCTTGGGGAATTTGGAAGTCGCTTACCAATCTAATCCTATTTTCTTAAATGTAGCGGATGGCGATTATTTAGTGCGGGTAAGGGATGCCAATGGATGCGATGTACTTTCTGCAGCACCGGTTACGGTATCGCCTCCTGAGACAATTGTTTTCACTACTTCGTCCACGGCATGTTACGATGGTTTGAACAATGCTACCATTACGGCAACGGTTACCGATGGAAATGGAGATTATACCTTTAGAATAAATGGAGGGGCATGGATAACCCCGACACCGTCTACCGATACCGAGTATACGTTTACAGGATTGGCAGAGGGTAGTTACGATATAGAAGTGGCGGACGGATATGGCTGTGGACCTGTATTGCAGACCGTTGTAATTCTGCCCACGATTACCGCTCAAGTAGATAAGCTGGATGTAACCAGCTGTGGAGATGGCAATATTACCGTTACTCCAACTGGCGGTGATGGAAATTATGTGTATGCCTTTGTGCCCACAGGATCAACTCCTTTGGCAGGTGATTTTGGAGGGTTGAATACGGAAACAATTACCGCCGGAAACGAAGGTACATTTGATGTATTTGTAAGAGACAACAATGGGACTGCTCCCTATTGTGAATATAAAGAAACGGTTACCGTGTCGGCAGCACCAATTTTGGCCTTCACAACAACGCCAACAGCACCAGAATGTCACGATGGTATGGGTAGTATTGCGGTGAATATCACATCTGGGGATGCACCATTTACCATCGAGATTGTAGATTTGGACAATGGAGGGGCATCGGACCAGATCCTTAACAACGTACTGTCCAATACACATACATTCTACAACCTGTCACCAGGGAATTATACCATCAATATTTCCGATACGTACGGTTGTCCTTTGTCGGAAACCCCGGTTACCATAAATAATCCAGATGAGCTAACTGCCGATATTATTGGAAGATATCCATCAAACTGTGGAGGTGGACCAATGGACTTCGGATTTGATTTTGTTAACTATCCATTGACCTTGGGCACCCTGGAATTTAGTGATGATGGTGGTGCTACTTGGCAAGCCACAGATCAACTCAGGGGATATAATTCAGGAGATTCTGTATATCCTTCCATAAGAACTGTAGACGGAACGGGCAATCCAATTTGCCGGACCGATTTCCCTGAATTTATTATTCCATATCCATTGGATGATCTGGATATTACCATTTCTGCCGTGGTTGTGAACTGTAATGAGTTGCAAGTAAAAGTACAGGGGTCGGAAGGTGTGGCACCCTACGAATATGCTTATTCGGACGATCCTTCCAGTTTTGATCCCGCTACGGCAACATGGATTGTAGGTGGCAACATCGATGATTCATCAGGGACTCCGGTAGTAGTTCCAGCTGGTCATGGAAATCATGTATGGACAGGTTTGGTGCCCGGAAGAACCTATGTGTTCTATGTTAAGGACAACAATGGTTGTGTAAGGCAGAGTAATGTAAACGTAAATGATCTCTTTGTTCACCCATTTGATATAACATCCAATATTACCCCAGCTTGTAATGGATTGAACAATGGAAGTATTGAATACACCATAGTGGAAAACACCGTGTCACCTGGCTCCGAAATTGAGTGGACCTTCTACGATATTTCTTCCGGTACGCCTGTGGTGGTAACTACAAGCGGCGTAAATGTTCCATTTTCTTCTCCTCAATCGCTAACGTTCAATGCTTTGGGTGAAGGGGAATATTTCCTTGAGGTAACTAAAAAGGATGGCGCAAGTTCCGGATGTGTCAGTGCTTCTGAAAACGAAGCGTTGGAGGAACTGGATGCTTTGTCCGGAAGCCCTACGGTACTGCAGGATATTACGTGTAGCAACCCAGGCCTAATCCAAATCCCGGATATTTCTGGAGGTGGAGGAACCTATTATTATGATGTTACCGGACCAGCCGGGTTTGCTGGAGTCTCTGGCACGTTGGACAACCCTATCGAAATCCCGGCCAATTCACCGGCAGGAAGTTATAATGTATCTGTTGCCGACCAATATGGATGTTCACAAAGTTTGGGAAGCGTACATTTGGACCTTGCCCCAAACCCAACAATAGATAGTATTGTTGTGGATAATTGTGATACCCAGGCCGATGTAAATATTGTTATGGCCACAGGCACCATGCCATTCTATTACTCTTTGGACGGAGGTGCTAATTATGTAAACAATGGAGGAGCTTTCACCAATGTGGTTCCCGGAACATACACAGTAAGTGTTTTGGATAGTAACGGCTGTACCGCTACAGATACCGTTACCGTACACCCGACCATGCAGGCAAATGTTAGCTTGGCAGAAACTTTAGGTTGTGGAGCCGGTAACGAAGCTGAAATTTTGATCAATGTTACCAATGGTTCCACCACTTATGAATATGAAATATTGGGTACTTCCAGTACTTTGGTTGGAAGACAGGCAATGGGCGGTAGCACAGTTACCGAATTGGTAATGGTTGCAGATACTTATACCGTGAATATTTACGACATTGGGGTGGAAGGTCCTGAATGTTCCAGAACATTCACAGTTGAGGTTCCTGCCGCAATCCAGCCAAGTTTTACGGCCACTCCGACCGCTGTATCTTGTAATGGAGCATTGGATGGAACCATTGCAATCACAGAGAACAACAATGGTATTAATCCGTTGACCTATACATTGAGTCCAAATGTGGCGGGCTTCGACTCTACGACCAATAGTTTCAATAATTTACCTGGAGGTACTTATGAGGTAACCGCTGTGGGTCAAAATGGATGTGATACAATTGTTTCGAACAT
>JBLWYL010000009.1:0-9287 GCA_048266925.1 Kangiella sp. | reverse complement strand
TACCGTGATAGTTACGGATAGCGTCGGTAATGTGAGTAACGTGCCAACGCTTAGCAGTTTTGTGATCGATTTAACGGCTCCAACCGTTGCAGAAGTGACCCCAGTTTCTACGCCGGGTAATGATTCAACACCGGATGTGACGTTCTCCACTGATGAAGGGGGTACTCTATCTATAGGTGGCAGTTGTGGTAGTGCGAGCGAAGGTGTGATTGGCTCAGGTAATAGTACAATCACCCTGACTCAAACTGATAATTCAACAGCTTTAACAGCAGGAACCTATTCGGATTGTACCGTCATAGTGACCGATAGTGCGGGCAACGCGAATACCTCGATGACCCTAAGTAGCTTTACTGTTGATTTAGCGGGACCTACTTTATCTGAATCTACACCAGTAGTGACTCCAAACAATGACACTACACCAGATGTGACTTTTTCTACAACAGAAGCTGGCACGTTAGCGGTTGGCGGTAGTTGTGGTAGCGCAAGTGAAGGAGCGATTGGTTCAGGCAGTAATACTGTTACCTTAACGCAAACCGATAATTCATCGGCATTGGCAGCAGGAACGTATGCCGATTGTACGCTGACAGTGACAGATAGTGTTGGCAATGCCAGCAGTGCTCTGACCTTAACCAGTTTTACCATTGATACTACGGGACCCACTGTGGCAGAAGTTGCGCAAGTGGTGACTCCAGGAAATGACTCAACGCCGAATGTGACTTTCTCGACTACAGAAGCAGGAATATTAGCGGTCGGAGGAAGTTGTGGTAGTGGTGAAGAAGGAGCAATTTCCTCTGGAAATAACACAATTTCGCTTACTCAAGCAGATAACAGTACTGCACTTGCCGACGGTGCTTATTCGGATTGTACTATTACTGTCACAGATAGTGCTGGGAATGCGAACTCTCCGGTAACGCTCTCAAGCTTTACTATAGATGTAGCGGCTTCAACGGTGAGTTCGGTGGCTGTCCCAGGTAGTGGTACCTATATCGCGGGTCAGAATCTTGATTTTATGGTTAACTTTGATGAGAACATTAGCGTTAATACGGCTGGTGGCACACCACAGTTGAGTATGATTGTCGGCGCTACTACACGTCAGGCAAGTTACATAAGTGGTTCTGGTACTACGGCCTTATTATTCCGTTATACGGTTCAAAGTGGTGACAACGATACCGATGGGATTGCCGTGGGCACCTTGTCAGCCAATGGCGGCACCGTGCGTGACAGTGCGAGTAATGATGCCACCTTAACCTTAAACTCTGTGGGTTCAACGGCGTCCGTGCTAGTGGATGCTGTCGCGCCGACGGTAAGCTCAGTCAATGTACCAGCGAATGCGACCTATATTGCGGCTCAGAATCTGGATTTCACTGTGAATTTCAGTGAGAGCATGACGGTGAATACGACAGGGGGCACGCCACAATTAAGTCTTACCATAGGTGCAACAACGCGTCAGGCAACTTATGTCAGCGGTTCAGGTACTATGGCGTTATTATTCCGTTATACCGTTCAAACTGGTGACAACGATACCGATGGGATTGCCGTGGGCACCTTGTCAGCCAATGGTGGCACCGTACGTGATAGTGCGACTAATGATGCAACACTTACCTTAAACTCTGTGGGTTCAACGACGTCCGTGCTAGTGGATGCTGTCGCGTCGACGGTAAGCTCGGTCAATGTGCCAGCGAATGCGACCTATATTGCGGCTCAGAATCTGGATTTCACCGTGAATTTCAGTGAAAGTATGACGGTGAATACAGCAGGTGGCACACCACAGTTAAGTCTCACTATAGGTGCAACCACGCGTCAGGCAAACTATGTCAGTGGTTCCGGTACTACGGCCTTACTATTCCGCTACACAGTCCAAACTGGTGATAACGATACCGATGGGGTTGCCGTGGGCACCTTGTCAGCCAATGGTGGCACCTTGCGTGATAGTGCGAGTAATGATGCCACCTTAACTTTAAACAGTGTCGGTTCAACAAACTCGGTACTAGTTGATGCACTGGCTTCAACTATCAGTAGTGTTAGCATTCCAAATACCGCCCATAAAGTGGGTGATATTGTAACTGCCACAATTACGGTGAGCGCCGATGTGGATGACTACACGACAGGTAGTGGAGGTATCTCAGGTACGATTGCAGGTTATGTCTTAGGTAGTTTAAGCAAAACTACTGATACAACCTATACCGCGACCTTCACGATTACAGATGGTGGAATAGATGTCGCCGCAGGGTCTAATATCCCGGTGAACTTTACCTTAACGGATTCTGTTGGTAATACAGGCAGCGCCTACACAACAGCCATAAGCCAAGCGTCTGATGCGGTGTTTGCGAATTTGCCTGATGTTGACTTAACGGCATCGACCAATACGATTGCTGAAGATGGCGGAAGTTCTACCTTAACGGCTACCTTGTCTGGTAGTTTGAGCAATCAATGGCCTGTCGATATTACTGTAAATTTAGCTTATAGCGGCACCGCAACTATCGCTACGGACTACACAAAGTCAGATAGCATAACGATCTCTTCAGGTAGCTCAACAGGCACTTCTACCGTAACAGCTGTTGCCGATACCCTTTACGATGCAGCAATAGCTGAAACCGTGATTGTCGATATCAGTAGTGTGTCTGTTGGGAGCGAAGGCAGTACGAATCAACAAACGATTAGTATTACCGATGCAGAAAGTGCACCCACGGTATCGCTTTCAGTTGGCAGCAATACGATTCTTGAAACAGGTGGCACTTCAACTGTTACAGCAAGCCTAAGTAACCCTACCTATGAAAATGTCACCGTCAACTTAGGCTACTCAGGCACCGCTATAAATGGAACGGACTATGGTGTACCCAGTGCGTCTATCATGATTGTCGCTGGTAGTACTTCAGCCAATGCGGTAACAGGTGTTAATAGTATTGATGATGCGAATAGTGAAGACAGCGAGACCATCATTATTGATATCAGCAGTGTCACGGGCGGTGGGGCGACTGAAAATGCCGTTCAGCAACAAACCATTACCTTGACCGATGATGATAATGTTGCGCCTGTTATTACCAGCACTGCGATCACCACGATTGATGAGGATGCTTTATATTCTTATACCTTCACGGTAACGGATGCTAATGCCGGCGATACGCTGACCTTAAGTGCACCGACTTTACCCGCTTGGTTAAGCTTTGCAGCCAATACCGGGGTGCTAAGCGGCACGCCAGATAATGATGATATCGGACCTCATGTAGTTAAATTACGTGTCAATGATGGCACGATCGATGTCGATCAGGACTTCATGATTACAGTGGCAAACACCAACGATGCGCCAACGCTTACGGGAACACCGATTACTTCTGCTGTTGAAGGTGTCGCTTATAACTTTACGGTCATCGGTGCTGATGTTGATGTGGGTGCGAGCTTAAATTATGTACTTAGCAATCAACCTGCTTGGCTTTCTGTTAATAGTTCAGGTCTTGTGAGTGGTACGCCAACTAATAGTGATGTGGGCACAGCCACTAATATTGTTATTAGCGTCTCTGATGGTACTGAAACGACTTCACTTCCTGCATTCAATATTGTTGTCGATGCGGATATGGATGGTGATGGTATTGGTAATGCTGTTGATACCGACATTGATGGCGATGGCATGAGTAATGACTTTGAAACGGCGAATGGCTTAGACCCGCTAGATCCGAGTGATGCGACCGGTGATCTTGATGGCGATGGTATTAGTAATCTCGATGAGTTTATTAATAATACTGACCCCACAGCGGATGATTATGGTCCAATCATTAGTCTTGATAGCAATGTCGTGATTGATGCTGTGGCCTTACTGTCCGACTTACCAGACGGTCTTGCTTCTGCGGTTGATGCTTTGGATGGCGAGGTGGTTGTGACTCATGACCTGACGTCTGAACTTCTGAAGCCAGGCCGCTATACCATAAACTGGAGCGCTGAAGATGCTGCGGGTAACGTCACGATTGAAACTCAAACCCTGGATGTGCGTCCAATTGCGAATTGGCAAGTCGATCAAGAAACGAGTGAAGGTAATATCGTTACCGTCTCTCTATATTTAAACGGTGAGGCGCCAGAGTATCCAGTCGTAGCTGATTATACGGTGCTGGGTACCGCAACCAATCCAGAGGATCATGATGCAGTAAGTGGCAGTCTGACAATTACAGAAGGCCGTCGAGGCAGTATTACCTTGAATACTGTTAGTGATGCCAGTATTGAAACAGACGAAACCATCATCTTTGAACTGGATAGCATTACCAATGCGGTAGCCGGTGTGAAGCAAGAGCATATAGTCACTATTGGTGAGCTTAATCATCCGCCAGCCGTTGCCTTATCTGCAGCTTTGGATAGTGCGCCAGCGAAAAAACTGAACGTGTTCTCGACAACGGATGGCATGGTAACCATTACAGCAACCGTTTCGGATGTTGATACTGGGGATGCACATACCTTTGAATGGTTGGGCGGCAACATGCTTAACGGCACGGTAACTGGGAATACCTATTCCTTTAATCCGGCTACTGCAGGAAAAGGCGTTTACCAACTGACCGTGAAAGCAAGCGATGATGCATCTAACCCGAAAAGTGGTAGTGCTGTCATTACACTGACTGTCTTGAGTGAAAGCCTTGTTTTATCGAATACGACCGACAGAGATAGTGATGGTATTGATGACTTAAGCGAAGGATTCGGTGATAGTGATGGTGATAATGTGCCGGACTTCGCTGATGATATCGAAGCACCAAATCTTCTCGCTATGTATCCAATTGGCGGCGCGATTACCGATGGGGCTTGGTTTGTTGAAACACAGGATGGCTTAAGTTTAAAACTGAATCTCTACTCAAGTGGCAGCGAGAAATATAGCCCTTTATTAAATGCGCAGCAGCTTGTTGATGAAAATGATAGAGATCGATCTGACGGTGGATATATCTATGATGGTGGCATCTTCGATTTTGTTGTCTCTAATATGCCTGTCCCTGGCCAAAGGGTACTTGTTGTTATTCCGCAACTACAAGCGATTCCAGAAAACCCTGTTTATCGTAAACTGATCGATAATACTTGGTCAGAGTATGTGGTCGATGCCAACAATACCCTTCAGTCAGCTCCAGGGAAGTTAGGTGTTTGTCCTCCACCAGGAAGCGCCGAGTATACCGATGGTCTGACAGAGGGATATTTCTGTGTTCAGCTTGGCATTGAAGATGGCGGCATGAATGATGCGGATGGCGAAGCTGATGGCACAATCTTAGATCCAGGCGGCGTCGGTCAAGGTATTCCTGTTAGCATACGTTCAAGCGGAGGCGCGATGTCATGGCCGTTGTTACTGTTATTGTCGTGCTTAACGCTAGTATTCAGAAGTCGCCAAACCAACCATTTAAGAAAAGGGGAGTAAGTTATGAGAAGTTTGAATAAATACGCTCTATTAAATGGTTTGTTGATCTGTATTATTACTAGCCCTGTGTTGGCTGAAGATCATGATTGGCTTGCTCATACCTATACAACGGCTAACTTTGGTCGAGCTAACTCGCAGGTTACCGTTGATGAGGTGCAAGCAGAGTTTAATCAGGCAGGCATTATCAATACCACGATCAATGATGTAGATGGTCGTCGTCTAGGTTATGGGCTGGGTTTAGGTTATGAGATTACATCTAATTGGGCCGTAGAGTTGGCTTACTTGGACTTGGGGCAAGTGGATGTCGATTTTACATCTACTCAGGACATTGATCTGTCAAAAGTGCATCCAGAGTCGGGTGATGGCTTTACCTTATCTGTTATCTATAAACACTTACTAGATGCTAAAACCAATATCCGTGTTCGTTTTGGCGCCTTTGATTGGAATGCTGATTATCATACAACCCAAGGAAATGGTTCATCCAATGGTACGGATAGTGACTCAGGAACGGACTTATATTGGGGTGCAGGTTTAGGTCATCAGATTACAGATCAGCTAACCTTAACTGGAGAAATTCAGCGTTTTGATTTTGATCGAGATGACACAAGGCATTTGACCATTGGCGCTGAGTGGCGCTACTAATTCAAATTGTCTTAGTTTTTGATAGTTTAATTTGATGTAGAAAAACAAAAAAAGCCTATTCCCCTATACAAGGAATAGGCTTTTTTATTTCATTGCTACAAATTATTGTTTAATTTGCTTTGCTTGAATAATGGCGTTGCCAATATAAGTCGATGGCGTCAGTTTTAATAACTCCGCTTTAGCAGTCTCAGGAATGTCTAAACCAGAAACGAAGTTTTGAATTGTTTCTTTGTTCATGACATTACCGCGTGTAAGCGCTTTTAACTTTTCATAAGGTTGTTCAACCTTATAACGACGCATGACGGTCTGAATGGGTTCAGCCATAATTTCCCAAGCGTTATCTAGGTCTGCTGCTAGTTTTTCTGGGTTGATCTGAAGTTTGCTTAGGCCTTTTAGCGTTGCTTGGTAAGCGATTAAACTGTGCGCTAAACCGACGCCTAAATTACGCAATACAGTTGAATCTGTTAAGTCACGCTGCCAGCGAGAGATGGGTAGCTTCTCTGCTAAATGACCAAGAATGGCATTTGCTAAACCGAGGTTACCTTCGGAGTTTTCGAAGTCAATCGGGTTAACTTTGTGTGGCATAGTCGATGAACCAACTTCGCCAGCAATGGTTTTTTGTTTGAAGAAACCTAAGGAAATGTAGGCCCAAATATCTCTGTCTAAATCGATTAAGATGGTGTTGAAGCGGGCAATTGCATCATAAAGCTCGGCAATATAATCGTGAGGCTCAATTTGAGTAGTGTAAGGGTTGAAGCTTAAGCCTAGTGATTCGATAAAGTCTTTTGCATTGCTAACCCAATCGACAGAAGGATAGGCAGAAAAATGTGCGTTGTAGTTGCCGACTGCGCCATTGATTTTGCCAAGAATTTCTACTTGCTGAACTTGTATTAACTGTCGTCTCAATCTTGCTACGACGTTAGCAAATTCTTTACCCATAGTGGATGGTGAGGCAGTTTGTCCGTGGGTACGGCAGAGCATTGGTATTTCTGCATACTCAAGCGCAAGTTCTTCTAACTTATCGATGACGGCACTCATGTTAGGAACTAAACTTTTGTTCAAGCCGTTAGTTAGCATTAAACCATGAGATAGGTTGTTTATATCTTCTGATGTGCAGGCAAAGTGAACGAACTCTGAGTCTTGCTCTAATTCTGGAAATTTCTCATTAACGGCAGCGAATTTTTCTTTGATAAGATATTCAACGGCTTTCACATCGTGATTTGTGGTGCGTTCGATTTCCTTAACGCGCTCTGCATCTTCAAGGGAAAAGTTCGACACGATAGAATCAAGAAATGCATTGGCTTCTGCTGAAAAGCTTTTTAATTCAGTAATTTCAGGATGAGTGGCAAGTTTTTGTAGCCAGCGAATCTCAACTTCTACGCGATACTTGATGAGGCCGTATTCACTAAAAATATCACGTAATTCAATTACTTTTGAGCCATAGCGGCCATCAATTGGAGAAACGGCGGTAAGGGAAGATAGTTGCATTCGGTGTCTCAATCTCTGCGGGTTTCAGTTTGCTGGTTTGCAAGCCTGAAATCGGTTAAAAAGTGGGCGCTTATAATACAACAAAACGCCGCTTTCTTGAAGTTTTTGTGGTCTTTCAGGTTTAGTGAGTCCGAGCATCAATTTTAGACAGCAGGTACTCACATTCTTTAATTATGGCTTTTCGCTTGAAAATAAAATGCCAGCGATGACCTTTTACTTGCCGCCATAAAATACAGGAACGAATGCCAACTAAAAGAAGGCTTCTGATTTTATCAGCATTAAGCGGAATCTTGAGCTGCTGCTCTTGTCCGGCAATATGTACGCGTAAGCTAAATGTGCTAATGGTGTCTGAGTAGATACTGGCTAGGCCGGAAAACACATTTTCGTGAAGTATGCCAAAGTGATTGATCTGATTACTTGTATGTTCAAGGCGGCTACTAATGGTGTTTAGCATGTCGCTATTCTTACTTAATCTTCGCTCTAGCTGAACGATAGCAAGTGCATAACGAACGTAACTAAGCTGTTTGTTGTTGGCGCTATTATCAGTCAGTAAGCGTTGAAGAAGTTGAAGACCGGGTTTTATATCGGCCAATTCGCCATAAACAGAAAGCGCGGTGTCTGGATTTTCAACAAACAAACTATTGATGGCGGTTTCTAGTACGGCCTCGTTACATCGACCTGTTTGAGCAATATGATCTACAGCTTCCATGGTCTGAAATAAGCCAGCTAATGCAATGACTTGTTCTTGATTTTGATTCATTATTCTTGGCCTTTAATGCTTAAACTTTTGCCAATATTTTCGGTGGATTCTATGATCGCACCACCTAAGCAGCGTTCTCCTGAATAAAATACAATAGATTGTCCAGGCGTGACTGCTCGTTGTGGTGATTCAAAACTAACAACCAGATTCTGCTTGTCATCTAGTTCAAGTAAGCAGTTTTGATCTGCTTGTCTATATCTAACCTTTGCCGTGCATTGATAGGGAAAAGTCGGTGTTGAGTTTACCCAGTCAGGCTGAATTGCAGTTAGTCGATTGCTATAAAGTAGGGGGTTTTTAGTCCCTTGGACGACAACGAGTACATTTCTGACTAAATCTTTTTGAGCAACATACCAGGGTGATTCATCATAATTCTTTAAACCGCCAATACCCAAACCTTGGCGCTGGCCGATAGTGTGATACATCAAGCCATGATGCTTGCCGATGATATCGCCAGTATCCGTTTCAATATTGCCCGGTTGGGCGGGTAAGTACTGCTTTAAAAAGTCGGAAAACTTCCGCTCTCCGATAAAACAGATACCGGTGCTGTCTTTTTTGTCATGAGTAATTAAATCATGTTCTTCTGCCAAAGCACGAACAGCAGGCTTTTCGAGTTCACCGACGGGAAATAAAGTTTTAGCTAATTTGCTTTGATGGACTGCATGAAGGAAGTAGCTTTGGTCTTTGTTGTTGTCTAAACCCTTTAGAAGAAATGTTTGGCCATTTTCGTCTAGTCGGCGAACGTAGTGACCGGTCGCAATATAATCAGCGCCCAAGGTAGTCGCATAGTCGAGAAAGGCTTTAAACTTAATTTCTTTATTGCACAGAATATCCGGGTTCGGTGTTCGACCCGCTTTATATTCGTTCAAAAAATGCTCAAAGACATTATCCCAATATTCGGCAGCAAAGTTGGCTGTATGCAGGTGAATACCGAGTTTATCGCAGACTGCTTGCGCGTCATTCAGGTCTTCAATGGCGGTACAATATTCTGTGCCATCATCCTCATCCCAATTTTTCATGAAC
>JBLWYL010000008.1:0-15382 GCA_048266925.1 Kangiella sp. | reverse complement strand
AAGCCCGACAAACACAACAATTAATGCAGCTTCTCCAGCGATTGTAGCTAACGGCATAAGTACGACAACGATCACTGTTCAAGCAATCGATGCCAACGGCAATAACCTAACTAGCGGTGGTGATACAGTTGTATTAAGCGCAACTGCTGGCACTTTGAGTGCGGTTACTGATAACGGTAGCGGCACATATACAGCAACTTTAACGTCTTCAACAACCGCTGGCACGGCGACTATCACAGGCACACTTAATGCAGTTGCTATGTCTGACACTGCATCAGTAAATTTCACTTCTGGTACAGCAAGCGCAATTAACTCAACGATCAGCGCGGCTGACCCTTCGATTGAAGCAGATGGAGTCAGCACAACAGCTATCACTGTTCAAGCTATCGATGCCAATGGCAATAATTTAACTAGCGGTGGAGATACAGTTGTATTAAGCGCAACTGCTGGCACTTTGAGTGCGGTTACTGATAACGGTAACGGCACATATACAGCAACTTTAACGTCTTCAGCAACCGCTGGCACGGCGACTATCACAGGCACACTCAATGCAGTGGCCATGACTGATAATGCAACGGTTGAATTTACTACAGGAACAGCAAGCGTAATCAACTCTACAATCAGTGCAGCTGAATCAGCTATCGAAGCAGATGGTGTCACCACAACTACCATCACAGTTCAAGCTATCGATACCAACGGCAATAACCTAACGAGCGGTGGTGATACAGTTGTATTAAATACCACAGCTGGAACATTAAGCGCTGTAACAGATAATGGAAATGGTACATATAATGCTACCTTAACTTCATCAACTACTGCAGGAACAGCCACTATCACGGGCACTCTTAATACAGTTGCTATGACTGATAGTGCTTCAGTAGAGTTCACTACAGGCACAGCAAGCCCAATCAACTCATCAATCAGCGCAGATGATCCAGCCATTGTGGCTGACGGCATAAGCACCACGACTATCACAGTCCAGGCAATTGATGCTGAAGGCAGTAATCTAGTCAATGGCGGTGACACAGTTGTACTAAGCACAAGCGCTGGCACATTAAGCGCTGTCACTGACAATGGTGATGGTACTTATGGCGCGATTTTAAGCTCTTCTCTAACTGAAACTACCGCGATCATAACGGGTTCCTTGAATTCAGTTGTCATGAGTGATTCTGCGAGTGTATTTTTCACACCTAGCATCGCTGATGCAACGTCGTCGGTTCTTAGTGCAAGTCTCGACACAATTGTTGCCGACGGCCTTACTCAATCTTTAATTACCTTGCAGGCTGTTAACGCTAACGGCATCAACCTTAACGTTGGTGGGGACACTGTAGTTATTGAAAGTTCTGCTGGCTCGATCAGTGCGACAATTGATAACGGCGATGGTACTTATAGCGCGACACTAACTTCTGCAACAGAGCCTAGCGATGCAACTGTCAGCGCTACACTTAATGCGGAATCTACTGTAACCGTAGTTAATATTAACTTTGTTGAAAGACCTACTGTTGTTACGCAAGTTACCCAGTCTAAAACTCCGACTCTAACAGGAACGGTAACGACCTTTGCAGGCGCAACCTTCACTGTCAGTGTCGATGGTAAGAGTTATACTCTTGGCGATGGCAACTTGAGTGTTGATGGGAATAACTGGACATTAGTCATTCCAACGACCAATCCCATCAATGTTGGTACATATCCAGTAACCGCGAGCATTGTAGACTCTGCCTCTCAACAAACTGAGGATAGTAGTACCAATGAACTTACTGTTGAAGCACAGTTACCATCGATCAGCTTAACCATCGGTGCCGGCCCTGATGGTATCACCACACCAAGCTATCCTGTATCAGGAACTTGTGTTGCGATCGGCAACAGCATTACCGTAAAAGTGACAGATACTAATGCTGACGGTGTAGAAATGTCAGGTATAGCTTGTACTGATGACGGTACTGGCCAAGGTAAATTTGCTACCGCGGTTAATCTAAGTGACTTAGCGGATGGCAACCTAGCGATCCTAGCGACCATCACAAACCCTTCAGGTATCAGTAATAGCCAATTACGCAACGTCACTAAAGATGTTTGCTCTCCAAACAATACAACAAGTTTGTGCGACGGCGATGCTGATGGAATTCCAGACGGAATCGAACTTCAAGCAGGAACAAACCCAACAAATAACGACAGCGACAATGATGGCATTCCAGACGGCGTAGAGTTTGGTTCAGACCCATTAAATCCAGTCGATACTGACAATGATGGCGTCATCGATGCTCTCGATATTGATTCAGATAACGATGGCAAAACAGACAAAGAAGAAAGTGTAAGCACGAACGGCTCACCCCTAGATTCTGATGGCGATGGCATTCCAAATTATAGAGATACAGACTCTGATAATGACGGAATTCCTGATGCAATCGAAAACCAGAATGCAAACCCAGATGCCGACGGCGACATGGTCCCAGACTATCTGGATGCAGATAGTGATAATGATGGCATTCCGGACGCACTAGAAAATGGCCTAACGTTAGGGGCTGATAGTGATTCAGATGGAATCGATGATGCTTTCGACGTCGATGTAACGGGTGGCACCGATGCCAATACTGACGGTATTGACGACAGTATAAAACTACGTGATACAGATGGTGATGGTATCGTAGACATCTCTGATATTGATTCAGACAACGATGGCATACCCGATTCTGTTGAAGCTGATTTAACGATTTCGCTAGACACAGATCTTGACGGCATCAAAGATATCTTCGACGTAGATAGTACCGGTGGAAACGATACCAATAACGATGGTATTGATGATATTGCAGCGACTCTCATTACAGATACCGATGGTGATGGCCTACCTGATTACCGCGATCTTGACTCGGACAATGATGGCCTAAGTGATGTAGTTGAAGCGGGTGGAACTGATATCGCACCAGAAGATGCTTTAATAGATAACTTTGTAGTAAATCAAGGAACCCTATTCACGCCTCTCGATACTGACAGCGACAACATACCAGACTACCGTGACCTCGAAAGCGCTAACCCAGCTAACGATGGTACAGGACCATTTGATATTACAACTCTAGATGACGCAGCAATACTTGATACCGACAACAATGGCATTGTAGATGATGCTACGGATAATGATCAGGATGGTATTTTTGATTCAGCTGATGAAAATCCGTACATTTTTGGTACTCGCGTTATTCCTACTGTAAACAATCTGATCACTAACGATACCACGCCGACACTTACGGGCACTCTCAACAATGCAAGTGGATTAAGCTTGCTGGTAATCGTTAATGATGTCACCTATACCCAAGGCGACGGTAACTTGAGCATTGATGGTGACATTTGGAGTTTGAACATTCCTGAAAACAATACCCTTGCTGATGGCACATATTCAGTTATTGCAAGTTTGGCAGATACACTTGGCAATCTTGCAACAGATGAGTCCGATAACGAGCTTGTTATTGATACCATGCCTCCTACGATTACCTTGCCTACGATTCCCAATGCAGATGGAACCAATACACCTGCATTCGTTATATCTGGTAGCTGTACTGCGATTGGCGATCTTGTTGGCTTATCTATCACAGACGTCGATTCACGTAGTGTAAGCGACTCAACCCTTACCTGTATTGATGACGGCACGGGTAAAGGTGTTTTTACTAAAACACTCGATTTAAGCCCGCTACAAGATGGACCACTAGACATCAGATTAGTAAGCATTGATCTTGCCGGTAACGAAGCTGGAACCAACTTAACAATTAACAAAAATGCCTGTACTCCTGATAACACCAGCAGCTTGTGCGACGTTGATCGTGATGGTGTTCCAGATGGCCTAGAGATCGCAAACGGTACATCTCCTACCACGGGTGATAGCGACGAAGACGGTATTCCTGATGGCGAAGAGTTTGGTTCAGACCCATCCAACCCTATAGATACAGATGCTGACGGCATTATCGATGCACTCGATGCTGATTCAGATAACGATGGCATACCTGACGTTCAGGAAAATGGTACAAACTCTAATGGTATCCCATTAGATTCCGATGATGACGGTATTCCAAATTATCAAGATTCTGATTCTGATTCTGACGGAATTCCTGATGCTCTCGAAAATGCAAACGCTAATCCAGATGCTGACGGCGACATGATTCCAGACTATTTAGACTCTGATAGCGATAATGATGGAATTCCAGATGCACTAGAAAGCGGTTTATTATTAGGCACAGATAGTGATGCAGACGGAATAGATGATGGTATAGATGTAGATATAACCGGTGGTATCGACGCTAATAACGACGGTATTGACGACAATCTACAACTACGTGACACCGATGGCGATGGTATTCCAGATACCTCAGATATTGACTCTGATAACGATGGCATCCCCGATTCACTTGAAGCTGATCTGATGCTGATACCCGATTCTGATCTTGACGGTATTAAAGATATCTTCGACGTCGATATCACAGGCGGCATCGATGCCAACAACGATGGTATTGATGATAATGCAGCTGCACTCATTACTGATACCGATAGCGATGGCCTACCTGATTATCGCGATCTTGATTCAGACAATGATGGCCTTAGCGATGTGGTCGAAGCTGGCGGAACAGATATTGCGCCTGAAGACGGCTTGATAGATGACTTTGAATCAACTCAAGGAACGCTACTAACACCTACTGATACCGACGACGATAACATTCCAGACTATCGCGACCTGGAAAGTACTAATCCTGCTAACGATGGTACCGGTCCATTTGATATAGCCTCCAGAGATGATGCGACGGCAGTTGATGCAGATAACAATGGCATTGTTGATGAGTCAGCTGATAACGACCAGGATGGTATTTCAGATCCTGTAGACCCGAATGACTTCATCTTTGGATCACTGGCTGACTTAGACTTGGACGGTATTCCTGACAGTATTGATTTAGATGACGACAATGATGGCATTCCAGATATTCAGGAAGGCAGTGGCTTAATCGATACTGATGGTGATGGCGTTCCAGATAGTATGGATCTTGATAGCGATAATGATGGTATCCATGACGTTCTAGAAGCTGATGTTGGACGTGTAGATGTCGATCAGAATGGCCGTATTGATCAACCAATTGATCTTAATAATGATGGTCTGGATGACAGTATCTCAAGCAACATGATTCCAGTAGATACTGATAATGATTCGATTCCGGACTTTAGAGATCTGGATTCGGATGGCGATGGAATTTTTGACCTATTAGAATCATTAGACCCAAGCCTGGACCCTTCTTTGATAGATGCCAATAATGATGGTCGAGTAGATAACCTAGGTATTGATGGTCAACCTAAAACCGTCAATAAATCAATTGACTTTGATGGTGACGGCAAGCCAGACTTTAGAGACCTGGATTCAGATAATGATGGTTTTGATGATAAGTATGAGGTCGGTGACTTCGATGGCGACGGCAGAAGTGACCGTATCGAGAATAGTGGCGGAATCAAAACAGCTGTTCGAGGTGCCGGTGCTTTTGGAATCGAATTAGGCTTACTAATGCTTCTGACAATCGGAACACTCATACGACGTATCCTACCGAATAGTCGTCTGCACCTATTTTTATTCGTGATTCTACCTTTAATGCTTAGCACACAACTCAAAGCTGATAATGCTGAGTTATGTGGCTACAGATTAGCTGACAGCGATCAGCGTATACTTAAAGAAGATGAAGATGATATAGACTCCGAATTTTCATCATGCTTTTATGGAGGCTTAGGTTTGGGCTTATCCCACATTAAGCCCGAGGGTGAGAGTAATGGCTGGAGTACCAACGATAGCAAAGACTGGGGCTGGAAAGCACTCGTTGGTCAACACTTTGCTCCCCATTGGTTTTGGGAGCTAAGTTATGCCGATATGGGCGAAGCGGGCCTTTCAAATAGAAACCCATCACTGACTGCCCTAATTCCCGATGCAAATATTAATTATCACGTACCTGCGTTGATGGCTGGGTACTGGTTCCGTGACGAATACCAACCAATAAACGTCTATATCAAAGCAGGCTTATCTATCATTAGCAACAAAGCCAACGACTCACGAATTGGCTTTGAAGAACAAACCTCCATGCAGCTTGCACTGGGTGCTGGCGTGCAGTATCGCTTTGACGATTCGGCCTGGTTTACCCGCCTGGAACTCGATAGTTATGACAAAGATGCGCGCATAGTTACCATACAAATTGGCCGCTACTTTGGTGGGCCAGATAAGCGCAAACCTGTCGTTGAGCCTACCCCAGTAGCGCCTATAGTTGCCGTAGTGGATACTGATAAAGACGGTATTGTTGATGCTAACGATCAATGCCCACAAACTTATCCTGGTGCCACAGTAGACTCGAGCGGTTGCGAATTAGATCATGATAAAGACCGGGTTGTAGACAGGCTTGATCAATGTCCAGAAACGCCTGCCGGACAAAAAGTAGATGTAACTGGCTGCTCTATCGATAACGATGGTGATGGTGTTGTCAATGAAGTGGATAAATGCCCAAGAACTCCTGTTGGACAGGTTGTCTTAGGTAATGGTTGCCCAGAAATGAAGTTAGGCGTATTGCATGGTGTTAATTTCAAGACAAACTCAGCAGAGCTTACTTCTGAAGCAGTAGGCATACTAAATGACGTAGTCAGAGAACTAACACGCGTTCCTGATGTGCATGTTCAAATTCAAGCACATACTGATAGCCGAGGCTCCATTACCTATAACCAACAACTTTCTGAGAAGCGTGCAAAATCAGTACTCGACTATTTGGTTAGCAAAGGCATTGATAGCGAGCGACTAAATTCAATCGGCGTCGGTGAGGCTCGACCAATTGCAGATAATGCAACAGCGGAAGGCCGACAGAAAAATCGACGTGTAGAAATCCACGCGATTAACCAATAACCGCAAGCTACATTTAGCCCAGTATCCTTGACCAAGGATCGGCCAAAGATACTGGTTTTAAAAACGATCAATTAAGGTCCCAATAAGTTGTAAGCAAAAAAACTTACCCCTTAGAGTAATATAATGACAAAGCGTAATCGGCAAAAAGGTTTGAATAACAAGAGAGTAGCCACAAAAACATTAAAGCCTTTTCCTCAGGAGCTTAATAAGTTGTTTCTGGAAGCCTTAGCTATGTTCCAGAAAGGACAGCTAACGTTAGCCAAGGAACTATTTCTAAACATATTAGCTAAACGACCAAACCATCCCGAATCAAATCACTGCCTTGCAATATGCTTATATGCCCTAGGTGAACAAGTACTCTGTGAAAAGTATTTTCGTAAAGCTGCTGAAACAAAGCCAAACGAGCTTAAATACGTTATAGATTTAGCGATCTATCTGAATAAAAGAAGAAAATATAAAGATGCTGAAGTAGTATTTGAACAAGCTGTTCTTCTCGCTCCTGATAGCCCTAAGCCGCTTTTTTACTTAGGAATATGTTGCAGCAAACAGGGAAAATACGCCAAGGCTATTAACCATTTTGAACAAGTTTTGAAGGTTTCTCCGGATGATAGCGACGTAATGCTTAGCATGGCAAACGCCTATGTTGGTTTATGTGATGGCACCAAAGCGGAATATTACTTTACGAAAGTCAAAGCGCTAAATCCTAAACATTTTCTCTGTCTCTCGAATATGTTATTCAATAGTAATTACCTAGCTGAGTATAGTCCTGAAAAGCTATATCAGAAACACATCCAGGAAGCTAAATCTTATCCGCCTATTGATCTAGAGTTTAAAGCCCACTGGGATGGTCAACGAAAAATACGGATTGGTTATATCTCAGCTGATTTTAACAAGCATTCAGTAGCCTATTTCCTTTGGCCCGTAATACGCCATCATAATAAAGATAAGTTTGAGCTATATTGTTACTTTACGGGTGATACCGTCGACCCGGTAACCCATAGTTTCCGCCAACGCGCTGACCATTGGCACAACTGTGCAGATATAAACAACCAATCACTTGCCGAATTGATGCGCTCACATAAGCTGGATATTCTGATTGACCTTTCGGGCCACTCGACCGGTAATAGGCTTGCTGTTTTATCTCGGAGAGTAGCCCCCGTTCAGGTTAACTGGCTGGGATATCCACACTCTACCGGGGTCGAGGCAATGGACTACCGTATAGTAGACGAAATAACGGACCCGACACCTATCGCAGATGACCTAAGTAATGAGAAGCTGATCCGCCTAGAAAGTGGCTTTCTTTGCTACAAAGGAGATGCTGAGGTAGCTTACCAAAAATCGCCGCCCCATTTAAAAAATGGATACATTACGTTTGGAAGCTTCAATAATTTGGCTAAGGTAAATGATTTCGTGATCGAGTCATGGGCACAAATACTGACTTCAACGCCAAGTTCTAAAATTATTATCAAAGCCAATCAATTGGCCGAAAAGAGTAATAGATCAAGGATACATGCCAAGTTTGAAGAGTTAGGGGTGAGTGCTAACCGAGTTGAATTGATGTCTCGCGTTCCAGATTCAATTGACCATTTATCGGTATATAACCAAATAGATATCGCTCTGGATACCTTCCCTTATAACGGGACCACCACTACCTGTGAGGCACTCTGGATGGGAGTACCCACCATCACTTTTTTAGGTGATCGTCATGCCAGTCGAGTTAGTGCCAGTATTTTGAAGCATGCCGAACTTGACCAGTTTGTAGCAGATGATTTAGCGGGTTATAAAGAATTGGCAATAACACTTGCTGAGAACCCAGAACCACTGGACGCGCTAAGGCCCATCATGCGGGAAAAATTAAATCTTTCTAGTCTTTGCAATGCTGAGCAATTTACAGCTAATTTTGAAACAGCGCTATCACAGCTAGTGACGATAAATTGCGGTGTGAAATTAGGGTTATCCTAATTACTCTTTTCAATTTTTAAAAGAGCTTGATTACGCCACAAAAAAAATGCGGCTCACTGAGCCGCATTTCAGGTTCTTATGCATGATTAAGAACATGGATATCGTATAGCTAGTCCGCCGAAATCACGATATCAGCTGAAATATCACACGCACCTGTGTCAGAAGTGTCCAGAGTTAAAGTTATCAATGGATTTGCATCGAAGGTGATTTTTTGGTCGATGCGGGCATTACACTCACCGACATACTGTGTTGGAATAAAAGCTGGCTCAGGTTTTGATAAATCAGTATGATCGTCTGGGCCTCGACCACAGCCGTACCAGTCAACATACTGCGTATCGAACTCAGCGACCAAGCCACGCACAATCAAATAGTCGCCTTCAACCAAGTCAATATCCATTGATTTATTCACGTTGAAAGCTTTGTGAACCCTTGTCAGTGAACCTACAGGGACTATCTTGCAAAAGTCATTACTTCTGTTCCAACCCGAATTAATAACTGTTGTCCTAGTCATTTGATAGTTAGCCGGGTTATCCCAGTCATTTAGCCATAGCCCGTAATACTCAGAATCAATGCTGTCGTCAGCTGAACTCAATAGGCGTGCCTCGCCTAAGGTATTTGTGACAGAGTCAAATTTTCTGACCGTTACCCACCATGCGACTTCGCCGTGATGATGAGCGAGGTTGCCACTGCCGCTTTCGTTATCATCATCAACATCATCCACATACAAAGTGTTCATCGAAATATTAATTTTTCGATTCGGTATTCGCGGAGCGTTGCCCAACAAACTTTCATCGCCATCCAGAATTCCATCACCATCGGTATCTGCATTGTTAGCGTCGGTTCGATACTGCAAGAGGTTGAAGTCCTCACTTGCAGAGTAGTCAACGTCAGCGACTTCAATATTTCGGTTCCCACTCAGGGTAATCGTTCGACGAGCCACACTTCCTGTTGCTTCATAAGCCACCCAAATAGGCGTATTGGCTTCTCTCAAATCTGTCGCGCCGTCGAAGTCACTGTCCGTTAACAAGGGGTTCGTATAAACCGTTTCGATCACCGTGCCTTGAGGTGCCTGATATTGATAACCAATATATAGCTCCTGATAGTCAGAAAGGTAATCGCCGTCGGTATCCCATAATACTGGGCTCGTTCCAAGCTCAGCCGAAAGGCTACCCTGGACATAAGCGCCACTATAGCTTTCTGTAATAGCTGCATAATATTCAAGATTGCCCCGCGTAATCTCGTCCAGGTCGCTTAACCCGTCCTGGTCACTGTCGACCCGGTTGGGGTCAGTACCCAAATCACGCTCAACGTAATCAGGTAAACCATCCGCATCAGTATCACCCAAACTCGGGCTAGAGTGCACTTCATACGGCGCGGTGCCGTTAATACTTACCATCCAGCCGAGAGTGGTTTCTTCCGCATCTGTCAGGCCATCATAGTCGCTATCACGAAAATTAGTGCCGTCTACTACCGTAGGGTCGGAACCCTGTGCCAGTTCAATGCCATCGGGAATAGTGTCTGACTCTGTGTCGCGGCGCAGTGGATCGGTTACGACTAGCTTAGCTTGTCGAACATAGTCGTCGGAATCTAAACTTGCGCTATTAGCACTTGACTCGAGCACACCATTTTCACCCTGTGTTATGCCCACGCTTCCTAATGAACCCTGACATTGTCCATTCGTAGGAACAGTTGCGAAGTCATCACCTACTTTAATAGATTCAAGCTTTTTATTTGGGCCACAATCTATCCAGTAAAACCCTTCAAACTCTTTTACGAAATCATCTGCTGCAACGGTGTCTATCGTACCATTTGGTCCAGGAAGGATAATAATACTATCCGGCAATACGCCATTGCCTTGCAGACTTTTTTGCACATCATCACCATTCTTGGTGGTCTCAACTATGCCATTGCCACCATCAACCACTGCATGTCCAACCTCAAGTCCCAGTATCTCCGCACCATCACTAATGCCATCGACATCGGTATCGGCCCGACTTGGGTCGGTGACAGCGCCTGGCTGAATTTCAGTAACGAAGCGGTCATCCCCTAAAGGAGTGGATTCAAAGATACTATTGGGCCCCTGCGTAATGACCCACTGATAGGGGCTAGAAAATTGAAACGAGCCAAAGTCATTGGCATTGATTTGTGCCACATCATCATTATCAGGATCGCCGGAATCATTTGGGTTTAATGTTTGCGCGATACCATCTGGGCCAACCGCAATCGCAACCGCTTCAGCTGGATCATTGGTGTAACCGTATTCAGCATCGCGAGACTGGAAGGCGCAAAGGCCATCTTGGCGTGGGTCGCTATCTTCACAGAAACCGCTCAAATCAAGTTCTTGAAGGTCCAATAGTCCATCACCGTCAGTATCACGCTGGCGTGGACTGGAATATGCACGATACAACCCTGCTTCGGTGGATACCAACCAGCCGACATTAACCTCAGCAAAATCCCCCAAACCATCTCCGTCTGTGTCTTTTGAATCATAAATACCATCTTCAATTGGGCCTTGGGCAATGGCGTCATCTATATCAAAGTCGATACCGAAGCTCGCGTTATCAAAGATGTCTGAGCGGCTATCTACTGAGCCAAACAAATATTCCTGACGGGCAAATAAGCCGTCTTCGTCCAGATCCTGCAGAAAGGCCAGACTAATGTCTTCACCGGAGCGAACACGAATTTCGCCAAAATCAACCGGCGCTGGTACATCACCCGAAAACATCACAACCCAAGCACGGTTAAAATCGCCGTCACGCAAGCCATTCACACGTACCAGTTTTTCGGGGCCGTTACAGGCCGGTGCGGCGCCAATATCATCTCCGGCATCGGTGGCGCACCAGTCTGCTGTATAGCTACCACAGGCGAAACGGGCTTTAGTGCCAGAGTCTGCATTACAGGTCGGACTGGTTTCGTAGCCGGTGACATAGCCTTGGTCATCGGCCGGGTCGACTGTTGTTTCATCATCAATTACGCCATTGTCACCCGCGCCGATGACCACCGCCCCAATGCTTAAGCCAGTAGTACCTTGGGGGATTAATTGAATATCATCCCCGCCGGCAGAGGAGTCTGCCACGCCATCCAAGCCGGCCGTAATCCCGGTAATGGCATTAGAATTTTTTGGCAAGCCTAAAATCTCACCCATAACATAATCCATCGACAAACCCTTCGGGCTGCCATCGGGTTGCCAGCCACCTTGGTAAGCACCAGAGGCCGCCATGGCGCCCGCCGCGGCTATGTATTGTTGTTTAGCCCCTAGCTCGCCTTCATCGATTAACAAACCAAAGGTACGGTCGCGAGCGGTTTGATTGGAGAAAACAAAATTACGCCCGAACTCATCGGCCACGTCGTAATTAGCAATTTTAAATACCAGACCATTAGGCGAACGCATTAAGTCTTCTACCAAATTGGGAAATACTTCGCGACTGGAAAATAAGAAAGGCCCCTTGCTTTGGGTAAAGGGCCCCATATTCAGCTCAAGAGGAGTGCCGGTGGTGAGTTCGGAATTGGCCACCAAGGTGGCCACTGGTAAGAAGACGGCGGAGTCGGTCGTACTACGTTGTAGTACCGTGATTTCGATATTGCTTAGGGTAAAGGATAAGTTGCCGATATTCTCGACACTGACGTCCAGCTCAATACTGGCACCAAATACTTCACGGGTGACTGCGCGGGTAGTGGAAATTTCTTTGCTCTTGTTAAGCGACGATTCATATACCTGTTGCGATTCACGCGCTGAATTTCGGTCAGTTTGCCAAGAACTGGTTTTGCTTTCTTCGTGACCCAAATTAACTTGAGTTTGTGCGAAGGGCAATCCCACTTTATCAGGCACACTCAAAAATCCTAGGAGAGTAACATCAGAGTTTCCTGTTTCTTGATCCGATAATCCAGCCCTAGTTTCAGAACCAAAGCTAAAGGTATTGGTGGTCACACCCGAGTCAGCGCGGCTAAAACTGGTGTTGCTGCTCTGCGATAAACTGGTATTACTGCTGGACTCTTCGGTTATTAGCGTGCCCTGTTCATCGGTATAACTGAAACGTTCATCGATTTGCAGCCTGACCTGTCCAACAGAGATATTCACCGCCGGTAAGTCAGCAATTCGCGGATTGCGATTTAGCTCAATCAATTCTTCATAGTCACTAAACTTGTCACCATCGGTATCGGCCAAGACTACCGAGGTGTGGAAGTTTTCGTGTTCTATTCGGTCCGTCAAACCATCACCGTCGGTATCTTGAGAGGTAGGGTTACTCAGCAGTACCTGACGCTCGACCTTATCGGATACACCGTCACCATCAGTATCACCATCACGTGGGTTGGCTCCGTATTGCAACTCTTCATAGTCGTTAATACCATCACCATCGGTATCAGGGCTATAGGGGTCACTTGTGACCTCTCTTTCTTCTACCACACCATTACTGTAATGGATTATGATGTCGTAGCCGCGCACTTCTTTGTCATCGGTAATGCCGTCGCCGTCTGTGTCCAAAAAGTCATTGCTGGCAATAAGGCACCGGGCGCTGGGCTCTAGGTCTGTAGAGGCATCATAGGCGGGATCCCAGCATTGCTGATTGGTGCTGCAGCTTGTTCCTGCAAGGTCACCAAAAGCATCATCACTACAGGCATAACGAACGGTTGGCGGTGAACCTGCAAAATCTGCGCTATTGGCTAGTATGAAGTCATTTAAAGCGCCTGCAATATCAAGTTGATTGCCAAAGGTGTCGGTCACATTAGTAACCAGAATGGTATAGGTGACCTCATTTTGTGAGCTAGTCTGTAACTCGACTACCTTGCCACTGTCACCGACCATTGTTGCGCTTTGAACCAACAAGGCACCCACTTCACCATTGATGTTACTCTGCACAATTGAATAATGGCTGGGTTCTTCGGCGGAAAGTTGATCCATTGCTTTTGTGAATGTCAGCAGGATAGAGTTATTACTCGTTGAAATGGCACTCACGACACGTGGAGCAAGGTGGTTCGCATTATTGATAATGTCTAGAACCGCTGCACTTGGCTGTACATCTATCGCGTTGCGCAGAAAATCGACATTGCTTGAAGTTCCGGTTATTGCCGCTTCGGCAACTAGAATTTCTTCTATGTTGGAAACCTTCACGGAGGTTCCCGGAACAATTAGCATGGCGGGGTCAGTCGCCAACAAACTACCTAATGCTGGAATGGCTTGCAGTGCACCTATTGGAGTTGCAGCATTCGCTCCATCAATTACACCATCACTGATATCAAGTGCCAATGCGGCGACTAATTCGTCATTGCTGGGTGCATTGTTCGGATCAGCCTCAAAAGCCGATTTTTGAACCAATGATACCACGGCGGAAAAGGCCTCTATCGCTGTACGATAACGAGCCACCGAAGTTTGTTCAGCCAGGCTGTTTGTTTGGTTATTGATCAAAGGGGCTGCGGTAAAAATATCAGTTTCTAAGGACATCCCAAATCCGAACGCCCTGATTACATCCGCTGCGGCAAACTGCAAGGCAGAACCAAACGCTTCGGCGCTGGCACCTTGGCCAACGCGTGCAATCGCCAAGTTAGTTGCCAAGGTGGTAAGAGGCGTTGCGTAGATGCTTTGTGAACGAGCTTGTATTAGTGTCAGTACATCGGAGGTAATGACCGTGCGTAACGTTGTAATGTCACTTGGCACTTGGGGTTGTAGGCCTGTGGTTAGGTTAATCGTGTTACTGTTAGTAGAAACCACCAGAATTGCAGGCTGTTTGGTCTCGCTCCGCTTCAAAGAAATATCTCTTAAGGCGGCGTTACCATCGGTACGACCTTGATCGAGAGATCGCCCTTGAAAACCAGTTTCATCGCTATCGAATGCAAACACTTCAACGCTGGCATTGGCAAGTGGGCCCTTAACACCGCCACCGTTAATCGTAACGGAGGGTTCATCCGAATCTGAATCATCATCACTACCACAACCGGATAAAAAAAGAACTAAAAGTATGAGGAAAATGTCCCTCACAGCGAGTGAGGCAAGTAGATGTACTCTCATAGGAATGTCCTTATGCACATTTATTGTTGTAATTATTTGAACCAGAGAACCAAGATGAGTTATCAACCCCGGATACGCGGCTACCTATAGAACATAGAGACGATTCAGAATATGACCGGCTCACCGGCAAGTGCCAGATACAAAAAAGACTCTGACTCTTATGTGTAATGATATGTAACCAATCGTTACATCAAGTTAAAAGCTAGGCTTAATCTGCCCGAAAGTCAATAAACTCTGAATTTAATTCTTGTTTTTGCGTGAATGGTGAAATTTACAAGGCTAGTTAATTAGAGAGAGTTGGATGGAAATAACTGAGCGTAGAGAGCGAAGTGATAGTTATGTTGTTGTGTTTATCAAAGTACCTTAAGTACTTACGCGGTATTTTGATTTGACGCTATTTCGAGAACAAATTGAAGTACACATAAGCGCCGATATAGCGCGTTGCTCTTTATAAATTCTTCGTGCGTTCCAAGATAATTAGGATGATTAGAGTATTTTTATATGTCTTAATCTATATA
>JBLWYL010000007.1:0-15925 GCA_048266925.1 Kangiella sp. | reverse complement strand
CGTCCACAGTTCTACTTCCGTACAACTGACGTTACTGGTGCTTGTGAGTTACCAGAAGGCGTAGAGATGGTAATGCCGGGTGATAACATCAAAATGAACGTAGAGTTGATCGCACCGATTGCGATGGACGAAGGTTTGCGCTTTGCGATCCGTGAAGGCGGTCGTACAGTAGGCGCTGGTGTTGTTGCTAAAATTCTTGAATAATCAATTGCAATTCAAATAAGGCAGGGTATAATTCCCTGCCTTAATTTTTGACAATCAGTTTTAGGCCAGTAGTTCAATTGGTAGAGCGTCGGTCTCCAAAACCGAAAGTTGGGGGTTCGAGTCCCTCCTGGCCTGCCACTTTACCTTTTAGCGAAAGTTAAGTGGCTGATACTAAAGGTTTATTTCATGAGCGCACAGGCGACAAATACAGGTTCTAAATTAGACGGTTTGAAGTGGTTCTTTGCATTCGCATTGATTGCGGGTGGCATTGTAGGCTTCAATTATTTGTCTGAAGAGTCAATTTTAATTCGCACGGGCATAGTTTTAGTGTCGGTGATTCTGGCTATTGTGGTTGCTATGGCAACAGCGAAAGGCCAGGCGTTTTGGAAGTTTGCTCGTGAAGCGCGCACAGAGCTGCGCAAAGTTATTTGGCCAACATCAAATGAGACGGTTAAAACAACTATTATGGTAATCATTATGGTTATCCTTTTAGGTCTGTTTTTGGCGTTGATCGATTGGCTTATAAATAGCTTCTTAATTAGTCCGATTATCGGCTAGGAGTTCTTGCATGGCACTACGTTGGTACGTTGTACAAGCCTTTTCAGGCTACGAAAACAAAGTCAAAACCATGCTGGAAGAGCGTATTCAGCTAGCAGGTTTGGAAGACAAGTTTGGTGAAGTTCTGGTTCCTACTGAAGAAGTAGTAGAGATGAGAGCGGGCCAGAAAAGACGTAGTGAACGCAAGTTTTTCCCAGGTTATGTCTTAGTTCAAATGGAAATGGACGAAGAATCATGGCAGGTTGTCCGAAATACTCCGCGTGTAATGGGTTTCATCGGTGGTACATCTGACCGCCCGGCTCCAATTAGTGAGAAAGAAGCCAACGCGATTTTAAACCGTATTGAAGACAGTGGTGACAAGCCTAAGCCAAAAGTATTGTTTGAGCCCGGCGAAATGGTTCGGGTTACTGATGGTCCGTTTGCGGACTTTAACGGTGTCGTAGAGTCAGTAAACTACGAGAAAAGCCGTTTGCAAGTGTCTGTCTCTATCTTTGGACGCTCAACTCCTGTAGAATTGGAGTTCGGCCAAGTCGAAAAAGGCTAGGCAGATACAAATTAATTTAGCGTATCTCTGTTTGGGAAACCAACACGGGGAGCGCTTTATTGTCTTTGTAAAAAAGACGCGTTTTTGTACGTTTTTGTTAATTAGGGGAGCTAGTAAAGCTAGCGCTTGAACCCAAATAGAGGTGAAACATGGCTAAGAAAGTCGAAGCTTATATTAAGCTACAAGTAGCAGCCGGTATGGCTAATCCTAGTCCACCAGTTGGTCCTGCATTGGGTCAGCATGGTGTGAACATCATGGAATTCTGTAAAGCTTTTAACGCACAAACAGAAAAACTGGAAAAGGGTCTTCCTACTCCGGTAGTAATCACTGTTTACAATGATCGTAGCTTTACATTCATTACTAAAACTCCTCCAGCGTCAGTTCTAATCAAAAAAGCATTAGGCTTAAAGTCTGGTAGTGCAACTCCTAACACTAAGAAAGTGGGCAAGATTACTCGAGCTCAGTTGGAAGAGATTGCTACAACTAAAGAGCCAGATTTAACCGCTGCGGATATGGATGCAGCTGTTAAGACAATCGCTGGCACAGCACGCTCAATGGGCGTCGACGTAGAGGGTTAAGATAATGGCTAAAATTTCAAAACGTATTCGCGCTATCAACGAAAAAGTTGCTGGTCGCACAGTCTTTTCAGCTGAAGAAGCTATTCAGTTGTTGAAAGAAGTTTCTACTGTCAAGTTCGACGAGAGTCTTGAAGTTGCTATAAACCTTGGTATCGATCCACGTAAATCTGATCAGGTTGTTCGTGGCGCTACCGTTCTTCCAAATGGTACAGGTAAAGACGTTCGCGTTGCTGTATTTACAAATAATGTAGATGAAGCAAAAGCTGCGGGCGCTGATATCGCTGGTATGGAAGATTTAGCTGAAGAAGTTAAGAAAGGTAACTTGGACTTTGACGTAGTAATTGCTAGCCCAGACGCAATGCGTGTGGTTGGTCAATTAGGTCAGATCTTAGGCCCTCGCGGCTTAATGCCAAACCCAAAAGTGGGTACGGTAACTCCTGACGTTGCAACAGCAGTTAAAAACGCCAAAGCTGGTCAGGTTCAATACCGTGCGGATAAAAACGGTATCGTTCACGCTGCAATTGGAAAAGTAACATTTGAAAGCAATGCGCTTCTAGAAAACTTAACCAGTTTACTAATCGCATTGAAGAAAGCTAAGCCAGCTTCATCAAAAGGCACCTATATGAAGAAGATTTCTCTTTCTTCAACTATGGGTCCTGGTTTAGCAATCGATCAGTCAAGCTTATCGCTTAAAGACTGATTATAAAGGCTTTGGGTTTCCTGGGGTGTGAAAGCAATTCAGGGAACCGTCAAAGACCGTAGGTACTGGTGAATCGCTTATCGATATTGATTACGACCAACTGGTTTAATATTTGCCTACGCAGACGGTGAGACCTTGATGAAACTTTTTAAGTGGAATCGTTCACCGTAACTCAAAGGATAAGGCTTGCCTTATCAAACGTAAAACTCGACCGGAGCGAAAGCAAAGGTTCGAAAAACTGGAGGTGAACTAGTGGCACTTAGACTTGAAGGCAAAAAGGCGATTGTTACTGAAATTAATACAGTAGCAAAAGATGCCCTTTCAGCCGTAGTAGCTGAGTACCGCGGTTTAACAGTAGAGCAGATGACTGCGCTTCGTGTGAAAGCACGTGAAAGCAATGTTTATGTTCGTGTTATTCGTAACACGTTAGCTCGTCGTGCTGTTGAAGACACTGAGTTCGCTTGTATGCAAGATGCGTTAACTGGTCCTTTAGTTTATGCGTTCTCAATCGATGCACCTGGTGCAGCGGCGCGTCTTTTTAAAGACTTCGCAAAAGAGAACAAACAGCTTGAAGTAACTGGTATTGCTATTGGTGGTGAGTTACATGGTCCTGAGCGTCTAGACGCTGTGGCTGCCTTGCCAACAAGAGACGAAGCACTTGCTACATTGATGATGGTTATGAACGCGCCTATCACAAAACTTGCTCGTACTTTCAAAGAAGTACCGACCAAAGTTACTCGTGTGGTTGCTGCTGTTCGCGATCAAAAACAAGCGGCTTAAGACTCTTAGTTCGAGATCTGTTTAACCGTAGTTTTAACATTTTGTTAATTTTAATTTTAAATACCCAGGAGACTAGAAATGGCTCTATCTAAAGATGATATCTTGAACGCTATTGCTGAAATGAGCGTAATGGAAGTTGTTGAACTTGTTGAAGCAATGGAAGAAAAATTCGGTGTATCTGCTGCCGCTGCTGTTGCAGTAGCTGGCCCAGCTGCTGGCGGTGACGCTGGTGCAGCTGCAGAGCAAACTGAGTTTGACGTTGTAATGAAAAGCTTTGGCGGTAACAAAGTAGCTGTAATTAAAGCTATCCGCGGCATCACTGGTCTTGGTTTGAAAGAAGCTAAAGACATGGTTGAAGGCGCTCCTGTTGCTGTTAAAGAAGGTGTTGAGAAAGCTGAAGCAGAAGACATCAAGAAGCAATTGGAAGAAGCTGGCGCTGAAGTTGAAGTCAAGTAATAAGTTTATTACTTGGTGTCAGTTTTCGACAGCAAACAGTCCAAAATGGCTGGTGACTTTGTCACCGGCCTTTTTGCCGTTTTAACGGCAAGTGGTTAAGAGCCACACAAAGTAGAAAATTCTACGCAATATATCACTGGTTAAAAGCTAGCTAGCCGAGGAACCCGCATGGCATATTCATACACTGAGAAAAAACGAATCCGCAAGGATTTTGGTCGACGTTCCAATATTCTCGATGTGCCCTATCTTTTGGCAATCCAAAAAGATTCATACCGTGAATTTCTTGAGCCAAAGAGCGAAGAGGATTCAGGTTTGGACTCAGCGTTCAGGTCTATTTTCCCAATTGAAAGTTATTCAGGTAACGCTGCACTGGAATACGTTGGATATTCATTAGGCGAACCTGTCTTCAACGTAAAAGAATGTCAAATCCGTGGCATAACTTATGCTGCGCCGCTACGCGTAAAAATCCGCTTGGTCATTTATGATAAAGACTCTAAGACCAAAAAAGTAAAGGATATTCGCGAGCAAGAAGTATTTATGGGCGAATTACCGCTAATGACAGAAAACGGTACTTTCGTTATTAACGGTACTGAGCGTGTTATTGTTTCCCAGTTACACCGTAGTCCTGGTGTGTTCTTCGATTCTGATCGAGGTAAAACACACAGCTCTGGTAAATTGCTGTATCAAGCTCGTGTTATCCCTTACCGTGGTTCATGGTTGGATTTCGAGTTTGATCCAAAAGATATGCTTTACGTGCGCATCGACCGTCGCCGTAAATTGCCTGCTTCTATTATTTTACGCTCTTTGGGTTACAACACCCAGGACATGCTGGACATGTTCTTTGAGCGCAATAACTTCTACATCACCAAAAAAGGCGAGGTTCAGCTCGAACTGATTCCTTCGCGTTTGCGTGGTGAAACTGCCACCTTTGAAATCAAGGTTAAAGGCAAAGTAGTTGTTGAAGAGGGTCGTCGTATTACCCCTCGACATATTGCTCAATTAGAAAAAGCGGGAACTAAAAAGCTAGATGTTCCAACTGAGTACATTTACGGACGCGCACTAGCTGCTGATATCATCGATAAAGAATCAGGCGAGATTATTGCTGAAGCTAATGCTGAAATCACAGAAGAAATTCTAGAGAAAATGATAGAGTCAGGTGTGACAGAAGTCCCTACTCTGTATACAAATGACTTGGATCACGGTCCATACATGTCCGATACATTGCGTATTGATTCGACACGTACACCGCTTGAAGCAAAAGTTGAAATTTATCGCATGATGCGTCCTGGCGAACCGCCAACGCAAGATGCAGCTGAAGCATTATTCGAGAACCTGTTCTTTAATCAGGAACGTTATGACTTGTCTCGCGTTGGTCGAATGAAATTCAACCGTCGTGTTGGTCGTGATGAAATTGAAGGTGAAGGCACTCTTTCAAATGATGACATTATCGCAGTTATCAAAGCTCTGATTAATATCAGAAATGGTAACGATACTGTTGATGATATTGACCACTTGGGAAATCGTCGTATTCGTTGTGTTGGCGAAATGGCCGAAAATCAGTTCCGTGTTGGTTTGGTTCGTGTTGAGCGTGCTGTTAAAGAGCGTTTATCACAAGCAGAAAGTGAAAACTTGATGCCACAAGATTTGATTAATGCCAAGCCTGTCTCTGCAGCGGTAAAAGAATTCTTTGGTTCTAGTCAGTTATCTCAGTTTATGGATCAAAACAATCCGTTATCAGAGGTTACTCACAAGCGCCGCGTATCCGCATTAGGCCCTGGTGGTTTGACGCGTGAGCGTGCAGGCTTTGAGGTTCGAGACGTACACCCAACGCATTATGGTCGTGTGTGTCCAATTGAAACCCCTGAGGGTCCAAACATTGGTTTGATTAATTCCTTGTCATGTTACGCAAGAACCAACCAATATGGTTTCCTCGAAACTCCATATCGACGTGTTGCAGATGGTAAGCCAACGGCTGATGTCGATTACTTGTCTGCTATTGATGAAGGTAAGTTTGTCATCGCTCAGGCGAATGCTAACCTTGATAAGAACGGTGCTTTCTCTGATGACTTAGTACCTTCTCGTTATCAGGGCGAGTTTATGCTTGCCACCCCTGAGCAAGTTCAATATATGGACGTTTCTCCTCAGCAGATCGTATCGGTTGCGGCGAGTATGATTCCATTCCTTGAACACGATGATGCGAACCGTGCATTGATGGGTTCAAACATGCAACGTCAGGCAGTTCCAACATTGCGTGCTGAAAAGCCGTTAGTTGGTACTGGTATGGAACGTACTGTAGCGGTTGACTCGGGTGTTGTTGTTGCAGCGAAACGTGGCGGTGTGGTTGACCAGGTTGATGCTAGTCGTGTTGTTATTCGTGTTAACGAAGATGAAGTGGGTGATAACGACTCTGGTGTTGATATTTACAACTTCACTAAATACACACGCTCAAACCAAAATACATGTATCAATCAACGTCCTATTGTTAAGCAAGGTGATATTGTTGCACGTGGTGATGTCTTGGCAGATGGTCCTTCGACTGATTTAGGTGAGTTGGCTCTTGGTCAAAACATGCGCGTAGCATTCATGCCTTGGAATGGTTACAACTTTGAGGATTCGATCCTAATCTCTGAAAATGTGGTTCAAGAAGATCGTTTCACCAGTATCCATATTCAGGAATTAACCTGTATCTCTCGTGATACTAAGCTTGGTCCTGAAGAAATTACAGCTGACATACCTAATGTTGGTGAAAGTGCGCTGAGCAAGCTTGATGAGTCAGGTATCGTTTATATCGGTGCTGAAGTAAAGCCAGGTGACATTCTGGTAGGTAAAGTGACTCCAAAAGGTGAAACACAGTTAACTCCAGAAGAGAAGTTATTGCGTGCCATCTTTGGTGAAAAAGCTTCAGACGTCAAAGATACGTCGTTGCGCGTGGGTACTTCGACTCACGGAACTGTCATTGATGTACAGGTCTTTACTCGTGATGGTGTTGAAAAAGACACTCGTGCAAAAGAAATTGAAAATTCTGAAGTTGCACACGCTAAGAAAGACTTGAATGATGAATTCCGTATCTTGGCCGAAAGCATTTACCAGCGTGCTCGTAATCTTGTTATGGGCTGTGTTGGCGAGAAAGGCCCGAATAAATTCAAGAAAGGCAGCAAAATTACTGCTGACTACTTGGACAGTCTTGAGCCTGCTCAATATCTTGAGATTCAGCTACGTGTTGAGGAAAAGCAGCAAGCCTTAGAAAGCCTGGCTAACTATCTTGCTGAACAACGCAAAGAATACGACAAGAAATTTGAGGTGCAAAAGCTAAAAATTACTCAAGGCGACGATTTAGCACCAGGTGTTCAAAAGATCGTAAAAGTTTACTTGGCAGTGAAACGTCGTATTCAGCCGGGTGATAAAATGGCTGGCCGTCACGGTAACAAAGGTGTTATTTCAACTATTGTTCCGATAGAAGATATGCCATATGACGAAAATGGTGATCCAGTAGATATCGTGTTGAATCCATTGGGTGTTCCTTCGCGTATGAATATTGGTCAGATCCTGGAAACTCACTTAGGTTGGGCCGCTAAAGGTGTGGGCTTAAAAATTGGAGAGTTACTGGATACCGGTAAAGCACCAAAAACAGTTCGTACTTTCTTGAATAAAGTTTATAACCATCGCGATGATAAAGCTGTCGATCTGTCAGAAATGACGGATGAAGAAGTCATGACAATGGCCAGTAATTTACGTGGTGGTGTGCCTATGGCTACCCCGGTATTTGATGGTGCCACTGAAGAAGATATTCATGCAATGCTTGAGTTGGGTGAGTTATCTAAAACCGGCCAATCATGGTTATACGATGGCCGAACAGGTGACCGTTTCGAACGCCCAGTTACAGTAGGTTACATGTATATGCTGAAACTGAACCACTTAATTGATGACAAGATGCATGCCCGTTCTACAGGGTCATACAGTTTGGTTACTCAGCAACCGTTAGGTGGTAAAGCTCAATTCGGTGGTCAGCGTTTCGGTGAGATGGAAGTGTGGGCATTGGAAGCTTATGGTGCTGCATATACCTTGCAAGAGATGCTTACTGTTAAGTCAGATGATGTGAATGGTCGAACCCGCATGTATAAGAATATTGTGGACGGTGATCATCGCATGGAGCCTGGAATGCCTGAGTCGTTTAATGTACTGACTAAGGAAATCCGCTCGCTGGCGATCAATATTGAGCTTGAGCACGAAGAGTAAGCGGTAGGCGACTCCATCAAGCCCCACAGTAGCTGTGGGGTCATTTGGGTAAAGGTTTTAACTCCATTAGGAGAGCGATTGTGAAAGACTTATTAAATTTTATTAAGCAGCAGAGCCAATCAGAAGAGTTCGATGCTATTCGGATTAACTTAGCATCACCAGAACAGATCCGTTCTTGGTCTTTTGGCGAAGTGAAAAAACCTGAAACAATAAACTATCGTACCTTTAAGCCGGAACGTGACGGTTTATTTTGTGCCAAAATTTTTGGCCCTGTTAAAGATTACGAATGTTTGTGTGGAAAGTACAAGCGTTTAAAGCACCGCGGCATCATCTGTGAAAAGTGTGGTGTTGAGGTTACTTTAACTAAAGTGCGTCGTGAGCGTATGGGTCACATTGACCTGGCATGCCCGGTGGCACATATTTGGTTCTTGAAATCATTACCAAGCCGTATTGGTATGTTGCTTGATATGACACTGCGTGATATTGAGCGGATTTTGTATTTTGAGGCATTCGTTGTGACCGAGCCTGGTATGACGACTTTAGAAGCCGGCCAGCTATTGAGCGAAGAAGGTTACTTAGATGCTTTAGAAGAATTTGGTGATGACTTTGAAGCTAAGATGGGTGCTGAAGCTATCAGTGCTTTGCTTGATCTAATTGATTTAAAAGAAGAAGCTCATCGTATTCGTGAGGAAGAAATTCCATCGACAAATTCGGAAACAAAGTTAAAGAAACTAAGCAAACGCTTAAAGCTTCTTGAAGCATTCCTTGAGTCAGGCAATGATCCGCAGTGGATGATTATGACTGTGTTGCCAGTTCTTCCACCTGATTTACGTCCTTTGGTTCCATTGGATGGTGGTCGATTTGCAACATCTGACTTAAACGACTTATATCGTCGGGTGATTAACCGTAACAACCGTTTACGTCGTCTGCTTGACCTGAATGCGCCTGACATTATTGTCCGTAACGAAAAGCGTATGTTGCAGGAGTCTGTTGACGCTCTGCTAGACAACGGTCGTCGTGGCCGTGCAATTACCGGTACTAATAAACGCCCATTAAAATCGCTTGCCGATATGATTAAAGGTAAGCAGGGTCGTTTCCGTCAAAACCTATTAGGTAAGCGTGTCGATTACTCCGGTCGTTCGGTTATTGTAGTTGGTCCAACACTTAAATTGCACCAATGCGGTTTGCCAAAGAAAATGGCACTGGAATTATTTAAACCATTTATCTATAGCAAGCTTGAGCTTCGTGGTTTAGCGACAACGATTAAAGCTGCTAAGAAAATGGTTGAGCGTGAAGAAGCGGTAGTTTGGGATATTCTGGAAGAGGTCATTCGTGAACATCCAGTATTATTAAACCGTGCTCCGACACTTCACCGCTTAGGTATTCAGGCATTTGAGCCGGTACTGATTGAAGGTAAAGCGATCCAGTTACACCCGCTAGTCTGTGTTGCCTACAACGCTGACTTCGATGGTGACCAAATGGCGGTACACGTTCCATTGACGATCGAAGCTCAACTTGAGTCACGCGCGTTGATGATGTCGACCAACAATATCCTATCTCCTGCAAATGGTGAGCCGATCATTGTTCCAACTCAGGACGTTGTATTAGGTCTTTACTATTTGACGCGTGATCGTGTTAATGCGAAAGGCGAAGGCATGATCTTCTCAGACGCTGATGAAGTTCAGCGCGCCTATGCAAATGGGGTCGTTGATTTACATGCCAAAGTTAAAGTGCGTTTGCCGATGGTTGATATTGATGAAGAGGGCAATAAAACTGCTCGCATCGAATTAGCAGAAACTACCGTAGGTCGTTCGCTATTGTGGGGAATCGTTCCGGATGGCATTAGCTTTGAGCTAGTGAACAAGGCGATGACCAAGAAAGCGATTTCTAAGTTAGTGAATACCTGTTATCGCGAGTGTGGGTTAAAAGCCACGGTTATCTTTGCTGACCAATTAATGTATATGGGCTTCACTTATGCTACACGCTCTGGTACTTCGGTTGGTATCGAGGATATGGCGATTCCAGATGCTAAAGCAGAAATTATTGAAGCTGCAGAAAAAGAAGTTGCAGAAATTCAGGAACAATTTAACTCTGGTTTGGTAACTCAAGGTGAGCGCTACAACAAAGTAGTCGATATCTGGTCGCATACCAATGAAAAAGTTGCCAAGGCAATGATGGACTTTATCGGCACTGAAGAGTTGGTTGATAAGGATGGTAATACAGTTCGCCAGCCTTCGTTTAACTCAATCTTTATGATGGCTGATTCCGGCGCTCGTGGTAGTGCAGCGCAGATTCGACAGCTTGCTGGTATGCGTGGCTTGATGGCTAAACCAGATGGCTCGATTATTGAGATGCCAATTACGGCAAACTTCCGTGAGGGTCTGGATGTATCTCAGTACTTTATTTCGACACACGGTGCGCGTAAAGGTTTGGCCGATACCGCATTGAAAACTGCGAACTCAGGTTACTTAACTCGTCGCTTGGTTGATGTTGCTCAAGATATGGTTATCACTGAGCATGATTGTGGAACAACCAATGGTATCTTCATGTCACCTCTCATTGAAGGTGGTGATGTTGTAGAAGGTTTGGGCGAACGAGTATTGGGCCGAGTCATCGCTGAAGAGGTGTATACGCCAGGTACAGATGATGTTCTAGCTGAAGCCGGCACATTAATCGATGAAAAATGGGTTGAGATTTTAGAGCAAAACTCTGTTGATCAGGTTCGGGTACGTTCGGTTATTACCTGTGAAACTCGCACTGGTGTTTGTGCAGCCTGTTATGGTCGTGATTTGGCTCGAGGTCATATCATCAATCAAGGTGAGGCAGTTGGTGTTATTGCTGCTCAGTCTATTGGTGAGCCGGGTACCCAGTTAACGATGCGTACCTTCCACATTGGTGGTGCTGCATCTCGTGCCTCTGCCGATAATAATGTTCAAATCAAAAATGACGGTGTTATTCGTCTTAAGAATGCTAAGACCGTAGAGCGTCAGGATGGCAAGCTGGTTATCGTATCTCGTTCATCAGAATTGAATATTGTTGACGAGTATGGTCGTGAGCGAGAGCGTTATAAGATTCCTTATGGTGCTGTACTGAGTACCAAGGAAGCTGAAAAAGCAAAAGGTGGCGATATTGTCGCTAACTGGGATCCGCATACGCACCCCATTATTGCTGAGCTTGACGGTAAGATTCAGTTCCTCGATATGCATGAGGGCGTCAATATTGAGCGACAAACTGATGAGTTAACAGGTTTGAGCTCTATTGTAATTACCGAGAACAAGCAACGCAGTGGTAGTAAAAGTACTGATGTTAAGCCTGCTATTAAACTGATTGATAAGAAAGGTAAAGATCTTTATATCCCAGGCACAGAAATGCCTGCGGTATACTTCTTACCAGCCAACGCTATTGTGAGCTTGGAAGATGGTGCAGAGGTTAATATTGGTGATGCGATTGCACGTATTCCTCAAGAAAGCTCAAAAACAAAAGATATTACCGGTGGTCTGCCACGTGTGGCTGATCTGTTTGAAGCTCGTAAACCGAAAGAACCAGCAATTCTAGCTGAGATTTCAGGTACGGTGAGCTTTGGTAAAGAGACTAAAGGTAAGCGTCGCTTAGTCATCACTCCCCAAGACGGTGGCGATACCTATGAAGAGCTAATTCCTAAATGGCGTCAACTTAACGTGTTCGAAGGCGAGAAAGTTGAGAAAGGTGAGGTGGTATCTGACGGTGCAGATAACCCGCACGATATCTTGCGCCTGAAAGGAATTACAGAGCTTGCTCGTTACATTGTTAACGAAGTGCAAGAAGTCTATCGTCTGCAAGGCGTAGGCATTAACGATAAGCACATCGAAGTGATTATTCGCCAGATGTTGCGTAAGTGTATTGTCACTAACCCAGGCGACTCTCGCTTCCTAAAAGGTGATCAGATGGAAGTTGTCAGAGTTCTTGAGGAAAATGACAAGCTAAATGAGGCTAATAAAGACCAGGTACAGTTTGAGCGAGTACTAATGGGTATTACTAAAGCTTCATTGGCAACTGAGTCCTTTATTTCTGCTGCTTCCTTCCAGGAGACAACGCGCGTACTTACCGAAGCGGCTGTAAACGGTAAGACTGATGACTTACGTGGCTTGAAAGAGAACGTTATTGTAGGTCGTCTAATTCCTGCTGGTACAGGTTTGACCTACCATGCAGAACGTCGCCGCAAGCGTGCAGATTCACTAATAGAAGACTTAGGGCCTACAGCAGATGAGGTTGAGCAGGCGTTATCTGACGAGCTCAGCTCCATGAATGAGGGTGAGGACTGATTAAGTATCGGCTTGGTTAAATGATCAAACTTTAGCCAAGCTTGACTTTAAATCGTGTCCTCTTTAGAATAGCGCGCCCTAGAGTTATCGGCGCGCAAGATTAGCGTGAACTAGATATAGAGATTTTATTCAATGGCTACAATTAATCAGCTAGTAAGAAAACCTCGCAAGAAGCAGGTAAAAAAGACAAACGTTCCTGCATTGGAAGCTTGTCCGCAACGTCGTGGCGTTTGTACCCGTGTTTACACCACTACGCCTAAAAAGCCAAACTCGGCTTTGCGTAAAGTAGCTCGTGTACGCCTAACTAACGGGTATGAAGTTTCTTCATACATCGGTGGTGAAGGCCACAACCTACAAGAGCACAGTGTTGTACTTATCCGTGGCGGTCGTGTAAAAGATTTGCCTGGTGTACGTTATCACTGTGTGCGCGGTACGCTTGACCTTGCAGGTGTTAAGGATCGTAAGCAGGGCCGTTCTAAGTACGGTGCTAAGCGACCAAAAGGATAATTTCCTATTGCTGCGTTAATTGATTTTTTATTTCAGCAACTCGTTGGCTTCTCTTATAAAGAGTTTCACGCCAACTTCGCTTCATAAAAAATCAATTGCCTTGCACTAGAAAATTAACAGTAAGTTATTGTTTAACTTACTTTGGTTTTAATATCTTTGACATATTGAAGCCATACAATTAGAGAATAGTCTAGTAGCTGACCGTCCGGTCGGCTATTTCACTATGTGAGTAAGGCCAGATAAGAAATGTAACTGCTTATTCTGGATTGTCCTGAAGTTACACATGCATGAGGAAAATTTAACATGCCAAGAAGACGTGTTGTCGCGAAACGCGAAATCCTTCCTGATCCTAAGTTCGGAAGTGAATTGTTAGCGAAGTTCATTAACGTTTTGATGCAAGATGGTAAAAAATCTACTGCTGAGAAAATCGTTTATGGTGCTTTGGACATTATCACTGAGAAAAAATCAGGCGAAGAATCATTAGAATTATTTGAGAAAGGCTTGGATAACATTCGCCCTATGGTGGAAGTTAAGTCTCGCCGTGTTGGTGGTTCTACTTATCAAGTTCCTGTTGAAGTGCGTCCTGCGCGTCAAACAGCACTAGCCATGCGTTGGTTAACTGAAGCTGCTCGTAAGCGTAGTGAAAAGTCCATGCGTGAGCGTTTAGCTGGCGAAGTACTTGATGCATTGGAAGGCCGTGGTTCAGCTGTTAAGAAGCGTGAAGATATTCACCGCATGGCTGAAGCAAACAAAGCTTTCTCACATTTCCGTTGGTAATCCAAGGAGTTTATTGTGGCACGTAAAACCCCTATTGAGAGATATCGTAATGTCGGTATCTGTGCTCACGTAGATGCGGGTAAAACTACTACTACTGAGCGTATTCTTTTCTACACAGGTCTTTCACATAAGATCGGTGAGGTGCACGATGGCGCTGCTACCATGGACTGGATGGAGCAGGAGCAAGAGCGTGGTATTACTATTACTTCCGCCGCTACTACTACCTTCTGGCGTGGTATGCAAGCTCAGTTTGACGAGCACCGTATTAACATTATTGATACTCCTGGACACGTTGATTTTACCATTGAGGTAGAGCGTTCGTTACGTGTTTTGGATGGTGCTGTTGTTGTTTTGTGTGGCTCGTCAGGCGTCCAGCCCCAAACTGAAACAGTATGGCGTCAAGCAAATAAGTACGAAGTTCCACGTATGGTATTCGTTAACAAAATGGACCGTACTGGTGCTGACTACTTAAACGTTGTAAAGCAATTGAAAGAGCGTTTGAATGCTAATCCTGTTCCAATGCAATTAACCATTGGCTCAGAAGATGATTTGACCGGTGTCGTCGATCTCGTAAAGATGAAAGCTATCATCTGGAACGAAGAAGACATGGGAATGACTTTTGAATATCAGGATGTTCCAGCGGACCTTCAAGCTAAGTGTGAAGAGTTGCGCATGGAAATGGTTGAAGCAGCAGCTGAAGCTACTGAAGAATTGATGGAAAAATATTTGGAAGGCGGTGAGCTAACCGAAGAAGAAATCAAAATGGGTATTCGTAAGCGTACACTTGCTAACGAAATTATCCCCGTATTTGGTGGTTCTGCATTTAAGAACAAAGGTGTTCAAGCGGTATTAGACGCAATCGTTGAATACATGCCTTCGCCAAAAGAAGTTAAAGCGATTCAAGGTACGGTTGATGATGAAGGCGAGGAATTTGAAATTCGTGAAGCTGATGACAGCGCACCATTTTCAGCTCTAGCGTTCAAAATTGCCACTGACCCATTTGTTGGTACCTTAACCTTCTTCCGTGTCTATTCTGGTGTTATTAATTCTGGTGACAGCATTTATAACTCAGTTAAGCAAAAGAAAGAGCGTATTGGTCGTATCGTTCAGATGCATGCTAATAGCCGTGAAGAAATCAAAGAAGTTCGCGCAGGCGATATCGCTGCTGGCGTAGGCTTTAAAGATGTTACAACAGGTGACACTCTGTGTGATCTTGACCATAAGATCATCCTTGAGCGTATGGAGTTCCCTGAGCCGGTAATTTCGGTAGCAGTTGAGCCTAAAACTAAAGCTGACCAAGAGAAAATGGGTATTGCTTTAGGTAAATTGGCGCAAGAAGATCCGTCATTCCGAGTACGTACCGATGAAGAATCAGGCCAAACCATTATTTCTGGTATGGGTGAGCTTCACTTAGACATTCTCGTAGATCGTATGAAGCGTGAATTTAAGGTTGAAGCTAACATTGGTGCTCCTCAGGTTGCTTACCGTGAGTCGATTCGTAATACCGTTGAAGTCGAAGGCAAATTCGTACGTCAATCAGGTGGTCGCGGTCAGTATGGTCATGTTTGGGTTAAACTTGAACCGCAAGAAGTTGGCACAGGCTTTGTATTTGAAAATGCCATCGTTGGTGGTGTTGTTCCAAAAGAATACATTGGTGCAGTTTCTAAGGGTATTGAAGAGCAGCTAGAAAACGGTATTCTCGCCGGTTACCCTGTGTTAGACGTTAAAGCAACACTTTATGATGGTTCTTACCATGATGTTGACTCGAATGAAATGGCGTTTAAGATTGCTGGTAGTTTGGCTGTTAAAAACGCAGCGAAAACTGCTAATCCAGCATTACTAGAGCCAATGATGAAGGTTGAAGTTGTAACGCCTGAAGAGTACATGGGCGATGTTATGGGTGACCTTAACCGCCGTCGTGGTCTTGTGAAAGGTATGGGCGAAAATGCCTCCGGCAAAGTAATTGATGCTGAAGTACCGCTTTCTGAAATGTTTGGTTACGCTACCGACGTGCGCAGTTTGTCGCAAGGTCGTGCTAGCTTCACCATGGAGTTCGCTCACTATGCAGAAGCTCCAACGAACATTGCAGAAGCGATTATGAGCAAGAATTCTTAATTTTTTATTATTGAAACATTAGTTCCAAACTTTAATTAGAGGAATTGAAAATGGCTAAAGAAAAATTTGAACGTAACAAACCGCACGTAAACGTAGGCACTATTGGCCACGTTGACCACGGTAAAACGACTTTGACAGCAGCAATCTGTACTGTATTGGCAAAAGTATA
>JBLWYL010000006.1:0-17094 GCA_048266925.1 Kangiella sp. | reverse complement strand
CGCGGGGTTGACGTTTCCACTATCACGTCAACTAATTTTAAAAAGTTTGCAGTAACTTCTTCGGCCCTGTTAGATAATGAATGCGAGGAGCTGTCGCTATGATTGACGTAATCGGAGCTGTCAGATTTCAAGAGCTACAATCTGATCCAGAAGTCGAGCCAATCACTCACACTCGCGATGGCTTTTTCGTCAACGCAACTGAGCGGCTAGACGACCTAGATATCTACATGCCGGAAGATGAGTCGCATATTCCTAAGATTTTCGGCGCAACGACCTACCACTATCAGTTTTCCAGCGAAGAGCAGGCCCGCGCTGTTTTAGGTTACTGGTATCCATCCGAAGAAAACGAAGTGTACCAAGCTCGTTATCATAAAGTTGATAAACGTCGTCAGGCTCTAAAAGCTGATTTCAAAGCCCAGCGGCAGGCGCTAGAGATCATGCCTATCAACGGCATTGCTGTCGCTAAAGACTCGCATCGTGCCGACGTAGAAAAATTTGCAGAATCGCTGGAGCTGTATCCGACGCTTAGCGAAGAGGAGCAGGCAGAATATGCGGACTTAATTAACGAAGATGGCACTGTAAACTGGACATTGGACGACGACACAAGCCGTGCTGTGTCAGCAGAGGAATTGAGAGCAACAATACGTCAGTTCTGGCTTCGTAAAGCTCGACTCATGAAAGTGTATCAAGTCGCACTGAAAGAGCTCGATGACATTGACTGCTTCGATGTTAATGCGATCGACCAAATAGAAAGCGTTACTTTGGAGTTCTAAATGAAGAATTTTCTAATGCCTATTTTGCTTTGGTTTCAGCTACAGAAAGAGCAGAACGTAGGGTGTGGGCCTTGGTGGATTCCTAAGTGGCTTGCTGATCTTCTATTTAACTGGTTCTTTGAGACTTCGTGCGAAAAGCATGATGCTGGCTATGACATCGGTGGTGATGAAGTGAGGCGCTTCGAATGTGACTGGAAACTATTGCACGCCATGTTTCGTGACGTTAGGCGCTTGAAGTGGTATTGGCGACCGCTAGCATTAACTACAGCGATTATCTTCTTTGTAATTGTGCGTACGCTTGGCTGGGCGCAGTTTAACTACACGAAATCTGGCGTTACTTACTAAACCTCCCCATATCCATTCTAAAATACTAAGGCCGCTTTTGCGGCCTTCTTTTTTATAAGCAGCTTATGACATTACGAATCGATAACTTTAGCGGCATCGCGCCAGTGGTCGCGCCGCACAAGCTTGGTAAGTCGCTGGCGCAAGTGGCGCAAAACGTACATCTTGAGTCTGGCGTTCTTGAGTCTATGAGAGGTACTGCTTTTGAAAATACGCTCAATAGACCAAATATAAAAAACATAGCGAAGTATAAACCCAGCACACAAAGCTTCTGGTTTGAGTTTGATGATTATGTAGACATTGCTCCGTCGCAAGTCTTTGGGTCGTCCAGTCGTGAGATGTTTTGGACGGATGGCATAAAACCAAAAAGAACCACATCAGATATTGCTACATCATCGGCTCCTTATCCTTCTGCTCATTACTCATTAGGCGTACCTGCTCCTGACGTTAATTCGTTTGTGGGCATCATTTCAGGAGAAGAGCCTGAATCTGACTTTGAGAAAGAAACAAGAGTTTATGTCTGTACTTATGTAACAGCAGAGGGTTATGAAAGCGCACCCTCAATGCCTGCCGAAGTCACTATGGGGCAAGCACAAACTTACACGCTAAATGGATTACCTACGTCCGCACCTGGCAATTACAACATAGACAGGAAGCGCATTTATCGAGGTTCATCAGCAAGTTCGGAGCTGCAATATCTCGCAGAAGTCAGTTTGTCCACATCGGTCTATGTAGACAATTTCGCTTCATCTGAGCTAGGAGAAGCGTTAGTGACCTACGACTATGACCTTCCTCCAGATGACTTGATTGGGCTAACTGTATTACCAAATGGTGTGCTCGCTGGCTTTAACCAGAACCAGATTTGTTTCTGTGAACCATTTACACCAACCGCATGGCCATTAAATTATCGACAAACAACAGAGAGCAATATTGTTGCTATTGCTGCAGTAAGCGGCGGTCTTTTAGTGGCGACAACAGGAAAGCCCTACATTGTCATTGGTTCGCAGCCGGATAGTATGCAGATGCAACAAATCGACAGTAATCAGTCATGCGTAAGTAAGCGCAGCATGGTTGATGTTGGTCTCTCTGCGATATATGCCGGCCCTGATGGATTGGTGAGAGGGGATTCAAGGGGCGTTCATCTATTTGGTAATAGCTTGTTTTCACGTGAACAATGGCAGGCAATGGAACCATCGAGCATTCACGCTTATTACCATGATGAAAAATACATATTTTTTTATAAAAACGGCACGGATTCGGGTGGGTATATTCTTGATCCAAGAGGTGAAAGCAACGCACTTACTCAGCTAGATTTTTATGCGGATACAGGTTTTAACGATTTAGAAACCGATACACTTTATCTTGCAGTAAGTGGAAACATTGTAGCTTTCCAGCGGGGCCAGCCACTTAGCTATACATGGAAGTCAGGTAAATTCCACTTACCAAACCTTATGCCCTATAGCGTATGTCGAGTCGTAGCCGATTCTTACCCTGGGGAAATAACACTTACATATGATGGCACCCCTATTACAGTTGAATACCAAGATGACCAGCCATTTCGCCTATTGCTCGGTGCTCGCGCTCGTTTTGTAGAAGTGACACTTAAGGGTACGAATAAAGTCAAAGAAGTATTGCTCGGCAATGACATGGAGTCTGTGCATGGTTAACAAAAGAGTAAATAAGGCCCCGCAGATTAAGCAACCACCTCGTTTAACTGGTGAGTTGTCAGCATTAAACCCTGTACTGCAATCTATTAAAGAATCCATTGAGATCAATGAAGGGCAGCGCGGCAACCCTTTAGATCGAGGTGTAAAAGTTCGTGATTTGATTGATGCGGGTATCTCTGATTTTGTGTTGCGTAAGCGAACGTCAGGTGATTACGCAACAATCACAAACCCAAATGATCAAACGATTAATATCTCGAAACCTCCGAAGCCTAAGAACCTACAGGCAGCTTCAACAACGGCAAATGTTTATCTGACATGGGATAACCCAAACTATTCTAATCACGCATACACCGAAATTTGGCGAAGCGCCGAAGACAACCTAGCGACCGCAGTGGACCTCGGTGCTAGACCATCGTTTGTAACTTACGCAGACCCTGTTGAATCTGGAGTGACTTACTACTATTGGATTCGGTTTGTTTCAAAAGCTGACATGAAATCAGAATTTAATCTGGCGGCAGGAACTGAGGCTACAAGCGAACTACCAGTTCAGCACATCTTGGATCAACTAAGCGAGCGGATTACATCGAGCGAACTTGTTCAGGATTTGCGCGAACCTATTGAGCTAATTCCTTTTCTTGAAGAAGGGTTGGCGCAAGAAGTGCAGGACCGTCAGCTAAACATTAGCAATGAGATTCAGAACCGGAACCAAGCAATAGTTGATGAAGCCGAGCAGCGAGCCGCTGAAATTCAAACAGAAGCTCAGAATAGAGCGGACGCTATTCACGCCGAGTCTGAAAAACGATTGAATGATTTTCGAGTGTTACAAAGCATTGTGCGCCCCGAGATCAGCGACGTTAGAGAGATTAGGATTTTAAGCGAAATCTCTAACGAAGAAATGCAGCGTGTGCAGCAATACCAAGAGCTTACGTCGTCGTTTTTAACCTTGTCTGGTAACACATACGCTGAAATAGCTCGGCTAGATGAATCGGTAACGACGGAGTCAGAGGCCAGAGCTTCATCGATCACAAGCCTTAGGGCGGAATTTGAAAACACCATGGGGCAAGTGCAGCAAGCCGCGGTGGATGAAGCAATCAATCTGGTGACGACTGATGACGACGTAATTGCCGAAGTTATCACAAAAATATCTGCATCTGACTCATCGAACTGGGCTACAACACAATACGTTGATCAAACCGTAGTGACGCCATTGAATGCGTTAACGTCGCGCACTGAGACGCTAGAAGGGCAGTTTCAGGGGATCAGCAGCGAGTATGTTTCTCAGGCTTCTTTTACAAGCTTTCAGCAGAGCAATACTTCTGAGCAAGAGGCTTTATCAGAAAAGATTAATTCCGTTGATAGTCAAGTCACAAACTCTTCAACAGGTCTTAGCAGCAAGGCGAGCACAACACAGCTCACTCAAACCAAGAACGATATTTATAACTCACAAGTCAGCCAATTCGGCCAGATCGCTGCGAAGTTTAATCAGACAAGTGAAGATGTCGATTCGAAAGCTAGTAAAACCGAATTATCTGAGGCGTTAGTTAGTGCGCATGAGGCGCGACAGAATGAGCTTACACGGACTGTAACTACGCTAGAAAGAACAAATTTCGCATCTCAGGTTGAACAGATTAAGTCTATTGATCAGTCAATTAAAGCTGACCGTGCTCAGCAACTTAGACTAGATCAAATTGAATCAGAGTACAAAACTGGTTTAAGCACTGCATCTGCCAGCATTGAAGAAACGAAGCGAGTAATAACAGATGAAACTCAGGCGTTATCAGAAACGATAGCGATTCATAAGGCAGAGTACGAAACGGATAAGCAAACAACCATTGCTACCAAGACCGAACTCACTCAAGCATTATCAAATGAGGAGGAGGCAAGGGTAACGTCTCTTGAAACACTTGAAGCTGAAATTAAAGGCGATATAAACACCCGAGCCACTAAGTCAGAGCTTAATGAAACCATTGCAACGGAACAGGAAGCAAGAGTCACTTCACAGAGTTTACTCGAAGCCAGCTTTCAGAGTGGCATTAATGCTCGCGCAACAAGAACGGAGTTAATCGAAGCCATTGCAAATGAAGAGCAGGCTAGAGTCAGCCAAGTAAATCAATTAAATACGGAACTTGGAGCCCAGAGTGCCACTCTTCAAACACAGAGTGAAAGCATTAACGGCCTTAAGACTAAGTGGGGCGTTAAGTTCAGCATCGGCTCAGACGGACAGCAGCGAGTATCTGGTTTCCAGATGAACGGCACCGCTCAATCTACGCAGGCGCACTTTGATGTCGATCAGTTCAGTATCAGTAAGCCTGGTGCTGATGCGTTGGATTTTGCTGTAGCTGATGTGGTTCAGCCGAACGGCACCACAAAGCGAATGGTGGTCATGGATGCTGCTAAAATTGTCAACCTGCAAGTAACTGACGCAATGATCGATAATGTCAGTGCCGACAAGCTGACTGCTGGACGCATTAACGCATCTTTAAGCTTAATGTCTGCTCAGGTATTTAGTGGTCAGCTTCGCTTAGGTTCGGGTGGACGATGGCAACGATACAACGAAAATGGCGGCATGTCTGGCTACAAAGCTGTCCTCGATGGGAACGGAAATTTCTATACTGAGGGGGTTTTTTATGTCGGCAGCCCGTCTGACTATATCTTTTGGGATGGAGCCACGCTAAATATCAAAGGTAATGTAACTATTGATGGTTACTTAGCATCAAACGGCGTGGTTAGGGTTGTAACAGGTGAAGTGCAGACGTCGGTTCCATTAAGTGGCTATTCAAAACGAGTACACATAGGGACAGTATATCGGCCACAGGGTGCGAAAACATGGGCAATACATGGTGTCGTGAGTATTAATAATATTACTAACACCGGTACAGCTAAGGACTTGGGTGCGCGCATAGAGTTTGGCAACTCTCATATCGTTTATAACGCAATAGCAGGAAGCTGGGGAATATCAATAACACTTCCAGCTTCTCAATCAGGATTCACGAGTAGCGCAGTGGATATATACGTTACTCTATCAGGAATGCACACTTCTGGAACGGTGTCGATTTCAGGTTCAGGTTTTGCTATTACGGAGACAGTCTAATGGATATCTATGTTCGTGAAGAGTTAGACGGGACATACACCATTGCAGAAGAGCCAATGGAAGGCTTTATTGAATGCGTCACAACATCAGAAGGTAGTGACCAAGGTTATGGCGTGTCTCAGCAAACCATTACAAAGCAGGGGGATGGTATATACCACTGCCATACGGTTTATGCCAGCAAGCCAAGAGACCTGATTTTAAGTGAAGGGTATCCACACGAAGGCAATGTGTTCAACATCAACACTGAGTCTATTGGTTTCATTAACGCCAAAGTGACAAAGCTTCTGATCAATCAAGATGTGCAGCAAGTGGAATGGAAAGCGACCGGCGGCACTCGCGTTATTTTTACGCGGGAGGAGTTTATAAGCTTTGCTGAAAGCATTAGTGATTATGTTGAGAGTTTGGTACTGAATTAAGATAACTGACATTTGATAACAAATAAGCTATGCTTTTTCTACATTACCACCGCTCCGAATAGAGCCGCCTTACATTAAGAAACCGCCCATCTGAGGCGGTTTTTTTTCGCCTAGAGAAAACTAATTATGCAGGTAACTCGCACATACAATTCAGAGGAAGTAGATGAAGTATTAAAAGACCAAAGTGTCTTTAACGGCATAACTGACGACAGTTGCCCCAAAAAAGAGTCTTTTTCAGTCAGGGCACTAATGGAAAACAAATCGAATGTGGTTTTAATGGTCAGGGAGGGCAGAGAAAACATAGGGTGCTTCATCTGCTTGAAGTGCTCACCTTCAACTTATGAAGGGCATATATGTTTGACGTCCAAATGTAGAGGAAAGAGCGCTTTAACTGCATTGAGTTTAGGTGCTAATTGGCTGTTCACTAATACAGATGCATTTAGGATATTAGGGCTCACCCCGCAGTCGAACAGGCCGGCGCTTTCAGTAACGCGATTAGCAGGATATGAGCGCATAGGTATAAGAGAAAAAGCCGTATCTATTCTTGGCAAGATCCAAGATGTCATTCAGTCAGAGCTTACTCTTTATAAATGGCTAGATACCCTGACAATCGAATGTGAAAAATGTGACGGTCTCGATACCTTGCATCTTAAACATCTCTACCTTTTAAAGCGCCTAGTAGAATCTGGGAAGTCCAGTAAAGCCGCTTTTCTCCTCTCAGAATTTACCAACCAGTCTTATTCTAAAAACATCATTATCCAGAATTATCCACTCATTGAAGTCGATTCAAAGACAATCAATATTAACAAGCTATTTAAGGAGTAACTTATGGCAGTAGGTGCAGCTATTGGTGGGGTCGCATTAGGGGCTGTGAGCTCATACAACTCAAATAAGAATGCTGGCAAGGCAATTGACCAGCAAGGCAGCTCAATTGCCGCTCAAAACGCTATAGCACAACAACAAATGAATATGGCGCAAGAGCAATATGAGTACTACAAATCTACTTACCTTCCACTTGAGCAAGAGATCGTTAACGACGCAGGTATAAATGAAACAGAGCAGCATGAAATGGTTGCCGCCGCCGGTTTAACAGCATCCAACTCATTTGATTCCGCTATTCAGCAGCGCGATCGTAACCTTCAACGTATGGGGATCAATCCCAATTCAGGGGCCTATGCGTCAAACACTCGAAAGAATGCCATCTCAAAAGCTGTAGCCAAAGCAAATAGCCAAAACCAAGCGCGAGCAAGTGCCAAGCTGCAAGACAGTGCTGAGAGAACGGCTATGGTCGGGCTAGGAAAAGGGATGCCGAGCGCCGTAGGTGGATTAATGAATAGCGCATCTAGCAACTATGCGAATCAAGCCAATGCTTATGCAAATCAAGCAAATATGTACGGAAAACAAGCATCAGGTGGTATGCAGTTAGGGATGGGAGTTGCCGGTGCGGCTATGGGTGCATATGACGATGACGGCAAGTTTAACAGTACTGCATTTGGAAAAGGTTTGTTGGGGGTAATCTAGTATGAGTTTAGGGTTAGGGTATATCGCAGATGGCTTTATTAAAGGTCAAGAAAGGAATAGAAGTTGGGGGCTGCGTCAGAAGCAAGAAGAGCGCGCTCAAGCATCAGAAGACCGAGCAGCAGGGATGTATCCATATCAGCAGCGGACAGCAGCGGCTGATGCAACGATTAAAGAGTATAACGCCAGTGACCACAATCTTGGTTTACTTGATCGCCGTAATATTGCCAACACCGAAGAAGCTGAATCCCGGGCAGGCATTGCTAAGTATCAGTCGTCTGGTGAATACATGGACACTCTGTATCAGGGCATTAAGGCTGGGGTGACAGGCAAGCAACTCTATAACCAACGCACTCAACAGCAGGTTGATCTTGGTGCGGAAGAGTTTTCTTCTGTGGCAAAACAAAAACGAGAAAATAAGCGCAAGTATGAACTCGAGGCCCAAAAGTGGGAATACGCTTTAAGCAAAACAGTCAACCAAAACGATCAAACAGAAGCTCGTTTAAAAACCTCGAAGTTGATTGATGAAAGAGATTATAGAGTTCTTCAGCTAATCAAGGGAGGTGATCACTTAGGGGCCGCAACACTGATCAATTCATTTTCTGATAACCCTCATCGCAACATCGTAACCATCAAGCAGACGAATGATGGGGGCATTGCAGGCTTTGATGAAAGTGGCAAGGTTAGTGTTCGTTATACCAAAGAGCAAATTGAGGCGCTTGAGCGGCGTAGACAGAGCGAAATTGCCAAGACGCGTAAAGAACCAAAAGTACAGATGATAGAACAACCTTTAATCGGGACGGATGGTAATCAAGTTATTGATGACGCAGGCAATTTTGTAATGCAAAAAATACCTTATTCATACAACCCACAAACTGACAATTGGGACCCCATAAGAACTTCTGGAGGCGACCAAAAGATTAGCCGCAATGATGTTGACCCTGAATTTTATGAGCTCGCTTGGAAGCAGGCCGTTCTTCAAGGAAATAGAACGCCTGAAGGTTTCATAAAAGAATATGGCTATGACCCAAGGAAACCAACTAGTCCAGGTAATGGAGAATTTGACGAAGGTGAATTGATCTCGGGTGGATTAACTGTTGATCTAAACAACACCTCAGAAAAGACAGCCCCAAGACTGGGTATTAACGCCCTTAAACAGCTCTAAAATCAACCTCATTTCGATGAACCCGCCAAGTGCGGGTTTTTTTATTGCCCGGAGAAACACAGTGAACGAAATAAGCGATCAAGAGTTGCTTCAGCAAGCATACAAGGCACAACAGGCAGCTAGAAATGAATTAGACAAAGAGGCACCCCAAGAAGATACGCAAGGCTTTTTAGGGGATGCTGTAGACGCTTTCCAGCATGGAATTATTAGTGGGGGCGCTGATTTAGCAGATGCGGGGCGTTATTTAGGAGGCAGCGAGACAGCTGGTAACATTGCTGATTCTTTAAGAAAAAGTGCGAACGGCCAACTAAACCAAATGTCGCCCAGTGGGCGAGATGCCATGCAGAACTTCGCTATATTAGGCGATGATGGTGAGTTTAGTATGAGGGGGCTAGGGCTAAATGTTGTCAGCATGATTGGTGGCTTAGCCCCAACCATGATTCCTGGTGGCGTGGCCGCAAAAGCGCTTAGTACAGCCGGTAAAATGGCAGGGGCAACAGGAAAGGTGGCTAAAGCAGCAGATATAGCTTCAGATGCAGCTGGTTTTGGTCTTGTTGGAGGGGCCGCTTCCGGTGGTTCTGTTGGTAATCAAGCTTACGAAACGGTTATGAGTGCGACGCCTAAAGAGCTAAAAGAAGCGCCTGCTTATCGTGAGCAATACCTAGCCCTGCGTGAACAAGGCGCTGATCATAAGACGGCCATGTATCAAGCCCGTGAGAATGTCGCTCGAAAAATAGCAGGTGACGCAGCCAAAGATGGTGCTTTGCTGGGAGCAGTTGCACAGGGTGCTTTAGGGCCAGTGTTTGGTAAGTTGTTCAGAGGTGAGGCTGGAAGCCTCTCTAAATCGATTTCAACAGGCGCATTAGTTGAATCAGGACAAGAGTTTGTTGAGTCAGGCGGTCAACGCATGATCACCAACGCAAACGTGAATAACGCTATTCCAACTGAACTGACAGATGGAGCTCTTAACGATGCCGTGACTGGAGCTGTTCTTGGTGGGATAGCCGGAGGAACATTTGGGGGTGCGGGACGCGTCGTGAGAGGTGTTCGTGGCGGTGTTGATGACATAAGTACGGCCCCGCAAGATCAGCTTAAAGTAGAGCTGGATAGAGTTGAACAAAACCTAAAAGCTAATTCAGGCACCATGTCCCGCGAAGAATACGCCTCTTCGGTAGAGCTGCGTGACAGCTTGCTAAATGAAATCAACAACTTCAATTCTACTTCTGATACTGCAAACGCAAGCGCAAGCGAAAATGAGACGCCTGAAAGCGAAATTGACCAGACTATTCAAGAGCCTTTAGGCAGTGAACAAAGCATTCAGCCCGAGCCTTTTCAGAGTCAATTAGATGACCCGCAATTCCAAGCCAAAAGAGCGCGTGAGCTGGATATGCAGTTACAGGATAGTGAGCCATTGCCAGATATGGCAGGGCCACGTCCAGAGCAACAACTTGGACTGCAGGAGCCATTTGAAAGCAAACTAGATGCCCCGCTGTCCCATGCGCAACAAGCGCGAAAGATTGACAGGCTTGCCACTACGGAGGAGCAGAAAAGTAAAACGATTGGACTGCAGGCGCCAGAAGCATTAAATCATCCTGTATCAGACCAAGCGCAAACAGCAAACCTTGAGCTGCCTACAGATGGAATCGTACCTCAAGCGTCTGATCAGCCCACAACAACTCTAACTCAAGTTGATCAGTCTAGTAATGAAGCAGGTCAAGCATTAAATAACATAGATCGTGCGGCATCCGAAGCCAACACCAATCCAACTGAAGCTCAAATAGAAGCGGACAATTACAAGAAAGGGCGAGTGAAGCTTCACGGCCTGAATATTGCCATCGAAAACCCAAAAGGGAGTGTTCGGTCTGGAAAAGACCCTGATGGTAAGCAGTGGTCTTCTGAAATGGCGCATCACTACGGCGACATTAAAGGAATCAAAGGGGCCGACGGCGATGATATGGATGTGTTTATTGGTGATAGCCCAGAAAGCGAGAAAGCTTTTGTAGTCAATCAGGTCGATCCTAAAACTGGGAAGTTTGATGAGCATAAAGTCATGCTTGGCTTTAATTCTATGGAAGATGCAGAAAAAGGGTATCTGTCCAACTATGAAGACAACTGGGAAGGTCTGAACTCTATTGAAGAAGTCAGCACTCCAGAGCTAAAAGAATGGATCAAGAGTGGCGATACTAACTCTCCATTTTCTAAATCAGGAGGCGATCAAAGTGAATCTGTTTACCAGACAGAAACAGAGTTAAGTGGTAAACAAAATACCGATACTGGTAAACAATCCTCTGATATTAGCGAAGAAAGCTCCGAAAGTGGTAAACAAAGCATCAAACTTGCCGCTTCTGGTAAACCATTTGCCACTGAGAAAAGTGCTCGGTTAAGTCGCACATTTGCCAACATACCTAATGCGGAAGTAGCGCCTATTGAAGGTGGTTTTGGTGTGCGTGATGGATCAATAAAAGATGATCTACAAGGAGTGGAGCATCCAGTCCAGCCATCCAATATACCTCCTAGCGCTATCTCGGCCAGTAGCTCGACTGAATTAGTCGATGCGCAACCTACGGAGTTCAATCAAGAGAATTCTGCAACCACTCCAAAAGGCGGAAATGATGACTTAACTATAAAAGGAGCTGATAGGGATACGCTTTTAAGCTTATCTAGCACGGTTAAAGATGATGCCAATACCGATATCAAAGGTATGGACGTCGATCAGGTGCAAAAAGTTGTTGATGAGTTTTTGCAGGAATACAATGGTAATGTCCCTCTTGAATTTCGAATAAAAAATACACAGGAAGAACTTTATGGACCAGAAGCAACCATCGACAACATCGGAAGAATCTACGGAGCCTACCACCCAAGAAAGCAATTGTTCGTACTTGCCGCTTCCAACCTACAAGACAATGGGGCTGTCAGAAAGACACTCAGGCACGAAATCATCGGGCACTACGGGCTCAATATCCTTAGCCCAAAAGATAAAGAACTTCTTCTTGAGAAAATAGCGGCCAGTAGAAATTCGCCATCATTAAAGGACGCTTGGCGGAACGTTGACCAAAGCTATGCTGATGCTCCAAAGAATGTTCAAGCGGAAGAGATTTTTGCATTTGTTGCCGAGAATGAACCAAAGGGTTTAGAGATCCTATACGATCAGATTTTATCTAGTCTGAATAAAGGGTTAAGAAAAGTAGGCCTAACAAAAGAACCCATATCCCGAAGTGAATTGAAATCATTAGCACGTCGTATTGGCAATCAAATAAAGGCAGGAGAAAAGCAGAAAACCTTCCCAAAAGATGACAGCTCATCTTTCAGTAAGAAGCCCTCCGATGATAACGATTCACTACGCACACAGGGGTCCAGCCCAGAGAGCAGTCCAATAAGTGCGGTTGTTGAAAGGGAATCTAATGTAAGTCAAAGCGAGAACGAAACAACTAAGGATGAGCCAAACTTTTCTGCGAAAGAGGGAAAGGATGGCGGCATGAAAGTTGACGATGTGCGCGCAGCGGTTGAGCCTCTTATTAATGATCTGCATGAACGCGGCACATTTGAGGTGGTGCAGTCTATCAATGACTTACCGTTTGGTATTCGCCTTCAAGCCAAAACGAAGCTTAAGCAGTCCAAAGGCGAAAATCCCGTGTTGCGCGGCATCAACGCTGGCGATAAAAACTACCTAATTGCCGACGGCTTGCGTAATGAGAAAGAGGCAGTCGAGATTTTCTTACATGAAGTGGTGGGTCATAAAGCGGTATTGGATATGCTTGGTAAGGACGGCAACAACATCATGGAACAGATCGCCGTTAGCTATGGCCGCAAAGGTCTTGCGGATTTGATTAAAACCTACGGTGTAGAGCCCAATACAAAAGAGGGTCGCATTCTTCTTGGTAAAGAAAAAGTGGCGCACATGGCAGAGAAGGGCGAAAAGCCGGCATTGCTTAAGCGCCTAGTTGCCAAGGTAAAGTCTTGGCTTCGCAATTACTTCCCGTCTATCAAATGGTCTGATAATGACGTACGGAGCTTGATCAGCAACGCCCGTGATAATGTCGAAAATCGCTATATGACCAAGTTGGACTTGGGCACTCAAGCTGAAACAAGCACCAAAGAGGACAGTGTAAACCTTTCTATCACGGACAGGTTTAAAGAAAAAATAGCCAAACGTGACCGTGATCAGGAGCCGCCAAGACCAGACACCACCTTTGATAAGGTGTTTAAAACACTTGGGCAGAAAGATAAGACCGTTTATCAGAAATTTAAGGATGAAGCCAAACGCCAATTCAAAGCTGGCGGCATGCTTCCTGATTCCGCGTTCTCTGAAAAGATTAAGCGTGACTCCCAGATGAATGCAAGTGAGCTGGAGATTGGAGCGCACTTAGGCTCATTCCGTAAGGCCGTCAAAAAAGTCTATGGCAAAGAATATAAAGACCTTCCAGAGAAAGTGCGCCAAGAGCTCGATAAGCAAATGAGCTCGACCCAAGTGAATAAGCTGGTGCCGTTTCCAATCCGCATTGAATTAATGAAAATGCGTGCAACCATCAAGGGCTTATCAAAAGAATATGCTGATGTGCTTCAACAGGACATTGATGACCTTCGCAGCGACGGGCGTGATGTAGCAGCGGACAGTAAGACCGAATTACTACAAACTATTCTAAACAACCTTGATACCTACGCACACCGCTCATATCGTGCTTTCGATAACCCAGAGTGGCCAAAGAAAGTGTCTAAAGATGTTACGAGAAAAGCAGCGGACTACATTAAGTCTCGCTACACTGACGGCACTGATATGGAGAAAGAGGAGCGTGCTGTACGTGCTGTTCGAGATATTCTTGAAGAGGGCACGGCTTACCAGGATATGGGGAGCTTCATTAAGGAAAGTAAGCTTGGCGCTAAAGACCTCAGCACACTTAAAAAGCGTAAGGAAATTGCCCCAGAAATCCGTGAACTGCTTGGCGAATACCATGACGTAGAGGTGAACTTTGCCAAAACCGTTAGCAAAATGAGCCACCTTGTTGCCAACCATAAGTTCCTAAAGCGCCTATATGAACTAGGTACAACCGAAGGCTTTTTCTTCACCGATGAAAACAAGCCACTCGACAAGAGTGTGGTCAAAATTGCTGCTGATGGATCAGATGTCATGGCCCCATTAAACGGCTTATACACCTACCCAGAGATTGAAAAAGCTTTTCGTGAGGCACTTGGGAAAGAAGGTGATATGCCGCTTTGGTTGAGCTCTGTTATTCGTCTAAATGGTGTCGTGAAGTACAGTAAGACGGTTTTATCTCCAACGACAGCAATGCGTAACATCTGGTCTGCTTTCTTCTTTGCAGTTGCGAATGGTCACTTTGATATTAGCCAATTGCGTAAGTCTCTTTCTGTGCGCTCTGAGTATTTTGGTGGCGACACTAAAGCGGCCAATTTGGACTACTTAAAGCGACTCAAGAAGCTAGGGGTTATTTACGATACCCCGTATGCAGGTGAAATGATGGACTTACTGCAGGATTCACGCATTGAAGAGCTAATGACCAATAAAAAGGTTTTCTCAACATTCACCAAGCTAAATGATTTTGCGCAGAAGTTTTACCAGTATGGTGATGATATGTGGAAAATCATGGGGTGGGAAAACGAGAAGGCCATGCTAATGAAACACAAAGGCATGAGTGAAGCTGATGCCGAAGTCGCTGCGGCGGAGCGTATTCGTAACACTTACCCAACGTACTCAATGACTGGACGGTTCACCCAATCGCTGCGTCGATTTCCGCTGGCTGGTACGTTTGTATCATTTCCGGCCGAGATCATCCGAACGTCATATCACATGTTGCGTTACTTGAAGCAAGACACGAAAGATTCACCTGCTTATGCTGCTCGCAAAGTGGCCGGTCTTGCTTTAGTAAGTAGCCTGGCGTTCGCTGCACAAAGCGTCAGTAAGGCGCTAATGGGAATGGATGATGACGAGGAAGAAGCTGTCAGAGAAATGGCTCCACCGTGGTCTAAAAACTCTAACTTAATGTTTGTCGGTCGTGACGATAAGGGCAATGTTCAGTATCTAGATATGTCTTTCCTTGATCCATACAACTACTTTAAGCGACCAATCAATGCAATCCTGAGAGAGCAGCCCTTCCAAGATGCGGCAACACAGTCTGCATCAGAAATGCTAACCCCTTTCTTTGGAGTTGATATCACATTTGGTACGGTTGCCGAAGTCTGGACCAACAAGAAGGACTCGGGCGGCAAGGTGTTTAACGAGCAAGACTCAGTAGCTAGTCAAGCTGGCGACATTGCTAATCACTTACGCAAAAACTTGCAACCTGGATTTGCTAGCAATATTGAGCGCATGTATAAGGCCATGGCAGGGGAAAAATCCGCAAGCGGCAAAGAGTACACTGTGGCGGACGAAATGGCGGCGTTGGTAGGCTTTAGGGCTTCTACGGTAGACCCAAAGACAGCTTTGTACTACCGAAGCTTCGACTTCAAGCAAAGCAAATCCGATGCTAACAAAATGCTTAAGGACTTACTAAAAGAGCAAAATGACGTGTCATTATCTGACCTACAAGATGCAAGGGCTGCAATGCTAAAGGCCAGAGAGCAAACCTACACCAAGATGATTCGATTGGTGAAAGCGGCTAAGAAGTCCGGCATGAGCATGGGAGACATTCGCCGTGTACTTAAGCTAAGCGGCGTAAGCGCTAGGGACGTCATGGCTTTAATTTATGGACGAATTCCTGAAAACGATGACTACACGAAAATGGCTAGAAGTATTTCTCGTCGAGCATCAATCCTATACGGAGCAGAAGCAGGACGAGAAGTAATGGAGCGTGCTCGAAGCCTTCGTGATTAAGGAAGGTAATAGGCTGGGGGTGTAAAATCGGGTGGTATCTCGCGGTCTCGCCCCCAGAATATTCCAGAAAAGCAGAAGATCAGCCACGCAATAAATAAGTAGCCAGACCAGTTAGCAAGAATATCGTTACCGATCCGATTGAAGTGATAGTGAAAGCGCGCAAGCAGTTTGCTCTTCTTCGACATAAATCCCCCAAAGCAATTAGCCTAAGGTTAGTTGTTTTGGGCGGAAAGGTGAAGGGACGGAAACAAAAAGGGCGCATGCGCCCTTTTAACTTAAGACTTAGTGACAGTGGTATCCGCCAGTCTTAGTGTTGTTATGGCAACCATTGGAGTCGGTGCCGCCGCTGTGAGCAAACGCAGTCGACGAAAACGCACAAACCGCAACAAACAAAATCGAGATAACTTTTTTCATAACCAATCCTTTATTCCTTGTTAAAGAAGCTGTAAAGATATGTGCGTAATGCCTTCAGGTCAAACTAAGGCTGACACTACTTCTTCTTGGTGCCGTATATCTCTTCGGTTCGCATGCAATTAAAATCATCGGGGCTAACGTCACCTAGAGAAACGCTAGACTGACTTACTTTACTTCTAAAGGTGAAGTTTACAGTCAACCCATCATTATGATTTCTAATATTATCCTTTACATCGGATGGGTTGCAGACTGGAAGTAATCTAGCCTTCACTCTATCGACATGATAACCAGAAAAGTTGTCTGTGATTTTAAGAAAAACCTTATCGCTGTCTTTCCACCAAGATGTGGTGACATCATCTTTCATTGAAGTGATATCTTTCTCATATGGAAACTTAGTTTCACAAGCGCTGCTGGCATAATCGCGTAGCCTAATTAGAGTTTTATTTTCTTCACCCTTGAGGTAATCCAGCATACACTCGTCATAGTTGTCTGGACCAAATATGCCAGCATTAGCCGATGGCACGGCAAGCACTGCGACCAGAGTCATAACTAAGCGATTCTTCATAAACACCCCAAAACATCCCTATTAATTTACAGAAATCGTACAAACTGGTTTTTGTTCGCGCAACAAAAATTTGACCTTTTTTCGCCTTACCGCTAAAGTCCATGGCTGTGAGGCGTCAGAACCTCTTGTAAGCGGATAACCCCAACCCCGTCAGCGTTGGTTTTTTTATGCCTGAAATATGGCGTCCTTACCCGTGTTACGCCCGTATAGCGTAATCAATGTCGGGAGGGCAGCAGTCATAAAAGACCTTTTGGAAAAGCTGCTCGCGGTTTCTTACAGCCGTTCTGAACCTCCCGACACCAATCATTTCAGAAAAA
>JBLWYL010000005.1:0-22600 GCA_048266925.1 Kangiella sp. | reverse complement strand
AAAAAGACGTCCTTGGACGTCTTTTCTGAGATTATGGCGGTGAGCAAGTCCGCCATAATAGCTTCCAATAAAGTTCATTGTGATATACTAAATCATTATATATCATCAGCTTATAAAAAATCCTTTTCCAATAGCGTCCAGCCGGATATACTAAAATCTCACACCCTATTGATGTACTGGTTGATGTACAAGGTAATTCGATGCCAAAAATTGCAAAAGAGCTTACTGCCCTAGCTGTCTCTAAGATAAAACAAGACGGTCGTCATGCTGTTGGTGGCGTTAGTGGATTATCTTTGAAAGTTGCTGGTAACTCCAGAAGCTGGGTTCTCAACATGCTTATGGAGACCAGAATAAACAAAGAAGGTAAAGAAGTCCCTAACCGTCTCTTTCTTGGTTTAGGCAGTTATCCTGAAGTAACCCTCTCTGAAGCAAGAGATGGTCTAGTAAAGTCTGGTCGATTCAGCCGGTATCAACCCAATAGAAGCTAAGAAAGAGCGAAAAGCTGAAGTCATTCGTCAACAAGGTAGAAAAACCACTTTCAATGAGTGTGCTCAATTAGTTTTAAACATGAAAGAAAAAGAGCTTAAGAACATAAAGCATATAGCTCAATGGCGCTCAAGCTTAGAGCAATACGCCTTCCCTATTATTGGTCACCTCTCTGTCAATCAGCTTAATAAAACACACATACTTGAAGTGCTTCAGCCGATCTGGCTTGAAAAGAATGAAACCGCTAGTCGTCTGCGTGGTCGCATTGAAACGATCTTGGACTATGCAAAAGCAAAAGAATTTAGAGAAGGTGATAATCCAGCCGGTTGGAAAGGCATGCTCAAACCGCTGCTTCCAGAACCAAGCAAGATTCAGAAACGCAAGCATCATGCAGCCCTCCCTTATGCTGAAATTGCTGACTTCATGAAAGAGCTATCCAAGCGCCCCGGCCTTTCAGCCAGAGCGCTTGAATTCTCAATTTTAACCGTTGCTCGTTCTGGTGAAGTGCGTGGCGCTACATGGGATGAAATTGATTTTGAAAACAAGATATGGATTGTTCCAGCAGAGCGTATGAAAGCTCGCAAGGAACATCGAGTCCCTCTTTCAACGGGTGCCATTAAGATACTTCAAGAGCTCCCTAGGGTTGCTGGTGGCAACTTAGTCTTTCCAGGTCAACAAGGTAAGCAGATGTCAGATATGACGCTTACAGCCGTTCTCAAACGGATGGATCGAAAAGATTTAACTCAACATGGCTATCGCTCTACTTTCAGGGATTGGGCTGGTGAAACCACCAGCTATCCAAGAGAAGTGATTGAGCATGCTCTTGCACATAAACTGAAGGACCAGGCAGAAGCAGCCTATCAGCGTGGTGATTTACTTCAAAAAAGGAGATTATTGATGGAGGAGTGGTTTAAAGAGACCAATATCCAGCCAATATCGAACTTGGTAAATTAACTACTTTGACTTTTTATGTATTAGCTCTTCAGCCTGAACGATCACTTGACGCTGATACATCGCGGATAAAATCTGAAAAAGGTGTGGACTTAACTTGTTCACGTTTTAGGGTCGGCATTGCCTTCTCTCTTTCTTGGTTTATTTGGAATCACACGCTACTGCTTTAAATTTCTCTAACCACCCAAATACCATTTTTCTTAGGGCCTTGGTACTCTAAGCGCCCTTCCAGCTTTAACTTTGAAACCGCTCGCTCTACAACGACCGATTTGATAAGCAACATCGACAAGAGCTAAGCTTGGTGACTCTTTTAAAACGTCTAGTATTTGATCTGCTGTTTTTACCCTTCATTTCTACTCGCGTTTTTTCTTCTGACTGGATTGCTTCCGTAAGTGACTCATTGATAGCAGATAACAAAAACTCAATAAAGACACTGCAGTCAGATTTGGCGTCTGCTTCTCGAAGTGAATGGTAGTATTCTTCTTGCCTTGCCTTGCCTTGCTTTGCTTTGCTTTGCTTTGCTTTGATAACAGTTTCTACTGGTAAAAAGGCAAGTAGAGGATGCCAACTTTTTAATACTAATGTTTGCCACAAACGACCTATGCGGCCATTCCCATCACTAAACGGGTGAATAAATTCAAATTCATAGTGAAATGCTGCAGAGGCGATAAGAGGATGAGCATCCGTCTTTTTCAGCCAATCAATTAACTGAATTCTGTTCGACGGCAAGAAAGGCCTGGATCGTGCGTATACAGTTCTCTTTACTTAGTTTAGGAATGGGCTTGTCTTTAATAGTCGCCGTCCACTCACCTACTTACTGGGAAATTTCAGCAACAAAACAGATCATGTGTGGGTCAATTCAAATGGTGGCGTGTAAGGCATACTAAAACAGTTCTTAAATTAAAGTTGTAGAAATACGTTTAGCATCAGACCACAGAAAACCCTGACTAATAATACTGGCCAGATTATCGGTTTTAGTTATGCCCGAAACGCTAACTGACACGTATTACTTCATTTTAAGTATTTTTTCTAAACCATTCTATCGTCACGCTTCGAGACTGCTATTGATCTATTTTAAGAAAAAAGCCTCTTCGCCCAATGAGTAGAAAATCACTTTCTTGAGCATCTTTTGGGTAGTGTTGTTCAAATATAACAGTTTTGCTATTTTTCCGTAGATATCGATCAGTACCACACTCGTTACAGTTTGCTTTAAACCCTGATTGCTGGAAAGTAATTATCGTCTTAGATTGGCATATAGGGCATTTTTCTAAAAACACTATTTCTTGATGACGTCTATCCAACTCAATGGTCTGCTCTTTAGCATTTTCTTTCAACAATGCTTCTTTCATTGTTTCTATATCCGTAGCAGACACCTTACCTTGCAGCTCTAATTGAGGTTTTTTAGGATCGACCTTTATTTGCGGTATTGTTTTAGCTAACGTTAATACCTTTGTTGGAACTTTCATTATTGGCTTCGCAAATGTAGCGAGTATTTTTTGCATCAACACCTGATCGATCAACAAACCTAAACGCTCCACGCAATACAAATCTAAAGGTGAAAGCGCCACCCAGTTACCCTCGTAGGCAGTAATCGATTTGTTGTCGACACTCTCATCATGGCCATCTGTGTTTTCTTGCATATTAGGCCAAACAATAAAGGTATTTTCTGGTAGATTCTGAAGTTCCTTTGGCACAGGTACATAACTCCACCAGGGGATCAATGTCAACAAGACGTCTTCGAGTGAATCATCCGCTTTACTGACAAGTCGCCATGTTAAGTTTTCTTGTTGTAGCGCTAACCTATTGCCAGCACAGTACCATTCGCCTTCTTTTTCATCGTTCAAATAAGGGCGCAAAGCATGCTGTAGAACAAGGCCAGTATAATGAAAATACGCATTCGCCAAGCTGTGATTCTTTTTAAACTGTTCTTCAGGAGAGACATTTACTGTCGTTTTACCCAACTGGTCCCAAAGAATAATCAAGTGACGATAATGAGGATCGTGATTGAGTATATTTGTCCGATGCAAAGCAGCAGAAACACGATCATTACGACTCATCATCAAATACAAACCATTTTGTTGTAAAGCACGAATAGTTTTGTGTAATTTTTTAAGCGTCTCGCTGGTTTCATCCAATCGCTCCGACACCTCATTGGTCGCACTTTCGTCGAAAGTTTTCCCCCAAAGTCGGCAAACATCATGAGACAAACGAAAATCAATACCCTCTGATTTATAAAACGCCAAGGCCTCATTTAGAGTTGTTTTCAAAGTATCAAGAGCAGATAAACGCCCTTTCAAATAACGCTCAATTTTGTCTACTAGATGCACATACACCCGGTTTTCATAGATGTTGTAATCGTCCTCACTAAATCGTGCCAACACCTTCTTAGGAACAACACCACTCAGCGTTTGACGCTGCCAATTTTCAGAATGTGAAGCAAGGTGCACCAGCGAACCTTTTCCTAAACGTTTAGCCCGTGCAACGTCAGTCACCTCTTCTTCGTAACGAATATCAATTCTTGGCCGTGTCGATATGTGTTGCAAGTGACCTTTGGCAACAACATCAAGTAACTTTTTTTCGAATGATTTTAACTGACTCTCATCATCAACAACCGCCGCTGGCAACATAGGTGAAGGCGTATCAGCTACAAACAGCTTAGAGACATTATCAGGATTGTTCGGCTGCCCACAAATAGTACTAATAGCCTTATTAAAAAGCGTTATTCTTTCTACGTTTTTTATCTGGGGAACAAACACATCGTTATTTTTATTCAACTGGCAACGCTCAGTCCCATCGCCAACCAGCAACGCCCCTTTAGCAATGTCTGAATGCCCATTCAAGTGAATGGTTTGACTCCCCAACCATTGGTAGCGAGCGGGCTCAATACAACTCGGTAACTCAGCTATGTTTTTTTGCGTCAGTCGGTCACACCACATCAACCATTCACCTTGCGTTTATAATCGGCATCTAACAGTTGTAGTGATTTTGTAGGCGTACCTTCAAGTTCACACTCATCCCAAAAACTATTAAGCGCTTGAATTATATGGACTATATCCTCCGCACTAACATCATAACGTCCCGTCACCTTACCGTTTCTCATTACTCGGGTAGATAACAAATGATCCAACGCCGCGCCTTTTGTGGCACCCGTTGCTAACATCACAGGAATAAATCGTTTCGCCTGACGTTCAAAACGGTTTCCCCAACCAAGCTCAAAGGTATCTGCAAGTTGCTCCGTAAACTCATGCTCCGCCAAGGCTGTAAGTAACGCCTCAACTGTTGGAGCGTGTGTCATAATCGCTTTATCAAACGCTTTCTGGAAAGAGTCAAAAGAGTAACTGGCCTTGTCATATGGAGTAATATCAAAATTATTATCTTGTTTGGGTAACGTCATCACATGCGAACGATCATAGGTTTTATCGGCCAATTCGTTTGTCGTTTCATCGTGGTTGGCTGTACCAATAAACCAAACATTATTAGGCACAAGGATTTTTCGCTCTTCTTTTAGCCCTTTAGGTGCATTTGGTAACGCTGTTTCTGAAAGACTAATTAAGCGTTCCTTAGCATCATTTTTCTCTAACGCAGATAAAAACTCAGAGAAGTATTGCTCAGGCCGTGACAAGTTCATTTCATCCAACAGAATCACATTACAGGTATCATTCCAGCGAGGTGTTTGCGCCTGATATAATGCTTGCAGACAATCTTTTTCATAATAACGACGCTCAAATGCATTGTAATGACCCAATAAATCATCACGATCACGCCAGCCAGCTTGCACAGCAATATCAGTACAAAACCCACCCATCGCCTTTGCAAAAGCCTTGGCCAAACTGGTTTTACCTGTACCACTTATCCCCTGAAACACATGCAGCTGACTCATTGCCAAACCACCAAGCAATATTTGAATGTCTTCCAATGGATAGTAAAGTGCTACCTTATCTTCAGCTTGCGCAATGCGATGCTGTAATTCTTTTGCAAATTCAGCCAAATCTGGTATGGATTCCAATTCGATCGAGGCAACAAAGCTTTTATCATGATCCATTTTTGACATGGCTGGAAATGGCGTTTGCGTTTTATGAGCGTCCGTAAGTTGATCAATGCGGCTTTCCAAGTCATCAATATGCACACTCAAAGTATTTTTATGTTGCACTAAAAGCCTATTTTCCTGTTTGCTAGTTTGCAACTCAATAGCAGCTATACGCTTATGACGGTTTTCTGCTTTAGTATGCTCAAGTTCTGGACGTATTTCTCGAAGTTCTTGCTCTAACGAATCGACTTTGCCACGCAGTAAAGTGTTTTCTTCTTCCATGCCTGCGGTATCTGATTCTGAATGCTGTCGCTTCAAATCACGATTTTCTTGTTCTAAATCTTTCCCTTTTTCTAAGAAATCCGCAACAGAAAGATCACCTAATAAAACTTCCAGCTCCTGAATATCTTCAAGTTGCCCTTTTATTTCATCCACTTTCTCCCACGCCATATCGCACTTTTGCTTCAGTCGGCTAACCTCATTACGGTGAGATTCTCGCTCCTGCTCCATAGACTCTTTCAGCAAAGCGTCGTGATTCTTTCTGGCTTGACTTAGGTCTTCCCAATCGTCATCAAGTCTTTTTTGCTTGATATTCAAAACTTCCTGAATATCTGCGTGCTGTTTCTTTATTCGCTCCTGTTCATAATGATTTTTCAAATCAAGATTGGTTGCATAAGCACGCTTCTCTTCTTCTAAATTCTTTATTGCTAATTCAAGACGTTCCTGCTCTTTTTCAAAATCAGATCTTTGAGAGTTAAGGTCAGCCTCCTGCCGAATTAACGCAATGCTCTTTTCCTCCAGCTCAGCTTTACACTGCTGTTCGGCTTCCGTAAGTCTGATCTTAGCAACCTCCACCGCTCGACCAAGCTCAGCTTTCTGCTGGCTCAAATCATTGATTTCAATACGATATTTATGACCCTCTGCATTCTGTTCAGATCTAAACTGCTCCAAATTCTTACGTTTTTCTTTTTCAAACCCCGACTCTGCGTTTAACTCTCGCTGGAGAATGTCATTCTCCCGCTCCGTCAACTCACCTTGCCACCGGCTAAGTTTTTTCTCTTTCAACTCATGCTCTTCTTTTTGCTGCCCCACGCTTTCTAATTGGCTTTTAAGACTTAATTGTTCCTCACTAATTCTGGCACTTTCTTCCTCTTGTTTTTGCCCTTGCATATTGCATTCATTCCAACGTTTTTCATACTCATAACTAAGGCAATCGTGATACTTAGACAAGCCTAAACAAAGCTTTGCAAACTGATTAACCCAACCAGACACGGTTTTTGCGTCTTCTTCGCTAATGTGCTTTACAACATTATCAAGCTGGCTCCGGTCAATATTGATCTCTAGCTCTTTATCGAATGCCTTATAAATTTTACTCGCATTCTCAAAAGAAGCTGACCAAGTTGAAATTTGTTTTTCCAACTCCGCCTTGTCTTTTGAATGATTCACAGCACTACTGTTTCCTTGCGATTGCTTACCGATGTTTTTGTTAGGCTTCGCCATTTATCCATTCCTTAAATTGTTTAGTAAATTCCAGTGTGTAAGTCATATAGTATTGCGCCATTTCCACTGTCATTTCAGTGTATTCTTTACCAGTATGACGGCTACTTCCGTGACTCGTCTGGTTACGTAAATTGGCCAGTTCCAATAGCGTTTCAAGCTCAAGCTGATAGCGAGTAAGTGATCTAAATGGATGATTTATATTGCCATTTATGCCTAACGCTGCCGCGAACACCAAGGCCTTTAAAGAACTAGAAGGAGATTCCAGTGATTTGATTACGCCCTTCCACGGCTGGCGTGATAAGGCCTTTATAGTAGCGTCGGTAAAAGCTGGAAGATCGAGAGCCGTCAGTAAATCTTTATTTGAATCAAAATCATTTTTACCCAATTTGGGTAACAAATCTCGATCCGCAGGAAACGCCTTAATCAACCATTGCATGAGCACTTCTAACAATTTCTGACACTCTGTAATGGCGGCTTCTAGGTCATTACTGTATTTCTGTCCGCTTTCTATTGTCTCCTGACGTTTTAATATTACAGCCAATGCCGAGGTTATATCCGGATCCTTTTTCGCCCAAGAGTACTTAAGAGCAACCTGTAAGTTGGCGTTCTCCTGCAAGCTGACCAACCACTCTTTAACCGTTTCATTGTCAGGTTCTGGCTCACCAATTAGGATAGAAAGACTTTTGGTTAAGTTTGTATTATTTTCAAGTAACGTTGGTAAACTCTTGGTGAGCCACCATGCTTCCTCACGAATATTAAAAGGGTCTTTAATACTCCATAATTTGTCATTATGACTGGCGGTGACCCACACCAAAACCCAAGCACAATCCGGCTTTTTTGACTGATAAAGTAAACTAGATAACACAACCTTTCCCGACAATTCATCAGAGCTATACAGCTGCTGCGCTGCCCTATAATCACGGCGATAATCTTGCCAAGCACGTAAAGTATCGGTGTTATTCGGTATAGAAAAACTCAACGTGTTAAATGAAGGTTTAAACGGCTGCAGTGATTTACCTGTGCCACGATTCAGAACAAACTTCGGAAATTTCTCATCGGGATTACTCGGTTCTATGATCTTTAAACTATTGTCTATTCTAGGCCACAGTTCTCCAGTAAGACCGTCTTGAAAAAGGTAACCTATGGCTAACTTCTTACCTTGCTCACTTTCTTCATCAATCACCATGAGACCCTGTTTCGTTAGCTCCGTGGCCTTGTCATTAATCCAGCCTTGACTCACTAGTTGCGCCTGCACCAGTTTAACCAAATTGATATGCAATCCAGTTAATGCAGCAATGGCTTCAGCATTATGGGTTTGGGCTCGAATCAAACGAATAACGGCTTTTTGAAACAAGTTCATTTTCGGTCGCTGAACCTCTGGGTACACAATTCGATGAACCCATACAGGCCAAAGAATGGCCTTTGCTTTATCACTTGGTTTATCGCCGTATTGCAAATACACGCCAGTATCAACGAACTTCGCCATGCTCACCTCCACACAATGCATAAAAAGCATTCAGAGCAGGTACGCCTTCTTTTGCATACTCGTTGGTGGCTAATGCGGCATCACCCACGCAAATCAACATCTGCCTTTGGCGACTCATGGCAACATTCATACGATTAGGTAAGCGTAAAAAACCAAACATTCTATTAAGCGATACTTCTTTAAGGTCACTAGGCGAAATATCCTGACTTTCTGAACCAAATGATTTACGCTTCGGCTGGTGCCATGTTCGTACGCAAGATAACAGTACAATATCAAATTCTTTACCTTGAAACGCATCAACCGTGCCTACTCGCAACCCTTCTTCGCGCTCAATACTGCCATCTCCTTTTGGTCTACTCGCCCATTTAAACTCATCACTTGGCTCGTATTGCCCTTCTCTTTTTACCATCAAAGGCACTCCCTTTACCGTTCTTGTGGCGAGTTCTTCCATAATCACATCTCGTTGCGCGGCATAAAAGGTAATCACCCCAACAGACAAGCTCTTTCCATTGGCCTCCAGTAAACGCTGAACTTCTGTGGCAATACGTTTTGCTTCTGCGTTACGAATAGGGCTAGTATCACGTTTACTACTTTTCCCCTCATATAAGGGCACATCAATCCACTGACAAACCTTGTCAGCGTAATAATGGCCTTCACTCCCAAGTGCCTGAATAAAATCGGGAGAAAAAGCAAAGTCACTTGCTGGTCGAGTGGTTGTTAATTTTTCCATTCCCTCTGCTTCGTAAAACTGTTGGCTGACAAAATCCCCAAGAATCGGATGCATACGGAATTGCGTATCCAGCATCACGATTCGTGGAATATTATCCTCACTGCGCAGTACCTCTAGCTGTAACCGCAAACGTTCAAAAAGGCTCAATTTGAACGCCGCTAACTGCTGCTCCGTCAGCAAATGCTCCTCTTGCAACTGGTTTTCTATATCTGGCTCTAACATATGAGGCAACTGGCGGTCGTCTCCTACTAAAATCACACGGCGTTTCGCCATCGACATAGGAATAAACAAATCCAGTGGGTTCGCCCGAGCCGCTTCATCAATAATGACAGTATCAAAATCAATGTCTGAACTGCCTAAACCAACGACTGATTTTAAACTGGCCATTTTATTGCCCGCAGCTTGTTGACAGGTTGCACCAACAACCATGGCGTATTCTTCGGTGGTACTTAGGGCCGCCTGACGATCCATCTCTATACTGTTAGCCAGTTCTTGAAGAGCCCAAGTGACACCTTGATTGTGCTCTTGTATATATTTCGTCAACGAATGATCAAGCTTGTTCAACAAACTTGTGCCCGTTTTATCAAGTACTTGTTTTAGTTCAGGTGGTCGATAATCGGGTAAATATTGATCCAACAATTGATTTTTCAGCTCGACTAAACGAGTTAATAATTCATCCTCTGCAAGTGTCGTCTCTAAGGCCTGTTGCAGTAAGGCTTTACTATTGCCTGTAAAGTCATGCAGTCCACGTTTTAATTGCCTTAATAAGGACTCTGCTCTGGCCGCACCATCATCAGAAAAACTGACTTTGGTCGTACGCAAGGCTCTAATGCAACGCAAAATAGAGCCAGTATTAACCACGTCATTTCTGACAACAGCCTTACACTGCTCTTTTACATAATCCTCCAAATCGCTGATTAAACGCGCAGGCACTCGCATACCAGAGTCAAGATCATATAACTGTTTTAACAAGTGTTGTAATTGATCACGAAACTGGGCACTTGAATATTGACTCATCCGTAACAGGGTCATTGTTTCAATCACCCCATCAAGTTGTTGCAATACAGGTTGCTCTTCGTATTGCTGCTGAACTTGCTTTTTCAAATGCGTTGCTTGATCATCTACCCAACGGTTAAAGCCATCTTCTGTGGCCGCATCCTTTTTGCCGCCCACACGTGTAGCAGGCAGATCAAATACCTGACTGCGGTCCAGTGCATTGTCAACCGCATCATGCTGAAAGCTACTGACCAATACTTGGCCGCTGATGTTTTGGTTTTCAAACTCTTCTGCTAAACGTCGCTGTAACGCCGCAATGACTTGAGTCTTGCCGGTACCTGGCGGGCCGATAATAATCGCAATATCAGGTGTATTGAGCGCGGTTTCCAATGCTAATAACTGCTTATCCGTTGGCTTACCGCCTTTAAAGGTTTCTTTTGCGTAAGGTGTTATGTCTTTTATTGTACGGCGCCGTTCAACTGGAACAGAGCGACCTTCCAGTAGCCATTTTAATTGCGGCATACGCTTACCTGAGTCGATAGCCTGACGTGCAATCACCCGTCTTTTCCCGGCAACACGCTGGCCCGCCAACGACAAATAAAGCCACCCTCCTTTGCCACCCTGATCAAAACGAGGCACCCCAACTTTCCCATCAGAAGCCGATGTAAAAACAATATGGTCGTCTTCAAAACGCACCTTACCACGAGGCCCTTGTTGCTGTTTTTCAGTCTCGGAACTCAGTTCTTCCGCCCAGTTTGGAGGTTGGTTAGCCAAATCAACCTGAGCAGATTGTTGTATTTCTTGAGATGCCCAACGATCCTGAAATGCTTTATAATCCTCGGCGGATTTAGGCCAGATACGCCAGCGATTAACACGCCCATTTTCAAAGGGCTCCGCATAGGTAAAGCGCAATGCTTTTAGCGCTTCCGCTTGCTTCAATGCATTGGCCCACTCTTTATCATTGTAGAGATTCCACAACTCTAAGTAGCTGCCATTATTTCGCAACGCAGCCTCCAATGTGGCTCGATGAGTACCACTATCCAGTACCGCTGCAACACTTACATCTACAAACAAAAACGAACCCATCAACAAAGAGAAACTATTATCACGCCGAGGATGGCGAGTAATGCGCTTAATCCAATAGCCTTTATCGGTCTGCGGCTCAACATCTACACGCCAGCCTTTGCCTAATAATTGAAAGCTCTGTTCAGTGGCTGCATTGCTAAAACGTGAAATGGTCAGCCAACGAGCCTGCGTTCCATCAGGATTGGTCACATTAACCACAAAGTGTTTATCAAGCCACTCCCGCGCCATATCAATACTGTTTTCGCGGATTTCATTCTTAGTGAATAAATCGTCCGCAATCAGCGCATCCACGCTTAGCGTTAAATCCAATGCCAATGCCTCAACGGGAGACATATATTGCAATTGCAAGGTATTATTATTTGCTTTAGTCAATAACCAACGAGTTTGGTCATTCCCTATTAAGCGGATTAACTGTGGCTCGTCAGTTTTCGCGCAAGCAACCGCAATCCCCTGATCCGCTTGTTGTAATAACCACTCCCCATTGTATTCGATCAATCGCACAGACTGGTCTGCTTGCAACCGAGAGAGGTTGTCTTTTGATGTCAGATTGATGAGATCATCTGCAAAATAAGGACATTCATTAAACTGCATAGATCACCACCGAAATTGCCAAAAAGTATGAGTAAGCTGTGGATCACCTAAATGAATACAGTAAGGTTCGCTGTTTTTATCTTGATCCTCGACCTTCAAGCGAATTTTCTTTTTGAATGCTTGAATTTTGCCTTCCCCACGCGAAATACTTAATGGCTCAACAGGCGTAATAATCAACATGGTGTCTGTGTATTCCAAATGGATATGATCTGTTGGCACCTTGTCATAGCTAAAGGAAGGCATAAGGCGTTTAAGCTCCTTTTGATCGCCCATTTGAAGGCAAACTTTACGCCCTGTGGCGATGGTATTGCCATTTAGTTCCGGGTACTTATCCTGTTTTTCCTGCTCAGAGACCCTGATGAACTCTTCAAATAGGGCTAACCTCTCATCAATAGCGGAATCACAAAAAAAGCAACAAGCCCCCTCTAAACCCTCATTGTCAAGTGATAATACTGTTTGCCCTTTACACTCATGGCAGACAAATAAGTGTTCATCTACTTCTGTTAACGCCTCAAGCCATTCCGACATACTAGGTCGTTCAACAGCCGTAGCCTTTCCCACACCAAAGGTTTGTTGAAATAAACGAGGTAACTTACTGTTCTCAATAAGCTGTATAGGTAAATTGGTAAAGCATGCATTGTCTATGTCATCTGGATCATTAATCCAAGGGTGTTCACCCCGTAAGGCCTCATCCTCTACCTCAGACTCAGATCCATTAACAAAATCGCCTTTTAAAGGGTGGTTATGAGTCAGTAGCTGATAAGCAATGACAGCGAAACTCCAACAATCCGTTAAGCTGGAAAGCATCGCGTCACCACGCACCACTTCTGGCGCACCATAGTCTGGGGTGTGTACCGTCAAACCCTGCGCGGTGACACTAGAATGAGACTCAAAACTGATGTTATCGCAATCAATCAGCCAGGTTTCGGCGTGAGCGGGGTCAGTCGAGACAAATATATTATCTGGCGAAAGATCCCCATACAGCATGCCGCGACTGTGTAACTGATTTAACGTGCGAGCCAGTTGAGCCAGAATCCGAATGCGACGGCGCAAGCCACCCTCATCCAAATAATTTTGAATATGAGGTGCAGGGCTCTCCTCTGAAACCCCATCACTGGCATGAATAAAACGGTCGAATATGTCTTTTAATGGCACCAAGCCATCCATCAACTCCATGACATAACCCATACGAGGTTCTTTTAACAAAGTTAAAGGTCGTGCCAATTTCAGATCCGCAATATCTTGACGAATCAGCCATTCAATATGACCACGCCATTTTTTTTTCGCGGCTGTATCTTTGCTGGTAAACCCTTTCACTAATACTGTAGGGTGTTCCGTGCGGTATACAACACCTTGACCACCACGAGCCAATTCCCTAATGAGTGAGTATTTCGCTCCATGAATGTCTTCCAAAATAGGAAGTTTTTTCTTTGTTTTTGTAGTCATTATTTATTCAACCTTGAATATGCCGGCAATACTTTTGTCATCACCATGCTTTGGCGTGCTCCAATCGATTAACTCTTGAGTTAGCCAACGCTTACAACGACGTTTATTACGATTCTTTAATTTCTGATAAATGGCCTCAAAGAAAGCCTCCAAATGCTCAGGGAGCACGTCATCAGAAATACCATCTGTCATCAACAACACACCATCACCAGCCTTTGTCAGCGTGCATTCAATCGTTGACCAATCACCTTCAATTGCCTGAGACAGTGTTTGTGTTTGATTACCAAAACCGCCTCGTTGTGGCGTTATAACCAAAAACAGTCCGTTGCTTCGAACGAGTAACAAACCATCACCCACTTGCGAAGCCTTAACCTGACCTTGCGCATCCGCCCAGGCCCACAAACAGGTCGTTTCATACCGTGAGTCATCTTTACCCAGCGTATTGATCCATTGCTGTTGTATTTGCTGGCTGATGGCTAACGGAGAAGGCTCTGCGCCTCCCCATTCTCTGACCGTCGAACGAACAAGGTGAGCAGCCAATCTAGCCCCTAGATGACTTAACGTTCGACTCCCCAATCCATCACACACCGCAACACACCAGCCTTTACGAACCCCATGAACTAACACAGCATCCTGATTTTGGGTATTGTCTTGAAGGTGTGCGGGACCTGTTACAGAGCAACCCGTTGCCGTAACCAGCATTAAAAATCAAGCTCTTCAAATTCATCATCATGATCAGATTGACTTGCTGGTGGTAAAACCAAAGGCGTAGGTTGATTGGGGGTAGTTGAGCCGCTACGAGCAGTTACGCTCATAGTAACCGCTTTAAAAAAACGATGAATGTCTCGTGCATTTTCAGCACTAAAGACGGGGGCTTCTAGATCATTAGCAAAGTCATTTAGCAGTGATAAATCCGCATCAGCGCCAATTCCCATAGCAAAGCGAGTAACCTTATTAGATCGTTCGCCATTCATTAATTCATCAAGAGAGTTCTTTATATCGTCCGTTGGATGCCCATCGGACACTAGAACCACCACAGGTTTATAAGATCGAGAAGGAATAACTTCTTTATTCTCGATCATCTGTGCGGCCAACTCAAAAGCCGCTCCCATTGGTGTCCCACCTGTTGCAGGCAATGGAGCTATGCTTTCCACTTTATGCGCCGCGGTTAACGGAAAATGTACCTTTGCAACACCACCAAAAGTAATAATACTAAGCTGTATCTCTGCTCTTAGTCGACTTTCTTCTGAAAAGGTACTGAGCATATCTTTTAATGCTTTATTTAACGCCTCAATTTTCCCATCAACTGACATACTGCCACTCGTATCTGCTAATACAATAACTGGAAGTGGACGAGCTGTTTGAGATTGAAATTTTTTAAGTTCTGACATTGATAAATTCCTTATTAATCATTCTAATATTGTAAATATATTAATTTTAATAGTACGTTTAGAGCATGCTCATATAGACGGCTATCGAAGTTGTTACTAACCTTTTACCTAAATTATTTGCTGCTACAATAAAACCAACACCCCAAACAACAAATACAAAAATGGAATCAAAGTTAATATCAACAATGAGATTTGGCATCAGGAGTTTAGCGATAATAAAAATTATTGCGCTTAAAAATGAGATGGCTACGGCATCTCGATACAGCAAATAAGACCTATGTGTCGACGCAATGTCCTTCTGGTCTGATAACGGCTTATAAATTTTCTGATACCAATAGCCATTCTGAGACTTATTATCTGTTTTAAGATATTCGTAGTCTGTAACTGCGGCCTTAAGGGCAACTCTATCAATACGGGAGTCTTTTTCAGCTAACTGTATAAATCGATGCCCTGGCAAAGCATGGTGCCACCGAAGAAACACCAAGTTGTTTTTTAGGCTTACTGGAATAAGGCTACTCAGGAAGCCTGCCAATACACCTACAATCCCCATTGAAATACTGGTTTCTTTTAGTGAACTTAGTTGGCTAAGATCGAGTGCCTTTTGATTAACTAGCCAGACAGCTATGAGCTGTATTCCTATAAGCATCGACAAAGGCACTATATTTTGAGTTTTTAAGGAGATGGCCGCCATTTTAAACAGCCTCATCATATTGATAATGATAGGGTTCTGGATTGAGACTATCCCAACCATCCCTTACGGGAGCATCATAATGATGGCGAATATTACCTCCCCGGGTTGCTACAGCGTTAACGCCTCTATGGGTAAAAGCATTCATCACAGCTTTTCTCGGGTGTTTAGGCTCACCGGCTTTGGCCGTTGAAGCAATAGCGGTAATACCACGAGAGACACCTTCACCTACTGGTTCACCAACCAAACGATTAAGTACCGATTTACCGATATTTCTCTTGCTACCATGGTGTGGTATTTGAATGAATTTAAGCTCTGCACCACTTAAGCAACATTCTACTTGATCTGCTGCTAGCGTCAGGCTTTCTATTCCAGCATCACCAGTGAACAATAAGCGTTTTCCATCGATAACTAATTGAGTAATGACGCTAGAATTATTTCTAGCCGACGTCACTCCTTCATCGTTAATTTGGTCATCACCCCATGTAGTAAAAAAACATTTAATCGCTGAGGCTGTCTTTTCAATAAAACTTTCAAGAGAATGGACAACAGAAACGCGCTCTGGCATGCCATCGAAATCAGGAACTAATGAATCGTAATATTCAACAGAGGGACCAAGCACTTTTAATGAATAGGTAGAGTCGGCAAGATTAGTGAATGGTTCTCGAATAACTATTCCCTTAGATTCAGCTAACTTTACAAGTGACCAAGCTTTTTCCAAGTTTTGTTTTAAGCGTTCACTCACACTGTTATCGCTCATTCTTCCATCCTTGAATTTACTGGCTAAACCTTGGTTATGATCCCAAGGTTTATGAATCCATAGTTCTTTAACAACTAATTCATTCATTACTGTTTCTAGACCATTAATGTGGTCCTGATCTGGATGAGTGTTAATAACAATATCAACCATATCCGTACCGTAATGACTTCTAATATGATTAACTAATGCGGTACCAGTACTTTTAAAGCCACCATCAATGATGACTACCGTCTGCTCTTCTCGACTACCATAAAGATTGCCAAACCTTAGAGCGATAGCATCTCCACTTTTAGACTCTTCACCAACGCCCAAAAAATCTATTTCGTAACCCATAACAATCTCCTCTTTAATAATAAGTTAAAAGAGGAATTGCAAAGAGCGTGCCAACTATTTTATTCTTTAAATTCAATACCTTAAAAAATACACATGATAAAAATCATAATTTTTATTATCTTTTATAAAATTTATTATGCTTTTTTATTTTTCTTGCCCTTCGTTTCATTACCCTTTTCGCTCAATTTTGAGGAGCTTAGATAAGGCACTTTTGCAGAAGGTACCAACTGAGAAGCGGCATCTAAATGAATGTCTTGATCATCAAAAAAGATATGTGGGTTAAAGGCTTTCAACACCTTACCTTTGCCAACGCCACCGAGAAAAAATGCCTCATCAACGTAAACGCCCCAGGCTCTAAGCGTTTTAATAACGCGCATTTCTGAAGGGCTGTTTCTGGCTGTCACAATGGCGATTCGAACGGGAGAAGATTCAACACGAATAGGTAAACGGTCTTGCAATTTTGATAGTTTTTTCAGAAGACTAGCGTAAGGCCCTTCTTCCATTGGAATATCTTGCTTTGCATCTTCCTGTGCATGAAAAGCTTCCATTCCCTGAGTTTTATAAACTAACTCACTCTCGTCTGAAAAAAGCACAGCATCACCATCGAAGGCAATACGAACCTGCCCTTCTGGAATTTTTGGCGCGTCTTTAGGTGGTTCCCTTAGAATAGCGGCAGCACATTGGCGTGAGTCGATAACTTTTTGAGCATCTTCTACATTGGTGGTTAGGAATAAATCTACGTCGAACGCATCCAAGTAATCCGGTACAGATTCTCCAGCAGTAAAGGCTGATCGAGTAATGTTTAGCTTGTCATGTCTAATGGTATGCAGTACTCGCAAGCCAGTATCAGGGCTATTACGGGACATAACAACTACTTCAACTAAAGGCGATGTATCTCCTTTTTGCTTATGTTCATTTAATGCTAATAGTGCTTTTACTAAGTGATAGCCAGTACCCGGAGCTAAAGCTTCATTCTCTCGCTCTAACATATACTGTTGATAGACCTCTACGGCTGTAGCTGGATCTGCATTGCGAGCCTCGGTAAAAATTCGATCCGACTCACTCATATCAAAAAGCGCCGTAGCAGAAATCCCCACTACCAATGTATTACTTAAATCAAATGCCACTAGATTCTCCTTAACCCAATAAATTCACGTAAAAAATCACACCTCTATTCGAGTATTCCCCAAACGTCTTTTAAGCGTTTTACGGTATGTTCCCACTTTGCGGTTCTAGGCCGAGCAACTATATTTTGATTCCCAAACAAACCAATCTCACCAAATGCATCTGACAGTGGCACTTTATGTAACCACTTCACTGGAACAAAATATTCCGCATCATCTTCTCCCACCTGCTTCGACAATGGGTAACGACCAGATAATTGCATGTCATCTGTGATAAATTCATCCGCTATCGTCGCTCTACCGGTCACTTCAGCCACACCAACATAACCTGTGCCTGGTATGTTTACCCAGATGCGATCCCCAGGACTAAGCTGAAAAAGTTTTTGACTATACCAACGTCCATCGCCAGCCGATAGAAAGCCATATTTATACGCGTCCGCCCAATGACGACGATCTGGGTAAACGCCAAAACTGGCATAAAATTCGCCATTCCAGTCATTTTTTTGATTGGCGTTTACGGCATGATCTTCAGTTTCATGGGGATCTATCATCCATGAGCGACTCAGGTATTGATTCGCCCCATCCTGAAAGACGGAGAAGAACACCGCATTAATGGCGACACTCGCTTTATCGTTCAGGTAGTTGATGATGCGTTCCGTACTGGCATCCAGTTCACCCGCGACAATAACCATTTGGTGAGAACTATTAACCTCTTCTTCTACGGGTAATACGCCGAATTTAGCTTCAAAAGCTTGATCGAAGGTAGATAGAGGTAGGACGTTATCTGCTGCGAATTTCGCATAGATTTGAGCAATTTTTTCTACAGGTAATGTTTCTATCCACGAAGCATAATCAATGGCTTGTGCCACCACATCCCGTGGCGTTTTGTGTTTCTTTAATTCAATAATAATGACAGAGCCCATCGAATCTATTGCTAATAGGTCGATGTATTTACCAAAATCCGTATAGACCTGCCGACCAATTAAAAGCCAGTTGGCATTTAATATCGACATATCTTTCGTGATCTGGTCTTCCAGTAAAACCTCAGTTTCAAGCCTTACTGATTGCAACGCTTCGGGCCGATGATCGCCTATTTTCCAGATACCATGTTGTACTGCCATCGATATACCCTTTATTCTTTGATATTTGGTTCATCAGTTTTAATTGGAATACCGCCAACTGTCGGTTCGGACAAGAGCGCTAGTGTCATTCCAAGTACTAACCGTGCCTGGGTTCTAGAAAAGTCTTCATTACCATGTGCGCCAAGCTGACAGATGTTTTTTACCCCTTCCCGCAATGCCAAGGTACGTTCGTTGACCGTCATACTCATTCTTTCGTCGGGCTTTTGCAGCTTCTTGTTTGCATCTCGAGCTTTAGTACTGTCATCACGCAGCTTTTCCACCAACTCGATGATTCTTCGGCATTCCATTATGGCATTTTGATAATCCCCGATATCGATACAAGACTGCGCTTTCGATAACATTCTTTTTATGTCGGGAGATGTAGACGGGAGAGGAATTTCATAAAGATAGGTATCGTGATAGCCAGATTGATTTAAAGCGATTACCCATTCCTGTTGGGGAATGAGATAATCACAGTCGCTGTAACTTGATTTAATTTCATCATCGTCACAAAGAACCAAAGCCTCTAAACGAAAGTGCAAACCTAAATCCCCAAACTGTCGATAATCCTCAACAGCTAGTAGCTGTTCATTACTGAGAGATAGATTAAAAGACAAAGACTGATTACCAAAATAGCCATTAAGCTCGATGAGTTGCTCATTGGATGAAAGATTACTGGCAATATCATTACGATCCCCTTTACTTAAGATGGAGAGTCGAATATTTAATACACGAGTTTTTTCTCCCTGTAATCTCAGACCTCGAAATGAGAGCAAAAAACAGCTTTTACCTAAAGACTTCAATCCATGAATAGAGACTTGGTTAAACTCCACTAAACGATAAGAATCTCGTGTTATATCCAGCCACATCGACTACTTCTCCCTATTAAATTTTTTGTAAGCGTCTAGCCGTTTAAAATGTAACAATATATTAAAGCTCTCCTGAGAAAGCTTTTTGACTGAGAACTGAAAATAAATTTGAATAATCATTAAGATTTACCAGCTTATTAGATGCATTCCCATAGACAGAGAGTGCTTTAACATACTGTTCCTGCTCGCTTAGAGGCGGGATCATTATTGGGAGATCTTTTTGTCGTGTGATACCTAAGTATGCTCTAGTTGATTGAATCCCTTCTTTAGCGAATAAGTTTTGGAAATATCCCGAATCAAAGTAGCCTTTAAGATACTCTGGAATCATCCTGCTTTCGTCTAATCTATAGTATGTTGTCTGAGGACTAAAGATATAATTTTCATACGTATGATCAAGAACAGCAGTAAATCCAAGTGAGCCTTTATGAGAAATAAGCACATCTCTAGGCTTCCCAAAACCAATTCTTAGCTTTTCAAGCCACTCATCTTCGAGGTAATAACATTGCTCAAATAAAACCTTTCCTCGCCTTACTACATTTGCAGTTACAAATGGAACTCCTGAGGAAACAAAGTCAGCAACTTTTGGGTGATCATTTCCATGATTTCCATCTTGTACTTGGATAATTACACCTTCGCCAATTAACTCAGCAACAGTTTTCACCTCCCACCCCTTCGGATTGGTCACTGGATCACCAAACATGTCTAAAAACACAGAACGCAGAAAGTCGTCGGCGAGTTCTATGGCTTGTTGGCGTTTGCGGCGGATAGCGTCGGCTTTGTCGAGGATGGCGGCGATACGCTTTTGTTCTTCCAGTGGTGGGAGGGGAATTTTTGCTGCCTTAAAGTCTCCACTTCGAATATGAACCTGAGTACTTCCAACTTTTGAACGAAGTAATTGTTTACGAAACTCTATACTATTAGAGTAATACGTTATAAATTTTGGACAGACTAGGTCATTCAATTTGAAAGCATAGACCCCTTGAGCCAGCAAGAATGGTTCTGATACATTAATTTCACAAATACGTCCTAAGTTTGGCCCTGTAGGAACCAAGTCTCGTAGAGTCGTAATCAAAAATGAGTTATCTGCTTTATAATTTTCATATGCAATGGCTGTTTTCTTAGATGTATAAACTAGATTTGAATGATCTATATTTACATCGGAACTAATTGCTTTTTTAGGAACTACAATAGTGCCTGAATCGGTAAATTGATCTCGTTTGAGTGATATACCTCCAACGTCTTGGATAATTAAATCCCCCAACTTAACCATCGGCCATTTCATAGCATTCCCTCCAGTTCTTTTAGGTCGGCCATGATGTCGTTTTCTAGTGCCATGAGTTTACCAAGGATGACTTTCGGGTCTTCGTATTGCTCTTCTTCGTACACCACTTCTTTGTAGCGGTTGATGGACAGGTCGTATTTATTGCTGGCGATGTCGGCGGCATCGACCACAAAGGCTTTCTGCGTTTTGTCCTGAAAATATGCTGCTGCATTTTCTGGATTAGCGCATCCCTGCGCGTCATCACCAAATTGCGAAAAATCAAAGTTGCTTTCAACGAGCTGACGGTAGGCTTTCCATTTGGCGATGGCGTCTGGTAAGTCGTTAGTGCCTTCGCCTTTTAGTGGCGTGCGTTTATCGTCAAGGGATAGGCCATCGGCTTGAAGATCGTAGAACCAAACCCGCTCGGTGGTGCCGCCTTTGGTAAAAAGTAGAATCGCGGTGCTAACACCGGCGTAGGGTTTAAACACGCCGCTGGGTAGGCTGATAATGCCTTCTAGCTGGTTGTTCTCAATTAACTCTTTGCGTAGCTGCTGGTGAGCATTAGAAGAACCAAATAACACGCCATCTGGTACGATCACGGCGGCACGTCCACCCAATTTGAGCGAGCGTAAAATGTGCGCGACAAACAGCAGCTCGGTCTTTTTGGTTTTCACCATGCTGAGTAATTCTGGGTTGGTGTTGGTTTCGTCTAAACTGCCTTTGAAAGGCGGGTTGGCAAGAATGATATCAAAGAAGTTTTCCTCCTGCTGCGGGAAGTTCTCACGAATGGATTTGTTCAAAGTGTCTTGGTAGAGCACGTTAGAACCGTTCACTCCATGTAGCATCATGTTCATGCTGGATACGCGCAACATGGTGGTGTCGAAGTCAAACCCCCAGAACATGTCATCACTGATGTGTTCGCGGTAGTTCTCTAATTTATCGCCAGGATAATGTTTGTTGCCTTCTTCGTCTTCCCAAATAGCCTCTGGGCTGGTGTGCTGACGATTTAGATATTCCATAGTGCGAGCTAAGAAACCAGCCGTACCGCAAGACGGATCACAAATGGTGTCCCATGGTTGCGGATCGATAATTTCAATCATGGCGTCGATAATATGACGCGGTGTGCGGAACTGGCCGTTGATGCCGGCGGTAGTCAGTTTGCTGAGTAAGTATTCGTAGATGTCGCCTTTCACGTCGCTTTGGTTCAGCGGTAAGGAGTCCACCATTTCTAACGCAGCGACCAGCACAGATTCGTTTTTAATTTCGAGATCGGCGTCTTCCATGTAGTCACTAATGTGGCCCATGGCTTTGACTGGGGTATCTTCACCTACTTGGTCTATGTCGGCCACGTCGCCAAGTTTGGAAAAGTACGGGTAGACTTCGTTTTTCAGGTGTTTGTGCAGCTCTTTGCCGGATAAGTTTTTGAAGTTTTTCCAACGCAGTAATTGACCTTCCTTGGTATCCGGAAAAAGACGGACAAAGGCTTTGCCAGTGCGGTTGGCTTTGCGTTCTTCCGCTTCTTCTTGCATATCGAGCATACGGGCAAACATGAGGTAACTGATTTGTTCGATCACGGTCAAAGGGTTGGTAATGCCCCCTGTCCAGAATTTTTCCCATAGTTTGTCTATGTCGTTACGGATTGGTCCAGTTAACATAAGGTCTCTCTTTTGATTTAGCTTGCCGACGCGCCAGAGGCAGTCGGTTTAAAAAAAGGTTTAAGTACAGATACTAGGTCTTTAACATCAGCTTCTTTA
>JBLWYL010000004.1:0-50785 GCA_048266925.1 Kangiella sp. | reverse complement strand
GGCGACAATAGAGAGTTGGAACCACCTGATCCCATCCCGAACTCAGAAGTGAAACGACTCATCGCCGATGGTAGTGTGGGGCTTCCCCATGTGAGAGTAGGTCATCGCCAAGCGCTTATACAAAAGAAAGCCACCTTCGGGTGGCTTTTTTTGTATCTATGGTTTTTTACATACTACTTTACATAATTAGGAAAGGGTGCAGATGATAAGCACGTCATTGAATATAAACTCAGCTTTATAAGCTTGCTTCCTGTAGGCGACCGACAGCCTTGCTCTACAAGGCTGGAGGGAATACCTTTAGGTATCATCGCCATACCCCTAGGGCACGCGAGCGCTTATACAAAAACCCCGTCCGCAAGGTCGGGGTTTTTTATTAACTGTGGGATAAGTTAGCTCTCACATGGGTTCCCATGTGGAGTAGGATTGACGAGGTTAATAGCGAAAGCAAATAGTTTTGCTTTCGCCCGAGTCAATGGGTTGAGCTCTGCGAAACCCCTGGCTCAAGCGAAGCGCAGAGGCGCCAAGCGCTTATAATGAAAAAGCCCTAGCAGCAATGCTAGGGCTTTTTTGTTATAGGGTTGAGATAATCTTTTTTACATCAATAGGACAAGGCGCTGGTGATATGCACGTATATTGCAAATAACGTCTCATTTTTAAGCTTGCTTCCTGTAGGCGACCGACAGCCTTGTTTTACAAGGCTGGAGGGAATACCTTTAGGTATCATCGCCATACCCCTCGGGCACGCGAGCGCTTATACAAAAACCCCGTCCGAAAGGTCGGGGTTTTTATTGCTTTAAATAAAGTGAAAAAGTAGTGCTGGTTGGTTGACCCGAAACCGATACTTTTGTTTTTAGCTTTAGCATTCCTCCTTGCTGGTTACTTCTTTTCTTGTTTATCCAACTTGAATTGTGACGGACTTCACATTAATATTTGCATGGGAAATCATTCAATTGGGGATATTAAAGATGTTTAAATGCATGTTAATTCTTGCTTCTTCTTTATTGATTGCTGGTTGTGGCGACCTGTTCTTGCGATCACTTGATGAATTTAATGCTGGAATGGGGGGACAGAGAACGTGTCAATACGAAGCCGACTACCAAACAATTTACGGCGATGGTTACACTTACGAGTTTGGTGGTTATTGTAATCAATGGTTGGGGACACTCACGAACAATTCTGAATATACGATTAAGTGTTCGCATACTTTGGACGGTAGGCCTGTTAATAGCGTATATGCAGGGCCGAGACAAACAGCTGACGAGAGGTTTATTGCCCAGATGGGTAATGGTTATTTACAAGCTACCTGTAAATATTGGGATAGAGCTGAAAAGTTGCAAGATAGATATAGTGAAACCCGTTACGCAGTTTATAGTGTGCTATCAAGTGGAAACTGGAAAGTTCGAATTCAAAACAATGCTAGCTTTACAAGAAAGTGCCGCTTGATGGATAGTAGAAAACGCGTCATCAAGGAGGAGGCTATCGGTAGTGGTCAGTCTACAAGTTGGTGGAACGAACCCGAGGGCACTTACTATACTCAGTGCATCAGTTAAAACAGGCCACTTATGTGGCCTTTTTCATTTCTGCAGCTTGAATTTATTGTGCTTTGTTGATTTTTACGACATCCTTTAAGAAAGTTTTGTCACGTTTAAAAAGACTATCCCGTCTTAGGTATTAGTTTAATAAAGGATTTATTCTTTGTGTCGTTCGCAACACCCTGCTCTAAACAAGTCATAAGAAAAGCTCTAGCTGGAGACAGAAATGCTTATGGTCAAATTTATAATACCTATAAGCAAGCTGTATACAGTCTGGCGTATAGGATGTTGCAAAACCCCGAAGCTGCATCAGATATATTACAGCAGGTGTTTCTGAAAGTAATGACTCGTTTAAGTGATGTTAAAGATTATTCAAAGTTTGGTTCATGGCTTAAACGTATAACTTATAACTGCGTCATTGATTTCATCAGGGCAAATGAGCGTGATACAACGGGCTTCGATGATGACCATTTTGCGGACGATGCTTTTAAGAGTCGGAATGATTCTTTAGCTGGTTTTGATCTTGATAGTCTTTTAACGACCTTGTGCGAAAGGGAGCGAGCAGTGTTGGTTTTGTTTGCTATTGAAGAATATACCCATCGGGAAATCGCCTCCAAATTGGATATCAGTGAGAGTAATTCCAAACAGATTTATAGTCGTTCATTACAAAAGTTATCCCAGTTGGCTCAATTAGAGCGTTACAGTGGTAACAAGGTTAATTCTTATGAGTAAAAATTCATCAACCGAACATCAATTTGTTTCTAAATGGCATCAGGCCAAGGAATTACCTTTGCCTGAGACTATTGATCAATCCATTGAGAAGTCCATCTTGGAGGCTTTTGACAGGCACCACTCCAATGTCGACTACGCTCAAGATAAAGCTAGTCATGGTTGGCTTTATGCTATTGCTGCTAGCCTGTTTATTGCGATTATGTCTTGGCAACTTTTATTCCAGGATAAGTTATCGAACAATGAGTTATCACAACCAAATAAGCTGTTGCTATCAGCTATTGCCGAGTCGAAACAGCTCGAAGCTTCGCTTGAAGAGCTGAAAAGTCAATCTCTTAGTGAGTTTGTCTATGTTCAAAAATTCCAGTTGGAAAAAGAACTTTTGCTGATTAATCATAAGCTAGCTGAAGCCTATAACAGTCAAGATAATGTGCAAGACAAGTTGCAACTTTGGCATCAAAAAAACCAAAAGCTTGCTCAATTGAATGCACTTATGACAACTGTTAAGAATACAGCTGCCACTCATATATAGGAGTCTACTTAATGTTGATAAAATTTATTTTGATATCAATCTGCTTGTGCGGTTCTTTGAGTGCATTGGGTCAAGCTAATGAGCTTAAAAGTACTGAGGCCCAGATCCTAGCTGATGATCTGAAGCGAGAAATCAGTAGCACGCTTGCAGAAATTGATCGCTTAGAAAAGCAGCAAAATCCCGACACCAACTCTTTATCCATAGTGTTATCCCAGCCGACCTATAATGTCATTAACTTCGGTGTAGTTATTGATCCCGACGTTAATACTGTCCTTTCTGTTACACCATATTCAAATGCTGAATCTCTAGGGCTCAAGGCTGGTGATGTTATTGCAAGATTGAGTGTTGATGGGACTGTTGTAACGAGTTTATCTGAAGGCCTTCAATTAAAACCTGGCAGTCTAATTGAAGCGCAGGTTAAAAGAGGGGACAACTCTTTAACACTAGATACTATCGCCCATAGCAAGACGATTCCTGCTTGGCGTTTACAAGTCTCCCCCAATGATTCATCTCAAAAGGAACCTGAGCTGACTGGCTGTGGTTATATTTCTGTCTTCTTTAGTCCACCAACCACTAAATATCAATATCCTGCCAAAGTATTTGAAGTGGATGGGGAAAGTGGCTTTCATTTAAGAGAGACTATAAAGCTGCCATCAGGCACTCATTCTCTTAAAATTCATGAGTATATTCCAGACAACATGATGTCACGTCGTAAGCCAGGTATTGAAAAAGCAAAAGAATTAGAATTGATCGTTAAGCCCAACAAAACCTATCATATTGCGGCACAATTCGATCCAGAAAAGCGGTTAAAGGTTGTTGATGAGGATTACTGGAAGCCAATTGTTTGGAAAGTGTCTGATTCAAAGTGTAAGCCGTAGCAAGCTAAACCCACGAAAGAGCAAAAGCCTACTTATACTAAGTAGGCTTTTGCAGTTTCTAAGATCTTATTTTTGCTAAAAAGGAATTGTCTTTTTTTGCCACCAACCTGATCCCAAAGCACAGCGCTACGGATCGCTGCCAGCAATAAAGCACGAATTTTTGCTTGATTGGCAGCCTGTTCAAGGTAGCGTCCATTTCCGGTGACTTGAATTTTTGCTGAGTAGGTTGAAATGGTGTCTTTATAAATATTAGCCAACTGCTCAATCAAATCGTGGTTAATACTTTCGTGATACTCATGTAGTCGATTGGCTTGTTTAATTCTGGCCGCCATCACTTCCTGCATTTTGCTATCGGATAAAAAACGTTTTGCTAAATTAAGAACCCCAACCAAATAGCGTCCAAAATCAGCGTCTGCTTGATTGCCTGATAATTGATCAGTAAGTACTTTAAATCCAGTATGTAAATATTTATGGTTTTTATAAATGTCTTCCGCCTTGTCAGAGTTCGTTTTTAAAACACTTTCAAGCATGATTTCAAGGTCAGTTGGATCTACTTCACCTGTTCTAGCAATACTGCGGACACATTCTAACGCCTGGCAAATACCAGCCAGGGCTAGAACAATATTAGGGTAATTCGGTTGATTCATATTATCGTCTTATTTCTTTAATTATGCCGCCACCGAGACAGACTTCGTCCTGATAGAAGACTACTGATTGCCCAGGAGTTACTGCACGTTGTTTGTCGTCAAATTCTACCAGCCATTCGGTGTCATTCAAGCGTTTAACCTGACATGGAACATCTTCTTGGCGATAGCGAGTTTTTGCCGTACATCTAAACTCATTAGAAGGCGCTTCTGTCGCAACCCAATCCAGCTTATCTGCAACTAAGCCGTGACTCATTAATAGCGGGTGTTCATGACCTTGGCCGACAATTAATACGTTACGTTCAAGATCTTTGTCTAAAGTAAACCAAGGCTCTTCGGATGCATCCTGTCTGCCACCAATACCTAAACCTTTACGTTGCCCGAGGGTGTGATACATCAGGCCATTATGCTTTCCAACAACTTCACCTTCAGGTGTTTCTATATTACCCGGTTGAGCAGGTAAATATTGCTGTAGAAAATCGGTAAACTTTCGCTCTCCGATAAAGCAGATTCCGGTGCTGTCTTTTTTCTTCGCTGTTACCAAACCTTGTTCTTCTGCAATCTTTCTGACTTCTGGTTTTTCAATATTGCCAACAGGGAACAGAGTCTTTGCTATTTTTTCATAGTTAACGGCATACAAGAAATAGGACTGATCTTTATTACGATCTAGCCCTCTCAATAAGGTTGCCTTGCCATTGGCCTCACCGCGTCGCACATAGTGTCCAGTAGCGATATAGTCAGCACCTAATAACTGTGCGTAATCGAGAAACGCTTTGAATTTAATTTCTTTGTTACACATGATATCCGGGTTTGGTGTACGACCGGCTTTGTATTCTTCTAAGAAATATTCGAAGACCTGATCCCAATACTCTGCTGCAAAATTGACTGTCCGTAACTTGATACCAAGCTTATCACATACGGCTTGCGCGTCGGCTAAATCTTCTGCCGCAGAGCAATACTCATCAGAGTCATCTTCTTCCCAGTTTTTCATAAACAGGCCTTCTACCTGATAGCCCTGTTCTTGCAGAAGGTATGCCGAAACCGAAGAATCTACTCCACCGGACATGCCGACGATAACGTGTGTGTTTTCTGGTGCTTTTTCCGTCATTATAAAATTACTTAGTTTGAAGCTGTTTTAAGAAGTTAATACCAGCTCTTTGCAAAGCCAACTCATTCTGGCTGCATAGTAGCGAATCAAGAGAGTACCTTTGGCCTTTGAGATAATCCTTCAGACACTGCACGATCAATCCAGTTCTATGTTGGGGCACAATGGCTAAAATATCGTCAATGGTCATCCAGTGCGCGGCAATAATATCATCATCCTCTGGAGCCAGCTCAAAGGGTTGTTCAAATGTTCCGGTAAAACAGAAACGCTGGTAATACTGATTATTAGAAGCTGGATTTAAGGTATAGGTACCGACTAACTCTGTCGGCTTGAACAGCAGGCCCGTCTCTTCTTTTACTTCTCGAATAATGGCGTCGACTAGGCTTTCGTCGGACTCTAAGTGCCCAGCAGGTTGATTAAAGACTATTTCGCCTCTAGAGGTTTTCTCCTCAACCATAAGAAAGCGATTATTATGCTCAATAACAGCTGCGACAGTGACGTGAACAGGTAGCATGCAAGCCTATTAAATACAGGATTGAAATGAGCGCGTATTTTAGCTTATTTATGACGTTGGCTAAACCTTTTTGATCGAGTGGCCTTGTTTCTTGGGCCAGCGGGGGCTTTAGGCGTGGCCACTTCAGTGATTGCGTACTCACCTACATTGAGAGAGCCAAGTTGCCAAGGCCCGATTTGTGCTCTGATAAGGCGTAAAGTAGGGTATCCAATAGCGGCCGTCATACGTCGAACCTGACGATTCTTGCCTTCACTGATAATGACTTCGAGCCATGAGGTGGAAATATTCTTGCGTTCACGTATTGGTGGGTTTCTAGGCCATACATCAGGTGTTTCCAATAAGCGAACCTTCGCTGGCTTGGTTTTATAATTCTGGATGATAACTCCCTGCCTGAGCGGCTCAAGTTCCTTATCCTCCGGCGAACCTTCAACCTGCGCCCAGTAGGTTTTCTCCATTTTATGCTTGGGACTGGCGATTTGGTTCTGAAGTTGACCATCATCAGTTAATAACAACAACCCCTCAGAGTCCTTATCGAGCCTGCCAGCGGGGTAGACACTGGGGACGTCGATATAATCTGCCAGGGTGCTGTCGCCAGCTTCTCCGGTAAACTGACAAAGGGTATTAAAGGGTTTATTGAAAAGAACCAGTTTGCTCATAAATAGTACTGTATTTGTTTAAAATTTGCTCAGGGTTCAGGCTGCTGAATCAAGCCTTGCTTGAATATCAATCGATTGTACCCATTATCTTGACTAATATCAGTATTGCCGTTGTTAAGTTTGTCGCCATTACATGCAGGCAATGAAATTTTCGCGTATAATTTGCGCCACCAACAGTTAGGGTGTACAGATAAATAGCGCCCAGGACTTTAATTCAGCACGTGCTAGCTTTTGATCCGCAGCACATAAATTAGGATGCATCATGACAAGTTCAAAGATCATTTATACAAAAACTGATGAGGCCCCAGCATTAGCAACTTATTCTTTGCTACCCATTGTTGAGGCGTTTGCAAAAGCCGCTGGCATCGAAGTAGAAACCAGTGACATTTCTTTAGCAGGACGTGTAATAGCCAGTTTCCCTGAATATCTTAAAGAAGAACAGCGCATTCCTGATGCCTTAGCTCAATTAGGCGAATTAGTGAAAAAGCCTGAAGCTAACATTATCAAGCTGCCTAACATCAGCGCTTCAATTCCTCAGCTGAAAGCTACAATCAAAGAATTGCAAGAGAAGGGCTACGCACTTCCAGATTATCCGGACAGCCCATCTAATGATGAAGAAAAAGACATTCGCAACCGTTATGACAAAATTAAAGGCAGTGCGGTAAACCCAGTATTGCGTGAAGGTAACTCTGATCGTCGTGCCCCAAATGCCGTTAAAAATTACGCGAAGAAGAACCCACACTCAATGGGCGAATGGTCTAAGGATTCTAAATCACACGTTGCCAGTATGCAGTCCGGTGATTTTTTCTCCAACGAAAAATCAATTACTGTCGATGGTAACAATGAAGTAAAAATTGAATTCATTGGTAATGACGGCAGCAAACAAGTGCTTAAAGAATCAACGCCTTTATTAGCGGGTGAAGTGATTGATGCCACGGTGTTGAATAAGAATGCATTGGTTAAGTTCCTGGAGGAACAGGTAGAAGACGCGAAGAAGCAGGATGTTCTTTTCTCACTGCATATGAAAGCAACCATGATGAAGGTTTCTGACCCGATTATTTTTGGTCATGGTGTTAAGGTCTTCTTCAAAGAAGTGTTTGAAAAGCATGGCAAGCTGTTCGATGAAATTGGCGTGAACGTCAATAATGGTTTTGGAAATCTATTGTCAGCAATCGAAGCATTGCCAGCTGAGCAACGCGATGAGATTAAAGCAGACATTGAAGCGGTTTATGCTAAGAACCCTGAACTGGCCATGGTCAACTCAGATAAAGGCATTACCAACCTGCACGTACCAAGTGATGTGATTATTGACGCTTCTATGCCGGCAATGATTCGTACCTCAGGTAAAATGTGGGGGCCTGATGGCCAGCCTAAAGACACTAAGGCCGTTATTCCAGATAGCAGTTATTCAGGTGTTTATAGTGCCACGATCGATTTCTGTAAAGAACATGGTGCTTTCGACCCAAGAACTATGGGTACTGTGCCCAACGTCGGACTGATGGCGCAAAAAGCCGAAGAGTATGGCTCACACGATAAGACTTTCGAAATGACTGGCAATGGTCATGTTCGCGTTACCGATAAAGACGGTAATGTGGTTCTTGAGCATGCCGTGGAAGAGGGCGATATCTGGCGCATGTGTCAGGTTAAAGATGCACCAATTCGTGACTGGGTTAAGTTGGCCGTTACTCGTTCACGCTTAAGCGGTATGCCTGCTGTGTTCTGGTTAGATAAAAACCGTGCCCATGATGCTCAGTTGATTAAGAAGGTTGAAACTTATCTGAAAGATCATGACACCAACGGTCTGGAAATTCATATCATGTCACCGGTTGAAGCGACTAAGTTTACGCTTCAGCGCATGAAAGACGGTAAAGATACGATTTCAGTTACAGGTAACGTATTGCGTGATTATTTAACTGATTTATTCCCAATTCTTGAGTTAGGCACCAGTGCAAAAATGCTTTCGATTGTGCCACTAATGAATGGCGGCGGTTTGTTTGAAACCGGTGCTGGAGGTTCTGCACCTAAGCACGTTCAGCAGTTTATGGAAGAGAATCACTTGCGTTGGGATTCGCTGGGTGAGTTTTTGGCATTAGCAGTTTCTTTTGAGCACATGGCTCAAACGACCAATAACAAGAAAGCTCAGGTGTTGGCCGATACTCTTGACCGTGCAACGGGTAAATTCCTTGATAATGGCAAGTCGCCATCGCGTAAAGTGAAAGAGCTTGATAACCGTGGTAGCCATTTCTATTTGGCAATGTACTGGGCACAGGAGCTTGCGAGCCAAACTGACGATGCTGAGTTAAAAGAGCTTTTCGCTAAAGTATCCGAGGCATTGACCAGCAACGAAATAAAAATCGTAGAGGAGCTTAATGAGGTTCAAGGTCAACCAATGGATATTGGTGGTTACTATAAGCCTGATGATAACCTTGGCTTTAAAGCGATGCGTCCAAGCGCAACATTGAACACAGCTTTAGAGTTGATTTAATCATCTAAGCTGCAACAAAAACGAAAGGCGCCAATTGGCGCCTTTTTTATACCTGTAATACTTTCTCTGACTACAACAATAGGCTAACTGACTTTTAATATATCTTGCCAACGTGAAGTGTAGTGGGGTGAACAGGAATTGGCGCGCATAGCCCAGTTTTTAGCGAATCCCAAACTGCTGAATTTTACGGTGTCCTGCCCATAGCGACGATTAATCTTATCAAGACTTTGCATCAGCTCTGGTCGTTGCGGTACGCCTTCAAAAATATCAGGTTGAAAACCATGACTATCGACAATGCCATTGAGCATGATGCCTGCCTTTTTATAAGATTCACCGGTCTTCACAATATGCCTCAAACCTTGCTCAACAGCCTGTAAGAAAATGCTGGTATCGTCGGTTGGCTCAGGTAGTTGAAGAGTGACGCTTGGTCGGTTGTGGTAAACCTGTTCTTTGCGTTGTCCGTAAAGAAAGACAGTGATGGAGGAAGCCAGCGATGATTGGTTGCGCAGTTTTTCGCAGCAACGACTGGTGTGGTGTGCAACAGCTTCTTTCAAATCAGAATAGGTGCTGAGAGGTTTGCCAAAGGAACGTGAATTCAGAATTGATTTCTTGGGCTCGGGTAGCTCGGAAAATTTCAGGCAGGGCTGGCCGCGTAATTCTAAAATAGTACGCTCCATATTGACCGAGAACATCCGTTGCAAGGTTTTATAGTCAGCGTTATGCAGATCCCAGGCAGTGTGAATTCCTTGCATGATTAGCTTCTTTGATAACTGTCGGCCAATGCCCCATATTTTAGGTATAGCAATTTTTTTTAAAGTCCATTCGCGCATTTTAGGAATGGATAGATCGACTACACCATGAGATGTTGCTTTATGTTTTTTAGCAAAATGGTTGGCAACTTTGGCTAAGGTCTTGGTAGGGCCCAGGCCAACACAAATGGGCAGAGATAAGCTGTGCCAAAGTTCTGAGCGAATAGCTTGTGCGCGTTGCATTAGGTCATTGGGAAAACCATCAAAACGCATAAAAGACTCATCCACCGAATAAGGTGAGACCTGATCGCAATGTTGCTCTAGTATCCAGTTAAAACGTTTGGATATATCACCATACAGGCCATAGTTCGATGAAAAGCAGGTGACTTTGTGTTTCTGAATGATGGAGCGTGCTTCGTGATAGGGTGCTGCCATGGGAATGCCGAGTGCTTTGGCTTCATCGGACAGAGCAATAATGCAGCCATCATTGTTACTTAGAACAATGACAGGCTTGCCATAGAGGTCAGGTCGGAACATGCGCTCGCATGACACGTAAAAGCTGTTAACGTCACATAGCGCGTAAGTCGCTTGAGCTTGACTCATTAGCGCAAGCTCCTCGCCAGGCCTGTGACCACGCCCCAAATTACCAGCTCACTTTCGCCGGTAATGGGAATATCCTTATAGACGGGGTTTTCAGCTTGCAGACGCAAAGGGCCGCTGGTTCGTAATCGCTTTACCGTGAACTCATTATCCAGCATGGCTACCACCACATCTTTATCCTTGGCGGTCAAAGAACGATCAACAACCAAAATATCATTCTGAAAAATTCCAGCCCCCATCATGGAGTCGCCTTCTACCTTGGCAAAAAAGGTCGTGGCTGGATTCTGAATTAACAGCTGATCGAGGCTGAGTGTATCTTCCATGTGCTCATCAACAACACCAGGAAAGCCAGCAGAAATCTTACCCGAATATAAAGGGATATCAGAATATTGCCCGCTTGGTTTGAGGATGGAAACTTTGCTCATAATGACTCTTAGTGTTGATAATGATTAGACTGAAAACGCTACTTATAACCCAATTAGATTAGCACACCAGGCTAACTTGAGTCAGCAGTAAATAGCCTTGCAAAATTCATACAAAAGATTACCTTAGTTATCATGGGCTTGATTCAGATCAAGTTTAAAAGTCTGTGCTCGATTATATTAAACCCACTTAAAGTATCGGGCAGAAGCAAGGTTGTTATCATGTTCAAGAGTAAGGCGATAGAGTTATACAATGACGGGCATCATAAGTGTTATGCCTTCAATAATCTGGTCACTGGCGAAGCGGTTCAGGCTAACCAGTTTTTAATTATCGATGGCGACAAAACAGCCTTGCTCGATCCCGGTGGCGACCTGACTTATGCCAAGTTAAAGCTGGAAATTGAAAAGCTATCGCCAACCCATCAATTAAACTACATCATCGCGTCACATCAAGACCCGGACATTATCGCTTCGATTGGTCGCTGGATGATGCAAACGCCAGCAAAAGTCATATGCTCCAAGCTGTGGGAGCGTTTTCTGCCGCATTTTGCGTCGTCTTTTTATAACCAGGTTAATGAAACTGAACTTTCAAAGCGGATTATTGGCCTCGATGATGAGGGCGGTGCGATACGTTTGGGCGATAACCTGTTATATGCAGTTCCAGCACACTTTCTGCACTCAGTCGGCAACTTTCAGGTCTATGACCCAGTTAGTAAAATTTTATTCTCTGGTGATATGGGCGCTTCTATAGTTGATGACGATGATTTTAGCGGCGTTAAAGATTTCGCTGAACATACGAAATACATGAAAGGTTTCCATCAGCGTTATATGGGCGCCAATAAAGCCTGTCGCCTGTGGGCCAATATGATTGCAGAGATGGAGGTTGAAATGGTTGTGCCGCAGCATGGCTCGCCGTTTAAGGGCAAGTTATGTGTTCGACAATTCCTCGACTGGATTTCAAAGCTAGAGTGTGGCCTGGATCTATTTACCCAGCGGGACTACAGCGTCCGCATGGATAAAAGAGAAGTGGCTTAGTTGCTGATTGATATTCTAGTCGAAAATGATTGGCGCCTGCGGGCGCCTTTTTTGTTGCTTGATAAAACTATTTATCTACAATGAATGAATCTTAACTAAACATACTATTCCCATGATTGATTTACGAAGTGATACGGTAACTGTGCCATCCGAGGATATGCGTCGTGCCATGTCGACAGCGGCGGTGGGTGATGATGTGTTTCATGATGACCCGACCGTGAATCGCTTGGAAGCCATGATGGCGGATATGGCGGGTAAAGAAGCCGCGCTGTTTGTGCCGTCGGGAACTATGTCGAATCTGGTTGCGTTACTTGCGCATTGCCAGCGTGGTGAAGAGTATATCGTTGGTCAGGGCTATCATACCTACTTGTATGAAGCGGGCGGAGCTCCTGTTTTGGGTAGTATCATTCCACAGCCGATTGCGGTTGAGCAGGATGGCACTTTAGATTTTGCCAAGATTGCGGCGGTGATTAAAAAAGATGATTATCATTTCGCGCGTAGCAAACTGCTGTGTCTGGAAAATACTCATAACGGTAAAGTGATTAGCCTTCAATATATGAAGTCTGCCTATGAGTTTGCTAAGTCTAAGAATTTGTCGGTGCACCTTGATGGTGCTCGCGCTTTCAATGCCATCACTGAGTTAAATTGTGAGCTTAAGGATCTGGCTCAATACGCAGATTCAATTTCAATCTGTTTGTCTAAGGGGCTGGGGGCGCCGGTTGGCTCAGTTTTATGTGGCAGTAAAGAGCTGATTAAATGGGCAAGACGCTGGCGTAAGATGGTGGGTGGCGGTATGCGCCAAGCTGGCATCTTAGCCGCAGCGGGTATCTATGCCTTAGAGAACAATGTAAAGCGTTTAGCGGAAGATCATCGCCGAGCCAAACAACTGGCGCAACGATTGCAGGGTATTGAAGAGTTGTCGATTAATCAGGAGCTGGTACAGACCAATATGCTGTTTGTAAAAACAAAGATGGATACTGCTGAGACTCTAGCCAAATTTCTAAACGATAAAGGTATCACCGTTATTCCGGCAGAAACCATGCGTTGGGTGATGCACTTAAATGTTAGTGATTCAGATGTGGATTATATTGAAGAGCAGGTGAAGGCGTTTTTTGCCTAGTTACTCACTGGAATAGTAGTGCTTTTCTCGATGATTAAAAGCCTGACAGTGGTAGCTTTCAGGCTTTCTCTTTTACACCAGCCGCACCGAAAGTGATAAAGCGTAATTGCAGAATCGTTCTGTCTTTGAGCTTCTCACGTTCTATGGGATTCAGATCCAGTGCTTCGGCACCTGCATTAAACACTAAGGTGACCAAACCCTCTGCCAAGGTATAAGCAAACTCCTGTGAATACTCGGACTCGGTCATTAAGTATTCGGTAAGCTCTTCTTTGAAATGATTAATCTCTCGGGCTACCGCTTCGCGGAACTTAACCGAGGTTCCACTGCGTTCTCGCAGCAATAAACGAAAAATATTAGGATTGCGCTCGACAAACTCCATGAATGTTTCTACTGAGGTATTTATCACACTGCCGTTTATCTCGATGCGCTGACGCGCTTTGCGCATTAGCTCACGCAAGGTTAGGCCAGACTCATCAACTAAAGTTAGACCAAGTTCATCCATATCATTGAAATGTCGATAAAAAGAGGTCGGGGCAATACCCGCCTCACGGGCCACCTCTCGCAAACTCATGCTAGCGAAACTGTGTTCCGCAGACAAGTGCATTAATGCCGCGTCAATAATGGCCTGACGGGTCTTTTCTTTCTGTAAAGCACGCGCTCCGGCCATGCCGTTCTCCTCAGTGGTTTCGCCTAGTATAGAAAACAATAGCTTAAGTGTACAGGTGTACGCTGGATTGCAATTGTCACAATCGGTAGTTATACTAGCCCAAGACTTAGCGTACAAGTGTACGCTAATTTAAAGTTAGAGGCATTACATGACAGATTCCACCCAAACACATTCACAGCCCATCTGGACAAACATCATCTTTTTCGGGTTAAGTTTCCTGGCAGCCATTACCCTGGTTCCCTGGTATGGCTTTCAATACGGTTTTCATTTCTCAAGCTGGGCTTGGGGAATAGGACTATGGTTATTCTCAAGCACAGCCATTTCAATGGGCTATCACCGCCTGTGGTCGCACCGTGCTTATGAAGCCAATCCTGTTTTACGCGTTATTCTTGCAATCGGCGGTTGCTTATCATTACAAAACAGCGCTTTGCACTGGTCTTCTGATCACCGCATCCACCACAAACATGTTGACCATGAGGAAAAAGATCCTTATTCGGCCAGCTTAGGTTTTTGGCACTCACATATCGGCTGGTTATTAGTACGCCGTGATAATGGTCGTTACGACGAGCAGTATGACCGTTGCAAAGACTTGCAGCGTGATCCGATAGTAATGTTCCAGCATAAGCACTACTGGAAATTAAGTGTTGGTTTAAATGTTCTGGTTCCGGCTGTTTTAGGCTTAGCTTATGGTATCTTTTGGGAAATGATTCTGATCGCTGGTGTGCTACGCCTGGTTTGGTCGCATCATTTAACTTTCTTCATTAATTCGTTAGCTCATATGTGGGGCACGCGTCCTTATACGGAAGAAAACTCAGCGCGCGACAATCTTGTACTAGCAGTATTGACCGGTGGCGAAGGTTACCATAACTATCACCATAAGTTTCAGTATGACTACCGTAATGGTGTGCGCTGGTGGCACTTTGACCCATCAAAGTGGTGGATTAAATCATTGAGCTGGGTTGGCATCACCTCAAACTTGAAAAAAGTGCCGATCGAGAAAATCGAGAAAGCTAAAGCTGAAACCTTGTTGCTTAAAGCGCAAAACCGTGTTGCTAATATGCCTAATGCTGAAGAAATTATGCAGAAGCTACATGATGAGTATGAAAAACTCGTTCAACATTTAGCAGAGGTGTACGAAGCGCAAAAGCAGTGGTTAGAAGCTAAAAAGTGCGAACTAAAAGAAAGTTATGAGCGTTCAGCTTTGATGGAGAACTATCATCAGCTACGTAAGCGTTTTGAAGAGCAGAAGGCATCCTGGGTGACTTTGGCAAAACAGTATGCTTAGGTATTACTGAGTTTATAAGTAAGCAATAAAAAGGCCGTTCGATTGAACGGCCTTTTTTTTTCGTGCTAAAAGCACTTCAGAACAGAGTTACTGATCAAGATACTTTTCAGCATCTAAGGCTGCCATACAGCCTGTACCGGCAGAAGTGACAGCTTGACGATAAACATGGTCAGAAACATCGCCCGCAGCAAAGACACCTTCAACTGACGTTGCTGTTGCATTGCCTGCCAGACCACTTTTAACCACGATATAGCCATCCTTCATTTCAAGCTGTCCTTCGAAGATATCGGTGTTTGGTTTATGACCGATGGCAATGAAGACACCTTGTAGCTCTAACTCTTCAATCGAGTTATCTTTAGTGCTTTTAATGCGGATACCGGTTACGCCCATATCATCGCCAATCACTTCTTCAAGAGTGCGGTGCCAATGTAAGACGACGTTGCCATTTTTGGCCTTCTCGAAAAGCTTGTCCTGAAGTATTTTTTCAGAGCGTAGCTCGTCACGACGGTGAACCAAATGAACTTCGCTAGCGATGTTGGATAAATATAGCGCTTCTTCAACCGCAGTGTTGCCACCGCCGATAACGGCGACTTTTTGTTCACGATAGAAAAAGCCATCGCAGGTTGCACAGGCTGATACACCTTTGCCCATGAAAGATTCTTCGGAAGGTAAGCCAAGATATTTGGCTGAGGCGCCAGTACAGATAATTAACGCGTCACAGGTATAGGTGCCGCTATCGCCAGTTAGAGTGAAAGGGCGGTTTTTCAGATCAACCGTATGAATATGATCGAATATCATTTCGGTGCCAAAGCGTTCTGCGTGCTTTTGCATACGGATCATAAGATCCGGACCTTGAACGCCTTCATTATCACCGGGCCAGTTATCAACATCAGTGGTGGTGGTTAATTGGCCACCTTGTTGTATTCCCGTGATAATAGCAGGGTTCAAATTGGCTCGTGCTGCATACACCGCAGCGCTGTATCCGGCTGGTCCAGAACCCAAAATCAGGCACTTAATATGGCGAGTTTCGCTCATCAGGTATCTCCGCTAAATTCTTGTCTATTAATAATTTTTAAGGGCAAATTGTAGGGATTTAAAGGTTAAAAATAAACCTTTATTCGATAATCTTAATCTATTGTTTCCATAGAGTCCGGGCCAGCTTGCTAGGCAAGATAAATATGCAGTCAATGCAAATATGCATTGATAATGAGTCAGATTGGCATTAGTCTAGGTAGTAGGCTTACTGCATTGGAGATTCTTATGAATGAAGAGCATCGTATTGAAGAAAAAGAGATTGATGCTGCGATCCAACAAATCGCTAGCGATGTGAATCTATATGGTTTAGACGCTGACAAAGTAAAGAAAATCTGGTTTTCAGCGCTGCTGCAACAAGTTGCCGACAACGAACTAGACAACCAGCAGGCGCATTAACAGCCTGACTGGTTTTCTTCTACGTAAGCTGCTGATAATTCGATCAGTTTCTCAAGTACCGCCACATCAACATCGGCCAGTTTATTGATATACAGGCAGGACTTGCCCGTCTTATATTTGCCTAACTTACGCATTAACTCCTCATACCGCTTAAAGCCAGCCATGATATAAAGGCTGATGTTTTGCTTGCGGGGAGCAAAGCCCGTTAAGAACCAATCGCCTTCACGGCCGCTGGCATACTTATAATGGTATTGACCAAAGCCAATGATGCTACCGCCCCACATTTTAGGTTCTGCTCCTGTGGCCTTTTGCATCATGCTAATAATTTGCAGGCAGTCTTGTTGCTTTTGAGCTGGTTCAACTTGCTCTAAAAAGCTGGCAACATCTTGCTCGTTTGGCTTGGTTTTGTTCTCAGATCCGGCCATGATTTATCCTTATTAAAGTAATGGGGAAGTAGCTAGGTTTCTGAAACTATTGCATATTTCTGACTATGACAAAAGTGTGACTTTTCAGTTAAATGCTAAAAAAAATCTTTACTTCTGCGGTGTATATAGTATTCTTTTCATCGCTGGTTAAAATAACAGCTATCGAATGGATACATTTTCGATGATACACCGAGTAAATCAGTGAGCCTTAGCTTCATGGATTAACTTCAAGTCGTACCTCGCTATTTGTTACCTAAGTTAGTGTCAATTTTATCTCAGTAAGACCGCCGTTTTTGGCAACAACTTTATTTTTTCAAGCAATTAGCTTTGGAGTTTTATTATGTCTAAGATCACTGGTACCGTTAAGTGGTTCAACGAATCTAAAGGTTTTGGTTTCATCGAGCAAGAGCAAGGCGAAGATGTGTTTGTACACTTCCGTGCTATTCAAGGTGACGGTTTCAAAACTTTAGCAGAAGGCCAACGTGTTGAGTTCGATATCGAGCAAGGCCCTAAAGGCGCTCAAGCTGCTAACGTAACTAAAGTATAATTTTATAGAATTGTATATTTAGATCTAAAAAACCGCGTCAAATGGCGCGGTTTTTTTATGTCCAGAATTTGATTAAGCTAGATGAAAATACACGGTAGACCATTATGAAAATTGTATATCATGCGGAAAATGCTATGGACGCAAATATCCTGGCGGGAGTCTTATCCTCTGCAAATATTTATGCACAGGTACGTGGTGCAGGGCTACAAGGCGCCGTTGGTGAAGCAGCTGCTATGAATAATGTTAAGGTCTGGGTTCACGATGAAGACTATGCTGAAGCTCGCGAAATTGTTGATGGCTGGCAATCCGCAGAATTCACTGCCGACGATGCAGACTTGTTTGATGCTGAGGACGATTATCATCAGGAGCCAGCACAGTCAGAAAGCCACCTGGTCAGGGATGTGTGTGTCGCAGTAGCTATTGTTCTGTTGTTTATTGCTGCAACCATTAAGTTTTAATGCTACTCCATAACTATTTGTAAAATCAGATCAGCTTGTGATTTGTTTAGTTGAAATTTAAAGACATATTTGTGAGTCTTGAGTCCATTTTCAACAGACATTTCACGCAAGTTCAAGACATCCAATTGCCGTCGTATATTTGCGTGGCTGTATAACGCGCAGGAGGTCTTATGTTTCAATCATTATATACAAGCACTAAACTATTTAAGGTCATCCTTTTCTCCTCTCTATTTGCTGTACCCCTGACTGTGTCAGCTGACGACAATTTACTTGACGGGCAAGCCTTCGAGATAGAAATGTTGGCAAAGGGCAGTGATAAACCTGTAGAGAATACGCTGACTTTTAAGTCCGGAACCTTTTTATCCGCGGTATGTGTTAAGCATGATTTCCCACAGTCTAAATATCTGTCGTATGAAAAAGATGGAGTGACTCATTTTGAGGTCGATGCCAAAAGTTATACCAAAGGTAATATGAATTGGAAGGGGACGGTGAACGAGAAGGGTGAATTAGAGGCTAAGGCTGCTTGGTATAAGCCTGATGCTGAGAAGCCAGTAGAGTTTCAAATAAAGGGCCATAAAAAGAAATAGATTTTAATAACAACAAAGCCGCAGATGTCTGCGGCTTTGTTTATGACTTCAAAGTTTAATCTAAAGTCATTACATGGTGTCAGTACTGATACCTAGTGCTGTTGTGGGTTCGACATACTCAAAGCCCAAGTTTTCAGCGACGGAACGCTCAGTGACTTTTCCACGGTACACATTCAGGCCGTTTAACAAATGTGGATCATCCGCCAATGCTTTTTTATAGCCTTTGTTAGCAATATTAATAATGAACGGAAGTGTTGTATTGTTTAGTGCAAAGGTCGATGTGCGGGGCACCGCGCCAGGCATATTAGCAACACAGTAATGCACCACATCATGCAGAATGTATGTTGGATCTGCGTGGGTTGTAGCTTTAGAGGTTTCAAAGCAACCACCTTGGTCAATTGCGACGTCAACCAATACTGCGCCAGGTTGCATGCGTTTCACCATATCTTCGGTTACCAGTTTTGGAGCTGCAGCTCCTGGAATAAGCACGCCACCAATAACTAGGTCCGCTGAAAGCACATGCTTTTCTAAAGAGTCATGGCTTGAGTAAACCGTTTCCACTTGTGAGCCAAATTCTGCATCAATGCGACGCAATGCATTGACATTGCGGTCAAGAACGATAACGCGCGCGCCCATACCAACCGCCATTTTGATTGCGTTAGTACCGACAACACCGCCACCAATAACAACCACTTTGGCAGGTTGAACACCAGGTACGCCGCCTAACAACATGCCACGACCACCGTTGGATTTCTCTAAACATTCAGCACCCGCCTGAATCGACATACGTCCAGCAACTTCTGACATAGGAGCTAGCAGTGGAAGGCCACCCGCTGCGCTGGTAACAGTTTCATAGGCGATACACACAGCACCAGACTTAACCAAGTCTTCTGTTTGCGGCATATCTGGAGCCAAGTGAAGGTAGGTAAATAGAATCTGACCTTCGCGTAAACGTTTACGTTCATCTGCCAATGGTTCTTTTACTTTCACAATCATGTCAGCTTGTGCAAACACTGCTTCAGCTGAGGGTGCAATAGTTGCGCCAACGGCTTCATAGTCTTCATCAGTAAAACCGATACCAATACCAGCATTAGTTTCAACGATAACTTGATGTCCATGAGCTATCACTTCTCGAACACTCGCTGGTACCATGCCCACGCGATATTCGTGGTTTTTAATTTCTTTTGGGACCCCAATCAACATATTTTCAGCTCCAATAAATCAAGGTTTACCTCAAAGAGGGATGCGCTATTATAGTGATGAATATGAAGAATTGTTTGCTGTTATTGGTTGTTTTGTAGTATAAAACACTAAATAAGTGTATTTTTGGCAAGGAAAATACTTTGAAAGTTCAGAGTGATAGCAAGCAGATATTGGATAGAATTGACCTGCGAATCCTGAATGAGTTACAGCAAAATGGTCGGATCTCTAACGTTGAATTAGCAAAGCGTGTGGGGCTAAGTGCAACGCCATGTCTCGAGCGCGTTAAAAGACTTGAAACGAACGGGTTTATTGAAGGTTATTCTGCTAAATTGAACCCAATGAAATTGGCTGCTTCGTTACTGGTTTTCGTAGAGATTCGTTTATCTAGAACCTCGCCTGATGTGTTCGAAGAGTTCAAACAGGCGGTAACCATGCTACCAACAATTTTAGAGTGCCATCTGGTGTCTGGTGATTTCGATTATTTATTGAAAGCTCGTGTAGCGGATATGAAAGCCTATCGTAAGTTGTTGGGTGAAACCCTGCTCATGTTACCGGGCGTCAGTGCATCTCGATCCTATATGGTGATGGAAGAGGTGAAGGAAACTAGCTTGTTGCCTATTAATCCCGATAAGCGCTAGAGGATTGTTCACAGTTCAGAATTCGCCACAATTAACTGCTTGAGATAGCTGAAACATGCTTTAGAATAACTGCAAATTATGAAAGGAAAGTATTTTGAGTAAAACAAAAACTAGACAATCAGCTACTCGAAAGTCTCCGCAAGCGTTGGAGTCTAAAGCGATCCTGCGCAAACGTCTCAGTGAAGGCGGTATGATCCTGTTGGTCACTTTAGCATTATTCTTTTTATTGGCTTTATTGACTTACAATCATAATGACCCCGGCTCATTTACTAATGGTAATGGCGGCCCAATTCAGAATTCTGCTGGTAAAGGTGGAGCCTGGTTTGCTGATTTCTTTTTGCACTTGTTTGGCTATTTAGCCTATTTAATCCCGATTATCTTTGCTTATTCTGGTTATATACTCTACACCGAACGCAACATTGAGCATGAGCACCCCAATGCGTTCTGGGCTGTCAAAGGGCTTGGGCTCTTGATGGCGGTGATCGGTGGTGCAGGTTTATGCAGCTTACATTTCTTTGATCCTGAGATTCAGCCAAGCTATACCTCTGGCGGTATTTTGGGCGAGTTTATCATCAGTTTGACAATAGATGGACTGGGCCTATACGGCACCACGCTAATACTACTGGCATTGTTTTTATCCGGCCTGACGCTGTTCACTGGTATTTCATGGTTAAGCATCATGGACAGGGTGGGCGTATGGTTTGTGCAAAGCTGGAATAAACTGGTTGAATGGTACGAAAATTTCAAGGATCGTAAACAAGAACAGAAGTCAGTAAAAGAATCCGTCGTTAAGCGTCAAGAAGCGCTTAAACAAGAAAAAGTGAAGCGCGAGACTCGAAGTCCAGTCAGAGTTGAACCCCGAGTTGTACAGTCACCAGCCCCAGCTAAATCGGCGGCAAAAGCTAAGCAAAAACGTTTGTTCGATGACGTACCTGTTGGGCCAATGCCGGCCATGGAATTGTTGGACGAGCCTGAACCACCTAAGAACCATTTCTCGGAAGAGGCGCTTGAAGCGATGTCGCGCCTGGTTGAATTGAAGCTAAAAGACTTCGGTGTTGAGGCGCAGGTAATGGAAGTTCATCCAGGACCTGTGATTACCCGTTTTGAGCTGGAATTAGCGCCGGGCGTTAAAGTTAGTAAGATTTCCAACCTGGCAAAAGATTTGGCACGTTCGCTATCAACGATTTCGGTTCGTGTGGTTGAAGTGATTCCCGGCAAAACTTATGTGGGGATCGAGATTCCTAATGAGTCACGTGAAATTGTGCGTTTACGCGAAGTCCTGGCTTGTGATGAATTTGAAAAAGTGAAATCACCCCTAAGCATGGCGCTGGGAAAAGATATTGCGGGCAATCCAATCGTCGTCAATATGGCTAAGATGCCGCATTTGTTAGTAGCGGGTACTACAGGCTCCGGTAAATCGGTCGGTGTTAACGCCATGATCATTAGTATGTTGTATAAGTCATCCCCGGATGATTTACGACTGATTATGATTGACCCCAAAATGCTTGAGCTTAGTGTCTACGAAGGTATTCCACATCTATTATGCGAAGTGGTCACTGATATGAAAGACGCCGCCAATGCCTTGCGCTGGTCGGTGGGTGAAATGGAACGCCGCTATCGCTTGATGTCAGCGTTAGGCGTGCGTAACCTTGCCGGCTATAACAAGAAAGTGTTAGATGCCATTAAGGCTGGTGAGCCAATTAAAGATCCGATATGGCAACCAACCGATGGGCTGGAAGAAGAGCCGCCAACATTAGAAAAGTTACCATCGATTGTTATTGTTATTGATGAGCTTGCTGACATGATGATGATTGTCGGTAAAAAGGTCGAAGAGCTTATCGCCCGTATTGCACAGAAAGCGCGTGCAGCTGGTATCCACCTGATTCTAGCAACGCAAAGACCGTCAGTTGATGTTATCACCGGCTTGATTAAAGCGAATATTCCTTCACGTATTGCCTTCCAGGTTTCGTCAAAAATTGACTCGCGTACCATTCTTGATCAAATGGGTGCCGAGCAATTATTGGGCATGGGTGACATGTTATACCTGCCCGGAGGCTCCAATATTCCAACGCGGATTCACGGTGCCTTTGTTGATGATGATGAAGTACATCGTGTCGTTGAAGATTGGAAGCAACGTGGCGAACCAGATTATATTGATGAGGTTATCACTGGAAGTAGCGAAGTGCCCATTCCAGGTATGCCGGGTATGGATGGTGATGAAGACAGCGAACAGGATGAGCTCTTTGATCAAGCAGTAGCCATTGTTACAGAAACACGTCGTGCCTCGATTTCAGGTATTCAGCGTCGCTTGAAGATTGGTTACAATCGAGCAGCGCGAATGGTGGAAGCGATGGAGGCTGCTGGTATAGTGTCGGAGATGGGTTCGAATGGGGGGAGGGAAGTGTTGGCTCCTCCACCACCAAAAGACTAACTTTGAGCTAACTTGTTTGTTAATACTGCGTTATAAAATAATTAAATTTTGTCATTTACAAGAGCGTAAACTCCTCACGAAAGAACACAGATGGCTGCATCACTGACGCTGGATGTCGCATAGCTCTTTACAATTAAGAAATGATGTTAAGGCCTAATTCAGTATGATTAGGCTATAAAGTAGTTAACTTTGACCATACTATGGTATTTATAATGATTAGAATTATTAAAAATCGATTAATCCAAATTTTTTCTGCGGGTGCTTTATTATGTTTTAGTGCTCTGACGGTTGCTGATGCGCCACAGGAATTGGAAAAAAAGCTAACTGCGATTGATAGCTTTAAGGCTGACTTTAGTCAGGTCATCACGGATGAGTTCGGTACTTTGATTGATGAGTCTTCAGGTTATTTCGAACTGCAAAGACCTCAGTTATTTCGCTGGGTGGTGAAAGAGCCATTCGAGCAGCAAATTATCGCTGATGGCGTTAATTTGTGGCAGTTTGATATTGATATTGAACAGATTAATGTGTCGAGTCTTGATCAAACTTTAGCTAATTCACCAGCTGCTTTATTAAGCCAGGCGCAACTTGATGTAGCAACGAATTATGAAGTGGCTGCAGTTAAGGGCCAACAGGAAGGTGTGATGATTTATCATCTTATGCCTCGCGACCCTGATGCTTTATATGAAGTATTAATCATTGAGTTTAATGGCGATAATCTGGTTGCGCTACAGGTTAAAGACAATCTAGGCCAATCAACCTTGGTAGATTTCACCAATGTGGTTATGAATCCCGAGTTTGAGGAAAACCATTTTGAGTTTGAAATTCCGGAAGGTATCGATGTTATAGACAGTCGCGAATCAGCCGGAACTCAAGGGCTTGAGGAAGAGACTTTCTAATATCTCATGAGCGGGCAATCAAACCTATTTTCAAACTCTCCACTCAATGCTCCATTGGCTGATAGGCTACGCCCAACATCTTTAAGTGATTATGTTGGGCAGGAGCATCTTCTAGCATCAGGCAAACCTCTACGTCAGGCAATTGAGACGCAGCGTCCATTTTCCTTGATTTTCTGGGGGCCTCCCGGCACCGGAAAAACAACCTTAGCTCGCTTAATTGCGCAAAGCTCCAATGCCCATTTTATTACCATTTCTGCAGTTCTGGCTGGTGTAAAAGATATACGCGCGGCAGTGGATGAAGCGCGTCAATATCAGTCACAGGGTAAGCCAACCATTTTATTTGTTGATGAAGTGCATCGCTTCAATAAAGCACAACAGGATGCTTTTTTACCTTATGTAGAAGATGGGACGCTGACTTTTATTGGTGCGACAACCGAGAACCCTTCTTTTGAATTAAATAATGCACTGCTATCCAGAGCACGCGTATTTGTATTAAAGGATCTATCAGAAGTTGCCTTAGACAAACTGATCAGCCGAGCTTTGTCTGATGAGGAACTTGGCCTTGGTAAATATCATCTATCAATTGCTGATGACAGCCGAAAACATTTAATTGATGCAGCTGATGGCGACGGACGTCGTTTGCTAAACTTTTTAGAGTTAGCCAGTGAGCTTGCCCTAGCCAAAAACGAAAACTCTCCAGTTATTGATGACGAGGTTTTAGAAGAAACTCTGACACAATCCTTACGTCGTTTTGATAAAGGTGGTGAACACTTTTATGATCAGATTTCAGCGTTGCATAAATCAGTGCGTGGTAGTGATCCTGATGGGGCGCTTTATTGGTTTTGCCGCATGATTGATGGTGGTTGCGAACCCTTGTATGTAGCGCGTCGTGTTGTGCGTATGGCCAGTGAAGATATTGGTAATGCCGATCCGCGAGGTTTGACGCTAGCGCTGAATGCCTGGGATGTTCAGGAGAGACTAGGTAGTCCAGAAGGTGAGTTAGCCATAGCACAAGCGATTATCTATCTTGCCTGCGCTCCAAAAAGTAACGCGGTCTATAAGGCTTATAACAATGCGTTGCGTGATGTCAGAAATGAACCGACCTATGAAGTGCCGCTACATATTCGTAATGCTCCAACCAAGCTAATGAAAGAATTGAACTACGGAACTGAGTATCGCTATGACCACGATGAGCCGGATGCATTCTCTGCCGGGCAAACCTATTTGCCTGAAGAAAAGGGCGATACTCAATATTATTATCCAGTGGATAGAGGGCTGGAGAAAAAGATCGCTGAAAAAATGGCCTGGCTCAAAGCTAAAAGCGATCAATATAACAAGGGGAACTCATGAACATAGCCGTTATTGCGAGCATAGGCTTAGGTGGTGCTTTAGGCGCTGTTGCACGATTCAAGTGTCGCGACCTGGCCGAGTGGCTTTTTGGTGAACATTACCTATGGGGAACCCTGCTGGCGAATGTCATTGGCTGTTTTATTGCCGGTTTCTTATTAATTTTTTGGCAAGCGGCTCAAGTTTCTAATAGTGTACGTTTTGGCATTGTTATTGGCTTTCTCGGCGCTTTGACTACTTTCTCAACCTTTTCAGTGGAAACTTTCCAGTTGATGCAACAGCACTTGTGGCTCAAGGCTGGGTTTAATATTAGCGCCAATTTACTACTTTGCATGCTTTTCGTGTTTTTTGGTGCTTGGCTTGGTGGTAGAATGGCCGCCTGAAATTTACGGCAAACCTATAACGGATTCAAAAAAGACAATGCTTGACCCTAAATTATTACGTACCGACATTGATGCTGTTGCTAAGAATCTGGCAAAGCGTGGTTTTGAGCTTGATGTGGAGCAATACAATAAACTTGAAGAAGAGCGTAAAGCTATTCAGGTTGAAACTCAGGAATTGCAGAATGAGCGTAACTCAAGCTCCAAGTCGATAGGGCAAGCCAAAGCGCGTGGTGAAGATATTCAGCCATTGTTAGATCAGGTGGCCGATTTAGGAAGCAAACTTGATGCCGCTAAAGAGCGTCTCAATCAAGTGATGACTCAATTGGATGATATTCATTATGGAATTCCTAACCTGCTGGATGACTCTGTTCCTGAAGGCAAAGACGAAACTGAGAATGTTGAGATTCGTCGCTGGGGAGAGCCTCGTCAGTTTGATTTTGAGCCTAAAGATCATGTTGAAGTGGGTGAAGCCTTAAACGGCCTAGATTTTGCCAGTGCCGCTAAGATTGCTGCCAGCCGCTTTATCGTCAAAAAAGGTCTGGTCGCCAAGCTGCATAGAGCTTTGATTCAATTTATGCTCGATTTGCACAGCAAAGAGCATGGCTACGAAGAAGTTTACGTGCCTTATATGGTCAATGCCGAAAGTTTAACCGGTACCGGTCAGCTGCCTAAATTTGAAGAAGACTTATTCAAGGCGCAAGGCAAAAATCAGGATGACCGTCCTTTATACCTTATCCCAACAGCCGAAGTGCCAGTCACGAATCTGGTCCGCGATGAAATTGTCGAAGCTGAACAGTTGCCCTTGCAGTTTGTCGCGCATACACCATGTTTCCGCAGCGAAGCCGGTTCTTATGGTCGTGATGTGCGCGGTCTTATCCGTCTGCATCAGTTCGAGAAGGTTGAGTTGGTGCATATCACTCAGCCTGAAGACTCAATGGATGCATTGGAACGATTGATTGGACATGCTGAAAAGGTGTTGCAGTTACTTGAGTTACCATACCGAGTAGTGACACTTTGTTCTGGAGATATCGGTTTTGGTGCCACAAAAACCTATGATATCGAAGTATGGCTGCCGAGCCAGAACACCTACCGCGAGATTTCTTCTTGTAGTAACACCGGCGAATTCCAGGCGCGTCGCATGCAAGCACGCTGGCGTAATCCAGAAACTGGCAAGCCAGAGCTGTTGCACACCTTAAATGGTTCAGGGCTGGCAGTAGGACGTACTTTAGTGGCGATTTTGGAAAACAATCAAAATGCCGATGGGAGTATTACTGTTCCAGAAGCTTTAAAGCCTTATATTCGTTAACAGTTACTATTAGCTCGACTACCAAGCCCAGCATTGCTGGGCTTTTTTATGCTTTGGCTAATTAAATATCTTGTAGATATCTTATACCAACGCCTTAAAATTTAGTTCGATAGTCAATGAAAACATAGGGTTAGATACTTATTCCTTAAAAATCTAATGCTTTTCATGAATTTATCTTATTTTGTATTCACATTTGCATTTAATTTGCTTAGACTGTCGGGGTTTGTTTTTTTGAGGAGAATGGTGAAAAAACAAGCTGTTTAGGATTTTAATAACTTATTAAAAAGAGAGGGTTCTGATGACAATTAAAAATAGTCGCATTGCTAATGCTGTCAAAATGGCTTTATTAGCAACCGCTTCTGCCTCTTTAGCTTTCAGCGTGCAAGTTAATGCTGCGGAAGAGCAGGAAGAGGGAGCAGAGGAAGATAAGGTCGAGAAAGTAACAGTTATTGGTTCTCGTATTAAGAGAACTGCGATTGAGGGGGCTCAGCCTGTAACCGTCATTACTAACGAAGACATGGCTGAGCAGGGGCATGTTACGGTTTTTGACGCTTTAACAAACTTAACTCAAAACAGCAGTTTCCAATTTGAGGGGCCTGAGTTCTCCAGTGGCTTTACTCCAGATGTGCAAACATTAAATTTAAGAGGTATCGGTGTCGGTAATACCTTATTGCTACTTAATGGGCGACGCATTTCTTCTTATCCAGCTGCATATCAATCTGATACATCTGTATTTAACTTTGGTGCTATTCCGGCGGCAGCTGTTAAAGAAATTCGTGTATTGAGCACAGGTGCTTCTGCTATTTATGGTTCTGATGCCGTCGCAGGGGTTGTTGATATCATCCTTAGAGATGATGTCGATAGTACTACGGTCAACTTAATCGTCGGTACTCCTACAGAAGCAGATTCCAATCCACTAGATACTCAGTTCAAGCTTGTTACCGGTAAGACATTTGATAATGGTAATGTAACCCTTGCTTATCAGTATACTGATAGAGACTTGATTACTTCTGGGGAGTTCGATGATTACGACTCAGATCTTGACTACCCATATGGAGACGGTGTCCTTACACGCTATGTACTGGGCCTAAACTGGTGGGATAACCTAAATGGTCGTGAGTATTACGTCGACCCTCAGGCGGGCACTTGTGAGTCAATGGAAAATGGCACGGAGCGAGCTTTTAGGCCAGTTGCTGGTTACTTCTGTGGTGATGATGGTGCCGCTCAATCTTCTTTCAGAAATGCCAAGGAGTCTCACTCTTTATTTGTGCATGGCGATTACCGATTAAATAATGATGTGCAGCTATTTGCCGATATTTTGTATTATCAAAGTGAGTCAGCTAATAACAGTCATTACTTATTCATATCAGAAGATATTCTTGATACTTCTACTATTGTAGATACAGGGTTTGGTTTCAATTATTACGATTGGTTCCTTGCTCAGCGCTTATTTACTGAAGAAGAATTAGGTATGAATTTGGATAGTCAGTTCGAAGATGAGTCTTTGAGCTTTACTGTCGGTGCTAATGGTTTCTTAGGTGAGCACCAGTGGGAAGCTGCACTTAATCGTTCTGATTATGAATATAATTCAGCGAGCCCTTGGTGGAAAGCTGAAGAGGTGTTAAATGTATTCCTTGGCGACTACCTGGGAACTGGCTTCTTTGGGGATGACTGGTGGTCTGGAACCGGGGTTCCATTTGGTTTGCGTGATAACCTTTTTGCGCCTCTAGACGACACAACTCGTCCTTTAGTTCAAAATGCTATCGGTACGCATACTTACGGTAATGAAACATCATCAACCAGTGCAAACTTCAATATTACGGGTGATTGGTTTGATAACTGGGCTGGAACGGTAAGTTATGCTGCAGTTTTTGAGTATGAAAAGCAGGACTTCAAATTTGTTCCTGATGAGCGTATCTCACAGGATCCGCCATTACCCAACCTAACAGGTTCTGGTTGGTGGAAGCTAACAGGTTATCAAGGTGGCGGTGACAGAAGTCGATATGCAGTAGGTGGTGAGCTATTGATTCCGCTACACGATACTTTTGAGCTGAACTTAGCTGCTCGTGTTGATAGTTATGATAGCCAGTCATCATCAATTGGAACAAGAACGACTCCTTCCTTGAGCTTTACTTGGAGACCAATAGATGAGTTCTTGCTTCGTGGTGGTTATACCGGAAGTTTCAGAGCGCCTGACCTAAATCAGGTGTATACAACCACAGGTTTTTATACCGGTGGCACTGATTTAGTGCAGTGTTATGAATCGTTCCTATTTGAGAATGGTTTAACCCCAGGCGATCTTCCTCCATCAGACTTTGATATCAGTGGATGTACTTCATCAACGATATTTGCTGAACGTGTCGGTGCCCAAGAGCTTGGCGGTGAGCCGCTTAAAGATGAAACAGGCTACTCAGCATGGTTTGGTTTCTCAACGGATTTGACAGACGATCTTACTATTATGGCTACTTTGAACCGTATTCGTTTGGAGGACCGTGTTTTAACTGAAAGTGCTTCTGGTCTGTTAAGAGAAGAGTGGAACTGTATTACTGGCGATGTACCAGCTGAACAGTGCGCAGACAACAATGCTAGAATTGATCGTGAGGTAGATCCAAATACTGGTATTTCTTACATCTCAAGATTAAATGTTACGCCATTTAACGCGGCTGTAACCGAGATTGATAGCTTAGATGCTAGCCTTCGTTGGGGTCATAGTTTTGATACTGGACGACTTGAGTTTAATGTTGATTATAGTCATATGTTATCTAACAAGTATCAGTCGAGTGAGGATAGCCCTGAAGTCGATCTAAGAGACGATGAGTTTCTTGGCGGGTGGGATCCTCGTTCTCGAGTTACTGCTACCATGGCATGGGCAGCTGATGACTACCGAGTGGCACTTACAGCGTTCCGCCGTGGTGGTGTAACAGCATGGCGACCAAGTCAACGTGATCCTGACCGTGATTATCGTATGCGTCCTTATATCACCTATAACTTTACGGCTAATTATAACTGGTCTGATAGTTTCTCAACTGGCTTGAGAGTTAGAAATTTGTTTAACGCTAAGCCGCCTAAAGATGAAACTTTCCAATTCTTCGATTACCCATGGTATAACCACTTTGTGTATGCCGGTGCCGGTATTGGAAGAGAGCTTTATCTTGAAGCTACTTATAATTTTTAATAGGTAAGAAGGATAAAAACGCCCCGTTATGGGGCGTTTTTTTGTTTGAGATACATTATAATCATTTGTTCCCTTAACCCCCGTAGCTCATCTGGATAGAGCGTCCCCCTCCTAAGGGGAAGGTAACAGGTTCGAATCCTGTCGGGGGTGCCATTCTTCCTTGATTCTATTTATCTCTCGTATCACAATGACTTTTATTGATGACATAAATTCATAGGAACGAGTATGCAAAATTTAAAGTTAGCTTTACTATTATCTATTACCTACTTTCTTGCATCCTGTGCCTCTGGGCCAACTGAGGATGCTGAGCAGGCTAAATTACAAGCTGCAGAGTTTGTCGTTTCAGTTGGTGAGAAGGTTGTTTTTAAAGATTCTTCGATAGAGTTTTTAGAGATAGCCAATGACTCCAGATGTCCCAAGGGAGCCCAGTGTGTAACGGAGGGACAGGCAACTCTGAGTTTTATCTTTTCAACACCGACCTCAGCGGAGTCTTTCGTTGTGAATACTTCTGATGATTCCGTACGTCAATTTGGTGATGTGACCATCGGGTTGGTGTCATTCGATCCTCAACCTTCTGATGATGCTAAACTTGATCCGCAAGATTATGATGCGCGCCTGATTGTGTTTGAAGAGGGGGCTTTGGATGATGTGACGATTATTGATGTTCGCACAGAAGGTGAATACAACAATAGTCATTACTCCGGAGCTATTAACCTACCGGTGGATACTGTCGCTGAGCGAATTTCGGAGCTGGATTTAGAAAAAGACCAAGTCATAATCGTTTATTGTCGGTCTGGGAATCGAGCAGGTAAGGCTAAAGATTCCTTGGAGGAACTGGGTTACACCAATGTTTTAAATGGTGTGAAAGAAGATAGCCTTGATAAGCTTTTGGACTGATTATGAATGGAAAAGTATTAGGCATAGGCGGTGTTTTCTTTAAGTGCAATGATAGAGAAGCTCTTGGCGAATGGTATGAGAAAGCTTTGGGTTTTAAGATCGACCCCAGTTATGGCGGTACCAGCTTTCCCGCGACAAATATTACTAAAGAGGGATATACCGTTTGGGGAGCGTTTAAATCTGACACGGACTATTTTGCACCGTCGCATAAAGACTTCATGATTAACCTAATGGTTGATGATGTGGAAGCCTGTATTAAGCAGGTTGTCGCTAATGGCGGTAAGCAAGTTGGCGATATCGCGGTTGAGGACGGTTTTGGTAAGTTTGCCTGGTTTATGGATCCGGAAGGCAACAAGGTTGAGTTATGGCAAGTGCCGGAACAATAAAGCTTGATATAGAGTCATAAGTTTTTGAGCTAATAAAAAGCCCAGCGAATCGCTGGGCTTTTTAATTACAGTAGTAAGATAGTTAAAACTGAGTGATTCGTCCGTAGTACTCCGGACGGCGGTCTCTGAATAAGCCCCAGCTAGCACGTTGTTTCGCTACCTGGTTTAAATCAAATTCCTGGCAAATAACTCCTTCGCTGGTTTTGTCCATTTCCTGAACTTTGGCACCAAATGGGTCCGTGATAAATGACGAACCATAGAAAGTAATGCCACAGGTTTCACCCTGTTCAGTGCCTATGCGGTTTGAAGCCACTACAGGAACCATGTTGGCGCCACTGTGGCCTTGCATCACGCGTTGCCAATGCGCACGTGAATCCCAGTTTGGGTCTTGCGGTTCAGAGCCAATCGCAGTGGGGTAATAAATCACTTCAGCACCTTGCAGTGCAAGTATACGCGCAGCTTCGGGGAACCATTGATCCCAACAGATGGCAGCACCCATGCGGCCAAACTTGGTGTCCCACACTTTAAAACCTGTATCACCGGGTGAGAAATAAAATTTCTCCTGATAACCGTGTCCATCTGGGATGTGCATTTTGCGGTAGTTATCCATAATGGTACCGTCAGCATCGATCATGGCCAGAGAATTAAAATGGGCGTTACCGGCTTTTTCAAAGTAGCTGATTGGTAAAACGACACTCAACTGTTTCGCAACTGTAGAAAAATGCTGTAGTACACGGCTGCCAGGGTAGGGCTCAGCCCAATCGAAATATTTGGGATCCTGATCTTTGCACCAGTAATAGCCTGCAAATAGCTCCTGCAAAAGAATTGCATTAGCACCTTGTTCAACAGCTTGCTTAACTAAAGCTTCACCTTTAGCGATGTTCTCATCAAAGTTTGCACTAACCGCAAATTGGGTTGCTGCGAATGTTACATTTCTCATAGTGTTATCACCTATAAAGACTCAAATGTATGAGCTGATTAAATCTTGGGTTGCTGCATGGTTATGCAGTGAATGCCACCGCCACCGATCAAAATTTCGTTGGCATTAATTTGATGAATATTCCGATGAGGAAACAAATCGGTCAATACAGATTTTGCTTCATCATCTTGTTTGCAGTCGAAAGACGGCATAATAATTGCATCATTGGCAATGTAAAAATTAATGTACGAAAGAGGTACACGAAGCTCGCCTTCATAGCGTGCTTCAGGTTCTGAGACCTCAACCAGTTTCAAATTATTCTCACGGAGAATTCTACGGTTATCTTCGTAGATACTATAGTTTTCGCTTGATGCGTCACAGTTTTGGCTGATGACTAAATCTCTCTCGATAAAGCAGGCAATGTTATCGATATGGCCATCGGTATCCACATCACCGGCAACGCCTTTCTCTAACCAAACGACTTTGTCAGCACCAAATTGCTCCAGCAGAACTTGCTCAATCTGTTGCTGGCTCATTGATGGGTTACGGTTAGGGTTTAGCAAACACTCTTTGGTCGTCAAAATAATACCTTGCCCATTTGAGTGAACCGCACCGCCTTCTAACACCATATCCAGCTGACGCGATTGGCTACCGCTATAGTTGATGATTTTGTCAGCAATTTTGGAATCATTATCATAAGGTGAGAACTTATTGCCCCAAGCGTTAAATTGAAAATCTAAAGCCAATGGTTTGCCGTTTTCAGCAATCCAGATTGGAGCTGTATCGCGCGTCCAGCTATCATCAATTGCCATCTCCACCAAAGTAATGGAGCTACTGAGTTTTTTTGTGGCAAAAGCTTTATGCTCAGGCTTAACCAGCATAAACAATGGCTCATAGTCAGCAATTGTATTAGCTACTTCAGCAAAAGCTAATTGTGCTTTTTCTAAACCATTAGTCCAAATTTCAGTGCGACACGGCCAGGCCATCCAAGTAGCTTGGTGAGCTTCCCATTCTGCTGGCCAACGTCTATTCAACTTAGTCATTTCAGTCTAATCCTCTAAATAGCTGTAGCCATAAATACCTTCACGTAATTCTGCCAGGTATTGACGTTGTTGTGCTTGCTCAAGGTTGCTTGCTTTGAGCTGGCGACGGTAAGATTCCAATATTGATTTTGCATCGAAATCGACATACTCGAGCATTTCATCAACACCAGAGCCGTAGTCAGTGCCGGTGATTTTGATTTCGCCACTTTCAGTAAGTATCAGATCGATGGTGTGGGTATCACCGAACAGATTATGCATGTCACCTAAAATTTCCTGATAGGCGCCGACCATAAAGAAGCCCAGCAAATACTCATCACCCGGTGTATAGGTTGGGAGTAATAGAGTAGGGGTAATGCCTTGTGCATTAACGTACTGCTCCAATACGCCATCACTGTCACAGGTGATATCCTGAATAATAACGCTTTCTAAAGGCTCATCTTTCAAACCGACTAATGGCATGACTGGGAATATCTGATCAATCGCCCAGGCATCCGGCAATGACTGGAATATTGAAAAATTGACGAAGTATTTACTCGCCAGCTTTTCATTTAATTCATCTAATGTGTTTTGATGCTCTTGAATTTCGGGCACTAATTTTTCTTTCACCAGCATTAAAATCATACGGTGCAGGCGCTCAGCCATCGCTCGTTCGGCCAAGGATAATACCTGGTGGCTGAACATGCCTTGAGCTTCTGTCAGCAAGTATCCGGCATCATGGAAGCTTTCCATCAGCTTACGATTATCTTTTGGGTTAAGTGCTTCCTGATAGCTTTCCCAAAGATTCTGCAAAATCAACGGCGCATCTTCGGAAGGGACTTCTAACTCGACTTTTTCAGGAGCCTCAGAATCAATCACATTGGCAATCAGTACCGCATGGTGTGCAGTGAGCGCTCGGCCCGATTCGGTAATAATATTCGGATGCGGCAAGTCATTCTCACTGGCCACATCATAGAAAGCCCAAACCACGTTATTGGCGTATTCAGACAAGCTGTAGTTGATTGAGCAATGGCTTTGGCTACGGGTACCTTCATAATCGACACCAAGACCGCCACCGACGTCTACTGTTTCAACAGGCACACCAAGCGCATGCAGCTCAGCATAAAAACGAGCGCATTCCTTAAGTGCATTCTGGATGTCACGAATCGAGGTGATCTGTGAACCTAGGTGGAAGTGCAATAGTTTGAATATGTCCACTTGGTCACTGGCTTGAAGCGTTTCAACCAAACGTAAAATCTGGCTCGCAGACAAACCAAATTTTGAATGATCACCGCCTGAGGTTTGCCATTTCGATTCGCCCTTAGAGGCTAAACGAGCGCGCACGCCAATAGTTGGCTTAACGCCCATGCTTTCTGCTTCTTCCAGCACTAACTGAAGCTCTGTCAGCTTTTCTACGACGATATAAACCTTATGACCAAGTTGCGTACCAATTAAAGCAGTACGGATGTACTCACGGTCTTTATAGCCATTACAGACGATAGTTGAGTTAGTATGCTCAGATAAAGCAAGCACAGCCATCAACTCCGGCTTGCTACCAGCTTCAAGACCAATCTGCTTATCGTTGTTATTGTTAATGGCCGCCTGGCTTTGCACAATTTCTTCGACCACGCGACGCTGCTGATTGACCTTGATCGGATAACAGATGGTATAGCGGCCCTGAAACTCGTATTCTTTGATCGCCTGATTAAAAGCTTCACACAAACTATTGACGCGGTTATGCAAGATATCACCAAAGCGAAGCAGGGCAGGCATCTGAAAGCCTTTCTTTTGCAACTCTTTGCAGATATCTGAAAGCTCAAAGTTAAACTCTGGACGGTTGCGATTTGGCTTTACCACCAGGTTACCTTGCTCATTCAAGTCGAAATAGCCTTCGCTCCAGTAAGGAAGGTTGTAGTGGGCGCGGGCTTTGTCAATTGACCATGCTTCTTGTAGCTCTAATGGCATTAGATTTCGATCTCCTAAAAGTCCGACAGCGGACTGTCGATACCGTGAAAATAGATAAACTTTATATACCTTGTTAGCACATAAAACTATCATTTCTATACATCAGATACAAAAAAGGCGAACTGTCTAAGTTCGCCTTTTGATCTTCTTGCACGCTTTACTTGAGCGCCTCAATCACATATTGGGGCAGGGCAAAGCTGGCGACGTGCAACTCAGGGTTATAGTACCTGGTACTAAAGTTAGCCTTACTAAATCGCTCTCGAATGGTCTCGACCGAATGCTGTCGTAACGTCGCATCATCACTACCCCAGGAAAGCGTCATATTACCACCGATATAAGTCGGTACCGCAGTAACATAGAACCAGCGATCCTGGAAAATACCCTGGAAGCGATTGTAAGTCGTTTTGACTTCATCAATCTGCATGAAGCTAACACCGTTCTGGGTTGCTAATACGCCACCTTCATTCAAGCTATTTTTACAGCCTTGATAGAAACGTGAGCTAAAGAGCACTTCGCCCGGGCCTTCCGGATCGGTTGAGTCAGAAATAATGATATCAAACTTTTCACCGTTCTCAGAAGAAGCATTATTCACAATAAAGTCAACGCCATCAGCAATCACAAGATTAACCCGCGGATCATCAAAAGCACCGTCAGAGTGCTTGGGAAAGTATTGCTTACACATATCCACAACGGCAGCATCAATCTCTACCATCGTGACCTGTTCAACTTCAGGGTGACGCAATACTTCGCGTAGGATACCGCCATCGCCGCCACCGATAATCAAGACTCGTTTTGCATTGCCATGCGCAAAAAGCGGCACATGAGTCAGCATCTCGTGATAAATGAACTCGTCTTTCTCAGTGGTTTGAATAACCCCATCCAGCGCCATCACATTGCCAAACTGATCATTTTTAAAAATGATCAGGTGCTGATGATCGGTTTTACTTTCGAACAAAACTTCATCAACAATGAAGCTCTGCCCGTAAGTACTGTACAGGGTTTCGATAAATCGTTTTGCCATGTCGATTAATTGCCTTAGGCTTTATTTCTCAACTTGTCCACGCAAGATTTCACTCACTTCGATTTTCGAAGGGTGGAATGCTTTGCGCAGGATTTCTACCGCTTTATGAGGTTCAGCGTCACCACACATAAAGACATCAAACGCTGCATAGTCGCGCTCTGGCCAAGTGTGCACACTGATATGTGATTCTGCTAAAACGGCAACACCTGAAATCCCACCATTAGGTGTGAAGTGGTGCATGTGGATATGCAACAAAGTTGCGCCACATTCAACTACAGACTCACGGAAAGCTTGTTCCATCAGTTGTAGGTTATCTAGCTTTGATGCACCCCATAGATCAATGATCAAATGAGTGCCCGCAAAGATTTTGCCGTTTCTGTGTATGAAATGATCGTTTCGCTCATCGTTCTCGTTGACGTTCTTAAAAGAAGGCCACTGAGTTTCTGTTGCGCCAGTAGGATCAATCTCTTGGTTATAGTCGAAGTCTTTATACACTTCTTTAATCTCCTATACAGGGAAGCCATAAACAAGCTTATTTACAAATTTCTGGGGGCGTAACGATAGAAACTTCCCAGACCTACCAGGCGTGCTGACTATGTCATGTTGGCCCGAAGGGCTCATCATGCGCAAAAAATAATCAATCAGCACAAAATGGAATGTGCTTTATACTTTGTTTAGCGAAAAATGCAAGAAAATTCGAGTGGAAATAATGAAAAAACTACCGGTTATAAATTGGTTGTGAAAGAATGCAGCCTTTGTATCCCGATAAAATCTAAATGCATTTATCAAGATATCTAAATAACTAGTTGATTTTAAAAGAATGAATACGCACTATTGGCGCTTGGTTTTGTTGGCTGTTTTAGCTGTCTTTTTGATGGCTATGGTGCCGGTTATTATCAAATATATTGAGGTCGATCCCTGGCTGATCGGAGCTTTTCGGCTTGCAGTCAGTGTCATTGGCCTGGTGCTGCTTGCCGGGTTAACCCGAAAGCCTCTTATTGCACGGTGTGAGAACTGGATATTCATCTTTTTATTGGGTTTAGTGTTCGCCACCCACTGGCTCACTTATTTTTATAGTATTCAACTTTCAACAGCTTCTATAGCGGCGATTGGCGTTTCCACTTTTGGTGCGCATTTACTGCTGTTGGGCTGGCTTGTACATAAGCAACCTCCACACTGGCTGGAACTTTTCTGTGTATTACTGGCTTTTGTCGGCGTTTATATGGTGGTGCCTGAGTTCGATATTAATGACGGCATGACTATCGGACTTATCCTTGCGGTGATATCCGGTTTCTTATATGCCTTGTTGCCACTTATGCATCAGAAATATCGTCATATTAATGGTGAGCGACGAACTTTTGGGCAGTTCTTTGTGGCTATGGTTATTTTCAGCTTTGGTCTACCACAGGTTGAATGGGGGATTCCCAAAGAAAGTTGGGTAGGGCTAATAGTGTTGGGCGTTGTCTGTACGCTGGTAGCCCATAGTCTTTGGATTAAGGTAAGTACCGAGTTGAATCATGTAGTCACTTCGGTGGTTTATTATCTTTATGTTCCTATCGCTATGCTGTTCAGTTTTGTCTTTTTGGATGAGCTTCTATCACCCCAACAGCTGTTTGGAGCTGGGTTGATTATTTTTGCCAATATTGTCGGTATTTGGTTTCGTTCCAGCCGTAAGCAGGCTTCTGTTTATAATTAAATACCTCAAGCTCTCTTTGCTGCAGCATATGTGTATCCAGTACTATATCTTTTTGTATTTTATTGATATTCTTCACGCCTTTATTCTGCACCGTTCCTTGCTATATGAGGATATATGGTGCATTTAGACATGACAGAATGTTATTCATCAGGGCTAAGTTGTTAAGGATAAATAATGATATGATGCGTGTACGACTTGTCATGTAAAGACATTAATGCAAATTTGCTGTTTTTTATCTTATAGTATATGAGATAAACAATAGATTATGTCATAATGTACCGATTTATATGGCAGTGTATCAAAACAAGAAGGCAGTACTGTGAGTAAAACATTATCCCGCTCAGAATTAGCTCTCATTGACCGCGAAGGCGAGCGAATCAAAAACGGCCTATCCAATTTAGTCGATGACTTTCCAAATCATGCCAAAACCATCACCGGTATGGCCAACTGGCTCAATGCTAACAAATCTACCTGTCAGAGAATGGTAGAAACTATCAATAAAGCAGTGGATGGACTACAAGTTATTCACTCACTACCTGGTCCCGCAGGTTTGCGAGGTTTTATTGATTTGGCAGAGGAACATAAAGTGAATGCCAAGTTAGTCGAAGAAGCCAGAGCTATGGTCGTTCGCTTTGAAAACCTGATTTATGAATACTCGCGAAGTCACTCAGCACTGAAAGCACTTATCAAATCTTCTGATAAGAGTGCCCAAACTCAGGGTAATAAGTCCGATCAACGAAAAGCACTTTTTGAAGCATCTCGAGCGGTTACAGGGGAGCAGATGGAAAATCTGTTCTTTGCCTGTATTCTTAAGGAGAATGAGTTAGACCATAAGTTCTTGCAGCAATATACGTTGACCTTTTTTGATAATTGCGAAAAAACTGAAACTGCACGTCCTTTGGTCATTCCGGTTGGTCCTTCTGAGCAAAAGCTTGAGTTAGGAAAGCCAGAACTTATTTCTCAGGATGATAGAGTGGCGGATAAACTGGCTAGCGTCTCATTAATCGAAGAACTGACAAGTCCCAGTGTCGTTAAGAGCATTGATGAGTTCACTCGTGGAGAAAACTCAGTCATTATTCCGGCAACACCAGAACAAGCCGATGGTTTTAACATTGCAGCCATGAAAAATTACCCCGAAGAGCAATTGGGTCCTTTTTACGGCGGTAAGAAAGCTAGCTGCGTTAGTGTGCAAGTAAGAACGCCAGTTAAGAGTTTGTATATGGTGTGCTTCCTGGAGCGTAGTTATGCCATGCGCAGTGTCGCTAACGCGGGTATTTATTCGATGAATACTCAGCTGGCAACAATGATTACGAGTCCTGACGCTCTGTGGTATGACCGTTTTCATGATGAAGCTGATTTGGTTCTTTCGAGCAACGATACAAATTTTTCAGAGAAGCTAAAGTATCCAATGGCCAATGAGCTTGTGGATACGCTATTCACCGTGACCGCTTGTGATCGCAAAGATTACGCTGCTTATCTGGTGAGAGTGGATTATCCTATTTGGTCGACGGCTTACCGTATTTATTTCCAATATGCGATTGATTAGCGACTATTTTTAACAGGCATAAAAAAAACGGGCTATAAAGCCCGTTTTTTTATTCAAACTTCTTTAAAAGCGTCTGAATTATTTGTTTTTTGCATCTGCTACACGTTGACGTGCTAATTCATCAGCAATCACGTTAGTAGGGCGTCCGCTAAGTTTCGAGGCTTCGAACACTTCAGTTAGAGTGCCATAAATCTCATCAACTTTGGTCAACGCAGCATCACGATTATAATTTTCTTCGAATGATACGTTAATGATACCACCAGCATTGATGACATAATCAGGTGCATACAAGATACCTTTGCTAAGCAGGATGTCGCCATGACGATCTTCGGCTAGCTGGTTGTTTGCGGCACCGGCAATGACTGATGCTTTAATCTGTGGAAGAGTGTTGTCATTAATGACTGCACCTAAAGCGCAGGGTGCATAAATATCAACATCTAAACCATAGATATCATCAATACCTACTGCAGTCGCATTAAACTCGCTTACTACGCGTTCAATGCTTTCTTTGCTGATATCGGTAACAAATAATTTGGCACCTTCTTCATGCAAGTGTTTGCACAGGTAATAACCGACATGGCCTAAGCCCTGTACGGAGATTTTACGACCATTTAAATCATCGCTACCAAATTTATGTTTGGCTGCTGCTTTAATACCTTTATAAACGCCGTAGGCAGTTACCGGAGAAGGGTCACCGGATTTACCTTCTAAGCCCAAAACGTAATTGGTTTCTTTATTGACGATGGCCATATCGTTTGGATTGATACCCACATCTTCCGCAGTAATGTACTTACCGCTTAACTTCTCAACAAAGCGACCGAATGCACGGAATAGCTCTTCAGATTTCATGGTCTTAGAGTTACCGATAATGACAGACTTGCCGCCACCCATTTTCAGGCCAGCCATAGCATTTTTGTAAGTCATGCCGCGCGATAGGCGTAAAGCATCAATCAGTGCGCCTTCGTCAGAGTTATAATCCCACATACGACAACCGCCAACCGCTGGACCCAGGTTGGTGTTGTGAACACAGATGATGGCCTTCAAGCCAGAGTCAACATCACGACAAAAAACGATTTGTTCGTGATCGTCGTATGCACGTAGATTAAAAACTGCCATAAAGAACTCCTTTAATAAGGATATAAACAAGGGAAGCCGCAACGGTTGCGGCTTCAATTAAATACAATGATTAACCCAGGTCGAACTTGATGCCCTGAGCTAGAGTAGGTTGGTCACCCCAGAAGATAGTGTTGGTTTGACGACGCATGTATGCTTTCCAAGCATCTGAACCAGCTTCACGACCGCCGCCAGTTTCTTTTTCACCGCCGAAGGCACCACCAATCTCAGCACCCGAAGTACCGATATTGACGTTAGCGATACCACAGTCAGAACCTAGAGCAGAAAGGAACTTCTCAGCAACTTTCATATCACGTGTGAAGATAGCTGAAGAAAGACCAGCTTTAGAGTGATTTTGCATCGCAATCGCTTCTTCAGTCGTTTCGTAAGTCATGACGTAAAGAATAGAAGCGAAAGTTTCTGTTTGTACAACATCCCAGTGGTTTTCTGCACGAATAACGGTTGGCTCGATGAAGAAACCTGGACCATCAATCGCTTTACCACCAGCTAGAACTTCACCGCCAGCTTCTTTAGCTTTAGCCACTGCATTCTCGAAATTCTTAACAGCATTAGCATCAACTAGCGGGCCCATCAATGTATCAGTATCTAACGGGTTGCCAATTTTAACTTGCTTATATGCATTGACGATTGCTGGGATAACTTGATCCGCAACATCTTTGTGTACGATTAGGCGACGCGTTGAAGTACAACGCTGACCGGCTGTACCAACCGCACCGAATACGATTGCAGGAACTGCAATGTCCATATCCGCTGTTTTATCAAGGATAAGTGCGTTGTTACCTGAAAGCTCAAGCAAACTTTTACCCATACGCTCAGCAACTTTAACGCCAACCATACGACCAACTTCACTTGAACCTGTGAAAGACATTTTCTTAACGCGAGCGTCTTCTATGAAACGCTGTGATAACTTATTCTCTTCAGTATCGATGAATAAGCAGAAGATGCCTTTAAGGCCTGCTTCTTCAAGAACTTTGTTACAGATGTTTTGTACAGCGATTCCTGTAAGAGGAGTCTTTGGAGATGGTTTCCAAACCACTGTATTACCACAGATAGCTGCGATGAAAGCATTCCAGGACCAAACGGCTACCGGGAAGTTGAACGCTGACATAACACCAGTGATACCTAGTGGATGCCATTGCTCATACATGCGGTGCTCAGGGCGCTCGGAGTGCATGGTTTTACCATACAACATACGAGATTGACCTACGGCAAAATCAGCCATATCAATCATTTCCTGAACTTCGCCATCACCTTCGGCTTTGATTTTACCCATTTCAGCAGAAACCAGGCTACCTAAAGCATCTTTGTGGTCGCGTAAGGCATTACCAATTTTGCGAACAAGCTCACCGCGTAGAGGGGCTGGAACTTTACGCCACTCGTCAAAAGCAGCTTCAGCTTCTTGCATAACTTTATCGTAATCTGTTGCAGAACTGGCGTTAACTTTGGCAATAACTTCGCCAGTCGCAGGATTGATCGATTCAATTACCCCTGCGTCTTGAGTGTCGGTGTAACCTTGGCCCCAACTTGCTGACTGGTTGACGGCTTCGATACCTAGCTCTTTCAAAAAATCCATAAATACCTCTAAATTCAGTTAAAACTACACTAAAGTAACTAAGTTTAGACTACTTTAGCGATAAATAATTTTGCGGCGCTACCATACCACCAGAGGGCAATTTTCGCCAGTTAATTTTGGTTTTGCTGGTTAAAGATTAGTCAATGATTGCGCTGGTCAGAGCTGTTATATGGGCTGGGGTTATGGCTCGGTGCTATTCGATTAGATTTATTAATGAAAAAGGCGTGTTTCTGCCGAAACACGCCTTTCAAGTTCAACAGTTTAGTTCAATGAACTAGAATTCCCACCAGCAGGTTTCCCACCAGTCCAGGAACTCATCGAACTCGATATGGGTGTCGTGGTTTTTATCCACCAATGCAAAACCGCGTTTAACTTGTTCAACCGTTGCATCGGGTGACAAAACCTTCAGCAGGTGTTCGAACTCCTTGAGATCGATTTGGCCGTTATTATCCGTATCGAAATAATCAAAATGTTCTTTAACGTCTTGAATATATTGATCCGTTAATGGCTTCATTGGGTCTCCTTAGGCGATTTGGGGTGAGCAGGATGTGAATGAATTGAATTATTCGTCTTCATAGGCAAAGCTGTCTTGAAGATTGGCGTTAGCCTCCGCGACACTAAAGTGATTTGGGGAGAATCCTTCACCGAACCATTCTTTAACTTCTTCATGCTCAAAATGGTTAGGCGAGCGCAATACATTGAGCAAGTGCTCGTAACCTTCCACACCACCTGCGTCTTCAGGGGGGCAGTTATTTTTGCCACCAATGCACTCAACGTAGGTATCGGGTTTAGCTTCTAAGAATTCAATGAGAGTGATTTTATGATGCCAATGGTCAGCAAAATCATAGGTATACTCAATACTGTCATCTTTGTTTTTAAAAACATCAGTGACAGTAATGTTGGCCTCATTTTGCCACTCTTCATCACCATCTCCTTCCGGGTCAATATATCCATAACGTTTTCCGTTTATCAGAAATTCATGTTGCTGATAATCTTCCCAACCAAAAATGGCTTGGATGGCATAATGAAGGTCTTCGAGGTTAGCGTTCGGATCAATGATGATATCGCGCCAAACCGGAAGGTTAAGATGTTCCAGTTCGATATGCAGGTGAAGCATGTTTTGCGTTTTAGTTGACATGTTGTCGTCTCACAAATGAAGCCGTTTGTGGCCTCAGGTTGATAAAACATTTTCTTCTAAACGGTAGCGGACCTTGCGTTCTTCTAGATAATCCAAAACCGTTTTACAGCAGTCGGTGTGACCGCCAATGTGCTCAGGAGCGAACACACCTCTTTTATCAAATTTTTCTTTCAGTAGCAATTGGCAAACAGCATTGGCTGTGAAGCCTGTCGTACGCGCCATCGAGGTTTCGTGTTTAACCTTGTCATACTCGTCATACATGGTGTAAACATACTCTTTATGTTTTTCACCTTCCTGACCGCGGATAGTGACACGCATAATGGTGAACTCTTCTTCTTTCGGTTTAAGCTTCCACTCATTAATTAATATTTCAGAAGTGACTTCGAGTGGCGTAACCTCAAGGCCACGAACGGACACTTTATCTCTGCTGAAAAAACCACTGGCTTTGAGGGTTCTGATAGCATCGACGTGGCCTGGATAGCGAAGCGTTTTCTCTTTCATGTTTGGCACATTATTCATGGTGAACATCAAAGAGCGTAAACCATCTGTGTTAAAGGCTTCAAGGGTTCCTATCCTATCGAATTCAACCAACTCACGATCACTTAATGCGTCGCGAGTCATCATGCGACCATGCTCAAAAAAGCGGGCAGGACGAGTATATTCTTCAATGACATCAATAGGGGAGAAAGCGGCTTTGTACTCAAACGGCTTTTTGCGAATTTTGGGCAAGCCGCCGACCAAACATTCAAAGTGACTGACCTGCATGCGTTTATTGTGGAAGCCCAACAACAGATTATCCATTCCTGGGGCAACGCCTGCGTCTATTACAGCGGTAACCTTATGTTTCTTGGCAAGATAGTCCAACTCTAAACAGTTTTCAGGGGAAAAAGATATATCGACAACATTTTTACCCGATTCAATGATGTTCTTAAGAGCTTTAAAACCTAAGTGCCCGGGTACTCCGCAAACGACGATATCAAATGGCTTTACCGCATTTTTCACATCATCAAGATTTGTAACATCAAGCTCCATTGTAGTGAAAGAAGGATGTCTTTTTTTTAGAAGCTTCAAGCGTGTATTACTAACATCTGCAATAGTAACGTCGAACTTTTCTGACAAGTCACGTGCAATCACGCTACCGACCATACCACCACCAATGACTAAAATATTACTCATGGATCTTCCTGATTAAATTCTTGTTTTGTGTCATGTGAGTTTAAGGGTTTTGTAATGCTTCTTGTTCTTCGAGGCTTGCTTTATGTGGGGTGACCTTAAGTAAAACCCCCATGTTAGGGTGGTCAAAATAATGTAACTCTTCCAGTTTGATTTTGCGACTTTCCGAAAGCACAAAATAGCCGTGTAGTTGCTCTGGCATTTGCTGGTCAACCATGGGCTCCTGGTTCTCAGTAAACGCGAATGCTTCAACCGCATCATAGTCATACGATGGATCTGCTTCTTCGCTTTGTCCATAGTCATAGCCCGTTGGTAAACTGAGTGGCTTAAAGCCTATGACTTTATGTTCAACCAGTAAGCCTTGATTACGACTGAAACGAATAACACCATTAAATTCATCTAATCCATTTTCGTCTGGATTATCCGTTGCTGTGTAGCCTAACCAGGGTGTTTCAGCTTTATCCAGGAGCGGTTGACGCCAACCGATATGTAATAACGGGCGGATATTTGGACTGGTCTTTAAGCGATCATAAACTCCATGCAGTTTTAACTCGGAGTCTGTTAATAGGGTAAATTCTTCCGGCAGCTGACTGAATAGATACTCAGTTTCAATATCGGGCAGCTCAGTTTCTTTAACCTGCGCGGAGTTATCTTGTTGGTCAATACGCTTAAAGAAGACAAATTCAATATCAAAGATACTTTGAGCAACTGAACTATTAGTGCTGAATGCTAAGCTCAAAAAGAGAGCTAAGGTAATGATTTTTTTACACATAAGTCTAATGGGTTAATGCGTTTAGTGGTTAGAGTTTACCATGAATAAAAGGAAAGCCCAGCCATAATTTTAGCGACTGGGCAGGGCGTCAAACTTTGGGATAATTCATCTGAATGTCTTTAGAAGAGGCAAGCGCGATCTATGAAATATTGTTAATAATACTGTCAATTTCTCTTAGCAGCGGCGCTATTTCTTCTTCATCGGTCAGAATCTTCAGGATAACATTTTGCTCAAATCGATAGCGCGATGGATTGAGCTGAATCAAGCGAATGAGCTTTGCCGGATCAATTTTAGAGTCCTGGGCAAAACGAATGCGGATACCACTGCGGACTAAGTCAATTTTACTGATACCGAGTGGTTGAACCCTCAAGGCTAATTCAGTAATGGTGAACAGGTTCTTAAGCTGCTCTGGCAATAAACCAAAGCGGTCAATAAACTCGACCTGTAAAGCATCTAATTGTTCTTTTGTTTTGGCGCTGGCAATTCTTTTGTAGAGCGATAAGCGCGTAGCCACATCACCAATATAGTCATCAGGGATCAAGGCTGGAACACTCAGATCAATTTCGGTTTTTTGCTTTAAACTTTGTTGCAAGGAAGGCTCTTTGCCTTCTTTAAGCGCTTTAACCGCATCTTCCAGCATATCCATATAAAGATTGAAGCCAACCGCCTGCATTTGCCCGGATTGTTCATCGCCTAATAGCTCACCGGCACCGCGGATCTCTAAGTCGTGAGTTGCCAGCGTAAAACCAGCGCCCAGGTCTTCTAAAGAGGCGATCGCATCCAAGCGCTTCTCAGCGTCTTTGGTGATCTTGCGTCCGGCTGGAGTTAACAGGTAAGCGTAGGCCTGGTGATGCGAACGACCAACGCGGCCACGAAGCTGATGCAGCTGTGCTAAACCAAATTTATCAGCACGGTCAATAATCATGGTATTAGCGTTGGGATTATCAATACCGGTTTCGACAATGGTGGTACAGACCAGAACATTAAAACGCTGATGATAAAAGTCACGCATCACCTGTTCCAGTTCGCGCTCGCGCATTTGGCCATGGGCTAACTGAATGCGCGCTTCGGGTAGTAGTTCTCGAAGCTCTTCCGCCGTACGTTGAATGGTATCGACTGCGTTGTGCAGAAAGTAAACTTGGCCACCACGCAGAACCTCACGCAATATGGCTTCGCGGATAAGTGGCTTATGATATTCACGGACAAAAGTTTTGACTGACAGACGTCGTGCAGGTGGGGTAGCGATAATAGACAGGTCACGCATACCCGACATCGACATATTCAAGGTTCGTGGAATCGGTGTAGCGGTTAAGGTCAAAATATCCACTTCGGTACGGAACTTCTTGAGTTGTTCTTTCTGGCGTACACCAAAGCGATGTTCTTCATCAATAATCAGTAAGCCCAGTCGTTTAAATTTAACGTCCTGCTGAATTAATTTATGAGTGCCGACAACAATATCGACAGTGCCATCTTCAAGTCCTTTTAAGGTGGCTTGTACTTCTTTATTAGTCGCAAAGCGCGACAAGCTGGCCACTTTCATCGGCCAGTCTGCAAATCGATCACTGAAAGTCTCGAAGTGTTGTTGGGCGAGCAGGGTAGTTGGCACTAATACCGCAACCTGCTTACCCGACTGGGCTGCGATGAAGGCAGCGCGTAAGGCCACTTCAGTTTTACCAAAACCGACATCACCGCAAACCAGACGGTCCATCGGCAGGTGTGAGGTCATATCTCGAATCACAGCATTAATTGAAGTGGTTTGATCGACCGTCTCTTCAAATGCAAACTCAGCACAGAACTTGCGATACTCGGCTTCGTCCAGTTGATATTGAATACCTTCCTTAGCAGCACGGCGTGCATAAATATCGAGCAACTCAGCCGCCACATCGCGTGCTTTCTCGGCTGCTTTTTGGCGGGCTTTATCCCACTGTTCAGTGCCCAGTTTATGCCACGGTGCCAATTCTGGATTGGTTCCTGAATAGCGGCCAATGAGATGTAATGACTGAACCGGCATATAGAGCTTGTCGCCGCCTGCATATTCAATCATCAGGTATTCCGCTTCAATGTCGCCGCTTGCCAATTTAACCAGCCCGCGATAACGGCCAATACCTTGCTCAATGTGAACGACCGGATCGCCTTCTTTAAGCTCGGCCAGATTACGGATCATATCTTCCGCTTGATCGGCTGCTTTAGTGTCGCGACGACGAGTTTTTATGATGTGCTCGCCGAATAGCTCGGTTTCAGTCACAACGGCCAAATCGGAGAGCGCGAAACCTTTGCTTAAAGGCGCTACACCAATGACTAAATTTTTAGCACAAGATGCTTCGGTCCAATCCTCAACCACAGAGGATTGGATATCATTTCTTGCCAGTAAATCTTTTAAAGCCTCGCGACGACCGGGTGATTCGGTAGCGATAAAACATTGACCAGCCCATTGCTGTAAAAAGCTCCTGAATTGATTCACCTGATCTTTGGCTTTGTGATCAATCGCCATCATCGGCATCGGGCTGGCCTGATAATCAGCATCGGGCCGCTCTTGCTTGATATGAGCACGGATGTGTTGTTTTAGCTGTGAGTTAAGTTCGTCAGCTTCAAGGTAAAGCTTTTTGGGTTCCAGAATTGGACGCTCAATATCATGACGGCGTTGTTCGTAGCGCTCTGTGATTTCGTCCCAGTAATGTTCTGCGTGTAGCTGATGATCGCCCAAGGTGCAGATCAGTGATTGCTGTGGCAGATAGTCAAAGAAGGTATCCAGTTGGGCAAAGAACAGCGGCAAATAGTATTCAATACCGGCAGGAGAGTTGCCATTGCTGACTTCCTGATAGAGCCAGACACGTTGTAAATTAACTTCAAATTCAGCGCGGAAATTCTGCCTAAAAGCGGCGATACCTTCTTCATCCAGCGGAAATTCTTTAGCCGGTAGTAATTCGAACTTGTTGATCTTTTCATCAGAGAGCTGACTTTCCGGATCAAAATAGCGGATGCTGTCGATCTCATCGTCGAAAAAGTCCAACCGCAATGGTTGTTCTGACCCCATTGGGAATACGTCCAGAATGGAGCCTCTGACCGCGTATTCGCCGTGGGAAAAGACTTGATTCACTGCATGGTAACCACTTTCTTCAAACAGCCTACGGACTTCGTGCATATCCAGTTTTTGTCCGGTGTGGACAATTAAACTGTTTTGTTCAATGTACTCCTGCGGCGGTAAGCGTTGCAGAAGCGTGTTGACGGCAATCAACACAATACCGTGCTTCAAGCGGGGCAGGTTATAAAGCGTCAGCAAACGCTCAGAAACAATGTCCTGATGCGGCGAGAAGTTGTCATAAGGCAGTGTTTCCCAGTCAGGGAACACCAATACCGGAATATCCGAATCTTTGCCCAGAAAATAGCGAATTTCTTTTTGTAATTGCCATAACGCAGGTGTGTCATCGCTGATGACCACAATCGGTTGCTCACGCTGCTCAGCCAGCTTAGCAAAGGCCAGCGCACGGCTGGAACCAGCCAGGCCATCAAGATAATGGACAAAATTGGTTTTATCAGTGATCTGCGGTAAATCGAGCTTCATGCCAAATGATTAGTAATTGTTAGAATTGCCGCGGAATTATAGCGATCTTGGCCGGATCTTGATAGTGGGCATGAATATATCCAATCACTCGTGTCAGAAGTACGAATAAAGCCTATAGGATGGGTTAGCCTTTAGAGCCGAACCGATCAAATAACTAAAGTTGATAGTTGCCAACATAGCTACGCTTTATATTTGCAGAAGAGCGGCAATACAGCTATCTTATTTATTACTAAAAAGTAATCACTTAGGGAAAGTATGAGAGTCACATTCAAACAGGCCGAAGACTTCGAAATCAGCGCTGGATTTTTTATAGCAGCCTGGAAAGTTTGGTTTAAACGGTTCTCGCCTACCCATGATGCACAGCGTCACGCCTGGAAATACGGCAAGATGCCAATAGGACTAAGCGACAGCAGTCTGAGTGATCTTATTCGTGAAGATAGACGCTTTACTCTCGAAGTTCTCGCCCGAATGATGGTGCCTTGGGCTTATCGTAATAATGCACAAGTCAGTGATACTTTCCTGCGTGACCATATCGAATTTCTTCAACAAACCACTATTGGCTATGACTCCGGTAGTGAAGAACCGGCTGCTTGCCTCAGTGACCATGCCCTGGCCCTGTGGGACAGCATGAGTTTTGCCGAGCAAGATACCTATATGAATTACGCAGAAGCGCGTGTTCAGGCTGATATTGAAGTGAAGTCAGATGATCCTGTGGTACTGGATGACCAAGGCATCGAACTGATTGGTGAAGATACTTATCCGCCTTATGTACCTGACAGAGATGCGACTGATTTAGAATTTGTCCGAGCGCTGGTACGTTGGATTGAAGATGCACCTTATCAGGCCTATTACCTGAAAAAGCCAGCAGGTGAAGCCGTTGCAGGTTGGCATGACAGATTACTTGCTTATTTCTGGCCTAAGCCACGTATCAGTTATGCCTTGCACTATGCCGCTGTTGACCCCTTGTCTTATCGCGCCAATGAGCTGGCTAAAACCCTGGAGCGGGGCGAAGACTGGGATGAGGAGTGGCGCGAAATGGCAGTCAAAACTGCGACGGAGCTATTTAATGTTAGCGGCACACCACAAAAAGATGTCACCGTTGATAATGTCAGACAAGTGATCAAGGCGGCGATTAGCGCTGATAGCAATGCGGATGCCAAAATGAACAGCGGCTGGACTTATTTAGCAGGGTTATGTACTGCACACCTGGAAGGCCAGCAAGGGCGTTTGCCACTGATAAGTTGGAACAGCCGTGTTGCCAGCTCGGTCATATCCCGGCTCGATTTTCTGCTCGCCGAAGCAGGTGTCACTGAACTTGGCAGTCGCTTCAAAAATATTGGCACCGTTCCCGGCTGGGGCGGCACAAGGCCACGCCAATATTCCCTCGAATGGCCAAAAGGCTATCGCTCATGGAAAACGCAAATAGCCGCCAGCAAATTGGCTAACCAAATCGTACATATCCTCAACACTGAAACTAAGCCCAGCGGTGAAAGACGCTACCGATTAATGCCACTTGCTGGTGGTGGTAAAGGACCCTGGACCGTCCGAGGTGTGCAGAGAGTGTTATTTTCGGATGGGTATTAATCAGCGCTAGCAAATCTTAGATAAAAAAAGAATACAAATGGATACAAAGCTCTACAGATTATATAAGTATCCATTAGTTGTTTTAAAACATAAGCTTATTTGGCTTCGTTATATCCGTAGATAAATGCGAGATTGCATTGATTTGGCAAAAACTATAAAATCGCTCACAATTTTAAAACATCAATTAATATCCTGCATGGAAGCTAAAGATTCCCTTAATAATTCTTATCTTAAATAAGCCTTCCATCTTTTAATATTTAGCTGTTGGGGAAAAAATGGACAACTCTATCCGCATTGCATTCATTGCAATTCTTCTATCTATTTGTTCAGCGGTTTCAGCCGAGATTGTAGATTCAGATAATGATGGCTTAGACGACAACTGGGAAATAGAGCACTTTGGAAACCTAACCCAAACCCCTGAGGGAGAAGTAGATGGTGATGGTTTTACCAACCTGGAAGAGTTTTATGCGGAGACCGATCCGTCCGATCCCAACAACAGTCCTGCAGTCACACGGGTGGACTTTGAGTCGGGCGCCAAGCCGATGTACTGGGGGCCTTATTCGAACTCTAATCGTTGGGTCTTGACTCAGGACACTCCTATTTCAGGCCGTCAGTCGTTG
>JBLWYL010000003.1:0-714762 GCA_048266925.1 Kangiella sp. | reverse complement strand
ACGCCATACTTTTCCGAAGCTCGGTGTAAATGATGAGCATACATGGAGAAGTCTTCTTCAGAAACAAAACAGACGTTACGGTTATTCCCGCGTTGAATGATATGCTGAGCAAAGTCAGGCAAATCCAATCTTGGCTTCCTTGCCATAAGGTTTAGAGTTTATTCTACAATTAATTTGGGGCTATTGTATGAATCTAACACTCCATGAAAAGCAGCATTTGCCGTTAATATTTGTAAGCTATCGATTAATGTACTCTGACCCCATTAATTTCCTGGTTTTCTAGTCTTCTTCATTGGGATACTCCTGAGCGACTAGTATCGCTCATTTAATGTATCCGTTAAACTATAGCAGGTTCACTCTGACCCCATTAATTCCCTTTTTCAAAATATTGCAAACCTGATGAAGAACTTTCAAATTGACTTAAATCTGTAGTTACAATTTCCAATTGAAGAATTCCAGACTCACGGTACTGTGACTTGAAATTTAGAATTAAGCCTGGTGGCAGCACGAATTCATTATTATGTTCATCAAGAACTACTAATGCCTTATTTGTTTTCACGTACTGATTCTTTTGTTCAGATAACAAGTCTGTTGATTCTTCGTGAAAAAATACAAAATAACTAGTTGCAGCAAGAGCTCCAGCTAGAAAAATGGCAATATACTTAAATGCTTTCATCATATCTTCCTTATGGCTTTTGATATTCAACTTCTGACTCTACCAAGAACGGGCTAAGTTCAAGGTTTAACTCTAACGTCTGTGGGGTAGCTAATGGCGTAACGGGCAAACTCATTTGATGATACCATGGCAAGCCTTCTTTAAGAGCATCAACAACAGTAGAAGCACAGTTGTTACCTATAAATGCATAGTCATTTGGTAAAATGTACCAATTCGACCTTTTGGGGTGTCTCTGTGAGCCTTTTATGAGGTTTTGAAAATACGCTTTCATAGCAGCCTCTTCTTCAGGGGTGACGTCTAAAATAAACCCTTTACTTTCACATTTTTGGCAGCTGTCACTTGTTTCATAATATGAGTTTGCATTGTTTACTGTTAATACATTAGCACCTACAGTTCCACCTAAACTAGGCTCTCTCCCTGGCACGGGGTATCTCCCGTTTGAATATACAGTATTATTGATTCTTATAGCGGCATGGTCATACCAATTAGCACCTCCTACGATTACTTCTACTTCTAGCCCCCAGGTATCGTACCTATTTACTGGGTTGGCCCCAACATAAGCATATGTATTAATGCCGCCATTCAGGCCTATCGGATCAGACTGCAGGTATCTTCCGATTTCGGGGTCGTAATCTCGGAAGTAGTTGTAGTGTAATCCGGTTTCGGAGTTCTTGCGTTGTCCCGGGAAGCGTTGGCTTTGGTCGAGGTTGTTGACATCAATGGTGAGGTTTCCGTACGGGTCGTAGGAGCCTTTCCATTGTACGTTACCGTTGCTGTCGGTTAAGGCAAGCGGGCTACCGAGATGGTCGGTGTGGACAAAGTGTAATACCGGCTCTTGATACAGGTTGCCGTGTAGTTGCAGATTATCAAGACGTCCGTGCCCTCTGAAAGAGATGAAGGAAACACGAATGAGTTCGACATCAGGATTTAATGATGCCATGTCTGCCTCTAAATCCCGGGTGAGGGTTTGCCATGTATTGTCTTTGACGCTGTCACCGAGATAAAAGCGATACTGAGTTTCGGTGGCATTTAAACTGGATGCACCGTCTTTCGAGTGGTAAATGAGGGTTTTGGTGCCTAAGTTGGTGACTACCGTTACATACAAGTTTAGTAAGGTGGTTTTCTGATCCCATTTTAGATGGAACTGTTCGCTGTTATTCCAGTAAGAACCATCCGCATTTTTAAGTTGGAATTTGTTTTGTGCACTATAGCCAACTAACTCCACAACATTACTGTTCAGTTCATTATCATAAACGGTGGTGATGCTGGCTCCCGCTGGATCATTGTCAACGATTTCCCAACCCGCCGGGGTTGTGCCAACGGTGTCCAGATCTGCATCGCTGTAGATGGTTGTGTAGCTTGGATCAGGGATCGCCGGAGGCTCAGTAACAACCGCTATTCTCATGCCGTCCAGATAAATGTATTCACTGGTTACATTGCCTGCAAAATCCGTTTCACCGATCAACTGTCCAGCCTGATCATAATGGAACAATGTCTTAATCCCATTAACGGTTTTCATGACTCGCTGGCCATGCGCATTGTAATGGTAATACGCTGTCATGCTGGTGCTTTTGGAAGCACCACTGAGTCGTCCAGCGGCATTGTAGTTGAAACTCAGTCCTGCTTTGCTAACCACATTACCGGCGGCGTCGTAATTGAAGTTGGTTGTGCCAACCGTCTGTAACCGATGACTGTTTAGGTCGTAGCTATAGTCTGTGTAGTTATTATTCTCATTTTTTGATAACCGATTACCTATTGAATCGAAGGTATAACTTTGAGTGCCGTACTCTCCGCTGGCATCGGTGAGCCTGGCCAACATATCGTAATTAAAGCTTTGATTTTTTGAACTATCAAAGCCGTCAATGATAGCGCTGATGTTGTTACGTGGCGTGTAGCTATAATTAAATTGATGCAGCCCGGTCACGCTCTTGTTAGTTAACCGGTAATCCTGATCATAACTTTGGGTTAAGAATTTACCATTGCCATACTCCAGGCTTTTTAGCGGACCAAAAGGCAGGTAACCGATATTGTCAGCAACCACTTGCGTCGTGTTATTGAAGGTAGTGGTAACGACGTTAATTTGTCCCAGGTTATTTCGGTAATAATTAACCTCTCTTCCGGATGGGTAGGTCATTTTCAGCAGAAGACCTGAGGCATCATACTCATAAGAAGTGGTAAAGGTTCGATTGTTTATCACTCTTACTTCAGCGACTAACTGACCTTTGGCGTCGTACTCGTAGGCGGTTGAACCCGACTCATCGGTGACTTGAGTTAAACGTCCAACGCCTTTGTTGCCGTACGCGGTGTCATCATAGGTAAAGGTGATGTCTTCGGCAGTGCCGGGGTAATCAATACTGGTTACACGGTTGAGCGCATCGTAGCTGTAGATTGCGGTGATGTTGCGCGCATCGGTGGCCGTTAAAACATTCCCCGCACTGTCGTAGGTCATGGTTGATGTGCCAGTATCGGGACTGGTCATCGAGAGCAAATCCCCAAAGGCGTTGTATTGATAGCTGGTGGTTTTTCCAGTAGCGTCCGTTACGGATGTCATACGGTCTTGAGAATCGTAATCGAATGCCGTTTCACCCAAGGCTGGGTCTACTACTTTCTGCAAACGATCTAACTCATCGAACTGTTGAGACGTTGGATTATTCAGCGCGTCTTCGCTCTGTACCGGCTTACCTTCGGCATCATAATCAAAGTCGTTGACCTGACTGTTCGCGCCCAAGGTTTGCTTGAGCTGACCTAAGTCATTAAACACCTGCTGAGCATAACTCTCAATTACACCATTACTATCTTTGATATCCGTACGCGTGCGATTGCCATAGTTATCAAGTGTATATTCAATGCGGTTGCCATTGGCATCAGCAATTGCCACCAGACGATGGGCAGCGTCATACTCATAATTAAGAACGATACCATTGGCCATGGTCACCGAAGTCAGCTGACCGGCATTGTCATAATCATAGTTTGTGGTTGCGCCATCGGTTGTGATGGAGGTTAACCAACCGCGTGGGTGGTAGGTTAAGGTTGTTACCGTGCCATTCGGGTCGGTGACCGATAACGGCTTACCGTGTGCGTCATGGCTGGTAATCAGCGTTTCATGACCCAGTGCATTGGTGACTTTGTTTAGGTTGCCGCTGGCGTCGTATTCATAGGTTGTGATGTCACTGACATCCGTTCTCGGGCCGTCCACGGTGAGAACTTGTCCCACGCTGTTGTAGGTGTACGACACGCTACGTGTTTCATTGGTCGCCTTGTCTTTAACGCTACGCGATAACAGATTACCGTTGGCATCATAGCTGTAAGTGGTTAAGCGTTGCGGTTCGTCAACCGTTAGCGGTAGTTTGTACTGGCTGTGCCAAGTAGTCGTTATGGTTCGCTGGTTAGCAGTGCCAAACGCATCCGTTCGGCTCTCCAGTAATCCGCGAAGGTTGTAGGTAAACTTGGTGATATCACCTTCGGAACTGGTCGCCTGGCTTAAGAAGCCATTGGCGTCGTAATCATAACTGTAATCACCAACGGTACAACCCAGACAGGGTAGCTGCTCAAGCTTGGTGATCTTATCCGAACCGTTCAGCAGGGCGTGGTGATAGACCGCTTCGCGGTAGTTGACGTCATCGCGGTAAAAGCGCACCAGACTTTGGTCAGCCGCAGTAGCATCGAGATAATCAATGGTTGTTTTAATGGCACCGCCAGCGTGCTCTGATAAAACTGCACGGTTCTTGGCGTCATAATCGTACGTCGCATAACGCTCGCCATTTTCATCCATGATCCCAATCAACACTTTGGTGTCAGTGCGATCTTCATAGAGATATTCTTTATACGGATTATCGGTCCAATCGCTTGGCGTCGCGTCGGGATAAATAACTTTGCTGATATAACCCGTGTTGTCGTGTTCGTAACGGTACTCATTGCCCGCAGGATCAATCAGCTTGGTGATAATTCGGCTGGAAGAGGTTAACGACTGTGGAATGTCTTCAAAGAACAGCTCAATACTGCGATTAAAGCTGTCAGTGATAATCGCATGGTTAGTCGATGGATAACTCACCGAATGAGACTGCCCATTGCGATAGGTTTTTGTCGTTAAACGTCCTTGGGTGTCGAACTGATAAATCGTTCCCGACTGCGAGGTATATTGATAGCCTGTAGCGTTATTAATTAAGGCTCCATTTTTCTGGTATTGCGCTGTCCAACTGGTTTCGGAATCACGCTTCAGGAAATTAAGCTCGCTACCGCTTGGTAATGCCAAACGGGCAATAGTAAGTCCTGGATAGCGGTTATCCAGATTCAGAACCGGCAGCCCTTCAACACGCCACTGATGGCGAGACTTATCAAGCTGCGCATGACTGCCCACCACTTGAGCATTGTCAGGTATCGTCTGTCCGTCCTGAGCGTAGAGGCGTTCTAACGTGCTTTGCGAAATCGGCGTGGATGAATAGGTTCGTCTGAAATTCAGGCCACCGACACTGGAGGAATAATCAACTTCCGTTTGGCGTTTAACCCCCGAAGCACAGTTAATCGGGTTTTCTGTTTCAACACTCGGCGTATTAGCCGCATCAGGAGGACACGATTGCGGCGCTTTATCCGAAACCGGAGCTTCACAATATTCGCCCTGATTGTTAGGCGTGGTAAAAATCTTTTCAGGATTGTCATCATTGAAGTTATATTTAAAATCGGTTCGGGCAACACACTGGCCGTTGGTGAGATTTTCCGAGCAGAGGCAAGTGATGTCAATATCTGAGCAGTAGTCGCCATAATCTTTCTCTCCATTCGCATTGGTGTCAAGGTGATATGGGTGTGTTGCTGGGCAATCGTAAATAGAGATAGCCTTATTATGGCTAGTTACTTGAAGAAATCCTGATGCAACCGTTGTTGAGTATTTCCAATACTGGTAATACTCATAATCTCTTCTATATGTTACCGAATCGTTAGGATGAGGATTATCGCTTACATCATATACATACCAGCTAGATGTATATGCTTTGAAGTCTGAATACTCGTTATCTGCGAGGCTTTGCAATGTTGCAGCTTGATGCAACGGAGCACAATAATTTAAAGCATCCGCAGGGCTGTCAAACCGTAAAGATATATCGCAATGGGTTGAGTTATAGGCTATTGCATCATAACTAGCCTGGTAGCCTTGGAACTGAATTTTGGTTTCAGCTGCATTTGAAACACTGAGAAAAACCGTCAGTATAAAGATTGACGTATTGAGAAATATCTTCTTCATGGAATCCCTTAATTATTAATATTTTTTTAGGGACTATTAGACAGGCGCAAACCACAAAATCCCTTTTAGTTGAAGGCGACGACTTTATTAAACAATCAGGGGTGAGTCAAGGAGGTGGGTGTTTTTATACATTTATATCGTTTATTTAATATCTCTTTTCAAATTAGGTACTTACACCGTAGGGCATGGAGATGGCACTTATTTGTCGATCGTATCAAAATCATGCGTTCAAAAGGTTTCATATCTCAGTAATAAATTTTAGGCAAAAAAAAGACGTCCGAAGACGTCTTTTGGATTTGGTGCTCAGAGCGGGACTTGAACCCGCACGGCCTACGGCCACTACCCCCTCAAGATAGCGTGTCTACCAATTCCACCACCTGAGCAATATAAAAGCTGACTGATTACTGACCTTGGTCGTCTTCTTTCTTTTCTTCTTCAGTTGCTTCTGGAATAGATTCAGAAATAGCCTGGTCGTCCGCAGCTGGGATTTCGGTGCTGATTTCTTCTTGAGTTTCAGTTGGAATCTCAGAAGGAATTTCTGCTTGAACTTCGGTTGGGATTTCAGCAGGTTGTGCTGTGACTTCTTCAACCTGAGTTGCTTCAGGGTCATCCAACAGGTCAGACTTAGCAACTTCTTTCTGGCCAATTGCATGGATAGTCAGCGCTAGTGCAAAGAATAATATTGCTAGCACTGTCGTACTCTTGGTAAGAAAGTTACCGGCGCCTGGTGCACCGAATAGGGTGTTAGAAGCACCGGCGCCAAATGAAGCGCCAATTTCTGCCCCTTTACCCTGTTGGATCAAAATGATACCAACCAGTAACAAGGCAACCACTAACAAACTGATCATTAAAAATAATTCCATCGTATTATCCTGCTATTTTGCAAATCGCGATAAATTCATCTGCTTTTAAAGAAGCCCCGCCAATCAATCCACCATCGATATCAGGCTGAGCCAACAATTCTTCAGCATTGGCTGCTTTCATACTGCCGCCATAGAGTATCTTCATATTTTCAGCGACCTGAGCATTTTTACCACGTAAATGAGCTCGAATCGCTGAATGAACATCCTGAGCCTGCTCTGGAGTTGCGGTAACGCCAGTGCCGATTGCCCATACCGGCTCATAAGCCACAACGGCATGGTTTAATGCATCAATACCCAGGGCGTCGATAACTGCGTCCAGTTGCTGCTGCACTACTTGCATAGTGGAGCCTTTTTCTCTTTGTTCAAGGGTTTCACCCACACAAAGAATAGGCGTTAATCCAAATTCAATGGCCTTGCCAACTTTATGAGCCACCAAAACATCCGTTTCGCCATACAGGCTACGGCGTTCAGAGTGCCCAACAATCACGTATTGGCAACCATTATCTTTAAGCATGTCGCCACTGACTTCACCAGTATAGGCGCCCTGCTTCTGCTCGCTTAAGTTTTGTGCTCCGACTGCAATCTTATGATTACCAACCAGATTCTCAACTAGAGGTATATAAATAGTGGGAGGACACACTAGCACGTCACTTTTCATGCCCGCATCCAACTGCTCAGTAATCCCCTTCATGAGTTCTTCAATGAATGGCTTACTACCGTGCATTTTCCAGTTGCCTGCAATGAGCTTAGTACGCACTTGGATAACTCCTCTTCTATACCACTCTTAAACTTGCGCGGATTGCCTTAATTCTGCAAGTCATTTTGTGTTAAACGCCCAGCGGCAATCGCCCCTTTTAACAAAAGGGCGCAAATATTAACCGAGGGCAGACTTTAAAACAAGCTCTGTTGACTCTGATCAGTAGTTTTTGCCTTTTATGGGCCGATTTCCCTAGAAAAAGCATGGATTTTGAACTATCGATCCAAGTATAATACGCGCCGTTTAAGGTCGATTGGCTAATATTTGACCTTAATTTGGAACTATGGCGCCTGAAAATCCGTAAATAACAACAAGATATGACTGGTTGTAGCACGCTACACACCAGGTCTTTTTGTTATTGGCATGATTTTGCAGCGCACCATAGTGAAGTGACAACCATCAGGTATTAAAAGTAGCGACCTATGATTAAGATTAAGAAAGGCCTGGACCTGCCTATTGAAGGGCAACCAGAGCAAACGATCTCAGCTGGTGCTACGGTAAAAACCGTCGCCATATTAGGCGAAGATTATGTTGGTATGAAACCGACCATGCATGTGCAGGAAGGGGACACCGTTAAGAAAGGCCAGCTAATCTTCGAAGATAAGAAAACCCCCGGAGTAAAATACACTGCTCCTGCAGCTGGTACGATTAAAGCCATTAACCGTGGTAATAAGCGTAAGCTGTTGTCGGTAGTGGTTGAAGTTGCCGAGCAAGAAGACGCGGTCAGCTTTAATAAATTTAGTCCTGAGCAACTGTCTGGCTTAAGTCGCGAAGCGATTGTTGAGCAAATGGTTGATTCAGGCATGTGGACTGCGCTGCGCAAGCGTCCTTACTCAAAAGTTCCGGCGATCGATAGCGAGACTCAAGCCATTTTCGTTTCAGCAATGGATACCAATCCATTAGCAGCTGATCCTGAAGTCATTATCAGTGAGCAGAATGAAGCCTTTAACTACGGACTTGATATTCTTGCTCAACTTTCCGGTGACAAGGTTTTTGTGGCGACCGCCCCAAACTCATCACTGACTAAAAGCAGCAATGCTAAAGTGAGCTATGAAGAGTTCTCTGGTCCGCACCCTGCTGGCTTAGTGGGTACTCACATTCATTTCTTATATCCTGCTTCAATGGACCATCCTGTATGGTACATCGGTTATCAGGATGTAATTGCACTAGCCAAGCTATTTATTGAAGGTGAGCTCCATACGGATCGTGTTATCGCTTTAGGCGGCACCATGATTAAGAAGCCACGCCTGATTCGTACACGCGTTGGTGCCTGCATTGATGAGCTGATGGCTGAGGAAGAGAATGATGCGGATAACCGCCATATTTCCGGCTCAGTACTCAGTGGCTTTAATGCAATCGATGCTCGCGGCTACTTAGGTCGTTATCACAATCAAATAACCGTGATCCGCGAAGGTCGTGATAAAGAGTTCTTCGGCTGGGCCATGCCTGGTACTGATAAATTCTCAGTGACTCGTGCATTCTTCGGCCACCTGTTCCCGAAAAAGCGTTTTAACATGACAACCACCACCGGTGGTTCAGATCGTTCTATTATGCCTATCGGTAATTATGAGCGTGTCATGCCTTTAGATATTCTGCCGACTCAGCTTTTACGCGCTATCGTCACACACGACACAGTACTCGCACAAGAGTTGGGTTGTCTGGAGCTGGACGAGGAAGATTTAGCCTTGTGTACCTATGTTTGCCCGGGCAAATATGAGTACGGCTCCATTCTTCGCGAAAATCTGACCAAGATTGAGAAAGAAGGATAAGAGAGGCTACCATGGGTTTAAAAAACTTTATTGAAAAAATCGAGCCGCATTTTGAGAAAGGCGGCAAGTGGGAAAAATGGTATGCCTTGTACGAAGCGGCAGCGACCATTTTCTATACACCGGGTCACGTCACCAAAGGCGGCACACACGTACGTGACAACATTGACCTGAAACGCATCATGATCATGGTTTGGCTTGCTACTTTTCCGGCCATGTTCTGGGGCATGTGGAACGTTGGTTTTCAAGCGCAGCTTGGTTTAGCCCAAGGCTTGACTCTGCCCGAAGCTTGGCAGGTTGATTTCTTCCAGTTCTTTGGTGGTGCTATTACCCCAGAAACTGGCGTGCTTGGCTTGATGTTCTACGGTGCCTGCTTCTTTATACCAATTTACGCCGTTACCTTTATCGTTGGTGGCTTCTGGGAAGTCTTGTTTGCCAGTGTTCGCGGTCATGAGATCAACGAAGGATTCTTCGTCACTTCGATTCTTTTCGCATTGATCTTGCCTGCTGAAATTCCACTATGGCAAGTGGCTCTCGGTATTTCCTTCGGTGTCGTAGTTGCTAAAGAGATTTTCGGTGGTACTGGTAAGAACTTCATGAACCCTGCACTAGCGGGTCGTGCTTTCCTGTTCTTCTCCTATCCAAGCGAGATTTCAGGCGCCGAAGTGTGGGCCGCTGTTGACGGTTTTACCAGCGCAACTCCGCTGGCAGCAGCTGCTGCAGGCACTATTACCGATTACGGCATTAATCAAAGCTGGTGGGATGCTTTCTTAGGTCGCATTCCTGGTTCAATCGGTGAAGTATCAACTCTGATGATCCTCATCGGCGGTCTCTTCATTATCTATGCTCGTATTGCTTCATGGCGCATCGTTCTAGGTGTGTTGTTCGGCATGATCGCGATGACACTTATTTTGAACACCGTCGGTAGTGAAACTAACAAAATGTTTGCAATGCCTTGGTACTGGCACTTGGTTACTGGTGGTTTCGCCTTTGGTATGTTCTTTATGGCGACCGACCCTGTTTCAGCGTCTTTAACCAACAAAGGTAAATGGTACTTTGGTGCCTTAATTGGTGTCATGGTTATATTGATTCGCGTAGTCAACCCAGCCTTCCCAGAAGGTATGATGCTTGCGATTCTATTCGCCAACCTGTTCGCGCCATTGATTGACCACTTTGTGGTGCAAAGCAACATCAAGCGGAGGACTCGTCGTCATGTCTAAGAAAGAAAGTCCAATGAGAACCATTGTGGTTGCAGTGATTCTGAGCTTAGTCTGCTCGGTGATTGTTTCTGTTGCCGCCATTAAGTTAAAGCCTTTACAGGAAACCAATAAGGAACTTGACCGTAAGTTGAACATCCTTATTGCTGCGGGGTTAATCGATGGTCAGGCGCAAGCAACCAAAGACCAAATCGAAGATACTTTTAAACAGATAGAGACTCGTGTTGTTGATTTGTCTACCGGCGAGTACGTTGAACCTCCTAAAGGTTTCGAGCAACGTAAAGCCGCTAAAGATCCAAGCATGAATGTTCGAATTGAAGATGATATTGCTGGCATTAGAACGCGCTCTAAATTGGCCAATGTTTATCTGGTCAAGAAAGATGGACAGCTCGACACTATTATTCTTCCTTTCCATGGTTATGGTCTATGGTCAACCATGTATGGTTTCCTGGCGCTTGAACCTGATACCACAACGGTTGTTGGCTTGAAGTATTATGATCAGGCTGAAACCGCCGGTCTTGGTGGCGAAATTGAAAATCCAAAGTGGCGTTCTATCTGGCCAGGTAAAGAAGTTCTAAACGAGCAAGGCGAGCCTGTTATTCAGGTGGTCAAAGGTGAAGCTAAGAATGAACATCAGGTTGATGGACTGTCTGGCGCAACTCTGACCAGCGTTGGTGTTGAGAACTCATTACGTTATTGGTTAAGTAATGATGCCTTTGGCCCATACTTGGCAAAAGTAAGAGCGGGGGAATTGTAAAATGGCATTTGATAGACAAGAAGCCAAATCGGTTCTTTTATCACCGATTTTTAACAACAACCCAATCGCCCTTCAGGTATTGGGGATTTGTTCTGCGCTGGCAGTAACCAGTAAACTCGAAACTGCATTGGTGATGAGTTTGGCCCTAACAACAGTTGTAGCCTTCTCTAACTTGCTGATCAGTATGATTCGTAAACAGATTCCATCAAGCATTCGTATTATCGTGCAGATGACGATTATTGCGTCTTTGGTAATTCTGGTTGACCAGGTGTTGAAAGCTTACGCTTATGAAGTTTCTAAGCAGCTTTCAGTATTTGTTGGCTTGATTATTACCAACTGTATCGTAATGGGACGCGCTGAAGCCTACGCCATGAAAAATGGCCCAGCGATGAGCTTCCTCGATGGTTTAGGTAACGGCCTTGGTTATTCGGTATTGCTGATTATTGTCGGTATCATCCGTGAGCTATTGGGCTCTGGTAAACTGTTAGACTTTACCATCTTCCCTACAACTGCTGACGGCGGTTGGTATCACACAAACGGTATGCTACTGCTGCCAGCGAGTTCTTTCTTTATTATCGGTTTACTCATCTGGGCACTACGTACCTGGAAAACCGATCAAGTGGAGGATGCTGAATAATGGACCATTATATCTCCCTATTTGCAAAAGCGGTTTTCGTCGAGAACATTGCCCTGGCATTCTTGCTGGGTATGTGTACCTTCCTGGCAGTTTCGAAGAAGGTTCAAACTGCCATTGGTCTTGGTATCGCTGTTGTTATTGTGCAAACGATTACCGTTCCAGTAAACAACCTGTTGCTTAACGGCTTGTTGAAAGAAGGCGCTCTGGCCTGGGCTGGCTTTCCAGAAGCTGATTTAAGCTTCTTGGGCCTTATCGTCTATATTGGTGTTATTGCCGCACTTGTTCAGATTCTGGAAATGACTTTAGACAAGTTCTTCCCGGCACTTTACCAATCGCTTGGTATCTTCTTACCATTAATTACCGTGAACTGCGCCATCCTGGGTGGCTCTTTGTTCATGGTTGAGCGTGACTATAGCTTTCCTGAGTCAGTCGTTTACGGTTTCGGCTCGGGCTTTGGTTGGGCGTTAGCGATTGTTGCGCTGGCCGGTATTCGCGAGAAGATGAAGTACTCAGACGTTCCTGATGGTTTACGTGGATTAGGTATTACCTTTATCACCGTTGGCTTGATGGCCCTTGGCTTTATGTCTTTCTCCGGCATCAAACTGTAAACGAGTAAAGAGGTTAACTAATGAATGAAATAATATTAGGCGTTGCCCTGTTTACGGTAGTGATTTTTGCACTAGTACTAGTGATCTTATTCGCTCGTAAACAACTCGTAAGCACAGGCGATGTTCATATTGATATTAATAAGGACGCTGACAAGGCTATTACTGTCCCTGCTGGCAGCAAATTGCTCAACGCATTGTCCGATAGCGGTATCTTCTTATCGTCGGCTTGTGGTGGCGGTGGTACTTGCGGCCAATGTGTCTGTAAAGTGCTTGACGGAGGCGGTTCTATTCTGCCTACCGAGGAAAGCCATATCACACGTCGTGAAGCTCGAGAAGGTTACCGCCTGTCATGTCAGGTTGCGGTTAAGCAAGACATGAAAATCGAAGTGCCTGAAGAAGTCTTTGGTACTAAGAAGTGGGATTGTGAAGTTATCTCTAACGATAACAAAGCAACCTTTATTAAAGAGCTTGTTCTTAAAATTCCTAACGGCGAAAGCGTACCTTTCCGTGCTGGTGGTTATATCCAAATTGAAGCACCGCCGCATAAGGTAAAGTTCAGCGAGTTTGATGTACCAGAAGAGTACCGTGGTGACTGGGAGCGTTTTAAGTTATTTGACCTTGAGTCAGAGGTTAAAGAAGAAACCATTCGCGCTTACTCAATGGCCAACTACCCTGAAGAAGAAGGCATCATCATGTTGAACGTGCGTATCGCAACGCCTCCGCCACGCGATATGTCATTGCCACCGGGCAAAATGTCATCTTACATCTGGGGTTTAAAGCCAGGTGATAAAGTAACTATTTCAGGTCCTTATGGTGAGTTCTTCGCCAAAGATACGAATGCTGAAATGGTCTTTATTGGTGGTGGTGCCGGTATGGCTCCAATGCGTTCGCACATCTTTGACCAATTACGTCGCATCAAAACCGACCGTAAGATCAGCTTCTGGTATGGTGCTCGTAGTTCACGCGAGATGTTCTACGTAGAAGATTTCGATATGTTGGCTAATGAGAACCCTAACTTCGAATGGCATGTGGCGCTTTCTGATCCGCAGCCCGAAGACAACTGGGAAGGCTACACTGGCTTTATTCATAATGTTCTTTTAGAGAACTACTTGAAAGACCACCCAGCTCCAGAAGATTGTGAGTACTATATGTGTGGACCGCCAATGATGAACGCAGCTTGTATCCAAATGCTCGAAGATTTGGGTGTTGAGCGCGAAAACATCCTATTGGATGATTTCGGTGGTTAATCCTCTTGGGTTATAACCGAACGTTCTATAAAATAGGCAGTCTTATGACTGCCTTTTTTGTGCTTATATGATTCGTTTAATCAGCTCTATTACTCTTGTCCTTATCCTTACCGCTTGCCAGCAACAAGAACCACAATACTCTAAGCTCTCTGGCAACACTATGGGCACAAAATACAACATTACGTTTGAGTCCGACGACGTTCCTGTTGAAGATCTAAAATCTGCTCTGACACAAGAACTGGCGATCATTAATCAATTGATGTCTACGTATATTCCAGACAGTGAGATCAACCAGTTTAATAGGTTAGATAACACTCAGTGTTTTCGCTTTTCCGATCGAAGCTGGAGCGTGCTGGTTGCTGCTAAAGATGTTTACCACCAAACCAACGGGGCTTTTGATATCACTGTTGGCCCACTTATCCAGCGCTGGGGCTTCGACGCGGCCGAGTATGATGACAAGGTGCCTTCTGATGAAGAAGTTATAGCCTTAAGGGAAGCCGTTGGCACTGATCAGCTTGAATTTAATTTTGCAGAGCAGTGTATCTCTAAAACTTATCCTGAATTAACGATCAACCTTTCTGCAATTGCCAAAGGTTACGCTGTGGACCAGCTCGCCAATATCATGGAAGAGTTTAAGATAGCCAATTACTTGGTAGAAATAGGTGGTGAAACCAAGGGAGAAGGTGTCAATCTTCATGGTTATCCTTGGCGGATAGCAGTGGAAAAGCCATCCAATAACGCCTCTCAACAAGAACTGTTAGTCATTGCTCTTGAGAATACCTCAATAGCAACCTCAGGCGATTACCGTAATTATTTTGAAGTGGCTGGTAAGCGTTTTTCGCACACCATCGATCCAGCAACCGGCTACCCTATAGATCATAATCTAACTTCTGTTTCTGTCATTCATCCCAGCAATATGTATGCCGATGCTTATGCTACGGCTATGAGCGTTATGGGCAGTGAGGCCTCTCTTGCGTTTGCTGAGCAGTACCAATTGCCAGTGCTGGTCATTCAGCGACAAAACGATGAATTAATCACTCGTCAGAATAACCTTTTTCAAGAATTATTGATTAAACAATAAGTGAGCCAAGCTTTCACGCTCGGCTCAAGAATGGCTTATAGGGAAAGCTCGTATTTTTGACCCGGGTGTCTCAAACCACCACACTTAAAACTAACCTGCATGCTGTAAGGTGCAGGGCCAGTCACACTTTGCACAACAATGTTAAAGCCACTAACATTATGATAATAAGCCTGCCCATAAGGCGGGTAACCACCATTATCAGTAGTGGTAACTTTACTTTCGCAGCGCGACTCTACCATTGAATAAACATTTGATTGGGTTGTGCAAGCATAGAAACTGAGGCTGCCACAATTAAAAGTTTCTGTCCCATTAAAGAATTCAATGTAAGGATCATTATGGTTTCCATGGTTGTACTCTTCTGCTACAGCCGCACCACTGACAGCCAAACTCAATAATAACACTAGGTATTTCATACATTAACTCCAAGTTTACTCATATTCTATCGACCCGAATTGGTCAGTAGTAAAGTTATCAGCAACTTGAAGATATCGCCTCAAAATAGCAGGGGTAAAATCAGCCCATTTCTATATTTACCCTTTTTTACCCAGCAAATTTTCTCGTTCATTTTTTATACTAAGGCTTATATTTAAGCACTAATATGATAAAATATAGCACTCTATTGATTAATGAGCTCCGCATCGTGACTAGTACTTTCTTCCTGGCATTCATATTATTTGTAACGGTAATGGTAATTATGGCCGTTGGCTATTTATTTCAAAGGAAGCGAATCGGCGGTAGTTGCGGTGGCCTTGATGCCTTAGGAATTGAGAAGGCTTGTGATTGTGATAAGCCTTGCGCCAAGAAGCGCGCTCGCCTTCGCAACGAGCGACGCCTTAATGTAGAAATTCTGGAAGACTAATTGCTAGGCCGCTAGTCTTTACGGCCTACAAACTGAATCGCTTTTAAGATACTTTGTCTCGAAATCATCCCCACTAACTGACTTTTCTCCATAACTGGATACATCCGGCAGTTATCTTTCAAGAATCGCTCAGCGACGTCAGCAATATTATCATCTGGGTGTACAGTCTTAACTTCCTTGGTCATCAGATCCATTACTCTATGTCCTAAATCACCATGATAAATGGCACTTAAGACAGTATGCAGACAATCTTTTTCGGAAATAAAACCCACTAATCGATTATGGTCATCCATCACTGGAGCACCGGTTAAGCGGTATTCCAACATTGTCTGAGCAGCTTCTACTATATCTGTTTGTGGTTTTAATGTGATCATTGCCGAGGTCATATAATCTCTGACATGAACGGACTTTATCATAAAGCTACTCCTTGATTTTATTGTAAGAATAGAAAAGCTATTTAGCTTGGCCTTCGATTTGATAGTAGCTTATTTGTCAGAAAAAACAAAGCCCAGCAAGATGCCGGGCTTTGATAGAGGTCAAAAACTATCTAAAAAATTATTTAGTAGTCATTGTCTCAGCGTGTGCTTCCGCACGACGGTTAAGAGCGCGACCTTCTTCAGTTGAGTTATCAGCAATTGGCTGGTCTTCACCATAACCTTTTGCAGTCAAACGAGAAGCATCAATACCGAAGTTGCTCACTAAGTAATCTCTTACTGAGTTAGCACGACGCTCTGACAAGCCTTGGTTATAAGCACTTGAACCTACGCTATCTGTGTGACCTTGAATCTCAGCATTCACACTTGGATATTGACGTAAGAACTCAGCTACCTTGGCGATTTCGGCAACCATTTCTGGCTTGATTTCGTACTTGTTAGTATCGAAGTTTAAGCGCATATCAACAACAACTTCTTCTGCAACTTTAACTTCACAACCTCTCTCGTCTACCTGCGCACCAGGAGCTGTACCCGGACATGCATCTTTGTAATCATGAACGCCATCATTATCACTATCTAAAGGACAACCATTAGCATCTACAGGAGCACCTGCTGGAGTACCTGGACACTGATCATTGGCGTCTAATACTCCGTCACCATCAGAATCTTTCGCTTTCTCGACTGGTTTTGGAGCTGGCGCAGCACCAGACTTGACGGTGTCGCCAAAGAAGTAACCATAGCTGATGTACCATACTTGATGATCACCACGCTCACCCGAATCTAACCAGTCATAACCAACACGCATGAAAACGTTATCTGTAGCAAAGTGTTCAAGACCAACCCCTACTTTATAATAACCTTCTTCTAGATCTGGATGATAGGAATTGTATTTGTCGCCTAACTCACCATAACCGAGCTTTAGGAATGGATGAGTGGTAGCGCTACCCATCCAGCTGGTGTCATTTAATAAAAGATTTAAAGCAGTGTTCTCAACGTCAGTACGAGCGCCAAGAGTGTAATTTGGGATCTGGTTGAAATAGTTATATTCAACTTCAAGAGCAATGTCCTTATTAAAGAACCACCCAAGACCCACACCGCCTGATTGATTGCTGCCTGAATTCCAGTGAGAATCCATTTCTAAATCATACCAACCAACATGACCATAAAAACCATGACGGTCCTGCACTTCTTCTGCAGCAATAGCAGTCGAACCTAAGGCCAACAAGCAAGCTGCGGTTAACAATTTTTTCTTCATTGTAATACCCTCGTTAAATTATTCATTTGTGTATCCATGGTGCTTCGCATTATAACGGAAACAACAAGTTAGATACAAAATATAAGCAAGGTTTGACATAATTTTACATTTTATGGGCTAAATCTCGCACTTTTTGTGCCAACTTTTCGGCCATTTTTAATGCCAAATCTGCATCATTAGCTTCCACCATAACCCGGATCAGTGGCTCTGTACCTGAAGCGCGCAATAATACACGTCCTTGCTCAGCCAGCTCAGCATCAACGTCTGCAGCCAACTGTTTTAACTCCGCATTTACCATAATTTCTTTTGCACCGGTTACTCGCACATTAATCATAGTCTGCGGGAACAAAGGAAACTTCTCTGCCAAATCACTAATCGGCTGAGACTCGTCTTTCATAACTCTCAGCACTTGTAACGCTGCAATAATGCCGTCACCGGTCGAGTTGTAATCCAGGTTAATAAGGTGTCCAGATGACTCACCACCAATCAACCAGCCATTCTTTTTCAGGCATTCCATAACATATCGATCACCCACATTGCTGCGTTCAAAGGGAATATCAAACTGCTTTAAAGCATTTTCAATCGCCATGTTGGTCATCAAGGTGCCAACCACCCCCCCTTTTAGCTGCCCTTTTTGTTTTAGATGATATGCCATCATAAACATCAGCTGATCGCCATTTATAACTGTTCCTTTGGCATCAACCATCATCAAGCGATCACCATCGCCATCAAAAGCAATCCCAATATGGGCTTGGTGTTCAACTACTGCTTTCGACAAAGGTTCCAGATGCGTTGCGCCGCATTCACGATTGATATTTAAACCATCAGGTTCAACACCGGTTTTTATAACTTCAGCACCCAACTCCTTAAACACATAAGGAGCAATATGATAGGTTGCACCATTAGCGCAATCCAAAACGATTTTCATGCCTTCCAAATTAAAAGCATTAGGTACACTGGCTTTGCAAAACTCTACATATCTGGCTGCGGCATCGTTTATGCGATAGGCCTTCCCCAGCTGCTCTGATGGCAATGAAGTCATTTCTTTTTCTAATAAGGCTTCTATTTCCAGCTCTACAGCTGATGGTAGCTTAGTCCCTTCAGCTGAAAAAAATTTAATCCCATTATCTTGAAAAGGGTTATGCGAAGCACTGATGACGATGCCCGCATCTGCGCGGAAAGTTCTTGTTAAATAGGCGATCGCTGGTGTTGGCATGGGTCCAACAAGAAAACTGTCTACCCCGGCTGAAGTTAAGCCCGCTTCCAGTACAGATTCAAACATATAGCCTGAAATTCGTGTATCTTTCCCGATAACAATTCGTCCTTTCTTGCCGAGCACCTTGCCAGCAGCCCAACCGAGTTTTAAAACAAACTCTGGCGTAATAGGAAACTGACCAACAGTTCCTCTAATACCATCAGTGCCAAAATATTTTCTCTCGCTCATTGTTGTTTTTCCTTTTCTTATTAAGCTTGCTCAAATGCGCAATATAACTTTACAGCTTCAACGGTCGGCTTTACATCATGCACTCTAAGAATATTTGCACCTTTCGTCAAAGCATACATAGCAGCAACAACACTGCCATTACTTCTACTATTTATGTCAGCATCCAAAATGGTACCGATCATTGTCTTTCTTGAAACACCGACTAGCAGAGGGAAATTAAGTTCTTTAAAACTGTCTAAATGTTTCATCAGTTCACAGTTATGCTGCAAACTTTTACCAAATCCAAAGCCAGGGTCAAGGCAAATTCTATCCGTACTAATGCCAGCTTTTTGGCAAGCTGTCACTCGTTGCTGTAGAAATGATTTCACATCGTCGACGACGCTCTCGTAATGTGGATTCTGCTGCATCGTTCTTGGCTGTCCTTGCATGTGCATAAGACATACTAATACTTCTTCGTTACTGGCTACTGCATCAAGCGCTCCGGCTTCTTGCAATGCACGTACATCATTGATCATGCTGGCGCCAGCTTTGATTGCTTCTTGCATTACAACAGCTTTACTCGTATCGACCGATACCGCTGCACCACTGGTAACGATTGCTTCCACCATAGGGATGACCCGGTCCAGCTCTTCGCTTTCGGAAACCGCCTGAGCTCCAGGCCTGGTGGATTCACCACCCACATCAATAATATCAGCCCCTTCTCCGCGCATGGTTTCGATACGGCGCAATGCAATATCTTTGCGCACATAATTACCGCCGTCTGAAAATGAGTCGGGAGTGGTATTCAAAATACCCATGACCAGCGGCCTTTTCGATTGCAACAGTTCTTTCATGGTAGTTACTTTCCGCACAATGAAAAAAAGGGCCAAAAGGCCCTTTTTTAATCAACAGATGGTTCTGTTACTGGTGAGTCTTTTGGCGCTTCAGGTTGAGATCCTGAGCCACCATCACCACCGGGCCCTTTTGTATCCGACCAATTAGCCGGCGGGCTGGGTTCGTCACCATCCATGATTTGTTTAATTTGCTTAGCATCAATGGTTTCGAACTTCATCAAAGCGTCCGCCATTGCATGTAACTTATCCATATTATCCTGCAATATTGTTTTAGCACGATTGTAGTTACGATCAATAATTTCGCGTATCTCTGCATCAATGGCTCGAGCGGTATCGTCCGAAATATTCTTGTGCTGAGTTACGGAGCGTCCCAAGAAAACTTCGCCTTCATCTTCTGCATAAGACAATGGACCTAACTTATCAGACAAGCCCCACTTGGTGACCATATTACGAGCTAGGCCAGTGGCACGTTCAATGTCGTTAGATGCACCTGTCGTCACCTTGTCAGAACCATTGATGATCTCTTCTGCAATACGGCCACCAAATAATGAGGATAACTGACTTTCCAGTGCTTCCTTAGATAAGGAGTACTTGTCCTGTTCGGGCAAATACATGGTCACACCTAATGCGCGGCCACGCGGAATAATACTCACTTTATATACTGGGTCGTGGCTAGGTACTTTCAAACCAACAATGGCATGGCCAGCTTCGTGATAAGCTGTATTCAGCTTTTCCTCTTCCGTCATCACCATTGAGCGACGCTCTGTACCCATCAAGATCTTATCTTTTGCCTTCTCAAACTGCTCCATGCCGACAACACGCTGGTTATCACGAGCTGCGAATAATGCTGCTTCATTAACCAAGTTTGCTAAATCGGCACCGGAAAAACCAGGCGTACCACGAGCAATTACTCCCGGCTCGACATCATCGCCAATCGGCACCTTACGCATATGTACTTTAAGAATCTGCTCACGGCCTTTAATGTCTGGCAAACCGACCACAACCTGACGGTCAAAACGGCCCGGACGCAATAAAGCCGGATCCAGCACATCAGGACGGTTGGTAGCTGCGATCACGATCACGCCTTCGCCACCTTCAAAACCATCCATTTCAACTAATAACTGGTTCAAGGTTTGCTCACGCTCATCATGACCACCACCTAAACCGGCACCACGATGGCGACCAACAGCATCGATCTCATCGATAAAGATAATGCAAGGAGCATGCTTTTTAGCCTGCTCAAACATATCGCGGACACGAGATGCACCGACACCGACAAACATTTCAACGAAATCAGAACCGGAGATAGTGAAGAAAGGCACTTTGGCTTCGCCAGCAATGGCGCGAGCCAATAATGTTTTACCAGTACCAGGAGGGCCAACCATCAAAACACCACGTGGAATTTTGCCGCCCAAGCGCTGGAACTTACGCGGATCGCGTAAGAAGTCTACTAATTCACTTACTTCTTCTTTGGCTTCTTCAACACCGGCCACATCGGCAAAAGTGGTTTTAACCTGATCTTCGCTCAGCATGCGCGCCTTACTTTTACCAAAAGACAAGGCGCCGCCACCTTTACCACCCCCCTGCATCTGGCGCATAAAATAAATCCATACCGCAATGAGTAGCAATATTGGTCCAAAGCTCAACAGGAAGGTACCGATACCACCACCTTCGCGTTTTTTGCCCGAGTAGGTAACGTCATTCTCCAGAAGAATTTCATTAAGCTTCTCTTGGCCACCAGCAGGTATTTCAGCATTGATTTCTTGGCTACTGCTAACGTCTTTACCAGTAACGAGGCCGTTATTGGGGTTGATCACAACATCATCGACCTGCTTGGCCTCAATGCGTTTCACAAACTCAGAGAATGTCACCTGACTACTGTCTTGTTGACGCTCTTGTATCGCATCAATAACAATAAACAAAATAACCGCCGCAATGGCCCAAAATAGAATGTTCTTTACTAAATCGTTCAAAACCTGAACCTCGTTCTTGGCAACTCTTTGCCTTTAATAATAACTACACATTATGCCATGCTTTGCTAGCAACGAAAGCCCTGAAGCTTAACAAAACGTAACAAACACTACTATCGAGATAGTGTTTTTTATCGCATCTTTTCTCAACTAGCCCTTAAAACCCAAACCGACTACGTAAACTTCTCTGGAACGCCCTCTGGAGGCATCTGGTTTGCGAATGAGAACCTTATCGAACATCTCTCGACATTGGCGGATATAGTCATCAAAACCTTCTCCCTGGAAGACTTTGACGACATAGTTGCCACCTTTTGCCAGTACAGTCTGCGCCAGCTCTAACGCCAATTCACACAAATACATACCGCGCGGTTGATCAACCGCATCTACACCACTCATGTTGGGGGCCATATCCGATAAAACAAGGTCTGCCTTGCGCTCGCCTATCTTATCGAGTAATTGATTAAGAACCGCTTCTTCGCGAAAATCACCCTGAATAAAGTCCACATCGGGCAAGGGATCCATTTCCAAGATATCCAAAGCAAATATTTTACCCTGGCTACCCATTTTATAAGCAACGTATTGTGACCAGCCGCCTGGAGCAGCTCCCAGGTCAACGACGGTCACGCCTTTGCCTAGCAGCTTGTATTTCTGGTCTAGCTCTTCCAGCTTATAAACCGCCCGTGAGCGGTAACCGTCTTTTTGCGACTTTTTGACATAAGGATCGTCAAAATGCTCTTTCATCCAACGGTGGCTACTTTTACTTCGTGACATAAAGAAAATATGCTTGTTTTTTCCTCAAATAAGTCTCTATTGTACCTTTTTTCAGGTAAAATGACCGCTAATTATCACTATCAGAAAGATGTAATGACTCAATTAAGCAACAACCAGGTAAAATTCTTACGCGGCAAGGCGCACAGCCTGAAACCAATCGTTATGGTCGGAGCCAATGGCGTCACCGATAACGTGCTCGAAGAAATCAATAATGCACTAAATCATCACGAGCTCATCAAGATTAAAGTCAGAGCTGAAGAACGTGAAGACAAGCAAGCCATGATTGACCATATTTGCCAGAAAACCAAAGCAAGCAAAATTCAGGTCATCGGCCATAACCTGTCTATTTATCGCAAATCAGACTCCCCTAAAATCATTTTGCCTAAATAGCCAAATTCAGCTACCTTATGAGCTGCTTCTAATTTTCAGGGACTACCATGGCTTACAGCATTCTACTGGTCGAAGATCACAAAGAGTTGGCCGCCACAACCGGCGAATACCTTGAAGCCTGTGGCTATATTGTCGATTATGCAATGGATGGCATAAGCGGACTCAATCTGGCCAAGGACAATCAATACGATGCTTTGATTCTGGACGTCATGCTGCCTGGCATGGATGGCTTTACGATTTGTCAGCGTATCCGTCAGGAAGCCCAGTCTGACATTCCTATTTTAATGCTAACCGCGCGCGATCAGTTAAGTGATAAGCTCGATGGCTTTGATGCTGGTGCCGATGACTATCTGATTAAACCTTTCGATTTTGAAGAACTGGATGCGCGCCTCAATGCCATCATTCGACGTCATAAAGGTGAACTGGATTCGAAGCCTTTAGTTATTCATGACCTTGAGCTTGATCCAAAAACCTTACAAGTCAAACGCCAGGGGCAGAAGCTCAAGTTATCTCCGACAGGTTTGCATATCCTGAAACTATTAATGCGCAAATCACCGGAAGTCGTCACACGCGAAGAACTTGAACGTGAGTTGTGGGGCGATCTTGTACCTAATAGTGATGTTCTTAGAAGTCATTTGTATAACTTACGTAAAGTCATTGATAAACCCTTCGCAGAACACCTTTTACAAACCGTACCTGGCCTGGGAATCAAAATTATCACTCCTGAACAGTAAGCCTGAAAAGTGTTCCGTAACTATTTTTCTGCGACATGTTCTTTTAGCGTTAACTGAATCTGAGTACCTTTTGCCAACTGGCTATCAATTGAAATTTGCCAATCCATCTGATCACAGATTCGCTTTACAATGGCCATGCCAAGCCCAAAGCCTTTGACCTGTTCCTGCTCACGATTCGCCCGATAAAATGGTTCGAAAATTCGCTGCAGGCTTTTCTCATCCATACCAATACCGGTATCCGACACCCTGACAAAATTTCGACCAATAAAAACTTGGATGGAGCCCTTTTCCGTATAGTTGAAAGCATTCAAAATAATGTTGTTCAAACATATAACCAATAAACGCTCGGAGATACGCATTTTAAGCTGAATATTGCTATGCAGACTGGTCTTGATTTGTTTGTCAGGATATAGGCGCTCGATGGCATTCAGCTGATGCTTAACAATAGTATTAATATTAAGCGGTTCTTCCGAAATATCAGGCTCCTGATTTCTGGACAGCAAGAATAACGCTTCTAGCAGGTCCTCCATCTCTTTAACCATTGGCTTCATGCGCAGAACAATTTTCTGCTGAGACTGGTTGAGCTGCTGCTTTTCCAGCAAAGATATGGAGCCTTTTAAAACGGCCAGCGGCGTTCTTAATTCATGACTGGCATAGCGTGTAAAATTTTTCTCACGTGTAACGTACTCATTAACACGTTCAGCATACTGATCAAATGCCTGTAATAAAGTCATTACTTCAGCATCCGCATTCTTCTCTATTTCGGTGAAATCCAACTTCAAATCAGATCGCTCAGATACTTCTACACTGTCCATTAAGCGCGATAATTTAACGACCGGAGAAATAGCACGTCGAGAAAGCATGTAGGTAATCCACGCTGGAAGATAAATAATCAACAGGACGAAAGCGAGTGGCGCGATACCAAAGTAAAAAGACAGCCGCGCCACCTGGCCTTCTTCAAATACCAAATACAAACGCTTGCCATGTTTTTCAGAAATATGAACAAGCGGCTGCCTGTTGTCCACATCGACTCTTTGATAACCAACCTCTAAAACTTCTAGATAATCAGGCACCTGTTCTGATGAATCACTGGAAGACATATAACCGGTAAGGTTCAAGGTGTTAGGTAGGTTAAAATTTGGGTTTTGTTGATAGTTGGTCCAGAAAAAATCTGCTTCGCCTTCCAGTGCCTGCTTGATCAGAACATTTTCAACCACTTTTGCAGCGCCGTAGACACCTAATAAAGTCACCGCGCTAATCAGCAATAATTGTATTGCCATCGCCTTGATGATTTTATAATGTATGCCGCGTCGCTTTTGACTCATTGGAATATCCGTTTAACCCTAGGTTTGATTCGTTAATTATTTTTCAGCCATTGAGTAGCATTGTACAAAGCGCCTTACTCTGAACAAACCGTTTATCTATTAATCAAGCAGCTATTGCTTAACAAATCTGTAGTGCGCCACCATCCACTCATTTCCATCAGCATAACCAAATAACTCAGCACAAGCCATAAAGAAAATGCGCCACCGATGAAACCAGACTTTGCATTCATCTTTGCCATAAACTGTCTCAAATAACGGCATGACCTGTTTTTGATGCTGGTCCAGATTTTCGAGCCAGGCATTTGAGGTCTTCTCATAATGCTTGCCGTTGACTAACCAGCGCCTTTCGATCTGTAGCTGTTGCTGGAAGTTCAAGAAAGTATCGGCAGCGGGCATTTGACCACCACTAAAAAAGTAACGGCCCATCCAGTTATCATCCCCATCTTCTAAAAAAGGGTACATTAGATAACGGTGACAAAACACGTGTAAAAATACTTTTCCATCATCTTTGAGCCATTGGCTAATTCGTGCAAAAAGCACATCATAATTTCTGACGTGCTCAAACATCTCAATTGAAATGATTCGATCATACTGACGCCCCGGATCAAACTGATTAATGTCCTGCGTCATGATAGTGATATTGCTTAAACCACGCTCTTTAGCCTGCTTCTCAATATACTCACGTTGCGAGTTAGAGTTTGATACCCCTGTAATCGTACTATTAGGATACTTAGATGCAAGAAACAAGGTTAGAGAACCCCAGCCACAGCCTAACTCTAGAATATCCTGCCCATCAACAAACTCTCCACGCTCAGCATACAGCTCCAGCATCGCCAGCTCAGCTGCCTCTAGGTCATTAACACCTTGTGGCCAATAAGCACTACTGTACTTGAGATTTTTACCTAAAGCGTAATGATAGAACTCTGAGGGAACTTCATAGTGTTGCTCATTGGCTTTGTCGGTTTTAATCGCCACCTCGGAAGCTTTCAGTTCCTGTAAAAATTCATGGTATCGCTCTGCCTGAGCTTCGCAGTCAAACGCTGACTCTTCGGCCAATCGTTGCTCACAAAGCTTCCGGATCCCCAGTCGCACCAGACGATCGGGTAATAATCCTTTTTCAATTAAGTTAATAGCTTGTGCAATCATTTAGTTCTCCACCATCAGCCGCTACTGGGCTTTGTTAGCACTTGATTTTATAGGTCCCAAAAAAAATTTATTAGTCTTTTTCTGATATGCTCGATAAGCATCACCTTTGCTACGAATATTTTGCTCTTCATTAAAAGGAATACCGGTCAACTTCAGTAGAAAAAATAACATTAATATCGGGTAGATAAATAGCAACCATCCCTGCTCGGCATGCCAACCAATTAGCGGATAAGCAAACCAATGAGTCCATTCAAAGAAATAGTTTGGGTGACGCGAGTAGCGCCAAAAGCCGATATTACAGACTTTGCCTTTAACATCCTTTCTACGTTTGAACTGTCGTAACTGATAATCAGACAGAGTGACACCGATAAATGAAATAACCGCTACGCCAATTCCTAAGCCATCAAACATATCCATATTGTGACTAGCTGAAGCAACAATATAAACGGGGTAACTAAAGGCAAATGCCAGCCCAGCCTGGAACATGAAAAAGATAAACAATTTTACCTGGGTATTGTCCGACCAATGCTTTCGCAACTGTTGGTAACGTCCATCTTCGTAATCGACCTGATAGCGATCGATTAGGTGCCAAGCTAAACGTGTATACCAGGCAATCGGAATCAGTAATACAACATAGCGATGGAAACTATTACCCGTTGCCATCCAGACATAAATCAGACCACATACGACAATTAGCAGTGCCCAGGTGATATCCACAATATCAGTGTTCTTGGTATGCCATTGCCACAACCAGGCCGCAGCCTGTCCTACAACACACAAAGCAATTGCAATCAGTACAGTGGCATCTAATTCCATGAGGCTTCTCTTTTGTCTGCCTGATGTTCCTTATAGCTTGACGACTCTCTAAAAACGGTGATGAGCATAACCATGACCAGAGTCCATCCGGTAGCCAGTGCTGCCAATGCCAACACCGGTTGATTCAATGTCACCGCACCAAACTGTTGTGCAGCCAGATATGAAACTGGCCCACCAATCGCTCCCATCAAAACCCCAATAGCTTTATAGTCAAAAATCCAGGATAGAGAATGATTAATGGTTAATCCAAAAGCAACCCACAGCATAACAATCCAGATCGGAGCCATAAATGAATAGGGCCATTGCATCTGATAACTAATCAAACCTAATTGCAACCAGACACTATCAAGAATCAGGCCCAAAGCCATTAAGGTCAGAACAATGGTTATATCATTAGCTTTACGATTGACCGGGTGTAATTGCCACAACACAAAGGCCAACAAAAGACCGGCACCCAGCCAAATATGCTGATAAACAACGCCAACAACCAACGCAAACCATACTGTTTGCAGCAGTACAAAGTTTAATACTTTGTTTAACTTTGTAAGGCTAACCATTGCTGCCTCTTATTGGTTGGTTTGGCAAACAGTAGATGCACATCGCTAATAGCTTTCTCAAGAAAACCACCTTCGCAGTAACAAAAATAGAAGTCCCACATTTGAATAAAAGACGAGTCAAACCCTTGCGATTTCACTTGCTCAATATTACTAAAGAAACGTCTTCGCCATTCGTTCAATGTTTTGGCATAGCTGTCGCCAAAATCTTCCAGGTTAATCAATCGTAAATCGGATGCTTGTTTTGCAGTATCAACAATAGCCGACACACAAGGAATAAAACTGCCCGGGAAAATATAGCGCTTAATGAAGTCCACCGACTTTAGCGCCTGCTTGTAGCGAGAGTCTTCGATAGTGATTGCCTGAATTAAGGCCATACCGTCCGGTTTTAATAAATCACTACACTTTTTCAGGTAAGTGTCCAGATATTGGTGCCCTACTGCTTCAATCATCTCAATCGATACCAGCTTGTCGAACTGGCCCTTTAAGTTACGATAGTCTTCTTTAAGCAAAGTAATGTTGCTTTCCAGTCCTTCTTCTTTAACTCTTTTCTTAGCGTGTTGGTATTGCTGCTCTGAAATAGTAGTGGTCGTGACGTGACACCCATAATTTTTGGCAGCATAAATCGCAAAACCACCCCAGCCTGTGCCAATTTCAACCAACTTATCATTAGCATTTACATCTAATTTTTCACAGATTGTTTTTAGCTTAAGCTCCGAGGCTTTCTCTAAGGTGTTCGCCTTTTCGGTGAATATTGCCGAGGAATACATCAAGTGTTTATCAAGGAATAACCTAAAGAAGTCATTGCCAAGATCATAGTGGGCAGAGATGTTTTTGCGGCTTCCCTCTACACTGTTGCGATTAAAAAAGTGCCATAACTTAAGAGCACTATTCTTTAACCAGGCAAGGCCACCTTCCATTTCATCCAGTATATGTCTATTAATCACTAATATCCGAACCAACCCGGTGAGGTCATCAGTAGACCACTGTTCTTTCATATACGACTCTGCGGCACCAATGCTGCCATGCATGGCCACTTGGCGATAAAAATCCAGTTGCTTAATGTTCAGCGTCACACACAGATTTGATTGTGAACTGGAAGATCCGCAAAAATATTGACCTAATGAGTCATTAATAATGATCTGGCCGCCCTTGATTCGGTTCAGTGTTTTCAGTACCTGACCTCTTATCAAGCGCTCGAAACCCGAGGCCTTTTTATTTTCAGACAAGGCTAGCTCAACGGACTCGCTCTGCTTTTGCCTGGTTGTTATTGCCTGCTTTTCAGTAAAATCATTCACGACCTGTGATCCTCTTACCTATTATCCGATTTTGGCTCGCCCTTGTGTGACTTTTTGCCACCTTGAGGGTGGGGCACAAAAGGAATCTTTTTTAACCATAACTTAAATGCTTGCCAGTAAATGCCTACCATCATCTTTAGTGGCTGAAAAGGCCTTTTTAAGACAAGGGTGCGCATACTGCTTTGCGTTAATGGTATGAAGTCAGCTGTGAAGGTAGCGTCAAAGAATTTGTGGTCAGTATTCTTCTGGTTGACGACCATATGGATCCTTAGCTCATCATCTTCAATTTTAAACAGCCATTGATAGTGCATGTCCATGGTCAAAAATGGTGATATATGGAAAGCTTTGTCAAACTCGAACTTATACAGGTTGTCTCCCTGTTTGCCTTCATTGCACTGGTGAAGATAGGTATGTCGTTCTCCCCATGGGGTATTGGTTATCTCCGATAAGATGTATTTTAATTCGCTATTTTCAACACAAAAATAAAAGCATACTGAGTTGAAATTAAAACCGAGGTATCTAAGGTGCGATAATAGAAACACCTGTCCCTTGAATGCTTTACCGGTTCTCTCACGAATAGTTTCAACAATAGAATACTTGTTTAATACTGAAGAATTATTACTTTGACCAAGATTAAAGTTCTGATGAAAGTCTTTACTACGAAATGAAATCAGGTTCCATTTTTCGTAGGACCATAGCCTGCTTTTGCTGAAAGTTTCTGGAAGTTTATCCAGATCCAATAAGCTCCAATACATATCATAGGTAAATTCATGCCGCTTGGGACGATAACGACGGTGGCGAATCGAGCCGACAAAAAATCCTTGCTTAAGCATAACCTGAGTCCTTCAGAAGTTGCTCCGCCGCATCAAGCCCACTTCGTGCACCATCTTCATGGAAACCCCATCCCCAATAGGCACCGCTAAAGTAACTCCGATTGAGCCCTTGAATTAGCTCTTTGTTTTGCTGAGCATTAATGGTCGCCTGCGTATACACCGGATGATGGTAAGTCAATTGCTTCCATACCAACTCAGGGTTAACACGCTCCGCCATATTCAAGCTAACGATAACTGGGGTATTGGTCTCGAGCGACTGCAATAAATTCATGTAATAACTTACAGTACACTGCTTGCTGGTTTTTTCATCAATCATAACATTCCAGCTAGCCCAGGCACGACGCTTGCTGGGTAGTAAACCAGTGTCAGAGTGCAGGGTGATTTGGTTTTCCTGATATTTAATTGAACCTAAAATTTTCTTTTCTTCATTACTCGGCCCTTCTATCATGCTCAATGCCTGATCGCTATGACAGGCAAAAATGACATAATCAAACTCCTGTTTTCCTTCAGCAGTGTGTAACCAGACTGTTTGATGATTTCTGATTACCTTGTTGATAGGACAGCTCAACTTTACTTGAAAACCAGCGTTCTTTGCTACCGCATCAATATAGCTCTTGGAACCGCCTGCTACGGTTTTCCATACTGGACGGTTAAAAGCCTGCATCATCTGATGATTATTCATAAAGGCAACCAGATAACGAGCCGGGAAGTCTAAAATTAGTTCGCTATCACCAGACCATAGGGCACATGCCATTGGCAAAATATGCTCATTAATGAATTGCTGGCTGTAGTTATTTCGCTTGAGGTAATCGCCCAAAGTTTCGCCGTTCTCACCATTGAGTAGTTCACCCGCTTCTCGATAAAACCGGAAGATGTCTCGTAACATGCGATAGAAGCTGGGACTGATCATATTTTTACGCTGACTAAAAAGCCCATTCAATGTACCGGCGTTATACTCAAGCCCAGTTAACTTATTCGATACAGCAAAACTCATATCGCTGTCTTTGTACGGCACCTGATATTTCTGTAACAGCCCGTCAAAGATCGGATAGTTATCAGGATTAAACACTATGAATCCAGTATCTACAGCAATCGTTTTATGCCCGCCTTGTTCATCCTCGACCTCAATCTGATGAGTGTCAGCATGTCCACCTAACTTTGCGGCGCTCTCAAATAAAGTGACATCCATATCGTAAGCCAGCCTTTCTGCAGCCGTTATTCCAGAAATGCCTCCGCCAATCACTGCCACTCTCATGATTTTGCCTTTGCCTTAATTAATTGCTTATCGGGATACTTTAGATCCCAGACCAGACCCATTTTCTCCATACCTTTTAGCACATAATAACTCAAGTCCAGTTCCCACCAATAAAAGCCCTGTTTAACAGAACCAGGACTGAAATGATGGTTGTTGTGCCAACCCTCTCCTAATGTGAACAAAGCTAATAAAAAATTATTTCGACTATCATCATTAGTTTCAAATCGCTTACTGCCCCAGCGATGCGCCAATGAGTTGATACAGTAAGTCACATGCGATAATAGAATGGTTGAAATGAAAAACCCCCAAATCAGAATCTGCCATCTGTCGGCTCCCAATTCAGGATGTAACTTTTCAAGATAAATCCCTAAGCCAAAAATCATACCGGCAAATATAATCGGAGGGAAAATATCAAACCTGTCCAGCCAGCAAAGCTCCGGATACTTTGCCAAGTCCTTCACTCTCTGCTCCTGGGTTGGAAAGTTCTTTTTATTGAGGAACCACAGCATATGACTTTTCAAAAAACCATGCCTAGGCGAGTGTGCATCTTCTTCGGTATCTGCATGAATATGATGATGGCGATGATGAGCGGCCCACCAAAGTGGCCCGCGCTGGGTAGCTGACGCACCCAAAAATCCAAACAGAGCTTGCACCCAACGATAGGTCTTGAAGCTTTTGTGAGAAAAGTAACGGTGATAAAAAGCGGTAATAGCGAACATGCGCACCAAATAGGCTAGCACACAAACTATGATAGCAACCCACGACACGCCTGTAACAAAGGCAAATAAGCACACTAAATGCAAACCGATATAAGGAATAACCCTTGGCCAATCGACGCCTTCTAATTGTGCTGGCTGACCTGTCTGGGTACTGATTTGACTGTTATCAAACCACTGTTTCATTTTCATATTTAAGCTACTTGGCAATTTCGCTCATCCTATGTCCTTTCTTGTGAAATCCGTGTGAATCGGTTCTGTCTAATTGGCCATTCTTCTTCACATAATCTTTACGAGCCCGGCAGTACAGTGGCAGCATGGTTTCACTTTATCAGTGCTCTATGACAATTTCCCGTTATTTACTATATTCTGCTATAGCCATAACTTTTTCTGGATGTAGCCATTCGAGGAGCGAGATGAATAATCAACGCGTAGAAGATTTTTTGCAGGTTGCCAGTAAAATGCCAGCCACCGAAACCGTCGAATCACCGGATAAGGCTTTTTTAACCCTGTTTGGTGATTTCAAATCCGGCACTAAAGAAGACATCATTCGTCAACTGTATGCTGAAACCTTCTATTTCAATGATACTTTTAAGACTTTCGGCCATCTCGACGAACTACTCAAGTACATGCCAGAAACTGCCGATGCTACAGAGCTGACTACGGTCGAGATTATTGATGTGGCAAAATCAGATACAGACTATTACCTGCGCTGGGTAATGCATATGAAGTTCTCTGCCGCAGGTAAAAAAATTGATTCTAAGTCTATTGGCATGACCCAGCTTCGTTTTAACGAGGAAGGTAAAATTGTACTCCATCAAGACTATTGGGATGGTGCCGAAGGTTTTTATTCACGCTTACCAATAGTGGGGTTCTTTGTTAATTATGTCCAAAGCCGCCTCTAAGCATTCACCAGTTTCCCCAAAGCTGCTCAACCTGGCTTGGCTACTGCTTGGCTTTTCATTGCTCATCATATCTGGCTCCGTTCAGGCTAAGCTTGAAGCTCAAGTGAGTCATCAGCAAACCGACTATCAACTGTGCGCCAAGCAACGAGTAACCAAAGCCTTATTCTTTGATGTGGTCGACGTCGGTGTTTATTACCCCAATTGCGATCAAGCTGATAATGTCTTTGATTCACAACCCAAGCTTTTACGCTTTTCTTATCTGCGTGAGGTAGAAGGTGTTCAGTTCACGGAAGGCGCGGATGATTTCCTGGAAGACAACCTGACCGACACCGAAAAAGAAACCTGTATGCTTGCATTTAAAGACTTTAATACTATTTATCAAGATGTCGCAGACGGTGATTATTATGACCTGTTTGTGACACCAGACCAGGGTATCAACCTACGGCTTAATGAGTCCCAACTAGCCGAACTTAATAAGCCCGAATGTGCAGTACCTTATCTCAATATCTGGTTTGGTGCGGAATCGATGGATGATGACTTTAGCGAGCTGCAAGATAAACTCAAGTCTCTGAACTAAACTAAGATCAAGCTTGAACCCACAAGCTTCTACCTCAGTAGTTCCAGTGCAGTCTTTCTTGCTGCTTTGTAATCAATGATCGGCTCTGGATAACCCACCTCTTTACGTTGCTCGCTATTAGGGAAGTGAATATCTTTATCGCTTAAGCTTGCCAGCTCAGGCATTAACTTTCGAATAAACTTCCCTTCCGGGTCAAATCGTTTGGACTGAGTGATAGGATTCATGATCCTGAAATAAGGAGCACCATCGGCGCCAGTAGACGAACACCACTGCCAGCCACCATTGTTTGAGGCAAAATCACCATCAATCAATTGTCTCATGAAGAACGCTTCCCCTTCTCGCCAATCAATCAAGCATAGCTTGTTTAAAAACATAGCCACGTTCATGCGTAAACGATTATGCATCCAACCAGTTTGCAGAAGTTGTCGCATGGCTGCATCGATTAATGGAAAACCAGTTTCACCTTTACACCATTTAACAAACAACTCATGTTGACCATTCCAAACTTCTTTGGCGTCACTTTTAAAAGGCCGGTGACGGCTAATCTGCGGATTATCAATGATGATCTGACGGTAGAACTCACGCCAGATTATTTCTGACAACCAGGTGTCTTGATAAAAAGCTTCCTGATCACCTTCATGCCACTCTAGCAATGCTTCTATACATTGCCGGGCTGAAATAGCACCAACCGCCAAATAAGGCGATAGCATGCTGGTCCCTTTGACTGAGGGAATATTCCTGCGTTCCTTGTAATAGCCAGCTTTTGGCAAGAACTCATATAATTTTTCTCGTGCAGCCTTCTCACCTGCTGGCCACAAGTCCCCTCGATACTCTTGTTTAAAGTCATAATCATGCTGTTGGTCAATCTTGAAGTCCTGTTTATCAGGCGCTGGAAGTGGAGCCATGCCTTGCGTCTTATGAAACTCAATCCAGGCTTTTTTGTAAGGGGTAAAAACTTTGTAAGGCTCACCCTTTCCCGTGCTGACACTATTAGGCGGAATAATCACATCTCCATCAAAGCGATTCACTTCCAGTCCTTTTTCCTGAAGCTGCTTCTCCAATTGGTCATCACGCGTCTTTTCATTCAATGGATATTCGTTATTAAAATAAACTCCATCAGCTTCAAACTCTTCAACTAACTGTTCCATTTTCTCCACTGACTGCTGATAATCTATCACCTTGAAACTGTGCAAAGGAATGTTCAGTTTATTCAGCTGCTTCCTTAACTCTTTAACCGTGTCATGGATAATACCCAATTTGCAGGGCGCATCATTATGCGCCTCTCGTTGCTCAACGGGCTCAAGGTAAATGCCAATTACAGTGCCCTGTTCTGCAGCATAAAAAAGAGCGGGGTTATCGCCCACTCTTAAATCATTTCTAAACCAAACCAAGCTAATTCTCTTGCTCATAGAAGTGGCACTCACAAATAATTTCGCAACCCTAGTTCTAAAGGATGGGGGTCAAGATAAGCCTGTTGTTTAATATAGTCAGAGCCAAATTGGGTCAGGTAATGATTGATCAGGGTTACTGGCACAACCAAAGTGACCAAACCTTTTCGATATTGCTCAATCACTTTCACCAACTCCTGTTTAGCTGCTGAAGTCAGGTCTCGCTTTAAATAGCCTAAAATATGATAGAGCACATTGGTATGCGACTTGCTTGATGCAACCTTCTTTAGCGTTTGCATCAAGGTGTCTTCATACTCTTTTAACAGCTCAGTCATTTCTCTCTGTTCAGTATTTGCTACCAGGCGACCAAGCTCCTTATAAGCCTGATAGCTATGTGCCATCACCAGGTACTTATAGCGGCTGTGAAAATCTATCAACTTCTTCATGCTGGGTTCGCTTAAAGCCGACTGCTTCCAGTCATGATAAGCAAACACTCGGGTAATAAAGTTTTCGCGCAATTTGGGATCTTGCAAACGACCTTCTTCTTCCACCGGTAGGTTAGGATGCAGTTTCATAATTTCATCAATATAGACACCACGGAAGGACTCACCAGCAGGGTTACCGTTCTCGTTATAGACCTTGACCCGCTCCATGCCACAGCTGGGAGAATTACGGATTACAATATAACCACAGGCATCATGAATCTTTGGTAAGGTCTTGTGCGCATAGTCACGCAACTCATCGGTCACATCAAGACTATGGTCATCGACTTTTTTTACTCGAATATCTTCACCCACTCGTACCAAATGAATCGGAGGCCTTGGCGTAGGCAATCCGATGCCCATTTCGGGGCATACGGGTGTGTACTCAAACCAATCGCCGAGTACATTCAAACAGTATTTTGACTGCTTATGTCCGCCATCAAATCGCACTTTATTGCCGAGCAGACACGAACTTATGGCTATCTTAATTTTGCTCATTTTTGGATTATTGCTAACTCCGTGTGAAATGGCTGTGAAAACTTACAAGTGTCATCCTTTCTCCTAACTTATATCAATCCTATTACCTAGTATTGCTACAATCAGATTAGCATCAAATTATAGTAGCCACAAAAAAAGGCCTCGTAAGAGACCTTTTTAATTTGTTTATTCAAAAGCTAAAACTAAATATATAAAACCTCGGCAATTTCGTATTCAACACTGCCTTTCGGCGTTTGAATATTGGCTATATCGCCTTCTTCTTTACCAATCAAGCCGCGCGCAATTGGCGAGTTAATGGAAAGTTTGTTTTTCTTTATGTCCGCTTCATCATCACCCACAATTTGATATTGAACCTCATCAGAATTGTTATCATCCATATTAATCAGGATAACGGTGGAACCGAAGATTACCTTTCCGTTGTTGGTTATCTTAGTGATATCAACAATTTGAGAGTTAGATAGCTTAGCTTCGATTTCCTGAATGCGACCTTCAATAAAACCTTGTTGCTCGCGCGCAGCATGATATTCAGCATTTTCTTTTAAATCACCATGCTCACGTGCTTCAGCAATGGCCGCAACAACTTGCGGCCTTTTCACTTTTTTAAGCTCATTTAATTCAGTCTGAAGTGCCTCGGCACCTGCGACTGTCATTGGAACTCGATTCATCGTTCATCAACCTGTGTATGTAGTTCTTGCACTGAATATATCTGACTACGACCATTCTCTTTCATTGCTGCGCATGACGCAACAGCGCCGGCCAATGTCGTTGTGTATGGCACCTTATGTTGCAATGCACTACGGCGAATCAGGAACGAATCTGCAATCGCCTGTTTGCCTTCAGTGGTATTGATAATGTAATCCACTTCACCGTTTTTAATGTAGTCAACAATGTGTGGACGACCTTCAAACATCTTGTTGATACGTTGACATGGAATACCGGCTTCACGAATGGCTCGTGCCGTTCCGCCCGTTGCTAGCAACTCAAAACCTTGGTCTGCCAATGAACGAGCTACTGCCGCCAGACCATTTCGATCCGCTTCACGCACGCTGATAATGACCTGTCCAGAATCCGGTACTGGCTGGCCGCCACCCAATTTAGCTTTGTAGAAAGCATCACCAAATGTTTTGCCAACACCCATCGCTTCACCCGTTGACTTCATCTCAGGGCCAAGGATTGGGTCAGAACCCGGGAACTTATTGAATGGGAAGACTGGCTCTTTAACAGAGAAGTAGCGAGGAATGATTTCTTTAGTAAAGCCTGTTTCAGCCAATGTTTTACCGGCCATTACTGACGCTGCCACTTTCGCCATCGGTGTGCCAGTTGCTTTTGATACAAATGGTACCGTGCGCGATGCACGTGGGTTCACTTCAAGAATGAAGATTTTCTCACCTTGAATAGCAAACTGAGCATTCATCAAGCCACGAACTTTTAATTCTTTGGCCATCACCAACATTTGACGACGCAGTTCATCCTGCACTTCTTTGCTCAGGCTAAAGGGAGGAATTGAACAGGCTGAGTCACCAGAGTGAACACCCGCTTGTTCAATGTGTTCCATAATGCCGCCAATCAGAATGTTCTGACCATCAAAGATGGCATCGACATCGACTTCAATCGCATCATCAAGGAAGCGATCAAGCAATACTGGTGACTCGTTTGAAACGCTAACCGCATCGTTCATGTAACGACGCAATTCTTCTTCGTTATAAACGATTTCCATCGCGCGTCCGCCTAATACGTAAGAAGGACGAACCACTAATGGATAACCAATCTCTTCAGCTAAACGCACACCTTCTTCCATGTTACGCGCGGTACGGTTTGGTGGCTGCAATAAGCCTAAACGGTTGATCGCACGTTGGAAACGCTCACGGTCTTCCGCACGGTCAATCGCATCAGGCGAAGTACCAATAATCGGTACGCCAGCTGCTTCCAGATCACGCGCCAGCTTCAATGGTGTCTGACCACCATAGTGAACAATCACGCCTTTCGGCTTTTCGATATCGACAATCGCCAACACATCTTCAAGCGTTAAAGGCTCGAAGTACAAGCGATCTGATGTGTCGTAATCGGTCGAAACCGTTTCCGGGTTACAGTTAACCATGATGGTTTCATAACCATCGTCACGCATCGCAAAAGCGGCGTGAACACAGCAGTAGTCAAACTCAATACCTTGACCAATACGGTTTGGACCACCACCTAAAATCATGATCTTGTCGCGATCCGTCGGATTCGCTTCGCACTCTTCTTCATAAGTTGAGTACATATAAGCGGTACTGGTGGCAAACTCTGCCGCGCAGGTATCCACCCGCTTGAATACTGGAGTTACACCAAGTTCTTTACGAAGTTTGCGAATCTCTTTTTCACTGGTGGCAAAGATATCAGCCAGCCTTTGATCGGCAAAACCTTTGCGTTTTATTTGACGCATTAAGTCTGCATCTAAGTCAGAGAAAGATTTTTCTTTTAAGCTTTCTTCGATTTGAATCAGCTCTTGAATTTGAATCAGGAACCATTTATCAATTCCAGTCAGTTCAAACACTTCATCCAATGACAAACCTCTGCGGAAAGCATCACCGATGTACCAGATACGATCAGAGCCAGGTACACGTAAGTTTTGGCGGAGCGTATCAACCCAACTTTCATCATCATCGGCCAACTTTGGTTCAAAACCCGATGAACCAACTTCTAATCCTCGAATTGCTTTTTGGAATGACTCCTGGAAGTTACGACCAATCGCCATCACCTCACCCACCGATTTCATCTGGGTAGTTAAGGTCTTATCAACATTCGGGAACTTTTCAAAGTTGAAGCGAGGGATTTTGGTTACGACGTAGTCAATACTTGGCTCAAATGAGGCAGGTGTTTTGCCACCGGTAATTTCGTTTTGCAGTTCGTCAAGGGTATAACCCACCGCCAGTTTCGCTGCCACTTTTGCAATCGGGAAGCCGGTTGCTTTAGAAGCCAGCGCTGATGAACGTGATACACGCGGGTTCATCTCAATAATGGTCATGCGTCCATTTTCCGGATTAATCGCAAACTGCACGTTTGAACCACCGGTTTCAACGCCAATCTCGCGTAATACTGCAAGCGATGCGTTACGCATGCGTTGGTATTCTTTATCGGTCAGAGTTTGCGCTGGTGCAACCGTAATCGAGTCACCAGTATGCACGCCCATCGGGTCGAAGTTTTCGATAGAGCAGATGATGATACAGTTGTCGTTCTTGTCACGGACAACCTCCATCTCATACTCTTTCCAGCCGATTAATGATTCGTCAATCAACAATTCATTAGTTGGTGACAAATCCAATCCGCGCAAACAGATTTCTTCAAATTCTTCTTTGTTATACGCGATACCACCACCGGTACCACCCATGGTAAAGGAAGGACGGATAATACAAGGGAAGCCGACTTCTTTTTGTACTTTCCAGGCATCTTCAAGGCTGTGTGCAACCTGCTGACGCGGCTGGTCAAGACCAATTTTTGACATCGCTTTAGCGAACAACTCACGGTCTTCTGCTTTGTCGATAGCTTCGCGAGTCGCGCCAATCATTTCTACACCGTGGATTTCTAAAACACCACGTGAGGCCAGATCAAGCGCACAGTTCAATGCAGTCTGACCACCCATGGTGGGTAGAATCGCGTCTGGCTTTTCTTTTTCGATAATTTTGGCAACCACTTCCCACTGAATCGGCTCGATGTAGGTCACATCTGCCATATTAGGGTCAGTCATAATGGTTGCCGGGTTAGAGTTCACCAAAATGACTCGGAAACCCTCTTCACGCAAAGCCTTACAGGCCTGAGCGCCGGAATAGTCGAATTCGCAGGCCTGACCAATAATGATTGGGCCAGCGCCTAAAATCAGAATACTTTTAATATCAGTACGTTTTGGCATGTCTCAATCGTCTCCTAAGCTTTGTGTTGTTCCATCAATTCAATGAAGTGGTCGAACAATGGTGCAGCATCGTGTGGACCGGGACTTGCTTCAGGGTGACCCTGGAAGCTAAACGCAGGTTTATCCGTACGCTTGATACCCTGTAGGGTGCCATCGAATAGGGAACGATGAGTTGCTTTTAAATTATCCGGTAACGATTTCTCGTCTGCCGCAAAACCGTGGTTTTGGCTGGTAATCATTACCGTGCCATCTGCTACGTCTTGCACAGGATGGTTGGCGCCGTGGTGGCCAAACTTCATCTTCGCTGTCTTGCCACCGCTGGCCAAAGCCAACAACTGATGGCCAAGACAGATACCGAATACTGGAATATTGGTTTCTAGAACTTCTTGAATCGCTTTAATCGCGTAATCACATGGCTCCGGGTCGCCCGGGCCATTGGATAGGAAAACACCATCAGGATTCATCGCCAGAACTTCGCTGGCAGGGGTCTGTGCTGGCACAACCGTTAAGTCACAACCGCGCTCAACCAGCATTCTCAAAATATTGTGTTTAGCGCCAAAATCGTATGCGACGACTTTGAACTTTGCTTCTTTGAGTTTGCCGTAGCCTTCTTCTAAAGACCAGGTGCTGTCTTGCCATTGGTAGCTTTCCTTGGTGGAAACTACTTTAGCTAGGTCCATTCCTTTCAAGCCTGGGAATTCTTTAGCCAGCTCTAATGCTTTATCCGCATCCGGCGCTTCACCAGCAATGATACAACCACTCAAGGCACCTTTGTCACGTAAGATCCGCGTTAAGCGACGCGTATCAATGTCAGCAATGGCAACTTTCTTATGACGCTTTAAATAGTCTGATAAAGACTCTTCGCTGCGATAATTGCTGTGTAATAAAGGAAGGTCTCGGATAATTAATGCTTCAGCCCAAATATTGGTTGATTCAACATCTTCGGAATTGGCACCGGTGTTACCGATGTGGGGATAAGTGAGGGTTACCATCTGCTTAGCGTAGGAAGGGTCAGTCAAAATCTCCTGATATCCTGTCATGGCGGTATTAAAAACCACCTCGCCTACTGCATGTCCTTCGTAACCGATTGAAACTCCATGGAAAACACTACCATCTTCAAGAACTAAAATGGCGGGCTGCTGGGCGGGTCTTAGCAGCTGTTGAGACTCTTGTTCTAACAAAGAAACCTCCATTTTTTTTAGGCGCAAAAAATTTGGGCTCACAATCTAAATGAGTCCAGCAAATTGTTTACTTAGTGGAATTTTGGCAAATTCTGCGCATTATAATGGAAATGGCTTTTGATGTCTATTTAAGCGGGGCTTCGCTCTGTGCCTTAAGTACCAATCTAAATACAGCACAACGGTTTCTTTTTAATCCTGCAAGTCTAGCCAGGCCCATATAAGCTCCTCTATCACCTAGCGCAATCGCCTTCAAAAAGTTGTATTTAGCCTTATTTAGATCTATATCAGTTCCTAAACCATCTAAATAACACAGACCGAGATGATGAAATCTAAGAGAGTCTCTAACTCCTCTTGCCCGAATTAGGTATTTAAATCCAACTTCGGGAGAGCTATCTTTAATTTCTTGATTCATGTGCATAACTCCAAGGCACATCAATGATAGCTCGCACTGATATGTCTCTCCTTGCTTGAAATAGGGTAACGCCTTGTGTTTGTTTAAGTCAGAGTCATTTTGAGTGTAAAAGAAATATCCGATCAAACCATCACAAAAATGCCCTCTTTTATGTAACTCCATTAATACACTCAAAGCCCTATTAATATTACCCTCATTTGTAGCTTCTGATACTAACAACCATAACTCATCATCATCTCCAATGATTTGATCCGGTTCTGCTTTACTATTAATGGCTTGCAATTCATGACTTTTCCGAATCATCTGTGTATGCGTAATCACTTCTAATTCAGGTCTATGCTCTTGCATAAACTTTACAAAATCCCCGTCACTACAACTATTGTATGGTATCTCAGCTGTGTACTTACCCCCGCTTTTTTTATAAATGATCAATTGTATTCCTGAGTCATCATTAAGCTCAGTTTCTATTGTTTTAATATCGGCAATGGAAACTTTATCTCGCATAATCAAGCCACGATACGTTACAAATGTATCTTTATCGATTCTCACCATTGGTAATCGAGATTTTATAATTATATAGATCAAGAAAGATAAAATTGGGATCGTGTATAAATAAAGGAATGCAGTGCTTGCAAGAGGGTCTCCCTCAAAAAGCCACTCAAGAACTGTTTTAATAATAACAATAAAAAGCCAATACAATATTGCAGCAATGATTAATTGAAACAGAAACTGGGCATCTAGTAAGGATGTATTTTGGGTTTTCCCGTTAGGGTATAGGTAGTATCTCAAGGCTTTTATTTTTTTCTTTTTGAAGGTTATTCATTATACAAAAGAAAAAGGGCGGATAAACCGCCCATTTTCAGTTGGCCTCATGCCCCTTAGATGCTCCCTGCTACTTCCTTGTGTCACCATGTCCTTCGGTTGGATTTCCTTGCGTGCGTCCCTTGCACACTTGTTAATCTACTCTTTTTTTATTCAATAACAACAAGGCCTGACATAACGTCAGGCCTGCATTAAATATAAAACTCTTTTTAAATCAATCAACTAGATAAATTCTGTAGCAGAAAAAGCACTTTTTCTGAGTGATCTTACGGCGCTAGATTACAGATCCTTGCGAGATCTCTTACAAACACCATGGACGATCTCGCACAAGCAATGCACATATGATTGAGCGTTTTTTGAACAATGCGATCTTTAGGAGTTCTTGAGCCCTAAAACATCCTGCATATCATACATTCCAACAGGTTTTCCCAGTAGCCATTTAGCAGCTTCGATCGCTCCCTGCGCAAAGCATTGTCTTGTTTGCGCTTCATGACGAAGCGTGACCAGCTCACCGTTTAAAGCAAAGACTACTTCATGAGTGCCAACGATATCACCGGCGCGCATCACTGAAAAACCAATGGCTCCAGGCTCCCGTTCACCGACTCCATGACGCGCCCATTCCGCCACCTCATTTAAGTCATGTCCTTGGGTATCTGCCACTGCCTCACCTAGCGCCAGCGCAGTACCTGATGGAGAATCTTTCTTGTATTTATGGTGAGCTTCGAAAATTTCGATGTCTGCTTTGTCACCCAGTAATTGCGTTGCTTGCCTGACCAGGCCAAGCAAACTGTTTACGCCCAGGCTATAGTTAGCGGCAAACACAATCGGAATTGATTTTGCCGCTTCAGTAATGGCTTGTTTCTGCTCGTCATTAAAACCCGTTGTACCTATCACCACCGGTGAATTAGCACTTACCGCATGGGCTAAAGTTTCAATCGAATGATCCGGCAAGCTAAAATCAATCAGGACTTTTCGTTCGTTCAAAGTAACCGATAAATCATCGCCAACAAAGACACCTTGCGGTTCCAGCCCGACCAAATAACCAATGTCTGTTCCCAGCTTTTGGTGTTGCTCGCGCGCCATGGCACCGACAATTTCAACCTGACTATCATTGATAGCAGCTTTCAGTAGCTCCTGTCCCATTCGCCCAGTACTGGCGTTGATCACTATTGGGGTCATTAATAACTTGTCCTATAAATTCAAACGATATGTTATGGCAAAGCGCCTTCATCTTTTAATGTTTCTGCTATCTGCTCCGCTAACACTCGATAGCCTTGCGCATTCAAGTGAATTTGATCTGACTTATACTTTTGAGTCTTCAACAAATCGCCTATCACGCCGCGCATATAAGCCACTTCATGCTCTTCGGCCAGCTCATCATAAAAGCCAGCCACCGATGAGAAAAGATTTTTCTCCGGAACACCCATCAATAAAACCTGTACATTGCGTTGTTTTGCAATATCAATCATTTGCGCCAGATTTTGCTTGGTCAGGTTTTGGTTATTATTACGCAAGATATCGTTACCACCTTCCAACAAAATCACCAGCTCAGGGCTGTATTGCTCTAGCACATCCTCGAAGCGAGCCAAACCACGCTCCGTGGTTTCACCTGAAATACCGGCATTGACGACATTCAGTCCAGTAATGAGAGCTAACTGGTTCGGATAGCTGGCCGCTTCTGAAGCACCCACCCCTTCGGTCAAACTATCACCAAAAGCGACAATCGTTGCGCCAGAACTTAATGGTTTTAGCTTGGGGTCGCCACAGGCGGACAACAGCAGTCCGCCTGTCAGCAGTGTAATAATAAACAGCGCTTTGTTCACTTTAGCAAACATTAGGCTTCATCTCTCTTTTTCAGTAGTTTAACGAACCAGACCACTAACAATGAGAACGAAATTGCGCCCAGGATCATAGCCATCACATCGCTACCAATCCAGCCGGTGCCAATGCCATCCGGTTTTCTTCCTTCAACAAAGGCCATGGCGGCAATCGCCACACCGAGCAAACCTTCACCACCGACAAAACCACTGCCCAGCAAAATACCTTTCTCGCGGCGACTTTCTTTGACATCCTCTTTTTTGGTCTTCGACTCAACCCAATGACGAATCAAACCACCAATTAGAATTGGTGTCATGGTTGAAAGTGGCAAATACACACCTACCGCAAAGGGTAGTGACGGAATTTTTACCAGCTCACAGACGATGGCAATACCAACTCCAATGGCCACCAGTACCCAAGGCAAGTTCTGTTCAAGCACGCCATCAATAACCAGCTTCATCAAAGTCGCTTGTGGCGCAGGCAATTCTTTACTGCCAAAACCAAAAGTTTCCGCCAATAATAATACTGATAAACAGACAAACGTTGCCGAAGTCAAAACACCAATTAACTCAGCCATTTGTTGTTTGCGTGGCGTCGCCCCTAGAAGATAACCACTTTTCAAATCCTGCGAGGTATCACCCGAAATCGAAGCAGCGATCGCAACCACACAACCGACAATCAGGGTCGCAGCCTTACCGCTGGTATCAGTCCAACCCATAGCCAGGAAAATCGTTGCCGTACCGAGTAGCGCAGCGATGGTCATTCCTGAAGTTGGGTTCGAGGTCACCCCCACTAACCCCACAATTCGAGCTGCAACTGTGACAAAAAAGAACGCAAACACAGCAACACAAATCGCCGCCAACAAGCGTGTATCAATACCACCCACAGCGCCAAACACTCCCGGCACGAAGGTCAACAATAAAATCACAGCCAATATACCGAAAAAGACGACCTTAATAGGTAAGTCCTGATGGGTTCTTGGCTCGACGGCTTTATGCTGCTTATCTTCATGCACTTCTTCTTCGACTGTTTTGGCAATAGTCTTAGCGCCAACTTTGAAACTTTGCACCATCACCGGAATACTTTTCATTAAGGTGATAATACCCGCAGTCGCTACTGCACCCGCACCGATATAACGGACATAACGTGACCAGATTTCGCCGGTGGACATATCCGATATCAGTTTTACCGTTTCAGGAAAGAAAGGCGTTGTTTGTCCATCACCCCAGTAAGCAATGGCTGGAATAATAATAATTGCCGATAAAAGACCACCGCCGACCATGACCCAGGCAATACGTGGTCCTAAGATGTAACCCACACCAAACAGAGCGGCGGAAAGATCGATGCCGAGCACACCTTTTTTCAGGAAAGGAATTTTAACGGCAGCATAATCTGGAATGACTTTTATCCAGGAAGTCAGCGTTTTAAAAAGTGCCGCCACCCCCATGCCATAGAAAATATACTTAGCTTTATTGCCACCTACTTCATTGGCAACCAGAACTTCCGCACAGGCAGTACCTTCGGGATATGGCAACTTGCCATGTTCGCGCTCAATCAAAAATTTGCGCAGCGGAATCATAAACAGAATACCAATCACGCCACCGCTCATGGCCAGAATTGTCATCTGCAACAAGTCAGGAGCAACTCCCCACATAAACAAGGCAGGCAAGGTGAAAATCACACCGCTGGCTAAAGAGCTGGATGCGGAACCTGTGGTTTGCGCAATATTGGTTTCAAGAATGGTGCTGCCGATACCGAACTTGGAGAGGATTTTGAAGACAGCTACTGCCATCACCGCCACCGGAATCGAGGTACTGATCGTCAGACCGGCACGCAAACCCAAATAGGCATTGGCCGCACCAAAAATAATCCCGAATAATATCCCAAGACCGACTGCCTTAAAGGTAAACTCTGCCATATCCTCTTCAGCAGGAACATAGGGCTTATAGGTTTCGCCTTCTTTTAAAGGCACATAGGCGTTTGCGTCCAGCCCTTTTTTTATTTCAGTGGTCAATAGAAACTCCCCAGTTTTTATCAGCAATATGCGCTATTAAATAGAGGGGGCTTACGCCTGTCAAATTATCGCTTGTACATTAGCGGCTATGTTTCAATACCCTTTGTGATTGCTTTTCCAGCTGCTTATAGCCTTCAGTGGTAACCCATTCCAGGAACCTTTGGGAAATAGGCGATAGCTGTTTGTTTTCCAAATAGCCCAGATACCATTGTGACCGTATCGGCAAACCCGTTACCGGAAGCACTGACAAACCAGCATCTTCGCCATAAACCAAGGTGTAGGCTGACAAAATTGACACCCCAAGATCCGACATCACAGAATGCCTGATGGCCTCATTACTTTCGATGATCATTCGGGTATTGAGTTGTAGGTTTTTCTCCTCAAAAAATCGCTCTATTGCATAACGCGTTCCCGAACCGCGTTCGCGTAAAAGAAATGGCAACTTAAAGAACTGTTGCAAACTGATGCGTTTTTTCTGAGTCAGCGGATGTTGGTTGTGGGCAATGGCCACTAGCGGATTATCAAGGAACTTGATCGTCACCAAGTCAATCTCTTTGGGCGGATAGGTGAACACATAAAAATCATCAAGATTATCCTTCATCCGATCAATAATTTGCTGTCGGTTACCCACGCTGAAATTCACTTCCACATTCGGATACAGCTTACAAAATTCACCCAGCAAATGTGGAATAAAATATTTCGCAGTACTAACTACCGCGATGCGCAACTTGCCCGCCTCAAGCCCCTGCAAAGCATTTAAGCGCATTTCAAGCTGATCAAAACAATCGACCACATCTTTCGCTGTCTTCAAGACTTCCAAACCGGCATCTGTAAACTGTAATTTTTTACCATGCTGCTGATACAGCGGCATACCAATCTTATCGGCTAGATTCTTCAACTGCATCGAAACCGTCGGTTGCGTGAGGTACAAAGCCTCCGAGGCAGCAGTGACCGAGCCGTGCTCTCTTAAAGCCAGCAAGATCTGTAATTGGCGCAATGTTCCAATCGAAGCCATATAGACGTTCCTCTATATAAAACTTAAATAAAATCGATTATACACTAACCGCCAGATTCTTATAATAGCGGCCAAATCTACCAACCCAATTGACACAATGTCGCTAAATCGTACTCAAGCTTTTGAACTCTTTACTTCATTAATGATTACGCTGATCGGCTGTTGCTTAGCCTATTTTGGATACAGCAGCTGGATGCTTGCCATAACAGGCGCTGCCCTATTTGTATTAAGCATTAGCCGAGTATTGCGCCGAATCACCCGCAGGAATAATACTGGTGAGGCCCAGCATGCAAATTGATATCGTTGTTGTCTTTTTTCTACTGGGTTTTATAGCGACCTTCCTAAAATCGAATATTGATTTTCCGGAAGGTCTCTATAAAGGGCTAGTGCTGTTTCTCTTATTGGCCATTGGTCTTAAAGGGGGGGCGGCTTTAGAGCAATATTTTTCAGCGAGTCTGATTATTCAGGTCATTGCGGTACTGGCTTTTGGTTTTGTTCTTCCCCTGATCGCTTACCCGCTACTGCGTTATTTCGGTCTGCTGGACCGCATTAATGCAGCCAATATTGCCGCCCATTACGGTTCGGTCAGTGTTGCCACTTATGCGGTGGCGGTCGCTTTTCTTGAAAGCAAAGACATTGAATACGAAGCCTACTTCCCGCTGTTTGTCGCCATTCTTGAGGCACCTGCAATTGCAGTTGGCATCATGTTAGCAAAACGTCGCAAAAGCTCAGTCAACGTTAAAGGCCTGCTCCACGAGTCACTGTTGAATCAAGGCGTTCTGCTGCTATTCGGCGGCGTTATCATTGGCTGGTTAGCCGGCCCACAACAGATGGCTTCAATTGCACCGCTTTTTAAAGATTTATTCCATGGCTCATTAGCATTATTCCTGCTGGCCATGGGTCAAATTGCTGCACGTCAGAGCAAGCATCTCATCGAGTATGGCACCTTTATCGCTACCTTTGGCATCTTAATGCCATTAATAGGCGGGCTGCTCGGCGGCTTGTTAGCCTGGTCATTCGGTCTAAGCGAAGGCGGCACATTATTGTTAACCACACTCGGCGCAAGCTGTTCTTATATTGCTGTACCTGCAGCCATGTCGGTTGCACTACCACAAGCCAATCAGGGAATTGCCATTACAGCCTCGTTAGGCGTGACCTTCCCGTTCAATGTTCTGATCGGCATTCCTTTGTACTACAGCCTGATTCACAAATTACTTTTCAGCTAGGAGATTACTATGAGCTCTTCTCAAATCAGTCCTAAAGTCAGCATCATCATGGGCTCGCAGTCCGATTGGAACAGCATGCAACATGCCACCACGCTACTTGAAGAGCTTGGTGTTCCATACGAGACCAAGATTGTTTCTGCCCATCGCACACCAAATCGACTCTATCAATTTTGCGATGAAGCCGATGAGCGTGGCATTGAAGTCATCATTGCCGGTGCTGGCGGTTCCGCTCATCTGGCCGGTATGGCAGCTGCCATGACCTGGCTACCAGTTATTGCAGTGCCCATGTCCAGTAAACAATTGAAAGGTATGGACAGTTTATTATCAATGGTGCAAATGCCGAAAGGCGTTGCCGTTGCCTGTCAGGCGATTGGCGATGCTGGCGCATTCAATGCCGGGCTACTAGCCAGCCAAATTTTATCTTTACAAGATGCAACTCTAAGAACGGCTTTACAAGAGTGGAGAGCTAACCAAACAGCTTCAGTTGCCGAGGAGGTATCACAGTGAGTTCAGCAAATGTAATCGACCTACTTAATTCAAACAGCTACAAAATCGCAATTGTTGGCTCTGGTCAGCTGGCACGCATGATGGCGCTGGCCGGCATTTCCATGGGCTACAATTTCGCTTTTTTGTGCACTGAGCAAGATGACACTTCGGCGGTTCAGGGGTTAGGGCACTTGGTTCAAACCGATTATGCCAAACTGTCTGCCAATGAAATCTACCTTCTACTAGGTAAGCCAAATGTCATCACAGTTGAAAAAGAAGACCTGGATGTTGAGCTACTACGCGCTTTAAATGAGCTATGTCGGGTATATCCTAATCCTGATGCGGTGGAAATATCTCAGAACCGTCGCTCTGAAAAGAAGTTTATCGAGTCATTAGGATTTGCGGTAGCACCATGGGCGGCAACTGATCACGTCGAGTCTTTAATGAATGCGGGCATTAAACTTGGTTGGCCCTTAATCATCAAGCGCTGCTCGACCGGTTACGATGGCAAAGGCCAATGGCGCGTTCACAATCTGCAGCAAGCATGCGTAGTTCTTGAAAAAGCAGCCCCAAAAGAGACTTTTATCGCTGAGCAGATGATTAACTTTGATAAAGAAGTGTCTATCGTTTCTGCGCGCGACCAGCATGGCAATATCATGCACTACAGCTTGACTGAAAATGTCCATAAAGACGGCATCCTGCATTATAGTTTTGCGCCAGCCAAAGACGTCAGTGATGAAATCGTTGAACAGGCCAAAAAAGTAGCAAGTGCTGCACTTGAGAAACTGGATTATGTTGGTGTGCTGACTATTGAGTTTTTCCTCAAAGATGGGCAGCTACTCATCAATGAGTTCGCACCACGCGTCCATAACAGTGGACACTGGACACAGATTGGCTGCAACTCATCGCAGTTCCACAAGCATATCCGCGCCATCAGTGGTCAGGCGATAACTCAGGCACCTAATAAAGGCTATTCAGCCATGGTCAACCTATTAGGCAAAGCACCAATTGATAAGCATCTGCTTGATGATGAGCTGCAAATTCATTGGTATAACAAGTCAGTAAAGCCTGGTCGGAAAGTAGGTCATATCAATATCAATGATATGGATGCAGCCAAAGTCGAAGCCAAGCTTCACCAGACACTGCTTGATATTAACAACCCACAATCATCACTAAGTCAGACAGGTTAGTGATTTCGGTGAGAATGTAAGACACAAAAAAAGCCCGCTGAGTAGCGGGCTTTTTTTACGATTAAAATTGTCATTGATTAACTTGTCATACTTTCCCAAAACTTTTTAACACCGTCGAACCAACCTTTTTCTTTCGGACTATTTTTGCCGCTGGCCAGTGTCTCACCAAATTGCTTTAGCAATTCTTTTTGCTCTTTGCCTAAACTAACTGGGGTTTCGAGCACCACACGACACATCAGGTCACCAGTGTATCCCGCACGCATGGCTTTAACGCCTTTACCTTTTAAGCGGAACATTTTGCCGGTTTGAGTTTCTGCTGGAATTTTTAGAGAAACACGTCCTTCTAAAGTTGGCACTTCGATTTCACCACCGAGCGCAGCAGTCACAAAATTGACCGGCACTTCGCAGTAAAGATTAGCGCCATCGCGTACAAAAATCGGGTGTTCTTTGACATGCACCTGTACGTACAAATCACCCGTAACTGCACCTGGACCACCTGCTTCGCCTTCGCCAGACAGACGAATACGATCGCCAGTATCAATACCAGCTGGAATCTTAACTTGCAGGGTTTTAGTTTTCTGAACTCGTCCCTGACCATGGCAATCAGGGCAAGGCTCTTTAATGATCTGACCGGTGCCACGACAATCAGGGCAGGTTTGTTGCACTGAAAAGAAGCCCTGAGTCATGCGCACAGCGCCTTGACCATGACAGGTACTACAGGTAGCTGTGCCTGTGCCTGCTTTAGCACCTGAGCCATCGCAAGTATCACAGTTAACCATGGTCGGAATACGAATGGTTTTAGTCACACCGGATACAGCTTCTTCCAACGTGATTTCCATGTTGTACTGCAAATCAGAGCCGCGTGCCTGACGTCGACCACCGCCGCCACGACGACCGCCGCCAAAGATATCACCAAACACATCGCCAAAAATGTCACCAAAGTCAGCACCATGGAAACCGCCATGACCACCACCCATATTCGGATCAACGCCTGCATGACCATACTGATCATAAGCTTGGCGCTTTTGTGGATCATTTAGAACTTCATAGGCTTCTTTGGCTTCCTTAAAACGTGCTTCCGCATCCTTGTCATCAGGGTTACGATCCGGATGGTTTTTCATAGCCAAACGGCGATAAGCCTTTTTTAACTCGGCTTTATCCGCAGACTTTGATACACCCAATACTTCGTAATAATCTCTTTTTGACATACTTAACTACTTTGGTTGTTGATCTCTTTTGATTGTTGAGCTCTGGCTAACTTACAGCTCACTACAGCAAACGCAGGACGGTATCCCAATGGACCCTATCCTGCGTTATCGTTGTTCCTATTTTCGACTTAAAGCCAAATGCTAGCTCCCAATAAGCGAAATATTTGGTTCGAGAGTAAAGTAATTAATTTCTTACATAACTTTCGAACTAACATCTAGCACTCTCTAACTAAGAACTTTTAGGTTCTGACGCGGCGCAATGTTGGCTGAGACGCGGAATGCACAAATAGTGCCTGAGCATCGAAACCAACATTGCAACAAAGTCAGAAGCAAAAAGGGCTAGTTAGAGCTTATTACTTTTTATCTTCGTCTTTAACTTCCGTAAATTCCGCATCCACCACATCATCAGCGCCTTGACCTTGCGCCTGCTCACCGCCTGGCTGTTGACCGGCTTCTGCTTGCGCTTGAGCGTTAGCATACATACGCTCTGCTAACTTGGCTGATGCCTGGCTTAGAGCTTCAGTTTTGGCTTTGATATCTTCGATCTCATTGCCTTTAATCGCTTCTTCCAGCTCATTGGCTGCTTTCTCAATGGCTTCTTTTTCGCCTTCTTCGAAAGTGATGTTCTCATCTTTTAGCGATTTACGAGTTGCGTGGACCAAACCATCAGCCTGGTTACGCGCTTCGACAAGCTCCTGGAACTTCTTATCTTCTTCAGCGTGTGCCTCGGCATCTTTAATCATTTGATCGACTTCTTCATCGCTCAAACCTGAAGAGGCTTTAATCTGAATCGATTGCTCTTTACCAGTTGCTTTATCTTTCGCTGATACGTGCATGATACCGTTCGCATCAATATCGAAAGTCACTTCAATTTGTGGCATACCGCGTGGCGCAGGTGGAATATCTGCCAGGTCGAAACGACCTAGTGACTTATTCTCTGAAGCCATTTTGCGCTCACCCTGTAACACGTGAACGGTTACTGCAGTCTGGTTATCGTCGGCTGTTGAGAAGGTTTGCGATGCCTTGGTTGGGATCGTGGTGTTTTTCTCAATTAGCGGAGTCATAACGCCACCCATGGTTTCGATACCAAGTGACAATGGTGTTACGTCCAGTAGCAATACGTCTTTAACATCACCTGACAATACAGCACCCTGAATCGCGGCACCTACTGCAACGGCTTCGTCTGGGTTAACGTCTTTGCGTGGTTCTTTACCGAAGAAACCGGCTACCGCTTCCTGTACTTTAGGCATACGGGTTTGACCGCCGACTAGAATCACATCATTAATTTCTGAAGTTGAAAGACCTGCGTCTTTCAACGCCTGCTTAACTGGTTCCATGCTGCGCTCAATCAAATCTTCAACCAGCGCTTCTAATTTGGCGCGAGTTAGTTTCAAGTTTAAGTGCTTAGGACCTGATGCATCAGCTGTGATGTATGGCAGGTTGATTTCAGTTTGCGTGCTTGAAGATAATTCAATCTTAGCTTTCTCGCCCGCTTCTTTTAAACGTTGCATGGCTAGCGCATCGCCTTTCAGGTCGATGCCTGAGTCTTTCTTGAACTCAGCTGCCAAATATTCGATAACGCGCATATCGAAATCTTCACCACCCAGGAAGGTATCACCGTTGGTCGACAATACTTCGAAGGTATGCTCGCCATCCACTTCAGCGATTTCGATGATAGAGATATCGAAAGTACCACCACCTAAATCGTAAACCGCGATAGTACGATCACCGCGTTCTTTGTCCATACCATAGGCAAGTGCTGCCGCAGTTGGCTCATTGATAATACGTTTTACGTCAAGACCCGCGATACGGCCAGCGTCTTTAGTCGCCTGCCGCTGTGAGTCGTTGAAGTAGGCTGGAACCGTGATTACCGCTTCCTTAACTTCTTCGCCTAGGAAATCTTCCGCTGTTTTCTTCATTTTCTTAAGAACTTCAGCAGAAATCTGTGGCGGAGCCATTTTCTTACCGTTCGCTTCAACCCAGGCATCGCCATTATCAGCTTCGATAATGTTGTATGGCACCATACCTCTGTCTTTTTGAACGACGTCGTCTTTAAACTTACGACCGATCAAACGCTTGATAGCGTACAGAGTGTTTTGCGGGTTAGTCACCGCCTGGCGCTTAGCTGATTGGCCGACCAGAGTCTCGCCATCAGTAAAGGCAATAATGGATGGGGTTGTACGCGCACCTTCAGAATTCTCGATAACGCGTGGTTTGTCGCCGTCCATAACGGCTACACATGAATTTGTTGTACCTAAGTCAATACCAATGATTTTGGCCATCTTACTACTCCAAAAATAACGTTAAAACTTGCTTGAAACATATATGGGGTGCGGGTTTTGGAGATCAACCCCTTGAACTTACTTTTTTTGGGGTTAATCATTCGAACAGACTGGTATACCGACAGGCCCGCAGATGAGAAGTTATATTGGTTTAAGGGCCAAAATTTCAAGAGGGGACCAGGTATTGCAGATTAAGGCTCATAAAAAAAGCTGACCCGGAGGCCAGCTTTTTTTTGCATCTAAAGAAACCTCTAGCTAGGAGAGGCTTATACTAAGCATATTTCTAAAAGGTTTCTTTATTGGCTACCGGGACAAGCTTGGTGTGCCTTGTCTTTTATTTCCTGAACTTTTGCTGCATCACCTTTTTTCTCGGCTTCTACTAATGCTTCATAATCCGTATTTTCAACGACACACTGACAAGCGTCTTGTCGCTTAGAGCGAACATCTTCGGGTAATTGCTTAGCTTTGGCTTCACAAGTTTGCAGATCTTGCTGTTTCTTACTATTGGCTTCATTTGCGTAAGATGCGCCAGTTATAACAAGACCCATAATCATACTGAGGGTTAATAGCTTCTTCTTCATAATAATCACCTTTAAGATTTCAAATGTATATTATTGGGGGAAGGAGGAATGTATCCGTTAATTATTCAGTACAAGCTTCTTTTGCTTCCTGCTTAATTTTCTGGATCTTAGCTAAGTCACCTTTTTTCTTAGCTTCGGCTAAAGCTTCATAGTCAGTATTTTCGATTTCACATTCACATGACTTTTCAGCTTGATTTCCTTTCTCATTGGTCTGTTGTTGTGTTTGTGCTTCACATGCACGCACATCCTGCTCTTTCAAAACCTCGGGATCACCTGCATAAGCAGCACCGGCAGTAAGACCAAAAATCACACTTAGAACCACAATTGACGTCTTCATAATGTTTCTCCTTTTTGTCACAAGTGGACTTATTTTTTAGCACGCTAAAAACTAAAGAAACACGATTCAGTTCACACTCAATTGTTTGTAATCACTTACTTGCTATTTTGTGGTTGTTTTGTGATAAAAGACACTCCGTTTGTGGCTACTGATAATCATAACCATTGCGAAACCCGACACACGTTTCTACCACATAACCTACTGATTAATAAAGATTTTCTATTTTAGAAAATATGAAAAATGAACACTTCATCACGATTTTAAAGGGAACTTTTCAAGGCAGGAACCTCTGTCAAATAACGAGGTCGTAATTGGGATAATGAAACCTCTTTGAGCCTTCAAAACTTAAAGAGGTTTGGTCTGAAAATTTACTTAGATTTGAAACTAATATTCTGCGCTATGATAAATATTCTGCACGTCGTCCTGATCGTTAGCCATATCTAAAAACTTCTCAAACATTTCAAGGTCTTCGCCGGAAATTGGCGTCATAACTTTAGGCACAAACTGAATTTCGTCCACTTCAAATTCGATATCACCAAAATGTTCTTGCAGAGCTTGTTTAGCTTTGAAGTAATCGGTTTGTGGTGCGAACACTGTGATTTTGCCATCTTCGTGCTCGATATCGGTGACGTCTACATCGGCCATCATTAGGGCTTCCAGAGCGCCTTCTTCATCATCACTTTTAAAGACGAAAATAGCACTGTGATCAAACATGTGCATGACGCTGCCTTCGGTTCCAATTTTGGATTTGGTTTTAACGAAGCACTGGCGCACCTCACCGAAGGTACGATTTGGGTTGTCGGTCAGGCAGTCCACAATCACCATCACATTACCTGGTGCGTAGCCTTCGTAGCGAGCAACCGCAAAATCTTCGCCTGCACCGCCTTGCGCTTTGTCTAAGGCTTTCTGAATAACATGGGCTGGAACCTGGTCACGTTTAGCGCGATCCATCAGGCTGCGTAATGCCAGATTACTTTCCGGCTCCGCCCCGCCCTGTTTAGCACAGACGTATATTTCGCGGCTGTATTTACTGTAAACCCTGGCATTTTGATCCGAGGTTTTGGCCATAGATTCTTTGCGATTCTGGAAAGCGCGTCCCATAAGATTCTCTCTTTATGAAATGTGATGAATAAATAAGCTGGATATTGTATTAGGCTTTTTATTGATTGGGAAATATTAATATAGCTGTCTGATCAGCTCTCTGTTTTTTTCTGTTTTGGTTTATAGAGCCCATTAAAGATAGTTTGCCAATTATCGCCGTTATCTTGCGACACCTGCCAGACCTGACGCACAAACTCTTCCTCCTGAGTCCAACGTATACGGTTCAGTGTTTTCCCTTTAGCACCCTGACTTTCTCCCACCAACTCCATCACTCCATCTTTAATACCACCCTCAAGTTGCAGCAAGGTTCCTGTATTATCGACCCAGCTCTGATGCCAAACCTCACGAGAAGCATCATAAATGTTATAGCTATTGCCACGAAATGGGCTTTCACTTATCCAGTTCTCATGCAAAGCACAGCCATCAAGAACCTTGGTAATGGTGTTCTCACCCACTTTTTTCCCTTTAGGGTTAAAAACTTCCCATTCACCTATCCAGAAATCAAATTGCCTATGCACTTCACTAGAGCAGCCTGGAGTTGGAGGAGGATCTGATGCAACAGAGACAGCAGAAAAGCTAATGAAAAGCAGTGTTATAAAACGAGCGAACAGCTTCATAGGGTTTCATCCATTAATTATAGATACCCTATTTCTACTCACCACCGGATAACCTGTCAACGATATATTCATTCGATACAAAAAAGGCGAGCCCCTACATACTTAGAAAACTATTTAAATTTACTCGACCTCTAGCAGGCCCCTTTTATTATCTTAGAGTCACTTTCAATTTAAATAGAATATAGGTATAGCACATAGCAGTACTAAGAAGCGCAGAAGCTACTCCAAATATTGAGTACTTCAATACATTAAAGTAACTCAGTATATTTTCAGCTAGTACATAAGATATAGGTAATGTAAGGAAAAATACAATATAAGCTTGGAGTTGAACCAGCCCCCAGTTTGAGATGAGTTTAGAACCGCAACTCTGGCACTCGAATTCATTGACAATTCTATTGAACTTTAATCTTGCTGAGCAAGATGGACATTCAAATTTAATCATCACACTTCCATCCTTAGATTTATGTACTCGGCCTTCTTTAACTCCCAAATCGTAGCGCTTTTCAGTTGCGCCTCGCTTGAAGCACAGAAGTTTACTCCTCTGGGTTGGTGCAAACTTTTTTCAATGCAACCACAATGGCTTGTTTGCCATCAACATCAATTGATGGCTTGGTTGAGAGCGATACCTTTGGTTCTATTTTCAACAAGTGCCCCGATTGTAGCCGGGTCTTCTCTTGAGCAGTTTCTTGACCCAGCCCCCTCACTTGGCAATCACCGTTAACCGCATAGACAAAATTAACATCCGCTAGTGGGAAGTCTTCTATTAGCCCACTATTCTTTAATACCTGTGCCTTAACCTCAAAAGCACCCTGCTTCACCATCAGGTTAAAATCAGTGATAGGACCATCAATTAAAGTAGCGTTAGTTATGAAGCCACCATCGAAAGTAGCTAAATCTAAGGGGGCTAACAAACAGTGAGAGCTTACCTTTTCAGCATTATAAGACTTAGAACTGAACTGATGTGTAAGCTTGATACCATTTCCACTAAGCAAAAATAAATAGCGTTGAATCCCTGTGAAATTTGAAAAAACGCCATCTTCAGTCACACCAGCAATGCTCAGTCGCCAATCAAAGTGGTTTACATCTCCACCTTCGCTGATTGCCAATTCAGTGGTCATGCCTTTGCCATTTTTCCAAGGGATCTGCTTGAACCGTTGAGGAGGTATTATGGTAAACAATCAACAATCCTTGGTTTTTTAGTGACTAAAGCTGACCAGAAAGTTAGTCAACTACTGCGCCACTACCACTCGCGCCGGACGAATCAAACGTCCGTTCAAGGTGTAACCTTTCTGGAATACGTCGATCACTGTATTCGATTCGTGCTCTGGGCTTGGCACCATGGTCATGGCTTCGTGCAATTGCGGGTCGAACACTTCTTCTAGCGGGTTCAATTGCTCAATACCGAATTTTTCCAGTGTCGACAGGGTCATTTTCAGAGTCAGTTCCATGCCATCCTGAATCGCTTTGCTTTCTTCACTTTCCGCTTTTAATTGCAGACCTTGTTCAATACTGTCAACCACGGCCAGCAGTTCAACAGCAAATTTCTCAATTGCATATTTGCGTGCACTGACCACATCATTTTCAGCACGACGGCGAATATTTTCCGCTTCGGCTTTAGTGCGAAGTGCTAAGTCTTTATTGTCGGCAGCTTCCTGGCGGGCAGCTTCGAGCTCAGCTTCCAGTTCAGCAAATTTACGGTCTTCTTCAGTCATATCTTCAAATACCTGGCCTGCATCCACCTCGGATTGCTCGGCATCATTCTGCTCTGCTTCTGCAGCTTCTTGCTCAACCGCATTCTTGATTTCTTCAATCTTATCTTCAACTGATTGATTTTTATTGTCTTTTTCAGACATTAGCACTCTCTCCGATCTGCATTCATTAAATTGGTAAACTGGCCGATATATTAGGGTTTAGCTGTCCTTTTTCAAGGCTGAGCTAATTAATTTGGCGGTAATATCGACCATCGGAATCACTTTATCGTAGGCCATGCGCGTCGGCCCAACGACAGCCAAAACGCCCACTGCCTTGCCGTCGATGGAATAAGGCGCACCGACTACGCTGCATTGCGAGAACACATCATAACCCGACTCCTCACCGATAAAGAGTTGTACACCATCGGCACTCAAGCATTTATCCAGCAAGGTCAGCATTTGGGTTTTCTCGGCAAAAGCATCAAATACAGACTTCAGATCCGATATGTCACCAGTATAGTTGAGCAGTTGCGATCGACCCGTTACCTGTACTTCGTCATCATTTTCATCTTTAGAAAAGCCTTTCTCGGCCACTTCCATCATCGAAGACATCATCGCATCCATCTGCGCGCGATCACTCTTTAACTCTTGCAACAATTCTTGTCGCACGGTATTCAATTCTTTACCGGAAAAATGATGGTTTACATAATTAGACGCCTGCTGCAATTCATCGCGCGACACTTCGGAGTCCAGTTGGATGACTCGATTTTGCACTTCACCGTCATCGAGAATCAGAATCACCAGAATCTTGTTCTGCGATAACGGTAAAAACTCAACGTGCTTAACGCGTGTCACATCACGACTTGGCACCCGGATCAGACCCGCCATATTGGTCATGTTAGACAACATGCGGCTGACACTGGACAGCATTTCACCGGTTTCCGAGGCCCGACCCAATTGCTGCTGCAACTGTTTCAAGTAGGCTTCTTCAACATTAGAAACCGTTAGCAACTGATCCACAAATACACGCACACCTTGCGCGGTAGGAATACGTCCCGCAGAAGTATGCGGCGCGGTCAGCAAACCCATCCCTTCCAGGTCCTGCATCACGTTACGCACCGTAGCCGGGCTTACCGACAGCTGCGTTTGCTCAAGCAGCTTTTTCGAGCCCACGGGCTGACCACTGGCGATATAAGTTTCCACCAGAGCCTTCATCAGAGTTTGTGCACGTTGATCAAATTTGGTCATAAGTCATCTTAACAATCTGGCGTCGTCCAGCCGGCAATTCGATAAAACCACAAATTATGGCAGACGACTTGCCTATTTGCTCTATATATTCTTAAATGTGGCTCAATATGACAATTACAAGTAGTTAACCACTAATCATGCCGTCAAACCTGAATTTTGCAACTATTGGCATCATGGGCAAGCCAAAACATCACGAAGTTGGCGAAACCATTGTCACTTTATTTAGCTTCCTGCAACAGGAAGACTATTCCGTATTGGTTGAAGCAGCGGTTGCAAAAGATTTGGCTATACCTGCTGATGTCCAATGTGACTGGCAAAATCTGGGCGAAAAATGCGATCTAATCATTGTCGTTGGCGGCGATGGCAGCATGCTCTATGCATCACGCTTAATGGCACAGTACAACAAACCTCTGCTCGGCGTGAACCGCGGTTATTTAGGCTTCTTAACTGATATTCAGCCGCAACAGGTCACTGAAAAAGTCAGTGAAATTCTGGCCGGGGACTACACTGAAGAGCGTCGCTTTTTGCTGGAAGCCAATATTGATGGCGATGACCGCTCCAGTGATGCGCTCAATGACATTGTGCTCTATCCTGGTGAGATTTCGCGCATGATTGAGTTTGAGGTCTATATCGACAACTCGTTTGTCTATAGCGCTCGCGGCGACGGCCTAATCATTTCAACGCCGACCGGATCTACCGCCTATTCGTTATCTGCCGGAGGCCCTATTCTTTCTCCATCCATTAATGCCATCACTCTAGTGCCAATGTTCCCTCATACCTTATCTAGTCGCCCCATTGCCATTGATGCCGATAGCAAGGTCGATATTGTGTTCAGTAACAGCAACCCAAACGAAGCACGCTTAAGTTGTGATGGTCAGGTACGCTTCCCAGTGCAACCCGGAGAGAAAATCTGTGTCCGCAAACGCAAACAGGACTTGTGGTTGTTGCACCCAAAAGATTATGATTACTTCCGCTTATTAAGAACCAAATTGGGCTGGGGCTCAAAGCTCTAAGCTGGACTCCGGACCAGACCACCAAGAAGCCATAACAACTTATGCTAACCAGTATTCATATCAAAGATTTCGCGATTATCGATCAACTGGATCTCGACCTGAAATCCGGCATGACTGTGATCACCGGTGAAACCGGTGCCGGTAAATCTATTATGGTCGATGCCCTGTCTTATGCGTTAGGTGAGCGCGCAGACAGCAACGTGGTACGCAACGGTGCCAAGCGCGCAGAAATCAGCGCCTATTTTGATATCCAGCAATTGCCACATGTTAAGGACTGGTTAGACGAACAAATGCTGGATGATGACGACCATTGTATTTTGCGTCGCGTCATTAATCAGGATGGTCGCTCCAAGGCTTTTGTTAATGGCCAACCGGTCAATCTGGCGCAAGTGTCAGAACTGGGCGATTTCCTGGTGGATATTCACGGACAGCATGAACATCAATCCCTGTTCAAACCTCAGGTACATTTGCAATTGCTCGATCGCTATGCGGGACTAACCGAGCAAAGTACCGAGCTGGCAAAAGTAGCCAGTAAAATCGGCTCTATTTCTTCCAAGCTCAAAGCCTTTCAAAGTGCCTTAAAAGATAAGAATGATCGCAAAGATCTGATCAGCTTTCAGTTACAGGAGTTAGAGCAGGCACCAATTGATAAAGCCAACGACATTGAACAAGAACACAAGCGGGCGGCCAATGCCAGTCGCTTACTGGAAAAAGGTCAACAAAGCCTCGCTGCCCTGAGTGAAGATGAAGACACCATTTCCTCCAATCTGGGGCGCATTGTTCATACCATCAGTGACATGTTGGCAGTGGACGAAGGTTTAAAAAATACCCATGATTTATTGCAGTCAGCGCTGGTTGAAATAGACGAAGCCAGTCATGAACTGCGCGATTATCTGGAAGGGCTCGATATCGATCCGCAAGCGTATCATGAACTCGATCAACAGATCTCAGCTTTGCATGATCTGGCGCGCAAGCATCAGGTCAGCATGGAAGACCTGCCGCAAACCTTACAAGAGTTACAGCAAGAGCTGGAAAATCTGGAAGGTGACGAGCAAACTTTTGATGATCTTGAGAAAGAACTCGCTAAACTTGAGAAGCAATATCTGGAACTTGCCAAGGCTATCAGCAGCAAGCGCCAAACCGCAGCCAAAAAGCTGAACCAAGAAGTGATTAAATTGATGCAACAGCTCGGTTTAGGCAATGGTGTTTTTGAAGTCGCCTTTAATAAGCAAGATGCCAGTACGCATAAAAGCACAGGTTTAGAAACTGCAGAATTTATGGTCAGCACCAACCCCGGACAAAAGCCAATGCCATTGCGCAAGGTAGCATCCGGTGGTGAACTGTCCCGTATCAGCCTGGCACTGCAGGTTATCAACGCACAAACCACCCAGTTACCTACCCTGATATTTGACGAAGTAGATGTGGGTATTGGTGGCGGAACAGCCGAAATCGTCGGCAAGCTATTAGCAGAGCTTGGTAAGCAAGCTCAAATCCTGTGCGTGACCCATCAGGCCCAAGTCGCCGCTCAAGGCCATCACCACCTGCAGGTCAGCAAGTCGCAGGACAAAAAGGCTACGCAAACCCAGTTACTGGAAATCAGCGAAACACAGCGTATTGAAGAAATTGCCCGCATGATAGGTGGCGTCGAAATCACCGAAACCATTCGACAGCACGCTAAAGAGTTGTTGAAAAGCGCTTGATGTTTATTTCTCGATAAACTTTCAATTAACAGTCCATAGGATGGGTTATGCTCTTCGAGCGACCTTATCCCATGTTTCATCTGGTATGTAAGTACGGACTATTCATAAATCATCCTTAATCGCTAGCACCAAAGCTAAGACACTGGATTATGAAATACATCCTGTATTTGAAAATCTAAGGCGCAGGCTGGTGAAAAAACGGAGGCGACCTTTAATTTATAACTCTTAAACGTAGGATTAAAATGAGGATTTTGCTTGAGAGTGCGCGGCAAATTTACCGCGCATCGAAGGAGTGCATATGTAATGCATGACTGAGAGAGCGAGTAAATTTAACAAAGCAATCTCAGCAAAAGACCATTTTAAAGTTACTTCTTGTTTTTTACGTATAGGACAAGACTATGATCCACAATTTCCACCCCATGCTTCTTAGCAATCTTATGCTGTAACTCTTCAATCTCTTCGTTGAAAAACTCTATCACGGTGCCATCATCCACATTAACCATGTGGTCATGGTGTTCGCCATCATCAATTTCAAATACGGAATGGCCACCTTCGAAATTATGGCGGGTAACGAGTCCAGCTGACTCAAATTGGGTTAATACTCGGTAAACCGTTGCTAATCCAACGTCATCACCAGCTTCGAGCAATAGTTTATAAACGTCTTCCGCGCTTAAATGGCGATCATCGGAACTTTCCAGGATTTGTAATATCTTAACCCTCGGTAGAGTAACCTTTAATCCGGCTTTTTTAAGTTGCTGATTTTCCAAAAACTCATCCTCCAATAGATTTGCGCGGCAAAATGATTATACTATGCCCTTAACTTTTTTAACTATGAATCAAAGGGTTACGAATACTAAACAGTCGTTCGTTGTTATTTATGTACCAAGTATTGTACCAGAAGTTCAAATGATACCAACTAACGAAAGCGCACAAACATGTAAATAACCAGAAGTATTACACTTGTCATCCCCATGTAGAATTTTGCATCTTTCTGCGTTGCACCTTTCATGGCAGTTATAATACCAACAGCACCACCAGCCAAAATGATTCCTATTAGCCATGACAAATGATCTATAAGTACATCTATTCCTTTCATCTTTAGTTAACCCTTACGATATCTTTCCAGTTTGTTGTAAAGTCTTTGCTTCGTTTTTCACTCTTCATAGTCCACTTCTTATCGAAACCTTCAAGAGCAAATCGAGCTGTACCTTTCCCATACTTCTTATTAATAGTATCCACTGCGTTCATTAGTTCAGGCGAGGATTTAACACCTGTAAAGAGATCCTTCTGGTGCCCCTCAGAGGTCGATAAGTCGTTAAGCATGATACCTACCTTCTTGTATAGATATCCCTTCTTATAGATCGCCTCAAGGCCTCTAAGAGCACTCTTTAGGAATACTCCTGTGTGGTCTGTAGCTTCAGGCAGGGAGAGAGTAATAGACTGACAATATTGTTTATCTTGAGAAGAGAAAGGGTTTGTCCTGATACCCACGGTCATAGACTTAGCAAGCGAGCCTTGTTTTCTTAACGTCTCACAGCCTCTAGTCACATGATAGGCGATAGCCTCCCTGATTAACTGTAAGTCTTCAGTCTTGTTAGAGAATGAGCGTGAGCACACTATCTGCTTCTTAGGTTGTGGACTGGCTTCAAGGCCAATACAAGACTTGCCTCTTAGCTCTAAAATAGTTCGCTCCATATTAACGGAGAACATACGCTGTAGAGTCTTATAGTCTGCATTACGCAACTCTAAAGCGGTCTTGATGCCAATCTTATTGAGTCTTTCGGATAACTTTCGGCCAACGCCCCAGATTTCCCCCACAGGGAGATTCTCTAAAGCATTCTTGACTGTGTACTTTGAGTTTAACTCTAGGACTCCATTAGGGACTGCAAGTGACTTGGCATAGTGATTAGCAATCTTAGCCAGTGTCTTAGATGGGGCTATTCCAATACTGATAGGTAAGCCTAGCCACTGCCTGACAGTCTTTACTATCTCTTGGTTATACTCAATCAGGTTCGTATGAGTGAAGCCCTCGTATAGCAGAAAGCTTTCATCAATGGAGTATTGCTCAACTTGGTCGCAGTAACGCTCTAGGATCGACACAAAGCGATTCGATAAATCACCATACAGCGCATAATTAGAAGAAAGTACCTGTACACCATGCTTACGGACAATATCTTGGATCTGGTGCAAGGGAGCACCCATCTTTATCCCTATGGCCTTAGCTTCGTTAGAGCGAGCCACAGCGCACCCATCGTTATTACTCAGGACTATGACGGGATGATTTCTTAAGGATGGGTTGAAGAGTCTCTCACAAGAGACATAGAAGTTATTAACGTCACATAAGGCGAATAGCTTAGACATTACAGCTTCCTGCTAATGCCAGTGACAACGCCCCACACGGTTAAATCCATATCACCAGTAATCTTTATCGGCTCATAGTCTGGGTTATCGGCTACTAGTTGCAACTCACTACCCATGCTTAACCGTTTAACAGTGAACTCATTGTTCACCACCGCTACTACAATAGAGTTATTCTTGGGGCTTACTGAGCGGTCAACTATCAGAATATCATCAGGATAGATGGTGGTGGTCATGGAGTCCCCTTGCACACGAGCAAAGAAAGTAGCCGTAGGGTTATCAACCATGATTTGATTGAGGTCTAATGTATCTCCTAGGTACTCTTCCGCAGGGCTTGGAAAGCCAGCAGGAACTTTAGTGCTAACAAAGGGAAGCTCTAAAGGTGAGTTCTCAGGTGTCAAAATGGATACTTTAGCCATACTCAAGGTTATCTGGAAGTGGGCTAATTATATTATCAGATTGGTGGTAGCTTTGTGGAGTTAATCCGCATCTATGATGAAGGGAGGCTCAGCAGGGGTTAAGTCTCTTGCCCCGTTAAGCTTGGTGGCTTCTATTGGTGTTCTTAGGGTTGGTTCTAGGAGGTCGTTAAATGCGTCTATATCGGTAAAGCTTCTATCCAGCCAAGCATGAAGGGTATCGGGTTGATTAATGGGAAGCATAAGGGGGACTGACTTCTTATGGATATTCTCAAGCTTAGGGTTTCCTGCTAACGTAATGATAGACGCTGAATAGTAAACCTCATCATTGATATACCACTCCTTAAATAACCCACCAAAAGCAATCGCTTGATTCTTTGGCTGTAAGTAATGGTATTGCTTATCCTGGCCTTCAATAAAGCCAGTAGCGGGGATGATACAACGAGACTCTCTGTAGGGCTTCTTAGTCAGCTTACTATCTCTTAGTCGGGCGCTCTTAGAGTTAAAGGATTTCCACTTATAGTCAGCTTTCAGCTCGCCATCAACATTCTTTAGCAGTAGCCACCACTTAGCATCGACTAACTGGCGAACACCATCAGAAGACTCATTGATAATCTGTATGTTAGACGCTGGTACTCGTATGCCACGAGTTTCTATAGGCTCATCAATGCCTAACTGGTTTGCCAGCTTATCTGTAAAAGGGCTGTTAATGACGTTATAAGCACCGCACATAATGAAATTAGTGATTTACCTAGTTAGGGTAAGTGAAACAATACTGGCTAATAAAATAGATAACGCTTAAATGATACCTATCCAGTTAACCTTGGTGTTAGAAATATAACCCCCATATATGTTTCATACAAACTAATAGGTGAAAAATGAATGATTGAAATATACGAAACTTCGTGGCGTGGCTATTTCGGAAAAATTAAAGTAATAATTACTAATGGTAATGTAGTAAGGCGAGGGATTAATTGTAATATATATGAGTTTTATATTTTTATGCCTTATAACAGCCGCCCCATTTATTACTATGGAAATATTGGAGGGCACGCTAGCTTAGAGCAGGTTTTATTAGAAGTAGAGAGATTTATACGAAGTTATTATATGAAGTTAGACCCCACATATTCTTGGCAAGTACCTGTTGAGTTCGAGGTTGAAAGTGAAGACTCTTGTGATACCTTGCGTTCTAGATTCAGAAGGCCTAAATACTGCTTATTTCCCAATAGTCTTAGGCAGATAACAAGTAGTAGGGAGCTGACTGATTTTCTGCAAGGTTTATAGTTAAAAAGACAGATTACCGCAGGTGAATAAACCAAGCAGATAACCCAAGGTTTCCCTTAAAGTTATCTGCCAGTTTCATTACTTCGTTACTTATCCCGTTAGATGCTCAGCAAGGCTTAAAGCGGCATATTGAGTAAGTAAGAAGGCAACTATAGCCACAGCATCAGAAATCCCCTCAGAGATCCATTTAGACAGCTTCCTGATCATCTTTCAGTAGGTAATCCAAGCCATTCATTAAGCAAGTTCCTCATGCGCTTACTGAACACACAACAAACCATAGGTTCACCCTTACGGATACAGCCCCGCCAGAGCCATTGAACCAACCTAGAGAGAGCATAGGAGTCTGTGTCGATTGTCTCGAAGTGTGACTTTAGGAAGTTCTCAATGATGGGGTTCATGTGAACATTGACAGCAAATACCATGTATTTCTTGTGAGAGTGGTCGTTAGTTCCTCGTGTGGTTTGCGGTATGAAAGTTACGGCTTTACGTTGCTCTTCCGTCATCTGTTCCCTTCTTACAATATCTCTATAATGTCGGTTAAGCGTTAGGTTACTGTGGTCTCGGTGATGAACTTCTTCCCAGTAATCACCATGATAGGTATATGCGAAGTCATTTGAAGATATACCCGCATCTCTTTGCCAACGTCTGTACACGTTTCTGATTTCCTTGCAAATGACTCCATGGACTGCGGGCTTGTTTGTAGCTTCAGACGAGGAGAGGGAAATAGGTCGTCCATCGCTCAACCTTAAAGCTCTCCTCGCTAGTCCTTCGACTGTTAATTGGTGCAAGAAACGCTCGCCATTCTGTTTATAGTACTTAACAATATGACCATCTTTGACAGAAAAGTAATCGAAGTTATAGCCGTTCATTTTGAACATATAGCTAAGCGTGCTTGCTTGGAACATATAGGTAAGTATGGTCACCTTATCAAAGACCCTGAAGGCTTCTTCCTTGGGTGCAGTAATGAGTCGAATACCCTCTGCAAACTCATACAGATAACAATCTCTGTTTTTTAATGCATCCGTTACGTCCTGATACCTAGAAGGTAGAGGAAACAGCCCTAACCTTACTCTATTGAGTTTATCGTTAGGTACTGCTTCTAACTGCTTCCTTTCTAGCATCAGCTGGAAGTCTTCAGATTTAAACTGGCGTAATACCTCAAACCCTTCAATTACTTCATCCTTAATTAACTCATAGCCTTTCTGTTTTATCTCTCGAAGTAACTCCCCGTCCCATCTTGCGAATAGCTGGTGCGTTGATACGATAGACTTTCCTTGCTTGACCAAGTTTATTATCTCTTCGCTCTTTAATGTTCCTGACAGTTCGGCTACATCGGCAACAGAGATTAATCGAGGGCAAGCCTTAACATACCTATCTACCTCACTTTGGCGTTCTACAAGGATGATAACTAAGTGGAGGGTTGAATTAATATAGCTGATGATAGCTGTCGATTTACCAGCGCCCATTCCTGCGTCTAGTACTCGATATATTGAACGATAGAACTTTGGTGTGATATTCAATGTTGTTTCTCCTAAATTGTAATTAATGCTGATACACAGCCGAAAGCCCTCTACTGCTCACACAGTGAAGGTGATAACCGCAAGTTAAGGAGGCATAGCAAAGGGCTTTCGGATGGGTAAGACAGAACTACAAGTGAGGCTTTGGGCGGTGAGAGTGCCCAAAAGTGTTCTAAGAGGCTGTTTTTAAAGTCTTAAAATCGACGTGCCTTAAAAGGAAAGGGGACACACACGAGAGAGACTTAAAGATAACTTAAAGAGTTCTGTCGGTAGTTCCACATAGAGAAGACAATTAATAATTAACCAAAGATAAGAGACAGTTGATCTAATAGCTTTAACATAAGTTTGTCTCAGGATTTGATTTACTTGTTTTAATCGTAGGTGATATCAAACGATATCTATAAGACAACGTAAGTTAGTCACCACGTTAGAGAGAACACGGAGATAACAAAGAAGAAGCGATATAAGAAGGTTATAGATGGTAAATTCAACACTAAGGATTATCTAGTGATAGTCATCATCAAACGATCAGACTAAAGCTTTATGAGACGTTAAAGAGTAACGTGTAAACGCTTAAGCCTTGTGTAAATTTACTTTAAGTTACTCATAAAGAAGAAGACTCACGAGATAGTTAATTACTCATTGCCGCTACAGATAACCTGAAGACAAGTCCTTAAGAGTCATTGGTAGATAACCTTAAGTTATCTTGTGTTAACTCTTACTCAAGAATATTTGTCGAAGGTTCCATAGAGGAATAGTGGGCTATAATCGAATTAAATGCTGTATAGGGGATAGTGGGTGTTAATTAAAGTAGGAAGTTTGTAGGGTGTTACTCGTAATAGCTCATTTCAACTTGCCCCACTTAATGTAGAGCAAGCTTATATATTAATTTAGGTATTTGAATCTTTTGGTAGTAATTGAGCTTAAGCTGCTGATTTTTCAATTACTTTTGCTTTGGCTACACCATCAGGGCCAATAACAATACGTATGCTCTTGATTCTACGGTTTGGGCTAGAAAGCTTTTTACTTGCAGCAGCAATTGCCTTTTCGGGCTCTTTCTTCGCCGAATACTTAATTCTTTTAATAGTCATTTCTTACTCCCTTGGACTGAATCCTTAAGACTCATTCTCATAATCATTAGACATTAGTTTGTACCAAATATCAATAACGTGCGCCACAAATGGAGAGCAAATCTTCAAAAAGTCATTTATTAGAAATGGAGATTCCGTAGCTTCTCTAAGTGTAGTTTTTGTGGTGTGTATATTCATTACTGCAATATGCTTTAATCCATCGTCCTCGCCATCACCGTCAAAGGAGACAACCTCTTGAGAGGTGCTGGGCTCTATTGCAAAAGAAAGGAAACTTTTTATATGCTCGCCATCTCCCTTAGAAAAATAGCTTTTCACCTCCTCTTTAACTTCCCACTCAAAGTTTGAACGAAGAAACCATTTTTCTAGTTGATTTGTATTAGGGACAAGTGAGACTCCAGCATTACTTAGAAATGCTTCAGGGGCACCAGGCAAAGCATATAAGTTTCCTTTCCGGCTTTTCAAATTCTTTGGTACATATAAACACAAACCATCTGGAAACGATTCATCAATTGCACCTTGTTCTTTCGTCTTAGAACTTGTTGAGAGCTTTTTAAATCCTACCAAATAACCTCTCATTAAATTAAAATTTGTATTACCAAAGAATAAAGGAAGAAGACAAGAACCAGCCACTTCCATGCCTTTAATATCGGCAACCTCATTTTCTTTATTCTTGTCCCTTTCTAAGAAAATCATTATGTTTGCACCAACTATTTCTTTATTACTGATCCCTTCAAATTGCATGAATATATCTATTATAGCGTCAAGTACACGCCTTATATTAAGCTCCACACTCTCAACAAAGGACTTTCTCAATTCATCCTTTTCTTCTATTGACTCAGTATGTTTATAGTTTTCTACAAAGGCTCCATATAGAACACCAGTTGATACAGATAAGTCCTTTACAATCGTATACAGGTCTACAAACTTATCCATGAAATCTTTAGATGGAGCTGTTTTTAAGATTTGTACTAATTCATCTTGTGACTGCTCCTGCTTTCTATCTTGGTAATAGTTTCTAAAAAAGAAGAGTACCGAGCCAATTAGCAGCGAAGTCCAGAAAATCACGGCATGAGGCGAAAAAGAGCCATCCGGAAAGCAAGCTCCATCACCGTCAATGCAATTGAAAATAGAAGTTTTCCTTAGTTCTACTGAATAAATTGAGCCAGTAGCCGCAGAGAATGCAAACAAAAATGTGATTACAACATTGATATAAGGTGATGTAACATGACTGTTTTCAAAGAATTTTGTAATTCTCATTGCTTATACTCATCTATAATTTAGTTTAACTAAAATACCTCAACTTCAGGCATGATTTAATTACTTTATATGTAAGATAATAACTGGTGTTTTAGTGTACTCATAACATGCTTCAGCTTTCATTTTTAACCTTAAATCCATAGTTAGTAATACATCACAGAAAGAAGCTAAGCCTGCATGAGACAAATCTGACATCAAGCCGTCTACCTTTCCGTCTAATCTTAACTTCTTATCTCTGTAGTAACCAATTTGGTTGAGGCCAGTGTATAGGTGAGTAACCTGTTCCTCTCTGGTTAACTCCTCAAAAGTCCTATCGTGAGGCATGAAGATAGATTTAAAAAAGAAGCCTTTACCTAAGTTTGGCAATTTACCAGTATCAAAGGAATCCTCGACTTCTTCCATTTTAATCCTAATCTTCTCAATAACATAAGGAGGGGTAATGCTTCCCCCGCTTAAAGTTTTGGGTGACAGCCCAGTTGCTTTTTCAAACTCTTCAACAAGAGAGCCGTTTATAGGGGAGTTAGCATCTAGCTCCTGACCTATTTCAACTTGCTTTAGACTGATAGAATTTATTGCGTTTTTAAAGTCATCACTCCTTAACATCTGAAGTGCTTTTATAATTTTCTGTCTCTCTTCTTTGGGTAAATCTTTTAAGTCTTCTTCATCAAGTTCTGTTGAGGAAAGCAAATCTTTTAAATCGTCACCTAGATTCTCAAAAATCTGCTTAAAACTAATATCTTCTTTTCCGCCATGCAATTTTTGAAGAAAGTCGGTAAGAGGTTGGTCACCGCCTTTTGGTGACTCACTGAGTGTTCTCTTCAAATTTTCATAGTCTTCATCAGGATTACCATTGTCAATAGATGCTCTTCCTGTAGGCTTATAGCTTTCATCATACTCAGCCTTAAGGTAAGCAGCGCCCAAGTTTTTTAAAACTTCTAGATATTTGCTTGGAGAGGCTGAGCGCATTATTTCTTTGAGAGTTTCGTTTGAATATACAGGAGTAAGAGAGTTATTAAATAAGAATTGTTTAATCCCCAGCTCATCGCCTCTACGAATGTGGTCAATTATATTTTGGTCTAAGTAGGCCGTATCAAGCCCTAACAATGATGCATCTATTTCCATGTGGCTTCCTTGAGTTAATAACCTAAACAGTTTACCCATTTGCTTAATGAATAAAAACCCATCTGTCGCAAATAACTCTTGACCATGTGAGACTTCAATGATCTACTATAAATGAGACTGAATTGAGACAGTCTTTTAGCTATCTCATTAGAGTTTACCCAAATAAGACAAGAGGGATAATCATGGAAACATTAGTAGGTTATGGGCGTGTGTCTACCAAAGACCAATCGTTAGAGATACAGCAAGAAGAACTTAAAGCCGCAGGATGTAAAAAGATATTCGTAGAGAAGAAGTCAGGTGGTGCATTGAGTGACAGGACAGAGCTAGAGAAAGCGCTTGAGTACGTTCGTGAAGGGGATACGCTGGTAGTCTTTAAGTTAGACCGTCTGGCTCGCTCCATTGTCGATCTGCACAACATACTAAAGAGGCTGGATGAGAAAGGCGTTAAGTTTAAAAGTCTAAAGGACAGTTCAGTAGACACCACCAGCGCACATGGCAAGTTAATGATGAATATCTTAGGGTCGTTCGCAGAGTTTGAGCGTGAACTGATAAGGGAGAGACAGGCGCTAGGGATCGCTAAGGCACGTAAAGAAGGGAAGTATAACGGGCGGAAGAAATCTCTCAGTGAGGGGCGAATTAAACAGCTTAGAGATCGCTTTGAGAATAAGGCCGAAGATGAATCAGCTCAGGATATAGCTAATGAGTTTGGTGTCAGTCGAGCAAGCCTGTATCGCTACATATCTTGAAAGTTGTCCTTCAGATAGCCCGTTAGAGAAGTATGTTTTATCTATTTAAAGATATCGAAATGGCTCACCATGCCATCATCATGGGGCGGGGGGGGATCAGTCTGTGGGGCGGGCGGGGGGAATGCCTTCGCAAAAATTTCAGAATTTACACTAGAGTTATCAACAGATTTGCACACATGATACACACAGGATCACTCGCAGGTTGTCCTTTGTTCTAAAGCACTACATCTAGTATAATCAACCATATATTTGTGAATCGAAAGAACTAAAAATCAATAAAGTTAATTAAAAAGATCAGCTAACGGCTTGATATTAAAGCATATTTTATCTATGCGAATCTCAAGGGTATCATTTGATCGATCACTTGATCTGTAGTGCATCATTATTGTATAATGCTACCATGAATCACAGTGATACAGGTGCAAACGGATGAAGTATACATATAGAGACCTTATCGAGTACTTGTGGGTGGCCTCCAGAAATGGTCTTTTAAAATACAATACAGCCAGGACACGAAGAACAGCTATTAAAAGAGTCTTTGCATCACAGCCAGATTACGAAGAGAGAGATATCTTTAAAGTTGACTTAGATGTTGCAATTCATGGGTTCAAAGAACTAGAGGCAAATAAGGGTGTTAGTGACTCAACTATTAATACATACAAGTCTCGTATAAAGACAACAATTGAAGACTTTGCCCTTTGGCTAAGAAAAAGGCCTCAGCAAGGATCGGATGAGATTCAATCTATTATGTCGGGTGAATCTTTTGGTTCATCACCAAGATTAATTAGTGATAAAAAAATTGAGACATTCTCTCTACCAGTACCGCTTGAGAGTGGGTTGAAATTAACGATCAAAGACATCCCTACAAACTTAACAGAAAATGACGCTGAAAAGATATGTGAAGTAATTAAGTTCATTGCGTCATGTTTCAAAGGAGGTGATAAACAAGAAAATTAACTGGATTTTAGTAAGCAAGTAGGTAACTTTGAAGTTATTTAGAGTGCCCTCAGGAAGTGCTACAACACTCCCGAGAGCTTTAAATGACTTGGCTTAATATCGAGTACAGAGCCTTAGGTCATTAACAACGATGGTATTCTATACCTTAACGAACCTAATAGTCAAAGCTGTGCTTATCACCCTCAACAATAGGAGGCTGATATGGCTTTACATCATAGCCAAGAGCAACCTGTACACGTATGTGCTTATACGCGCTGTGTACATGGGCAAATGCAAGACGTTTGCTCGCACTATAGATCTTACCCTAATAGGTAAGTGAAAGCCCCACTTGAGGATACCAATATCTTCAAGTGGGCATTACATAACTTAAGACTACTTACCATTAAATACAGGAAAATCAGGAAGCTTATCTTCAAGTTTGAACTTAAAGAGAATCTCAGCTAAATCTTCAAGAGATGAACTTTGCCTATAAATACCCGTAGTAACATCGTTATCAATATGGCCGACCAACTCTTTTACATTATGTACGCTAATCTTAAGTTCGTTAATAGCGTAAGTAATGAAGGTTCTTCTGAACGAATGAAACGTTTTACTACCAGTAGGTAGACCAAGTGTTGTTTTATAACCTGAAAACCAACTACTGACCCCATCTCCATAATTTGATTCTCCTTGCTTGTCTATATCAGAGAATAACTTTTGCTCATTTAGCTTACGCTGTGATTCAACATACAGTAAAAAACCTTTCTTGATAAGGAAGGGGTGTATGGGAACTTTCCGCTTAGAAGAGGAAGTTTTTAAACTCTTCCCTTCGCCCTCATCTGTAAAATTGAAATAGTAAATCTCATTATTGTGTTTGATATCTATAACATCTAGCTGAGCCACTTCACTTAATCTTGCACCCGTAAACAGTGAGATTAAAGCAATCCAATAGTGCTTTGGCGAATGTTTATTTTTAGTCCACTGTTTAGAACTGAAGATTGTTTTAAGGTCTTCTCCATCAAATGGAGCTAATTTGTGTTTTGTCTTTGCGCCCTTTATCTTCAAACCATTGAATGGATTATCACTCAAACTTATTTTTGCATGACTAATTGCCCATGCACTAAACATTGAGAGGACATTAATAACTTGATTAATGTAATTGTCCGAAAGTCTTTTATCTATTGGAAAACGACCTGACTCAGCAAGTTGTTTTGCCGTTGTGATCTCATCAGTTAAATACTTCTTATAATTTGAAGGCAATTTAAGTAATAGTTCTTTTAGCTCAACAGCTGAGTCTTTAGTAAACTTTACTTTTTCCCCAGCCAACTCTACCCAAAAGTTAAGCTTGGTTTTGTAATCTTTGAGGGTATTAGCTGATTTTCCTTTTTTACTTTCTAGGAAGAGAGGGATTAGCTCCTTAACAATAGGTGCTCTTACAGCTTTGCTGGCTGGTGGGTTGAAATCAATAGCTTTAGATAGCTTCCTTGAATATCTTGCTAACCTTTTTTCGTACTCTTCTCTTCTATCTGAATGCCCCCATGCTAGAGTATCTAGATATTCAGACTTAGCTAAGAAGTATTCATACCTCAAATCAGCAAATAATTCTTGTTCTACCTTAAGAGAGCTGTCAGCTATAAAGTCATTAAGTTCCTTATTATCATTAGAGGAGTAGCGTCCATTAACAATCTTGGCTGATAGTTTAGATGCCTCTTTCTCATGCCTCTCAGCATCATCTGTACGCATATAATCAAGTGCCTCTAAGCTATCTTCAGTAGCCCCCTCAAATAGTCCGCCTTGGTGCTCTACATCACCGTAAACCCCATATCGACGGATACGCTCATCAAAGTCATGCAACTTTTGAAGGAAGTGTTTACGAGCGGCTTCTCTCGCATCAGATTGGGTACTTATTATAGTTGCCATCAATGTACTCTTAAGGTTAGCCAACAATTTTATATACAACAACGACCTAACTTGAGCTTTAATTGGGTCACTAGTATGAAGAGACCGCTTAAGCTCATTCAGCATTAAAAAGCATCTTAGGTCTTTGTCGAAGGGAATCCGAAGGTAAAACTTACTGCCACGTTTCACTAAATACTTAACTTTCATCTTAAGCCCTGCCGTTTGCTTAACGGAACGACTGCTTAATTTTTAACCATTGTTTCTAATAGTTAAGTACAGTTTTTTGTACCAAAGTGAACTTTTACTAACTATGTAAGTCCTTAAGGTGCATTATAATTGTTGTTATTGCTTGCATAAAAGCAAAATGATTATACTATGCCAAGAATTTATGAAAAGCCATTCAGTATACTTGTGAATGGCGATTACAGCAAAAAACACTAACTATCAGGATTTCCATGAAAACTATTTTTCTTTCTGCTCTTTTGCTCAGCTTCAGCCTTTTAAGTGCCTGCGTTTATAAACCAACTATTCAGCAAGGTAATATCCTTGAACAATCTGAAGTGAATAAGATTAAACCCGGCATGACTAAGGATCAGATTTCTTTCGTGCTAGGCAATCCAGCTCTTGACACCAACCTTAATGCTGATACCTGGTACTACTTGTATTATATGGTGCCATCGTCTGGCGATAGACGTGAAGAACGTTTGATTCTGCACTTTGAAGGCGATGTGTTGCAATCGATGGAAGGCACCATTAAGCCTGAAGCAGAGGAATAATCATTAGTAATTTAAGAACCCTGCTTCGGCAGGGTTTTTTAATGCTTTTCCTTCTGAGACTTTTCCTTTTGGTATTCTTTTAACAACTGATAGCACATAGCTTCTGATGCCTGATGATGATTTTTCTTGCCTAGCATGGCTATAGTCAGTTTTAACTGCTTAAGATATCGACGACAGCTCACGCACACAAGGAGATGCAGCTTGACCTGAATTTTCTTTCCAGTAGTCATTTCATCATCAATGTATTCACTGGCCTGTTCGACCAGATGTTTACAGCTTAACATTCGCCTGTCCTCTGAAATTTGGCTACTACCTGCTGAATTTTATCCCTGGCACGATGCAGTAGCACTCTGGCATTGGATGAACTGACTTCTAAAATGTTACAAATTTCTTCCATCCCCATACCGGCAGAGTCACGCAGCTCCATAATGTATTTCTGTTGATCGGGCAGGCGAGTCAGATGTTTATCGACACAGTCTTGTAATTCATCGGCAGCCAGTAACTCATCCGGGGAACCAATATCCCAAGCTGGGTTTCGCTGATTCCAGTGGCCATGACTATCAAAACGTGGATCGTTTATCATTCTGGAGTCTGTCGACCAGTTTTCATCGACCGACTCCAAAGATACGGAACGCGATTCTTTGCGGTAACGATTTTTGGCTTCATTGGCAACAATTCGAGTGACCCAGGTCTTCAGGGCCGAGCGGCCTTCGAATTTGGGCAGGGCTTTTATCACCGACACCCAGGCTTCCTGTACTACCTCGTCCGCAATTGAGTGGCCAACGATTGCCGCAGCGACACTATATAAAGAGGGATGCCAGGCTTTAACAACAGTCACAAATAGCTGCTGGTCATGATTGATAAGCCTTTGAATCAATTCGTTTTCTTCGGGCAAGTCAGTTGTATCCATCAATCCTCTTTAATTCATCGTTACTTCGACCCAGGGTGGCCATGCCTATTAGAATAACGGCATTAGAGTAGCATTTGCTATCAATATTACACCTTAGCTAGTAATTGCAGTTTTCACTATCAATAGTATATTGAGTGATAAATTATGTCTGCACACTTTTTTAATTCACTGGAAGGTATATATCGATGCAATTAGAAGGCTTCATGTCATTTGTTAAAACCGTTATGGAATGGATAGCGGGCTTTTTTGTCATTGCTATCATCCTCTTGGTTTTGACCATTATTGCCTTTTATATCATTGATTCTACTCAGAAAAAACACGCGATTAGACACAATTTCCCAGTCATTGGCCGTTTTCGCTACTGGTTTGAACATTTAGGTGAGTTTTTCCGTCAGTACTTTTTTTCCATGGATCGCGAGGAACTGCCTTTTAATCGTGCAGAGCGAACCTGGGTCTACCGAGCCGCTAAAAATATCAGTCGAACCCAGGCTTTTGGTTCCACTCGAAATTTGAACCAGGTCGGTACGGTTCTGTTCATGAATGATCAGTTTCCAACTCAGGAGGAAAATGCTGTTGAAGCACCTCCGGTGATGATTGGTCCCTACTGCCGCACCCCTTATCTTGCTCGCAGCTTCTTTAATATTTCCGGCATGAGCTACGGTGCGCTTTCTAAAGTTGCGGTAGAAGCCTTATCGCGCGGAGCAGCGCGAGCGGGTTGCTGGATAAATACGGGAGAAGGCGGGTTATCCTCTTATCACTTAGCCGGAGGCGGTGATGTAGTATTCCAGATAGGAACCGCAAAATATGGCGCTCGTGATGCAGAAGGCAAATTAAGCGACGATAAACTCAAAGAAGTTGCGCAACATCCCCAAGTTAAAATGATCGAGCTCAAACTGGCGCAAGGCGCCAAGCCTGGCAAAGGCGGTATTCTTCCTGCAACTAAAGTCACAGCCGAGATCGCTCGAATTCGCGGCATCCCTGAAGGGGAAGCCTCCATCAGTCCCAATGGTCATCGTGAAATTCATAATGTCGGTGACTTGCTGGATATGATTAACCGCATCCGTGAAATTACCGGCAAGCCGGTCGGCTTTAAGACTGTGCTCGGTGGCGAACATTTCTTATTTGATCTTTGCGCCGAGATCCATAAACGTGGCATCGAGTTCGCACCCGACTTCGTAACCATTGATAGCGCCGATGGTGGTTCAGGGGCAGCGCCACAACCCTTATTTGATTATGTAGGCTTAACCTTAAAAGAAAGCCTGCCCATGGCTATCGATATTCTGCAACAGCAGGGATTACGTGATCGCATCAAAGTTATCTGCTCAGGTAAAATGATTAATCCATCGGCAGTGGCCTGGGCCCTAGCTATGGGGGCAGATTTTGCCCTGTCTGCACGAGGGTTTATGTTCGCTCTTGGTTGTATCCAAGCCATGCAATGCAACAAAAACACCTGCCCAACGGGCGTTACCACCCATGATCCCGATCTACAAAAGGGGCTGGATATCACAGACAAGTCGGTTCGTGTCTATCATTATCATAAGAATATGGTTAAAGCGGTAGGTATGATTGCTCATTCATGCGGGGTAAAAGAACCTCGCCGATTAAAGCGCCATCATATGCGGCTTGTAACAGAATCTGGACTTTCGACTCCAATAGATAAGGTTCACCCTTATCAAGAAAACAAGATTCCGACTAAGAATCTCTAAATTCACACCAAAAGGAGCATATTGATGCAAACTTTAGCGGATAAATATTACAGTTTTACTGGGGCAGTCTGTAATTCAGTCAAGCACATTGATGGATTACCGCCATTGCTGTTTCGGGTACTTCTGTTCTTCCCTTTTTGGGAAGCGGGAACTCGAAAGTTTGCCAATTTCGAGAACACCTCAAACTGGTTCGGCAATAGCGAATGGGGGTTAGGATTACCATTCCCCGATGTGATGACTTTTTTAGCGGCCGGCACAGAAACGGTTGGTGCCGTTTTGTTATTGACTGGTTTCGCCGTTCGCTGGGCAGTCATCCCATTAATGATTACCATGCTGGTCGCCATTTTTGCCGTACACTTGGATAACGGCTGGTTTGCCATCGCGCAATCAACCGACCCTGAAATTTCTGAGCGGCTTGCAAGAGCACGAACCATTCTCCAAGATCATGGTAATTACAGCTGGCTCACTGAAAAAGGTAATATTGTGATACTGCAAAACGGTATCGAATTTGCAGCAACTTACTTTATTATGTTGCTATCCTTGTTCTTTACCGGCGCAGGGCGATACGTCTCGGCAGACTACTGGTTAACTAAAGTGTTCCCGAAGAAAAAATAGAGATTTTTTGTCAGCAAGCGCAAGTCATCTGAAAACTTGCGCTAGCTCTATTTATTTCCCTACAATCTCGATGAACCCTGCTAATCCGACCACAATTCCCGTACAATAAGCGTATCATTGCACCCATTTATGGCGAACCTAATTAAGTTTGACTAACTTATGAGCGACTACTTCAAAAAATCTCTAGATATTCACCGTTATTTACGTGGCAAGTGGGCCATCAAGAGCAAAGTCCCGCTTCAGAATCGTGAAGACTTATCCATTGCCTACACTCCCGGCGTAGCTGCGGTTTCTAATCATATCGCTAAAGACAAAAACTCCAGTTACCTCTACACCATGAAAGGTAATTCGGTTGCCATCGTGTCCGATGGCTCAGCAGTTTTAGGACTTGGCAATATCGGTCCCGAAGCTGCCCTTCCTGTTATGGAAGGTAAAGCCATCCTGTTTAAAGAGTTTGCCGATATTGATGGCGTACCACTGGTACTCGATGCTAAAAGCGCCGCAGAAATCATTACTGCGGTTAAAGCGATTGCGCCAACTTTTGGTGGCATTAACCTGGAAGATATCGCCGCGCCGAAATGTTTCGAAATCGAAGAAGCGCTGCAAGATATTGGCATCCCGGTTTTTCATGATGATCAACACGGCACAGCGATTGTTTTGCTGGCAGCTTTAATCAATGCCTGTAAGGTTACTGGCAAAGACATTAAGCAATTAAAAGTTGTGATTAACGGTGCCGGTGCTGCGGGTACCGCCATTGCGAAATTGCTTCGTTGTGTTGGCCACGATGAAGCAGCCTGTATTCCGGTTGAGGATGTACTGGTCTGCGATTCCCAAGGTATCATTTCACCTGACCGTTCTGATCTAAATGATGAGAAGAAGAAATTACTGGCTTATACTAACCGTCATAACCGTAATGGCAAATTGTTGGATGCATTAACAAATTCCGATGTATTTATCGGTGTGTCCAAAGGCAACTTGTTAACTGGCGAAAACATCAAGCTGATGAACAAAGACCCCATCATTCTTGCAATGGCCAACCCTATTCCGGAGATTATGCCTGATGAAGCAATCGCTGCCGGTGCAGCTGTTGTCGGCACGGGACGTAGCGATTTCCCGAATCAGGTTAATAACGTATTGGCCTTCCCGGGTATTTTCCGCGGCGCATTAGAAGCTCGTGCAACCCGTATTACGGAAGCGATGAAAATTGCCGCAGCTTATGCGCTAGCCGATGCCGTCAATCATCTTGCACCGGATCACGTATTACCAGATCCATTGAACCGCAATGTGGCACAAAAAATTGCTGAAGCGGTAAAACAGCAAGCGATTAAAGATGGTGTGCAACGCCCGCTTTAATTTTGTTGCTGACAACTTAGTATTTTTTCAACGGCCCGAGTGAGTAGCTCGGGCTGCTCCATCATAATCAGATGTTCTTGAGAGGCAACTGGCCAGTAAGCGCCGCATTCGCTCTTTTGAGAGATTTGAAAAAACCAATCCCTTCCTTCATCTCGCCATTGAATAATGGATGCTTTAACTGACTCATCCTCAATTTTCGGCAAGTAGCCTGTTTCAAAATCACTATCAATAATAACCAACGGTAGCTCGACTGGCAGTGGGTTGTTTTGTGCTTGAATCAGATCGTCACGATAATGAGTAGTTTCCCAAAATTTTTCTAATTGGTAACGACGAGTATTTCTTACATTTTCTATCGCTGAATAGAAATTCCAATCCATATAGTTTTCGTTCTCAGCAGAAATAATTGATTTTAAATGCTCTCTTTCTTCTTTGATTTTCTGCTGCATGATGTCATCGTATTTGCCGCCATTAATAAACTGCTCAATTTCATCCCAACCTTTTCGATAGCGTTCTGTTTCGGAGCTGTAATGCTCAATAGAGTGCTCGGTTAACGCATCAGGATCGATGAGCACGGCACCTTTAACCAATGCAGCAGCCTCTCTATCCTCCATCAAAGAATGAAGCGATAAATTGGAACTGGCAAACGCGACGATAATGACCGGTCTATTCTGCTGCTCAATAAACTCTGCTAAATCTTTTGCAAAGTTCTGGTAAGAAGGTTTCTTGACTGACTCCGACCAGGCATGTCCGGCCCGGTCAATTACAACCGTACGATATTCTTGAGCAAGAAAATTTTGTCCTAATGCCCACCAGCCACTATCACTGTGCCAATTGTCTGTTGGCCCGGATAATAAAATCAGATCGGGTTGTGAAAGATCTTCTTCTCCAAGTTTACGGATATGCAGGTTATGGTCATTAATCCTTATTAGCTCACTGCCCAAAGGGAGTTGACTATCACTTTCCGAGTCTGTGGATTCAGCATAAACTGACCCACCAAGCAGCATCATTAATATGAATAAACAAACCTGTCTCATCACTTTATACTCCTTAATTCTTAAGGGTTTTATTCTATTAGTTAACCGCCTGACTTAATGCAGATTTCTGTAACAGATTGTAACTGTTAAACGTCTTATTGTTTTAATGTGATATTGTCGTAAGTTCTGAGAAAACTTCTCAGATAAATTGTATGGTATAGAAGCGGGGTAGCTCACATGAAATCAATAATTACAGTCACAGGAAGTATTGCCTTAATACTCGCCTCCCTATTGCACTCATCAGTTTTAGCTCACAGCGGATCGCATCCGGTGCGTTATGTTGCTGAAGATGGTACCGATCAGGGTGATTGTTCCAAGCCATCCTCACCTTGTGCAAGCATAGCTTATGCCGTCAATCAGTCCAGTAAAGGCGACAAAATCCATGTCGCATCAGGTACCTATCATGCTGGTGAGATGGACATCTTCTATTTGCTTAACGATATGGTGGCTGTAAAAGGTGGTTTTTCGACTCAGGATGAATTTGCCAAGCAAAATGCCGATCAACATCTAACAACCATTACTGGCATTCCTGCCGAATACCGCGAAAAATTAGCCGATAAAGGTTTTCGCTTACTACAGGATGCCAAGGGACTACCTGAGCAACGGCTCAAACCAGAGTATTTAAAACTACTTGAACGCTATCAAAAAATCACTACCAGCGTTGAAAAACAACTAACCTGCTCAAACGGCCAGGCTGGTGAATACCCATGCCATAATGTTGATCTTGAATCGCACTTACCGTTAAGCCAATTAAGCTCATCACCATCCAGCGCCAATGATATCTGGGGGTATGTTGATCTCAATAATAACCGTGAATATGCAGTAATGGGGGTTTATAACGGAACCGTGCTGATCGATGTGACGGATCCTGCAAACCCAGCTGAGGTTGATACCATTACCGGTGCCCATAGCACCTGGCGTGACGTTAAGGTTTACCAGTATTTCGATGATGTAGCTTCAGAGTATAAAGTCTATGCTTACGTCACCACCGAAGGTCAGGGCGGATTGCAGGTTATCGACTTAAGCAATGCTCCCCAGTCAATTGAACTGGTCAATACCATCAGTGTTTTCCAAACGGCTCATAACGTCTATCTTGGCAATATTGACTACGCTAATGGCACGGCACTTAATGGCCATGAAGCCTATTTATATATTACAGGCTCCAATCTTGATAACGGTTCTTATCGCGTATTTGATCTGACCGACCCGGTTAATCCAGCACTGATTACTACGCCCAGTTCAGCTGGTTATGTTCACGATGCAACCAATCTGATTATTGACGACGCACGGACCGCTCAGTGTGCAACTGGCCACAGCCCTTGTGAAATCTTCGTCGACTTTAATGAGAATACCGTCGACATCTGGGACACCACCGATAAATCCGATCCGTTCAAAATCAGCAGTACAGGCTATGCCGGTGCCAGCTACACTCATTCCGGCTGGTACTCAAAAGATAAAAATTACATCTTTATTCAGGACGAACTGGACGAGCGTAATCGAGGTGTCAACTCCACCCTTTATGTGATGGATATTCAGGATTTAACCTCGCCCAGAATTGTCGGTTCTTATGTCGGCTCAACACCGGCCATTGATCACAACGGCTTTACGCTCGAAGACAAATATTATATGTCGAACTACAAACGTGGTTTAACGATTCTTGATGTATCCAATCCTGTTGCCCCCAAAGAAATTGGTTTTTTCGACACTTATCCGATTCCCGAAGCCAACGACCCACAGTTCGACGGTGCTTGGGGAGCTTATCCTTATTTACCCAGTGGCAATATCCTGGTCAGCGATATTTCTAATGGATTATTCGTATTAAAAGACAATAGTCAGATTGGCGATTCTGAGCCTCCTGCACCACCCCAGCCTGAACCAGATTCAGGTGGCGGCGGAGGTGGTGGCTCAACCCCGCTTTGGCTATTACTTGGATTAACACTGTTCGGCATGAGAAGGAAACTTATGTCTAACTAAACGACTCCTCAAGGAGGAGCAATTCTGGGACTCGCCGCATTAAGCTGCTATCCATTGCTGGAAATCCTACCCCTCCAAACCTCTGGCAGGATGGGTAGCAGTGCGGCCCCAGTTGCTTTTCTCTTTACTCAGCAAATCAATAACTACTACTCAATCCATAAACCTTTTCGAGATTTGTCGATTACCTCTTGCTAGGATATTCTAGGTATAACGAGGTAACTCTATGAAAAAACTTAATCTTTCGATTTATATTTTAGGCTTGTTGCTCGCTTCTTTATTAGCAGGCAGCAAGGCTCTCGACCATTTCGGCGAAGAATATGCCAATCAAGCTTTAAAGCGGGCGCTCATTTCTTTTGCTGTAGCCAGAACACTCAATGGGCTTATCTCCGTTGCTCAGGAAGCAGAAGTTGCCATGCAGCCTGCTGGGGTTGGTCTGAATATTTCACCGGGCGAAATTCTCGACCCAGTCAATGATTTAATTGAACGCTTTTCGCTAGTGATGCTGGTTGCAGCATCTGCCATCGGCGTACAAAAGCTATTACTCGCCATGTCCGCCTGGGAAGTATTTAACTATTTTGCCATTGGTTTTTGGTTGCTCTATGGCGCCCTGTTAATCGTCAAACGGAACAAGCCTGATGGCTTACATCCTTTGTGGTTTAAGGTAGCGATATTTTTAGTGCTGATTCGCTTTGCAACCCCCGTTATGGCACTGGCCAATGAAGGCTTTTATCATGTTTTTCTGGACAATAATTACCAAGAAGCCAGTGTTGAATTAGAAGGCGTCAGTAAAACCATTGAAAATAACACCCCAGAAGAAGCGGTTGCCGAACCTGAGCGGTCTGCCTATCAAGGTGCGAAAGAATGGTTAAGTAATGCCATCAGCCAACTGGATATTAAAAAGCAAATTAAGGCTTATCAGGCTGCGGCTGAACGAGCCAGTAAAAATGTGATTGAACTGATTACTATTTTCGTAGTGCAAACGATCCTGTTTCCACTATTTTTCTTATGGCTAATCTATCGCTCAGGAAGGAGCTTACTGACCACTCGATCACATAGAGCCCACTCATCCTGACATTAATCACAGCACCGCACACTCAATGCATAAAACTCTAAGCATAAAAAAGGTCGGCGTTTGCCGACCTTTTTACTTACCTACATTTAAACTAACTATGCCATAACTTAAAAATCTACAGTGGCAGTTTCATCAACAGTGACAGTAACATTCTGAGTCGCGCTGAATGTTATTACATCATCCGTTTCAGGATCATCATTAGCGGCTTCACAAGTGAACGCTAGAGTATAGTCTCCGGCCTGAACGAAACCAATTTCATACTCATAGAAGCCATCGGTATTCAACTCAACTGTCGTTGTTGTAATTGGCTCAGGTTCATTGGCGTCGATGTCATCAGTTTCCGCATCATACCCTGCGAATAAATAAACACCGCTAGTGTCTGAACAACCCTCTGCATTGACGAGCGTTTCATCCACCAAACCATTGATATGACCTATTTCCAGGTTATCAACAATGCGTAATGTAGGACGCAGGTAGTAATCTCCGCTACCATTTTGAGGCTGATGTATCGATTTTCTTAAATCAAAATCAATGGTGAAGTCAGCAATTCCTCCTGCAGCCACCATGAAGGGTCGGTTCAATTTTAAACCCGTTTGAGCACCACTTGGAACGAATAGGGAGTAACGCGCACCATCAATGTCAATGTAAGAATCAGTCACACCGCGTTCAGCATTTACCTTCAATCGAATCCATTGATACTGCCCGGCGTTAACCGTTGTCTCAGGTAGCAATTCCAGTGACTCATCGCCTGTAAGCTGCAACAAATCAATGGTCATTGGTGTAGCAAAATCGAAATTCAAACGCTCACCAGCACCTTGAACCTCGATCCCAGTAAACTCCACAACAACTGCCTCCGCACCATCAACCGGCGCATCAGTGATGGCTAAAGCCATTTTACCTTTATCTGGGTCATCAGATTTACAACCAGCCAATGCTAATAAAACACTGGCTAGTATCAAGCCATGTTTAAATTTCATAATAAATACCTCCACTTTTGGTGAAAGCTAGAGTACCTCAGCTGACTTGGATACATTGTGATACAAATCGCAAAGAAATTGTCATCAAAGGCGTAGTCATCTGGATTTGTGACCAATGTCAAAAATCCTGACAACCGATATCACAAAACAACAACTTATATCATCTAAGCAAGATCATCAGGCGATGATTTATTATGCCTACCTGGTGTCACTGGCATAGGAATACCCTCGACTTTTTCGTATAATTGCGCCACTTAACACAATCCAACCAAGGGATCCCCATGAGACCGAGTGGCCGCACCAGCAATCAGCTTCGTCCAATCACCATCACGCGCCAATTCACCAAGCACGCGGAAGGTTCAGTACTGATAGAATTCGGTGAAACTAAAGTTCTATGCAATGCCAGCGTGGTCGACAATGTGCCGAGGTTTTTAAAAGGCAAAGGTCAGGGCTGGATTACAGCAGAATACGGTATGTTGCCGCGCTCAACCCACACCCGTATGGATCGCGAAGCATCACGTGGTAAACAAGGCGGCCGCACCTTAGAAATTCAAAGGTTAATTGGTCGCTCATTACGAGCAGCCGTTGACCTCTCGCAACTCGGCGAAAACACCATTTACGTAGACTGTGACGTTATTCAAGCGGATGGTGGTACTCGTACCGCCTCCATTTCCGGCGCCAGTATTGCTTTGCATGACGCCTTATTTCATATGCGTAAAACCGGCATGATTAAAACTAACCCGCTTAAACATATGGTTGGCTCCGTCTCAGTAGGTATCTACAAAGGCACACCGATTCTTGACCTCGATTATCTTGAAGATTCAGCGGCTGAAACCGACATGAATTTAGTGATGGATGAAAACGGTGGTTTTATTGAAATTCAAGGCACCGCCGAAGGCGAAACCTTCACCGGTGATGAATTGATGCAAATGTTAGAGCTAGGCAAGCAAGGCATTCGTGAAATCTTTGACCTGCAACATAAAGCAGTCGCGGTATAAATAATTGTAAAAGGGCAGGCACATTGGCCTGCCCCTACCTGTAAGTTTAAGTTCTGATTGAGCTGTTAACTGTCTCAGTGATAAGTTCAAGCCTGAGAATTTCTGATTTGTGGATGGGCAGACACACAGGTCCGCCCCTACCGAACTTGCCACTGTTGCGAATGGCAACCCAACATTACTCCCCGCACTTTCCATGCTGATGAACATGTCCATGAGCAACTTCATCAGCATCAGCTTTGCGTACTGCTAATACTTTCACTTCGACTTTGACGGTTTGTCCGGCAAGAGGGTGGTTGGCATCAATCACCACTTTGTCTTCGGAAATTTCACGCACGACTACAGCATGTACCCCATCACTGCTTTCTGCCGCCAGACGCATCCCTTCACATAGGTTTTCAACATCTGCAAACGCTTCTCGCGGTACTTCGGTGCGTAGATCGTCTTCGTACTGACCATAAGCTTCGTTTGGTGGTAACTCCACCCTAACTTTCTGACCAATCGCTTTGCCTGTTAGCTCTTTTTCCAGTCCAGGCATGACTTCGCCGTAACCATGCAAATAGACCCAGGGGCCACCTTCTGCTGAGCTTTCCCAAACCTGCCCTGCTTGATCCATTAATTTATAATCCAATTCAACGACAGTATCTTTTTCAATATTCATAGCTAAAATTGAGTTCCAAAAATCAAGTTTGATGCTAATACCAGCCATAGAGCAGTCAGCGTTACAAAACTCAACATGAAGGCTGTGAATCTGTGCATCACCTTGTTGTAGGTACAATGAATAATACTATGTACCACCCGAAAAGCGACAAATGCCCATGCTAAGGCTACCATCAGATGTGAACTGTTATTAGTCAGCATTATGGTAAATATGGCCACATAAAACAGTACCGGTAACTCGAACAGATTCATATAGTTATCGGAAGCACGGGTGTCGGCAAAGTGCTCCAGACCACCTTTTCGTGAGTGAACCTTCTGCGGATGAATGCGCTCCGACTTCATAGAAGTGACGCGTCGACGGTACATTACGATGGCAACAATGATGGTCAAAAACATCATCGCCACCAGTGGTAAAATAATCGGTTGTGTCATAATAATTCCTTGAGGGTTAACGTATCATTTTAGCCAAGCACTTTATCAATCGCCAGCGCTGCCCAGGCTTGTGAGGTGGGCATTAACTCAATACTGTTGATATTGACATGCTGTGGTTGCTCAGCGGCCCACAATACCGACTCGGCGATATCTTGGGCAGTCAAAGGATTGGCCCCTTTATAAACATTCTCGGCTTTCTCTTTATCGCCATGGAAGCGAACTAATGAGAATTCGGTTTCTGCAAGACCCGGTTCGATGTTGGTCACTCGAACCTGGGAGCCCAATAAGTCCGCGCGTAAGTTGCGACTAAATTGCTTAACAAAAGCCTTGGTGGCGCCGTAAGCATTACCACCTGGATAGGCATAATTGCCAGCAATCGAACCAATATTAATGACATGACCTGACTTGCGCTCGACCATGCCAGGCAATACTTTTCTAGTCATCAGATACAAACCTTTAATGTTGGTATCCACCATGCGATTCCAGTCGGTCAGGTCCGCTTGGTGCGCCGGCTCTAAACCTAATGCCAGCCCCGCGTTGTTAACCAGAATATCGATGTTAGAAAACTCTTCAGGAATCGCATCGAACATAGAGTCAACCTGTTCCTCGGATGTCACATCCAGAGGCAACACAAACACTCGATCCTCACCCAGTTCCTGCTTAAGATCTTCCTTCAGAGCCTGCAAGCGCTCTTTACGACGGGCAGCAGCAATAACCTTGCAGCCCTTTTGGGCAAACGCTTTAGCACAAGCCAAGCCAAAGCCGGAACTGGCGCCGGTAATCATGACGGTTTTGTCTCTTAGGTGACTCATAATCTATTCTCTAAACTATTCTCAATAAAAATATTACTCAAATGAATTGTTCGGATATTAGCACAGGCTAATAGCTTTCACATCGCCAAATAACCTCTAACCATCCGATTAAAGAGTTGATGCAGGGTTGCACCACACTCGCAATCCATAGACAATGAGGTTAACTGGTCAATCACAAACTACTCACAATACTGACTAAAAAATGACTCAAGAATATCAATTTCAAATTAGTGTTCAAACCCAATACATCGACGAACAGTCCGAGCCCGAGAATGAACGTTATGTATTTGCTTATACCATTCAAATCACCAACACTGGCTCGCATGGTGCGACCCTTAACGCTCGCCATTGGATCATCACTGATGCCAATGGAGAAATAACCGAAGTCAAAGGGCAGGGCGTGGTCGGAGAGCAACCTTATATCGCCCCTGGCAAAAGCTATGAATACTCCAGCGGTGCCGTGCTCAACACCCCGATTGGCACCATGCAAGGCAATTATCAGATGGCAACGGACAGTGGTACGGAGTTCGATACGCCTATACCTGTCTTCAGTTTGGCAGCCCCCGGAGCACTTCATTAGACTTTATGGCGACCTATGCAATCGGCGATATTCAAGGTTGTTATGATGAGTTTCGTCTTCTTCTAAAAAAAATCCAGTTTAGTCCAGCGCATGATACCCTGTGGCTGGCTGGCGACCTTGTTAGCCGCGGCCCCAAATCACTCGAAGTATTGCAGTTCGCTTACGAGCACCAGGATGTATGCCAGCTGGTGCTGGGTAATCACGATCTAAGCATGCTGGCGAGCTATTACACCAAAGCTAAGCTCAGCAAAAAAAGCGAGCTACACGCTATATTTGCCGCCGAGAATATAAAGAAACTCATGAAATGGCTACGTAAGCAGCCGATGGCAATTTACGATAAAAACCTCAATGCCCTGATGACCCATGCTGGCGTGCCACCACAATGGAATCTGAAAACTACCCTCGCCTGCGCTTTCGAACTCGAAGACGTGTTAAGCAAAAAAGAAACTGCCAAGGATTTTTTCAAGCATATGTACGGCAACAAACCTGCGTTATGGAATCCGAAACTGGAAGGCATAGAGCGTCTGCGTTACATCACCAATGCCTTCACTCGTATGCGCTTTGTTCATCACGACGGTACTCTTGATTTTAAGAGCAAATCTTCCCCTGGTAAGCAGGGTAAAGGTTTATTCCCCTGGTACGAACTCACTGACATTGGCCACGAAACCCGGGTTGTCTTCGGTCATTGGGCAGCGCTCAACGGTAAATGCCCCATCCCCAACTTACATGCCCTCGATACTGGCTGCGTGTGGGGTAACAAACTGACCGCCCTGCGCCTGGAAGACGAAAAGCGCTTTCGCGTCAAAGCTCTGTAGTCTGTAAAACGCTCTGCGCCTTATCCAACCTACCACCCTAATACATCTCGGTAGGGGCAACGCCAATGTGCCAGCCCTTTATTATCAAGCCTCGCCTTGGCCCATTAAACCTATATCATCATCAATTAGGGCGACCACAAGTCGCTCCTACAAATATTCCGACCTCTAGCGTTCATGCTCTTTTATACTATTACCCTGCTACCCCCCTGTAGGGGCGACTTGCGGTTGCCCTCCGAATCTATAGATGCAAACCACCCCTATCGCCAATCCCCCTAAAGATCGGTACAATTGCTCTTTTCGCCCAGAACACTGGGCTTTCGCTCCTATATTGAGCCGAACACACTGCAAAAGGTCATTAATTTACATGGTTAGAAGCATGACAGCCTTCGCCCGCCAACAAGTGGCGACCGAGTGGGGCAACGTAACCTGGGAAATCAAATCCGTAAACCAACGATTCCTCGAACCTAATTTCAGAATGCCGGAAACCTTCCGTCATATGGAGTTCTCACTACGTGATGTACTACGCAAACAACTGAGCCGTGGCAAACTTGATTGCACCTTACGTGTTGAAATGAACGCAAAAAGTGCCGGTAAAATCAAGCTCGACCAGGAAATGGCACAACAGTTGCTCACCGCCCATGAAGAGTTACAGGTTCTTGCCCAAGACAACCAATCCCCCGATTTGACTCAACTGCTGCGTTGGCCTGGCATTCTGCAACAGGAAGAAGCAGATACCGACACCATGGAACAGGACGTAAGGAATGTCTTCGAGGAAGCTGTGAAGCAACTGATCACAGTCCGTGAACGTGAAGGTTCAGCTCTGAGCGAGATGATCGAACAACGCCTGGCGGGCATTGGCGTCGAAGTAGACAAGGTCGCTGAACAAATGCCACAAGTGATGCAATGGCAGCGCGATAAACTACTGACTCGCTTCAAAGAGGCAGAAGTTGAGCTGGACCCAGAGCGTCGTGAGCAAGAGCTGGTCTTCCTGGCACAAAAGTTAGACGTCGCCGAAGAGCTCGACCGTCTCAAAACTCACGTTATTGAAGCACAACGTATGCTCAAGAAGGGTGGCCCCATTGGTCGACGCCTCGACTTCTTGATGCAAGAATTCAACCGCGAAGCCAATACTCTCGGCTCAAAATCCATCAATGCCGATATCACAGCCAGTGCCGTTGAAGTCAAAGTCCTGATCGAACAGATGCGCGAGCAAGTACAAAATATCGAGTAAAACAAATCTAACCGCTGTCTGGGGCGGGCAGATTGGCGCCGCCCCTCCAGAAGAACACATTAATTGCTTACTTTCTATACCGCGCAGGCTTGGTCTTGTGTTATGATCGCGCCTTTGTGTTTTCCGTTTGACCTTCCAAGCTCTATTATCCCTGCAGGCCCTGTGCTATAAAGGTTTGGCTTGGTTAAGTTTTATTCTCTGGATTAGGATATAGCAGGATTTGATGACGACAATGACGCCTATCAACACCATAGCTAAAGGCACGCTGTATGTGGTTTCCGCACCTTCGGGCGCAGGCAAGACCAGTCTTTTAAAGACCGTTTTGCAGAATTTACCTGAGCTGAAACTGTCTATTTCGCATACCACTCGCCCACAAAGACCGGGCGAGCAAGACGGTGTGGATTATCATTTTGTCGATCAGGCAACTTTCCAGAAGATGTTGGATAAGCAGCAATTTTTAGAGCACGCGCAGGTGTTTGACAACTTTTACGGCACCAGTCGCGACTGGCTGGAGAAGCAGTTGGTCGAGGGCCATGATGTGATTCTGGAGATTGACTGGCAGGGTGCACGTCAGGTGCGTGAGCTGATGCCGGAATGTCGCGGTATCTTTATTTTGCCGCCGTCGCGCGAAGAATTATTAAACAGGCTGACTAATCGCGGCCAGGATAGCGAGGAAGTGATCGCGAAACGTATGGCGGCAGCAACTGCAGAAATGAAACATTATGATGAGTACGACTATGTGATCATCAATGACGACTTTGAAACGGCTTGCGCGGAACTGGAAGCTATCTTCACCGCTCGGCGCCTGCGCATAGCAAGCCAGAAAGTTCGTCAGCACCATTTAATTCATGACCTGCTATCAGATTCTATGGAGTAAGCAGTTTTTTAAGGTACACTTACTTTATAAGTCTTTTTTAACGCTTTATTCACTGGTTTTTTGCTAAAAGCCCTATATTAAAGCACCGAATTTAACCCTTGGCACTTTCGCCACATTATGTATGTAAGAGGTAAATTATGGCACGTGTAACGGTACAAGATGCTGTTGAAAAAGTTGGTAATCGTTTTGATTTGATTATGCTAGCCGCTAAGCGCGCTCGTCAAATCGCCACTGGTGGCCACGATCCTAAAGTGGATTGGGATAATGATAAACCAACTGTTGTTGCTTTGCGTGAAATCGAAGAAGGTTTAACCACGCGTGAATCGGTGATCGCAGACGAGCGTGCAGCTAAGCGCGAGCGTGAGCATAAGCCAGTTCTATTTTAATAGCTTAACCACTTAGGTTTATTAATGTCCGACTTGTCGCATTTCGAAAGCCTACGGGATGTGCTCAATGGTTATCTGGAAACGAACCAGGTAGCCGATATTGAGCGCGCCTATCTGCTGGCGGAACGCGCACATGAAGGGCAAATGCGCTCCAGCGGCGATCCTTATATTACTCACCCAGTCGCCGCTGCGCACATTCTTGCTGATCTTCATCTCGATCATCAAACTATCATGGCAGCTTTAATGCACGATGTGATTGAAGATTGCGATGTGACCAAGCAGGATTTAACTACTGAGTTTGGCGATACGGTTGCCGATTTAGTCGAAGGTGTCAGCAAGTTGACGCAAATCGACTTCCAATCCAAAGAACAGGCTCAGGCCGAAAACTTCCGCAAGATGATGATGGCTATGACGCAGGATATTCGCGTCATTCTGATCAAACTGGCCGATCGTTTGCATAACATGCAGACTCTGGGCGCACTACGTCCCGATAAGCGTCGCCGCATTGCCCGAGAAACGCTCGAGATTTATGCTCCGATTGCTAATCGTCTGGGTATTTATCGCTTAAAAGAGCAGCTGGAACTGTTGGGTTTCGCCAACATGTATCCATTGCGCTATCGAGTTTTACAGCACTCGGTCAAAAAAGTTCGTGGCCATCGCAAAGAGATCGTTGAACGCATCACTGAACAATTACGAACGCGTCTGAAAGATTCCCGAATCACCAGTAAAGTGATTGGTCGCGAGAAAAGTGTTTACAGTATCTATAAGAAAATGCGCGACAAGGTGGGAACATTTAACGAGGTGATGGATATTTATGCCTTCCGCGTCATCACCGATAGCGAAGATTCCTGTTACCGCATTCTTGGTCAAATTCATAACCTTTTCAAACCCATCCCCGGCCGCTTCAAAGATTACATCGCCATCCCCAAAGCCAACGGATATCAATCACTGCATACAGTTCTGCGCAATAAAACCGGTATTCATATCGAAGTGCAAATCCGAACCGAGTTGATGGATCAGATGGCGGAACATGGTGTCGCAGCGCACTGGCTCTATAAAACCGGCAGCGCTCATCCGGCAGAAACCAAGGCTCGCGAATGGTTGCAGAGCTTGATTGAGTTGCAACAAAGCGCTGGCGATTCAATGGAGTTTATCGAGAACGTTAAAATCGATCTCTACCCGGATGAAGTTTATATCTTTACGCCGAAAGGCAAAATCATTGAGCTACCCAAGGGCGCCACACCCGTGGACTTCGCTTATGCGATTCACACTGATGTCGGTAACAGCTGTATTGCCTGCAAAATTGATAAACAATTTTCACCATTGAGCACGCCATTAAGCAATGGCAAAACCGTTGAAATTATCACAGCACCGGGCGCTAAACCGAATCCAGCCTGGCTCAGTTATGTGGTGACAGGTAAAGCGCGCTCCAACATTCGTAACTTTGTGAAAAACATTCGCCAGGATGAAGCCGTTCATCTTGGCAGACGTTTGCTTGAGCAAGTACTTAAAAAGCCACTCGAAGAATTTCTACCAAGTCACTTAGAGTCAGTAGCGAAAGTCACTCATCACGACACAGTAGATGACATGCTGGCTGGTATTGGGCTTGGCAAAATTGCCAGCGTATTAGTAGCTCACCGCTTAACCCGTGGCGAAGAAGACAACGATGAAACGGTAGTGGAAATGCCGCAGAAAGATCAGGCACCGCTTGCCATCAAAGGGACTGAAGGCTTGGTCGTTAAATATGCCCGTTGCTGTCGCCCCATTCCCGGCGACCCGATCCTGGCTTATGTTAGCGCTGGTAAAGGCTTCACTATTCACCGTGAGACCTGCCCCAATGTCCAACGCGCGCACAAGCACAATGATCGCTATGTGCCAGTGCAATGGTCAGACGATGTGCAGGGTGATTATATCGCCGAACTGCGTATTGAAGTCTTCAATCAGCGTGGCGTCCTGGCGCAAATTACCAATATCATTTCCAACCAGGAAGCCAATATCGTTAATGTCGATATTAATGAGTTGGACGGTTCAACCAATATACTAACGTTCCAGATGGGCGTGCATCATCGTGTTCATTTGGCTAACATTATCAAAAAATTAAGGGTCATTCCTTTCGTCAACAAAGTCCATCGTCACCCTTAATTAGAACTCTATCTAAACCTCTTTAAGGAAACTGCTGTGAGCAAAACCATTATTCAAACTGATAAAGCACCTGCCGCCATTGGCACCTATTCGCAAGCTGTTAAAGCTGGCAACATCGTATACTTGTCAGGACAAATTCCATTGATTCCAGAAACCATGGAGTTAGTTGAGTCTTTTGAAGATCAGGTACATCAGGTGTTCAAAAACCTGAGTGCAGTCTGTGAGGCAGCTGGTGGCAGCTTGAATCAGATTTCTAAGTTGAATATCTTCATGATAGATCTTGGTCACTTTGCGACCGTCAACGAGATCATGGCGCAATACTTTGAACAGCCTTATCCGGCGCGTGCCGCCATTGGCGTTAAGGAATTACCCAAAGGCGCGCAAATTGAAATGGATGCTATCGTAACGCTTGATGAGGACTAAAATGTGCTTCCTCGTAGTCCCGCCCGTTTACAAAAAATTCTAACCCTATTATCCAACCGTCAGCCTGATCTGACGGTTTTTATGGATGAAGTCCATAAGCCACATAATTTGGCTGCCATTGTACGCACCGCTGACGCGGTCGGCATTGGCCACGTGCATGCAGTCTTCCCTGAGGACGTGAAGTTTAGGGGCCACCATACCTCCAGCGGCAGCAAACGATGGGTTACCACCCATAAGCACGCAGATCTACAATCCGGTATTGCTCAAATGAAAACGCAGGGTATGCAGGTTTTAGCAGCCCATCTTTCTGACACAGCCGTAGACTTTCGCAGTATTGATTACACCAAACCGACCTGTCTTCTGGTTGGTTCCGAATTAGTTGGTGTTTCAGAGGAAGCTGCCGAGATCGCTGACCAACACGTAATTATTCCAATGGTCGGTATGGTGCAGTCACTCAATGTTTCTGTCGCCACCGCGCTGATTTTGTATGAGGCACAACGCCAACGCTCAGATGCCAACATGTATGGTGAGTGCAAAATCCCGCAAGCAGAAGTCGATGAAATCTGTTTCAAAGCTCTACATCCGACCATCACCAGGTTCTGCGATAAGCATAAGATTCGTTATCCAAAAATGGATGAGTTTGGTGATATTGATGATCCGGAATGGAATAAATTGCGCAAATCAATAAAAGCAAAATAATTCTTAATCGCTACATTTTGCTACAAGCTTTAGTTGGTGATTGTAAGTTTTCGTGCTAAAAATATAAGAATAAAACAAACTGATCTTTTTACTCTAAGGGACTAGTCATGACAACTGCACTATTGCCAACCTCTTCTAACCAACGTTTTCGCGCACTGGATTTGATCCGTGGCGTCGCAGTCTTAGGTATTCTGATTATGAATATCTACGGTTTTTCGAACATTTTTGCCTATTACATGAATCCTTATGCGTTAGGCGAGCCTTCCAGTTCTGATGTTTGGGTCTGGTCAATGACTCATATCTTTGCTGACCAAAAATTCTACACACTGTTTTCCATGTTATTTGGCGCTGGCATCATGCTGATGGCTGAGCGGGCCAAAGCGCAAGGAATAACTGCTGCCAAATATCATTATCGTCGCATCTTCTGGTTATTAATATTTGGTTTAATTCATGCCTGGTTTATCTGGTTGGGTGATATATTATTTATGTACGCAGTGATGGGACTTTGGGTCTACCTGTTTACCGATACTACACCAAAAACCAAGCTGATTACCGGTATTGTTCTGATAGCGCTGTATTCCCTCTATATGGCAACGGTTAGTATTTTTATCAATCATATTCCTGCTGAAGATATCGAGTTAATGTTCAATATGTTCTACCCTGATCAAGCAACCATACAAGAGGAAACACTGCCCTATTTGACCAGTTATGCCGCGCAGCTCGAGCACCGAATCGACTTCTTTAAAGAGAATGTGTTAACCATGGGTTTAGGCTTTGGGATTTTCAGGATTGGTGGCTCAATGCTGGTTGGTATGGCGCTGTATCAGTATGGGGTTCTAACCGCGGCACGCTCTACTAAGTTTTATTGGTCATTATTGCTCATCTGTTTTACCGTCGGATTTCTTATAACTGCTTATGACATGACGACGCTATTCGCCAATGATTTTGCGTTTGAAATACTGTTACTTTCTTTCATGACCACGACCAATGTGGCAGCGCTATTTATTGCTCTGGGATATGTAGCTCTGTTGGCACTGTGGTGTAAATCAGATTCAAGAGGCAGAATAAAAAAGTCATTTGAAGCAGTTGGGCGTATGGCCTTCACTAATTACATTGCACAAAGTTTAATTTGCACCAGTATTTTTTATAGCTTTGGGTTTGGATTATTTACCGAGCTCTCACGCTTGCAGTTAATGGGCATTGTTGCGATAGTGTTTTTATTGCAACTTATCTGGTCACCCTGGTGGTTAAAACGCTACCACTATGGCCCTCTCGAATGGTTATGGCGCTCACTGACGTATGCAAAAATCCAAGCTTTTAGAAAACACTGATATACCCATTATTGATCTGCGCCCTGTCGAACAATATCGGCAGGGTCATATACAAGGTGCTACCAATATTCCTTTATCTGAAATTGAAGATTGCTGGTACGAATTACCCCCTAAAGATACCACGCTGATATTATTTACCAATACCACTGATCAGCAGGACGTTCGGAGTTTATTTGAGCGACAGCAATATCCAATCGAAGCGGTATTTACGGCCGAGGAATTTACTCAACAAGATCACTCTCAGACCAACTGGACCACCGATCACAACAGCCGCCGCCTGTGGCGAGCCAGTCCTTTGCTCGAAGATTACATCGAACTCATTGAACAACACTTACCGGCCAAAGAGCCACTGGCCTTTGATATAGGTTGCGGTTCAGGCAGAGACAGCATCTTTCTCGGCCTGCATGGTTTTCGAGTGTTGGCGATTGATCGTAATCCTATGGCGATTGAGCGGATCACTAGCTTTGTGGAACGTTGGCAAGTTGATGTCACGCCGTTGAAGTTAAACTGTGAAGAAGAGTATCAGAAACTGATTAAGCTAATTCATTTGCAGAAACCTTCATTAATACTGCAATGTCGCTATCTGCATCGGCCTTTGCTGGATCTTTATCATGAACATTTGCCTGCTGGCAGCCTGGTGGCGATTCATACTTTTATGGAAGATGCGGCTAAGTATGGCAGTCCGAAAAAACCGGCATACTTGTTGAAGCCAGGCGAACTGGCAGAAAAGTTTGCCGACTGGGACATATTGCTGGACCAAATTCATGTACTTAACGACAAACGCCCGCTATCCTTATTCTTAGCTCGAAAGCCTTTTTAATCTTCACATTTAAATGACACGAATAGCCTGATAGTCGTTGACTTCTTTGCGCCACTTCTTGATCATAGATAGATAGAGGCTATCAAAAATGACATTAACAGAGTTTAGATATATTGTTGCAGTTGCCCGCGAACGCCACTTTGGCCGTGCCGCCGAGGCCTGCTTTGTCAGCCAACCCACCTTGAGTGTTGGCGTACGTAAGCTGGAAGAACAGCTAGGCGTGATCCTGTTTGAGCGAAGCAAATCCGACGTCAAAGTCACTCCGGAAGGCAAGCCGATCATCGAGCAGGCGCAGCACATTCTCGAGCAAGTCAGCCAGCTAAAGCAAATGGCTAAACAGAATTCCGATCAGCTCGATGGCCCATTAAAGATTGGGGCCATCTTCACCATTGGACCTTACCTTCTTCCTTCGCTCATACCGATGCTAAAAAAACTGGCGCCAAAAATGCCACTGCATATTGATGAGGATTACACTCACAACTTACGCACCAAGCTTCGTAACGGTGAATTGGATGTGATTTTTGTGGCGCTGCCTTTCGATGAGCCTGAAGTCGACGTCGTGCCTTTGTATGAAGAAGAATTCATTGCTTTGTTGCCAGAAAAACATCCTTGGGTGAGACGCGATAAATTGCATATCGTCGATATCGCCGATGAAGTCATGATCATGCTGGGCGCAGGTCACTGTTTCCGCGATCAGGTGATCGAAGCCTGTCCGCAATGCAAAGACTCCAGCTTGAATCCGCAAAAGGACTGGATCACTGGCAGCTCCATTGAAACCATTCGTCAAATGGTAGCCAGTGGTTTGGGTATTAGTGTCATTCCACGTTCAGCAGCCAATTTCCACAATGAAAAACTGGGGCTGGTCACACGAGAATTTGATACCCCTAAGCCCAGCCGCAAAGTGGCGCTGGCTTTTCGTCGCAGCTTCCCGCGCAAAAAGGCTTTGGAAATCATTAACAATGCTTTATCACAAATCACCATTGAAGGTGCTAAACCACTCGAATAATGGCCATCTCCAAACTTGCAGCTGACATCAACCTGGAAAACTTGCCCTGCACCAGTCTGAAAGGGGTAGGGCCGAAGGTGGCCGAAAAACTTGAGAAGTTGCACATTCAATCTGTACTGGATTTATTGTTCCACTTGCCATTGCGCTACGAAGATAGAACTCGTGTGCGCACTATAGCTTCCTTAAAAGATGGCGAACGCGCCTTAATTAAAGTCACGGTCGAATTGGCGCAGGTCAAATTTGGCAAACGCCGCTCACTAGTTTGTCGTGCCAGTGATGAAAGTGCCGGTATCGACTTTCGTTTCTTCTATTTCAACAAAGGTCAGCAACAACGGCTGCTACGTGGCGCAGAGTTTTATGCATTTGGCGAAGTAAGGCGTTACGGTTTTCAATTCTCCATGGTTCATCCTGAATTAACTGCTGTTAATGCAACTACCGCTGCGCCTTTGCTGGAATCCTTAACACCGATTTATCCAACCACCGAAGGCCTGCATCAAGCCAGTTTTCGGCATATGATGCGCCAGGCCGTAGCGCTGCTTAAAAAGCATCCCATTGATAATTTGTTACCTCAAACTCTCCTGCAAACACTTAAATTACCAGACATTAATGCTTCATTGGCCTGGATTCATTCACCGCCAAAAGATGCTGATTTAGTACAGCTGCAATCCAATCAGACACCCGCCGTGCGACGCCTGATTAGCGAAGAGTTATTGGCGCAGCAATTGAGTTTGTTGTTACAACGCAATCAGCAAAAAGATTATTCCGCACCGGTACTTAAAAGTTCTGGGAAATTGCAGGATCAATTGTTGCAACAATTGCCTTTCAAGCCAACCAAAGCCCAGCAAAGAGTCACTCAGGAAATTTCCGCCGACCTGGAACAACCTCATCCCATGCTGCGACTGCTGCAGGGCGATGTTGGTGCAGGCAAAACTTTGGTCGCTGCTCAAGCTGCACTGCAAGCGATTGAAGCGGATTACCAAGTCGCAATTATGGCCCCCACCGAGCTATTGGCCAATCAGCATTATCAGTCCTTTGCTCAATGGTTTGAGGCAATGGGCATTCCCTGCTTTTTCCTGGCCAGTAAATTAACCGCCAGTCAACGCAAAAGTGCCCTCGAATCGATTGCCAGCGGCGAAGCCAAATTAATAGTCGGTACTCATGCACTGTTCCAGAAAGGCGTTGAATACCACAAATTAGGTTTAGCGATTATTGATGAACAGCATCGTTTTGGTGTCAATCAGCGTTTGATGCTTAAGCAAAAAGCACCTGATGGTTTGCAGCTGCACCAGCTGATGATGACCGCCACACCAATTCCTCGCACCTTGGCGATGACTGTCTATGCCGATATGGATGTTTCTATTATTGATGAGCTGCCACCGGGGCGAACGCCGGTACAAACCGTAGCGCTTTCTGATCAAAAACGTGATCAGGTCATCAAACGCATCGAAACCGCCTGTCTTGATGAACATCGCCAGGTTTATTGGGTCTGCACCCTGATCGACGAGTCGGAAGAAATCCAATGTCAGGCCGCCGAATCCGCGGCTAATCAGCTGACTCAACAGCTGCCCAATTGCCGTGTTGGCTTATTGCATGGCCGCTTAAAGCCGGAACAAAAGCAACTGGTGATGGATAAGTTTAAGCAAGGTGAGCTGGATATTCTGGTTGCCACAACCGTTATCGAAGTGGGCGTTGATGTACCTAACGCCAGTCTAATGGTTATTGAAAACCCCGAACGACTTGGTTTGTCACAATTACATCAGTTGCGTGGCCGAGTTGGTCGTGGCTCAGTAGAAAGTCACTGTGTTCTGCTATATCAACACCCGCTTTCGGACAACGCGAAAGCGCGAATTCAGGTCATGCGCGAAACCAATGATGGTTTTGTTATCGCTGAAGAAGACCTGCGTTTACGCGGCCCCGGCGAAATGCTGGGCACTCGCCAGACTGGTGAAGTCAGTTTACGGTTTGCAAATTTAGTGCGCGATGCCGAGCTGATACCGGCCATTCAGCAACAAGCGCATGATTTAATTGCTGAAAATAATCAGCTTGCCCATAAAATCTGCCATCGTTGGCTTGGTTCCCGTCAGGAATTTGCTGACGTTTAGTTCCAGCCATGCCATTTAAAATAAGCGCTAATTTTTTGCTTAAACCCTGCTTTATAGCCCGTCGATCATAGGATTTAGCCTTAATTTATGCTAAAGTTGCGCCCTTAATTTCATCATCTCAAATAACCGAGGATTCAGGAATGAAACAGCCTGTTCGCGTTACTGTTACCGGTGCAGCCGGCCAAATTTGTTATTCACTATTATTCCGTATCGCCAGTGGCGAAATGCTTGGCAAAGATCAGCCTGTTATTCTTAACTTACTAGAAATCACTCCAGCACTTAAAGTGTGTGAAGCGGTTGCTATGGAGTTGAATGACTGTGCATTCCCATTAGTTAAAGACATCGTTGTTACTGACGACCCAGCCGTTGCTTTTAAAGACGCTAATATCGGCCTGATGGTTGGTGCAAAGCCTCGCGGCCCAGGCATGGAACGTAAGGACCTGTTAACTGATAACGGCAAAATCTTCAGTGCGTTAGGTAAAGTGATTGATGAAGTTGCTGATAAAGACATCAAAATCTTAGTAGTAGGTAATCCTGCTAACACCAATGCCTACATCCTTGCTAAAAATGCACCAAGCATTAATCAGCGCAACATCACAGCATTGACTCGTCTTGATCATAACCGCGCGATTTATCAGTTAGCTGAAAAAGCTGATGCAGAAATTGGCGCAATTAAGAAAATGATCATCTGGGGTAACCACTCAGTGACTCAGGTTCCAGACATTTCTTTTGCGACGGTTAATGGCGACAAAGCTGCTGACAAAGTTGATGCAACCTGGGCTAAAGAAGAATTCATGCCAATCGTTGCTAAGCGTGGCGCAGCGGTTATCGCTGCACGTGGTGCTTCTTCAGCCGCTTCAGCTGCCAACGCGATCCTTGATCATATGCATGATTGGGTACTAGGTTCAGCAGACGGTGACTGGGTCAGCATGGCCGTTCCTTCAGACGGCAGCTATGGTATTGAAGAAGGCTTAATTTACTCTTACCCGGTAGTCTGCAAAAATGGTGACTATGAAATCGTTCAAGGTCTTGAAGTGTCAGACTTCATCAAAGACAAAATGTTCGAGTCACAAAAAGAATTGCAGGAAGAAGCAGAAACTTGCAAAGACTTGTTCTAATCAGTCTTTATGCAGTTTAAAAAACCGGCTCAAGTAGCCGGTTTTTTTATGCCTTTTATAATCCAGAATTCAAATCTTTTCACGATTTCGAGTTGCTACTATTTCTTTTTAACCTAACTTCGTGGCAGAGTATCCACATACTCATGAAAACTGACTATGCATGATCATCTCTGAAACCAAACGCCTTCGAATACGTCATCTGCAAGTATCAGATGCTAATTTTATTTATCAGCTTTACAACCAACCGAACTTTATTAAGTACATTGGCGATCGCGGCGTCCATTCACCCAAAGATGCCGAAGTGTTTATTCAAAAAGTACAGGACAACTATCAACAATATGGCTTCTGGCTATATCTGGTAGAGCGAAAAGACAATGGCCAGGAAGTTGGGGTTAATGGCCTGATTCAGCGAGACTATCTCGATGCACCTGACATTGGCTTTGCTTTGACAAATCAGTTTTGTGGTCAGGGTTATGCCAAAGAGTCTTCATTAGCAATCCTTCAACACAGTAAAGTACAAGGCCATAGCCACCTTTACGGCATTACTTCTCCCAATAACCATGTTTCAGAACATCTGCTTAAAAAGCTTGGCTTTGAATTCCAACGTCAGGAGTATTTTGACAATAGCACTGCACCTATTAACCTTTTTCAGTTACTCCTTCAATCGTAACTGTTTCAGAAGCAACAACTGCTGACTTTCAGGCAGTTTGAAAAAAAGGTTTAGTCTAATACTTGACCTAAACTGTCTGAGAATCTATTATTTTGTGCAAATGGACTTTTGGCTTTTAAAATAAATGAACCGACAAACACTGTTCAATGGATTGCAACTCCTAATATTACTTTTCATCTGTTACAAAGTATTAGAGCTTGATAAGCGTACCTCTCAACTTCAAGAAGCGTCGATAAGTGGCACTCAGGCAACTCCTATCTCTAATACAGATCGATTAAGTACCGATAATAATCCGCATTCACTATCATTAACCTCTGATCAAGTTCGCAACGTGGTCGCAGAGGAACTCAATAAAGCTTTAGCTAATAATCTGGCAACGCCCCAAGCCAGTCCTACAGACCAAAACCAACAAACTCATTCAGCAACCCCTGCTGCTATAGCAGAAGTTAATAACCAAGTTGTAAACTATATGAGCGATGGAGAGCTTACGGAGTCTGAGCTTGTCACTATTGAACGTTCAATGGCTCAGATGAGCGCGTTAGAGAGGAAAAAAATAATTCAGCTGCTTGCAAAAAGCGCGACAGATTTTTCTGTAATAATCACCCACTAAATAGAAGGACTTTACTATGTTTTTTAAATCATTCTTAGCAGCAATGGCGCTGTCACTTTGCGTTACCTCTGCAAATGCAGGCTCTACTTCAGAAATCCCGGTAACCATAGACACTGAAAACTCAATAGCTTATGGCAACATGGTCTCTGCTCGCTTTTCAGATAATCCCGATGAAATTATCGGTTGTGGCGTGCGTCACTATGCGTTCGCCGATGGAACCGAGTATTCCTGGGGCTTCTGTCAGGCACGTGTAGACCCTGATGTCGTCAAGTTGTGTTCAACTACTAACCCTGTTTTGTTGGATAAGATGTCGAGCATTAATGATTTTTCTTATGTCGCCTTTGCATGGGATGAAAATGATGAATGTAACTACGTAGGTTTTTCAACGCAGTCGCAATATATTCCTGAGTTCAAAGGGAAAGACAAAAAGGATAAAAAATAAGCTTTTTCAAGAGCTCCTTTGGGAGCTCTTTTTTTTCCAAACACCTGCAATATTTGCTAACACTTTGCCCTTCTTTGTTTCGTTTTACCGCTTTCAAACCACCCTTCCTTGCGCTTAAATAAAACTGTAGATTCAGTGAGGAACAAGTTATGTCGTTATTATTAAACATCCTATGGCTTCTGTTTGGCGGTATTTTTGTCTTTCTAGGCTATATCGCAGGCGGTATCGCACTTTGTTTAACCTTGATTGGTATTCCGTGGGGTGTGCAGCTGTTTAAGTTGGCCATCTTTTCGCTATTTCCATTCGGACAGGATACTCGAATGCGCCATGACCAACCTTTTGCAGGCGTACCCAATGTATTACTCAATATCATCTGGCTAATCTTTGGTGGTGTCTGGGTAGTGCTAAATCATCTGTTCTGGGGTTTATTCCTGTGCTTAACCATCATAGGCATCCCATTCGGTATCCAGCATTTCAAGATGGTCAAACTGGCAGTATGGCCATTTGGGCGCGTGATTGTGGATTTGAAATCATTGCAGCCAGCTTAGTACAAAACAGATTTCATAAACTCTCTCCAAAGAGGCTGTTCGGCCTGCTTCGGTAGGCCTTTTTTGTCTGATAGTTTCTTATCTTCATTTTTCTGCCACATTTGGCAATCACTCTCCATTTTCCCAATCTATTCACGTCACAGTCTATTGTTCTAATAACTCATAACAACTAATGAGTCGGGAGCAATCATGAAGCAGATACTATTTTTTTTATTGTGGGGATCTTTTTTTCTATTTTTTAATACTAGCAGCCATGCTATCGAAGAAGCTTTTCCTTCGAGCATCAGCTATAGTTCATTAGAAAGTGATTTAACTTTTAAACAACTACCCCTTTCCACCGATATTGAGATGCACATCAACAGTGTCGTTTCTCGCGTGTCAGTGAAGCAGACATTTTCCAATGAGTCTGAGCAATGGCTAGAAGGCGTCTATCAATTTCCCCTGCCTGAAAATGCCGCAGTCGATGCATTGAAGATGCATATTGGCCAACGCATCATTGAAGGAGAGGTTCAGGAGAAACAGCAGGCCCGGAGAACTTATGAAAAAGCCAAAGCCGAAGGTAAGCGTACCAGTCTTGTGGAGCAGGTGCGTGATAATTTATTTACCACCAAGCTAGCCAATATTGCACCAGGCGAAAGCATCACCATTCATATTGAATTCCAACAACTTGTCCATAATGATGGTACTCATTTTTCAGTGCGTATGCCTTTGGGGATAACGCCACGATATGAACCGGCTGAAATTACAGCTACATCTGATAGTGACTATGACTACTATTCTTCGGATGACACCGAAACCGTCTATCTAAGCACGCCCACACATGACAGTGCCGAGCTATCGCCAGCTACGACTTTGTTCAATACTGGCTCACAACCTGATCGTCCGGTCACTGTCACAGTTCACTTGAACCCAGGTTTTGATCTGTCATTATTGGAAAGCCCCTATCACCAGATAGTAACGCAACAGAATGGTGATCAGTACACCATTCAGCTGGAAGATCCAGCCCAGGCCGAACGTGATTTTGTGCTTAACTGGCAGCCTCAATTAGGTCAAGAGCCCAAAATTGCTCTGTTTAGTGAAACCTATGAAGACCACAACTATCACGTACTGATGATGTTGCCGCCTACCCACGATTTCGTTCAGCAAAAAACTCAGCCTCGAGAAATGATTTTCGTTATCGACTCTTCTGGCTCTATGTCAGGTGATTCAATGCAACAGGCCAAACAAGGTTTGTATTATGCACTGACTCAATTGGGTAACGAGGATACCTTCAACATTATCGACTTTGATCACGATGCTAATAAGTTGTTTGATGAAGCGGTTCCTGCTACACAATCTAATCTAGAAATGGCTAAATATTTCGTCGCCACTCTCGAAGCCGATGGTGGCACTGAGATTGCTAAAGCCATTAATCTGGCACTTGATAAACCCCACAGCTCACAATTGCGTCAGGTGGTGTTTTTAACAGACGGCAGCATCGGCAACGAACGTCAGATTTTTCAGATGATCGAAAATCAGCTCGGCAATAACCGTTTATTCACCATCGGTATTGGTGCGGCTCCTAATAGCTATTTTATGAGCAAGGCAGCCAACTATGGACGTGGCACTTTTACTTATATCGGTAAGGCTTCTGAGGTTCAGTCTCAGTTGGAAAAACTCTTTAAGAAACTTCGCTATCCTGCTTTAGAAAACCTATCACTAGAGAATCAGTCTCTAGAGAATGGTACAGATGGCAAGCTAGAACTATACCCAGGACGCCTGCGCGATCTCTATCTGGGTGAACCATTGTTTGTATCCTATCGCACAGCAATGGGCGTCAATAAAAGTATTCAAGTAAAAGGACAGGCTGACTCCTACGATTGGTCCTTCAAGTTACCCCCCGTAACTAACGGTAAAGATGACGGTATTGCTCGACTTTGGGCTCGTATGAAAATCGATGCCATTAAGAGCGACTTTAACCTTAGCTATGACCAGTCGCGTGATCAGATCCTTAAAACGGCTCTCGGTTATGATCTGGTATCCGATTACACCAGTCTGGTCGCCGTTGATAAGACACCTGCTCGAGTCATGGAAGAGTTGAAAAAATTAGAGTTGGCTAATCGTACTCCTGCTGGCTGGAAAGCTCCTCACGGCTACCCTCAGGGCGGTACAGCTGCGAATCTTGCCATGCTAATTGGTTTCCTTGCCTTGTTACTTGCACTGGCTTACCAGTACACACTGAATCGTTGTAACCGAAGCCGCGTTTAATAACCCGTTGATAGAGGGAGAAGACTAACCATGAAAAAGTTTTTCCGCAAATACGGTGTTCCCTGTGCACTCCTGACCATCAGCTTGTGGGCTTTTGGTCAGGCCGGCTACATCAAAGCCAAAGCTATCCTCGCTCAATACTTGTTAGAAGACGCTTGGCAGCAAACCTTGACCGACGGACAGGCACATAAACCCTGGGACTGGGCAGACACCTTTCCGGTTGCGAAGTTACAAGTTCCGAGTCGAAACATTGAGCAGTTAGTCTTATCCGGAGCCTCAGGTCGCAACCTCGCCTTTGGTCCCGGTCATCTCCTGTCCAGTAGTTCGCCCGAACAAGAAGGGCATACCATCTTAGGTGGCCACCGTGACACCCACTTCGAATTTCTACAATACCTCAAAGCAGGCGACAAGATTTCAGTGCAAGACAAGCACGGAGTCATCCACCAATACATAGTCACTCAAATAGAAGTTCATAATATCGAAACCGATCAAATTCAGGATAGAGGCATCAACCAACTTACTCTGGTCACCTGTTACCCTTTCAACACCCTGGAAGTGGGTGGGCCATTACGATATTTAGTTCATGCAGAGAAGGTTTGATTAAATTCTCTTGGAATGGAATAAATCTCAAGGCTCTTCGTTATATAAAAACATTAACGGTGAGGAGCGTGCTATGAAGCGATTAATTCAGGGGATTTTATTAGTCTTAATGTTGGTTGGGGTTGTGATTTTGCTGTTGCGTTAAAGATCAAAGTCACTGGATCCCGCTATCAAGTAGCGGGATGACAGAACAACAATTAATTGCGTGCTATTTGTTTACTCTTTGCAACTCTACAAACTGATAATGGTAGGGATTTTTGTCATCCGGATGATGCTTTTCGCGCGAGACTTCCTGCCATTCTAAATGGGTCCAGTCGGGGAAGTGGGCGTCGCCGTCTGTATCTAAATTAATGAAGGTCAGGTAGAGCTTATCGGCATGATTAATCATCTGATAATAAATATTGGAGCCACCGATGACCATGACTTCTTCAGCATCGCCTGCTGCGTTGAAAGCTTGTTCAAGGCTGGTAACTACCTGGCAATGTTCGTTATGAAATGCTGATCGGTAATCCGGGTTGCGACTGATGATGATATTTTTGCGGCCTGGTAACACCATGCCAATAGATTCATGAGTTTTGCGACCCATGATCACTGGCTTGCCTAAAGTGACAGCTTTGAAGTGTTTTAGATCGGCGGGCAGGTGCCACGGCATTTGATTATCTTTACCAATGACTCGCTCATTAGCCATGGCGACGATTAAGCTGATGCTTGGTCTGCTGAAGGTTGGCTTGCTCATATCCGTACCCTAAACTGCTACCGGTGCTTTGATGTGTGGATGACTTTCGTAGCCAACAATTTCAAAATCTTCAAACTGATAATCAAACAATGACTCTGGCTTACGTTTGATATTCAATTTCGGTAACGGCAATGTTTCGCGCGACAGCTGTTCTTTGGCTTGCTCAAAATGGTTGCTGTACAAGTGAGTGTCTCCGCCTGTCCAGATAAACTCACCCACCTCTAAACCTGTTTGCTGTGCCATCATATGAGTTAACAGAGCATACGAAGCGATATTAAAAGGTACGCCTAAGAATATGTCTGCGCTACGCTGATACAACTGGCAGGATAATTTGCCGTTAGCCACATAGAACTGGAACAGTGAATGACACGGCGGTAAAGCCATTTCATCAGCAACGCCCGGATTATAGGCGACCACCATCAGGCGACGGCTGTCTGGATTGTTTTTAATTTGCTGTAAGACGTTAGAAATTTGATCAATGGTAGTGCCGTCCGGTTTTTTCCAGGAACGCCATTGCTCACCGTATACAGGACCCAGATCGCCATTCTCATCGGCCCAATCGTCCCAGATAGAAACGCCATTATCTTTCAGGTACTTGATGTTTGTATCGCCATTAAGGAACCACAACAGCTCATAAATGATCGAGCGAAGGTGTAATTTTTTAGTGGTAACTAATGGGAAACCATCCTGCAAATTAAAACGCATCTGATAGCCAAATACGCTGCGCGTTCCGGTTCCGGTTCTATCGCCTTTATCTTCGCCATTGTTGAGTACATGGCGCATCATATCGAGATATTGTTTCATAGTGACTACCGTTTCTACCCTGTCGTCGTGTCAATTAAGTACAACAATCAATTAAGCTTGTTTTTTTGGTTTGCTGTAGGCCATTACCAATAAAATTAAACCCGCTACAATCATTGGCGCGCTTAGCACCTGCCCCATGGTCAGCCAGGAAATGATTTCGCCCAAATGCGCATCCGGCTCACGGAAAAATTCTACGCCAAAACGTGCCGTGCCGTAACCCAGCAGGAACAACCCCGACACCGCCATGCGTGGACGTGGCTTGGCAGAGTAGATCCACAGCACGATAAATAATACCAGCCCCTCAAATAGCGCTTCATACAATTGCGAAGGGTGGCGCAACAAACCCAGCTGGTCGCCCGGAAAGCGCATGGCCAGAAAGTAGTCTGCACTTGCTTCACGTCCCCATAACTCGCCATTGATAAAGTTACCAATACGGCCAAACATTAAGCCCAGCGGTACCAGAGGAATAATAAAATCGGTTACTTCAAAGAAGGACTTTTTGCTTTTTCCAGCAAAATACCAGGCGCCGCCTGCAACGCCAAGCATACCGCCGTGGAAAGACATGCCACCTTCCCAGATTTTAAATAGATACCAGAAGTCCTGTTTCCACCATTCGAGACCATAAAACAACACGTAACCAATGCGGCCACCAATGATGACACCGATGAAGGCATAAAATAAAAAGTCGGCGATCTGATCTTTGGTCCAGCCCGAATTGGGGCGCCCTGCACGATAATTGCCCAACACCCAGGCGGCAATAAATCCCAGTAAATACATTAGCCCATACCAACGCAGGGCAATCGGGCCTATTTCAAAAATGATTGGATCAATCTGTGGTAAATTCATCTATCTCTCTAACATGTTATAAGTATTCTGTGATAATTTTTATGCCGACTACAATGAGCAATAATGCAAAAAATCGTTTAATAACCTTGGTTGGCAAGCGGTGCGCCAGATAGGCACCAAAGGGCGCGGTTATGATTGAGCCGACGGCAATCGCAATCATAGCAGGCAGATAAACATATCCCAAATGATAATCGGGTAATCCAGCCACATTCCAGCCCAGGACAATATAGCCGACAGCCGCCATCACCGCCAAAGGTAAACCGCAAGCTGCTGCGGTACCAATCGACAATACCAGTTTTTCCTTATGGAACAATAAGTAAGGCACCACCAGACTACCGCCACCGATACCTACCAATGAAGACAAGGCACCCATTACTACAGCGCTGGGACTAGCCTGTTGCCAGCGCAGGCGCTCGCCTTTAGCGACTGGTAACTTGTCGATCATCATGCGTAAGCCCATCAGTATCGAGAAAAAGCCAAAGATCCAGGCTAGCCACTCGGTATTCATCAGCTTGGCTAAATAAGCACCCAGCAAGGCTCCGACCATAATGCCCGGTACTAACAACTTCAATAACCTTACAGAGACAGAACCGCGGCGGTAGTGCGCCACAGCAGAGGAGGCAGCGATAAAACAAATGGTTGCCATCGAAGTGGCCAGTGCCATATGCATGATGTGCTGTTCCGGCACGCCAATTTGTGGCAACAGCCAAACCATAGCCGGCACAATCACCAAACCACCGCCGATACCGAATAGTCCGGCGAGAACACCGTTTAAAAGGCCAAGGCCCAGTAGTAATAGCAAAAAGTAAGGTTCTAGCGCCATGCAAGCCACTTAGATTAGGTTTTCGTTGCTGGGCATTATGACGAATGATGCCAAGTTAGGCAAAATCGAACTCTTCAATGAGCGGTTATTCATCGCCAACCTACCCTTGGATACAACATACTTAGATCCTCAAAAAATTTATTTTAACTGCCAATCAATAACTTGTTCTGATAAAGCGCGATCAGTTAACATGAAACCATATCAGTTTTACCGACAGGATGACTCATGCGCCAATTCAGCGAAGCGTGCGAACGTAATAAAGGGCCGATTCTGGATGCCATCAAGCCCTATTTACAACACAGTAATGAAGTTCTCGAAATAGGCTCCGGTACCGGCCAGCATGCGGTGTGGTTTGCTGAAGCTATGCCACATCTAACCTGGCACACTACCGATTTGCGAGAAAACCATCCCTCTATCATTGCCTGGGTCGAAACCAGTGAACTGCCGAATCTGCGCAAACCACGTACACTCGATGTTGGACAAAGCGTCTGGCCAGTCAATCAGGTAGATGCTATTTTCACCGCCAACACCTGCCATATTATGCCCTGGGAGCGAGTGCGGGATATGTTTCAAGGCGCAAACCGTGTGCTTAAGCCCGGTGGTCACTTGCTAATCTATGGGCCCTTTAAGGTCAATGGTGAATATACTTCAGAATCCAACAAAGAATTTGATGCCTCTTTGAAGCAACGGGATCCTGAAAGTGGACTGCGCGACTATGACGATATGAATCGAGCCGCTCGCCATAATGGCTTCTCATTAATCCAGCGTCATGAAATGCCCGCTAACAACATGCTATTGGCCTACCAAAAGAATTCGGCCTTTTAATTTCATAATCAGAATTCATCACTTTTCAGCCATCAGAACCTCCTTTTTTCAGCGTCTAATACGAGTTTTAAGAAGGAGGATTTATGCTTACCAAACTTACTGTTTCCATTTGCTTGTTATCTTTTAGCTTCAACGCGTCGGCCTGCGGCGGCTCTAATTCCTCTTTGATGGAGGATCTTCTTATCATTATCTCTTTAGGGCTGATTCTGGCCTGCGTCTTCATGCTACCGCTCAGCGTTGTTCTGTTTAACAGTCGTTACCGCTCTCCTCATACAGCTTGTTTTATCGGCTATTTTGTTTGCGCAGTCTCGGTGATTTTATTGATGCTCTACACAAGCAATGAACTGGGGTTATATCTAATGATTGTTTTGTGCTTATTTTGTGCCCTGCCGACAATTCACACCCTGATACTGGCAATATCCCAGAATAACCATACAGGCAAAAAAAGAGCAGCTGATTAGCTGCTCTGTTGGTCTTTATTGCCTCGGTAGGGATGGCGTGGGCGGCGTTTCCGCTTACCCTGCTTATTGCCCCCATCATTACGATGCTGATGGTTAGGGCGAGATCTTGATTCCTCGCTAGGCGGGGTTACACCACGCTGATTGGCGTCATTCTTTTCCGAACGATAGTGCTTGGAAGGTTTACCCTTAAACTGAAAGCGGAACATACTGCTCATCAGTTCAGACAAGGCAGCGCGATAAACATCGCGCTTGAAATTCACCACATTACGCACTGGATACCAATAGTTCACCCAGATAAATCCATCAAATTCTGGATGGTCGGTGGCAGCAAAATCAATTTTACTTTCATCAGCCATTAGCTGGAGCAAGAACCACTTTTGCTTTTGCCCAATACATAACGGTTGAGAGTTTTGTCTTACTAAACGCTGGGGCAATCGGTATTTATACCAATGCTGCGTACTCCCTAGAATACGGACATCATCTTTTTCAAGGCCGACTTCTTCGTATAATTCTCGGTACATGGTCTGTTCCGCGCTTTCGCCGGGATGCACTCCTCCTTGAGGGAACTGCCATGATGTTTGTCCGAAGCGGCGTGTCCAGAGCAACTGGCCCTGATCATTACAAATGATGATGCCGACGTTGGCTCTAAAGCCTTCTGCGTCGATCATCGATCTATCCAAATCATAAAACTTTGTTATCATTGTTCCACAGACTTGGATTTTCGACAATAAAAAAATATATAGCCTATGAAGCAGCAGACTTACGCAACGAAACAAGAGCTAGTCGACAAAGCTCAATCACTGGCAGGATTTACCCTCGGTGAACTGGCGGCACAATATCAGTCCGAATTGCCGCAACACCTCTTGCGTGAGAAAGGGCGCATAGGACAATTCTTCGAATATTTGCTCGGCGCTACCTCTGGCTCACTGGCACAGCCGGACTTTATTGAGCTGGGTATCGAGCTGAAAACCTTGCCCATAGATAGCTCGGGCAGGCCTCTCGAATCTACCTATGTCAGCGTTGTACCACTGACCGATCTTCATGGGCTAACCTGGCACAACTCAGTGGTACGACATAAGTTAATGCAGGTGTTATGGATTCCGATTCTCGCTGAACGCACAATTCCGGTTGCCCAACGGCAAGTAGCCATGCCATTTATTTGGCAACCAAACACTCAACAGGAAAGCTTATTAAGAAAAGATTTTGAGGATACGATTGAGACAGTCGCAATGGGCCAAATTGAACAAATTGATGCACGCTTCGGTGAAGTGATGCAAGTTAGACCAAAAGCAGCAAACGCCAAAGCATTAACGGATGCAGTGGGACCAGAAGGCGAAATGATTAAAACATTACCAAGGGGGTTTTATTTAAGACCGTCATTTACTAGTCAGATTATATCAAGCCAGTTTGCCTAATCAATTTGTACACTTGCCATATAGTGAGCCATCTTGCGCTGATTTGTAATGATTTCTAACTGTTTTTCTAACTGCATATATTCTTGATAATATTGAACTGACTTTTCGAGATCATCTTTTGAAGAATATATATTGGCAAGAATTTTGCATGATTCCATCAAGCGAGTTGTATCATTATATTGTTTTGCCCGTTCGTATGCAGAAAGAGCATACTTTAAAGCTTCGTCTATTTCTTTTGCTTTTAACAACGATTCAGACAACTTTATTTCGTACAAATTTCTTAAGTTTTTGTAGTCCAACTCCTTAACTCTATTTTCCCAAGGCTTTAAGGTTAACACTGCAGCTCCAGGGTTTTCTAATAATAAATAGTGCCTCGCTCTAATTTCAGCTACCAGGATCTTGAAAAGGTCGTCGCCTGTCTTATCGCAATAGTCCTCTGCTGACTTAATTCTTAAATCGGCTATTTCAATTGAGCTTTTTTCTACTTCCCAGCTCGCCATTTCATAATGGCCAACACATAGCCGAAGAACATCTTTTTGCTTCTCAGCAATACTCAACATTTGCCGGCTATACTCCATTGCTTTTGACAGAAGGCCCGACTGTTTATACAGACTAGATGCATTTTGCAATACCGCAAACTTATGCAATTTTTTCTCATCTAGCTCATTTAAATTCTCAAGTGAATGAGCAGAATGAATAAATGCTTCTTTATATTTTCCTTCGAATAAATAAATATTGGAGAGTAAAGAATGGGCCCTTGATTTTAAATCTATAGTTGTAGCAGTAGATGTAAGCTTAATGAGTTCTTGTTGTGACTGGTTATAGTCACCAGCGATAGCTAAGGAATGGGCAAAATAGAGGTGATATAAATCCCTTTGTTGTAAATTCAATCGCTCCATTTCCCCTTTAAGTCCTTCTAGAATACTTCTTGCTAATTGAGGATTTGAAGTTTTAATCAGCTCAACTGTCGCTAATTGAGCATCATAATCACTTGAGTTAATCTCAGAGCTATGGCTGACTGGACTCACCACTAAACTTAAGCTCATGATTAAACTAATTACAATTTTATAATCCATATATTTCAATCCATGATTACCTAGAGTCGAGCTTAGTTTTTAAGCTTATATTATCTGTTTCACGTATAGACTGGAAAGCCAGCTTTCTTTGCCTAACCTTAGTCCTTAGCTCATTATTGAGCTCCATATATTCTTTGTAATATTTGATTGCTGATTCATTGTCATTTGCTACAGAATAAATTTTTGCTAACATGCCTGCTGCGCCTAAAACTCTCTTCTTATCATTATTCTTTTTAGCAATTTGATAGCCACTTAACGCGTACTCCTCAGCTTTCCCTAGCTTGTCTTTAGCTAAGTATATTTCTGCGTAAATTATTTGTGCTCTAGAAGTTAATACGTCCCAACCAAAAAGCTCAACCCTTTTATAAGTATCTTCCATAATGCGGTCTGCCTTTTCATAATGCTCATTTAGCATAGCTATCTCTGCTAAACTTGCTTCTATTTCAAGTAATGCCAATTGCTCACTGGCACTTTCACAGTAAGGCTTTGCTAGCTTCAATCTTTCTTCTGCAATTTTGGTTTTCTGCGCCATGATTTCGATTGAAGCCAGCTCATAATTTGCATGACATAGTGGCTCATTTTTGTTGCTTCGGTTTGCTTCTGTTAAGTGTCTTCTAGAAAGTTCTAATGCATATTCAATAAGTTCCGCTTCTTTATAAACTCCTACAGCATTTTGTAAAATATCCAATCGATAAATCGGATCTGAAACTTCTGAAAGCTGACTTAATGAATTGTCCAGTGCGACAAAGGCATCAATATCATTACCCCGGATATTTTCTATTGCAGCAAGTATTGAATAAGCTCTGGAACGGATATCAATGGAGTCACTTTCGAGCGTTAGAGAAGTTAGTATCTCTTTTGCAGAGTCATACTCTGCTTGCATGGCTTTAGAATGTGCTTTCAGCAGACGATATAGATCTAGTTCCTTGTGATCAAACTCAGATTCAAAGCGGCTCAGTTCTTCCAATCTTTTTCGAGTATCAGCAAGGCCATTTAACCTAACAGATTCAATATATTTCAATTTGCCATAGAAATCCTGTCCCTTATCAGCAGCTTTTGCAGCTAAGGGTATAAATAAGGATGCGCAAATAAGTATTGGCAGGTATTTTTTCATTTCCATATGATAGCAGAATTTCCTGATTGGTTAACTATCGACCAACCTTTTAGCTATATCCTCTTCGTTTATTGTAAATTGATCAAGAACTTTTTTGTTCGCCGATAATTTTACGGCTGGCGGCACTACTAGCGTCGAATAGAGTTTAAGTGTTTGTTTATGAAGATCTTTCAATCTAACTTTATCCTTTCGGACAGTTTCAATTGGTAACACAGAGGCTTCATAAATAATGACTTCATGTTCTGGCGGATACCACTCAAGCATGTGCTCACAAAATTGTTTAACCCACTTAGCGCTAGTGCTGAGTTTGGTGGCCGTATGCTCACCTACCAAACCTATTTGCCATAAAATTAAATATCCGCGGTTATTCGGGATATGGTCGTAAAACAAGAACTGTGAGGCTTCAAAGTGTTGCGCACCACAGGTGCCAGGATCAATTCCAAGGTCTGCATAGAGGCAGGCTTCTGCTGAAATACCCGGCTCCATGTGTGCTTTATAACCTTCGGCGGTGGCTTGACGAACTGTTTCATGGGGTGCCCAGGCAAAAACACCAGCATGACCATAAAATGCACCACAAACATTTTTCCCGGCCCGAACGTCCGCCATCATCATGGATACCATTTCTTCATAGGTATCCATGCGATGTTTACCTTCCGCATACAGGCTTTGCAAGCTAATCACATTGGGATTGATCTGTTTTAACCAAGTCTCGATCAGCGGATGAGGTACTAAGCAGAATATCACGTCGGCATGTTGTAAATAACTGCGCGCACGCACTGAAATATGTCCAGCCAACAACATCCCGGTACTGACGGCAACAAATTGTCCTTGCTTAGTTGTCACAGATTAATCTTTCATCATTTTAATAATTGTGATCAAGTGAGCTTTCTCACCAATCAAACTTTTTATCTGCTTTTGATCGCCAGACATTACTGCCTTGATTTCATCCTGATCGAGTCCCATCTGTCCCATCACAGCTTCTGGGTTCTCAAGGTAAGACTGATTTAACTGGCTATCTTCGGATAATTTGATAATGAATTCTTCTAACTTTTTCTTAGACATAGGTCCCTCCTGTTATTTTTAAGCCTTTCTTGTATAAACGATCATGCACTAAAAAGCCAGCAAACGCTGGCTTTTCTCTTTCTGATTAGTCCTGATCCTGATAACTTTCAATGCTTGGGCAGCTACAAATCAGATTACGATCGCCGTACACATCGTCAATTCGATTGACCGTTGGCCAGAACTTGGATTCGATAGTTGATGGCGATGGATAAACCGCTTCGGTGATTGAGTAGGGCTTATCCCAGTTACGGATATCCGATTGTGTATGTGGCGCATTTTTCAATGGATTATTTTCCGCATCCCATTCGCCTGAACGAACTTTCTCAACTTCCTGACGAATACTAACCATGGCATTGATGAATCTATCCAGTTCGTATTTCGACTCACTTTCTGTTGGCTCAATCATGAAGGTGCCCGCTACCGGGAAACTCATGGTTGGCGCGTGGAAGCCATAATCCATCAAACGCTTGGCGAAGTCCACTTCGCTGATGCCAGTTTCGGCTTTAATCTGACGCAGGTCGATGATGCACTCGTGCGCAACCTTGTCGTTCCGCCCCATGTATAACACTGGGTAATGAGGTGCCAACTTGTTTTTCAGATAGTTAGCGTTCAACAAAGCCACTTCGGTTGATTTACGCAAGCCTTCACGACCCAGCATTTTAATATAGGCCCATGAAATCGGTAGAATCATGCCGCTGCCATATGGTGCTGCTGATACTGCACCATCACGTGCTTCAACGCTGTGGATTTTACGAACCGCATGACCAGAAACAAATGGAGCCAAGTGTTTTTTAACACCAATTGGCCCCATACCAGGACCACCACCACCGTGTGGAATGGCGAAGGTTTTGTGTAGATTCAAGTGCGATACGTCAGAACCAATTTCACCAGGCTTTGAAATTCCCACCTGGGCATTCATGTTGGCGCCGTCCATATATACCTGACCGCCGTTGTCATGAACGATCTGACAGATATGCTTAATTTCTTCTTCAAACACACCATGGGTTGATGGATAAGTCACCATCAGTGCCGCAAGGTTATCTTTTAACTCAACCGCTTTGGCTTCCAGATCCTCAACATCCACGTTACCTTTTTCATCACATTTAACGATGACCACTTTCATGCCGGCCATCTGTGCAGATGCAGGATTGGTACCGTGTGCTGAACTTGGTATTAAGCAGATATTACGGTGATCTTCGCCGATACTTTCAAAGTATTTTTTAATCGCCAATAAACCAGCATATTCACCCTGCGCACCTGAGTTAGGCTGCATGGACACAAAGTCATAGCCGGTAATTTCGACTAGGTCGGCTTCCAACTCTTTGATCATGTCAAGATAACCAGCTGTTTGCTCTTCTGGCGCAAATGGATGGATATTGGCAAATTCAGGCCAGGTTACCGGAATCATTTCGCTGGTCGCGTTCAATTTCATGGTACAAGAACCCAATGGGATCATGCCATGTGCCAATGAAAAATCTTTATTTTCCAGACGTTTTAAATAACGCAACATATCCGTTTCAGAATAGTAATCATTAAAAGTAGGGTGCGTTAAGAAATCTGAGGTGCGCTCAAGGCTAGCCGGAATGCTGCTCTTGGCTTCTGAATCCAGTGCAAACACATCGGCCTTGTTGCCAGTTAATACTTCAATCAGCTCTTCAATGTCGGTCTGGTTTTTCGCTTCGTCAATTGAGAAACTGACCTGGTCACCATTATAGCGCAGGTTAATCAAAGCAGCGTTAGCGCGTGCCTGCACCGCATCCACATCTTTGGCTTTAAAAGTAACTGTATCGAACCAGCTATCATTAACCAGCTCTAAGCCTGTGTCTTGCAAGGCTTTAGCAACTATTGTTGCGTAACGGTGAATACGATTAGCAATGGTTGTTAACCCTTTTTTGCCGTGATACACCGCGTAGAAGCCAGCGATATTGGCCAGCAACACCTGCGCCGTACAAATATTAGAAGTCGCCTTTTCGCGGCGAATATGCTGTTCACGCGTTTGCATCGCCATGCGCATGGCCTGGTTGCCACGAGTATCCACTGACACACCGATAATACGACCAGGTAGGGAGCGCTTGAACGCATCGCGAGTCGCAAAGAAGGCCGCGTGTGGACCACCAAAGCCCATTGGCACACCAAAGCGTTGTGCTGAGCCAAAGACTACATCAGCACCCATTTCACCCGGTGCTTTCAACAACACTAAACTCATGATGTCTGCACCTACACAGGCAATCGCTTTTTTATCATGCAATTCACTGATGATAGGTTCTAAGTCGGTAACTTGTCCGTTGACGTCGGTGTATTGCAACAAGGCACCAAACACATCGTGGTTAGTCGCTTCGGTCACAGGGCCAACAATCACATCCCAGCCATAATGCTCAGCGCGGGTTTGCACTACATCTAAAGTTTGTGGAAATACTTTTTCATCCACAAAGAAGCTGTTGGATTTTTTGTTTTTTGACGAACGCTTGGCCAAAGCCATCGCTTCGGCGGCAGCGGTTGCTTCGTCCAGCAATGAAGCACTGGCCAATTCCATATCGGTTAAATCCATGGTCATTTGCTGGAAGTTTAAAATAGCCTCTAGACGACCCTGAGCAATCTCAGGCTGATACGGCGTATAAGCGGTATACCAACCTGGATTTTCCAACACGTTACGCAAAATCACAGTCGGTGTAATGGTGTCGTAATAACCCATACCAATATAGGATTTGGCAATTACGTTTTTGTCGGCTAACGACTTAAGGTATTTCAAAGTCTCCGCTTCTGAGCGTGACTCTTCAACCGCCAAAGGCGCATCAATTTGAATTTTGTGTGGGACAGCCTTATCCACCAAATCATCCAGCGAGCTTAAGTTTAGCTCTTGTAACATCTCCTGGATTTCGTCCTCACGAGGGCCTAAGTGACGACGAATAAAGTCATCGGACTGTTGCAGTTGTTGCAAAGGTGCCCCTTTCAAACTCAATGTGTCAGCCATAGCTTTCAAATACCTACTTTGGTTAAACGGCCAAAATCAGCCACTAATTAAAACAGAAAAAGCCCCGATATTAATTCGAGGCCTTAAATCTAACTCTTACTACAATTGTCTAAACTTACAATAACTCAACAAGCTGAATTCAAGTTTCTAGCGCAAGGCAAACGTGCCATCCTAGAAATTATTCAAGTTTCTGATGCTAGGCAAATGTATTCATTACGAAGCGTGGTTTACTTAGGTAAACGAGCTGAGTAATGAACACATTTAACGACGCAGCAGGAATTTGAATTAGTCCTCAGCGATTTCGTCAGCGTACTCTTCTGCCGATAGCAAGCCATCCATATCATCCGCGTCGACCAGCTTCATCTTGAACATCCAGCCATCACCATAAGGATCGCTGTTAATCAGTTCAGGTGAGTCTTCTAACTCTTCATTCACTTCTAGAATAGTGCCCGCTAATGGCGCATAAATGTCAGAAGCGGCTTTAACAGACTCAACTACTGCGATCTCATCACCTACATCCACTTCGTTGTCGACTTCTGGCGCATCAACGAATACAACGTCACCCAATAACTCTTGTGCGTGGTCTGTGATACCGACGGTAACTACCCCATCACCTTCGTCACGGATCCACTCATGGCTAGATACGTATTTTAATTCTGCTGGAATCTGGCTCATTTAAACATTCCTCAATGATTAGCCTGTTGTCGGCTTGATGTTAATTGACTATCAATTGTCGCTCAAAAAGTAAGCGTATTGTATATGAAACTCTTCGTCTGCCCAAGCAGAAACCACTGCCTGAGCTTACTGAATCGATTATATTAGTGACTTACCCTGACGTACGAAACTCGGCTTTACCACCTTGGCTGCGAGCTGTTTTTTACGCACCTGAACTAAGACTTGCTCTTCATTCAGGTCACGATTAACGCGCGCCATGGCGATACTCTTACCGGTGGTTGGTGACATGGTGCCTGAGGTGACCACACCAACGATTTCATCATTCACTACTATTTCCTGACCTTCACGCATGATGCCTTTATCTTCTAATACCAGGCCAATCATTTTGCGTGGCGCGCCTTGTGCTTTTTGCTCAGCGAGTGCTTTACGACCCACGAAATCTCGGTCTTCTGGTTCCCAGGCGATGGTCCAGCCCATGTTGGCTTCCAGTGGCGATATACTTTCGTCCATATCATGACCATACAGATTCATACCCGCTTCCAAACGCAACGTATCACGCGCCGCCAGGCCGCATGGTTTAACACCAGCTTCAACCAGTTGATTCCAGAATTCGATAGCTTGCGTATCTGGCACCATGATTTCATAGCCATCTTCACCCGTGTAGCCAGTACGTGCTACAAACAAGTCGCCGGCTTGAGCTGCCACAAAAGGCTTTAATTCGGCGACAGCGGCTTTTTGCTCATCGCTCATGACACTTTGCGCTTTCTCAACCGCATTCGGCCCCTGTACCGCAACCATGGCCACATCTACGCGCTCTTCAATTGCCACGTCAAACTGTTGCGCCACGTTTTCCATCCAGGCCAGGTCTTTATCACGAGTCGAGGCGTTAACCACCACACGATAATGAGTATCTGTTAGATAATAAACGATAAGATCATCGATAACGCCAGCTTCTTCGTTCAACATACCGCTATAGAGAGCTTTGCCAGGCAGTTTTAGCTTATCCACATCATTCGCTAACAAGTAACGCAAATAGGCTTTGGCTTCGCCACCTTTGACCTCAACCACTGTCATGTGAGAAACATCGAACATGCCTGCGTCCTGACGAACTGCATGGTGTTCATCAATTTGAGAACCATAATTGAGCGGCATATCCCAACCACCGAAATCCACAATACGTGCATTGGCGTCGACATGAGCTTGATAGAGAGGGGTTTTGTTAGCCATTAAGGTGTGTTCCAGTCGTTCATTTAATGGCCAGCGATTATACAGGGGAAAAGGGCTTAAAAGAACCCTGTGACACTAGAATTATAGGGCTAAATAACCTTTGATTATGCCTTGCTTATTGTATGATTGGCTGTGCTTAGAGACAAAGCCAATTGTTTACACATAAAGGCCGCTGAGGAAGGGCAAATTCCAGCGAACTGTTTCGACTGAGCAATCGGTTCTGGAGCGCTTGCTCGATCCATTAGCACGTAGCCCATTCTACTGAAAAAGTCGGTAGCTGTGCTGGTCAGTAAATACAGATCCTTCACACCCAATATCTGTGCTGCTTCTTCTGCATGTTTCAACAAGAGTACTCCCAAACCCTGTCCACGCTCACTTTCCGCAACAGCCAATGAGCGAACCAAGGCGCTGTCACCATGTAGCTCTATGCCGACAACTCCAATGATTTGTTCATCTTGCTGCAAGGTAAACAGCTGAACTCCTTTTTGATATTCGCTGTCCTGCAAATCATCAACGGGTAATTGCGTTGCTTTTAGCAATGTTTCCACAGCAGAATTGTAGGCGACCGAGCCAGAGGAAAGTTTATACATGGTGTGTCACTGATAAGCCAAACAAGGGGAAGACTGTACTAATTTTACGCCTGTCAGTAATTTTTAGAAATAAATTTCAGCAACTATCGATACTAAGATTCACTTTTCCTGATCAGATATATTACCGGCAGGATTCCAACCGCTACTAATAATACCGCAGGCAAAGCGGCCACTTCCCACTCGCCTTCGGAAGTTAATTCATAGATGCGCACTGCTAAAGTGTCCCAACCAAAGGGGCGCAACATTAAGGTTGCCGGCAGCTCTTTCATAACTTCAACGAATATCAGCAACAAGGCGGTAAACACCCCTGGACGCAATAATGGAATATAGACGCGCCAGAACCGCTCTTTCTGATTGGCACCAAGGCTGGCTGCTGCCTCAACTACGCTAGGTTTAATTTGTGACATAGAACTGGCCACTGGGCCATAGCCAATGCGCAAGAAACGGATGATGTAAGCCAGAATCAAAGCAAACAGACCACTGGCCAACCATTGACCCTTAATGCCAAATAAACTGGCAATGCCACCATCGATCCAGTTCAAAGCCATCATGATGCCTACTGCCAATACAGTGCCGGGCAGCGCATAGCCTAGTTGCGAAAATTCAATGGCTAAGTTGCGACCTGTAGACTCCTTGTTGCGCTTAGCCCACACCATAATGGCTGCTACCATTAAAGTTATCAGTGCAGCGACAATTGCTAGGACCATGGTATGGCTTAACAACACCAGGGTTCCATCGGTGTGACGCTCATAAGTTTTAATTGCCCATACCAACAACTGAATAACCGGCAACACAAAACCAAAGGCGAATACCGACCAGGCAAAAATTTGCACCAAGACACCCCACCAGCCGGTCAGCGGTTGGCGATATTCTTTCAGAGCTATACCCGTCTGTTCATAGCGACTTTGGCCACGTCCCCATTTTTCCACCAGCACCGACAAAGCAACAAACAATAGCAAAATACAGGCCAGTTGGGCCGCTGTGCTTGCGCTGAAAAAACCATACCAGGATTTATAAATCGCCGTAGTGAAAGTATCAAAATTGAAAATGGCTACCGCACCAAAATCGGCCAGAGTTTCCATCAGGACCAAGCCTAAACCTGCAATCCAGGCTGGCCTCGTCAGTGGAATCACTAGGCGCCAAAAGGCTTTGGCACGACTATAGCCTAGCGTTCTAGCACTTTCATAACTGGTGCGTCCCTTACGCTGCAAGGCGCTGCGCATCAGTAAATAAACGTAGGGATAAAGAGACAGGGTAAATATTAAGGCCACGCCAAATACATTTCGAGTATCCGGTAACCAGGCAATACCAAGGCCGACGGACTCCAGCACATACTGTAAAGGCCCTTCATAATCGGTAAAACCAAGCAGGGTAAAGGCCAGAATATAAGGAGGGATCGCCAGTGGTAGCATTAAGCCCCATTGTAGAATCGAACGTCCCGGAAAGTCATGCATCACAATAAGCCAGGCCAGCGATACGCCGATCAGGAAGCTGCCGGTGCCCACTAACAAAACGAGCCAGAAGGTATTGCTTAGCAGTTGTGGGATTTGTGTATCCCACAGGTGTTGCCACAACTCTGGTTCAAGATCGAACCACGAAAACAGCAGTGGTAACAGTGGCAATAAACAGATCAACAGAATAGCCCATAGCAAAAAGCCATCCACTTTCTTCAAAACGCCAAAACGCCAGCCTTTAGAGCTGGCGTTCTGCGAGTGCTGTTGATCAGTATTGTCGGTCAATATAATTAACTTTTCTGAATTTATCGATAACCTGCTCGATCCATTAATTTAACGGCAGCAGGCTGTAATTCACCGGCTTTGGATAAGTTGGTGCTATCCGCTTTAAACTCACCCCAGGCAGCAACTTCTTCAGTTGGCTCAACATTTCGATTGGCCGGATATTCCATATTCAAACCGGCAAACATTTGCTGTGCGTCTTCGCTAGCCAACCACTCGATCAATTTTAGCGCATTTTGTTCGTTATCAGAATGTTTTGTGATTCCCGCGCCAGAAACATTGACATGCACACCGTATCCTTCGTCGGTTTGATCGGGCCAGAATAAAGCCAGAGGCAAGTCAGGAGTTTCTTTTTGCAAACGACCAAAGTAGTAAGTATTTACTATACCCACATCACAAACACCGGCAGTAATCGCATTCATGACTTTAGTATCATTTGAGAAAGGATCAGTGGCTAAATTAGCAACCCAGCTTTCAACGATTTGCTGTGTCTTTTCTTCACCATAGCGAGCAATTAACATAGCAACCAATGACTGGTTATAAACCTTTTTCGAAGTACGCAAGCATAAGCGGCCATTCCATTGCTCTTCACCCAAAGCCTCATAAGTACTTAAGTCTTCGGGGTTAACACGTTCGGTACTGTAGACCATGGTACGAGCACGAACAGTCAAACCAAACCAGTGGTTCTGTGGATCCTGTAAGCTCTCTGGGATAACGGCTTCTAACGCTTGTGACTCTATAGGCTGTAATACACCTTCTTCCGTTGCCAACCACAAATTCCCCGCATCCACAGTCATAAACACATCCGCCGGTGTACGCTCACCCTCAGCCTTCAAGCGGCTGATCAAAGCAGCTTCGCTGTCGGTGATGTAATTTATTTCAATGCCGGTTTCAGCTGTGAATTGCTCAAAGAAAGGCTTAACCAGATGCTCCTTGCGCGAGGTGTAAACCACGATTTCTTTATTATTATCCTGAGATTGTGTGACAGCTTGCGATTCTTGAGATTGGGCTTTAGTTTCATTTGATTGTGCAGACTCGTCAGAACAAGCACTCAATACCAATAATGCAGTTGCCGACAAGCCGCTAAGCCATGTTTTCTTCATAATCATAACACCAGTTATAGAATTCGTTAGAAGTCCGCAAATGATAATTATTATCATTAAGTATTGCAATAGGTGGAGGGTATTATTTCAGGTTTAAGGGGGTAAGAGATGATGTGGATCAAGAGTTCCTCCTTACATTCTCCTCTTCTCGCCAAACTTTAACTCTTCTTTATTGCCCTTTTCTTTGTACCCAAGGCATTCCTTTCAGTCACTCTCCAAAGTGATCAAAGTGATGGTTCATGTTGATTTATAAGAACGCTTAATTTCTGCGATTTCTACCGAATAAGATTCATACCAGCGTTGTTTGCCAAGTTTTTGTGCGGCTAGGTGTTCAGTATGTTGTTTCCAGGCTCTGATATGTTCTTCTGATGGCCAGTAGGACAAAGCTATTTCAAAATCACCTTCGGTGACAGCGTTAAACTCGAGACAGCCAAATTCTGTTAAAGCCAGTTCACGCATTCGTTGTGCGGTTTGTGAATACTCATCATCGAATTGACGAACCTTTGCTTTAAAAATTACGACGAACATTATTCAGTTTCATCTTTGAGTTTTGTGTATGTAAAAATATTGCCTGAAGAAAGGTTTTGATAGGTCAATTCATTATTAGAGACTTTTAATAATTTATAAGTATCATAATTATTTGCGTCCACTGGATTCGAATATACAGGCTCATCATTTTCAAACCAGCCCTGATATATAGTGAAGTAGATCCCGCCGGACACTCCCCACATACCAAATTCTTTTCGGCTATATATTAAATCATCATTTTCAGAGTAAAACTCAAAATCAATGACATAAGTGCCATTGGACGCTCTCCTGATAGTGGCTTTTCTTGTCGCACCACTTTGGGCTTTTTGAACCGAAACCCATTCCCCAGTAAAGATTAACCTTTGGAGCTGCTTCTTTTCTGAAACCAGGGGTTTAATATCAGTTACTGGGCTTAACTCTGCCCCAGTAAGATTCATTGAAAAAATTAGGATTATGACTGTTATTATATATTTCATTATAGCCTCATTGGTTTTTCACTAGAGCCCCATCGCCTGTTTAATCAGCTGTTGTTTTAAAAAGATATGCTGATTGGTTAGCGCCAGTCCATAGCTCCGAGTCATTTGTATTAAAGGGATTTCCTGCTCAAACAATACTTTAAATCCTTGCATGGCTTTTTGCATCATAAATATCTCGCCTTTACGCGCTCGCTCGTAAGGGCGAAGATTTCTCTTTAGGCCGATGTCCTGTTGTTTTCCAAGGCTTTTTTCAATGGTCTGCGCTAGCTCTTCAACGTCGCTGAAGCCGAGGTTAACACCCTGCCCAGCTAAAGGATGAATAGTATGCGCTGCATCGCCAATCAATGCGATTCGATCTTTGACCAAACATTCGGCAGTGCGCTCTATTAATGGGAATGCTACACGCTGACTGGTTTCCAGACATTGCCCCAGCGTGTATTCAAATGTCTGTCCCAGTCGCTGCAAAAACTCTTTATCTTTTAAGGCCATCAGTTGCTCGGCATAGTCGCTTTTGACTGACCAGACGATTGAACAATAATGTTGATCAGTTAAAGGTAGAAAAGCTAATGGCCCATTATGGTCAAAGCGTTGCCACGCGGTTTCTTGATGCGGCTTTTCAGTTTTGATGGTGGCTACAATGGCTTTATGGCCATAAGGCTTTTGCTGGATATCTATACCACTTTTTTTCCTCAGCCAGGACATGGCACCATCGGCAGCGACCAGTAATTTCGCCGAAATACTTTTACCATCAGCAAGCTCGATAATCGCCTGCTCCGACTGATACGACACCTGGACGCATTTTTGTGGCGATAGAAAATCAATATTTCGATAAGGTTTTATCGCTTGAAACAGGCTTCGGCGCAGAACGCGGTTTTCGATAATGTGTCCCAGGTTTGGCTCAGCCAACAGCTTTGCATCAAACTCAATATTGCCACGACTGGCTTCACCGTCCCACACATACATTCTTCGATAACCGGTTTTCTCATCTTTCTGAATCAAACTCCAGGCACCAATCTCATCAAGCAACTGTTGGCTGGCGCGAGTTATGGCGCTGACTCGCAAATCATATTCCGTTTTATCCCAGCTCATTGCGACAGGCTTGGGATCTATAATGGCAATCTTTAGTTGCGATTGTGCTAGACGGGTAGCGAGCGCCAGGCCAACCATACCCCCGCCGACAATAATCAAATCATAATCTGGATTACTGTTTTGCATACCGACCTTCCTCAAAACAGCCGTTAATGACCTGCTCTTCGAGTTTGTTTTGCTCCAGAATACGCCATAGCTCAGGCATCTTTTGCTCGACATCGACGGTTAAAGTTTCTTTATATTGCTTACGACTCTGGCGGACTTCCTTAAGTTTTTGTCGAATATCTTGAGCGGCATTTTCGATCATGGCATCAGTAATATCATTGCGCTGATAACCTGGCTTTAAAATCCCTGCAAATCGCTGAGCAAAAATATCATCGAAATCTTTAGTCACTTCTATCCAGCCAAGCAGTTTTAATCTTAATCGCAATTGCTTTCGCGATGCCTCTCCTTGATCTTTAGCCATTTGTTTAACCACTTTCTCTCCAAAACTACTGATAATGCAGCTGGTCATGGCACTGAAGCCATCTGCTACTGCCATATAACAGTATTGTTCTGCATCACTAAGATTTCCACCGAGAAAGTAATAGTTGCGTTGTGCCAGTTCTAAATTGGCCGCTTTATCGCCCTCCTGAGCCAACTGCATCAGAGTTTCGGTTGAAAACTCATCGTAATCTGTTGTTTGATTAAACTTTGAATCTTTTACCAGATAGCCCTTGCTGGCTTTCCATTGATATCGCTCATAATCAAAAGTTTCAGAGACCCAGAGATCATGATAATGCTGCCAGTCATCATAACGTTCAACTTCGCTGCACAGCTCAGATGAAACAGTTTCGATCTTTTCGCTAGCATTCGGGGGAGTATGCCTGGCATCTGCCTCTGTCGAACACAGGCAGAGCATTATCCCGCTTATGGCAAATCTGAAACTGTGTATGATTTGTTGTACTGTCATCTGATGTTTCATCTCATTATACAATGCTCTATTCAAAGCACTTTGCAACCGCATCTTCCTGAATATTATGTTCCACCGCATAAACAATAATGTCTGGCGCTGGCTTGCTATCGAAAGCCCCTAGCCCTAAATTATTTCGTTGTGCAACTAAGTCAGCATAAAGCGCCTGCGCTTTTGCCTCTACCTCTTCATCACTAATCTCAACACCCTCTACCGCTGACGCAAACGGAGTGGAAAAAAGCTCGCCGAGTGGATCCTTTCTAAGCTCATACATTTTCTGCCATGCTTGCACTTCAATGTGAAGCTCTTCAATTCGCTCCACCTCAGGTTTTTCTGAATTTTCATGATTCGCCAATAAATGATGGAGAAACGAGACTTTACAACGATGCATCGCAGAATATCCATACACAATCGCTCTTTCACAATATGGCTGTGCTTCTTCTAATGAACCAGGATCGCCTTCCAGGAATAGTCGGTAAGCCAACTTAACATTCGCTATAGGATCGCCTGCGTCTGCCATCTGTTTTAAATCATCCGTTTCATAGTAGTCATAATCTGAAGTCTTTTTGATCTCCATGCCACTACCGTTATATTCCATTTCAAAGTAACCACGAGTATTCCCCCAGCCCCGGATATCATCGATCAGCTTTTGTGAGTTGTATCCTGATGATGTTTTTTGCCAGTCGTCATAAGTTTCCACCAGGTCACACAATTCCGGCTCAGTAACTTCCGTCTCCCGAGAAGCCTCTTCGTCTACAGTTTGTGTTTGAGCATCGTCGGTCTTGCTCACCCGTACCCGCTCTTCTTGTTGTAGTTGCTCGCTTTGTTTGTTTATTTTTGGTGTGTTAACCGTTTGCTGCTGAGAACTCTCAGTATCTTCCTCGCCAAGCTTATTGCCATTGTCTTCTGATAAGGTCTGCCAACTGATAATGACAAGAACCACAACCAAAACAAACATTAATAAGATAATAATTTTATTCTTCATGACTCGCCATTTGACTATTATTAAACCCAAATCCCATCGCCTGATTGGCAAAGATCCCCTTTCCCATCGGCGCAACATCCATTGCTTTTAACAATAGATTTCGGGCAATCGACATTGGCAACCAGGGATTACTGAACAGACGGGCTAAAGACTCCGTCACCCATAAAGTTTGTTCTCGATCTGACTGCCTGCTCTCTTGGTATTGCCTTAACACCTGATAAGCACCCAGTTGCTGCGCCAATGATTCACCACTGTCTGCAACAAGCTCTTTTACAGATGCCAATATCTCGGTTAATTCTGCCACATCACGCAGGCCCAGATTAAAACCTTGCCCAGCGATGGGATGCAAAGATTGAGCTGCGTTACCTATTAAAACGCATCGACCGCGAAAAAGGGTTTCAGCTTTAAGTTGAATCAATGGAAATGATTTTCTAGTGCCTACTTTGGTGATCTTGCCAAGACGCGCACCGAAAGCTTCTTCCAGCTGTTGAGCAAACTCAGCCTCATCCAGCTCCACCAACGCCTGCGACTCTTTTGATGGCTTCGACCAGACCAGGGCCATTCGATTTTTAGTTAAGGGTAGCAATGCCAAAGGTCCATCTTGGGTGAAACGTTCATAAGCACAATTTTGATGGGGTAGTTGCGTGGTCAGGTTACAGATAATGGCCGACTTCTGATAATCATTTACTTGTGCATCAATATGCAACTGCTGTCGTAAAGGCGAACGCGCACCGTCAGCCAACACCACCAACCCTGCTTTAACTTCTTGCGTGCCGTCATTCAATTCAATACGCAGGGTGGCGTGATTTTTTGCTTGCTCAATATCAATGACCTTAGCTGGCGCATGATAGTCAATTAAAGCTTGTTTGCTAATCGCCTGATTCAGCGTCTGCCCTAATTGCCAGTTTTCAATCACCGCACCCAAGGCTGCTACACCACATTCGTCTGAATCAATTCGAGCAAAGCCACAATGCCCCTGATCGGAGACATGAATGGTCTTGATCGGTGCCGCCACCGAGTAAAGATCTTTTTCCAGCCCAAGCTTTTTTAGAATATTCAGCGATGCCGCAGAGAGCGCCACCGTTCGATCATCAAAACCCGGTTGAGCGTTTGACTCCGGTGCAAATGCTTCGAATACTGCATTTTCAATGCCGACATTAGCCAACGCCAAAGCCAAACTGGCTCCAGCCATACCACCGCCAATAATCACCACCGGATACGTTTTCACAGATCTTGATTTCCTATTGTCTGGCTTGCGCCATTAATGCTTCAATATCTTCGCGCTGTTTAGGCACATCTTTTGACAGGATGTCATAACCATCACGAGTCACTACTACATCATCTTCAATTCGAATACCAATGCCGCGCCACTTTTTTGCCGCTTTGGTATTATCTTGTGCGATATAAAGCGCCGGTTCTACCGTTAAAACCATGCCAGGCTCCAGCACTCGTGGTTGGCCATGCACCTGATAGTCGCCAACATCGTGCACATCCAAGCCAATCCAGTGACCCGTTTTATGCATAAAAAAATCACGATAATCACAGCGCTTTATCAAATCTTTCACGCTGCCTTTCAATATCTTTAGCTCAACCAATCCCTTAGTAATGACTTCTACCGCTTTATCATGGATTTGCGCCCAATGATTGCCGGGCTTGATCATTTCAATGGCTGCCAACTGCGCTTTCAGTACAATATCGTACAGCTGAGCCTGTTCCTTAGAGTATCGACCATTAACAGGAATAGTACGCGTAATGTCCGAAGCATAATGCTCAAACTCACAACCGGCATCTACTAATAATAAATCACCATCATTAAGCACATCACCATTTTCCACATAATGCAGAATATTAGCGTTATCGCCACCAGCCACAATCGAAGGGTAAGCGGGATAGCGGCAGCCACCTTGCACATAGTGATAGTGTAGGACCGCTTCCATCTGCATTTCTGTCTTGTCTGGCTCACAGGCTTTCATCAACTCACAATGTGCTTTGGCGGCAGTTTTTGCCGCGTGGCGCAGGCGCTGAATTTCAGCAGATGATTTTATCAATCGCATATCATGTAGATGATGACGCAAATCAACCAGCTCCCCGGGCGGCTCCGAGCCACGAACTGACTGTGATTGCAGCTGGCTGCGCCAGTCCATAATATGTTGGTCGAACTCAGGGTGGGCACCAAAGGCAAAATAAATCCGCTCCTTGCCTTCCATCAGGCCCGGCAAAATGTCGTCAATGTCTGAAATCGGAAAAGCATCGTCCGCTCCCAACTGCTCAACAACGCCCTCCTGCCCCAGACGCTTACCATGCCAGATTTCCTGAGTAACATCCTTTTCCCGATTAAACAGAATAAATTCGCCGTGCTTGCGGCCAGGAATCAGCACTGCCACCGACTCCGGTTCGTTAAATCCGGTCAAATACCAGAAATCGTTATCCTGTCGAAAGGGATAATGCACATCATGGCTACGCACCTTTTCAGTGGCCGATGGCAAAATCGCAATAGAATTAGGTCCCATCCATTGCATCAGTTTTTTACGTCGGGCGCCAAAATTGATTGCTTGCATCAAGTATCCTGTTTGTCCAAATGAATCCGGGAGGGCTAATGAATGTTTTTATTTTGTGGCTTTACAGGCACAGCTTTATTAGATTGAAAAATGATTTGCGCGGACATCTTCACATGCTCTGAAATCGTCACATAAGCTGACTCTAGCTCTTCGGAACTACCATCCTCAATAGAAATGTCGATTTTGGCGATTTCACTCATATCTCTCAATGCTTCTTTAGCATCATCATCCAATTCTTTTTCCTGTTTAATCAGCCCGTAGCCGGTCAAATAGCCTTGACACCACTCGCCTAATGCCTGAGCTCGCAGGTCAATGGGTGATTCGTCTTCTGGTATTAGAAGGTCAATAGAAAAGGAGTCTGGCTGATAATCTTTTTGAGTAAAGGCTATAATTTGCTCAAGTATATCTTCTGCTTCTCGGCCAAGCGGCTCGCCATTGGCTAAAAAGTCGCTCATTTGTTGTGGCCAACGACCCGTCTCAGGCACAAAACCATGCCCCACCAATCCATGCAGCATTCCGGCTAATTCAGCACCGGACAAATCGGGTAAAAAACTCCGGCAGAACTCATTAATTTGTAAATAATTCATTAAGTTAAACGCTTTTCATCTTGTAATTTCGGTTGCAGGCCCATAGTTTAACCCGCTAAACGGTTAAAACCCAACACTCTTGCCCTGCATTTATTAGCAAAAAAGGTGGTAGCGGCATCACAAGTCGAGCTGATTAAACATTGACCAAAAACCAGCTTAACTTTATAGTGTGCTTTAACAAAATCGGGTAACTCACTATGACACAAGGTCAATTAGAGAAGCTAGAAGATAAGATCAACGCCTTGTTAGCGCGCTTCGAGAAGATCAATCTTGAGAATAACCAGTTACGGCAACAGATCAATGAGTTGCGTAATGAGCGTGATCGCCTGCATAGCAAAAATGAAACTGCACGCAAGCAGATTGATATTATGATCTCTCGACTGAAGTCGATGTAGATCGCATTTAAGGTTTTTATAACAATATGGCAAAACCAAAAGTTACACCCATAAACATTACTATTTTGGGGAAAGAGTTCCAGGTTGCTAGTCCTGAAAGCGAACATCAGAAGCTTTTGCAGGCGGCAAGCTTTTTGGACAAACGAATGAAAGAAATTCGCGAAGCAGGCAAGGTGCTTGGTCTTGAACGAATTGCCGTTATGGCGGCCTTGAACTTAAGCTATGAATTAATCAATACGCCAGCACTGGATAGTGATCAAGCACAAGATATAGAGCAAAGACTCAGCCATATGAGTCAAAAAATTGACCAGGCTCTAAAACACAGTGAGCAGATAGAACTCACAAACTCTTAACATAAAATATAAATAGCATTCTCAATCGAGCAGGAACGCCACTTCACTTTTAACTTTTGTTGAAAGTGTCAGACAGTTAGCGCCTTTTCGCCAACTGACGCCCGGAAGGACCCAGCTAAACTTGAAACATCGGTCAAGGTCTATGTTACAATAGATCTTCCTGGGCTGTTCGTCAGTAGCGACCGTCCTCGAGCCGATAATACTTTACTTGGGACTCCTCAATGGAAGTGTTGCGCAAGTCCGCTTCGACCGGAAAGCCTGATCTTCTACATGGACTCCCCCCTGAACCTCTGGGTTCATGGGCTATTACCTACAACGGCAGTCCGGGGTTTTATTTTAGACGCAATGAACGAAGCAGTTGCACAAAAACATTATCTTAGAACCAGAATTAAGCATGAACGCTTAACGCTGACCAAACCCTTTATGGAGCGAGCAGCTCTAGCCCTCCTCGGTCATGCCTCCGAAGCCAAACTCATTGAAGATCACCACTCTATCGCCTTTTACCTGCCAACTCGTGGCGAAATCAGTTGTATGCCAATGATTGAGTATGCGCTAAAACTAGGTAAGAAATGCTACGTCCCTAAAATTTATCCCAATAAAAAGCGCGGCATGTGGTTTTTGCCCTACACCGGCAAAGAGTCGGTCAAGGAAGGAGCCTTTGGCTTACTGGAACCAACCGCCGCCATCAGCAAAGCCGTTCGCCCCAGCGAGCTGGACACTATCTTTATGCCACTGGTCGCTTTCGACCTAAAAGGTAATCGTCTCGGCATGGGCGGTGGCTATTACGACACGGTACTTGCCAACATCCCTAAGCACGAACAACCCAAGCTCATCGGCCTTGCTTACAACCTGCAACAGGTACGCGACATACCACAGGAAAAATGGGATATCCAAATGGACGCCGTCATCACCCCCAGCAACTACCGAGTATTTGACCGCAAACCGAAAGCACCCTTAAAAACAATCCTTACCCCTAAGCCTTAACTAACAATTTTACAGCTCATGCTTTATACTTTGCGCATTAGTCATCAACAAGCCTAGAGCACTATGAACTATTGGTTAATGAAGTCTGAGCCGGATGTCTTCGGCATTGAACACCTCAAAGCCCTGCCTAACAAAACAGACCACTGGGATGGCGTTCGTAATTACCAGGCGCGCAACATGATGCGTGATGAGATGAAAAAAGGCGATAAAGTTTTCTTCTATCACTCCAACTGCAAACCACCTGCAATCGTAGGCATAATGGAAGTGGTCAAAGAAGGTTATGTTGACCATACCGCTTTTGATCCCGACCAAAAATACTACGACCCTAAAAGCAATCCTGACAATCCTCGCTGGTATATGGTCGATGTCAAACATGTGCGTGATTTGAAGCGGGAAATTCCGTTGGATGAACTCAAACAATACCCTGAACTTGCCGACATGAAACTGGTGCAAAAAGGCAACCGCCTTTCAATCATGCCGGTCACCAAGGACGAGTGGGACTTTGTTTTAAGTATTGAAAAACAATAGGAGAAAATTATGACACAGGACGAATTAAAAAAATTAGTCGGTGAAGCCGCTCTTGAGTATGTGGTTGAAGATTCGATTGTTGGCGTAGGCACTGGCTCTACCGTCAACTACTTCATTGATGCACTTGCCACCATAAAGCACAAAATCAAAGGTGCTGTGTCCAGCTCCGAAGCATCCACTGAGCGCTTAAAGAAGCACGGCATTGAAGTTTATGAACTCAATGAAGTGGGTAAGCTGCCAGTCTACGTTGATGGCGCAGACGAATCGAACCACCTATTGGAACTCATTAAAGGTGGCGGTGGCGCTCTCACTCGTGAAAAAATTATCGCAGCAGCTGCCGATCAGTTTATCTGCATTGCCGATGAATCCAAGCTGGTGCGTCGTCTCGGTGAATTCCCGTTACCGATTGAAGTCATTCCAATGGCACGCAGCTATGTGGCGCGTCAAATAGTCAAGCTGGGCGGCGATCCGGTTTATCGCACAGGCTTTGTTACCGATAACGGCAATGTCATTCTTGATGTGCATGGACTTATCATAAACGAACCTATAAAGCTTGAGCGCATATTGAATAATATCGTCGGCGTTGTCACCAACGGATTATTTGCTGAAAGAGCAGCCGATGTGTTGTTGCTGGGTAAAGATGGTAAGGTTGAAACGAAGACGCGTTAGCCGTTATGTTTTATTGTTGGGAGGCCCCAAGCCTTCCAACAATCCTATCACTAGTAGCAAGCACTGAAAATTTGATTAACCACACAGACCTACACCTTCAATCAAAGGTATGATCCCGCCCTTAGTCTTTTACTGCCTTTCTATGCAATGTACGACGATATACAGAATCCGCCACAGCAGCTCTCGCAATCAAAATTTAAAGCCTGGTTTTGGCTTTTAATTCTGCCGTTATATCTGTTCGCCTGCCTTTGGGCGCTTAAAGGCTCCACTTCAAATTTGCAGGATATCTTCGTTACTTCCAACCTTTCAACTCTTTCACTGATAGTCATTATTTTTGCTTTAGTAATGCTGGTTTGGCTTGGGTTTGAGTTAATAAAAGGATTTCGTAAGCTTGCTGAGTGTTCCAAGTACGAAGTCTATTTAGCTGAAGTATTTGAAAATCGAGATCGACAACGGCCCGCACAGAATGCCATGCGTTTAGATTATTTAAGAAAGCTACGGAAAATGAATAGCGAAGTGCGCAGTGTTACAGAAATCAAGCAAAAGCAGATATTAGGTATGGTGATTATAGGTTTGTTAATATTACTGGTTGGGAGTATTGGGCAGCTAGTGAGTCAGTTTGTACTTCTTTGATTTCAAATTTTCGCCTTTTGGCGACCTACTTTTACGAAATACATCCTGTATTTCGCTAAAGACAGCGTCGATATTCGACGCTGTTCAAATTTGTTCCAGACAAATTTGTCTTACTTGAGTTAAAAGGCTAGGCAAAAGAACGACACCCCAGTTGTTAGGCCCTTCGGGCTACCCTCACTCATCAAAGTTATGACGCGCCGTCAATACGAAACGTCCTGTTTCGAAGTGGCTAAATTGGGCGTTACCCGAGGGCACTTCCTTTGGTCGCCTTCCAATTTGCGCTATAACTTCTCTTCACTCGGCTAAATCTAAGGGGTATTTGGAGCAAGCCGGCATTGTTTAATTATTCTTTCCAATGTATCGAGCTATCATTTATAACAAACCTTCATTTAAACCCCACAAAATGACGATAGTTATTAACGATCTATTTACCAATTCAAACCAACTTGAGAGCCATTTAACTACTAATACTATATTTATCCATCAAGCTATACAGCGTTGGTCGAGTTAAGCCAAGTAATTTTGCGGCTTGTGAGATGTTGCCGTCGGATAAAACAATCGCGCGTTGGATGGCGCGGGTTTCGGCGGCTTCTCTGACCTGTCGTAGGTTGAGTGGCATTTCGCGTAGTTGCGCTTCATCAATTTGCAAATCTTTTGCGGTGATCTGGTTGCTGTCGGACATCACAACGGCGCTTTTAATTTTATTTTCCAGTTCACGAACATTACCGGGCCAGGCATAAGCTTCCATTGCCTGCACTGCGTCTTTAGAAAAGCCTCGTATATTGCGCGAATATTGGCGATTAAATTTTTCCAACAATGCACGTGCAATTAAAACCACATCACCATTTCGTTTTGCTAGCGTGGGGATCTCCAGTACCACTTCGCTGAGTCTGTAGTAGAGGTCTTCACGAAACTTGCCTTCATTAACCAAGTCTTCAAGCGACTGATGAGTAGCCGCAATAATTCGCACATCAACGGGCAGCGACTCACGACCACCGACTCTCTCGACTACGCGCTCTTGCAAGAAACGCAATAGTTTAGCCTGCAGGGCCATAGGCATATCGCCAATTTCATCGAGGAATAAGGTTCCGCCATTAGCATATTCAATCTTACCGATGGTGGTTTTATTGGCACCGGTAAAGGCACCGGCCTCATAACCAAACAACTCACTTTCCAGCAAATTATCCGGTATAGCGGCACAGTTTATTGCCACCATATTCTTGCTACGGCGCGGACTGATACCGTGCACGGCTCTAGCCAATAATTCTTTTCCTGTACCGCTATCGCCCAGCAATAAAACACTCACATCGGTCGGCGCAACCTTTTCAATTTTCTGGCACACTGCCATCATTTCTGGGCTGGTGGCGATGATGCCGTGGAAACTTTCTTTTTGTTGCTGAAAGTGGCGACGGTTTTCGTCTTCCAGCTTTGCTAGTTCAAAAGCTCGCTTGATTATCAGCGTTAACTCTTCCGGCTGGATTGGTTTTTGATAATAATCGTAGGCACCAGAATTTACAGCCTGCATAGCGATTTCACGCTGATCATTACCGGTGACCACAATGACTTTACTGGTCGGTGATAAGGATAAAATTTCCTCAAGTAATTCAAGGCCAACGGTGGCATTTGCAGGATCAGGCGGCAGGCCTAAATCAAGCGTAATGACCTTAGGTTGATAGCGTCGGAGCTCTACCAACGCACTGTCACGGTCTTCTGCAAGAATGACGTTATACTGATCGAATGACCATTTAAGCTGTTTTTGCAGCCCTTTGTCATCCTCAATGATTAATAAGTCGGGGTTGTTTGATTGTGCCATCCTGTCCTCTTTATTTTCTATTCTCCGGGCGATAACGTTTGCAAAATAACGATGCAACGTGTTCCTTTCCCCAGTTCACTTTGTATTATTAAATCACCACCGAAGCTCTGGAGCAAATACCGGCACTGATAAACACCAATGCCCATACCCGCATTACCTTTAGTGGTGGCGAATGGTTTGAATAACTGCTTGCGCACAAAATCTGCATCCATGCCCTTGCCCTTATCCACAATATGCCAGTGCAGCTCTTGGCCCAGCTGGTCAAATCGATGATGAATTCTATCATTCTCGTTACTGGCATCAATCGCATTCTGATGCAGATGCTGAATAATATTGATCAGCTGATCTTGATTAGCATACACCTCAACTTCAGGAATATCTCCAATCACATTCAGTCGATTGGCAGCTTCTTTAAACTTGGCAAAGACCTCTGGGATATAGGCTTGTACAATTTCTTTCTTCGGTAATTGCTTACGCTGCAGTTGCTCTAACATCTTATTCAGGCGCTGGGTCGCACTGGCCACCGTTTCAAAAGTATCATCCACAAACTCAGGATTATCGCGATAGCGATGGGCATTATGAGTAATCAGCTCTAACTGAGCGGTGACATTCTTTAGATCATGTACCACAAAGGCCGACAGTCGGTTAAAGGCATCGAACTGTTCCTGCTCGTAAATTTGCGTAGTTGCTTCAAATAGTGCCAGATAACTAGCCATCTGCTGACCTGCCGCTTTAAGCAAGTCATGGTCTTCCCAATTTAAGCTTGGTTTTGAATAACTGCTACGCAAACCGACCACCGCGACCAGCTCTTCACCGCGACGTAGTGGAATGAATATTTGATGCTGTTGAAACAATGGCGAACGTGATTCTAACTTAAGTCCTTGATACACATTACTATTATTTTGATATTCATTAATATCAACCACCCAGTTAGTGCGCTCAATAAAGTCCACCAATTCGGTTGGTAACTGGTAGGCCAGTTCACCGTTTAAAGGTGAGTTTAGTGGTGATTGCCAGTTATCGGTATAAATAAACAAGTCACCACGACGACTCCACAACTTGCCTGCCGGGCTACTGATAATATTCGCCAGCGCCTTAATTGATAACTGATAAAAATCGCCGCGCACATTCGCCTCATCTAGCGCACGGTTAAAACCTAACCAGCTTTCCCGATAGTCGTATTTATAACTGGCAAACAACTTGGTGAACATAATTTTGAGTTGGCTGAGCAGTTTTTTCTTATAAGCCAGCCAGACAAAACCGATCAATGCAGAAGCCAAAATTATTGAGCCCAGCAATGGTTGTTGCCAAGCCACACCAATCAGCATGTATCCGACTACCGCCAACCAGCATAAAATGGCAAAAACGTTGAGGCTGCTGTGCGGACGATAGGTTTGTTGGATATTCTCCAAATCAAGGCGTGATTGATCGATCCGCTGAATATGAACCAGGCTGAAAGCCATAGCGATGCTGACAATAATTGCACGCGATACATCCAATGCTTCCACATCCACATTCAGGTTCAGCATCAACACCAGCATCGACAACAGATCCCAGATCAGGACTATGCCCAAGGCACCACCCAGAGTTGAGATTTCTGCTCTTAAGGTTTCAGCGAACTCATTGCCTGCCCGTTCCATCATCTGCATCATCAGAAGCAAAATAAATCCTGCAATTGCCGGATTTATGATCCGCTTCATATCACCAGAATAGACCACAATGAAGCCAATCCAACCAACGAAAGCGAGCAGTATAATGAAACTTAATAATTTATGGTGAGCAGCAAAATAGAAAAGAAAGAAGGACAAGGCCGCATAGATACCAAATAAACGACCCCATTCAATCATCCAGTGATTAAGCTCAAAACCGGTATCGACCAGTTTCAAACCACTCCAGCCGATAAATGTTAACGCCAATAGCAGGATCGGCCAGCCAAGCGTAGAGCCACGCCAGCGTAAAAGAACGGTCATGAACAACAAGCCTGCCAAAACGATACAGGCAATAAATCCGGCCATTTCCCTGCTTATCTTATTTGTTTGGAGTCTATGGGCTGTTATAAAAGAAAAAGGCCGAAAAAGCTACTTTTCGGCCTTAAAAATCAATTATATATGGGCTGACTAAATCGCTGTGGCTGCCTGCTGCACTTCCACAAACTCAGTCAGGGTTGTTACGGACTCAAAGATCTCACCCGTCAGCTCATCATCTGATATTTCGATGGCAAAGGTTTCTTCAATTTGCATCAAAATGGAAACAATGGCCATTGAATCAAATTCCGGCAAATTACCCAGCAGCAGAGTCTCTGCCGACAACTGATCGGCATCAATCGATAAGGTCTCGCTGAGCAAGATTATCATTTTATCGATGTTGGTCTGGTATGCCATTCGGCAAATCTCCTCAAATCATACCCTGAAACCAGGTGCTAAATAATACGCTTTTATCGTGCAAGAGCGCCGCTCCGTTACGGCAAGGCGGCAGATTGTAGCAAAAATGCCTCTTTTAGACACCTATTTTGCGCTTATGCCCGATATTTATAGTTTATAACTATTGCCTACTTTTACATGCTGATCGGATCTGTTTTAATAGACTTTCGTTGCCTATCTACCACTGAATAATCCAACATGGCAAACACATCATTTGATAAACAACAACTGAAAGTTTTACTCCTAGAAGGAGTCCACCCTAAAGCAGAACAATTGTTCAGACAAGATGGTTATGATCAGGTACAAAGCCTTAAAACTGCTCTATCTGCCTCAGAACTGAAAAGTGCACTGCAAGATTGTCATTTCCTGGGTATTCGCTCGCGCTCCCAAATTACGCCAGAAGTACTAGCTGCAGCTAATAAACTGGTCGCTATCGGTTGTTATTGTATTGGCACCAATCAAGTCAACCTCAATGCCGCCCAGCATAAAGGCATTCCGGTTTTCAATGCGCCTTATTCCAATACGCGCAGCGTAGCGGAGCTGGTGTTGGGTGAAATTATCATGCTATTGCGCGGCATCCCCGCTAAAAATGCTGCAGCCCACCGTGGTCAGTGGCTTAAAACGGCTCAGAATTCCAATGAAGCACGCGGCAAAACCCTGGGCATCATAGGTTATGGCCATATTGGTACCCAACTTGGCATTCTCGCTGAAGGCATTGGTATGCAGGTTAAGTTCTATGATATCGAAACCAAGTTAACGCTTGGTAATGCCAGCCAGGTCGCTGATCTCAACCAGCTGTTGGCCGAATCCGATGTGGTGACTTTACATGTGCCAGAAACACCGCAAACTAAAAGCATGATGGGCAAAGTACAACTGGCAGCCATGAAACCTGGAAGTATTCTAATCAATGCCTCGCGCGGTACTGTGGTTGATATTGAAGCTTTAGCTGAGTCCTTACGCTCCGACCATCTTCTCGGCGCTGCCATTGATGTTTTCCCGACTGAGCCCAAGTCCAATACCGAAGAATTCCTGTCGCCCTTGCGTGAATTCGATAACGTCATTTTAACACCGCATATCGGTGGTTCGACGCTTGAAGCGCAAGAGAACATCGCCATTGAAGTAACAGAAAAGATGATCAAATACAGCAACAATGGCTCAACAGTCTCAGCTGTCAACTTCCCGCAGGTAGCATTACCGGAGCACGTTAATACCCATCGTATTTTGCATATCCACCACAACAAGCCCGGCATCCTGTCGCAAATTAACCAGATCCTGTCACTTAACGATATCAATATCTCCGCGCAGTACCTGCAAACCCAAGGCGACATCGGCTATGTAGTCACCGACATAGACAAAGGCTCAAGCCAGTTCGCGCTGGAGAAGATGCGTGAAATTAATGGGACTATTCGAGCGCGGGTGTTGTATTAGCACCGGTCAAAATCAGCCCACAGTATTGGACTGGTGCCGCCAGTCCAATACTGTGGATTTAGACAATGCCATGCTTATTGAAAATAGAGAGTGTCGCTAACACCCGTTACAGCTTCATCATTTTTATGTAACTCTCTAACCAATATATCGTTGTCAGAATCATATTCGTGACATTGACCCAAGGGGTCTGACCAGCTAATGGGTTTATGCACTAAAGCTTCGCTATTGTTCTTCGTATAACCAAGCGTCTCATTATTTACCCTTAACACCACGCCTGCTACTGCATTTACATACACTGGTCCATTGCAGCTCGACTGAATGAAGTATCGCTTAAGTTTGTTATCGGCGACTTTGCCCGCAGCATCAACCACAAACAAGTAACCCTGTTTGCTTCGAGTGGTGAGCAAGCTACCCGCTTTCTCCATCCCTATCACGACACCTGCTTTACCCTGGCTATGGTATAGAGCTAACGCTTCCTGTTGCGACTGACTTTGTGTATTCCTTTCTTGTTCTAAAAAGCGTTCAACCGCAGCTGACTGATGTTGAACTTCTTGAATGATGCGTTGTTCCTGCTCTGTAAAATTATCGCCTAAAACATAAAGAGTATCTCTTAAACCTTGTTGCTCTGATTTCATGCTGATTAATTCGAAGGACTGCCACATTAATCCTGCAATCAGCAATATAAATAGCACAATAAATACCCTGCTGATGCGCTGATACTGTTTGAAGGACGTTGCAAAAAGTTGCTTCAAATAATCGGTCTGTCCTTTAACCTCTTTGATCATTTGTTGCTGCTTGTCTGTTTTAGCAATTTCATCCAACATCCTTTTGCCATAATGGATGGTGTCTCGACGTAAGTCATCAGTTGCCTTACGCACTTTATTAGAGAGTTGTGGTGAAAATTGGTTTTCAAGAAAAGATTCCAACCAGACTTTGAGTTTTTCATCTGAGCCAGGCTGAAGAACCTCTTCATTTACCTTGTCAGATAATGCTACATCCGTGACAGGACTCCATAGCTTTAACTGAATCAATACCTCTTCCACTTCATCGACGGATAGCTCTTTAGGTAATACGCCTTCAGCACCCAGCTCTTTGACCGCTTGCAGGTATTCTTGCCCACTTCTGGCAGTAAACATCATCACGGGAGTATCAGCATTCGAGCTGCTTTTGATTTCTTTAATGGTTTCAATACCGTCTTTGCCTGGCATGGCCTGATCGAGAAAAATCACGTCGACTTTATGATCTTTAAGGTAAGTCAGAGCTTGATCGCCGGAATTGGCATGAATGCCTTCGATATTGTAATTTGCCAATATTCTTGTCAGAACCATATAGGCAGTTCTGGAATCATCCACAATTAGAGCTTTGTATTTTTTTGTTGCCATAGCCAACCCCCAAGAACTAAAGTCCGGCTACCATAGCGTTTATAGGTGGTTACACTATTGCAATACTGTACTTTTACAGCTTGGTTCACGAAACAGCTGGCTTAACGTTTCTTTGGAGTTTTTGAATAAGCAAAAAAGAGCCAGCGATTGCTGGCTCTGAAATGATGACTTGACCCTGAGGTCAAGCCGGGTTGCGCTGGATCTGTCCTACCATTTTTAATGAACAGTTATCGGCAACTCCTTTGGGGCCTTTTTACCTATCCAAATCTGTGGATTGGAAAATTCATAGCCTTCCTTCTCCTCCCAGCCCTTTACTTTTTCAACTGCCTTGGCAAATTGCTCTTTTAAATCAATAGTATCGCTTGGTAACTCTGAGAAAAAGGCCTTCGCAAACCAGGTAATGTCGCTCTCATTGCTGCACCCAAATGAGGTGGTCGTTGCTGAAGCTGCCGTGATCACTGTGGTAGTTTCACCTTTTAATTCAGGAATATAAGTTCCGGAGTAACAACTGGAGATGAAGATTATTTTATTATCGATTGATAGCTGGTCTAGACTATCTGCCAAAGTTTTATGATAGATATTGTTCAAGCGGAGTGGGCTTTTCTTAATGCTAAAGGCTCCCTCTTTCGAGCCATGACTGGTCATATATAAAAATAACACATCTTCTGGGTCCATTTTTTCCTTGATTGCACTTAATGCAGCGTCGATGGTTAATGTTGTTGCCAGTGGATATTTACCATTATATTCCTGTTGGTTAACTAGTAATAATGATCGCTCTTTATCAAAATACTGACTGATAGTTTCAACTTCTTTTTCAAAAACATGTTGCGTACCATCACCCGCAATAAAGAGACTGAAGTAATCTATTTTGCCAGCAATCCCCACTTCAAGTTTTTCAATGACATCCTGTAAGACAATTCCATTTTCATTTAGCATCCTTTCAGAGTCATCGGACTTCTCAACCAGTCTAATGTTTTCTTCACTATTCTGAAGCTCTCCATTTAGCCATTCCCCTTCAAAAACGCCTCCATTATTTTGCGCCATCACTCCTGTTCCATTAGGTAAACCACCTCTAAACTCCCCTTCATATGTAGTGCCATCTGCCTGCGTCAGTTTCCCAACTCCATGATAAAAGCCATATAAAAAATCTCCTTCATAGTGCTCTCCATTATTCTTTGTTAAAACGCCTTCACCATGATATTCCCACGCTTCAAACTCACCTTTATAGTGCTCACCATTTCTGCCGAAATACTCACCATCTCCTTCAAAAATCCCTGCTACGAAATTGCCTATATAGCTTTCTCCCGATTCTAATTTATAGGTTCCATAGCCATCAAAGTTGCCCTCCTTGAACTCTCCAAAGTAAGCATCTCCGTAAGGATAAATCAGATTACCCTTTCCACTAAAACTGCCGTTTTTAAACTCACCTGTATACTGAGTACCATCTGCATTGGTTAGTACTCCATTACCATCAAATACACTATTTTTAAAACTTCCTTTATAAACGTTTCCATGGCTATCGGAATAGACTCCCTTTCCTTCCATATTGCCTTTTACAAACTCTCCTTGATATTCAGTTCCGTTACTAAATTCAAGGCGTCCCTCACCATGCTCCAACCCTTGCTCAAAGCTGCCGGTATAGGTACTTCCATCTGCCAGCACCATCGTTCCCTTGCCGTGCATCAAGCCATCTTTTAACTGTCCATCATACTGGTCGCCACTGCCCCATGTTAAGACACCTTCACCATGAGCCATGCCATCATCATTAACTGTTCCCTGATAAACACTACTATCGGCAAATCTGAGCTCCTTAACTTCAACAATCTGATATTTAAATAAATCCCACCGCTCAAATGTAAATTTGGCGATTAACATTCCAATAATAAACGTTAGTAGGTAGCTAATTATTTTCATGATCACTCCATGTTTTTTCTATTCTTCGTTTTTCTTTACAGGCTTTCTAAATCTCATGATGAAATCTACGATCGTCGAACGGCCGAATAGCAACAATAATCCAACAATGAGAGAAACCAGTGAAGGAGCCAATGCAAACCATATTATTCCAGCCATCTCTGACATGACAGAATGAAATACCATAGAAAGAATATCTATTAGAGCTTGCAGCGTAAAATATAAACCCAATAATGCTACCAAAGGAGTCATAAAATCCGTTTGACTGCTAATAGGTTTCTCTTTCGGCAACCCCGAAATTTTAGATAGTAAAATATTTGGGAAGAACCAAAATATAACAACTACAATTAATTGAAGAGATAATGCATATAAGGTTCCGATATGAAGAATATTGTTATCTAACACCCTGCCAAAGCGTTTAAAGTTTTCCGCTTCCTGAAACATCCGTCCCAAGTCGCTCATCATTGAAATAAACAGTAATATAGCAGCTATTCTTAGAGTTATTATCAGAATGCCTTTCTGACTCATTATTATTCCCCTTCTATTTCGTAAAAAAAGAGCCGGCATTTGCCAGCTCTTTTTTCATCGTCTTATTACTTAACGCGTGGCTCAAGCTTACCCGCTTTGTAATCCAGCGCCATCTGTTCCATATTGATCGGCTTGATTTTGCCAGCGTTACCGGCAGTGCCAAAAGCTTCATAACGCGCTTTACAGATTGCCTGCATCGCATCTTGTGCTGCCTTGTTATATTTGCGTGGATCAAACTCTTTTGGATTATGCTGCAAGAATTTGCGCACCGCACCAGTTGCTGCTAATCGTAAGTCAGTATCAATGTTGACCTTACGAACACCGTGCTTAATGCCTTCCTGGATTTCTTCAACTGGCACACCATAAGTTTCACCCAGGTCACCACCGTATTCATTGATGGTCGCCAACCAGTCCTGTGGCACTGACGAAGAGCCGTGCATGACAAGGTGCGTATCTGGAATGCGCGCATGAATTTCTTTGATGCGCTTAATGGCCAAGACATCGCCTGTTGGTGGACGAGTAAATTTATAGGCACCGTGCGAAGTACCGATAGCGATAGCCAGTGCATCCACTTTAGTGTCTTTCACGAACTGAGCAGCTTCTTCTGGATCTGTTAGCAGTTGGTCATGACTTAATACGCCTTCTGCGCCTGAACCGTCTTCTTCACCAGCCATGCCAGTTTCCAATGAACCCAGGCAACCTAGCTCACCTTCCACAGAAACACCGCAAGCATGCGCCATCTCAGTGGCAAGCTTGGTTACGCGAACGTTGTACTCATAGCTCGCTGGCGTTTTCATATCTTCTTCTAGAGAGCCATCCATCATCACTGAACTGAAGCCCAGTTGAATAGATTGCTGACATACTGCCGGCGATGAACCGTGATCCTGGTGCATACAGATTGGAATATGCGGAAACTCCTCGGTTGCTGCCAAAATTAGATGGCGCAAGAAATTTGAACCAGCGTATTTACGAGCACCTGCTGACGCTTGAATGATCACTGGACTGTCAGTTTCATCCGCTGCCTGCATAACGGCGCGCATCTGTTCAAGGTTATTTACGTTAAATGCCGGAATACCATAATCATGCTCTGCTGCATGGTCGAGTAATTGGCGAAGTGTAATTAGAGCCATTTTCTTTCCCCTTAACTTTGTATCCTGTTCGACAGTCTTTAAGCCTAGCCTTTCGCTCGCTCTTCTAAGATTGCCACTGCTGGTAATTCTTTGCCTTCCAGGAATTCAAGGAAAGCACCACCACCAGTTGAAATGTATGAAACTTTATCCGCAATGCCGTACTTATCAACCGCTGCTATGGTGTCGCCACCGCCTGCGATTGAGAAGGCATCACTGTCAGCAATTGCTTTAGCAATCACTTCCGTGCCGTGACCAAACTGGTCAAATTCGAAAACACCCACTGGACCATTCCAGACGATAGTTTTCGCTTCTTTTAAAATCTTGGCAAGATGTTCCGCCGACTGTGGCCCGATATCGAAAATCATATCATCTTCTGCCACATCATTAACTGACTTAGTCTCTGCAGCCGCCGATTCTGCGAACTCTTTACCGGTTACCACATCAACCGGCACCGGAATGTCGCCACCTTTGGATTGCGCCTGTTCGATTAAGCGCTTGGCTTCCGGCATCAAATCTGCTTCGTACAAAGACTTACCCACCGAATGACCTGTCGCAGCGATAAAAGTATTAGCGATACCGCCACCTACAATCAATTGATCAACAATGTGTGATAAGGAATCCAAGACCGTTAGTTTAGTCGAAACTTTAGAACCACCAACTATCGCTACCATTGGGCGTGCTGGATTATCCAGGGCTTTGCCCAATGCTTCCAGTTCACCGGCTAGCAATGGGCCTGCACAAGCTATTGGTGCAAACTTAGCTACGCCATGAGTCGATGCCTGAGCACGATGTGCCGTACCAAACGCGTCATGCACAAAAACGTCACATAAATCAGCGTACATTTTAGCAAGGCGATCATCATTGGCTTTTTCGCCAACGTTGCAACGCACGTTTTCAAATAAAACCACTTCGCCCTGCTTAACTTCAACGCCATTTAAGTATTCAGTGACCAAACGAACCGGAACATCCAAAACATCGTTTAAATAATCCGCCACGATTTGCATGGAATCGTTTTTAGTCAGCACACCTTCAGTCGGACGGCCACGGTGTGACATCACCATCAGCTTAGCACCTTTTTCCAAAGCCAGCTTAATGGTTGGCAATGCCGCCTTAATGCGAACATCACTGGTGATGTTGCCGTCTTTCACTGGCACATTAAGATCTTCACGAATTAAAACGCGCTTTCCCTGAAGATCCAGATCAGACATTTTCAACACATTCATAGTCTTAAACCATTCATGGTAAATTGATCATCTGGGTTTAATTTGCCCAGACTTAAAAACACAAACGGTGCGTCGTGACGCACCCTACAAAAGATAATACCTTCCAGAATTAATACTCTGGATAGCTTAGCTCAGAAAATTGCTCCTGCATTTTCTGCACTCCTGCCATCCATGGCAGTCGTTTTTCTTGTAAGACGCACTGCATACTTCGGACTTACATGAAGCAGTGGTTAGTGACGGTTTTTGTCGTTAGGCAAGGCGCTTACTATTTTCTAAGAGCGACGTGTATAACAATACACCAGCGATGAGAAAATAGTAAGCAACGCAGTATTACGACAAAAAGACCACTAAACGCTCATCATCTTGATGGCAACGTCCAACATACGGTTACTAAAACCCCACTCATTATCGTACCAAGTCACTACTTTCACGAAGTTGCCGTCTTGTACGCGAGTCAAACCAGAATCAAATGTTGATGATGCTGGGCTGTGGTTGAAGTCTACCGAAACCAATGGTTCGTCGTTGTAGCACAGTACGTGACCGTCTGCTGCTTTCTTAACGATGTCATTAATTTCTTCGGCTGTAGTGTCGCGACCAGCTTCAAAAGTCAGGTCAACACAAGAAACGTTGATGGTTGGCACGCGCATAGCGAAACCATCTAGCTTGCCGTTCAATTCTGGAAGTACTAAACCTACTGCTTTAGCGGCACCAGTTTTAGTTGGGATGATGCTTTGTGCTGCAGCACGCGCACGACGCAAGTCTGAATGCTGATTATCTATCAGGCGTTGATCGTTGGTGTAAGCATGAATGGTGTTAACCAAACCTTTGTTGATACCAATGGTGTCATTTAAGACTTTTGCCAATGGTGCCAAGCAGTTTGTGGTACAAGAAGCATTCGATACCACGCGGTGTTCTGGCTTAAGAATGTCATCATTAACACCAAATACAACCGTAGCATCCACGTCTGCAGCACCTGGGGCTGAGATAAGAACTTTCTTCGCGCCACCTTTGAAGTGCTTGGAAGCGCCGGCCTGATCTTTGAACACGCCCGTACATTCAAAAACAACATCTACGTCCTGTTCGCCCCAAGGAATGAGCTCTGGGTTACGCTCGGCATACAACTTAATTTTGTCGCCATTAACGATCATGTATTCGCCATCGGTAGAAACGTCGGCATTAAAACGACCGTGAGTAGTATCATACTTCGTTAAGTGAACGGTGGTTTCCGCTGGGTGTGAAGAGTTGATAGCAACTACTTGAATGCGATCACGATAACCGTGTTCGTAAATCGCTCGAAGGGCGGTACGTCCAATACGACCATAACCATTAATTGCAACTTTAACTGTCATCTTTGTCTCCAAAAATTACTCACGCGTTTAATCTAAAAGTTCTTCGGCTACAGCAACCACATTATCTACTGTAAATCCAAAATGTTTGAATAGGTCACCGGCAGGGGCTGACTCGCCAAAGCTGGTCATGCCAACGATGCGACCGTCAAGGCCAACGTACTTGTACCAGTAATCTGCAATACTCGCTTCGATGGCAACTCGACTTGGTACATCGCTTGGCAATACCGCTTCTTTATAGCTGGCATCCTGTGCTTCAAAGACATCGGTTGATGGCATGGACACCACGCGCACCTGCTTACCTTTGTCACTCAATGTTTTTGCTGCCTGAACCGCCAGTTCAACTTCTGAACCGGTGGCAATGAAAATCAATTCTGGTTTGTCCGCACTATCCACCAGGATGTAACCGCCACGCTCAACATTAGCAAGCTGCTCTGCATCACGAGCCTGATGCTCAAGATTTTGACGGCTCAGACTCAAAGCTGTTGGCCCATCGCGACGCTCGATAGCCGCTTTCCAGGCCACTGCAGTTTCCACTGCATCGCATGGACGCCAAACCGACATGTTCGGCGTAGTGCGTAAATTCGCTAACTGCTCGATTGGCTGATGGGTCGGGCCATCTTCACCGAGGCCTATAGAGTCGTGGGTAAATACATAAATCGCCTGTTGCTTCATGAGCGCTGCCATGCGCAAAGCATTACGCGCGTATTCCATGAAAATCAGGAAGGTGCCGCCATAAGGCATCAAACCGCCATGTAGCGCCATGCCATTCATGATGGCGCACATACCAAACTCACGAACACCGTAATAGACATAATTACCGCTGGCGTCTTTCGCTTCAATGCCTTTGGAGTGGCTGTGAATGGTCAGGTTTGAACCTGCCAAGTCAGCAGAACCGCCGACTAGTTCAGGCAATAAAGGTGCGTAAGCGTTAATAGCCATTTGTGAAGCTTTTCGAGAAGCAACTACTGGGCCTTCTTCTTGCAACTTACCGATATAAGCTTGTGCTTGCTCTGCAAAGTCTTCTGGTAAGCGGCGACTCAAGCGACGTTCAAGTTCGCTGCCTAACTCTGGAAACGCTTCTTTGTAAGCAATGAATTTCTTGTTCCAGTCTGCTTCCTGCTGTTGGCCCACTTGGCGCGCGCTCCATTCTTCACGAACAATTTCAGGAACTTCAAAGGCTGGGTGTGGCCAGTTTAGCTGTTTACGGGCCAGTTCAATTTCATCATCTCCTAATGGCGCACCGTGACACTCTTCTTTACCTTGCTTGTTAGGCGAACCGAAACCAATAATGGTTTTGCAGCAAATCAGGGTTGGACGATCGTTATCCGCACGCGCTTCTTCTATGGCTGCCTTGATAGCTTCTGGATCATGACCATCTACCGCTGGAATCACCTGCCAGCCGTATGCTTCAAAACGCTTTGGCGTATCGTCAGAGAACCAGCCGTCCACTTCACCATCAATCGAAATGCCATTGTCATCGTAGAAAGCGATTAACTTGCCCAGACCTAAGGTACCGGCTAGTGAGCAAACTTCATGGGAAATGCCTTCCATCATGCAACCATCACCCATGAACACGTAAGTGAAATGGTCGATAATGTCATGGTCAGGTTTATTAAATTCTGCTGCCAGCTTCTTCTCGGCAATCGCAAAACCTACCGCATTGGCAATGCCCTGACCCAATGGGCCAGTAGTAGTTTCAACACCAGGGGTATAACCGAATTCTGGATGGCCAGGTGTTTTTGAATGCAATTGACGGAAGTTTTTCAGATCATCAATAGAAATGTCATAGCCAGTAAGGTGCAATAACGAGTAAATAAGCATTGAGCCATGCCCATTAGACATCACGAAACGGTCACGATTAACCCAGTCAGGGTTTGCTGGGTTATGGGCTAGATAGTCATTCCACAGGACTTCAGCGATATCAGCCATACCCATTGGCGCGCCGGGGTGACCAGATTTGGCTTTTTGCACCGCATCCATACTCAAGGCACGGATAGCATTAGCAAGTTGAAAACGGGTAAGCGAGTCGTTACCTGACAATGACATGAGGTCTCCTCAAAAGGCAGCATTTTTTAGGCCGCATATTGTCGCAGACCCTTCCTGACCAATCAAATGATTTGCCTGTTTTTTATTCAGTTTTTTTATATCACAAGGCAGTCAACTCGGGCTTTATAGCCAGATTCATGCAAATCTCTCTTTGCCATTAGAACAATTAGTCTGATTCGTTATGGGCTATAAATTCATCCAGATCAAAGTCAGTGATATTCAACATCGTCTCAATATCCCAGGGCGGAACAGGACGACTAAATATGAAACCCTGAATTTCTTCACACCCCATTTCGCGTAATGCTTCCACCTGGTTACGATTCTCTACACCCTCTGCCACCACCTTAATATCAAGGTTATGGGCCAGCGTCACAATCGAAGCGACCAAGTTCCGATCACGATCAGAGTCTTCCAGATCCCAGACGAAAGTTCGGTCAATCTTTAAGGTATCAATCGGAAAATCCTTAAGATTGCCGAGCGAGGAATAGCCAACGCCGAAGTCATCCAGCGCCAGACTAATGCCCATATCTCTTAAGGTACGCATTTGTTGTAGCGATTGAGCCAGGTCTTCCATTACCATACCCTCGGTAATTTCGAACTCTAACGCATCTGCCTCAATTTTGGCTAAATGCAGTGCATTTTTGACCGTTTCCCACAAATTTTCATGGTAGAACTGAACGGCAGACAAGTTGACTGCTACTTTTCCATGGAAGATGCCGCGGTTTTGCCAGTCACGGATTTGCAGGCAGGTTTTTTCAATAACCCTTTGGCTAATCGGAATGATAAAGCCGGCTTCTTCAGCTAACGGAATGAACTCACCCGGTAACACCAGGCCTCGTCGAGGGTTACGCCAGCGCACCAAGGCCTCCATGCCAGTAATCTTGCCGGTTTGCAGGCTAACCTTAGGCTGGTAGAACATGACAAACTCATCTTTTTCTATCGCTTGCCGTAACTCACCTTCCAGATTAATACGCAACTTGGCCTGCTCATTCATCTGACGGGTATAGAATTGATAAGTATTCTTGCCCTTTTTCTTAGCGTAATACATTGCCGTATCCGCATTCTTTAATAACTCTTCTGCGGTCAGGCCATTTTCTGGATACATCACAATCCCAATACTGGGCGATACCACTACCTCAGTTGTTGAAAGTGATAGTGGCTTAGCAAACTCATCCAGTATCCCTTGGGCGATTTTGGCCGGCTTGTTCCAGGTATCTACTTCCTGCAATAGCACCGTAAATTCATCGCCACCCAAGCGAGCAACAATGCCATGCTCTTCACTGACTATATCTTGTAGAATCTTTGCTACATAAATAAGCAGTTGGTCACCAATACCATGCCCCAGTGAGTCATTAATCCGCTTAAAGTTATCCAGATCAATAAACAGTAGCGCATGCTGATCACCACGTCCCGAATTATCAATAAGTTGTTCAAAGTGAGAACGGAAGCTGGTTCGATTTTTCAGATCGGTCAACTGATCGACGGTAGCTAATCGGCGTAACTCTCGTTCTGCCTGTTTGCGGAAGGTAATATCTGAAAAAACACCCACATAGTTGATAATTTCTCCGTCATTATCCCGCACAACATCAATGTTAATTTCAATTGGGTAAGAAGTTCCATCTTTGCGCTTGGCAATCAATTCTCCGTACCAACACCCTTTTTCGGCTAATTCAGCACGTAAAACCTGAAATTCATTATCCGTTATCTCATGCAACGCACTGACCTTCATCAACTTGCCCAGCACCTCAACCTCTTCGAAACCGGTAATCTTTGTGAAGGCTTTGTTTACCGCAATGTAATGGAATTTCTCATCCAGAATCCAGACGCCATCCGAAATATTATCAAAAGATTTGGCAATCATACTAAGCTGCTGCTCAGTACTTTTTAACTCAGTAATATTCTTTAAGGTGCCCGCCATGCGTAGCGGTTTCTGATTTTCATCGCGACTGACCACCTTGCCCCGATCTAACACCCAGACCCAGCCTCCGTTTTCATCACTAATACGGTAAGTGCTTTCATAGTGCATAGATTTGTCAGTTAGATGAGCATTCAGAGCCTGACGAACAAAAGGTAGGTCATTGGGATGTATATTCGAGTTAGCCATTGAATAACCACTTCGAATGCCGTCCCTGGGAAAATCATAGGGCCATTCATTGGACAAATGCAAAGCTCCTGACGGAATCTGCCAGTCCCACAACTCATCACCGCTTCCCCAAAGCGATAATTTCAAACGCTCTTCACTTTGCGTTAACTGCAAAGCGGCTGTTTTACGCTCACGCATTCGCGCCCAAATCAAGTAAGAGAAGGCCATAATAATCAGACCCAGAATAAATCCATATAACGTGAACGCCGAAGCGGTTAACCAACTGGATGTTTTTATATGAACCTTGAGCTGCGCCGGTTTTTCACTCCAGACTCCATCTTTATTAGAAGCCTGGACCTGGAAAAGATAATCTCCCGGCTGCAAGTTAGTGTAGGTAACGCGGCGGCCTTTAGCATCCGTTTCAATCCAATTATCATCATGCCCTTCCATGCGATAACGATAGCGATTATTTTTTGGATCCGCATAATTCAAACCCGCAAACTCAAAGCTTATGCTGGTATCCTCTGGGAAAAAGGTTACTTGCTCGGCTAGATTTGCTGGTTTATGCAAACGTTTTTTATGTTCATCCTCAATAACAATTGGATTGTTATTGATCAAAATCTCCGTAATTACCGGAGTCGGCGGCTTTTTATCCGGTTGATAGGCTTCTGCGCGGAAATTAACGATACCATTTATACCACCAAAATATAGGTTGCCATGGCGATCTCGAGTACTTGCTCCCGTATTAAATTCAAGAATAGGTTGATCTTCGGCGAGCGTAAACTGAGTCAAGCTGAAATCATCTGGCGAGACTCTGAACAACCCCCGTCCTGTCCCTATCCAGACAAAACCATTCGAATCCAGCTCCATGCTGTATATGCTGTCATGAATACCTGAGGTTGCGCTATTCAGAGCTGTTGCAACCTGTTTGGTTAAATCGATCACAATCAATCCATTACCAAAAGTGCCAACCCATAATCGATTAAATTTGTCAAGCTGCAAACTCAACACTACATCTTTCGTTTCTTCAGGTGGATCTTTTATTAACTGGTCAAGCCCGCTAAAGCTCGACTTATCAATATCAAACAAATGAACGCCGCTTTCTGTGCCAATCCACAAAGAGCGCTGATCGGCTGTTGGTAAAATCGCATTAATACGATTGTTACGATGAAAGTCTGCATCAATAACTTTATAACGCTTTACCTGGTAATTCTGATCCAGCTTCCATAAACCTTCAGTCGTCCCTAACCACAAATTTCCCTCGAGATAATATGCGGTTAGCAATTCTGCAGTATAACTTTCATTCTCAAAAACCTGCTGTAAAGCATGGGTTTTAAGATTAAGTAACCAGACTGAATCATAGGTCACCACCCATACTTTTCCCGAGCTGGCGGAACCAATATAGTTAATGCTTTTATTATTTAATTCAGGGGGAGCAATAAGCGCCAGGCGTTTTAAGTCAAGCGGATCTCTTGCATCCATTACAGTCACGCCATGCCCGTCACTGCCCACGACTAATTTGTCATCAATGGTCGCTTGAAGTGCAAAAGACACATCCCCGGCCAATGAGTCAACCGAGTCAGGTTGATAATAGTTATGGTTGAATAGTATAGCGTTGGGATTGATTTTATTGATATAAGCTGAAGTTCCAACCCATAAAATATCATTGCTGTCTTGAAACAGATGATTAATGGTGTTGCTGCCAATCGAGCCAGGTCGACCATAGCGATAATGATTTGAACGACCCGTTTTATACTCAATTGAATAGAGTCCTTCTCTCACCGTACCCAGCCAAAGATTCTTATCTGCATCAAAAAAGACATTACTGGGCTGGATGCTAGTATCTCCTAAACCAAGTTCAGAATAATTAATGGTTTCAAACTCATTCTGTTCTGGTCGGTACTCAATAATTCCCTGTTGATAAGAGACCAGCCATAGATTACCTTCCGGAGTTTCTTTTATATCGCCAATGGTACCGAACTGATTGCCTGTTGATGAGTGAACAATAAAAAACTGCTCACTGCCAGGGTTAAATTCTGCCAACTCACCGCGAGTGGTTATTGCCCACACGCGCTGCTTACTGTCAACATAAATCTGACGTAATTCACTAACGGTAGCTGTGACTCGTCGGCTTAGCATGATGGGGTAAGTTTTGAAGCCTTCAATCGCAGGGTCATAATAAGAAGGGCCATTAAAGGTTGCTACCCAAACGCCACCCTTATCGTCTTTTGCCAAACTGGTGACATAGTCATTAGCCAGAGTGAAAGGCTCTAAAGGATTATGATGATAATTTATTATCTTTCCGGTCTGTTGTTGATAAATATTGAGTCCGTTCTCGGTAGCAATCCAGACGTCACCATTATCCGCAATCAGCAGGTCATGAATGGTGGTATGTGAAAGGTTGCTATTCTGCTTCTGAAATACCTTTATTTGATAACCATCATAGCGATTCAAGCCATCTTCGGTGCCAATCCACAAAAAGCCTTGCTGGTCTTCCACAATGACAGTAATGACACTTTGTGATAATTGATCTTCAATACCAATAGCATCAACAAGCTGTTGGTTAGCTTGCATCTGTTGGCTAAATAAAATGGTCCCAATAAAACAGAAAAGAAAAAGAAGTCGTGTCACTATTAATGGCCCTTTGCGACGTTATTTACGCCTTTATGTGATCCTACCCAATAGGCTGTCCTCTAGTTTCGGTTAAAACGTCCTAAAAATCAAAATTCTTACCCCTGACAGCTGATTTTGCTTATATTATGATGGTGTTTAGACTTCACTCGATTGATTTGGAAAGGGAGAATTATGAAAAAGATTGCAGTTATATTATCTGGCTGTGGTGTCTATGACGGCGCTGAGATTCATGAAAGTGTACTAACGCTGTTGGCGCTCGAACAAAATGGCCTGGACTATCAATGTCTTGCACCTAACATTGAACAAATGCACGTTATCAATCACCTGACCGGCAATGTTGCCGAAGGTGAGTCCAGAAATGTACTGGTTGAGGCGGCTCGAATCGCACGAGGAAATATCAAGGATTTAGCAGAGGCCAAAGAATCCGACTTTGATGCGGCTGTATTACCCGGTGGCTTTGGTGCCGCTAAAAACCTGTGTGACTTTGCAGTGAAGGGCAGTGATTGCACAGTTAATGCCGAACTAGAACGCTTCATCAAGGCCATGGCTGCAGCTAAAAAACCGGTTGGCTTTATCTGTATTTCTCCAGCCATGATCCCAAAACTGTATGGTGAAGGCAGCAAGCTGACCATCGGTAATGATAAGGAGACTGCCGAAGCCATTGAAGCCATGGGTGGTGTGCACATGGCCTGTCCAGTCGAAGACATTGTTTATGATGAGGAACACAAGCTACTTTCAACACCGGCTTATATGCTGGCTGGCAGTGTTTCCGAAGCCGCCAGCGGGATCAGCAAGCTCATCGCAAAATTGGCCAGCTTGCTGAAGTAAGTAAAAACTTACTCTGTTTGCCCAAACTCCCGTATCGCATCAAATGACTCCAGTGCAGGGAAGCACTGGCGTTTGCGACAACAATAAGCCACTGCTTTTTCTTGTGCAGGATACTTGTCCTTTAATAGATCACAGCTCGATTCAAGGCTAAACACCCAGCGCTGACCATATTGGCCAGTACTCAGATACTCTTGCCAGCCAATGGTCTGATGAAGCTCGCCTCGTAATACCCATATTTCTGAACCTTTTTCATAGGCATTTAAAGCACGCACCACCGATGGATACTGTAACGGTGCTTTGATGGCTTCTGCGCTCGCCTGTTGTAAACTTTTTTCGATGAAATCCTGCCAATCCAGCTTGCCGGTCAAGTCGCTGACCAGCCATAACACCTCCAGTGCCTGGCAGGCACTGTTAGGCATTGCATCATCGCTCCAGCTTTTATGGCGGGTAATGACCGTTTCAGCATCATTACTGGTATAGAAGAACCCGCCATTTTTCTGGTCCGCAAATTGAACCCATAGCACATCACATATCTGAAGTAGCCACTGCCAGCTGCGTTCATCAAAATCTATTGTTAACCTCATCAACAAGGCTTTTGCCAAATAAGCGTAATCATCCAGAAACGCTGGTTGATAGGCCTGCCCCTTTCGATAACAAGCCTTTAGTTCTGTACCATTCCAAACAGTTTGATATAAACCCTGCTGACAATCTTTTGCCTGCTGTAAAATGACATCATCGCCTAACTGGCGCGCCGCACTCAATAGCCCCTGCAACAACAGACCATTCCAACTGGTTAATTGCTTGTCATCGAGAAACGGTAAAGGACGCTGGTCGCGTTTCGCCTTCAATTGTTGGCGCACCGATTCAATCAGCAAAGGCAGCTGCTTTAAGTGTATTCCGGCCTGCTCGGACACTTGCTGCATTGAATTGCGGCAAACCAAGTGCCAGTGCCCCTCAAAATTGGGCCTGTCCGCTAAACCATAATAGGCTTTGGCAACCGCTTGCTCCTGCTCGCTCAAATTCTGCAAATCAGCTTGTTGCCAAACATAATAGGCTCCTTCTTCACTATGCCCATCTTCATTTAAGCTATCAGCATCCAAAGCTGAATAATATGTCGCCTGCTCGCTTACCATTTGCTCGCCCAGCCAACCGATACTTTGCTTTACTCGCTGCATCCAGTCGCCTTCTGCATAGTAATGACCAGCTTCTGCCATCAACTTGATTAGCTGACCATTGTCATAAAGCATTTTTTCAAAATGGGGAATATCCCAAGACTCATCCACACAATAGCGAAAGAAGCCACCGCCAAGATGATCATACAAACCATAGTCAGCAAAGGCGTGTAGGGTTTTAGACAGATGCTCACTTAACGCCGGTTGTTCGCTACTGTCATCAATCACCAGCTCAAAGACCGCTTGCCAGATAGCAGCCTGGGGGAATTTGGGAGCACCTTTTAAGCCACCAAAATCCTGATCGGCGCGCTTTAATATTTCCTCGACAAAGGCCTGATTAAGCACTGTCGAGTTAATCTCCGACCCTCCTTCAGAGTTGCTGACTGAGCCTGAAACAAACTGCAGCGCCTCCTGTATCTGGCCACTTTGCTGTTTAATTTCTTCTCGTTTCTCGGCAAAAACTCCCGCAATGTTTTGCAGCAAATCGGTAAATGCAGGCATACCGTACTTAGGTTGCTTGGGAAAATAGGTGCCGCTAAAGAAAGGAACCAGTGTTTGTGGGTCTAAAAAAGTCGTTAGTGGCCAACCACCCGCCTGCCTATTCAACAGCTGATGAGCGAGCTGATAGGTTTTGTCCAGATCGGGGCGTTCCTCGCGATCCAGCTTGATATTGATAAATAGCTGATTCATCACATCTGCGGTTGCCGCATCTTCGAAAGACTCATGCGCCATAACATGACACCAATGACAAGATGAATAGCCCACTGATAACAAAATCGGCTTATCCAGCTGCCGTGCCAGCTCCAGCGTTTCATGATTCCACTGCTGCCAATGCACAGGGTTATCTTTGTGCTGATGTAAATAAGGGCTGCTTGCATTCTGTAAAGTATTCTTGAGCGCTGTCTGCTGGGTCATAAGGTAATGAAACGATTCCATAAAGTTGCTTGAATTAGATCTTAAAGCATGGCACTTTTAACCTTACTCCTGCAACCACTTATGCCCAAGTTTGAGGCCTTCACATGAACCTGTCTTTTTTACCCTTGCTCGACTGGATAGCTTTAATCTGGTTTTTAATTTGCTGGATTGGTTATACCCAATATGCTCGCATACAACATGGCAAACGCCCGACCATTGCCAACCAACTAGCCGCCAATCGTGAGCAGTGGATTCAGAAAATGGTTACCCGCGAGCTCAAAGTTGCTGATGTCACCAGCCTGGGCATTTTGCAACGTAATGTGACCTTTTTCGCTTCAACCACCATTTTTATCATTGCGGGCTTGCTGACCGTTTTAGGCTCCACCGAAAAAGCTATTCACCTGTTGTCAGCCTTACCCTGGATTGAAATCGCCTCACGCGCCGTGTGGGAAGTTAAAATTATTCTACTGGTGATATGCTTTGCCTATGCCTTCTTTAAATTCACCTGGTCCATGCGGCAATATAATTTTGCGGTGGTTCTGTTTGGTGCAGCACCGGACCAGGGCTGCGATGAAAAAGAGCATCAGCTGTTTATCAAACATACCAACTGGTTACTAAGCCGTGCCTCCAACTCTTTCAATTACGGACTTCGCGCCTACACCTTCGCCATTGCCGTACTAGCCTGGTTCTTCAACTCCTGGTTATTTATTCTATGCGCCAGCATAGTGGTCTTGGTTTTGTATCGTCGAGAATGCCGATCAGCCACCTTGGCAGCGCTATACAACACCAGCCACCATAGCAGCGAAAAACCCTTACCGGATTATTGGGGATGATGGGGTTATTTTAGCTCAGTTGTTACCTAGCAGTAGGTTGGCTATTAAATAATTACCGTAGATCCGAAAAGCCAGTAATTGGCTACCTTCCGATATTTAATTGGGCGAACGCAGTTCGCCCCTACAGACAATATTCGTCGTATTACAAAGATTTCAAATAACGTAACACTTCAGCAAAACGGTCAATTTTCATGGTGTGGTTTGCATCCGTTGCGAATTGACCTTTAATGACGACCGTTGGTGCGTATTTGATTTGGTACTTTGCTGCTAAATCTTCTGCTCTTTGAACTTTGCGATATAATTCTTTATTTTCAAGCAACTCAGTTAAAGCTTCTTTATCGATGTCCATCATCAATAACTCTTCCTGCATCGCATTGAAGTCGGTTACATCAATTTCGCCTGTATCAATTTTTGCAATCATGTCATTCTTTTGCTCTTCGCTTAGCTCCAGTAGTTCCATAACATAATGCAACTTGGCGGCTGCTCGCCATTCTGGACGGGCTATCAATGGAATATACTCCAGCTCCTCAAGTTCCCCGGCCAGCTCTTGCTCAAGCATGCGACATGAAGTGCAGCCCAACCAACTAAAATACAGGTTATCTTCGGTGTCCAGCTGGCTTTCATCGGTTAGAGTAATTCGCCAATAGTCTTGACCTTGCTCAATGGCATGAGCAGTATCCACATTGGCCGTAAGCAGAAAAGCTAAGACAGAAACTAACAAGAAATGCTTCATAAGTGTTCTCTAGAATATTAACTGAAACGAATTGCTAAATGATACGCCATAAAAAAAGGCGACCTATGTCGCCTTTTTTACCCTGATTCAACAGGTCATTGCAACTTTAATAAGGTCAAATTAATGTAGACCCAACATAAAGTGTGCAACAGCTTCAATTTGCTGCCCTGACATACGGTTGGCGATGTCACGCATTACCGCATTATTATCATTGGTACGCTTAGCCCAAGAAAAATCTTTTAATTGCTTGATAGCATATTCTGGGTGTTGGCCTGAAACCGCTGGATAACCCGCTAAATCAAGCCCCTGGCCAGTTGCACCATGGCAAGCTGAACAAGCTGGAATGCCTCGCTCTGCGTCGCCCTGGAAGTAGATTTTCTTACCCAGCTCAAGGAATTCTTTGGATACAGCACCCAACTGAGTCTCTTGAGCGGCGTAGTACGCAGACAAGTCTGCAATATCTTGCTCGCTCAAATTAGCAACCATTGGTGCCATTGACGGGTCATAACGACCTTGTGATTGATCTTTCGCGCCAGCTTGAAAATCTTTAATCTGCTTTTCTAAGTATTTTGCGTTTTGACCGGCTAGTTTTGGCCACATCGCATTGGCACTATTACCATCCTGGCCATGGCAAGCGGCACAGGTTGCTGCCAACTCGGCACCTTTGGCGACATCACCTTCCTGCGCAGAAGCAGTAGCACCAAATAAGAATAATGCAATAATTGCTAACTTTTTCATCAGGTTACCCGTATAGTTCTGTTAAAAGGTCATCGCGGAGGCGCAATGACAGAGAATTCGAAAAAAGTTCGGTGAATTATAGGGAACTAACCAGTAAAATGCCAATATCTCTGATAAAAAATACTCTCTTATGAATTATCACATAGCCAAATATTTGCTTGGCGCAGCAAAACTCGCTCAACTGCCACCAGACGAAGGTGTCGAAGTTGCCTTTGCGGGTCGTTCCAATGCTGGAAAATCAAGTGCGCTCAATACCTTGACCCAACAAAAAAGCTTGGCGCGAACCAGTAAAACTCCAGGCCGAACCCAGCTGATTAATGTTTTTACTTTGGACGACGATCGACGCCTGATTGACCTTCCTGGTTATGGCTACGCCAAAGTTCCGGAAGCTATGAAGCTACAATGGCAAGCAGAGTTATCCCGCTATCTGCAACAACGCCAGTGCCTGCGCGGGTTAGTCTTATTAATGGATATTCGCCATTTCCTCAAAGACAGCGACCAGGAAATGCTGGCATGGGCTGCCGAAGTTGGCTTGCCCGTTCACTGCTTACTCAGCAAATCGGACAAACTTAAGCAAGGCGCTAAATCAAAAGCCGTCATACAGTGTAAAAAAGCGGTTAAAGAACTTCATCCAAACGCCACCGTTCAAGCATTTTCATCCCTTAAGCGTGATGGGCTCGATCAACTCTATAAAGTCCTTGATGAGTGGTATGAATTACCACAGGATTCCGTCACCATAACTGAGTAGTCACTCTCTTCGACGACGGCTAAAAGAAAAGGAGCCATGAAAGCCCCTTTAATCTATTGATGTAACAATGTTAATTAAAACCTGAACGTAAGATCGTATTGTTTGCTCGAGCTTAAATTAAAATAGTTAGTAGCTGATGCTGTAACTTCCGCATGCATAATGCCACCAGCTCTCTGACCACCGTTACTGGCACAAATCTCATTGGCTTTCTTCAGTACTGCAGTAGTACTGACGACTTTAACCTTTGGAACGTCATCTCCAGAACTGGGAGGAGGAATCCTGCGGTCCAGATTTTGCTCCTCCTCAAAGAAGCCAAATTCTCGCTCTTCTCCATTTCGGTCATAGATCCGTACCTGACATTTGAATCTCAGTCTAAACTGAATGGTCACATCTTTGACGCCGGTCTGCAGATCTTCTGCCGTGGCTAAGAATACATATCTGGTATTAGGATTTACTCCACGAAAAACGGCAGTCTCGTCTTCGCGTAAGTAATCGACATTAACGGTAGTACCGTATGCCGCGCTCAAATCCGTGCCTGGCATTGACACTTTGATTGTTGGCGGGCTGTACTCACCAGCATCAGGCAAGCGAACCGTTTCACATCCAATCAGGAATAGTGCTGCTATATAAATGGGATAATGTAATATACGACTGACTTTCATTTTAAACTCCTTGTAAGTTATTCGGGCTCCATGCCCACCCATCAGACTACAAGCTTCGATTTCACTTTTCATAGAGCAAAAGGCTTATATTAATGTGCGTTATATCTGCTTTGTTTTGCAAAGCACTGCCGCCTTCGCTAGGATCAGGCCACTAAGCCTTTGTTTATCCGAGCGAGGAAACCCATGACCATCCGTATTATTGCTGTAGTTATATTTCTGTTCAGCACCACGACTTTTGCAGCAGAGCAGTTTGTTGCAGAACAAGAAAATACCAAAGACCAGCCAACAAAAACCAACGCCACTACAGCGCAGTATCCTCCACTCATCGAGCGCTATATTCTGGATGAGCTAAAGAGCATTCGCCAGGATCAACAAGCATTTAGAGCAGAAGTGGAACACAAAGTAGCGAATGCTCGCCTTGATGTGTCCGATCGAGCGATTCGTTACACCACCGACACACTTAATAATGTCTTCATCATTATTACCACTGCTGCTTCTTTATTAGTATTAATGGGGTGGAGATCGCTGCGCGATGTTCGCAGCAAACTTAATGAAGTAGTCGAAACTAAAATCACCGAACTGACCAGTAAATATGAACTGCGCTTAAAAGATCTGGAAGACAAACTCAAACGCCGCTCACAAGAGATTATTGAGGCTCAGGAAGACATATCGAAAGCTAACGAAATTCACTCGATCTGGATGCGTGCCGCACTTGAAACTAACATGCACCAGAAAATAAAGCTGTATGACGAATTACTCGCTATAAACCCCACCGATATCGAAGCATTAATTTATAAAGCTGATGCAGCATTTGAACTGGGTGACTACGAATGGGCCTTTAGTCTCGCCAACCGGGCCATTGACCAAGATGAAGAATATGGACTTGCCTACTGGCAAAGAGCCTGCGCCAACGCAGCCAATGGAGCTCTTCAAGAAGCCATCAGTGATATCAAAATAGCTGTAGAAAAAGCGCCTAAGTTAGCCGAAGAAATCGAACGTGAAACTGCGTTCGAACCTTTACATGACCTGGATGAGTTTAAAGAATTATTAGGCTAGTAAAAAAGGCCAGCAAATGCTGGCCTTTTTTTATTACTAATTTAATTGCATTATGGAAATTGTAGTGTCCCCTCCGCATGCTTTTTCCAGCGACGCGTATCGTAATTTTCAAAGTACCAGAAGCCTGAAAACTCTTCATTTATCTCACCGAAAATTAGAGGATGGTAGTTGAAACTATGTTGATTAATTGTATAAAAGTAATCACCATTCATCTCAAATAGATCAAGCGTTCTTCTGTTAAAAACAAAGCAATCTGGTGTTAATGATTCACAATAATTAAAAGAAGCATCGCGGTATCTTTCAACAACTAACTTACCAGCTTCTAATCGCCACTGAACTGGTTCAAAGTTATACTCAGAACTATCAGCAACACCATCTCCATTTTCATCAACACCCGTTGCCTGATAACCAGTTTGGTCATCTTTCAGATATACTAAAAAGCTTAACTCTGGTGAAGTTAAGTCACCTTCCAACTCGTACAAGCCAACCAGATTACTTTCATCCCACAAGCTTGGCGTTTGTCTAAGGGCAATATTACCACCTAAAAACCCTTTATTATTTAGCAAGCTATCTTTAACAATAACACCAACGTTATTTTCACTGGTTTTAATGACTTCGATTGTCGCTCCACTCAAGGTGAGAGTTAACGTACCGTCTTCATTTAAAGTCCAGACTCCATCTCCCAGTTGAGGCATGCTGTTATAGACCATGCCACTTGGGGTTAGCTCAAAACTAGATGCATCATGTCTAATATCATTCGTTAGAATACCGTAGTTATTGGTAACTCTTTCTTCAGTATAGTTTAAGAAGTCAGCTCTTAATGGCAGCATTAACTGACCAACTACGTCATTTTCACTTAATGGTATTAGCTTCTTTGTCATAACAGCAATACCATGTTCTACAAATGACTCATCGGCTATTTCAGGGTTATTTGGATAATGATAAGTTCCATTTGTTGTTTCAATAACGATGTCAATATTAGTAAAGCTTTTTAAAAGCCTTAATTTTTTCGAATTATATGATTTTTCTTGGCTTACATAACCGCTGCCTCTGTAAACCGAAACAGTTGACACAACCACATCCGTTAGAAGCACAACTTCTAATTCAGCTCCTGTATTTAACCATTGACCCTGATGCGGGTACTCGCTATAGATGTAAGTCGCCTGTTCACTTGTATCAAAGTCATAATATCCAGTAAGCTTGGCGAGATCTCCCGTGGTATGAATATAGAATTCAGGAGTCGCTTGGTATGCAGTTGTTAAATCCTGTGAAGTGAAAATCTCATTCTGAATATCAGCAAACGTATTTTCAGTTTCTACTGACCAGTCAGTGCCATAAAAGGTTCTATAATTCTCAAGGTTTGAAACCAACTCCCACGTATTACTGACACCTTCTGGGAGAACTGCTTCTTGATTTGTACTTGAATAATCAGCAAGAAACTTAATAGATGTCGCCATTCCTAAAACTGCTGTACCATCAAGCTTTAGAGCTGCAGCCTCTAATTCAGACAAAGTCAAAGGCAACTCATTCTCATTGCGATATTTTAATTGGCCCAGAATAGCCGTAGAAATATGAGTAACATCTACACCATTATTCTCTTCAGCAGTTAAGATATTATCATCGCCCGCTTGTTCTAAAATGCTACCAAAACTACCAACAACAGATTTCAGGTGAACATAAGATTGTTCATCTACACCTTCAGCACTTACTATTACTACCGCCTCGCTGATCTCTTGATCTTCGTCAACTCCAATCTCTAGCGTATAGTTACCGCCAGTATCAGCGGTAGTTGTATATGTAGTACCAGCTACTGCTACGCTCACTTGAGCATTCGCAATCGGTTCGTCTGTTACAACACCTTGCAAAGTAACTTTTTGCTCATCTACAGGGTTGACGGTTACAATGACACTGTCTGAACCTGAGGCCCCGTCATTGTCGGTTACTGTTAGTGTGAACTCTATACTGGTCGCCTGTTTTGCAACTGGAGCAGTAAATTCAAGACTTTGTTGACTGGTATTGCTTAAAGTAATTTGTGGACCCGAAGTTTGTGCCCAAGAGTAGGAAGCAATAGTGCCATCACTATCAGTACCTGAGCCTTCAACTGTTACCACTGTCTGCTCGTCAACGGTTTGATCAGCTCCGGCATTCGCGGTAGGTTTTTGATTAACAGGTTCCGGATCCGGTGAAGAATCAGAACCTCCACCACTACAGTTGATAATCCCCAACGAAAAAATTGAAACAAGTAAGAACTTAAACCCTTTATTATTCATGAAGAATTTCCTATGTAATTATTAACAATGCGCTTTTTTGCCTTGCGGATAATAAACGGATTTGCTCATATTTCAAGCCAAAATGTCATTTATGCATTATTTCATTTCATATTAGAAACATTGAAAGTAAATATAAATTATAGGCGCGTCTTTATGTGTTAATGATTTAGCCTTGCTATTATTGATAGTGATCACGAATTAACTTGAGGCAAAAAAAAGGGGGTGGCCTGAGGGAACAAGGCACCACCCCAAATACGCAATTCAGCTTGGGGGGGCCGAATTGCAAGTCCCGCTGGAAGGAGGGAGTCGCGGGGAGCGCATTCGTTGCGCTCAGTTTAATAGACATTGCTTTAGGGTGTTTGTTGCAAGAAAAGTGTCAGCTTTTGTAAAGACTGGTAAGAAATGTGAACCCGCTAACGATAGCAATCTTAAGCTTAAAAATGACTCACAACTTTGATCGCTAGCGGTTCACATTTTCCAATGGTTTTACAGCTTTTGCTTATACAAATTTAGTGTGCCTCATCCCAATTATCACCAACACCCACATCTGCAATCAATGGCACTGATAGATCAGCAACACTTTCCATTAGTTTTGGAATTTCTATTTGCGCCAATTCTAGTTGGTCTTCCTCAACTTCAAAGACCAGCTCATCATGCACCTGCATGATCATCTTGATGCCTTTAACGTCCTTGAGCCATTTATCGACTTCCAGCATCGCCAACTTTATGATATCGGCTGCGCTACCCTGCATTGGTGCATTAATCGCAGTTCGCTCTGCAGCTTTTCGACGCATTCCATTTTTAGAATGAATTTCAGGTAAATATAAGCGACGGCCGTATAGTGTTTCCACATAACCTAAATCTGCCGCCTTTTCTTTCGTAGAATCCATATAACTTTCAACGCCTGGATAACGAGCAAAATAGGTGTTGATGTAATCTTGCGCAGTATTACGATCGGTATCGATTTGTTTGGCCAGACCAAAAGCGGACATGCCATAAATCAATCCAAAGTTAATCGCTTTAGCATTGCGACGTTGATTTGATGTCACTTCATCCAGTGCCACATCAAATACTTCAGCTGCTGTTGCAGAATGCACATCCAGGCCTTCTTCAAACGCTTTGAGCAAACCCTTGTCTTGTGACAGATGAGCCATAATGCGCAATTCAATTTGTGAATAATCCGCTGCTAAAATTTTGCTTCCTTTTGGTGCAATAAATGCGGTGCGGATACTACGACCTGCTTCTGATTTAATGGGGATATTCTGTAAGTTAGGATCAGTTGATGAGAGTCGACCAGTGGCTGCAATGGCTTGATGATAAGAAGTATGCACGCGGCCTGTTTTGTCGCTAATCATCTTTGGTAACTTATCGGTATAAGTCGACTTCAGTTTACTTAAACCACGATGTTCAAGAATTAATTTTGGCAAAGGATAATCTAGCGCTAACTCCTGCAAAACCTCTTCTGCAGTAGACGGTTGACCCTTTGGAGTTTTTTTCAAAATAGGCAGGCCAAGCTCTTCGTAGAAAATAGCTTGTAGTTGTTTCGGTGATCCTAAATTAAATTCCTTACCAGCAATAGCATAAGCTTCTTTTTCTAACTCTTTTAAACGCTTTTCAAATAAGTGGCTCTTTTCCAGCAGTAACTTTCCATCAACCAAAACCCCATTACGCTCTATTTTCGAGAGAATCGTCAATAGCGGAATTTCAATTTGCTGGAATACCTGTGTTGGCCCTTCATTTTGTTTAAGCTCCGGCCATAACTTTTGATGCAGACGCATAGTGATATCTGCATCTTCTGCAGCATAAGGTGCGGCTTTTTCTACTTCGATCTGATCGAATGTTAGCTGATTCTTTCCCTTGCCCGCGATCTCTTCAAATTTGATATTAACGTGATTTAAATGATGCAACGCCAGAGTATCCATGTCATGGCGACTGGCCACACTATTTAGACAATATGATTCCAGCATGGTATCAAACTCAACGCCTCCGAGTTTAATATCATAATTAGCCAAAACGCTCATATCATACTTCAGGTTCTGACCAACTTTCTTGTACTCTTCTGATTCTAAAAGTGGTTTTAACTGCTTTAACACTTCATCTCGGTCAAGCTGTTCTGGCGCGCCCATATAAGAGTGGGCAACTGGTAAATAAGCCGCTTCCCCATTATCCAGCGCGAATGACATACCCACTAATTCTGCTTCAATATAATTTAAGCTGGTCGTTTCAGTATCAAAGGCAAACAACTCAGCTTCTTTTAACTTTTTGATCCACTTATCCAAATCTTTTTGTTCAAGAATAGTTTCATACTTAGAGCGATCCACCAGCGCTATACTAGGCCCGTCTTCTGAATCTTCAACTGCTGCTCCACCCTCACCAAGCTCCTTTAACACTTCAGTTAACCAACGGCGAAACTCCATATCACCGTATAGTTTTTTCAGCTCTTTTAAGTCAGGCTGGCCAATATTCAATTCTGCTGGCTCAAATTCCAGGTCACAATCCAACTTAATAGTTGCCAACTCATAGGAAAGTGGCAATCTATCGACAGCTTCGCGCAGGTTCTCACCAATCTTGCCACCAATTTCATCAGCATGATCAATAACGCCTTGCAAACTTCCGTACTGCTCTAACCATTTCACAGCAGTTTTTGGGCCACATTTATCCACACCAGGAATATTGTCTACTTTGTCGCCGACTAAGGCTAAATAATCAATAATTTGTTCAGGCTTGACGCCGAACTTTTCAACCACTCGCTCCCTGTCCGTAATCGGGTTAGTTTTATCCATGGTATTAATCAAAGTCACATGATCACTGACCAGCTGCGCCATATCCTTATCACCAGTCGAAATCAGGGTTTCTCGCCCTTCTTTGCAGGCCTGCTTAGCCAGAGTACCAATTACATCATCGGCTTCAACCCCGTCAATTACCAATAGCGGCAAGCCCATCGCCTTGACTATTTCATGGATTGGCTCAATTTGCTGACGCAAATCCTCAGGCATCGGTGGGCGATTCGCTTTGTATTCCGGGTAGAGATCATTACGGAAGGTTTTGCCTTTAGCATCAAAAACCACCGCCATATGCTCAGGCTCGTATTCTTTGATCAGGCTTTTCAGCATATTGATGACACCAAACACGGCACCAGTCATCATGCCGCTCGAATTGGTCATACGCTGCAATTGAGGCACATGATACGCGCGGAATAAATAGGAAGAACCGTCAACGAGAATAAAAGGAGCTTTTTTTTCTGACATGTCAGTAGCGTTACTTGTGATTGAATGGGGCTAGTGTAGCAAATTTCGTGAGCTACTCGCAGTCACTTTCATGTTCACAGAGCCACAAACCATAAAAAGAAGGCCGCATTTATACAGTTATCGTGAGGCAGCCAAGGGTCTAAGTCGTGGTCGAGAAATTTTGAATGAGATGAATCAGGATGTTGCAGAACAAAGCTGATAACTAAAAAGCATTATCCAATATGATAGGTTCGCCTTTTAGACATTGAGAAGGCTTTCTTTTCATCATAATAGGCGGCTTCATTGATAAAGCTGATGGTGCAATCATCACCTTCATAATATTCGTCTTCACCATTAAACAGATGAAATATCGGCTCGCCAGACTTTAAAGTTTGGAAATCTCTATCCTGAATATTTTTATGCACCATGCCGCAGATATTACCGAGTGGATCAGTGGGTAAATGCATGACCCCGAAATATTCATAGATATCGATAGATTCAGAAGGTTGCGGCAACTTGTGTTGGTTATAGTGCTCGATAAATTCAACGATCAGCTGCACCGCCTGCTCAGTTTTTTCGAAGACCTCATGTTTGAGCTGGGCTTGCGGAACAGGACCTACTTCAACCAGCACATGGCGATCTGCAACGGTCATTAAAAAGTGATGGTCAGCTTGTTGTTCCAGCGTAACGGTCACTTCTTCCATCCGTTGCTGTACGTAATCGACCAGCATTAGATGAAAGGTGTCGGTTTTAGTCAGCACCAGGTTAACGCCCATCGGTGCTGTTGAAGTATGCAGGTCAACAATCATATCTACGCGAGAATTACCTTTCGGCCCAAGCTGATCGTTGAGCTCTTTGGCACGAGCGTTTTCATAGCCGGCCAAAAGTGGATCCTTTAAATCCGATAATTTAAAGCTACGATTAAGATCGCGATCCAGGTAACGACGGTTTTTCTTGAAAGCTTCAGGGTTAGCTAGCAGGTATTCAACGTCAAACGTTTTAGGCTGAAGAAGATGTGGGTACTCATGATATTTTTCCAGCAGGTAAATGCCGGTGTACTCATTGCCGTGCGTGCCGCCGACTATGGCTACCTTATTAACTATCTCCCTTTCCATGAGCCTCTCCTCATATTTTTTTTGCGCCATTCCCACGGTTCCATACGCTGATTTTCGGGCAATGACCACAGACCTTTTTCCTGCTCTCTAGCAATATCTTCCAACTCTTTTAACTTTCTACTCTTGCTGTATCGCCAACGCCAGGCCATACCTTCAGTTACCATGATTTCATTAACGGACTCACCATCAACGATTAAATCGACTAATAACCGCCCATACTTATCTCGCTTATCACCAATTAATTCTACAGGCTTTCCCATGACTAAACTTTGCAGATATACACGGGATTTTTTGGCAAAAGGTTGCTCACGTTCAGGGGCATCAATATCTTTTAGTCGAACGGTAAAACCATTACCCTGTTCGCAACAAATAATCATACTATCGCCATCTTGTACGAACTTAACTCGATATTCTGCACCAACTGACTCGCAGCCAGTCAACAAAAATATCGATATCAGGCACAGCAATCGCCTTATCATGTCACACCCCCAACTTTATCATCAATGCGCTTAATTAGCTCAACAGCCAAACTCCTAACGTACATAATTGCCTATTAACTCAAGGACTTACCTAACTTTGCTTTTGTTTTTGGTTTTGGCAAAGTCGCAATCGACGAAATCAACAAGCCTGTTACTAACGATATACCTATAATAATCATATTAAAAGCGGTATCCAAGCCGCCAATAATGTCGTGGTCCAACAATGCAGTCAGGCTTTTAAAGCCGACACTGCCCGGGACCAGAATAATGAATCCGGGCATTAAACAGGTTGCCGTCGGCACTTGCTTAATGCGGTAAGCCAGATTTGCGAAGAGCCCTACTGATAAAGCCCCGATGAATGCACCGCTCGCAGGATTCATCAACTTCACCCCCCAACGCGACACAAAATAAGCAATACAAACTGCCGCCACTATCCACAGGAAACTCTTCCATCGCATTTGAAACAGCACCACAAATGAAAAGGAGGTGGCTGCAATGGCAATCCAGATAGTCCAGGTGGGTAATAGGATCAAGGGTGTCATGACTTCAGAAGGAAATAGAAAGTTGCCCAGCTGGCTACCAATCGCTACACCAAATGTCATCTGAATAAAGATCACTGCAGAGCCAAGTAAACGTGCTGTCCCAGAAACCAGGTTTTGAGTTGCCAATTCTGCCATGGCAATGGTCAGCATCATGCCGGGTACTAAAATAATGATCCCAGCAACAATGGGAATATAAGTGGAGCCAAGCCCCAACCATTTATTGAAGCCAACCGATATCACAGACGCCATAAAGGCAGCTAACGCTGGCATTAAGTTAGCAACCGTTTCCGAACGTGTGCCACCAATATTGACCAGTAACCCTACCGATAAGCCAATCACGGCTCCGGTAATGACTTCCAATAAGCCACCATTAAAAATCCTGGCAATGGAGGCTGAAACCAGCATAAAGCAGATTATGGTCCAGTAACGATTGTGTACCGGTTTCGACTTTGTGATGTCATTTAGCTGAATAGCACCTTCTTCAGTGGTCATTTCATCATTGATCACTGCGTAGGCCACATCCATAGTGCGACTCAACTTATCCACATCCACTTCACCCGAATTTGAGCGAATCACGTAGGTTTGTGGCTTATCTTCTTCCAGCATGAAGGTCATGGTAATACTGGTCGGTACCGCAATACACTGCAGACCATAGCCAAGCTGTTCAGCCACATTGGTCAACAAGCGCTCTAATTCATAGCTGGGCACGCCATAGGTATGCAACGCTTTGACCAGACGTAGCATAAAGCCCACAGGCTCATGGCGATTGGGGAAATGAGGTACCTTATCGAGCCTGCGCTCGGAAATAGAGTCAGGAATTTGCTCGGTTGCCTTTTCACTCATATTTGTCACTCATTGATGCTGGGTTCTCCCTCTACAATCATCCTTGAGGTTATACCGGAACATGGATTCTTCGCCTCATGCTACCTGTTTTTGATCACTATTTGTAACATTAATCCGCTAATATCGGATTGCCTATGAGTTATAAGGTCTATAGTATATAGGGCCTCTGTAAGAGGAGTCGAAATACATGAGCAAATCCATTAAACACATACTACTGATTGTCGCTTTGCTAGGCGTGGCGCTGGTAGGTGTTGCTCATGCTAAAGCTCCCGATCACGAGACCAGTGATTGTGCGATCTGTCTCTATCAAACGTTTAAAGATAGTCACAGCAGTTCTGCGCAACTCGTGGTGCCGTCTCCTAGCCTGATTGCGGAGCATACTCTAGCTTGGCCAACACCTGTAACTCATTCCCGTCCACAAACGGGCTACCGCGGCCGCGCCCCACCAGTTTCAGCTTAATTTCTCAATTTTTCGATTTATTTATTTGTGTATTAACCGAATAGACGCAGGTCTGTTCGCATGAGGAATTATGAGCATGAAATATTCTGCTATCGCATTACTTTTATCTGTAGCTTTAAGTCAACAAGTACAAGCTGCCGAGAGCTCCACTCTTTCTGGCGTCCTTCAAGATAGTGAAGGGAAGCCGCTGGCTAATGTTGAGATCTTTATCTCTTCACAAAATCAATCGGTGACTACCGATGAAAATGGTCGTTTTGAATTTACCGACCTCGAAACAGGTCGCTATGTCCTCGATATCAAAGGCGGCAAACAAGGCCATATCAACAAAGCTGTACAACATACCGGTGAAAGCCTAACCGTTACAGTTGATTATTCGGATACCCAAACTCTGGTCATTACCGGCAACCCACTGGAACACACGATTCTTGAAATGGCTGCTCCAGCAGTAATTATCAGTGGTGAAGAATTAACTCAAAAACGCGGCACCAATATCGGTGAAACGCTGGCGGAAGTGCCAGGTGTCAATCTTTCCAGCTTTGGCGCCGGCGCTGGCCGTCCGGTCATCCGCGGGCAACAAGGCAACCGTGTCACTGTTCTAAGTAATAATAGCTCTACGCAGGATGCTTCCAACGCCAGTCCTGATCATTGGATTGCGGCAGAGCCACTGCTTGCCAAACGCGTTGAAATTCTAAAAGGACCAGCAACACTTCTTTATGGCGGCGGTGCAGTCGGCGGCGCAGTCAACGTAGTGGATAACCGTATCCCAACCGAGCTACCGGACGGTATTGAAGGTGGCGTAGAAGTTCGCCTTGGCGACTCTGCTACCGGCGAACGTAGCACCGTAGGCACTTTTTCAACTGCCAAAGGTGGCCTTGCTTTTAACATTGATGCATTTAAATCAGAAACGGATGAAGTGGAAATTCCAGTCTTTGCCGAATCTCATTATTTACGTGAACTTGAAGAAGCCGAAGGCGAAGCAGGGCATGACGAAGAAGCCTCTGGCATTCTTGAAAACAGTGATACCGATAGTCAGGGCGGTAGTGTTGGTTTCTCCTATATTTCTGATGTCGGTTATTGGGGTATGTCTTACTCTGATTATGAGCGCAACTATGGCTTACCGGGTCATGCTGAGCATCATGACGAATCCGTTATCGTAGAGCCTGAACCAGCTGAGGAAGCAGTGCGCCTGGATCTTCGGCAAAAACGCTGGGACATGAAAGGTCGCTGGAATGACCCCTTCGATGGCTTCAGAAGTTTAAGTCTGCAATTCGCCAGTACCGATTATAAACACCAGGAAATTGAAGGTGCTGAAATCGGCACCACCTTCTTAAATGATGCACAAGAAACTCGATTAGAGCTTGTTCATGATGCCTGGAGTGGCTGGCAGGGCGCTTTTGGCTTGCAATACTCCGACAGCGACTTTGTTACGCTTGGCGATGAAGCTTATATTCCCGCCTCCAATACCGAGAAAATTGGTCTTTTCTGGCTGGAAGAGTATGAAGTTGGCCAATGGCACACAGAACTGGGCGCTCGTTATGACAAGCAGACGATTAACACCGACATGTTCGGACAACGTGATGATAATGCCTTCAGTTTCGCTTTCGGCTCTTTGTTGCATATTGATGAAGATTGGACCTTACCCATTAATATCACTCGCGCACAACGTTTCGCTGCGGTAGAAGAGTTGTATTCCAATGCAGGTAATGATGAAGCCAATTATGTACCACATCTGGCAACTGCCAGTATAGAAGTGGGCAATCCTGATTTAGGTAAAGAAACCGCTAATAATATTGATGTTGGTATTCGTTACAATTCTGATATTACTAGTATCTCGGTTGCCGTATTCCATAACCGTATCGATGACTATATTTTCCTTGCTCACCAAGAACACGAGCCAGCTCCGGGAGAGGTGCATGAACACGAAGAGCTACCTGTCTTTGTTTACAGTCAGGCCGATGCCACTTTTGAGGGTGCCGAAGCTGAAATAAACTGGACCTTCGCCAGCGATGGTTTAGCGGTTATCCGTACTGGCCTATTTGGCGACTACACCGTAGCAAAGCTGGATGATGGCTCTTACTTACCACGCATCCCAGCTAAGCGCCTGGGCGGTTCTATAGGCCTGGATTACGACATGTTCACCAGCAACCTGACCGCGATTAAAGTTTTTGATCAAGATCGTTTGGCAGAGGACGAGCTACCAACTGATGGCTATACCTTGATTAATCTGGATGTTGGTTATAACGTTTTCTATGACGACTCAGAGTTGTTCCTGTTCTTGCGCGGCCAAAATCTGGCCAATGAAGAAATCCGTGATCACTCTTCTTTCCTGAAAGACAGAGCCCCACGCGCCGGACGCTCACTGACCGCCGGGTTCCGCTGGACTTTTTAATCTCAGCCTTTTAATTTCAATCATCAGCAAGTAATGGTCTTTTCCATTACTTGCTCTCCCTTTTAAGCTACTTCTGAAGCTGGCTATCCCCCTTTAAATTACCTATACTCTTTTTGCACTGGTTATATTTTAACCAACAATAATAATGGAGGAGGGAGTCATGACTATTCGTCATTTCAAATGTCTGTTCGTTTTACTGTTAGCACTGATGTGTCTGTTTTATGCGTTCCAGAACATCGCCAATATTGATGCCTGTTATCAAGCGATTGCCTATGTCTTATCCATGCAGGAACATGCCGTCTATCCAGACTCTATCATACCCGCTATCGAAGCCAGCTTTCTTGTTTGGTTGGTGGTGATATTAATTATTGCTACTGAGATTTTAGCAGGACTGATACTGCTCAAAGGCGCCTGGGATCTATGGTCAGCACGTTTAGCGGATGCCATGATTTTTAAGCAGGCAAAGAAGTACGCCTTGATGGGAGCTGGAATTGGTATTCTGGTCTGGTTTGGCTATTTTGCTGTTTTCGGCGGTGCTCTGATGCAGATGTGGCAGACTCAGACTGGCTCCATGTCTTTAACTGGCGCCTTTCAATACTTTGCCAGTTGCGTTTTTATCTGGTTAATTGTAAATAGTAACGATAGCTAAATGAAAAGCCTCGTCTGAGGCTTTTTTTAACATGCTTCGATCTTTTAGAGCACATTCAAGACAGGAAGAATAACAATGCCCAAGGATACAATGAAACTACCAATCACTATCGTTCCGGCCAAAGGAGGCTATTGCGCGCCCATTCAGATTGGCTGTAATCAGGAAGTCGCCCACCTTTTGCTGGATACTGGCAGCAGCACTATTGCAGTTGAAACCAAGGCTTATAATCATGCCAACGATTTTTACTTGAAACCCACATCACTGGCGCAGGCTTTAACCTATGGCATCGGTGGCTGGGCCGGGCCCATAGTCGAAACGCACTTGTCGTTAGAGCACGGCAGTCAGCGCATGTTGCTAAAAGACGCTCACATAGCTGTCATAAAAACCGAGCAGCAGGATAACTTCTACGGAGCCGATGGCATATTAGGTCTTGGCTATCGCGAGCTAAATCGTGCTCACGACCTGACAGAATATTTCACTGAACGAAACCAGGATCCAGCGCATACCTATCCCTGGCCGTTTGAGGTCGATGCCAGCAAAAATGGCATTCGTCAATTTCGAAAGCAATTAAAGCAATACCCAGGACTATATCCCAAAGCACTCTTCACTCAGCTTGAAGAAGAGAAAATCAGTAAAAACAAATTTGCGCTTTATACCAAGCGCTCGATTGTGCATGTTGCCGACCCGACCTATACCGAAGAACATTTGCACGCTGACCCATTAAATCAGGGCTTGCTGATTCTCGGCGCGGGCGAAGTGCATCGAGAACTCTACCACGGCAATCTTGAAACTATTGATGTGGTACACGACAGCTACTACAACACCAAGCTGATTTCGATGCAGGTAGGCAATGGCCGTGAAATTGCCGCACCACCGATTCAGGATAATTACCGCAGCAAGGGCCGCTCCAATAGCATCATCGATTGTGGCTCCAGCTTTCTGGTTCTACAACGCTATTTATATCAAGAGTTAATGGATGAGTTGATTGATCTAAATGTTGATTTCATTCGTCATATCGAACGCTTCACCAATGCCAATCAGGCTGGCAAAGGCTATTTCCCAACCGATCTCGACTTATCCCAATGGCCGGAAATTCATTTTTATTTCCTAAGCCCTTATGGCGAAAAAATTCGCATTAGCTGTACGCCTGACAACTATTGGCAGATTAACGCACTGGAGCATGGCCGCGCCTATTTCATGGTCATGGATCAGCTGAAAAATTGGCCTGATATGTCGATTATGGGTTTGCCTTTGATGAGTGATTATTACTGCGTATTTGATCGTGAATACGATGCCAACGGTGTGATCAAAGTTGCCAAGGTGAAACTCTAATCAGCTTGGCAACGTCTACTGTTGACCCTAACCTAGAAAGGAAAAAATAATGGAATAACCACAGTCGCTAACACTGCAAAAATAATATTCAGCGGAATACCAATTTTCAGGAAGTCTTTAAATTTATAACCACCCGCGCCATAAACGAAGGTATTAGTCTGATAGCCGATAGGAGTAGCAAAGCTGGCGCTTGCAGCAAACATTACCGCCATAATAAAGGGTCTTGGGTCGAGTCCCAACTGCTCGGCCAACGCGATAACCAGAGGACCAATTAAAACCGCTACTGCGTTATTACTGATCATTTCAGTCAATAGTGAAGTCAAAACATATACCGTAAATAGTAACCCCACTGGGCCGATACCATCGGTTATACCCACCACTCCATTGACCAACAACTCAGCAGCACCCGTTTTTTCCATGCCCAGACTGAGCCCCAACATACCAAAAATCAAAAACAGAATACGCCAGTCAATCGCATCAAAAGCCTCATCAGGATCAACACAACGCGTCACCATGACAATAGTCGCACCAATAATGGCCAACCCCGCGATGGGTAAAACTTTCATTGCAGCTAGCACCATAATTCCAATAATAGTAATAAAAGCGATAGGAGCCTTGCTGCGTCGGATAGGCCTGTCTTGCGGCTCGGTTAAGTTGATAATGTTGCCGTCTTCCAGCAAGCGCTTGATCCCCTCTGCAGGCCCCTCAATCAAAAGGGTATCACCAAATTTTAATTTGATACTTTCAAAATTCTCATTCAAATTTTCATCATTTCGGTGAATTGCAATCACATAGACCCCATATTTTCGCGCCAGCCCTAAATCAACCAATCGGCGTCCGAGTAATCGAGACTTTTCGTTGATACTGGCCTCCATCAACAAAGACTCACTGGCAGTCACTGGTTCAAATCCCTGCGGCAATGATGAACTAAACTCAACCTGACCATCTTCTTTCAAACTCAACAGCTCGCTGGCATCGGTTTTCAAAATGAAACGATCACCTCCCTTAATTTTCAGATCATTCATTCTTCGCCTGACCGATATATTTCTACGTACCATATCGATAACCCTTGCCCCTTGAACAGGCAAGGAAAAGTCTTTTACAGGTTTGCCAATATGGTCCGAATCTGCCGGAATAAGAATTTCAGCAATAAACTTTCGCTCTGGCTGACTGCCAACAATATTAGCAAGAGAGTACCGATCGGGTAATAGAAAACGGCTTACCAGCATCATATAGGTGAAGCCCACCACCACAAAAAATAGAGCCGGCAAAGTCATTTCGAACATACCAATTTCTGGCTGTCCATGTTCGGTTGCCACCGTGCTCATCAAAATATTGGTCGAGGTACCAACTAGCGTCAGGGTTCCGCCAAAAATTGAGGCGAAGGATAAAGGAATGAGTAGTTTAGAAGGCGCCATATTGATGCTGGCTGCCAGCGAAATCACCACCGGCGTAAGCATAATGACAATCGGAGTATTATTCATGAATGCCGATGAAATCATGCTGAAAAACATGATGACCAATAAAGAACGAAGGTAGGAACCTTTGGCACTGCGCTTGAGGATATTGCTGATAATTTGCAAGACGCCGGTGCGCTCCAAAGAGGCGCTGATGATAAACATCATGGCAATTGTCATCGGAGCGCTACTGCTGAACACCGACAGAAATTCACTAGTATCCAGAATACCCACCACCATCAAGATTGCTGATGATGCCAGGGCGATAACTTCTGGAGGATATTTCTCCCAGATAAAAGCGATAAAGACCGCCATTACCAGTCCAAAAATAAAAATGACTTCAAAAGTCATACAAGCTCCGTTTGCACCAGGAATAAATCAATGTACCAATCAATTTATCATATATCTGGTTATTGCTAATATGATTCTTTTCTCCTGCTTGATACCAGAAGTTACTGGCCTTTCTCAATTTTCTGCAAATCTTTTTCCACCAGCTTGGCTGCTGCCTTTCTATCCAGCCGTTTTCGATTTTGCTGCTTAACCACCCCAATGGTATAGACAATCAAACCCGCCCAAATCAGTGCGAAGGTGATCAGTAGATCTTTGTTAAAGGCTTCTTTAAACACAAATATCGCTAATAAGAACGTTAATGTGGGAGCGAGGTATTGCATAAAGCCAATGGTATTCAGTGGCAATAACCTGGCGCCGGCGGAGAATAGGGCCAGCGGAACTGTGGTAATGATGCCGCCCGCCAACAATAACCAGTCAATAGTGACCGAGGTATGCAAGAAAGCTCCCGTCGCGGTGTACCACAAATAGATGATGTAACCGGCGGTTATCGGCAACACAATCAAGGTTTCAACCAATAATCCCTGCAAGGGGCCAATATTGACCTGCTTGCGTAACAGTCCATAAACACCGAACGAAAAGGCCAACCACAAAGAAATCCACGGCAGGCTTCCTAGTGACACAATTCGGTAAAGTACGCCTAACGTCGCCAATATTAGTGCTATCTTGCTCCAAGTGGTCAGCTTTTCCTTTAAAAAGGCAATCCCTAACGCAACACTGAATAGAGGATTGATGAAATAGCCCAAACTGGTTTCCAGTACCCGCTCATTAGTCACCGCCCAGGTAAAGGCCAGCCAGTTACCGGATATCAAGATTGAAGTGATGATAAGAATGGAGATGGTCTTCTTATCTTGCAGGATATTTTTGGGGAAAGGACGCTTGATAACCCACATTATCAGCAAGACCACCGGCACAGACCAGGCCACACGGTGCGCTAAAATCTCTAGAGCGGAAACACCCTCAAGCGCCTTAAAATAGATAGGCGCAAGCCCCCAGATAACAAATGCTAAAATGCCGTAAATGTATCCCGCGCGATTAATATTTTGCATGCTTAAACTCTACTGTCTTTTAAATACAAGGGTCAGCCGACCATATAGGTGCCTGTCGCCACCGCAATTAATGAACCTTCATTGTTCTCCAGCTCCATCCGCACCACCGCCACCTTGCGACCTGCTCTCAGAAGTTGCGCCTTGGCGAAAAATTGCTCGCCTTTACCCGGACGCAGATAATCCACACGAATATCAATCGTGCTTAATTTCGCCAGTTTGGTTTTTAACTGTGGTAAATGAGTGGCAGGATTGTCGTTCAATATGCCCACTGCGGCCATAGTGCCGCCCACCATATCCAGCGCAGAAGAAATAACTCCACCATGCAGAATGCCGTGATAGTAGTTACCCACTAACTCAGGCTTCATATCAAACTTGATGATGCACTCTTGCTCACCGACGCTCTCATACTCAAGCCCGATATGGCGATTGAAAGGAATCTTATTAACCAGAGCTTCGCCGAGCATCTCTAACGCTGTTCTCTTCAAAAATCCCATACATAACTCAACTCAATGCTTTAGCGCTAGTTTGCCTGATTTACCCGCAAAAACCTATGTTAGCTTGCTGCTAATTCCGCCTATTTTTTGCACTGAAAGCCTTCTGACTATTTGATCGCTGGGCAATAACCGTTATAATCTGCGCCACGTAAAGCCCTCGACTCATGCCGAGCTGGGCGAACAGGCATATATTAGAGAGAGATGTCATGACCAATTTCAAAAACGTATTAGTTTTTATCGCCAGCTTCAGCATTGCTGGTTTTGCTGGAATCGCGACTGCAAAACACATGAGTGATCACAATGTAAATGAACGCTTGAAGCCTGTTCACAGCGTTTATGTTGAAGGCGACGAAGTGCCACAAGTAGCCAATGCAGCTCCTGCAGCCTCAGGCGGTGGTTCTACCGCTGCACGTTCTGGCGAGCAAATCTACAACACAAACTGCATGGCCTGCCACACTACTGGCGCAGCGGGCGCACCGAAAATTGGTGATGCTGCTGACTGGAATGCTCGCATGGAAAAAGGCATTGATACGGTTTACTCACACGCTATCAACGGCTTCAACGCCATGCCACCTAAAGGTACTTGTGCGACCTGTTCAGACGATGAAATCAAAGCAACGGTTGATTACATCCTAGAAAACAGCAACTAAGATTTGTCGTTAAAGCCGATCCGAGTGATCGGCTTTTTTGTGCCTGTTGTTTACCGCCCTGATATAAAAAACACCCAATAGTCCGCCCATGAAAAGCCTACTCTTATTGACCGTCATCCTGTTCGCCAGCTTACTATCTGGATGTAGCTCGGAGCCACAGGAACGTACCGGCGAAAGCATCTATTACCAATCCTGCTTCAGCTGCCATGAACGCGGCCACGGCGGCGCACCGATTCGTGGCAATCTGGAGCAATGGCAACCCCGTCTCGACAAAGGCGAAGAAGCCATGATGACCAGCATGGTCGAAGGCTACAAAGGCATGCCCCCCAAAGGCGCCTGCTTCGATTGCAGCGAAGCCGACCTGCAAATGGCCCTCGACTTTATGTTATTGCCGAAGGAATAGCGTTACCATGTCCTCATGGTAATATTCGCAACCACTCGCAATGCCCCTAACCGACCAACAACTCGAACACATTAAGCAAACGGCGGTTGAGCTGGCAAAACAACACGGCTTTCAGGACCTGAGAGTTTCAGATACTGACACCAGCGGCTATTTCGAGCGTTTCAAGCAATGGGTCGATGATGGCTATCATGGCTGTATGTCCTATCTTGAGCGTAATCAGGAGCTGCGCCAGAATCCTGCTGAGTTACATCCTAATACCTCTCGCGTCCTTTCGCTGCGCTTTGATTACCTTAATGACAACGCCAGTTTCACCACGCCACTCAAGGATAAGTCCATCGCCAATATTTCACGTTATGCGTTAGGCCGCGATTATCACAAACTGATGCGCAAACGATTGCAGCAGGTGATAGAGGCTTTAAAAACCACGCTGAATGATGAACTCGACTTGGATTACCGCGTACTGGTCGATAGCGCACCGGTCTTAGAAACCGCTTTCGCTGAGAAATCAGGATTGGGCTGGAAAGGTAAGCACACCCTGATCATCAATAAAGAGGCTGGCTCCTGGTTTTTCCTCGGCGAAATCTTTATCAACTTGCCGTTGCCAGTCGATGAACCCGGCGAAGACATGTGTGGCGGTTGCACTTCCTGTATCGCGCTGTGTCCGACCAACGCGATTCTCGATGATCGTAAAATTGATGCCCGCCGCTGCATTTCCTATCTGACTATTGAAAATCAGGGAGCAATCCCAGAAGAACTTCGTTCACTAATGGGCAACCGCATTTACGGCTGCGACGACTGCCAACTGGCCTGCCCCTGGAATCGTTACTCAGATCAAACCCAGATCGTAGACTTTTCGCCACGCCATGATCTGCACAAAGTTTCGCTGGCCACTCTCTGGAGTTGGGACGAACAAATCTTCCTCGATAATTTCCAGGGCAGTCCGATTCGCCGTATCGGCTATCAAAACTGGCTGCGTAACCTCGCAGTTGCTATCGGCAACTCGCAGCAAGGCTCAATGATTAGCGCTCTAAAAGAAAAGTACCAAGAAGCCAACGACATGGTTAAAGAGCATATTGACTGGGCCATCGACCAACTCAGCAATCCTGACAAAACCGACACCAACGCAATTGATAAAAAGACTCAAAAACTGATTAACTGTGTCACAGTTATGCTTCCAAGAGATGCGTGATTTTATAGGTTTATTATATTGTTAATAAAACCAGTAATAATATGGAGTCACCATGAAAATCACTGTAACCACCACCATCAATGCTGATCTCGATACTGTATGGGATTGCTGGAACAACCCTGAAGACATCAAACAATGGAACACCGCTTCCGAGGACTGGCACACCACACAGAGCATGGTCGATCTTCGTGAAGGAGGGAAGTTTTCATCTCGTATGGAAGCCAAAGACAGCAGCATGGGATTTGACTTTATAGGCACCTACACTAAAGTCGACAAGCCCAATCGCATAGAATATGTCATGGACGATGATCGAGAAGTATCAATCGACTTTAAACAAACCGAACAAGGCATCATAGTCACAGAAACCTTTGACGCAGAAACACAACATGATCCAGAGTTTCAGAAACAAGGCTGGCAGAGTATTCTTGATAACTTCGCGAAACATGTGGAAGGTAAATAATAATTACAATCAGCACAAACTAAAAAGCCCTGCATCTTTGCAGGGCTTTGCATTCTCGCCTAAAGCGATTACTTCGGCTCACCCACTATGATAACAATATCCTTTTCTTCACCCTCTTTCGTCTTCACTTTCAAATGAAGCTCTTCGCCAGCCTTTTTATCCATATGATCTTGAGCATCATCGGTATCACATCCGGGTATTACGCAGTCTTCAATCGCCAGGACCATATCACCTGCAGATAAACCTGCTTGTTCAGCGGGAGAGTCAGCATGCACCTCTTCTATCTCAAACGAAGTGAGTTCTGGATTAAAGAATCCATCAACTCCAACTTTTGCTGAAAACCCTATTGAGCCTTTTTCTTCAGCATATCCGGTACAGGCCGCGCATAACATGAGGCCTAGTATCATTTTTTTCATCGTTCTATTTTCCTTCTTTATTAATTGTAAGAATAGTATCGACTCTGAAAGTCTCAAATAATTCCGTTAAAAGTAAAACTCTAATCTTACCTACTCACCAAACAAAATCCAGCGTCGTGCCGCTTCAAACTCATCAAAAGTAAAGTTTCTAAGCTCTGCACTGATAAAGTGATTACCGATTGATTGGGCAAAGGATCCCACTGGCGAATCGGTAACGAAAGCGATTCGTTTTACGCTCTTATGATGCTCGCGAACAAAGCGAAGATGCGATACCAATGCCGCAAAAGAAGCCCAGCCCGGGAATGAACGTGTATGAATGATAAGTCCTTTTAAAGAGCCGTTTTTTTCAATCACCGGATCGATTAGTTGAGCAGCCAAACGAAAATCATTATCCGTTAAAGCACCATCCGGTTCCAAAATGACTAATGCATGATCCGCATCTATTTTAACCTTAAGCATATCCGTATCTCCTTGCTAATGTTTTACCCCATATTAATCGGAATTGGTCACTAAGTGAATAATGTTGACGGGACTCGAAATCCAGAAACCCCTAAAACCCTCTGGCAAAGGCTCAATCTCATCGCAACGAGCAACATCGCTCTCCTGAAAATATTCAGCCGCTGCATCCAAATCATCCGTCACAACCTCCAGCCATATTTCCGCCTGACTGACCGTCTCCACACGATCAATCCACAACACCTTATCGCCAAACTTAAAACGAATGGTATTGGTCTCCTCATCATTATCCAAAGGGATCAACTCAAACCCCAACACATCACGATAAAACGCCACCGTCTTATCATACTCATGCGCCGGCACCTTCATCGCCATATTCCGACCGGGCTTAAAATCTGGTTTCATAAATCCTCCTTGAAAGCGTTAGTAAATGCTTAATTATGAAAATATCATTATTAAACAAAAGAGGCGCTATGATCACCAAATCAGTACTAATTTTGTCTTAAATATACCGATATACGGAATCTGAGGTCCTCTAATCCCATAAATAACCCTAAAATCGTCACTTGTAAAAAAAGACTCGTGATAATAAAGTCTTAGCAATGAGTTCGTATAATAAAATGTTATGTGCAATTGAGAGTCTTATGAACGAACAACAATGGAAATCTAGCACCGATTTGAACGAGATGCTCGACTTCCTGCAGGACAAATGCTCTGAGAAAACTCATCGAAAGATCTCTTGTAATTTTTCTCGTTTAGTATGGGACGATCTTCCAGATCTCGGAAAAAGGGGAATAGAGCTTGCCGAGAGATATATAAAGGGTGACGAACCTTGGGAATATTGCGAATCCTTACAGAAAGAGCTGCAAAGTATACTACCCGACGATGGACATTCTCATCCCATCAGTCCGGTAATATGGACATTACAACCGTCGACATCATCTTATCCTCCGTATTATGCTGCTAAGATCGTTGCTCTAAATATCGTCGAATTAACAGACTTTAATTACGAGGATTTGTGCGATGTAGTACGGAGTACAGTAAACCCGTATGCAAGCACATAACAAGGCAGTGCAGATGAGCGATGAAGAGCATTACGTTGAGTGTTGTGAACATGGAAAGCAGCAGGCAACGTATGTTTGTCAGCACATAGTGCAAAGTTTACAAGATGGGCAGCCGAGAGGTTTCTGGTCTTCGGAGGAAAGCCCAGATAACCCGCGCCCGGATTCGTGGTGTTCAGCTTGTGAAGAGGTCGTTAATCGTGTGGGCGAATGGAATGATGAGTCTGAGGCGTTTGCTGATGTGCAGCTACTATGCGGGGCCTGTTATGACCGGGCAAAAGTGATGAACTTAGCAAAAAAGAAGCAGTGGTGGCAGATCTGGAGGTGAAGCCACGCAACTGAGTTCCACCGTTAACTGCAGTCTAAAAAGGTGCTCGAATGAACTATCAGGCAATAAACTTAAAAAACAAACTCAAACTCTTCCATAAACAATGGTCGCCTAAGGTAATAGCTGAGATGAATGACTATCAGTTCAAAGTGGTTAAGCTCCAGGGCGAGTTTGTATGGCATGACCACAAAGACACAGACGAAACCTTCATCGTGTTAGAAGGTAATCTCAGAATCGACTTCAGAGATGGCCATGTGGATCTCTCTGCGGGCGAAATGTACGTGGTTCCTAAAGGCGTCGAACACAAACCCTATGCGGAAAATGAAGCAAAAGTTTTGCTTATCGAGCCACGAGGAGTGATAAACACGGGTGACGAGACCAATAGCCAAACCGCAGAAAACGATGTTTGGATCTAAATTTATCTATCGTAATAGGGACTTATGATCAAAACATCAATACCGTCATTCAAAATGGCAGGATAGTAACTACACCTACTGAAAAGGTCGACTGAAGGAGTATCTATGCGTTTAGCCCTAATTATATTTTTACTCTTTACTCTCGAATTAATGGGGTCAGAGTACATTAATTTGAATTAATGGGGTCAGAGTACATTAATTTAGCCCCCCTTGATTGATAGGTATGCTTAATAATGGAGTACCAATGCGCTTAGCCCTTATTATACTTTTACTCTTTACTATCTGTAGTTGTGTGGAGCACATCAGCAAAGATGACCTTGATATTAATGCTATTGAGGTTGCTGCTCTCCAGTTGCACGAAAACTCATTTAATACAGAGCTGAAGGGTAATGATATTCCTCCCGCTTTAAGCAAGCTTGAGTATATTTCAATATCAATGGATAAAACAGGTGTTTACATAAAGTTAGATGAATTCTTTGTTCAAGAAAGCGGGCTCTTCATCGCTATAGGAGGATTTAAGCCAGATCTATCCGAAGGCTCCGATCCTAATTTCAAATACCTAAGTGGTAATACTTATAGCTACATCATTAAAGGCTAGCTATTAAATATCACTATCAAACAAAAGCGACGCAATAATCACCAAACCAGCACCACTTTTGTCTTAAATATGCCGATACACCCAACCTAGGCTCCTCTAATCCCCAGAGATAACCATAAAATCGATACTTGTATCAAAAGGCTAATGATAATAAAGTCTTACGGAAGAATTCGTATAATAAAATATTAAGCAATGAAAATAGATAACCTGTCAAAGTTTATAGCCCTGTCGATACCATATTCAGTGCTTGTATCTGTTGCCCACTTATCTGGTTACTGGGGTGAGTTTGATGTTGATGTTTTTAGCTATTTGGGAACATCCGATATTTTGGTGCGTGCAGTTGTGCCTATGCTCGGGATAGCTATTGCTTCAGCAATAGGGGTCGGCTTCAGTTCAGCTAAAGAGCTAATAGTAAAAAAAATTGGCAAAAGCAAAAAGGTAGAAACTAGTACAGACTTAGCCACACCAGAAAAAAAGCCTAGTCGAGTTATTGGATTCTATACCGGGTTTACACTTACGGCCATTGTCATGGGCGGGGCAGTTAAGTGGCTTGTAATACCTGTTATATTTGCGGTTATAGTAACCATATTCCTTATTGCGTGGAATTACTTAGACAAAAAGCATCGAATAATTAGTGATAATACCAGCCTTATATTTCTTGCAGTTCTCGTTGTATTTCAAGCATATGGCTACGGAAAATACACGGCTATTAATATCAAGGATGGAGTGTCATACAAATATGTTTCATCAGGCCCTGACTCCTTGGTGGATAATGAAAATAAGAATATTCGTTACCTAGGAAAGATTGCTGATTATTTTGTCTTTTATAAGGCTAATAGTGGTGAGCAGATTGTAATATCTTTGAGTACCGCTGGGTCAATCACTCTCAGAAAATTCTCGTCGGGTAACGGGAGTGAATCTAAATAAAGACAAGGTAAAAATGCTTAACAAAAATATAAACTTCGCGCCAACGGCGCCTGACGCTCCTTTATCGCTCCGGTTATGTTAACGTTATATATTATGAGTGGGCCTATAATTTCCACGTCTATTGCCAGGAGGACAGAACATGCAATTTAGATATGTAATAGCTTTAATAATCATACTCTGCTTATGTGCGTGTGATGCAGAAGAAGGTAATGTGTCTAATGGAAGCGATAACCATTTAACAATGAACACCACAGAGCCACTATATGGCCAACTTGTATCCCAGATAGAGGATTATAATTGGATAGAATCCGGAGATTCCTCGACCAATATGTCATACTTACCGAATTTTGATGAAAATAATTTGGATCACTGGCGAGCAATCTTGAAATTTGGTTATGATCGTTCAAACTAGGAATTCATGTCGGAAAAAGAAGGCTCATATTCTTTGCCAACTCTGACAACATAGAGAAGCAGTATAGCTATGAGGACATTTCGGATCATAACGCAAAGATTATATTTGCAATGTACCAGTCCTTGCCAAATGGCAACGAACTTTTTACTTTAAATCCGTATGGGACATTTCCTGAGCAATTCTTTAATACAATTATAGAAAACAAAGAAGCTCTTAATAAGGCACATCACAATGCCATACAATGAGCGTGACCTAAAAAGCGTAGCTTCGAAGGAACAATTATCACTTCGAGGTTTTGTTAAATATTCCTCGATTACACTTCGTTAATTCGAGGCTACATATACTCCCGCCTCAGCTATACCCCATCGGCGGATGTTAGACGTTAGCCGATCTAAAATATATAAATAAATCCGACGCTTACTTCGGCCTCATAGTTGCTGCGCGCGATGGGGCTATCCTGAACGTCGCTACTAAAATGCTCATAGAGTGCCTCGCCAAAAATCTGCCAGTTATCGTTGAGGTAATAGCGATACGTGTAATCAATCCCAATCGAGCGGAGTCCGCCACTTAAGTTGGTTTGAGGCAATCCCGATGCAGCTGACTGCTGTGCGTTAACACCGAAACCTTTATTGGCGTATTCACTATCGTGGAATACCCCAACCAAATTAATTTCAGAGCCGGTTCCGTCAAGTTGGTCCCCGAAGCGATACCCTACTCCGAACAGACCAAGATTTCCCTCGCCCCCGGTCACAACTCGTCCCACAAGCCAATAACGCCAATCGTCATCGAGCGCGTAACGCGTTTGAAGTACTAATTCAGTTTCCTCTTCTGTATCTCCAAGTCCATCCAAATAACCCTCATCCGAATCAGCTTCTTCACGACCTTCATCGAAGGCCACTGCAGCATCGAATAACCACCTATCACCACGAAGACCACGCCAACCCAGAGCCTCACCGGCAAAGTAGAAAATATCATCACCGCTACGCCACTGAACTGCACCAGCAGGTTGAGCTTCGAAACCAAATTCATCCGACCCTTCGTAGGCCGTCTCATACTCAATACCTAGGCCCAACGCGAAAGCCCAACCATCCTCACCCTTTGTGAAGTCATCAACCGAAGGTAAGGGCACCAAAGCCGTATTTTCATCCTGCGCCAAAGCTGTTTGATTGAATGCCGCATGTATCAATCCGGCTACCAGTAAAGCTGTAAATTTTTTCATCTAAATTCCACTCCAGAATGTGATGGTATATCACCATTTTCGGAGACTATATGGCATCGCAGATAAATTTTTTGTGAATGGATGGCACGTTTTGAATATATATTCGTATGTTATTAGAGTGTTATAACCCCCCCAGTTAGCACCGCTTTAGTTCAAGGCTTGTTCTACAATCGATGCTTGTATCAAAAGGGTAATGATAATAAAGTCCTAGTAATCAATTCGTATAATAAAATGTTAACCTTTTCTTGGAGGCAAATGAAGTTTTTAAGCTCGTTCATTCTAATATTGATCTTGTGTGGGTGTGCGGGTAGAGGTGTACCCTTAAACCAGGTCTCAGGTGCTATAGAAAATAGCAGTACTAGCAACCTTGATGGCCAACATCAATATAGGCTCGATTACTTTATTCACGATAAAAAATACTCTTACGCAACTTTTGAAGTAGAAAATAAACATAGATACTTCCAGTTACTTGTTGAAGAAGGGAAAATTGTAGCTGCCTCAGAAATCAACAGAGATAACTTGTATAGACCCACGATCAGAAGGTGTACTCTATTTCCACACCATGAGGACATGGATATTCAACATTGCCTGTCAGAATTCAACTCAAATGTACTACAAGCCAATAATCGCAATTTTCTTCAAGACTTATCAGTGTTAAACAGTAATGAAAAGAATAACAAAAGCGACGAATCAGTAGCAGCGATAACTTTTGCAACTCTTCTATCTCCGCTCTTAGTTCCAGCTGCTCTTATGCAATCACCTATATTGGTTTATGATTACACCTCTACTGAAGGTCGGAAAAAAGAATTTCAGTTAGCTCTTGGTGACAATGAGAGCCTTGGTGAATACTTGGCAAGCCTAGATCCCCAGCATGTATCTAAGTTCGGAGACTCTGGAACAGCATATTTGGAGTCCGGAATTTTAAATGAACCGGCGTTGGCATTCGGTTTTATTGGTAATAAGCTTGTATGGATACAAGAAGACCCATCCTGGGTCTGTGGTGGCGGCTTTATGTTTTGGGGCTTGAAATGTACTGTAGGAGAGCATGATGATGACCATTTCTAAAAAACTTATTATGCGCTTTGGCCACACACAAGCTGAAGCTGAATCAGTATTTGAACGAGTTAATGGGGTCAGAGTAAATTTCTAGTATCCTTTACCTACATTTTTTAAATTTATTATGATTAAAATTATCGTTGTTTTCACGGCTCTTTTATCTTTCTCAATATCAGCTTTTGCTGATGAGAGTAATCTCAGCCGCCTCGATCAAGCCTATGCTCTGGCTTTGGAAAACTCAGCAAAAGAGCCGGCTTATTACAATTTGTTCTTAAATACCGAACTCTTTATTCCAGTTCATTCATACGACAAAGACGAGTCACCCAAAACGGGAGTAACCTTTGATCCCATCCTCATGAAAACCGATGGCGTTCTGGTGTTAATGCTGTTTGACTCTCTTGAACGCCTAAGAGCCTGGGGTCATGAGGATATGGCTTATGTCTCCATGACAGGCCGAGCCGTAGTCGAAGCCGTTGGCGCTGATATCCATTGGGCGCTGAACGTGGGCACTAACCATAGGAAAATCTTTGTACCAAAAGAGTTGAAGTGGCTGGAAACACTCGTTTCTGAATCTCTGGTAACCGAACAAGTCCTCCCCAAAGGCAGCAAAGTTTATATTAGTAGTCCAGACAATGCCTCGCCTGATCTCATCAATGCCATAACGACAACCTTAATAGAATTTCCTGAAGTACAAACCGCATATCTTGCTTTGGTCTCTTACGAAACAGAGTCGTCTAAACCTAACTTAATGTTAGCTGTCGACTCTCCTAATTTAAGCAACTCAAGAAAAGACGAGTTAAATACAGCTATCACTCATGCGATTATTGGACTGTTCGCAGGCAACAAGTATCTGGATATGGTCTATATTAGTAACTCGGGTACTGGTCATGAAATCAGTAATAGCGTAGATCCTTTCTACGAAGCTCCTACCACTAGCAAGAATACTAAATAGGAATTAATAGGAACAGAGTAATAAAACCGGTTTTGGGCACACCAAAGCTCCCTCTCAATTAATCTATTTCTATTGTTTTACTTTCTCTCACCTCAGCTATAATGAGTTATTGTTGCTCTTTTTTGCTGGATATTCGTATGACCGAAGAAATAAATTACAAGAATAACCCTTTGAATGGTGTCGGTTTAAAAGCCTTGGTCACTGAATTAGTCGATCATTATGGTTTTGAAATCCTCTACGCTTATTTAAACATCAACTGCTTTAAGACCAATCCAAGCGTCGCTTCCAGTGTTAAATTTCTTAAAAACACGACATGGGCACGAGAAAAAGTTGAAGCCTTTTATTTGTATCAATTTAAAAGTATGCCTCAAGCACCTTCCGATCAGTTGCATATTCCTCCTAGAGACCGAATCATTACAGACGATCAAAAACCAGGAGAACCTGCTGAATTAAGCTTGGAAGATGCTGAGCAACTACACGAAAAGCGTGCTAAAAGAGCCGCTGACTATGATAAGAGTGGCGGTCATCGTTATAAGCACAATAAAAGCTCAGGCGCTCCACGAGGCGATTACTCAAATAGGAAAGATAACCAGCGCCCTGACAGCTCTCGCTCTAGTAAAAGCTCAGCTAAGAACAGTAATGACCCTTGGGGGCAATGGAAGAATAAATCTAAGGATTAGGTTTACTTTGATGGTTAATTTGGAATTAAATAATCAGCACATTCAGGCGACATCATGAATAGCATGAAAACCATTGGACTAATCGGTGGCATGAGCTGGGAAAGCACAATCGGCTACTATAGAGAAATTAATCAACGAGTAAAAAAAGCCCTTGGAGGACTCCACTCTGCAAAGATAGTCCTGCATAGCGTTGATTTTGATCCGATTGAAAAATTACAGCACAGTGGAAACTGGGCTGGTACCGCGGACATACTTATCGAAGCTGCAAAAAGTGTCGAGTCAGCAGGTGCCGACTTTGTTCTAATCTGCACCAACACCATGCACAAAGTTGCCCCTGACATTGAACAGAACATCAATATTCCCCTTCTTCATATTGCTGATGCCACTGCTGAAGCGCTGATCAAAGACGGCATCAAAAAGGTCGGGCTTTTAGGCACTGCCTTTACCATGGAGCAGGATTTTTACAAACAGCGGTTAATTGAGACCTATGATCTAGAGGTTGTCATCCCCAATGAAACCGATCGGAAACTGGTGCATAACACTATCTACAACGAACTTTGCCTCGGCAACATTCAAGATGCATCTAGACAAGAATACCTTCGTATCGTGAACGAACTCTCTAAGTCTGGAGCAGAGGCAATTATTCTGGGTTGCACAGAAATAGGTATGTTAATCAACCAGCAGCACACCAATGTCCCTCTTTACGATACAACTTCCATTCATGCGGCAAAGGCCGTGGAGTGGGCAATTCAGTAACAGATGTAGGAATAACTTCTTATTGAGGACACTTATGTATCACGGTAGCTGCCTTTGCGGCAAAGTCACCTTACAAATACAGGGCCCGATTGAGTCCATTATTCATTGCCATTGTTCGATGTGTCGCAAAAACAGTGGAACCGCATATGCGACCAATGGCTTTGTGGCGGCTGATGACCTTGTCATCAAAACCGGAGAAGAGTTCATTGCTACCTATGAAACCTCACCAGGAAAGAAACGTCATTTTTGTAAGAACTGTGCATCACCGGTGTTTAGTAGCAATGAACAAATACCCGATAAAGTTCGTCTTCGCTTAGGGATTCTTGATTCTGACATTGAAGAGCGACCGATCTCGCATAACTTTGTTTCTTCAAAAGCCAATTGGGACGACCTGGATGCGGATCTGCCAAGGTATAATAGTTTCGAGCCCAGTCGAAGTTCTAACTTATAAATGCACTAGCTGGGCTAGTATTAATATAACCAGCTAATTCCAACAATATTCTTAGAGGAAGTCAGTTTGAAGCTACAGGGCAAAATAACAATAAACGGTAAGCATTATAGGAAAGGGGACGAAATATCAGGATTTAAGATCTACCCTTTTTTTCTGATTCATATGGGGATGTTTGGTTTTTCAGGCTTTTATTTGGCCTATGCCGCTACTAAATCCGATACCACATTCTTATTTATACACGGTGGCTTTGCTATCCTGACCTATATCATCTTCTACTTCGCTATTTTCGGTAAAGAGCAGGTCAAATGGTTATTCATTAATTCAGCGCTTGGACTGTTCGGTATTTACGCTGAAATTGATTGGATTTTGTCTTTGTTCGATAAACAAATACAAGACTATCCCGCAACCAGGCACATCATTCCGTTTCTTTATTATATTCTTTACACCTTCCTGATTCGGCAAATGTTCCTCGACTTTTTTAATGCGCGTGAAGATGCTGATAGGGAACGAATAGTGAACCGTTCGTACGTTATCTTATCCCTGATCATTTACACGGCTTTATATTTTTATCAACCGAGTTAGTTGTATCGAAGGGAAATTTACAAATATAGAATTTCTCCCTTTTTTGACTTTTGTATAAAAATAACGATGATGTAAAGTCTTATAAGAGCATTTATACAAAAATATTAAATAATTAAGGAGTTACTGTGCACATCATTATTGGACTACTAACTGCATTGGGGACTTTGCTCTATGTTATGGAGCGAATGAGGATAGATATTGGCTGGCTCAATCCATGGGCATGGAAACGTCGTCGTGCATGGGCGAAATTGTCTGCTGGTAATCCGGTGTATGGACTAGATAAACCAATCGACGCCATTGCATTAATCGCCACCGCTGCTGCAAAAATCGATGGCGACCTCTCCATCGAGGAAAAGGAAGCGCTTAAGAATATTTTCAGAAATACATTTAATCAATCCGAACAGGAAGCATCACAATTACTTGGCTCGAGTGTCTATCTTCTAGGACCCGGTGAAGATGTGTTTCGTTCGCCAGAAAAAGTGCTACAACGATCCCTGGACAAATTCTCAGCCGAACAAAAAGTATCGTCTATGAAGTTATTATCTGAAATAATCCATGTTGGCGGCGCGCCATCTAGCCTGCAACAAGAGTTCGTTAATAAAGTTGAGCGTGTCATGAATCCAGACGATGGAAAAAGGGGCTGGTAAATTATTTACGGCAATAAGCAGCACTGTATCCTCGAAGGCACGATGGAGACTTCTAGGGTTAGTTGTATCGAAGGGAAATTTACAAATATAGAACTTCTCCCTTTTTGACTTTTGTATAAAAATACTGATGATATGAAGTCTTATAAACGAATTCATAATTTAAAATAGAAACAATATGGGACAACGAGATATTTTCGGCACTTTTGGTAAGTGGTTTATTCTTTGCCTTTACTTCGCATGGATAATAACCGCCATGACTGGGCTTGGGGCATTTGTCGGCTTACTAATCAATTTAGCCATTAACAAAGATGAACTAATTGCTGCTGTTATTATTTCCTCAACAGCAGTAGGGTTTGTAGCAGGCATCCTTGCCGCTGAGCATAGAAGACGTAGTGACTTTTTGTAGTATGATTATTGATTACTTTTCGCAAGGTATATCAAAATCTACGTGGTAGTGTTCGTCATGTCGAACCCAAGAGCGTTTTGTTGAGAGTGTAATATTTTCTTTTATGTAATCCCCGTATTGCGTTTTGAACAGTCCACTTTGCAATTCCGGGTCAAATATGACGCGCCATAGTTTATGGCCTCTTGCTTTTGCTACCTTATCCAAGGCAACGATATGAGCGGCCAGTGCTTCGTAATCAATTCTAAGACCTTCAAACTGGTTGTTCTTATCAAACTCAATGTCGTAACCGAAGCGATTGGCAGGATTAGTCGGCAAATGCACAGATTCACCTTTGCCATTTATGACTGGCGTCATAAAGTCTACTGAAAGCCCATTCCTGTGAGTTTTATGCGGCTTAAATTGACCGCCATTTTCCCAGCCAGTTTCTGCGTATTTATAAACTTTATCGGGCCGTTCTTTTTCCAGATGTTTGTAAGCATCAATTACGATCTGCTTCACTTCAGAGTGCACAAAAGTGCGCCCGACTAAATGAGCTATGTCGCTATAGCCAACATAGTTAGGACCACCTTTAGGTAATTGCACGCCATCCTCTAACCGCCCATTGGAGCTAGTGCCATAGCATGTACTTTCTTTGGCGAAGGCGGAATTGGCTACCATTCCCACAAGGATACCTGCAAATATCGACGTTCTTGTTTTACGCATTGTTCTTTTTTAATTTATGGGATGCCTTGTAATATACAGCATCTAGTTGTGATAATCTTTTCGGGAAATAATATCTCCTGAGAGCAATCTAGACTACATATACTATCGACTCATGTGATCCGTAGGGTGCGTCGTGACGCACCGCTTTATTTCAAGGTTTGTTTAATAGGTGCAGGATGAGGAAGAATTATTGCTGGGATTCGCCAGCCTCATCACCAGCCTACAAGAGCAGATCACCTTAAGGTACTTCCTCTGGGTCGTCTGACTTTCGTCAGAATGACAATCCTCCGAAAATAGTACCTTGTTGATTCTAGTATAGGATGCATTACGCATACATGTTAATTTTACGCCAGATGTGCTGACGGAAGGAAATAATAATGACTGACATTACTCTAACCACTTTCGATTGGGTTCCCGATTTACCGAGAGGTTATGTGCGTGATCTTCGCGTGCGTTGGGCGCTGGAGGAAGCCGGTTTGCCTTATACGGTTAACAGTGTGCCTTTTCGGGAAAAGGATGAAGAGCACTTTTTGAGCCAACCTTTTGGGCAAGTTCCCTGGTTGACCGATGGTGAGATTAAGCTCTTTGAAAGCGGCGCCATATTGCTGCATCTGGCGGAGCGCAGCAATAAGTTGATGCCTTCCGATCCTCAAAGTCGCAGTGAAGTTATTCAATGGATATTTGCTGCGCTTAATTCGGTTGAGATGGCGAGTTTGCCTTGGTCGCTATACAAATTTTCCAATGACACCACCGAAACTCCGGGCCGTAAGCATTTAGATAATTTCCTCAATACTCGCTTAAAGCATATCGAGTTAGTGCTGGCAAAGCGTGAATGGCTTGCCGGTTCTTTTTCTGTTGCAGATATTTTAATGGCAGATGTATTGCGTCTGGTGGATCGGTTTGATGGCTTAACAGAGTTTCCGGCTTGTCGCGATTATGTGACCCGCGCTACTGCACGGCCAGCCTTTAAGCAGGCGTACGATGATCAGATGGCTCATTTCGCGGCTGCGGATTGAATTATTTTCAGACCTTATTAGAGTTTGGTGAACCGTAGGGTGCGTCGTGACGCACCGCTTAAGTCCAAGGCTTGTTCAATGGTGCGTCGTGACGCACCCTACGTTACTGGACAAGGATGAGATCAACAGAATTTATTCAATTAACAATCCTCCTATATAGAGCAGATTCCCTAAAGGGATTCCTGTCGGTCGCCTGAATCTAGTTTAGAATGACAATCCTTGGGGAGTAGTTCCTTAGGTCTTACCGAATAGGATGGGTTAGACGAAGTCGTAACCCATCGACTGTACCACCGATGGGTTACGCATAAATGCTAACCCATCCTATAAAAACCACCCATTTAACCTTTTCTTACAATTTACTTGTCTGATCTTTTGCCTATTAGCTTTTGCCTCTCTATATTGCTAGGTTGAGTCATTTTTATTAACTAACGAAAGAGTCTGGCAATGAAGAAATTATCTATCTTATCCAGCCTGTTGGTGCTGTCTTTGGGGACTGTGGCGAACTCAGCCACAGCGGCAGACGAGGACAAGGCTAAGTGGGATGTGAACAATCCTCCCGGCACTCCTATTTTTGCGAATATTCAGGTCAATGAAGGCACCTGGATGAATCTTGATGTTAGCCCTGATGGCAGGACGATTGCCTTCGATTTGTTAGGCGATATCTACACCATGCCAATGTCTGGCGGTAAGGCGACTAACATTACTAACAGTATGGCCTGGGATATGCAGCCACGATTTTCGCCAAGCGGTAAGCAGTTGGCGTTTACCACCGATCAGGGTGGCGGTGACAATATCTGGGTTATGGATACCGATGGTTCCGACCAGTACCAGGTCACTAAAGAGAATTTCCGTTTATTGAACAATCCTGTGTGGAGCCCTGACGGTAACTATATCGCGGCGCGTAAGCACTTTACCGGCACCCGTTCTTTGGGCGCGGGTGAAATCTGGCTTTACCATAAGTCAGGTGGTAGCGGCGTTCAGTTGAACAAGCGTCCGAATGAGCAGAAAGATCTGGGCGAGCCGGCCTTTACGCCAGACGGCAAGTACGTTCTGTTCTCGCGCGATTCAACACCGGGCAATTATTTCGAATACAGCAAAGATTCAAATGAACAAATTTATGAAGTGTTTGCGATTAACCGCGAAACAGGCGATATCGAAACCTGGATCGATGGCCCTGGTGGCGCGGTACGCCCGACGCCTTCGCCAGACGGCAAGTTCATCGCTTTCGTACGTCGTATTCGTGCGCAAAGTGCTTTGTTCCTGAAAAACCGTGAGACCGGTGCTGAGTTCCCAATTTACGAGGGTCTTGAGCGCGATATGCAGGAAACCTGGGCGATTCATGGCGTTTATCCGAACTTTGCCTGGACGCCCGATAGCGACGAAATCGTGTTCTGGGCACAGGGAAAATTGCACAAAATAGACATTGCTTCTAAAGAAGTGAGCAATATTCCTTTTGAGGTCAATGACCGTCGCGAAATGCGTCAGGCCATGACTCAGAAGAATGCCGCCTATGAAGCTAAGTTCAACGCGAAAATGCTGCGTTGGTTGCAGGTGTCTCCAGACGGTGATCAGGCCATTTTCCAGGCACTGGGCAAAATCTACACCATGAGTTTACCGAATGGTAAGCCTAAGCGTTTAACCCGTCAGGATGAACATTTTGAGTTTTACCCGCGTTTTTCAGCTGATGGAAGTAAAATTGTTTACACCACTTGGGATGATAAAACTCTAGGTACTGTACGTGTAGTATCTGCACGCGGCGGTAGTGGTAAAGTGGTTTCACAACAACCCGGTCATTACACCAATCCTAGTTTAAGCCCGGATGGTGAGACGGTTGTGGCACAGGCTATTTCCGGTGGCTACCTGACCAGCCCATTGTATTCGCAGGACACTGGCATCATCGCCATTAACCTTGATGATGATAAGCAGTATGTCCTGTCCAAGCGTGGTAACAATCCATTCTTCGCTGGCAGCTCTGATCGTGTGTTCTTCTCGCAAACCACTCCGAGTGGCGAAACTTATAGCACTAAGTTGGTGAGCACAGACTTAAGCGGTAACGAAATGCAAGAGCATTATGAAGGCAACTGGATCAGTGACTTCGCAGTCTCGCCTGATCAACAGTGGTTAGCATTCACGCAACGTTATCAGGTTTATGTCACGCCATTTGTACAAAGTGGTAAAGCAATCAATACAGGTCCAGAAGCTAAAAATCTGCCAGTACGTAAATTCTCGAAATTTGCTGGTAGCAATCTAGCTTGGTCAGAAGACAGCAAGTCTTTGGCCTGGTCATTGGGTCCTGACTTGTATCAACAAGCGCTTAATGAACGTTTCGAGTTCTTGAATGCAAAGACTGACGAAGATGCAGAAGCTCCTGAAGCGAAAGCAACCCGCATTAACTTCTCGGTTGAAGCGGATAAGCCTGATACTTCGATTGCTCTGGTAGGCGCGAAAGTGATCACTATGGAAGGCGAACAGGTCATCGAGGATGGTGTTGTTATCGTTGAAGATAACCGCATTAAAGCGGTTGGAAAACGTGGTGAAGTTGCTATCCCATCGGACGCGAAAACAATCGATGTGGCCGGTAAAACCATTATTCCTGGTTTAGTCGATGTGCACTGGCATGGCCCTTATGCCAATGACCAGATCCAGCCTCAGACGAACTGGAATGCGCTGGCGTCATTAGCTTTTGGTGTCACCACAACGCATAACCCATCAGCGGATACCGAAGCGGTATTCTCGGCCAGCGAAATGCAAAAGGCTGGTGTCATCACAGCACCTCGCCTATTCTCGACCGGTACCATTTTGTATGGAGCGAATCATTTCATCACTGCCGAAGTGGATAATCTGGAAGATGCAGTTGGTCACCTTGAGCGCATGAAAGCGGTTGGTGCTTTCTCGGTTAAGAGTTACAACCAGCCACGTCGCGACCAGCGCCAGCAGGTTCTTGAAGCTGCTCGTCAAACTGGCTTGTTGGTAGTGCCAGAGGGCGGTTCATTGTTTATGCATAACATGTCGATGGTGATTGATGGCCACACCACCATCGAGCACTCAATCCCGGTAGAAAAAATCTATGATGATGTGAAGCAATTGTGGAGCCAGAGCCAGACGTCTTACGTGCCAACTCTTGGCGTGGCGTATGGCGGTATCTGGGGCGAACGCTACTGGTATGACAAAACTAAAGTCTTTGACCATCCGTTATTGACCAAGTTTGTGCCGCGTGAAATTCTTGACCCGGTTTCTCGTCGTCGCTATACCGCACCGGATGAGGATTACAATCACATCAACAACGCTACGGTTACCGCTGAATTGCGTGAGCTTGGCGTTAAAGTTGGTATCGGTGCTCATGGTCAACGTGAAGGTCTGGCGGCCCATTGGGAGCTGTGGATGTTTGAACAGGGCGGTATGACGCCGCATCAGGCATTGGAAGCAGGCACAATGGACGGCGCTAAAATCCTCGGTATGGCTGATGAAATTGGCTCTATCAAGGAAGGAAAACTGGCTGATCTGGTTATTCTTGACGCCGATCCACTGGAAAACTTGAAGAACAGTGAAAAGGTTAATATGGTCATGTTGAATGGTCGTTTATACGATGCTCAGACCATGAATCAGTTAGCCCCCAAAGAAGTTAAGCGTCCTGCATTCTTCTTCGAATAATCTTCCATAATAGATTATTTCAATCTTGCAATACCGTAATGCAAATTTGCATTACGGTATTGTTCATTTTTGCATCAATTTAGGGTACAGTAATCTCATTGACTCAATAAGAAATTAAAGGAATAACGTGGTTAACCTCACGAAATCTTTAGCCTTTTTGCTATTGCTAGGAAGCGCACTGAGCTTTGCTGCTGCGCCAGCTGATAATTTGCCTCTGCAAAACCAATTATACAGCATGAGCAAGCTGACCATCCCAGAACGTAGCCAACCATCTTTTTTGTCCAAACTTAAAACGATTTTAAATAATCAACTAGATCCACATTCTGAGGCGCTGGCCAATATCCTAATCGCCGATTACTACATTCATACCAACGAGCCACTACGCGCTCGTGAACATTTGAATATTTCAAAGCCGTTAGTTAATACCGTAGATACGACTACTTTATATCAGGAATTCAATTACGTTCTGATGCTGGTGCTTCGTACCGAAGGTAATCTTACGGAGGCTAAACATACCGCCGATGCGTTGTATCGTGATGTTCGCGAAGCTTGGCCGAATAACAAATTGAGTGACATTGTCCTTGAGCGCGCCTATATCGCCTCTTATCTGTATCGATATCAGGAGTCATTTGAACTTATGGAGTTGGCGCTTTCACATGCCTATGAAAGTAATGATCCTTTTCAGCTAGTCGAAACATATAATGTATTTGCCATCCTGTACGGCGCTTTGAACGACCATCCTTCCTCCATTGATTATTTAAAAAAGGCCATTGAAATCATGGAGGCTAATCCACAATACACGCAGAACACTTATCTCTATGTCAATCTTGCTGATTCTTATCGCGCTGCTGAAGATTTCGAGCAAGCAAACGCTTATCTGGAAAAATCGTTCCAAATTGCCAAAGACACTGATGATGTTTCATTAAGAGCTTATGCCCACCAGGTCAAAGGGCGTTTATTAGTTGATCAGGAAAACTATGAGAATGCGCTCAACCATATTTTGACCTCACAAAAACTGCATAAAGAGATCGGTGAGGAATTGTTTAGCTTTGAAATTCATTCTGAGTTAACCAATATTTATCTTGAACTGGAACAATTGGAAAAAGCGAATCAACATTTAGCCTTGGCTAAAGAATATGCCCAACAGTTGGGCAGCCAAGATACCCACTATATTAATCGTCTTGAAGGCAGATTATTTTATAAACAGGATAACTACCAGAAAGCCTACGATCTTTTAAACGAATCCTACACCCAATATCGTAAACAGTTTAATGACAATCTCACTTATGTCTCCAATCTGTCGCGCGAACAATTGGATCAGGAACGGCTGGTTTTTGAAAACAAATTGTTAGAACAGGAAAATAAGCTTAATGCTCAATATGTCGCAGAGAGTCGCAAATATAGCTACACCTTGTGGCTTCTCATTCTATTACTGCTGTCAGCAATAGCGATTGCTCTCTGGATCATGTTGCGCTATCGCAGTCTGGCTAACGCCAACCATCAAATGGCTTTCACCGATAACCTGACCAAAATGCCTAACAGACGCCATGTGTTCCGCACTCTGGCACAGCAGCACAAATCGAGCGAAGCAGGTAAAAGAACCTACAGCGTCATCTTGTTCGACATTGATTTCTTTAAAAGCATTAATGATCGCTTTGGCCACAATATCGGCGACAAAGTCATTCAGTCCACCCGTGATATTTGCGAAGCGGTATTACGTGATTCCGATACCATCGGTCGTATCGGCGGCGAAGAGTTTTTAATTTTATTACCGGATACCGATCTCAAGGCCGCCTACAGCATAGCCGAGCGTCTGCGAGAATATTTTGAAACCTATAATTTCGAAGATATTGCGCCAGGATTAACCGTCACCTCCAGCTTTGGTGTCACCGAATATTTACCCGAAGACGAAACCTTAGATCTGGTGGTCAACCGTGCAGACCGCTTGTTGTATAAAGCTAAAAATGAAGGACGTAATCAGGTTGTGGCAAGTTTTGCTTGAGGAAAAAATAGAAAAGGCGACCTTAGTCGCCTTTTAATTCAAGTGGCTTACTTCTGTAAATGAGACCGTAGCATCCAGGCGGTTTTTTCATGCACCACCAATCGGTCTGATATTAGGCTGACTGACGATTCGTCATCCGCCCCTTGCGCCAATGGCAAAATCTCGCGCGCGGTTCTAACCACTGTCTCATGACTATCGACCAAGCGTTCTAACATTTCTTCAGTGCTGATATTGCCTTCGACTTCTTTGATGCTGGTTAACTTAGCGAATTCTTTATAGGTGCCTGGAGATAAAATACCTAAGGCTCGGATTCGTTCAGCGATATCATCGACTGCAACTGCTAACTCGGTGTAGTGAGTTTCGAACAAGGTATGCAGCGACTGGAAGAATGGGCCGGTAACGTTCCAGTGAAAATTATGCGTTTGTAGATATAAAGTATAGGTGTCTGCTAAAAGGCGTGATAAGCCATCACCTATCTTTTCGCGCTGGCTTTCATTGATTCCAATATTAATCGCTTTGTTCATTGCTAACTCCTTATGATTAATTTACTCACTATACTAACCTATCGACTTTATTAGTTAAAATCAATCTTTCCTAATGAATCGATATATAGTTGCTATTTAAAGTGGTATTAGCTTCATGTTAGTAGTGAAAAAGTCTAAAATTCGCACAATTTCAGCATTCAGCAACTGCTTTACTACACTATGACAAAGCTCAACTTTGATCAATATGACCGTAAACTCGATGCTCTCGGCCTACGTTGCCCTGAGCCTGTGATGATGGTTCGCCTCAATGTTCGTAAAATGGAGGATGGTCAAGTACTATTAGTGTTAGCTGATGACCCTTCGACCACACGCGATATTCCCAAGTTCTGTACCTTTATGGAGCATCAGCTGATTGGTAGCGATACCGAGCAACTGCCTTATAAGTATCTGATTAAAAAAGGAATGGCCGCTTAATTATGCATCATTCAGACCCTGAGCCTGATAAACAGGAACCACAGCAAGCCGATAAAGATCTTGGCCAAATACTGTCCGAGCTCGAGAAATCCAGCGATGGCAAATCATTGCCCCCGGTTGAACAGTGGGATCCTGATTTTTGCGGTGACATGGAGCTGATCATCAAACGTGACGGTAGCTGGCACTATCAAGGTTCACCGATTGGCCGCCAACGCCTGGTCAAACTGTTCTCGACTGTCCTGAAGAAAGAAGATGACAAATACTTCCTGGTTACCCCGGTAGAAAAACTCGGTATTCGTGTCGAAGATGCACCTTTCTTGGTGATTCGTATGCAGGTCAAAGACTCGGTCGAAGGTCCCGTTATTAGTTTCGAGGATAATTGTGATAATCTGATTATTCTTACCAAAGACAATCCAATCTGGGTTGAACACGATTCTAAAACTGGCGAACCATCACCCTATATTATGGTGCGTCGTAATCTACATGCACTGATCCATCGCAACGTATTTTACGAGCTGGTAGAACGAGCCGAAGAAAGAGTCATTGATGATCAAAAACATCTCGGCGTTATTTCTGCCGGTGAATTTTTCAGTTTAGGGACCATTTAGGTTATAGGTAACAGATGGTCAAATTCCAGGCCCTCCCTAAAATCACCATCATCTGCTACATCATCTCGGTAGTGATTATCGGTTTTGTTTTTGTTGAGCAATTCGGTGAATGGGAACTGTTTAGTCGCAAAGTCAAAATCGGTATTTTAGTCTCCGCAGCTATTATTGGTGTCTTTGGCTCCATTGTCAGTATCGCCAAGCAACTCGCCGGTTACCTCAAAAATAAATAAATCTTCAACAAAAGATTAATATTTGCCGCGATCAAATGATTGAGCTACAGTAAAAAAAATGACTCAGCTCGGACGGCCATGAAGCACATTCTCTCTCTGCTCTTTCTTCTTGCCACGCTCACAGGAGTTTACCTGATATATAATTATGGACGCGCTTACTGGCATCCTTTATATATTAAAGTTGCTGGTGCTCGCACTGTAGAGGAAGTGATACAGACTTATGGCGAAAAAGCCCGAAGTCGGATGGCTCCTTACTTTGAAGCCGCTGGTACTAACTATCCACCCGACTCGGTGGCGCTGATAGCCATTAAAGAAGAGGCGCAACTTGAGCTATGGGACACCTCATCAGCAAGCCCGGTTTTTATTCGCAACTATTCTGTGCTTGCTCAAAGCGGAGTCGCCGGTCCCAAATTGCGTGAAGGCGATATGCAGGTTCCTGAAGGTATTTATCAAATAGAATATTTAAACCCCAATAGCTCTTACCATTTATCAATGAAGTTAAACTACCCGAATGATTTTGATCTGACGCATGCTAAAGCAGAAGGCCGAAGCGAACCGGGAACTAACATCTTTATCCACGGCAAGGCTGTCTCAATAGGGTGCTTAGCCATGGGCGACGAGGTTGCTGAAGAGTTATTTGTCCTGGCCAGCGACATTGGCCATCGCAACATAGACGTCGCTATCGCTCCACGAGATCCTAGAAAAAATGAGCTATTGCCTATTCCTGAGCTACCCTGGACAGAAGAGCTCTACCAAGATTTAACAGCTTACTTTGCACCTTTTGATGCCAAGTAAGAAAACTCAGGGTAAGCAAAGATGATTTTATCTTTTGAAGCAGTCCATCGTGTGGTCATCCACCATCCCGGTTGCCTGCATAAAGGCATAGCAGATTGTTGAGCCGACAAACTTAAAGCCATCTTTTTTCAATTGCTTGGACATGGCGTCTGACTCAGGTGTGGTGACAGGAACTTCTTTAAGACTTTTCCAGTTATTGACAATGGGTTCACCACCAACAAACTGCCACAAATAATCGCTGAAGCTTTGCTCTACTTTGATGCGCAAATAATTCTGCGCATTAACGATAAAGGCATTTACTTTGAGTTTGTTGCGGATAATGCCCGCATCAGAAAGCAATTCTTCTCGCTTGTCGTCATCGTAAACCGCCATCTTCTTGGCATCGAAATTATCGAAAACTTTACGGTAGTGTGCACGTTTTTTAAGAACCGTAATCCAACTTAAGCCAGCTTGCGCACCTTCCAGACACAACATCTCGAACAATGCTCGATCATCATAAGTCGGCACACCCCATTCGGTGTCATGGTACTCAATATAAAGAGGGTCATCGTTGACCCAACCGCATCGATTGGTCATATGTTTATCTTATTGTGGTGTTTTTTATTTCAACAAATGTTACCACGAGTTGGAAATCGACAAAAAGCCCGATATTTCACGCTTTAAGGTTAGAAAATAACCTGAATTACCGTATAATTTCGCTCTTTGCACAGAATAAAGCATATAAGCATCCATTAAGGGCACAGATTGTGGCAGATACAAAGACCTTTCAGGGGTTAATCCTGACCTTACAAAATTATTGGGCCGAGCAGGGCTGCGTGATTCAGCAGCCGCTGGATCTTGAAGTCGGTGCTGGTACTTTCCATCCCGCAACCTTTCTGCGCGCCATTGGCCCTGAGCCTTGGAGCGCGGCCTATGTCCAACCTTGCCGTCGTCCAACCGATGGTCGCTACGGTGAAAACCCAAACCGCTTACAGCATTACTATCAATTCCAGGTGGTGATTAAACCTTCTCCATTGGATATTCAGGAAATGTATCTTGGCTCATTGAAAGCAATGGGGCTTGATCCGCTGGAGCATGATATTCGTTTCGTTGAGGACAACTGGGAATCACCGACTTTGGGTGCCTGGGGTCTGGGCTGGGAAGTCTGGCTCAACGGTATGGAGGTGACACAGTTTACCTACTTCCAGCAGGTAGGCGGTCTTGAGTGTAAGCCGGTGATGGGCGAGATTACCTACGGTCTTGAGCGTATTGCGATGTATTTGCAAGGCGTGGACAGTATTTATGATTTGGTATGGACTGACGGTCCTTTGGGCACAGTCTATTACCGCGATGTATTTCATCAAAACGAAGTGGAGCAATCCACTTACAACTTTGAGCACGCCAATGTTGAAAAGCTGTTCGACTTTTTCGATTACTGCGAAAGCGAGTCAATGCGCTTAATGGAACATAATTTGCCATTGCCTGCCTATGAAATGGTGCTTAAGGCGTCGCATGCCTTCAACCTGCTAGATGCACGTCATGCCATTTCAGTTACCGAACGCCAGCGCTTTATTTTGCGTGTGCGTGCTTTGGCGCGCTCAGTGGCCGAAAGCTATTATGCTGCTCGCGAAGCACTGGGATTCCCAATGCTACAAAATAATCAACAAACCAATAAATCGGAGGAGAAATAATTATGTCACAACACGATTTATTGTTTGAGCTAGGAACAGAAGAGTTACCACCAAAAGCGTTAAAAACATTAAGCAATGCGCTACGCGATAGCTTGGCGGCCAATTTACAGAGCAATGACTTTGATTTCGACAGCATCGAAAACTATGCTGCACCGCGTCGTTTAGCGCTAATTATCCGCAATTTAGCGGATAGCCAGCCCGATAAGAATGTTGAGCGTCTTGGACCTGCGGTTGCTGGCGCCTTTAATGATGATGGCTCTGCTAAGCCTGCAGCAGTCGGTTTTGCTAAATCCTGTGGCGTTGAAGTGGATCAACTGGATCGCATTGAAACCGATAAGGGCGAACGCCTGGGTTACACCATTGCGCAAAAAGGCCAGCCGCTTTCTGAATTGATTGAAGATATGCTCAATTCAGCATTGAAAAAGTTACCGATTCCAAAGCCAATGCGCTGGGGCGATCGCAGCGAGCAGTTTATCCGTCCGGTTCATTGGGCAGTTTTACTATTCGGTGATCAAGTCTTAAACGCAACTATATTGGGTGTTAAAACCTCGAACCAATCGCGTGGCCACCGTTTCATGTCACCGGACTGGGTCACTTTTAATGCTGCTGATGATTATTTGCCTAAACTGTTAGCGGCTAAAGTGAATGCTGACTATGAGCATCGCAAAGAACAGATTCGTGGCCAGGTCATTGCTCAGGCAGATGCCATTGGCGGCGTGGCACAAATTGATGAAGGCCTGCTTGATGAAGTGGCCAGTTTGGTGGAATGGCCTGTGGCCTTGACCGGTAAGTTCGACACTGAATTCCTGGCAGTGCCTGCCGAATGTTTGATTTCCTCCATGGCCGAACACCAGAAATATTTCCACGTACTTGATAAAGACGGCAAGCTGATGCCGAACTTCATAACGGTCAGCAATATCGAAAGCAATCGTCCGCAAAGCGTGATCGAAGGTAACGAAAAAGTGATTCGTCCGCGCTTAGCCGATGCGATGTTCTTCTTTGAGACCGATAAAAAAGTCAGTCTGGAAAGCCATCAGGCACACTTAAAGAATGTGGTCTTCCAGAAACAGCTAGGCTCAGTGCAAGACAAAGCCGAACGCGTTGCCGAACTGGCTGCAAAAATCGCGCCAATGATCGGTGCCGATGCTGACCAAGCTAAACGCGCAGGCCTATTATCCAAATGCGATCTGGCCACCAACATGGTTGGTGAGTTCGATAACCTACAAGGTGTTATGGGCACTTATTACGCCCGTCACGATGGTGAAAACGAAAACGTTGCTATTGCCATGACTGAGCAATATCTTCCGAAGTTCTCGGGTGATGAGCTGGCGAAAAACCCGGTAGGACAGTGTTTGGCTATTGCTGATCGCGTTGATTCTTTGGTCGGTATTTTTGGCATTGGTCAGGCTCCTTCTGGCGCAAAAGATCCTTTTGCCTTGCGCCGAGCCGCGATTGGTTTGATTCGTACTATCGTTGAGAATCAACTTAAGCTTGATCTCATTGACCTGATTGCTCATTCGAAAGCCTCTTTCGGCGACAAGTTAAGCAATGCCAATGGTGAAACTGCATTGCTCGACTTTATTCTTGACCGTTTCCGCGCCTGGTACCTCGATCAAGGTGTCAGTAGCAACACCATTTCTGCAGTGATGGCTTTACGCCCTACTCAACCACTGGATTTCGATGCGCGCATTAAAGCAGTACAGTTCTTCCAGACTTTACCGGAGGCTGAGAGCTTATCTGCAGCCAACAAGCGTGTGAAGAATATTTTGGCGAAAGCTGACATTAAAGTTCCTGATACAATTGATGCAAGTCTATTGCAGGAAACGGAAGAACAGGCACTGGCCAAAACCATTGCCGATGCCGAAACTAAACTGTCAGCCATGAGCGGTTATCAGGATAAGCTGCAGCATCTTGCCAGCCTGCGCGATGATGTGGATGCATTCTTTGATAAGGTGATGGTCAATGCGGACGATTCAGCGGTTAAAGCTAATCGCCTGGCCATGCTGAATAAATTGCAGGATTTGTTCGGCTCGGTCGCTGATATTTCCCTGCTGCAAAACTAGCCATGTCTAAAATAGATTGGGATAAGATCAAAGTCATCGTTCTGGATCGTGATGGGGTCATTAATCACGATTCGGACGAGTACATTAAATCACCCGAAGAATGGATTCCGATTGCCGGTAGCTTGCCAGCGATCGCCAAGCTGAATAAACGATTTAAAGTAGCGATTGCGACCAATCAGTCGGGCATTGCTCGCGGCTTTTATGATGAGCCAATATTGCATGCCATGCATGATAAGATGGACGAGTTACTCAAAGAGTATGATGGGCATATTGATCACATTGAGTACTGTCCTCACCATCCCGATGATGGTTGCGCCTGCCGTAAGCCTGAAACACAAATGCTTGAGCATATTGCCAATAAGTTTTCTGCTGAGCCACAAGAGATAGTTTTTATTGGTGACTCCAGCTCTGACTATCACTGCGCACAGAACTTTGGCTGTCATTTTATACTTCTCCTGACTGGTAAGGGATTGAAAACACTGAATAAATTGGCTGGTAAAGACCTGATTGTCGAAAAAAGCTTAGCTATGTTGGTGGAATTCATTGGCTAGCAAAGGGGTCAACCTAATTGTAGGCACAGGCAAACTGGGCCACCGCTTTTATGACTACCTGCAATCGCTTGGTCAGACTGCTATTACCTTATCCAGAAGCCCGAAACCTTGGTCAAATCAGCACATTTGTTATGACTTACTGCAAAACGAACTGCCTTTTCCAAAGCTGCCAAAGTTAAACACTGTTTTTATTATCCTTGCACCTGGCGAACGCTCTGAAGCCGCCTATCGCCAAACTTATATTCAAGCCGTTACTAATTTGCTGACTCACTTGCATCAGCAACAGACTGATTTTCATTGTGTTTTTGTGTCTTCAACTTCGGTCTTTAATGGCAATCCTGAATCCATTATCAATGAGCAGACCGAGCCACAACCAGATTCCTTTTCAGGTCGTATTCTTTTAGAAGCTGAGGGAAACATAAAAAGCCTGCATCCCAATACCTTCGTTGTCAGACCGTCTGGCCTCTATTCCTCGCAGCGCCAACGCCTGATCGATAGCCTTCTTGATAAAGCGCAATATGATAATCCTAAATGGCTAAATTTGGTTCATGAGCAGGATGTTTGCCAATGGCTATGGCAAACTGCTACCAATCAATGGCCGCTAACGATTGCTTCTGATGGTTTTCCTTTCCGGCGTAGACAACTACAAGACTTCAAGCAGGCACAGACCGATCGAACGGAGCATCTCATTAATCCCAGTCAAACTGCTAAATGCTACCTTTCGGATTATCGTGAACAGATAAACTTGCGCTACCCCTCAATTTTCCACTGGCTAAAGTTACGAATGTAACGTTTTATAACATTTTGTGTGTTTTTATTGTTCACCAATTTGTTAAAATCACCGACTTTAATAGCTTGTAGATTGATAATTTTAGCGAGAGTGACATGAATTCTAAGAAATCCTTGGTGGCATTAGCCGTCCTTTTTTCCACTCCAACCCTATTCGCGCAAAGTGGTTTATTATCTGACGCACCTGATGAAGGTTACCTTGGTACTATTGATTTTGGTTACATCAGTACCACCGGCAACTCTGAAACCGAAAGCTTAAATGGTGCCTTTAAATATATCACTCGCATTTCCGATGAGTGGTCAACAGGTGTTCATATCACCGGCATGACTAGTGAAAATGATGAGGTTCGCGAAGCAGAAAGATATACTTTTGTATGGAACAATCGCTATGACCTATCAGAACGTTCATTCGTCTATAGTGTAGTTGATTACATGGATGACTATTTCGGGGCTTATGACTATCAAGCTGGCGCCTATGTCGGTTATGGTCATGAATTATTTAAAGATGACACCGGCCACTTCTCGCTAGGTCTGGGTTTGGGTTATCGTGTCAACGCCTTAAAAGCTGGTGAAGATGAAAAAGAAAATGTGGTTCGAGGCGACCTTGATTATCAATACAACATTTCAGAAACCGCAACTTTCACGCAACTAGTATCAGCAATCTGGGGACAGGAATTCGATACTTACTCATCCGAAACAGCCTTGAAAACTAAGATATCCGACAGCTTGGCGCTTAAGCTTGCCTATCATGTCAACTACAACTCTGAAGTACCTGTTGGCGCAGAAAAACGAGATACCACAACCTCTATCAGCGTGAGTTACAGTTTCTAACTTCAGATTCTGTTGTTGAGTTTGAGATGGCTCTATAACCAATCTGGCTTGTAGAACTTATTACTAACTCTGGGTTGGGTTAGAAGCTTGCTTCATTACCCAACCTCTTGATTCTCTTGATGGGTTACGACTTGGTCTAACCCATCCTATTGTGTGTCAGTTCTATTAACCTTAGACCCAGACCTAAACTATTTTCCTTCTCTGAGAACTTGATTAATAAGCTATTTTTTAATCTTCCTGATCTAAATACTGATTTTTCAGCTTGACGTAATTATCGGCTGAATATCTGAAGAAGTCGGTTTCTTCTTCGGTGAGTTTTCGAATTTTTCGAGCCGGTGAGCCAACCCAGAGGTAGCCACTTTCTAATACGCGGCCTGGTGGCACCAAGCTGTTTGCACCGACAATGACATTTTCTTTAATCAAAGCGCCGTCCATAACCACAGTCCCCATACCAATCAGACAGTTACTTTCAATACGGCAACCATGCAAAATGGCTTTGTGGCCAATAGTGACATTATCGCCCACATACAGGTCATGTCCTTCGGGGTCATAAGGGCCGGCATGGGTAACATGGCATACGGTTCCATCCTGGATGCTGGTTCGCGCTCCAACATGGATTGAATGAACATCACCACGCAATACCGCCATTGGCCAAATCGAGCTATCGGCACCGATGTGGACGTTGCCCACCACCAAGGCAGTCTCGTCAACATATACTTTTTCACCCAATTGGGGTTGGTGCTGATTGAATTTTCTAATCGTCATTAGGTTGTGTCCTGTTACGTTCTGCCGTTATTTTAGCCTTTCTCAACTTAATCTCAAACTTAAAGTCTCGTATCTTCTGTTATTTCCTTTCTGACAGGGTACTTAGCCTTTTTGCCAAGTCATATTTGCACTTATCTTGATTGCTGGTTATGCTTATCGAACGAACAGGGAGTACCTATTTTACAGGCGAATTAGTTTTGATGTTCAACAAACCCCCATTACCTGAGTCTACCCTTCAAAGCCTTGTCGAAAATGACTATTCAGCGCTGCTGATTTGCAACGAAAAGTATGTTCTAAAAGCAATTTGCATTGATCAGTCTATTCCCGCTTCGACTCTTCAAGGGATAGAGCTTAAAGAATGGCTACCAGCAGAATTGCTCAGTGGTGAAAAACTCCGCGCCTTGGTTTCACTACCGGATATTCGCAAGCAACGCTACTTTATTGCTTCCATTACCCGTCTGCCAAAAGATAAGTCTCATCTCAATGTATTGGTGTCCTTGCAACCTGCGCCAGAACTTAATAGAGAGAATGAACAAGGCTCGCCAAGCTTACTGTCTGTTTACAAAAGTACTGTTCTCGATAAAGCCCCTATATTTCTCTATACCCTTGATTACCGCACTAAATTATTCGTTGAAGGATTGGAATACTTCAGTAACTTGCTTGGCTATACTCAAGAAGAATTTGAGGCCATGCCTGAAGGGGTTTATTCAACCGTCCATCCTGATGATATTCCGGTTGTGCAAGAACAGGAGAAACAGTTAGCTGCCAGCGATGACAAAGACGTTATCCCTGCGGACTTTAGAGTGCAAAAGAAAGACGGGGAGTGGATCTGGATCCAGGTACACAGCACCATTTATGCCCGGGATGACAATGGCGAAGCCACTATTGAAATTGGCTCTATCCACCAGATCCAGAAAGATTTTGAAACCGAACAAGCGTTACGTCGTAAAGATAAATACTATCGAACATTGGTTGAGAACAGCTACGACTGTATTTTGATGTATGACCGTAATATGCAGGTAACTTATATTTCGCCGTCGGTGACTCGGGTCACTGGCTATACCGAAGAAGATCTGGTCGGCAAATCCCTCGCTACATTTATATATGAAGAAGATCGAGATGAGGCAGAAGCTAATCTACGATATGTTGCAGAACATCCCGATGCATTATCAGTTGTTGAACGCCGTATCAATCATAAAGATGGTCACTTACTCTGGATTGAAAGTCGCCTGGTCAATCATCTCGACGATCCGGATATTCAAGGAGTAACGGTTAATTTCCACGTCATTACGGAACGTAAGCAAGCAGAACAGAAGATTCACAACCTGGCTAACTATGATCCTTTAACACAGTTGCCTAATCGCTACTTACTCCGTAAACGTTTGCTCAAAGGACTCGCTGATTCGGTTAAAAATGAGTCTAAACTTGCTTTGATGTACATCGACCTTGATCGCTTTAAAGAAATTAACGATACCCTTGGCCACTCTGTTGGCGATGCATTGCTACAAACTGTCGCCAAAACGATCAACAAATGCTTGCGTAGTTCAGATACTTTGGCCCGGGTAGGTGGCGATGAGTTTACTATCGTTTTGCCGGAAACATCGGAAAAAGAGGCGCGTCATATTGCCGAGCGAATTCTTCAACAATTTAGAACACCGTTCCAGGCAGATAGCAACACAGTGCAAACCGGCGCCAGTATCGGCATCAGCATTTTCCCTGACCACAGCAAAAAAGCGGAAGATCTGTTTCGCTACGCTGATATCGCCATGTATTCTGCTAAGAAAGAACGCAATCAATATCAACTCTACGAGCTACGCCACAGTGAACGTGAAAATCGTCGCCGCTCGGTAGAAAAAAAGCTTAAAACCGCGATTGCTAATGATAATTTGCGCCTTTATTATCAGCCTCGGGTCGATATTAGAACGGGCTTAATTAAAAGCGTCGAAGCTCTGTGTCGCTGGTATGACCCTGACCACGGAGATATTTCTCCCAGCGTCTTTATCCCTATCGCTGAAGAGAGCACCCTGGTTCATGAACTGAGCCAACAGGTGACGGATCTTGCCTGCAAACAAATCGTCAGCTGGCGTAATATGGGCATTGATACCGCCGTTGCTCTTAACTTATCCATCAAAGACTTGCGCAACTTTAATCTCCTCAATCAATTTGCCGACACCATGCGAACCTATGATATTCCCGGCAGTGCGCTTGAAGTCGAGATTACAGAAAGCGCTGCCATGACTGATGTGGTCAACACAGTCAAAGTGCTTAATCAATTCAAGGAGCTCGGCATCAAGCTCTCTATTGATGATTTTGGTAAAGGCTATTCTTCTCTGGCGTATCTGAGCCAGTTACCCGTTGATAATCTTAAAATTGATATGTATTTTGTCTCTCAATTAAGCAACCAAAGACAGGATCGCATGACTAATGTGAATATCATCCGCAGTATCATTTCACTGGCTCAGAGCCTCGAGCTACACACGGTTGCCGAAGGTGTCGAAACCATGCAACAAATGTCGATTTTGCAATCCTTAGGCTGCGATATGGGTCAAGGTATGCTGTTTTGTCGCCCCATGTCGGCCACCGCAATTACCGAACTATTGAGAGAAGGCAAAGTAAACTTTGCTAGCCAATAATCCTGATCCATAGGCTTTTGTTCTCTTGCACTTGTTTTCCTTGCTACTTATTTCTCATAATAAGCGCTCTGCCAAAAAGACAATAATCACTATTAATGAAAATAGCCATTGCCACACGTCACGATCTTCCTGACTGGGAACAGGATGACCAACCATTCTTTAATGCACTCAGTCATGCCGACATTCAATATGCTGTCGTTCCCTGGGATAGCGACACTCGCTGGGATGACTATGATCTCTGCTTGATTCGCACCACCTGGGATTATCAGGAACGCTTTGCGGAGTTTACCGAGTGGATCAAAACAGTAAGCCAACAAACGCAGCTGTGTAACCCGGAATCAGTCATTCACTGGAATAGCCATAAAAGCTACTTACGGGAACTTGAGCAAAATGGTATTCAGATTGCTCCTTCTGTCTGGCTTAATAAAGGCCAATCCATTGATATTCATAGCATTATGGCTGAGAAGGGCTGGCAACAGGGCTTTATCAAGCCATTAATTGGCGCCAATGCACGTGAGTGTTGCCGCTTCGATAATAGTGAACAAGGTTTAGCCACTGCACAGGCTCATATTGATCGCCTCATCTCTAACGAAGATTTGGTATTACAACCTTATCTGTCCACCGTTGAAACTTTCGGTGAAACTTCTGGCATATTCTTTAATAATCAATTCAGTCATGGCACACGTAAGATTCCGGTGCAGGGCGATTTTCGGGTGCAAGATGATTACGGCGCCAAAGATTACCCTTACGAGCTAAGCCAAGCTGAGATAGCGCTTGCTAATAAAGCCATCGCTTATGTCTCTGCTCACTATTTACCCGCTGGTCAAGATCAATTATTGTACGCTCGTATCGATTTTTTACACGATGCTGAAGGCACACCTTACTTGAACGAAATGGAGTTAATAGAACCTTCATTATTCTTCAGGCACGGTGGCACAAAAGCATGTCATAACTTTGTATCCGCGATTCAAACTATAAAAAAGTAATGGAGTAACTTATGAACAAGATCTCACGTTTTCTCTTAATTGCAGTCGTTTTACTTCTGATTGCAATGAGCGCTGTTTACCTTTCAAAAACACAAACTATTGATCAGGCCACCCCTGATACTGATAGCGAATCACCACAAACCAACGAGCAGCCATTAGCAGAGACCACTTCGGAAGACACAGCTGAGGAAGCAGCTCAGCCAAAACAAGATGCAGCAACCACTCTGAACTATAACCCTGCTATCTGGAAAGTTGAACATAACGGCGTCACCTCCTATTTATTTGGCTCCATTCATATGGGCGACCAAAGCATGTATCCGCTACCTGAAAAAGTCCGCCAGGCTTATGCTGATAGCGATGTGCTAGTTGTAGAAATCGATATGACTAACCTTAATCAGATGGAAATCGCGCAAACTGTTCAAAAAATGGCTATTGACCCAGACAAGCCACTAAGAGATCACTTAACAGAATCTACCGCGCAAAAATATGATGAATATTGCGAAAAAACTCGATCTCCGTGCCAAATGTTTAGCTCATTCGAGCCCTGGTTTGCTGCAATGACTCTAGAAGCATTAGCAATGCAGCAATCCGGTTACAAAGAGCAGCTAGGTATAGATATGCATTTCCTTACCGAAGCGAAAGACAGCAAAGAAATTGTTGAGCTAGAAAGTTTTGAATCACAGCTCAAAATGTTGGATGAGATGCCAGCTCACTTACAGGACTTAATGTTATTGTCAACGGTGACTCGGGAAGAAGGAGCGACTGAGTTGATGGTGCAGGCCTGGAAAAAAGGTGACGTTGAATCTTTCTTGGCAGAATCAGAAATTTCGGCTAAGGATCAAGGCATTTCTGATGAAGATTACAAAGCATTTATGGATCTGTTTTTGTATGACCGAAACCAGGGCATGGCCGATGGCATCGCCGAGCTTCTAGAACAGAATAAATCTGTATTTGCAGTGGTTGGCGCGGCTCATTACGGTGGTGAGAAAAGTGTCAATTATTATCTAGAACAGAAAGGATTTAAAGTTACAAGAATGTAAGACAGTTTGTATAAAAAAGCGCTCTTAGGAGCGCTTTTTTATATCAGGGTCTGCCGATAAATCTTTACTTTGTTTCTTCCTTGCTAATTATTTGGTGCTATACTCCAACTACTACGCCACCTCATTGACTCAAATTAGAATGTCTTTTTTTCGTGCACTTAAAAATAAATTTTCCGGCCCCATTCAACAAAAACCTTCCGAATTAGCTTTCTATGACGATAACACTATTTACCTGAACTACTTTCAGACCACTAAAAATTGGGGAGATACTGTTAACCCTTATATCGTGGAGAAAGTATCAGACAAGCATCCTGTTGTTGCTTCGCCGGACCAACAGCAACATCTGTTGCCTGTCGGCAGTATCTTAAGAATAGCTAACCACAATAGTATTGTTTGGGGCTCCGGCTTTATTTCTAAGAAAGGCAATATTAAATACAAGCCTCTCAAAGTGTGTGCGGTACGTGGACCGCTAACAAGAAAGCTTTTAATCAAGCAGGGAATCGAAACTCCAGAAATTTATGGTGACCCAGCATTGCTGATGCCGCGCTTTTACCATCCGCAAATTGAAAAACACTATGAGTTAGGCGTTATTCCTCATTATCGTGATATTAACCATCCTCTTGTCCAGCAGCTGAAAGAGCAGGGTGCGCGCATTCTGGATATCACTAAAGACACCGAATCTTTTATTGATGATTTGCTCGAATGTAAACAGACCATTTCTTCATCCTTGCATGGCTTAATTGCCTCGGACAGTTACGGCATTCCCAATCAATGGGTTACCTTCAAGAATGAACTCACTGGCGGTACTTTTAAATTTCAGGACTATTACCAGTCTATTGACCAGATGAACCAAAAACCTGCTTCTGCCAAAGAGCTAGCCAGTATGTCACTTCAGCAAATCATCGATCTCTGCCGGGCTAAGCCCATAACACTGGATCTGGACGCACTGCTCAATGCTTTCCCCAAAATGGATTAGCACAGACGGTTAACACACAGAACTAACGCATAGTCACAAACTCTTCCGCTGAAGTTGGGTGAATGGCAACGGCTGCATCAAAGTCAGCTTTTGTCGCACCCATCTTCATAGCCACAGCAAAGCCCTGTAAAATTTCATCCATCCCTTCGCCAATACCATGAATACCCACCACTTTTTCATTTGCACCCTGGCACACCAATTTAAAAGTGCTTAATGCCCGGTGGGGGGTGATAGCGTTATACATGGCAGCAAACTGTGATTTGTAGGTTTTAATATCGTCCTCACCAAACTGCTCAACGGCTTCAGCTTCCGATAAGCCAAGGCTACCAACGGGAGGATGCGAAAAAACAATCGTTGGGATCTGGCTGTAATCCATATACACATTGGGCATCTCGGGGTTAAACAATCGTTCGGCCAATAAGCGGCCAGCTTTAATGGCCACTGGCGTAAGCTGGGCTTCGCCGGTAATGTCGCCTACAGCATAAATGCCTTCAACATTGGTGTTCTGGAACTTGTCGGTTCGGATAAAGCCCTCTCCATTTGTTTCCACGCCAGCGGCTTCCAGACCAATATCATTGATTGCCGGTTCGCGACCAATGGCCCAGATCACAGTATCCACATTATCCAGACATTCGCCTTTTGTAGTGTGCACTTCCAGCAGGCCTTTATTGTTCTTTTCAATCTTACTGACATCAGTGTGCGTATGCAGCACAGGGCCATCCTGCTCAATACGATCCAGTAACGCATCGGTAATATCCTTATCGAAATAACGCAGTGGACGATCTTTTCGCACCAACAGGTGGGCATTACTGCCTAACGCATGGAGCACACCAGCAATTTCCACTGCAATATAGCCGGCGCCAATCACTACCGCTTTTTTAGGCCGCTCTGTCAGGGCAAAAAAGCCATCCGAATCAATGCCCAGTTCAGCGCCTGGTACATCAGGAACAATAGAGCGACCTCCTACAGCTATCACAATATGATCTGCCGAAATCCTTTCACCGTTCACTTCCACAGTCTTGTTATCCACAAAACGTGCATAGCCTTCAATAAAATCGACACCATTGGATTCAAAGCCACGATGGTAGGCACCATGAATCCGTTCGATATAGGCTTCGCGATTCTTTACCAGTCGCGACCAGGTAAAGCCTGTTTGCTCTAAATCAAACCCATAAGCCTCGCTATATTTGATAGCCTCGGCAATATGGGCTCCATACCACATGACCTTTTTCGGCACACAACCTAAGTTAACACAGGTGCCGCCCACCGCTTTAGCCTCAATCACAGCCGCTTTGGCACCACGGATAGCTGCCCGATTGGCCGAAGCAATGCCGCCACTACCGGCGCCAATCGCTAGAAAGTCGTAATGTTTGATATTGTTGGACATAAGTTTCTGTTTTTTCGCTATAATGCGTCGATTATAAAGGTTTCCAACTTCATATAAAGCGCAGGTTTTCAGTGAAAATACTATTTGACGTCGCCTACCTCTATTATCTCCCCCACTTTACGCCCGTTCTCGACGAACTAAAGCTCAAAGGGGTGGAGCTGGGGATCGTATTTCATAGCGAACCTCCCGCCGCCATTAAAGCTCACTTAAGTTCAGTTGCTGAAATATATATTATCAATGACGACGATTTAGTCAGCTTTTACACGGCTCAAAAACCGGACTGGATCGTATTTGGTCACGCGACAGATATCGCCGAACCATTAAGCGCTTTCTGTAAAACCGCTCTTATTCTGCATGGCCTAGGCCCAAAATCGACCTATTACAATGCATCGTCGAGTCCAATCCAATATCGCTTTGTAGAATCTGAACATCGTTCGAAAACGCTACAGCAGCTCTATCCTAACAAGACTTTCGTTACCACGGGCTACACCAAGCTCGATCCATTGGTTAATGGCACCAGTGAGAAAATCGATCTCGCTGAGAAAGGATTAGTACCGGGGAAAAAAACGATTCTGTACTCACCGACTTTTTATCCAAGCACCATCGAGAAATTTCCCAAGAACTGGCCGGAACAATTTTCGGATTACAATATTCTGATCAAGCCGCACTACTTATCTTTGATCAAATCAGCCTACAAAAAACAACGCGAGCTATTTGAGCATTGGCAAAATTATCCCAATGTGTATCTAGCCAGCCCGGAAGAACAAAGTTTGCTACCCTTTATGGCAACCGCCGATTTAATGATCAGCGAAACCTCGTCTGCATTGTTTGAATTCATGGCATTGAATAAACCGGTTATTGTCGGACATTTTCTAAAATTGCGAGTAGGCTATTGGGGGTTCTTAAAATATCGATTGAACAAGCGTCTTTCTGATGACTATCAATTGTTCCAGGAAATTGGTACTAATATTAATCACTATCGTGAATTGAAAGAAGCCGTTGAAAATAATCTCGGTAACCCCAAGCTATTTGAACAACAGCGCTTAAAGCATATTCAACAAATTCTCGGTACGGTTGACGGGCGCTGTTCGAAACGAGTCGCTGATTTTTTACTGAGCCACTAATCACTAATCACATATAAGGATACCCATGCGCGTCATCACCTTTGGTACTTTTGATGTTTTCCACGTTGGGCACGTTAATATTCTTGAGCGCGCACGCGCCATGGGGACTGAACTGTATGTAGGCGTTTCCTCCGATCAGTTGAATTTTGAAAAAAAAGGGCGCTATCCTGTTTACTCGGAAGAAGACCGCATGCATATTCTAAGTGCATTAACCTGTGTTGATTTTACGTTTGTTGAAGAGTCGCTGGAAAAAAAGGCTGAATACATTCAAAAGTACAACGCAGACCTTCTGGTGATGGGCGACGACTGGCAAGGTAAATTTGATGAAATGAAACAATTTTGCCAAGTTAAGTATCTGCCACGAACACCCTCTATTTCCACCACTGAGATTATCGAAGTGGTGCGCCACACACCTCATAAATAATGGATGCTCACACTATGGGCCAGACTATGAATCATAATATAAATGACAAAATCCCAGTCAGTGTATTCATTATTGCGCAGAATGAAGAGCAACATATCGCTCGTGTCATCAAAGGCTGCCAACCATTTGATGAAATCATTGTGGTAGATAGTGGTAGCGCCGATAACACCAAGCAAATCGCTGAGTCCTTAGGAGCCAGAGTTGTTCATAACGACTGGCAAGGTTATGCCAAACAAAAGCAATATGCCATGTCGCTGTGTAAACACGAATGGGTTCTTAACCTTGATGCTGATGAAGAATTGACTGCAGAGTTTATTCACGCAATTAAGAGTTTTATTCAGCAAAATGAATATGTCGCACTTAAATGCCGTCGTAACGATTTATTTTTAGGTCACTTTTTTCCACGGTCTATTCGCTTGCCAACCAACACCCGCTTGTTTAAAAAAGATAATATTCAATATTACCTTGATAACCTGGTACACGAAGGCCCTGAGATAAAAGGGAAAGTTAAACATACTTCGGCAGCCTTCAGGCACTATGGTTATGCAGACATTGAAACCTTAAGCAAAAAATACGAATACTATTCAACATTAAAAGCTCAAGAAAAATTCAACAAAGGCAAGAAACCTTCTCGCTTAAAACTTCTTCTGGTAGCACCATTAGAGTTTATCCGCGTTTACCTTATTTATCGCTATTGCTTCGCTGGTTTGCGCGGTTTTATCTTTGCCAAACTCGCTGCCCATTATGCATTTTTAAAAGAATCCAAACTGTATTCTTATCACCGTTCTCATTCTCACTCTGAGCAAAAAGATTCTCCAAAGGTTGATACACATGACTAACCCTTTACTTAATATCACTGGCCTGCCGCCATTTTCTAAAATTCAGCCTTCGCATATGCAGGAGGCAATCAAAATCATTATTGACGACAGTCGTCGTCAAATTAATGAACTTATCGACTCACTTGATAAAGACTCTGTTACTTGGCAAAACTTTGTGGTGCCGATGGAAGAAATTGGTGATCGTCTTGATCATGCCTGGTCACCGATTAGCCATATGCAAGCAACCGTAAACTCGCCTGACATTCGCGATGCTTACAACAGTTGCTTACCCTTGTTATCCGAATACGGTACAGAAATGGGCCAGCATCAAGGCCTCTATCAGACCATTCATAATTTGAATGATAAAGCTGATGATTTAAAGCTTGATAAAGTGCAGCGCAAGATTCTCAAAGACGACTTGCGTGACTTTAAATTGTCCGGTGTTGCTTTGCCTAAAGACAAGCAGCAGCGCTATGGCAAAATTCAATTGCGTCTTTCGGAACTGACTTCGAAGTTTGAGCAAAACATCTTGGATGCGACCATGGCCTGGCACAAAGATTTTTCTGATGCCTCGGCGTTAGACGGGCTTCCTGAGTCGGCTATTGAAGCCGCACAACAGACTGCCAAAGCTGCAGAGGTTGACGGTTATCGGATCACGCTAGATTTTCCTTCTTATTTGCCCATCATGATGCATGCTAATGATCGTGAATTGCGAAAAGAAGTTTATACCGCCTTTTCTACGCGTGCCTCAGACCAGGGCCCTAATGCTGGAGAGTTTGATAACTCTGCATTAATGCCTGAAATTTTAGCCTTGCGTCAGGAATTGGCGGAACTATTAGATTTCGACAACTACGCCGAACTGTCACTGGCCACTAAAATGGCTAAAGAACCAGCACAGGTGATTGAGTTCCTGCAAGACCTTGCCGACAAATCACACCCGCAAGCCCAAGCCGAGTTAGCCGAGTTGTCACAATTCGCTAAAGACAAGCACGGTGTAGAGCAACTGGAAGCTTGGGATATCGCCTATTACAGTGAAAAATTGCGTATGGAAAAATACAGTATTTCACAAGAAGAGTTGCGCCCCTGGTTCCCCGAGCCACAAGTCATCAAAGGCCTGTTTGATATCACCGGTCAATTATTTAACATTCGCTTTGAGCAGCGCGATGATGTGGATATCTGGCATCCTGACGTTCGCTTCTATGATATTTATAATGCCGATAACCAACATATTGCCAGTTTTTACTTTGATCTTTACGCGCGCAAGAATAAACGAGGCGGCGCCTGGATGGCAGATTGCATTGGACGTCGTCGCACAGCAGACGGTGTGCAAAAACCGGTCGCCTTTCTGACCTGTAATTTCAACGGGCCGGTCAGCAACAAGCCCGCATTATTTACTCATGATGAAGTGACCACCCTGTTCCATGAATTTGGTCATGGCCTGCATCATATGCTGACTCAGATTGATTACGCTTCGGTTTCAGGCATCAATGGTGTGCCGTGGGACGCGGTAGAACTGCCCAGCCAATTCCTTGAAAACTTCTGCTGGGTTAAAGAAGGACTCGATAAAATTGCTAAGCATTACGAAACGGGCGAGCCTTTGCCGACTGAAAAGCTGGAAAAACTACTGGCCGCCAAGAACTTCCAGTCCGCCATGCAGATGGTTCGTCAACTAGAGTTCTCACTGTTCGACTTTAAAATCCATACCAAACTGGATTTAACTCAGGACAATCCAGTTCAACATGCCTTGGATGAAGTACGCCAACAGGTCTCTGTGATAAAGCCACCAGCCTTTAACCGCTTCCAGCATAGCTTCAGTCATATCTTTGCAGGCGGCTATGCCGCAGGGTACTATAGCTATAAATGGGCAGAGGTCCTTTCCGCCGATGCTTTCTCGCGTTTTGAAGAGGAAGGCATATTCAACCCACAAGTGGGTCAGGACTTCTTGCACCACATACTGGAGAAAGGCGGCTCAGAAGAACCGGCCGATTTGTTCAAGGCCTTCCGTGGGCGTGAACCTTCGGTTGAGCCTTTATTGAAACACTCAGGAATAGGCCATTAATGACTGACAAGACCCTGCTCGCAATCGACAATGGTACGCAAAGCCTGCGTGCCATTCTGTTTAATTTGCAGGGTCAAATTATTGCCAAAGTCCAGATCCCGCTAAGCTATTACAGCGATCATCCCGGTTGGTCAGAACAGGATCCACAAGTGTTCTGGAATAGCCTGTGTCGTGCTTGCCGAAAACTGGCACAACAGCCCAACGTCGAACTGTCCAGTATTCAGGCCATATCCGTTACCACATTGCGCAATACCGTCGTTAACCTCGATCAAAATGGCCAGCCATTACGCCCCGCCATTATCTGGACCGATCAACGCGAACTGGAATCCATCAAGCCCTTAAAAGGCATCTGGCCCTTTCTGTTCAAACTGGTTGGCGTCAGCGATACCATTAAAAACTTCCAGACTCGTTGCCAGGCCGCCTGGATTGCTCATCATCAGCCGGATATCTGGCGTAAGACTGATAAGTACCTGATGATGTCGGGTTATCTGAATTACAAACTGACCGGTGAGTTTAAAGACTCAGTAGCCTCGCAGGTGGGTTATATTCCCTTTGATTACAAGCACCATCATTGGGCATCAGATAAAAGCTGGAAGTGGCAAATAGCACCGATAAAACGCCAGATGCTGCCCGAACTGGTGAAACCCGGGGAACTGATTTGCGAAATCAGTCAAAGCGCCAGCGAAGCGACTGGCCTGCCGCAAGGATTACCGGTTATTGCCTCCGGTGCCGATAAAGCCACCGAAGTGTTAGGCAGCGGCTGTATCGACGATCATCAAGCCTGCATAAGCTACGGCACCACCGCCACCATCAACGTCACCAGCCAGCGCTATATCGAGCCTTTACGTTTTATTCCGCCCTATCCTTCTACCGTTGCTGATGCTTACACCATTGAATATCAAATCTACCGCGGCTACTGGATGGTCAGCTGGTTCAAAGAACAATTTGGCCACCGTGAACAGGATTTGTCTGTGGAGATGGGGATATCAGCCGAACAGCTGCTTGATGAAGCCATCGCACAAATACCACCCGGCTCCGATGGCCTGATGCTACAACCTTACTGGTCACCGGGCGTCAAAGTACCCGGTCCCGAAGCACGCGGAGCCATCATCGGCTTTCATGATGGTCATACTCGCGCTCATGTCTATCGTGCAATTCTGGAAGGCATTGCTTATGGTTTAAGGGATGGCAAAGAATCGATTCAACTGAGAACCAAGCATCCCATCGACGAACTGATGGTTTCTGGTGGTGGTTCACAAAGCGATGTCGCCATGCAGCTCACTGCTGACATTTTCAACTTGCCAGCCACTCGCCCGCACACCTATGAAACCTCCGCACTTGGTGCCGCAATTAATGCCGCAGTGGGTATTGGTCTTTTTGAAAATTACCAAGACGCAGTTAAAGCCATGTGCCACAAAGGCGAAACCTTCCAACCAATCCCACTAAACGTCGAACGCTATCAGGAACTTTACGAAAAAGTTTATAAGAAAATGTATCAACGACTGAAACCGATTTATCAGTCGTTGAGAAAGATGGGGTAATCTGCAAAATTTTCAATTAGATGTTAAAAAACAATAATTTTAGGTATCAATTAAATATAAACTCAGATCTCAATATTATTATCAATCCCCTTCCTTACAAATTGTATTTTAAAAATCCACATATATTGTGGAATAGGAAGTCATGGCTTTGGGCTCATTTTACGTTCATAATTCTCTATTTCACTTTGTGTAGGTAGCCTAATTTCGACTTTTATTTCACCTATCTCAAGATTTGCATCTTCTAACAAATAAAGATCTTTTCCAAATGAAAAGACATCTGGAGATAGATTTATAAGTAGATCCTTCGGAGAGGCCCAATCAACACTCTCAATATATTTATACCAATCATATGCCGAATCATAGAATCTAATTATTCCAACCTGCTGCTTATAGTCATACCCATCAACAATTAATACTACTTTATACCCAAGTATAAAATTGCCCTTAACTTTTAGAGTTGCAGAGGTATTTTCAGAGTATTTCTTAAATATAATTCTATTTTCGGTTAAATGCTCATTAATCTGAATTATTAAATAAAGAAAAAACGCTCCAATGATCACAAACACAATCTTCCTTATTCGCATAATATAGCCCCTAATTGTTTTTCTAGTCTGCTAGCAGCAGAAGCCTTTTCACAGTCATTTCCATTCTTTATATCATTGAATGCTTTATTAATCGCATCTCCGGCCTCAGCCCCTGCTTGGTTTCCCAAGATCTCCGCAAGTGCCTCAGCATTTTTTGTCCCTTTCGCCAAATCAATATGATCTGCAGCCTGCATACCGCCATATACACCGTATGACACATTTCCACCACTAAGTACACCACCAGCATTCATGTAAACGTGTCTTATAACTTCTCCGTTCTGAATTAATAGGGTCAGAGTACATTATCCAAACACTTTATACATACTTATTATTGTAAAAATTAGCAATAAACCTAATGCAATTTTCACTCTGGTAACATATTTATAATCTTCCTTGCTGAGCTCTACTTTATATGTTCCAGCCAGTACGAATTCCAACATAAAATTTGCCATTCTTGCTCGTTCCTTATGCATGTTGGAATCAAAGTAATTATTGTGGATATCAGGATATTTATAACCGAGATGGTTTATTAGTAAGTTCGTTGTTATTTTTACAAGTATCCCACCAAGAATTATTAATCCCGGCGTTATTAAAAATGGCTGTAATGCTTCCATGCTATGCTCTCAACGTCTTCACATAATCCTGTAAACATTTCCCCGCTTCATCGAAAGCCTGGTCGTTCATATAGCATTTGCATTGGCCGATGATGCCTTCGATGGTGGCTATGAGGAAACGGGCTATGTGGCGTGGGTTGACATCTTTTTTGATGAGGCCTGCTTGTTGTCCACGCTCGAAAGTTTCGGCAAGTGCTTCGTACCAGATTTCCCAGATGGCGGCGATGCGAATACGAAAGGATTCGTCGAGTGGTGACATTTCCTGAGTCAGGTTATTTAGAGGGCAACCTGTGTGCAACTCTTTGATATTTATTTCTTCGCGGGCATCATTCATCATGCCAATCAGATCATTGATGGGATCTTTGATCTGTTTTAACGGTTCGATCCAACGCTCATGAATCCATGGGTTGAGAACTTCATCGATGACGGCATGGCCGAGTTCTTTCTTGCTTTTAAAGTGATGGTAAAAGGCGCCTTTGGTGAAACCGGTTTTTTTTAAAACCTCGTCCACGCGCAATCCCTGATAGCCCTTTAAGAGAATTTCTTCAAAGGCTACTTCAAGAATATTCTGCCGCGTTGCATCGGCGTTTCTTACTGCTGTTTTGGTCATTCGGTTACCTTGTTACCATCACTGTGGATTTTAATTTATCGGGCGCGCTTCAGACTACTTTTGTTGAAGTCATCTTCATTTAAACCCACGTTAAACTCAAAGTCTTTCCAGATAATAGTGGTGCTTTTACCTGTTTGTACATTCTTCATTTCCTGGCGATGAGCGCGCCAGTATTTGTCCATGTATTGTTTAAATTCAGACATGTTAAGCTCTTTTAGCTTATCATCTTTTTGATCGAAGAATTCAATGCGATGCACGCGATAATGTTCCTGGTCAATCCAGGCAATGGTTTTGTTATAGCCTGAGTTGCTATAGTCAGGAATCATTTCCACGACAAACATCTTCTCACCGTTCAGCTCATCATTACGCAAATACTTATAATTGTATTTTTCTACTTCGAACGATGACAGATCTTCATAAGCAAATTCACTGCCCATCCACGGACCTGATTTATTCGATGAAGAAATGCGCTTTACACGCTTAAGCGCTGGCAAATATAACCATTGATCATCATTACCATGAATATGCGAATAGGTTAAAAATGCTGTGCCTTCAACATCTCTAGGTTGCTCGAAGACACTCAAACCTTTATCGCCATCATCTTTAACTTCCAGGTTCTTAACCTTAACGATGCGCTCCGACTCATTGCCGCCTTTATCGCGCAGAATCATGGTCATTTCCGCCTGACTATCACCCCAGCCGGTATTACGCGCTTTGGCTTCTTTAGCAATTGCCAAGCCTTTTTCCTCAGGTGTTTCAGCGTTAGCGACAAAGCCTGTGCTGGTTGCTAACAGTGCCAAAGCTATCATTATTCGTTTCATGAATTTCTCCTAATTCGTTTATGCAGAGATCTATTCTGCTGTTTTCTCAGTAGTCTGTTTCTTGCTGCCTAGCATCAATAATGGCGGCAACAATAAGAAATCAATAATCAGGGCAGATGCCAATGTTATGGCGGTTAAAATACCCATATGGCTGTTCATCACATAATGCGACATACCTAATACCAGGAAGCCTGCAACCAACACTATAGTGGTTACAGTTAACGCCATACCGACGGTATGGAAGGCGTATTTTACCGCAGCTTCTTTATCCAACCCTTTCTCACGTCGGGCGCGTAGATACTTACTTAAGAAGTGTACCGTATCATCGACCACGATGCCTAAGGTCATGCCGGTTACCACTGAAAGCCCCATACCGATTTGTCCCTGGAACATTGCCCAAACACCAAAGGCTACCGCCATCGGCACTATGTTTGGAATCAAGCTCAACAAGCCTAGCTTCAAGGATCTCAGTGCAAAGATAAGCAGTAAGGAAATCAGTACCAATGCCCATGCGGTCCCTTTAAGCATCGAATAAATATTATTTTGCCCGATGTGCGCGAACATGATCGCCGGACTTGAAGCCGAGACTTCTAAATGAGGTGCATTATCTTCAAACCATTGAGCAAAACGATCTTCCAGTTCAAGGACCTGTACACTGGATAAATTCTCCAACGACAACTGAACACGCGTGCCCGATTTATCACTGTTGACCTGATTATTAATATCCATGCCACGCGGCAATGAGGTTTGATAAATCAGGGTATATTGCGCAGTTAACTCTCTAACCAGGGTATCTAGCTCGCCCCCCTCATCATCCTCTAACAGAATCGCATTACAGCCTTCATCTAACGATGGCTTGGGTAAGGCATAACATTCTTCACGATCTCCATTCATACTTTTGTTAAGACGCCTCATCACATCGGTATAGCTTTGTACATGCAACACTTCCGGTTGCTGTTCGGCATACTCAACAAAATCTTCCAATAACGCCATAAACTCAGGCTCATGAATACCACTACCCCGATCGGTGGTAATGCCGTAAAAAGCAGTGTAAAGCCCGGTCAGGTTCTCCGCTGTATAGTCGGAGTCCACACGGAAGTCGATGGTTTCATCAAAGTATTTAACAAACTCATCGTTTAGTTCATTTTTCGGAATAAAGGCAATGATGGCGATACTGACTACCGCCATAACGGGCAGTAGCATTTTGCGTTTGGCGACGACAAAGTTGCCAAAGCTATCCATCCAACGATGACTTCTGCTTTCAATCTGTTTAACTTTTACGGGCAACAGCATCATCACTGCTGGTAAGAATGTGATCGAATAGATGAAGGCAAGTGTGACACCAATAGCAACCGTATTACCCATATCGCGCAACGGGGGCACTTCACTAAAGTTGAGCGTTAAGAAGCCAATCACAGTGGTAATACTGGTCAGGAAGATCGGCATCATATTGATGCGAATACTTTCAACCATAGCGTCATGTTTATTCATGCCATGCCGCATGTTATGCAGGAAGGTGACCAGCAGATGCACCGAGTCGGCCACCGCCATGGTGGCCACCACCGTTGGTACCGAAAACATAGGTGCCGTTAATGGAATTCCGAGCCAGCCTGCCGCGCCCATTGAGCCAAGAATGGAAAAGATAATGATAAAGACACTGCCTAAGGTTCCGCTGGTGCTTCGAATCATGAAATACAAAGCCAGCGGAATTACCAGAAATAACATGATCGGCGTTAAGGTCATCATGTCACTTTTACCGGTTTCGGCAAAAGCGTCGTTCATCATGACCACGCCGGTCAAGCGTATTTCCAGATTTGGATTACGCTCCATCAATTCGCTCTGTAAGGCTCTTGCCTGATCGGCAACCTTGGTAACGGCGGTTAGAATTTCAGTTTTCTTTTCCTTCCAGGCTTTGCCTTCCAAACCTTCTAAATCAGGGTCCTGTGGCAACTGTAAGGTCACATTGACCGCCGTGACCGTTTCCTCAGGATTAATCACTCTATTCAGCAACTGTGGTTCATTAAGCACAATGTCGCGCAAACGATCAATTTCAGCATCGCTGAGATTATCGATCATCTGCTCGGTAACAGCTTCGTGCTCACATTCACTATCAAAGTCGGCGGACTTATCCGGAATACACAGCAGCGCGCCAACCAACATGTAATCCTCATCCTCGGGTGTAACCCAGGTATGCTGATAGTTAGTTATCGAATCCACGCGCGTGGTATAGGGAATTTGCCAGCCCTGTTCTGTGAGCCAATGAATGCTTTTCAGTGTCTCGTGATCGAACACAGTACCCTCTTTGGGCGTGATCACGAACATGACATTGTCGGCCTTATCGTAGGTATCCTGAATATCCTCGAAAGCCATCAACTGAGGATTGTCTTCAGCGAAAAAGACACGGTAATCGGTTTTTATCTCTAAAAAGCGTGCGCCAAAGGTGGTTGCTACCACTAACAGCAACGATAATAAAATAATGAGCCAAGGGTGATTGATGATAAATCGGCCAAATTTAACAGTATTGTTTTCCGGCATAGTCGATCCTGACTGATAATTGAACAAAATGAAGTTCTGATGCCAGCAACGCCATTTTGTTGAATATTTGCATTAAGAGGCTTGCTATTTAACTACAGACCAACTAGTCTGTCAATTCATCAGAACCAGTAAATTGACCTGTTTATTGAAGGAATACAAAGCATGTCACAATCTCTTAAAATGGCCTTTGCCATAGAACTAAACAAAGGTAAGTTGCTCTTTTCAAAGGGTAAGTTCGACAAAGCCTTCTATCACTTTGAACGCGCCCACATCCTCAGCCAGCCCTTTTATGGGCGCCATGTGAAAAGTCATTGGTGGATGTTCAGGATCGGCATTAATCGCCTTGATCTGCGCGAAACTCTCGGCCAGATCATTAGAATCATTGGTTCAGCCGGGTCATTAATCGGCAAATACCCGGTTGGCAATACCGGTGGCGCGAATGTTTCACCCTTTAAGCCCATGCCGATTCCAGAGGATCTAAAACCCTACTTTAAATGAATATTGCGGGCGACCGCTGTTCGCCCCTACATGCATACAATCCGAGCTAGAAGCTCTGATTAATTCCCATCAACTCTGCTATCATGACCCAACTCTTTCAAAACCCCATTTATTATGTCTCAACCTTCTAACACTTCAGTTATAAAAGCCACTCGCTATTGGCTGGAGCATACCGTTATCGGTTTCAATTTTTGTCCTTTTGCTAAACGAGAATTTGTGCGTCAGTCTATCCGATATTGGGTGTCTGAAGCTGACAAGATCGAAACGGCATTAGAGGATTTGATGGCGGCGGTTAGGGAACTTGAGAAGGATAGCTCGATTGAAACCACTTTACTGATCCTGCCGCAGGGTTTTGCTGATTTTGAGGATTATCTGGATTTGCTGGATATGGCGAATGAATTGATGTCCATGCAAGAACTGGAAGGTATTTTCCAGATAGCCAGTTTCCATCCAGACTACTGTTTTGATGGCCAGTTAAAAACTGATCCAGCCAATTACACCAATCGCTCACCCTACCCCATGCTGCATCTACTGCGAGAGGCCAGCATCGAAAAAGCATTAGACTTCGTTGACGATCCTGATGCTATTCCAGAGCGCAATGTCGAGTTAGCTCGAGAAAAGGGCATAGATATTTTTAAAAGTATCATTTCATCTTCTTTACATATTAATAAAGACTAGTGATTCACCACCATCTCACTAAACAGCGCCACACAAAAACCGAATACAGCTCCTAATGGTGGAGCCCAATGGCGGTTAAGCCTCGATTGAGGTGCTATATCCTGAAAGATTAGATACAAAATTCCGCCCGAAGCAAACAGCATGATCCCGCCCAGGATGTCTGGATAATCCGATAATAAAAAATACCCCAGCAACCCCGAAACAGGTCCTAACAACACCAGTATTAACATCACTAACATTGTCCAATTCTTAGCACTGGGTTTCTTGATTTGTTTTAACTCGCGGTAACTATTGAACCCTTCAGGAAGATTTTGTAATCCAATTAAAAGTGCCAACAAGGGTGCAGCTTTGGCTTCAATTGCAACCATTCCACCAAGCGCAATGGCTTCCGGAACATAATCCAGCACCATACCCATAAGCTGAGGAGTTTCTCTCCTTCTCAATCCTAATATTCGCTCAACCACAAAAAAACACAGCCCACCACACAGAAAGATCGGTATCGCTAACAAGGGAATACTGAGTTGGCTTTTGCCCTCCGGAACTAACATTACAGCTATGGCGCCAATTAAAATACCGCCACCAAAGGCAACCACAAAATGCCGGAATTCTTTTTCCAGCCACTGAGGTCGAAGCTTTTCAAAGCGGGCCAGAAAACCACCTAATGGTATGCAGACGCCGGCCAATCCTGTTAATACTATGATGCTTATAATTTCCGACATACTCACTCCTAGTGTCATGTTAGCAGCGTTGAGATTAGTGACCTCAATTCAGGTATCAAATCTTCCTCAAACCAGGGATTTTTCTTCAGCCAGATATTATTGCGTGGGCTGGGGTGTGGTAACGGTAACACTGGTTGTTCTCGGTTTAGATAATACCGCCAGTTCTTGACGGTTTCGGTGAGGTTCTTTTCCTGTCGGTCCGGTAAATGCCAATCCATGGCGTACTTGCCGATTACCAACGTTAGTTCAATGTTAGGCAAAACGTCGAGAATTTTTCGACGCCAGGTTTCTGCACAGATTGCTTTCGGCGCCAGGTCACCAGATTTTCCTTTACCGGGATAACAGAAGCCCATCGGAACGACTGCTAATTTTTTCGGCTCATAGAAAGTATCTCGGTCAATGCCTAACCAATCGCGTAGCCGATCACCGCTGGCATCGTCAAATGGGCGCCCTTTGTGGTGTGTGATTTGCCCAGGCGCCTGACCTGCGACCAGTATTTTCGCGTCTACACTGAATTGAAGAATCGGGTTGGGACCCAGCGGCAAATCCTGACAAATAGTGCAGGCTTTGATTTCTTTAAGCAGTTGCTGGTCTTTTTTCATAGTCCTTTAGTTGCTTGACTCCAATTGCGCTTCCTTTAAACAATATTCTTTTTGATCACCGCTTATCGGACATTGGAACATCAGTTTATAAGCTATCAGTTGCAGGTTGGGACTGTCATCATCAGCTTGTCCATGCTGTCGATCCCCTATTATTGGGTAGCCCTGCGAAGCCAGGTGGATACGTATCTGATGTTTTCTTCCGGTCAGAATCTGCACCGACAGTAAGCTTCGATTCCGATCAGCGTCATATTCTTTCAAGGTTACAATACTCTTGGCGGGCTTTTTTTCGATAGGCTTTTCGATGGTGATGGATTCATTGGGAAATTGCCCTTGGACCCAGGCCAGATAATGCTTTTCCACGGTACGCTTGGCGAACATTGCCGACAAGGCCGCTGCTGCCTCTTTATTATGAGCAAGAATGATTAAACCTCTAGCCGCTCTATCCAGGCGGTGCACCACATAGGTTTGTCGATTGTAATCAAAATGTTCTTCTACCAGGCGTCCAATCGAACAGTGGTCACCCCATCGGGAACCTTGTGACCAAACACCATAAGGCTTATTCCAGACCGAGTAATCGCCTTCATCTGCTATCAACTCAGGTTTTGCTACTGTCTCGCTGAGTACCTGCTCGTTATAGTAAAGATGCAGTTCCTCACCTAAACGCAATCTGGCATTTTTGCGACGCAATGGTCGCGCCTGCTTGCCATGTGACAACCAGACAGCACCTTTGGTCATGGCATCTTTGACTTTCTGCTTTGACAATCCGCTGGCTTGCACCAATAATTCGAGCGGATTGGTATCATTCAGATCAGCAACCTCATCAAGGTTTATATGTTGCTCAATAATGGTATTCTGTGCGGGTTCTGTCATCATCTTGTGAATTATTAACTGTGAAGCATTCTTTAGCTTTTTATCAAACCGATTCTTTAGCACCACCATCACTGCTGGCTGATTTGCCAGTGGTTACTGATGCTGGTGAATTAGAGCCGTTTGATGGCTATTTCTGTTTTGAGCCAAAAGATGCCATTCAAGCGTTACATTTTTACGCCAAGCTGGAGGGACATGCAACCGGCTTTACATTGGATTTCACTCAAGGTGCCATTGCCTGGCGGCGAAGTCATGGCGGTGGCCGCAAGCAACAGATAGCCAAAGCCTGCGGTTTGAAGCATAACTGGAACCCCTCAATCCTAGACGGCACAGGCGGTTTAGGGCGCGATGCCTCCGAATTACGCAACCTCGGTTGTCGCCTGCGCATGATTGAACGCTCGCCTTATGTAGTGGCTTTATTACAAGACGCTATCAAGCGCGCAACCAGCCATCCCGAAACCCAGGAGCTTTTTGGGCAGGGGTTTCAGTTATTTCAGGGTCAGGCCAGCGAACTAATTCCACAATTATCATCTGAGCAGCAGCCGGATATTATTTATCTTGACCCCATGTTCCCACCACGCAACAAAAGTGCTGCAGTGAAAAAAGAGATGCGTCTAGTAAAACTGCTGGTTGGTGCAGATTTGGATGCCGATGAGCTGTTACCACTGGCAATGAAACACGCTAAATACCGCGTGGTGGTCAAAAGACCCAGTTATGCGCCCTATCTTAATCAGCAAAAGCCCTCCATGAGCATTGAAAGCAAAGCCAACCGCTTTGATGTGTATGTTAAGCAGGCAATTCCCAACTAACTCTGCCAATTTATTAACCAAACCTATCAGGAACACACCATGGCCAAAGCATCTGCCCTACATATTCTGGTTAAAACTGAAAAAGAAGCCCTGGCTCTTAAAGCCAAGCTGGAGAAAGGTGCTGATTTTTATCAGCTGGCCAAGCGCCACTCCATGTGTCCATCAAAAAAACAGGGCGGCGATCTCGGCGAGTTTAAGCGAGGCCAAATGGTCAAGCCGTTTGATAATGCGGTATTTGCAAAAGGTAGCGAAGATAAACCTTTAATTGGCCCAGTCAAAACGCGCTTTGGTTACCATTTAATCAAAGTATTATATAAAAGCGGGTAACTGGTTTAAGCCGATAGTGCTACAACTTTAGGCAAGCCTTTCCGCTATTTCAAAGACATCCCATAAATTATCAAGCGAACAAACCGATATTATTTATCTCCATTCCCCCCCGAGATGCTCTTGATGTGGATTATTGCAATACTTAACCCGTTCAACTAATATTTATCCGCTTTTTATTAGCAAAAAGCTATATGTGCTTATTAAATAAGCCGTCTCTTTATAATAATGAATTGAGGATATTATGAATATTAAAAAAACGTTACTGCTTTCAGCAGTTTTATTGGGGTTACAAGCTTGCGCACCTTCGGCATACAACATTGATAAACCTGAGCCATCGACAATCAGCTACGCCAATCCAGCTGAATCTCAAGAGTCGCTTCACCTGATAGACAGTCGTCCTGAGCTGGAGAAAATGTTCAGCTACGGTGTTCTAAAGGCAGAGCTACTCGATAATAAAACTCCAGTTGAGCCAATCGAGTTCTTACAAAAGCACACTCAAGCAGAACTAAAAGCGCGTAACATTAATGCACAGCTCGCCGCGCAAGGCAAAAACATTCATATCAACAAATTTGTTGTCAGAAATCATCGCACTAATGCCTATACGCCATTCATTACGTTTACCATGCTTAGCGCTGACATCATGAGTGACGAAGGTTCTAAGCGTATTGCCCTATTTATTAAGCGTGGCAAGACTCCTGTTTGGAGCTTCGATGAAATTATTGAGCCAACTTTCAATCAGCCTTTAGATCTAGCCATTAAAGAATTTGTCGCAAAACTCAATAATCACCTATTCCACCAGGCAATGACCGATGAAGAAGTTCAGGCTCTGATTGCTCGTATTAACAATGCTGATGATGCTGATACCGCCTACCAGGACGTGTACCAACTTGGATTTTCTAATAATCCACTAGCTTTAGATACTCTGCTAGAACTTACTAATAATGATGATGAGTATATTCGTCTTGCTGCCATTTCTGGGCTCGGCACCATCAAGGCTGAATCGTCACTGGAACGACTTAAAGAAATCTATGCCACAGCGGATATCTGGCAAGATAAAGCTATGGCGCTAAAGTCGATCGGAGATATCGGTACTGACGAAGCACGCAATTTCTTAGTAGTTGCATCCAATGAGCTACAAAGCGCGAATGATAAAGAACGTTTATGGAGTCAGGAAGTCATTGACTTGTACTTAAAATAAATCTTCTTTGCTCAGGTAAGTTAAGGGTGCTTCCCTTAACTTACCTCTATTTCAAACAACTTATACTGCAACTGCCCTGCTTTCTTATCTTTAAGCTCACTCCAGTTCTCTGGAATATTAAGCTCCAGCCCCTGCTCCACTTCAATATAGATTAGAGCCTCAGGTTTAAGCCACTCCGCTTCAGCCAAGTTTTCTATGACTTTTTGCGTTATCCCTTTATGGAATGGCGGATCAAGGAAGATGATATCGAAAGGTTGTTGATTTGAGGCTATAAATTCAAAAGCATCGCCATGCACAACATGAGCATTATCGGCGTTGACCAGTCCCAAATTTTCTTCAAGCTGGTGAAAGGCTTTGCGGTTCAATTCAACAAAAGAGGTTTTCGCTGCTCCTCTGGAGAGCGCTTCAATGCCGATGGCTCCTGATCCTGCAAACAAGTCCAGGCAACGTGCGCCATGAATCTCATTCTGTAGCCAGTTAAAGAGAGTTTCACGAATTCGATCAAGGCTGGGTCTGAGCCCTTCAACTTCAATAAAGCGTAATTTGCGCCCTTTCCATTTGCCACCGATGATCCGAAATTGACCGGTCTTTTTTGCATGCGGCGATGAGGATGTTCTCTTGCTTTGTTGTGTAATCTTATTTCGGTTAGCCATAAGTGGCCTCTTCTACTCTGGCGCTCAAGTTTGCCCGCTCGCGGTTTGCAAATCTCTTACGCACCTGCCTTGAAAGTGATAGGATAACGCCTTTATAAAGTTTAACAAGTCATTGATACCTTTACTGCCATGAGCGACTCACAATTAAAAGATAAATCAAAACGCGGCCTGTTCGGCTGGTTTGGCAAAAAAGACTCCGAGAATGCTAATCAGACTCCAGCTCCGCAGTCTGATACAGGCGTTGACGAAGAGCTTCTGCAAGAGGCAGAGCATGCTCTGGAAGAACAGCTCGAAGAGCAGGTGGAACATGATATTGAGGAAGCTTACGAACATCAGGAGCACCAGGAAGAAAAGATTGAATCGGCGGCTCCAACTTTGACTGATACTGACAGCAATCAACAGCATCCAGCCGAAAGAAAAGGTTTCTTTTCACGCCTCAAAGCCGGCTTAAGCCGCACCCGTGGTCAGTTAGCGGACAGCTTGGCTAATCTGGTTCTGGGCAGTAAAGAAATTGATGACGATTTGTTGGAAGAAATCGAAACTCAATTACTGATGGCTGATGTGGGTGTAAGTGCCACCCGCAAAATCATTGATGATCTGACTGACAAAGCCGATCGTAAAGAGCTTAAGAACCCACAGGCTTTAATGGATCGTTTACGCCAATTATTGTCTGAGATCATTGAACCTTGTACTCAACCGCTGGAGCTGACCCACAAGCCTTTTGTGATTTTAATGGTTGGAGTCAATGGTGTCGGTAAGACCACCACCATCGGCAAGCTGGCTAAAAAATTCCAGGGTGAAGGTAAATCCGTAATGCTCGCTGCTGGAGATACTTTCCGTGCCGCCGCTGTTGAGCAGCTTCAAGTATGGGGCGAACGCAATAATATTCATGTTACTGCTCAGCACACAGGGGCAGACAGCGCTTCGGTTATTTTCGATGCTCTACAGGCAGCCCAGGCACGCAATATTGATGTCTTGATCGCCGATACAGCCGGACGTTTGCATACTAAATCGAACCTGATGGATGAGCTATCCAAAGTACAGCGTGTTATGCAAAAGCTGGATCCGAGCGCGCCGCATGAAGTGATGTTGGTGGTCGATGCGGGTACCGGTCAAAATGCTCTTAATCAGGCCGAACACTTCAATAAAGCGGTACCACTTAGCGGAATTACCATTACCAAGCTGGATGGCACTGCGAAAGGTGGTATTATTTTTGCATTGGCTGACAAGATGAAAACGCCCATTCGCTTCATTGGGGTTGGCGAAAGTATTGATGACTTACGCGAATTCAATGGCCAGGACTTTATTCAGGCCTTATTCGCAACCGACGATAACGCTTAACAATAATAATCTATCAACACACTATGATTGAATTTCACCAGGTATTTAAACGCTATGAAGGTGGCCACGAAGCCCTCAAAGGGGTTAGCTTCGAGCTACCGGCGGGTGAAATGGCATTTCTAACTGGCCACAGTGGCGCTGGTAAAAGCACCCTACTGAAGTTGATTGCCCTAATGGAGCGGCCTACACGTGGGCAGGTCATTCTTGATGGGCAGAATATAAGCAAAGTTAAAGATCGTCATATTCCTTACCATCGTCGTAAAATTGGCATGATCTTTCAGGACCATCGCTTATTATTTGATCGCACTGTTTTCGACAATGTTGCCCTGCCTTTAATTATTGCCGGTGTGTCCGATCGTGAAATTCCTAAACGGGTGCGTGCTGCGCTGGACAAGGTCGGGCTGCTCAGTAAAGAAAAGCAATTGCCCATTCAGCTGTCAGGCGGCGAGCAACAACGGGTTGGCATTGCTCGCGCAGTGGTCAATAAACCCCCTCTTCTGCTAGCCGATGAACCCACCGGTAACCTCGATCCTGAGTTGTCAGCCGACATCATGAATTTATTTGCAGAATTCAATCAGGTTGGTGTTTCAGTGTTGATTGCTTCACACGATTTAGCCTTAATTGCCCGCATGAAGCATCCAGTGATTACCCTCAAAGAAGGTCGCACCATTCGCAACGAACTGGCGGAGGCTGCTTTTGATGAGTAAATCCAATCGTCAAAATACTTCCTATAAAGTCAGCTTTCTTGATCGCTTCAAGATGGCTATCAATCTACACAAGAAAAATGCTGCGAGCACCCTGCTGGATGTCTTGCGTCACCCAACTAACAGTCTGCTGACCATATTAGTTTTAGCCATCGCTTTGGCCTTGCCGACCGCTTTTTATGTATTCAGCTCTAATGCTAAAGCCATCAGCAGTAACTGGAGCGGTGGTGTGCAAATGGCTTTATTCCTCAAAGACAATGTCAGTCAGGAACAGCGAGCCGAGTTGGTACAAGAGTTAAGCTTTCGTCCCGAATTTAAAGAGGTTGTGCTGGTTCCAAAGGAAGAAGCTATTGAAGAGTTTAAGCAACAATCCGGCTTTGGCGATGCTTTGGACTATCTTGACGATAACCCTCTTCCCGATAGTATTATTTTAACTCCCTATGAAATCCATGCTGAAGCGGCCATGCTCGAGCAACTGGCACAGGAGTTAGAGCAAAACCCCATGGTTGATCTGGCTCAGTTGGACATGGCCTGGATTCAGCGCTACCAGGCGATTCTTGAAATCTCACAGAAAGTAGGCTCTTTTGTCAGCATCTTGCTTGCGTTCGGGGTTCTTTTGATTGTTGGCAACACCATTCGACTGGCGATTTTAAATCGCCGTGACGAGATTCAGGTGATCAAATTAGTCGGAGCCACCGATGCCTTTATTCGCCGTCCTTTCCTATATACCGGTTTCTGGTACGGGCTTATCGCCGCCCTGCTCGCTGCGCTGATGGTTAATATTGTGTTGCTTCTTTTACAGCAACCCTCTTCTACACTAGCTGATCTATATAACAGCGGCTTTTCTTTAATGGGATTGGAACCTAACCAGACGCTGACATTATTGGCAATTGGTGCCGGTTTGGGCTTATTCGGTGCCTGGTTCTCGGTCAGTAAACACCTTAAAGATATTCAACCCACTTAGCTAACCATTAAAGATTCACTTTTTACTCACCAGTCATAATGGATACTAGGCTCAACTAGCCATTCACCCGCTATACTCTGAGGTAATACTCAAAATTACATTATGCTATTTGCTTATGGCTGAGAAGCTTGTTTGAATATGAGCGTTTATTATCTATCAAATATTGAATATCCCTGTCGATATAAGGACAAGATTTATGAAATTATTGTTTACTCTAGCTTTAAGCATATCCACCCTCGCTTTTTCTAGCACCATTAACGCTAAAGCTGCTGATTACGAGTTTGACACAGTTCATACCCAGATCATCTTTAAAGTCAATCACTTAGGCTACTCTAACTCTTATGGTAAGTTCCGCGCCTTTGACGGTACCTTAAGCTTTGATCCTGAAGACTGGTCTACAGCTAAAACTGAAGTGTCAATCAATACCAAAAGCATTGATCTAGAAAATAAAAAATGGAACGACCATATGCGCAACCCCGATTTTTTCGATGTTGAGCAATACCCGGCCATGACGTTTAAAAGTACTAAGCTAGAAAAAACCGGTGAAAATACCGGTAAGCTACACGGTGATTTAACCATTTTGGACAAAACCTTACCGATTACTTTGGACTTAACCTTAAATCAGGCGGGCATACACCCAATGAGCGAACAACCACACGTTGGATTCTCTGCTACCGGCACTATCAAACGTTCAGAGTGGGGCATGATATATGGTGTTCCAGCAGTTGGTGACGAGGTTGATATTATTATCGAAGTAGAGGCCACTGCAAAATAAGCGACATAAGTTTAGCCTTGGTTCCTGCTAACCGACTGGTTTCTGGTCTAGCAGGAACTCCTGGTTCTAATTTGTAATCTCCTGTTACAAAGCACCCATAAGACTTTAACAAGTTTCACTTTATTTCTGCTTACGAGGGGTGTAGGTTATTTGATTAAAGGATACAAACTAGCCTCCAGGCCTTATAGAACCTCGCCTGAAACCTCTTTTTTGTATGGAACTTTTTTACTGATTAGCACTCTTATGCTTAGAGTGCCAAAATATTAGCACTCTCACTTAAACAGTGCTAATATTGGCCAATCTTTATTATTGGAGAGAATGCATGAGCAACATTTCACCGAGCATGGCATTAGCCGTTCCAACAGGCAGTATTGATGGTTACGTCAGTACCGTCAGCGCTATTCCTGTCCTGTCGGTCGAAGAAGAGCAAAAACTAGCGCATGAATTTCACGACAATAACGACCTTGAAGCTGCGCGCCAGTTAGTAATGGCTCACTTACGCTTTGTTGTATATATAGCAAGAAGTTACAGCGGTTACGGCTTACCACAAGCCGACCTTATCCAGGAAGGCAATATTGGCCTGATGAAAGCGGTTAAGCGTTTCGACCCTAGCGTCGGCGTGCGTCTGGTTTCTTTCGCCGTGCACTGGATCAAAGCTGAAATTCACGAATACGTATTGCGCAACTGGCGTATCGTCAAAGTTGCGACCACCAAGGCGCAGCGTAAATTATTCTTCAACTTGCGCTCGAAGAAGAAAACCCTTAACTGGCTCAATAATGACGAAATTAACGCCGTTGCACAGGATTTAGGTGTCAGCGAAGAAGAAGTTCGTCGTATGGAAGGGCGCTTGAATGCCCACGATGCCTCATTCGATGCACCGCATGCCAGCGATGATGATGATGCAGTATACGCACCGATTCATTACCTCGAGTCTCCTAACTCAGATCCCGCGCAAGCCATTGAACAGGAAGACTGGCAGGATCAGCGCGAAACTCGCTTATTATCTGCATTGAAAACGCTGGATGAAAGAAGCCAGGATATTTTGCAGCAACGCTGGTTGAGCGATCAAAAAGCGACCCTGCATGACTTAGCAGATAAATATGGTGTTTCAGCTGAAAGGATTCGTCAGTTAGAAAAAAATGCCATGAACAAAATTAAAAACGCTATCAGCTAAGTCTGTTCGATTAACATTTTTGTTCAAAAAGCGACCATTTTGGTCGCTTTTTTTTATCCCTCTAATTTTCTTTTGTCTATCTGATTTATTTACAACTTTTCGCTTATGTTCGCGCATTTATTAAACATTTTGACGATAATACGAACAAATAATGACTACTTTTTAATCTTATTGTCGGCTTTTTATACAACAAATACTTGATCCAGTTCACATTTAGTAGCAAGATGATACTGTCATTATAATTAAAAGGCTTGGGGAGGCTTTATGAATCGTCTAAGCACCTTATTGTTTGTCAGCACATTTTTTCTCGTGGCTTGTGGGGGAGGGGATACCAACCCTTCAACAACCGAAAAGACAGTCAGCAATGATTACGATTGCGTCATCAAATATGGGTGGGAACCGCGCCCACCTTACCAATTTCTGCACAACGCAGAGATGCAAGGTATTGATATCGAAATCTTCAAGAAGGCTGCCGATGCTACTCAATGTAACGTTCAATACGTTCAAAAAGGTTGGTCAGAGTTATTAACGGCTCTGGAAAAAGGTGAAATTGACGTATTAGGCGGTGCCACTGAAACCCCAGACCGTAAGGTTTATGCTGATTTTTCAGTTCCCTATCGAAGCGAGTCATTTGCACTGTTTATCCGCTCAACCAGTTCTTTTCAGGGCGATACATTAAGTGGATTTTTAAGTGGTGGTAATAAAATTGGTATCACTAATGACTATTACTATGGTCAGGACGTCTATAACTTGATGAACCACCCACAGTACGGCCCACTATTTATTGACGGTAACTTCGGCGAGCAAAGTTTCTACAATGTCATTTACAGCACTATTGATGGCGTTTTAACTGACCCGATTGAAGGACGCTATATTATTAAACGTAAAGGCCTGGAATCACAGGTTAAAGAGTCTAGTGTTATTATTCCAAGCGATAATGTTTCCTTCATGTTCAGCAAAAAAGGATTATCGCCAGAGAAGACCAAAGCATTGCAAGACGCCATTAAAGAACTGGTGGCCAATAGCGAAGTGAACCCTGTTGTTGCTAAGTACCAATGATCAAAAGATTGATTTGACAAACTTTAGCCACCTTCATTGGTGGCTTTTTTTATCTTAAGTCACATTTGAAGTAGATAATTAAATCGGCTAGACTCTCGCCTCAAGATTCTTATCTCTAGACACTTCTTACTAGATTCTCTTCGGAAAATAAGCACTACGGAACGATAGGCAGATGATAAATAACAATACTATAAAGCTAGGCGTCCTATCTTCCCATTGCTGGATTCAACCGGCTTTTAAAGAGCAATCCAACTTTAAGAGCTTAGCTTTACTGGCCGATTTCAACGAAATTAGTTTGAAGCAAATACCTCCCATCAAACGACGCAGACTGAGCGGCCTCAGTAAGATAGCTATGCACAGCTCCCTTTGTTGTCTGGAGCACAGCGACTTTACCCCTGAACAACCGATAACCGTTTTTGCCTCTCAGCACGGTGAGCTCAACCGAACTACTAACATTGTCGAAAGCATGCTTCATGAGCAGGCAGTCTCACCGAAAGACTTCAGTTTATCCGTTCATAATGCTTCACTTGGTTTATATTCTATTTTTACTGGCAATAAAAATCCGGGGACCAGCATTGCCGCTGAGTCAAACACCTTCGGTTACGCACTACTAGAGAGTTATCATCAGCTACAGAGATTTCCGAGCCGTCCGGTATTATTAACCTGCTTTGATCTGCAGGTTGGAGCACCTTTCTCCGAACTACAGCAGAAACTATACCCAAGCTACAGCCTTTCTTTATTGCTGACCCAACCATCCACAGCGTTTCCAGCCATCTCTTTTGCGTTTGAGCCCCTTAAGCATCAGCAATCGCCCGAAATGCCCTTAGCCCTCAGTTTTTACGACTTTCTACAGAGTAGTGAACAGCAGCGAGCATTAAACAGTCTTGATACACGCTGGGAATTTGTGAAACATGTTGTATAAAATCAATTACCTATGGCGCATTTTCGCGACTGGCCTATCCTTCGCAACCTTTGGGATTGGGGGTTTATTATTATCGTTGTTGGTCTTTCCGATTATTGGGCTCTTTTATCGTGATCCAAATATCCGCAAGCAAAAGGCTCGCTTCCTGATTCACAAATGCTGGTATGTATTTATCCGCTTTATGCAAATGCTGGGAATATTTACCTTTGATTTAAAACAGGCCAAGGAGCAGCTACAAGGCGTTGAAGGCAAAATCATTATTGCTAATCATCCCAGCCTGATTGACGTAGTTGCGCTGATTTCCTTAATCCCCAAGGCTGATTGTGTGGTTAAAGAAGGCTTATGGAACAACTTTTTCTTGAAAAGGGTGGTTAGAGTTGCCGACTTTATTAACAACGACCAGGATGTAAATAAACTCATACAAAACTGTAACAAAAGCCTACAAGAAGGTTATAATCTTGTGATATTTCCTGAGGGTACTCGCACAGTCCCCAATCGGCCCATAAAACTACAGCGCGGGGCGGCTAACATTGCCATTCGCTGTCAAAAAAATCTATTGCCGGTGATTATCGACTGTGATCCCACCACGCTTACAAAACAAGAAAAGTGGTATCAAGTTCCTCCTCGCAGAGCACAGTTCTCGATGAGGGTGGTTGAGGAAATAGATATTACTCCGTTTATTCATAATGAGAAAAATGAATCAATCGCAGCAAGACGGTTAACGGAGCGTATTAAATCGATTTTTATAGAGGAAATAGATAAAAATGAAATCCTTAGAAGACGAGATTAAAGCAGTTATTATTGACTCGCTCGATCTCGAAGAAATTAGCATTGATGATATTAAAGCAGACGAAGCTTTGTTTGGTGATGGGTTAGGACTTGATTCAATTGACGCACTTGAGCTCGGTTTGGCTTTGAAGAAACAATTCGATATTAAACTTGATTCCAATTCAGAAGAATCAAAGAAACATTTCTATTCTGTCAGTACTTTAGCTTCTTTTATAGAACAACAAAGAGGAGCTCGCTGATGGCACAACTTGATAATAAAGAGCAGATCTTCCAACATTTAGTTACCATCCTGGTTGAAGACTTTGAGGTAGAAAGCGACGATATTACACTCGAAGCTAATCTATATACGGATTTGGATCTGGATAGCATTGATACCGTTGATTTAGTCATCAAGCTACAGGAAATGACTGGCAAATCCGTCAATCCCGAAACCTTCAAGGCTGTTCGAACCATGCAGCATGTTGTTGACGCGGTGTATGACTTAGTTCATAGCTAACCATGCAACATCTTTTTAAGACCTTAATCGCTATTGTGGTTTTACTCTACCCCTTGGCGGTTTATTTTGGCCTGCAATATTTAGAACCGAAATCGATAGCTCTGTTACTGGGTGGACTGGTTCTGATTCGTGGATTTGTAATCCGCGGAAAACTCCTGCAAGCCTTTAAAGGCCTTTGGCTTATAGTCCTCATAGCTGGACTTTGTATTGCATCCTTAAGCTTTTTCCTCAATACAACTTCCGGCTTAAAACTTTACCCAGCCATTATTACCGCCAGCTTTTTAGCCGTATTTGCCTATAGCCTGTATTCACCCCCTTCAGTGATTGAAAGAATCGCACGAACTCAGGAACCTGAGCTGCCTGCAGAAGCGATTCCTTACACTAAGAATGTTACCAAAATATGGTGTGCCTTTTTTATTGTTAACATCTTTATTTCACTGTACACCACTTTCTTTACTACCATAGAAGTTTGGACACTCTATAATGGACTTATTTCTTATCTGTTAATGGGGCTTTTATTCTTTGGTGAGCTCATCTATAGAAAGCTGATACACCAAACGAAGTAGGGGACTGATGTGAACGAGGCTGTCAATAAACTCCACGATTTACTACAAGCTCCTCATAATCATTGGGTAGCCTATGATGCAGAGCATGCCTATTCGCACTCTCAGTTTATTCATGACGTCCATCTTTGCATGGCTCACATTAAGCATCACCCTCATCACACTTATTTATTATTTGTCGAACATAGCTATTCGTTTGCAGTTAACTTCATTGCCCTGTTAATGCTGCAAAAAGATATTGTTTTAACAGCAAACCATAAGCCTGAATGGATTGCTCAAATTGATACTCATTACGATGCTATTATCGGAGAGACGTCACTAAACCCCTTAGTGTCTGGCGATCAATTTGTTAATACAAAACTTAATGAAACCGTTAATAACTTAATTCTGCCTAAGGTTTTAACCAGTAAAGTTCTTTTTTTCACCTCCGGTTCCACCAGCAAGCCTAAGTTAATCACTAAATCGATTACTCATATACTGATGGAAGTCAGCGCTATTGATCGCCTGTTCGGTGAGTCGGTCGCTAATTGCCAGTTCCTTGCTACTGTATCCCACCACCATATTTATGGTTTGATCTTCCGGCTCCTCTGGCCACTGATTTATCGGCATTCCTTTTACTCCAGGATTGTTTTATATCAAGAGCAACTCGCCGATTTATGTAGAGAAAATCCCGATATTTGTTTGATTTCAAGCCCTGCTTTTTTATCTCGACAGGACAAAAATCTTGACTCTATTTCATTAAAAAAATGCTTCAGTTCCGGCAGCTTATTAAGCCATCAAGCAGCAAAACTTGCCCATCAGCAACTAGGCGTTTTCCCCGTCGAGGTCTATGGTAGCACCGAAACTGGTGGCATTGGTTATCGCCAACAAAGTAATCTTAATCAGCAATGGACCTTGTTTTCCGGCATTCATATTTGCCAGCCAACCAATCAACCGTCGATTCTTTCTTCGCCCTACCTTGAACAAGATATCGCTCTAGATGATGAGATAGAGCTTCTTGATAATCAACACTTTAAGCTACTGGGCAGAAAAGATAGAGTGGTTAAGATTGAAGAGAAACGCGTCTCACTGAATGCTATTGAGCACACTCTTAACGCATCACCATTGATAGAAGAGGCCAAAATTGTCGTGTTACAACATCATCGTACGTTTTTAGGTGCGGTTGTTGTTCTCAGCGAGGAGGGCAGGAAATTCCTAGAAACCAACCAAAAACAAAGCCTTAACCGATTATTTAAATCTCAGTTAGCAGAAACCTATGAAGCCGTTGCTATCCCGCGCAAATGGCGCTACCTTGATGACCTGCCTTTGAATAGCCAAGGCAAGCTTCCTTTAGATGAACTTAAGGCTTTATTCTAATATGGATTATCCAGATATTGTTGCACAGGATTTGCATGATAATGAGCTTCAACTCATGTTGAGCATTGATGCAAATTTAGATGCTTTTGAAGGACACTTTGATCAATTCCCGGTTGTTCCGGGAGTGACCCAAATCGCCTGGGCAAAATATTACTTTAGTAACCTGCTAGCCCCTAAGTTAAAAATTTCTCGTCATTGGCAAGTGCAGAAAATGACAACTTTAAAATTTCAGCAGGTCATGACGCCAAACAATCAAGTCCAACTCACTCTTTCTTTTGATCACAATAGAGAATGTTTCACGTTTTCTTTTTATAACAGCCAGCATCAATTTTCTTCTGGCAAAATTTTTGTTTCTCCGCCCAGGCTGACCGACTGATGACCTCTTGCCACTGTATCGTCATACCAAATTATAATCATACTCAGCATATTGAGCAGGTGTTGCTAGCAATAGAACCACTTAACCTTCCCGTTATCATGGTTAATGACGGTAGCGATCAGCATACCCATCAAGTGCTGAACCAATTGCCCGATCGATTTAGCTTTTTACAAGTGATCAATCTGCCTGAAAACTCCGGTAAAGGTGGTGCAGTAATGGCTGGGCTGCTAGCCGCTCATGAACAAGGCTTTAGTCACGCCATTCAAGTTGACGCTGACGGGCAACACAACCTTAAAGATATTCCCAACTTTATTGCTTTAAGTAACAACTATCCTGCAGCCGTTATTTGCGGTATTCCGGATTACGATGATTCAGTGCCATTAGGGCGTTTAATCCCACGCTACCTCACTCACTTCTGGGTTTGGGTCGAAACCTTGTCCTTCAAAATCAAAGACTCAATGTGTGGCTACCGCCTTTATCCGCTTGCTGCTACCGTGCAACTTATTAAAAGCACAAATATCGGCAAACGAATGGACTTTGATACAGAAATACTGGTTAAGCTCTATTGGAAGTCAGTTGAGATTATTAACTTACCCACCAATGTTACCTATCCCGAAGATGGCTCTTCACACTTTAGAATGTTTCAGGACAATTGGTTAATCACTAAAATGCATACCAAACTTTTTTTTGGCATGCTCCCTCGCGCACACAGGCTAATTGCTCGCCACTTTAAGTCACAACGTAAGAAAACTGATACTCATTGGTCAGCAACACAAGAGCGCGGCTCCACTATCGGAATCCAAATTTTGGTCTGGTTATATCGCTTTTTTGGCCAATGGCTATTTCGTATCGTATTAATTCCTGTCATTGCTTATTTTGTTTTAACCGGCAGCAAAGCGCGCAGTGCTTCTTATCAATATTTACAGCGCATAAACACTTATAATCAATCCCATGCCAAGGTTCGTTGGTATCACGTCTATAAACATTTTTATCAGTTCGGCTTAGCCGCTGTCGATAAAATTAGAGCCTGGCTTGGTGATGTGGGACTGAAAGATATCATCTTCCATAACCCACATATATTTGACTCCTTGCGCAAAAACAACTCTAGCAAAGGTGCAGTTTTTATTGGTTCACATTTAGGAAATCTGGAGCTTTGTCGAGCCATTGGTGAGGCTGATTCTGCACTTACCATTAATGCTCTTGTTTTTACAAAGCATGCTTTAAAATTTCAGCAGGCACTTGAAAAATTTAATCCTAAAGCTTCTGTTAACCTGATACAGGTTGATACTCTCGGAGCTGAAACAGCCATCATGCTTAAAGAGAAGGTCGATGCAGGAGAAATTGTTATTATCGTTGGTGACAGAACCTCTGTCACTCAATATGGCCGCGTAAACTATGCTTCATTTCTTGGTCAATCAGCACCCTTTTCACAAGGTCCATTTATTTTAGCCGGCATCCTTGAGTGCCCTGTCTATTTATTATTTTGTCTGAAACAATCAGGACAGTATCATGTTTATTTAGAGCCTTTTTCTGACAGTCTGAAATTGGCAAGAACAAACAAAAACGATCAGTTACAATCTATTATTGAGCGTTATTCTCAGAGGCTGGAACATTACTGTTTAAAAGCCCCATATCAATGGTTCAACTTCTATAATTTTTGGCAAAAAGATGACCATCAGCATATTCAACGTAGCGCACTAAAAACACAAGAGAGCCATCGCCGTGACAGAAACTAAAAAAGCCATTACTTTTGGTAATTCTTCGCTTAGCATTGAGCAGATTTGCCAACTCGCAAAAGGCAATGCCACTGCCCAACTTAACTCTGCACCTGAGTTCAAGCACAAAATACAACAGGGTGCTGACTTTATCAAAGAACTGTTGCGTGAAGATGGTGTTATTTATGGCGTTACGACGGGTTATGGTGATTCAGTTACCACACCAGTGCCTGTACAGGATACACATGAGCTACCTCTACATCTGACCCGCTTCCATGGCTGTGGCTTAGGAAATATCTTTTCTGCCGAACAAACTCGTGCCATTCTTGCGGCAAGATTAGCATCATTAAGCCAAGGTTATTCAGGCGTTAGCTGGTCATTATTACAGCAACTAGAACTTTTATTGGAAAAGGATATTCTACCGCGCATCCCTGAAGAAGGTTCAGTTGGTGCCAGTGGTGACCTGACTCCACTATCCTATGTTGCTGCAGCACTGATTGGCGAACGCGAGGTGCTCTATCAAGGTAAAACTCAGCCAACCGAGCAAGTGTTTAAAAATCTAGGTATCAAGCCCATCACGCTGCAACCAAAAGAAGGTCTGGCGATAATGAATGGTACCGCAGTGATGACTGCGCTGGCTTGTCTTGCATTTGAAAGGGCTGATTACTTGACCAAACTCTGTTCCCGTATCACTTCTCTATGCTCGATTGCTTTACAGGGCAACAGCGCTCATTTTGATGAACTGCTGTTTTCAGTCAAACCACACCCTGGTCAAAACCAGGTGGCGGCCTGGATTCGTGACGATCTGAATCATTACAAACATCCACGCAACTCTGATCGTCTTCAAGATCGCTATTCCATCCGCTGTGCCCCTCACATTATAGGCGCGCTGAAAGATGCTATGCCATGGATGCGTCAAACCATTGAAACTGAGTTAAACAGTGCTAACGACAACCCTATTATCGATGGGGCAGGTCAACATGTTTTGCACGGCGGTCATTTTTACGGTGGTCATATTGCGATGGTCATGGACACCATGAAAACTGGCGTTGCCAATCTTGCCGATTTAATGGATCGTCAGATGGCTCTGTTAATGGATTGTAAATTTAATAATGGCTTACCCAATAATCTGTCTGCTGCCTCAGAACACCGCAAACCCTTAAATCATGGTTTTAAAGCTGTGCAAATTGGCATTAGCGCCTGGACTGCTGAAGCTTTAAAGCTGACCATGCCGGCCAGTGTTTTTTCACGCTCGACAGAATGCCATAATCAGGACAAAGTAAGTATGGGTACCATTGCTGCTCGCGATTGTTTGCGTATTCTGGAACTCACTGAGCAAGTAGCTGCTGCTTCATTAATGGCAGCAACTCAAGCAGTAACTTTGCGTATTAAGCAGAACCAATTAGACCAAACGTCACTCTCCGATGGCGTTTCATCCACCTTAGAGCAAGTATTCGAGCATTTTGAATTGGTCAGTGAAGACCGCCCATTGGAGTATGAACTCAGACATTTCGTTGCCTTAATTCAAGAGCAGCATTGGAGCACCTATGCCAATCAATAATAAACAATTACATTCGTATCCAATCAGCGCAGAATATAACATTGAAGTGCCTTTCTTCGACCTTGATCCGATGCAAATCGTTTGGCATGGCAATTACATCAAATACTTCGAAGAAGCGCGTTGCCAGCTACTGCGCAAGATTGATTATGATTATCCACAAATGAAGGCATCAGGTTATTACTGGCCAATCATTGATATACGAGTGAAGTACGTTAATCCGGCAAGGTACGGCCAAAAATTACGATGTATTGCGACTCTTAAAGAATGTGAAAACCGTTTGCTGATTGACTACCGAATTGAAGATCAGGCGACCGGCAAGAAACTTTCAAAAGGCCACTCCATTCAGGTTGCAGTAACCGCCGATGAGTTTGAAATGCAATTAATGTCGCCTACCGTACTGTCGCAAAAAATAGAAGACTACTATGCATCGTTATAAGTTAATATTATTAGCATTCTTTTTGTCCTTTGCTTTTCTTGCTACCAGCAAAGCACACACTGATTCAGCTCAAAGCTGTAACCTTCAATCCGTCACAGAGCAGGTGCGCGAGCATGCTCCTCTTAATCAATTTCAGCAAACCAAACGCATTGCCATTTTATCTAAATCATTAGTCTCCACAGGTTATCTGCTGGTTGAAGATGGTGATGGCGTGATTTGGCAAACAACAGAGCCTCTTAAAAGTACCATTCTAATCAAAGATGACTCCTTACAACAATTCAACAAACAGGATCAGTTCGTTTCAAATCCAGTTAATTCCCAGCAGAAAGCAAGCCAGCTAATCAGCTCAACCTTTATTGCTATTTTAGCCGGTGATTTCGAACAACTTGAACGTAACTTTTCTGCCGAGCTGAATTGTGATGAAGAGCTGTGGCAGATTAAGTTGCAGGCTAAGCATGATGACATGCAACGTTTGTTGACTGACATAACCATCATTGGTAACACCAATATTCAACAACTAATTTTTACTGAAGCAAATGGTGATACTACAGAATTAGTTTTTAAGCCGCTTGATGATCCGGCAATAGAAGAAGCACTAGGTCTCTATTTTGTCCGCTAAACTGTCAACTAAATCTAAAGCCCTGATTTGGGTTATTTTAATTCTAGCAACTGCGGGGCTTTTTTATAAACAGCTTAAATCTTCCTCTGCCTTTAACATCCAAACCAATATCTTGAAGTTATTGCCTGTTACTGAAGTGGATCCCTTTGCTGAGAAAGCTTTCGAGCAATTTTCGGACAAAAACTTTAGACAAATTATTGTTGGCATAAAGACAGACAAAAACACTGACTTTCAACCACTGGCACAATCGTTAATTGGGCACCTTGAACAAACTCAGCTGATTGAACGTTTCAACACTCACATTAACCAGAACGAACAACAGGCCATTGCTGAGCTTGTTTTTCATCATCGCTTTCACTTATTGAGTGAAGCGGACCGCAAGCTCATGTCTTCAGCTGGCGCTGAACCTTTTATTGATGACAGCCTACAAATTCTTTATTCGCCACTCTCCGGTCAGCTGCTCAATCTAATGCCGCAGGACCCATTGCTGTTATCCTATCGCTATCTGCAAAATTCTATGGGCCAAAACCAGCCATCTTCTCAAGCGCAGATAGTCGATAATCTGATGGTGTTCTCACAACCTGACCATAATCTGGTCATTCTATCGGCGTTATTAAAGCGTTCACCGTTCGACACTGAAACCCAGGATCGGATTACTGAAGTAACCCATAATTTTGCCAGTAGCCACCCTGACGTCGAGTTGTTAACAACCGGTGCGGTATTTTATGCAAAATATGCAGCTGCATCCGCCAAGTCGGAAATTTCCACCATCGGAGTGGGCTCTTTGATCGGCGTCATCCTCCTGTTAATCATTGCTTTTAGAAGTATTGCTCCATTATTTATGACCTTAACCTCATTGGCTGTTGGTATCTTTGTTGCCTTCACCGTGGTTCATTATGTCTTTGGTTCTATTCATATTTTAACGCTGGTTTTTGGCGCCAGTCTGTTAGGCGTTGCGGTCGACTATGCCTTCCATTATTTTTCCAGTGCCATCCACCATTCTAAACCCTTGCCGCATATCTTTATGGCAATTGTGATGGGCTTGCTCTCCAGCGTGATCGGTTATACCGCACTCTACATGGCTCCATTTCCCGGCCTGCAGCAAATGGCCGTTTTTTGCGCTACTGGTTTAGTTGGCGCCTTTCTGACCGTAGTACTGTTATTTGATACTTTCCGTTATAAAGTTGCTACACCCTCGGCGTTCCTGTCAGTTCTTCAAAAGCATCATTCGGTTAGCCAGAAGCTCACTCATCGTTACCTTATCGTAATTCTTCTGTTGCTGCCCATTATCGCAGGCTATCTGCTATTAACCGCTGATCAAGACAACGACAATATTCGTCAGTTGCAGGCAGCGCCAGCAGAGCTGGTTGAACAGGAGGCCATGCTTACCCAGATCACATCAGCTCCGGCAACTAATCAATTCTTTTTACAACGCGCAAATTCCAGTGAACAACTGTTGAATACCATTAATCAATTTGATAACCAGCTTGATCAGTTGGTAGCTGACAATGTCATCAGCAGCTACTCGCATCTTGGCCACTTTGTGCCAAGTCGGCCGCAACAGGAAGCAGATTACCAGCTGATTGGTGAGCAACTGACCTTATCTAATCTCAAACCCTTCCTTGATATCGGAATACTTGATCAAGCGAGCCTTGCACAGCTCAAAAGCGACTATCACCTAAACGGCGACAATTATTTAGAGCTCGAAGAATGGCTCCAGTCACCGATTGGCCAACGTCTTTCTTATTTGTGGTTAGGTAATATTGAAGGTAAGGCCACCGCCATAATCAGCCTCTCGAATATTAAAAATATCCAGGCTCTTGAGCTATTAGCTGAGCAGAGTCCTGATCTTTACTTCATAAACAAAGTTGACAAAGTTTCACAGCTTTTTACCAGCTACCGTGAACTCGCTAGCTACATGCTACTACTGGCTTGCCTGGCGATACTGATTTTACTGTCTATCAAATACAAACTGCTAATTGCCTGCCATGTTGTATTGGCTCCTCTACTGGCGGCCTCTGTTGCGATTATCATTACCATACTGGTCACTGGCAGCTTTAATTTATTCAGCACTCTGGCACTGTTTCTAGTATTCGGCATTGGTATTGATTACGGGCTTTTTTATGCCGAAGCACAGTCACGATCAATTTATATTCACCTGGCAGTCACTTTATCTGCCACCACAACCTTCTTGTCATTTGGGCTCTTGTCACTCAGCGAAACACCAGCCATTCATGCCTTTGGTTTGACCATGCTGACGGGCATATTAACCGTCTACTTGCTATCACCCATTCTTGGTAGTCGAATTTACCGGATTAAAGGACTGAATCATGCCTGAGTTGAACCCACAGTACGATGTCATCATCATTGGTGCCGGCCCGGCAGGCAGCTTGGCTGCATCACTTTTAACACAACAAAACGTTAGCGTTCTGGTGGTAGAAAAACAGCACTTTCCTCGCTTCTCGATTGGTGAGAGCCTACTACCGCAGTCGATGGTGTATTTACAAGAAGCAAATATGCTTGATGCCATTAAAGCAGCAGCCCCTGAGCTTGGTTTTCAATTCAAAGATGGCGCTGCTTTTTTTGCCAACAATCACCCTTGCCACTTTGATTTCAACGAGAAGTTTACTTCCGGACCCGGCAGCACCTTTCAAGTCAAGCGAGCTGCCTTTGATCAACTATTAGCAGAAATTGCAGAACAACAGGGTGCAACCTTTTGTTTTGGGCAACAGGTCACTCAGGTGCAGCTAGAAGCCCCCTGTGCCGTCACTTTGCAGGATGAAGATGGCACCAGCCGTGATATCCATACCCGCTTTATTCTTGATGCCAGCGGTTTTGCCAAAATATTACCAAAACTGCTGGATTTAACACTTCCCAGCTCATTTCCGGTTAGAAGCTCGGTTTTTTGTCATGTAAAAGACCATATCAACTCTGAAACATACGACAGAAATAAAATTCTCATAGAAACTCATCCACAATCTAAAGATGTCTGGTATTGGCTGATTCCGTTCGCTGACGGCACTGCCTCCATTGGCTGTGTCGCCAAGCCTGAATTTTTTGAGGAATTAGAGTTCGAACAATTAAAGACTGAGCAACTAGCGACTGATCAATTAGAGAACGCCTCTTCTAGCCATGAGCACTCTTCCCATGAGCAATGGCTGGATGAAGCTGTTAACCAATCCGTTCGCCTCAAGCAACTGTTATGTGCTGCAAAAAAAACCAATTCTGTACAGCACATCACTGCCTATTCTTCCAACGTTAAGCAGCTGTTTGGTGATCGTTATGCATTGCTGGGTAACGCCGGCGAGTTTTTAGATCCAATCTTTTCTTCAGGGGTGACCATCGCTTTTAAATCCGCCAAGTTGGCTACCGATGTTCTGTTAAAGCAACTCAATGATGAAGAGGTATGTTGGCAGTCAGAGTTTGCTGATCCTTTGCAACAAGGCGTTCAAACATTTAAGGCTTTTGTGGAATCATGGTATGAAGGGCAATTGCAGGATATTATCCACTTTGATGATGCTCCTGCTAATATTCGTCAAATGGTCTGCTCAATTCTTGCTGGCTACGCATGGGATACCAGCAACCCTTTCGTCGTAAACACTAAACGTCGATTAAACACATTAGGTAAATTATGCGCAACGTCGTAATTCTCTTACTGTGCATCTCCATTTGGGGTTGCAATCCGTCTTATATCAGCGATCAACATAGGGTGCAGATCGCCCAAGATGTTCAGTTTCAACTGATCCACAAACTTCCCTTTGAACATGGCTTACAACTTTTGCAAAGTGCCCAAATTGATTTTCAGGGTCAATCGCGTGATCTATTATTTCAAACTGAAGTCCGCGACAACAGGTTAACCATGGTCGGGCTAACAGCCACCGGCACGCGTCTCTTTTCTATCGAAATGAACCAGAATCAAATCCAAGCCCGTGGTTTGCCGTCGAGTGATGAGCTAAAGCCTCAATATCTGTTAGCTGACATGCAGCTGAGTTTATGGCCTGCTGAGCTCGTTGCTAAAGCTTTAACCGGCGCCGAGGTTAATCAGATCAATCCTCTTGAGCGTGTGATTAGTCACAACCAGCAATCCATTATCGTGATTCGCTATACTGAGCCGGTTTATTATCAGGGTAATATTGAATTTCGGCATCTAGAACGTGGTTACAGCTTGAATATTGAACTTTTAACCATTGAAGAGGTTTCTGATGGCCAGTAATTCGCTTGTTTACCTTAATCATATGGCTTTGAATAATGCCCTAGGATCTAAGCATGACGAGGTTTTTTCCAAACTGATTAGTAGCAATACCTCCAGTATGGTTCCTTATCGATCACCCGCCACCAGCAAAGAGTTCTTGGTCGGAAGAGTTCAAACTCAGCTACCGGCGATGCCAGCCGGGTTTGCCAAACATAATACCCGTAATAACCGGCTCATTCTTAACTGCCTTGAGCAGCTTTCTGCATCACTTTCCGAATTATCACAAACCTATCCGGCTCATCGTATTGGCATAGTTATGGGCACTAGTACCTCCGGCATTGCTGAGGGTGAAATTGCACTCCAATCACATGCTCAGAGCGGAAAGTTTCCCGAGGATTTCAACTATTGCCAAATAGAAATGTCCTCCCCGGCCAGCTTCATTAAAGACTATCTCCAGTTAAATGGCCCGGCTTATTCTATTTCGACGGCTTGCTCTTCCAGCGGCAAGGTCTTTGCTTCTGCCCGTAGCCTTATCGAGAATGATATTTGCGATGCCGTCATCGTTGGAGGCGCTGATTCACTCTGTGATATGACTCTCAACGGTTTTGATTCATTGGAAGCCATTTCTCCTCAGCTAGCATTACCGTTTAGTGTCAACCGTACTGGAATTAACATTGGCGAAGGTGCGGCGCTGTTTATTATGTCGCGTGAAGCAGCTCCTATTGCTTTGTTGGGCGTGGGTGAATCATCTGATGCGCACCATATTTCGGCACCTCATCCCGATGGTCAGGGCGCAGCCCTCGCTATGGCAATGGCGCTTGAAGATGCGGGACTGCAAGCAAAAGATATTAATTACTTAAATTTGCATGGCACCGGTACTGAATTGAACGACCTGATGGAAGGTAAGGCAGTTTCTCGTATTCTTACTGATTCAACCATTGCCAGCTCAACCAAGCCTCTTGTTGGCCATACATTAGGCGCCGCAGGGGCAACCGAGCTGGCTTTTTGCTGGCTCGCTCTGTCTCAATCTTCTGCGCCTTATCACTTTCCCAAGCATTATTATGATGGTCAATACGACCCAGCGATCCCCACATTAACTCTGGCAACCGGCCAAACTAGCAGCCAACCTCTCAAGGTTGCCATGAGCAACTCCTTTGCCTTTGGCGGCAATAATGTCAGTGTTATAATCGGTCGCACATAATAGGGTAGCTTTATGCAGACTAATATTAATTCTAAAAAAACCGTTATCTTATCCAAGCCGCTATCTGAGTTTGTTCCTCATTCATCACCAATGGTACTGCTTGATAAGATTGTGGACTTCGAGCAAAACAGCCTTACTGCCCGGTTCCAGGTAACTGACCAGAGCCGCTTCTATTGCCCTGAGCAAAAAGGGGTTGAGTCGTGGATGGGGATTGAATATATGGCTCAAGCAGTTGCTGCTCTAGCTGGGGTCAGGGCTTATCTGGTGGGGCAGCCGGTTAAGTTAGGCTTTCTGCTTGGCACTCGTAAATTTGAGATCAACCAGACCTTATTTGCTGCCAACCAGACCTATCAAGTAGTGATTACCGAGTTATTCATGGATGACTCTGGCCTGGGTGCATTTGATTGCTCAATTCTGCATAATGAGAGCCTTGTCTGTCAGGCAAAATTAAACGTTTTTGAAAGCAATGATACGGATCAGCTTCTAAATAAAGAGAGCCATTAACCTTATGAGTAGAAGAGTATTAGTCACCGGTTCAAGTCGTGGTATCGGCAAGAGCATTGCCCTGCAACTAGCCAAAGATGGTTTTGCCGTCACTGTGCATTGCCGCTCAGGACTTACACAAGCTCAAGAAACAATTAACCAGATTATCGAGGCCGGCGGAACCGCCAGTTTGCTTCAGTTCGATATTGCAGACCGAGCCCAGACACAACAAGCAATAGAAGCTGATATTGAGCAAAATGGCGCTTACTATGGTGTTGTTTGTAACGCTGGTATTACTCGCGATAATGCTTTTCCTGCTTTAAGCGATGACGATTGGGATGATGTTATTCATACCAATCTGGATGGCTTCTACAATGTGGTAAAACCCTTGGTTATGCCAATGGTTCGCCAGAAGCAGGGCGGACGTATCGTTGTCATGTCTTCAGTTTCTGGTGTTCTCGGTAATCGAGGTCAGGTCAATTACAGCGCATCCAAAGCCGGTTTGATTGGTGCATCTAAAGCACTGGCCGTTGAGCTGGCTCGCCGCAAAATTACCGTTAACTGCGTGGCCCCAGGCTTAATTGAAACCGATATGGTTGATGATGAGCTTGCAGGCGAAGCGCTGAAAATGATTCCAGCCAAAAGAATGGGCAAACCCGAAGAAATCGCCGGTTTAGTCGGCTATCTCTTTTCTGACACCGCTGGTTATCTTACTCGCCAGGTCATTTCGGTTAATGGAGGAATGGCTTGATGTCACGCGTTGTTATCACGGGAATGTCCGGTATTACTGCCTTTGGCGACAACTGGAATGAGATTCAATCGAGACTTGTCGAAGGTAAGAACGCGGTACGAATTATGCCCCAATGGGCTGATTGCGAAGGTTTACGCACCAGCTTGGCAGCACCCGTTGACTATAGTTTTCCAAAGCTTCCACGTAAACGTATTCGTAGCATGGGCAGAGTTTCCTTACTTGCCACTTGCGCCACTCAGGATGCGCTTGCTCAGGCGGGATTGCTCGAGCATCCCGCACTAACCAATGGCGATACCGGCATTGCTTACGGCTCTTCCTCCGGTAGTACCCGCACCATCCCTGTCTTCGGCGACTTGATCAAAGGCGGTCCAATGACAGGTTTTACGTCTACTTCCTATGTTGAAATGATGAGTCATACCGCTCCCGTCAACATGGGCGTATTCTTCGGCTGTAAGGGGCGAATTATTCCAACCAGCAGTGCCTGTACATCAGGTAGCCAGGGTATCGGTTACGCCTATGAGGCAATCAAGTTTGGCCGTCAGAAAATTATGATTGCAGGCGGGGCAGAAGAATTATGCATCACTCAGGGCGCGGTTTTTGATTCGCTTTTCGCTACCTCAGTGGATAACCAGAATCCCGCGAAGACACCGCGTCCTTTCGATAAGGATCGCGATGGTTTGGTGATTGGTGAAGGCGCCGGCACCTTAATCCTTGAAGATTATGACCACGCCATAGCCAGAGGCGCTCCGATATTGGCGGAAATCGTCGGTTTTGGTTGCAACTCAGATGGGGCTCATGTCACCCAGCCACAACAGCAAACCATGTCACAGGCGATGCAGCTGGCTTTAGATGATGCTCAGTTATCCGTAGATGCCATTGGCTATGTCAGCGCGCATGGTACTGCCACAGATCGTGGTGATGTTGCTGAAACTCAGGCCACACGGCAGGTGTTTAACCGCCCTGTACCCATTAGCTCATTAAAAAGCTATTTTGGTCATACGCTAGGAGCCTGCGGCGCAATTGAAGCCTGGCTCTCTATCGAAATGATGAACAACAACTGGTACGCACCGACTGTAAATCTGACCAATTTAGATCCTGATTGCGCCGAACTTGATTATATTGTTGAGAACAATCGCCGAATGGATCATGAATATATTATGAGTAACAACTTCGCCTTTGGCGGAATCAATACCTCATTAATTTTCAAAAAATTTACGGTTGGAGGCTAATCTAAAAGCCCCATTTCGCGCTTGATGTTAAGAATGTCGGAATGAATAGAGGTCTTTTTAACACCTCGAGCCAATAAATCCTGATAAACCGACATGGCCATCGGTTCAGAACCACCGACGTAAATATCCATATCGGTCAGATCATTATGATCCAACATAAAGGCATGGTGGACAAAGCCTTTGCGACCTTGCCACTTTTCATCGAGGCCTGACAACACCGGAATAAAGCTAAACTGTTCGAACTCTTCGGCCCAGGCTTGCGGCTCTTCCAGTAAATAGAGATCTGCGGAAGTTTGTGCACCCCAATACAGAGTCAATGGCCTTTGATCGTCTTGCTGCAACGCCGTTTTGATAATGGAATGGAAAGGCGCAAAGCCTGTGCCACCGGCAATAAAAACAGCAGGGCGCTCTGAATCAGTAAGCACACATTCACCGTATGGCATTTGTACTCGAACCTGATTGCGGTGCTTCAATTGACTGACAATTTTATCAGCGGCGTCATGTCCCGGTAAGCGTCGGATATGCAACTCCAGCACATCCTGCAGTGGCGAGCTGGCAATCGAGAAAGGGCACATAGAGCCATCATCCAGCTCCAACATTAGATACTGTCCTGCGGTGAATGCAGGCAAGCGTCCGTCGGTTGGCGTCAATTGTATCCAATAGACGTCACGTCCAATGCGTCGCACTAGCGTCACTTCGCAATTAACGAAGGCGGCTTCTGGACTTTCGGTATTCTGTTCAGTCATATTCTTCTCAAAACTTTTATTCAATGTCTTCGGGATTCAAACCAAGCTCCTGCCACATAGTATCCACTTTATCTTTAATTGCCTGCTCCATCACAATCGGTTTGCCCCACTCTCGCTCTGTCTCGCCTTGCATTTTGTTCGTCGCATCAATACCCATTTTTGAGCCAAGACCAGAAACTGGTGAAGCAAAATCAAGGTAGTCGATCGGCGTGTTATCAATCATGGTGCAGTCACGGGTCGGATCGACGCGCGTAGTAATGGCCCAGATGACATCCTTCCAGTCACGCGTGTTCACATCATCATCGACCACGATCACAAACTTGGTGTACATGAACTGACGCAGGAAAGACCATACGCCCATCATGATGCGCTTGGCATGGCCAGGATATTGCTTTTTCATGGAAACAATTGCCAGACGGTAGGAACAGCCTTCTGGCGGCAAATAGAAATCAACAATTTCCGGGAACTGCTTCTGCAGAATGGGCACAAAGACTTCGTTTAGCGCCTCACCCAGAATCGCCGGCTCATCCGGTGGACGGCCAGTGTACGTCGAATGGTAAATCGGGTCTTCACGCATGGTAATACGCTCAACGGTAAACACTGGGAAACTGTCCACTTCATTGTAGTAGCCGGTATGATCGCCATATGGCCCTTCATCCGCCATCTCTTCAGGATCGATATAACCTTCCAGTACTAACTCGGCACTGGCCGGAACTTGTAACTCATTGCCGATAGACTTCACCACTTCGGTCTTTTCACCGCGCAGCAAACCGGCAAAACCGTATTCACTCAAAGTATCCGGTACTGGTGTTACCGCGCCTAGAATAGTCGCAGGGTCGGCACCAAAGGCCACCGAAACAGGGAAGCGCTGACCAGGATTTTGCTGACACCACTCCCTGAAATCCAGAGCACCGCCCCGGTGTGCCAACCAACGCATGATGAGCTTATTCTTAGCAATGACCTGCTGACGATAAATACCCAAATTCTGCCGTTTCTTATGCGGGCCTTTAGTAATGGTCAAACCCCAGGTCATCAAAGGCGCAGCATCTTCCGGCCAACAGGTCTGCACCGGAATTTTGCTTAAATCGACCTCATCACCCTCAAGAACAATCTTCTGACATGGCGCTTTCTTGACCACCTTCGGCGCCATGTTCATAACCTGTTTAAACACCGGCAACTGCTGCCATGCATCCTTAAAACCTTCTGGCGGCTTCGGCTCCTTCAAAAAAGCCAACAACTCACCCAACTCACGCAAACCGGTTAAATCTTCCTTACCCATCGCAAGAGCCACCCGCCGCGTCGTGCCAAACAAATTACCCAGCACTGGAATCGAATGACCTTTAACATTCTCAAACAAGATCGCCGGACCACCCGCCCGCAACGTACGGTCACAGATTTCCGTCATCTCAAGATAAGGATCAACTTCCACAGAAACACGCTTAAGCTCACCCATAGATTCAAGCTTAGCGATAAAATCACGCAGATCTTTGTATTGCATGAGAATTTTGAGTTGATAAGTAGTGTAGGTATTTTAGCAGATTGCTTTAGATTTCTATATCCAGTGTTAGGAGTTTATTGTTTTCTAAATCATAAATACTGTGACGGCTCATCTCGCCTTCTATCCAGTTAACTACAATTTCATTGGTGTCCGAAAACTTATAATCAACAACCTCTTTGGCGGCAACCGTTAACTCTGTTCCATCAATTTTAGACGTATATAAGGTTATGCTATCTTCATGGCTTAAAAATCCATCTTCATTCGTGTCTTCTGATGCAATCAAATATATGTTTCTAACTGTATGATTACTATCTTCGTGGAAACTGGGTGTCTCTATAGAAATTATGTATGCATCTTTTTCTAATAAGTAGCTAGTCTTTCCAGTATTATCAACGAATATTAAGTTAACAGTATATTCGTCCTCGTACTCCGCAAACCTAAAACTTCCACTTTTACGTGCAACAGATTGGTCAATCTTGTCGCTATTTACCTTAAATAAGTAATCATCTTTAACCTTCTTATAAAACTTAGTTTTGTATTCTATTTTGACTTCTTCACTAGCTTGTTTATTTGCTACCTCTACTTTTGGAGGCTGGTAGCTTTCTCGGGTTAAGTCTTTAATAATATCTTTAGAAAAAGTGCCTATAAGTATTACAGCAAGAATAAAAATGAGGATTGTGTTCGTTTTTTTAATGAAGTTGTATATTTTGCTCATTTTTAGCTCTTTTAACTGACTGACTTTATATTAACGATACACTATACAAATCGAGTTATAAATTCCATATGATCATTTTCTTTGCACCACAGGAACTTCCTAAGGTCGCTTATCCAAAGAAAAGGTAGGAAAGTGGATTTTTAGGAGCCTTACGAGGAAGTCTCGCCCAGAAACCAAGCGATAATTTATTAAACTGCTTTCTTTTCTAAAATTAAAAATTTTCTTTCTAGGCGAGGCGTAGCAAGATTTTTAATGACGATTTCACAAGTAGTGAATGAGGGTAGTAATTAATGTTCACTAAAGATAGAGCCAGAAAAGTGGTTTTTTAAGAGTTTTGCGAGGCAGTCTCGCTCGTAGCGAGGGCGCGTATACTAATACGTAACCGAGCGAGCAAGAGACTAACAAAGCAAGAAACTAAAGGAACTGATCAACTTACTGAACTGCATCTAAAATTAAGATTTTTCTTTCTAGGCGAGGCGTAGCAAGATTTTTAATGACGATTTCACTAATAGTGAATGAGGATATTAAAAATCTTGCTACAACAAAGCATAGGAAGAAAAAGATAATTTTAGCGTTTCATGGCGTCGAAAAATTCGTCGTTGGTCTTGGTCAACGCAATCTTATCAATCAAAAATTCAATCGCATCGATCTCATCCATTGGATGCAGAATTTTGCGTAGTATCCAGTTCTTTTGCAGTTCTTCTGGTGACGTTAAGAGATCTTCTTTTCGCGTACCTGAGCGGTTGAAGTCGATTGCCGGGAACACGCGTTTTTCGGAAATCTTACGCGAGAGATGCAGTTCCATATTACCGGTACCTTTAAACTCTTCGTAGATGACTTCGTCCATTTTCGAACCGGTGTCCACTAGCGCTGTTGCGATAATGGTTAAGCTACCGCCTTCTTCAATATTTCGCGCAGCGCCAAAGAAACGCTTCGGGCGCTGTAATGCATTGGCGTCGACACCACCGGTTAATACTTTGCCGGACGATGGCACTACTGTGTTGTAGGCTCGCGCTAGACGAGTAATCGAGTCGAGCAAAATAACGACGTCTTTTTTGTGTTCGACCAGGCGCTTAGCTTTTTCAATAACCATTTCGGCGACTTGAACGTGACGTGCGGCTGGCTCATCAAAGGTTGAAGCAACCACTTCACCTTTTACTGATCGCTGCATTTCGGTCACTTCTTCCGGACGCTCATCGATTAGCAAAACGATCAGCATGCATTCTGGGTTATTGCTGGTAATTGATTGTGCAATGTTCTGCAAAATCATAGTCTTACCGGCTTTTGGTGGCGATACGATAAGGCCACGCTGCCCTTTACCGATAGGCGCTGCCAGGTCAATCACTCGCGCGGTAATATCTTCGGTTGAACCATTACCACGCTCCATACGCATACGTTCGTCTGGGTGGAGAGGAGTAAGGTTTTCGAAAAGAAGTTTGTTGCGAGAGTTTTCGGGGCTGTCGTAGTTGATTTCTGCGACTTTGAGAAGGGCAAAGTATCGTTCACCGTCTTTCGGTGGGCGTATTTTGCCAATAATGGTATCGCCCGTTCGCAGATTGAAGCGTCTGATTTGACTTGGGGAAACGTAAATATCATCCGGGCCGGCTAAATAGGAACCTTCAGCCGAACGTAAGAAACCAAAACCATCAGGAAGGATTTCGAGAACACCGCCACCGAAAATATCTTCACCACTTTTGGCGTGATTTTTCAGTAGACCAAAGATGATATCTTGTTTGCGCATACGCGCCATATGGTCAAGACCTACGGCTTTCGCCATTTCAGACAGATCTTGAGCTGACTTTTGCTTTAATTCAGTTAGATTCATAATATCGAGTTGTTTATTGAAACATAGAAACGTCTTGAAACGAGTTCCTGTGAAATAAAATTATTTGGAAAGAATCGGAATTTGCCCAGGGGCTTAGAGACGCTTTTTTATTAGCTTGCTCAATGTAGCATTAGTTCTGCGAGGTGTCTAGTTTTTTAGACCAACCAAAACCACCAAGCTATAGTAATCATTACCAACAGAATTAACATGCCTAGAATAAAGGCTGTGCTTGCTGATGGATCTTGTTTCGCCTGTTTACTTAAAGGAAGAAGCCTTAGAACTTGCGCTCCTACTTTCTTTGCGCACCAAAAAACACCTTCAACTATCGCATGGAAGACCAAACTCAACAGTGCAGTTAAAGCGTCGAACATCCAAACTCCCTTTAAACAAAAAAGAGGCCGAAGCCTCTTTCAAGTATCAACCTGACATTAAAGATTACTATCGATAAACGCCATTAATTGTGATTTTGATAAAGCTCCCACTTTCGTGGCTTCGATATTGCCACCTTTAAATAACATCAAAGTAGGAATACCACGAATGCCATATTTAGGTGGCGTTTCGCTGTTTTCATCAATATTCAGTTTGGCTACTTTAATCTTGCCTTCATACATCTCAGCAACTTCGCTAAGAATTGGGGCGATCATTTTGCATGGACCACACCATTCTGCCCAATAATCAACCAATACTGGCTGATCCGAATTTAAAACCTCAGCTTCAAAGGTCGCATCAGTCAGATATACAATTTTGTCACTCATCAATTTTCTCCTGCTATTTACTTGCGCTTGGCTCTGTACATACGCACAATGGCACTATTTCAAACAATCACGCTTGTTAATGCAAGCGCTAATGGTAAAAATTACCTTATGGATACATCGCATCTATCAACTATTAGATTTTCTGATCTAGGACTTGATCCCAAATTACTTAAGGCCGTTGCTGACCTTGGCTTTGAGTATTGCACGCCGATTCAGGCGAAAACCTTGCCTTTATTACTTAAAGGGCAGAATGTTGCCGGTCAGGCTCAAACCGGAACCGGTAAAACTATCGCTTTTTTATTAGCGATTATGAACGATATTCTGACCTTGCCGGAAATCGAAGGACGGCGTAAGAATGAACCACGTTCATTAATTATGGCGCCAACTCGCGAACTTGCAGTCCAAATTGCCAAGGATGCAGTGGATCTAGCCAAACATACCGATCTCAAGATCCGAGTGGTATATGGGGGCGAAGATCACGAAAAACAACGCCAGCAACTGATCGATGGTGTTGATATTCTAATTGGTACTACTGGCCGCCTGATAGATTACTTCAAAACTAAAGCGTTTGGCCTGGAGGCCATTGATAGTGTAGTTCTCGACGAGGCCGACCGGATGTTTGATCTCGGCTTCATCAAGGATATTCGCTACTTGTTCAATCGTATGCCACCAGCAACCGATCGGCTAAATATGCTGTTCTCGGCCACCTTGTCGCACCGCGTGCAAGAGCTCGCCTATGAACACATGAACAACCCTCAGCATGTACAGGTTCAAACCCAACAGGTCTCTGCTAACAAAATCCGTGAAGCCCTGTTTTATCCTAGCCGTGAAGAAGCACTACCATTACTGGTCGGCCTGATGCAACGATTAGGCCCGGAGAAATCGATTGTCTTCACCAACACCAAGCGCGCAGCAGAGCATGTCTGGGCCTGCCTGGCTGGCAATGATATAAAGGCTGGGTTGTTAACCGGTGACGTTCATCAAAAAAAACGTTTACGCCTGTTAGATGAGTTGAAGAATGATGATGTCAGCGTCTTGGTTTGTACTGACGTCGCCGCTCGTGGTTTGCACATTGATGGGGTTACTCACGTTTTCAATTATCACTTACCGGATGATGCTGAAGACTATGTTCACCGCATTGGGCGTACCGCGCGGGCAGGGGCCGAAGGTGATGCTATCAGTTTTGCTGGCGAAGATTTTGCCATGAACCTGACTGCCATCGAACAGTATGTTGGACACACGTTACCTAAACTCGAAATCAAGTCTGAGTATTTAGCCAACCTAAAACCATCACTACCTATTCAGCAGAAGCGTCGCCATCCAACTCAGCGTCGAGGTGGGGGCAAGCCAAGACATCCGCGTAACTCATAAGCACACCAGTTCTTAAGCATGCCGTATCTTTGGTGCGGCACGCTTACGTTCATTAAATACATTCTCTAATAGCCAGACCACAACTAACTCACCCAAGCCTATAATTTTTTAATATCTTTTTTTGTAACCATCTTTGTTGTAAGGTCGTCTTTTGATGGAACTTCAATATTATGGAACAATCATGAAAAAGCTATTAACTATCATTACAGCACTTGGCATCACTGCTTGCTCTACCACAAACACCAGCAACCTTGCTTCTCAGCATACGAATGCTCATTCACCTGACGAGTTGGTGTGTTTCTACACCCAAAAGCCCGGCTGGCATCTTAAGGAAAAGCACTGTATGCCCCGTAAATTATACGAAACTAGCAAGTTGGTGTTTATGCCTCCGCAACCAAGCACACCCATAAATGTCGATAATTTACCTTCCTCTGGTAAATAATTTCCTATATCGAAGCAATAAGTTAGTGTCTATTACATATTCAGTTACATTTCTTATGTTTCGATTTTCTTACGTGTCTGCTAGTTTTTCAGGTCTCTCATACAAAATGGAATGGTCATGCTAAAAAAATTATCTTTATTATCTGTTATATTCTTCGTATCTGCTTGCGCTACACAAACTCCTGTAGCAAGCAAAGATAACCTCGATTCTGAAGAAAAAGTCGCTTCTGAAGAGAAAAAAGAACAAAAAATTATCTGTAAGCGTACGCAAACTGTCGGCACTAACTTCAAAAAGAGACAATGCTGGACTGTAGAAGATTACGAAGACTTACAGCGGAGAAGTAGAGAAGCTGTTGAACGTGCACAAGGTTCTGATATGACGGCACCTCAAGGTCGTTAATAACTTATATCTTTATAAAGCCAGAGCTATAGCTCTGGCTTTTTTTTAAGACTTGCAGCTACGCAACTTTCTGATCTGGCAGCTGCAACCTTCACTTATTTCCATTTCTCGACGACTTCTTTGATGCGCCCTTCTCGACGACCCACATGATTTTTAATCTGCTGTGCCAGCTCACTCTGTTTGCGCTCTTTATCAGTATCGATGATTAATTCTGGTACGGGCACAGGTGTTCGCTCATCATTAAATGCAACAAGTGTAAAGTGAGCTGTGGTGCTAAGCACATCACCTTCATCACCACCTTTGTCTACAAATACATCAGTGCGTACCATCATGGAGGTGCGGCCAACCAGCACAACCTTTGCCACTGTTTTAATTCGATCGCCGACAAAAATCGGCTTTTTAAATATCACTCGTTCAACCGACGCGGTCGACACTGTTCTTTCAGCATATCGTATTGCAGCCATAGCAGCCGTGGTATCCATAATAGCCAATAACTCACCGCCAAACATGTTGCCGTATGGATTGCTTTGGTTAGGGAATACGAAATTCCAGGTTACAATCTCTTCTGCTTTTTTAGGTGCCCGCTCTGCCATTATCCGTGCCTATTGATTGAGAAAATTTACCATAGGTTGCCATATTCCTTTGACGATTTCTCGCTTTTTTCTGAATAGACCAAAATGACCAATCTTCTTCAAACCAATGTCATTTGGCATTAAATGTTGGGTTACACGGTGACTATTAATGTACTGAGCTAATAAAGCATCTCTTGAAGATTGCGGGGCATACCAATCATCAGAAATAGTTAACGCAAAAATGTTGGCTTTGATTTTCTCATAACCCGAAAGATCAAGACCATGAACAGGAGTAAACAAATAGTTCTCTGATTTGGCCCACTCAACCCATTGTTTGACGGCATGTTTTGGCACCGGAATTGGTCCCAGCATCTTGGAGTGAAAATAATCACCTCGCTGCAGCAGCATCATTAGTGGCATAGCTAAATACCACATAGCCGCCAACATATATCTTTGCGTACCCATCCAGGCTCGCCATGCACCCACTCCTGTAGCAGCCAATATCACTTTATCAAACCTGTACGCAGAAGGCGCTAACCCAAGAATCTGACCACCGGCACTATGCCCAAGATAATACAGACTGTTCGGCTGATAACTATCCAATACGTATTGAATCACTGCCTCTAAGTCCAGCTCGCCCCAATGCTGCATCAGAATATCTTCGGCTGGCATCACACCATCTTTAGATTGACTGATCCCGCGATAGTCGAATGTTAAACAAGCAATTCCTTGTTCTGCGAGATAATGCGCAATATGTTTATAATATTGGTAGGGGACACCGAAAGCAGAGCCTATTATTAATATGCGCTTTGGTAGTTGCTCGTTGGCAGTATATAAAGCGCCCTTCAACTCATAGCCATCAGCTGCTGTTATTGAGACTTCATGATAGGGATAAGCGGACATAATTGACTGGTTTAATTCACATGACCTCTTTTTACCGAATTTTGGTCACAATGACCAGTGGTCAGTCCACTTTTATTGCTGCTTATATGATGGTGTGTGTTTTATAAGCTATTGTTGAGCAAAAACTTTTCTTAGAAGTTCCGTTGTTCGCGCCAGTGGATCACGCCTAATTTTGGCTTCCTCTTGTGCCACCAGTGTAAATAACCCATCCATGGCTTCAGTCATCACATAATCTTCTATATCGAGATTGGGCTTATCGGTAAAAGGAATATTGTCATAAGTAGTCAGCAGGCGACGATAATCGCTGTAAAAACCCACTTTTTGCATATTGTTATTGATAATAGGAGCAAATTTCTGTTCCAGCTGGCGTTCGGTTTTAGATTTAAAATATTGTGTCGCCGCATTGTCTCCGCCACGCAAAATACCCCAGGCATCCTGTACAGTCATGCCCGAGATAGCACTTAAGAAAACCTGTTTTGCTTCGCCAGAGGCTTGCTCGGCGGCTCTGTTCATCTGTAACTCAAATTTATCCACATAAGAACCCAGGCCAATCTGCCTGACCTTGGTTGCTACATCGTTGAACTGCTCGGGCACCATAATCTTGATCAGTGGGTTGTTGCTAAAACCGCCGGTTTTATTAGTTTTGAAAACTGCGTTTTCAGTGCCAACTTCCAAAGCCTGTTTTAGACCAGCAACCACGGTCTGTTCTGATAATGGTTGATTGGCACCGCCCAAGGTATCCAAGACCCGCTGAACGTCTGTGGTTTTACAGGAACTTAAACTTAATGACGCTAGAAGTATAATCGTGAGCTTGAATGGTTTGAGCATGGTGTATTCCTGAGCTGTTTTGATAGCTCATCATACAAAAGGATTCGCTCAGGCTCTAGCCCTGCACCAGCCAAATGGTGACTGGTATACAAACCACCGATAGAAGGGTTGTTAAAGCAATTGTGCTGTAAGCAATCTGCTTGTCTTGCTCTACTGCCTCAACAAAGGGCATTACACTGATTCCGGTGGGACAGGCAGCCAATATTACCAGTGAGATTAAAACCACTTCATCAAGCTCCATCACCCAACGCCCAAAACTGTAGACCACTATAGGTAGGAGTATCAGTTTAATAGCGGTAATCAGGGCTGTTTTTTGCAACAAGTGTCCTTTAAATTTACCCATCTGCGCCAGCGAGCTGCCCAGAATGATCAAAGCCAAGGGCAGGGCAGCTTCAGACACCATTTCCAAAGGTGTCATCAATTGTTTGGGTAACTCAATGCCACTGTAATTGAAGGCAAGACCCAGTAATAAGCCGATAATCACAGGGTTACTGAACAGGTTCATACTGGCTCTGAATTTAGAAGGTGTCACATTGACCTTGGTCGAAAAGAGGTAAAATGCACTGAACAGAATCAAGCTGTGTGCTGATATGACAGCAAGAGTTATGGTTAAACCTTGCTCTCCTGCCACCGACAATATTACCGGGATGCCGACCAGCACGTTATTGGAAAAGGTCGAAGTCAGCGCCATGCGGTGGTTCATTAGCAAGGCAACAGTAACGAAAACCACCAATACCGGAACAAAATAAGCAACCAGGGTTTGGCCAACGTCCTGCAAACCACTGCGGTAAACACTGACAAACAAAAAGACTGGAACAAAGACTCTGAAAACCAGCTTTGATAGTTCAGGGAAAAAACTATCGCTGACATAGCCGGATTTAACCAACAGGACGCCAATAATCACCACCAGGGCGATGGGGATGATGGCGTCGAGAATTAACATGACCGGCTAACTCTATTTTTTATTGAGCCAGATAACGACAGATATCTTTGGCGAAATAGGTCAGGACCCCATCACAACCGGCGCGCTTAAAGCTCATCATGGCTTCCATCACGATCTGCTCTTCATCCAGCCAACCATTAGCCGCTGCCGCTTTGATCATGGCGTACTCACCACTGACCTGATAGGCAAAAGTAGGTACTCTAAACTCATCTTTAACCCGACGAACGATATCCAGATAAGGCATACCGGGTTTGACCATGACCATATCTGCACCTTCTTCAATATCCAGCGCCAACTCGTGCAGGGCCTCATCAGAATTGGCGGGATCCATCTGATAGGTTTTCTTGTCCGCTTTGCCCAGAGCACCAGCCGAGCCCACCGCATCACGAAAGGGTCCATAGAAGCTGGAAGCATATTTAGCCGCGTACGATAAAATCATGGTATTCACAAACTCGGAGGCTTCTAAAGCTTCCCGAATGGCACCAATCCGCCCATCCATCATATCCGAAGGGGCAACCACATCCGCACCAGCCATTGCATGACTCAATGCCTGCTTAACCAACACCTCTTTGGTGATGTCATTCAGGATATAACCATTGTCATCAATGATCCCATCCTGCCCATGAGAGGTATAAGGATCGAGCGCCACGTCGGTAATCACACCTAGCTGTGGGAATTTTGCTTTAATCGCTTTCACCGTGCTTTGTACCAGACCTTCGGGGTTAAAAGCTTCTTCCGCATCGAGTGATTTTTTCGCAGCATCAATCACCGGGAACAAAGCAATCGCAGGGATTCCTAAATCAATTATTTCCTGACATTCCTCTAATAACAAATCCAGAGTTTTACGCTCAACGCCGGGCATCGAAGCTACTGATTCTTTTTTATTCTCGCCTTCGAGTACAAACACCGGATAGATTAAATCTTTGGCAGAGATGCTATTTTCACGCACTAAATCACGACTAAAAGCATTCGCTCTGGAACGACGTAAACGACGACTGGGGAAAAATCCGCTATTCATATCCTTTACCTATCCTCTACCTTATTGGTTTAACCAATCTTTCGGTTTTAAGTAATATTCAGTTAACTCAGCTTCGCGACTGCCAGCTTCTGGCTGCCAGTTATAGCGCCAGCGAACTTCGCTCGGCAATGACATCAGGATCGACTCGGTGCGGCCACCGGTTTGTAGACCAAACAAGGTACCGCGATCCCAGACCAGATTAAACTCCACATAACGACCGCGACGATATAACTGAAAATCTCGCTCCGCTTCAGTGTAAGGCTTGTCTTTGGTTTTTGCCAAAATCGGCCGGTAAGCTTTGATGTAGTGATTGCCTACTGAACGCATAAAGGCAAAGCATTGCTCAAAGTCCCAGCTAGTTTGTTCACTATTGAGATCATCGAAAAACAGACCACCAATACCGCGGTGCTCATCGCGATGCTTTAGATAAAAATAATCATCGCACCATTTTTTATATTTATCATAAACCTCTTCACCAAAGGGATCGCAAGCTACTTTCGCTTGCTGATGCCAAAAAGTGCAATCTTCTTTATTGGCATAATAGGGCGTTAAATCAAAGCCACCGCCAAACCACCAGATTGGCTCCTCACCTTCTTTTTCTGCGATGAAAAACCGTACATTCATATGTGAAGTCGGAGCATATGGATTTTTCGGATGGATGACTAACGAAACGCCCATCGCTTTAAAACTACGCCCCGCTAATTCGGGTCGATGTGCGGTCGCAGAGGCGGGCATATTGGTGCCTTCCACATAGGAGTAGTTGACGCCGCCTTTTTCAATCACGCCACCATTTTCTATGACGCGGGTTAAACCGCCACCACCCTGTTCCCGTTGCCATTCGTCAACGATAAAGTCTTTTTCACCATCTTCTTTAGCTAGTTGCAGGCAAATGTCTCGTTGTAACTCCAGTAAATAGTGTTTAACGTCTTCGATATTGATATTTTGCATGTAGGACTCTTATGCTCTTAGAACTTCTCGGGTCTGTGCGTCAATGATGGAGGAGGGGCGTGTATGACCACCGGTTGGGCCAACAACAATCACATCCACCTCACTGCCCATTTGGCAACGCACCTGCTCAGCCTTGGTCATTTCTGGTTGCCCCGCACGATTGGCGCTGGTCGAAACCAGAGCAGTGTTGGCAGCATCGCATAATGCTTTAACATAAGGATTGCTGCTTAACCGTACCGCAATTTTTTCATGAGTGCCACGAAGTAGCGGTGAAACCTCAGAGTTCACTGGCAATAACCAGGTCACCGGGCGCTTATGTTGTTCATTAAAACAGTTGATTAGGGCTAGTCCTTCTTCGCTTAAATAAGGCTTAATCTGCTCAACGGTGGAAGCTACCAGAATCAAGCCTTTTTGCCAGGGCCGACGCTTGATCTCGAGAATTCTTTGAATCGCCTGTTCGGCTTTCGGATGACAACCGAGACCATAGACGGCCTCAGTTGGATAAGCGATTACGCCGCCCTGCTGGATACGCTGAGCGGCATAATGCATTTTGAAGGGGTTGATGTAGGCCAATGTTTGTCCTAATCATCGATCATCAAAAATGACCAATTAGCCTTTCAGTTTTTCTTGTAGAGCTGCATCTTTAGCGACGACGGCTTCCATGTTGGCAACACGATCATCAGCAACAGCTTTAGCCACTTTATCGTCAATCAAAGCCATGATTTGCGCTGCAAGATAGGCTGCGTTTTTAGCACCGGCAGAACCAATGGCGACTGTGGCAACCGGAACACCGCCAGGCATCATAACGGTTGATAACAATGCATCATGGCCTTGTAGTGGGCCTGCGTCGATAGGCACACCAATGACTGGCTTAACGGTTAAACCGGCAACGGCGCCAGCCAGGTGGGCCGCAAGACCTGCAGCACAGATGAAGACTTTACAGCCACGCTGTTCGGCACTTTTGACATACTCGTGCGTCTGAGCTGGTGTGCGGTGTGCAGAAGTGACCTTCATTTCAACTTTAACACCTAATTTTTTTAAGGTGTCATACGTTTTTTGCATGGTCGGCAGGTCAGAATCCGAACCCATTAAAATCGCTACAAAAGCATCAGACATGATAAACCTCTAAGTTATGTGGTCTGGTGAATGGAAAGCTGTGCGAATTTTACCGATTTGTGCCTGATTTGTGTAGGTTTTTTGGTCAAAGATACGACGATCTTACCTTGTAAGGCGCTTAATCTGTGCTTTATGGCTCTTTAAGTGAGTCATAACTTGTAAGGATTGTAAAAAACAGGCCTCTTTTCTGTGATTCTGAGGATGTTAATAGGCTGTTTTTTTTAACTAAGAAGGATTTACGGCAGCATCTGCTGCCTTAAGGATCTGGTACGGCTTATTGCCGCTTTTGGCGTAGCCCGAGGCTCAAATTAGTCTTGTTCTCAAGACTAATTAATGAGGCTCAGATCTACTTTCCAGATTTTCTACCCAAGCAAACTCGGCATCTCGGTCCTGCAAATTAAACAGCACCATCATCACCACCCAGCGCAGACGATCCAGTTCGGTCTCAACGTCTTCTTGCGGACCCAGTGCCAACATACGATCTATCACCATTTCACGAGCCTGTGGATCTAAAATCCCACGCTGTTCAAAGTATAAGATCATGCCTTGGGCTTCTGCTGACATTAATAACTGTTCCTGCGGCGAAAAGACGCGCATGGAGTCGGTCACTAAATCTTCAGCATTGCTGGATTCAGACGTTATTTCAACCAAACCATCAAGCCAGTCTATAGCCCCTTTAATTTCGCCATCGGTAAAACCAACGTCTTCAAGAGCCTCAACTAGTGAATCATTAGCGAGAATATGATTGCTTTCTTCGTCTTGGAAGTTTTCAAAGATATAGAGTAGTACATCGAGTACGTCTTCTTTCATTTAGCTCTCTTCTGTGGTTACTGGCAAAGCCAGGTTAAAAAGCAAGAGTAAAGCTAGATATACTACACAGTCGCTGTACAGGTGCTTAACGGACGCGCTGATAACCACCAGGCACACTTGCTATGTAGTTATTTAATTCTAACAACAATAACATATGGCTGACTACCTCTATTTCAAGGCCGCTGCGCTGAATAATAGTATCCACACTGGTAGTGCTATCATCCACATACTCCAGAACTTCCTGATATTCCTTTTCTAGAACAAGGTCTTGCGCCTCGTTTTGCTCATTATGCTCCGTTTGCCAGGTTGCCAAAGCCCCCAGTTCTTCGATAATTTCTTCAGCAGTTTCAACCAGTTTGGCACCCTGCTTGATAATGCTATGACAACCGCGAGCTAGGGTGTTATGAATTGATCCAGGTATGGCAAACACTTCACGGCCCTGCTCCATGGCCAATCGCGCAGTGATTAATGATCCGCTTCGTATTGCAGCCTCAACCACCAATGTGCCTAAACTCATGCCACAGATAATTCTATTACGAACCGGGAAATTGCTGGCGTTAACCGGCGTACCTAAGGCAAACTCTGAAACCAAGGCTCCTTGCTCACTAATCTGAACAGCCATCTCTTTATGTCGCGCAGGATAGACCCTATCAAGCCCCGTTCCGACCACCGCAATAGTCGGCTGGCCCGCATCTAAAGCCGCCTGATGAGCAATACCATCTACCCCCAGCGCCATGCCGCTAGTAACCACTGCACCAGCACCGGCTAAAGTTTTTGCAAACTCTCGTGTATTATCCTTACCCTGTGCTGTTGGATTTCTACTGCCAACAATCGCTATCTGGTGACGATTCAACAAACTTTTATCACCATGCACAAATAATAGCTTTGGCGGATCTGGAATTTCTCTAAGTAGAGCAGGGTAGTCACGGCTAGTGATAGGAATCAGGTGTTTGTGTTCTGTGTCGAACCACTTCAGATCTTGATCGATTATGTCATCATTTATCGAAGCCAGTTTTTTTACCAGGCCAGCACGAAAGCCCTGTTCCTGCAATGCTTGTTCAGATAGCTCAAATAAGCGGGCAAGAGAATTACCAGCCTCTAAAAACGCTATAAGTTTATTGGCACCGATATTAATATGAGAAAGCGCCAACCAGTGGCGCAATTCGAGTTGTTCCATAATGTTAAGCACCTTCCTTGGTGATTAGATCTCTATAAATTCTTTGCAGTTAAAATTATTCAGGATTTCTTGCAACATCAAACAGATGTATAGGACGTGTCGCATTCATAATTAATGCGAGACTAACCTTGTCGTAAGTTTTAAATACCATCAAGGTGCCCGCATGCTCTTCAGGTAATGTCACTTCAGCTTCGCCACCACGTTTAGCAGCAACTTCATCATGAATTTTCTTGCCACGTTGATAAACACTGAGCACATGGCCTGCTTCCAAACCGTCACGCGTACCTTTATTTAAAGTCACCACATTGTATTGACCAATTTGAGTCACACCGTCATAAACTGAAATAATCTGTGCTTTGATATCAGTCTCAGGGGCGCGAGGCGCATATACAGGTGGTAAAGGATTCTCGTTACGAGGTAAAACAACATCGCCTTTATGCACTTCTAACTTCGATTTTTTGATGGTTAAGGTTGACGGATCACCCTCACGGCTAATGTTACCATTCGCCAAGTATCGGGCCTCAACACCCAACAACTCATCCGTTACAGGATCACGATACTCTTTACCTTTACGGTAAATCCCGTAAGCACTGCCTGCGCCAGAGTCCATACCTCGAACATAAACTCGATCGCCAAAACCACCACTGATCAGTCGCTGCTCTTCTAAGTCAACAACATAAGGAGCTGTATCGAATACTGAAGGATCCACCACCATTTCATCAATTAGATAGGGCTTAATCATGCTTAGTGGGATTGTCGAGATTGCTTCGCCCTCAGAAAGGACGCGCGCCTCAGGACGTAACTTTATCGTTCCGTCGCTCGCCTTGACGATATAAGGCTTACCATCAATATAAACCAACTTTAAAATATCACCAGGATAAATTAAATGAGGATTTTCAATATTAGGATTAACGTGCCAGATTTCTGGCCATAACCAGGGATCGGTCAGGAAAGTCGCAGAAATATCCCATAAGGTATCACCCTTCTGGACCACATAAGTATCTGGATGATTGTCACGCAATTCGGCAGTTTGCGCGATGCCCCCAAATAAGACCGCTACCGAGGCAGTCAAAGCAATTATTAATTTTTTCATGGCTTTCCTTTCTAATTAACTGATATCGGATCCTATTGCGCTTACTATACCTCGAAAAAAAGCAATAGGAAATAGCCAAAACCCGACCTGACAATCAGCCTGAAGGCCTTAGTTAGCAAGGTCAAAGTCTAAAAGGATCATCATCTTATCAACATTTCTTATCATATTACTACAACTTAATCACAGTCTAATCATAATTTTAAGCGCTATCACATTGATTTACTCTTTAAAATGGTCTTTGCCGTCGTTATTTATTATGATCGGATTCCCTGACGACACAAATTAGTACGATCCATGGCTATTTTAGAGATTTTAGAGTTCCCAGACCCTCGGTTACGCACTAAAGCGCAACCAGTTACCGATTTTGGCGATGAGCTACAACAACAAATCGATAACATGTTTGAAACCATGTACGCTGCTCCCGGCATTGGCCTGGCGGCTACTCAGGTGAACCTGCATAAGCAGTTTTTTGTCATTGATGTTTCAGAAGATAAGAGTGAGCCATTAGTCTTTATCAATCCTGAAATCATTGAAAAGCGTGGTGTGGAAGAAATGGAGGAAGGCTGCTTGTCTTTCCCTGGAGTTTACGCCAAAGTGCAACGTGCCAATGAGATAGTCGTTAAAGCACTGGATCGTCATGGCAATCCTTTTGAAATGGATACTGGCGATTTATTAGCGGTTTGTATACAACACGAAAACGATCACATAGAGGGCAAGCTTTTCGTTGACTACCTTTCGCCATTAAAGCGCAACCGTATTCGTAAAATGCTCGAAAAACAGCAAAAACAACAAAAGTAAGCACTTACATGCCCAATTCTCTTAAAGTCATCTTCGCCGGTACACCAGACTTCGCAGCCAGCTCTTTAGCTGCTGTTTTAAGCAGCCACCATCAGGTAGCCGCCGTTTATACACAACCCGATCGCAAAGCAGGGCGTGGCAAAAAAATCTCCATGAGCCCGGTTAAAGAATTGGCATTGCAACATGATATCGCGGTTGAGCAACCAGTTAATTTCAAAACCGAAGAGTCATTAAACCAACTCGCCAGCTATCAAGCCGACGTTATGATAGTAGTTGCCTATGGATTATTATTGCCACAATCGGTTCTTGATATCCCCAGGTTGGGTTGTATTAATGTCCACGCTTCCTTGCTGCCGCGTTGGCGTGGTGCAGCCCCTATCCAAAGAGCTATTCAAGCCGGCGACGCCGAAAGTGGGGTCACTATAATGCAAATGGAGGCTGGCCTGGATACTGGCCCAATGTTATTAACAGCTTCTTTACCCATAACCGAGCAGGACACTGGCTCCAGCCTGCATGACAAATTAGCAGAGCAGGGTGCGCAACTGTTGGTCGAAGCTCTGGATAAACTTGCTGATAATCAGCTGAGCCCCACCCCGCAAGATGAAAGCCAAGCCACCTATGCACACAAACTCAGCAAGGCAGAAGCTCAACTGGACTGGCAGCAAAGTGCGCAAGGACTAGCACTAACCATCCGTGCTTTTAACAGCTGGCCCGTAGCTTATAGTCTTATTGATGAGAATACGGTCAGAATTTGGCAAGCGACAGTCCAACATAACCCCTCTAATTCAAAGCCAGGTACTATTTTAAAGGCTGATGGTAACGGCATTTTGGTGGCTTGCGGTCAAGATTCACTGTTATTAACCGAGTTACAGCTTCCCGGCTCGCGCGCTATGACAGCCAAAGATCTGCTCAATGCCCCAAAAAATCAGCATTTATTTGCACCCGGCCATCAGTTTGCTAGTCTGTAATATATCCCAACTCCAATCCTGGTCTTGGGCACATCTCTTTCAGGGAAACATTTTTAGGAAACATCGTGCAATCAACTCCTCACAACAAAGCAGTTAATCACCAGCTTCGCCAACAGGCCTGTCAGGCATTAGTTGCCATTGCCTTCAATGGTCGATCGGCCAACGATGTTCTTAGTGCAGTTCAATTTGAACAAAACTCTGACAATAGTTTGTTCCGAGCTTTAGTGTTAGGTAGTTGTCGCTATTTTATTCGCCTGGAGGCTATTGCCAATCAACTACTTCAAAAGCCACTTAAACCAAAAGATCGCGATTTGTTATGCCTGATTATTATCGGTCTGTTCCAGTTGCATTACAGCCGGGTGCCTGATCATGCAGCCATCTCTGAAACCGTTTCAGTATGCCAGCAGCTGGATAAAACTTGGGCTACCAAATTAGTCAATGGAGTGTTACGCAACTTTGTCCGTCAAAAAGCAGAGTTACTTGAAAAAGTCGATGCTAATTGGGATAGCCGTTTTGCCATGCCTGACTGGTTAATTTCGTTGCTTAAACCTTATTGCAAGGGGCAAATGGAAGCACTGATGGAGGCAATCAACCAGCAGGCCCCTATGACATTGCGCGTCAACCGCCAAAAAATCGGCCGTGATCAGTATTTGCAACTGCTTCTTGAGCAAGGAATAGCGGCCAGTCCACATCCGGTTGCGACCAGCGCTTTAGTATTAGAGCAAGCCGTCAATGTTGAACAGTTGCCTCACTTCGCCGATGGCTATGCGTCGGTTCAGGATGCCGCGGCACAACTAGCGGCAAGCATTTTGGCCCCAAAGCCCAATCAACAGGTTTTAGACGCCTGCGCTGCACCGGGCGGTAAAAGCTGCCACTTATTAGAATTATGCGAATCCATCGAGCTTACTGCCTGTGATATCGATCATGAGCGCTGCCAGCGTATTTCAGAAAATCTGCTACGTTTAGACTTATCAGCCAAAGTCGACTGCCAGGATTTAACTAACAGCAATTATCCTGATAACCGCTTCGATGCCATTTTGCTGGACGCACCCTGTAGTGCCACCGGTGTCATTCGTCGTCATCCTGATATCAAATTATTACGTAAGGCTAGCGATATTGATCAGCTTGTTGCGCTTCAGCAACAGATACTCGAACATTTATGGGGCAAACTTAAGCCTGGAGGGCGGTTACTCTATGCCACCTGCTCCATACTACCACAAGAAAATGAGCAGCAAATCACTCAGTTCCTGGCCCGTCAAAACGATGCCAAACTGGTACCGCTCGGTGATGAGCTTCAAAGCTTGTCGCACTGTTCAACTGGTTGTCAGCTGATTCCCGGCCAATTATCGATGGACGGCTTTTATTATGCGCTGTTAGAAAAAGGCATTAATTGAACAAAAACCCTTTAGATCAGATGCTTATAGCGTTAGCATAGGCAAAGTTAAGCGAATAATAAGGCAAGGATCTTAATTGTCGTTATGAAAATCATCATTCTCGGAGCCGGTCAGGTTGGCACAACGTTAGCGCTTAACCTTGAAGGCGAGGATAACGACATCACGCTGATCGACACTGATAGTAAGCGTTTGCGTGATATCCAGGATCATCTCGATCTTCGAACCATTGTCGGTCATGGCGCCTATCCGGATGTACTTTATAATGCCGGTATCGAAGATGCCGATATGTTGGTTGCTGTAACCAACAGCGACGAAGTCAATATGGTTGCTTGCCAGATTGCGCACAGCCTTTATCAAACTCCCACCAAAATCGCTCGTATTCGCTCACCTAATTACCACGATAAAGACATCATATTTAAAGATAATCATATCCCTGTAGATGTCGTTATTAGCCCCGAAAAACTGGTCACTCAATACATTACCCGTCTGATTGAAAATCCTGGCGCTTTCCAGGTACTCGACTTTGCCGAAGGCAAGGTTCGACTTGTAGCGGTTCGTGCCTATTACGGTGGCCCGCTGGTCGGCAATGCTTTATCAGAACTGAAACACCACTTGCCGAATGTTGATACTCGTGTAGCCGCAATTTTCAGGCGCGGCGCACCGATTGTTCCAACCGGTCATACTATCATTGAAGCTGACGATGAAGTTTTCTTCCTGGCTGCCAAAAAACACATTCGCTCTGTGATGAGTGAGTTGCAACGGCTTGAAAAAAACTACAGCCGCGTCATGATTGCTGGTGGTGGCCATATCGGTGAAGGTCTTGCCAAAGCATTGGAAAACAAGATGCAAGTTAAAGTTATCGAGCGCAGTCCTGAGCGAGCTCAAGAGCTGGCTGATGTCTTGAACAATACGCTGGTGTTACAGGGTGATGTATCTGATGAGGACATGCTTAAAGATGAAAATATCAGTGACTTTGATCTCTTTATCTCAGTCACCAATGATGATGAAGCTAATATCATGTCTGCACTGCTTGCAAAGAAATTAGGTGTCCGTAAAACCATGGTTCTTATTAACCGAACCGCTTACGTTGACCTGATTCAAGGCCATCAGATCGATATCGCCATATCGCCACAACAGGTCACTATCGGCAGCCTGTTAAAACACATTCGCCGCGGCCTGGTTTCCAACGTCTACTCTTTGCGCCGCGGAGCTGCTGAAGCTATAGAAGCGGTCGCCAAAGGCAACGAACAGAGCTCTCTTGTGGTCGGTCGAACCATCAGTGAACTCCCGCTACCTCCCGGCACTTCTATCGGGGCCATTGTACGCGATGACCAGGTTCTAATTGCCCACGACAACATTATTATTCGCGAAAACGATCATGTTATCCTTTTCATGGTTGATAAAGCTTATATTCATGATGTTGAGCGCTTGTTTCAAGTCAACGTTACCTACTTTTAGTCGGATCAGGCAGCATGCAATATTCAACAATCATCCGTATTCTTGGCATCCTCCTGATGATTTTTAGTATTACCATGTTACCCCCGGCGGTGGTATCGGTTATCTATGAAGATGGTGGTGGCAGTGCTTTTATTAGTACCTTTTTGTTGTCACTTTTCACCGGACTTATATTATTCTGGCCTAAACGAAAAGCCCGAGCCGAACTTAAAATTCGCGATGGCTTTTTAATCGTTGTTCTTTTCTGGACAGTTCTTAGTACCTTTGGCGCAGTGCCCTTTATCTTAGCCCAACCTCTGCAAGTTAGTATTGCAGATGCTATTTTTGAATCCTTTTCCGGCTTAACGACAACCGGTGCCACTGTCATCAGTGGCTTGGATTCGCTTCCTCATTCTGTTTTATTCTATCGCCAGCAATTACAGTGGTTGGGAGGTATGGGAATCATCGTCTTGGCTGTAGCCATTTTGCCACTGCTTGGTATCGGTGGTATGCAATTATACCGTGCAGAGATGCCTGGCCCAATGAAAGACAACAAGCTGACGCCACGCATTGCAGGAACCGCCAAGGCGCTCTGGTATATCTACCTGGGCATTACTATTGCCTGTGCTTTAGCTTACTGGATAGCAGGGATGACCGCCTTTGACGCTATTGCTCATAGTTTTTCTACGGTGGCCATCGGAGGTTTTTCAACTCATGACGCCAGCATTGGTTATTTTGATAGCCACGCCATTGAGCTCATTTGTGCTTTTTTCATGTTTGTTGCGGGTATAAATTTCGCCTTACACTTTATTTCAGTACGCACACTTACCATTCGCCCTTATCTAAAAGACCCAGAGTTTAAAGCATTTTTTGGCATCTTGTGTGTTGTTATCTTGTGTTGCATATCAGTACTTCTTTATTACCAGAAATATGAATTCACCGATGCGCTAGTTAAAAGTATTTTCCATTCTGTCTCTATTGCCACTACTTCTGGATTTGCCAGCGCAGACTTTGCTGCCTGGCCAACCTTGCTACCTGTACTATTAATTTTTTCCAGCTTTATTGGCGCAAGTGCAGGCTCTACCGGTGGCGGCATGAAGGTCATTCGTGTACTGCTGTTGTTCAAACAAGGCATGCGTGAGATTAAGCGACTGATTCATCCCAATGGAGTCTTTCTGATTAAACTCGGCAAAAGCTCAGTCAATGATCGGGTTGTTCAAGCGGTATGGGGATTTTTCGCTACCTATGTGGTTCTATTCGTTATTCTTATGTTGATTCTACTGGCTGATGGGCTTGACCAAATTACCGCATTTTCTGCGGTAGCGGCCTGTATGAACAACCTTGGTCCAGGTTTAGGTGATGTTGCGGTTAATTATAGTGGCCTGAGTGATTTGGCAAAATATGTACTGAGCTTTGCGATGCTACTTGGACGTCTTGAAATATTTACTTTATTAGTGCTATTTACGCCTTATTTCTGGCGTCGTTAGACTCATTGGTGGTGGGCAACTACTTGCGGTAAATATTTTTTGAATCATCTTCAGTAGTTTTAAAACGCTTATAAGACCATTGATATTGTTCCGGGAAACGACGAATCATCTGCTCTAAATATTGGTTGATCTTGGTAGAATACTCCAATTCATCCATACCCGAGTCCATATTTAATGGCTCAAGGTAAATATCGAAGCTACCCTGTTGGTTTCTTATTGCGGCTATTTGATACACTTCGGCGTCACTTTTTTGTTGCACTTTTTGTACCAACGTCATGGTCAATGCTTGCTTTCCGAAGAAAGGCACAAAGACACCCGCTCTACGCCCCGGCTCCTGATCACTGAGTATGGCCGCCACATCGCCTGCTTTTAGCGATTCAATCAGACACATCACGCCACGACTATTTCCCGCCACCATGGTTGTAGAGTTTTTACAGCGTCCCTTACAGATCACCTCATCCATCTCTAACTGACGAGGAGGGCGATACATACAATGAAATTTATAACGGCTGCCAAGGTAATAAAGCGCAACCTCCCAGTTACCAATATGAGCTCCGGTAATCAATACTCCCTTACCCTTACTCAGTGTTTCCTTGAGCTGATCTTCGCCATAAATATTAGCAATCCAGGCTTCATTATTTTCTTTACACCATATTTTAGCTGCTTCAGAAAATAGCCGCCCTGTATGAGTTAGGCTTTCATGTATGATGGCTTGCTGTTGCTGCTCGGTTAACTCCGCTAAGCAAACCCCTATATTTGTTTTGCTGGTCGTATAAGCGCGGCTTGTCGTCCAGCGGCTAACTTGGGCAAATAGTCGTCCCACCCAACGGCCAATAAATCTCGGCATGATCGAAAATAGTCGAATCATTGCTCGTATAAAAAAGACCTTGGTTGGACTGGATGTTACTGCTTTACCTTTTGCCATGTTATTTACTGCCTATAAAAAAATGCCGGCTGAACCGGCATTTATTATAACTCGAATATTGATTACTGTGCTTTTTCGATTGGGAACTTACTCAGCATATAATCCAATTTTTCGTAACTTTCAACTTTATACTTTTGGTTAACGACAAACATTGGAAAGCTCATGACCTTAAACTCGCGGGCTAATTTTTTAGCATGTTGAACTTTATTTTCAACAGCAAATGACGAGTAAGCTTTTTCAAACTCTTCTTTGGACACTCCGGCTGCAGCAAAAATTGGTATTAAATCTTCTTTAGATTTAACGATTTTTTTCTGCGCATGCCATTGGTTGAAAATCGCCGGATGCACTTTATCTAATACACCCAGGACCTCTGCTGTATAGTAGCCATAAGTCAAATGAGCTACTTGCGGCAAAAATACTGGAACCTGCTTAAACTTAACTTCCGCTGGCTTAGTTGGCTCCCACTTGTGTAAGAATCCTTCAATACTATAGCAGTGAGGGCAAGTGTAGGAGAAAAACTCCATAACCTCGGGTTTGTTTACGCCTTTAGCGCCCGAGATCACTGAATAATCTTTACCTTCTTTTGCCTGGCTGGTACTACCATTTTCTGCGCATGCCACCTGGGTTAATGCTAATAAAGCCAAAGCTACGCTGAACAATACTTTTAGTTTCATCAATTTCTCCGTTTATTCTACGGTTACAGATTTTGCCAAATTTCTTGGCTGATCGACATCTGTACCTTTAATAACAGCTACATAATAAGATAACAACTGCATTGGTATGGTATAAACCATAGGAGCAGTAATTGTATATTGACTCTTTATCGGAAAGACGGTTATACCATCTGAACTCTGAATCTTAGCTGACTCGTCAGCAAAAACAAAGAGCTGGCCGCCTCGAGAGCGAACCTCTTCAATGTTTGACTTCAGTTTTTCCAACAAATTATCTTTCGGTGCTACTACCACAATGGGCATTTCCTTGTCGATTAACGCCAAGGGACCATGCTTTAACTCACCTGCGGCATACGCTTCTGCGTGGATATAGGATATTTCTTTCAATTTTAACGCGGCTTCCATAGCAATAGGGTATTGCTGTCCTCGGCCTAAAAACAGCGTATGGTGCTTTTCCGCGAAGGCTTCCGATAAATCTTCAATCGCAGCCGCTTGATCCAGGGCAGCCTGAATTTCATTAGGAAGGTGCTCCAAAGCTTCAGCAATAGCTTTTTCTTTTGCTTCATCCATGCCTTGCGCTTTACCAATAGTAACCATTAACAGCATTAATGATACTAGCTGAGCGGTAAACGCTTTGGTTGAGGCTACGCCAATTTCAGCTCCGGCACGTGTTAACAGTGTAAAGTCAGACTCGCGAACCATTGATGAAGAAGGGGAGTTACAAACCGTTAAGGTGCCAAGATAACCTTGCTGCTTTGCTTTTTTTAAAGCCGCCAGCGTGTCTGCAGTTTCTCCTGATTGGGAAATGGTTACAAATAAACTGTTTGGCAGTATCGCGGTTTCCCGATAGCGATACTCGCTGGCAATTTCTACCAGACAAGGAAGCCCTAGATATTCTTCAACCCAGTACTTGGCCACCAGTGCTGCATGGTAACTGGTGCCACACGCTATAACTTGAATCGCTTTAGTTTCAGCAAACACCTTGCTGGCATTTGTACCAAGGGTTTCAATGATAATTTTATGATTGACCAAGCGACCCTCAAGGGTGTCATTGACCACTTGTGGCTGCTCAAAAATCTCTTTCAGCATAAAATGCCGAAAACGGCCTTTATCCACTGCATCATGTTGAATATCGGACTTTTCAAATTCGCGCTGTACTTCGTTACCGTTACTATCCAGAATGGTAACTCCGTCACGACGAACTTCAGCAACTTCACCTTCTTCAAGGTAAATGAAATCTCTAGTTACAGGAAGTAGGGCAAGCTGATCTGATGCAACAAAATATTCGCCAATTCCTTTCCCAATAACTAATGGGCTTCCTGAGCGTGCCACCACCATTTTATCCGGTTCATTGGTATCAATTGCGACAGTACCATAGGCGCCATGCAATTTTTTTGTGGTTTTTTGTAATGCTTCCAACAAAGACGCACTGGTTTTTAATTCTTCATGCAGGCAATGAGCCATGACCTCGGTGTCAGTATCCGAACTAAAAACATAGCCTTTCTTTTTTAACTCATCGCGTAAGTCATCATGATTTTCGATAATTCCATTATGGACCAATGCGATATTGTCTTCAGACATATGAGGGTGAGCATTACGTTCACTGGGTTCACCATGAGTCGCCCAACGGGTATGAGCAATACCTAGCCCACCTGGTAGTGGGTTTTCCTGAAGAGCCTGATCTAACTCCGAAACCTTGCCTAATCGGCGCAAACGCTGGATTTGATTATTATCATATATAGCCAGACCCGCCGAGTCATAGCCTCTATATTCCAGACGTTTCAAGCCTTCTACTAAAATTTGGCTAACATCTCTTTGCGCAATAGCTCCAACAATGCCACACATTTACTTATTATCCTCATCATTATTCTTTGCTTGTTTTTTTACTGGTCTTTGCCAGTCTTCGATTTGCTTTTGGGCAACGCGGCTGATGCAAAGTTCACCTGCATTAACATTTTTTGTGACTGTGGTACCAGCCCCTATGGTTGCTCCTTTACCAATAATCACCGGCGCCACTAACTGTGTATCGGAGCCAATAAAGGCCTGGTCCTCTATAACAGTCAGATGTTTATTAGCGCCGTCATAATTACAAGTAATTACTCCTGCGCCAATATTGACTCCTTTACCTACTTCTGCATCTCCAATGTAGCTTAAATGGCTTGCTTTGCTGCCTTGCCCAAGTTTTGTATTTTTAGTTTCTACAAAATTGCCAATAAAAGCTCCTTGCTTTAATTCCGTACCAGGCCTGATTCTTGCGAAAGGTCCCACTGAGCACTCAGCCTCAACTACTGCTCCTTCAATGATACTGTTTGGTTTTATCACGCAGTTGGGGCCAATCTTCGAATTTATAATAATACTATTGGCACCGATTAAGGTACCTCGACCAATGGTCACATCGCCTTCTGTAATCACATTGACATCAATGGTCACATCTGTGGCACAACTTAAATTGCCTCGTACATCTAATCGGGCAGGATCAATTAATGTGACCCCTTCGTTCATTAATCTTTCAGCTTGATGTTTTTGATAAGCGCGCTCTAATTGAGCAAGTTGAATTCGACTGTTAACACCTTCTACTTCAATCGCAGAATCTGGATGACAGGCTCTTACGCCACCTTCTTCGGAGGCCATCGCAATAGTGTCCGTCAGATAATACTCTCCTTGAGCATTATTATTATCAATCTGAGCTAACCACTTCGACAGGCTGGTTGCTGCAACCGCCATAATACCGGTATTCACTTCATTGATAGCCAACTGCTCCATGCTCGCATCTTTTTGCTCAACGATTGCCTCTATCCTTCCATCAGAATTTCTAACAATTCGACCGTAGCCTGAAGGGTCTTTCAACTTTACCGTCAGCAACCCAATCCCTTGCTGCGGTTGAGCATCAACCAACTGCCTTAATGTTTCTTTCTGAATAAGCGGCACATCGCCATACAGTACTAAAATCTGATTATCAGGATTAACCAAGGGTAGGGCTTGATCGACGGCATGGCCAGTACCAAGCTGCTCCAGTTGTTCAGCTATTATTATCTCTTGCTGGTTGACACTGCTTTTGACCTGTTCAATCTCATGCCCAGCAACCACGATAATCTGCTCGGGCTCAAGCTGTTTAGCCGCATCAATGACGTGTTGCAGCATGCTTTTACCTGCAATTTTGTGCAGAACTTTGGGCATATTCGATTGCATGCGGGTTCCTTTACCCGCAGCGAGAATCACTACACTTAAAGCCATAATTTATTCACAATTCCTAAATAAGCGCGCATTTTACCACTTTTCTTTATTTTTTAATCCTAGTTGCCAGCTTTTTTTACAGGATCTAATCAAAGTCTCATAACCCAAACTTTTTGCAGACAATAAAAAAGGTGGCCTAAGCCACCTTTTAATTCGGAACTACAATTAAGATTTACTTGCCAGATTTCTTTCTGATGGCTCTTAAGGTTCTTAATTGAGCAACTGCCTCGGCTAATTCAGCTGCAGCTTTAGAGTATTCAATCTCTGAGCTTTGATCCTGAAGTGCTTCGCGAGCCATTTTTTCCGCTTCCAGAGCTTTTGCTTCATCCACATCTTCTGCACGTACTGCGGTATCCGCAAGTACCGTCACAACATGCGGTAGAACTTCAAGCATACCACCAGAAACAAAGAAGAACTCTTCTTCGCCACCCGGTAACGTGACCTTGATTGGCCCTGGGTTCAGGGACGTTAGCAAAGGGGCGTGGCCTGGTTCAACACCAAGCTCACCCAAGTCACCGTTTGCAATCAATCGCTCGACTTTACCCGAGAAGATTGACTCTTCGGCGCTAACGATATCCAAATGTACTGTCATTGCCATTAGGTCCCCCTAATTTTAGGGCTGGATTAAATGTTTTTCGCCTTTTCAACCGCTTCTTCGATTGAACCGACCATGTAAAATGCTTGCTCAGGTAAGTGATCATATTCACCGTTCAAAATACCTTTAAAGCCAGCAATCGTGTCTTTTAGCGATACATATTTACCAGGAGCACCAGTAAATACTTCTGCTACGAAGAATGGTTGCGACAAGAAACGTTGGATTTTACGAGCACGAGCAACGGTTTGCTTATCTTCTTCAGATAGCTCATCCATACCCAAAATCGCAATAATATCCTTCAATTCTTTATAACGCTGCAATACACCTTGCACGCCACGAGCTACGTCATAGTGCTCGCTGCCGATCACTAATGGATCTAGCTGACGAGAGGTTGAATCTAGTGGATCAACCGCAGGGTAAATACCAAGCTCGGCAATCTGACGAGACAATACAACTGTCGCATCCAAGTGAGCAAAGGTTGTAGCAGGAGAAGGGTCAGTCAAGTCATCCGCAGGTACGTATACCGCCTGAATCGATGTAATCGAACCAGTTTTTGTTGAGGTAATACGTTCCTGAAGAACACCCATCTCTTCAGCCAGAGTTGGCTGATAACCTACCGCAGAAGGCATACGACCTAGTAATGCTGATACCTCAGTACCCGCTAGCGTATAACGGTAGATGTTATCGATGAATAATAGTACGTCACGACCTTCGTCACGGAATTTTTCAGCCATTGTCAAACCAGTCAATGCAACACGTAGACGGTTACCTGGTGGTTCGTTCATCTGACCATATACCAATGATACTTTGTCGATAACGTTAGAATCTGTCATTTCATGGTAGAAATCGTTACCCTCACGAGTACGCTCACCAACACCGGCAAATACAGAGTAACCTGAGTGCTCAATCGCGATGTTACGAATAAGCTCCATCATGTTTACCGTTTTACCAACACCGGCACCACCGAATAGACCAACTTTACCACCTTTAGCAAATGGGCAAACCAGGTCGATAACTTTAATACCCGTTTCTAGCAATTCGTTTGCTGGCGCTAACTCTTCTAGCTTAGGTGCTTTACGGTGAATTGACATACGCTCTTTTTCACCGATTGGACCTTTCTGATCGATAGGCTCACCAAGCACATCCATGATACGACCAAGGGTTTCTTTACCCACAGGTACCTGAATTGGCGCGCCAGTATTGGTTGCTTCTAATCCACGACGTAAACCGTCAGATGCACCCATAGCAATACAACGAACCACACCATCACCTAACTGCTGCTGAACTTCCAAAGTCAGTTCAGTTGCTTTAACGAACAATGCGTCGTACACCTTTGGTACGCTATCACGCGGGAACTCAACGTCGATAACCGCGCCGATAATTTCTACAATCTTACCTGTGCCCATATTGATTTCCTCAATCTTAAGCTTTAAAAACTTTTCAATAAATTATTGCGTTATACCGCAGCCGCACCTGCACAAATCTCAGAAAGCTCCTGAGTAATCGCAGCCTGACGAGCTTTGTTATATACCAATTCAAGATCGTCAATAAGATCACCAGCGTTATCGGAGGCTGCTTTCATCGCAACCATACGCGCCGCTTGTTCACATGCGATATTTTCAACCACTGCTTGATATACTTGTGATTCGATAAAGCGAACCATCAATTTATCTAGCAAGGGTTTAGCTTCTGGCTCATACAAATAATCCCAATGATGCTTAAGCTCATCGTCCTCACCAGCCGGAAGTGGCAGTAATTGCTCAACTTCAGGGCTTTGAGTCATTGAGTTTACAAACTCATTAGTAACTACGAACAAACGATCGATGCGTTTTTCATCGTAGGCTTTTAGCATAACTTTAACTGAACCAATCAGATCTTCAATTTCAGGTGTATCACCTAAGTTCGAAGTCTTAGCAACCACAGAGCCGCCGAACTTACGGAAGAATGAAGTCGCTTTGTTGCCGATTAGGCACAAGTCAATTTCGATATCCTGTTCCGACCAGGTTTTCATATCGTTTAGTGCTGCCTTGAATAAGTTGATATTCAAACCACCACATAAACCACGGTCTGTGGATACGACAATATAACCAACACGCTTTACATCTCGCTCAGAAACATAAGCATGTCGGTATTCTGGAGTACCTTGTGCAATGTGCTTGATCACGTTGCGAATTTTCTCGGCATAAGGACGAGAAGCCGCCATACGATCTTGCGCTTTACGCATTTTACTGGCAGCAACCATTTCCATTGCTGAAGTAATTTTTTGCGTATTTTTAATCGACCCAATTTTGGTACGAATCTCTTTAGCGCCTGACATAGTATATTTCCAGTCTTAATCTAATTAATTGGTTAATACACAAAAGGGTGCCAAGCACCCCATTGTTATTTACCAAGTTTGGGTAGCCTTAAATTTGGTTACCGCTGCTTCAAGTTTCTCTGCTACTTCGTCGTTATAATCACATTTTTCATTGATTTCTTTCAACAAGTCAGCATGTTGATTCTTGAAGTAATCAAGTAGAGCAGATTCGAAGTCACCGATCTTGCTGATTTCAACGTCTTTCAAATGACCTTTCTCAGCTGAGTACAATGAAACCGCCATTTCTGCTACCGAAAGTGGCGCATACTGGTGCTGTTTCATCAGTTCAGTAACACGTTGGCCGTGTTCTAACTGAGCTCGAGTCGCATCATCAAGATCCGAAGCGAACTGAGCGAACGCTGCAAGTTCACGATACTGAGCCAATGCAAGACGAACACCACCGCCAAGCTTTTTGATGATTTTAGTCTGTGCTGCACCACCTACACGAGATACCGACAGACCGGCGTTAACCGCTGGACGAATACCTGCGTTGAACAAGTCAGTTTCCAAGAAGATCTGACCGTCCGTAATCGAGATTACGTTAGTTGGTACGAAAGCAGAAACGTCACCGGCTTGAGTTTCAATGATCGGCAATGCGGTCAATGAACCTGTTTTGCCTTTTACTTCTCCGTTTGTAATCTTTTCAACATGTTCAGCGTTAATACGCGATGCACGCTCAAGAAGACGAGAGTGTAAGTAGAATACGTCACCAGGATATGCTTCACGGCCTGGAGGACGACGTAGTAACAATGAGATTTGACGATAAGCCCAAGCTTGCTTGGTTAAGTCATCATAAACAATCAAGCCATCTTCGCCGCGGTCACGGAAGTACTCACCCATGGTGCAGCCAGCGAATGGAGCAATAAATTGCAATGCCGCCGCATCAGAAGCCGTTGCAGCAACAATGATGGTGTGAGCCATCGCGCCGTGCTCTTCCAATTTACGAACAATGCCAGCAACAGTTGATGCTTTTTGACCAACAGCTACATAAACACAAACAACGCCTGTGCCTTTCTGGTTAATAATGGCATCTACTGCAATCGCAGTTTTACCAGTTTGACGGTCACCAATAATCAACTCACGCTGACCACGACCAACTGGGATCATGGCGTCAATTGACTTAATACCGGTTTGTACAGGCTGATCAACTGATTTACGCTCAATTACACCAGGTGCAATTTTCTCAACTGGTGAGAAGCCGTCATTTTCAATTGGACCTTTGCCATCAATTGGGTTACCAAGAGCGTCAACCACGCGGCCCAAAAGACCTCGGCCGACTGGCACTTCCAAAATACGGCCAGTACATTTAGCCGTCATACCTTCAACGATATCAGTATAGTCACCAAGAACAACAGCACCGACAGAGTCGCGCTCGAGGTTTAAGGCCATACCGTACTTACCGCCGGGTAATTCAATCATTTCACCAGCCATAACGTCTGTTAGACCGTGAATACGTAAAATACCGTCAGACACACTGACGATAGTACCTTCATTGCGAGCTTCGCTCACGACTTCAAAAGAATCGATTCGCTTTTTAATTAGCTCGCTAATTTCTGATGGATTCAGTTGCACACTCATGCTTCTTCCTCACTAAGCTCTTAGCGTTTCGGAAAGCTTGTTGAGCTTACCGCGTACGGATCCGTCAATTACCATATCGCCAGCCTTAATAACAAGACCACCAATCATGGACGAATCTACCTGTGTTTGAATATTAACTTTACGACCAAGTTTTGCCGTTAACTTTTCAGTTAAACGTTGCAATTGCTCATCGTTTAGCGCTGTTGCAGAAATAACTTCTACATCAACAGCTTTGTCATAGTCCGCCTTTAATACTTCAAAACGGCCTTTTATAGCTGGCAAAGCCTGTAAACGATGGTTTCTTGCAAGCAACTTAATAAAGTTTTCAACTTTATCAGTTATCTGACCTTCACTTATTTTCAAAAGCACTTCACCTTTTTGCTCAGCAGAAAGGGAAGGGTTACTGATAATGGTGGCCACGTCGTCGTTGCTAACGGCTTGAGCGACAAAATCTAACATGCTTGCCCACTCAGATACATCCTGAGCGCCAAGAGCATATTCGAATGCTGCTTTTGCGTATGGTCTTGCAATAGTAGTCAGCTCAGCCATAGTTAACCCTTATAACTCTTTTACCAGCTTGTCGAACAAATCATTGTTCGCAGCTGCATCGATATTTCGCTCAATTACTTTCTCGGCACCAGCTACAGCCAGGGTAGCCACTTTCGAACGAAGCTGTTCTCGAGCACGGTTAACTTCTTGCTCAATCTCGGCCATAGCGCCACTTTTAATTTTGTCAGCTTCAGAGCGAGCATCGTCTTTAGCAGAATCAACAATTTCAGCATGGCGTTTCTTGGCTGAATCAACAATCTCTGCAGATTGTTGTTTAGCTTCGCGCAGCATTTCTGCGGCTTTTTCTTGAGCCAGCTCCAGATCTTTCTGACTTCTTTCAGAAGCAGCCAGACCTTCAGCAATTTTGTCTTGACGTTCTTTGATGACCTTCATCAACGGAGGCCATACAAACTTCATGCAGAACCACACAAAGCCGACAAAGAAAATCATGTTAATCAATAGGGTAGCGTTGATATTCACGTCTATTCCCCCTCAGGTTATTGGTTAGCCAAAGATTAAAGTTCAATTCCTAAAATTTTGGCTAATTGAGTTGCATATGGGCTTGCGAATGTGAACCACATACCGATACCAATACCGATCATGGTTACCGCATCAAGAAGACCCGCAACTAGGAACATTTTAGTTTGCAACATTGGAGCTAATTCTGGTTGACGAGCAGAAGCTTCCAGGAATTTACCACCCAAAAGACCAAAGCCAATCGCAGTACCCAAAGCACCAAGACCTAAAATTAACAACACACCTAATGCTGTAAACGCGAACAAAGTTTCCATTGTTTCCTCCAATCGAGAAATAAAGTTAAATGTTAAAACTAAAAGTAAAACCTAAAAAAACAAACTCTTTAATTTAGCGACATGCCTTTGGCGTACTAGTGATCTTCATGAGCCATGCTTAAATAAACAATGGTTAACATCATGAAAATGAAGGCTTGTAGTGTGATAACCAGAATATGGAAAATTGCCCATACCATGTATGAAATACCACCACCAACTATGCCGCCAATGCCCGCGCTCATTAATACTGCAATCAGGATAAAGATCAGCTCACCGGCATAAAGGTTACCGAACAAACGCAGTGCTAACGAAACTGGTTTTGCTAACAAACCAATTGACTCCATCAGGAAGTTCACAGGAATAAGCAACACTTGAACAAATTTATTCTTACTTGAAAAAGGATGTAAGGTCAGCTCACCAATAAAGCCGCCAATGCCTTTTACTTTAATGCTGTAGAAAATAATCAGAATAAACACACCCAAAGATAAGCTAAAGGTGATGTTGGCATCCGTAGTAGGCACTACTTTAAGATAATCCGCACCCGCTTGACTTGCTGCCCATGGTAATAAGTCCACAGGAACCAAATCCATCAGGTTCATTAAGAAAATCCAGACAAATATGGTTAAGGCGAGCGGCGCAATCATTGGGTTGCGACCATGGAAGGTATCTTTAACGCTTTTATCAACAAACTCAACAATCATTTCTACGAACGACTGCCAGCGGCGTGGTTTTTCTATCTTGGCATTTTTAGCGACGCGCCAGAACGAGAAACAGAACAGCGCACCCAAAATAAAGGAGAAGAATAAACTATCGATGTTAAAGGTCCAGAACCCTGCATCTTGACAATGATTCCATACCCAGCCCTCGTCCGTTTTACACACTTGTGCGTTCTGCAGATGGTGCCTGATATATTCAACACTTGTTGGATTTTCTGATGAAGCCATTCTGAAGCCTTCTCTCTTATCAACGTGTCTTAATTAAGACGATTTAACGATTAAGGGTGCAAACCACTGCGATACTATGATAATAAAATAACCTATTATCAGTGTTGCTGGGTGCACCGGTAATACTGTCAACGCAAAAGCCAGCAAGCCAATAGCGAGTAGGATTTTCAAGCTCTCGCCGTACATAAATGCTTTCTGAATTTCTTGTGCTGCTTGAGCCCCTGACTTTCTGAATACTATAGTGGCGAAAACAAAATGTATGACAACGGCTATCAAGCTTCCGATACCTAATGACATACTCACCTTCATTGATATTAACAAGCCTATCAATGCCAAAATTACGCTAATACCTAATTGGAGTAGAACCACTTTATAGGCCTGCTTTCGACCTTTTTTCGCTAATGATTCACTCATAAGGAGCTGCCTTTCCCTATGCATCAAAGCATAGGCTCACCACATATTCGGGCGGCAAGTATAAAGATTTAGTGCCCTTTAATCAACCAAACCACCTCGAAAAAACACAAAAATTAAAGGCCGTTCACCGGCTTATCCATAAGGATAACTAATGACCCTATAACTTGTGTTCTAGTCTTCCTTGATACCCAGATGTTGTAGTATTCCATCCAGTTCATCCAGGCTGTGATAGTTGATAACCAAACTTCCTTTGCCTTTATTACCATGATTAATGGCTACGCTAGCGCCAATTTTATCTGACAGCTGTTGCTCCAGTGACTTGATATGATGATCTTTCTCAACAGGCCTGGTCTTTTTCTTCGGCTCGTTGATATTGCGCACTAACTTTTCGGTGTCGCGCACGGTCATTGCTTTGGCAACTACGGTTTTGGCCGCTTCAGTCTGCTTGGCTGGCTCTAGTGATAGGAGCGCTCGTGCATGGCCCATTTCCAGATCTCCGCGCTCTAACAACGTCTTACAGTGTTCGCTTAATTGCATTAAACGCAATAGATTGGTGACTGTGGTACGGCTTTTTCCCACTGCATCAGCAGTTTGTTGATGAGTTAAGTCAAACTCCTCCATCAAGCGGTGCAGTGCGTAAGCTTCTTCCATCGCATTGAGATCTTCACGCTGAATATTCTCAATCAAGGACATGGCGATGGCAGCTTCGTCAGGCACCTCTTTGATAATTACCGGAACTTCATGCAGACCCGCTCTTTGTGCCGCACGCCAGCGACGCTCACCGGCAATAATTTCATATTTGTCTTTTCCCACCGAGCGAATAACGATGGGCTGGATCATGCCTTGAGCTCTTATCGAGTCAGCCAGTTCATCTAACCCTTCTTCGGTCATTACACGACGAGGTTGATATTGGCCCGGCTGTAAAAACTCGATGGGCATTTCTCTTAAATGTCGCTCAGCTTCCGAAGCTTCGTTAGCTGAACCATCACCTGTTTTCTTAGCTTGAGGTTTGCTCATTGCTCCGCCGAGCAGAGCATCTAACCCTTTACCTAATCCTCGCTTACTCATTCTTATCCTCTACCACTCGGTATTCTTATTGAATCATACAAGCTAAAGCGCCTGGGCTTTATTGCGGCGAATAATTTCACCCGCTAACGCTAAATAGGCCTTTGAACCGCTTGAACCTCGGTCGTGATACATTACTGGCACGCCAAAACTGGGGGCTTCAGCTAGCCGCACATTACGGGGAATCACGGTACGGTAAACTTTGTCAGCAAAATGATTAAACAACTGTCGCGACACTTCCAGCGATAAGCGGTTTCGCGGGTCATACATGGTTCTCAATATACCCTCGATTTCTAAATTAGGGTTAATGTGATCCTGAACCTGTCCAATCGTGTTCAATAGGGCTGACAAACCTTCCAAAGCATAATACTCACACTGCATTGGAATTATTACAGAATCGGCTGCCACCAAAGAGTTTAACGTCAGCATATTTAAAGAAGGAGGGCAGTCAATTAACACATAATCATAGTAGCGGTTAATTTGTAAGATTACCTGGCGCAGACGCTTTTCTTTGTCATCCAGTTTTAGCAGGTGTACCTCGGCCGCTGTCAGGTCTGCATTAGCTGGTAACACATCAAAATTACCAGCCTCGGAAACAACGATATGGCTTTTGGCTTCATTTGGCTCCATCAGTGAATCATAAACCGATAGTTCCAGGTCGCCCTTTTCCACACCAGAGCCCATGGTCGCATTTCCTTGCGGATCCATATCAATCAGCAACACTCGCTTGCCTTCCTCGGCCAAGGATGCAGCAAGGTTTACGCTGGTGGTTGTTTTACCCACACCGCCTTTTTGATTCGTTATGGCAATTACATGCGCCACGCTTCACCTCTTATTCTATTATTTGCAGCTTCATTCACTGCTTCTGTTTTAAATAGATAAACCAACGACTTGCATTAACACCAGGTAGCTTAACTTCGTGCGCTTTAACAAGCTCCACTGTTTTTGGTAACTTTTCCAGTTCCTGATGAGGATATTGGCCTTTCATCGCTAACCAATGTCCATCTTCTGCAAGTAAATGCTTAGTCCAAAGCACCATATCAGACAGGCTGGCAAACGCCCGCGAAAGAATGCAAGCATACCCTGATTGATTCTCAAAGTCTTGCACTCGCTGATTTATCACTGTCACATTATCCAGTCCCAGCTCATAGACCACCTGTTTTAGAAAACGGGTCTTTTTACTATTAGTATCAAGCAGTGTGAACTCTTTATCAGGGTTTAAGATTGCCAGCGGAATTCCCGGCAAACCACCGCCAGTGCCCACATCAAGCAAAGAACGGTAATCTTGAATTGCTGGCGTTACCGCAACCGAATCAAGCAAGTGTAAATCCAACGCCTCTTCAGGCTTGGTGATAGCTGTCAGATTAAAGGCATTGTTCCATTTCAGTAATAAAGAAAGATAGTTAAGTAAGCGCCCACTATCCTCATCTGATAAATCAATACCGGCTTTATAACATTTTTGATTAAAGACCTTTTGTAATTTTAATAGTTCTGGATTCACAAACAGTTTCTTCTTAAAGGATAATTTTTAACAACAAGCCAGGCACTGGCAAACCTAAATCTAATAGCCTCTTACAAACAACTATTTATGCAGATTTTAGATGCTGCCGTTTCTTTAAGTGCACTAACAATAACGAGATAGCTGCCGGGGTCACTCCTGACACACGACCAGCCTGGCCGATGGTTTCAGGTTTGATATTCATCAGCTTCTGCACCACTTCATTAGAAAGCCCTTTAACCTGGCTATAGTCCAGATCCTTTGGCAGCGCTGTATTCTCATTACGTAGGCTACGCTCGATTTCGTCTTTTTGACGATCAATATAGCCCGAGTATTTAATTTGTATTTCAACTTGCTCAGCAACCTTGCTTGGGACAGATTCAGCCGCCATTCCGGGCAAGGCCATTAATCCTGCATAAGTGATATCAGGGCGGCGCAATAACTCTTCACCTTTATAGGCACGACTTAATGGTTTCTCGAGTTGTTGGTTGAGTTGCTGACCTGCAGCACCGTCTGGCTGCACCACCAAACTTTTGATACGGCTTGTTTCACGCTCAATAGCCTCTTTTTTATCGCTAAAAGCCTGCCAACGAACATTATTCACCAGTCCTAACTGGCGGCCTTTTTCGGTTAAACGTAAATCCGCGTTGTCTTCTCGCAGAATCAAGCGGTATTCAGCTCTCGAGGTGAACATGCGATAAGGTTCTTGCGTACCTTGAGTGATCAGATCGTCAATTAAAACACCAATATAGGCCTCATCACGACGCGGCGACCAAGCCTCTTTGTCCTGTACTTGCAAGGCTGCGTTCATACCAGCGATCAAACCTTGAGCTCCCGCTTCTTCATAGCCCGTTGTGCCATTGATTTGGCCGGCAAAGAACAAACCGCCAATAAACTTAGTTTCCAGTGATGCTTTTAAATCGCGAGGATCGAAATAATCATATTCGATGGCATAGCCCGGGCGGGTAATATGGGCATTTTCAAACCCTTTTATCGAGCGCACCAGATTCATTTGCACGTCGAAAGACAGGCTTGTTGAGATGCCATTGGGGTATAGTTCATGACTATTTAACCCTTCGGGCTCAACGAAGATCTGATGACTGTTTTTGTCGCTGAAGCGCATGATCTTATCTTCGATAGAAGGGCAGTAGCGCGGACCAACGCCCTCAATCACACCAGAATACATTGGCGATCGATCAAGCCCCCCCCGAATAATCTCATGCGTGGCTTCGTTGGTATGGGTGATCCAACAAGAAACTTGCTTTGGATGCTGATCAGCTGTTCCCATAAATGAAAAGGTTGGTACAGGATTATCACCTGGTTGCTCTTCCATTACCGAAAAATCCACACTCTTAGCATCTATTCTCGGCGGAGTACCTGTTTTCAGTCGGTCCACACGGAATGGTAGTTCACGCAAGCGCTCAGCTAAAGCTATAGAAGGCGGATCGCCAGCACGGCCACCGGAATGGTTCTGCATCCCAATATGAATCAAACCACCAAGGAAAGTACCAACTGTTAGAACCACTGCCGGAGCGTAGAAATCCAGGCCCATTTGGGTTTTAACCCCTCGCACCTTATCCTGCTCAACAATCAGATCAATGACAGCATTCTGAAAAATGGTCAGATTTGGCTGATTTTCCAAAATTTCACGAATAGCCCCCTTATATAACGCACGATCAGCCTGCGCTCGAGTGGCGCGAACCGCCGGACCTTTGCTGGCATTTAACGTCCTGAATTGAATTCCAGCACGATCAATCGCTTGCGCCATGGCGCCGCCAAGGGCATCTATTTCTTTGACCAGATGGCCTTTGCCAATACCACCAATCGCCGGATTGCAGGACATTTGCCCTAATGTTTCAATGTTATGCGTTAGTAATAAGGTTTTCACACCCATACGAGCTGAGGCCAAAGCAGCCTCTGTGCCAGCATGGCCTCCGCCAATCACAATAACTGAATAATCTTCTGGATAACGCATAAGTTAACAATCTCTAATTTAAAAATGGGGCTATCAACGCCGAACGAACAAAAACACCCTTATCTGCTAAGGGAGCGAGATCATACCGATATTTGTATAACTTTTGAACAGCTTTTTAGGTTTTTGAGGCTAGTTAAACAGTACAATTGACAGCCTATTCAATTCCGCAGCCTTTCAGCCATGCCAAAGTGTGGTATAACATTGCTGCAGAACAAGTCTTTTTAAAACAACAAGGTGGAGCACTTTAGATTGGTCAGCGCCAACCCAAAATACCAATATCCTTTTACTGAAGCTATCATTTTAACCTGTTTGGCCTTGGTTTTGCTTGCTTTTACTACCAGCAGTATCCTTTTTCTAGCCTATTATTTCGCCGACTTACCGCTTGGAGCAGAGCCTCCACCTTTACTACTTGCTATCTCCGTTTGCTTTGGACTGCTTGTCAGTTATTCGCTCATTATTCGTCTAAGCTTACCGTTCTTTTTATCTGTTTTTTTACCTCAGCTTAGAACCTCTTTCCTGTGGTTCCTTTTGTCATTAATGGCAGGATCACTGTTTTCTTTAATGGTTTTATGGGGAGGGCAGTTTTTTTCCCCTCCATTGGCAGAAGACTCCACCTTATTACAGATTCTCGACGGTGGTCCTATTGCTAAAAACTTTTTGTTTATTTCAGTAATAGCGTTGGCTCCAATTGGAGAGGAATACCTCTTTAGAGGGGTCTTATTATCAGGCTTATCCCAACGGTTTTCTAATTTCTGGGCAATTTTTTTATCCTCAGTTGTGTTTATGGCCTTTCACCTACTAGAATACTCTGGTTACTGGTTTGCTCTGGTGTCCGTTTTTTTATTGGGGATATTGCTGGCAGTGTTACGGCTTCGTAGTCAATCTATGTTGGTACCAATAATCTGCCATGCTGGTTATAACTTTATAATGTTAACCCTCGTTTAATGGAAATAATCACCATTAAACATTACAAGTGAAGGAGAGAAGGGTGAAGATTTTTATTCGATTGTTTGTCTTTTTATTAATTGCTGCCGCTTTAGGTTATGGTTACATCTGGTATAAGAACAAGCAAGCTATAGACGATGTATTTTCTCAGTTTCGCATGGTTACTTCGGCCAGTTATGATAGTACCTTTGTCAGCATTGATGGCAAATCAGTTACTCGCGGTATTAAATTCACCTTCCCAGGGACCAGTACCGAAGCGACTATCGAAGAGTTTCAGATCGGTACCGGTAGCTTAATCGAATCTTTCAAGCTTGTCCGTAGTATTGAAACTCGAATGCTTACCGACGCCCCTTCCTCAATGGTGCTCAAGATTAAAAACTTTCAGTTCCCATTATCCCTTGATTTGGAATCAGAGCCTGCTTTTGCCGCCAGACCCGATTTCTTTACGCAGACACAAATGGCTGGCTGCGGTACCAAGCGCTCAATCTCTATCAGTGATTTAAATAAAATGGGGTACAGCCAGATAACCCTGGATTTTGACGCCAGCATTAATTACGACCACCACATTAATCAGGCTAACTTTGTGCTTTATGCCAACGCCCGAGATTACGGCAGCTTCAAAATGGATTTCTTGATGGACAACATCAGCCAAAACTCTATGAACCCCAAACTAAAAAGCATTGGCATGACGTATATCAACGATGGTTATATTAATCGCTTAAATGAATTCTGTGCAGACTTGGTCGATATCTCTAAAGAAGACTACCACCAACGTCACCTTAATTACCTTAAACATCTTTTTTATAATGAGTCCATTTACCTAAGCGATGAATTCTATACGCAGTACGCTGATTATGTAGCAAATCCTCGTAACATTAAGATTTCCACATATCCTGATAATTCTATGGATCCATTTCAACTATTATCCATGTCACCGCAACTCATGATCAGTAGCTTGAACATGTCTATTAAAATAAATGATAAAGAAATAAGACAGCTTTTTGGACCGCGCCCTAACCCTGATGATTTGCCCCAGCTAGATGAGGAAACTCAAGTCGTTGATGATAACCTTGAAACTATTCAAGGCCTAACGCTCCAGGCAACTGACCCATCTGACCTTGCTAAGTATATTAACTACCAGGCCTATTTTGATTATCGAGGTAAGTCCTACAAGGGTACCATTGAGTCAGTGGATGGATCCGTTGCTCGTATTAACACACAAATTTCTGCAGGTAATTATCTACAAATGCCATTCAGAATTTCCGAGATTCGTAACTTAAGGGTAAGACGAGAATATTCTGGCAACTAATCCTGCCTTTCATTAAATCTACACTCCAATCCCGCCCTCGGCGGGATTTTATTAAAGTTCCATCATTTTCCGTCTATTTTTTGATATTCAACTTATTTTGCCGAATGCTTCACACTGCTATAACAGGCTGAAAGCCTAATGTGAACTGTTTCATACACATTGCTTTGTAGCTCCCTATAGTTATGCCATAATCGCTCGCGATTTGTGTAACCTATTCACTCTTGGTACAAAGCAGAACTTCTATGATGAAATTATTTAAGCAACATCAGCTTACGACCAAACTGTTAATTATCAGTTTGTATCTGTTATCTGCAACGGTTCTAATTTTGGCTTTTCTGATGGAAGGCCCGGTATCCGAGTCATTAATCAGTCTCAGGTTTTTCCTGTTTATACTGGTGTTACCTTTAATTACAAAATTAGTGGTTCAACTGTATGCTGCTATCAGGTACTCATTTTTACCCGTTAACCAAGGTTACTCTACACTAACGCCTTATAAAGTTAGTGTCTTGCTTCCAGCCTGGAATGAAGAAGTTGGCATCATTAAAACTATTGAGTCGGTATTACAGTCTAATTACGATGATTTTGAGTTAGTGGTGATTAACGATGGTTCAACTGACAAAACTCATCAGCTGATCACCCAGTTTATAAAGCAATATCAATCACATCAGAATAACCGGGTACCCATTAAGTATTTATCCTTAACCAATGGCGGCAAAGCTAAAGCACTGAATAAAGGCTTAGAGATCGCAGAGGGTAATATTATTATTACCATTGATGCTGATTGTATTGTGGATAGAAATGCCATTTATAAATTTATACAGCGTTTCGACGATCCTTCTGTGGGCGCTGTAGCAGGCAATATCATTGTTGGCAATAAAAAGAAGCCTCTTGAGTGGCTGCAGCAACTTGAGTATGTTTGCGGTTTCTTTTATAAACGCGCTGACTCTTATTTTAATGCAGTTCATATCATTGGCGGTGCGGCAGCAGCGTATAGACGTGATGTATTACACAATCTTAAAGGTTTTGACGAAGACATCATCACTGAAGATATTGATCTTTCGATGAGTATTTTAAGCCACGGATATAAAACTCGTTATGCTCATGATGCAGTGGTATATACCGAAGGTCCGACAGATTGGAAAGGGTTAAGAAAACAACGACTTCGTTGGAAATATGGTCGTATTCTCTGTTACCTGAAGCATCGTGAATTATTCTTTAGTAACAATACACAGCACAATCGTTACTTATCCTGGTTTATTTTACCGTTAGCTGTATATGCTGAAATTCTATTGCTGAATGTAGGTTTATTTTTATCTTTGTTTTATTGCTACATCATCATTAGCCAGGACTTTGCACTGCTTGCTTCGGTTATTCTGGTTTCTTCCAGTTTGGTTACGCTACAAATTAAACTTGATTCAAAGTCAAGCTACCATAAAAACTTGCTTCCTTTTATTCCTGTAGCTTGGATACTATTGTATGTTATTGAGTTTATTGAACTTGTAGCTTTAACTTTGAGCTTACAGAAGCTTTATAACCGTGATTCAGTAAAATGGCAGAAATGGGAGCGCATAGGACTGCAGCAACAGGCGGCAGAGCAGGCGTCCTGACTATTTACCGATACAGAAGCTGCTGAAAATTCTTCCTAACAAATCATCGGCGGTAAACTCGCCGGTGATTTCAGATAACGCATTTTGCGCTTGGCGCAGCTCATCCGCCAGCAACTCTCCAGCTTGATATACTTCCAACTGCTGCTTACCGTTCTCGCAAAATTGCAATGCTCGCTCAATCGCATCAAGATGGCGACGACGGGCAATAAATGATCCTTCTGATGTTTGTTTAAAACCTACAATATCTTTTAAAGTCTTTTTTAACTCGTTAATTCCCTGACCTGTTTTTGCACTTAGCGGTAACACTTTGTACTGTAAGTTTTTCGCTATTTCTACACTATCAGTTAAGTCTACTTTGTTAGCAACAATCAGTAGTTTTTCTTTGAACTGTTCAAACTTGGTAAAGGCTGGGTCAATTTCATGAGGTATAAATTGATGTGTTTCACTCGCATCTGCGACTAGAATAATTTGATCCGCTTTTTCTATTTCTTGCCAGGCACGCTCAATGCCAATTTTTTCTACCGTATCGTCACTTTCGCGCAATCCTGCTGTATCAATGATATGAACCGGCAATCCATCAATATGAATATGCTCACGCAACACATCTCGTGTTGTTCCAGCAATCTCAGTGACAATAGCCGACTCTTTCCCAGCCAGGGCATTGAGCAAACTTGATTTTCCAGCATTAGGTTTACCAGCAATAACCACCGTCATCCCTTCGCGTAAAATAGAGCCTTGTTGCGCTTCATTTTTTAACTGCTTTATCGCGTCAAGGATCGCATTTAGATCACCCTGCACCTTGCCATCAGACAAAAAGTCTATCTCTTCTTCAGGGAAATCAATGGCCGCTTCAACATAGATTCTTAAATGAATGAGTGCCTCAACCAGACAATTAACTTTATTTGAAAACTCGCCCTGCAATGAACGCATGGCTGAACGCGCAGCCTGTTCTGAAGTTGATTCGATTAAATCCGCTATCGCTTCCGCCTGCGCCAAATCAAGCTTATCATTTAAGAAGGCTCGCTCTGAAAACTCACCTGGTTTTGCTATCCTGGCACCGGCGTCCAATACTTCTTTTAACAACAGGTCTAAAATTACTGGGCCGCCATGCCCTTGTAACTCGAGAACATCTTCACCGGTAAAAGAATTAGGTGCTTTGAATAAAATGGCTATACCTTGATCGAGAGTTTGACCAAAGCTATCTAAAAAAGGGATGTAAGTAGCTTCACGTACTTTAAGTGACTTGCCTAAAACTTTCTCAGCAATAAGTTGAGAATTTTTGCCAGAAACTCTTATGATGCCAACGCCACCACGTCCGGGTGGCGTTGCAATCGCAGCAATAGTATCTAGGTTGCTCACTTGAATTCAGACGTCTACTTACTTTTTGTTGCGTAGTTCTTTTCGATCTTTTTAGTAATGTACTGTTGCTGCGCAACTGAAATTAAGTTGTTACACAACCAGTATAGAACTAGACCCGCAGGGAAGAACAACATAAAGACGGTAAACACAATCGGCAAATAGCTCATTATTTTTTGCTGCATTGGATCCATAGTCGGTGACTGTGGCTGCAGCTTTTGCATCAACCACATGCTACCACCCATCAACAACGGCAATACAAAATATGGATCTGCTACTGACAAATCCTGAATCCAGCCGAAAAACGGCGCATGACGCAATTCAACAGCTTCAAATAACACATAGTAAAGCGCGATGAAAATTGGGAACTGTAAGAGCATAGGTAAACAACCGCCAAAAGGGTTGGCACCTTCCTCTTTATACATTTTCATCATTTCTTGTTGCATACGTTGTTTATCTTCGCCGTAGCGCTCTTTCAACTGCTGCATTTTCGGTGCCAACTTTCTCATATTAGCCATCGAACGATATTGTGCGGCTGATAGAGGATAAAGTAATGCCTTAACCACCAAGGTAACTAAAATAATAGCGACACCCCAGTTAGCAACAAACGAAAAGAAGAATTGCATTAACTTATATAAAGGTAAACCAATCCACCACACCCAACTTAAATCCAGCGATTTTTCTAAACCTGGTGCAGCCGCTTCTAAACGTTTAAGAATTTTAGGACCAACATATAAAGTGGCCTTAATGACTTTTTCGCTTTGTGCTGGGACAGAAACGGTAGGTTGAATAAAGCGAATAATGGCGCTTTGGTTCGACTTTACTGAGGTAGTTACTTTAATCTGCTCTTGCTGTTCTGGAATCCACGCAGAAATAAAGTAATGTTGCAGATAACCAATCCAGCCACCTTGTCGAGTCACATCAACAGGTTCTTCCGTTAGATCATCAAATGCAATCTTTTCATACTTTCTTGCTTCTGGAGAGTAGGCCACTCCCATGAACGGCGACATGCCAAACGAAGACTTTTCTTCCAGACCTGTTGGCTTTTGATCACGAACTAACTCAGCGACAAAGTTGTAAGTTCTGTCGTTAGCTGACTGATTATTTATTGTATAATCAACACCTATCTCGTAATCATCACGTTTGAAAGTAAATGTCTTAACAAACTCAACGCCTTCGTCATTTACCCAGGTTAAAGGTATTTTTAATTCATCCTGACCCTGGGACAACTGGAAAATATTTTTTTCAGTTTGGTAACTCGCGCGAGGAAGCTGGTTATCCGGTGCTCCGTTGCCCAACAGGGCACTTTTCGCTTGATATAGACGCTCTCTATAATCAAATAACACCACACGCTCATTTTCACTATCAAGCTCACGGTTATAATTATTTAACTCCGCATAAACGACATCACCGCCAACCCGATCTATTTTTATTTTCAAAACATCGGTAGTGACTTCAATTAAATTACTGTTTTTAACTTCGCTGTCAGTTACAGCTGCTTCTTGGCTAAATTGCTCAGCTTGTTCTTGTTGAGCTTGCGGGCCATAATCTTTCTGCCAGGCTTGGTACAGTAGAAATGTACAAATAGCCAAACCTAAAATAAAAAATCCGCGCATCGATTCCATAGCAATCTCTTTAATTCTTTGCGTGTACTGTTAATTGTTTACTGGAGGGACAGGATCATGACCACCCTCGCATCCAGGATGACAACGAGAAATTCGCTTTATAGTCAACCAACTGCCTTTAATTGCCCCGTGTTGCTGTAATGCATCTATAGAATAATTAGAGCAGGTCGGATAAAAACGACATTGATTCCCCATAACAGGGCTCAATATTTTTTGATATCCGCGTACGATTCCTATCAGCAATTGATTTATCACTTGTTCACCCTTCTCTGTAAACGATTCCAGAGCTGTTCAAGGTGCTCGAATAATACCTCATTCACCAACTGACTACTACCACGTCTGGCTAATAAAACAATGTCATAGTTGGGTAGGTGTTGCTGATTTAAACGAAAACTTTCTCTAGCTAACCTTTTGATCCTATTGCGATCTACAGCTCTACGGACATTTTTTTTAGCCACAATTAAGCCGAGTCTTGGATAAGTCTTTTGATTTGGTATAGCAAGAAGGGTGTAAGGAGGGCAAACTATTTTGACAGGATTCGTAAAAACCCTTTTATAATCCTCTGCTGTGAGCAATCGCAGACTCGTTGAAAAGCCAGCAGAAAGCTGTTTTTCACAAGCCTGCTTAGCGCTCACATCAAGGAATACTTTACTTATCAGGCGCTTAAACGCTTACGGCCTTTTGCGCGACGACGGTTAATAACCTGACGTCCGTTTTTTGTTGCCATGCGTGCACGGAAGCCGTGAGTACGCTTACGCTTGATAATGCTTGGTTGAAATGTTCTTTTCATCGGATTAAACCCACTAGCCAATAAAATTTAAGCTGATTCTTGACCTTAGAGACCAATTCTCTACGGTTAAAATACAATCCAGCTCTACTACAAGGACGCGAGATTCTATAGGATTTATAGAGTTTGTGCAACGATCTTGGAGATTATTTAACAAAATTTTGCACTTTATATTAAGTCTTCAATATTTATAAAATTGCTAGCTTCTGTCTATAATTTACTCACCTTATCCTATCTGGTAGTAGAGCCAACAAAAAAGCACAACATCATCCAATTTTCGATTTTTCCTTTTCCCTACTGTGGATAATTTTCATTTCGATTAAACCTTCTACATTTACAAAAGTGTCAATAAAGTGCTTTTTTTGCTGAGTTTGCTGCAAAGATCACTTTTCTCAATATTATCTTTGCTAGCAAGGTCTGTTTAAGGGTTATTAAGCGTGTAATATTAATAGATCTTTTTAAAAAGATCTTATTATTATTATTAGCTTTTTATTTTCTGTGAATAAGTGTTTTTTTACCTTAAATATTAAATGTTTACGTCAATGATAAGTCTCTTTACAACTGGCCTCAAAAGCTTGGGATTAAACTTGCATAACTGTCTTAAACCACTTAAATTCGATTATATGCACAGATTTAAAGGGTTTTTATACAGTATATACCCACATAAAGGTTCTTTAGTCAGTTTTGAGTCGTTTTTTGTATAGTTTTAATTCTAGCGGCTTTATCATTAGCTTTGTGTTTATAGTAAAAATATATAGGTAAAGTTGTGGATTATTTTAGCTTCTGGATCTAAACTTAGTCTCTCACCGTTTGAAGTGACCAAATCTAGCGAAAGAATAAAATCAATTCCTTCGCTAATGACATATAAACAAAATTTTAGGACTCTAATAATAATGACGGGTACTGTTTGGCGGAGTTGTCTGCAGAAGCTGCAATCCGAGTTGTCAGCGACTGAATTCAACACTTGGATTAAACCTCTTCAAGTTAAAGAAACTGATTCAGAGATGGCTCTGTATGCTCCGAATCCTTTTTTTGTTGATTGGATCCGTCAACAGTATTTAGACCGAATTAATGAGCATATTGGTCAGAGAGAGCCAGGTGATAGTCAGCAAGCTAAGCAAATCTCTTTGCATGTGGGCAACGCTAATCAAGGAGTAGAAGCCCCTGTTTCTTCTGAGTCGACAACTGCTAATGGTCACACCTCAGCAGCTGTTTCATACAATAGTCGTCCATCTCAAAGTCAGCAAAGTCATCAAAACTCAGGTTTTCAACAGAATAATCTTAACCCCAATTTCCTCTTTTCAAGTTTTGTTGAAGGTAAATCTAATCAGCTTGCTCGTGCTGCGGCTCAGCAAGTGGTTGAAAATCCAGGTGAAGGCTATAACCCATTATTCATCTATGGTGGAGTTGGCTTGGGTAAAACCCACTTAATGCACTCAATCGGTAACTCCATCCTTGAAAAAAGTCCTAACGCTCAAATTGTATATCTACACTCAGAGCGATTCATGGCTAACATGGTCAAAGCTTTACAAACAGGAACCATGGATAAATTCAAAAACTTTTACCGTTCTGTAGATGCACTTTTAATAGATGACATTCAATTTTTTGCCAATAAAGGTCGCACCCAGGAAGAATTTTTCCATACCTTTAATAACCTCATCGAAAAGAATAAACAGGTTATTATCACCTGCGATCGCTTCCCGAAAGAGGTTGATGGTCTTGAAGAGCGGTTGAAATCCCGCTTTGGCTGGGGGTTGACCGTTGCCGTTGAGCCTCCAGAGTTGGAGACCCGTGTGGCCATTCTTATGAGTAAGGCTCATAGCTCTAAAATTGAGCTACCGAATGAGGTGGCTTTTTTCATAGCTAAGCGTATCCGTTCTAATGTTCGAGAGCTGGAGGGGGCATTAAAGCGTGTTCTAGCCAATGCACAGTTTACTGGTCGAGCCATTACCCTGGATTTTGTTAAAGATGCCTTGAAAGACCTTATTGCTGCTCAAGATAAGCTCATATCGATTGAAAATATTCAAAAAACGGTTGCCAGCTATTACAAGATCAAGGTTTCTGATCTATTATCTCAAAGGCGCAGTCGTTCTATCGCACGGCCACGCCAAATGGCTATGGCTCTGGCTAAAAATTTAACTAACCATAGTCTGCCAGAAATTGGCGATGCTTTTGGGGGAAAAGACCATACTACGGTCTTGCATGCCTGCCGCAAGATTGAGCAGCTAAAAGGCGAAAGCATCGATATAGAAGAAGATTTTTCAAATTTACTTCGGACTTTGTCCAGCTAATAACAAGGTATCTATATGCGTTTTACCATAAGCCGGGATCAATTGCTGGCGCCACTTCAATTGGTTAGTGGTGCAGTAGAGAAACGACAAACACTACCTGTTCTATCTAATGTTTTAATGGTAGTTGATGATAGTAAGTTATCACTAACTGCTACTGATTTAGAGGTTGAGCTTAAGGCTCAGGTAGATTTAGAAGGCGAGTTCGAACCTGGCGAAATTACAGTTCCTGCGCGTAAGCTATTAGATATTGTGCGCAGTCTAGGCGATGGCGAGAATGTTAAAGTCGAGCAATCCGACACTCGTTTAAAAATCATTACTCCTAGCAGCCGGTTTAGTTTATCAACCATGTCCGCTAATGAATTTCCCAACCTTGATGAAACTGTCAGTTTGGCCTCTTTGGAATTAACGCAGGAAATTCTCAAGAGCCTTATTGAAAAAACTCAATTCGCAATGGCTCAACAGGATGTTCGTTACTATCTGAACGGCATGCTTTTTGAGTTTGATAATGACAAATTAACCACCGTTGCCACTGATGGCCATCGTTTAGCTCTGTCTCGTGCCAAAGTAAAGATTGATACTGAAGATAAAATTAGTGCAATTATTCCTCGTAAAGGTGTTACTGAACTCGCTCGTTTGCTAGAGCATAGTGACGATACTGTAACCCTAAACTTGGGATCCAACCATATTAAAGTAATAGGGACTGACTACTCTTTTACTTCTAAGCTGGTTGATGGTCGTTTTCCTGAGTACGATAAAGTGCTCCCCCGCAATGGCGACAAAACAGTTATTGCCGATAGAGAACTGTTCAAAGAGTCCTTGTCACGTGCTTCAATCCTGTGTAATGAAAAGTTTCGCGGCGTTCGCTTCATGCTAACCAACGAACAAGTCAGGTTGCATGCTAATAATCCGGAGCAAGAAGAAGCCGAGGTGGAATTTGGTGTTGATTACCATGGATCTGATTTAGAAATCGGTTTTAATGTCAGCTATATGATTGATGTAATGAACACTATAAAAACTCCCCAGGTTAAGCTTACCTTTATTGATGCTAACAGCAGCACTTTGATCGAAGAGGTGGATGGTGGGGAAAGTCTTTATGTCGTCATGCCAATGCGTCTCTAAACATTCTTTATTACCTTCAGCATCCTAGATGCACATAAAATCTTTATCTGTTCACAATTTCAGGAATCTGCAGCCGTCCAGGCTGCATTTTTCATCTCAGCTGAATATCATTTATGGTGATAATGCGGCCGGGAAAACCAGCATCCTTGAAGCCCTTTTTATTCTTGGTCACGGCCGCTCCTTTCGCACCAGTCGTCATAATAAGCTGATCAACTACGACCAAGATTCGTTTACTCTGTACAGTGAGCTGCTGTCTAAAAATCTGAGTCATCGACTAGGTATTCAGCGCTTCAGAAATAATGACGTTCGAATTAGGCTAGACCAAGATAATCTCACCAAGCTGAGCGATCTTGTTAGCTTGGCCCCGATTCAAATTCTTGCTCCCGAGCATTATGAACTCATAACCAAAGGGCCTAGTGGTCGCCGTAAGCTGCTTGATTGGGGAGTGTTCCACGTGGAACATTCTTTCTTAAAACGCTGGCAAGACTGCCAGCGTATTATACTTCAGCGGAACAAGATGCTAAAAAAAAGCAATTCCTATAAAGATATTGAAGTTTGGGACAAGCAGCTTGTGCCACTTTCTGAACAAATAAGTCGGTACAGACTAGAGTATTGTTCTTTACTTAGTCCTTATTTTAAGAAAATCGTTTCAGAGTTTTTACCTGACATCGAATTGTCTTTAGAGTTTTATCAAGGCTGGCAAGATAAAGAGCTTGCGGAAGTCTTATATCAACAATACCCGAAAGACAAAAAACTTGGTTATACACAGGCCACGATACAAAAGGCTGATATAAAAATATTATCTGGAAAACACCTTGCTGCTGACTATCTATCACGAGGCCAACAAAAATTGGTCACAACCGCACTAAAACTAGCACAGTTAAACCTTGCTCAACAGAAAGGCCACCAGTATCCTGTATTCCTACTTGATGATATTGGTGCAGAACTTGATGAAGCGCATCAGCAAATGCTCTTAAACTTCTTGGCTAATCAGCCTGTAGAGCAGCAAATATTTATCACTTGTGTGCATTTAGATCCTCTCAAAAGCCTCATAAACAGGTATAATAATGCCAGGTTGTTCCACGTGGAACATGGGGCTGTTTCGGTAATAGAGCCTCAAGAATGAATGCGCAATAAGCTCAACAGAACAATCATAAGGAATCTGTATGTCGGAAAATAACAGTTACGATTCGTCCAGTATTAAAGTATTGAAAGGTTTGGATGCGGTTCGCAAGCGTCCAGGCATGTATATCGGCGACACTGATGATGGCACAGGCTTGCATCATATGGTGTTTGAGGTGGTTGATAACTCTATTGATGAGTCACTTGCCGGTCATTGTACGGACATATACGTAACCATCCATAGCGATAACTCAGTATCTGTTAAAGATAATGGACGTGGTATTCCTACTGAACTACATGAAGAAGAAGGTGTTTCTGCTGCTGAAGTGATTATGACTGTACTGCACGCTGGAGGTAAGTTTGATGACAACTCTTATAAAGTATCAGGCGGCTTGCACGGTGTTGGTGTGTCGGTGGTAAATGCTCTCTCTGAAGAGCTTAAGCTAACCATTCGTCGTGGTGGAAAGCGTTATGAGCAAGTTTATGTACATGGGGTGCCTCAAGCGCCGCTTGAGATTGTTGGGGATGCAGAGACGACAGGCACAGAAATTCGATTCAAGCCTAGTGATAAGACATTTACTAATACCGAATACCATTACGATATTTTAGCCAAGCGGCTACGTGAGCTATCCTTTTTGAACTCTGGTGTCGGCATACGCTTGGCGGATGAGCGCACTGGCAGGCAGGATCATTTTAAGTACGAAGGTGGTATAAGAGCCTTTGTTGAATACCTAAACAGTAAGAAAACGGCAATTCATGAAAAAGTCTTCCATTTCACCCATGAGCGGGAAGAAGATGGAGTGACTGTTGAGGTTGCTATGCAATGGAATGATGGATTCCAGGAGAGCATTTTCTGTTTTACCAATAATATTCCGCAAAGAGATGGCGGAACTCACCTGGCAGGTTTCCGTGCAGCTTTAACCCGTGGCTTGAATAACTTCATGGAAAATGAGGGGTATAACAAGAAAGGAAAGGTTAACACGACAGGAGATGATGCTCGTGAGGGTTTAACAGCAGTAGTTTCTGTCAAAGTACCCGATCCTAAGTTCAGTTCACAAACGAAAGACAAATTAGTATCTAGCGAAGTTAAAACTGCGGTTGAGCAGGCCATGGGAGAGCATCTTAAAGACTTCTTGTTGGAAAACCCGGGTGAAGCTAAAGCTGTAGTTAATAAGATGATAGACGCCGCTAGAGCTCGTGAGGCTGCCAGGAAAGCAAGAGAGATGACTCGCCGTAAGGGGGCGCTTGATATTGCGGGCCTACCGGGAAAATTAGCCGACTGTCAGGAAAAAGACCCTGCATTATCAGAACTGTATATTGTGGAGGGTGATTCTGCGGGAGGGTCTGCTAAACAAGGCCGTGACCGTAAGAATCAGGCAATTCTACCTTTGAAAGGTAAGATTCTGAATGTAGAAAAGGCTCGTTTCGATAAAATGCTTTCTTCACAAGAGGTTGGCACTTTGATTACAGCTCTTGGCTGTGGGATCGGTCGTGAAGAGTTTGACGCTGATAAGACTCGTTATCATAGAATCATTATCATGACCGATGCTGACGTGGATGGTGCGCATATTCGTACATTATTACTAACCTTCTTCTACCGTCAGGTACCACAACTAATAGAGCGTGGTTACATATATATTGCACAACCACCTTTATATAAAGTGAAGAAAGGAAAGCAGGAGCAATACCTGAAAGATGATGATGCGTTAGAGAACTATCTGACTCAAACGGCCTTAAATAATACTGAGCTTTATGTTAGTAAAGATGCGCCAGCGATTAGTGGCGAAGGTCTTGAGCGCCTGGTTAATGAGTATCGTGACGTACAAACCACTATTCGTCGACTGGGGCAGTTATATCCTTCTAATATTTTAAACAGTATGATTTATCATCCAACTTTAAAGACAGAGGATCTGAAGAGTGAAGTCAAAGTCAAAGAGTGGATGGATGGCTTGTCAGTCAAGCTAAACAAAGATCAAAAAAGCGGTGCTGTTCGTTTTAACTTTAATGTTCGGAAGGATAATGAACTAGAGCATTATTTACCTCATTTTGTGATGTTTCATCATGGTGTTGAAAGTGAGTACTTACTCTCAACAGAGTTCTTTGCATCAGGTGATTATAAAAAGATTTCCTTGCTTGGCGAGAAGCTGGAAACCTTGATTGAAGAAGGAGCCTTCGTTAAGCGTGGTGAAAAAATCCAGGAAATTGAATCCTTCAAGGAAGCACTTGACTGGTTAATGTCTGAAGCACGTAGAGGGCAAGCAATTCAGCGTTATAAAGGACTGGGTGAAATGAACCCAAGCCAGTTGTGGGAAACAACCATGGATCCTGAAGGCAGACGCATGTTGCAGGTAACCATTGAGGATGCAGTGGGAGCAGATCAACTATTCACAACATTAATGGGAGATCAGGTCGAACCCAGACGTGAGTTCATAGAAAATAATGCCTTGTCCGTTTCGAACTTAGATGTCTAAAATTCGATACTATTTTTAAAAAGACCGACAAAAGACCGCCTTATTAGGCGGTTTTTTATTGCAGAAAGTTTGAAGGATAGCGAAGGTGAATACTTACTTCAACGCTGTTTCAGCCTAGAAAGGTAATATGCTACAAAGCTGAGCGATGATTGAATGAGTGAATTCTGTAGAGATACATGGTTTCAAGCACCAATAAAGGTGCGCCATCAAGGTAAGGCAGTGGTGTAATACCCAAGCTTAGATACCTGCTACAGAAGATGGTAGGCCTAAACTAAAGAAAATTTAATACGGCAAATATAAAGGATTAGCTTCAAACACATAAAATGAGATATAAGATCTTGAGATGTGATAGAACAAGAGTAAGATAAAAGTGAATCAATAACAAAAGGAGATGGTATGACTGTAGCAAAGGTTACCGAAATTATCGCTGACTCGAATGATAGTTTTGAAGATGCAGTGAAGCAAGGTATTCGAAGAGCTAATAAAACGTTAGACCAAGTAAAATCTGCCTGGATTAAAGAGCAGCAGGTGGTAATTAAAGATGGAGAGGTGGAAAAGTTCCGGGTTGTTATGAAAGTCACCTTCTTATTAAAAGATTAATCCTGCGACTGCTTCAACAAAAGCCCATGTTGTTACATGGGCTTTTTTCTGGAAGATAGAAAAAAGTAAGTTGAAGTGCGAATACAGCAGACTAAATAAAGGTGTGCTGCTATCAGGTTATAAACAAGGAGGGGGAGCAAAAAAGGGGACTGATTATGTCAAAGGAAAGATCATTGACAATAATCAAACAAAACCCCAAAAAATGAAGTAAAGTTAGGGAAACGAAGGAGGGGTTATGATTTTTGACGTATTACTGACCGATGTAATCAGCTCTACTCAAGAGCAAGCAGCTAATAGTGTTTTATGTGATATCGATAATAAATTGGAAGACATTAAGTTAGAACAAGTAGATTTCGAGAAGCAAATATTTATAACAGCCGATAAGCAAATAGCATTTAAAGACGTTCAATATATCGTCATACAAAAACCAGTCTTTGAAAGCCTCGAAGATTATCAAAAAGAGTCTGGTAATCTGGACTACTCCAATTATCGAATTGAAATGAATAAAAAAAGTACCATAACGGGCCAGTGTGTTTATTGTGAAAACGAGAAAGGTCTTTGGAAAGTATTGCGTTTACACAAAAACCACATCTTCATAGTTTTGATATCAGAAAAAAACATTACAAACATTGATGTAATACAAAGCAATGGGCGTTCAACTTTTGGTCGAGAAGAAGATCGTTATACTGGCGAAATAAAAGAAATTGATCTAAGTACCATTGAAATTGATGAGAAATGGGTTAAGAAGTTTCCACCAGAATTACTGTTTAAATACCAGGCTCTACCATTATTTAAAAAGAATAACTTTCTGGAGGTTGCTTTCACTAACCCGCAGCAGATTGATGCAATGCAGGTGTTAAGTTTTATTGCTGGATGCAATATTGAGCCTGTAAAAACAAGTAAGCGCGACTTGCTGGAATACTTAAGCGGCATTGTACAATTCCAAAATGAAAAAGAAGCATTAACCGAGCTGGAACGGGTCGGTATTGATGCGAGCAAAAACCTTGCCACTAATGAAATAGAAAGTCTAGGTAAGAAAAAAGGGGTGATTAACTTGATGGCGTCCATCATTACTGATGCCATTGAAAAAGGAGCTTCTGATATTCATCTTCATCCAAGAGAAAAAAATCTACAGTTGCTGTATAGAATGGATGGAACTTTGACACCGATCCGGAAACTCAATTTATCATTGCACCAGGCGCTGGTTAGTCGAATCAAGATTATCGGAGGCATGGACATTTCTGAGAGACGTTTGCCACAGGATGGACGTATTGAATATGCCGGCGGTGATAAGAGTATTGATATGCGGATATCGGTCATGCCAACTGTTTATGGAGAAAGTGTGGTCATTCGGATTTTAGATAGTTCACAAGGGCTGCGTGACATAAAGGAACTTGGTTTTAATGAAAAGGATACTGAGCGATTTGTAAATTTATTACATTCCAGTTACGGCATGTTTTTAGTTACGGGCCCTACGGGGTCGGGTAAAACCACAACCTTATATGCGGCAATTAACGAAAAGATTAAAGAAGGTCCGCATATAGTCACTGTCGAAGAACCGGTTGAGTATAAGATGAATGGTGTAACCCAAATTCCGGTAAACCATAAGATTGGTTACACCTTTGCCCGAGCATTGAGAAATATATTACGGCATGATCCAGATGTGATTATGGTTGGAGAAATTCGTGATGGAGAAACAGCAAAGATTGCCGTAGAAAGTTCGTTAACTGGACACCTGGTATTAAGTACTTTGCATACTAACAGTGCAGTTAGCACTATTACCCGGTTAGTTGAAATGGGGGTTGAACCCTATTTGTTAAAAGATGCATTAGTGGGAATATTAGCTCAGCGTCTGGTTAAGAAAAATTGTCAGCACTGCTTGGTGGAAGAAAAAATACCAGAGTCAATTCGTAAAGAAATCCAGGCAACAAAAAGCGATAAGTTTTATAAAGGCGCCGGTTGTGCGGAGTGCTTTAATACCGGTATTTCAGGGAGACGATCGGTATATGAGTTATTAAGCATTACCCCTGAAGTAGCAGGAGAAATTAAGGATAGCCTGGACATCAACAAGCTTAACGAGATAGCGCAAAAACAAGGCATGGTTAGCTTGGCGGAGATGGCTTTGCAGTTGGCACGCAAGAAAGAAATATCAGCGCCCGAAGTTTATAAAATCAGAGCAAATGCCAGTCAGGTTAAAACAGTGGATGAAGAATAATGTAACTCTCTTGTTTATAAATGCGTCTAACAGTTAACAACAACGAGTTCTGCTTATGGAAAGGGTAGTTGTTTAAGTGTAAGTTACTGTTTTACATGGACAAAGAGGGGATAAAATGAAAAAATTTGCTTTATTAATAGTGTTATTAACAAGCTTGGTAGGATGTAAAGACGAGTCAGACTCTTTTAATCTGAGAACTGAAATGGTGTTCAGTAAAGCTAATGGTGAAGTGACTCAGGAGTTTGAGTATGGTGAAACAATTTATTTTGAAGTATATATTATTAATCAAGATAAACTGAATACAGCCGTAATGAGTTATGGAGATTGCGAAGGGTTCGATATGGCCATTATTAATGGTAATCAACTTGTCTGGACTGAAGCAGATCGTGGGATAGGTTGTTCTGCAGATTTAAAAGAACGTATCATTTACCCTCAGGAAAGATTAAAGGTATATGAGGGGAAGCTTGATTATTTCGATGAGGAGACATCATCAGTAGTGGATCTGGATTTACAGCCAGATACTTACAGCGTAGAAATTGAGTTAGTAGATGATTATGGCGGCTTTAGTATTAAGGATTTAACAGTACTGCCACCACCAACAATACAATAAGTGCATTAACTATAAAAAAGGAGCCTGCAGGCTCCTTTTTTATTAATAGGTAAATAAATCTTAAAGTTTGGATTCTATGTCAGAAAGTTTCTTTTCCAATTCTTCTAGCATCAAGCGAGTTCTTTGCAGGACTTTGGTTTGTGCATCAAACTCTTCACGCGTAACCAGATCAAGCTTGGCTAGCTGATTTTGTAGGATTTGCTTGGCTTGTTTGGCAAATTCATCACCAGTATCTTTCACTGACTGAGGAATAGCATCCGATAATTTATTTGCAATATCATCAAGCACTTTTGGGTCGATCATTTTTAGTATTCCTCTATTACCAGAGTGGTGGTTTAACTCTTGCCAAGTAAAGAACGGCTAAAACACTGGCGAGTGCTAGTACAAAAAAGATCAGTCGTTTTTTGCTTTCGGTGGCATGAAACATTTTAATGCCAAACATTATGTAGGTAACGATAAGCAGAATCTTTACTGTTAACCATGGTTGATGATGTGGGTACATCTTAAATTGCACCATTAATACGATACCACTAGCTAACAAAAAGGTATCAATAATATGCGGTAAGATTTTAACCACTTTTTTCTGTAACAGCTGGCTACCTCTGAATAACCAGACGCTACGGATCAAAAACCCTAAAACGGTCAATGCCGCTAAACTCATGTGAAAATGTTTTAACGCTAACATGTAACTTTGGTTACCTCTAGTTGATTACGGTTGATATAAGCCTCAAGTGCTACTTCTAATTCGGGCAAAGTATTTTGCGGGACTTTGGCACGAATGGTTACCTGTTCAGCAAAGTCTGTTTGCTCAATCTCGGCTTGTGCTTCTTTAAGCAAGTATTCTACCTGTTTTTGAAGATCATAAGCACAAGTTAGATCAATCTTCTGCGTATAGATTCGAGAACCGAGAGTCAGTTGTTCCATAGCTTGTTTGACGGAACCGCCGTAAGCGCGCGCTAGGCCTCCGGTGCCTAATTTTGTACCACCATAATAGCGAGTAACGACCGCGGTTATATCTCCAACATCACTATGTTGCAAAACATTTAGCATTGGCATACCGGCTGTTCCGTTGGGTTCCCCATCATCTGAGCAGGCTATTAAAGTGGTGCTCGAAGGGTTGCCAACGATATAGGCCCAGCAGTGATGAGTCGCTTCGGGCTCAGTTTGATTGAAGTGATTAATGAAGGCTTTGGCATCTTCGACCGTTGGCGTAAATGCTAATCGAGCAATAAATCGACTGCCTTTTATAACTTCCTCAAATGAAAACGGGTGCTCAACGGTATCTTGAGGCACCCGATAACCGGTAACTTCTTGCTTTACAGCGTCCGACATTACTGAAAATTAATCCAGATGCTCACGAGTCAGGTTGCGAGGGCCCGTTGCGGTGACCAGTACTTCATCTTCAATACGAATACCGCCGAAAGGTTTAAACTGTTCAATCTTGTCCCAGTTTATGCTTTTGGCATGGTCAGTTTGCTTCAGATCACCCAGTAACGAGTCGATGAAATAAAGACCGGGTTCAATGGTCAGAATATTGCCAGTTTCAATGTCACGCGTATTACGAAGGAATGGGTGCGCCTTGGGCGGTGGAGCTGGATCACCTTCGATATTCGCCTGATGGCCACCAACGTCATGTACCTGCAAGCCAATGTGATGGCCGAGACCATGCGGGAAGAAAGTAGAGGTAACACCAGCTTCAACCATGGACTCTGGTGACATATCACAGAATTTATACTTATTAAGCAGCTTGGCAATCTCATGGTGTGTTTCGATATGCAAGTCCACGTAGGATTGGCCGGTGGTTACTTTGCCGCAAATACGTTGCTCCAATGCATCCATATCACCAATCAGCTCGGAAAATTCATTCGTTTCGTAAGCATAGGTGCGGGTAATATCTGCCGCATAATTGTTATAACGGGCGCCAGCATCGATGAGGAAGGTTCGGTGCTGCTGTGGTGCCTGGTTGTTATATAAGGTGTAGTGCAAAATGGCGGCGTGTTCATTTAAAGCTACTATACTGCCGTAGGGTAGCTGATGCTCGGCGTGACCCGTTGCTAACAAATAGGCTAAATGAATTTCGAGCTCTGAGCCATTCTTGAAGAACATATCGCGAGCAGCCATGTGGCCCATGGCGGCGCGTTGGTTCGCACGTGAAACACATTCTACTTCGTAATCAGACTTGATAGCACGATGCCAGTTGATTTCGTTCATGAAATAGCCGGGGTTTACCGCTGCAAAATTATCTTCGTCAAAAGGACGTGCCATTTCGCCGATATAGGCCACGTTACCCGTTGTTGGCACATGAGAAAGCACTTCATCTTTGGTACGAGTCATTGCAATATCAAAGTGCTCAACCCAGAAACCTTCAGGATCACCAGCCACATAGTGCCAGAAATCAACTGGTTGGTAGTAACACAGCTTTCGCGTACCGTCCGCTGAGATAATCAAGACGCTATCGTGCAAATCATCGAGAGGCACAAAGCTGTTAAAATGGAAGTTGGATTTAAACGGATAAGACATGTCATCAAGAAAGATGCCGTGCTGTGAGCCAGCCGGAATCACCAGGTGATCAAAATCATGATGTTCCATGGCTTTTTGGTAGCGCTGAGTTACAACGTCAATGTGATGTTTGAATAAAGGCGCCAACGAAGAATCGTGCATAAAGTATCCGCTTGTGGTTAATCAATAGTGGCACCATTATTCCAGAAATCACGCCCGATCAGAAGGGTAGTCGGGGGCTTTCGTTTCCGATTAAACTTCGCTATGATTGGTCAGACCAGAAGTTTGAATTGTGTCTGCTGACCTCCAGCAGTACACTGGTTTCCTTTATTTTAGCCCTGACTCAGAAAAGTGAGAGTTAACCGCTAGAACAATTACCGCCAAAGCATTTCTTGCGAGAGATTGGCAGCCAGCAATGGAGATAAAGAATGATATTTGAAGGTCAATCGATTCAATGCAGATTGCACCCAACGGGGATTGCTGAAGTCTGTTTTGATAACCAGAAAGAGTCGGTCAACAAGTTTGATCGCGATACCCTAGAAGAGCTTGATAAAGTTATTAGCCTATTAAAAGATAACTCTGATGTAAAAGCCGCGATGGTCACTAGCGGTAAGCCGGTGTTTATTGTCGGCGCTGATATTACGGAGTTTTTAGGTTTGTTCGCTTTGCCACGTGAAGAGTTAATGAAGTGGATTGTACAAGCGAACGCTATATTTACTGGTTTTGAAAACTTGCCGTTCCCAACTGCTGTTGCCATCAATGGGATTGCTTTAGGTGGCGGTATGGAAATGTGCTTAAGTTGTGATATGCGTATCGCTTCTACCAGTGCGCAAGTAGGCTTACCGGAAACCAAGTTGGGATTGATTCCTGGTTTCGGTGGCACCACTCGGTTGCCAAGAGTGATTGGTGCTGATAATGCTTTTGAATGGATTGCCGGTGGCAAACCGAGTAAACCAGACGCCGCATTGAAAATAGGTGCGATTGATGCTGTGGTAGATGGTGATAACCTGTTTGCAGCAACAGAACGAATGTTGCTCGAAGCGATTGAAGGTAAGTTGGACTGGAAAGGCCGTCGTGCAGAAAAGACGGGACCATTAAAGCTTAATAAAATTGAAGCGACTATGTCTTTTATGACCTCAAAAGCCTATATCGCGGGGCAAGCAGGGCCACACTATCCAGCACCGGTTAAAGCGGTTGAAGCGATTGAAAAAGGTGCAGGCTTACCGTTAGAAGAAGCGATTAAATTTGAACACGAGGCCTTTATTGATGTGGCTCTTAGTCCGCAAGCTTCGGCGTTAATTCGTTTATTCCTCAATGATCAGGTACTAAAGAAAAAAGCCAAGCAAGCGTCTAAAGCGAAAGATGTTGATGTGAAGGCAGCAACGGTTTTGGGTGCAGGCATTATGGGTGGCGGTATCGCTTACCAGTCCGCTTCGCGTGGTGTCCCGGTGATTATGAAAGATATTCGCCAGGAAGCACTTGAGCAAGGTATGAATGAAGCCATTCAGTTATTCGGTAAGGGTGTTAAATACGGCAAAATCAGCACCGAAAAAATGGCGCAGGGCATTGCCAGCATAAAACCAACCTTAAGTTACGATGAGATCAAGCATACCAACATTGTCGTTGAGGCAGTGGTTGAGAATCCAAAGGTCAAAGAAGCGGTACTAAAAGAAGTGGAACAAATGATGCCTGAAGACGCCATCATTTGTTCTAATACATCTACTATTTCAATTGATCGCTTAGCCGGAGCTTTGAAACGCCCGGAAAAATTCTGCGGCATGCACTTTTTCAACCCGGTACATAAGATGCCATTAGTGGAAGTCATTCGGGGTAAAAATACTTCTGAAGAAACCATTGCCAGTGTCGTAGCTTATGCAAGCGCCATGGGTAAGTCACCAGTAGTGGTTAACGACTGCCCGGGCTTCTTCGTTAATCGAGTTCTATTCCCTTATTTTGGTGGTTTCACCAAACTGTTACGAGATGGCGCAGATTTCCAGCAAGTGGATAAAGTCATGAGTAAGAAGTTCGGTTGGCCAATGGGTCCTGCTTATCTGCTGGACGTAGTGGGCATGGATACTGGTAAGCATGCAGCCGAAGTAATGGCGGAAGGTTTCCCGGATCGAATGAGCAAAGAAGAGAAAGATGCGATTGATGTCATGTTTGAACATGAGCGTTATGGCCAGAAAAACGGCAAAGGCTTTTATGTTTACGGAACCGATAAACGCGGCAAGCCTACCAAAGAAGCTGACCCAAAGGCTTATGAACTATTGAAAGAAGTCTGTCAGGACAGCAAAGAGTTTAACGATGAAGAAATCATTGCGCGTAATATGTTGCCGATGATTATCGAAACCATTCGCTGTCTGGAAGAAGGCATTATTGCCAGCCCTGCTGAAGGTGATATGGCATTGATTTATGGTTTAGGATTCCCTCCTTTCCGTGGCGGAGTATTCAAGTATGTCGATGATAGCGGCATACAAACAATTGTTGATCTAGCCAATAAGTACAAGCATTTAGGAAAAGCTTATGAGCCAACCGAAGGCATGTTAGCGATGGCCAAAGACAACAAAAAATTCTACAACGCATAACCAAAGGGGAAAGAGAAATGAATGAAGTAGTAATAGTTGATGCCATTCGTACCCCGATGGGGCGTTCGAAAGGTGGTATGTTTAGAAATACACGAGCTGAAGAATTATCGGCACGCTTAATGCAGGGGCTGTTGGATCGCAACAGTGCACTAGATCCTGCTGATGTTGAAGATGTGATCTGGGGTTGTGTACAACAGACCTTAGAACAAGGTTTTAATATTGCGCGAAATGCGATGCTTAAAACCAGCTTGCCACACACAGTAGCAGGACAAACGGTTAATCGTCTGTGCGGTTCATCCATGCAGGCGTTACATTCCGCCGCTCGTTCCATTATGGTCGGCGATGGCGATGTGTTTATTATTGGTGGTGTTGAACATATGGGTCATGTGCCGATGAATCACGGCATTGATTTTGATCCAGAGTTAGCCAAGTACACAGCAAAGGCTGCTGGCATGATGGGCTTAACAGCAGAAATGCTGGCCATGATGCATAAGGTTTCACGACAGGAACAAGATGAGTTCGGTTACCGCTCACACCAATTAGCGCATAAAGCCACTATCGAAGGTCGTTTCAAAAAAGAAATTCTGGCCATGGAAGCGCATGATGAAACGGGTGGTTTACGTTTATACGATTTTGATGAAGTGATTCGTCCTGAATCGACCATAGAGGATATGGCAAAACTTCGACCTGTATTCAATCCAAAAGACGGTACCGTAACAGCAGCAACGTCTTCTGCAATATCCGATGGCGCAGCGGCCATGCTAGTCATGTCACGTGAAAAAGCTGATGCATTAGGTTTAAAACCAATCGCTAAAGTGGTCTCAATGGGTGTCGCAGGTTGCGATCCATCCATTATGGGTTTTGGTCCTGTTCCAGCAGTTAATAAAGCATTAAAGCGTGCAGGTATGAAATTATCGGATATTGATTTGTTCGAATTGAACGAAGCCTTTGCCGCACAATCGATTGCAGTACTGGATGGATTGGGAATGCGAGATAACTGGCAGGATAAAGTGAACCTTAATGGTGGCGCGATTGCACTTGGTCATCCTTTAGGTTGTTCTGGTGCGAGAATCTCAACCACTTTACTCCGGTTGATGGAAGATAAAGATAAAGAGTTTGGTATTTCAACCATGTGTATTGGATTGGGGCAGGGGATTGCTACTGTGTTCCAGCGGTTGAATTAAGCTTTAACTTTGAGACCGATAAAAGGCTCCTGACGGAGCCTTTTTAATTTATAATGATTTAAAATATAAGAAGGAGGGGGGTAGTTAAATCACAACACTCCACTTATGATTTCGCCCCTCGGCGAATTACTTTCTCTTGAGTGGGCAAGAGAAAGTAATCAAAGAGAAGGCCACCCCGATTTTGAGGCCACGCTTCTCGTGACTTCCCTTACCACTCCCAAAATACTTAACGCACCAGCCTACGACACAGAATAAAAAATTATTAAGGTTTGTTTTTAAGTTTGTCTTCCGGTGGGTTTTGATTGCGTTGGTTATCAAAGAAAATACTGCCTGTTACTCCGGCGAGGCCAAATATAAATATGAGTAGTGATACCAGTATCACTATAATCCACTCGAATATTGTCATGGGGCACCTCCTGTGCTTTTCTTTCATAATCGCTAATTAATGAAAAGTAAGCAACTAAAATAATGTAAAAGTTTAAGGTTAGTCTATACTGGTTGCAGTGAATCAAGGGTGAATCTAACAAAGGAAAATTGTGATGCAGTCGAACTGTCAGAAGATCACTAATGTGATTGTGGTCAAAAATGTGGATAAAGGCATTCAATTCTGGAGCAAACTGGGTTTTGAGGTTATTACATCGGTACCACAAGATGACGAGATTGGTTTTGTGATTTTAAGCAACGGAAAAGCTGAAATCATGTATCAAACAACGGCCAGTATTGAAGATGATATTAATGAAACATTACCAGAATCAAAAACATTTTTGTTTATCGAAGTTGAGGATATTAAACAAATTCAACAAGCTTTACAGAACGAACAACTATTAATTCAAGAAAGGGAAACCTTTTATGGGGCAACCGAGACGATTTGTCTGGATCCTTATGGTAACTGGATTTGCTTTGCCCAATTTAAGGAAGGGAAAGAGAGTAACTAATCAGCGAAGAGGGATTTAAGCATTGATATATTGTCGCTTGCTAATTGCTCTTGCTCTTCTTCGCTTAAAGGTTTGCGTTTTGAATCCCAGTCGAGATCATCTTGCGGTAGTTCGTTGAGGAAACGGCTGGGTTCGCAAGTCATTACTTCGCCGTATTTTGAACGCTTCCTACATAACGTAAAAGTTAAGGTTCGTTGGGCGCGGGTAATACCAACGTAGGCGAGGCGACGTTCTTCTTCAATATCGTCGTTTTCAATACTGGACTTATGGGGCAGGAATTCTTCTTCCATGCCCACCAGGTAAACGTGATTAAATTCCAAACCTTTTGCAGCATGCAGTGTCATGAGCTGCACTTCGTTAGATTCTTCTTCTTCTTTCTCATTGCGATCAAGCATGTCGCGTAACATCAGATTGGCAACAGCGGCTGCGAATGGTGTTGGATCGTTAGAGTTATCTTCGATCCCTTTTTCTACCCAGCCTAACAATTCCTGAATATTATTCCAACGGTACTCAGCGGCTTTGGGAGTGCTTGAGGTTTCATGAAGCCAGGAGTGATAGCCAATACGGGCAACCATGTCATGAATAACACCAACGCTATCACCACGCTCTGCATTATCGGAAGCGCGAGAAATCAAGTCAGAGAAGCGACGAACATTATCCAGTCCCTTGCCCTGTAAATGTTGCTCGAGTCCAATTTCATGACAGGCAGAAAATAGGCTAATGTGACGCATCTGAGCATAGGTGCCGAGTTGCTCAAGGGTTGTTGGGCCAATACCGCGCCGCGGTGTGTTGGCAATGCGCAGAAAAGCATTATCGTCGTCTGGATTCGTTAATAAGCGCAGGTAGGCCATAATATCCTTAATCTCAGCGCGAGAGAAAAAGGAAGTACTGCCTGAAATCTTATAAGGCACATTGTTAGATATTAATGTGCGTTCAAATATTTTCGCCTGATGATTGCCTCGATACAAAATAGCAAAGTCAGAGTAGCGTCCGTTTTTAGTACGGACTTTTCGGCTAATAATTTCAGTTACCACTTTCTCCGCTTCAGCATCTTCATTGGGACAGGTAACCACTCTAAGCGGATCGCCATAGGGTTTGTCTGACCATAGTTTTTTAATAAAAGCGTGTGGGTTGTTATCGATCAATACGTTGGCAGCTTTAAGAATGCGTCCATAAGAGCGATAATTTTGTTCGAGTTTAATAACTTGAAGATGGGGGTAATCTTTTGCCAGTTGGTCGAGATTTTCAGGACGTGCACCACGCCAGGAATAAATCGACTGATCGTCGTCGCCGACCACCGTAAAATTACCAAACTGGCCGACTAAGTGTTTAATCAATTCATACTGGCTGGTGTTGGTATCCTGATACTCATCGACTAATAAATAACGAATTTTGTTCTGCCACTTTTCTCGTACTTCTGGATCATCGCGCAACAGTAAAGTTGGAATTAAGATCAAGTCATCAAAATCGACTGCATTGTAGGCTTTCATGCTACGTGCATATTTTTCGTAGACTTTAGAGAAGATGAGCTGTTCTTGATCCTTAGCCTGATTAATAGCTTGCTCGGGAAGAATAAGATCGTTTTTCCAGGCCGATATTTGCTGCTGTAATCGGAACAGAAGTTGCTTATCACTTTCTGCTTCTTTAAAGCCCAGATCTTTGAGTAGAGCTAGTGAGTCCTGATCATCAAAAATAGTAAAGTTGGACTTCATGCTAAGCTTTTTATATTCGCGACGGATAAAGTTAAGGCCAAAGTTATGGAAAGTTGAAACGGTCAAGCCTTGAGTTGCGCTGGCCCCGGCCAGTTTACTGACTCGCTGCTTCATTTCACGAGCAGCTTTATTGGTGAAGGTTACAGCCACGATATTGCGTGCGGGAATGGCTTTTTCTTTGATCAGATAAACCATCTTGCGTGTAATAACACTTGTTTTTCCACTACCGGCACCGGCCAACACCAGGATTGGACCCTGGGTTGCTAATAGAGCTTCGCGTTGTTTTTCGTTGAGCTTAGGTAAAGACAAGGTTGCTGGACGGTTAATCAAAACTGGCGGCAAGTTTAGCAAGTCGCCGCCAGCAAAGACAATGGAAAATCAGAAAATCGGAAGACAATAAATGATCAGTTGTCGTCTTTTTCAACAAACAGAGGTAGTTTCAAATAGTTACGTCCGTTCGACTCCGGATCGGGTAATTCTGCTGCTCGAATATTGAGCTGAACGGACGGATAAATCAAGCGCGGTACCGCTAGCGTTGAATCTCGCTTAGTACGAATTTCTACAAACGCCTGTTTATTATTATGAGCCTGTTGCAAATGAACATTGTGCTTCATGTGAGCAACGCTAATACCCGTTTCTGGCTCGCGACCATCGGGATAGTCGTGACATAACCAGAGTTTGTGGTCATCCGGGAATGAAATCAGGAATTGCAGGCTATCAAACAACTTTTCGGCGTCGCCACCAGGAAAGTCGCAGCGTGCAGTGCCGGTATCAGGGTGGAAGTAGGTGTCGCCAATAAATAGATTGCCCTCAATCAAATAACTCATGCTGTCGTTAGTGTGGCCGGGAGTAGGGTAGGCGGTTAAGCTATAGGAGCCAAAGGGGAGCTCTTCACCACTTTTCATTAAGCGATCAAACTGGCTACCATCAATCGGCATCTCAATATTAAAGAAGTCACTAAAGTGGCTTTGAACCTCTTTAATTCCCTCGCCAATGACTATTTTACCGCCCAAAGCCTTTTTAATATGCTGAGCTGCGGATATGTGATCTGCGTGGGCGTGGGTTTCCAGAATCCATTGTAAGTTAAGAGAGTTTTGTTTAATGTAATCAATGAGTTGATTAGCTGATTGATAGCTGATTTTGCCGGAACTCAAATCGAAGTCCATGACAGGATCGATAATAGTGGCTATTTTTTGATCAGGATCAAGAAGGAGATAACTCCAGGTGCCAGTATCATCATGATAGAAGGATTTAATTTCGATAGGCATGCTATATTAACTTAATAAGTTTGTTATCTAGGATAGATTATTGTTTGAATATTAGCAAATACTAATCTACAATACATTAGATTTCTCTAATAAAGAGCTTAAATGGAAGGTTCTATGAAACAATCGCTGCTTAAATTCTCCTTGATGAAGCCTAAATGGGTATTCGTTATTACGTTGCTGGTGACGGCAATTACCGGGGCCATGATTCCCAATATCGTTGTGGATACGGATCCGGAGAATATGTTGGCTGAAGATCAGGCGTCACGAGTTTATCACAACGACGTAAAGGATCGCTTTGATCTGTATGACATCATTGTGGTGGGCGCGGTCAATCATAGTGAAGCGGGAATCTATAATCCGAAATCATTACAGGCCATTAAGACGTTGACCGATGGTATTGCTGAGATAGAAGGAGTGGTTGCTCCCGATATGATGGCGTTGTCGACAGTGGACAACATCAGTCAGGAAGGACCTGGCACTATTCGTTTTGAATGGCTGATGAAAGAAGCACCGGAAACTCAAGGTGAAGCAGATTGGATCAATCAGCAGGTAGAACGCTTACCTTTATTGCAGGACACCCTGGCGTCTGGTGATGATAAGGCAACAGCAATTTATGTGCCAATTGTAGATAAAGATGAAAGTTACCGAATTTCGAAGCAGATAGAAGGTTTGATTAGTAAACTGGATTCTAATGATGATTACCATATTACAGGTCTTCCTGTCGCAGAAGACACTTTTGGTTATCAGATGTTTGTACAGATGGGCATTTCTGCGCCATTAGCGGCTTTGGTGATTTTCATCTTGATGTGGGTCTTTTTCCGCAATTTTAAATTTATTGCAGCGCCGATGATTATCGCGATGGCCACTGTGATTATCACTATGGGCTTATTAATTGGTATGGGCTTTACCGTCCATATCATGAGTTCGATGATCCCAATCTTTTTGATGCCAATTGCGGTAGTAGACTCTATTCACATCATGTCGGAATTTGCTGACAGTTATAAACCGGGTCGCGACCGTAAAAAGGTGATTAAAGAAGTCATTGGCCATTTGTTTACACCTATGTTGTATACCAGTGTGACTTCGGCGGTAGGTTTCTTCTCACTATTATTAACTCCTATTCCACCAGTGCAGATTTTTGGCGCTTATGTTGGCTTTGGTATTTTGTTGGCTTTCTTGCTAACGATTATTTTTATTCCAGCTTATTTGATAGCGCTAAAACCAAAGGCGTTGGCCTCGCTTCAAACAGAGGCAAAGCAAAAAGGTAAGTTGCAAAAGATTCTGCACAAAATAGGTAAAGGCAGTTTAGCGGCCAGCAAACTGGTCACTGTTTTCTTTGTCGCAGTTGTTGCACTAAGTATCTGGGGCATTACACAGATTGAAATTAATGATAACCCAGTACGCTGGTTCAAGGCAGATCACGATATTCGTGTAGCTGATAGGGTGTTAAACGATCACTTTGCTGGAACCTACGATGCATACCTGGTGTTAGAAGCTGATGAATCTGAAGCAAAAGCAGCCTGGATGAGCTCGGTTGATGCCATTGAAGATGAAGCATTGAAGAGCGAAGTTGAAACTGTCATGCAAAATGAAAATCAACTAACGACGCAGCTGAATCAGATCATTATATTGTTAGAAGATAAGTTATTTGATGCAACTGATGAGCAAGCGGAAGTGCTGGAAAGTTTGATCATGCAAGCCGATGAGGCACGTATAAAAGTAGCTTATTTCCAACAGCCAGAGATGCTGCGTGAGATTGAAAAGCTGCAACAGGCGTTGGCGGATAGTGGTCATGTGGGGAAAAGTAATTCGCTAGCTGATGTTGTTAAAACAGTGACCCGTGAATTGAAAACAGGCCAACCAAAAGACTTTGTTATACCCAACAGTCAGAACGGTGTGGCGCAGGCTTTGTTGCAATATCAATCGTCGCACAGGCCACAAGATCTATGGCACATGGTTACTAAGGAGTACAGCTCTACAGCAATCTGGTTACAGCTGACCAGTGGTGACAATCAGGATATGACCGAGGTGGTGGATTTTGTAGAGCAATATTTTGCAGACAATCCTTTACCGGAAGGTGTTAAAGCACAATGGGCGGGCAAGAGCTATCTGAACATGGTGTGGCAGGATGAAATGGTAAAAGGGATGTTGGACAGCTTGATGAGTGCCTTTGTTGTTGTGTTTCTGATGATGATTATTCTATTCCGAAGCGTACTGTTTGGTGTGCTGGCAATGTTGCCATTGAGTATAACCATTCTGTTTATTTATGGACTGATTGGCTGGGTCGGCAAGGATTATGATATGCCAATTGCGGTCTTGTCATCGTTAACGCTGGGTTTGTCGATTGATTTTGCGATTCACTTTTTAGAGCGAGCAAGAGAAATCTTTAAACAAACCGGCGATTTTAAAAAGACTATGGTCAAAATGTTTGAAGAACCAGCATCAGCAATCAGCCGCAATGCGATTGTGATTGCGATAGGCTTTACGCCGTTATTGTTCGCGCCATTAGTGCCCTACATAACGGTAGGTTTCTTCCTGGCAACCATTATGGCTGCATCGGCAGCGGTTACCCTGGTTTTATTACCAGTGGCACTAAAAGCGACACGTAACTGGGCATTTAAGCCTGAAACTCAGGTCGACAGTTAGTCGAGGCATTATAGGAGGCTTTACATGAAAAGCTTACACAAAAGTTTTAAACAAAAAGGTTTGGCATTATTAGCAGCAGGCCTGATCTTGCCAATGATGACAGCCAGCATACAAGCTTCTGAAACAAACGGTGGCCCGGATGTCGAGGAAGTTGTTAGCAAGGCTAATAAAATATCTTATTACGCTGGCGATGATGGGCGCAGTGATGCACGCATGGTCATTATGGACAAAGACGGTAATCGTCAGTTAAGGCAGTTTGTGATTTTACGAAAAGACATTGAGGACGAAGGTGACCAAAACTTCTTGGTGGTCTTTAGTCGTCCTTCGGATGTACGTGGGACCGTTTTTTTGGTCAACAAACATGTAGATCGTGACGATGATCGTTGGTTGTATTTGCCAGGGCTGGATTTGGAAAAACGAATTTCGGCAGGAGATAAGCGAACCAGTTTTGTCGGCTCTGATTTTTTTTATGAAGATGTCTCCGGTCGCAATCCTGAGCTAGACAGCCACGAATTACTAGAAACTACGGAAACAGCTTATATCGTAAAAAGCAGGCCAATTGATAAGACAAATGTTGAGTTTGCGTATTATATAGCAAACATTAATAAAGAAACCTATCTGCCTATGACGGTTGAGTATTACAACCAGAAAGGAGAGGTTTATCGGCGTATGGATGTTGTTGAAGTAGAAGAGGTACAAGACATCCCAACCGTTATGAAATCTAAGATCACAAACCTGGAAACAGGTAGTGTGACTTTTATGGAGTTTCGACGCCCAGCTTATAACATTGGTCTTCCTGATGATGTTTTTACCTCGCGTTCGTTACGTAATCCTCCACGTGAGTGGCTCGAAGCTGAGCCAGAGTAACGGATTCGGTAATAGGGAAAAATATGACTACTAAAGCTCAAATTTTGAAAGGTTTAATCCTGGGTAGCGTTATAGCCATCCAGGGACTACCTATCAGCATGGCTGCTGAAGAAGATGGCGAAGAGTGGGCTGATGTTTGGGAAGATGACTGGGAAGAAGATGCTTCGAACTGGTCGTGGGCCGGATTTGTCGAAGCAGGTTACGGACAAAGGTTGCAAACCGATCCCTTGTTTGAGGATAAGCAAACCTTGAATGAGATTCGTGGGCATCTAGAGGCGGATTACATTGGAGAGGAGATTAACTTTTCATTTCGTGGCGATAGTTGGTATGACGGTGTTACCGATGAAATGGAAGTAGACTTACGAGAGTTGAGTTGGAGTTTTTCCACTTTTGGTAATACGGATTTTAAAATTGGTCGTCAAATAAGCACCTGGGGAACTGGCGATTTGGTTTTCCTGAATGACTTGTTTCCCAAAGACTGGCAGTCGTTTTTTGCAGGACGTGAAGATACCTACTTAAAGGCACCAGCGAACTCAGTGCGAATGACCAGTTACTTCGATGCACTGAATATTGATTTGGTATGGACTCCAGTGTTTGAAGAGGACCGCTATATTAACGGAGAGCGATTTTCACTATTCAATCCTGTGGTCGGAGACAACATCGGCGGAATGGATGTGATCAACCCTGTTGAACCCGATAAAAATTTTGGTAACAGCGAAATTGCACTACGCTTGTATAAAAATGTGGATGGAACCGAATATGCACTCTATGGTTATCGTGGATTTGATAAACAACCCGTCGGCATAACCAATACTTTTCAACCTACTTTCCATCGCAAGAATGTTTATGGAGCGAGCCTCCGCGGAAATGTCAGCGATGGTCTCTATAATGTTGAAGTGGCTTATCACGATGCAGTAGAAGACAGTCGTGGTAGCGATCCATTTGTGAAGAACTCGCAGTGGCGTTTTTTGGCTGGTTATGAGTCAGAAGTTGCAACCCGATTGACTCTTGGTTTGCAGTATTATCTGGAATGGAATCAAGACTATGATCAGTTAATTATGAATTCACCTTTCCCGCAATACGAAGGCGAAGAGAAGCGTCATTTAGTAACTACCCGACTGACCTACAGAACAGCAAAAGATAAATTTGTCTGGTCGTTATTTGTATTCTATTCACCAAGCGACAACGACAGTTATATACGGCCAAGCATGAATTATCGATTCAGTGATGAATGGTTGTTTTCAGTTGGGGCAAACTTGTTCAAAGGCCGGGAAGATCATACCTTCTTTGGTCAGTTTGAAGATGCAAGCAACGCGTACCTGCGTGTGAGATATCAATTTTAGGAGGCAATTCCTATGGCACAGCAAAAAATGACTGCAGAAAGAGTTCTGATGGCTTTTGCAGGTTTTATGGTTTTATTGTCAGTAGCGCTAACCTGGTATGTTCATCCATACTGGTTGTGGCTAACGGTGTTTGTTGGCGCAAATCTGTTTCAATCTGCGTTTACCGGGTTCTGCCCAGCAATGATGGTGATTAAGAAATTAGGATTTAAAACCGAAAGACAGGCAGCAACAGGAACTTAGTTGGAAAAGTAGGGGCGAGCTGCGCTCGCCCTAAAGCCTTGCTTAAACTTTAATAAAATGCAGAAAAATTTTAAGCTTAACAATCTTACCGTCGCTTTCCGCCTACCATTTAATCCTGCCAGTTTATATAGGATGGGTTAGCACTTATGCGTAACCCATCAAATTAATAATTGAAGATTGATGGGTTACGGCTACCGCCGGGTCTGCCCCGTGGGTATAACCCATCCTATGGATAGGAACGAAAAGGGCTGATTCAGCTCTCCGGTCGCTATAAAAGAAATCAACAAAGTATGTTGAAATTATGGTTTAACGACTTCGCCACCAGTTTCAACCCACTGCTTAATTCCCCCTGCAACCGAAAAAACATTCTTAAAACCTATCTGCTCGAGAGCATGAGCACAACAAGCGGAACGTCCACCGGACGCACAATAAATATAAACGGGCTTATTTAATATTTCGTCTTCAGATAAGTCTTTAACTTCGGGATGGTTGAATAATTTAAATTCCAGAACACCACGAGGGATGGGTAAAGCACCTTCTATAATGCCTTCTGCATGTTCTGATGATTCGCGAACATCAATAACTAACGCATTGGAGCAATCGGTGTTTTTAAAATCATCGATTGAGATTTCTTTAATATTCTGTCTGATTGTACCAATGTAATTTTTTAAACAAGGTTGCATTAGCAAGTCTCCTGACAATAAAGTTCATGCAGTAAATGAATAATACGCGCAACTTCGGTAGAGGCTAACGAATAGTAAATAGTTTGTGAATGACGACGAGTTGTGACTAAATCATTGTTACGCAATAAGGCTAAGTGCTGCGAGAGTGCTGACTGGCTGAGTTGCGGAAGTAAATCATTTAACTCGCCTACCGATAATTCTTTTTCCAGCAAAATGCAAAGAATCATGAGTCGTTGTTCATTAGAGATATTTTTGAGCAACTTTGCTGCTTCAGCAGAATGCTTTTGCATTTCATCGGTAAAGGCCATGGTGCTGGTGTTTATTCGTTTATTCATTTTTAAATTCTGCCTTAAAGTGTACTAATGCGCAATTGACTGATTCTAAAAAGAGCAAGCTATAAAGGTGAAAAGTCAGTCAATGCTTTTAATTTGGGTTGGGACTTCTTTGGAATAAAGTCGCCACTGGCAGGATTAAATTCATAATCCTGAGACCATGCTTCAGCGTTTTCAATGACTTGGCGCAAAGCGTCGACGATAAAATGAGCTTCATCATCATGATTGGTGGGATGCAGAGAAACACGAACCCAGCCAGGTTTGTCAGTCAAATCACCTTGGTCAATTTTATTGGTAATTTCATGACTCTGAAGCTGATCGACATCTAATAGCAAATGACCGTAAGTACCAGCACAAGAGCAGCCACCACGCGTCTGAATTCCGAACCTATCATTGAGCAAACGAACAATTAAGTTGTGGTGAATACCAAGAACGTAAAAAGAAACGATGCAAAGCCGATCTTTCTGTTCCCCTTCAAGAATGCGAACACCAGGGATTTTTGAAAAGCCGTCTAATAAAATATTAGCAAGTTGAGCTTCGCGTTGTTGAATCTTATCAACCCCCATTGCGTCTTTAAGTTTAAACGTCAACGCAGCTTTAATGGTTTGCAGAAAACCAGGAGTGCCGCCATCTTCGCGCGCTTCAATGTTATCGAAGAAACGATGCTCACCCCAAGGATTGGTCCATGACACAGTGCCGCCGCCAGGTTGATCGGGCACTTTGCAGTCATAAAGCTTTTCATCGAAAATTAAAATCCCGCTACTACCGGGGCCGCCTAAAAACTTATGGGGTGAAATAAAAATAGCATCCAATTTTTGCTCTGGATCAGCAGGATGCATATTCATATCCACATAAGGTGCAGAAGCAGCAAAGTCCACAAAGCAAAGGCCATTATGCTGGTGCATGATTTTTGCCATCTCGTGGTAAGGCGTTTTGATACCCGTTACATTACTGCAAGCGGTAAAAGAGCCAATCTTTACCAGGCGATCCTGATACTTTTCAAGCAGTTCGCGCATATGACCTAAATCAGGGCGACCATTCGCATCGGAACGAATAATCTCCAAAGTCACTTCGCATTCGTGCCAGGTGGTTTGGTTGGAGTGATGTTCCATGTGGGTAACCAGCACCAATGGTTTTTCATGCTCCTGGATATCCAGCCGCTCGCGCCATTTTTCAGGAACGCGCAAACCTAACATGCGTTGGAACTTGTTGATCACTAAAGTCATACCCGAACCGGCGGCAATCAACACATCACTATCGGCGGCATTAACATGACGTTTAATGATCTGTTGCGCGTCATGATAGGCGTTGGTCATGGTCGTGCCGGTGAGCGTGGTTTCAGTATGCGTATTGGCTACATAAGGCCCTAAGGTGTTGATAAGAAAGTCTTCAATAGGACGATAAAGCCGACCACTTGCCGTCCAGTCAGCGTATAAAATGGAGTTACCATTTGGTGCTGCGTCGTAATTATGGTTTTCGCCAATAATTCCCTGACGGAATGGCGCAAAATGTTCAACAAGATTCATTATAGGGATAATAGTCTTAAAATATGCAAAGAAGCTAATATAGACAGGGATAGACGGATAAGCAAGTAACTACTCGGCATAAAAGCACTGGCTAGACCAATCTAGCCAGTGTTCTAGGATCGGAAGTGCAGGTAAATTAGATCAGGAGCCTTTGCCTAGCATCCGTTCGTGCACATCCAGCGCGTCGTAACTGTTGTCTGACTGGGGGCGAACCCCTTTTCCCATGCGAATAGCAATAATGCTTTCGACCATGCTACGAGAAGTTTCCAGCTGAGTCCCAAAATGGGTTTGGTGTACCGGATAAGTACGAGTTTCACAGGTTAGTAAGCCGCAGTCACGAGTGACAACCATAGTCTGGCTGTGGCTAATGGAAGGATCCGATTGTTGCTTGGTATGAGTTAAGGTTTGCTGATCATTAATCACGAACCAGTCGTAACCTTTTTCCAGAGTAAGCTGAGCAGCTCGTCGCATCGCATAATCCATTGCTTGCTGGCTGTCCTCGCCCGGCATTTTAAAATGAATTCGATAACTGTTGTTATCAAGCTGGCTATGGCTATAACCGAATCCGTTACCATCAGATGGACGGTAAGTTGGGTTTGACGCACATGCCGCAAGAAAAATGGACAAAGTGAGTAAAAACAGAAGATGTTTCATATATAACCTCCTTAGCGAATGAATTAGTGAGCCCAGCCAGAACGAATGGCTTGTTGCTCTTGTTCCGTATCGAGAAAGTTGCCAACAGCCATAGATTCAACCAGCTTATTGATAGGCTGATTAGCGCTGGCTGCTTGATAGCTGCTGGCCTGAATCGGCTCGTCGTATAGAGTCGCGGTCAGTTGCCAGCCGTTAGAATCATGGCAGGCAATACTGTGCTGACTGTTATTAGGAGTATTCAACACAAATTGGCGACATAACTGCTCATTGGCGTTGGTAAAAGAAACCCGCGGCAATAAAGTATAACCTTCAGCAAGTGTAATCGGCTGGCCGCTGATTTCCTGATCCAAGGCAGAAGCAATCGTCGCCCACTGTTCAGGATTATCAAAGTCGGCTATACGAGAAGTTAAACCAATGGTTAAACCGATAATCAAAGCGGCAGCGGTGGCTAATGGGGCATGATTGTGCCAGCCAGATTTAACTCGTTGCCACAGAGGAAAACGAACTACATTGGTTGATGATTTGGAATGAGTCTCAGCATTATCAAGCATCTGTTGAATAGATTGAGGTAAAGGCACTTCATCAATTTGATGATAGGTAGAAGACACAATGGCATCGACACTGGCCATGTCAGCAATTCGCTCGACCAGGGTTTCATCGGCAACTAAAAGATCACGAATGATAGCCATTTCTTTTTCAGGTAACTCAGAATCAAGAAATGCAGATAGTTTTTCATCAGACACAGACTTTTTAGAAAGTGCATCGTTAGAGACTGGTTCTTGAGGAAGTGTTTCTGCAGATTTTTTATCAGAAAAGTGTGTCATGCGATTATCCTCATATCGTGATCGTCGAACCACTTAGCCATAGCCTTGCGCGCTCTGGAAAGCCTGCTCATGACTGTTCCTACTGGTATATCAAGCAGCTCTGCAACCTCTCTATAGCTTAAGTCTTCAACGGCAATCAGTGTCAAAATAGATTTCTGATCTTCTGGCAATTGTTCAAGTGCTTTCTGAACTTGTTGAATCGTGAGTTGATTTGTCATGGTCTTGTCCCCGTCTACAATATCATGTAATTGCAGTTCGGGTTTTTGCGTGGCTTCCTGACGGACTTTTTGTGAGCGGTATTCGTCAATCCATAGATTACGGCATACTCTGAAAGCCCACTTGGTCAGATTAACATCTTTGGGTAGCTCTCTAGTTAACAGTCGTTCGAGAGTGGACTGTAATAAATCATCAGCGTCATATTGATTACCCGTCAGTGAATAGGCAAAACGCCTGATCATCGGGATAATGGGTTCTAGCTGTTGTTTCATCAGCATACTCCAGTTTTGAGCTATGACCTTTCAGTTAATAAAAGATCATGTCTATAAACAATAAGGGTTTTCCCTCATTAAAAACAAATAAATACATCACTTATTAGGAAGACGGCTGAGAAATAGGATTTATTCCACGAAATTTGGAATTATTTGTGACGGTTAAACGTCAACCATATAGGGTTATAGAATCAATTGAAGATGGTGAAGAGATGAAGAGAGCATTGGCAAAAAAACTTACGACAATACATTGTTTAGTAGCGATGTTGTGGGCAGTGGCAGCACAAGCAGTTACCCCGACCATTAATTCAGCAATAAAAAATATCGACAATCAGATTCCTGAGATCCAAAAGGTTCCGATAGATGTGGAGCGACCTAAAGTTGATATTAAGCTACCTGAGGAAGCAATAGAAGATACTAAAGCCAGGCTTGAAGAATTGAACAAAGTCGCTGTAGAGTCAGTCGATCCCTTACAAACGTTAGCTCAAAACTTAACGATAAAAAACAAACAGGGAGAAACTATTCTGATAGAAAAGGAGGTTGAGGATGGGTGGCGTGCAGTAGCCAATCAATGGCTATTGATGCTGGACAATCAGGATATTGACCAATTGGAAAAGGTGAATGCAGTAATTATCAAGAAAACCAAATTAAAAAATCTTGAAATGACATTGGTGCAATTTGAAGTGCCCAGTGAACTCGATTCACTTTCTGCTTTGCAAATACATTTGCCTGCTGAATGGATGCAACAACTGGGAAGAAATCATATTTATGAAGCAAATGGCGAGACAGACAGTGATCAAGAAGCCGTGAAAGAAGAGGGAGGTTTAAAGATACAAAATGCAGTGTGTAATAAGAAGGTAAGAATTGGCTTGATAGATACTGGAATAGAAGAGGGACATCTGGCCTTCAGTAAAGCCTCGGTGCAATCAAAAAACTTTATGGATCAGGAGTTAACTCTGCCCACGGCGCATGGCACTGCAGTGGCTGGATTGTTAATTGGGAAACAGGGTCAGCTTGTACCTCTGCTGCCTAATGCAACCTTATACGCAGCATCCGTTTTTTATCCACGAAATGAATACTCGCAAGGCGCTGTATTAATAAACTTAGTGCAGGCTCTGGACTGGATGATTGCTAATAGAGTGGTCGTAATTAATATGAGTTTAACCGGGCCGGACAATCCAGTTCTGGCGCAGGCAATTGCGAAAGCTAAGGCAAAAGGCGCTATTATTATTGCAGCAGTTGGCAATGAAGGGCCAGCTGCTCGCCCGCTATTTCCAGCAGCCTACAGTGATGTGATCGGCGCCACGGCAGTTGATAAAAATGAACAAGTGTATCGCTGGGCTAACCAGGGCGATTATATTGATTTCTCAGCGCTGGGAGTATCGGTGTTAACGGCTAGAGCCAATAATCAATTAGGACGCGAAAGCGGAACCTCCATTGCGGCTCCGGTAGTCAGCGCATTTGCTGCCTGCTATGCCAACGGATCCACACAAAAAGAAGAGGTCGTTGCTAGGTTAAATAAGCGAGTAAAAGATTTGGGCAGGCCAGGTAAGGACAGGGTGTTTGGATACGGTTTGTTGCATCCATAGCAATAAGCTCAACATCCTTGCTGAGCATATAGATTAAGGTCAGTTGATAGTCAACTGGAGTGACTTAAAGGGATAACAAAATCGCTAGAGCAAATAATGGATTTAAAAATCAGCTCTGAGAACTAAGCTCACCTGTGTTGCATCATAATCCGCAGATTCTAGGTTCGAATCAGAGTAAGTTTGTTCAAATTCGGTAATCATAGTAAAGGTATCGTTGAAGAAAAAATTCCACGCCAGACTGAAACTGTTTTTAGTGTCTTCTCGACTTTGACCAAGGTCGGGGAATGTGTCTTGATAGTCACGCTGATAATAACGCCAGTTCAACTTAAAACGATTACGTTTATCTAACCATGAAAACTCATTCGAATAAGTGGCGCGATAGTTTTCGCTTTCATAGCTAAAGTGACTTTGTTGTGCAACCGCATCTTCATTTTCGATGCCTAAAGCAATGAAGCTTAAACCTTGGTTGAAGAAATAATAAGCATCAACAGCAAATATATCAGAAGTTGCATTGCGATCACTTAAAGCATCAAATGTTTTCTCAATGTCCTGCATCTCTGCCCGAAGATAAAAACTATTGGCAAACAGGTGTCCCGCATAAAAGCCTGTACGCTCCATATCTAGAAAATCCTCATCAGCAAGTTTTGCGTCTATTGAGTGGTGACTTGCTCCCAGTGTAACTACTGAAAAATCATAGGACACATCACCATAGAATCGATTAATGGCCAAATCAAAGTCATCACTATTATGATAATTATTGTTAAGGTAGTTATAGCCTGCTTTAAAGTTAAAGTTGGCAGTTGGTTTCCAGTTACCGTCGGCTTCAAACTCGATGAGATTTGCGGTATCACCGGAAGCCTGGTACTGGTCAATTTCCTCAACCGTTAGCTGAGAGTCATGAGTCAAACCAACTTCTAAACCAAAAGAAAGATTGTTATCGGTATTATCAGAAGCACTAACAGCTTGGCTAACCAGTAAACCACAAAAAGGAATCAGTAAGAATTTCATATGGGTCTCCTGCGATATTAGTGTGAGCGTTAAAAAAGGAAGATGAAAAGGCCAGCTAATGCTGGCCTAATCGGACGTGCTACTGACCTGGAAGAGCATCAATAATGGTGTCATTGACATTGTCTTTAATAACATCTTCAACCGTATCAGTGACTTGCTCTTCAATAGAGGTTTCAACCTGAGCTTTAACAGATTGATTGACTGTCGAGTCAACCGTAGCGTTCACTGATTCAGAAACACTACCATCAGCCTCAGCGTTCAGTTCAGAACTTGATTCTGCATCTGCTTCAGCCGAAGCGTTCGAAGTCTCTACAGTGGTTTCTGCACTAGAGTCGGCAGAAGCATTAATACCTAGAGAAGTATCCGAATTGCTATTACCTTCGGTGTTCTCCACAGTATCAGAAATAACTCCAACACTGGTATCAACAGCTTGACCGGCCTCAGATTGCAGCTCTTCAGCTTCATCGCTGGCTTGCTCTGTTTCAGTTTCAGCACTTGCAGTCGCGTTGCCTACTACTTCAAGACCAACTGAGGCAGCTGAGTTTGCTTGCTCATCAGCCTGTTGTGACGCATCAGCGGCAACATCAAGGCCAGCATTTGCAGAACTGTCGACGCTGGACTCAGCTTCTTGTGAAGCATCAGTAACTTGATTCTGCGAATTTGCAGCTGTGTCAGCGGCTTGCTCAATACCTGTCGAAGCAGCAGAATTAGCGTCGTCAGTTATCTGTTCGCCTGAATCAGAAGCGATCTGTAAACCTGCTTGAGCCTGAGCTTCAGCTTGGGCATCGGCTTGTGCTGCAACATCTTCGGCGAAAGCAACCGTCGAAGCCATGGTTAGCGTAGCGATTAATAAAGTAGATTGTGTAAACTTAGACATAATCATCACCTCTTGTTTTATATGCATGTCATAAAGGTGACGAATCAGAAAGGTTCATTATTCTTGGCAGATCGGGATAAAGTGAACAGGATCACATTAAGGGAATCTGCTCTTATAGATTGGGTAAAAGGGCAGCCCAGCATTTATAGGTAACCCAGCAGATAAAATAAAGTTCTAGGTAGGGTGCGCATTGGCGCACCGAAAATCATACATAATGTAATGATGTTGGTAGGGGCGGGTCAGTGTGCCCGCCCAAAAAGTCATAACAAAAACGTAGGGGCGACTTGCGCACGCCCTGTAGATGAGTAATGTGACTCTAATGGATAGCACAGAACACAGGCTAGGAACCGTGTCATTCTGAACTGGATTCAGAATCCACTCTTATAGGATGGGTTAGCATTTATGCGTAACCCATCCAATTATTAATTGGTAACTAAATAACCGTTATTATACTGTCATACCGCGGCACCAAGGGCACTTCCTTAGGTCGCTCACCGCGGACAAAATCGCAGGGAGCGATTTTGAACAGCGAAGCTGGCCTTTGGTGAAATACATGGACGTATTTCATATTCCAGTGACTTTTTGAATTCTTGTTTGCATCCTTACAACCAAACCTCACGGCAACTGTGCTAAATAACGCTCTATCTTTCGATAATTCAAGGTCTCGCTGATATGGTGGGGTTGAATCATATCCTCGCCAGACAGATCGGCAATTGTCCGCGACACTTTGATGATTCGGTGATAAGAGCGGGCAGATAAATTCAGTTGCTCAAGGGCTTTATTCAAAAGTGTTTTTGCGGAATTTGATAAGAGACAATGTTCATCAATTTCGCCGGCCTGCAATTGACCATTCAACTTTCCTTGCCTTTGGTATTGAGCAGCCTGACATTCTATTATGCGCTTGCGTAAATAGCCGCTGGTTTCTTGAGGTTTGGAATCTTTAGGTTTGCCATTGGTTAATTCCTGCTGACTTAAAAGCGGCACTTCAACCTGCATATCAATCCGATCCAACAGTGGCCCGGATATTTTGCCAAGATAACGACGAATAACATCCGGAGTGCAGCGACAGGCGCCTTTCGGGTTACCGTAGTGACCACAGGGGCAGGGGTTGGTCGCCGCCAGAAACATAAAATTTGCCGGATACTCTGCCTGTTGTGCCGCGCGTGAAATAGTAACCTTGCCACTTTCCAATGGCTCGCGAAGATTATCCAACACCTGACGCGAAAACTCGGTCAGCTCATCGAGAAATAAAACGCCATTATGCGATAAGGATATTTCACCAGGCTTAGGATGGCTGCCGCCACCAATTAATGCAGGTGCAGAACAGGAGTGGTGCGGCGCGCGATATTTCCGCACAAAAAACTGACTGGCATCAAAACCAAAATGACTGACTGAATAGATTGAAGCTGACTCCTTGGCTTCCTGTTCCGTCATTGGCGATAAAATAGTTTGCATCCTTGAGGCGAGCATACTTTTTCCTGTTCCCGGCGGACCAATAAATAACAGATGATGCTTTCCCGCCGCCGCAATGGTCAAAGCACGTTTAGCCGACTCCTGGGCAATGACATCAGACATATCCATATCAAAATCATAGTCATTGACCACGGCATCATTAATGCACTCAGGTAAAGGCACATTGCGCGTTAATGACTGACAGACATCCAGCAAGTGCTTGGCATGGACCGCCTGCACCGAGGGCACCAAACCCGCCTCTGCAGAATTCACTTCTGGCACAACCAGCGTTCGCTTATCCTCAGTGCAAGCCAGAGCCACCGGCAAAACTCCTTTAACCGGACGCAATTCACCAGTCAAAGCCAGTTCACCAATAAATTCATAATTGGAAAGATAGTCTGACGGAAGCTGACCAGACGCCGCTAAAATTCCAAGCGCAATAGGCAAATCAAAACGACCACCTTCCTTTGGCAAATCAGCAGGCGCTAAATTGATGGTGATGCGACGCGCCGGAAATTCAAAGTTAGAATTAATAATCGCACTACGAACCCGATCCTTACTTTCCTTAACCGCCGCCTCCGGCAATCCAACAATATTCAAGCTCGGTAGACCGTGCGACAAATGCACCTCCACCGTCACCAATGGCGCTTCAATTCCAACCCCGGCGCGGGAATACACAATAGCGAGAGACATAAATATCCTTATTAAATTTATAGGTGATCCAATGGGCTTTTAACGGCATTAGCACCTTTATTCATAACATGAGTGTAAATCTGAGTGGTTTCGACACTTTTGTGTCCAAGTAACTCCTGAACCGTGCGAATGTCGTAGCCATTTTCTAAAAGATGTGTAGCAAACGAGTGCCTGAACGTGTGGCTAGAGGCATGTTTGGTAATTCCTGCTTTGCGAAATGCAAAACTAAGAGATTTGCCAATTGTCCTTGGATGGCGGTGATAGGTTCGTCTAACTCCTGTGATTAAATCGGGAGGGCGAGTAGATGAAGGGAAAACAAATTGCCACTTGTAATCATAGTGAGCGTTAGGAAATTTTTTTCCCAATGACTTAGGAAGATGTACACCATTCCAGTCCGGGTCAGCTTTAAGCTGTCGAAACTTTTCTTGCTGTACACGAAGGTGTTCAACCAGTACATCATGTGAATGAGAAGACAAAATAGTTACTCTATCTTTGTCACCTTTGCTGCCACGAACCGTAAGTGACATAGAAGCTAAATCAATATCTTTAATTCTAAGCCGTAGTGCTTCGGAAACTCTTAGACCACTGCCATAAAGCAGGCTGGCAATTAATTTAGCTTCCCCAAATAAGTGAGTAAAAACCTGTTCTATCTCCTGTCTTGTGAAAACAGTTGGTAATCGTTTAGGTTTGCTACTCCGTTGAATTCCATCAAGTGTGCCCAAGGGATTTTGAATAACGTTCTTATATAAATAAGCAAGAGCATTTAGAGCCTGCTTTTGAGTATTGATAGCAACATTACGCTTATTCGCCAAATAATTTAAAAAAGAAACGACATCCTTTTCCGATAGATTCTGAGGGTGTTCATAGCGATGGAATCGAATAAAGTCCTTTATCCAATAAATATAAGCTTTCTCAGTTTGATAACTGTAATGATTTAAACGGAGTTGTTGTCTGATACCGCTAATAAAGGGTGAACTAGCCATATAACTTTCCTTGTTATTGATGGCCAGATAATAAGTAAGTACTTAGTTAATGAAAATATGGTTATTCGCAAAAAGCGGTGAGAAATAGCTGATAAAGCTACCTGTTTTGTCTGAAATATACGGGATATACCGAATTTACCGTCCGCTAATCCCTTAAATATCCATAAAATCGACACTTGTAAAAAAAGATTAATGATAATAAAGTCTTACGAATCAATTCGTATAATAAAATGTTAGGCATCAAGGAAAGTCATGGAGCTATTAAAGAATATCGATGAAAAGGCACTATACGGCCCAGAGGGCGAAGTATGGTTTGGGCTGTTTGAGAAATATATAAAGTTCGCGATCGATGATGGGGCCGATCTAGATTATGCTCAAAAGTGTGCCGAGTATCTAAATGACATCTCCGAACAGACAATCAAAGATCTTTGCGAAGCATCAATTCGTTATTGTAATGACTTCCTTGAAAATACTGGCCAGCCCATTAAAGAATTCAGTAATTACAAAGATGTTTTACCACTTATATATCCATCGACTTTGATAATTCCTGACCCGGAGAGTGATGAATCCGTTATCCATATGGAGCTAAATTGTGAGTGGGAGCCTGAGCATGGAATGGAATGGGTAGTAAGATCCGGAAAAGTCCTATATGTGGGTGGTTTTAATGGTACGTACCCATGGGGAGAGATACCACAAGATGTATCGTACAACTATGCCTAACAAGTCAAAGCACGCGGACTTGGTAAAGCTGTCACCTTTTTCGCTTGCGCAAAAAAGCCGCCAACTTCACCAAGCCGGTGTTTGAGGCGTTATGCCTAAAGGAAGACTATAGATGGCTAAGACATTAAAATATATCCAAATGTTTTTAGCATTTGCTTTAGTGTTGCTAGGAATAGCCAAAATTGCAGGTGTTGCTTATTTGCTGGTTCAGGGCAACTCAGCAGAAATGAGCTTCACAATTAAACAGCTAGTATACAGTGCAGCCCTTTTTGTAGGAGCCTTCTATTTCTACAATAAGAGCAAAGGTGTTGAAGCTAATGAAGCATAACAAACTGCTGTTAGAGACGCCACTTCGTGGCTTGGACCTTCGCACTGCGTGCTCCGGCCCTAAAGCAGGGCGTTAAGGGGCAAAATGAGAATCACAACTTTAGCTATAGCACTTTGTCTAACTGCATGTACGACAACAAAACAAGTTGGAGGATTTCCCGTGCAGGGCGTTATAATAAATAGATGCGATAACAGCCCAATAGAAATGGTTAGTGTTAGTTTGAGGTTTGCTGCTCATAGTTTATGGGGAGACAACACAACTGTTACGGATCCGGTATATTCAAACGAAAATGGTGAGTTCTCCATTTCGCAGAAAAGTTTTAGATTAACAGGAGGTGTTGGTGGTTGGTCAGGAAGTGTACACCAATGGCCAACTGTAGAGCTTAAAAAGCAGGGATATCGTGAGACCGGATATCATTTCTATGAGGCTAATAAGTTTAATAATATGGTTCTAGATATGGAGCCAATTAATGGCTGCCCTTAACAAGAAGCATCAGACGCGACGGCTTACTAGCCGCTGCTGTGCTGGGCGTTAAGTGTAAAAGCGATGAAAGCTACTATTTGCGCGTTAACTGATAATCCCGGGGAAGTAGAGCTGGCCGAGTCTTGGCTTAAAGCCAACCGGCAGAAGTTAACTTATATTTCAGAAATGAATGCTTGCGGGTGTTGTGTCATGGGCTGGGATGTCGAAGGCCCGGAAGAGGTTGTATCTACCTTGCCACGCCATATTTCAGCAGGCAGCTCATGGGCATCGAGCTAGCCACACTTAACAAGCCGCGGCAGGCGGGTCAAATCTCCGCTCCTGCGTCGCTACAATTTGCCCGCTGCGCGGGGCGTTAGCATCAATATGAAACACATAATACTTACACTATTAATTATATCTTTTTCCAAAAACATATTGGCTTCAACACCATTGTCGTGTGAAGGCGGTGAAGAGGAAATACACAATATGTTGAATCTTTTAGCCAAAGAAGCAAAAGATTATTATGATGAGAACGGAAGATTACCAGATGGTTGGAGCGTTGAGGTGGCTGAAATTACAGATGCCGTCCCCAACTCATATAAGTTTGGAAATATAAACACTACTTATGATGGCCAGAAAATAGTAATCACTTGCTCTGAAGTGAGAAGCGATGGAAAGTATAATCATATCCATCATTACATTGATATGAAATCATTAGCCATAAGTCATGGTTCAGATATTCAATTATAAAATAGTCCGCAATGCTAACAAGCATGGTCAGTCGCGACCTTCTCAATACTTGCTCGGCCGCTACGGTGGGCGCTAAGAAATAAATACGGGCCACATAGCAATCTATGCAGCCCATTGTAGTCACTAAGCACCGTGCCTACCGTTACTCCTTGTTTTTGTCGGCGCAGGGTTTGCGAGGGCGTTTACCATGATCATTAGGAACCGCAGCCAACACACCAGACACTTTCTTGCATGTCGCTTCCAAAGTTTCGCCATTCGGTGCTTCAAAACTCACTGCGTCACCTTCAATATAACCTTCACAAGCCGCTACTGCTTCTTCAGGTGGGCCATGGCGTTTGCCGGATTCTGACGGATGGGCCATGGCGTTCGTCATTGAGAGTGTGGTTAGCAGTGCGAATCCGCTTAATAGCATTGTGGTTTTAGTCTTCATATCATTACCTCTTAATTAATGGTTAGGGGTGATAATGGCTGGCATACCGTTGCCAACCATTAGCTGTAAGACTACCGGCAAGATTTGCAGGAATTGTTCAGCGAATGTGAAAAAAAATGACAAGTTGGCAGTCGCGATTTGGTGCGAAGGTGTGCCAGGTGTATATTGCTTACAGACGTTTTAGATAATTAGATCAAAGCCTTTAGGCTTTCTTGCAGGCAATTGTGGACCAGAACCGGCGGTACAAATGCAGATCCGATATAAGCAATTTTTAGTCATACTGGTTGCCAACCTGTTGTTGGCGGCAGCCTTGTTTACCGCAGTAAGCTGGAACTTTAACCGGAGCTTTCAGGAGTATGTGCGCAACGACCAGGCCAAAGAGTTGCAGCCATTGGTGGAAGGTTTGGCTGAAGCCTATCAGCAAAATGGCCAAAGTTGGCAATGGTTAGATAATAATCGCAGGCAATGGCAGCGGCTGCTACAGCAAAATTTAATCTTGAGAGAAAACTTTGAAAATGATGCTGAGGAACAATCCTCACCGGCAAAGCCACCGCGACGAATACCGGGCCCGCCTCATCCCATGACGCAGCGACTGCTACTCAGCGACGCACAGGGAAATCCTATTATTACCTTACCTGCCAATAATCCGGGCCAGCGAAACCCCAGCATCCAGTGGTTACCCATCAGGCTAGATGGCGAAGTGATAGGGCAATTAGGGGTGGCGCATTCGACTGAACTGCAAAGAGAAATGGATCGATTGTTTGTAACGCATCAGTTGCAACAATCGGCCTGGATCGTGTTAGGTATTTTGCTGATTTCTGTTGGCCTGGCTTTCCCATTTGCAAAGCGCCTGGTTCGGCCGGTGACGCGTTTGCAAGAGTCCATGCAACAACTGGCCGGCGGCAATATAGAACAACTGGAGCCGTTGCCCGTAACTTCTGAAGATGAGCTTGGGCGGCTTGCTCATGCGTTTAATCTGCTGACCGATACGCTCAAAGATAACCTGAAAGCACGTCAGCAATGGATAGCGGATATTTCCCATGAATTGCGGACACCAGTGGCTATTCTGCAGGGAGAGTTGGAAGCTTTAATGGATGGAGTCAGACCTTTGCAGCCGTCAGCGCTGGAGTCGTTGCATACAGAGGTGGAACGGCTGACCCGTTTAATTAATGATCTTTATGAGCTGTCGCTGTCGGATCAGGGCTCCTTGTCATACCATCGCGAGGAATGTTCTCTGGGGACAGTATTAGGCGACTTTTTAGAACAAAGCCAAACCCGATTGTCTGAGAAAGACATCAAACTGGATTTCCAGCTCCCGAAACTACCATTGGTTTTGTTTGCCGATGAATCACGACTGATTCAGTTGTTCCGCAACTTACTGAACAATTCAGTGCGCTACACCAATGCGGGGGGGCAACTAAGGGTGCGTCTTATTGAAGACCGACAAAAAGGCATGGTCACTCTGTTGTGGGAAGACAGCCTGCCCAGTGTGTCTGATGAGGATTTAGGAAAACTGTTTGAGCGACTCTATCGGACGGACAGTGCCAGGAATCGTGCAAGCGGTGGTGCCGGGTTGGGGCTTGCCATATGCCGCGCCATTGCCGAAGGGCATCAGGGTTGGATTGAAGCGAGGCATAGCGAATTGGGTGGCCTCGCTATTGCCGTGCATTTTCCGCTATACCGATAAGCATATTTTAAGAGAGCAGAGAGATGAATACGCCTATTTTGATTGTCGAGGATGAGATTAAAATTGCTCAGCTGATGCGCGACTATCTCATCCGCGAAGGTTATGAGGTAGAAATGTTGCATCGCGGCGATGAAGTCATGCCGTGGCTTAGCAAACATCAGGCTCGATTGATTTTGCTGGACTTGATGCTACCGGGAATGGATGGATTGAGCCTGTGTCGAGACATCAGAAAAAACTCTAATCTGCCGATTATTATGGTGACGGCTCGGGTGGAAGAAATCGATCGCCTGCTTGGTCTGTCATCGGGTGCCGATGATTATATCTGTAAACCGTTCAGCCCGCGGGAAGTGTGCGCACGTGTGGCAGCGGTGCTGCGTCGAGTGGAAGGAATGGCAACGGCACAGGACACCCTGGAAATTGATGAAGACAAATATCAGGTTCGTGCCGGAGGACAGGTGCTGGAACTGACAGCGTTGGAGTTTCGTCTGATCAGCACATTGGCGAAACAGCCCGGCCGGGTCTTTTCGCGTGATCAATTGATGGATGCCATCTATACCGATCAACGATTGGTTTCCGAGCGAACCATAGACAGCCATGTCAAAAAGTTACGCAAAAAACTGGAGCAGTTACCATTAGCAGATAATCCCATCCGCTCGATTTATGGCGTGGGTTATAAATTTGACTGAACACTGGTGATAGCAGTTTCACAATCCTTGCACATTGTTTGAAAAATGGATCGTTAAGCTTAGAAGGGTAAACACAATTTATCGAACAACCCTTGGAGCAGTGTATGAAATCCATCAAACAATACCTTCCGCTATTGCTGTTGGGCGGAACCTTAACCGCCTGCGATAGCAACTCGAATACTGAGACGACCAGCGTTGATGAAACCAGTTCTAGCCTGGACGTAACTTTAGCATTAACTCCCGACGAAACCACTTCCTTGCGCTATGCGCAGTTTGAGTTCAGTGCACCTGATGCTGCGGGTTATGAGTGCGCCATAAACGAAGAGAGTTACAGTGAGTGTGAATCGCCATTGTTCAAAGAAGACATTGCACTTGGCAGCAACTGGTTAAGCGTACGGGCTTATGATGAGTCGGGAGAATTTGGTGAAGTGACATCCTATAACTGGTATGTAAACAATGTCATTTTTGAAGGCCATGAAGATTTAGTTGCCACCAATGTTTCGCCTAGCCCGGTAGAACCCAATAGCTGGCGAGGGATTTTTCGTATTAACTGTGACTTCGCCCATAGCAGTTACAATGACCCGATTGTCTTTCCCGGACAAAAAGATGCCGCCCACCTGCACCGTTTCTACGGCAACACTGTGGTAGATGAAAACACCACAATGGCGACCTTGTATACCGAGGGCGAATCAAGCTGTCAGGGTAATTTGCTCAACCTGTCGTCGTATTGGGTTCCGGCACTATTGGCGCCTGTCTATGATCAGATAACCGGTGAGCGTGAGTTAGATGACAATGGTGATCCCGCTTGGCAGGTGGTACCGGCAGTGGTTGGTAATGATGATGAAGCTCATGAAGTCTTCTACTATTCTGCCGGCGTCGATGATCTGGAATCGATCCAACCGCTACCGCCAGGCTTACGCATGATTGCTGGTGTTGCCAGTACCCGACCCGGTGAAGAACAGGACACTAGCATAGCCCGTTGGCACTGCCAGACTTGGGAATCAAACGACGCCAGCAACCCACAGTTCAGCGCGACAATTCCAGAGTGCCAGGAACCGGATCGCCTGCGAATGGATTTGTTTTTCCCCAGCTGTTGGGATGGGGAAAATTTGGACTCAGAAGACCACCGCAGTCACATGGCATATCCGGTAAACGACGGCGGCCCAGAAGGAACTCACTGCCCGGACTCACACCCAGTACCGGTAGTTCGCGTTAGTTACCATTACGCATTTGGAGTCATGCCAGAGTTCACGCATCCAGTCGAGAAAAGCAGCAAGGGTTGGCGCCTGGCCGCGGACATGTACGAAGTGACCAATGAACAGGCTGGTGGACTATCCCTGCACGGTGACTGGTTCAACGCATGGCACCCCAGCATCATGGAAGCAATTCTAAATAACTGCATCAAGGCAGGCCTCGATTGTCATGATGGTAATCTAGCGAATGGATATCGATTGTCAGGAACCCGCGAAGGAACTCAGGAAGAACCACCAATCGTCAATAGAGGCTTGGGATATTAACAATATATTTACTTAATTAAGAAAACCGACAATTCGATTGTCGGTTTTTTGTATCGAAGTACTAAATACATCTCTAGCAAAAGATAAGCAAAGAAACCATTGCAAATACAGAAGAGCCAATTACTATAAGGCCTCTAGTTTATTGACCATGGTGTCTGTAAACTCTGTACAAAAAATAAGATGCCAGAACAGGAATGTCCGGTTTTCTATGGTATTAGCCAGAAAAACGAACATCGTAAGTAAATCATTTAAATAAAAAATTTATCGGCGATGTCCGGTAATATAATGTTAGGTAGCGAGTGAACATATGATACGGATAATCACGGTAGTATTAATTTCTTTTGCATCATTAGTTCCATATTTGGTTATTTTTAATAGATGGCTGGATGTGGGGAATGATTTGGCTGGTTGGATCTCAATAGCCTTAGGATGGATAGTTACCCCAATACTTCTTCTACACTTCTGGAAGGTGAAACCAAGCCCTGAAGTAATACCTGTCGATATTAATGACCCAATAATTCAGAAGCTTATAGATCGATCACGTTCTGAATTAAATCGCTTTTTAGCGGGATTAGAGGAAGGGAAAAAAGAGGCCTCTGTGAAGTTTCCTTACAAGTTTGGTGATGAAATTGAGCATGTTTGGGGACTAGCGCACTCGATAAAAGATGGGTGTGTCATCGTTTCACTTGAGTCAAATCCGGTAGGGGAAGTGACCGAGGAGGTTTACGAAAGACTAAGTATCGATTTAGATTCTCTTGAAGATTGGATGCTAGTAGATCGATCAGGGAAAACATATGGAGGCTATAGTATTTTAGGGCTTGCTAAAGTTTATACTCGTGATTACGGAAGGCTTCCCAAAGCCTACACTCGTGATTTGGATAGATTTGTAGATTTCTCTTGGCCTGAAAAGAATTAATGAAGTCAGGGTGAATTAGGTAATTTGTTACTCTGACCCCATTAAATTCATGTATTAAATTCGTCTTTCGATCACTAATAATAAGGATTAGTTTTGAGAAGTATGTTCAGAATAAAAAAAATATTGTTATCAGCTTTCATTGGAGTGTACTCATTCAGTGCATTAGCAGTCGTCAAACGTCATGACGTGTCTCCGGATCTATATGAATTAAAGTCTGCACCTGAATTTTTTGTTAACATGCCGCACGAAGGAGCCGGAGCACTAATCGGTGAGCAATGGGTTTTAAGCGCTGGACATGTTATTTACTATGATGGGTATGAAGGAAAGACCATTACAATTCACGGTGTTGAGAATAAAATCGAAAAAGTAATATTTCATCCTGACTTCATACAGCAACCTGAAAAAGCTTTCACAGGAAATGCAAAGCCGCTGATGGAGTTTTTGTATAATCGTGTGGATTTGGTTTTGATAAAGCTTTCTAATCCTGTGACACACGTAAAACCAATTGCTCGATATTACAATTCAGATGAAATGGGTACGCGGACCACAACATATGGCACTGGGGCTTTAGGGACTGGGATTACAGGTGAGCTGCTTACTACAAAAGCTCATCGAAATTTAAACCACTTTAATAATCATATAGAAGGGGTTCAAGGGAACTATCTTAAGATGCGATTTGATCATCCAGGCAAAGGTTTACCTTTAGAGGGGATACATGGTTCTGGTGACAGTGGTGGGCCTACTGTTATTGAACAAAAAGGACAGCGATACTTGATCGGAATTCAAGCGTTTAGAGATTATGAAGGTGAATTAAAAGACTTTAAGGGCGGGCTATATGGTAGTGTTTCAGTCTTGTGTCGCGTCTCAGCTTTTAATGACTGGATTGACAGTACGATACAGAAAGAGACAACAAAAACTAACCAGTCAAAGCAGTAGATACACTGCTGCTTGACTCGATTTGCATACAGGAGGATACCATGAGAGAAACAGGGAAAATAAACTATGTCGAGATTCCTTCAAGGAATCTTGAAGTGACTAAATCCTTCTTTGCCTCGGCATTCGGGTGGTCATTCGTTGACTATGGCCCCGAGTACGTGGCTATAGAGAATGCCGGATTAGATGGCGGATTTTACAAATCTGACACAATATCTTCACCTGAGAGAGGTAGCGTACTGGTAGTACTTTACAGCTCGGATCTTGAGGAAACGATAGATAAAGTCACGTCGTCAGGTGGCAAGGTGGTTAAGGATATATTCGATTTCCCAGGCGGTCGTAGGTTTCACTTCAATGATCCAAACGGAAACGAGTATGCTGTATGGTCAGAGCCCGCTGCATAACTAACTCATGAAATACGCTCCCAGCTGTCGTAAGACTTCGTTTCACTCAGTCATTTAATAAGGGCGTTATGCATAAAGGAAAAACATGCTCAAATTTGTATTCTTACTACTTTTCTTTGTTTCAAATACAGCCTTTGCATCGTTTCCGATAGAGGTTACAGATGAAGAACTAATTACCAAAACTGATCATATTCTAATAGGACGAGTAATTGGTGTAGACATGATTGATGGAGACGGTAATCAAGTTACAGATTTAAAGGCTAGAACTGGTCCTGGCTTAAACAATAAGATTAGGTTGATATTTGCAGTTGATGAAGTACTGGTTACCAACTCAAGTAGCGTTGCTGAAAAGTTATTTATTCCTTTGGATAGTTTTATGCATTTCTCATTAGGGCAAATAAGAGAGCACTATCCAGAAAACACTGGACAGAGGTTGTTATTGCTTTCAGGCAGCGAGTTCCAGCCACCTGTTGCGGGTCATTTTCAACGTAGTCTAGAAAATAAAAATTATTACCTGGAACTATTTAATAAGACTAACAAGTCAAGCAAGCAAGACGTGCAAAATACACGCGCTTCTTCTTGAAGCGTTTGTGCAATCAGACAAATCTTATAATAAGACATTAATTTACATAATTGCATCCTGGAGGGGAATTACATTGAAAAAACTATTAGCGTTGTCATTTTATCAAGGAGCATTGATTCCAGTATGGGGGATAGCGCTGTTGAGTGTGGGTTTCCTGACCCCTGGTCATGACTCAATTTCACAACACCTTAGCGTGATTGGTTTAAACCCGGCTCCGTGGTCTGTCATTTTGCAGGTGATAAGTATCGGTCTTGGTGTTTCAGTTTGTTTATATTCTATAAGTGCTTCATATGTTCTGAAAAAATTCGCATGGCTTACCTTGCCGTCCTTAGCTTTTGGAGTCGCCATGATTTTTAATGGTTTGTACAAAATGGGGAGCCCTTTGCATGGCTTATATGGCATGGCGTTCTTTAGTCCAATGGTTCCAATATTATTCGCTCTTGAATTCAAACATAAAATTAACTCCAATAATTTTGTTGTTTATTCAATAATTACTTCGCTTATTGGAATGATATATATGTGGCTGATGCTAACTCAGCTTGACCCTCACGGATATATTGGACTAACACAACGGATATTTATTATGGCGATTACGATGTGGTATGGCATAGCAGCATATTTGTTGTGGCGGCGAAAATAGTTCGTGGGGAAGTTTTGGGCACCTATATACTTTACTCTGATTTCCGAAATACAATCAAAAGAAATACAACAAGTATATTACTTTGGCTGCACCTGGTACTCATAAAATAGGCACTTGTAATAAAAGAACAATGATAATAAGGTCTTAGGAAAGAAGTCGAATAAAATGTCATAGCAGCTGAAGGATGTGAGGGTTATCGTAAGTAGGGAAGAGAGAAGGGTTGGATGGCCTTGATTCATACCTAGGTCAGCAAAACACGACGAGGGGCAAGGTAACAACTGGAGACGAGTATGTTTAAAGACTTCATCGCAAGTGCGCACCGTCTGTCTCGTGCCAACTATGCTCCTAGAGCTATTGCTTTTGCTGTAAGCTTCATCATTATTGCGCTCCTGGCTCAGGAGCGAGACTGGTCACCGTGGCATCTTGCTTTTCCGGCGCTGTATCTGCTGCTATATCCGCACCTGTTGGTGGTGGCTTGCCGGTATTTCTCTGGATCCGGGCGATTTGAGATAATAGCCATGCTTGCCGATGCCTTTATTCTTGGTGTCATTGCGGCCTGGATCGATTTCTACTTGTGGCTGACCTTTGGATTTCTGGTGGCTATAGCCTTGAACGCGTCAGTAGTTGGCGGTAGCCGTCAGTTATTGTCCTCACTTGTGCTGTACACCGCTGGCGCGGTTGCAGGAGCCGCTCTCAACGGCTGGCAGGTGCAGACCTCCGGGCCTTTCTATATAGAGGTCATGGCTATGGCCCTGATGCTGGCCTATGTTCTTATCGTGGGTTTCGTCTCTTATAATCAAAATGCCCGACTGGTCAGCGCTACGCGGGAAGTAAAGGATCGTAGCCGTTTGTTCCGGGCGCTGGTGGAGATCTCATCGAGTGCCGACCTGGCGGGTGATGTAGAAGAGTTTGTCCAAGAGGCATTGAAACGAATTTATGACCTCTACCCTAGGTATGGCCTGGGAATGGTGATACGCGACGTACAGCGGCCGAATGTTGTGCGTTTCGTTGGATTCAAGGGGGTTCCAAAAGAGGAACAGGATGCGGTCGTGCGATATCTGGCCACCACTAGCGCCCCGGACAGCGGTGAGTTGACTTGGATTGAGCCAGATCACGGGGAGGTCTTTCAGATGTTCTTCGAACGCAGCCCTACTCGGGGTAGTGAAGGAATCGTCGTGGTTCGAGTGGATACCATCAATCCGTTGCTGCGCGAGGCCGCTCGGTTGTCTCTCGGCATGCTCAGCGTTCACGTTGAAAACAAGCTGCTGGCCCTCGATCTCAAATATGCCGCAGAGCGAGATCCCCTGACGGGAGCCTTCAACCGGGGGCGCCTGGATACGGAGCTGGCTTCTGCTATACGCAGCCGTAAGCAGCAGGGTGCTACTATGGAGTTCGCAGTGTTGATGATCGATGTGATTGGCTTGAAGCAGGTCAATGACAAATACGGCCATGCCGCTGGGGATACGCTTATTCGAGAGACTGCGGTGGTATTACAGAAGGTTTGCCGTGCCACAGACTCCTTCGGACGTTACGGTGGTGATGAGTTTGTTGTTATCTGCCGTGGCAGTAGTCGTGATGATGCGGAAGGACTGCGCCAACGTATCAAACGTGACGTGGCTGGGCACAAGATCCGTCTGCCCACCGATGATCGGGGGATGGCTACCATCTCTCTTAAACTCAGTATTGGCCTGGCTAGCTCCAGCGACATCGAGCCTGAGGAAGTGTTGGCGGCGGCAGACGAGGACATGTATCGCGACAAGGCAGAATGGTATGCGACGCACGAGCGATACCGTTGATCGGACCAATGCAACTTAACCGCCACCAATGGCGCTTCAATCTCTTCCTCGGCGTGGGGATACACCCTACAAAAGGAAACCATTGCAATTACAAAAGAGCTAATTATTATTAGGTCTGTCGGTCACTGATCCTAGTACCTGCAAACTTAAGACAAAAAAGGCTATAAGAAAAAGAATGTCCGGTAATATAATGTTAGAGCGCAAGGAGAGTGTATGATACACATCGCGATTGGGTTTGCCATATTAATAGGGTTATTATTTTCACCGGGCACCTATATTTTATCATTGATGATAAACATGGATGTTGCCAAAACTGGATTTGAGCCATATCAGTTACATTTACTTTCAATTGCAACTAATTTTTGGGTTCCTGCAGTAATATTTCACCAAGTAGCAATTAGAACAAGGTTGAGTACTATTTTGCGGCCAAATAACAAGTTGCGACTAACAATAATTATCTCAAACTCGGTTATAATCGTATATCTATTAGCAAGAATGTTTGCTTCAACCATTGAAGGTGGTGGTGGCTCATATGTCGTACGTTCTTTTAGTATATTTACCTTAGTTCCTGCATCTCTAGCTTTATGTGTTTCCTTTTTCATTCTAATCAAACAGGCGGTTTCTAAAAAAACATCAAATCATTTAGCAAAAACTAGAACAACTTCGCTCTTTCTTTTAACCTTAGTAATTCCTTTATCATATGTTTCTTACCTTTTGTTCGCGAAAGGCTCTCCTTTCAAGGAAGCCGATCTTATTGAAGATAAATTTAAAGAGTACTGTAAATCTTCTGGAGAGAACATTTACGAGAGCATAGTCACGCCTGTTGAGAGTGTTTATGTTTCTGCGGGAGAGAGGAGATTTAGATTTGATGAAAAGGGGAAGGTTAGGTCTACTGGAATAGGCACTTTAGGTCGTTACCTTCTTAACAAAAATATTATAAGCTTTATCGAAATGGACAACACAAGAAAAAAATCACCAGGAGATGGCGTGTACATTGTGGAGGGAGCAAAAATAGGGTCTCCTACTACCACTAATGAACTAAAAAGTAAGTATGGTATTTTCTCCACACAATTAGTGTCAGAGGAAGATAGAAAACTAGGCATAACAGGTGAAGAAGTTAGAGTTGTCGATATATCAAAAAAAAAAAGTGCTAGCGGATACAACATACTTTTACAGCAAACCTCACCGCCTATTTTGCGGTCACTATGAAAATGATATTTTTTCAACTTACGAGTTTGTATTGAGGGTTTTTGAACTTGACGGGAAGATTTAGAAAAAATGAATTAATCCTGAAGACGATTTAGTTGCGCTTCATACCCATCAGGCATGGGCCGGGAATGAAGAGTACGTAACTATGGATTTTTTCGATTCGACGAGAACCGAAAGATTGTGTTGCATTGCGGCTCGATACAGTAAGTGCCAGATGAAACGAAGAATGGTAATTCAATGTATTGAGTAATAACCTAACAAGGTAAATGCACTCGGACAGAAAAAGCGTAGCTCTGCTCTTCAGTACCTAGATTTAAAACGTTAGAAGTACCAAAAACAAGGATAATTATGATTATTAAAGCCGAAAAAATATCAAAGAGTTCATTTTTTAAATTACTATTAATCTCAGTAGGGCTCGGCCTTTTCTTTTTCTTCCTGCTTTGCGGGATTGCAGCACTATTTGGATCTAGCACAGTTACCTGGAATGGAGAGGTGGTAACAGGTATTAAAGGTTTGTTAGCAGCGTTGCTTATGTGGCCTTTTTTCAGTCTGTTTCTTGTCTGTTTTCTTTGGCTATTTGGTGTTTTAGGCTTGTGGGCATATTCATTGATATCTCCACTATATGTTGAATTTAAAGGGGATGCTAAGCCCTTGTGAAAAGTATGCTAACTCATAACCAGCGCTGCGTAAGCCTTATCTTTATTTCAGTTGCCGCTGTGGCGGAATTTTATTTTGAATATCAATAGGAAATGTTATGAATATTAAAGTCTCGCTCTTTCTTAGTTTTTTGATTTTAATAAACGGCTGTGCTGGCTACCAAAGGATGTATGAAGGTGCGCAGAAAAGTCCAGAAGAGGTCTCGATTATTTCTGCTACTGGCAATGAAACTGACGGGTTTCTGGGAATAGGTTATAGCAACATTCTTATCCGCACAGTAGATGGACAATCATCCATACCTTCAAATATGAAACCTAATTCTGTTGAGGTGTTGCCTGGCGTCCATACATTCGAAATTGGATTATACAACGCTAGGAGCCAGTCGTTTGCAACTTTCACTCTAGATGTAAAGAAAGGGCATCGCTATGAGATAAGGTTTGAGGAAGCCCGCTCTGAATCAAATCCAGATATGGTTAGGGTTCAATCATCTTGGGTGGTCGATCTGACTGAAAATAAAGTGGTTATGAATATTAGGGAGTGGACTTTAGCTACTGAAGCAATTTGGATAACTCCCATTTATATCAGCTATTGATAATATTTAATAGGCGCGCGAAGCGTCGTTGTCTTAGGTATTACATGAAATCAAGAAAAAGAAGATTTAAACGAATTTTTTTATTAACTAGGAAGAACAATGCAACAGAAAACAAATTTAATTTTAGTTTTAACTTTCGTCCTATCAGGTTGTACCATAAACCCACCTCAAAACTTGAGTCTTTCTGGAACTCCGCAAAGTAACTCATTTGTTACTGATGATCGGGAAGATCTTGATTATCCGGGGTATATGGCAGGTGAAGGCAATATATATAGTTGTCATTACGGTATAGCATATTTCGAAGATGAGCTACTAAATCCTAAACCAATATCTATATTAGAACATCACCTGATACAGAATTATCCTGAAATAAGTAAAAATAATGTTTCTGTTAATAGATTTGATATATTTTACAATTGGAAAGAGCCTCTAATGCAAGTGGCAAAGCATTCTGTAGCTGGAGCACTTTCGGGGGTGACGGGTAATACTTGGGTTGCAAAAGAAGGCCCGCTCGAGGGAGAAATTATAGGCTGTGAAAATGAAAATTTGGGCGAGTATTATCGAAGCGAGGTTCCTGTTGGCTATGCTGCGATGGTTACTTATCTTGATTTGAATGTTGATAGTCGAGTAATAAAAGTACGAAACGTGACTCCAATAACGGTAGATGGATTACCCCTCAAAAAAGAGCTAAGCCCATGGATCGATAAGGCAATTGTAAACACATTTATTGAATTAGATAAGCAGATAAGCGAAAAGCAATAATATCAGTTGGCCTTTATCAAAAGGGATTGCCACACCGGCAGTTCCTTCTAAAAAATATAGGACGAGGTTAAAATGCTAACTCATAATCAGCGCTGCGTAATCCTTATCTTTACCTCAGTTGCCGCTGTGGCGGCTCTATTTTTTGTAGATCCTATTCCTCAAGATCCTAATTATCATTTATTTGCGGACTCACGCCATATAGCTGGTATTGAGAACTTTTGGAACGTTGCCTCGAATTTGCCATTTATAGTAGTTGGCATTCTGGGTTTAGTCCGTTATCCCAAGTTGTCGCATAAAGAGAGCGCTAATGCGTATTTGGTTATGTGCATCGGCGTCTTTCTGGTTGGATTTGGCTCGGCCTATTATCACTATGCCCCAATCAACGAGACTTTGTTGTGGGACAGGCTGCCGATGACGGTTTCCTTCATGGCTTTGCTCGCGATGTTGCTTGGCGAGCGTGTACTTCGTACTCCGCGTCCGCAGTTACTTTGGATTTTTATTTTGATTGGAGCCTCCGCGGCATTGTATTGGGCATGGACAGAATCACTTGGCAGGGGTGATCTTCGACCCTATGCCATTGTCCAGTTTTTGCCCGTTCTGCTGATTCCGTTGATGCTAGCCATGTTTCCGCAGCGTTATCTTAGTGGCAAGCTGTTGTTATGGGCATTTGGCTTTTATTTATTGGCTAAAGCCTTTGAGCATTACGACGGACAGATCTTCAGTGCAACCGCAGTTATGAGCGGGCACGCTATCAAACACGTAGCGGCTGCCGCCGCTGTCTTGTGTCTCATTTATGCCATTCCGGCACGGGCGATTAGCAAGTCGAATTTCGACAAAGCTTGAGTCGGTGTGAACTCTAACGAATATGGTAACCCCGCGATATTTAAGCAGTCCGAAAAACACTTAATAAATCATTCGGGTATGTTCCTGTTACTTTCAAAATTTGTGGGGAAGCCGAGCCATACTATTGCCATTGTTGGCTTTGGCTAGTTGTTTGCTTGATGTATAACTCGAAAACGACTGCCTTGGACACCATTGATTTGTTCAAAAAATAATCACTTGTAAAGAGATTTCGTTGGAGTTAGGATGAAATAAGGAGCAACACCATTCATGGAGGATGGTCAACGGATATGACCCATATCTCGAAAATCTTCTGGTATTCCACAAGTCTTTGCATGCTGGCTCCTACTGCCATGTGGCTTTATATTGCTTGCAAAAGACTGATACCAGATAGTCAATCAAGGAGGATATATTATGAAACAAGGGAAAAAAAACTCAGATCACGGTAACGAGCATAACAACAAAAATAAAAGCCCACGTTGTGAATACCTTACCCCATCCGAGCATAGGCTTTTACTCAATTATCTAAATCAAGCTGTTAGAGTAGATGACTTGATTTATGGTATGCCTGAAACGACTCATTCACACCCAAAAGATCCACATCCAGAACATACACACCATCATGATCATAGACATACATTCATGAAGGCTGATGTTGCCAAGAAAATAATGGAATTAAAACTGCATAAGTTTCCATTAGGTTTTCGTCACTGGGAAGACTTACGAATAATTGAAGGTTTCCGTCCTGAATGGCTAGATGATTTGATCGTTTCGTTTAGTAACGCTGTGCTCGGAGAGTGGAATGATTTCCCCGTCGATATTCCACGCAGAGGGAATATGAGCAGAGATGGTATCGTGCATGCCATTATGCTTAAAACAGGACAAGTGTTATTTATTACCGGCGATGAAACAACCTTATTATGGGACCCTGAAGATACGACAGCTGCAACATTTGAAGATCCAACCAATCAACCACACTTGATGCCCGGTGGATATTCTCAGGTGTGTAGCCATCATGCGCAAATGTCAGACGCTGACGGTTCAGTACTGGTAGTAGGTGGTGGTGGATACGGTCCTAACTCATTGGCAGTGGCAGGATATATTTTTAATCCAGTGACTAAAACCTGGCGTCGGACTGCCAATAACATGGTGCAAAACAAGTGGTATCCAACGGTCGTAGCGTTGGGTGGTAAAAAAATGCTTATTGCCAGCGGAAAAACAAACGATGGTGATATGGAAATATTTGATGAAACGACCGAAACGTTTTCAACACTGTCTGGCGACGACAAAGTATTTCCGAACTTGTATCCAGGTCTTCATCTATTGCCAAACAACTCTATCTTTTATTCTCGTACAGGCTTCGGTACAGCAGGAGCGGGACCAGGTGGTGTGGCTTACGATGATCCCACCGTTTCACCAAATAATTTAGGAGGCAAGCGTCCCGCATACTTCACTCCCAATGCGATCCCGAATGCAACACCAACGGGTGGTACCTGGACAAAAATAACGCCATCACCTATTAAAAGAGTAAAAGGGATGTCCGTTACTCTATTGAAGTCAACGCCACCTTATGTGCGGATTATTGTGATGGGGGGAACAGACACGCTGACCAACAACACCTATGAAATGTTTGATGCATCGACATTAAGTCCAACGTCCAGTTTCGACCCGGCTGAGCCGTTTCCTGACGGTCAAAACAGATCGCTACCCAGCGGCGTTTTATTACCCACCGGGAATCTTTTTGTTTGTGGTGGAATTTCAACAACTAATTCGCCTTGTGCCGAATTTGATATTGCGAGTAATTCCTGGTCTGCAAGAGCTAACCTGGGGTCTGTGCGCCAATATCACTCGGCAGCACTACTTTTACCAAGCGGCAAAGTAATGATGGCGGGTTGGAATAATCCCAAAATTGAAATTTACAGCCCTCCTTATCTTTTTAACGGGCCACAGCCCACCATCGCGTCGGCACCCGATATTGTTCATCATGGAGCAAACTTCACAATAGAGACGCCGGACGCAACGGATATTAGCAAGGTGGTGTTGGTTCGGCCTATGGCGGTGACTCACCAGACTGATTCGGAGCAGCGGGTCATTGAAATGTTACCGTTAGTTCATATCAGTTCGACCGAGCTGGGGCTGACCGCTCCTGATGGTGGTCATCCACATGCGATGGCACCACGAGGTCATTACATGATGTTTGTAATCAATAATTCTGGAGTGCCATCCGTGGCAAAATGGGTTTATTTACACTAATTGCATGAAGCGATTTGGAAGCAAAAAATATCAAAGGATGGATATATGGCAACTTATGAAATTGAAATTAAGACCAGTCAGCAACCCATGGACATTGGACCGCCTGGGGCACCCTTAAACGCTAATAACTTAGAGCTCTATAACGGTAAAGTTGGGCTCATTATCCCCAATGATTTTCCAACCGAAATACCAGGAGGCGTTATTAATGTTGGTGATAGCCTGATTGTCCGACTGATTAATGACCTGCCGGCGCCTATCGCAACGGGCATTCACTGGCATGGTATCGAATTACAGAGTAATGCAGATGGAACACCCGTTACGCAGGATCCAGTTCCTGGAGGTGATTTGCAGGTTTTAGGAGGTATTGGCGGATCACCAGTAGGGGGAACTTATCTCTATAAATTTAAAGTTACTCGCCCCGGAGTATTTTGGTTTCATCCTCATCACTTTCACTCTACCAATAGAGTGTTTAAGGGTACCTATGGAATGCTCATTGTTACCGATCCCAACGAAGCAGCATTGATACCAGGAACCATTCCTGATGCATCGAATACCGAACAGTTAGTACTTAGTGATATTACGGTGTGTGGTGCTCCGGGCAATAATCCCCCATACGATCCTAGCTTGCCATGGGCAGGCCCTGGCGGTGTTCTTCCACCACAAGCCGGGTTTTCACCGGAAGATATATGCGATGTTAACGCTGTGGATGAAGAAGGTGCTGGAATCCCCGCCCCAGGTTACGGCCTGGGTGATGTACCGAATATCCAGCGCGCAAGTGGTAGGGTCAACGAAGGAATTACCGTTTTAACGAACGCGGTGAACGTTGGACCGCGTGGAGGAACACCGACAGCACCCGATCCAATTGTGCCGGCAGATGTCAGAATGATTGATGTTCAGCCTGGACAGGGCTTGCGACTCCAGATTGTTAATTGCGCCACCACCAGATACTTCAGACTTAAGTTGACAACTAACCTTGGAGTACCGATTGATTTGGTGCGCATCGGTGGTGAGGGTGGATTACTCGATAATGCGGTGCTGGAAGGTGGCATTATCAATGGGTTCGATACCAAATACGATGAGGGGGAAATATTACTACCTCCATCCAGTCGCGCCGATGTGGTGGCGGCCATTCCTGATGATGGCACCACTGATCTGACTCTGTGGACTTTAGATTTTGAGCGTTTAAGTGGTGGTGTTGGTCCATTTGCAAACATCCCCACAGTGCCAGTCTTACATTTGAATGTGACCGGTGCCGCGGTAACACCAGCCTATAGCATAACGGGTACCGCGAACGGTCTACCCGACGGAATGGTCACTCCTACAGCTTTACGCTCAGCCACGGGTAACCCTGTGGATGAACTTGGTGCGGCGACAGCGACCTTGTTGGACCCAGCAACTTTTACGCCAAGCAAAGACGGCATGGCTAGTCAGGACATTGAGCTTACCTCTGGAACACCAGGCATTAATGGAATTGACTCAAGTTTTAGCGGCTTTACGCCGTACAGCTCCGCAGATCATGTACTTTCCTCGCGTTATGCAAAGGAAGGCGATCTATTGGATCTGACCGTAACAAACTCGACAGGAGCCCATCATCCTTTTCATTTGCACGGCTTTTCCTTTCAACCGAAATCTATTACTGGCCCTGGTGGGACTTTAAATTGGGAGTATCAGGAGTTTAGAGATACGGTAGATATACCAAGCGGTCATACACTTTCTTTTAAAGTGCTGATAGAAGATGAGCGTCCGTTTGCAGACGACTCTGTGACGCATAGAGGGGGTGCACTGGGCCGCTGGCTTTTTCACTGCCATATTTTCTTTCATGCTCATCGTGGCATGATTAGTGAGCTGGTCATTACGGATAAAGATGGTAGCGGAGATGAAAAACCTAATATTGATGTGGGAGGTTCCTGGACATATGCACCGAGCGGTATGATCGCAACACGGAAAGGCACCTATTTTCTACCAGACGGCGATACGCTCGACACAATCGTGGCTCATTTAGACGATGGCACGCCTATTGGGGATATAACTGTGACAGGCGGAACTAGCTGGGAGTGGCAATCACATACGCCGCCGAATGCAGCCTTACCCGATCAGATAAACTATGTCTACGTAACAATAACAGGTACCTCAGGTCGTAAGGATCAGACTGTTTTTCGACTTCAAATTGGCGGAGCCGATGAAGGTTCAGACAATGGTGACCCACACATCAAAACCATCGACGGGACCAAATACGATTTTCAATCGGTTGGTGAGTTTACGCTTCTGGCAGATCGTGATGGAATGGAAATACAGACGCGACAAACCCCGGTTCTAACAGCGACACCTATCACCAACTCCTATACAGGGCTGACATCCTGTGTCAGCGTCAACACCGCTGTTGCCGCCCTCCTGGGGTCACACTATATTTCCTATCAGCCGGGTCAAGACGAAGGATCGCTAGAATTTTATGTCGATGGCAAACGATACGATTTAACAACGCGAACACTAAATCTTGATAACAACTTGGTAAGAGGTGTGGAAATTGATGGCAAGATGGGATTACGGGTTGACTTCAATAATCATGCCGTATTAATGGCGACACCCCATTTCTGGAGCAGTAATAACATTCACTATCTAAACATCAGTGTTTCTCATACGCATGGTGACGAAGGTTTGATGGGTAAAATACCTGAGGGTAACTGGTTACCTAAATTGCGCAGCGGAGCAAAGCTAGGACCAAAACCACGCGATCTACAACAGCGATATGAACAGTTATACAAAACTTTCGCCGACTCATGGCGTGTTGATGACAAAAGAAGTTTGTTTACTTATGCGCCCGGTAAATCGACCGCAGATTACACCGACAAAGACTGGCCGACATTCCAGCCTCCATGCAAGTTAAAACCGCAGTTTGAAATTCCTGGTGCCACCGTACTGCCTGCTATTCCGGAAGAAGAAGCAAAAATAATATGTCAGGAAGTAACGGAAGGTGACTTATTCGCCAACTGCGTGGCTGATGTATCCGCAACCGGTGATAAATCATTTGCCGAAGGTTACTTAATTGAACAAAAGATACGTAACAGTGCTACTTCTGTTCAAGTGGTTTACGGTAATGATAAAGGGAAAATAATCGTGACCGCGATTGTTTTACCGTTAAGCAAAAATGGCGCCAAACCGACCGGTAAAGTTACCTTTACTGTAAATGATATTGCAGTGGGACAACCCGTTACAGTTGATTCGGATGGACAAGCGACGATTACTCTGGAGGACTCTAAAGAAGGAGACCAAATAGAAGCCACTTACGATGGTGGTGATGGAGGGAGCCTATCCTCAAGTAATAGTCCGAGCTTAACTATTTCGCGTCTGCCGGTTGGAAATATCAATGGAGGCAATAAGAAATGGCCCTGGTATTTTTGGCTTATCATGCTGTTAATAATTATACTGTTATTGGCATTAACAATGTTCTGATGAAAAAGTTTTAGACTCTCATACAATAGCCGTTTGTTCTGTACATTATTCATAGAACAAAATTTATGAAAGACGCTGGATTGCCGGGTCAAACCCGGCAATGACGGCGGCGGACTGGGGTATTAAAATCAAATAATCAAGGTTGGTGCGAAGCTGGATTCGTTGTCTGTTTTCTAGAGCCATTCATGAATGGTCTTTTTTGTTCCCGCTTTTATTAGCGGGTTTCTTTTTCTTTGGCTTGCGTTTAGCCGGAGCTACGCCAGGCTTATTGTTGCCTTGATTGAGTTTAGATTTTGCTAGCTTCTTTTTGTGTGGCTTTTTCTTGCCGACACTTTTCAATGGCGTTTCGGGTAATGCATGCTGAGGTTCGAAGCCGTCGGCGATTTTTCTTTCTAATTGTTGGCGAATGAGATCTTGGATGCCGCGCAGGTCATCGACTTCATCGGCGCTGACTAAGGAAATGGCCGTGCCTTTTTCGCCTGCTCGTCCGGTACGCCCGATGCGGTGGACATAGTCTTCGGCAACATTGGGTAAATCGTAGTTGATGACCAATGGCATCTGTTCAATATCAAGGCCACGGGCTGCGACGTCGGTTGCGACTAAGACCGTTACCTGCCCAGCTTTGAATTCGGCGAGAGCTCGGTTTCGTGCTCCCTGGCTTTTGCCACCATGAATCGCGGTTGCTTTTATGCCTCTTTGGTCGAGATCTTTGCTGAGCTTGTTGGCACCTCTGCGAGTTCGAACAAATACCAGCAACTGTTCCCAGCGATGATGGCCAATCAGATAGCTTAGTAGAGCTGGCTTCTGCTTTTTGTCGACGGGGTAAATCCACTGTTTGACCGTGGTCGCGGTGGTATTGGTTTGTCCGGTTTCGACTAAAGTAGGATTCGTCAGAAATTGCTGACTGATAGCTTTGATAGATTCGGAGAAGGTGGCAGAAAACAGCAATGTTTGTCGTTTCTGGGGGAGTTTGCCGATGATACGTTTAATGCTTGGCAAGAAACCCATGTCTAACATTCGATCCGCTTCGTCCAAAACGAGGAATTCAAGGTCCTTAAAACCAACGGCATTTTGTTGAATTAGATCCAGCAATCTTCCGGGTGTTGCGACCAACACATCAGTACCGCGACGGAGTTTCAACATTTGCGGATTAATCTTGACGCCACCGTAGACCACAACTGAATTCAGCGACAAGTTGGCCGCGTATTTTTGGACGCTTTGATGAACCTGCTCGGCCAGCTCGCGCGTAGGCGTAAGAATCAGACAACGTGCTGAATTGGCAGAAGCTCTCTTCCCCTCAGACAGACGCTGCAAGATAGGTAGCGAAAAACCAGCGGTTTTACCCGTCCCGGTCTGCGCAGCAGCCATCACGTCCTGACCATTGAGGATTAGAGGAATGACTTTTTGCTGGATCGGCGAAGGGGTTTTATAACCACTCTTGTGTAATGCATCGAGTAGCGGTTGTATTAAATCGAGTTTGGAAAAGGGCATGAAAGAAGGGATTAATGCATAAGGCGCACAGTTTAGCCTTTTCTAGAGTAAACTACGAGCACTGAAAGGATTAATGCTTTTGGCAACAAAGGTATTGCGATAACAAAAGTGACTCCTCTGCAATATACAAAGGTATGGTTTGCATAGTGTAATAGAAGGTGTCAACAATGAGGTGCTACAAAAAAATTTAAGGTATATAAAGTGAAAAGGCTATTTGTTTACTTCTTTTAGGGTTCTTCTGTGCGCAACAATGTGTCTGCGTATTTGACATCGCAGTGAACCAAATCAAGGTTTCATTCGTCTTCCTTATAACAGCAACAAAAAAGAGTGGTTCATGGAACAAGCAGAGCAGGATTTATTGGTACTGGAAGCGCAAAGCGGAAACGAAAAGGCGTTCGAATGTTTAGTTATCTGGTTTCATCCGCTATTGGTTAAATTCGCTACCAGCCTCTCGGGAAATCCTGCTCTGGCCAAAGACGCAGTGCAGGATGTGTGGATACAAATATTAAAAAAGTTACGCCGGCTGGAGGATCCGCGAGCATTCAAAAGCTGGTTGTTTCGAGCGGTGCGTTGGCGAGTAATCGATTTAATGCGCGGTAAAGCGATGCAGTTTGAAGCGCTTGATGATAACGGAATTGAAACCCTGCCAGATCACTCTGAACTGGAATATCGGCAACTACATCAGCAAATTAACCGTTTGGGAAAGTCGGAGCGGGAAGTGATTTATTTGTTTTATCTGGTGGAATTGACTGTGGCTGAAGCTGCTTTGGTGCTGGAAGTACCACAAGGTACGGTTAAATCCCGACTGAGTCGGGCACGGAAGCAGTTACAGCAAATGATAAAAGCTTAAGTAAAACGATTGAAATAACCTGAGGAGGTTAATATGAATCTAGATGATAGAATCAAGCAGGCTTTAAGAATGGACGAAGCCGAGGTGGAACGGACTTTACTGGAAGAATCTGGTTTGTTACCAAGAGCTCTAGGTGTTTTCAAAGGAAGTATGAAGGGTTGGAATGTTTTTGGCTTTCTCTTGTCCTTTGTATTTGCGATTGGTATGTTCTGGAGTGGCTATTACTTTTTCATCAGTGAAAGCCAACCGGACCGATTGTTTTGGGGGTTTATAGGGATAGTTTTTGTTATGGGTACTATGGTCACCAAAATCTGGTTCTGGATGGAAATGAACCGATACTCTACCAGTCGAGAAATAAAGCGGTTAGAGCTTGCAATTGCTCAGTTGACTGCAAAGTTGAATCAGTAAGTATAAGATGGCGCAAGATTCTCGAACAAGTAATGTTCTGGGTGCCGTTTGGAAATAAACATGGGCTTACGAGAATACTAATTTAAGTACACTATTTCCTTAAGCCCAGTTCCCATAAATCTTGGTAGAAACTGAAATTGACGCGCGGAAAATGCATATACTCTATGCACTAGAGTCGGTTACCAATAGTTTGATGTATAGTAAATCCATGAAAAGAATCTTTCTTGTAGTACTGATAATAGGCGATGTCTGGGGACTATATATTTGTTCAGGCAAGGTGTCGTTAGGACCTGATGTCATAGCGCCAACAAGCATCTGACCCCTGCGTATAAATATGTTCAGTACTGGATTGATGATATTGATGAAAAGTAAGGTAACGAGCTGGTATATGTTTGGTCGCAACAAAGCTGGGGCTTGTAAGATAAGGCTAATGATAATAAGGTCCTCAAATGAGAAAGACAGATAAGAAAATAGACAATGCATTGAGAGCCGCCTTGACTGAAGCCTGTGAGATAGCGCTGGAAAAGTACGAGGGATTCGAGTGGCTAACCCATTTCGCAAACTATAATGACTTCCCCGGCTCGCTTAAGGTTGTCTGCATTTACGACACCAATGCTCGTTTGGAGAAAACAGATAAGCAAGCTGTGCGTTCGCTTATCAGGGAAAAGCTGGCATCCATTGCTATTAATATGAAAGACAGTCGCCAGCAAATAAGCTTTGATACGGAAGAAAACTGCAACAGAGAAAACTGTGGTAAATGGAATGAGCGTTTTAGATAATCAGCCCCAGCCTGGCAGAGCTGATCTTAACCTGCGGGATCTTATGACGGGCATTATGACGGAGCTCGAGACCCCTTCGGATAAAGAATGCCATTTTAGAGTAAGATACTTTAACTGCACTGATTATCGATATTCATGACTATTCCGATTAAAACTATCACCACGCCAGAGATTACCTGTTCCAATTGTCGAGCTTGTTGCTGCTGTCTGGAAGTCATGATCATCAGTGATACTGCTGTTCCGGAGCAGCATATTGCTGTTGATCAATGGGGTGGAGAAACCATGTTGCGTTTAGAAGATGGTTGGTGCTCAGCCTTAGACCGAGAAACCTTCACGTGCACAATATATGAAAAACGTCCGTGGGTTTGTCGAGAATTTGAAATGGGCTCCTATGAATGTAAGGAAGAAAGAGCCGAATTGAAAACGAGTTAATTTCAGTGACCATATTTACTGGAGTGTAGTATGCAGAAAAAACCACCACTCCCAATAAAAGCAAACAGGTTAAATTATGAATCTTATATTAGAATCGACCCTGACCTGACCAGAGTGCGGGCATGAAGAAACAGAAACAATGCCGACGGATTCTTGCCAATGGTTTTATGAATGTAAAAACTGCGGTGAATTGCTAAAGCCTAAGCAAGGTGATTGCTGTGTATTCTGTTCCTACGGTACAGTCCCTTGCCCTCCGATTCAGCAGGGAACAGGGGATTGTTGCTCATCATAAAAAAGTGAAGAACAAGACGCACGAGTTTGTTTGTTAAACAGCCTCGTGCAATAGTTTGGATTGTTGATATTTAGAAGAGCGAAATGCCAAAGTAGATATCCAAAATGGTTGTTAAGCTGATAATGCCTAAAACCAAAGGACAGATCCAACGAATGGCAAATTGAACATAATTTTTTAACCAACGGCCAATTGTGCCTTCATTATCTGATTGGATTTCAAGTTCGAAGTTACTCCTGCCCCAGACATATGCGACAAATACTGAAATCAAGAAGCCGCCTACTGATAGAAAAGTACTGCCGCCAACCATTCCAACCATGCTCATGAAACTGATGGGTGATGTACTGTTAGGGAATTGAATAAATTCACTGAAAAAGGCAGAGGCACCATTGCCCAGTAGCGATGGCAGGCCAATTAAAAAGATCAGAATGGCTACCGTCCATGTTGCTTTGCCACGGCTAACTTTTTTCTCATCAACCAAAAATGCGGTAGGAACCTCTAGCAAAGAAATTGTAGAAGTTAATGCTGCAAAGGATAGCAGTAAAAAGAACAGGCTACCTATAACAACACCTAATGTCGGACCTAATGAATCGAAGACATTGGGTAGCGTTTCGAAGATGAAAGCTTCTTCTCCAGAAATTGCACTCATTGCAGTTAAGTCACCTTGAGTAACATAAGCAACAAAAGGGAACATCATTAACCCTGCGAGGAAGGCAATGAACACATCGGTGAAGGTAATGATTGCCGCCGAGGTAACGATATTGGCATCTTTTTTAACATAGCTACCAAAGGTGATTAATGCTCCCATGCCTAAAGATAAAGAGAAAAAGGCTTGTCCCAGCGCGGAATATACGATGGTCGGAGTAATCTTCGAAAAGTCAGGTAACAGATAATGCTTAATACCGGTGATAGCGTTCGGTAGTGTTAGAGCGTAAATGATCAAACCCACGATCAAGAAAAGTAGGGTCGGCATCAGGGCTTTAGCTGCTCGCTCAATACCATGAGAAATGCCACGGCTGACAATATAGGCTGTTCCCGACATGAAGATAAGCGAATATAGGCCTATTTTTAGCCAGTTAGCGGTGTACTCAGAGAAGTATTGGCCGATTTCGAAGTGACCCTGCAACATTTCAAAGAAGTAACCAAAAGACCAGGCAGCCACCACATTGTAAAAAGAAAGAATCAGAAAACCAGCAGCCAAACCGAGGTAACCCACTCCAGACCAGCGAGCAAACCCGAGTTTTTTAAATGCAGTTACCGGGCTGGCCTGAGCTTTGCGACCGATAGCTATTTCAGCAGTCATCACTGGAAAACATAAGACTAAAGCGAAAAATAAGTAAATAACTAGAAAAGCTGCACCACCCCCAGCGCCGACCTCAAAAGGAAATTTCCAGATGTTACCTAAGCCAACAGCTGAGCCGGCTGAGGCCATAATGAATCCAAACCGAGAGTTGAAATTACCGCGTTCCTTCATAATAAATCTCAATAGTTTAATTTTTATTGGTGTGGAAGCTTAGCCTATTATCAATTCAGACAACAGGAAGCATTCATAAAAGATTATTTTGATCACTTTAAGAAAAGTACTGTTGAGTAAGGAAAACTGTCTCACACAAGATATTGCTATGTATCCGGTAGATGACAGGATTAAGTTTTACTTTGATCAGCCGTTGGTGGCATTTTTACAAAATTGGCTGGCGACAATTATCAAAATGAAATTTATTGGCTGGGTAATGGTCAAAGCCAGTTACGAATAGCAATTCTGACTCTACCAGATTGTTATGCCAAAACCATTAGTACTATGACACTGCTGTGCTAAGAACCGCAGTTTAATGAGGAGTTATATCGACTATGGATATGAAGTTTAAAAAAATATTGTGTGTCGCGTTGGGATTAGGTGTTTCATTAGGAGCGTTTGCCAATGAAAAACCAAAATGGATGACAGAGGGACCCTATGTTGATGAGGAAATTTTTTCAATTGAGCTTCCATTGGAAGTCATTTCAAACAAGTTGTTTGTGGATATTGAGTTAGGAGGTGCTACTCGACGTTTCCTTTTTGATACCGGCTCTACTTCGATGATAAGCCAGGACCTGGCGAATGAATTAAAACTGAAGGTTATCGATAAAGCCAAAGGAAGAGACTCTCATGGAGCCATTGTTGAAACCAATATTGTTCAGTCCGATTTAATTCTTGGAGGTACAAGCTTCCATAAGGTTCCGATATTTGTTGCCGAGTTCCCCAAAACCGCGCAATGTTTATTTGATGGTGTTATTGGTTCTGAACTATTGCCGTTATGCACTTGGCAAATTGACTTGCCAGAGTCAATGCTTAGATGCAGTACTGACATTTCAAAACTCAGCCATTTAGAAAAAGCAACGAAGCAATCTCTGTATAGCTTTGGCTACCCTTATACGCCCATTTTGGATATTCAGCTTGCTGATGAGGCAAAAAGCAAAGCGATGTTCGATACTGGGTCACCGGAATATTTTACGATTTCCTCTCCTGATTTTAACGGCGCAATGCGCAATGGGGGGGTGGGGAAAAAGACATCTGGCAAAGGGTCAATGGGTGGCTCCATTGGAGGGGTTGCGCAAGATAAAGAGCAACTTAAAGTAGCATTAAACTCTTTTTGGATCGGAAATATTGAGTTAGGCCAAGTCGATGCACCAGTACGAGAATTGTCGCCCAGTCTTATTGGCGCATCGCTACTTGAGCATTTTATTGTCACGCTTGATATTAAAAACTCTACTGCTTATTTTGATCAATATCGTGATGGCCCTTATGTTAGGGCGAGTTACGGGCTTGGTGTGAATTATGAAGAGCAGCGGGCAAAGGTTTCTTTAATATGGGAGGACTCGCCTGCGGACAAAGCCGGTTTGCGCCTGGGTCAACAGATAAGCGCTATTAATGAACAGCCCACGGATACTACTTGCGATGGTATCCGTAATGGTATGCAAGCGTTTTCTGAAGGGAGTACGGTTAAATTAGAATTGGATGGAAAGACTCATGTATTAAAGCGGGAGTTGAATTAATACGATAAGAGTGAGCTAAATAGGGAAAGACTTTGGTCAGAGCTTATCCTGCCCAAAGTCATTCCTATGGACGGTCCGTTAACACCTGAGAATGGCAATAAATGATTCCTCTATAGAGCCTTGCTTATGATAGTCAAAAACAAGACTTGTATAGATAGACCAATGATAATAAGGTCTTTTTAACAAATTCTTATAATGATGTTAGTCCAAAGAAAGTTTTGGACATGCACAAACTTATTCAAGTTGAGGATATATAATATTTTGGAGCTGCACAAATTATGATTAACAATTAAGGGTATTGGATGAGCGAAACTAGTAAAAAGTTATCTACTTTGAGAAGTGGCCACTTCGCCATAAGCACTTGGATACTTGTGTTTGTTCAGTTTTTGCCTCTCTCGTTCTTTGCTACGTATGCTTTTTGGCACGGTGAACCTACCGATGACCGATGGATGGAGGCGTTTCAGTGGGGGGCACTTGCAGCATTGGTTCAACTGTTAATGGTGTTACCTCAGCGTCGACCGACAAACCGGCTGATACTCGCGGCGAATCTATATTTGCTTGTTGGAGGCGGAGCAGTACTTACGCACCAGTGGTGGTTACTGCAAACTTACGAGGTGCTGAGAGAGGCGGGGATTTTTATTGGCATACTGATTGTGGGTATCGTAACGACATTTGCAAGTCCGGCTGGCTTTATCGCTACTTTGGGTACTCAGTCGGAGGTACGACGCGCCTCTTTTTGGTTGCTGCTGGCGGTAATGCTTGCCTTGGGATTGTCGCTGGTGTTTGCGGGCGACACGACTTGGGCTGCAGTCGTGCCAATTATCTGCTTGGCTATTTTTCACCGTGTGCTACAAGTCAGAATACGAGCAAGGTTTGGCGAGACGCACAACTAAGTATTGGGGTACTTCAAGTGCGATGAAAGGAAGTCGCTAACTGGCTTTATGGTGAAAATAAATGGATGTTGGTAAAAAACTGATGCTAATAAAGTCTTACGCAATAATCAGATAAACCAATGCGCTCTCTCTTACTGATACTATTTAGCTTTTTTTCTGCTAATTAGTGTAGTGGGCTGTTTGTTAATTTAAATTCGATTGTTTAAGAAATCATATCCATAATTTTAATAAGGTAAAATAAGCAGTAAAGGAATCAATTTTGAATAAAATATTAAACTTTAAGTACTTGAAAGTACTGCTTTCCTCCATCGTCATTTCACAATTGTCCGCGTGCTCAGAATCCAGAAATGAGAATGAGGTTAGCGATTCGTCATCGTATGTTTCTTTGCCCACAAACTCATCAAGTCCTGTGGAGATAGAAGGGGAAATCACTTTTTGGATGTGGGAAGGTGATGCTGGCTGCTATGGTGAGATAAATTCTGCTGGGAATGTGATTGAGTTATGGTCAGAGGCTGACCTTTGTGTTGATGAAAAAATCACGGAAGGTGAAGTCAGAACCTTATCAATCATATTTGAACAAGATATGCAGCCTTATTTAAACGTCAATGATAAGCCGGTGTATAGTGTTGTAGGATATGACGGTTAGTTGCTAAATCTGCTCATCGCTACTCATAGACACTCAAGACATGCGTTAGCCAACACTGAGGATCATCATGTACCTTACAATCAAGTTATTCCACGTTTTAGCGGTAATTGCTTTCCTCGGCAATATTGCTACTGGTTTGTTTTGGCACGCTCACGCGGCGCGCACACGGGATCCGAAGTTGCTCGCCCACATCATGGAAGGGATTATCCGAAGTGACCGGTTTTTTACCATGCCCGGGGTCATTGGCATTATTATCACTGGTTTCGCTGCTGCGATATATGGTGGTTTGCCAATTTTAAGAACGGGATGGATCGCATGGGCTCTTGCATTATTTGCAGTGTCGGGGGTTGTGTTTATGATTCGTGTCGCGCCATTGCAAAGGCAGCTGTTGGCTTTTGCAGCTGCCGGTGAGCAACTGGGCAGCTTCAATTATTCTCAATACCGAGTCATTGCCATACGCTGGGAAGTCTGGGGGGCAGTGGCTTTGTTGACGCCTGTTGCTGGCTTGGTTCTTATGGTACTCAAACCAACTTTGAACTGACCCTGATTAAAGTGATACTGAGATGATTTCTTTTTCAATCAAGGAACAATTCATTACAAATTAGCCAATAAATATTACGTAAAACATAATAAAGTGTTTGAAAAACATACTTTGTTGTTCTAAAGTAGCTGCATGCTATTGGTGACTGAGTATGATAATGACCGCTCGAAGTTTGTATTTTGTTTTATTCTTGTTGTTGGTGTTAGCTGGCTGCACCCCCTCTGATCAAAGCCATGCAACAGACGATGAGTTAAGTGTTTCTGCCCCATATCGTTACGGCGTTCCTCTGCAAACCGATGACGGATGGCACACTGCCTCTCTTATCGATCACGGGATAGATCCTGCTCCAATAAATGAGATGATAGAGCGGATATCTGCCGGAGATTACACCGGGATAAGCAGTGTTTTGCTCGTTCATGAGGGCAATCTCGTGCTTGAAGAGTACTTCGGTGAGTTCAATCGTGACAGTCTCCACTCAATGCGTTCAGCATCAAAAACCATTACCTCAGCCTTAGTTGGAATTGCCATCGATCAAGGTTTTATCAAAAATGTTGATGAGCCGTTGCTGGCTTACTTCCCAGAATATGAGGGTAAGATTGAGAACTGGGATGAGCTGAAGCGGAATATCACACTTGCCCATGTGCTGACTATGACGTCAGGCATTAAGGGTAATGAAGATGCTATGTACCCCACGGATGACTGGATTAAGTTTTACTTTGATCAACCATTAGCCACAACCCCAGGTGAAAAATTCTCGTACGCAACGAGTGGGATAGTTGCGCTTGGCAGTGTCATTACCCGAGCATCAGATCTTCGTATACCTGCTTTTACTGACCGATACCTTTTTGGACCACTTGGTATTACGGATTATAAATGGCCCATAACCAATTCACGAGGAAACCAGGGGCTTGCTATGACCGGTGGCGGTCTTAACTTACGACCAAGGGATATGGCGAAGTTCGGACAACTTTATCTGAATAATGGTGTTTGGAATGGAGAGCGACTAATTACTGAATCATGGATCCGAGCATCGACTACTAAGCATGCTACCAGCAACCACCACGGTGAGGATTTTGGGTATTTATGGCGGATGATTGATCGAAGCGTTGAAGATCACAAGGTCCGTTCGTTAGAAGCCTGGGGCAATGGTGGGCAATTTATTATGGTATTTCCATCGCTGAACTTGGTTGCAGTTTTCACCGGTGAGAACTATGGGCTTTTCCCGGAGATGGAGCAGCCGTTTGAAATGATAGAGCGCTATGTGCTGCCTGCAATCTTATAGATGTTAAATCGTAATAGAGACAAAAGTTAAAAGCTTAATTCGAAGGTAATGAACAGATGATAATGACAGCCCGAAGTTTATATTTACTATTAACAATAGCCTTGATTATATCGATGGCAATAGCGATAGGTGCAACTGTGATTGCAATTGCGCTACCTATCTTGGATGAGATGCTGTTGACGACATGGACAGTGGCTATTGATGTGGCCCCTTCTCAAGTGATTACACATTATACACCGCCGGGCACAAGCTGGACAATTGAACCAAGCCAGGGGGTGTTGTCGGTGGGCACAACCGCCTGGGGACTAGGTGTCAGCAGAGCCTTAAACATACTGGTTGTTTGGGGAATAGTGGTTGCCATTATCTGCTATCTACGACGCGTGGTGGGTGATGTTCGAAGTGAAAGACCCTTCAATATGAATAGCGCACAATACTTGAAAAGAGCGGGCTATTTATTGATTGGCCTACCCATTTGGTTATTCCTCGAAGTATTTATTCGGTTTTATGTGTTTATGCCAAACGCTACGGATGTGTCGGAGTTTCGGTTTACACATATTCAGCTTTTGACGGAAGGGGATGCGGGAATAAGCATTTATCCAGACTTTAATGTGGGTTTGTTAATAGCGGGTCTCTTTATTGTGGTTATCGCAAGGGCGTTTGAAATAGGGATCGAGCTACAACGTGATAGTGATGAGATTATCTGATGGCGATTATTGTTAACTTAGACGTGATGATGGCTCGACGCAAAATGAAGATGAAAGATCTGGCGGAAGCGGTTGGTGTATCAACGACCAATTTGTCGTTGTTAAAAAATGCTCATGTGCGAGGTATTCGTTTCGCAACTTTAGAAGCAATATGCAAAGTGCTCGAATGCCAACCGGGCGATATTTTGGAATATAAGGAAGAAAAAGAATGAAATTTTTAGCAGCATTGATGTTAGGTTTGGTATTGGCGGCTTGTGATCGGTATAAAGTAGAAGAGCTAACCGACATCCCTCAAGAAGCAAAAGATAGTATCCAAAAAGCGGTAGATGGTGGTCATCGGCCAGGAGTGGTGATTGCTTTAATCAATCCTAATGGAACTTACTTCTATAGTTATGGAAGCGTGGTTGCAGGTGAGAATAAAGAGCTGTCGGCGGACTCGCAGTTTGCCATTGGATCACTGACTAAATTATTCACAGTCGAAACTTTTCAACAAATGGTTGAGGATGAAACACTGAGTTATACAACCAAAGCTAACGAAATCTGGCCTGCTGTAGTAGATGGAAGCGACACTCAGTTATGGCACTTAGCGAGTCATAAAGCTGCGTTACCCAGAAAGATTCCCTTTGAAGCATTGGCAAATAATGATGCGCAATTACTGTTAGCAACTTTGAATCGCAGCCAATCATTACCGGCAGAATACGAGTATTCGAATGCCGGGATGGCGATATTGGCATTATCGCTGGCGAAAGCGAAGGAAAAGGATATTGCAAGTCTAATGGCGGAAAAAATCATCAATCCATTGGGTTTGAAACAAACCAGTTATCAGCCTGACGCGCAATGGTTAGTTGGCATGCATCGAGTCATGGAGCCGGTAAAGCAGTCGAACACTACGACCGTTGATGTTGCGCGAGGAGCAGGTGGACTTTATTCAACAGCGCGTGATTTAGCAAAGTTTATTGAACATCAGATCAACACATCAGAAAATTCGAAGCAGAACGCTTATAACAATCTTGGGTGGAAGAAATACGAAGATGAAAACTTTGTGAGTTATTACCATGGTGGAGATGGCAATGGTAATCAGGGGTTTGTCGGCTACCGTCCAGATAATAAAGTGGGTATTGTCTTATTAAGCAACTCAAGCGCCGATGATGCATTGCAACAAGTAGCACTGCATTTTCTCGATCCAACGATTGATTTACCCAAGTTTGATAGCCCACCAGCAAGACAATATACCGATGAAGAATTAGCACCTTTTGTCGGCGTTTATTACATAAAAGATGATCTCGAAGGCAATTCGTTTACTTTTCAAAATAGGGATGGACGAATGATTTACATTGAAGAAACTGCTGAGGGTGAGCTGGTTCGGAGAACTCGAATGTATGGAATGAATGAGCACCAGTTCAAACTGGCAGAGATACCCCTAACCATTAAATTCTCATTGGCAGAGTCAAAGGACTATGATGCAGTCATGAAATTTCAAGATCAGGAATATTATTTGGTGAAGAAAAAACAATAGTGTTTTATTAACTAAACCTTATGGAGAAATGACGCATCTAACAATGAAGCACAGGGGAAAACTTTGTGGTTCAGGTCGGGGCAACTGAAGACCGGCGTAAAGCTGATGTGAATAGTGAAGGCAATAAGGAACTCTGGAATGAGAAGAACAATAAAATTTATCGGTATTGGGTTGTTGGTAGTGATTGTCATTGCAATGGTGATTGGTCTTCGTCCTTTTATTGACCGAGATGCAGCAGCAGCGAAACCTATTCCGCTCAAAGAAGCACCGTTAGCACAAGATCAAGCTGAAAAAATTAAAGCGTATATTAAAAACGAAGCCGATGGCATAGATGCGTTTGTAGCTTTGCGTGGTGAAAAGGCCTTAATACAGCATGGAGAGGTCGGGACCCCAATGAATTTGGCCTCTGCCAGAAAAAGTGTGCTGAGTTTGCTGTTTGGCATCGCAGCGGATCGCGGTCTGATTGATATAGAGCAAACGCTTGCTGAACTGGGTATTGATGAAACTGGCAACCCACTGACAGAAATTGAAAAGCAGGCCACTATCGAACAGCTTTTACAGGCTCGCTCAGGGATTTACCTGCAGTCTGGTGCAGAAACGGTAGAGATAAAGGATGGTCGTCCAGGCCGTGGCCAATATGCTCCCGGAGAGCATTATTTTTATAATAACTGGGATTTCAATGTGTTGGGTGCAGTTTTTGAGAAAGAGACTGGGCTGTCTATTGGGGAAGCACTCGATGTCTGGTTGGCAATACCTTTGGGCATGCAAGATTATAATAAAGAACATGTTTTTTATGATAAGCGGGGTTCGGATTCTGACTTTCGAACCTATCGGATTCATATGAGCGCACGTGATCTCGCACGGTTAGGCGCTTTAGTCGCTCAAGATGGTGTATGGGACGGAAAACAGCTAATTTCAAAGGAATGGATCGAGAAAAGCGTCAAGCCATACTCAGAGACAAACACTTATTTCTATGACGGATTTGGCTATTCATGGTGGCTTAATTCTGAGCTTGATGTTGTGGCAGCCGATGGTTGGGGTGGTCAGTTCATGCTAGTCAATCGCGAGAGAGAGCTAACACTGGTTACCCGTCGTGACACCGGCAATTCAATACTGGATTATTTAATCTTTATCGGATTCAAAAAACAGGGACATCCGGCAGATATTCAAAAGTTGTATAAGCTGATGATGGAATATTAGTTATTCTTTTTAACGAATTGGACAAGAAATAATTAGTATCTATAAAGGTAAGGCATATGTCAGGAAAAATTTTAGGTAAAGCAATCTTTGTTTTATTGCTGGTCGCTGGAATGGGGGCGATTGCTTCTAATACTACCGAGAATATTCTTGCTAAGAATAAAGCCGCTGAGAAAATCGGAAGCAATCTTCTACCAATACACTATCTTAAAGGGCATGTGACACAAAAATCCATTCCGCAGGTTATGCTACAAGATAAGATACCTGGTGTAAGCATCGTGTTTATTGATGATGGGGAAATTGCATGGCGCAAGGTTTATGGCTATGCAGACTTGGAGAGTGCGGAATTGGTAACTCCTGAAACTGTTTTCACAGGAGCATCTTTGAGCAAACCAATAGCAGCAATAACAGCATTACAACTAGTAGACCAAGGGCTGCTGCAGCTGGATGAGGATGTTAATCGTAAGTTGGAGAGCTGGAAAGTTCCAGAAAGCGATTTTACAAAAAAACAAAAAGTCACTTTGCGTCACTTGATAGGTCATACCGCTGGCGTGATGAATCTGGTGGGGTCTTCATACGGTACAGAAGAGAAGATTCCAACAGTAGCACAAATGCTAGCTGGGGAAGCGCCTTCTGTCGATCCTGCCATCACGTTAATGGCAGAACCAGGTGAACGGTACAAGTATTCGAACCCCGGCTATTACATCATTGAACAACTGATACAAGATGTGACTGACAAGAGTTTCGAAGACGCTGTTGAAGAAGGAGTATTATCACAGGTAAACATGAAAGATAGCTCTTTTGTGCAGCCTATACCGGAGTATTTAAAGAAGAGAAAAGCAACTGGCTATTCGAATGAATTACAACCCTATCCATATAAAATATTTCCATGGAGAGCAGCCGGTGGAATATGGACGACGCCTGACGATTTAGCCAAATTCATAAGTGCGCTGATGAATGACTATCACGAAGGAAGTAAGGTGCTGGTATCAAGGAAGATGGCAGAGCAAATATTTGCCAGGACAGACAATAGACTTGGCTTTACAAAGAAGTATAGCGATGAAGGAAATGATTTGATCTTTGACCATTGGGGAAGCAATGCAGGGTTTACCTCCTATATGGTCGGCTCTCTCGAGGATAAACAGGGATTGGTAGTGATGACCAACAGTGATAATGGCTTTGCACTGATGGCAGCAATATCTAGAGCGGTAGCGCAAGAGTATGACTGGAAATTGCTTAAACCAAAAGTATATGAGCCTGTATCAATAGAAGAAGATAGTTTAGCTAGGTTTATGGGTAAGTTCGGCGATGGTAAAGAAGATGGTGAAGTAAGCCAGTTTTCAATTAAAGATGGAAAATTATATCTATCGTCGGAAGGTGAGAAACTGGACCAAGAGTTAATACCAATCGCGATCAATAAATTTATACTACCATCTGAATATACCACTTATGAATTCATACAAGGCAGAGACGGTTCTATTAAGTGGGTGCGCGTTACTCATGAAAGTGGCTGGAACTATGACCTTATTAAACACTGAGTATCGGCTATTAAAATATGGTCATTGGCTAGCGGTTAGCATGTTAATGATTGCTATGACTGCGTGTCAAAGCAATCCGCCAGAAATAAAAAAAGAAACTGCTGCGACAGTTGAGGCAGCAAATCTGGATAGGTTTATTGAAGAGCGAATGGAAACACTTAAGGTTCCGGGTGTTTCCGTTGTGATTATTAGAGATGGTAACATTACTTACAAGGGAGCTTTTGGAGTAAAAAATACTTCGACAGGAGAAAAAATAACAAATAGAACAATATTTGAAGCGGCATCTCTCTCCAAACCTCTATTTGCTTATTTTGTAATGCTCCAAGTTAAAAAAGGACTGATCGAACTGGATGAACCTTTATATCAATACCATCCGAATAAACACCTTTTAATCGATAGTCGGCATAAACAGATAACGGCACGTATGTTACTAACGCATACTTCAGGATTAGTAAATTGGAGAAACAATCCAGGAGATGAATTAGAGGTACTGTTCACCCCAGGGACTGAGTTTCAGTATTCAGGTGAAGGATATGAATATTTAAGAAGAGTGCTTCAGGAGTTGTTGCAAGTCGATGATGATGGTTTACAAGAATTAGTTGATAAAGAAGTCGCAGAACCAATCGGAGCCGACTTTATGAAGTACACATGGGATGATGAAATTGTGTCAAGAAAAGCATTTGGCCATCGAGAGGGCGTGCCAACGGATAAACACAAACACGACATGAACTTTGGAGCATCCTACAGCTTAAATACATCAGCAGAGGATTATGCGAAATTTCTGATTGCGGTAATGGAACCTAATACTTCTAATATTAAAATGGTAGATGAGTTTCTCGCGATTCAAAATCAGATGCCGAGTGAAGAGGGCGAGATGCATCGCAGTCTGGGCTTTCCCGTTAAGCATACAGAGAATGGTGTAAGATATTATCACTCTGGAAATAATGGGGATTTCAGGGCCTATTGCCATTTCTATAAGGAAAAAGGTTATGGCATCGTTATGTTTGGAAATTCAGATAATTTATTCTCGTCCAATTTAGCACAGGAGATTGTAGAGTATCTTGATGATACCTGGTTTTACATGTGAGTCGAATTCATGTTAAACAGGATATTGCCTGAATGAATGTGCGTGACATTAGAGAGTTATAAAATTAAGGGACAAAAAATGCCAATAAAAAAGTGGGTTATTCAATACTTGATTGCTGTGCCGGTACTGGCATTACTGTTGGGCGGAGTGCAAATGCTAAAAGGAAGAGAGTTTGAGTACGCTCTGGAGTTTGGATTGCTATGGGGTTTAATTACAGCAACGATATTTCTCGCCACTAGAGTCTACTATTATAGAAAGGGACTTTACTGTAAAGTTTGCAATGACTTGCCTGAACCAGACCAATCTAAGCATGATGAGGGAAGTGCTTGATGAGGAAAGTTAACGGTTAGGGTATTGCTTGCCTCACAACCGCAAGGTAAACAAAAAAATATGATTGGCATAATAATAATAACTATTACTTATTTTCTGCTACGAATAGAGAAACGTAGTTTAAGAGTTCTAGGTTTCAATAAACCACTTCAACGCACGTCAGAGTTTGTCACTGGATTCTTCCTTGCTGGATCTGTTGCAGCAACTCAATATCTTCTCATAGCACATTTTTCCGGTTTTAATTGGGTACTAAACTCCGATCTAAGTTGGAGTCAGGTATTGGATAGTATTCGCTGGAATATCAACTCTGTGTTATTTGAAGAATTATTGTTCAGAGGTTATTTACTCTATAAGGCGATTGAATGGCTGGGTGCAAGAAAGGGTTGCTTTATATCTGCCATAGTATTTGGCGTTTATCACTGGTTCTCGTATGGTGTAATCGGAAATATAGTTCCGATGGTTTATGTGTTTTTTCTTACCGGTATGTTTGGCTTGATGTTGGCTTATGCCTTTGAAAGGACAAAGTCGATTGCTTTGCCAATTGCGCTTCATTTCGGTTGGAATCTAGTCACGATATTTGTGTTTTCCAATGGACCAATCGGAAGACAGTTACTCGTTCCCAGTATAGAAACCCCAGAAGTCATTAGCGGCTATGAACAAGTCATAGTGAATATTGTGATACCCATTATCTATTCTTTGGCTGTACTTTGGTTGCTAGTCTACGGGCTCAAGAGCTATCGAAATAATGGTAAAGGGATAGAGAGCTTTGATAGCAGCAAACAAGGAATAACACAATGAGACAGTCTTTGAGAAATAAAGTAATAGAAGTTTGCGATAAAAAAATATTGGCCAAAGGAGAGTCAGTTGGTGTTTCTTTTTATGCGTTCTTTGCCAATAAGAATGATGATCCTGAGCTTTTGATGGAGGCAGCAATCTGGTGGATCAGCACGCACAAACTGGATCATTTCGAGAAAGCTAAAAAGATTAAGCAGATGGTAGAGGCTGGACTTTAATAGGAATCGTTAGGGATTATTGTGTGCATGAGTTGTCAGTAGGAATCTTTCTCATCCGATATAAAAAACCGACTAACATCATAGATCGAGTTAATAGATCCTCTGTCAGGTGAGAATAGTCATTTATCTGTGATATAACAAATTACTAACAGAAATACAGATTAATGGATAAGGAGATAGGTATGTCAGAGAAAAAATGTCCGGTGATGCATGGCAGTATCACAAAAAGCAATAAGTCGAACACAGAATGGTGGCCGAATGCCCTGAACCTCGATATTTTGCATCAGCATGATAAAAAGACCAATCCAATGGGTGAGGACTTCGACTATCGAGAAGAAGTTAAAAAACTGGATTTTAATGCCCTGAAAAAAGATTTACACGAACTGATGACGAATAGTCAGGAATGGTGGCCAGCGGACTGGGGTCATTACGGCGGTTTAATGATTCGCTTAAGTTGGCACGCCGCAGGGACTTACCGTATTGCTGATGGTCGTGGTGGCGCCTCTACTGGTAATCAACGGTTCGCTCCTCTCAATTCCTGGCCGGATAACGTTAATCTCGACAAAGCTCGTCGTCTGCTTTGGCCCATCAAGAAAAAATACGGTAACAAACTCAGTTGGGCGGATTTAATTACTTATGCTGGCACAATAGCTTATGAGTCAATGGGACTGAAAACCTACGGTTTTGCATTTGGTCGGGAGGATATCTGGCACCCAGAAAAAGATACCTATTGGGGTTCAGAAAAAGAATGGCTGGCGCCTAGTGATAATGAAAACAGTCGTTATTCGGGCGAACGTGATCTGGACAATCCGTTGGCGGCGGTGATGATGGGTTTGATTTACGTGAATCCAGAAGGTGTGGATGGAAATCCTGATCCGCTTAAAACAGCCGAAGACATTCGTGTGACTTTTAAACGTATGGCCATGGATGATGAGGAAACAGTAGCGTTAACGGCTGGCGGCCATACCGTTGGAAAGTGTCATGGTAATGGCGATGAAGATTTGCTTAGCCCAGAGCCAGAAGGCGCCGATGTGGAAGATCAGGGTCTGGGGTGGATCAATAAAACCAAGCGCGGCATTGGTCGGGATACACTGACCAGCGGTATTGAAGGTGCCTGGACGACGCATCCGACCCAGTGGGATAACGGCTATTTTGAAATGCTGCTCAATCACGAATGGGAATTGAAGAAGAGCCCGGCTGGCGCATGGCAATGGCAGCCAGTAGATATTAAGGAAGAAGACAAGCCGGTGGATGTGGAAGACCCTTCTATCCGCACAACTCCAATCATGACGGATGCGGATATGGCTATGAAGATGGATCCTGAATACCGCAAAATTTCTGAAAAATTCTATAAGGATCCGGAGTATTTATCCGAAGTTTTCGCGCGCGCCTGGTTTAAACTGACGCACCGCGATATGGGACCAAAAGAACGATACATAGGCCCAGATGCGCCGCAAGAAGATTTAATTTGGCAAGACCCTGTACCAGCGGGTAACAAAGATTACGATGTTGCAGCAGTAAAAGAGAAAATTAAATCCAGCGGAGTGTCCGTTAGTGACATGGTGGCGACCGCTTGGGACAGTGCTAGAACATTCCGCGGCTCTGACCTTCGTGGTGGAGCCAATGGAGCGCGTATCCGTTTAGCGCCACAAAAAGATTGGCAGGGTAATGAGCCTGAACGCTTAGCTAAAGTACTTTCGGTGCTTGAGCCGATTGCAAAAGATAGCGGTGCCAGTATTGCCGATGTGATTGTTTTGGCCGGTAATGTAGGGATTGAAATGGCCGTCGAAAAAGCCGGCTTTAATATTGATGTTCCATTCTCGCCAGGACGCGGTGATGCGACTGCCGAAATGACGGATGTTGAATCCTTTGAACCACTGGAACCACTACATGACGGTTACCGTAACTGGGTGAAGAAAGATTATGTTGTCAGCCCAGAAGAAATGCTACTCGATCGCACTCAGTTGATGGGATTGACTGCTCCTGAAATGACGGTCTTAATCGGAGGCATGCGTGTAATGGGAGCCAACTATGGACATAGTAAACATGGCGTCTTCACTGAACAGGAAGGTGCCTTGACCAATGACTTCTTCGTTAATTTAACCGATATGAATTACACCTGGAAGCCAAACGGCAATAACCTGTATGAAATTTGCGACCGTAAAACAGGCAAGGCGAAATGGACGGCAACTCGAGTGGACCTGGTGTTTGGCTCAAACTCAATTCTAAGAGCCCTGGCTGAAGTGTATGCACAAGACGATAACAAGGAAAAATTTGTGAAAGACTTCGTCGCTGCATGGACAAAAGTCATGAATGCGGATCGATTTGATTTGGCATAATAACTAAAAGCGTCACACTGATAAAAAAAAGGTGTGGCGCTATTGTATTAAACTAAGGAAATAATAATGAGACAAAGTTTACTGTTTGCTTTATCGCTGTTTTCAATCAATCTATTTGCACAAGAAGTAACTTTCGTAAATGGCGATGGGGCTCTATCAATAGGCACGCAATCCAATAGAACTGCTGGAATTTCATTAATTGACATTGACGATGATGGCGACTTGGATGCGCTAGTAGCCAACGGTAGACATTGGGCCGAGCAGAATTTCCTGTATTACAATGATGGAAGAGGAAACTTTAAGTCGGGACAACCAATTGGGGAAATGCTCGATGCCTCTTATTCTATTCAGGCTGGTGATTTTAATAGTGACGGACAGATAGATATTGCGGTTGTTAATGACAAAGTAGAGAACAAACTATATTTGGGGTCAGCTAAAAAATCTTACAAGGAATTTAAAACGTTTGGAAATCCAGCATTAGCATCAAGACACCTGGAAGTGATAGATGTTGATGGAGATGGCGATTTAGATCTCATCATTTCCAATAGAAAGGGGGTGAATGAGATCTGCTTGAATGATGGGAAAGGTAACTTTGATGAGATTATTAACTTTGGCAAGAAAACCGATCAAACTATTCAAACAAAAATAGCGGACATCAATGATGATGGATTCTTAGATTTAATCACGGCTGAAAGGCAGGAAAAAAATAAAGTATATTTAAATGATGGAAAGTTTAACTTTGAACAGGTGATAGCATTTGGAGGAGAGCAGGACGAGACTCGATCAATCGAAATTGCTGACATGAATGATGATGGACTTCTAGATATTGTGACAGGTAATTTAGGCTCGGAAAACGTCATTTATTATGGCAATAAAAAGCTTACCTTTAATGAGAAATATGGATTTAAAGAAAAAAGAATGACCTCATCCATTAAAGTGGCTGACTTAAACCAAGATAATATACTGGACTTGGTAGAAGGGAATTCAGGGGATCGAAACTATGTATATCTGGGTAATAAGGATGGTGGTTATATAGAAATGGGGTTGAGAGAGGATTTGAAAGACGACACTTATGATATAGATGTTGGTGATTTAAATAACGATGGTTTACTTGATATTATTGAAGCAAATTCTGGTGAATGGAACTTGTATTATTTTACCTTGAAAAATAACGATGAATGAAAAGGATTGAAATTAAAAAGCCGCAAGATTTAGCGCGTCTACGACGAATTGCCTTAGCCGCACAAGGTTTGCTTAAGGCACAGCCCTTTGGAAGTGGTTTAGCTGGAGCTCGTAAGGCGATTAATCACCTGGGTTATGTTCAAATCGACACCATCTCAATAGTCGAGCGGGCTCATCATCATGTATTGCATTCCCGAGTGCCTAAGTTCGACCCAGTTATGATTAATCAGATGCTGAGCGAAAGAGACATCTTTGAGTATTGGTCACACGCAGCGGCATTTTTACCCATGTCCGATTTTCGTTTTTCGCTTCCTTACAAAAACGCAATTAAGAGTGGTCAGACTCATTGGTATAAAAACTGTGATAAGAAGCTCATGGATGAATTGCTAGCTCGTATCCGAATAGATGGGCCACTACGTTCCCGAGATGTAGAAGCCAACACCAGAAAACGTGCGGGCTGGTGGGATTGGAAACCAGCCAAAAAAGCGCTTGAGCAATTGTATATGGAAGGCGAGTTGATGGTCAGCGATAGAGAAGGTTTTCAGAAGATCTACGATCTGACCGAGCGTGTACTTCCGTCTAACGTAAATACCCAAACACCGAGCATGGAAGAGTTTGCGGCGCACATAGTCGATCAACAGTTGCGGTGCCATGGATTTGCATCACTCAAAGGTATGACATATCAGAGACGCAATACAGAGCTGCGAGAAGCAGTGAAAAAAATGGTAAACGAAAGGTTAGCGCAAGGCACTTTGCAAGAAGTGCAAATAAGTAACGGTGAGATTTTTCTGTTGGAAGCAGGGGCTCTCGAACGTCCTCTTCCTCGGTTGAGTAATCGAATGCTAATACTGTCGCCCTTTGACAATTGTGTTATTCAACGCGAACGGCTTAAGGCACTGTTTCAATATGACTATAAGATAGAATGTTATGTGCCTGAAGCAAAACGCCAGTATGGTTATTTTAGCCTGCCATTACTTTTTCGTGACCAGTTTATTGGGCGGATGGATTGTAAAGCGCATCGGAAAAACAGTCACCTTGAGATTAAATCGCTGCACTGGGAGCCGCATAGTTTTGATGAAGATGAAGTGTTGGCTTCTTTTGTAGATGCCATTGAACCATTTTGTCAGTTTCAAAACTGCGACTCAGTGTCTTTAACTCAGGGCCAGCCATGCAATTTAAATAAACGATTGAGAAGTACCCTGAAATCTCTAGAGTGATTGCACGGTTTAGCACAAGTATGGCTTCGACTATAACTCTGCATAATCTACCCCCTCCATTTACTAAACCAGCTGTAGATGCATTTATTATTCAATTGGTAAAAGTATCAAATGGTGTTCATTGCAAAAACTTACTCATAACATAAATCAAAAAGCCGATTGGTTATTAGTGCAAGAATAATTTATCTCTATAATGAACGTTAGGGCAGCTAAAGGAAGGAGAAAATATGCCGAAAAAAATTGCTCTGATAACCATTCATGGGATGGGGGATACCAAAAGGGAATACTACACGGGGTTTTATGACCGAATTGAAAAGGAGTTGGGCCCTGAGCTGTGGCAGCAGGTTATTTTCAAACCACTTTATTATCAGGATGTTTTGCAAGAACAGCAGGAAACCATTCTGGGTAGAATGCGCGATCAGGTTGATTGGATAAAGCTAAGACGTTTTCTATTGTATGGGTTTTCGGACGCAGCCAGCCTGGAGTACAAGAAGCGGGTCAAGAATAGTCCCTATTATTTAACTCAGAAAATGATCATGAATGCCATGGATGAGCTATATGATGAAGTGGAGAATAAAGAGATCCCGATTATTGTCGCTGCGCAATCGCTCGGTTGTCAGGTGCTATCCAGTTATATTTGGGATGCACAGCGACTGGCGGCATCGGTCGGTATCTGGAGTATGTCTAGAGAGGATGGAATTGTCCGCGACTCACCAAGAGATAGATTCAGGAGAATGAAAAGCCTGCAAAGGTTTTATACTCTGGGCTGCAATATACCGATCTTTGTTGCGGGGCATCAACATATCGAGGCAATAAAAGCACCTAACGATACGTTCAAATGGTATAACTTTTTTGATAAAGATGATGTTCTGGGCTGGCCATTAAAACCATTAAGTCATTCCTATGAGCAAATCGTTGAGGATATGCAGATAAATATTGGCAGAAGCATTTGGTCAAAGCTATTCAGGTCATGGAATCCATTTAGCCATGGCGAATATTGGGAAGATAAGGCTGTTATTAGGCATATAGCCAATAATATTAGGCAGATGATGGAGCAATAATTAAGTATGAGCGATTAAAATCGCAAGGAGAAGGGAAATGAATGCACGAAGAATTACAGTAATGGTTTTGACCATTGCGGCTTTAGGTATTGGTGGAGCTTATGCCTTGAGTAATACAGTAGATAAAGCTACTGGATCAACACATGCAACTAACTCAGAAATAGCATGGCAGCCAGTTGAGAGAGATGAAATACCGCCAGGCATGGAATTAAAGCGCTTGCATACCAACCCTCACAGCAAAGGTGGCGTTGTAAAATTACGATTTCCGGCTGATTATGTAGAGCCTCAGCATTATCACACCACTGCGGGACACTCTGTGTATGTTGTCAGTGGACGTATTGATTACATGGGAGTGATAGCGACAGCCGGAGACTTTATTTACTCGCCGCCCAATGTGGTTCATGGAGTTATTGTCCTGGAACCAACAGAGATTCTGCTTTGGAGTGATGGACCGATGGATTTCAAGCTAAGCGAACAAAATATTGAAAAGTGAACTGTGCTATATTTCTACTCTGCAATATATTATGAATAGATAAATTGGGGGTAAGCAGTGTCATTGAAAGATAGTCGCGAGTATTATGGTAAGGTAAGTCGGATTTTACATTGGGGCATGGCGCTACTGTTGTTGTGGCAATTTTTAAGCGCTGCCGCGCATTTCTTTTTTGAAGACACTGCCATCGAAGCCTTTTTCTGGCCAACACATAAGCCACTGGGTTTTTTGCTCTTCATGCTGATCATCATTCGAATCGTCTGGGCTTTGGTGAATGTATCGAGTCGTCCACCGTCAATCAATTGGTTTGCAAGGTTAGGCCATGCCGCACTGTATTTACTGGTATTAATAGTTCCTGTGTTAGCGCTTTTACGTCAATATGGATCAGGACGATCTTTTGATCCTTTCGGGTTTCCAGTTTTTTCAGGATTTGAAAGCGATAAAATTGAATGGATGACAGATCTAGGGAGCTTATTACATGGCGAATTGGGCTGGTTGTTGTTGGCATTGACTCTGGGACATATTGTGATGAGTTACTGGCATAGAAGGACAACAGCAAAAACAAATGTAATGCCACGCATGTGGGGAAAGTCATAACAAACAGATAAAAAATGAAGAGGCAATAATGAGTGATAAGTTGAATAAAGAATTAAAAGACACTGGCGAGTTGGATTTAAACGAACCAGGCATTGAAGACCTTTATAAACAGCATAAACCTAAACAGTGGAAAATTTACACTGTGGGCATGTGGTTACTGTTTGCAGCATTTGTAGGCACGTCAATTTTTAATTATTACAACAATGCAGCGCAGGCAAGGAGCATTCTAGAAAGTCATCAAGAGATAACTGCACAAGTAGTCGATGTCATTCAGATTCTGGAAGACGGAAGTTATACTGATTATTCTGTCGATTTAGAAGCTTCAATAGATGGAATAGAAAAAACGTTGAATTTGACTATTGCGGAAGATGTGTACGAAGAACAGTATGCCAGCGCGACAGAGATTCCAATTATTTTTGTCAATGACAGCGAATACAATTTAAAAAGTTACTACGAGCGTCGTTCAAATATGTTTTCCAATGTGTGGAGTATACTTTTCGGATATCTAGTTGTTTTTATTCTATTGTATTTTATCAGACACTTTATATTAAAGTTTACTTATAAGTAATCACTGTAACTAGAAAGGGAAAGGGGCAGATTCTGCCCCTTTTTCTTAAGATTAATAATGCTCGTTTAGCGCGTCATTGACGATGTTAGCAATTTGGTTGTACTGAGTTGGAGTCAGATCCTCTTTTAGCCCACGGCCATCACTAATTCTGATAGCCCAACCTTTATCGGATTTCACACGAACCTCAATTCCAGAGGTAGAGGTTGAGGTTTCTTTTGAGAATGCTGGAAAATCTGGTATCTCGTAATCGGAATTGCTGTGAGCTGAAAAGCCAGTATTCATATCATCGTATGAGCTGTCAGCAAAGTAGACAGTAACCGAGGGGCCATGCCAAGAACAGCCCACTTTAGGACCGTAGGAGGCATTAGCTCTTACGCTTGCCCCAGAAAGTTCTTTACCAAACACCTGGCCAACAGCTGCAATCTGATTGCAGAATGCATCGGCATCCACTTCTATTGAAGATGGTTGTTGGGTGGGTTGTTTGACTGGCTGAGTAGCTACTTGAGTTTGCGGACTAACATTGTCAGAAAGGGCGGTACTATTTTCCTGAACGGGCTGTTCGGTAGTATCTGCATCATTTTGATTAACTGTATAAAATATGACGCCACCGATGACAATAACCGCAGCAATGATGCCAATAATTGCTGATAGAGCTATTCCTGCTTGATAACCGGAGAGGTCAGAAGATCGTCTCATGTCTAAACTCCTTGTATTTATAACGTCAGCAACCTTGAACATTGAGAATGTGCTGATGGTTTATTTCATAGCAAACATTCACGCTAGAGCCTTCCTGTGTGAAGTCGCTGTCTAGCCTAGATTGCACAGAAATAATTTTTGAGTCAAATTTATGTGCTGCCGAAGCATTTAAGGCAATTAGAGTAATTAACTCTGAGTGGCTCTAATGAAAAAGTTGTATTTGGATTGCTGGGTAAGCAACGTACGCTGGTTTGCGAAGCCAATGAGATATTACTAATTTCATTATAAGCTCGCGTAAACTAGCCGATTTAATAGCTAAAGTCGCAGTGACTATATAAAAAAACAGTCAACGCAAGTATGACGGAATACTCATTTTTTGGGGTTGGTCAAAGTTTAGCCATATGTTTTTTGATAGGGTGCAGGGTTATTCGTGCTGTCTGATGGCTAATGTTGCTGGTTTTTTTGGAGGGGGAAAGCTATGTAGTGAATAAGTTAGCGTCTAAGGATTTAAGACTAGTCTGACAGAGCAAGTATGGAAAAAAGTAAAACTATAGGAGTTTATGATGTTTATCAATCTAATGTCCAAACTATCAGGTTTGGTTTTTATCACTTTGTTATTGGCATCTTGCAGCGACGGTGGCAGCTATAGCGACGATGGAATCCCAGATCCTGTTGCCCTGAAAGGTGTTTTTGTCGATGGGCCGGTGGAAAATTTACGCTATGAAACTAACACTCAATCGGGGTTTACGAATGCTGATGGTGAGTTTCTATATCTGGAAGGTGAAACGGTTAGTTTTTATGTGGGCGATATTCTCATCGGGAATACAGCCTCTGCGGCGGTGGTGAGTCCTTTTGATCTGGTTGGTATAGATCCGCCAGTTACAGCAATTGAAACTTATCAAGAGCGCAATCAGTTTGGTCGAGGTTCACCGTTTGAACAAGTCGCGAACATCGCAGTATTTTTACAAACACTGGATGCCGATGATGACCTGAGCAACAACATTCAAATCCCTGATGAAATTCATGCACTGGCTAGTAGCACAACGCTAAATTTTGAACAGCCTTCAATTGACTTTGTCGAAGACTTTAACTTACGGGAACTGTTAGCGGCTGGTAGAGCGGAAGGTCTGTGGGGAGGTGCTAAGGTGATACGTCAACCGGGATCGGCGCTTGATAGTTTGTATGCCGGTTTGAGTCTGTCTCCTGAAATTTTCCTTTTGCAGGATGTAAATCTGGATACTGGCAACGATGGAATTGTTAATAGTTCTACCACATACGTTTTTGATGAAGCGGGTAACCAGTTCTTAATTGAAGATGATACGGATGCAGATGGCGCAGTGGATCGCCTCACCACCTATTCCTACGATGCCAACGGCAATCTAACCTTGTTGGAAAGAGACAACGATGGTGACGGTGTTGTCGATGATAGGGATACCTATACCTATGATGACGATGGAAATCAAATCATGTGGGTGGAGGATAGTGATGGTGACGGAGTGGCGGATCAAACTCAAAGCTATGAATACGATGCTAACGGCAGCCAGATTTTGCTGGAAGTAGATAGCAATGGTGATGGCTCATTAAATTACACTCGTAGTTATGAATATGACGACAGAGGTAATCGCATACTGCAAGAAACTGACAGCGGTGCCGATGGCACGGTAAGTCAGCGTATTTCCTACACTTATGACGATAGTAATAACCTTACACTAGAAGAGTGGGATCAAGAGCCCGATAGTGTGATTGATATTACCTATACCTACACTCGAGATGATAACGGCAACCTGACATTGAGGGAGTGGGACAAGGATGGTGACGGTATAGCGGATGATATACGCGCTTATGAGTATGATTCGAATGGCAACGAGATAATGAGAGAGCTTGATACTGATGGCGATGGCGTTGTGGATCATCGCACGACCTATGACTATGACGGCAATGGTAATCGCATCTTATGGGAAATAGACACCAATGGCGATGGTGTGGTGAATATTCGAACCATTTATACCTATGATGATAATGGCAATCAAATTTCATGGGAAAGAGACGTAGATGGTGATGGAGTGGCGGATGAGATCAGCAACTATACTTATGATGATAATGGTAGTTTGATCTTGCGTGAAGATGACATCAATGGTGATGGTGTCGTGGATAACACCCGTACTTTCACGTCAGTGATGACTAACTGGTATTTCTTTTGGCATTGGTGGTACGGAGATTAGCCAGTAGCCATTTGACGTGTTGGTATTAGCATCCCAAGAAAGAAACCCATACAGGATTTCCTTTATGGGCCAACTTAAAACTCACCGCGTCATGCATAGACTAGTAGAGATTGAATAATGAAAAGTAATCATAAGGAGTAATGAGATGAGTCGAGTCATAGTAACCATACTCATGTTCTGTTGTGTGGCCACTGGCTTTGCATCAGATGTCGAAGGTGCCAAGGACCATCCGCTGACGGGGCGCTTTGAAGGTTCCGACATTATAAAATACAGTTACACGGATTTTGATGAATATAGCTTCATTGTTGAGCCACTAACATCTAACAATAAGGCTGAACATGAAAAGCATATGGATCGAAAGGAAGGAAAGCTGACACGTATCACTTACAGAGCTCCGGCTGGGGCTAGTAGCCTGGCGGTGTTCAGAGCTTATCAGGATGTCCTTGCAGAGAATGATTTCACGATAGTCTTCGAATGCAGTGGCAACAGCGGTGAGGACTCTTGCTCTGAAAAAGGGAGTGGTAACAATTTTAAATACGCTGCTCCCGGTTACAGTGTGATTAACCTTATATTTGGTAATGCGCAGAATGATCAAACGCGTTATCTGGTCGCTAAAAAGTCACGCCCTGAAGGGAATGCTTATGTGATACTGCATGTGATTCAGAATGGACGCACCAATAGTGCCGAAAATAGCGAAAGGGTTTTCGCTCAGCTTGATGTGGTGGAAGAAAAAGCTCAGGAAAGCAAAGTTATAATGATCAAGGCCAGCGAAATGGCTGAACAAATTGGGCAAACTGGTAAAGTTGCGCTTTATGGATTATTTTTCGACACCAACAAAGCCACGATCAAAACCGATTCGAAACCGACTCTGGATGAAATTGGTAAACTGTTAAAAGAGAATCCTGATCTTAAATTATTGGTCGTTGGCCATACCGATAATCAAGGGGATTTTGACTACAACATTGATCTATCCAAACGTCGTGCCGAATCAGTGAAGCAAACTTTAATTCGCGATTACGGCATTGCGGCAGCACGACTGAAATCTTGGGGTGTTGGCTATACTGCACCCGTGGCAACCAATAATAGTGAACAGGGTCGTGGTAAGAACCGGCGTGTAGAATTGGTAGAGCAGTGATAAAAGGGTTTTAATTGATACAATAGTTTGAGATCAGGCACAACATAAAAAGGGGCATAATCGGCCCCTTTTCACAACAGAGATTTTAATTAATCGAAACATAAGGACGCTTAGTTGAAAATATTAGCTCTATCAGGAAGTCTGAGGAAATTGTCATACAACACTGCTTTATTGAAAGCGATGAAAACGCTAGCCCCGGATGGAATGGTGGTTGATGTGTTTGAAGGTATGGGGCAGTTGCCACCTTTCAATCCAGATCTTCCTGAAGAAGATGTTTCGCAAGTGATGGTGCTTAAAGCCGCGCTAGCGAATGCACAAGGATTGTTTATAGCTAGTCCTGAATATGCGCATGGTATAAGTGGTGTTATGAAAAACGCACTAGACTGGTTGGTCAGTGGCGAGGAGTTTGTGTCAATGCCAGTGGCAATTTTCAATACTTCGCCGAGATCCAGTCATGCTATCGCAGCCTTACGTGAGGTCACGCAAACCATGTCAGGTGCGATTATAGAAGGTGCTTCCATTTCCATTCCCTTGTTAGGAAGTAATCTTGATGAAGACGGCATTGTCAGGCATCCAGTAATTTCAAAATCACTAGTGGCTGCGATGGAGGTTTTCAAGTCTGAGGTGATAAAGCTGAACGGGTATAGACCTTACAAATTAGAGCCTGTAAAAAAAGGTTGTCAGCTTTAATATTGAGTTTTAAAGTGACTAGAGCCAAGGGGGTTATTATGAAGCAAAACAATACCATTCACGAAGTTTATCCTTATCTAAGAGTTAAAGGCGCTGAGGCTGCTGTTGAGTTTTACACTAAAGTATTCGGTGCTAAGGAGAAGTTTCGACTGATTGACCCAAGTGGCAAGATCGGGCATGTGGAACTTGATTTGGGCAATATCGTTTTAATGGTGTCCGATGAGTTTCCGGAATATGACTGTTATGGCCCGGAAGCACCTGGCAAGACCGGTTTTCTATTACACCTTCACTGTGATGATTGTGATGAATTAGCAGCACGGGCTGTTGCCGCTGGAGCGGAAATGATTCGAGAATCAGCGGATCATTTTTATGGTGAGCGTTCATGTACGATTCGAGATCCTTTTGGGCATGAATGGATGCTGGGTCACGAAATTGAAAAAGTCGCTCCAGAAGAAATGCAGCGCCGTTATGATGCCATGTTTAAGTCATGATGAGTGATAAAGAACACCAGAATAAAAGGAGAATAGTATGACAAAGAACAGCAGACATATAACGGCATTTATTATTTCCTATTTTATTACGCGATTAGGGTTTTATCTTTTTGGTTATAATCCCTTTGAGCAAACATCATTTTGGATGGGACTTATTGTCGACTTTGTTATCTGGGTAACAGTGTTTGTTTTAGTGAGTTGGTTATTAAGTAAATTATTTAAGAGTAAGAAAAGCTCATGAAAAAGCTGATTCTGATCATCGGCATTGTAATGCCATGCGTCTTATGGGCAAGCACGCAGAGCAAAGAGTTAGTCGATGCAGCGATTGAGCGAACTCAATATGACATCACTTATGACGGTCGCTACCTGGCCATTGATTACCCTAATGGTGATGTGCCTGCCGACATCGGAGTCTGTACTGATGTCATTATTCGCTCCTATCGGAAACTGGGAATTGATTTGCAGCAGGCCGTGCATGAAGACATGCGCGATAATTTTGACCAGTATCCATCGAAGCGAATTTGGGGATTGAATACTACGGACAAGAATATCGACCATAGACGGGTACCCAATTTGCAAACGTTCTTTGGTCGGCATGGTGAAAATCTGGCGATCAGTCAGGGTGCCGATAATTATCAAGCCGGCGATATAGTTTCATGGATGTTACCCGGTAATCTGCCACATATCGGCATTGTCACAGACCAAAAGGATGCCGAATCTGGAAATCCTTTGATAGTTCACAACATTGGTGCCGGCCCTAAGTTAGAAGACATGTTGTTCGATTATAAAATCACCGGGCACTACCGCTATTTTCCGGAATAACCATTAAGCAGTGATTTCTCAATAAGAAATAAAGTCAGCAAGGAGTGAGGAAGATGCAACAGAATCAAGCTTGTGTCGATTTTAGTAAACTGGAATCACTACCTGATCCTGTTCAACGATACTTCAGGCATGTGTTAACCGATGGACAGACTTACATTAACGAAGTAACCATTAACCAAAGCGGTGTGCTTAGAACCAGTACCGAAAAGAATAAATGGCTCTCCTTCCGTGCCCAACACAAAGTCTTTCCTCCAAGTAAAAGTTTTGAATGGAACGCGCGAGTAGCAATGTTTCCTGGCTTATGGATCAGCATATGCGATCGTTATTTCGATGGTGTTGGTTCGGGGCAAATTAAACTATGGTCGACAATCCCAGTAGCCAGTGACGGCGGTCACATGGAAATCAATTCAGGTGAGTTGCATCGTTATTTAGCAGAAGGTGTCTGGTATCCCACAGCCCTGTTGCCAGAATCGGAAGTATCCTGGGCTGCGATTGACAATGAAAAAGCATTGGCCTCAATAACCGTAAACAACATAACGGTCGAACTGGAATTTACCTTTAATCAAAGAGGCGAAGTGGTGTCTGTTTATACTGATGGCCGCTATGGCCAATTTGAGGGAGGCTATCTACAGAAACCATGGGAGGGACATTTTAAAGACTACCATGAGATAAATGGAATGAAAGTGCCACGGTATGGCGAAGTCGGTTGGTGGGTAGAAGGACAATACGAATTAGTCTGGAAAGGCGATATAATTCACTTAGAGTATCGATAGACGTATTCTAAGTAGTATTCGGAAAATTTCTAGCTTTGTAGTATGGTTTAGCAAGTTAGTATTAATCATTGATATAGGGGTGAGTCATGGCGAACGAAGGTTATCACGAACCTTATGAAGAGTTATCCGACGAAACCAAGGATATGCATCGAGCTATTATCTCGTTAATGGAAGAGATGGAAGCGGTAGATTGGTATAATCAGCGTATCGATTGTTGCAAAGATGATGAGTTAAAAAAGATCCTACGCCATAACCGCGATGAAGAAAAAGAGCATGCGGCTATGGTTCTTGAATGGATTCGTCGACGTGATCCTAAATTCGATCAACAGCTAAAAGATTATTTATTTACAGAAGATGAGATTGGTCATTAACTGAGCTTTCCTCGAAAGCGCTGAGACTAACTCTCTAATCGGTCGAGTATTTAAACTAATGGAATGCTTGGTAGAAAGATTATGTTTAAAGATGTACAGCTTTCTTATATCGAAGAAACTTTAATCCCTATTGATAGTTTGCTCACAAAAGTAAATACAGAAATTAATGGGTCTAATATTTGGGATGTTGGTTCTCTGTGTGATAGAGGAGAATACTTAATTGGGCTGGGTTCTGTATTATGCAGCGATATCTTTTCAGTGTTCTACAAGATTTAAAAGTTGATCCTGTCCTTGCAAGAGAGATGGGGCCAAAAAGTCAGAATGGAATTGCTATAGCAAAATTAATACACGCTGCAGCAAATTACTGGAAGCACGAACCAGAATGGCATATTTGGCTTGAACAGCTAAAGCCACAATCACAAAAAACAGTCGATGTAATACTTCATGGCAGAGAATCAGCTGATTATCCATTGTCAGATTTGCTAGCTGACTTGTGTGGTGAAAATAATCTATTGCTGATTAATTGCTTACCATATTTAATCAAATGGCGTTTGTCGGTTTATGAGAGAATTAAAATATGAATGAAAATAATAAGTTAAGAGGTTTAGAAGGTTGGTTGCTACTTGTTGGTATAGGAGTTGTGATTGGACCTTTTCGATTGGCGTATGGCTTTGGTCCGATGTACTATTCGATTTTTACTGATGGGACATTTGAAATTTTAACAAATACCGATTCAGAAGTTTACCATCCGCTGTGGGGTCCCATGCTAATAGGAGAAGCTGTCTATAATTCTCTTATGGTACTTGCATCTACATATTTAATTTATTTATTTTTTGCAAAGCATTATCTATTCCCTAGAGTTTATATAGCTATCATAAGCATATCTTTGGTTTTTATTCCAGTAGATGCATGGCTTGGTTCATTTGTAATAACGGATGAACCCATGTTTGATCCAGAGACTACAAAAGTATTCTTCCGTTCATTGATCGGCGCAATTATATGGATCCCCTATATGCTAATGTCAAAAAGGGTAAAAGCCACATTTGTAGAAAAAATGCCAAATAAGGAAATGCTCTCGGTATCTGGTAGCGTTGGCTGATTAGAGTCTTATAAACCGCAGAGAATCCTAGGTAGGATCTGTGTCGTGATGAACCCTACGTAGGTCATGTTAATTATGTAGGTAGTTAGGCGTTAGGTTTGACCCATAAATAACGTAAGTGATGGGTTACACATAAATGCTAACCCATCCTATAAATGAGAGGAATCTATATGACTGTCGAGATGCATGTGGTTGATGCCTTTACTGATGAGTTGTTTAAGGGTAATGCTGCGGCAGTAGTTATAACTGATGAGTGGCTTGATGATGATTTGATGTTGTCGATTGCTGCCGAAAATAATCTTTCCGAAACTGCTTTTCTCAAACCAGTTGAAAATAGTCATTACCAGATTCGTTGGTTCTCTCCTTTAACCGAGATTGATTTTTGTGGTCATGCGACCATGGCTTCGGCGTTTGTGGTGTTTCTAAAAAGTGATGAATTAAATGAGGTGACTTTCAGTGCCCCTGCGGTAGGTAAGTTAACGGTGACTCGGCAAACCGACGGCATGATCGATATGAGTTTTCCCAATCGTAAGCCGAAAACCGTTACTGAGATTCCTGAGACACTGCTGAAAGGTTTATCAAAGAAGCCAAACGCGGTATTAAGAAGCCAGCAGGCTTACTTTGCGATTTATGATGACGAAGCGAGTGTGCGTCAGCTTGAGTATGACAGTGAGCAGCTAAAACTGTTAGCGCCTTATGATGTGGTGGTTTCGGCACCAGGCAGTGATTATGATTTTGTGTCGCGATATTATTGGCCAGCTAATGGTGGAGACGAAGATCCTGTGACTGGTTCGATTCATGCCGGGCTTGCGCCGTATTGGGCGGAAAAATTGGGTAAAAGTGAGTTTAAGGCTTTCCAGGCTTCTAAGCGTGGTGGTGTGGTCTATTGTAGACTAGTGGGAGATAGGGTGCATGTGGCGGGTAAGGCGGTGTTGTATCTGAAAGGTCAGATCACTGTTTAGCGTAGATTCATATAACACTGCTATGCTGGTCGAGATCAGCTCATAATGAACTGGTCAAAAAAATAAACAAAGGAGTTCGTTATGAAGACTATTAATAAATTAGCCGCTGTTGCATTGGGGATGTCTATGTTACTGGGTAGTGGTATGGCCTTAGCCCATGGCACTGACAAAGAATCTACTCAGAAAGAAGCTACCGTTCAGGACAATGGTCGTGGTATTGAGAAGTCTGATATTAAGCGTGGTATGAAGGTTGAGAAAAAAGCCGCAACCCAAGATGACTCCTCCCAGCGCGCAGGCGATCCGATTCCCGATATTGATATTACTTTGAACCAGGCACAAAGTGTTTGTCAGGCAGGTTCGGATTGTGATGATGGCAGCGCATCAGCTGAGCATGTGGTACAGCAAAAAGCTGGCGCAAAATTTAAGGCGGGTAAAGCCTTGGCTGAAACCGTAAAGAAAGTAGATGACGGTGGTGATGATGTTGATCATATTGATGAAGACAGCGATGATGACGGTCTGCTGGATCAATAACTCATGCTAGAGACTTTATGAAATATTTACTCTTTCTCGGTACTGTGCGAGACAGCGCACCTCCCAAGCCTGCGCGACTCGGACTTCGAGTCGCCAGGGCCTGTTTAAAACATCTGCAAGCATTCCAGCCGGAACATGATGTGGAACTGATTGATCCGATGGGTTATGACCTGGGTGCTCCTTTCAAACCTCAGTTCTCCTATGCAGCAGGCCAGGCGCCAAAAGTGCTAGATGAGTTGGCGCAGAAAATTAAGCAGGCAGACGGCTATATTATGGTCAGCCCTGAATACAATCACACCATGAGCCCAGCCTTGTCGCATCTTTTGAATCATTTTGGAAGCTCCCTCTTTTCCTATAAGCCAAGCGTCATTGTGACTTATTCCGCCGGACAGTGGGGAGGTGTTCGAGCAGCCATGTCTATGCGTGGCATACTGTCTGAGTTAGGTTGTCTACCAGTCTCAGCAATGACCAATATCCCAAAGGCGCAGGAAGTCTTTAATGAAGACGGAAGTTTCCAGGAAGGGCAGAATCAGCAGCGCTGGGATAACTATCTGGCGCGCGGATTTTTGCAATTGAAATGGTGGGCTCAGGCTACTAAGCAGCATAGAGAAAATGTTAATCCTGATGACGTGATCCAAGCTTTTAAAAAAGACCCTTCGCAACGTAATGCACCCTGATTTTCGGCCAAAATATAAAAGAGTGCATGAAAAATTAACAGTCTAATGATATAACAATAATTAGGGTAGATGGGAAATCGATATATAACGGAATAAAAAAGAAAAGCCAACAAGGAACTCGATAACAAATAAGTTTTTAAGTTAGCGTAATAGGCGGGATTCTATGGTTGGTGAAACTTCTCTAATAAATGGTCGAAAGAAAAGCTCAAAGGCTCCTTTGCAATCCAGATGGGGGCAACCAGCAAGTGCAGACAAACACATTCATTTTTTTAATAAGCCTTCATTACAAATCCCCCAGCCATTATTATTAACCATTCTTCTGTCCATCATAATAGTATTGCTAACCCCCCAAGTTAAAGCAGAGACCTATCAAGACGTCATAGATGATATTGGTAACGAGGGGCGAATGTCACCCATGGTAGTCCTCAATAGGCTCGAAGAATCAGAAGCAAAACCTACCGAAAGTTCACCGATAGAAGAACAAAGCGACTTTTATCTTTGGGTAGGAAAGTTTGCGGCTTTAGCGCGCCAATATGATAAAGCAGAAGATGCCGTTAAAAGACTACAAAGTTTAGTCGAGAAGTATGATTGCGAGACCTGCAAAGACAGTAGCCTGATGGTACAAGGGTATATTGCTGCCCGACAAAATAAAATTTCAGAAATGGAGGTGGCGCTAAATCAAGTCGATCCTTCTGCTGACCAGCCGTTAGTAAAGCTACAATATATGGAGCTACAGGCCTATTTCTACTATTCCAGTTCAATGATTCCGGAGCTTATTGAGGTCGCTTTGCAGGCTGCAGAGTTAACAGAAGAGCTCAATCGTCCATCTGATCATATTCGAGCACTGAATTATCTTGTTCTAGCGAATATTCATCGTAGAGATCTTGAGCGAGCAATGGATCTTGCAGTAGAAGCCTTTGAGAAAGCTAAGCAGATAAATGATATAGAGCAGATGGTAAACACCCGCGGTAATCAGGGTTGGATCTATGCGCTACAAGGAGATTATGAAAAGCAGGCTGAATGTTTAAGGGAAACAATTGCGATTACCGACCAATATCCTGAATTGGAAATGCAGGCGATGATTAATAGGATCAATCTAGCCAGTAACTTCGTCGATCAAGAGCAGTATGAACAGGCGATTGAAGTTGCGAATGAAGCAATGGAAAGAGCGAGCAAGTTAAATGACAGAGTTGCGTACGCTGTGGCAATGCAAAATAAAGCTATTGGCATTGCTCATTTTGTGGATCAAGAACTGGGAATAAATGAGCTAAAAGAAGCGATACAGATAGCAGAGAAAGAAGAGTCAAAAGGCTATGTTTTGAATATGTATCGGTCATTGGCAGAACTTTATGAAGAATTTGAAAGGTATGAAGAATCAGTAACTGCCTATAAGAAGATTATAGAACTTGAAGCTGAGATTATTCAATCAAAAAGAGAACAGGAAGTTCAAGCTGCTCAAGAAAAGTATGAGACAGAAAAGAAGAGCCGTCAGATTGAACGTTTGTCGCTGGAAAAAGCAAAAGCCGATGCGGAAATTACTGCTAGAGAAACACGTCAGAAATTATGGATTGCATTGGCGATAGTCTTTCTTTTAGTTGCGGTAATACTTGTGCAGTGGCTTAGAACCAGTAGAAAAAGAAATAAAGATCTTCTAAGTGATAACGAACAGTTATCAATACAAACTGATAGGGATCCGTTGACGGGCAGTTACAATCGTCGTTTCTTACAAAGAACATTACAAGAATTGCATGAGAAGTTGAAACATCTCGATAGACCGGGACGTGCCGATGATATTCTGGGCATAATTCTGCTGGATGTTGATTTCTTCAAAAATGTGAATGACACCTACGGACACGCAGTAGGTGATGCTGTGCTGGTCGAAATGTACAAGCGATTTAAGAGTTTGCTGCGTGAGCGAGACATGGTAGTGAGATGGGGTGGTGAAGAGTTTATTTTATTACTGCCCAATATCAATAGTGCCTTGTGTAGTGTTGCAGAGAGAGTATTGAATACCATTGGCAGTAAAAGCTTTGAGTTTGAAGGACAAGAATTAAGCATTCAGATTTCAGCAGGTTGCGTTACCTGGCCAGCATTTGAAGAACAAAGTTGGCAAGAAGCGATCCATCTGGCAGATATGGCGGCGTACGCATCAAAGTCGGGTGGCCGAAATCGTGCTACTTGTGTTACCAGGATTGCTCCGGATGCTGACAAGAAAGAATTGGCAAAAGATTTGTTGAAGGCAGTAGAAAATAATTGGGTTGAACTTAAAACTTTGGAAGGCCCAAAAACTAATAGGCCATAAGCTATGGAGCAAGAGTCGAAAAATGTCGCCTGGCATACTCTGGATGTGGCAACGGTATTACAAAAGCAGAGCGCCAACGCAAACGGTTTAACCGAGCAGGAAGTCAACATCAGACTGTCCCAATTTGGTGAAAACCGCTTACCTGAACCAGCTCGTCGCAGCTGGTTTCTTCGTTTTATTCTTCAGTTTCATAATATGCTTATTTATGTCCTAATCCTATCTGCGCTGATAACGGCGCTGTTAGGTCATTGGGTCGATACGTCGGTGATCTTAGCGGTGGTCTTGATTAATGCGATCATTGGCATTTTGCAGGAAGGGAAAGCTGAACGTGCTTTGGATGCCATTAAAAATATGCTGGCACTTAAAGCGTCAGTTATGCGTGACGGGGAAAGGAAGACGGTTGCTGCAGAGCAGTTAGTACCCGGTGATATTGTGTTTCTGGAAGCGGGCGATAAAGTCCCTGCGGATTTGCGGTTGATAAAAGCGCATGGACTTAATATTCAGGAAGCCATTTTAACGGGCGAATCATTAGCGGTAGAAAAAGGGACAGAAACCGTGAGTCAACAAGCCACCTTGGGTGATCGTAGTTGTATGGCATTTAGCGGTACAACGGTAACAAGTGGGCAGGGGCAGGGAATAATCACTGCTACTGCGAGCGATACTGAGATCGGCCATATTAGTGGCATGCTTTCGCAGGTTAAAACGTTAACGACACCACTGGTAGAGCAGATGGATGTGTTTGCTAAATGGTTAAGCCTAGTCATTGTTACTATTGCAGGGTTAATTTTAGCTTTTGGTTACCGGGTTTTAGAGTATGAGTTTGGTGAATTATTTATTGCGGTGGTGGGTTTAACGGTTGCTGCTATTCCTGAAGGTCTGCCAGCGGTATTAACCATAACGCTCGCGGTAGGTGTACAGGCGATGGCAAAGCGTAATGCCATTGTCAGGCAACTGCCGGCAATTGAAACGCTAGGATCGATTTCCGTTATTTGCACGGATAAGACGGGAACACTAACGCGCAACGAAATGAGCGTTGCGAGTATTGTAACCGCCGATAGATTGCATCAAGTGAGTGGGGAAGGCTATTCGCCACTTGGGGAGATCACGGACAGGAAAGCAGATGATAATCGATTGAGTCATGCTGGCCTGGTAGCTGCGTTGTGTAATGATTCGCAGATTAAAAAAATACAGGATGACTGGCTAGTAGAAGGTGATCCAATGGAGGGAGCCTTGCTGGCCTTTGCAGGTAAATCGGGGGTGGATGTGTCGCAGACCCAAAAGGAATGGGTGCGAACGGATGTCATTCCATTCGATGCAGCACATCGTTACATGGCAACCTTAAATCATGACCATAAAGGTAATGCTGCGGTATTTGTTAAAGGGGCACCGGAAAAAATAGTAGAGTTGTGCCATTGCCAGCAAGGCAGGGACAACAGTATGTGTGAGTTGGACCACGACTATTGGCAGAAGCAGGCGGCAATGATTGCCAGCCAGGGACAGCGCGTTTTGGCACTGGCCATGAAGAAGGTTCCAGTAGAACACACTGTGCTGTCGCAAAGTGATGTGGAAAGTGATTTAGTGCTAATAGGTTTGGTGGGTTTAATGGATCCGCCGCGTGGTGAAGCAATAGATGCCGTAGCCGAGTGTTATCGTGCTGGAATTGAAGTCAAAATGATAACCGGTGACCATGCGCTGACCGCTGCCGCAATTGCAAAGAAAATCGGACTGCGCAATACGGATAGAGTCATAACAGGCAGTGAGCTTGATCAGTTAGATGATGTGGGTTTGATTGAAGCTATCAGTAAGGTGGATATCTTTGCCCGTACCAGCCCTGAGCATAAGTTGCGATTAGTGAAGGCCCTGCAAGCGAATGGGGAGGTTGTGGCAATGACCGGTGACGGTGTCAACGATGCACCGGCTTTAAAGCGTGCAGATGCGGGCATTGCGATGGGTGTTAAAGGGAGTGAAGCGGCTAAAGAGGCAGCGTCTTTGGTGCTGACAGATGATAACTTTGTGTCCATTGTCTCGGCAATCAGGGAAGGACGTACGGTTTATGATAATACCAAAAAAGTCATTAGCTGGTCGCTGCCGACCAGTACGGGTGAGGCCTTTACCATTGTATTGGCATTAATGTTGAGTATGTCGTTGCCGATTACGGCTGTGCAGATTTTGTGGGTCAATATGATTACGGCAGTGACGCTTGGTATCGCTTTGGCATTTGAGCCGACAGAAGCCAGGACCATGAAGCAATTACCAAGACCCAGGAATAAGGCGCTATTGACTGGAACTTTAGTTTGGCACATTGTGTTTGTTACTGTGCTGTTTGTAGCAGGGGTTTTTGGGGTCTACCACTATGCTATTAGTCAGGACTATTCCATTGAGTTAGCAAGAACCATGGCGATGAACACTTTGGTGGTGATGGAAGTCTTTCATTTGTTTTTTATTCGAAACATGTACGGGACTTCATTAACCTGGAAGGCAGTAAAGGGGACCAAAGTTGTCTGGTATGCGGTCCTATTAGTCACGATGGGCCAATTAGCTATAACCTATTTACCGTCTTTGCAGTCAATATTTAAGACGGAAGCGGTGGCTTTCCTGGATGGACTATTGATCATGGTTATTGGTATTGGGGTGTTTACGGTAGCAGAACTTGAGAAACAGATCCGCCTGGCTATAAGAAAGGGGCGATCAACTAATAAGGTTTTAGCAGAGTAATGTGATATAAAGTTGAGCATATGAATATGATGGCGCGCACGTTACAGAGACGGTGTAAATGAAGACTCAGATTAATGATATCACAACTAAAGTAGTTGATTTGTTGATGGATGTTGTTTGCGTGGTGGATCTTGAAGGAAACTTCGTTTACATAAACGCCACTTGCGAAAAGGTCTTTGGTTATACTCCGGAAGAAATGCTGGGAACCAATATGATCAGTTATGTTCACCCTGATGATCGAGAAAAAACCTTAGCAACTGCCACACAAATTATGCGCGGTCATGAAGAGCCTTATTTCGAAAATCGATACCTTAGAAAGGATGGCAGCACCGTGTATATCATGTGGTCAGCACGCTGGTCGGAAAATGATAAGGTCAGAGTTGCAGTAGCGCGGGATATAACTGTCTATAAACGTTATCAGAGAATCCAAAATTCGATATTTAAAATCTCTGAAATGGCGCACCAGGCGAATGATCTTTCGGAGCTTTATCAACAAGCTCACGAGAGCATTAGTCGATTTATTGCAGCGGAAAGCTTCATTGTCGCTATCAAAGAGGAAGGCAAAGATACCGTTAATTTGTCCTATTGTGTGGATGGGCAATATCAACCGAAAAAGAACATTAAGTTAACCAACAACTGTGCGTTGGGTAAAGTGATCGATGGTGGTAAAACATTGCTGATAAATTCAAACAGAGAGTCAGCCTTATTAGCAAAAATCAATCATAATAGCGAGCACGAAGATGAAGGGAATTGGGTCGGTGTGCCATTGAAATCGAAAGAAACTGTATTCGGTGCTCTGGTTATGCATGCGGTGGAAAACTCTGTGTACACAAAGCAGGACGTAAAGTTAATGGAGTTTGTTGGAGAACAGTTTGCTGCGACTATCGAGCGGAAAGAATATGAGCGAAAGTTGCACCACATTGCGAGCCACGACTGGTTAACGGGATTGCCCAACCGACTACTATTTAATGATCGATTAGATGTTGCGATTAAACGGGCGACCAGAAATAAAGAAAAGTTAGCACTGCTCTACATGGACCTGGATGGCTTCAAAGAAGTTAATGATTCACTAGGACACACTAAAGGTGATTTGTTGTTAAGCAAAGTCGCCAATAGGATAAAAACATGCGTGCGTGATTCTGATACAGTGGCCAGAATGGGTGGTGATGAGTTTACAATACTGTTAACAGAAATTAATCAGGGCGATGCTATAGACGCTGTGCTCGAAAAAATAAAGGAAGCAGTCAGAAAACCGTTTATGCTTGAAGGAAATAGGGTTCATATTGGAATCAGTATTGGGGTAGCGATTTATCCAGAAAATGGTTTGGAAAGAGAGCAGCTATTTCGCATTGCAGATAATAAAATGTATGCTGACAAGCATCAGAAAATACAAAGAAAAGCATAAGAGAAGCAGCAGTTAAATGAATTAAGTTCTACATAATAATAATGGAATTAAAATTTTGTCTGAAATAATATAGCGTAATAATAAAACATAGTTGGGGGAAATCATGAGCGAGTTAACTAAAACAAAAGACCTAATAGGGTTATTCGGTTGGTTGATTGTGGTATTTGCAGCAGCGACGGTCGGTGCCATTGCTTCAGTTGATGCAGGAGAGTTTTACGGTCAGCTGGAAAAACCTTCCTGGGCGCCACCTGGCTGGTTATTTGGACCGGTTTGGACGGTGCTTTACGCCTTTATGGGGATTGCAGCCTGGTTAGTATGGCGAGAGCGTTACAATTTAAACGCTTCTTTAAAAAGAATTCATGCTGCTTTGACAGTTTTTATAATGCAGTTGGTATTAAATGCATTGTGGAGCTGGGTGTTCTTTAGTTGGAAGCTTGGTGGCTGGGCTTTTGTCGATATTATCCTGCTATGGATATTCATTGGATTTACCCTGGTCGGTTTTTTACGAGTAAAGAAAATGGCTGCGCTTCTGATCGCGCCTTATTTATTATGGGTTTTATTCGCAGCTATTTTGAATTATGCGGTCTGGAAAATGAATCCTGTGTTACTTGGTAGTTAAGTCGCATCTCACAGAAAATATCCTTACAATAAGCGTCAAATAAGCTAACGAAATCAAACGATGTTTGAAGTTATTGTTTTGGCGCTTGCCTTAAGTATGGATGCTTTTGCAGTATCCATTGGCCTTGGTTCAAAACCTGTCACCAGTCATAAACAACTTGCCATTTGGGCAGCAATTTATTTCGGCTTATTTCAGGGACTGATGCCACTGATAGGTTATTTAGGTGGCAAAGGGCTACTGGGCTGGATAGAGATATATGCACCCTGGGTTGCATTTTTATTGCTACTATTTATTGGCGGAAAGATGATCTTTGAGGCTTTTTCAGAAGGTATCGAAGAAGATATTTCACAGATCACCCAACGAGTGATGCTGACATTAGCTATCGCTACCAGTATTGACGCGATGGCTGCCGGGTTTGCTTTGAACCTATTGGCAGTTAATGCGCTACTTGCCTGTATTATTATTGGCGCTGTGACTTGTGTGATGAGTGTCATTGGAGTGTACATTGGTAAGCGTAACGGCACTTGGCTGGAGAGCAAGGCGGAGTTGCTGGGTGGTGTAGTCTTGATACTTATTGGTATAAAGATTGTGTTAGGCTAAAGAATCCTGATAATTGAAGAAGTTGATCAACTACAAGAACCCAATGATGGCTGATATGTTTTCCACTAAAAGAGTTATGGTGTTCCTCTTATTGATGCTACTAGGTGGCTTTGCCTTTTCTGTTGAGGCTGTTCAGGTGGCAAACGAGCAGGAGGCTGTGACCAGCTTTGATTGGGTCCTGTTATGGATTTATATCTTAATCGCTCTGCTGTTTTCGTTTTTATGTTCAGTTGCCGAAGCCGTGCTTTTGAGCATCACTCCTTCCTACATAGAACACCTGCAAGAACAAAGACCCAAAAAGGCAAAAGTATTGCGGACATTACGTATTACCAGTGTTGACCGCTCCCTCGCCGCCATTTTAACGCTTAATACAATTGCGCATACCGTAGGTGCCATTGCGGCCGGTGCTCAGGCAACGGTAGTATTTGGTAGTGGCTGGATAGGAATTTTCTCAGCAATCATGACGCTGGCTATTTTGTTCTTTTCTGAAATTATTCCAAAGACAATTGGCGCTGTTTACTGGAAGCCACTGGCTCCCATCACTGCAGTATTCGTGCAGTGGCTGATAAAAATCCTGTATCCCTTAATCTGGGTTTCTGAGGCTATCACCAAGTGGATATCTCACGGTAAGAAACAGCATATTTTCAGTCGTGATGAATTTTTGGCGATGGCCGGTCTTGGGGAAAGAACCGGCGACATTGATGAACATGAGTTCAGGGTGGTTCGTAATTTGTTCCGCTTCCGGCAACTTAGAGCCAAGGACATTATGACACCGCGTACTGTCATGGTGTCGTTGCCGGCCAGCGCAAAAGTTGAAGATGTCTTTCAACAAGTATTGAATATACGCTTTTCGCGAATACCGGTTTATAGCGAAGACAATGATGATATAACCGATTTTGTGTTGAAGGATGATGTCCTCATGACGCAGGCGAAAGAGCATGGCTCCCGAACCTTGTCACACCTTAAGCGTAAGCTCATCTGTGTACTTGGCGAAATGCCATTACCTGATCTTATGGAAGTTTTGCTAAATGAGCGTCAGCATATCGCCTTAGTAGTGGATGAATATGGGCAAACTTCAGGTCTGGTTACACTTGAGGATTTAGTAGAAACGTTACTGGGTCTGGAAATCATGGATGAGATGGATGAAGTAAAAGACATGCAGATTCTGGCCCGCCAACAGTGGCGTAAGCGGGCGCAGAAACGAGGTTTAATATTGGATGAGGAGAAGGAATAATGGCAATAAAGATAGAAAAGTGACAAAAATTGTCGCTACCTCAATCATTATGTCATTGAATAACAACAGGAAATTAGTAACAGATAGAGGCTTTTACAAGTTATGCTCTGACGATAACTTATTGTTTATTAATGAGATTGAATCGTAAATGAGCGAAAATTGCGCAAGTCACATTTGCATGTAAAAAAAACTGACAGTGTGACCTGTTCCACATTATTCTTTTCTGTTAGTCTATTAATAGGTCAATATTAAAAGGTTTCAACATGGCAGAACGCTATTGTGATGCAAATATGACCGTCTCGATTGTAGATAGTGAAAGGAAATCCATTCGCCAGACGAGGCGAGAATTCATATTCAATAATCTTATTCATCCCTTTTTTATAGGGGCTCTTCTTTATGTGTTGAGCCTCTCAGTAGCTTATGCCATCAATCCAACGAATGAACTCAAGGGTTCTTTTGATGATCAACTTAATACCGAAAAAACGAATCCAGAAGCACAAGAAAAGTCGCAAGAGCTGACGCCTGAACAAAAAGCCTTTGATGATTTTTTGTATAAACTAGACACTGGTGAAATAGAGCTAACCACCCAACAAGATTTTGATAAGCAATTAGAGAAGCTACAGCAGTTGGTGCCTGCGGATGATGAAGATCGACGTTTAACCAATGTGTACTACCAATGTTTGTTGAGTAGCATTTACAGCCCAGAAAAAGGTGTGGAAATAGCAAAGAACATGGTTAGTGATGCCAAGAGGCGGGATGAGCGTCTGGAAGAAGGTATTCTCTATCTGTGCTTAGCAAATTATGAAGACCGAGGGGGCGACACCTCTGAGGCACTACTCAATATTGAAAAGGCAATTGATATTGGTAAAGAAGTTAATGACAAAATCTTGATGGCGGATGGCTATGTTAGCCGTTGCGGCATTCGCTCCTTACTAGGAGAAAATGATTTTGCTTTGAAGGACTGCATAAAAGCAGAAGAGTTATATCGAGAAGAAGGTGTGCTAGATGCCTCTGAAGGACTGATATTTGATATCGGCATTATTTTTAGACGTCTAGGCTTTTTGGAGCGCGCTGAAAAATATTTGAAACGCTCAGAAGAAATTTCCAAACAGGAAAATCTCAGTTATGGATTAATACGAGTCTATCTTCAGCAGGGGTTTATGGAAGAGCAACGTAATAATCCCGAAAAAGCCATTGAGAAATATTTGTCAGCGTTAAAGGTTGCTCAAGACAATAAGATTATTAGTGAAATGGTACCTATCAGGATTGCTTTGGCCGGTGGTTATAATCTGAATGGTGAATATGGCAAAGCAATTCAAGAACTGCAGCTAGCAGAAGAAGCCAGAGAGACGATGGGTAACAGTGGTTACGATGGTATGGCCTCAATGTACTATGGCATAGCATTCAGTCATCTTGAAAAGCCTGAGCAGGCAGAACAATTTTTCAGCAATGCTGAGCGACTTATGCTGTCTGATAACAATAAGCGATATTTGGCGTTGTTATACGAAGCTTGGGCGAAGAGTTATGAACAAACGGGGAACAGTACGCAGGCGCTGGAAAAATACCAAAAGTTCATGCAGTTACAGAAAGAGTTAGATCGACAGCGTTCGGATCAGCAAACTCAAGTACTGCGATTTGAATATGATAGCGAAAAAACCGAAATAGAAAATGAGCGCTTACAGCAAGAACGAAAGTTAAAAGATGAGCAACTGGAGTCATTGCAGGCTGCAAGAAAGTGGCAGATTTTGGCAATAGTGTTAGGCGGAGTATTAACACTGGTTCTTGTTTGGTTCTCTTTGAGACAGGTGGCTAATTCACGTAAGTTTAAACAGTTAGCGCATACCGATAGTTTAACCGGTCTTGCGAATCGTCGTCAGATTGAGCGAGCGCTGAAAAAAGAAATGGAAGCTGCTGATGTTGCTGGCAAGCCGCTGAGTATACTGATGTATGATATTGACCACTTTAAAGTCGTCAACGATATTCATGGTCACTCAGTGGGTGATGTGGTTCTGACCAATCTTTCCAACTTCAGCAAAGAACTGCTGCGGGACAACGATGTATTGGGCAGAACCGGCGGTGAGGAATTCCTGGCTGTCTTACCCAATGCCAATTTGGATCAGGCAATACAGGTTGCCAAGCGTTTACAGCAGGAAGTAGATCTCAAGCAGTACACCGACATTGAAAGCGAATTAAATGCCACCATCAGCGTTGGCGTAACAGAATACAAACATGGAGAGAACATGGATGAGTTCCTACGCCGTGTTGATGAGGCCTTGTATCAGGCCAAAGAGAATGGTCGCAACCGTGTTGAATATGTCATCTGAAAACAAGTGTGACACAGCAGACTAAAGCGATACCCCTTCATTGATCCGATACCAGCCAGTAAGACTAAAACGGGACTTATTGGCTGGTAACACTTCATGCGGAAACTCTTCACTTAAAAAAATAACTAAGGTACCAAAAGTAGGCACTACCGTTTCTAGTGGTACTTTCTGCCGCTTACGGTAAACCAAAAGCTCACCACCATCTTCAGGATTCCATTGTGGATTTAAATAAAGCACAGTGGTTAAGCGACGATTAGTGCTGCCGCGAAAAGCATCAAGGTGGCGTTTATAGAATGCGCCTTCTGGGTAGTGGGCGAACATGCATTCATAGTCAAACAGACCTAAAAATAAATGACGGTTTAAACGCAAACGTAACTCTTCAATCCAGGTGAAATATTCCTGAGCAAAAGGGGTGTGAGATTCCAGCCAGTGGATATGGTCAGTACGAACAAATTCATTGGTATGAAAATCGTGCTCGCGTCCTATCCCTGCTGGATCAAACTGATGAGGATTACTCTCGATCAATCCTGTAAACAATTGATTTAAACTGTCAAGCGGTAAGGCGTTGGGCAAGACAACATAGCCATGGTCTGTTATCGCATCACAGATACGGGCAAAAATGTCGTCATCAAAGTAGCCTGTAGAGCTGGATGAAATGGACTTTAAAGCTTGGGTCAATGCAGTAAAACCTCGAAAACGGTATGAAGGCTTTATACTCCAAAAAGAGGGTTTTGTGAACAAAATTTACACAGCTTGAAGTCGCAATTGAGGGCTGTGTGATTTAGACTAACTTGTATCAATAAACCGATTTAAGAGCCCAAGTATGAGCTACAAGCAAAATGTTGCAGAGTTGATTGGTAACACCGATTTGTTGAGGATTCGTTCATTGTCAGCATTAACGGGTTGCGAGATTTTGGTGAAGTGTGAGTTCCAGAATCCAGGTGGTTCAATCAAGGATCGGGCAGCTTTGCAAATGGTGCAGGATGCAATTGATAATGGTGAACTAAAGCCTGGCATGACCATCGTGGAAGGTACCGCCGGCAATACCGGAATCGGCTTGGCTGTGGTAGCTAAAGCATTGGGCTTTAAAATGTTAACGGTAATGCCAAAGGGGCAAACTTCGGAAAAGGAGAAGATGATTGCCTTGCATGGCTCTGAACTGATGCTGGTGGATCCTTGTCCCTTCGCTGACCCCAACCATTTTTATCACACCGCAAAACGCCTTGGCGAAGAAAATGAAAGTTACTGGTGGGCCAATCAGTTTGAGAATACCAGCAATGCCAAAGCGCATTACCAGCACACAGGGCCTGAGATCTGGCAACAAACCGAAGGTAAAGCAGATATTTTGGTCTCAGTGTCTGGAACCGGCGGCACTATTGGCGGTTGTTCTCGTTATTTGAAAGAGCAGAATAAAGCTGTGGAAGTATGGTCTATCGATCCGGATGGGTCAGGCATATATCATTATCTCAAGACCGGTGAATATAAAGCACAAGGAAGCTCATTTACAGAGGGGATTGGTATTATGCGCACCGTCGCTAATTTTGCACAGGCAAAAATTGATAAGGGTATAACGCTGCCGGATCAGGACTTAGTGACTGTATCGCGAGCAGTGAGAGATCAAGATGGATTAGTGTTGGGTAGTAGCTCGGCATTAAATCTGGCGGGGGCTTTGTTTGCCGCTGCAAAGAGTGGTCCAGGAAAAACCATCGTGACCTTTGCCTGTGATGCGGGTGAGCGCTCCTATTCAAAGTTGTGGAATCAAGAATTTTTGGCAGAGAAAGGAATCCGAGAAGACTTGGAAACCATTGAGCAGATGTTCAGCCGTTATAAGAAAACGGATGACAGTGTCATAGTGAATGTTACTGACGAGGATCGATGATGGATAAAAAACTGCATTTGAAATTATTGGATGCGCATTTTGATGTGCATCGCCTCTTATCAATAATGGAACTGGAAGACTTACAGGGAAGTTGGTTTTTGTCATCAACCGATGAAGAATTATCGCTGGTTTGTGAAGTAATCAATCGTGATTTGCTAAAAGACACTGCCCAGAAAAGTGAGCTTAATTGGCGAGCGATAAGGGTTGAAGGGCCGCTTGATTTTGGCTTAACTGGAATTATTGCAGGGCTAAGTCAGGTGTTGGCTGATGCAGACATCCCGGTTTTTGTAGTCTCGACGTTCGATACTGACTACCTGCTGATAAAAGAAAGAAATCTTGCAGAATCGCTGGTTGCCTTGAAAAAAGCCAGTTATGTGTTTGTTTAGCTGGTTGGCCTTAGAGTTATGATGGATTATTAGTAGAGGGTATCAGCAAGCCACTCTTTTCGTTGACTGAGAACGCTGACTAAGACCAAAACCGACAAAATTGCAAATCGGTCGGTAAAATGGAAAACCAGTAAAGATGGACAATATAAGTGACAGTTAGTAGCACGTTATCGATTTTTAAAGACAAATCGCATCTGAACAATAAATTATTCCATTTTGTCGCTAAACAGAAGAAAACTAAAAAATTAAAAAATATTTAAATTGCTTTAAATTCAGTAACTTATAGTCAATTAAATGCCAGCCTAAGAGTCCTATACAAAATACAAACAAAAAGCATCTTCTGAACAAAAATTCAAAATCTTTTAATATCAACAAGTTAAAGAAATAGCAAAAACTAATTGAAAGATGTGATTTATCGTTAATTCCTATCACTCAAAGTAACAATTTGAAATATCACTCTTTGCTAATCTGTATTTGTGCAGCGACGAAGGGTCGTTGTCGTATTGAAGATTTCAGAAGAGGAAAGAGTGATGAACCACGAAGACGATAAAAAAACTGAAGGCACTGGTGACAATAAGCCAGAGCCGGGTGGTGAACATAAAGAGCGAGTCTATGAGGGCGAAGCTGAAGTATTAGGTACTGAAAGCGTTAGAGGTGAAGAGAAAACCTGGTCTATGTTTGCTCACCTTGCTGCCTTTGTAGCTATGGTGCCATTAGTGCCTGTAATCGGCATGGTGCTAGGTCCCTTGGTGGTGTGGTTATTGAAGAAAGACGATATGCCATTGGTTGCAGAGAATGGTAAGCGCGCGCTGAATTTCAATATCACCATGTTTATTGCTTACTGTGCGGCATTAATCCTGTGCATCATCTTGATTGGTATTCCCATCTTATTCGGACTAATCATTTTCCACTTTATTGTCACCATAATGGCGGCTATCAAAGCGAGCGAGGGTGGTGTTTATGACTATCCGTTCTCAATAAAGTTAATTCAATAAAGTTAATTCAAAAATACTGAGATACTTATAATAATAAAATGACTCTCCACACGGGGCCCTGGCGACTCTCAAGCTAGGCCCCATTCTCCCCAGCGGCAACCGAAAGGATGCCGTTTTTTTTATACATATTTGTATTAGCCTCTAGGATTTTTAAGGGTGAGACATGTATAATTCTTTCAACTCTCGGGGTGCGCTTGGATTTTCAAAGTTGGCTTGTTAGGCTGATTCAATCTAAGGGCTGAGATGCAGTGGCAAACCCGTATAACCTGATCTGACTCGCATCGGCGTAGGGAAGAGTAATGTCACAAGCTGACGATCCTCAAAAAAGCTCTGTTATCATTACTTCTTAACGCCATGTTGGTCACAAGTGGAGACTGTAATGGCTAAGAATGATCCGATTGAACTCAACAAGCATAAAATCACCCGCGAACCTCTGCCGAAATCGCAGAAAATTTACGTGCCCGGTCATTTGCATAAAGATATTCGCGTACCTATGCGTGAGATCAGTTTGACTAATGGTGAGAAGGTCACTATTTACGACACGTCCGGACCTTACACCGACCTCAGCATTGATATTGATGTGCGCAAAGGTTTACAGGAAGTGCGTCGTGATTGGGTGATGGGTCGTGGTGATGTTGAGGAATATCAGGGTCGTGCAGTTAAACCGATTGATAATGGTTATGAAGATGGTGATAAAGCTTTTGCTACTCATAATCCTGAGCTGCAGCGCAAACCTCTTCGAGCAAAAGCTGGTAAGAATGTCACTCAGCTACATTATGCGCGCCAGGGCATAGTGACGCCGGAAATGGAATATGTGTCGATTCGTGAAAATCAAAAGCGCGAAGCCTTATTCGAACAGTTCGCAAGTAAAGAAAGAGAAGCGCGCTTAAAAGGGCAGCCATTCGGTGCTAAAACGCCTGAAAAAATTACTCCTGAATTTGTACGTGATGAAATCGCAGCTGGGCGTGCGATTATTCCTGCCAACATCAATCACACCGAATTAGAGCCAATGATTATTGGTCGTAATTTCTTGGTTAAGATCAATGCAAACATTGGTAACTCTGCCGTAACATCCAGCATCGAAGAAGAAGTAGAAAAGCTGGTTTGGTCGACGCGCTGGGGTGGTGATACCGTCATGGATTTATCGACTGGTAAAAATATTCATGCGACGCGTGATTATATTCTGCGTAACTCACCGGTACCCATTGGTACTGTGCCAATTTATCAGGCATTGGAAAAAGTCGGTGGCGTTGCTGAAGAACTGACTTGGGAAGTATTCAGGGATACCTTAATTGAGCAGGCCGAGCAAGGGGTGGATTACTTTACCATTCATGCCGGAGTCTTGTTGCGCTATGTGCCGCTAACAGCTGACCGTGTAACGGGTATTGTGTCGCGCGGCGGTTCGATTATGGCGAAATGGTGTATTGCGCATCATAAAGAGAACTTCCTATACACTCACTTTGAAGAAATTTGCAAAATCATGAAAGCTTATGATGTGAGCTTCTCGCTGGGTGATGGCCTACGCCCAGGTTCATTGGCCGATGCCAACGATGCGGCGCAATTTGGTGAGCTGGAGACGTTAGGCGAATTGACCAAGATTGCCTGGCAACATGATGTTCAGGTGATGATTGAAGGTCCGGGTCACGTGCCGATGCACATGATTAAAGAAAACATGGATAAGCAGCTGGAAGAGTGCCACGAAGCACCTTTCTATACGCTTGGACCATTGACTACCGACATAGCACCGGGCTATGACCATATTACTTCAGGAATTGGTGCGGCCATGATCGGTTGGTTCGGTTGTGCCATGCTTTGTTATGTGACACCGAAAGAGCATTTGGGCTTACCAAATCGTGATGATGTTAAAACGGGCATTATCACCTATAAATTAGCAGCACATGCAGCAGACGTGGCAAAAGGGCATCCGGGTGCACGTTACCGGGATGATCAATTGTCGCAAGCACGTTTTGAATTCCGCTGGGAAGACCAATTCAATTTAGGTCTTGATCCGGATACAGCGCGAGAGTTTCACGATGAAACCTTGCCGAAAGACTCTGCCAAGGTAGCGCACTTCTGCTCTATGTGCGGACCAAAATTCTGTTCCATGAAAATTTCTCAGGATGTCAGAGATTACGCCGAAGAGAAGAAAAAAGTGGAGCAAGGTATGGCAGAAAAGTCAGCAGAATTTAAAAGACAAGGTGCAGAAATTTATGTCGAGGTTAAATAGCCTCGGCTAGTTTACAAGATAATGGGAAACGCTATGAAGATCGGAATTGTTGGTGCAGGCATTGCAGGTCGTATACTGGCCTGGCAAATGATCAAACAAGGGTATGAGGTAACACTGTTTGATAAAAATTCACTGAACAGTGAAGCAGCCTGTTCGTTTGCGGCAGCGGGAATTTTATCGCCACTTGCCGAGCTTGAAATGGCCGAGCCCACGATCTTTGAGTTGGGTAGTCGCTCAATGCAGCTGTATCCAGAATTGATCAAGGAACTGGAACATCCCGTCTTCTATCGTCAAATAGGCTCATTAGTTACAGCCCATAGTTCTGATAAAGTCGAACTCAATCATTTTCACCGAATGCTCAAACACAAATTAGTCCACTGCGATGATTTCGTAAAAAACATTTCAATAGCCGATAAAGAACCGGAATTGGCACACATGGGCGATGGCCTGTGGGTGACCAATGAGGGGCAGCTGGATACCATAGGTTTGCTTAATGCACTGCAACAGGTTTTGCTGAAAAAAGGAGTTGAGTGGAAAGAGCAAGTTGAGGTTCAAGCGATAGAACCACGACAAATCAAAGCCAATACGAAAATTCATACCTTTGATTGGGTGTTTGACTGTCGAGGCATGGGAGCTAAAAGCCAATTATCACTACGTGCCGTGCGCGGCGAGCTGCTTTGGTTACAAGCACCGGATGTAAAGATAGAACACTTAACCCGACTGGTTCATCCACGTTATCGAATATATATAGTGCCGCGACCGAATAATATTTACCTGTTGGGCGCAACAGAAATTGAAAGCGAAGATTATAGTCCAGTATCCGTTCGCTCCTCGCTGGAATTATTATCCGCAGCTTACAGCTTGCATAAATCATTTGGCGAAGCACGCATCATCAAACAGGTGGTCAACTGCCGTCCGGCATTACCCGACAACTTGCCGCAAATAGAGCTACAAGACGGTATTGGAATTATCAATGGTCTATACCGACATGGAATACTGCTAGCGCCAGCGGCAGTTGAAGAAATGATGAAACAGTTTGAGGAAAAAGTCGGTACATTCAAAGAGGCAAGCCATGCAGCTAATAGTTAATGATGAAACCATAGAAGTACCAGAGAAAATGAGTGTCACAGATTTTATTCAATGGTTTAAGCAGGAAGGGAATTTTGCCATAGCCGTTAACATGGAATTTGTGCCAAGGTCTTTGTATGCGGAGACAATGTTGAAAGAGGGTGACCGGATAGAAATCGTTTTGCCGATGCAAGGCGGTTAAATTGCCTAATCGTCGCTGGGGCAATTTGAAATTGGAATAGGGTTTCGCTCTTTAGCGAGTTACTTTTCTTGCGTGGCCAAGAAAAGTAACCAAAAGAAGGCCAGCCCGATATTGGGGTCATAAAGATGACTTCCTTCGTAGTCCTCAAGTCACTTAACGCACCATGAAATACAGTCCATCCATGGCCTGAATTTCATTATTCGAGTCATCCAAGATTCGAATTGCTATGACATTCGGATCACTCAGCCCAATATTAAGGCGATTAATGGTGCTAGTCTGATGCATCTAGTTAAAAAAAGTGAGTACGAAGATAAGTAGGGTGCGTCGTGACGCACCGTTTTATGTAAATGTTGTGCAATAACGAAAGGCAATGAGATGCTAAAAATTGCTGGAAAAGACATTCAAAGCAGATTATTTGTCGGTACGGCTTTATATCCGTCGCCACAGATTATGCTGGATTCGATTAAAGCTTCTGGCGCTGAAATAGTGACTGTGTCGGTGAGGCGTCAGGGCTTAGGTGGTGAAAATTTCTGGAAGCAGCTGCAGCAGTTGGATTGCAATTGGTTGCCGAATACGGCGGGTTGTCATTCGGCGAAGGAAGCGGTAATGACCGCTGAAATGGCGCGAGAGATTTTTCAGACCAATTGGGTCAAGCTGGAAGTGATTGGTGATGAATACAATCTGCAACCGGATCCGTTTCAATTGGTGGAAGCAACCAAGGAGTTGGTCAAGCGTGGTTTTGAAGTGTTTCCGTACTGCACTGATGATTTGGTGCTGTGTCAGCGTTTGTTGGATGCGGGTTGTAATATTTTAATGCCGTGGGGTGCGCCGATTGGAACGGGGCGTGGCTTAACGGATCCTTATGCATTACAAACGTTGCGTAAGCGCTTGCCAGATGTACCGATGGTTATCGATGCAGGGTTAGGACTTCCGTCTCATGCTGCGCAGGCGATGGAAATGGGCTTTGATGCAGTATTGTTGAATACGGCGATTGCGCAGGCTGAGAATCCGGTGTTAATGGCAACTGCATTTAAAGATGCGGTCAATGCCGGACGTAATGCTTATCAAGCTGGCGCCATTCCACAACGTGATTTGGCAAAACCCAGCACACCAGTTCTTGGCAAACCTTTCTGGCAACAAGAGTCATGAAAACTCAAAGCAAAGCAATTGTCTGGAGTTATGGAGGACTAGATAACTCGGGTATGGCTGGACAAATAGCTGATGTACGGACTATACAGGCATTGGGGGCACACGCCTGCTGTGTAACCACGGCAGTAACTGCGCAAAACAGCCAGCGTGTTATAGCGATAAATCCTTCCTCAAAAGAGCAGCTACATTCGCAGCTGATAGCTTTAGAAGAACTGGGAAAACCGGATGCAATTAAAGTAGGTTTATTACCAAGCGAAGGTTCGCTGCAATTATTAATTGCTTTTCTTGAACAAGCCGACAAACCAATCAAACTTGTTTTAGATCCAGTGATAGAAAGCTCCTCTGGTACACAGTTTATGCCAGACGAAGTATTAGAACAGTTAAAAGCTTTATTGCCTTTTGTTACGGTGTTCACCCCAAATATTAATGAGCTGGAAAGATTAACGGGTCAGGAAATTAAATCTATAGAAGATATCGAAAGTCAGTCTAAGAAATTATTAGCATCAGGCGTTAGCGCTGTGCTAGTGAAAGGCGGCCATTGGCCTTCGGAACAGGCTTCAGATTTCTTCGCTAATCATAAGCATCAGTTTTGGTTGCATAGCGAACGAAAAGAAACGGATAATGTTCGCGGAACGGGTTGTGTTTTATCATCAGCCATAGCAACAGCATTAGCCTTGGATTATTCCGTGGAAGATGCGGTAGTGATTGGTAAGATGGTATTAAATCAGGGATTAAGATACAGCTATCCTGTCAGAGAACAGAAAGGACCGTTAGCGGTACAGTCATGGCCTGCCGAAGAACAGGACATGCCCCGATTAACCAAGCAGTACGCGTTAAGCGAATATCAATTTCCTTCTCTAAGCAACCAGATATTAGGCTTGTATCCTGTGGTTGACAGTGTGCAATGGCTAGAACGATTATTGCCCTTGGGTATTGGTACCATTCAATTACGAGTTAAAGATCTACAGGGTGAAGATTTAGAATATGAAATCATTACCGCAATAGAAACTGCCAAGCAATATGGCGCAAGACTGTTTATCAATGATTATTGGCAGCTGGCGATAAAGCACGGTGCTTTTGGAATTCATTTAGGACAGGAAGATTTAGATGATGCCAATCTGGCAGAGATAAGTGAAGCAGGCTTGCATTTAGGTGTTAGCACTCATTGTTTTTATGAAGTAGCACGTGCTCATGCCATCCAACCCAGCTATTTAGCTTGTGGTCCTGTCTATCATACCGACAGCAAGCAAATGCCCTGGATTCCACATGGCATAAACCATCTAAGCTACTGGAAAAAGTTACTCGCATCATATCCATGGATTGCGATTGGTGGAATTAACGAACAAAGAATTCCTGAAGTCGCGGCGACGGGCGTTTCGGGCATTGCCATGATTTCAGCAATCAGCAAGGCAGAAAATCCGGAGCAAACGACACAACAGATGATGAATTTAATCGAACAGTATAGGCCTGAACTATGACTCAATTTAAGTGGCAAGAATCAGAAGAGGTCCAATTAATCAGCCCTCAGGATTTAAGGCAATGGGTTAGTCAAAGCGATGCCCCTCTGTTGATTGATGTTAGAGATAAAAGCAACCATGTGGCAGATAAAGAGCAGTTAGTATCGTTATCAATCAGTCAAAAAGCAGAAGTGGAAAATATTCCGATTACCGAATTCGGCAGTCATATTAATCAATTGGATCCTGATCAACCTTTGGTACTAGTGTGTCAGGTGGGACAGAAGAGCTTTAACGCTGCAAGCCTTTTAATACAGGCCGATTTTGCCTGTGTTTATAGCTTGCATGGCGGTATGGAAGCATTGAAACGAAGCGAAGAGGAATAACAGACTGTAACATTCTGCTACAGTGTTGTATCTTGGTACGCGATATAATTCTACTCATCAAGTAAGCTTTGGGGAAAACCGCTTATGAGCAACGAACAAGAACAACATCAAGACCCAACAAATAATCCGAGCAGCACTCAAGAACAGGCTCAAGATGCGAGTCTTATCGAGCAGTTGCCGGATAACAAACAACGCCTTCACCCAGATTCAATTAAAGTTTCACGAATCACTACCGCAATTGTCAGTCTTATTATTATGCTTTTGCCCAGCGTGGCAGGAATACTCAGCGAGACTTATTTGCTCTTAGCAATTGGAGTTGGGGTTGGTTTGCTGATTTTTACCATTGGTTTTATCTGGGCCAGAAAATCTTATGACTATACTTGGTACTGGCTTGCAGATGAGGGGCTGTATATTCAGAGGGGTGTCTGGTGGCGCAAGAAAACACTGGTTCCTTTTAATCGCGTTCAGCATACTGATGTTGCTCAGGGCCCATTAGAGCGCAAGTATAAACTGGGCAAGCTGGTGACCCATACAGCTGGAACGCGTGATGCATCGGTTTCACTGGAAGGCATATTACTGGATACCGCGCATGAGCTGCGCTCAGTGTTGCAAGAGGAAGGCGAAAGTGATGCAGTCTGATTCTAATGCTCATCGGCTTCATAAAATTTCCCCGTTATTTATTCTTTTTGACAATATTAAGAAGCTGATTCTGCCCATACTAGTTGCCCTGCTGGGATCGCGCGGCAATTCGTGGGAGTTATATGCTCTGGGTTTTGCACTGATTATCAGTTTGTTCGCAATTGCTCAGTACCGCTTTTATCGCTATTGGCTGGAAGGCGACAGAATTAGGGTAAAAGAAGGCATTTTCTTTCGTAACGTTCGCCAGGTACCTTATAAAAAAATCCAGAATTTAAACATGATCCAATCACCCTTACACCGTTTGTTTGGTGTAGTGAAAGTCCAGCTTGAGTCAGCGTCGGGTGGCAAGCCAGAAGCGGTGATAAGTGTCATTGATATGCAGGCGGTTAATTTACTCAAGCAGAAAATTAATGGCGAAGAAGAGCAGCAGGAAAAAGAACAGAGCGAAGAGGGAAAAGACAGTATTCTGAGTTTGCCATTTGGTGAAATCGTTCGCTATGGGATGATCACCAATCGCGGAATTGTAGCGGTCGCGATCTTTTTTGGTTTTGTCATGCAGTTTATGGACAATCAGGTTGAGCGATTGTTTAAAAGTTATATTTCACAGTTTACGCAATGGGTTGATGGCTTAGTTAGCAGTGTACAGATGGAAAATGGCTGGTTGTATTTTACGGTTCTGACTTTGGTTGGCATTATTGCAGCAATACTAGCTCTTTGGCTGCTGTCTATCGCTATGGCCTTGCTTAAGTTCCATGGTTTTGTATTGATTAAAGCTAAAGATAAATTGCAAGCGACTTTGGGGTTACTCACACGTTTGCAAGCGACCATTCCAATGACACGTATCCAGACGCTGACTATTCATGAGTCTTTGCTACATCGTTGGTTTAAGCGGATTGGCATTACTATAGAAACAGCAGGCGGCGTTAATAATGAGCAGCAGGGCGTCAGTATGAAACAGGTGATTCCAGTAGCGCCTAATACCATGCGTGATGAGTTACTCAAAGAAATTCAAGCTGATGTAGACTGGGGCGCCATTGAGTGGAAGGGATTGAACCCGAAAGGCTGGCGTCGCGTGCTTAAAGTCATGCTCATTATTGGTTTGGTGGTCGGATTGCCTACTTTGCTTTATTCAATTTATGCTTACCCAGTTTGGCTGCTTATCTGGGGGCTGTACAGCGTCTATTATTCTAAAGCCTATATTCGTACCGCAGGCTACACACTGAATGATGAAGTGATTGGTTTCAAAGATGGCGTGATCTTTAGTAAGTGTACTTTTGTACGTTTACCGAAAACGCAAACCATAGCCGTTAAAGAAAGTCCTTTTGACCGTCGCCATAGAATGGCAAGTCTGGAAGTCGATACCGCCGGGGCTATGGTCGGAGCACACCATATCAATATCCCTTATATCAACCTCGACGATGCATTGGCTATAAAAAACAGTATCAGTAAGAAGATAAAAGGCACTCAGTTTAAGTGGTAAGCAAGGCTTCCAAATAGCTGAATTTAATACAGTCGGACCTGAGGTTTACCTCTGGGCCAGCTACTCTCCATATGTTCTCCAAACCGGCCGTATAATTTTCATACCATCATAGAGTAAATTTCAGGCATAGATGTTAGAATGGCGGCAGTTTATCAGTTTCAAACTGCCCATAGCGAGCGGGCATTTAAATTCAAAAGGTTATTTCATGAATCAAGAATTTCTAAAGCATATCCAGCACAATATTGATGAAGTTAAAGAGGCAGGCCTCTATAAGAAAGAAAGAGTCATCGACTCACAGCAGGCGGCTGATATTCATGTGACAACAGGTGAGGATGTTTTGAACTTCTGCGCCAATAATTATCTTGGCCTGGCAAATAATCCTGAGCTGATCAGAGCTGGCCAGAAAGCCTTGGATGAATACGGTTATGGCATGGCTTCAGTTCGTTTCATCTGTGGTACACAAAAGGTTCATAAAGAGCTGGAGAAACGTATTAGCGACTTCTTGGGTATGGAAGACACCATTCTTTACTCTTCATGTTTTGATGCTAACGGCGGTTTGTTTGAAACATTGTTGGACGCGGAAGATGCAGTGATTTCCGATGCTTTAAATCATGCTTCTATTATTGATGGCGTGCGTCTTTGTAAGGCAAAACGCTATCGTTATGCCAATAACGATATGACCGAACTGGAAAAGCAATTGCAACAGGCCGATGCTGATGGTGCTCGTTATAAGTTAATCGTAACCGATGGCGTTTTCTCGATGGATGGCATCATTGCTGATCTAAAGTCAGTGTGTGACCTGGCCGATAAATACAATGCGTTGGTGATGGTTGATGATTCACATGCTGTTGGCTTTATTGGCGAAAAGGGCAAAGGTTCGCATGAGTTTTGCGATGTGATGGGGCGGGTAGATATTATCACCGGCACATTAGGCAAAGCCTTAGGCGGAGCATCTGGTGGTTATACTTCAGCCAGTAAAGAGGTTGTAGAATGGTTGCGCCAGCGCTCGCGCCCGTACCTGTTCTCTAATACCTTGGCACCAGTGATTGCTGCAGCCAGCTTAAAAGTGCTGGATATGCTGGAGGCAGGAGATGGTTTGCGTAAAAAGCTACGCCATAATAGTGAGTACTTCCGCGAAAGAATGACTGCGTTAGGTTTTGAATTAGTTCCAGGCGAGCACCCAATCATTCCAGTGATGTTAGGCGATGCTTCTTTGGCCAGTAAGTTTGCCGACATGATGCTGCAAGAAGGCATCTATGTTATCGGCTTCTCATTCCCAGTAGTACCCAAAGGTCAGGCGCGGATTCGTACGCAAATGTCAGCCGCACACGATATTGAACACATTGATCGCGCGATTGCTGCTTTTGAAAAAGTAGGTAAAGAATTGGGTGTGATTAGTTAATCCTGGTTGGGGTAGGAAGTATGAAAACATTAAGTAAGGCCAAAGCCGAGAAAGGCATTTGGATGGTCGATCATCCTAAACCGGAGTTGGGCCACAATGAAGTTTTAATTAAGATTAAGAAAACCGCTATTTGCGGCACCGATATGCATATTTATCATTGGGATGAATGGGCGCAAAATACCATTCCAGTGCCTATGACCGTTGGTCATGAATATGTTGGTGTGATTGAAGAGATTGGGCAGGAAGTGAAAGGCTTTAAGATTGGCGACCGCGTATCGGGAGAAGGTCATATCACCTGTGGAGTCTGCCGTAATTGTCGTGCAGGCCGTCGTCACTTATGTCGCAACACGGTTGGTGTTGGCGTGAATCGTCCCGGAGCTTTTGGCGAGTATCTAGTAATTCCTGCTGAGAATGCCTACAAAATTCCTGATGATATTTCCGATGAAGTGGCTTCGATTCTCGACCCATTAGGTAACGCTGCGCATACTGCCTTATCTTTTGATCTGGTCGGTGAAGATGTTTTAATTACTGGCGCAGGTCCGATTGGGATTATGGCGGCTGCCATTGCTCGTCACGCAGGCGCTCGTCATGTGGTGATCACAGATATTAACGATTATCGCTTGGACTTGGCGAAGAAGATGGGTGCGACGCGCACGGTCAATGTCAGCCAGGAAAAGCTGGAAGATGTGATGAAGGAAATTGGTATGGTCGAAGGCTTTGATGTTGGCCTTGAGATGTCCGGTGTCCCTTCAGCGTTTAAATCCATGCTACAAACGATTAACCATGGCGGCAAAATTGCCATGTTAGGCATTCCTGCCAGCGATTTAGCCATCGACTGGAATCAGGTCATTTTCAAAGGCCTAATCATCAAAGGTATTTATGGTCGTGAAATGTATGAAACCTGGTACAAGATGATCGCCATGCTGCAATCCGGTCTCGATGTTTCACCGATTATTACCCACCGCTTTAAGATTGATGAGTTTGAAACCGGCTTTGAAACCATGGCCAGTGGTCAGTCTGGCAAAGTGGTTTTGAGTTGGGATTAATAGGAATAATTTAGAGTGGTCTCTCTACGCTGGCGAAGCTGGAATGGGTTATCCAAAAAAGAGTTGTACGACGCCTTACAACTTCGCTTAGCTGTGTTCTGTGTTGAGCAAAATTGTCCCTATCAGGATCTGGATGGTCTGGATAAACATGCCACGCATTTGCTGGCTTATGATGATGGCAAACTGGTTGGTTATTTACGTTTGTTTGAGTCGCTGGAGCACTATCATGGTTTGGCGTCGATTGGTCGGGTTTGCATCGAACAATCAGTGCGTAAGAAAGGGCTTGCCAGAGAGATGATGGAGCTGGCGTTGAATTACAGCGATCAACACTTTGCTAAAAATATTAAGATCAGCGCGCAGGAATACCTTGAGGATTTTTACTCAAGTTTAGATTTTGTCACGGTAACGGAACCCTATCTCGAAGATGGTATCCCACATATAGGCATGATACGACAATACGAGGAAAACGATGCTTAAAGATTTTTTGGCGCAAGCCGGCTGGATGACCAAAACCTTGGTTGGAATTTCAGTGTTGGTCAGTATTTTGACCATGTCGGGAACTAATGAATACACCTTATGGTTTGCCTTTAACTGGAACCTGATCATGCAAGGCGAAGTTCATCGCTTAATTACGCCGATATTCCTGCACTTTATGATCGGTGCTTTCCCTATACACTTATTATTTAACATGATGTGGTTATGGGATCAGGGTGGCTCACTTGAGAAAGCACGAAGTGCCTGGTATTTATTGGTTATTGTTTTAATTACTGGTTTGTTATCAAACTTTGGTCAGTTCTATATCTCGTATCTCATGAACGATCCCAATGCACAGAATTTCGGCGGCATGTCTGGCGTAGTTTATGGTTTATTAGGCTTTAACTTTATACGTCGACGTTTTGATCCCTTCTTCCCAATGCATGTGCATCCGGGTCTAATGCAGTTCATGTTGCTATGGTTAGTGTTAGGCTTTACCGGACTGCTCGGCAACATAGCCAACGCCGCTCACTTAATAGGTCTGCTCAGTGGTGGCCTGTTAGGTTACATCACGGCAAAAACCAGAGCTTTTTAGACCCAAGTTTTTTAGAGTAACCTCATGTTTAAAAGAATCAGTATTGAAGACACCAAACAGCTAATGCAAGACAAGGAGGTTTTGCTGGCTGATATTCGCGACCCGCAATCTTATGCCGCCGGGCATATGCCCAATGCAAAAAGTATCAACAACCAGAATGCTGCAGAATTTATTCAGGAATCGGATAAAGAAAAGCCCTTGGTGGTTGTTTGTTATCACGGTAACAGCAGCCAACCAGCGGCTCAATATTTTGCCGGACAAGGTTTTAAAGAAGTCTACAGTATGGACGGTGGTTTTGAACTGTGGAAGCTGAATAATCCGGTTGAGCGGTAAGAGAATACTAATTTTGGGATAAGAGGAAGCAAGGGATTTATATGTCGCGTTATAGTGTAACAGGTGTACAAGGAGAGTATGAGCCAGCCTCTAATGGTCAAGTGTTAGTAAATAAACTTGGAGTCACTGACTCTGATGAGATGGATATCATTGAACTTGAATTACTACAAGAGCTTTACGAGTACATATTTGAGAGAAATTTCCCCGGAGAGACTCTTACGAGCCAATTAATAAAAACATGGCACTTTAAGTGGCTTGGTAATGTTTACGACTGGGCTGGAGAAGAACGATCTGTAAACATAAGTAAACAAGGATTTTCATTTGCAGTTGCTACTCAAATTCCTAAGTTACTAGGGAGCCTTGATAAGGAGGTTCTGGAAAGATTTACGCCGTGTAATTCATTAACAAAAGATGAGCTTATAAAAGCAATTGCTATTACACACGTAGAATTTATACTTATCCATCCATTTCGAGAGGGGAATGGTCGAATTGCGAGGGTTCTTGCGGATGTTATGGCGGTTCAAGCAGGTTATGAAACGCTTGATTATACGAGTTGGGAAGAAAATAAAACAGAATACATTAAGGCCATACACAAAGGCCTTGATAGAGACTATGAAAATATGATGATTTTTGTAGAGAAAGCTTTAAAACTTAATTAAGCAAGTTTTAAGTTTGGGTATTTACGCGAGTTAGGTTTTTTTAATTTATCTTCTATCTCACTAATACTCTGCCCTGTTTCTATGGCAGTTGATGATGCCACAGAGCGACATAGAGCTTGTCTGGAAACTCTCAATTTTGAAGGTGCTTTTTTCATGAAATACCTCGCTTAATTACTAGCCCATTATACAAAAAAAGTTCAGAAATAGCTATCAAGCTGAAAAGCTTTCAATTGGATCTGGCGGCAACTCTTCATTCAATATTTCTTTGGCTCGAATATAGTTTTCTTCGTCAACCATGAGCGGTACTTCGCCCAGGGCGAATGAATAGGTGCTGTGGGTATGTTCGTGCAGTATAGTGGCGCTAACACCGTGGGATTCAAGAAGGCCGCGGGCGATATGCGCCTGCATGGTATTGGGATAGGTTTCAACGACCACTAAAGACATAATAACCTCCTTATCTAATAGTTATTAAGCCATGAAGGTGAGCCAAATGCAATTGGGATTATGAGTTGGTGTGAAAGGACGCTCATCACCAAGCCTACAGGAATTAAATTAGATTGTAGGTGTACGGACAAGTCATGACTTGTCCGGTACCAAATGATTTACTCTAGAATAAAAAAGGCGGGCACTTTGGCCCGCCATGACTAACTAAACAAGATAAGTATTATGCCGCTGCCGACTGGCTTGATTGATGATCTTGATACATCGCTTCAAGCTTCGCTGAGTTAGCAAGCAGGTACTCAAAGGATGCCAATGAAGCTTTAGCACCTTCACCCATGGCTACTACGATCTGTTTGTATGGAACCGTAGTTACATCACCACAGGCATAAATACCAGGCTGTGAAGTTTCACACTTTTCGTTAATTACCACTTCACCAAAACGCGTCAGCTCAACCACATCGCCCAGGAACTTACTGTTAGGCACCAGACCAATCTGTACAAAAACACCATCCAGTTTGAATGTATGTAATTGTTCTGTAGCACGATCCTGATATTCAATCGCTGAAACCTTGCCGTTGTCGGCATGGAATTCTTTGGTCGCGACATTACGAAGAATCGTAATGTTGTCACGGGCTTCTGCTTGGTCCACTAAAACCTTGTCCGCTTTCAGTTCTGGCATGAATTCAAATACGGTTACTGATTTTACGATGCCCGCTAAATCGAGCGCGGCTTCGATGCCTGAGTTACCCCCGCCTATAACCGCCACGTCTTTTCCTTTAAAGAAAGGACCATCGCAGTGCGGACAATAAGCAACGCCATTACCGATATTTTCTTTCTCGCCAGGAATGCCGAGTTCGCGCCATTTGGCGCCAGTGGCAATGATTAAGGTTTTACTATCAATCACTTCGCCTGATGACAGGGTGATACTTTTAATATCGCCTTGCTCAACATTAGTGACACGCAGATGCTCTTTAACAGTAACGTCGTAATCATTCAGGTGCGCCTGCAAAGCACTTGATAATTCCGGACCAGTCGTTTTCGGCACAGAAATCAGGTTTTCAATACCCATAGTATCTTTGACCTGACCACCAATACGGTCAGCAATAAGGGTGACTTTAAGACCTTTACGGGCGCTGTATATTGCCGAGCCGACGCCTGCCGGGCCACCGCCAATAACAACCACATCCTGCAATGGCATTTTTTCGCCAGCACCTGCCTGAGCTATGCTGGGATCTTTTTCCAATAATTTATCGATCAATTCGGCGGCAGTGACTTTACCGTTAGCGAATAGTTCGCCGTTAAGGTAAACACTGGGCACGCCTTGAATGTCTCGTTCTTTGACCATGTCCTGGAACAGGCCGCCGTCGATCATCTCTGCCTCAATGTTAGGGTTTAACAGGGCAAACTGGTTCAACGCCTGAACTACATCAGGACAGTTGTGACAGCTCAGGCTGATGAAAACTTCAAATTTCATCGGTTGCTGCATGTTGGCGACCATTTTCTTTAATGATTCATCCAGCTTCACTGGGCTACCGGCTGCCTGTAATACGGCCAGTACTAATGAGTTGAACTCATGGCCAGATGGAATGCCTGAGAAACGGATGCCAGTATCTTCTTTGCCAGAACCGTCTTCTGCCTCAAGAATAAAGCTGATCGGACTGCGCACCTGACCAGACAGGTCACGCTCTTCAAATTGCAGTTTGTCGCTAACGCTGACAAAACTGTTTAAAAATTCTTTAAGTTCGTTTCGTTTTGAGTGCTCACCGGTTTGCAAAACGAAAGTCACCGTCTTTTGCATCTTGGCGGTATAGCCTTTCAAGGCTTCTAAAATTTGATTATTCAACATTGGGATTACACCTTTGTCTTGCGTTTGTTGGATATTTTCCGCCCAGCATCAGTTCTATAGAGAAAAGCTGGAAGGAAAATGCTCAAGCTCCGGAGAGCTGGCTGGCCGGAGCCAGCCGATGGTCTAATGCAAAGCTTAGATTTTGCCGACCAGATCTAATGAAGGAGCAAGAGTTTCTTCGCCTTCTTTCCAGGCTGCTGGGCAAACCTGACCAGGGTTGTTGCGGACATATTGAGCGGCTTTGATTTTACGAACCAACTCTTCTGCATCACGACCAACACCTTCAGCAGTGATTTCCATAACCTGGATTACACCATCTGGATCAACCACAAAAGTACCGCGGTCTGCAAGACCTTGACCTTCACGCATAACATCGAAGTTACGAGTGATTTCGCCAGTTGGGTCGCCAATCATTGCGTAATTAATTTTGCCGATAGTGTCCGAAGTCTCGTGCCATGCTTTGTGCGTGAAGTGAGTGTCGGTAGATACTGAGAATACTTCTACGCCACGGCTTTGCAGTTCTTCGTAATGATCTGCAAGGTCGCCAAGCTCGGTAGGGCAGACGAAAGTGAAGTCAGCTGGGTAGAAGAAAAAGACTGCCCATTTACCTTCGATGTCTTTGTTAGAAACTTTAACGAATTCACCGTTTTTAAAGGCTGTAGCTTTAAATGGTTTAATTTCAGTGTTGATAAGTGCCATATAATGGATCTCCTAAAATGGTTAATTAATATTGACTTCGGGGACTACTTTAAAGGCTTGGTATTAATTAGTAAATTTGGATATATTGAAGTTTATGTTCTAAAATAGTGAACATTAACAGTAAACTTCAGGGTGTACCTATGCTTTCATTCAAACAGCTCACTTATGCTCTGGCAGCCGAAGAAACATTGCACTTCAAGAAGGCGGCCGATAAATGCCATGTTAGCCAATCTGCTTTAAGTACGGCCCTTAGCCAACTTGAAGAACAGCTCGGTGTGCAGATCTTTGAGCGAGATAATAAAAAGGTGCTGGTGACGCCGATTGGACGCGAAGTATTAGACCGAGCGCGCGAAATTGTAGCTCAGGTCAATTCATTGCAAAACTTGTCTTCCAGCCTCAAAGAGCCATTAAGTTTCCCCTTATCCGTTGGGGTGATTCCAACCATTGCACCGTATTTATTACCCAAAATGTTCCCTATCCTCAATCAGCGTTTCCCCAATGCAGAATTACGCATTGTCGAAGAGCAGTCGCATGTATTGGTGGAAAAGGTACGAAAAGGGGAGTTGGATACAGCGATTTTGGCCTTGCCCTATGCCTGCGATGGTTTGCTAACCATGGAGTTCTGGCAGGAGGACTTCTATTGGGTGACATTAAAAGGTGATAAGTACAGCCAACAAGAAGAAATTACCAGCGATGAGATGATGCACAGCAATCTGATGCTGCTCAAAGAAGGGCATTGCCTTAAAGACCATATTCTGGATGCCTGTAAATTAAGCAAAGAACAAACGGAACATGGCTTTGGCGCCACCAGCTTAAATACCTTGATCCAGATGGTGTTAGGAAAGCTTGGAACAACTCTGATCCCGGATATGGCACTCGACCAGCTTATTTCACAAAATAATGAATTAACCGCAGTGCATTTGAAAGAACCGGGGCCGCATCGTCGCATAGCCTTTATCATTCGTCCGAATTTTACGCGTTTATCAAGTGTCGAAGCCTTGAAGGAAGTGTGTAAAGATGCGCTGGGGGGCAAGAGTGCCTAACACTTGGGTATTGTGATTAAGATCCAGTACAATGATTGCACTTTAGTTTAGGCTGGCAACTGATGAATTTTAATAACTGGCAAAACGCAGACGATGCCGCGATGAAAGAGCTCCCTTTTTATGTCGCCGAATGGCTGGCGGAATTTGGATCTTTAACTGAAAAATTGTCGCGTTATGTGGATCAGGTAAAGCTTGATGTTTTACACGAAGGAGTCGGCATCTTAACCGCAGATGAAGCCAATGCTTTGCAGTCCAAAGAAGCTAATTGCCAAGTAAGGGAGGTAGTTCTCTTTGGTCCTGATAAACCTTGGATATTTGCAAGAACCTGCATGCCTTATACCAGCAAACACTTGATTGAAAAACTCGGCAATAAGCCATTGGGTAGCATACTGTTTTCGGACGAAGAGTTAAGGCGACAGTTTTTGCAGGTTTGTCAGTTGGAAGAAACCAGTCAGCTTTATCATAGTGCTATCAGTTATTTAGAAAAAGAAAACTTGTTAGCAAATGGAGTGCGGCCAAAATTGTGGGCGAGACGTTCACTTTGGAAGAAACAAGATAGCGATGATGGCATGTTGGTGTGTGAGGTATTTTTGCCGGATGCACCTTTATACAAATAAATTGGGGTTAAGACGTGGCAATTAGTTTGAATAAAGACAAATGGCGTCAGTATGCGTTGTTGATGCGGTTGGATAAGCCGATTGGCACTTTTTTATTGCTGTGGCCGACGCTGTGGGCGCTGTGGATTGCGGCGGAGGGTTTGCCGCCGTTGTGGATTCTGTTGGTATTCTGTTTGGGTGTATTTCTAATGAGGTCGGCGGGTTGTGTGATTAATGATTATGCAGACCGTGATTTTGATGCGCATGTGGAACGTACTCGTCAAAGGCCGTTAGCGCAGAATAAAGTGACGCCACGTGAAGCACTAAGTTTGTTTTTATTATTGGTGTTGATAGCTTTCACGCTGGCTCTGACCTTGAACTGGTTTGCTGTGAGCTTAAGTTTTGTGGCTATTGGCTTAGCAGCAACATATCCCTTCATGAAACGTTATACTTATTTTCCGCAGGTGATTCTAGGTGCTGCTTTTGGCTGGTCAATCCCAATGGCGTTCGCTGCGATACAAAATGAATTACCGCTTATTGTCTGGGTGATTTATACCTCCACGTTGTTATGGGTGCTGGCTTACGATACTTTGTATGGCATGGTGGATCGTGAGGATGATATGCGACTGGGATTGAAATCGACTGCAATATTATTTGGTGAGATGGATTTGGTAATGGTGGGTACTATTCAATCGCTGTTCTTGATCGGCATGTACTTGGTTGGCGAGCAGTTAGAATATGGGATCTATTATTATATTAGTTGGGTAATAGCAGTCATCTTGATCGGAATACAAATGTGGCGTTGTCGCACTCGAAATCGTCAAGAATGCTTCAACGCCTTTTTGAATAATAATTACGTCGGGTTAGTTCTTTTTCTCGGTATCGTCTTCCACTACCAGTTCGGGTGAGTTTTTGTCAACCAGAAGAATTTGATCACGAGCCTGTTGGCGTAAGCTACGGGCAGCTTGTTGTAGACCTTGTTGAACCGGCACGCTCAGCATGCTTAATATGCTTTGATAAAGATCCTTGCAGCTTTCAGTTGCACGCATGCCAATCCCTTCTTTATGCTCAACCCAACCCTGCTCCTTAAGAACCTTAACTTGAGTTTTGAATAAGTTCTTATCGAAGAACTCGGGAGCATTGATGCCATAAAGAGCTGCAATACGTTGTGCCAGTTTTTGACTTTCTTGCTCCAACTCCGCGCGATGAATCACTTGTTCGGGCTGCAAACTAAATAAAATGGTTAGACTCATTGCATAACGCTGTAGTGCGGGTTGTGCTGCTTGTGCTAACAACATTAGGCGAGACCATTCAGGTGCTTCACTATCGGCTGGAATATATTCATTGCCACGTTTAAATAGAAGCTTATGCTCAAGCATGGTTTGAATAAGTTGGTCCGTTCGTTCTTCAAGCTCATTAATGTCCCAACGAACATACAACTCTTGATGTAGAAAGGGATAAACGGACTTAACGGCTTTTTGAATATGATCATGAGTAACATCATCATGACGCTGAAAAATAGACGCAATCAATGAGGTCAGCGCAAAAACATGAAGAATATTATTGCTGTAATAGGTGGAGAGAACGGCTTCATCGCCTTCGATGGAAATAACATCACCGGCCGGGTCATTAATTTCCTGAACCATCCCCAACTTTTGGGCAGTGTCTAATAACTGTGAGCCGTTTTCTTCAGGAATGTTGATGTGCTCGCTGTAAGGTGCCTGACGGGCAAAGGTCATCAGCAAATCAAGATGAGCGATAAGCTCTTGTTTGTCCATAGCTAAACGTGGAGTGGCTAATAAAGACAAGCTAACCAGGCATACACTATTCAGGCTTACTGCGGCATTAATGCGACGATTAATTTCATCGCCAAGATCAGTAACAAAGTTAGACAGCCATTCTGGGCGAGCTTGAGCCTGTCCTTGAAAGTCACTCCAGTCAATGTTCTGTTTGGTCAGATAATCTTCTAATGCTAACGGCTGGCCAAAGTTAAGATAGACTTTGCCATAAAACCGTTTTAAGGCTTTGCGTACGCCTAGCAGTTGTCCTACAGATTCTTGTTTCTTGGCATGGCCACGTAACTCACCCACATAACTTTTACCTTCGAACATACGCTCATAGCCAATATAGACAGGTACGAACATGATAGGGCGACGAATGCCACGCAACATACTTTGTACTGTCATGGCTAGCATGCCTGTCTTAGGCGTTAACAGTCGACCGGTTCGACTACGACCACCTTCCTGAAAGTATTCAACGGGAATACCCTTATTGAATAGACGGTATAAATACTCATTGAAAACTGCTGTGTAGAGCTTGTTGCCACGAAAACTTCGGCGTAAGAAAAAAGCGCCACCACGACGAAGAACAGAACCAACAGGCCAGAAGTTCAAGTTAATACCGGCAGCAATGTGCGGTGGCACTAAACCTTCATGGTAGAGCTGATAAGACAGTAATAAATAATCAGCATGGCTACGATGACAAGGAACGTAAACAAGCTCATGGTCTTTTGCCAGCTGGCGCACCTGCTTAAGATTGTTAACTTCGATTCCGGCATAAATCTTGTTCCACAGACGCGTTAAAGTCGTAGATAAAAAGCGAATCATGCGGGGGCTAAAATTAGCGGCAATTTCTTTAACGTATTTACCAGCCTGTTTTTCAATTTGAGCGCGAGTTTTGCCAGTCTTTTTGATTTCTCGATCAACCGCTTGATGCACCAGGTCAGAAGCAACAATGCCATCAATCAGATCACGACGATTTTCGGTTCGCGGGCCCACCGTAGCGACCCATTGACGGTTGAAGTGCACCCGTAAAATACGACTCAGTTTATGAGCTGTCTTTTCAGGCGGATTATCGAGATTAACTTGTGAAGAATTAAGAGCAATCGGTTCGCCATATTGTACTAAACATTGGCGGCCTAAAAACAGCATGATAAAGAACTTTGCAAAACGACCAGATTGCTCAACGTTTGACATGAAATAGCGTAAAAAGGATTTTTCTTTGCCGGGGCTACGACCCCAATAGATTGAAACCGGGACTAGTTTAAATGTTTTGTCTGGGTTCGCTTTTTGTGCCTGAACTAATTTAGCGATAGAAGCTTTATGGACAGAATTAACGCGACTGCGACGAAAAACACTGGGCCTGTTATTTAAGAACAAACAGCTACCAGATTCGGGTACCGCTAATTTTTTATCGGTTACTCGAGCCAATGGTAATTGAAGTTGAGCAGCCTGACGACGAAGTAACTCAATGGCGGTAACCGACTGAGTTCTTAAGATATAAATAATATGATCGTCCTTACTCAGTTCGAACTCTTGCTTAGGATCAGAGGGAGCCCCCTGTTCGCGAACCAATAGCTTTAACGGTAAGCGGAGTAAAGATAACGAAAAATGTTTTAAAGAAGATGAAATCGACATAAAAATCTCTATTGATAAAAACAGTTAGAGCAGTAGCTCAACAGGGTGCGGGTGGCTTAAAAAGTCGCGCGGACTGGCAGTAAAGCCATAAGCGCCTGATTGGTAGACAGCTACCCAGTCACCAATTTCTGCCTTCGGGAGTTCCATCTTACTGGCAAGAATATCGAGTGGTGTGCATAAAGGGCCTACAATGTTCACCAGCTCGGTATCAGATTGTTGCATACGGTTGGCGATCGCAACAGGATAATTTCTGCGTATGACCTGGCCAAAATTACCGGATGCTGCAAGGTGGTGGTGTAGGCCGCCATTAGTAATTAAATAGGTTTGCTCGCGGGATACTTTCTTATCAGTAACCTGGCAAAGATAAACACCGGAATTGCCAACCAGGTAACGACCTAGCTCAAGAATCAATTCACAATCTTTTAGAAGGTGCTTATGCTCATCAATCAGCTGATTAAGATTATCGGCAATAGGCTCGAGATCCAGCAATTGATCACCCGGAAAGTAAGGAATACCGAAGCCACCACCAATGTTGAGATGCTTTAGGGTTAAGGCATACTCTTTTTGCAGGCGATCGACCAGCGCAAAAATACTATTGTGCGCAGTAATGATGGAGCCGGAATTTAGGTTTTGTGAACCGGTAAAAATATGCAAACCCATGAACTTGAACTTAGGATGTTTCAGTAGTTGGAACACTTGATCAAGCTGTTCAACATCAATCCCAAACTGCTGCGGGCCGCCGCCCATTTTCATACCTGATGACTTTAATTCAAAGTCGGGGTTTAGGCGTAAAGCTATATTAGCGAAACGATCATGACTGTTAGTAATCTTGATAATGCGTTCCAGCTCGGTAATGGATTCCACATTAATAGTGATACCTGAAAAAATCGCCATAGTCAGTTCTTGTTCTGACTTGCCGGGGCCAGCAAAACTGATCTTGGATGGAGAGATGCCAGTGGATAAGGCGATATGTAATTCTTTGGCGGAAGCTACATCAAGCCCATCGACCTTATGCGATAAATAATTAACCAGTGCAGGCATAGGATTGGCTTTAATGGCGTAATGCAAACTGATGTTCGGGAAAAAGCGACGCAGCGTATCAACATTTTGTTTGATCACCGAACGGGAATAGACATAACAAGGCGTCTGGCCTGCAATGGCTACCACTTCCTCAACAGAATAGTTTGCGATGACCAGTTGACCATCACGCGATTCAAATTGATTCATGTCAGCATGTGTCTTATGACTCATTCGTTCGATCCTTATGATCTCTTGTTGTTCTCATTTGCTGTATTCAAGTTGCAACTGGTTGCGATCAATTTTGCCGTTGGGATTGCGCGGCAACTGCTCGACAAACTCAATAACTTTAGGTTGCATATAATTCGGCAGTTGTTGTTGGCAATAACGTTTTACTTCTTGCTCGGTTAATGCACTATCGGCTTTGATCAGCAACATTATGGCCTGGCCTAATTCTTCATCGGGTAAGCCAATAGCAACCACCTCAGCCACACCGACCAGCTGGTAAAGACTCTCTTCAAGCTCGGCTGGACTGATACGATAACCGGAACATTTTATCATATCGTCTTGGCGGCCAATAAAATAGAGGAAACCATCCTTATCACGACGCACTGTATCACCCGACCAGACCGCAAGTTCAGGTAAAAAAGGTGACTGGCTGCTAATAGGTTTAAAACGCCTGGCTGTTTTATCCGGTGCATTCCAGTAGCCAAGGCTGACATGTACACCGCGATGAACCAGCTCTCCCGGCTCACCCTCGTCGCACTCGGTGCCGTCAGGACGCAGCACTAACACCTGTGCATTGGGAATGGCTTTACCGATAGAGTCAGAGTGGGTATCAACATAAACCGGGTCGAGATAGGTCGAGCGAAAAGCTTCGGTCAGTCCATACATTAAATAGGGAAGCGTATTCGGTAGAACCTGACGCAAATGGTTCAAGGTCGCTTTCGGCATGACACCGCCGCTATTGGTCAAATAGCGCAAACAGCGAGCCTCTTGTGGCCATTCCAGCTTTGCCAGCTGTATCCATAAAGGAGGAACCGCAGCCAGGCCTGTGATCTGATGCTGGGCTACCTGACGAATGACATCGCGCGGGAACAGGTATTCCATCAGCACCACGGTTGCACCCACTAATAAGCCGGTGGTGATTTGGCTTAAGCCATAATCAAAACTGAGCGGCAGAACAGCCAGGATTTTATCTTCGGAGCTATTCTGTAAGTACTGACTGACGCTTTCTGCTCCAGCAATAAGGTTACGGTGTGACAAGCAAACACCCTTGGGCTGGCCGGTTGAGCCTGAGGTATAAAGAATAGCGGCTAAATCCTGATCAATAACCTGGATGGGTGGAGCTGGAACATCTTGTGTATCAGTCTTAGGCCAAAAGTGCTGTTGAAGGGCCGTTTCAGTTTTATCATCTGCCAAGCCTTGCTCGATGATTAACAGATGGTTAAGGTCAGAACACGCTTGCAAAGCTTCGGTCAAAAGTTTTGCTCTTTGTTGGCTTGTGATCAGCAGCTTAACGTTACAATCAGCCAAGATGTAGGCCACCTGAGCTGGCTTAAGTACTGGATTGACAGGCACAAAAACCAGTCCCGCGCGGCTTGCGGCTAGCAAACTGATAACAGTTTCGACCTGTTTCGGCAGGTAGACTGCAACCCGGTCGCCCTGAGCTAAACCCATACTCAGAAAGTATTGTGCAAGCTGATTAATGGCGCGATCAAGTTGCTCATAGGTCAATTGACGTTTGTTATCATCAATCGCGACTTTGTCGGCGAAATTTTGCTTGCTTGCAGTTACAATGGCGTCAAGCTGGCAGTGCATGGTAAATCCGATTCTGAAAGATGGGGCTATTGTAGCTTTTTCAATGAATTACGTCAGCTGTTGACGCACAACTATGTCACTCTAGATCCAACACATAGGTTTAATAGACCTCTACCGCATGGCTCGACTGAGCCGATAGCGAAATAATTAAAGAAAAAGGGTTTTATGCGGCTCATTTGGTACATCGTCATTCTATTTATTGTTTATGGTTCTCTCTATCCTTTTGATTTTGAGCTCGGTAGAGATTTGCCTGATGATTTCTCGAAATGGCTGTTTAGCTGGCACCATAGAACTATTCGTAGTGACCTGATTGCTAATATTCTGTTGTTTATCCCTTATGGTTTTTTCGGTGCACTTACTATTAAAGAAGAACATCGGCGTTGGCCTCTGTTATGGATTGGCATGACGTTTGTCGGTGGTTTTCTATTCGCGTTGTTTTTGCAGCTTTTGCAATTTTACCTGCCCTCCAGAATTCCTGAAGCTGCTGATGCTCTGACCAACTCGATTGGCATATTAATTGGCTTTGCAATAGCTGGATTTACCAACAGTCAGCGTGTGCAGCGATTAATTCCTCGCGGCTTACGTTTTCAGTTGACGCCTGCTTTGTTGGTTTTAGTGCTTTGGCTGGCCTGGCAGTTTTTCCCTTATATCCCAGTATTTGAAAGTAAGCAGTTTGGCGATGGTCTAATTCATATCACACAGAGTGGTTGGTCACTGCAGCTGTGGCTGGAGCGAGTATTATTCTGGATGGTGTTTTATTATGTACTGGAACGGGTAGTTGCCAAGAAATACAGCATGACGGTAATAATCGGTATTACGGTGTTTGTATTAATCATTAAGTTAGCCATGCTTCGTAGCCAGATTGGGTGGAGTGAAATCAGCGCCGTACCCTTGGCAATATTATTACACGCCTATCTAGGGCATGGTTTTAGAGTAGCAATGGTTGTTATCGGTACAGCAACACTATTTATATGGCAAAATCTTTTCCCCTGGCAGTGGCAGAGTTCAATGAACAGCTTTGAGTGGATGCCATTTGATAACTTCCTGACGGGAAGTACCTGGAATAACCTTAGTGCTTTGTTAAGAGAATCCCTGCTGTTGGCTTGTTTTGGCTATTTTCTCGGTAAATGGTTATCCAGTTATAAAACAGCCGGCGCCGTATTGACACTTTTTGTGGTAGGCGTGACCGCATTACAGTTCTTTATTGTGGGAAAACAACCAGACAGTACCTCCATCGTTATGGCGTTGGTAATTGCGATACTATTTCAGCGATTGGCAAGAATAGCGCCTTAGTCTGCGGAAGTGGAGGGCACAAGAACTCAAAAAAAAGCACCTGACCTGGATGGGAGCTTAGTCAGGTGCTCAAAGGGAAGTGGAGCTATAGGTAAATCAGTACTAAATAAAAATTAATCAGGTTGGTATAAAGTATAAAGTTCGTTTTCTTCCAGCGATACACGATGGGTCAACACCTTGCCTACCGTTTCAAAATCCTTCTTAAAACTTTCTTTTTGGTCAGCAGTAATAATCGGCTTAGAGTAAGCTTTACAAAAACGAATGACCGCCTGCGCAATATCATTCATTTCACTACGGAAATCTTTTACCAGATCCATGCTTGAAGAATCATCCGAAAGCTTTTGTTCGAGGTAAACATAGAACTTAACGTTTTCCTTGAGTAGGTGAGCCTGGAAGTCACGCTTAAATTGAGTAACCAGGTCAGCCAGCTTTTGACGATCATTGGCTTCGTAACCTTCTGTCCAGATACGCCCATATAGACCGACTAGATGGTTATGATCGCCCTTTAGGTTATCAATCAAATGAGGGTCATAACTGATACCGTAATGATTGCGCTTTTGGGTGAAATCAACTTCTCGAATGGGGTTTGGCTCTCGAGTATCGACCTGTTCAGGCCGATCACTAAAAAAGTTTTTTATAAAACCAAACATGGTGCGACTCCTCAGCTATATGTAAAAGTAGAAACAAAAAAATCTTATCTTTTTAATCCCTCTAGTAGACACTAATTATTGATATATATCAATAGGTTAGAATGCATAAATGACTACTTGATCAATGCGTAAATGCATCGATAAAAAAAGTATTTTTTATGCAGGTTTTATAACATTTTTGTTAAAAACGCACTTGAAAGTGATAACTATTTCAAAATACCCGCAAATAACCCTTTGGTGGATATGGTTATTTTGGCGAGTGTGTGATTATTTAGGGGTGACTAAAAAAATTGTAATAAAAAGAAGCAGTTAATGCATATCTGCATTTTTGGATGTCGGGTAAGCAAAAAAAAATTTACAACTATAGCTGAACAAAGGAAGGAAATTATGATTGAACAAAAACTCTCACCATTAAAGCAGGCCTTATCCCACCATAAAGCCTATGGATTACTTAACTCGACCAATAATATTCGTACCTTTATGGAGTATCACGTTTATGCGGTTTGGGATTTTATGACCTTACTGAAAGCCCTGCAGCGACGTGTGACCTGTGTTGATATCCCGTGGCGCGAATCTGGTTATCCCACGGAAGTCGTACGATTCATCAATGAGATTGTGATTGGTGAAGAAAGCGATCTGGACCAGAATGGTCATCCCATCAGCCACTATTCTCTGTACCTCGAAGCGATGCAGGAAGTCGGCGCTGATGTGTCTAAAGTTCAGCAATTTGTGGCATCTTTAGACACTAGCATTATTCCTGAGGGTGCCCGTGAATTTGTCGAATACAATTTGAAGTTGGCGGATGAGGGAACCGATGAAGAAGTCGCTGCAGCTTTCCTTTACGGACGTGAAAAACTAATCCCAGAAATGTTCACTGGCATTAAAGACGCGTTAATCAGGGAAAATGCCGATTGTCCTACCTTAATCTACTATCTGGAGCGTCACATTGAATTAGATGGCGATGAACATGGTCCGTTAGCTGAAAAATGTCTCAAGGCCATTTGCGGTGACGATAAAGATAAGTGGCAACGTGCGTTAACAGTCGGCGAAGAGTGCCTGCAGATGCGTGATACCTTGTGGAATCAGGTAGAAAAGGCACTGGTACAAAAATCAGGTATCAGAGCTGCCTAATATCTTGTTTAGTTAGTCATAAAGATTAACCCCTCGCTGCCTGCTCGCTAGTCGGGTGGGCGGCATTACTTTTACTGGACATTCTTAGAGAAAAGTCTTCATTAGCACTTAAAATCAAGTTTGGTTACAATGCCTTAAATCCATTCAATAAGTGCTGTTATGCAAGATATCGTTATTGCCCCTTCTATTTTATCCGCCGATTTTGCCCGCCTGGGTGAAGAAGTAGACAATGTACTAAAAGCAGGTGCCGACTGGGTGCATTTTGATGTGATGGATAATCACTATGTGCCAAACCTTACGATAGGGCCAATGGTCTGCGAAGCCTTGAGGAATCATGGCATTAAAGCACCGATTGACGTGCATCTAATGATCGAGCCAGTGGATAGAATCATTCCTGATTTTGCTAAAGCCGGCGCAACCTATATCACTTTTCACCCGGAAGCTTCAAAACACGTCGACCGTACTATTGGCCTGATCAAAGAACAGGGCTGTAAGGCAGGGGTTGTACTCAATCCAGCAACACCATTAAGCGTGTTAGATTATGTGATTGATAAGCTGGATATGGTACTTCTAATGTCAGTTAATCCAGGCTTTGGTGGGCAGAGTTTCATTCCACATACCTTGCAGAAATGTCAGCAAGTGCGTCGCTTGATTGATGAACGAGGTCTAGATATTCGTTTAGAGATAGATGGTGGCGTTAAAGTTGATAACATTGAAGAAATTGCCGCTTGCGGCGCTGATACCTTTGTTGCAGGTTCCGCAGTTTTCAATGCGGAAGATTACGGTAAAGTGATTCATGCGATGAAGGAAAATGCGGCAAAAGGGCGACTTGGTTAGACAAATGAGTCTTCGCTTGAAAGCATTATTACAGCTTGTTAGGTTGAGTCTATGAGAAAAGTTTGGTGGGTTCTAGCAGCCCTGGTCTTCTTGGCTTTTATAGGCCACTACATTTCCGATCAAGCGGCTATTGATCAGTGTCTCGAATCTGGGGGCAGTTATTTCTATGATCAACATTACTGCTCTAAGACTGAGCCTTACGCAGGCTCAACCAGCTATATAGCCAACCATCTTGGCTTTATCATCTTATTGGTTCTGAGTATCACATTTGCTATTGGCGCTTATTTTATTAAGGCACCAAAACCTATGGTCGGCAAGCACAAGCGCTTATTAATGATCGATAATTATGACTCCTTCACCTATAACCTGGTGCAATATTTTGCCGATTTAGGCTTGGATGTTCTCGTAAAGCGCAACGATGAGTTGACGGTGAAAGAAGCCAAGGAAATTAATCCTGACTTCATCGTGATTTCTCCGGGGCCGGCGACGCCGAATGAATCCGGTATATCGTTAGCGGTGATTGAGGAGTTGGCACATGATTACCCTATCTTGGGCGTGTGTTTAGGTCACCAAGCGATGGCACAAGTGTTTGGTGGTAAAATTGTGCGTGCTAAACAGGTCATGCACGGTAAGACCTCAGAAATACATCATGCCGATAAAGGTGTCTTTAAAGGCTTGCCCAATCCGCTGGAAGCAACTCGTTACCATTCATTGATTGTTGACAACGAAAGCCTGCCAAAAGAGTTCGAAGTCACAGCCTGGACTGAAGATGAAGAAGGTGAGATAGAATACATAATGGGCATTAAACACCGCAGCTTGAAACTGGAAGGCGTGCAATTTCACCCAGAGTCCATCATGAGCCAGCACGGCCATCAAATGTTGAAGAATTTTATTCTCGAATATCGACATTAGAATCAAAAAATGAATACACAAGGATGTGTTTATATTCTCGCCTCAAAACCTAAAGGGACTTTATACACCGGAGTCACGAGTAATCTCCTACAAAGAGTCTGGCAGCATAAACAAGAACAGGTTGAAGGATTCACCCAAAAGTATGGAGTGAAACGGCTTGTGTATTATGAAGTGACTGACGATATTGTGTCTGCAATAACCCGAGAAAAACAGATAAAGAAATGGAATAGGGATTGGAAGATAAGGCTCATTGAAGAAGTGAATCCTGGGTGGGAGGATTTATATTATGAGTTGATAGGTGATGAAGCTTCCAAGTGATGAGCACTTCAATACTATTGAAAATAAAAGAGCGTGGATTCCCGCCTTCGCGGGAATGACATGTCGGTAAAAGGTAGTGCTCTTGATTAACCCAGATGGTCCTTAATTGAAGAAATGCAGGTAACTGTTAAATTGTAGAAAACAAATAATCTTGTCATTCCCGCGAAGGCGGGAATCCATAGAAGGTAAAATCAGCAAGTGATATCAGGAGTAGTTTGAACTTATCAATAGAATCATAGACATCAAGTAGGAAGACTGAAGGATGTGTCCGTGGTGAATCCATAAAGGCATCAGTCAATAAAAAAGTAGAGATAAACCAACTATTCAAAAATGTTACAACCACCCAACAAAAAAGCCATGTGTTTCCACATGGCTTTTTTTATCAGGTGACTAATAAGACTAACGAGCTCCGAAGATCACCATAGTCTTACCTTTAACGTGAATATGGCCTTGCTCTTCAAGGGCTTTCAGTACACGGCCAACCATCTCTCGCGAACAACCTACAATGCGGCTTAATTCCTGACGGGTAACTTTAATCTGCATTCCATCTGGGTGCGTCATAGCGTCGGGTTCTTTAGCAAGCTCTAGCAGAGCATGCGCCACGCGGCCAGTCACATCAAGGAAGGCCAAATCGCCAACTTTACGGCTGGTTTTCCGCAGACGTGTCGCTAGCTGAGTGGCTAGGCGGAATAAAATATCAGGATTTTCCCGAGTTAATTGACGGTATTTATCATAGCTGATCTCAGCCACTTCGCATTCAGATTTAGTGCGAACCCATGCTGTACGGTCATGGTCGTCAGTAAAAAGACCCATTTCACCAAAGAAATCACCAGGATTAAGGTAAGCAAGCACTAGCTCACGGCCTTCGTCATCTTCAATCAGAACGGTTACTGAGCCTTCAAGCATGAAATAAAGCGTGTTTGACGAATCGCCGGCATAGATCAGGGTGCTTTTCGCTGGGAAGCGACGTCTTTGACAATGATTGAGGAACCATTGAATGGTCTCGTCTTGTGCCAAATGATAAGGTAGCGCCATGAAGTCGTCCTATTTTATTGTAATCTAATGAAAATATAGCATGAAATCTTAGTCATGTACCCCTTCAAAATCAAATTTGTTGTGGCACTATATAACCACCTAATTATACAACTGAGTCACAAAACACCATGAAAGTAACCTTAGACTGGGTCGGCGACCTTAATTTCGTCGGAAAGAACAGCAAACGTCAACGTGTCATGTTTGGCGGTGAAGGCGACTATGTTTCGCCAATGGAGAATTTATTGATGTCAGCAGGTGCCTGCGCCTCGATTGATGTGGTCATGATTCTGGAAAAAGCACGTCAGAATGTCACCGGTTGTCACTGTGACATTGAAGCCGACCGTGCGGATGAGCCTCCAAGACGTTTTACCGGCATAAATTTCCACTTTGTGATCAACGGTAAAGACTTATCGACCAAGCATGTGCAAAAAGCCATCGGGCTGTCGGTGGAGAAATATTGCTCGGTGATGCACTCATTGGATCGTAACATGCCGATTAAAACCTCATTCGATATTGTTCCGGTATAGAGCAGTCTCGGATAACGCCATGAAACGACCCGCAGAACATTTAGGCATGCGCCATCTGGCGCTATTTGTCGACACGTTTGAAGCAACCGAAAAATTTTACACCGACCTCATCGGTATGGAAGTGGAATGGCGACCGGATGAAGATAACGTCTATTTATCTTCTAAAGGACGCGACAATCTGGCCTTACACCGCAAGCAGCCGGGGCTGGATGTCAGTGGTGGGCAAAAACTCGACCATCTGGGCTTTATTATGAAAACAGCGGATGATGTTTACGACTGGTATGAGTTTCTAAAACAACATGGTGTGCAAATGTTCACTGAACCTAAATTGCACCGCGATGGCGCAACCAGTTTCTATTGTGCCGATCCCGATGGCAATCGAGTACAGATGATTTATCATCCGGCGATTGCTGATTTCACTTCCTAACCGTTGGTATGTATAACCCCGAAAGCCTTTACTGGTGAGGCGCTAGTAAGCGCTTTCGGGATCGGTTTGAAAATCTGTTAATTACGATGTTCCAACGGTCGCTTAGCAACTCTTTGGTGCAGCCAGGCTAGAGCGAGTAGCGAGAGGCCAAGTCCCATAAAGGAAGCGACGCGCCACAAACCATCCAGTCCCGCCATATCCACCAGGAATATCTTTCCTATCACAAAACCTAACAATCCCATCCCAGTTCGATAGAGTTCTTTGTTGTTCCAATGAGTACCGAATAATACCGCTGGGATAGACAGTAATAGCCACACAATTGAGTAGGTATAAACTTCACCATCACTGGTGGATTGGCTTAATGATAAAGAACTTCCTTGCCACAAATGTCTGATTTCTAGTGTCACGAATAACAGTGTGGCAAAACCAGCTACTCTCAGCGCCATTTTCTTGAAACTGGAACTGTAGAAGCGGGCAATAAGTATTGCCCAAATAATCGGTGCACCATAGGCTAGCAAGAGTATGTTGAAGATCGGAGTGCCGGATATGGTTTCACCGCTCCACCAAGGGTTTTGAATAACAACATTAATGGCATAGCTAGCTGTCGCCAAGATAAGTAGTAGTTTTGAGCAGACGCGATAGAAGGTTCCTAGTGTATCGCTCAGTGTTGCACGATGATAATAAATTAATGACAAAGCTGCCCCTAATGACGTATGAATAGCAGCTTCCACGAGACTGTATTCAGAGATGAATATTTGGCCATCATACAACCAGTAACGAAGCTCGGTAGCAAACGTAAGCACAAGAAGATGCAAAGTCGCAGCTTCAAGCCAACGTCTGAGAGGATGATTGGGAGCACATAAACGACTGGCTAAATACGCAAATAATGTGGAACCACCATAGGTATAAAGTGACCAGTGTACGTCGGTTGGGTAGTCAGCTAACCATGGATTTAAGGTAAGACGAATGACTATTAGCGATAGCACTACCTTGGTAAGGAGCTCCAGCCATGAAAAGTGATAACGCTTCATTAACCAGCTCAAAGACAATAATTGTGCCGCTAATGCCAGCGATAGTAATGCCTCTCGGAAGAGTAGAACTGCTGCTAGAGAGTAAGCAAAATGTGCCGACAAGGTGAGCCATAAAGCGACATCATCCTGCTTGTTTTTTTGCAATCGTATGCCAGCTACAAGAGCGTAAATCAAACCTAGTAAAAAAGTCAGTGAACTCCAGAGGATTGATGGAGTATGGCCATGTACGTGCAAATAGGTTAAAGACATCCAGGCCAGCGGTGTGATTAAGGCCAGCGAAGCTCTACTGTGGCTAAAACCTTGTCTATGCCATTGCCATATGGATAGACCAGAATAGATGAGTGTCATGGCGCTGGCGAAGATTATGAACTGATCCTTAAGTTGATCATGCAAAGGCTGGAATTGATACCCATTACTGCCAGCAACAGGTTCAAAGCCAATGGCAAACCAGACAACCCACTGTACTATTAATGCGATCCAGGGCAGTAGTGAAAGGCTCTGGCGACCACTGCTGGCTAAAAAAACGACCCCAAGTAGTGGTGCCGATAAAACAAAAGCCATGGCGCCATGACTTTGCCGGTACATTGATAATCCCCAGGCCAAAGTGACTAATAAGATGACGAGTTGGTGCATTGAGATTGATTGATTAGCAATGATGAATTTTTGTCTTTCTGGTTCAAAACTCGAATCGGACTGCTTGTTTGATAGCAGCCAGTCAAACTGGGGAATAGCTAATATACCCCATGCCAACAGAGCTAAATAAATTCCATGAAAGGAGTCTGCTTGATTAGTCGAGAGGGAGATAAGCCACCAGCCTAGCGAGCCGGCAACCATACACCACCATAGCCAATCACGAAACACATAACGAATGAGAAGAAGTGCGGAGCCGGTAATAATTAAAGAGTAAATTAAAGCGGCTACCATGTTACCGCTGTTGGTGCTGACCAATAGTGGTACAACGTAAGCACCAACCAAACCCATAATGGCTAATACGGGTCCATGTATTAATGCCAAGCCCATGGTCATCAGGGACACAACAGCCAGCAAAACAAAAGCCCAGCCAGGTTGCATCAGTTCATAGATATGTAAAGCTGCAAGCAAGGCGGCATACAATGTAATACTGGCACCGCCCGCCAGGGAAGCAAATACGGGATCGCTTTTACCATGGCGTCGACGCAACCATTCGGCAACTGAATGCAAGACCAGCCCGATAATAATTGCTAATGTAATTTGGGTTTTAGGGCCTAATAAGCCTGCGCTAATGCTGTATTTGACTAAAAAGATACCCGCCAGACCCACACAAACGCCTCCTAACCATATCATCCAGTTTTCGATTAAATGATCGAGCCAGATTGGGTTTTGTGTTTTTGTAGTATTGGGAGAGGGACTAGATGCCTTGGATAATTGAGTCTCGCGCAATTTATTAGTCGGTGCAGGGGCTGCTGGCACAGGGGTGGAAATTGTTATTGGCGGTTGTTCAGATACCGGCTCTTTATTTTCCGTTGGAGGTTCTTGAGGTGCCTGCCTGGAAAGGGTAGCTTTAAGTTGTTTTAGCTCTTTTGATATTTGCCGATAAGAGTCTTCCAATTTACTAATACGGAAAAAAGAGGCAAAGCCAAGTATCCCTCCTATAATAGTTGCCAAAAATAATATCACTATTATACCTATCATTAATTCCATAAGGTGCTCCCCAATCCCTTTATAATTTATGCTTAAAGTTATGTATATCGTTAAAATATACCAGTTGTGAGTATCAAGCAAACCGCAAAATTAATGGCAACTACCTAAAAACATAGCAAGGAACTTGTCCTACTACTTTCGTGCATCAGTATTAGGTTTTAGGGATATAGCATTGTAAAGGGCGTTGTGCAGGACTAATCTATAATCGAAAGGGTATATTTTTGCCGTGGATAAGTCATGGTGAGAGCTAGGGGTAGGCGAAAACTGTTCAACGAATCATTCCAATGCAATTCTGACTTTTGATTAAGAATATCTATCTATCTCATAGTTCTTTAACAATGTAAGCGACTCCATGGCCGGAGTATATTCATATGGAACATTGTATTTCTGATACAGAAGGAGTCGTAGCATGTTTAAAAAATCTATCTCTTTAATCTCTGCACTGGCAGTGGCGGTGTCCTTAGGAATGGCATCAACCTACGCTGTTGCAGCTGATGAAACAGGGTCCATGGCAAACGAATATTGGTGGCCGAACAAACTGGACCTTGAACCCCTCCGTCAGCATAGTCCCGAATCCGATCCCTACGGCGATGACTTTGACTATGCTGAAGCTTTCAGCAAATTAGATCTCAACGCTGTTAAAAAAGATATCGAAGCCCTGATGACCTCCGATCAAGAATGGTGGCCGGCTGACTATGGTCATTATGGTCCATTCTTCATTCGTATGGCGTGGCATGGCGCAGGTACATACCGGGTGCAAGATGGTCGCGGTGGCGCCGGTGGTGGCCAGCAACGTTTTGAGCCGCTCAATAGCTGGCCTGATAATGTGAGCCTGGATAAAGCACGTCGTTTATTGTGGCCAGTGAAACAGAAATACGGTCGTAGCATTTCCTGGGCTGATTTAATGGTTCTGACCGGTAATGTCGCGCTTGAATCGATGGGCTTTAAAACCTTCGGTTTTGCGGGTGGTCGTGTCGATCAATGGGAACCTGATATTGTCTATTGGGGCCCTGAAAAAAAATGGTTAGCTGACGAGCGTTATGAAGGTGACCGTAAGCTGGATAACCCATTAGCAGCTGTGCAGATGGGTTTGATTTATGTGAACCCGGAAGGTCCTAACGGCAAACCTGATCCATTACTGGCCGCCAAGGACATTCGCGATACCTTTGGCCGTATGGCGATGAATGATGAAGAAACGGTTGCCTTGATTGCTGGGGGGCACACCTTTGGTAAAGCGCATGGTGCGCACAAACCCGATGAGTGTATTGGACCTGACCCTGCCGGCGCACCAATCGAGAATCAAGGTCTGGGTTGGGAAAATAAATGTGGCAAAGGTAACGCTGAAGACACCATTACCAGTGGCTTAGAAGGTGCCTGGTCAGTAAACCCAATCGCGTTTACCACTCAATACTTCGATAATCTGTTCGGTTTTGAATGGGAACAGACTCGCAGCCCAGCAGGTGCGATTCAATGGATACCCAAAGATGGTCAAGCCTCGAACCTGGTTCCTGATGCACACATTGAGGGCAAACGTCATGCTCCAATAATGTTTACCACAGACTTATCGCTCAAGTTTGACCCAGAGTATCGCAAAATCTCCAAGCGTTTCCATGAGAATCCAGAAGAGTTCGAATTGGCATTCGCCAAAGCCTGGTTCAAATTGACGCACCGCGATATGGGTCCTAAAGTACGTTACCTGGGTGATGAAGTGCCAAAAGAAGATTTGATCTGGCAAGACCCTGTTCCAGAAGTTGATTACACCTTGATTGATGAGGGAGAAATAGCAGACTTGAAAGAAGAGATTCTTGATTCAGGTTTGACGGTTGATCAACTGGTAAGAACTGCATGGGCTTCTGCGGCTACCTTCCGCAATACTGACATGCGTGGTGGAGCGAACGGTGCACGCTTACGTTTAGCGCCACAAAAAGGCTGGGCAGTGAACGATCCGAAAGAACTAGCGAAAGTTTTGAAGAAACTTGAGTCCATTCACAAGGCCTTCAACAAAAGTCTTAAGAGTGGCAAAAAAGTTTCCTTAGCGGACGTGATTGTCCTGGGTGGTGCAGCAGCAATCGAAAAAGCAGCGAAAGATGCTGGTTATGAGGTGACAGTACCATTCTATCCCGGTCGTACTGACGCCACAGAAGCAATGACCGAAGTGGCTTCGTTCCAGTTTCTAGAGCCAAAAGCCGATGCTTTCCGTAATTACTTTGGTCAAGGCAATCGTTTATCGCCAGCTCAAATGATGGTCGATAAAGCTGACACCTTAGGCTTAACCGTACCGGAAATGACAGTGCTGATTGGTGGGATGCGAACCCTCGGCGCTAACACTGGTGGTGTTAAGCACGGTGTCTTCACAGACAAACCTGGAACCTTAACCAATGATTTCTTCGTCAATTTGTTGAGCATGGACACCGAGTGGTCGAAAGCCGAAGGTACAGAAGGTTTGTATCAAGGTAAGGATCGGACAACTGGCAAAGTGAAGTGGACAGCCACGCCAGTTGACCTGATCTTCGGTTCAAACTCAGAACTTCGTGCAGTCGCAGAAGTCTATGCACAAAGTGACTCGAAAGAGAAATTTGTTAACGACTTTGTAGCTGCCTGGAGCAAAGTAATGACTAACGATCGCTTTGATCTATAATTATTTGAGTAAGAAAAATATCGGTAGAAAAAGAAACCACCTGCGGGTGGTTTCTTGTTGGCTTCAATTTAGCGCAGCAAAGAAAATTGATAATAATGGAAAATTTGCTAGTATGTACTGACTTCTAAAAAAGGAATTAAGAAATGGAAAATTATCGTGGAACTGGAATCGCAAATTTTAATTATTTAATTGCAATCATTTTCTTCTTAACTATTAGCCCTTTTTCAATCATGCCGCTTATCGCAGGGCTGCTTTATAAAATAAGTAGTTCAACGTTTGATTTGCGTATACCATTCTGGATTTATATTGCAGTTGTAACATTGCCTTTAATAGTAATTTGGATTGTTAAGAAAGGTTTGTTACCCGTCCATGAGCGTGGAGATAAGCTAGGAGGGGTGATGGTTATTATGATAGCAAATTTATTGCTACTTATTGGTTTGGGAGTTTTTGCATACTTTGTTTCGCAAGCTAAAGGGGGAGGCACAATCTCAGGTGTTCCTTTTGGATTGTGGATAATGATATTGATGCCGCTTCATCTAATAGGGATAGCATTGACAGAGTGGAAAAGGTGGTCTACCGGAGGTGGCTCAAAGCCTGTCAAAATTATAGTAATGTTGATTATTCTTGCACCAGCAGTATTTTACATATCTGGGATGTTTATATTTTAAAAAAGTCAGAACTAACTATCCAAGTATCCGATACAGCATAAAAAGCTTTATAGGGTTATTAAGGAAGTATCCGGATATTTTCCGGTCCATAAACCAAAAGCTTCTGCGCCTTGCTCAATCAACATGCCTAAGCCGTCGAATTGTTGCTGAGTATAATCTTTAGCTGCGGATAAAAAGCTCTCGGATTTTGTACCATAGTTTAAGTCATAAGCGACAGCGCTTTTATCGAATTGAATCTGCGATAAAAACTGCTCTGCATTGAAGCTGACAGAGTTAACAACCAAATCAACAGCAATATCATTTGAGTAAAGCTGAATTGGACCAAGATGTTGTAAAGCGTCGGCCATGGCTTGAGCTTTACTCTGTGTACGATTAATTAAATAGACTTCAAAGCCATCAAGTAACAAAGCTTGAGCAATGCAACGAGCCACACCGCCAGCGCCTAGCAAGACTACACGCTTATTGTTGAAGTCGAGTTGCTTGTGATGCAGGTCTTTAACAAAACCAATGCCATCGGTACTGTCGCCTAAGATACCTTCTTTGGTTTTCACTAACGTATTGACACTTTGCGAATCTTCCGCGCGTTGGGTAATGATAGTCGCGTATGCTAATGCTTGCTGTTTGAATGGTGCGGTAACATTAAGACCATAACCGCCGCTTTGGAAAAAGTCATTAAGTACGCGATTAAAACCTTTTGCTGTTGGACAAATTTTTCCGTACTGAATATTAATACCCAACTGTTTGGCAAACTGTTGATGCAGTTGGGGTGACATGCTGTGTGAAATAGGGTTGCCGACCACGCCGAGGCGCAGCGGACGATTAGGATCAATAATATTACTCATACAAAACTCTAACCGATTAAACCAAAAATAATATACAGCACAATACTGATACCGCCAGCGAACATGGCATAAGGCAACTGGGTTTTAACGTGATCCAAAAGATCGCAACCGGCAGCCAACGACGAAATCACGGTGGTATCGGAAATTGGCGAAGCATGGTCACCGAACACACTGCCACCAAGTACTGCGGCTAATACCAAGCTTGGAGAAATCCCTAAACTGACCGCCAGCGGAATAGCAATTGGAATTAAAATACCAAAGGTGCCCCATGAGGTCCCGGTGGTGAAAGAAATGAACCCCGCTAGCACAAAAATCAACGCAGGAATAATCCATAGCGGCAGGAACTCACCCACCGCACCAGCCACAAACTCACCCGTTTTTAAATCAGTCATGGAGTCAGACAAAGCAAAAGCCAACAAGACTAAAGTAACCAGTGGCAATAAGTGACCAAGTCCCTTAAATGACTCTTCCATCAACTCCTTGGTTTTGCGTTTTGCATCAAAGCGTAGCAAACCGAAAATCAAAAGCGTCGATAGAATCACTGACCATAACACCGACTCAGAACCAGAACCCTGACGCAAATCGCCATCGCCAGTGATATACATAAACACCAGAATGCTGATGACCATAAAGGACAAGGGCCATAGCATATAGCGTTTCTTAGTCGCAGAAGGTAAAGGTTCGCTCGGTACCTCCAAAGCCTTTGACTCCTCTGCTTTCATTGGACCATAGACCTTGCCGGTATAGACGGTATAAAAGACGATGAGTAAAGTCACTATGGCGTAGAAGTTCAAGCCAATACTGGCCACCAGCACACCTGTCGGATTGGCCACACCCGTTTTCTCAACATGGCCCAAAATTGCCGCACCCCAGCCATTAAGCAGAATCAGCACACTGATCGGTGCACAGGTAGAGTCGATAATATAGGCCAGTCGCGCACGACTCATCTTGAACTTATCGAATAACGCCTGCGAGGATAGGCCAGCGGTTAATACACTCATGTTGGTATCAATAAAGATGCTGCTGCCCAAAATGGTCGGTAACATACCCGCCCGTCGCTGGTTGTGCACATACTCTTTGCGCGTCAGCCAATTAACCAACGCTGAAACTCCGCCAGAAATCTTAATTAACTGAATCAAGGCACCGATTAACAAACTGAACATCAGAATCCGCGTGTTATAGGCGCTGGAAAACACATTAACCAAACGGTCAACGGTATCAGTAAAAGCATGGATAGGATTACCGCCGACCAGAATCAATTCGGCAGTGAAAATCGCCATCAACAAAGCGATGATGACTTGACGTTTCCAGACAGCGATTAAAATCGCTACAATGGGCGGTAGGATGCTTAACCAGGACATAAAGGTAATGGTTTTGTTATTCGAGTTTTCCGTCAAAGCACCATATAGCAATCATCAGGTAAATTCAATGCAAGAGAAAACCAGCCCCAAACGCTTCGTCGCCGGCGCCGTCTGCCCTAAGTGTCAGGCCATGGACACCACCGTCTGCTTTTATGAAGACGATATCTTTGTCCGCGAATGCACGGAATGTGGGTTTATTGAAAGGATTGGTCATGACGAAGAACCAGAAGACAAATCAAAACCGCAGGTTATTAAGGTCAAAGAGTTGTAGGGGTATAGCAAAATGTTCTGGAAGCGCAAAAATACTTTTATAATGATCCCAGTCTTACCTAAGAATTATCGGAGTATTTGCATACAAGCTATAGAAATAGCTTCTGAGCCAGTAGTAATAATGGATAAAAAAATGATAACAGACTATTCGGACCAAGGCAGATTAACTCAAAGTGGGGTGCGGAGTTGCAGAAACCTTGAAATACTTGATGGTCATCAAGCTATTCTAGGATTTCATGATCATCCAAATGAAATGTGGATTAATGAACAGTATGAAGATTTGGCACGTTATTGTGAGAATGAAGGCTGGCTTAAAATAGAAGGTTCAGCTTCTTAGCAAATAGTGGTTAGATTTGTAGGTAGGGTGCGTCGAGACGCACCGATTAGGTTAACGTAGCTCAGTGGTGCAGACTAACTACTTATAGAAAAAAGGAACGATAATGAATAAACGATTTTTCTTTCTTATTTTGCTTCTGGTTAGCACAAATCTTTATGCTGAAGAGATTTGCGATAAAAGGATATCAGAAGCTGAAGCTAAGAAAATAGCGATCGAGTTTTTAGAGTTACAGGAATGGTCAAAGGAATATATAAAAGAACCTGAATATGTGTCTGAAAATAGATGTCAGTGGATAGTTAGCTTTAAGCATATAAACTGGGAAAAGATTAAGCCAGCCGAAGCTTGGGTTGCTGTCCATCAAGCTTCAGGTCATGCGAGGTGGATATCACTAAGGTAAGAGCAATGGATTTACCACGGGCATTCCATAACTAGGACTGTCTTGAAGTTAATACCATTCTATTAAAAAGGCTGACTCTATGAACTTAATATTTATTAACTTAATTACAATCGCGGGTAGTCTGTATGTGTGGAACTGGATAGTCGCCTATAACCACACAAAAGATGGATTTTCTAAAGCTCCTTTTATAACAGTTTACTGGTTATTCAAACCAGAAATCTTAGATGATATTGGAAATAGAAAGCGGAAGAACGCAATTTATACGATAGGAATAACGTGTTTACTTCTTATTCTTTGGACCAGTATCGTTTAACTAAATACAAAAAAGGTGCGTCACGACGCACCCTACATATGACTATTTTATTGTTAACTCTTCTCTGTTAAGTCGCCTATCAAGTCGTACTCACGACGAGGTTTCACTTCATTCGCCAAGCCTTTTTGATACTCTTCCTGTGCCTGTATTGGGTGCCCGAGTTGGTTGTAGGCCTGGGCGAGGAAGTAGTGGGCTTCGGCGGATGGAATGATGGCGAGGCTTTGTTCAAAGTAGTTTTTGGCTTTGCCCCAGAGCTGTGCTTTGAGTGCTAATTTGCCAAGGGTGTTAAGTAATACAGCGTTGTGCGGTTTTTGCTTAAGCCAGCCTTCAGCGTAGGCTAATGTTTTATCCGGTTGTGGTGTTTCGATGTGGCCAAACAAGCTGATCAGTTCGTCTTGCCAATGATGTTTGATGGCGTCTTTAACCAGTACTTCGAGTTCTTGATCCTGTTCCAGTTGCGCCAGAACCTTGCCGTAAGTGAGTTCCAACTCAGGGGCTTTGCGTAAGTGGCTGGGGATGCTATTCCAGAACTCTGAAAGTTTGTCGAAGTTTGCAGCTTCAGCCTCTTTTTGCAGCTTATGATTCCATGCCATAACTTCTATCGCATTCAGTTTATCGCCATCAAAGACGCGGTTTTTGCGCAACTTAGGTAAGATGTCGATGACGTGTTGCCAGTCACTCAAGCGGGCATATAACTGATAGAGTAGTTTTAGCACATAAGGATGATGCGGCGATATGTCACGCAGGTGACTTAGCGTGGCGAGTGCCTGTTCATACTGTCTATGCTGCATTTGCAGTTGCGCCTGAGTCAGGCCAATCGCAACCTGGGCATCGGGTTGTGTTTTAGCTGCGATATGCAAATAGTGGTCACGCGCTTTGTCATCACCTTGTTCCTGCGCGGCGCGGGCGGCAGCCAAATAGTTGACCAATTTTGTGTTACGAATTTTTGCGCCGTTGATTAATAACTTCTCAGCTGTTTTCCAATGACCTTCAGCCAGAGCAATCATGCCATCAATGGTATTTTGGCGCGCTTTGCGCAGGTTGCGATCGCCAAACCAGTTGAGAGTCAGGTTGCTGGTGCGCAGTAAATAGCGAATCAGTATCCAAACAAGCCATAATAAAATCAGTCCTAAAACAAGCAGACCGAGTGCGACATTGTTTTTAAATTCAATGGCGGTTTTATCCAGTAGGATGTAAGTGGAGCCGGGAATTTTACTGATCAGCGGGCCAATAATCAGACCCCCAAACAGACCAAAGAGTAAATACCATTTTAACTTCATTGCGCTACCTCCTCGGAGGTTACTGGCGCTGTTTCTTGTTCTGGTTCTTGTATTGATTGTTGTTCAATCTCTTGAACAGAATGCGAAGCTTGGCGACCGGTCATCTGTTCAATGGCTCGCAATGATTCCAGTTGTTGTGGCAAGTTAAGTGCCACGCTCATCTGCAATAACTCATCAAGCTGTTGCATGAATGCGGTAGTGGTCGCCGGTTCGCTTTTGAAATATTGGGTCACCCAGTCTTCCACTTCGCCCAGTGAACTTTGATACATGGCATCATTGTGTTGAATGGCAGCAAGCTGTGCTGCTTGCAAATTCAACAGAATATTTTGGCGAAGCAGGGCATCGTGCTGGGGCGAAATAAAAGGCTTCATTGACTCGTCGTAATGATGCACTGTGTAGTACTGGCTGAGCGCGGAACTGAAAGAGTCTTTAAAGCGTTGCCAGCCAGACGTTTCTTCTTCGCTAGTGACATCAGTAGCTTCGTTTGTTTCAGCTTCTTCGCCATCAGGCAATTGCACCGTGGCTAACTCAAGTTCTTCAACAAGCGGCTTAAGGCTTTGCAGTTTAATCGCTACGCCTTCTATATCCAGTACACCGCTGGCACGTATTGCGTTGATGTCATTGCTGATAGCCTGACGCAAAGATTGCAGGCTGGAATCATTCATGGCCAACACCTGACGATCGGCTGCCTGTAATAGACTAACGATGGTTTTGGCATTATCAGTGTAATGCAATTTGTAGGAAGCCTGACGGATCAGGTATTCCGCTTCGGATAGCATCCATTGATTTTGTTGCTCGTCAGTAGAAGTAATCTTTTGCTGAGTTTCTTTGAGTTCTTTTTGCAGTTGTTCGAGCTGTAACGAGAGTTGATGGTTGACCTGCGACAGCTCATTGGCCTGTTGTCTGCTATCGCTCTCCAGGTTATCGACCCTGAATCGCTGTTCTTTAAGTAGCGCATTTAATCTATCTAACTTTGTAAGTTCTTGAACTGAAGACTGATATTTGTTCCATAGCGTCCATCCATAGTAAGAACCAGCACCTATGATCGCCAGAACGATAACGATGATGACCCACTTAAAAGGAGAGGATTTTTTAGGGCTAGTGGTATTACCCGAAGGTATCTTTTTACCGGAGCCAGAGCCGGTAACTTTTTTGTCTGACTCTTTATTGCTCGGCTCTTTTTGCTCTGACTTGGCCTTACTATCAGCGTTAGAATTTGTGCTGGAGGTCGCTTGGTTGTCGCCCTGGTTGGCAGGAGTCGACTCTTGCTTAACCATATCTTTTGCGTCCTTATCCTTTTTGCTCATAGTGTCTCTCTCTTTATTTATTCATTATCAGTTACTTATTCATATCAGAAATAAAACATTGCTGAACGAACTTCGCAAGTTGCTGTATTCATGTGCCTTTAATCAGGCTTTTTGCCATTCCTGACAGGCGTGGATGATTTCAGCATTGGATGCGTCTTTTGCAGTATAACAATTTGTATAACCCTTTTGTCGAGCCAAATCGCTAATTCGTGCACTTCCCCCGATAATAGCAACCTGTTCGGGCTTTATCCCTGCAGTTGAGAGCATCTTATCGGTGAGTTCAAGGAGTTGACCACTGGTAACCACCCAGGCGACGGGTTGGCTTACGCTTGCCTGCTGCATGACCGGTGGCAGTGCCGCTGTCTGCTCGATGCGATGATAGACTGGCAAAACGCCGAGTCGATAAGGGCCGCTCAGTTCCTGCTCTAGCAGGCCGCGTCCTTTATCGCCACGAATTAACAGAATTGGGTAATCGGCGGGCAATGAGAATTGATTGATGAGTGCCAGAATACCTTCGCTGTCCGGAGTTTTCGGAACCAGCGCTGACAGGCCATAAGGCTGCAATGCTTTTTGGGTCGCTTGGCCGACCGCAATCAAGGTGTGGCCGAGAAACTGGTCGAGTTGCTGCTGGCTGAGATCCTTTAACGCAAAATCAACCGCCTGCTTGCTGACGAAAATCCACAGCTTGTGTTGCTCTAATAATGCTAATTGCTGTTCAGGCGAGTAATCGGTATTGGCGGTAAAGCGGATCAGTGGGCAGTGAATGGCGCGGTAACCCTCATCGTTAAGCTCCTGACATAGGCTCTCACCCATGGGTGATGGGCGAGTGACGATGATGGTAGTAGGGTTAGCCATAATATAAACTTAAATGCCCTTATGGTTAGTGGTCGACAGTCGCTGCCAACTCTTGAATCATTTCGCGCGCACCAAGCTCCAGCAATTCTTGTGAGACTTTCTGACCAATTGCCAATGCATCTTGCGCAGGACCTTCGGCGCTGGCTTCGATGATTTGCTGGTCGATGCCGCCTACTAAAGCGCGCAAAGACAGGGTGTCATTATCTATAGTAGCAAAAGCCGCCACCGGCACCTGACAACTGGCCTGCAAAGTTTTAGTAATGGTGCGCTCGGCCAGCACGCGCAGGCTGGTGGTGTCATCCTGCAATGGTTTCAGAATCGCGTCCAGCTCAGGATCGTTGGTACGAGCTTCGATACCGACCGCACCTTGTCCAGGTGCTGGTAACATCAATTCTGGCTCAAACTGGCTGCGAATGCGTTCTTCCAGACCTAGGCGCTTAAGGCCAGCTGAAGCCAGCACGATAGCGTCATAGTTGCCGTCATCCAGTTTGGATAAACGGGTGCCAACGTTGCCACGCAGATCAGTGATTTTAAGATCCGGGCGCGCTTTGAGCAGTTGAATCTTACGGCGCAGGCTTGAAGTACCGACGTTAGCCCCACACGGCAAGTCATCCAGATTATGGTATTTATTGGAAACAAAGGCATCGGACGGATCTTCGCGTTCGCAAATTACTTTAAGTTCCAAGCCTTCCGGAAATTGATAAGGCACGTCCTTCATAGAATGCACCGCGATATCGGCGCGACCTTCGAGCATCGCCTGTTCCAGTTCTTTTACGAACAAGCCTTTGCCGCCAATCTTGGTCAGTGGCGTTCCTAGAATCTTGTCGCCTTGCGTGGTCATTGGAACCAGTTCAACGGTCAGATCAGGATGCAGTTGTTGTAAGCGGGATTGAACGTACTCGGCTTGCCACATGGCTAACGGACTTTGGCGAGTGGCGATGCGCAGGGTTGAGATACTCATAATTGGATTGTTAACTCTTAACAGTTAATTGCTTGGAGCAAGGTTTATTGGATCTTAGCATAAAGGTATTAGCTTACGCAGAATTTGCGGTCAAAAATTGACGTACATCAGGTTGATGGCGGCGACTGATCTCAGGTTTGGTTTTAGCGTCCTGGATCAGGGCCAGACAACCGCTATCATCCTGCTCAATACCAATCAGGTGTTGGCGGTTAACCAGAGTGGAGCGATGGATACGAATAAATTCATGCGTAAAACGCTGCTCCAGATCTTTGAGGCTATCGCTTGAAAGCAACACTTCATTAGCCAGATGCACCTCGGTATATTTTTGATCCGAGTGTAAATACAGGATATTTTCCACTGGTACGCGACGCACGGTTTCGCGTTCGCGAATGCTCAAGTAAGCGGTTTTAGTCTGGGCAAGCTTACGCTTGAGTTTTTGCAGAGCCTTGCTCAGACGTTCCTGGCGAATGGGCTTAAGCAAATAATCTTGCGCGTCAACATCGAATGCCTGCAAGGCGTATTGGTCGTAGGCTGTGGTGAAAATAATATAAGGCTGATCGTCATTGTGACTGAGTTGCTTGGCAACCTGCATTCCGTTCATGACCGGCATCGAAATATCGAGAAAAACCAGTTCGGGTTGCTGCTGCTCAATGAGTTCCAACGCTACTTGCCCATTGTCGGCTTCACCAATAATCTCCAGGTCCGGATGGGCGTCGAGCAAGCGCCGCAAGCGCTGGCGAGCTGGTTGTTCATCATCAACAATTAATACAGAAATCATAATCTATCAGTTTAGTCGCTTTGGAATGGTCAGTGTGCAGTAAAAACGGCCACCGGATTGATGATAATTAACCGACGCTTTGTTGCCAAACAGCACATCCAGACGTTGTTGAATATTACTTAAAGCCAGCGAGTTGCCTTTGTGATGTTTGGCGCTGTCTTCGGCCAGTGGATTGATCACTTCCAGTTGAATATGTTTTTGGTAACTGACGCCTTTGATAATGACAGAGCCACCATCGGAACGTGCCTGAATACCGTGATATACCGCATTCTCAATAATGGGTTGCAGTAAAAGCGGCGGCACCAGCAAGTTGGGATCGATGGTGTCGGTTTGCCATTCAAAGCGCAGTTTATCGCCCAGACGTTGCTGTTCCAGGTTAAGGTATTGCGTGCATAGGTGTTTCTCTTCGCTGAATGGAATCAATACATCGGAGCGCTGCATGCTGGCGCGGAAAATATCGGCCATGTCGAGGATCATATGCTCAGTTTTAACCGGATCAACAATTGCCAGATTCGCCAGTGTGTTCAGGCTGTTGAATAAAAAGTGCGGCCGAATGCGCGACTGCAGAGCCTGGATGCGAGCTTCGGCTTCCGAGCGAATACGGCGCAGGCTTTCTTCGCGTAAATAAAAGTAGCGAAAAAAGATACCGCTAACGATCAGAGCAATAAAAATGTTGCGCAGCAAAAACCATATCGAAGGTTGCTCGCTCAGATAAAAACTTACCAACAGACTGTAACTTAATGTGGCTAGCAGGATGATGCCAATGGCCAGCGTAGAAAAGCGTTGCAGGCTGACATTGGGTAGTTGCAGGAGAATGTAACGTCTGAGAAAGCAAAGGATGCCAAGGCTGGTTAACGAAGTCCACAGGATAAATAACGAGTATAGGCTTAAATTGGTCCAGAACTGATGTTGCCAGTTTGGTGTGGCGAAACTTAACAGCAGCGCCAGTAAAACACTGGCAATCACAATCAAATATAAAGTGGCTGCCTGGCAGAAGTCAGGAAGTTGACTAACTCGATTGTCAGTAGGACGTGTTGTCTGATTTGCAGGCTTCATGACGCTTATAGTCGCGCAAAAACTCTGGAAAATCCATAAGTTAGTGTAAAAATACAGGTCGTGTCGCGCAATTGAGCAAACGGCAGTTGGATAAATAATAGACAAAAAGTCACTTGCGACCTTGTAATGATGGATCTAGGATTGGTTTATCAGTAGTTTCGCTGAGGGTTAGTCTGATATCAGACTTGCTGAAGGAGTCGACATGGAAGCACCTAAAGTTTTCGACTGGATAGGACGACATAAGAAAACTATCCAAACCTATATTATTCCAGGATTGGTTATTCTGGCAGGCTTGGTTTACCTGTTGGTCTACGCCACTGGCGGCATCAAATACGTTTATTCCCATTCAATGTATATCCCCATTCTACTGGCCGGATTCATCTTCGGTATTAAAGGCGGCATTCTGATGGGCCTGTTCGGTGGCTTTGTGTTGGGACCTTTTATGCCAATCAATGTGCTCACGGGCGAAATGCAACAAACCGCCAACTGGCTCTATCGCACAGGATTCTTCACATTAATTGGCGCTTTCAGTGGTGCGGTCAGTGATGGTGTGGCTTACTACATGCGTCACTTAAAATGGTTGTCGAATCATAATGATGCAACCCAACTGCCTAATCGGAGCGCTTTATTTGAGGCGTTAAGAGCTTTGCGCGAGAACCGTAAAAGGCAAAGTTCGATTTATCTGGTGTTGGTGTCCATTGAAAATAAGTTGGAGCTGAAGTCGGCCTTTGGATTTAATGTGATTGATGAAACGGTCAAACAGCTTGCCGAGCGACTTAAGCAAGTGACTAGCAAGTATGACATTTTTCATACCGATACCGCGCAATTGGCAGTGATTTTAGAAGGCGATGAATCCGATAATTTACAAACCTTGGAGCAGCTTGTACTTGCGGTGCAAGAGCCGGTTTTATTCAACGAGATTCCGATTCACCTTGAAGCACGAATGGGTTATGTCACACTCAATAAAATCAAAAAAGATCCTCATGTCTATCTGCAACGAGCAGAAGCCGCTTTAGCGTTAGCGCAAGAGCGCGATCAAGATGTGACAGCATTTAGTCCAGAGATAGTCAGTAAAACGGAAGAAAACCTGGTGATACTGGGTGAGTTAAAAAAGGCTTTGAGCGATGGCCAGATAAGTTTGCACTATCAGCCAAAAATTAACCTGAATAATGGCGATATTTGTAGCGCCGAAGCTTTAATGCGCTGGAATCATCCGGAGCGAGGCATGATTCCACCAGGGTTGTTTATTCCAAGAGCTGAGCAAAGTACGCTGATACAGACAGTCACCGAATTTGCACTAGAAGAGGCCTTAAGCCAAATTAAGCGTTGGAAAAAGCAAGGAATTGAAATCCCGATTGCCGTCAACATATCTACTCGCAACCTGCTTCATCCTAACTTTACTGAACTGGTTTTGTCGTTGTTGGAAAAACATCAACTGACAGGAGACTGTTTAGAGCTAGAAGTTACTGAAGGATCATTGATGGTGGATATGGAGCGAAGTATTGATGAGCTTGTGCGCTTGGCGGGTGCCAGATTGACCATATCCATCGACGACTTTGGAACTGGCTACTCCTCGCTACAATACCTGCATCGATTGCCAGCCTCGCTCATCAAAATTGACCAATCCTTCATCCGTCGCCTACCCAATGACAAAGGCGCAGCCCATATCCTTGACGCTGCCGTTACCCTTGCAAAAAAAATGGGCATTGAAACTATTGCAGAAGGCGTCGAAAGTCGCGAAGTGTACGACTACCTGCGTAACATCGGCTGCAACATGGTGCAGGGATATTACGTCTCAAAACCGCTACCGACAAAACAATTCACCGATTGGTATACACAACGGCATGGAGTTTATGGGTAGGGGCTGGTATTTTGAAATTTGGTGTGTTCGGTGAAATGTTTGCTTCGAGGTTTGAAGACCGCGCACAAAATTAGAGTTTTGTCATTCCCGCGGAGGCGGGAATCCATGTTCTCATTAATTTCATTCCTTAACTTACTGTTTCGCTACTCAGCGAGTACCTTTTCTTTGCACCACAGGCACTTCATACGGTCGCTTTCCAAAGAAAAGGTACCAAAAGAAACGACACCCCGATATTGAGGCCACGCTTCGCGTGACTCCCTGCACCACTCCCAAAATACTTAATGCACCAGAATTTACATCACATCCTTGTGCTGAAAATTCTTATCAAAATCATCTCCCTAAAGGGATTCCCTTCGGTCACACATTTTGATTGCTATATTTTGTGCGTGGCTTAGCTCAATATAAGGGGGGTTAAATGGCGCTTGCTGTTAGTTAATGAGTATCATCAAGAAGAAAGTTGAGAAGAGTAATGTTTTATCTAATCGTTAATAAGCTACTTCTTTCACGTGCTTGGAAGTAATCCTCAACTGTCATACCGCGGTACTAAAGGCACTTTCTTCGGTCGTTCACCTCGGTATCCAGTAAAAGGAGTTCGCCGAGGGGCGAAAAGCTAGGTTAAGAAATGATAATAAAACAAACCATTCTGACTTAGAAAAAAATACTAATCCCAATTACCCCAACACTTCCTCTATATATTTCCCCAGTGCCTGTATTTCTTCTAAACATACTGCATGTGGCATGGGGTAGTCGCTCCACTGTATCTTAAAGCCGTTTTCTTCAAGCACTTTGGCGCTGTGTTGGCCGCGCTGTATTGGCACGACTGGGTCTTGTTGGCCGTGAGCCATGAAGATGGGGGTATCAAGATTGGTGTCTGATTTTTCATCGGCAAGTTTGTCGGGAATCGTCAGGTAGGTTGAGAGTGCGACAATGCCTGCCAGTTTTTTGTCGAGGCGTGTTGCCAGGTGCAGGGCTATGGCACCACCTTGTGAGAATCCGGCGAGGATAATTCTGTCTGTTGCTATACCTTGTTCTATTTCATGCTCAATCAGTTGTTGTACCTGCTCGGCTGATTGGCGAACACCGGTTTCGTCTTCGCGCTGGGATAAATCAGCATTGCGAATATCGTACCAGGCGCGCATTTGGTAGCCGCCGTTGATAGTGACCGGAATAACTGGCGCATGTGGGAAGATGAACTTTACACCCAGCTCGGCGGGGATTTTAAGCTCCGGTACGATCGGCTCGAAATCATGACCATCGGCACCAAGGCCGTGTAGCCAGATAACGGTGGCTTGGTGTTCGGAAGTCGGTTCAACGGTAACGCAAGGAAGTAATTCAGACATAAATGTTAGCTTATGGTTATTGATTAATGGTTATAAAGTGAAGGAGACCGACTCGCCGGATTGCTGAGTCATAACGCGCGATAATAATTGCTCTAGAGGTTCTTTGTCTTTGTCAGTGATCCATTGGTCATGCACCCAGTCGAGATGATAGCCACCGTCTTTGGCTGCCAGCCACAGTTGTTTAACCGGAGTTTGGCGGTTGATGATGATTTTAGAGCCATTTTCAAGCGTAATGGTCAAAATCCCACCACTGGTTTCGTAGTCAATATCAAGGTCTAACTCGTCTAATGCTTCTTCAATGGCGATGAGGGTGTCATCAACTTGTTGATTGAATTCTGATTCAGTCATAGTAATTCCTAATAATCTTAATGATTAATGCTGCCACATTGTGCCAGATTGCCAGCGCAGGGTTAAGTTAAAATAATGCAGCGAGCCTGATTTTATGGGCGCTGCGAACTTGCAGGAAACCGCAAGCTGTAGCAAGATAGAGCTAATTCTCAAATTGATGAAAATATTAAACACACAATGTGTAAAAAACGAACTGGACAGTTATTAGCACTGTCATTGTTGGCCTTGGTACTCACTGCCTGTGGCCAAAAAGGTGATTTGTTCTTACCTGAGAGCGAACAAGCAGAGAAAGTTGCTCCTGAGGAACCTACTCCTGAAGAGGAAGCGCCTAATGAGCAGGATCCAAAAGAGGGTCCGATCATGGAAACTGAAAAGCTGTCTGAAAAGGATAGTGCTGAGCAACAGGGTGAACAACCATGATCATGCCATTCAGTAAAATGCAGGGACTTGGTAATGACTTTGTGGTGGTGGATGCGATTACGCAGGCGATGTATTTGAATCAGGGACAAATCGCAAATCTGGCACATCGAAATTTTGGTATTGGGTTTGACCAATTGCTGATTGTGGAAGCACCGCAACATCCTGAATCCGATTTCCATTTTCGGATTTTTAATGCGGATGGCAGCGAAGCGGGACACTGCGGTAATGGAGCACGAGCGGTAGCCAAGTATGTCAGGCAAAAAGGCCTGACCTGGAAAAAGCAGTTACGACTATCGACCAACACAGCGACCATGCAGGCAACGCTTGAAGATAATGGTCTGGTGACCATTGATATGGGTAAACCAAGACTGGAACCGGCACAGATCCCGCTACGGTTTGCCGAAAGGCAGATGCTCTACTCGATAGAAGCAGGTGGTATCAGCTATAAAGTCGGTGCAGTCTCAATGGGTAATCCACATTGCGTACTGAAAGTAGACGATGTGCAGAAAGCGCCAGTGGAAACAGTGGGCCCTATGTTGAGTCAACACAAGTATTTTACCGCTCAGGCGAATGCCGGATTCATGGAAGTGGTGGATCGACAAAATATCAAGCTTCGCGTCTATGAACGCGGAGTCGGCGAAACCCTGGCCTGCGGTACTGGAGCATGTGCAGCTGTGGTTGTTGCACGTTTACAAGGTTTGACCGATGACAAAGTAAAAGTGATGTTACCCGGTGGTAGTTTGTGGATTACCTGGCAAGGCGAAGGCTCAACAGTATTGATGAGCGGGCCCGCCAAGGTAGTGTTCGAAGGACAGGTTGAGATTTAATTATAACAACTAGAGTTAAAGGGTGTTTAATAGTAATAATTTTAGGGAATGGTTTAATTTCGGGGAAGTAAAATGACAGAAGGTAATTCAGCAGAAGATCGGTTAAAACGGGAACAGGATATTGCTGCCTATTTAGAGCAACATCCAGAGTTCTTTGAAAACCATCAGGATTTATTGGACAAACTGAGATTACAGCATAAGGTGTATGGATCAGTTTCTTTAGTGGAACGACAAATTTTAGGCTTGCGAAGTAAAGCCGAGAAATTACAAACGCAGCTCAATACATTAATTGAGAATGCACACAGCAACGGTGATTTGCTAAATAAATGTGCTGAGCTATTCGTAGCAATGATCGCTGCGCAGTCTACTCAAGAAATGGTCGATCGTTTGTTGGAACATCTACGCGACAATTTCGAGTTAGATAATGTTCAACTGTGGTTATGCGATGATACTGGCACTTTGCATCATGTTAACTACGGCGATCTTGAAATTATTCGCCAGTTAACGGATCAGCACTTCATTCAAAATGATCCGATTTGTGGTCGTGTTACCGAAAGTATTTCACAACTGTTTGGTGGTGATCATGAGTTGGAATCCTATTCAATTATTCCTCTCGGCGTAAATGCCAGTGTGGGTGTGATTGCTTTAGGCAGCAAAAATGTCGACTTATTTACTGCTGATATGGGTACTTTATTTTTACGCTTGATTGGTGATGTAACCGAAGCGTGCTTAGCAAAACAGGAGAGTTAATTTACTTAACTGCCGACCATGGAATCTGATATTCAACGCTACCTGAACAGGCTGCTGCATGAAAAGCGCTATTCAGAACACACGGTCAATAATTACCGGCGTCAGTTAGAAAAATTATTAGTCTTTTGTCACAGTGCTGGTTACAACGACTGGCACCAGATCACCACACAAGATATTCGAATGCTCATTGCCAAGCGACATCGGCAGGGAGCATCGCCTTCCAGCAGTGCACTTCAGTTATCGTCAACCCGTCGCTTTCTTGAGTTTCTGTTAAGTGAGAAGAAAATTAAGGTTAATCCAGCAGTCGGTGTGCGCGGACCAAAAAAAGCAAGACGCTTGCCGAAAAATATTGATGTGGATAGCCTCAATCACTTTCTTGATCAAATGCCTGAAGATGAGCCTATCGAAGTTCGTGACAAAGCCATGATGGAATTATTGTATTCATCCGGTATCCGTCTTGCGGAATTAAGTGCCATGGATATTGATGACTTAAGTTTTTCAGACCAAACCCTCCGTGTGCTCGGTAAAGGCAATAAAATTCGAGAAGTACCCTTCGGCAACAGCTCCAAAAAAGTGCTAAGTCTGTGGTTAAGGGAACGAAACAGTTTTGTTAAAAGCAGTGATGAAAAAGCATTGTTCTTAAGCCAGCAAGGCAACCGACTGACCAACCGAGCCATTCAACAACGCTTAGCACACTGGGGCAAAAAGCTAGGATTAAATGATCGTCTTCACCCACACAAACTTCGCCATTCTTGCGCAACTCATGTCCTGGAATCTTCCAGTGATTTACGTGCGGTACAGGAGCTGTTGGGGCATGCCAGTATTTCAACCACGCAGATTTATACTCACCTTGATTTTCAACATCTAGCCAAAACCTATGATGCCGCACATCCAAGAGCCAGAAAAAAGAAAGAATAATCTATGACCCAAAAGATCCAAGCCATCGACTGGAAGCAAGTCAAAGTCATCAGTTTTGATTTAGATGATACCCTGTGGGATAACCAAGGAATCATAGAGCAGTGCGAGCAAGATTTGCTAGAGTTTTTAGCCAAAGAGCATCCGCCAATTGGCGAGCAGTTTGACGTCGCAGCCATGCAAGCGATTTCAAAGAAACTACTAGAGGAAGACCGCCCAGAGCTGGATAACATGACCGTGTTGCGCAAAGAAATGATCCATCAAATGCTCGAACAAACAGGTGGTGATTCAGCATTAATCAACCCAGCATTCGCCATCTTCTATGGTTGTCGTAGCCAAATCAAAATTCCACAGCTCACTCACGATTTATTATCCGCACTTAAAGAAAAATACAGTCTATTTGCCACCAGCAACGGCAACTCAAATTTATCTGCATTAGGTTTAATGGACTATTTCGAACAACACTTTATCGCAGGTATTCATGGAAGAGCAAAACCCTCCCCTGAGATGCTGCATAAAATCTGCACCCTGAAAAATATCCAGCCACAAGAGCTTTTGCACATTGGCGACAGCTACGAAACCGATATCAAAAGCAGCATCGCCGCTGATTGCCAGCACTTGGAAATCCATGTAAAAGATATAGGAAAGTTGTATGAGTGGGTTAAGAATTGATTTTCGTAGGACTGAATCTAAAGCACGAACCAAAGAGCTTGTCATTCTGAACTTGATTCAGAATCTGCTCTTGTAGAGCTCAATGGTGCGTCTCGACGCACCCTACGATTATCCTACCGTTATTAATGAGCTCCGTTTATCTCTACTAATCCTTAGTAACTAAAATATAATTACCAAACCCAATTAACCCTCTGAAATCTGTAATCTTGCCATCTTTCTCCGGGTTGGGGTCGTATACATAGGGTGGATCTGCCTCTCCGTTATAAACCACCCAATGCCAGCAACCATCTTGCTTCTCGTTGACGGCAACAATAGCGATGCCATCAATATCACGAAATTTCTTAAATCTTTTTTGGCGTGCTTTAAAACCGAATTCATCTATAGCCTGCATCAGATCTTTATGGCGCGTGTAGAATTCTTTGGGACGTTCTATATGTTCAAACTGTTTTTGGGACTCGGAATAACTTTTACCTGTCACCATCGCGACACATGCAATTCCGCAATCACCTTCGACTTCAGGTTTTTGAGCGATGTATTCCATTAGTAAACTCGTTTGAATGTACTAGCAAGTTTCTTTTTACATTATTGCAAGACAGAAACCTTTTCAAGGTAGGGGTTCTAGATTTGGAATATTAAGTATAGGGTCTAACGCTTGTAACTGATATCGCTGAGCAGGTAAAGCTCATGTCAGCACCGTGAATAGAAATAGCATCAACCTTGATATCGTTTTCACCTTCAATAATTTGCAACTCATCAATGACATTCTGGAAATTGAAACCTGCAACAGAAGAATCAAACAATCCATCAAGCCGCAACGAAATAAGGTTGTTTTTACCCAATACGTAATCCAGGTTAGATGTACCCTCGTTTATCGCTTCGGTTTCCCAGTAATTCAATACTATTTCTACTGAAGCACTTTTGGTATCTCTGTGGCTATTGCGTTGAAAGTTAATGCTAATAATTTCAGCATCATGAAAGGTGGGCCAGTACCCATAAATATCTTCAACGATAGAAGCGTTTTTAATCAAGTGTTGATGTCCTTTAAAAAATAGTGCTTTATTAGGGTTGTTTAAGTTTTACACACAAATCTGTCAGGTCTCTCTGTGTGCAACCATCATTCCAATGTTCATCATCAGCTAAATGAATTATAGAGAAGACCGTTGACCAGTAAATGCTTTCTTCCCTTGATGTTTCTTTGGGACTGTCTTCTACAAGGTTCCAAGCGAATTCTTTAATTTCATCGTGAGTTAATTCTCCAGAGAGATAGTCTTCTAGCTTTGTTATCAATTCTTGTTTCATTGAGGCAGTGATTTTCATGTTTGATTACAGTTATTTAATTATACTTATGCATTCATAAGACTTTATTACCATTGATTTTGCTTTACAAGTTGATATTTGAATCCATTGATTTAGATAAAATTGAAAGTCACTGGATACCGCGGTCAAGCCGCGGTATGACAGCTGTAGTGTAGTCCCGAAAGAGTGAAGTGGTTGAGGGGGTTGTTATCAATATGAAGCATGAACCTCGAAGTCACTTCATTCCTTCCAAGCTGCTCTTGTTAGTTGTTTTTAAGTGATATTTATTGAAAAATAAACTAGCAATATATGCGCCAAGCAACCCTCCAATCAAGCATGAAGTGATTGGTAATAAAGCCATAGGGTGATCTAAATAATATGATATTTTCATTAAATTCTCATAGTAAAAACCCTGCAATATAAATGAGGAAAAAGTGAATAGGTAAGTATAAAACATCGCGCTACACAAAAAGCGACAAAAAAATCCAGACATTATATATATCGCTAAGAAGAGCAATGCCTGATAAATTAACATAGTGCTACCTATGAAAGTCTTTCCTGAGAATAAAACAAGAATTGAATATGTAGTTAGCAAAAACGTAATAAAAGCCAGACTTAAAGAAATATAAATATTTTTAATCATTTTAATGCCTTATGAAATAACCTTCTCAAATCATATTACTTTATACTTAATTGTGAACAAAGCGGTGCGTCATGACGCACCCTACCTCAAAATTTTCAAACCCCCAGCTCCCGAATATTCTCTGCCATGCCTTCTATCAATCGTATTTTTGCTTCGTGGCTGGCCCAGGCGATGTGGGGTGTGATGTAGGTGTTGGGTACGTCATCTTGCAGCAGTGGGTTGTCGGGGCTGGGTGGTTCGACGGAGAGTACGTCGAGGCCGGCGCCGGCGAGTTTGCCGCTTTTAAGTGCATCGGCTAGATGTTGTTCGTTGATGATGGGGCCGCGTGCAGTGTTAATGATGAAGCTACCGGTTTTCATGAGGTCGATGAAGTCTTTGTTGACCAGGCCTTGGGTTTCTTTGCTAAGCGGGCAGTGAATTGAGACGAAGTTGGCCTGAGGTAGTGCGTTGTTGAGCGGCACTTGGTTGTCGCGCATGGGACGGCCAGGGATGTTGGCAATAATGACGCGCATACCGAAAGCTTCGGCGAGCTGTTCGACTTTTTGTGCGATGTTGCCGTATCCAATCAGGACTAATGTTTTTTCGGCCACTTCCATGGTTGGAAAATCTGTCAGTGTGAACATGCGGCTTTCTTGCCAGGCGCCTTGGCGCGTTAAATTAAAATGATCATTGGCGCGGGTGGCGAAGTTGAGTATGAATTGCATCGTCAGTTGCGCCACGGCAAAGGTCGAATAGTCGGCGACGTTAAAACACTGAATGTTTTTTTCTTTGGCGGCTTCCAGATCGATATTGTTCATGCCGGTTGCAGCCAGTTGAATGGCTTTCAGGTTGGGCAGTTGTTCAATCAGCTCGCGATCAATCACTACTTTGTTGGTAATGATGACATCGGCATCCTGACAGCGTTCTAGACGTTGCTCGGGGCTGGTTAGGCCATACAGCTTGCACTCGTCGAAACATTGCACGAGCGGTGACAAATCTACTTTGGCTTTTTGCTGTTCGTTGTCTTGCCAGTGACCTAAGGTATCGGCATCAAGAAAAACTGCGCGCATAAAATCGTTCCTGTCTAAATATTTGTTTATAAGATTCTTTTATAAGGTTATCGAATAGAAAAAGCCAGTTTACCTAGCTTGCCAAAGTCGGCATCGTATTGGCCGCGTTTGGCGGGAATCATGGGGCCTAAAGCGCCGGTGATCAAGAGGTTGCCTTCACCGACCGGATAGCCGGTTTTAAGGCTACGATTGATCAGCCAGGCCAGTGCCTGCCATTGGTCGCCCATGGCGTCGGTGGCTTTGCCTTTGATGACGGGTACGCCATTATGAGTCAGCTCAGTCGTAATCTGGTTGATATCAAGGGTGTTCACATCGACCGGTTTGCCCACTAACACTTTATTGGAAGCCACATTATTCACAATCAGACCATGCCCTGAGATATTGTCGGGATTTTCAAAGCGCAAATCAGGCAGTTCTATCACTGCTACCACGCTTTTAATCATGGCCGGTAACTGTTCAGCAGTGACCAGCTGAGTGATGTTTTGATTGAGTATAAAGCCGATTTCAGTTTCCAGCATGAGGTTGGTGTGATTGCTGAGCAGGTAGGCATGGCGATCAAAGGCGAGCCCTTCCTGAAATATTGCACCAGCCACCGGTTCACTGACATTAAACTTCTTTTGCCCAGCTTCGCTGGTGAGCCCCGCCTTGTAACCTATAACAGGAAAGGCAACTCCTTGAACTAGTTGATATTGTAGTTGATAGGCTGACTCAAGATCGTCAGCGGCTGGACTCTCGCTTGGTCCGTTGCTGGATACGCATGCGACAACTAATGACGAGAAAACGAGGCTAATACTGAGCAATGCTTTTTTCATGGTGGCTTTTTCCCTACAATAGGCCGATTATTTTCAATAGAAGCAAGCATACCCTAATGGATGCCACTAGCATAATACAACCCCTGAATGACGCCCAGAAAGAAGCCGTTACCGCGCCTAATAAAGCACTGTTGGTGTTGGCTGGCGCTGGATCAGGCAAAACGCGCGTACTGGTTCATCGCATCGCCTGGTTGGTGCAGGTGGAGCGTATCTCGGCGCATTCGATTCTGGCGGTGACTTTTACCAATAAAGCCGCTAAAGAAATGTTGGGTCGGGTTGAGGATATGTTGGCGATGCCTGCACGAGGTATGTGGATCGGTACTTTCCACAGTATTGCCCACCGCCTGTTACGTGCGCATTATCGTGATGTTGGCTTACCGGAAGGCTTCCAGATTCTGGATGCACAGGATCAGCTGCGAGTCATCAAGCGGGTTATGAAAGAGCTTAACCTTGATGATAATGAATGGCCACCGAAGCAGGCGCAATGGTTTATCAATGCCAAAAAAGACGATGGCCTGCGCCCGGGTGATATCCATCATCATGGCGACTTCTTTGTCAGCACCATGGTTAAAGTTTATTACGCTTATGAAGAAGCCTGCAAACGAGGCGGGCTGGTAGATTTTAATGAGTTGCTGCTTCGAGCCTATGAGCTTTGGGCCAATAACCCTCATTTATTAAAGCACTACCAGGATCGCTTCCAGCATATTTTGGTGGACGAATTTCAGGATACCAACGCCATCCAGTACGCCTGGATTCGTTTGCTGTGCAATGATAACAATCGCATTACCATTGTTGGTGACGACGATCAGTCTATTTACGGCTGGCGGGGTGCGCGGATTGAGAATATACAGCAGTTCGAAAAAGATTTCCCAGACTGCAAGGTCTCACGCCTTGAGCAAAACTATCGTTCCACATCGACTATCCTGAAGGCTGCCAATGCGGTGATTGCCAACAATCAGGATCGCATGGGTAAGAGCTTGTGGACCGAAGGCAATCAGGGCGAGCCGATTATTCTGTATTCGGCTTTCAATGAGCAGGAAGAGGCGCGTTTTATTGCCGCGCGGATTGAAGATTGGATTCAGCAGGGCAATAGTTATGACGATATTGCCATTCTTTACCGCAGTAATGCCCAATCGCGGATTCTCGAAGATGCGATGTTGCAGAAAAATATCCCGTATCGAATTTATGGCGGTCTGCGCTTCTTCGAACGTGCTGAGATTAAAGATACCTTGGCTTATATGCGCTTAATGGCCAATCGTGATGACGACACCTCCTTTGAGCGGGTAGTTAATCAACCGGCCCGCGGTCTTGGCGAAAAGTCAGTGGACCTGATTCGTATGCAAGCCCGTGAGGAGCAAACCTCATTGTGGCAGGCGGCCAATAAAATGGTGGTGGAGCAGTTGTTGCCACCGCGCGCACGAACGGCCATGTCGGGCTTTTTGCATCTGATCAATGAATTAGAGTCGAGCACCGCCGAGTTGGATCTGTGGGAGCAGACCGATATTGTTATCGAGCATTCTGGCTTACTGGAAATGTACAGCAAGGAAAAAGGCGAAAAGGGTCAGGCGCGTAAAGAGAACTTGCAGGAATTAGTCAGTGCGACCCGTGAATTTGATCCGGATGAAGTGGTGCCTGATGAACTGCCAGATATGACGCCGCTACAGGCTTTTATTGCTCACGCCACTTTGGAAGCGGGCGAAACTCAGGCGGATGAATATCAGGAGTCAGTGCAGATGATGACCCTTCATTCGGCCAAAGGTCTGGAGTTCCCACTGGTGTTTATTGCTGGCGTAGAAGAGAAGCTGTTTCCGCATCAAATGTCGCTCGATGAGCCGGGCGGTCTGGAAGAAGAAAGACGGCTGGCTTATGTGGGCATTACCCGTGCTATGAAGCAGCTCTATCTGACTTTTGCCGAGAAGCGCCGTATTTTTGGCCGCGAAACTTATCCGCAACAATCACGCTTCATTCGTGAAATCCCCGATGAGCTCTTAACCGAAGTTCGTTTGAACACTCAGGTGCAGCGCCCAGTCTTTAATCGTTCGGCAAAATCGCCGATTCGACGCAAAGGCCCAGAAGGGTTTTATCTAGGTCAGCTGGTCAAGCATCCTAAGTTTGGAACCGGTATTATCATCAACTATGAAGGAGAAGGTCCGCAGGCTTCGGTACAAATTAATTTTGAAAAAGAAGGTCTGAAAAAATTAATGCTAGCCTATGCCAAGCTGGAGCCTGTTTCATAACTTTATGATTAATAACATAATAATAATAAAAATCGGCATGGCTTCGATTGTCAGCATTACTGAATCTAATACAAAACCACTCTTGTAATCAGTTTTTCTTACTGGTATAACCAGACTGCAGCCCTAATCTCTTAAGACGGAACTCGTGAGTTGGTCTTGGGAGATAGGGCTTTTTTTTATCTAAAAAAATCAAACCTAGGGGGTAGATTAATGTCATTTAAAATGAAAATGGCTTGCGCTGCTACTTTGTTGGCAATGGGCGTATCAGCTCAAGCAGCCGACATTGGTAGCCAAGTGGACACAGCTCCAGCAGTAGCCAATGGTAAAGAGCGAGTTATTGTTAAATTCAAACCTGGACACGGTCGATCGGTAAAATCTGCTGCGGCAAGAGCTGGCGGTGATCTTAAAGTAGACTTGAAACAGCATAATGCTTTCGCTATCGAAGTACCGACTCAAGCTCTTAAAGGCCTGCGCAATAATCCAAACATTGAATATGTTGAGCCTGACTTAAGGCGTAAGCTGATGTCGACTAATCTTAATACCACTGAAGTTGAACCTTGGGGCCTTGCGCGTGTTGAGGCTGACCTGGTATCCGATACTAATGCGGGCAACCGTACGGTATGTATCATTGATTCAGGTTACGACATCAATAATTCAGACCTAAGCTCAAACAGTGTTTCGGGTACTAACGACTCAGGCACTGGCAATTGGTACGAGCCGGGTGGTTCACACGGTACCCACGTTGCTGGCACCATCGCCGCGGTTGCTAACGGTTCAGGTGTGGTAGGGGTTATGCCTAATGGTAATGTCAACTTACACATTATCAAAGTGTTCAACGAGTCAGGTTGGGGTTATTCATCTGATTTGATTAACGCGGTCGATGACTGTGTTACTGCTGGCGCAAATGTTGTGAGCATGAGTTTAGGTGGAAGTGGTTCTTCTACTACAGAAGGAAATGCTTTCTCAAACTATTACAGCAATGGTGTATTAAGTATCGCCGCTGCGGGTAATGGTGGGGACACTTCTTACTCTTATCCTGCGTCGTATGATGATGTGGTTTCTATTGCTGCAGTTGATTCTGGCAACCAACATGCCAATTTCTCACAGCGTAACGATCAGGTTGAGTTAGCTGGACCCGGTGAAGCGATTCTATCGAGCGTTGCTATTGGCGATGGTCATCTAGGGCAGTTGGAAGTCGGTGGCGTTGATTATTTCGATAATGGCGTGGTACCACAGAACTTCTACAACAGCAGCCTGCAATTTGATAATGGTGCAAATGTTGGTTCTGCTTCTGGCACACTAGGTGTTTGTACTACTTCAGGTACCAGCTATAGCTGCCCGAGTATGGCGGGTAAAGTATGTCTGGTTGAGCGTGGTGAGAACCAGGCTGACAATACCAGCTCTACAGAAAATAACTATCCAGAGTACCGTGCGGTTAATGCCTGTATGGATGCCGGTGCATCAGGCGTTGTGGTTTACAGTAACGCGGCGCGCCCAGGATTACAGCATCCATTCCTGATCGACTTCGACAGTAAAATTGGCAGCACTCCTGTGGTATCAGTGGATCGCTCCACTGGACTGGAGCTTGCTAATCGAGCGGGTCAAAGCGTTTCCATGTCGAAAGACAGTGGGCAAAACTGGGAATACTATAATGGTACTTCAATGGCAACACCTCACGTCAGTGCGGTAGCGGCTTTGGCCTGGAGTTACCATTCAAGTTGTACCGCAGCTGAAGTCCGTAATGCTCTACGAGCTACAGCAGTTGATTTGGGTACAGCCGGAGTTGATAACAAAACGGGTTATGGTTTAGTTAAAACACAGGCAGCAGTAGATTATCTCGCCAACAGCAGCTGTGGCGGCGGTGGAACTGAGCCTCCTCCAAGTGGTAATGAATTAACCAAAGGCGTGGCTATTACAAACCTAAGTGGTGCTCAAGGTTCAGAAACCTTCTTTACCTTTGAAGTTCCAGCCGGGGCAACGGATCTAAGCTTTGACATGAACGGTGGTTCTGGTGATGCAGATCTTTATGTGAGATATGGCTCTGAGCCAACCACATCAAGCTATGATTGTCGTCCGTACAAGGGTGGTAATACCGAGAACTGTAGTTTTGCCTCGCCACAGGCTGGTACATGGCATGTGATGATTCGTGGTTATCAAGCTTACTCTGGTGTGGATCTAGTCGCAGATTATGTGGATGGAAGCTCTAATCCAATCAATGACACATTGAGCGAGTCTAATGTGTCTGGAGCACAAGGCAGCAAGCAGTACTTTACGCTAGAGGTTCCTGCGGGACGTTCAGTGGTAGATGTTGTGATGTCTGGTGGTTCAGGTGACGCAGACTTATACGTTAAGTTTGGCTCGGAGCCGACCACATCAAGCTATGATTGCCGTCCGTACAAATACGGTAATGCAGAGTCATGCTCATTGACTGCCCAGGAAGGCACTTACTACATCATGATTTATGGCTATAGCAGCTACTCAGGAGTAAGTCTGGAAGGAAGTTCTAACTAGATAGTATGACAGGCTGTCAAATCAAAGGTCGCTTCGGCGGCCTTTTTTATACCCCATAGATAATCACCCCGCATGTGGGCGAAGGATAATATAAAAATGGATGAAGTATAGTTTATGATTAATAAAACTAATCTTATAGTCTCAGTAAATCAAACCTGGATTATTAATTAATGCCGATATTCTTTACACTTTTCGGTGTACGTATAGATACAGTCTTGATACATTTCCTTACATTGATGATAAGTTTAGCTAATTTTACGCATTAGCTGGATTATCCCTTGACGGCTTTCAACCAGCTTTGCTCTAATCGGGACCACCTCATTTGTGCAGAGTTAATCGTAAGATTCAAATTTTGAGCAGATGATTAAGTTATCATTATTAATGATAGATTAAATAATGATAAGAAGAGTTATCCAGACTAAGGGGTAGGTTTAATGTCTTTTAAAGTAAAGATGGCTTGCGCGGCCACATTATTAGCGCTTGGTTCAGCTGCACATGCTGAACGTGTGATCGTTTCTTACGACAGCAACGGTCAAGGCCTTAAGAAAGGTCATCAGGTTAAAGTAGAAGGTAATGGCTGGTTCGCAGCCGAGTTAGACGAGAATGGTAAAAGCGCCATTCGTGGCAAGAAAGGTTTCAAATCAATGGAAGCGGATCACAAGCGTTTCCCACTGGCTATCTGGAATGATGACGCCGGCGATCCTGCAACTGAACAATTAACACCTTACGCAATTTATCAATCTCAAGCAGACCAACTTTCATTAATGCCTGGCCAAAAGGTATGTGTGATCGACTCTGGTATTGCTGGCGGTAATGGCGAAACTGGTGGTAAGAACTTTGATTTTGATTGGTCAGTTATTACAGGTACCAGCAATTCAGGTACAGGCGACTGGTTCACAGATGGTGGCCCACACGGTACTCACGTAGCGGGTACAGTTGGTGCAGCAGATAATGGTTTTGGTGTTGTTGGTATGGCTCCAGGCGTACCGATGCACATCATCAAAGTATTCAACGCTTCAGGTTGGGGTTATTCTTCTGACTTAGCATTTGCAGCAGAGAAATGTACTGAAGGCGGCGCTAACATCATCACCATGTCACTGGGTGGCGGCGGTGCTAACTCAACTGAAGAGAACGCATTCAACACCTTTACTGCAAACGGTGGTTTGGTTCTAGCGGCAGCGGGTAATGACGGTAACAACGTTCGTTCATTCCCAGCAGGCTATAAATCAGTGATGATGGTTGGTGCTAACGATGGCAACAACAACATCGCAGATTTTTCACAATTCCCATCAAACACTATGACTTCTGGTCGAGGTGGTAACAAAACTACTGAAACACACGATGGTTATGGCGTTGAAGTAACAGCCGGTGGTGTTGATACGCTATCTACTTACCCAGCTGGCGGCGCTACTATTGCTAGCCTGACTGTTGATGGCGTTGGTGTTCCAACAGCAGCAACAGACAACACAGGTTCAGTGTCGGGTACGACTTACTTCATGGGTACTGCTGAAGCGACTGATTCCGGCGCAAACGGTAAAATCTGTATCATTGACCGCGGCAACATTTCATTCGCGGACAAAATTAATAATTGTGGCAACTCAGGCGGTATTGGTGCGGTTGTCATCAACAACGTAGCTGGCGAAGGCGTTATCTACATGGACATCACTGGTGTTACAACTAGTATTCCAGCGGTAGGTACAGCGTATGAAGATCGCGCAGCAATTGTAGGCGCAGCTGAAGCTAGCATCAGTTCAGGTGCAAGTGATTATGGTTACATGAGCGGTACTTCAATGGCGACTCCAGCGGTAGCCGGTGTTGCAGCGCTAGTTTGGTCTAACTTCCCAAGCTGTACCGGTACTGAAATCCGTGAAGCGTTGAAAGCAACTGCGGAAGATCAAGGTACTGCAGGCCGTGATGACTACTTCGGTTACGGTATCGTGAAAGCGAAGAATGCATACGATTATTTGTCAGCGAACGGTTGTGCCGGTGGCGATAATGGCGGTGACGATACAGCTCCTGTATCTGGTTTCTCTTTCGCATGTACTGAACTAAGCTGTGATTTCACGGACGGCAGTTCAGATGATAACGGTATTGCAAGCTACAGCTGGAGCTTCGGTGACGGCAACTCAAGCACAGCAGCTAACCCAAGCCACAGTTATGCGGCAGACGGTTCTTATACTGTGACTTTGACTGTGACTGATACTGTAGGTCAAACTGACAGCTCATCACAAACGGTAACAGTAGCAGCTGACGCTGGTGGCGATAACCTTAGCTTGAGTGCTTCTGGTTACAAAGTGAAAGGTCGTCATAACATTGACCTAACTTGGAGTGGCGCAGGATCAGCGAATGTTGATATCTATCGCGATGGTCAGTTACTAACAACTACTAGTAATGACGGTGCTTACACCGACTCTACAAATAACCGTGGTGGTGCTGTGTATAGCTATCAAGTATGTGAAGCAGGTACTTCAACTTGTTCTTCTGAAGTGAATGTAATCTTCTAATATACTTTGTAATATAGAAAAGCGGACTTAGGTCCGCTTTTTTTTGGTTTAAAATTTTTAATTAATGCAGGCATGCATTAATAGTTCAAATTATAGCCATTTTCTCGATACAAATTGATACTTTTAGACAGAAAAGAGATACATTAAGCATAAAATTAACTAATTTGTACAATTAGTTTAATTATTGCTTGACGACTTTTTGATCACTTTGCTTTAATCATTAGCGCCTCATTTGCTATGGATGGAAATTGAGATTTGCATTCATAGCAGATGGGGCTTTTTTGTGCCCAGAAAATATTCATTGATAAGATCTTGGAAACATTCTGATAAACCACAAAAGAATAACATTCAATTAAGTTGAATACATAAGTCGAAGACATAATTTAACCAACGAGGGGTAGGTTTAATGTCATTTAAAGTAAAGATGGCTTGCGCGGCCACATTATTAGCGCTTGGTTCAGCTGCACACGCTGAACGTGTGATCGTTTCATATGACAGCAACGGTCAAGGCCTTAAGAAAGGTCACCAGGTTAAAGTAGAAGGTAATGGCTGGTTTGCAGTCGAGTTAGATGAGAATGGCAAAAGCGCTATTCGTGGCCAGAAAGGCTTCAAGTCAATGGAAAAAGATTTCCAGCGTTTTCCAATGGCAATCTGGAATGATGATGCGGGCGATCCAAGTGCGCAGCAGTTGACTCCATATGCTGTTTATCAATCTCAGGCTAACCAGCTTGTACTTCAGTCAGGCCAGAAAGTATGTGTTATCGATTCTGGTATTGCTGGTGCTCAAGGTGAAACTGGTGGCAAAAATAACGACTTTAACTGGTCCGTAATCACTGGTGACAGCGATTCAGGTACTGGCGACTGGTTCACTGACGGTGGCCCACACGGTACTCACGTAGCGGGTACAGTTGGTGCAGCTGACAATGGTGTTGGCGTAGTAGGTATGGCTCCTGGCGTACCGATGCACATCATCAAAGTATTCAACGAAGCGGGTTGGGGTTATTCTTCTGACTTGGCTTACGCTGCAGAAAAATGTACGCAAGCTGGCGCAAACATTATCACCATGTCTCTTGGTGGCGGCGGTGCTAACTCAACTGAAGAGAATGCATTCAACACTTTCACCAACAACGGTGGCTTGGTTCTAGCGGCAGCGGGCAACGACGGCAACAACGTTCGTTCATTCCCAGCAGGCTATAAATCAGTAATGATGGTTGGTGCTAACGATGCAAACAACAACATCGCAAGCTTCTCTCAATTCCCAACTAACACCAAAACTTCTGGTCGTGGTAAAAATGCGACTACTGAAACTCATGACGGTTATGGCGTTGAAGTAACTGCCGGTGGTGTTGATACACTGTCTACTTACCCAGCTGGCGGCGCGACTATTGCTAGCTTAACCGTTGACGGCGTTGGTGTTCCAACGGCAGCAACTGACAACACAGGTTCAGTATCGGGTGCGACTTACTTCATGGGTACTGCTGAAGTAACTGATTCAGGTGCGAACGGTAAAATCTGTGTGATTGACCGCGGTAACATTTCTTTTGCTGACAAAATCAATAACTGTGGCAACTCAGGTGGTATCGGTGCGGTTGTTATCAACAACGTAGCGGGCGAAGGCGTTATCTACATGGATATCACAGGCGTTACGACGAATATCCCAGCAGTAGGCACAGCGTATGAAGATCGTGCAGCCATCGTAGGCGCAGCCAATGCAAGCATTAGCTCAGGTGCCAGTGATTACGGTTACATGAGTGGTACTTCAATGGCGACTCCAGCGGTAGCCGGTGTGGCAGCTCTAGTTTGGTCAAATCACCCAACTTGTTCCGGTACTGAAATCCGCGAAGCATTAAAAGCAACTGCGGAAGATCAAGGTACTGCAGGCCGTGATGACTACTTCGGTTACGGTATCGTGAAAGCCAAAGCTGCAAGTGATTACATCACTGCAAACGGTTGTCAGGGTGGCGGTACGGACCCAGTTGACCCACCAGCTGGTGATTTAACTGCAAGCGGTAGCCGTTCTAAAGGCGGTGGTCAGCTGGATCTAGTTTGGAGTGGTTTCACAAGCTCTAATGTTGACATCACTTTAACTTCAGGTGGCGCTACAGTGCTTCAGGATACTCAAGTGAATGACGGTGCAGTATCTTACTCAGGTGCAAGCAAGCAAGCGACTTACACAGTAACAATTTGTGAGTCTGGCACAACAACCTGTGCAGCTTCATTCGACTTATAATCGAATAATCACGTAATAATTAGCCCCGCTTCGGCGGGGCTTTTTTATGCATAAATGAAAAGTTCACAATGCATATATGCATTAGAAAAACTTATTGGTAAGACCTCTATACAAAAAGCAAGAATTTGTTTGATTGTATCCATTTATGTTGATATAAGTATTCTGCTTTCATTAGAAAAAATAATGTTTGAAGGCAATTCTTTTAACATAAATTATATACACACTAAGGGGTAGGTATATGAAAAAAACACTAATAGCTAGTGCTGTTGGTATGGCCGTCGTGTCATTCTCAGCTACAGCAACTCAACCAACCTATTCATCAAACGATGAATTAAACGTGCAGAATCGTTGTATCGTAAGTTTTCATGATTCAGTAGACGGTTCGCAGGTTAAAGGGTTGGCTAAAGGCTTAGCGCAAAGAGCGAATGCATCAGTTCGCCATGTTTATCAAAACTCAATCAAAGGCTTTACCGTGAATGCACCTTGCCATGCTGCTGAAAAAGCGTTTGGCGGTGACATGAATGTGAAAAGCATGAACCCAGACGGTGTTGTTAGCGTTAGCTTTAAAGGTAAGCCTGGGGGCGGCGGTGGTGGCGGTGGCCAGACTACGCCATGGAGTGTAACTCGCGTTGGTGGTCCAGTCAGCGGTTCAGGCTACACAGCCTGGGTAATCGATACCGGTATTGATGTTGATCACACTGACTTAAATGTTGATGCAAACCGCGGTTTTTCAGCCTTTACATCAGGTCGCGATTCAGGTGTTGATGATGGTAACGGTCACGGCACGCACGTAGCCGGTACCATTGCTGCGCTTAATAATACGCAAGACGTGGTTGGTGTTGCCGCAGGCGCAACTGTGGTTCCGGTTAAAGTTTTGGACTCACGCGGTTCAGGCTCATATTCAGGCGTTATTGCCGGTGTTGATTATGTAGCTGCGAATGCTAATTCAGGCGATTGTGCAAACATGAGCTTGGGTGGTCCTGTAAGCCAGGAGCTAGACGATGCGGTTAAAGCAGCGGCTCAAAATTCAGGTGCTTATTTTGTATTAGCGGCTGGTAATGATGGCGACCACGCCAGCAACCATTCTCCAGCACGTGCTAATGGTACTCGAGTGTTTACTATCTCTGCCACTGACTCAAGCGACAACATGCCGTACTGGTCAAACTATGGTAACCCACCCGTAGATTATGCTGCGCCAGGCGTAAGCATTCTGTCATTACGTGCCGGTGGTGGTACAACAACCATGTCAGGTACATCAATGGCATCACCAGCTGCTTGTGCTGTGATCATGATGCGCAACGGTAACCCATCAACTGATGGAACAGCCGGAAATGATCCAGACGGCAATCCAGATCCAATCATCCATCTATAGATAAGTTTGGATACTTTGGGGTAGGAAAAGCGCTCTTCATTGAGCGCTTTTTTTTTGGGGTGAAAAAAATAAGAGAGCAAAGTAAGACGACTTAGAAGAATCTGAGAGAAATAGAAAATGCTACAAAAGGCTACAAAAGAAGGGTTTTTTGTAAAGCATGCCGACACTTTTCGGATTAAATTAAATTATTGGTTTGTCCAGTTCTCAATATTTAAAATAATGGTTGCGAGGATTAAATTGGATTGCTATAAAAATGCAGTCTCTTCGTTTGAATATAGTTTGAGCCGAGAGTCGAAATAAAGATAAATAGAGCAATTCACAAATCCTAAGGGGTAGGTATATGAATAAATCTTTAGTCGCAAGTGCCGTTGGTTTAGCGGTTCTTTCTACATCAGCAGTCGCTGTTGAGCCAACATTCTCATCGAATGACGAACTCAATGTACAGAATCGCTGTATTATCAGCTTCCATGACAATATTGATAAATCACAAGTTAAAGGTCTTGCTAAAGGCTTAGCGCAGCGCGCCAACGCATCTGTTCGACACGTTTATCAAAACTCAATCAAAGGCTTCACCGTTAATGCTCCTTGCCACGCAGCTGAAAAAGCATTTGGTGGCGATGCCAATATCAAACGCATGTCGCCAGATGGTGTAGTAAGTGTTAGCTTTAAAGGCAAGCCAGGTGGCGGCGGCGGTGGTGGCGGTAGCCAAACCACACCTTGGAGCGTCACACGTGTTGGTGGCCCAGTTAGCGGAGCAGGCTATACAGCTTGGGTTATTGATACCGGTATTGACGTTGAGCATACTGACTTGAACGTTGATGCAAGCCGCGGTTTTACGGCATTTACAAAGGGTAGAGATGCCTCTGTAGATGATGGTAACGGTCACGGTACGCACGTTGCAGGTACTATTGCTGCAATTAATAACTCACAAGATGTTGTTGGTATTGCAGCTGGCGCAACCGTAGTTCCAATTAAAGTATTGGATTCACGCGGATCTGGTTCTTACTCGGGTGTTATCGCTGGCGTTGACTATGTAGCTGCGAATGCTAATTCAGGCGACTGTGCTAATATGAGCCTGGGTGGTCCTGTAAGCCAAGAGCTTGATGACGCGGTGAAAGCTGCGGCTCAAAGTTCGGGTGCTTTCTTCGTGCTAGCTGCAGGTAACGATGGTGACCACGCTAACAATCACTCGCCAGCTCGTGCAAATGGAAATCGTGTTTATACCATTTCTGCAACTGACTCGAATGACAATATGCCATACTGGTCAAACTACGGTAATCCACCAGTGGATTATGCTGCCCCAGGTGTTAGTATTTTGTCACTAAGAAATGGTGGTGGTACTACAACCATGTCAGGTACTTCGATGGCATCTCCAGCAGCTTGTGCTGTCATCATGCTGAAAAACGGTAACCCATCAACTGATGGTACAGCCGGCAATGATCCAGACGGCAATCCAGATCCGATTATTCATCTGTAAGGATTGTTGTCTACAATAAATAATAACTAATGGATAGTTAACTCAAGCGCTCTTAGGAGCGCTTTTTTTTGCAAATGTAAAATCGTAAAAGCTATTAAAAAATAGAGTAACAACTGTGAACTATCAGCAGATTATTTTTTAAACAGTTGCTATAAAAGTAAGGGTTAGCAAGACCTAAACCAATAGACATTGGGTATGAGTCTTTTTAAAGCAAACAAAGGAGAAGGAAATGAAAATAATTATTAAATTAAGCATCATGGCCCTGTTGGGTTCGGCAGCGTTAGCAGCAAAAGCAGGCCACCAGTGGGCTGACTATCACTGGGCAACACTCGGCAATGGTTTAAATTTGCCCGTTATTGATAGTGTCTCCCCGGATTGGCAGGCTTCCTATACTCAATCGTTGGCTGAGTGGGAGCAAGGTACACCAATTGCACACAATGAAGTAGGGCAGGATGATTCGAGTAGAACCCGCAAACAGTGTAGGGCAGCCGATGGCAAGATGCGGGTTTGTAACGCAAATTATGGGTACAACGGTTGGGCTGGATTAGCTTCAATAAACCTAGATTCTAATGGTCACATTGTAAAAGGCACAGCCAAGATGAATGATAGTTACCTTGCATCATCATCCGTGGCTTATCGTAACCATGTAATGTGCCAGGAAATTGGGCATGTATACGGTTTAGGTCATACCTCGGAAGACGGTTCGAGTCAGCAGACCTGCATGGACTACTCCAATGATCCAAACAGCCAATGGCCAAACTCACACGATAGACAGTTGCTGACTCAGATGTACAGCCATGACGACGGGTATGAGACAGCCGACGGTTCAGGCAACGAAGAGCCATGCCGAGGAGGCCCTAAGAAATGTGGAAGCAATGCTGCAGATGTAGGAATGGGCATTAAAGTATGGCAGAAAGGGCGTGCTCAAATAAGGGTTGCTAAGGGACCTGACGGTACTTGGTGGATTCACCACATCACACTAGCTGAAGGCTATGATGACATTGTTGACCATCACTAATAACTAAGTAACATCAAAAAAAAAGCGCTCTCAGGAGCGCTTTTTTTTGCTGAAGAATGTTATTGCTGTGGCTTTTGCTGATTCTGTGGTGCAGTGCCATACATATCTTGCGCGCGCTGATAAAGAACCCAACTGGTGAAAATGTATTTGTCACCGGATATTGGCTTCTGACCTCGGTGAGTATGAGTAAAGCCAGCAGGGAAGATAACAAGTGAACCTTGCTCAGGTTTACTCTTGATTTGCTGATAGAAGAATTCAGTTTCTCCGCCTTCTTCAACATCGTTTAGATAAAACATCCAGACCAGACTGCGATGCAGACTATCCTGATGCGGATCAGTTGGGTGTGGGTAATGTTCCGAGTGCCAATGGAAATAGCCCCCCTGGCCCTTATCATATTTCTGCATATTGACCGGACCGAGACGGTAAACTGCTTTAATAAATTCACCTAGGCTGGCGTCATCCATCTTCTCAACATCAACATAGCTCAGGTTTTCCATTTCACCATCTTTGTTTTGATACTGAAGCGATATCGCTCCAGCCAAGAGAAAGGGATATTGACGGACGTAGTGAATCAATCCGCGTAAAACTACATTCTGCAGGTGGAGCATTTCTTCCTGCCACTCATCCGGAAAACTGGTGCAGGTAATATCGATACTATTCTTCTTGATTTTATCGACACCGGCGCCGGTTTGGCCTTGGTGTTTGTGTTTGCTCTGTTCGAATTTTTCGATACAGCGCTGACAGAATTCTGGATCTAATGCTTCTTTATAAATGTTTATGAAACTGGACATACCAATATAACCCCATTTGTAAATATGATGCTGGTCTTTTATTAATCAAAGTTGCCATAGACTATTATACTGGGTACATTGTTGCCAGTTCTTTTATGTAATCATATAAATTCAGAATAAAGACGGTATTAATGATGAAAAGAAGAAAGTTTATTGGAGCTTTGGGTGCTGGTGCAGCAGTCGCTGGTTTGGCTGCGTGCGGCGGTGCGCCAACTGAATGTGCTGACGGCCAGGTAGCGGTTAAAACTGGTGAGAAGATCAAATGGACCATGGTGACCACTTGGCCAAAAAACTTTGCCGGTTTAGGAGAAGGTGCTGAATATCTGGCCAAGTTAATTGGTCAGTTAAGTGGTGGCCGTATGGAGGTCAAAGTTTACGGAGCGGGTGAATTAGTCCCGGCGTTACAGGTGTTTGAAGCGGTCGCAACCGGCGCTGCGCAAATGGGCCATGGCGCTGCCTATTACTGGTCAGGAAAACTCTCGATGGCACCTTTCTTTGCGGCGGTACCTTTTGGCCTCAACGCACAGGAAATGAATGGCTGGTTATTGCATGGTGGCGGGATCGAATTATGGCGTGAACTCTATGCACCCTTTAATTTGATTCCAGAGCCAGCGGGAAATACGGGCGTGCAAATGGCGGGTTGGTTTAATAAAGAAATTAATACCATTAACGACATCAAAGGGCTGAAAATGCGAATTCCAGGATTGGGTGGTGAGGTCTGGAAACGGGCAGGCGGCATTCCGGTATTAATGCCCGGCAGTGAGGTTTTTACTTCGCTGGAAACCGGTGCCATTGATGCTGCTGAATGGGTTGGTCCTTATAATGACCTGGCCTTCGGTTTATTTAAAGCAGCTAAATATTACTACTATCCGGGCTGGCAGGAGCCAGGTTCAACGCTAGAAGCGTTAATTAACAAAGAAGCCTTTGAGGCATTGCCGCAGGATCTGCAGGATGTCGTTCGCCACGCCTGTCGAGTAACCAACGCTGATATGCTCGCGCACTTTACGGCTGAGAATAATAAAGCGCTGCAAACACTGGTCACCAAACATGGCGTGCAGCTAAAAGAATTACCCAAAGATGTGCTTAATGAATTAAAGACGATTTCAGATACTATGATTGAGGAGCAGGCCAAAACCGAACTGGATAAGCGGATTTTGCAATCCTTTAAAACCTTCCGTGATCAGGCTAAGAGTTGGCATGAAGTGTCAGAGGTCAGTTACTATCAGGGAAGGCTGTAAGCTAGTAAAAAGACAGAGCAAAAGATAGTAGAAAAAACAAAGGCGCCAATTGGCGCCTTTTTTCTAAAGCTTAATTAAATTTGTGTGGTACCTTTTCAAATGAGCTATCCCAAGGTTATAACCATTGGATACTGAGAGATAAATACTGTTGTAATCTCCAACATCGGAGCGCTCTTTTAGCAAAGAGCTAATGTGATCAGACATAACCTCAAGATCGACGTCGGTATCATAAGTATGAACATCGACAACAAGTTGTTTGATTGACTGGCGTTTGTTACCAGGGGGAGTAAATTCTCTAGCTGCAAGTTGCGTGACTTGATAGTCGGTTTGGGACTCAATAGCATCTTTAAAAACCATTAAGGACTGTAACTGTGGATTTGATTTTTGGAAAACCGAAAGGCTGAAAATGATTACAACTAAAATAATAGGAGTCAAAAAGCCGTAATGACCTTTCCAAAGTGGCTTATAAGTCTGAGCTGTCGCTGTATGATTGATAACCATTGAATCTGAAATATAGTCATGCAGGGTTCGTCGAGTAGGGCGATTAAAAATTAACAGGTAGGTTGAAGCTAAAACTACTAGCGAGGAAAGTAGGCCAATCACAAAGCCAAATAAGCTATCTGGTTGTGCCCATAACAAAAGCATTCCAGAGATATAGTAGGGGAAGTCGAGCATCAAATATCGAATAAAGGCGCGACGAGGAGAAAGTAACTGTCCTTGCTGGTCGACGACACTAATATCAACGATAGCTTTGCCAACTGTTTGTCCGCCAAAAATACGGCTGTAGCCAAGCGTAAAATATGTCGCTGAAATAATAAAACCGACAATCATGCCGAAACTACCAAGAGCAGCAAAGTAATCGAACAGAAAGAAGCCAAGCAATATTAAAGGCAAAGCCAGAATTAAAGTGTCAAAAATATGCGCAAAAACGCGACGCCAAAAACCTGCAAAGTAAGGTTTTTCTTTAATATCGGAAGTTTCAATATTGCCGGTTGATTTTCGTACTTCCAGTTCTTTAATAACGGCTTGGTAATTGTCTGGAAAACGCTCTTTATCTATAGCACTAAGAGCCTGATGAAGTTCGTAATAACTGTATTTACTGTAATCAATTGTCTGCATTAGAGCATCTCCTGAATAGTAATCTCTTCCTGAAGCAAAACAGACATAACCTGGTTTGCAGTCTTAACATTTCCGCTCGTATAGTATCGTACATATTCCTGATCTTTAAAATTAAGCAATTGGTTTTCTGCAAGGATTCTGGTTAATTGCAAAGATACAGCATCGGCTGTGTGAATAATTTGTAGCTCCTGATTTCCTGCCACCTGTTGCGAAGAAATTTTACGCATCAGTGGGGCTAAAAAAGGATAATGGGTGCAGCCAAGAACCAGCACATCGATATGCTCATCAATCATGGGCTGCAGATATTTCTCGACTAATTGAAAAGCTTTTACGCTGGTTAAATCACCGCTTTCCACCTGCTCGACAAATCCATCGCAAGCAGACTCAAACACTTTCTTATCTTTGGCATATTCCGCTAGCAATTTCTTATAACGGTCGCTTTTCAGTGTATGGTCAGTAGCAAAAACACCGATTCTCCCTGTGCGTGTAGCCAATGCTGCTGGCTTGATCGCTGGCTCAAGGGCAATGATTGGAATATCAAATTCACTGCGTAACCATTCTGCCATGACAGCGGTTGCAGTGTTGCAAGCGATGACCATTGCTTTAGCACCTTGCTCAATAAAAAAGTTGGCAATGTGGGTGCAGCGCTTATGCAAAATATCTTTAGGCAAACGACCGTAAGGAGCGTAGGCAGAATCTGCTACATAGAGCAGATTTTCATTGGGCAAATGTTCGCGAATGGCCTTTAATATGGATAAGCCACCAACCCCCGAATCAAAAACACCAATCGGTGCATTACTCATTATGATTCACCTCAATTAACCGCTGACATAAGCGGGCAGCCAAGTGGCTAAAGACGGCCAAGCAGCAATCATTGCCAACACCACAATTTGGATCGCAATAAACGGAATGACGCCGCGATAAATTTGCGAGGTGCGAATACTCTTGGGAGCAACGCCACGCAAATAGAACAGCGCAAAACCGAACGGTGGTGTCAGGAACGAGGTTTGCAGATTAATCGCGATCAAAATACCGAGCCAGATAGGGTCGGCGCCCATCATCAACAAAACCGGGCCAACGATTGGTACCACCACAAAAGTGATCTCAATAAAGTCGAGAATAAAACCGAGCAAGAACATTACCAACATGATGATCAGTAATGCGGTGAACAAACCGCCGGGTAGATCGGCGAAGAAGTGTCGGATTAGCTCATCACCGCCATACATTCTAAACACTAGCGAGAAGATCGAGGCGCCAATTAAAATCAGAAAGACCATGCTGGTGGTTTTAACGGTCGAACGCATCACATCCAGCAAACGGGCAAACGTTAATTTGCGACGCAAAACAGCCAGCACAATAGCGCCCAAGGCGCCTATCGCCGCAGCTTCGGTCGGCGTGGCGATACCATAAAGAATGGAACCTAAAACGGCGACAATCAGGATCAATGGCATCGATAGATTAATCAGCGCCTTCCAGATCACGCTGCGCATATCGACTTCGTTGTCAAACTCAATCGCCGGTGCCGCTTTGGGTCTGCGCCAGGCCACAAAAGCGATATACAGCATATAACCAACCACCAGAATCATGCCAGGAATAATAGCGCCCATAAACAGATCGCCGATAGAGGCAACTTGATCGGTCTGTAAGCCAAGACTCTTGGCTTCGGTCATCGAGTTAGCTAAGACATCACCTAATAGAACCAATACGATTGAAGGCGGAATAATCTGGCCAAGGGTTCCCGAGGCACAAATAACCCCAGTCGCCAGCTCCGGCTGATAACCGCGTTTAATCATCGCTGGCAAAGACAGCAAACCCATGGTTACCACCGTTGCACCAACAATACCGGTACTGGCCGCCAGCAGCATACCAACAATCGTTACCGCAAAGCCCATACCGCCCCGTAATTTACCAAATAAAGTTGCCATCGAATCCAGCAGATCTTCGGCAATCTTGGTGCGCTCCAGCATTAGGCCCATAAAAATGAACAACGGCACCGCAATAAGGGTACTTCGCTCCATAATCTTATACAGTCGGCCAGGCAAAAAGTTGAGCTGAATCGGCTCGATCATGCCGGTACCGGCGCCAATAGCCACAAATATTAAAGACACACCAGCCAGAGATAAGGCAACCGGATAACCCAACAGCAGAACCAGACACACTGACAGGAACAGCAGCAATGGCATTAAATTAAATAGAGCATCAGCCATGATGTATCTCCTTGTCACCGGTCATCTGCGGCACTGACTCAGTGTCTTCCTCCGCGCCATGCGGTAAAGGCTTCCAGCTCAATAAATAAGCCAGATTGTGCAGGAATTGAGCCGTCCCCTGAATGATCAAGGTGATTGGAAGCGCCAACAGCACGGTTTTAAAAATATACAGGTAAGGCAAGCCGCCGGGCTGGCTGGAGCCTTCTTTAATCTTCCAGTTAAAGATGACGTAATCGAGGCTGTAAACAATCAGGAAAATACATACCGGTAACAACAGGATCAAAAAGCCCGCCATATCGACCAGGGCCTTGGTGCGATGCGAAAAGCGATGATAGAAGACATCAACGCGCACATGGTCATGATGCTTTAAGGTATAAGCCGCACCGAGCATAAAGACAATGCCATGCATGTAGGTAACGGATTCTTGTAGCGGAATAGCGCTAATACCAAAAATATTACGAAGGACCAAAACAGCAACCACGATCAGCACCATAAACAGGGTCAGCCAGCTAATCAGCTTGCCGGTCCACTCGGTAAAACTTTCGAGGATGTGTATTAGCGCAAGAATAGGGCGTTTGACCATAGTCCTGACTCTTAAATTTATGTTTATTAAGCACTAAATGAAAATTTAGGCACGGCTTATCCACAGGTTTGAATAAATATTAACAAACCCGCATATTAATAAGGTTCTTTTAGTTGGCTTTGTAACAGCCTGAAAATACTGAGAAAATCGACGAAGGATAGATTCCCCAAAACCTATATAGGTGATTTATTATATGATTCTCAGTTTCCCTCAAAAAGTTTTCACCATAGTTATCCACAGAAATGTTCACCTTGTGGATAAAAAATAAGCAAAAACTCAGGCTGATAAAGATACTCCAAAACAGCCCAAAGATCCAATAGCTGAGAATGTAAAAAGTAACATTTAGAACCAACTTTATACATTGAATAAATATCGGGATAGAAGTTATGGGAATAAAATGGTTGGCTCAGCGTTAAACAACCGAAATGAAGAGCTTTTCCGGTTGGTTGTCTGCTAACAGAACAGCAGCAGAAAGCGCCAGGAAAAAGATAAAGGAATAAAAAGAGGAGAACTGTATGCAGTTAATAATGAAAAGTGCTTTGTTGAGCTTGGTCGTCATAGCCAGCCCCATGGTTGTCGCAGATACTGTTAAAGTAAACGCTAAAGAGAACGTCAAAAACACCACCGAACAACTATCAGAGCAAAGCCAGCAGCAGCTGGATCGCTACTTTGAACTGCTAGCCGGTAATAACCGGTTTATTGGCACCGCCGCAATCTATCAAGATACTAAACCACTGTATCAAATAACTATTCAGCCCAGTAACAAAGCGAAAAAAGGCTGGATCACCAGCCCAGACCACGACCTAAAATATAAAATCGGCTCAATCAGTAAAACCTACGCCGCAACGATTATTTTTCAGCTAATCGAAGAAGGTAAGCTAACACTCGACACCAAGCTGTCGAAGTTTTATCCCAAGGTAAAGAACGCCGATAAGATCACCATCAAACATCTGCTCAACCACCAATCAGGCATCTTCAACTACACCAGCGAGCCAGACTTCATCAACTATGTTTATCTACCGAAAGATAAAGACTTCCTGGTTAAGAGAATCGAAAGCTTCGATTCTGTCTTCGAGCCCGGTGAAAAAGCAGAGTACAGCAATAGTGGTTACTTACTACTAGGCTTTATCGCTGAAGACATCGAAAAGAAATCATATGCCAAGATAGTCGAAGAGCGGATCAGTCAGCCATACGATCTCAATGACACCTACTATGGCAGCACCATCAACAATAAAAACGGCGAAGTGGATTCCTTCGAATATAAAGGCAAGTGGGGCAAGATGGCGCAGTGGAACATGAAGATTCCAGGAGCCGCTGGCGCTTTGGTGTCCAATGCCGATGATCTGAATAAGTTCTTCAACCTGCTGTTTGATGGAACCATAATCGACGAGCAAAGCCTGCAAACCATGACCACCATGGACATGAAATATGGGCTTGGCATCTTCGAAACCAGCTATGGCGAAGAAGACAAAAAACTCAAAGGTTACTGGCACAATGGCGGCATCGAAGCCTTTAGAACCCACCTAGCCCACTATCCTGACAAAGACCTAACGGTGGTATTGTTAAGCAACGGCCTGCGCTACGACATGCGCGAAATCTACGAAGCCATGCTCGACGCCTATCACGGTAAAACTGTGGAAGAACCCGAGTTCGGCGCGCCGATCGAGCTGACTGAAGAGCAACTCATGCCATTGGTCGGCAACTACAGTAGCGACACCTTCCCGCTGGATATTAAACTTAGCGTCAAAGACGGCCAACTGTATGCCCAGGCAACCGGACAAGGCGAATTCCCATTAACCGCCTATCCAGACGACAAGTTTGAATACATCGAAGCGGGAATTGAAATACGCTATGACCGAGACATCGATCAGTTCGTATTGATACAAGGCGGTCAAGGTTATGCCTTCACCAAAGAAGGCTCAAAAAAACGCAAAGGTTTTGAAGTACCAGAGACAGTTCTCGAACAATACGTTGGAGTGTACGGCGCTGACGACTTCCCTCTTGATCTCGAAATCAGCATAAAAGAAGGCAACCTCTACGGACAAGCCACCGGCCAATCCGAATTCCCGCTAACCGCCGAAAGCGAATCACGCTTCCGCTTCAAGCTAGCAGGTATCGTCATCAACTTCGAAGCCGACAAAAACCAGCTGACCATCACCCAGCATGGTAAAGACAGGGTACTAACCAAAAGTAAGTAACATCAAAAGGGCGAGCGCCGCTCGCCCTTATTGGAATGACAAAGCGAAAGGACAGAAAATGACTCAAAGCTATGTCATCCCGAACTGTGTCCAAAGGGAATCCCTTCAGGAATCTGCTCTTAGGCTCTTTCCTAATTGTCATTCTGCGGTGCCAAGGGCACTTCCTTTGGTCGCTTACCGCAGGATCCAGTCAAAGTAGGGTGCGTCGAGACGCACCGCTCTAAATAGCTTTTAAATTACTTGGTACGTCACGAGGCACCCTACCACTAACTTCACCCTTACCATCACTTGTAAAAAACCAACAATGTTAATAAAGTCTTATGCAAGGCCCTCATAATAAAGTGTTGTTTGTACAAAAATGGTGAATTGTAAAAAATTAAGAAGTGCAGTTTTTAGCACAGTACAACACTCTGTAAGTGGTCTATGTTTTATTCATCCTCATATTGGAGAAACGTGCTTAAACATTGGCTTAGGTGAAATTTCGTTAGAGTTGATTAACCTCAAATTATCACCTGAATTACCAAATAAAAGTAAAGAATTACACCTTTCATCTGAAGCATTGAAAAATACTTTTGTGGAGCTTTTAGAAAAACAAGGGATAGACATTACAGATATTGAGAAAGCATATATTAAGTTCTTCTTTAACAATGAGCATTGGCCTTCGGGTGCATATATTAGTGTGATAACTAAGAACTGTAATGTAGAGCATGCTGTAGATTCGCTTGGAGTTACAGCAGAAGTGATTAGCGAGAGCAATTAGCAGACAACTCAAGTTGGAAACAAACCATCTTTGGAGCTTGACGGCTCTATATCACTTGTAAACAAACAATAATACTAATAAAGTCATCAAAACAAATAGCGCAACAAAAGCCATAACGCTTATAAGGAAACAAATGGCAAATATAGAAATAGGTCGCCCATCCAAATTTTGTGAAGAATTTCTTGAGCACTATCTAGGAGCAGGTCTGGGTCGAATGCAAAAAAGAGATATCGATGTGTTGGTTATGCATCTTTTAATATCTGATGGAAGATATAAGTTTCCCAAAGATACATTTAAAGCCGCTCGAGAACTGAGTCTTACTGAGACAAAAGTTAGAAATTTATATCAAGAAGTACAACTACGATATCAACAGTTACCCGAAGAAGAAGCAAAAGCCTCACTCGTTGAACTTATCAATAAAAAAGCCTTTGAGATAAAGGGAGAGAGAATAGTCTTTATTGTTCGTGATCCCATGTTAGGGCAATGGTTCCAGGAGTGGGTTGCAGATGTTGATGGCTTTACAGATTCATCGTTTAACCCCAACTTAGTAACAGTGCATAAGAAAGTATTGGTAGATGTCTTGGATAAGATTGCGGTAAGTGAAATACCAAATCTGAATAAAGACTTTGAGCAATTTAATAAGGCCGACGGAAGAAAGTCGAAGTTAAGATTATTTGTTGATGAATTAATTAAGTCAGCAGGAAAAGAAGCTGGAAAAATGACCACGAAAGCCCTAGCAAAGATTTTGGCGAGAATTCTAGGCGTAACTTTTTAAGATAAATACAGTTTGAAATAACATCAAAAAGTAGGCAATAGGTAGAATATCATGAATGTGAAATCTATTTGCGGTGTCATCATAGCTTCAAAAGAACCGAAGAAGCTCGCTGAGTTTTATTCTAAAGCTCTGGGAATCGTATTCGAGAAGGAAGAGCATGGTGGGTTGGTTGAACACTATGGGGCTGATATTGGAGAGATTCATTTTGGCATCCATCCTCCTGAAAACTTAAACAAATCTGAAGAAGGAAAGGCTACTGTATCAATTGCATTCAACGTAGACTCCCTGGAAACCGCTATTACACGCCTTAAAGAGCTGGGGGCTACTGAAGTTATTGCCCCACATGATGAGGGATTTGGAATGGTAGCCACTTATGCAGACCCTTCTGGTAATCATTTTGAAATAGTAGAGCTAGAATATAAGTTTGAAAATAATCAAACGTAGGGTACCCCTAGGGCAGGATATGCGTCGTCACGCACCTCTGTATTGCTTGTAAACAACCAACAATACTAATAAAGTCTTATAAATAATTCGATCAATAAAAAGTCATACAGTGGAGCAATATGGAAGACTGGATAGTTAGCTGTGCTAAATTAATGGGAAAGTGGGATAAGGTGGCTGCAGGAAAAGCATTGGCAAGGTTAAGGAGAGAGCGACATAAAAGTGTAGACGAACGACTCATGGGGTATGCATTAGCTCAGCAGCTGTTGGATAATGTGTTTTCAATGTACGCTAAGGAAAAGCAAACGCTGTCTGACGAGGGCAGAGAGAGTCTTGAAATTGCTATTGAACTGGCCAGAGCTTCTATTCCTCCAACCCATCCTTTATTGAAGATATTCATGCGCACAGTTTCTTTCATTGAGCCCGAATACTCTGAGCAGAGTGATGAATTAAATGAACAGAAATAGATGGGAAGCACTAATGAGTGCTATGGGGATGCCTCCCTCAAACGAGTGCTTTGAAAAACTCCAGAAAGCCTATTCCGAAAAGCATCGGTTCTACCATACGACCAAACATATAGAAGCAATGCTCAATCATCTAGACTCAACCGTTGAACTATCAGAGCACCCTCATGAACTAGAATTAGCAATATGGTTTCATGATGCGATATACAAGCCTTTCTCATCCACAAATGAATTTGATAGCGCAAAATGGGCAAAAGAATTCCTAACAGATAATCAATACAGTAGCGATGGCGAAGAAAGAGTCTATAAATTGATCATGGCAACCCAGCATAACGTCGAAGTAAATAGTGTAGATGAGAAACTGATTGTAGATATCGATTTAACAATTCTTGGAGCTTCGTCAACCGTATACGAGCAGTTTGTACAAAACATTCGTCAAGAGTACAAATTAGTACCTTCGATTATTTATCGTAAAAAAAGAAAAGAGCTGCTTAAATCATTTCTGTCCAAGTCGAGCATTTATAATCTGGATTACTTTAAAGAGAAATATGAAAAAGCAGCAAGAATGAATATCAAGAGAGCAATTGAAGCGTTATAAGTTGCCGACAATAGCGAAGAGTGCGTTACGACAAACCTTTATAACACTTGTAATGAAAGGGTAATAATTATAGAGTCTTACGAACGAATTCGTACAATAAAATGTTAGTCACCCGGGAGCTTCTAATTGAACATTGGTATAATTGTTTTAGCTGCGATAGCTTTAATCTCTTTGGTATCAGCCTTATTAATAACTCTAGGCGTGAATATCCCCATTATCAAAACGGAAACTCTCCCTGCGGTTGCAATAAGTTCTGGTGTTCTAATCGCGACGCTTACTTTCGTGAGGGAGCGAAAAAAACAAGAAGGAGAAGTAAATCTAAAGAAGGATGAGGTGAACTTCGAAGTGATTTCCAACAGCTTTGATGAAGTTTACGAATTACTCAAAGATAAAAATAACTCACGAGTGATTTGGATTCGTGCAGCAAGAGTATTACTTTGGGCCTTGGAGTTAGGAGAAACTATAACTAGTCCAGCCATGCAAAAGCCCTACGAACTGCAAAAGGAAAGATTAAGAACTAAGTTATACCTTCTTTTGCAACGGACTCCCGTTGATGAAGAGCAGTATGAATCAGAGTCATTGCCCGGTCAGTTTTTTTATGGCGTACCTAATTGGAAAGACAGAGAGGTAACGATTGATCAAGCAGCACTCGCTGCTAATCCAAACAGAGTTAGGGCACATCGAGTTAACCTAAGTACAGTAGTTCCAAGCCCTAAAAGTACAGCGCTTGATCCTTCATCAGTCGTCGCAATTTTTAACTTCATTAAAGAGTCAGATTTTCTCGATGAAGATCCGTTAAAAGCAATTGAGATTTGGGATGGGGAGCCCAATCGGTTTGATATATTCCAAGGACCTGCCAATTATATCGCTCACAAACAAAGGTACTATGTGGTCAACGGTGAGCTTAGAGAATATGAGGGCTAACTATTCGAGCCAATCCGGATCAGTCCCTTCCTAGTTTGCAGTTATTAAACTTACTAATATGTAGATATCAACGAATTCAAAATAAGGGAAAATGCCATAAAATCAGTGTGTTATTAACATAATATGTAGATACATAGATCTGATTATGGAGTTTAAAGCCCGACTGTCGCGCACACTGACAGTGCGGCACTATTTCTCGCTGCAACTCAAGACCAGAATCTTCGCAGAAAAAGATCACTACACCGTACTACCGGATCTGATCATCAACGGCATCGGACATCTATGGCGCGATGAATAGCCGAATTACCATCCTCATGGCCAGAACCAAAGAAAAGCAACTGACACAAAAGCTGGTTGTCCAGATTAAAGTCAGGCGACCGTCCCAAAGGGGGGGCGTCCTGAATAGTGACCAAAGGGAATAACTTTAGGGAGCCTGCTCTTGGGCTTTTTCCTAATTGTCACCCCGTGGTACCCAAGGCACTTCCTTCGGTCGCTTCACACGGGGTCCAGCGACTTATAATTAATGATCTAAAGTATTTTCAATTGAATCCTCAATCGCTTTAATGGGGAAGTTTATAGAGGAGTAGTCAATGTAACACTTAGACCCCTCAATTATTTTGAGGAAAACCCGATTAAAAAGAACTTTTAATATGGCCAATTCTCTAATTAGCTGTAGTTCTGTGCCTTCCTCAACCTCGACATCATGTGCAGCATCATTCCGTCTTTGCCATGCATTTTGTTCAATTTCAGAAAAGTGAAGATTGAGAGTTTCCAAAAATCGTTTGGTTAATATACTTTGCGGTGTAATATTTAAAGAGTTAATCTTGTTTTGTAAAACCTTTTGTTCAGTGGGCTCAAGATCCAACTTTTGTACTAGCTCTAAAGCTCCTTCCCGGAACTTTGTCCACTCTTTTCTTTTTATTAGTTTCGTTTGAAAAAGTTTAGTGTTAGCTGCTATATATGATTTCTGGAGTGACTCTATACAAGAACCAAAATGTATAGCTGCTACATGAACAGGAGCACAAATAGCGTGCCAATAAGCCCAAGATAAATGATCGAACCTGTAGCTATCATAATTATTATAAATAGCTTCAAGAAAATGTGTAACAATTTCCCTATTTACTTCTCCGCAAAAGGTTCTGCCAAGGGGGGCAGGCGGGGAAGTATTAATAGAGAAAGCAGCACTATTCATCGTATATGTACTATATACTTCAAAAGTTAACAGTTTCCAGTCTAGGCTATAACTACTAAGGCTCGTTTTTATTAGTGGTCGGCCTAGTATGAAGGAGAGAGAATCTCTAATCTTTCTACGAATTTTAATGCTAGGATTTCCTAAATATAGAATGTATCCAGACTTAACACCGTATAGTTCGTAATCTTCACTTTCTTTCACAAGATAAAACTCAAGTCCATTAAGTTTAAATAAAATACAGGAGTTTGAATAAGAAAGTGTCTCGGGTTGTTCTTTAAAAATTTCAATACTATTCGGAGGACTACCGAGCGTCGTTTTTGATTCCTGTGAATTTTGAATTTTGACACCATCTGGCCAAAATAAATAATAGCCATCATCAACATTAGCAAGGCCTTCAATTATAAAAGAGACATCACTTGTTTCATTTAATATCGCTTTAATTGAACCTACAGTACTAACTTCATGCCAAGTTACAAGTCCTTCGTCATCATCACTTCCTTGCCTTCCTGATGGAAGCACTCCATTGAAAGTGAGTTTTTGTTCGAAGGCATTGGTTAATTCTACTTGCTCAGTAACCATTCTAACTGTCCCGACAGGATGTTCACTGTTGATAATCGAATCCTCGGAGTTAGAAACAGTAGTTAAAGTTAGTTTTAGATCCTTGCTTCTTTTTAAGGTAAAGCTTTTGATAGGGGAGTGAAGCGGTCCGGAGTCCACAAATTTAAAGTGGCCATTGTTTATAATATCTATAAGTTCATTCGGAGAGGTGATTATCATTATATTTCCCTATTGCTTCATAAGAAGGCTAGGTGATATTAAGTCTACATAGACGTCTTTGTAAATTAAGGCAACTGATACTCAAACTCATAAAAGTGGTTACCATCTTCAATATAGATATTCATCTGTCCAGATAATCCTGCTAACTGACCCACGCCAGAGTCGGGTATCACTTCAAGCGTTAATTTCTCAGCACCTAACTCCATCACACCATAATGCTGCAGAACAAAGCTACCCTGTTTTCCATCAAGTGAACCTACTACTTGCTCTATCGCTACATACCCTGCAGAACCTTTTGTAGGCGTCATGACACTGAGCATTTCGCCATTACTGGTGGCGTCTAATGAGCCGGTGAAGACTTTTTCAATCGACATACGACGAAAGTTCATGCCATCAGTTCCATTGATGGCAGATTCAATTGGATTCAGGGTGACAGAAAACTGACCTTCTATTTTCATTTTTACTCCTTAGTTATAAATTTCTTAATCAGATCTATGGGTAATGGGAAGACAATGGTATTGCTATTTTCGCCTGCGATTTCGGTCAGGGTTTGCAAATAACGAAGTTGCAAAGCTTCTTCTTTTTGCCCCAGAACTTGTGCAGCTTCGAAGAGTTTTTGCGAGGCTTCCATCTCACCTTGTGCATGAATGACTTTAGCGCGACGACGTCGTTCTGCTTCTGCTTGTTGGGCGATGGCGCGGATCATGCTTTCGTCTAGATCGACGTGTTTTATTTCCACATTGGAAACTTTAATGCCCCAGGCGTCAGTCTGGCTATCGAGTATCTCCTGAATGTCTTCGTTGAGCTTTTCGCGCGAGGCGAGCATTTCATCCAATTCGTGCTGGCCTAATACGGAGCGTAGTGTAGTCTGCGCTAACTGGCTGGTGGCATCGTAGTAATGTTCAACATTAATGATAGATTTCTGAGGGTCAACCACACGGAAATAAACCACGGCGTTTACTTTGACCGAGACGTTATCACGCGAGATCACATCCTGAGTAGGAACGTCCATAACAATGATACGTAGATCGACGCGAACGATTTGTTGCACAAACGGGATAAGAATAATCAGGCCTGGGCCTTTCACTTTCCAGAAGCGGCCAAGCATGAAGATTACGCCACGTTCATATTCGCGAAGAATCTTAAACATGCTGGCAACTGTCAGTATGATCAGCGCCAGAATAATCGGATAAAAAATGTTCATAATAAATCCTTCTATTGAGCTTAAAGTTTGGGATTGTCATCCGTGATTGGGATGACGTCTAAATCTAAATCATTAACGGCTACTACTTTGACCTGTTGTCCTGCTTTTAAGGGTTGCGAGCTGCGTGCTTTCCAGATTTCTCCATGAATCTTAATCCAGCCCTTGTCATCAAAATCGTGTTCGACCACGCCAATTTCCGACATCATTTCATCGGTGCCGGTGACCACGGGTCTATTCCTGGCACGAATGGCGAGACTGAGTACGAAGCTCAGCAATATAACGCTGACGATGGTGACGAAGATAAGAATAGGCATGGCAATTGCCATTCCTGTTTCCGGTTCATTAAAGAGCAGGAAGGAGCCGAGAATAAAGGCGATAATGCCGCCAACGCCGAGAATGCCAAAACTGGGTGCGAAGGCTTCGACGACCAGCAAGGCAATGCCCAAAACAAGCAGTCCGGCTGCGACATAATTTACGGGCATAATTTGTAAGGCATAGAAAGCGAGCAGTAAACAGATTGCACCGATGACTCCGGGAATAAAAGTCCCGGGATTATAGCCTTCGAAAATCAGGCCATAGATACCAACAATGAGTAGGATATAGGCAATATTGGGGTCGCTGATAATGCTTAAGAGTTGTGTCTTCCAGTCAACCTCAACGACTTCAATGGTCATGCCTTCGGTATCTATTTTCGCTTGTCCGCTGGGCAACCTAACCGACTTTTGATGAATGATGGATAAGAGTTGTTGCGGGTTTTCAGCAATCAGATCAATAACGCCGATTTCAAGTGCTTCTGTTGAAGAAAGGCTTTCCCCTTCTCGCACTGCATTCTTAACCCAGTCGATGTTGCGGCCATGGTAGGCGGCGAGACTTCTTAGATAAGCTTCCGCATCATTAATAACCTTCTTTTCCATGGCGGTTTTATTGGCTGGCGCGGATTGAGTGGGTTGTTCTTCTGACTTATCAGAACTGGCCTCATCTTGTTTAGGTTCTTTACCTTGTTCTGGCTGGTTCGGTTGATCGGGAGAAGGCATTCCACCGATAGACACAGGCGTAGCTGCGCCAAGGTTAGTGGCCGGAGCCATTGCTGACACATGGCTTGCATATAGGATATAGGTTCCGGCGCTGGCAGCACGGGAGCCAGGCGGATAAACATAAGTCGCGACAGGAACCGGCGACGATAAAATGGCGCGAATAATGTCCCGCATTGCCAAATCAAGACCACCAGGGGTATTCATCTTGATAATAATCAGCTGGTAATCTTGCTCAGCAGCTTCCTCAATATTCTCAACCAGAAAATGAGCCGTAGCTGGATTGACCGAACCATCAAGCGTGAGTTGCATGGCGCGTTTAGGCGAGTTTGTTTCAGCAGAATGAAGCTGCTGCGCAGAAAAGCACAGGAGTAGAAAAGACAGCGCAATGTACAAAGCCTGTTTCATACCAAATCCTTCTAGCTAAAGCTTCCAAGGTCAGGAAGCAGGGATTCATGGCTTCATGCCATAGAGAATAATGTAGCGCGAATGCATGCGGAATACAAAGGTGCTATGTCAAGAGTGAGAGTTTTGTGAAAAAGGAAAGCAGGTGTAAAAAGAGAAGAAAATGCATAGGCTCAAAGTTGACAAAAAGGAAACGTCAAGTATGATGGTTGACAAAATGGAAACAAAATTAGTCGATGCATATTATAACGAAAAGGCCTTTTATGGAGGCCTGTGTTAAGTATCCGAATGACAGGGTAGCGATTATGGATGCGTATAGAGTTTTAAGAGCTAATACGTTCGAAACGCCTGATCAGCTACGTCAGTTATTTCCTTCATTGGATAACTTTAAATACAAGGACAAGTGGTGGGTTATTGATATTGGCGGCAACAATTTGAGATTGTTAGCTTTCATCCAATTCCTCAATAACAGGTTTTATGTAAAGCACATCGTAACTCACGCCGAGTACGATAAACTTTGCCAAAAGTATAGGTAAGGTGATTGATATGTCACAGATAGCCGAAGTTATTAAGTCCAGCTACCAGCAGTTTTCAGAGGTAGCTAGAGACTATATCAATATAAAAGATGATGAGCATTATCAAGAGAGCTTAGCGTTTATTGAAGAGCTTCTTGAAGAGGCTGAGGATGGCGAAGATGATTCTATAAATGGGCTAATTGACATTATTGCCCACGCTATTGAAAAGTATGAAAGTAAAGATCCTGATATCGTCCAGTTTGAACAAGAAGCAATGAGTGTTGGTTCCGATGTGGCTGTACTGAGATTATTGATGCAGCAATATAATCTAACCGGTGCGGACTTCCCGGAAATTGGTGATCGGTCATTAGTTTCCAGAATTCTTTCCGGAAGTAGGAGCTTAACTAAATCACACATCCAATCATTATCAGAGCGATTTAATTTAAACCCGGCCTGGTTTTTTGTGAGTGAGCAAAAAAATATGTAAGGAATAAGCTGCTTGCAAAGACAGTTGATTGAAGCAAAGAGCCGGACGGCTCTTTTTTTTGAATTAAAAGAATCACTAAGAAAATTCGTAATATATTGTAGACACAAAAAAGCCCAGCTATTTCTAGCTAGGCTTCTTGAATAATGGTGGCCCGGGGCAGAATTGAACTGCCGACACAAGGATTTTCAATCCTCCGCTCTACCAACTGAGCTACCAGGCCGCAGGACGCGTATTAAACCGATTGAGGGGCTTCAAGTCAAGCCCCTTTCTTAAAATTATTAGAATTTTATCGGCTTAGGTTAAGAGGGCTTTATTTGTCTTCTTCTGGGACGTAGCCTTCGGGCTTTTCGTAGTCGCCACCAAACAGGTACATTTCCATTTGTTCGGCCAAATAGGACTGCGCTTGCGGGTCCATCAGGCTGAGTCGTTTTTCGTTAATGAGCATGGTTTGATGGTTCAACCATTGGGTCCATGCTTCTTGCGAAATCTCGTTGTATATTTTTTCGCCAAGTTCACCCGGGTACGGTTTGAAGGACATGCCTTCGGCTTCTTTTTGCAGTTTTTTGCAGAATACGGTGCGTGACATTTCTATCTCCACTTGTCATCGGTTGAGTGGTTTGCCGTGCTGTCAAACTCAGGCGTTTTCTAGGAGTTTGCTCAGTAATTTGCTGACCGGAGTGGGTAGGCCAATCTCGTTCAGCTGGCTTTGGCTAAACCAGTCTGCTTGTGCGGGCTCCATGATACTCGGATGGAAATTTTTTTCCACTAATGCTTTCTCGTTGGCGCTTTGCAGGAGCAGCGGTTGCACCTTGAGATCATAGTGGCTGAATTTGTGTACAAAGGCTTCGAGCTGTTGGATGTCATCAGGGCTCATGTCTTGCTGCTGTACTTCGGGTAAAGCCCACAAGCCACCCCAGATGCCGCTTGGGGGTCTTTTATGTAGCATGACTTTTGCCTGGTCATTGGCGTCACTGATATTGATGAGCCAATAAACCGATTTACTAGGGCGTGCTTTCTTGGGCTTTTTGCCGGGATACTGCTCGATAGTGTCATTGTGATAAGCCAGACAGTGCCTGGACAATGGACAGCTTTGGCAGTCGGGTTTGCTGCGGGTACATACCACGGCTCCCAAGTCCATCATCGCCTGGTTGTAGGCAGCGGTTTCTTGTTTGGGGGTGTTAGCTTCGGCTCTTTCCCATAAGGCTTTTAAAACCTTGCCGTTGCCCGGCCAACCTTCAATGGCGTAGCAGCGTGCCAGTACGCGTTTGACGTTGCCATCCAGAATGGCGGTGGGCTGGCCAAAGGCAAAAGAGGCGATAGCGCCGGCAGTTGAACGGCCGATGCCGGGCAGGGTTTCGATTGTGTCGGGATCTTGCGGAAAGTCTCCACCAAATTCTGTTTCAATAATTTTCGCGGCCTTGTGCAGATTGCGCGCACGGCTGTAGTAACCCAGTCCGCTCCAATGCTGCATGACCTGATCGTCGCTGGCCTGTGCAAGTTCCGATAGCGACGGGAAGCTGTCAATAAAGCGTTCAAAATAAGGAATGACGGTGGTGACCTGAGTCTGTTGCAGCATGATTTCTGACAGCCAGATTTTGTATGGGTCTTGCGTATTTTGCCAGGGCAGATGCTTGCGACCATGAGCATGGTAGTATTCAATAACCTGACGGGCAAAGTCTGAGGATGACCAGGGTTTTATCATGAGCGTTTAGTTTAAAACTGATAAAGAATAGGCAGAACGATGGACAGGGTAATCCACATCAATATGACCAGCGGTACGCCGACTTTGATGAAGTCTGAGAATTTATAACCGCCTGCACTCATGACCAGCAAATTGGTTTTATAGGCCATCGGCGTGGCAAAACTCATATTGGCACCAAACAGAACCGCCATCACAAAAGGCTCAGCTGGTAGGTTAAGCTGGTTGGCGATACTGACCGCAATTGGCGTGCCAATAACCGCCGCTGCGTTGTTTGACACGACGTTGGTCAGTAAAGCGAGTAACAACATCAGTCCGCTTAATAACACCGCAGGTGGAGCGCCATACAGCGAAGCAACGAAGGCTTGCGCCAGATACTCAGCAGCACCTGTTTCAATCATGGCGATACCAAGCGCCAAACTGGAAGCCACAATCAGAATCACTTGTGCGCTGAGGGCGTGCATGGCTTCGCGCCAGGTCATGCAATGAACAAGAATCATCAGCATGGCGCCGCCCAGGGCGCTGATGGCAATCGGTAGTGCGCCAACCGCAGCCAGCAGAACGACCAGACCCATAATCACTAATGCGCGAGGTGCTCGGTGCGACTTGGGTAAGTCAGTAGTCGCATCAAGAATCAGGATTTCCCCGCTTTTCTTAAACTCGGCAATATCCTTCTGACCACCTTGCACCAGCAAAATGTCACCAACGTGCAAAGTAACGGTGCCAAGACCCTTGTTGTGCATATCGACTACGCTGTCGCCACGATGGAGGGCAATCGCTACCAGACCATACTGGTCGATAAATTCCACATCTTTAAGAGTCCGGCCCGCGAGCGGAGAGCCAGGAGTAACAACAATCTCAGAAAGCTGCTGGTTCTCGGCGGTTAGCGGATGGTCTTCGCTAATTAGTTTGCCGCGGCGGAACAATTTAGCGCCCAGCACCTGCTCGTATTCCTTGAGGTGATCCGGAGAGTCGATCACTCGCAGCCGGTCACCGGCCTTTACTTTGGCATCGGGCATCGGAACGATGGAAATTTCTTCGCCGCGCTGGATACGAATGACCTTCATCTGACCGTCGGTTTTATTGATGACTTCAGACAGGGTCTTGCCGTCAGCGAATGAACCTTTTTCGATATGCAACTGGGCAGTAAATACTCGCGGAGAGGTGTTCTTCATAACCGCCTGACGTTCAGGCAGGATGCGCGGAGCAACCAGCCATAGATAAACAATTGCAACGCTGGCGGCGATGCTGGCAGGCAGTAAAAAGTCGAACATGCCAAAGTCTGGCAAGCCAAGGTCTGATGCAACCGAAACAACCAGCAGGTTTGTTGAGGTACCAATAGTAGTTGCCATACCACCGATTATGGTGGCGAAACCCATCGGCATTAACAGCGAAGACGGACTACTTTTAGTGCGAATGGCAACGCTGACAAGAATCGGGAGGAGCAATACAACAATCGGCGTATTGTTAACGAAAGCGCTGAGTACACCAGCAATAATAAGAGTCAGCAGTAGGGAAAAGAGTGGTGAGGTTTTCCATATTTTGCCGAGAAAGCGCCCGATGGGTTCAAGAGCACCGGTTCGCACCAGTCCCTGGCCACAGACCATCAAACTACAGACCGCAATCAAAGCTTCATGACCAAAACCGCTGAAGAACTGCATTGGTTCGAGGCGGCCATTGAAGTTATGGAAAGGAGCAAAGCTGAAACCAATAGTCAGCATCAGCAAAACGATCACGCACGAGGTTTCGAGCGGAATATCGTCGCGACGAAACAGGTACAACGCAAAGACCGTCAGTAACAGCACAAAAAGAGCGTGATTGTTTGGTAAATCAGGAAACGGCATTCCTTAGTTCCACTCCTACTCTATGTCATTGTTTTTATGCCGGGTCGAACTGCTCACCTTACTGATTTGGGGCTATTTTCGCAATCCTTTTTGTCAGGCCATAGCTAATGATGCAAAACTGTATAAAGAGTGTGCTAAAATCGCGCCAATCCCTGCAAGCCGAGACAAATCAGTGAGTTCCGAAGAGACCAAAAGCGAAAAACGAATCCGCAAAATCCGTAGTTATGTTCTGCGTGAAGGGCGACTAACTAAAGGTCAGCAACGCGCCATGGAAGAGCTATTCCCACAAATGAGTCTTGAGCTTCAGGAGCAGACTTATAACTTCGAGAGCATTTTCGGTCGCAAAGCTCCAGTGGTCTTAGAAATTGGTTTTGGTATGGGCAAGTCGCTGGCAGAACAGGCCGCCAACGAACGCGACAAAGATTTTATCGGTATCGAAGTGCACAAGCCCGGAGTGGGCGCCTGTTTAGTGCTGGCCGAAGAATATGAGCTGACCAATCTACGTGTGATCAATCACGATGCGGTAGAGATTATCGATCATTGCATCCCCGACAACAGCCTTGAGCGTATCCAGATTTTCTTCCCCGATCCCTGGCATAAAAAGAAACACCACAAACGACGCATCGTGCAAACGGAATTTTGCAAGAAATTACATAAGAAACTAGTCCAAGGTGGCATCCTGCATCTGGCCACCGACTGGGAAAACTATGCCGAATACATGCTCGAAGTATTGAACCCCATGGCAGAATTTAAAAATCTCTCTGAGACAAGTGACTATGTACCAAAGCCTGATTCGCGTCCGTTGACTAAGTTTGAAGCTAGGGGGCAGAAGCTTGGTCATGGGGTTTGGGATCTGATGTTTCAGCGATAGATTCGAAGAATTTCTGCGTTACGCAAGCTTCTGCGTGTGCTCGTTGGCTACTTGCCAACTGTGCGACTCGAAGCTTGCAAGCCTTGAACTTCAATCGAATCTCTCGGCTGAAATAGTGCAAAGGAATAACTTTGTTATTTCATGATCTCAAAATCGTCATTACCTCATTGGGTAAATCCTCTTTTTCAATCATGAAATGCCGCGTTCTCGGCAAAATATCTTAATTATATGATATTGGGTAATTGATAGAGTGTATGCGTTGCCCAAGCTTCTGGGTGTGCCTTCGTGCACCCTACGGGAAGATTAAATATCAGACCTTACTGATTATCCGGTGCTGCTTTGATGGTTTCACCTTGGCTGGTGACTAAAATCAGCTGGCCATAGTTGGTGATATCGAAACGGGTAATGTTGGCGAGGTGTTTAAGAAAGTTAGCTTCTTGTTTCATCAGTGGCGGTTCGCAAGCCATTAAGGTGGTGGTAATGGGGCTAATGGAAATACCTTCTCCGGAGAGGCTGTATGTGGTGGCGTAGCGATTGCAGCTGGCCACGCCGCCCAGTTCCATTTGGGCGTTGAAGTTAAGTGAGATTTTAGAGTCCTGGATGAGTAAGTTGTCTGCAACCGAAAGTACTGTCCAGCTACTTTGGGTAAGCAAAGATCGTGGTTCACCCCCGCATCCGTTCAGTCTTTTCTGCTTAGTCTGTATTGAAACCGTATAGGGATAAGGCATGCCACTCATTGAGTCGTGGCAAAGTTTATCTTCTACCAGCAACGACAGTTTATTGTCGGGCGTTTCCAATTGGATGCTTTGTCCAATCTTAATGAGTGGCTGGCTTGTGAAAGAGATCGTTGTTGTGTCCTTGCCATAATCCGTGATGAGTTCAAGTTGACTCTTGTTAATGTTCAATAGCCAACCAGGCTCATTGCCGCGCGCAGTAATAGGTAGTTTTAGTTGATCGGGGGAGCTGTCGGGTCGTTGGACGGTGACTTTCTGGCAGTTAGAGTTATTTCCATTGAATTCGAGAATGGCACTATCGTCTTTTTGCCAGAACATAATGTTGTTAGCTTTATTCTCAAACTTGCTCCCGGAACCACTTGAAGTTTGACTCAGCTGGTAACTTTTATCTTCAATAATAAGAGTCAGGCTTTCGTCATAGAATTCAGCTTTAACCAGTAAATGGTCGCAAATAAACTCAGCTGATATTCTATTTTTAGACAAGCTATCATCTTGTTTATTAACCGAGTTTTGGGATTGGTTCGGCTTGTCTGGCTCTGAATTACAGCTAATTAGCAGCAAACAGCCAATTAACCAAATAGTGGGGAGTCGAGTGAAATCCATAACTAATTTCCTTTTTGTTTTTCTGTAACTTTATGGTGTGCATTGTATGTTTTAATTGAGCGATATTATATTAATTCGGTCGCTTTTTTGGGAGTCGATTTGTTCGTGAATAAAGCGTTGCAGAAGCTCATTGAGAAATAGAGTCCCTTTTTCGGTGGGTTGAATTCTATCCCTTGTGATATGTAAAAGTCCATCTTCAACAGCCTGGTCAATAGCTGGTTGGATGTCGGTAAGCATAAGCCCGCCGCGTTGCTCGAAATAAGCTGTTGGAACACCGTCTAATAAACGCAACGCATTGAGCATAAACTCAAAAGGAATTTCGTGCTCGGGAATTGGGTGGCTGGTGCGCACCTCGGTAACTGTTTTTTGCAAATAGTCTTTTGGATGGCGACTTTTGGTGGTGCGTTGGACTTGGTTAAGATCAAGACGGGTAATTTTTCCGTGCGCTCCGGCGCCAATGCCAAGGTAGTCACCGAATTGCCAATAATTTAAATTATGTTGTGAGCGAAATTGTGGTTCTTTTGCAAAGGCCGAAATTTCATATTGACCATAACCATGTTGCCGCAATAAAGCTTGGCCTTCATCCTGAATGGACCACAGAGTATCATCCACCGGCAAGGTTGGCGGTTGCTGATAAAACAAGGTATTAGGCTCAATGGTTAGTTGATACCAGGAAATATGTTGAGGTTTGAGATTGATGGCTGTCTGTAAATCAGACAAAGCCTGTTCAGTAGTTTGGTCAGGCAGGCCGTGCATTAAGTCGAGATTAAAAGAACGAAATCCAGCCTGATGAGCAAACTCTGCGGCTGCAATTGCCTGCTCGGGATTGTGCACGCGGCCCAGCAGTTCAAGATGTCTGGCATTGAAACTTTGCACCCCAATCGAGAGGCGGTTGATACCGGCCTGACGAAAACCTGCAAACCGCTCGGCTTCGAAAGTGCCTGGGTTGGCTTCCATGGTAATTTCGATATCCCCCTCAAAGGGAATGCGTGCCCGAACGCCACTGATTAAGCGATCCATACCCTCAGCAGAAAATAAGCTGGGCGTGCCGCCACCGATAAAAATGCTATGCAGTCTGCGTCCCCAGACTAAAGGTAATTCCTGCTCAAGATCTAATAACAATCGATCGATATAGGCCTGTTCTGGAATATCGTCAAGTCCACCAAGCTGTTTAATGCCATGCGAATTAAAATCACAGTAAGGGCATTTACGAATACACCAGGGAATATGGATGTACAGCGACAGGGGTGGATTGGTCAGTAATGACATGGTAGCTATATATTCTTGGCGGTATGAACAGCAGTTAGCTGTTCCATCAAGCTGCGTAAGGCCTTGCCGCGGTGACTGATAGCAGCCTTTTGCTCGGCAGATAACTCAGCGGCAGCGCACTGATGCTCGGGACACCAGAACAAAGGGTCATAACCAAAACCTCCATCACCTTGCTCCTGTTCTAAAATACGACCTTCCCAGCTGCCTTGGCAGATAAGAGGGGTCGGATCGTCAGCATGTTCCATAAAGACCAGAATGCATTGGTAACGTGCGCTACGCTCGGCAGTCGGTACCCCTTTTAGTTTGGCGAATAATAAGTCGTTGTTCGCCTGGTCATCTGCGTTGCCTTGATGAGCGGGATCATCAAGTGCAGCAAAGCGAGCAGAGTAGATGCCTGGCATGCCTTTAAGATAGTCCACCTCAATGCCTGAGTCATCGGCTATGGCAGGCAAGCCAGTCACTTTCGCAGCATGACGAGCCTTGATGATAGCGTTTTCAACAAAAGTGGTGCCGGTTTCTGGAACTTCAGACACGTTAAGCTCTGTTTGCGGAATAATCTGATAGTTAAAATTGGCGAGCAGTTCGCTCAGCTCTTTAACCTTCTTGGCGTTGCCGGAAGCGAGAACGATTTTTTGCATGAGGTTTGATTGATTAAAGTGAGTGGTCACTATTATAGCGCAAAAAAGAGGCGCCACTTAAACTTAATAGCAGGTCTAAGTGGCTTAGAAGGCTTATTCACTAAAGAATTTCTGTTTAAAGCTAATGGTTTCCGGTCTATCAAAACCCGGGATACGTACTGTGAATTCGATAGTCATTTCTTCTTCAGGACGAAACTGGAAATCAGAGATATAGTAAATGGCTTTTTCTTCTTTAATTTCCTTGAAAGCAAGTTCATTAAATTGTGACAGAGTGTTGATGACCTTGCCCCGGACATTCGCCGGAATAGCAGTCTGTTTGGTTGGTTCGCCGTCCTTATGAACTGAGACATTTAACACAGCGGTAAAACCACTGCGCGAAATATTGTAGTTGCTGGCAATATCGGGTTGTAAAAAAGAGCTGTTAAATGCGTTGTAGTAGATGATGTAGTCGCCGACTTTTTTTTCAGCGGCAATTGCTGTGTTTGCAGAAGTGGCCAAAAATAAAGCTACTACCGTAATTAGCGAGCAAATTAAGGTTGAAATTCTGGTTTGCATAGAAAGCCTCCCACTATGTCCTTGGCGATGGAGTTTCCCCAGCAGTGCTTAGGAAACAGTTTAAGTCATCAGTGTAATACAATACTCAATAGTCTTCATTGAAGACTTGCCCGAATGAGAAAAAAATCCGGGCAGTGCTGTTGTGGCTAAAGCTATTATGGGGCAAGTAGGCTGTTACCAAACTTAAATAAAACACCTTGTAAAAAGAACAAACCCAACAGAACAATCATGGGCGATAAGTCAATGGTGCCGCCCAAAGGGGGAATGATGCGCTGAATGGGTCTTAGAATAGGGCGTGTGACCTGGAACAGGAAAATCAGCACCGGATGGTGGCGACCACCACTCATAAAACTGGCGATCATCAAACCAATGAACAGGATTAGAAGCAGGTTGGAAATAACCATGAATAAGCCTGAAATAGGTCCCAACCCTACCAGAATAAGAAACAAGAAAATCTCAGTGGTCAGTCTGGCGGCTTCTGCTTCAGGGATGAATAAGTGTACGATGGCAAATATTTTCCCGGTTATCAGGGCGAGCGCCACAATAAAAGCTGCTAAATTAAACTTACCCAGATCAGGCAATATTGGGCGTAAAGGATTGATGACCGGCGCGGTAAATTTGTGGATAAACTGAGCTATGGGATTAAAAAAGTCAGCGCTGCCAAGCTGTAGCAATACACGCACCAGGAAAACCATGGCAAACAGGTTGATAACATACTCAAGGATGATAAATGCTGGATTCATGCGTCAGGGCTCTTAATCTCGTTAATTTTGCTCAGACTTGCTGGCAATTTCAGCAAGCTCTTTGCCTCGAACTACGGAGGCGTTAACAGCGTTGGCAACCAGCTCAGGGAGCTTGCCATTATTCAAAACGTCTAATGCGGCTGCTGTGGTGCCACCTGGGGAAGTAACATTGCGTCGCAGCTGGCTAATTTCAAGATCGGGGTTGTCCTGTACCATACGGGCAGCGCCGAGCGCAGTCTGTGCTGCAAGCTGCCGGGCGGTAGATTCCGGAAGGCCTTGTTTAATAGCTGCAACTACCACCGATTCCATATACAAGAAATAATGAGCTGGGCCACTGCCAGAAACCGCGGTAACCAGATCCATTTGTGATTCATCATCCACCCAGACGCTAAGCCCCACCGCGTCAAAAATAGCGGTAGCTGCCTGTTTGTGTTGCTCGCTAGTATGTCGGTTAGCGAATAAGCCTGTCGCTCCAGCACCGATTAATGAGGGCGTATTAGGCATGGATCGGATAACCGCTATCGTGCTACCCAATAAATCTTCTATGGTCTGGCAAGCAACACCAGCCGCGACGGAAATGATGCAACACTTTAAATCTAACGACTGCAAAGGTTTACAGGCAACAGCCATTTTCTGCGGTTTAACTGAGAGCAGCAGATAATCGGCATTTTTAGCAACATAGGCGTTATCGTTGCTGGTATTTAGATCAGGGTAACGCTCCAGCAATGCATCAAGCTTACCCTGACTTGGGTTGCTAACGAAAATCTGTTTAGCTGAAAGACCTGATTGGATTAATCCGCCGAGAATACTGGCCGCCATATTACCGGCACCGATAAAACCAATTTTTGCATTTGCGATAGCTTGAATTGCGTCAGACATGTGTACCTTATTCGTTTAACTAACTGTGGGTTTGCCAAAAGTGCGCATAGCATAACAAAGCCAAGCTTGACTGGCTATTTTAGTGCCCAGCAGCTGGCTGCTCACGCTCACCGAAGATGGCTGTGCCTAATCGTATCATGGTGCTGCCAGCCAAAATAGCTTGATCATAATCACCGGACATACCCATGGATAGGGTGTCGATCTGTGGATAGTCGGACTGTAGCTGCTGGTAGAGCTGGTGTATTTTTTCGAACTGATGAAGCTGTAGCTGTGGATCGGTTTGTTTAGGTGGTAGCGCCATGAGTCCGCGCAATCTGAGTCGCGGTAGTTGCATAATCTCATGAGCCAGTTTTTTGCATTGTGCTGCATCGACACCTGCTTTCTGGCTTTCACCAAATAGATTGACTTGTATTAGCACATTTAAAGGAGATTGAGCCTTATCGCGATGTTCATTGAGCTTATTGGCCACTTTTAAGCGGTCAACGCTTTGTACCCAGTCGAAATGTTGAGCAATATCTTTGCACTTGCGGCTTTGGATGGCGCCTATCATGTGCCAGTTAATGTCGAGATCCGACAAAGTGGATATTTTATCAATGGCTTCCTGCACCTGATTTTCACCAAAATCACGCTGCCCCGCGGCATAAGCTTCACGAATACTGTCCGCAGAATGTCTTTTACTAACAGCGACTAATTGCACATAGTGTTTAAAAATCCGTCGCTTAGCGCAGGTTTTTACGATTTGTAGTTGCAGATCTGCAAGATGAGAGGCTATCCTAGACATATTATTAAAACGCAATTATCAGGTGTGGGGTCTAACATATGGATATTACAGAGCTTTTAGCTTTCAGTGTAAAGAATAATGCATCGGATTTGCATATTTCTGCGGGTATGCCGCCTCTAATTCGTGTCGATGGCGACATTCGTCGCATCAATGTTCCGCCATTTGAAGACAAGGAAGTGCACACGTTAATCTACGATATTATGAATGATAAGCAGCGAAAGGACTATGAAGAGTTCCTTGAGGCTGACTTCTCGTTTGAATTAAAAGATTTAGCACGCTTCCGTGTTAACGCCTTTGTACAAAACCGTGGCCGTGCCGCAGTTTTCCGTACCATTCCTTCTCGCGTGTTAACTTTAGAAGAGTTAAATGCACCGAAAATTTTCCAGGATATCTCATTAGAGCCACGTGGTTTGGTTTTGGTTACAGGGCCAACAGGTTCCGGTAAATCAACAACGCTGGCTGGCATGATCGATTATGTGAATGAAAATAAGCATGATCACATTCTGACCATTGAGGATCCCATCGAGTTCGTACACGAAAGTAAGAAATGTCTGGTTAACCAGCGTGAAGTGCATCGTGATACACACAGTTTCTCAAATGCATTGCGTTCAGCGCTTCGTGAAGATCCGGATATTATTCTGGTTGGTGAGATGCGTGACCTTGAAACCATTCGCTTAGCGTTAACTGCGGCGGAAACGGGTCACTTGGTATTTGGTACTCTACATACCACCTCAGCGGCGAAAACCATTGACCGTGTGGTGGACGTATTCCCTGCCGGTGAGAAAGCGATGGTTCGCTCAATGTTATCGGAGTCATTGCAGGCAGTTATTGCACAAACTCTGCTGAAGAAAAATGGTGGCGGCCGTGTGGCAGCCCATGAAATCTTGGTGGGTACGCCAGCCATTCGAAACCTGATTCGTGAAGATAAGGTCGCACAAATGTACTCTGCGATGCAGACGGGTTTGTCGCTTGGCATGCAGACGCTGGATCACAGCTTGAAGCAGCTGGTCAGTAAGGGTGTTGTATCGCGTACTGATGCCCGTGCAAAAGCCAAGAGCAAAGAAGATTTCTAGGAGACATTAATGGATATTAATCCACTATTAAAAGCACTAATGGAACATAAGGGTTCGGATTTGTTTGTAACAGTCCATCGTCCGCCCTGTATTAAAATCAACGGCAAGATCGTTCCGGTCACTAAAACAATGTTGACTCCGGCGCATGTTGAAGCTTTGATTCATTCTTCAATGACAGAAAAGCAAAAGAAGGAACTGGAAGAGAAGAAAGAGTGCCAATATGCGATTAGTGTAGAAAATATTGGTCGTTTCCGTGCCAGTGCTTTTTACCAGCGTAATCAACCGGGTTTAGTGGTTCGTCGTATTGAGACCAAGATTCCAACCACAGAAGAGCTGAAGATCCCTAATATTTTGAATGATCTGGTCATGAAAAAGCGTGGGATTATTATTTTTGTCGGCGCAACCGGTACCGGTAAATCAACCTCACTGGCTGCGATGATTGGTTATAGAAATCGTAATTCTGCAGGCCATATCATCAGTATTGAGGATCCTATTGAGTACGTGCATCGACACGATCAATGTATTATCACCCAGCGTGAAGTCGGGATTGATACGGAGTCATTTGAAGTAGCACTGAAAAATACCCTGCGTCAGGCACCCGATGTTATTCTGATTGGTGAGGTTCGTACTAAAGAAACTATGTCCAACGCGATCACTTTCGCTGAGACTGGTCACTTGTGTTTATGTACTTTACACGCCAATAACGCGAACCAGGCTATTGACCGTATTTTGCACTTCTTCCCGAAAGAAGAGCATTCTCGGGTGTTAATGGATTTGTCTTTGAATACTCGCGCCATTATTGCGCAACAGCTAGTACCGACTAAAGATGGAAAGGGTCGACGTGCAGCGATTGAAATCTTAATTAACACACCTTTGATTTCTGATCATATCCGTAAAGGTGAGGTTCACTTACTTAAGGAATTGATGGCTCGCTCGAGAGAGCTTGGAATGCAAACCTTTGATCAGGCATTGTTTGATTTGTACGTTGAAGGCGAGATCAATTATGAAGATGCATTGTTATATGCGGATTCTGCTAACGACTTGCGTCTTAAGATCAAGCTGCATGAAAAAGATGCTGATTCTCTTACTGAGGGCACAGAAGGGCTTCAAGTTGAGATGGACGATGATCGGGGTAGTGGACGAATGTTCTAACCTTGTCTTATTTAAGACACATGATAAAAAGCCGGCAATCTTGCTGGCTTTTTTATGATCTGCATGAAATTACAACTATCGAGTCATCGATAATTCACCGTGATCTTTCTGATGCCATTGGCTTACAAACTCACTGAGCTGTTCCGCAGTGAGTGGCTTGCTAAATAGATATCCCTGAATTTGGTAGCAGCCGTGATTCTTCAGTAGTTCAAGCTGGTCCTGAGTTTCCACACCTTCTGCTACCACTTTTAATTCAAACTCTCTGCCAATATCAATAATGGCTTTGCTCAAAGCCAGATCTGATTGACTGGTGGGTAGTGATTTAATGAATGAGCGGTCGATTTTGATGGTATCAATGGGCAAATATTTCAAATAGGTTAGGGATGAGTAACCGGTGCCGAAATCATCAATTGCGATAGAGATGCCCCGATTACGCATGGTCTGTAAAGGATTGTGGCTGTCGGAGAAAAGCTCCAGGGAGATATGCTCAGTAATCTCAACCTGCAGTATTTCCGGTGGTATCTCATAGTTTTTTATCAGCTGGAAAAACTGTTTCATGAACACTGGGTCATGTAAGTTTAGGCTGGACAGATTAAGAGCGAAACGAGGAGCCGGGAGCTCGGCTTTAAGCCAGGAAGCAATTTGCTTGAATAGTGAGTGAAGTAGCCAGATAGAAAATTTGCGTATAAGGTTGTGTTTCTCAGCAAGTGGAATAAAGACTTGAGGCGAAATGGTTTTATTCAAACTGATAGAGTGCCAGCGAGAGAACACTTCAACCCCAGTAATAGAATTGCTTAAGCAGTCGATCTGAGGTTGAAAGACTAATGAGAACTCATCATTTTGCAAAGCGTTATGAAGTGCTTGAGTGAGTTCAGACTCAGTAGCTAACTGTGTTATGACATTATCATGGTATTGGGCGTAATGGGCGCTGGAGTTTTGCAAGGTCGATAGTGCCATATTGGCTTTATGGAGTAGGTCAAAGACGTTGGCATCTTCGGGGTAGCGGGCACTGGCCAGGTTGATGGCGGCTAATGCCATGCCCTTCTCCTTATCACTGTCTTCTATGTGGAAAGGCGAATTGAGGACGGATTCCAGGTGCTGCAGTCGACGTTCCACAAAAGCAGGATTGGGAGAGTTTAAAAAAGGAATAAAAATGGCGAGTTGGTCATGAGCCACAGAACCAACGATATACTCCCTGACAAAACTATTCCGAATTCGATTGAGCGTTTGTTGATAGATCGAATGTATTGATTCCTGTGAATAGCCTGATAGCAATGAAGACATATCTTTGAAATGAATCAGAATACACAATCCATGTTTAAGGTTAGACAGGGTTAGCTTGTGCATCTGTTCCATAAACTTATTCTTATTGGGTAAATCTGTATGATAATCGATCTGCATTTGGCGCAGGATGGGTTTATAAACACGACGAGCATAAATTTTTTGTAGCAAGGTGGTACTCAGAGCAATGGCTAGAAAAAGCAGTAATATATTGATCAGGCCACGATAAACTGGCGCTAACAATAATTGCTTATCAATTTCTGCGGTTAACCACCAGTCGACATGTTGTAAAGGGTAGAAGACGAGGATGGTATCGTTGGTAGTGATCTCCGCAATAGATGTTCGGCTAAGAGTTTTCATTAGTTGATCACGTGTAATACTTGAAGAAAAAAACTCAGGGGCCACCTCTTCGACAGTAGGGTCAACTGGTCGTAAGACTGCATCACCATTATGCTTGATAAGGTTAAATTGACCGTCATAGATAATGGGAGTTGATAATATCTGTTGGTGGATATCATTGAAACTGACATCGCCGGTCACGACCCCATAAAACTGATTGTTCGCTATAATCGGCGCAGTAAAAGCCAGATAAGTCGTGGTATAGTCATCGACGCCTAAGTAGGGCTCAGAAATGGTTGGCTCCATTGCCTCTTTAGCATTTCTATACCAAGGTCGCAGCCTTGGGTCATAACCTTTTGGTAACGGCCAGGGGTTGGAAGTATAGAAACCACTTTCTAAACCATAACCGAGGTATTGCAATAAGTTGGTATCAGCTATTCGTTCAAAGTAAATTTGTGGGATGGAGTCATGCTGTTCAGGAGGTTTTGAAGCAATTTCTTCGGCTAAACCAGTGACTAATCCTATCCTAGCTGACATCCACTCATCCAGGACACTGCCAGTTAATTCAGATTGATGGGTCAGTTGCTGGAAGGCGTTTTCGAGAAGCTGGTCACGCTGGGCAAAGTAGGTAAATGCTGCGAAAACGACAAAGTTTAGCCACAGAAGCCCAAGAAAGCTCCATAATAGCTTTTGATCGTTTGAGATTCTATCCAGCATTAGTTCCTTTGCTGACTCCTTGTTGTTTGCTTAAGCCCTCGTCCTTTTATGTTTAGGCACAGACGGCCAAGCATCAAAGGTGGTGAGCCTGCACTGATTATAGGCAGGTTTTGCGTGAGTTGACAAATATCAACTCTGTTGGTGATGCTGTTCGAAGAAGCCTTTGAGTATCAGTTCAGCCGCATAAGCATCGATCGGGTTTTGCTTTAATTTCTTATAACCGCCTATTTCATACAAGTAATCTTTGACTTCGGCGGAGCTTAATCGCTCATCATGTAGATAGGTGGGAAGACCAAAGCGGCCATGCAATCTATTGGCAAATTTACGTGCTTTTTGAGTGACCTCCTGCTCGCTGTCATCCATATTAAGGGGTAATCCAACCACAAAAGCTTGTACGCTCCACTCTCTAATCAGATTTTCGATGAGCTTCCAATCGGGTTGGTCATTAGTGACAGCAAGAACCGTCAGTGCCTGACTTGACATTTGGGTGCGCACACCTGTTGCAACGCCCAGTCTCTTCTCCCCAAAATCAAAGCAAAGATAGCGTTCGGCATCGGTTAAAGTTGCCATCAGGCGTGGCCTTCCTGCTCTGCTATTTGTGTCCAGTCAATTCCGAGCAGTTGAGTAGCTTTTAGCCAGCGCTCCTCGGGACGAGTTCTGAATATAATGTCATTATCAGCGGGGGCAAATAACCAGGAGTTTTCTTCGATTTCTTTTTCGAGTTGGCCCTCATCCCAGCCTGCGTAACCAAGCGTAATAACAACATCTTCTGGGCCTTCATGTTTAGCGATTGCCTGCAAAATATCTTCAGAAGTTGATAAGGCGATATCATCACTGATAGTTAAGGATGACTCCCAGCTTCCTATAGGAGTATGCAGAATAAATCCTCGCTCGCGATCTACCGGGCCTCCAGCGAGTAAAACACGCTGGTCAACATGATCGGCTGCTGTATCGATATTGAGGTGCTTGAATAATTCGTCATAAGTTGCTTCCAGAGGCAGACTTAATACAAGACCCAAAGCTCCTTGCTCATTATGCTCACAAATATAGGTAACACTCCTTGAGAAAAAAGGGTCATGTAAAGTTGGCATGGCAACAAGCAGGTGGTTGGCTAAAGATTGTATCGCTTCCATGTATAAACGGTCACTAACTTAAAGGTGAATGAATAAAGTTTATTGTATCAATTTCTGGTATTTAAGCTATGGTCGGGTTTGAACTGCCAGGTGCGAACAATTTCTAAAATATCCGTATTCTGTCGAATGGACTCTGGGAGGGGTTCAAAAGGAGCGGACAAACGAACGATGTCCAGCGCGGCTTGGTCAAGGATCTTTTCACCGGATGTCCTAAGAATAATGACATCAAGCAGATTGCCATCTTTATCAATACTGACTTTTAAGGTTAAGCTGCCGTAGATGCCGAGCCTTTTAGCTTGCTCGGGGTAATGTAAATTACCTACCTGCTCGACTTTTTTTCGCCACAGTTCAAGGTATTGAGCGTCTGCTGGTGATTCATAAATAGCGGCAGAAATCTGGCGTTTTTTCAGGCCACGGGTTTGTAATTGGTTAGCAACATCCTGCTCAAGATTGTACTGCTCCAGTCGTTCGGGTGGTGGCGTGATTTCAGTCGGCTGGTTGACTTGGTCCGGTGTATTTTGTTGGTTATCCTCGGTATCAGTGGGTTGCTCTATGGTCTGTTGTGAATCGTCGGTGGTGACGAGCTGTAAAGTTTGTTTGGACTGGTGTTGCTCGGGCACCAGCTCCAAAGAAGGGGTGTCAGTTTCTCCTTCAACATTTTTAAAATGTTCGAGTTTAGTAGTCGCACGTTCGGCTGTTTCGGACTCACCTGCACCTTGTTGATTGGTTTGACCAACGAAGTCGGCTTTTTCAGGAGGATCAATGCTTTCCCGTTGAGCTAATGTCACATCAAGAGAAATGGGAATCTGGCTGGGCTCTGTTTGTGGCAACACAAAGCGTACCCCTAAAAAAAGCAGCAGATGGAAGCAGATAGCCAGAAATAAAGTGAACTTCAAGCGATCGCCGTCTTTTACCGGCGACTGATTGAGTTTTACCAATTCTTTTTGAGGCGGTTGCATGACCTGGCTCATAGGCTCTTATTCATAGGTTGCTGTTAATTTAAAGGGTAAGGTATTTTTATTGTGTTATTTGTTGCTCAATACTTTCGAAAAGCTTGGCGGCAATATTTATGCCATATTCATTTTCTAATTCTCGCATACAAGTGGGGCTGGTAACGTTTATTTCGGTCACATAGTTGCCAATCACATCTAAACCAACAAAGAATAATCCTCGTTTGACCAATTCTGGAGCAATCGTTTCGGCCAGTTTCTTTTCTTGCTCAGTGATGGGCATAGGAACACCGCTACCACCTACTGCAAGATTGCCACGGGTCTCACCTTTTTGTGGAATTCGTGCTAGTACATAAGGAATAACTTCACCGTTAACTACCAGAATTCGCTTATCACCCTGCGTTATTTCGGGGATGAAACGTTGGGCCATGGCAAGATGTTGTCCACTCAGGGTCAAGGTTTCAATAATGACAGAGGTATTGGGGTCGCCTTGTTTGATACGGAAGATAGAGGCTCCACCCATGCCATCCAGAGGTTTTAAAATGACATCCTGGTGTTCTGCAATAAAGCGTTTCAGTAAATGAGCTTTGGAGGTAACCAGGGTAGGTGGAGTCAGCTCAGGAAACCAGGCCGTAAACAGTTTTTCATTACAATCTCTCAGGCTTCTTGGGTTGTTAACCACGAGAGTGCCTTGCTCCTGAGCCAGCTCGAGAAGGTAGGTACTATAAATATAATTCATATCAAATGGCGGATCTTTACGCATCAATACCGTGTGAAAGGAGCTTAAGCTCTTGCTTTCAGGCTCATCAGTCTCGAACCATTTGTGCGGATTGTTGAACACTTTGAGCGACTGACAATTGACCCTGACTTCGCCTTCTTCCAAATAAAGGTCGTGTTGTTGGCAATAGTATAAATTCCAGCCTCGGCGTTGCGACTCAAGTAGCAATCCGAAACTGGTATCTTTAACGGTATTAACCTGGTCGATGGGATCCATGACCATTAATAAAGAATATGACATAAAAGAAAAAGAATGTGGTTTAATAATAAGTTATCATGAAGCTTGAACCAGCAAAACCTTTATTCTTAGAAGAAAAAGGTTGCATGGATTCAGCAACAGAATTAGTCTGAAAATGTGAACTGTTTTGCGACTTCTTGACTTTTATGCTAAAAGGTAAGTAGAAATCTAAAAAAAAGTTGAAGAAAAGGCGCTAACTCTTTATTAAATAGTGAATTTTCGCTGTTCATAGGTAGCCATACATGAGTGATTTGTTCAAAGGTTTGAAAGTGATGGTAGTGGACGATAGTAAAACTATTCGTCGTACTGCTGAGACACTTTTGAAAAAACAGGGATGTGATGTAGTAACGGGCGTAGATGGATATGACGCTTTATCTAAGATTGCCGATTATAAGCCCGATATTATCTTCATCGATATTATGATGCCGCGCCTGGATGGGTATCAAACATGTGCACTCGTAAAGAGTAACCAGAATTTTAAGGGCACTCCGATCATTATGTTATCCAGTAAAGATGGGGTGTTTGATAAGGCAAAGGGCAGAGTCGTTGGTTCTGATAACTATTTGACGAAGCCATTCAGCCGAGACGAATTATTAAATGCCATATCCCAGCAGTTACAAAACAAACCGGCTGTGGCTTGATTAAGAATTTAAGATTTTAAAGAGAGGTAATTTATAATGGCGCGTGTACTAATTGTTGACGATTCTCCAACAGAAGCACATATTTTAACCGGCATGCTAGAAAAGAATGGCCATCAGGTTATTACTGCTCCTGATGGTGAGTCGGGCATCGTTTCAGCAAAAGCCAACCACCCTGATGTTATTCTTATGGATGTTGTGATGCCGGGTTTGAACGGCTTTCAGGCAACTCGACAACTGAAAAAAGATCCTGCAACATCATCAATCCCTATTATTATCGTATCTACTAAGTCGCAAGCAACTGACCGAGTTTGGGGCATGCGCCAAGGCGCCAATGACTATATTACGAAGCCTGTGGATGAAGCCTCTTTATTAGAGTCTGTGAATAACGTATTAGGATCATAATCTCTTATGTCTGGAACTGATGCGACCAATATTGTTGGCATACTTGCTGGCATAGCCGAACGTAGTCAGAAACATCGTGACTCGCTACCACAACATGACGTTAGTGGTGGCGCTTTCTATAGCGGAGTTAGTTTTGTATTGAATAACATAAACTATATTGCTCCGCTTGACGAAATTTCTGAAATTATCCCTGTTCCTCAAACAACCAAAGTACCTGGCTCCAAAAGCTGGTTGAAGGGTGTTGCTAACTTGCGTGGTGTCTTGTTGGCGCTAGTTGATTTACAGGAATATCTGGGTCGTCCTAGTTCTAGAAATATTTTAAAACAAAGAGTTTTAGTGCTTGATCAGCATGGGTCATATTTAGGTCTGATTGTTGATGAAGTACGTGGCTTGCACCACTTTGAAGAAGGTGAGCAAGTCGAAGGCAGCTTGACTGCCGATGCAGTTATTGCTCCTTACATTGTAGGGGGTTTTGAACGAAACGGGGAGTTATGGCGGGTTTTTGGGATGAAGGAGTTATCGGAAAGTCCGGAACTTCACCAGGTCGCTGTGTGAATTTTTACAACAATATGAAGTTAAGATGTCTCGGGAGCAACCTATGAGTGAGACCAAAAAGAAGATGAAGAAAGCTAACCGTTCTGGAATCGGTTTTTATGCTTTTTTATTGATCATTGTCTTGATCGCTTTGATGGCTAATTTTGGTTACGGCTTTTTAGAAAGTCAAAACCGGATTAAGCGTACAGAGCTAGCATCTGAAATGAAAGTATTGTCGCAACAAATTGCAACAAATGCTTCAGAGGCTGCTCAAGGCACGGAATCGGCATTTGGAGAGCTGAGAACAGCTACGGACCAGTTTGCAGGCAACTTAAGAAGGCTGGTAGATGGTGATAGTGTAACCTCATTACCGCCAGCGCCATCGTCCATCAGAAATAACGAGTTGGAAGCTCTACAGGAAATATGGAGAGAGGTTGAGCCTGATGCTGAAGCAATCCTGAATGGTAGAGAAATTGTAAATCGCATGTACATCAATGCAGATGAGTTGGCAGAGCAAATTCCAACCATGCAGCGTCAATACGATAGTGTGATTGATATACTTCTTGATAACCGAGCTGATGGCGAAGAGGTTCACCAGGCAACGAGACAAAAGTGGTTGGCTGAGCGTATTTCTTCTGGCATGCAGAAAGTGCTTCGTGGTGGTGAAGAAGCACAAATCGCGGCAGAGGACTTCGGTCAGGACGTTGATACCTTCGGTGTGTATTTGGAAGGGCAGCTGAACGGCGATGCATTGCTTGAGATTCGACGCGTTAATAATCCCGAGGCACGCGTGGCTCTTGAGTCAATTGTTGATGAATTCCAGTCAGTCAGCGAGAAGGTTGACTACATCGTATTCAGTACTCCTAAACTATTTGAAGTACAGAATGCATCGGACAAAATTTATAACACAGCTGATGCCCTACTAGGTAGAACAGCGAGCGTTGAAGCGGCTTTTGCTGCTATGACAACCAGTTTCACCGAGCCTGGTAGTCCATATGTTTCAGGTGCTCTGTTTATTCTGATTTTGTTATTGCTAGTAGGCATGTACCTCAATCAGCGTAAAGCAGAGAAGGTTCGTTTACGTGAGTCGGAAGTCTCGGCAGAGCGTGAGAAAGAAGAGAATGCGCGAAACCAGGAAGCGATTATTCGACTACTGGATGAGATTGATAGTTTGGCAGATGGTGACTTGACTGTTAAAGCAACTGTAACCGAGGACTTCACGGGTGCGATTGCTGACTCATTTAACTTAACCATTGACCAGTTGCGTGGTGTGGTTGGCGCGATTAACGAAGCGGTTGACCAGGTATCAAAATCAGCAGAAGAAACACAGCAAACATCAAGTGCGCTGGCTGAAGCTTCTCGCCAACAGGCGCAGGAAATTACCGGTGCTTCTGCGGCGATTAACGAAATGGCAGTCTCTATTGAGCAAGTATCTGCCAACGCATCTGAGTCATCTCAGGTTGCGGAAAAATCGGTGGAAATTGCGAAAAAAGGTGGTGAAGTTGTACGAAATACCATCCGAGGCATGGATACGATTCGTGAGCAGATTCAGGAAACATCGAAACGTATTAAACGTCTGGGTGAGTCATCACAAGAGATTGGTAACATCGTATCTTTGATTAACGATATTGCCGACCAAACGAACATCCTGGCATTGAACGCGGCGATTCAAGCATCGGCGGCGGGTGAGGCCGGTCGTGGTTTCGCGGTTGTTGCGGATGAGGTTCAGCGATTAGCAGAACGTTCTTCAAATGCGACAAAACAGATTGAAGCGCTGGTTAAAACGATTCAAACGGATACTAACGAAGCGGTAATTTCGATGGAAGATACCACTTCTGAAGTTGTTCGTGGTGCTCGATTAGCACAAGACGCGGGTGTGGCACTGGAAGAAATTGAAACGGTATCAACCAACCTGGCGGACTTGATTCAAAGCATCTCCAACGCTGCGCGTCAGCAAGCTGCATCTGCTGGTCATGTGTCCAATACGATGACGGTCATTCAGGAAATTACCACGCAGACATCCGAGGGTACTCAAGAGACAGCTCGTTCGATTGGTAAATTGACTGAGTTATCAGAAGACCTTCGTCGTTCGGTTGCTGGCTTTAAATTGGATTCAACTAATGACGATTACTTCCGAGGTGAAGACACTTCAGCAGTAGAAGTTGACGAAATTAATGAAGAAGACAGCTTTGAGAACATGTTTGATGAAAGTGATGATCTCAATGACGAGTCAACCGGCGAAGAACTTGATGAGTCATTAGAATCTTTGAATGAAGAAACAAGCGAGCTAGAAGATTCCAATGAAGATTTGCAAGATGCTAGCGATGAACTTGAAGACTTCTTGAAAGAAGCTGATGAGAGCCTTGAAGAATTAGACGATGATATCTTTTTGGAAGATGAGTCTAAAAAGAAAGATTGATTGAATTGAGAGCCACTAATTGAAACATAGCTCTTTAACCCACGTACCTGAAATGGAGACTGCCACCTTTGAACGTTGGCAGTCTTTGATCAGGAAATACTCAGGGATCTGGATTCCAGCAAATAGACAGCTTTTTTTAAAGACAAGTTTATTGAAAAGAATCCGAGATCTGAACCTGCAGGGTTACGATGAGTATTATACGAGGTTACAGGATAAAAACTGGGCTTCATTAGAATGGTTTCAGTTGATTGATGCGCTGACTATTCATGAAACGAGCTTCTTTAGACATAAAGAATCGTTTGATTTGGTGCAGCATGTTTGTCAGCAAAAGATTATTCAATCAGCCAATTCGAACAGTGATTGTAATGTGCAAATATGGAGTGTTGGCTGCTCTACCGGCGAAGAACCTTATAGTTTAGCCATTGCACTCGAAGAACTGAGTTTGAATTCGTTAACTGAAAAAGGGTTGCGCTTTTATTACGGTATTACCGGAATTGATATTAGTTACCCAGCGCTGAGTGCTGCAAGACGAGCGATATACAGCGATAGAAAATTACACATGATGTCACCAGAGATACAGGCATCTTATTTTAATCGTCATGATAGTAAGCACTGGCGAGTCAAAGAGAACATTCAAAATAGAGTGTTATTTTTGCAAGGAAATCTCAATGATATTGGGAATTCGCCAAAACGAAATTATGACGTCATATTTTGTCAGAACGTACTGATTTATTTTCGCCCTGAAGATCGTATTAAAATATTGGAAGGGTTGGTGGAAAGGTTAATACCTGGCGGAGTACTGATATTAGGACTAGGTGAAATTATTAACTGGACACATCCAGAACTGGTGCGGATTGATGAAAGAAACTGTTTGGCATATCAGCGACAGCTATAGCTACAAAAAATGGTGTAGGCATGAGAGATAATCAAACAAAAGTAGCTTTAAATTGGGTTAAAGACGAAGTCGAAAGCACCCTTGAACAAGCGCAAAATGCGATCAAGGCGTACGCTGAGGACGAAACTGATAAAACCCAAATACACTTCTGTGCAAATTGCATGCATCAGATCCGCGGAACTATGCAGATGCTTGAGTTCTCAGGAGCTGCGTTATTAGCAGAAGAAATGGAAGCGCTTGCCGAAGCAATTGGCGAGAAAAGAGTTGATTCAAACGAAAAGGCCTATGAAGTCTTGTTATCAGCTATTCTAAGGTTCCGAAGCTACTTGTCGCGTTATGCAGAAGGTAAGTCTGATCTTCCCGTTATATTGTTGCCTGCTATTAATGATATGCGCACCTGTCGTGGCGTAGATACTTTAGGTGCAGGCAATCTTATCAGTATTCCAACGGAAGGTATTGAAGCGCCTTCACCGAAGAATAAGACAGAACTTAAAGGTGATATCCTCGCAGAGGTTAAAACGTTACGCTCTCAGTTCCAGCAGGGTTTGTTGGGAGTTATTCGAGATGTGGACACACAATCCAACCTGGACCGTATGCAACAGGCAACTGAAGCCTTATGGGGATTGGAGAATCGTGTTCCTTACCAACCTCTATGGTGGGTTACATCAGTTTTCTTAAGAAATATTGGCTTACTTTCGAAGAAAGATACTCCGGTTATTAAGAGTCTTTTGGGGCAGGTCGACCGTCGAATTAGAGAACTTATTGAGCAAACGGCTAATCAAGAAGAAGCAAACAAAGTTCTAATTAATATTCTTTTCTATGTTGCTCAATTTGATACGGATGATCAGCAAGTTCAGGAAGTTCAGGATAAGTTCCAATTGAACCAGTTAATGGAATCTCTGGGGGATTTAGAAAGTGAATCAAGTGATTTAACGGGGCCTGACACTGCAAGCGTTCGAATAGCACTTAATGTTATTAAAGAAGATTTAGGTGAAATCAAGGAATCGTTAGATCTTTATATCCGTACTAAATCACAGGAAAGAGAACCATTAGAAGACATGGTTCCTGCAATGCAAAAAATTTCTGACACCATGTCAATGCTAGGACTGTCACAGTCCAAGGACATGATTAGTAAGCAGATGAAGTCTATTGGTGATTTGCTGGATGGTTCAGAGGCTGATCGTGAACAGGGTTTGATTTATATTGCTGAAGGTATTTTATCGCTCGAAGATTATATTGAGCGAGCGCTCAAAATGGACAGCAAACAGCTAGCCAATGAAAGTCTTGGTCAAGGAGAAGGTGAGTCTCTACAGATTATTAATGCTCGCTATCAATTAGTTCAAGAAAGTCGTGGTAACTTACATAAAGTTAAAGACGCTATCACAGATTATTTAGACGAAAGCCATAACATTAATCGCCTTGAACATGTGCCGGAACTACTGAAAGAAGTAGAGGGTGCACTAACCTTTGCTCAGCTTGATAACTTGCTTACTGTTATTTCGAAAGCAAAGAACTTTGTCGTTAAATATTTGATTAGCGAAAAAGTAGTCTTAAGTGAAGCCGAAGTATCAACACTGGCAGATGCGGTGAGTTCGGTGGATTATTATTTAGAAGGTTTGATGTCTTCTGGCTTACACGGTTTACCCGTTATCTTGCAAAGAGCGACGGATAGCATCAGCCAACTTGAAGAACACTACGGTAACTTGGACGAAGAAATGTTACCGGTGCTTGATGATGCACTGGATATGCCTGATATAGAGATGGTTGAAAGAGACGACTATGCTGAAGGCGATGATAGTGATGAATTAATTGATGATGAAGTTCGTGAAATCTTTATTGAAGAAGCGGACGAAGTTCTGGAAGAGATGCATAGTCTACTTCCGGAATGGAAAAAAGATCAAAGTAACAAAGAGGCATTAACGACGATTCGACGCAACTTCCACACCTTGAAGGGTAGTGGGCGAATGGTTGGTGCGACTGACATCGGAGAGTTAAGTTGGTCGATAGAGAATATGTTGAATCGACTGATTGATAAAAATATAGAGTTTACCCCTGCTTTAATGATAACGACCGAAGAAGTGGCAAATATATTGCCAAGCATGGTCAAGCAATTTGCTTCAGGTCAAAAGACGCAATTTCCAAAAGAGCTAGCGGAAAGGGCAAATCGTATCAGTAAGGGTGAAATGATTACAGATCTTCAACCACAGGTTGAACAGACCGAGGAAGAAGCGGATCAGGCAGCAGAGCAAGAGCTGTTTGACATATTCAAGCAGGAAGCAGAAGGTCACGTTACCAGCTTGGAAATGTTTGCTAATCAACGTCAGCAGGGCATTACTCAAAGTCAAATTAGCGATAACTTATTGCGTTCATTACACACTTTAAAAGGTGTGGCCCATATTGCCAATATTCAATCATTGACTAATGTGATTGTACCCGTTGAAAGTTATTTCCAGGAGTTAAAAACCAGAGAGCTTCTTGCAGAAGAAGCAGATATGGCTTTGATTGATCATACAAAAGATCTATTAAGACATATTATTGGTACTCCAGAAGATGATCAGGTGATTTCGGTACATGAAGAAGAAATACTTCAACAGCTTACTCAACAGCAAAAAAGGTTTGATGAGTCAGGCGACTCTGGTCAAGAGCAAGGACGTGATCCTGAGTTAATTAAAGATATATTTAATGTAGCCTCCGACGTACTGGTTGATATTGAAAGTACTAACCTTCAAGAAACGCCTGAAGCAGAGCGTATTGAAAAAGTTTCATATTTGATGGCATCAGTGGATCGCTTAAGAAGTATTTTAGGTGAAGCAGAGCTCAATGAAATTGAGCAGGTTGTCACATCCCTTGGCGATGCCTTACAAAGAAATATGACTGCCCGCAAAGTTGATACATCTATTGGTGTATTACTACAGGAATCCTACAATCAGTTAGAAAATCAATTCGATTGTTTGGCCGCTAATTTATCCATTCCAGAAGCTGGAGATTTAATTCAAGCACTACAAACATGGGAGCCATCTGAAGCTTCTGGTTTAGAACTTGAGTTGGAGTCTGGTTCGGGTGAAGATTTATCAGAAGTTGTAACAGAAGAAGCTGAGGCTGATAGTCAGCAAGCTGAAGATGATGCTACAGCTGAAGAACTTGCAGAAAAAGCCGAAAAACCGGAAGAAGAGTCAGCAACTGATGACAATAGTATTGAATTTAGCCTTGACGATGACTTCTTAACACCCAAGCAAGAAGAGAAAACAGACGCAACCGAGACTCCAAGCGAGGAAAAAGCTGCGGCTGATGATAATTCGATTGAGTTTGATTTCTCTGACGAATTCTTAGCTTCTGAACCCGTCGAAGAAGAACCTGCGTCGGAAGCTGAAGAGCTTCAAGCCGACTCGGACTTGAGTATGGAAGATGCGGCAGAAGAGCTTGGTTTAGACTTGGATGATGAGTTGGATAGTGAGCTGGACTTGTCAGAAGAGTTGGAAGTTGATGAGAGTAAAGCCGTCACTGAAGAAACCTCTGAAGATGAAACTCAACAGGATGTAGTTGAAGAAGCCTCTGAGGATAAAGCTAGACAGGAAGTAGTTGAAGAAACAGAAGCACCTTCAGAAGCTGATGAAGAAAAAACCGATGAAATCAGCTTTGAAAAAGAAGATGAACTAATAGCAGAGTCAGAAAAAGAGTCTGCAGAACCGGCAAAAGAGTTTGCTAAAACTATCAGTCTTGATTTGGATGTGGATGATGAGTTACTCGAAATATTCAGTGAAGAGGCAGAAGAGTTATTCGATAGTGATGCCGCGCTGTTACAGAAATGGCGTCAGGAGCCTGATAACTTAAAAGTTATTGCCGAACTACAACGTAACTTACATACCTTGAAAGGTAGTGCAAGAATGGCTGGTTTCTCGCCAATCGGCGACTTGGCTCATGGCTTAGAGGATTTATATACAGCTATTACCGATCAGCTATTCTCTGCATCCGATCAGGCGATTGATTTAGCCGAGCGAGCTGAGGATCAGCTACTTGCAATATTTAATGCGAGAAATACTCCAGATCAGATTCCTTCACCTGAAGCCATGCTGGATGAAATCCAAGGATTTATTTCGGCTCAGAAAGCTGGCAGAGCCTACGTAAGTCCGCAAGTTGAAGATGTTAAACCTGCAGAACCGGTAGAGCAGGAGCAGCCGGTTGAAGAGGCCAAAACTGAGCAACCTAAAGAAGACGTCAAGCCAGAAGAGGCGGTTGCAGAAGATGAAGCTGCTTGGAATGAAGAGCTTGCAGAGCTGTTCTTAGGTGAAGCTTCGGAGCTTCTGGCTTCTTACGAAGAGGCTATTGAGCGCTGGTCAAATGATTTGCACAATACCGAGCCTTTGAATACTGCTATGCGAAATCTGCACACGTTGAAAAGTGGTGCAAAACTGGCAGCGATTACACCAGTAGGAGATCTTACCCATAAGCTTGAGGGGGTTATTGAAACTCTTGCCAGAGATTCGCGCGTAGGTCAAAGTCGTTGGGTTGATATGTTACGCCGTAGTTATGATGAATTGCATGACATGGTGGAACAAGTTCGCAATGGCGAGATGCCGGCTAAGCCAATTGAACTGTTGCGTAAACTGGACAACGACAAATCCGCTATAGAGTCACAGATTGATCAGCTAGACAAGCAAGACTTGGCTGAATCAGGCGAGCAAGCTGAAGTTAAGGTTGTTTCTCTTGCTGACAGACAGAAACAGAAGGAAGAAGAAGCCAAAGAGGCAGCAAGCCGCGATGTCATTCGTGTTCGTTCAGAAGTCTTGGACAACTTGGTGAACTTGTCTGGTGAGGCTTCAATCTTCCGTTCGCGCCTTGAGCAGCAGGTTGCTGACTTGAATTTCAACTTAAGTGAAATGTCATCAACGGTTGATCGCTTGCGTGAACAATTACGTAATCTTGAGATTGAAACGGAGGCTCAGGTTCTTTATCGTCGTGAGATTTCAGGTGTCGATTTTGATGAGTTTGACCCTCTTGAAATGGACCGTTATACACGCCAACAAGAACTGACCCGAAGCTTACTTGAGGCTGCTAGCGACTTGATGTCGATTCAGGAAATTTTAGAGACAAAAGTTGGTGACGCTGAAGCAACATTACTGGCGCAAGGGCGGGTTAACACTGAGCTACAAGATCGATTAATGCGTACCCGAATGGTGCCGTTTAACAGTATTGAAAGTCGACTCCGTCGCATGGTACGCCAGATCTCAACCGAGCTAAACAAAGAGGTTGATTTGGTTCTGGAGTCTGAAGGTGAAATGGATCGCACCGTTATTGAGCGCATGGTGGCACCACTTGACCATATGTTAAGGAATGCGATTGACCACGGTATTGAGTCAAAAGCTGAACGTAAAAAATCGGGCAAAGCTGAAAAAGGTACCGTACATTTAAGCTTATCAAGACGAGGCAATGAAGTGTTCATCCAGATTCAGGATGATGGCGCTGGTATCCGTAAAGATAAGGTTCGTGCTCGAGCAGTGTCTCAAGGCATGATTGATGAGTCTTATAATCCATCGGATCGTGAATTGTTCCGCTTAATCCTGCAACCAGGCTTCTCGACCGCCGAGACGGTAACACAGATTTCTGGTCGCGGTGTTGGTATGGATGTAGTACATAGCGAGATTCTGCAGCTGGGTGGCTCATTAAACATTAGTTCAGAAGAGGGACAGGGCACTACTATGACAGTGCGCTTACCTTTCACCCTATCTTCAAACCAAGCGTTGATGGTGAAAGTTAAAGGTGAGCCTTATGCGATTCCTCTATCAAATATCACTACGGTGGCTCGTGTCAGCGCAAAAGAAGTTTTGGAAATCTATCAAGACAAAGATAAGACATTCTCACACTTGGACCAAGAGTTTGAACTGCGCTATTTAGGGCAAATCCTTGATCGTAATTCAGACATAGTCCCACCAGTTGATGAATACGTGCCAGTATTGATTATTCAAGGTGAGGATAAGCCGATTGCTGTTCACGTTGATGAATTAATAGGTTCGCGCGAGATTGTTGTAAAAAATATTGGTCGCCAGATTTCTACAGTGCCAGGTATCTCGGGTGCTTCCATTCTGGGTGACGGTAGTGTCGTATTGATTCTTGATATGCAAACACTGGTTGACCGTTTCCATGAGTGGGACTTTGCCCATGAAGAAGGTATGGTTCAAGAGACGCCTGTTGAAGATCGCGTTCCAGTTGTTATGGTTGTCGATGATTCGATTACTGTACGTAAGGTTACTGCGAGATTATTACAGCGTAACCAATTCCAGGTAATGACTGCAAAAGACGGTGTTGATGCGATTACACAATTGCATGATGATATACCGGATGTGATGTTGCTGGATATTGAAATGCCTCGTATGGATGGTTTTGAATTAGCAACCATCATTCGACATGATGAAAGACTTAAGCATATACCGATCATTATGATTACGTCACGTACCGGTGAGAAACACCGTGAGCGTGCAGAGCAGATTGGTGTTAATCGTTATCTTGGTAAGCCTTATAACGAGGATGCTCTGCTAGGAACGATTGATGAGATGCTAAAGCTTGATGACTAAAGGATTTAACAAGCTGCAATGAATATAATGTTGGTGCTACTGGCCGCTTCGACAGGTGGGCCAGCAGCAGTAAAGGCTTTTATTGATGCCTTGCCTGATAAGCCGTTGCCGGTTTGTTTTGTTCTGGCAAACCATATTAATGAAGGCTCCTTGCCGAATCTGCAAGCAATGCTGAATGAGCATTCTTTTATTGATGCCGAAATTATCGATCAGTATAAAGAGATAAAGCCAGGCAAACTTTACATTACACCGATTGATAAAAAGATTAGCTTTGTTGTGCAGGGAAAGATCATTATTACAGATGAAGTTTGGAGTAAGCCCTATGCTCCCAATATCAATGAATTATTTGCCGAGTCGCTAGAACTAAGGGATGTGGAAAAATTAGCAATTATTTTTAGTGGTATGGGTGATGATGGTTCTGCAAATGCGGAGCTGCTAACAGCGAGTGGAGTTGATATCTGGTGTCAGACTGTAGAAAGCTGTATCCAGTCATCAATGCCTGAAAGTATCATAAAAACTGGACAAGTCACATATAAGGATGACCCTGCGGGTTTAGCTGCGCAGTTGGTCATTTTGTTAGAGGCTTTATTTCCAGTTGATCAATACGCGTGAGATGAAGCATGACTGATACAGTAAAAGACGTTTATAGTTTTTTGATTCCTATGATTGAAAATAGTCTGTTGTTGCCTAATGCAACGGTGGCTGAAATCGTTCCATTCATGAATGTTGATCTAGCAGAGAACGCAGAGTCGAGTGATGACTGGCAAATTGGTCAAATTATCTGGCGTAATATTAAAATTCCAGTGATATCGCTTGAAAGAGTGCAAGGAAAGAAAGATCTGGGTGAGCTGCGTCGTTCGCGTATTGCTATTGTGTATACTCTGAACGGTAATCAGGAGGTCCCTTATGTTGCAATCATGGTGCAAGGGATCCCACGCTTAATTCCGATAGATGAGGATAACAGTCAAATGCTGGAAGAAGAATTACCGACAGGCGTAAAAGCTTGGGCTGATCTTGATGGCCGTAAAGCACTAATCCCCGATCTTGACCTAATTGAAAAAATGATCGTTGAGCGTAATTAGCTCTAGAGATAAGTCCTAGAAATCTCCCCATAGACCATTCATAACTGACACGGCAGCTAAGGCTGCCGTTTCTGTTCTCAGTATTCTCGGTCCCAGTTGGACGGGTTTACAGCCGTGCCCTTTAACCGATTCAACTTCTTCATCGCTAAAACCGCCTTCGGGTCCAACCCATAACTGAAGCTCAGACTGAGCATCGGCTGTTATAGATTTGAAGCTGTGTTTGCTGTCAGGATGCATAAAAAAACTGGTGTCATTAAGCTGACTTAAAGCAGTTTGCAAATGAATGACAGGGTGCAGAACCGGGATAGTGTTGCGGCCACATTGCTCGCAGGCACTTTCAATAACTTTTTGCCAGTGTTGATGTTTCTTAAGCCATCGCTTTTCATCTAGTTTAACGCCACAGCGCTCGGTGATCAGGGGAGTGAAGTGTTTTATGCCTAGCTCAACCCCTTTCTGCAAAGTAAGCTCCATCTTATCGCCACGAGAAACGCCCTGAAATAAGTGAATATTCAGGGGGGATTCGTTATTTGTAGCAATCTTTTGAACAATGTTCACGGTAACCTGATTACGTTCAATGTTGATGATTTCACTGTAATAGCTATGGCCATCACCATTAAAAAGTTCAACTTGTTGGCCCAGGGTCATGCGTAAAACACGGCTAACATGAATACCCGCTTCTTTATCAAGTATCACCTTAGAGGGAATTGACAGTGGATGAGAGGTGAAAATACGTGGCACACGCATGAGTTAATCCTTTGTAGCCAGTTGGATGCCTTGCCAGGCAATATCGGCAAGCTTATCAATTTCTTCAGGCGTAATGACATAGGGGGGCATAAAATAGACTATATTGCCGAGAGGACGAAGTAGTGCGCCTTGTGACAGAGCATGCTCATAAACACGCATCCCGCGGCGCTCCTTCCAGTCATAAGGAGTGCGGCTGGCTTTGTTCTGAACCATTTCTGCTGCAAGAATCATGCCGGTTTGGCGAACTTCGGCAACGTTAGGGTGGTCCGCAAAATGAGCCGTCGCTTGTGCCATGTGCTGTGCTAAAACCTTGTTGTTCTCAATCACCGGCTCGCTCTGGAAAATATCCAGGGTCGCTTTAGCAACCGCACACCCTGTGGCATAGCCAGTGTAGCTGTGCGAATGAAGGAAGGCAGTCAGCTTTTCGTAGTCATCGTAGAAAGCCTGGAAAATTGATTCACGCGTCAGCATGGCGGAAAGTGGTAAGAAACCGGCAGTAAGGCCTTTTGAAACACACATAAAGTCTGGGCTGATATCAGCCTGTTCACAAGCGAACAAGGTGCCAGTACGACCAAAACCAACAGCGATTTCATCGGCAATTAAATGTACATCGAACTCATCGCATAACTTGCGCAACTCACTAAGATAAACAGGGTGATACATGCGCATCCCTGAAGCACATTGTACTAATGGCTCGACGATGATAGCAGCGACATTTTTATGTTCGCGCTCAACCAGCTCACGCATTTTTTCAAATTGACGTAACGAGTAGTCATGCCAGCTCTCACCTTCTTCACGGAAAAAACAGTCGGGGGAGGGGGCTGTCATAACATCAAACATCAGTGGCTTATAAGGGGCTTTGTATAAGCCTAGATCTGAAACTGCCAATGCACCGGTGGTTTCGCCGTGGTAACCACTTTCTAAGGCGATAAATTGAGTTTTCTCAGGCTTTCCTGACAGTTGCCAGTAATGCAGGCTCATCTTTAAGGCAATTTCTACCGCTGAGGAACCATTCTCACCGTAGAAGACACGATCTAACCCTTCCGGAGTCATGGCCACCAGTTGCTCAGCCAGATCAATGGCGGGCTCATGCGTGAACCCAGCAAAAATCACATGCTCCAGCTTATCGACCTGCTCTTTCATAGCGTTAGCAATGATAGGATTGCTGTGGCCAAATAGATTGACCCACCAGGAGCTGACTGCATCAATGTAGCGATTACCATCATAATCTTCTAAGTACACGCCATCACCGCGTTTAATCGGTGTCATAGGGTAGCGCTCATAATCTTTCATCTGACTGCAGGGATGCCAAAGAACGGCTAAGTCACGTTTTTTTAGGGAAGCGTTATCCATAGAGATAGTTTGAAACCATTGAAAAATGATGGCGCTATTATCGCGCATTTGTAATTAAGACTCAAAGAAGTAATCTTGTGCTAGAATCCAAGGCTTAAAAAAATTAAGTATAAGAGGGATACATGACTTCTTTTGGGAAAATATTAGAAGAAACAGTAGATGTGGTTTTAGAACACAAATTAACGTTATTAAGAGTAACTTTGGTGCCAATCGTCTTAGGGATAGCCTTGAGTTGGACGCCTCTTTATCTTACAGAAACTTACCAATTCATCTTATATAACATTATAGATGCTGTAATTTGGGCGTTATTAGCAATTTCAGTTCATAGGGTGATATTGCTTGGACCTACTGCGACAGGGCTGTTGGGTAATCTCCGCTTACAATCTAGGGAACTGATGTATATTGGTTATGGGTTTCTAATTGGATTAATGATGAGCCCTATAGTATTTTTTATAGGACTCCTCCCAATATTTGGATTCATATTAGGTATGATTGTAGCGTTAGTTCTGTGGAGTCGCTTATCAATAGTTTTACCTGCAGTCGCTGTTGATAAAGAGTTCGGACTTACTAAAGCATGGAACGCAACGAGCGGTTATAGTTTGACATGTTTTGGCACAGTGGTATTTATCCCGGTTCTGACTATGCTTCCACTGTTAATACTTATGCCAGACTTTCCTGGAGTTGTGGCTTCGATCTTATCGACAGCCTATACCATGATAATAATGATATTCAATATTGGGCTTCTCTCGACGACATATAAAAAATTGGTTGCTAACGACGAGGTGGAAGAAGATAAAATTGAATTGTAGAAATCAAAAAAAAGCCGGCTTTTGCCGGCTTTTTTTGAAGCTATCAGAACAATAAATTAATAACGATAATGTTCTGGCTTGTATGGGCCTTCTACAGGAACGTTGATGTAATCTGCCTGATCCTGACGCAAGGTAGTTAAACGAGCACCAATACGTTCAAGGTGCAGGCGAGCTACTTTTTCATCAAGGTGTTTAGGCAGGATATAAACATCGTTGTCATATTTATCGCCGTTCTTCCATAACTCAATTTGAGCCAATACCTGGTTGGTGAAAGAGTTTGACATTACGAAGCTTGGGTGGCCTGTAGCACAGCCAAGGTTCACTAAGCGACCTTTAGCTAATAAAGTGATGCGCTTACCATCAGGGAATCTGATTTGGTCAACCTGCTCTTTAATGTTAATCCATTCGTATTTTTCCAGGCTGGCTACGTCAATTTCATTATCGAAGTGACCAATGTTACAAACGATCGCCTGGTCTTTCATGCGCTCCATGTGCTCATGACGAATGATGTCATAGTTACCTGTCGCTGTTACAACAATATCTGCTTGCTCAACAATGTTTGGATCTTCAAGATCAACCACACGATAGCCTTCCATTGCTGCCTGTAGCGCACAAATTGGATCAATCTCAGTAATCCAGACAGTGGCGCCTAAACCGCGAAGCGATTGAGCAGAACCTTTACCCACATCACCATAACCGCAAACGATAGCGATTTTACCGGCGATCATGACGTCGGTAGCGCGCTTAATACCATCTACTAGAGACTCACGACAGCCGTACAAGTTATCAAACTTGGACTTGGTCACTGAGTCGTTGACGTTAATGGCTGGGAATGGCAGTTCGCCACGTTTCTTCATTTGATATAAACGAGCAACACCTGTGGTAGTTTCTTCAGTCACGCCTTGGATGTTGGCCAAAGTGCGCGAGTAAAAGTCATTGTCTTCAGATAGCTTAAGCTTGATTGCTTTGAATAAAGCTACTTCTTCTTCACTTTTAGGGGTATCTAATACGGAAATGTCTTTTTCAGCACGAGTACCAAGAATAAGAAGCGTGGTAGCATCACCACCATCATCCAGAATCATGTTTGGAGAGCCGCCATCATGCCATTCCATGATGTGGTGCGTGTATTCCCAATACTCATCTAAAGTTTCGCCTTTATAAGCGAAAACAGGGATGCCTTGATCAGCAATTGCTGCGGCAGCGTGATCTTGAGTTGAGTAGATGTTACAGGATGCCCAACGAACTTCAGCGCCCAATGCAATTAAGGTTTCGATTAGCATGGCTGTTTGAATAGTCATGTGCAGAGAGCCTGCGATACGAGCGCCTTTTAAAGGTTGTTCTGAACCATACTCTTCGCGAACAGCCATCAAGCCAGGCATTTCACTTTTTGCCATGTCGATTTCTTTGTGGCCCCAGTCAGCGAGAGCAATATCTTTAATGATGTGGTCAGTCATAATTTTCCCAGATTTTTCAGGCCTCGTTTAATCCAAAAATAGAGTTAAAAAAGGCCGTTCAGTGAATGTAAAAGTAAATAGATTATAAGTTAGCGGCAGCGCGCAATGCGTCTGCTTTATCAGTTCTTTCCCAAGTGAAGCTGTCTTCAGTGCGGCCAAAATGACCATAGGCTGCTGTGGCTTGATAAATCGGTTGAAGCAAATTCAACATTTTGGTTAAGCCGCGAGGACGTAAGTCAAAGTGCTCACGTACCAAGTTAACCAGCTTGTCTTCGCTGATTTTGCCAGTACCAAAGGTATTAATACTGATTGAAGTTGGTTCGGCAACACCGATGGCGTATGACACTTGAATCTCACAACGATCGGCAAGTCCAGCAGCAACGATGTTTTTGGCAACATAACGGCCAGCATACGCTGCGCTGCGGTCTACTTTTGATGGGTCTTTGCCGGAGAAAGCTCCGCCGCCGTGACGCGCCATACCACCATACGTATCAACGATAATCTTACGGCCTGTTAAACCGCAGTCACCCATTGGACCACCGATAACGAACTTACCGGTTGGATTTACGAAGTATTTAGTTTTGTCACTGATCCATTCAGCTGGCAAAACAGGTTTGATAATTTCTTCAATGACAGCTTCCTGCAGATCCTTTAAGGAAATCTCAGGGTTATGCTGAGTAGACAGGACAACAGCATCAATACCAACCGGTTGATCATTTTCATAACGGAAAGTGAGCTGACTTTTGGCATCAGGACGTAACCAGGCCAAAGTGCCATTTTTACGCAGTTCAGCCTGTTTCTGAACCAGACGGTGCGAATAGGTAATCGGAGCTGGCATTAGGACATCAGTTTCGTTAGAGGCGTAACCAAACATTAAACCCTGGTCGCCGGCACCTTGTGCTTCAGGGTCATCGCGATCAACACCTTGAGCAATATCCGGACTTTGCTTGCCGATGGCATTCAATACTGCGCAAGACTCCCAGTCAAAACCCATTTCAGAGCTGTTGTATCCAATTTCTTTAATGGTGTTTCGCGCAAGCTCTTCAATATCAACCCACGCTGTGGTCGCAACTTCTCCTGCGACAATCACCATCCCCGTTTTAACCATAGTTTCGACAGCAACGCGAGCATTAATATCTTGCGCTAAAATGGCATCAAGTACCGCGTCGGAAATCTGGTCGGCAATTTTGTCAGGATGTCCTTCAGAGACGGACTCCGACGTAAATACGGAATAATTGCTCATTTCTACTAAGTTACCTTTTATTTAAAACAGAGTGATAAAACCAACGTAACAACACTAAAATGCTGGTCAAAAAGTAGGCGGATTTTACACTGTTTAGACGTCTAAATCACCTATTTTTACACCTTTGTCTGTGAAAATCACATGAAAAGAATTGATGTTTATTATAAAGAGCAAAAAAGATAAATAAACCTTAATAAAATTATAAAAGTCAATAAAATCAATGGCAAAAACCCCACATATAATAATGGTATACCGCCAGTAAAGGGCTGGTGTTAAATTAGGAAGTGCTAAATGTAGGTATGCAACATACCACCTATAACTGAAAGGTATAATTGATTAGAATTATATTCTAAGTTTTAAATAAATGATGGAACGGGAAGGATTAATCACGCCACAATTTAAATACCGCAAACACAAGTTTGATGAAGGTGAGCCTTTATCGCCCTGGCGCGAAAAAATCCATGAAGTGATTTTTGAAGCGGATACCTTTGCTGGTAAGACATTTGATGTGGCTTTGATCATCACCATCTTTATCAGTGTCCTGGCGGTGATGCTCGATAGTGTTAAAGTGATTTCGGTACAATACGGTAGTTTACTGCTTGCAGCAGAATGGGCCTTCACCATACTGTTTACCATTGAATATATCTTACGTTTGATTAGCGTGCGCAAGCCTCTGCAATACGCCAAGAGCTTTTATGGTGTGGTCGATTTGCTTTCAATAATTCCAACCTATCTAACTCTGATTATTGTCGACGCTAAGTACTTCCTGATTATTCGTATTTTAAGGGTGCTAAGGATATTCAGGATCTTTAAGCTGGTTAACTATATGGGAGAGGCCAGCCTGATGATGAACGCAATGAGAAACAGCGGTACTAAAATCAGTGTGTTTTTGTATACCGTTCTCATGTCTGTTGTGGTGTTCGGCTCGTTGGTTTACGTTATAGAAGGACCTGAAAATGGGTTTACCAGTATTCCAACATCAGTCTACTGGGCCATCGTCACTTTAACCACAGTCGGTTACGGCGACATCTCACCACAGACGCCTTTTGGACAATTTCTTGCCTCTTGCATCATGATTTTAGGTTATGGATTAATTGCGGTCCCGACCGGAATCTATAGCGCAGAGATTACCCGCGAAGCGATAAGACAAAAAGGAATAACTAACAATGCCTGCCCAGCCTGCGCTTACGAAGGTCATGATAAAGATGCAGACTTTTGTAAAAAATGTGGGACTAAGCTTTAAAAGAAGTGTCGAAAAATTGAACACAAGTCAAAAATGCATATAATACGCCTTTTATAATAAAAAGGCTGGGATATGAAAAAAATACAATATGGAATCTTGATAGTGGTTCTGCCACTCACACTTGCGTTCGCTTATTACTTTTCACCTTCAAAACCACTGTCCATAGTAAAAGATATAGGCCAGTTACCAGTTGAGACTTACATTGACGGTATTAACGGTCAAAATACTATTGTGTTTAAAGAAAACTTGTATTTTTTTAAAGAAACACAACAAACTGGCCGAGAGTTATGGAAAGTGGATAAGTTTAACAATGTAAGCTTAACCCTTGAGACCATGCCAGGAAGAGAGTCTGGTAGAGTTGAAGCTCTTTTTAAGTCAGATACTACGCTTTATCTCATAGTACAGGAGCCGAATACCTATACTAGTCTAATATATTATCTCGAAGATCCACAGGGAGAATTTATAAAGATTGATCCAGGCATGTATATCAATCCAGACAACCTGAAAGAATTTAATGGCAAATACTTCACCCTCACAAACTCGGGAAATAATAGTGACAATACTATTGTGGAATTTGATGGGCCTGATACTAGTTATCATACGATAACTGGAAGTAATTGGTTTTACACAATAGAAGATTTTACCTACTTCAATAATGAAATTTATTATAGTTTTAGTGATGATCCTTTACGAGAACTTCGTAAAATATCGGGTGGAACAGAAACAACGATTTATTCAAGCAACCATAGAATACCGTTTTTATATACAACAGTTGATGGCGTATACATCGTTGAAAATAATTATGACACCACTCCTTCCTCTTATGACCTGAGTTTATTGCAAGAAAACCAAATAATTCCTTTAAAGAGTTTCAGTTCTATAGATTTCTCAAGGAGTAAGGTTGTAGATGAAAAGCTAGTGTTATTAGCTGCTACCACTGGAAGCCAAATTAACCAATTATGGCAGTTCAATGGGACTGAACAGAAACAGTTAACAGATTATCAAGAAGAGCATTATTTGAGGATTGAAGACCTAGCGGGAAGAAATAACGCTACGTATTTTTTTGAAGAGGGCTTTGATGGCAAGAAGTTAAAATATAGTGATGGTGTAAATCTTTATGATGTAGTTACAGGATATGATTACTCCAACTCACTTGGAAGTACAAGCTTACTAGAACTAGGTGGTAACTTTATAATCAGTGGTAGAAAGAATCAGGAGGGGACAACTAGTTTAGCAGTGGCAATACTAGAAAATGGGGAAGCCACTGAAGTGCTGCTTGATCAAAATGCATATTACTACCAGCTATTCATGATGGAAGGTGAGCTCTATGCCTTGGCCACAAAAAAAAATTCAGTAATTGAACTTTATAGAATTGATACTCAATTAAAAGTTGCTACATTAGAAATGGCATTTGAAGGAGAGCATGCTTGGTATATTGGCGTTGACGACCTTAGTCACCGTATTTATCTAACTTATAGTGCAGTGGGCGAGTATGGTAGCCCGCTTTCAGTCATAGAAGGAGCTTCAGTACAAAAACTGCAGGTAACCAATGCAACTGGTGGGAGCTACCCCAAAAATTATACGGTTGTAAAAGATAAGACATATTTTATTGCGAAACATGATGAGTATGGTGAAATAATTTGGGAATCTGATGGTTATGATGCACAGCTTGTGGAGACTATCTATAACGAAAAATTAGATTATTACCCCGAGATGATGTTTAGCGTAGATGGTCGGTTAATTTATTTTCAAAAAAATGTAAATAGTAGTTATTTACAGGTCTGGGCTTTAAATGAGGGTGGACCGCAGAAAATTTCACAGAATTCATATAATTATCTGCAAGATTCATTTACTAATGATGGGACACAGCTATATTTTGTCGGTGGTTATGATGGAAGCAGTTTAAAATATTTATGGAGGGTTACTCCTAGCCGAGTTGATCTGATAGGCGAACTAGAATTCACTTCTACCGATATGGAGTTAATTAATACACCACATGGAATATTTTTCACCACGGGATACGACGGATATACCGGCGTGTGGCAGATAGATGGATCATCATTAATAGAATTTAACAAAAACGGGTTGGAATTTTCAGCGTCTCACCATAGAGAAATTCTTTGGGATTCAGGAAATGTGTATGTTAAAGAGTGTATCGATGAGTATCATGCTGCACTCTACAAGATTAATGATGGAAGTGGATTAGAAGAGATAGATATTGGTGAGTTATCTGGTAAGCGTTGTACCGACATTTGGTTTCATCAGCTAGATAATGAAAATGTTATTTCACTAATTGACCATGGTAGTCAATCCATGGGGATTTGGGTTTTAGAAGATGCCCAAATAGTTAAAATTGATAGTTTTGGGATACCCTCTTATACACAGTTTGTGGCGAAAGACTCAAGATTATATTTCAATGCTAGACCATCAGATTCAGGGCAAAATTACCTTTATGTTTATGAAAATGGGGAAGCTAAAAACCTGAACTTGGGACTAGTAAGTGATTTAAAAATAGCTAAAGGGAAACCGGAAGATGATGTTGACTGGTTATTCTATAAAGAGCAGTACACTAGCAATGGATATCAACTGTATAAATATGATGGGACTAATATGAGCTTACATAACAGTATCTCAAATAACTATCGGGATATTTATAAAGTTACTAAGGTTGGTGACATTAACTTTCTACAAATTGGAAACTCCGGCGGTGATAATCAGTTGATTGCTTTGGATGACAGTGGTGAATTGACTTATTTAAATTCAGACCAAAGCATAAGTTTCAGTACTAATGGTTCTTATGGAGAGAACCTTATGGCTAATGGCCATGGGAAATGGTTGTTTATGCAAGGATGTCACTATACCGTTGGTTGTGAGCCGTTTTCATTAAATTTGAATCAGTTACCATCAGCTGGATTTACAACTGACAAAAATCACTATGTTGCTGGTTATGAGGTCGTTGTAGATGGATCCGAGTCGACTGATCCAGAGAATAGCATTATCGAATATAACTGGAAGTTGATTGGTTATGAATATGCGCAAATAGAAGGGAATGGAAATAAACAGGCTTCAATCAAGATTCCATTAGTAGAACAGGATACTAATTTAACCATTGAACTGGAAATTATTGATGATGGCTATGATAAGAGTATCGCAACTAAACAGATTAGTGTTGAATTCAATCATCCTCCAGAGGTTATTATTAATGCCCCTAGCTCTGCTGTAGAGGGCGCAGTTGTTAAGCTAAGTGCTGAAGGGTCAAGCGACGTAGAGGGAGAAATGCTTAGCTTTCAATGGAGTGTAGTGGAAGGCGACAATATAGTCTTGAACAATGTGAATCAGATGGTCGCATCATTCACGGTACCGAACTTAGAAGAGGATGCAGAGGTAACGGTGGCGGTTTCTGTCAGTGATACAGTTGGAAACATTTCTACTGCTGAGTTGAATATTTCACTGCAAAAGTCGAGTGGAAATACCAATCCTGATCCAGAGTCTGGAGGTGGCTCAAGCGGAGGTGGCTCAACCAACTGGTTGCTATTGCTGATGCTGGCATTACTGATGATAATAAGAGCTGGTTATTATCGTCGCTAAATTGTGTTGGTAAGAAAAAGGGTAGCTATGAGCTACCCTTTTTTATGAGAGTTATTAGGTTACTTACCTAATAACTCTTTAGTTCCTTGTAGATATTCTTTACCTTTTGCCTGCACAGTCTCTGGGTCATTAGTTTCAGAGGCGATATGGACTTTCTCCAGATTTTCCTGAGTTGTGTCCAGATGCTCTTCGATAAATTGCAGTGCATTTTCCAGGCTGTAAGACATCTGGTGTATTTCAGCCATGGTGTAGGGGGTTAACTCATATTGGATACGGCCTTCAAGCTGTGCATTATACTTTTCTATAATGGCAAAGGCTTCGGCGAGGGTTTCTGGTTTTTCGCCCTTGAAGTGTCGGACATCTGTAGCATGAGCAACTGATACTGTTGCAACTGCAAGAATCATTGCGGTGAATGTTTTACGAAGTGACATGTTGAACCCTTGTTGAGAATGATTGTTGTTTGCATTCTACTATTGGCCGACTAGAGTGCCAAGTGATTCAGATCAATTCTTTCCTAGATATTCTTTAATAGATAATTTAAATGACTAAATAGCGTCGTAACTCAGATGTAATAGACGCTAGAAGTCATTACTTTGGACATCAGTCCCATAGCACCTTTTATCGGTTTTGGTAGCTCTGCTCCACCATGTTCAAGCGCGGTAGTGGCATGCCTAAGTTCTTCTTCGCGCATCTGTTGCAATATGACGCGGCTTTTGCTGTCTTGAATCGGTAGTTTTTCAAGGTGCTCATCCAGGTGGCGACATACCTGATATTCGGTTTCAGCTACAAAGCCTAAGCTCCATTTGTCGCCAGCGATGCCGGCCAGTGCGCCAATTGTGAAAGAGCTGGCATACCAGAAAGGGTTGAGTAGGCTTTCACGACTGTCTAATTCATGAATACGTTCGCTACACCAAGCCAGGTGGTCAACTTCTTCCTGTGCGGCCTGTTCCATCTTGTCGCGAACATTGGGAAGTTTGGCAGTCAGTGCCTGTCCTTGATAGAGGGCCTGGGCGCAGACTTCGCCGGTATGATTGATACGCATCAGGCTCGCAGCATGGCTCTTATCTTGATCAGACATTTTGGATTCATCAATGTCATGCGCAGGGGTTGGCCGAGGCTTGGCATCATAAATACCCCGAGTGGTTTTCAGCGCTGAGTCCGCTACCAGACAAAGTCGATCAAAAAAGCTGTATTGACGCATAGATCTGCTACACTTATTCGCTCAAAGAGAAGCTATTGTAGCGATAAATTATTAAAAAGTTAATCTGGGTCAACAGACACTAACCATAAGAACAAGGAAATTGAGGCAATTTATTAACCATGGGCGATACTTTAGAAAAAAACGATCTGGCAATACTCATCGAATCCAAAAATCCTATCATTGTTATCGAGTCACACGAAGAAGCTCGAGTCACTGAATTACTGACAAAAGTAGCAATTAAACTCAAGAAACCACTCTTTGGCTGGCATTTGACCGAAGGCCTGCGTCGGGTAGAAATGACTGATTCGCACTTTGCGCCACTCGACAGTACACAAAAGCCCGATGACTGTTTAAAGCACATTAAACGCATGGAGCGTCCGGGCATTTATGTGCTCTATGACTTCCATCCCTTTCTTGATGAGCAGCATCCGGAGCAGGTGCGGCTGGTCAAAGATATTGCGCTACAGTTTCAAAAATATCATCAAACCCTGGTGTTGGTCAGCCACAAGCTGAAGCTGCCAGAAGAAATACGACGATTTTCTGCCAGATTTGATTTACGGCTTCCCAGTCATCAAGAGTTGGAAAAGTTAATTCATGCCGAAGCCACGCGTTGGGCGCTTGGTAATCAAGGGCAAAAAGTAAGAACTGATAAACCAACGATGCAGCGACTGGTACAGAACTTAACTGGCCTAACTTTGAGTGATGCGCAACAAATAATTCGTAACCTGATTTACGATGATGGTGCTATTACTGACTGTGAAATGGATAAGGTTAATCAAGCCCGCTATGAATTATTGGATCTGGAAGGCGCGGTGCATTATGAGTATGAGACTGCGCATTTTGCCGATGTTGGTGGCATGACCAAGCTTAAGCAATGGCTGGAGATGCGCTGTAAGATATTTATCAGCGAACAAGACTTAGGCTTGGATAAACCAAAAGGGATTATGTTAGTGGGTGTGCAAGGCGGAGGGAAATCCTTGGCTGCCAAAGCCGTAGCAGGAATGTGGGGCGTCCCATTATTGCGACTCGATTTTGGCGCTTTATACAGCAAGTGGCATGGTGAAAGTGAAAAGAATTTACGTGAGTCGCTAAAGCTTGCCGAGATGATGGCGCCTTGTGTCTTATGGCTGGATGAAGTTGAAAAGGGTATATCGACTGGCGATAACGATGGCGGGACTTCCAAACGAGTGTTGGGCACCATGTTGACCTTTATGCAGGAAAACAAGTTACCGATTTTCATTGTCGCAACTGCTAACGATATTTCAGCACTACCGCCCGAATTGGTTCGTAAAGGTCGCCTGGATGAAATCTTTTTTGTCGACTTGCCAGACTTTGATTCTCGTCAAGAGATCTTCAGAATACATTTAAGTAAGCGTAAGCAAGATTCAGAGCTGTTTGATTTAGCAAAGCTAGCTGAGGCTACTGAAGGCTTTAGCGGAGCTGAGATCGAACAGGCGGTGATTGCGGGTTTATACGCTGCACATTATGGTGATAAGCCCTTATGTAATGAGACATTGCTAGGTGAGGTTGCAGCTACCAGCCCACTCTCTAAAGTGATGGCAGAGAAAATGATAGCGCTTAGGCAATGGGCCGAAGGTCGTGCTGTCGTTGCCAACTGACTGAAAGAATAAAGGAGCTTTAATGAAACTGATATATTCCACCGCATCGCCCTATGCTCGAACTGCGCGGATTTTTGTGCAGGAGCTTGGATTAAACGATCAAGTAGAAGAAGTCTTTCAGCATCCTTTTGATAACCCTGCGGAGCTGATTGAAGCCAATCCACTGTGCAAGGTGCCTTGTCTAATTGATGGCAGCGGCAATGCAATATTTGATAGTCAGGTGATTTGTGAATATCTGGATGCACAGGCCGGTAACCGTTTGTTTAAAGAGATTAACAACGATTGGCACTTGAAAACTCTATATTCTCTGACGCGTGGTTTATTGGATTCGGCCGTCGCTTGGCAACAGGATAAAATGCGCGCGGAATTGCAGTCTGATTTCTGGCAAGAGCGGTTTATCAAGAGTATTGATCGTGGCTTAGGCTATCTGGAGCAGCGACTGAATGAGTTACCAAAGGAATTTTCCGCCATCCACATTAATTTAATTGCTGTATTGGACTATCTGGACTTCAGGCATGCCGAGTACCAATGGCAGACAAAGTTTACTAAGCTCAAGAGTTGGTGGCAGGCATATAAAGAAAGGCCTTCGATTGTAGCAACACAACCGAAGGCTTAGGTCTTTTGATTTAATCCGCAGTAATTTAACCGACTGGCCAGTTATTTTTTGCGCCAGGCACCATTGAGATTGATGTAGTGGCCGCTTTGGGTTTTCTCAAGATTTCGTTTAGCGGCAATTGCTTCAACTTCCGCTAAGGTTATGTTGGCTTTACGTGCTTCCTGAGCATAAATAGCGCGTCTTTTATCATTGATGTCCTGCACAAAAGAGCGAATCTGTGAGCTTGGATTAGAAACCACAATGCCAACATAGCCGGTAGACATTTCACCGACCACACCTTGATCTTTAAGTGTACCAATGTCCAACGCAAATGCCTGCGCTGACAACAACAAGCTGACCAATAGTGCCATTAATGAATAATTAAGCTTCTTCATAAGTGATTCTCCTAAAATAACCCTGAGTCTTCGCTCAAGGCCTTATCCAATTCACGTTCTACCTTAACCACAATTTCATGCTTAATGGTGAAGTCACCGATGATGTGGATAGGCTTGTCGGGAGCTTCCAATTTTACTGTGCAAGCCGTTGCCATCAAAGATAGGCTGGCGACTACAAGTAAGTAGGCTAATCCGTTTAATTTCATACTGATTCCTTATACAGATTATTAACTGAGGATAATTACTATTTTACGAGCTTAACATGAATTATCACTGAATTTTGAGTAAATCCTTCTGTTTTAAATCTTCCAGCACAGGCGTCGCCATGTCTCCGGTTATCAGCATGGAGTAGAGAAGGTTTGGCAGGTTGCCACGCAAGGTCAGATCAAGTTTGATGGGGAAGCCATTATAAACATCAGGGTTAGAGCCAAGCGTATATAAAGTGATGATGTAGTCGCCTTCACTGCTGTAATCAATGGTGCCGCTGAGTTCCTTATAGTGAAAATTCTCCATTGCTTGAAAGGCGATATTGGCTTGTTTAGCACCTTCAGATTTAAGCTTAAGAACACCAGGCTGTTTGCTGATAAAAGTGCCATTAGTAATCTGTCGACTGTCAGGTTTAATGATTAATGGCAGGATAATATCAAAATTACTGGTTACTGATAGCTTTTCACTCTCAAGCGCAGATAACAATTTTTGCAGATTGATGTTGGATAACATCAATGTAAAAGGCTTAATCGAAGTCTTGTGCATATCAAAGCGCGGAATGCTGATGATGCCGCCAAGTAATTGACCGCTGATATCATGGAATTGATAGTCAGTAGCAGTATGTTCAAGCTTAAAACTCAGATCAGTGATAGCGATACCGGCGGCTAACTCAATACTTTCAACTTTGGCATTGACCGAACCCTGCAAAGAGGATTTTTTACTCAGGTTATCGGTGACAGTAGCCTTGTTGAGAGCCAATTTATCATATAGCAGACTTAAATCATCAATACTGAGATTGCCTTCGAAAAGTAATTTTAATGGGTCGCCACTGAGTTTGTTAATATTGAGAGCACCACCAGTGACCTGTAATGCTGGGTAAGCATTTAAAAATGGCGTCCAGCTTTTCAGCGTCAGCATGGGTAAGCTTGAGCGGGCAATCTGTAGGTCATGGTCGCCGGTTTTAAGCTTATAGGCATAGCGTACTGGAATGGTGTTTTGCGAAGACTGCAAGGAGCCTTTGGCAGTGAATGTTTGCTTCAACAATTTCCAATCAAATTTACCGCTGACATAATCCACCGCAATATTATCAGAAAGATAGCTGGCCTGATTAAATTCTAGAACGCCATTGATCGCATCATTGTTGGCATCCGGACTAAGGCTGCCCTTAACTTCGCGCAACTTTAGGGGCTGTTTTAGGAGCGATAATTCACCGGCGGAATAGTTGGCTTTGAAAACGTTGTTTGTAAGATTGACTTGAGTCATCAGTTGTGTGGCGCTGACAGTTTCATCAGATAAAGCAAGTTTAAGGTCAATGGGCTTAACCAGCTTTAAGTTGAGCTTTTTGTTGGCCTTAACTGACGGCTGATTCTTATTTTTTTCGCTGAGCGTAGCCGTTGGACTCTGTGTCCAATTAACACCACCCTGCCACTGGTGAACGGGTAAATTAACTGTGTAGGTAGTTCCTTTCAGGGTACTATTAGCAAGGTTCAGATGTAACTGCTGACTGTTAAGTTGCAAATTGCCAGCCTCTAAATTTGCCGAGGCATTGATATGAGCCTTGAGAGAGCTTGCATTAAAGTTAAGATTGTTATCAGTAGTGCGATAGCTGACTTTTGGTAAATTCAGGTCAGTGGTAATTTGCGCCGATACTTGTTGCTCTGATGCGGTGAGGGTTTTTAACAGGTCGAGCGAGGCGCTATTAATTGAAGCTGTAGTTTGCAGATTATGATTGTTGGCAGTTAGCTCTAATTTGCCGTTGGCTTTCAAGGTTTGTGTATCCAGATTTAAATCGAGTTGGGTATCTTCATGGGCAATCAATTTAAGCAGAACATTTTTATCAAGCTGTTGTGTTTCCAGGGTTAAGCCAAATTCTTTCGCATAGCTTGCCACCGCTTGTTCAAACCATGCAGAATTGAATCGCAGCGGTATCTCTAATTTGCTGTTTTCTTGCAGTGTGGCTTTAAACTGTTTGTCGGCATTTTGTTGTAGGGTGGTGGCTAGATCAAAACTGATAGTGTCGAGGTCAGCAGAGTAAATTTGGATGAATGGAATCTGTTCGATCTCGCCAGACAAGTCCAGCTGCCAGCCGGATTGAGACAATGGAGATGCATTCAATGTCAGGTGATTATTGCTTTGTTGCAACTCTAGAGTGAGCGTCTCAAGGGATTGATTGCGGTGCTGAATGTTCGCTGCCAGATCGAAATTGAGACTCATCCAGTCAATTTGGCTATTCAATCTTAATGTATTGTCATCAGCTTTAAATTGAATATCAGAAAGCTGAAAGTTCTGTCCTGCAAAACCTTGCAGCTCAACTTTATCAATCGATAACTGATTGATCGGGAATCGTGGAAGCGTGATTGTTTGAGGGAGCTGAAAACTTGTGTCAGTGGATTTTTCCTCAGATGAGGATAACTTGATAATGGCTGCTTCAGCAGAAACGCCCAGTAATTTTTGCTGCCATAAAGAATAACGAAGTTCGGTATTGTTGAGTTCGATGGCTACTGTATTTGGCCCATCAATATGCAGAGTCAGTTGCTTGACTTTGGTGCGAGTAAGACCGGGGCGCTCCAAGTCGAGTGATTCTAGCTGTATCGATGCAGGTAAAAATTTAGCCAGTTGACCAGGCACCCAATAAGGCGAAGTCCAGTAGGCAATCAGTAGGAGCAACGCCAGACAGACGCTAATCCATGCAATCCATTTTAGAATTTTTTTAATCAAGTGAAACCAGTCCGCGTGTCTCTAACGTCGATTTTAAAGCATAAAAAAAGCCTTACAGGTTAGTGTAAGGCTTTTTGATGAATGGTCAATGAACTGGTTTTAATTTACCTGTTCGCGCGCTATCGCTCGATGACCAATATCAGTGCGGTAATAAACCTTATCCCATGAGATTTGCTTTACACCGGCATAAGCTTTGGCTTGTGCTTCCGTGACTGTATCGCCAAGAGCTACCACACATAAAACACGACCACCATTAGTGACAATCTGTCCGTCATTTTCTGCGGTGCCAGCATGGAATACTTTAGCGCCCGACAGGGTATCAAGACCGTGAATGACATCGCCTTTGTGATAGCTTTCTGGGTAACCGCCAGCGGCCATAACCACGCCCACTGCTGCGCGCGAATCCCATTCGGCAGTAGTAGTATCCAACTTGCCATCAAGGGCAGCTAAACAGAGTTCAGCCAAATCGGATTGCAAACGGCTCATGATCGGTTGTGTTTCTGGGTCACCAAAGCGGCAGTTGTATTCTAGAACCTTGGGTACGCCATCAGCATCAATCATCACACCGGCATATAAAAAGCCCGTGTAAGGGTGACCTTCGGCGGCCATGCCTTCAACCGTAGGAATAATCACTTGCTGCATAATGCGGTCATGCATTTCAGGCGTGACAACCGGTGCAGGGGAGTAAGCCCCCATACCGCCCGTATTCGGGCCTGTGTCACCATTGTCGCGAGCCTTGTGATCTTGTGAGGTTGCCAATGGTAGAATATTTTTACCGTCGACCATCACAATGAAGCTGGCTTCTTCGCCTTGCAGGAACTCTTCAATCACTACGCGATGACCGGCATCACCAAACTTATTGCCCGCCAACATATCGTCAATTGCTTCATCAGCCTGTTCGATTGTGTCGGCAATAATGACGCCTTTACCCGCGGCTAAGCCATCTGCCTTAATCACGATAGGTGTACCCATGTCGCGAACATAAGCTTTGGCTGGTTCGATGTCGGTAAAGTTCTGATAAGCAGCCGTTGGAATATTGTGGCGTGCTAAAAAGTCTTTGGTGAAGGCTTTTGAGCCTTCCAGCTGCGCGGCACCCTTAGTAGGGCCAAAACATTTAAGACCAGCTTCAGTAAAGGCATCCACTACACCAATGACCAGTGGCGCTTCCGGGCCAACAATAGTCAGCTCGACTTTGTTGTCTTTTGCAAAAGCAATTAAGCCATCAATATCTTCTGAGCCAACTGCAACCGTTTGCACCTTATCTTCCAGCGCAATACCCGCATTACCAGGCGCTACAAATACAGTGTCGACATTAGCGGATTGAGCGACTTTCCATGCCAAAGCATGTTCGCGTCCACCGCTACCAATAATCAATACGTTCATATCAATTCCTATAGCAAACACTTATTAATGACGGAAGTGACGCATGCCAGTAAAAACCATGGCCATGCCATGTTCATTGGCAGCTTCAATAATTTCATCATCGCGAATTGAGCCACCAGGCTGAATCACTGCAGTTATACCTGCTTCAGCGGCTGCATCAATACCATCCCGGAATGGGAAGAAAGCATCAGATGCCATCACAGAGCCCTTAACTTCAAGGTTCTCATCGGCAGCTTTAATGCCAGCAATTTTGGCACTATAGACACGGCTCATCTGGCCGGCGCCAACACCAATAGTTTGCCCTTTGCGTGCATAAACAATGGCATTAGACTTAACGTATTTGGCCACTTTCCAGCAGAACATCAAGTCGCGCATTTCTTCTTTGCTTGGCTCGCGTTTGCTGACGATACGTAAATCGTCTTCAAAAACCATGCCCAGGTCGCGATCTTGCACTAACAGGCCGCCATTGACACGTTTGAAGTCATGTGCGGCAGCTGGTGCAGACCATTCGCCACATTCAAGCAGGCGAACATTCTGTTTGCTCGCAACTGAAGCTTTGGCATCTTCAGACACTTTAGGCGCGATTATCACTTCGACAAATTGACGCTCAACAATCGCTTTGGCCGTATCGCCATCCAGTTCGCGGTTAAAGGCAATAATGCCTCCGAAAGCTGAGGTTGGGTCGGTCTGGAATGCGAGGTCATAAGCCTGACCAATGTTGTCGGCAATAGCCACACCACATGGGTTGGCATGCTTAACGATAACGCAGGCTGGCTCGTCAAAGCTCTTCACGCATTCAAGCGCAGCATCGGTATCTGCCACATTATTAAAAGAGAGTTCTTTACCCTGCAATTGCTTAGCAGTAGCCACGCTAGCTTCCTGTGGATTGTGCTCAACATAGAAAGCAGCAGTCTGATGCGGATTTTCGCCATAACGCATATCCTGCGCTTTCTTGTACTGCACAGAATAAGTCGGCGGGAATTCGCTGTTATCGTCAGCTGCCTGCACACCAAGATAGTTGGAGATGGCAGCGTCATAACGAGCAGTATGCGCATAAGCTTTAGCTGCTAAACGGAAGCGAGTCGGTAGATCAACGCCACCATTATCGGTGATTTGACGTGCCACTTCGGGAAAATCATCATTTTCAACGACGATGGTCACATCTTGATGGTTTTTAGCGGCAGAACGAACCATGGTTGGTCCGCCAATATCAATATTCTCAATCGCATCCGAAAGGGTCGCATCGGCGCGAGCAATGGTGCTTTCGAAAGGATAGAGGTTCACGACCACAAGATCGATACCAATGATGTCATGTTCTTGCATGACGTCATCGTCCATACCGCGACGACCCAGGATCGCGCCATGAACTTTAGGATGTAAGGTTTTAACACGGCCATCCATCATTTCAGGAAAGCCAGTGTAATCCGCAACGTCGGTGACTGTGATGCCATTGTCGCGCATCAATTTTGCAGTACCGCCAGTGGATAAAATTTCGATGCCTTTATCGGCAAGGGCTTGGGCAAATTCAACTACACCAGTTTTGTCAGATACGCTGATCAACGCGCGCTTGACTGGGCGATAGTTAGACATGGTAGCTCCTTAAAAAATTTAGGGTTCTGATACGAACCCTAATTTGTGGTGACTGTTTGTATTACAGAAGATTGTAGCGTTTAAGCTTCTTACGCAAGGTTCCGCGATTAAGGCCTAAAACCTGGGCGGCTTTAGTCTGATTGTTGCGCGTATAGTCCATAATGGCGCGTAACAATGGTTCTTCAACTTGCGTTAACACCAGGTCATACACTTCGCTTAACGGTTGACCATGCATCTGCTTTAAGTAGTTCTGCATTGACATGGCAACGTGCTCACGCAAAGTTGGATTTGATGCAAACGAGTTACCGTCTACCTGGTTGTCTTGGTTGTTACTTTCTCGAGTTAGATTTGTATCAAAGATAGTCATGCTGCTATAGCCTGTTGCTTTTGTTCAAAATAACGGTCTAAAACGCCCAACTGTTCAGCACCATCGTCGATGGCATTGAAGGTTCGACGAAACTCATTGGCGTCTGCTTGTTCTTGCAAATACCAGGAAACATGTTTGCGTGCGATGCGAGGTCCCATCACAGTGCCATAAAACTCGTGCAAAGCGGCGATATGACCGAGTAACACCTGGCGCACTTCCTGCCAGCTCGGTGCCGCAAGCTTCTCACCAGTCTGCAGATAGTGCCAGACTTCGCGGAAGATCCACGGATTACCCTGTGCGCCGCGACCAATCATCAACCCATCAACACCGGTGTAATCTAATACAAACTTGGCCTTTTCGGGGCTGGTGATATCGCCATTGGCAACTACTGGAATGGATACTGACTGCTTAATTGCTGCAATCGTATCGTACTCAGCGTTGCCCAGATATTTATCAGCGCGGGTACGGCCATGAACCGCTAACGCTTGAATGCCTGCCTGCTCCGCAATCTGGGCAATCTGCACACCGTTACGGTTGTCATGATTCCAGCCAGTACGGATCTTAAGGGTGACCGGAACCTCAACCGCGGCCACAACGGCATTCAGAATGTCTTCCACCAGCTGCGGATCTTGTAAAAGCGCTGAACCAGCGGCCTTTTTACAGACCTTTTTGGCGGGACATCCCATATTAATATCAATAATTTCAGCACCATTTTGCACATTATATTGCGCGGCCTGAGCTAACATAGCTGGCTCAGCACCGGCAATCTGCACAGAGCGGATGCCTGGCTCTCCCTGATGATTACTGCGCTGTATACTTTTTCGCGTATTGCGAAGCTCTGGATTGGCAGCAACCATTTCAGAAACGGTCAGGCCAGCTCCAAGCTCTTTGCATAGTTGACGGAAGGGACGATCAGTCACACCCGCCATCGGCGCCAGGATCAACGGATTTGCTAGTTGATAAGGACCAATTCGCATAAGCGCCATCAGGGTTGAATTTAAGGTCGCCGATCATACACGCTTTAAATCGTTTTTTGAACGGAATTTGTATAAAAAAGCATCAATTTTTTGCTTGACAATAAAGAGTTCAAAGGCTTATAGGAAAAGCACATTATCAAATGTCAATTTTGTGCCGTGCGTAGCTCGGATTAACTTTGCGCCATCCGACAGATGATTTTATATTCATCGTCACGTCATTCCCGCGAAGGCGGGAATCCATGCTTTTTCAATCATTCCTACACTGAGTGTTTCGCCCCTCGGCGAGTTACTTTTCTTGCGTGGTCAAGAAAAGTAACCAAAAGAAGACCACCCCAATATTGAGGCCACGCTACGCGTGACTCCCTGCACCACTTCCAAAATACTTAACGCACCAGAATTTACATCACATCCCTGTGCTGAAAATTCTTATCAAAATCATCCACGATTTTGATTGCTATATTTTATACGTGACTTAGCTCAATATAAGGGGATTAGGGTGCAACTTATTAACAAATAAGTACGGTTTAAAATCGGTGCTAGCCCAAGTTGCTACTGAACCAGCTTGATCTGATAGCCACTGTAATGCTCAAGACTACTGTTGAAGCTGAAGCCTATTTGTACGGATTGACCGGGTTGGATCAGAGCGTTGTGGTTCACTTCTGGCAGGTATTGTTCGGGTGTGTAAATAGGGCTTTTATATTGTTTACCTTTAATGTCGCTCAAAATAACCTGAATTTTAGGGAATGGTTGTTCAAAGTTGGCTAAGTTTTTTAGCACCATGCTGACTTCTTTCTGTCCGCCGGGACTTTCAGATACATCGATAGAGCTAACGCGATATTGCTTAAGGTCCTGTAGTGGTGGCACTACGCATTGAAATACTTTACAGGAAGCCTGCATCACTGGCCGCCAATTAGTGTCTTGTGACAATATCGTTTTGTTAGGCCAAATATAGAGAAACCATAACGCCAGGAAAATCAAGATAAGCCCAGCGAGGGAGTAGATGAACCATTTGATAAGATGGGGGGCAGAGCTGGTTGTTGCTTCTATCGCAAGCTCGTAATGCTCGCTTTTGTCTTCATCGGTCAGCTCCGGGATGGCGCTATCCATGATCTTGTCTTCAGCTTGCTCAACGGTCTCTTCCATTTGTGCTTTTTGGGTTTCTTTATCTAAAGACACCAAAGAGTCGGTGGCTAAAAATAAAGAATGGCAATTACCGCAACGGACGTGACCAGAAGCCACCTCAAGGTGCTCGCGACGCAATTTAAACACTGATTTACAGTGCGGACAATTGGTTAAAAAGGTTTCGCTCATAGCTTTGAAATGACTACCCCATTGAACAACTTAAATAGAAACGCCCAAAACATCATAATTAAGATTGCTTGGTTCCTGATAAACGCGCCCAGTCTTCCTGAACTTTGGCTTTATCCATCTCGAACCATTGACTGTAAAGGCTGTTCAATTCTTCAGCCTGAGTTTCAAGCAGGCCTGATAATACCAGATTACCGTCTGCTTGCACCGAATTTGCAATGGATTCTGCCAACTGGCGCAAAGGTTCAGCCAGAATATTGGCAACCAGGATATCGGCCTGAGGCAGTTCTACTTGTTCAGGCAAACCTAATATCAGGCGGTCACTCTCAATGCCATTACGTTGCAGGTTTTGCTTGGTTGCTTCTATCGCTTGCGGATCAATATCGACTGCATAGACTTTTTCAGCGCCAAGCAGCAAAGCAGCGATAGCCAGAATGCCGGAGCCACAACCGTAATCAATAACGGTTTTACCTGTCAGGTCTGCGCCATCAAGCCATTGTAAACAAAGTGCTGTGGTGGCATGGGTTCCGGTGCCAAAGGCCAAACCGGGATCGAGCTTGATATTGACCGCGTCAGGCTCCGGCGCTTCACACCAGCTGGGCACGATCCAGACTCGCTCGCCGAACTGCATCGGCTTGAAGTTCTCCATCCACGAGCGCTCCCAATCCTGATCGCGAATAATTTCCCATTCGTATTGTTGGCCGATATGTTGCGCAAAGTCATGAGCTTGAATCGTGGCATCAATGGAATTGGTGTCAACATCAGCTTCAAACAACGCTAACACCACGAGATGTTCCCATAGTGGTGTTTCGCCCGGTTTAGGCTCGAGAATGGGTTTATCTTCAGCATCCAAAAAGGTGACTGCTAGCGCCCCAAGCTCCATTAAATAATCGCTTAATGAGTCGGCATCGGGGTTTTTGTAATCGAATTTAAGTTGAATCCAGGCCATGACAAAGAGAATCAATAATTTCCGGCTATTATAGAGGCAAAGTATAGGATCTACTAATCAGCTCATTGAATTAAATGGGTTACTTGCTATAAACTGAAGGCAACCGACAAAGATGTCGGACTGCTTTTAGCAAAATAGAAGGCAGACGGAAGTAAAAGATACAAGGAGTCATTATGCCGCTTAAGGACAGCGTAAAGGATGCATTGGTCGAGCAGATCGAAAAGCACGAAGGTCGGGTTAATCATTTCTATTTAGACTCATTAGGTAACGTGACGATTGGTATTGGCCATCTAGTCGCTTCAGAAGCCGCTGCCGCAGAACTTCCCCTCTATATACCGCGTATGTTTGGCTGGTGGATGCGCAAGGCAACTGAAGAAGAGAAGTGCGCTGAATATCAGTTTGTGCTGCTAAATGGCCCAGAGTCTTTTCACAGGTACAAAGCCAGCTACTATAAGCAATTTACTCGACTCATCATGTTAGATGATGATATCGAGAAATTACTGTTTGATCATATCAACAGCTTTCATAGCGAGTTATCTCGCTTGTATAACCGAAAGAACGGCTGTTACAGAGACTTCGATGAATTCCCTGATGAAGTGCAGATGGCCTTGTTTGATATGATTTTTAATTTAGGTATGACCAATTTGCGTACTGCCTGGCCAAAATTTAATGGCGCTATTAAAGTTGCAGATTGGAAAACTGCTGCCGCAGAGTCGCGCCGTAGGCAAGTTTCACCAGCGCGTAATCAATATGTGCGGGATTTATTGTTAATGGCTTATCAAAAGCAACAAGAGATTGAGGCTGGAAAATCTAAGGCTTCTTAGCCTTGTATATTCTTAAGAAGAAAAAGCCGCTCGACTGATTTTAATTTGACAGTGAGCGGCTTAATGACGTGCAGCAGTTACTTAGCTAAAGAAGCTTACTCCTTTTCAGAGAACATATGCTGTTCCAAATAGTGGATATTGGTACCACCCTTCTGGAAATTAGTATCAGCAAGAATGCGCTTTTGTAATGGAATATTGGTTTTAATCCCATCAATTACGATTTCCTCCAGTGCCATCTGCATGCGCGCAATAGCGACTTCGCGAGTTTCACCATGCGTGATCAACTTACCGATCATTGAGTCGTAATAGGGCGGAACCTTGTAGGTTGCGTAAATGTGCGAATCAATGCGAATACCGGGACCACCTGGTGCATGATAACGCTGAATAACGCCCGGTGATGGGATAAAGGTATCCGGATCTTCGGCGTTAATACGACATTCAATCGAATGACCATTCAACTTAATATCTTCCTGTTTGAAAGATAACGGTTGGTTACTGGCAATACGTAACTGTTCTTTGATGATATCAACACCAGTGATCAGTTCAGTAACTGGATGCTCAACCTGAACACGGGTGTTCATTTCAATAAAGAAGAACTCACCTTTTTCATACAAGAACTCGAACGTACCGGCGCCGCGATAGCCGATTTCTTTACAGGCCTGCACACAACGTTCACCAATGTGGCGACGCATCTGCTCAGAAATACCTGGTGCTGGCGCTTCTTCAACTACTTTCTGGTGACGACGCTGCATTGAGCAATCGCGCTCACCTAAATAGATGGCATTGCCGTGACTATCAGCTAAAACCTGAATCTCAATATGACGTGGGTTTTCGAGGAATTTCTCCATGTAAACCATATCATTATTAAACGCAGAACCCGCCTCGGCTTTAGTCAGTTCAATCGCCTTAACTAATTCGCTTTCCTGGCGCACAACACGCATACCGCGACCGCCACCGCCACCGGCAGCTTTGATGATCACGGGGTAGCCAATGCGTTTTGCCATGGCTATATTTTCTTTTTCATTATTGCCTAATGGACCGTCTGAGCCTGGCACACAAGGTACGCCAGCTTTTTTCATTGAGGCAATCGCCGAAACCTTATCGCCCATTAAGCGGATGGTATCTGCTTTGGGGCCGATAAAGGTGAAGCCACTCTGCTCAACCTGCTCGGCAAAATCGGCATTCTCAGCAAGGAATCCGTAACCTGGGTGGATACCAACGGCATCGGTAATTTCAGCCGCAGAAATAATCGCAGGGATATTCAGGTAACTTAATTGTGCTGAAGCGGGACCGATACACACTGACTCATCCGCCAGACGTACGTGCATCAAGTCTTCGTCAGCGGTTGAGTGCACGGCGACGGTCTTGATTCCCAGCTCGCGGCACGCGCGCAAAATGCGCAAGGCAATTTCACCGCGATTGGCTATGACCACTTTTTCTAACATATTCAGTGTCCTATTAATTCATCGGGCTAATTCAAGCCACTGGATTTACTCAATGATGAACATTGGCTCGTCGTATTCAACTGGTTCGCCGTTGGATACAAGGATTGCTTTAATCGTGCCGGTAACATCGGACTCGATTTGGTTCATCATCTTCATGGCTTCAACAATGCACAGAACATCGCCTGCTTTAACTTGTTGACCAACCTGGACAAAATCTTTAGCGCCTGGAGACGGAGCAGCATAGTAAGTTCCAACCATCGGCGAGCGGATGATATGACCACTCATTTCAGGTTCAGCCGCTTCAGCTGGAGCGCTTTCTTGCTGCGGCGCAGGAGCCTGTTGCTGAGGAGCGGCTTGTGGAACTGAGTAATGAACTGGTGCTGGAGCTGTCGAGCTATGGCGCGAAATGCGAACCGACTCTTCACCTTCCTGAATCTCAAGTTCGGCAACGCCTGACTCTTCTACCAATTCAATTAATTTTTTAATTTTGCGTAAATCCATAATCACTACCTATTAATCATGTTGTAGGGTTTTAATGGCTGCATCTATGGCGTAGCGGTAGCTGTCCGCCCCAAACCCAGCCACTACGGCTTGCGCAACATCACTAAAATAGGAGTGACGGCGAAAAGCTTCGCGGCGATGGGGATTGGATAGATGCACTTCAATAAAAGGAATATCGACTGCTAACAAAGCGTCACGTAAAGCTACGCTGGTATGAGTGAAAGCAGCGGGGTTAATAACAATTAGCGACACATTGTCGGTTTTTGCATGCTGAATAGCGTTAATAAGCTCTGCTTCTGAGTTACTTTGCAGGCTTGAAAAACGTAGGTTTGCTGCTTCTACTTGCTTTTTAGCGGCCACATTGATGCTCTCCAAGGTGTCGCTACCATAAACGTCAGGCTCGCGTTGACCGAGAAGATTCAAATTAGGACCATGCAAAAGCAAAATATGAGACATATCAGTACCAAAGTAAGAGCAAAGTAACAGTAAAGTTAGCTTATTTTCGTTTATTTTCGCTGAAAAGCTAGTTTATCGACTTGGAACGGTGATTTAAAGCCGATCCATTGTGACGCAGTAAGCAAAAAATAAGATGATGCATTTTACAGTATGTTAGACGCAAATAACCACATTTAATCTTAATGGTCGGAGTAGTAGCTTAGCAAGTTGTAAGAGGGACAGAAATCAAGAGTCTCAGAATGTAAAATCAATAATTTTACATTTCAATAAAATCTGCTAGTGTAGTAAATGCGTATAAAAATTATACACATTAAAAATTGACGTCAGGTTTTTTGAAGTTATAAAAGCAAGGAGTCTCAAGCGAGCACTATATAGCAAGGAAAAAGGGAGTATGGAGCGATGTCTAGATTACCTAAAGTGCTACACTTGGTTCAAGAACTAGAGTTCGATGAGCCTCATCTGGCAGTGTTAAAAGATGCTGGGTTTTACTGTTATCTCAGCAATGATAGGAAACATCTGCTGAAGCAGTTAGAAGCAGAAGAATTTGATTTGCTTATTCTGGATTGGCGAGAGGATGATTCTACTGAATGGTTGTTGGAACAAATCCGACAATTCCTTAAGTGGCAGGGACCGATACTTTTCATAGCTGAAAGAGAGGATGCGGTGTTGCTCCAGCAGGTCTGCACTCATCATCAAGATAACTTCCTGACCCGCCCCATTCAACCTAATACTTTACTCAGTTATGCCAATAAATTGGTGCACGATACACGTTGTTTAATGCATCAGGATAACTTTGATCTTGGTCCTTACCAAATTTCATTAGGGCTCAAGCAGATTTCCTTAAAAGGAAAACCGATAAATCTCACCGCAAAAGAGTTTGAACTGGCTGCCTTATTCTTGCGTAATCCCGGCCGGCTCTATTCACGTAAATTTTTGCTGAAAAAGATTTGGGGTATTGATTGTGATATCAGTACTCGAACGGTAGATGCGCATATCAGCTCTTTGCGTAAGAAGTTGAATATAAAAGGTGATGGGCTTTATCGAATAAAGACCGTTTATCAGCATGGTTACCGTCTGGAACTTCTTGAAGAAGGGGAAGTTGTAGCTGTAGCTTGAGTATTTAGTCATAAACCATTGGCTTTGCTAGTCTGACTCCTTCAAAAGAGGAGGCATGACAGACTGGCAGGCCTGGTTTCATCGTAATTATTTCACCCTACAGTTCCCCCTCCAGAATTTCGCAGCTGTTGAAGGCTAAGCCGTAGAAGCACCTTCTATAACTTTAGCTTATGGTTACGATGAAAAAAGATCGTTTTTCTTATTTGAACGAAATTCATACAATGCGCGGCCTTAAGTTACAGAATCAGTTGGGCAGGGCATGTCATGAAAAAACTACCTCAACAGCAGCTCGCGATGGCAGGATTAATCCTGGCAGTCGTTCTATGGTCGGCATCGTTTGTAGCGATGAAGTTGGCTATTGCCGAGTTTGGGCCGATTATGACGGTGTTCCTGCGCATGATTCTAGCCACCGCCGTATTGATCTTCTTTTTGCCGCCAATGGCAAAGAAACAGCAATATCAGAAAGGAGACTGGTGGTTACTGCTTCTATTAGCGCTGTGTGAGCCATGCCTATACTTTATCTTTGAAAGCTATGCATTAACTTACACCACTGCCTCAGAGGCCGGCATGGTTACAGCACTACAGCCGCTTTTAGTGGCAGTGGGCGCTTACTATTTGTTGAAAGAAAAGCTCAATAGTCGCTTGCTGGTGGGCTGCATCATCGCAGTCGTCGGCGTAGTTTGGCTAACACTGGCTGGCACATCCAGCGAACATGCGTCGAACCCCATGCTAGGCAATGCCCTTGAATTCGGTGCGATTTTAGCGGCAACAGGTTATTGCCTGTTAGCACGCCGACTGTCGCAACGTTATTCACCAGTATTCTTAACATTACTGCAAACTGTCATGGGTAGCATCTTCTTCCTGCCGCTAGTATTTGTGCAGGGAGCGCCAGTAAGTTTTGATGTATCAGCTGAAGCAGTATTGGCCATTATGTTCCTGGCTTTTGGTGTCAATATTTTTGCCTTCACCTGCTACAACTTCGCCTTCAAGACCATGCCAGCCAGTCAGGTTGGCAGTTTAATGAACCTGCTACCACTGGGAACCCTGTTCTTCGGTTGGGCATTGCTGGGCGAAACACTTAACGGCATGCAATACCTGGCAGCAGGCCTAGTACTATTCGGCGTCATCTGGTCACAGACCAAACCACGCCAGAAAACAGTCTTCATCGAACAAGAAATGGCAATCGACTCTTTGCGCCAACGAGCAAAGCAGAAAATTGTCAAAAAGTTTGGCTTAGTAAAAACCCCTTAGTGTGTCATAAGCCAAGGAGAAAGCCGGCGTAAGCCGGCTTTTTTTTAACAGAGTTATTTTGAGGTAATAAATTTGGGGTAAAATTAGGAATGCTAATCTTAGGCTGAATTAATCGATGAGTCATATACTTAGTCTAATTCACTTAACCTGCTAGGGACGTTATGAATAGGAGACATGGCGATTATTTGTTGTACGTCGGATTTCATAAATCCAGAGGATTGGATAGCAAGCTGACCTATAACTGACTTCCATCTGCCTCGTTCAACAAAAAACTCATGCCTACCTATATAACTACAAGTCATTGAGAGCGGTGAGCTATTATTATTCATTGGGTTGTGCATGCTTCCTTCTACTGTCTCTGTGATTAGGTAGTCGATAACCGCAATTGTGTCGGTGCCAGAGTTTTTAATGGATGAAAGCTGAACTTGATTAACTCTACTGGAAGAATTTGCCTTAAAAGTGCCGCCTAGCGAGATACAGTTCATATCAAGGGACCAAGTGTCACCTATATCAACTGGTTTTTGTGGTAATTCAAACATAATAGCCAGAAGATTTTTTTGGTTCTGCTCAAGGTAAAAAGACTCAACACTCCCAGAAGGAGATATTTCCCCTCTAAGATTAACTTTTCCTTTTAACTGCTCAAATAATTGATTGAACTTTTCTTGTGTTTTTTTGCTTTTAGCATCATTAGCATTTGGTACTGTAAATGAATCTAAAATCATTAGTACAGAAAAATTTCCATTGATTGATGCCTTAAGAACCGAGGTCATTTCTGAGTCTTCAGGTAGTTCCAACTTAGAGATTTCATCAAATACCTTCTTATTAGGAGTACCGTCAGAAACTAACTTGTCGAGGTTAAGCTTAATGAAGTTTTGAGTGGAGTCCTTAGGGGGAGACATTTTAGTTTTGTAAGCAAGCACCTCTTTGGGTTGTAGCTTCCATTCGAGGTTAATAGAGCCGTAAGCTGGAGCGTTAAAAGTTAATATTAAACAAAGGCAGGTTAAAAACTTAGTCATTAGATAATATTCCTTATTATTAAAAAGAGAAGTGAGATAATTCCATTTGTTTAGAAGTTTCTGCTATCTCACTTAGCTTGTAACTTATATATGATTAAGCGACTATATTAGATAGTCAGGCCACACATATCAATTGTAAAAGTAACTCGTTGAGTAGCGAAACCATAATTCAAGGAATGAAAAAAATTACTGGATCGCGTGCTTGAGCCGCGGCATGACAAGAAGTAAAAAGGACTACAACTCAAATGCCGCTTCAATCCTTTGCTTAAACACTTCTGCTTTTTCAAAACCATTGGCACGGTATTGAGTCAGTTCATTACCTTCAAGATCAAAAAGTAGAATGCTGGGTAAGCCGAGTATGTTGAAGGCGTTCATGAGTTCAACATCCTGTGGGTCATTGGCGGTAACGTCGGCTTGTAGTAGTACTGTGTTTTCAAGTGTTGCTATGACTTCTTGGTCGGTGAATACAAGCTCTTCGAATTCGTAACAGGACGCGCACCATTCGGCGAAGAAGTCGAGCATGACGGTATGGCCTTGAGCGTTGGCTTCGGCAACTTTTTGTTCGAGTTGAGAAAGTGTTTTGATCCTTTCAAATTGCAAATGTGGTTTTGTGGTGTTGGTCAAGGTGCCATTAGACTTAGATTGCGCTGGCCCTTCTGCAACCTGTGTATATTCGGTGGTCATCATGGAGTAAGACTGACCGAGCGGTTGTAGCAGGTTGCGGTTGCCTTGCGCACCACCAATGACCAGTAGTGCACCATAAATCATTAAGACCAGACCTAAGCCTGCGAACAGGTTGCGCCAACCGAGGTTGGCGATTTGATTCTTGAACAGGTAATAACCCGGAATCAGTGCCAATAGCGCCCAACCGTACATATAGATGCTATTCGGAAGTAGGTGTTTCACCAGGTACAGTGCAACGGCCAGCATGGCAACACCAAAGGCGGCTTTGATGCCATTCATCCAGTTACCAGCCTTTGGCAGGAATCGTCCTTCGGTAACGGCAATAATAATTAATGGGATCCCCATGCCGACGCCAAGGCCATAAAGCGACACTGCGCCAAGAACTATGTCACCGGTTTGTGCGATAACCAACAAAATGGCGATCAGCGGTACTGTGACGCAGGGCGAAACGATTAAGGCTGAAATAGCACCCATGATGGCGCTACCGATGTAGCTACCGGTCTTTTGGCTGTTACTTTTTTGTGCCAGTTTGGCTTGCAGGCCTGCAGGTAGTTGCAGGTCATAAAAACCAAACATGGATAGTGATAGCAAAACAAAGACAATGGCTGCGCCAATTACGAAAATAGGATTTTGCAGATACCCTGATAAGGATTGGCCTGCAAGCGCGACCAGTATGCCAAAAATGGTATAGACGATGGCCATTGCCTGGGTGTAGCTTAAGGCTAAACCAAAGGCTTTACGGGGAGTGATGTTTTTACCTTGTCCGGCAATAATGCCAGAAATGATTGGGATCATCGGGAACACGCAAGGTGTAAAGGTCAGTCCTAGGCCAATCAGAATAAATTTAAAGAAGTTCCAGAAAGCGTTCTTTTGCTCAAGGTCTTCAATTAAGCTTTGCTGTTCGCTAACGAATGCTTTTTTGTTGCTTTCGTCCTTTTCATCAATAGCACTCTCACCACTACTATTAGCTAAGGCCAATGTAGAAGCGGGAACCTCAAGCACTACTTCGCGAGTAGTCGGCGGATAACAAAGGCGATCTTCGGCGCATCCCTGAAAATCGATACTGAGAGCCATCGGACTAGTTGCATCGGAATAGGGCACGGCAATTTCGATGAAATGATAGTAAACCTCAGTCTGGCCTAAATAAGGGTCATCTTTTTCCTTGCCATCCGGAATCAGAGGTTCGCCAAGAGTTGCGTTGTCGCTTTTGAAACCAAAGCGCTCGCGATACATATAATAACCATCAGCGATTTCAAATTTAACCAGAACCGTGTTGTCGAGAATTTCTGCCTGAAGCACGAAAGCATCATCTACCCGCAGCAACTCTTCTTCTTCGCCGAGCAAACTGTTGAGATCGATCTGAGCTGCCTGTGAGCTATTTGAGGAAAGGCCTAAGGCGACGAAGCTTAAGAACGCCAATAAGAAGCTGTGAATAGATGTTTTGATGCCGATTTTCATGTAAAGAATGACCTTTGATAATGATTAACAGCAGTTCAATCGCTGAGATAACACGCTATTTTACGCAAAGCCAGGTGAACTGTATGTAAATTCATGAAAGCCAGTGTCAGCTTTCTGTAAATAATCCGCTAAATGCTCTTAAATTTGTGTTTTATGCCCTTATCGGCGCTGTATCCAGTGTTCAACATCCTGCGATTCCAGAAATTCTTCGGCGTCCTTTCCCTGCAGCATGGCCAGGGTGGAGAGCATGCCCGCCTGGGTGCAGTTATTGGCCAGCACCGTTACTGATGCCGGTGCTTCGCTCACAGGCCAGCCGGTTTTTGGGTTTAGCACATGACTTAACACTTTCCCCTTGTACTGCAGAAAGCGCTTGCTGTCGCCACTGGTAGCAACGCCGCCATGCTTTAAGGCGACTTTGGGCGGAACCCTGTTTTGCCCAAGCGCCAATGGCTCGATCCCAATCAGCCAATGTTGACGACTGATGGGTGGTGAGGTTGCCACAATATCGCCACCAAAATTGATCAACACAGGAGAATCAGTTATTGCCCGCGCCAGTGTGGCGGCTGAATCTACCGCATACTCTTTGCCGATACCACCAAAGTCGAGCGCCATACCCGTTGGCATCTGCAGTTTTGGGTTTGCCCAGGTGACTTTGTTCCAGCCAATTTTGGGCAACAATTTGTTGATCTCTTTCTGTGCGGGAACATTGGAGCTACCATCAAACTTCCAGATCTTGCCCAGTATGCCTGATGTAATATCGAACATGCCATCACTCACCTCAAAGCAAAGATCAGCAAAGTCCAGCAGGCGCGCGGTTTCCTCATCCACTTCAATGGCTGAGCCATTTGCGTTGTTAATTCGATGGATGATGTTGTCCGTGCGATAGCGGCTGAATGTACTTTCGATACGCCAGGCTTCGTCGGCAACCGCTTGGGTGACTTGTTCTGCCAGCGCATGATCCGAGGTTTCTATAATGACTTCGCAAGGTCCCGCCATGGCCGTAAAGTGGCCAGTGATGAAACCTTGCGAGTCTTTATAGGCAATTGAGTGCAATGCCTCGTTCATGGGCAAAAATGTCGTTAGAAGGAGTAATTGACTCTTAACATAACGGCATTCCAATCCGGTAACAAGGTTTGCTGTTGTAGCGCACCGTATTTTTCCGGCTCGGTTGGCGTTTGGTTATACATCTCCAGCGAGAAGCGCCATTGGTTGCCTGCGGCTGTCTTCATGCCGTATTCCAAACCCACGGTGATCGCATCGTACTCAGCCAATCGATAGTCTGCCGAAGCAAACTGCGGCAGAGGTTGATCCTGGCGCAAATAGGGCTGGTAAAAATCGGCCTGAGTTTGCGTGTAATAGCGGACATGAGGCTGCCAGTAGTCGCCATTATCTAAGGCAAAGCGATATTTGAGATCGACAGTATGCGAATCGATTTCCCAGTCATCGGTCATGTAACGGTAGGAAACGTCGAGAATGTCGCCGTCAATATACCGTTTATAGCGGCCAAACAGACCATGCTTGGTGCGCTCGTCAGGACGGCTTTCAAACAGGACGTTTGCGACCGGAATACCATCATCAAAATAATTGCCCTGATCATCCAGTACGCTCAGCACCTTGTAGGGGTCATTGTGATAACCATCTGACATGCTGTAGGAGTAGTTGATCTGGAACAGGCTTTCGCGATCAATGACCTGAGTGATGCCCAGTAATAGATCCAGGGTGTCCTTGTCCTGACTGCCGCTGAGCTTGTTCTGAGGATCGCCAACTGGTTGCATCCGACCAAAAGCAATCGGTGCACCGCCAACCGGATCAATCGAGTCGAAAGCATAGGATAATCCGGCGAACAAAGTGCTGTTGCGATTGTTAAAGTCATAACTGATGTTGCCATTTATCGAAGCCGACAGGTAATCGTATTCTTTAGAAATATTGGCGCCAAGCCCTGCCTTGGTCGTATCAGAAACAGGGAAAGTCCAGTTGGTCGCCAGTGCTACGCGAGTATCTTTAAAGGTGTCATCCAAAGGGTATTCATTGGCGTTAACCGAATAACTGGCATTGCCTGAAGGTCTAGTAAAAGTTAATGGCTGGTCGCTGGCAACAGCACCGCTGGGTGATGCACCGGTCAAAGAGTCAACAGTCAGCTTGAGATTCAAATATTCTTCTTCGTCCAATCGTTTGTTGGCATTGAAGACGGGTTCTACGGCAGAAACACGGCTATCGCTTTCTGAGTAAAACAGAAAGGCAGCGTCGAATTTCCAGTCACCAATAGCCTGCTCTGTGCTGTCAGGTGCGCTTTTATCCTGCTCTTCTTCAGCGTGAGCTGCGCCTGCGATCAAGGTCATTGTCGCAGTAGCTAGTGCAGATTTAAGTAAAAGATTCTTCTTCATACGTGAGTACTCACTATTATGTTTTATCTATAATAAGATTAGTTGCAGCCGCAGCCACCGCCGGCATAAGCGCGACCACCACTGGAAGCTTCCTTACTGAAGTAAATGTGATCATCCAGTGCATCGGTCAGGGGCTGTTCATCAAGCGCCATTTCGGGCTTAGCCAGCAAATCCTTTTCCCAGGCGTTGACGCCCATGGTCGAGCAGCCGCTCAGTAAACTGAAACCGAGGATGGCGACTAACAGTAGTGACTTGTGTTTCATTCTGAATCTCCTGTGTTGCTCAAACTGGTGGGCTGTTGAGCCGTTGTTGCTAGTAAAGATTGAATCTGATCGTTGATTTTGTTGACGTCTTTCTGGCGGAATCCACGATGACGGTATTTGGCTGCGCCAGTCTGATCCAGCAGGTAGCTGGTCGGCATGGCATCAACCTTAAAGTATTTGGCTAACTCACCATTCTGGTCATAAAAGATTGTGAAATTGGCTGGGTATTGAGCTAAAAACTGCTCTGCGGCACCCGGCTCCGAATCCTCATTGATGGCGATAATGACAAAATTATCCTCACCATAGGTTTGCTGGAGTTCATTCATGACTGGAAATGATTGGCGGCATGGGCCACACCAGGAAGCCCAGAAGTCCACATAAACTACTTTGCCCTGATATTGCTCTAGATTAAGCTGTGCTAACAAACCTGAGTTCTGGTCGGCATCTTTAGCCGTCGCGGTGGACGCGCCTAGAGAGCTTACAGCCAGCAGCAGCAAGCCTCGATAAAGCTGAGAAAAATGAAGTCGCATAATACAAGCCTAAACAAATGTCATATTAATATTGGCTAATATGAGTGCAGGCTTGATCTGGAGCAACGAACAAATGCGCGTTAGCTCTATTTAGAAGTGAAAATGGCACAGGACATATGTCTATAGCATCCATTTTCAGGGGATAAAATAACTGCTAATTCAAGGTGATAATGTTTGTGACGACTAAGTGGGAAAAATAGATAAAAAGCTGCGCTTTAGAATTTCAAACTGTTTTCGAGCCATTGCAAATAGGCTGACGATGCTTGCTCAATATTACAACTGATTAGCTCAAAAACATCATAAGGATGCTCGTTTTCCAGCAACTCACCGAGATCAGCCATTAACTCCGCATGGGTTTTGATGATCATTAGTATTTCAGCGTCTTTTTCAACGGATGTTTGCCCTGATGAGTCATGCCAGCGATAAACACTGGTTACGTTAGGCACTAAATTAACGCAAGCGGCCAATTTTTCATGAACCATTAACTCTGCCAAACGCTCGGCAGTTTCCTGATCGGGCGCAGTACATAAGGCGACCTGAAAGTCTTCTTGCTCAGAAAGTCGTGACATATCAATCGAACTTGTGATTTACTCGAATGCCCCCATTATAAAGCTATCGTTTAACAAAGACAGACCTATGTTTTTTCGTTTCTTTTTCTTACTCTTTATTGTTCTGGCAGTGCTGGAAATTTTTGTGCTGATTGAAGTTGGCAACTGGATTGGCGCACCCGCCACCATCGGTTTAATTCTACTGACCGGTATTATTGGCGTAGGCTTGCTTAAGCATCAGGGCTTATCGGTGTTCGAGCGTTTTAAAAGCAAGATGCAACAAGGGCAGGCACCTGCTCAGGAGATCATTGAAGGTGTACTGTTGATCATCGCTGGAGCCTTTCTGATCACACCGGGCTTTGTCACCGACACCATCGGTTTTCTATGGCTGATCCCGGTGACTCGAAGCGCTTTTGCCAGAGGCATGATGAAAGCCGGCTGGTTCAAATTCCAGAAAATGAATGGTCAGGGAAACTTCCATTATGAGTATCACGAAAGCCGCACTGAACACAGCGAAAACTATAGCCACTCAGAAACCAGTGAAAAGGAACATAAAAAGGTTACTGGAAGCCGCGTTATTGAAGGTGAATACGAACGCAAAGATGATAAAAAACAATAGGTTAGATCTATCGCTCAAGAAAATGATAAAAAAATATAAAAATTAGCACTCAGCCCCCTTGAGTGCTAGCAAATAGCCCCCATATTATCCCGCAACTAGGGTCTGTTGACCTTTGTGGTTCAATTTTTGTTCAAAACAAAAGCGTTCTGATCGCGACGCTCGTCATGTAGCCTAGTTATTCTAAGGTAATGGCGAGCAACAAAGAGCAGGGCGCATTTGATTGAACCCGCAGGGCAGCGTTTGTTTGGCTTTTCTACTGTGTTATCGCGCGTGGATGGAGAATGACTACACCTCACACGCGATGCCTTGTATAAAACCCAAACAAACAGCTGCAAAAACGAACCACAAAGGTTAACAGACCCTGACTCAAACAAACTTTTCATAGTGAGTTAACTACTTTCTATATCAGGAGAAAAACATGAACTTACGTCCATTACATGATCGCGTCATCGTGCGCCGTTTAGAAGAAGAAACAACCTCTGCAGGCGGTATCGTCATTCCTGATAACGCCAAGGAAAAGCCTAGTCGTGGCGAAATTCTTGCCGTTGGTAACGGTAAGCCACTTGATTCAGGTGAAGTACGCGCAGTCGACGTTAAGGTTGGCGATAAAGTATTGTTCGGCAAATATGCTGGTACTGAAGTGAAAGCTGATGGCGAAGAACTTCTTGTATTGCGCGAAGACGACATCATGGCCGTAATTGAAGGCTAATTAACAGAAATTAACCGAAAATAAACTAATTTTAGAGGAAATTTATCATGGCAAAAGAAGTACGGTTTGGTGATGACGCTCGCCAACGCATGCTTAAAGGCGTAAATACTCTAGCTAACGCAGTACGCGTAACTCTAGGTCCTAAAGGCCGCAATGTGATTTTAGACAAATCATTCGGCGCTCCAACCATTACTAAAGATGGTGTTTCTGTCGCTAAAGAAATCGAACTGGAAGACAAGTTCGAGAACATGGGCGCGCAAATGCTAAAAGAAGTTGCCTCGCAAACTAACGACATCGCAGGTGATGGTACAACGACTGCAACCGTATTGGCTCAGTCAATCGTAACCGAAGGCTTGAAAGCTGTTGCTGCGGGCATGAACCCAATGGATCTGAAACGCGGTATCGAAAAAGCCGTTATTGCTGCCGTTGAAGAATTGAAAAACATCTCAGTACCTTGCGAAGATCAGAAAGCAATCGCGCAAGTAGGTACTATCTCAGCAAACTCTGACGAAAGCGTTGGTAAAATCATTGCTGAAGCCATGGCTAAAGTAGGTAAAGAAGGCGTTATCACTGTTGAAGAAGGTTCAGGTCTAAACAACGAATTAGACGTAGTAGAAGGTATGCAATTCGACCGTGGTTACTTGTCTCCTTACTTCGTGACTAATGCAGAAAGCATGCAGGCTGAACTAGAAAGCCCATACATCCTGTTGGTTGACAAGAAAATCTCAAACATCCGCGAATTGCTACCAGTATTGGAAGGCGTTGCCAAAGCAAGCCGCCCATTATTGATCGTCGCTGAAGATGTTGAAGGCGAAGCGTTAGCGACTCTGGTTGTGAACACTATGCGCGGCATCGTGAAAGTTGCAGCGGTTAAAGCCCCAGGTTTCGGCGACCGTCGTAAAGCCATGCTAGAAGACATCGCAATCCTAACAGGCGCGACAGTGATTTCAGAAGACATCGGTATGAGTCTTGAAAACACAACTCTTGAGCAACTAGGTACCGCGAAAAGCGTACAAATCACAAAAGAAAACACGACCATCATTGATGGTGCCGGTGATAAAGCGCAAATCGATGGCCGCGTAAAACAGATTCGTGCGCAAATCGAAGACACCTCATCTGATTACGACCGTGAAAAATTACAAGAACGTGTTGCTAAATTAGCAGGCGGTGTTGCAGTAATTAAAGTTGGCGCTGCTACTGAAGTTGAAATGAAAGAAAAGAAAGACCGTGTTGACGATGCACTACACGCAACTCGCGCCGCTGTAGAAGAAGGCGTAGTAGCAGGTGGCGGTACAGCACTAGTACGCGTACTTTCAAGATTAGGTGAACTACGTGGTGACAACGAAGAGCAAAACGTCGGTATCAAAATTGCACTACGCGCTATGGAATCACCACTTCGTCAAATCGTCTCAAACTCTGGTGGTGAACCAGCAGTGGTCGTAGACAAAGTTAAAGCAGGCAAAGACAACTATGGCTACAACGCCGCAACCGGTGAATTCGGTGACGTGGTTGAAATGGGTATTCTAGACCCAGCCAAAGTTACGCGTAGTGCCCTACAAAATGCCGCTTCAATCGCTGCTCTTATGATCACAACTGAAGCCATGATCACTGATCTACCGAAGGAAGACAGTGCGCCTGATATGGGCGGTATGGGTGGTATGGGTGGTATGCCTGGCATGATGTAATTTAACTTGCTGTTTTGATTTGTAACTTTGTTGCAGGTCTAATTGCGATGCTCATTGGGCACCCAGCCAACTGTGCTTCTCATTACGACCTGCGCCTCGTTACAAAGCAAAACATCTGCGTTAAATACTCACCTATATAAAAGCCCTGCCATTGTGGTAGGGCTTTTTATATTTGCTCCATTTCTTTGTTAGGTTAACTATTACGTTTGGTCATTGGCTAGTACCCCACTCCCGCACTTAAACAGTTAACCTGCCTCGAACTGAAGCAAAAATCCTCCGTTAAAACCATCCTTTTAAAGGCCTCGCGAAAGGGGGGCTTTTCATTGGTAGGCTCCAATTGCATATCAATTAAGGACTCTCGACGTTGGTTTTTCTTATGGCGAACAAACCACAATAAAGTTAAAGTTGGAACTGTCTGCTAATGAGCAGCATTTAAGTTATTAGTTGATTTAAGTAAAGGTATAAGAGGCGCTATGGAAACTATAATTAAAATTGTTTTGGGTGTGATTATTGGGGTTGTAGGATACTGGATGATAGAGCAATATGTACTCACCAAGGATTTTGTTGAAGAACAGACTCTTGAGCCCAGTCAGGAAGCGATGCCATCAGAAGCAGAAAGTCACAGTGATAAAAGTAAAAATACTGAGAAACGAAAAAGCCCTGAACAAGTGAAAATAGATGCTTTGACTGTTGAACTTGATTCATTAAATCAACAGATGGGGATAAAGAATCAAGAGTTGGTAGCAACCAAGGCAGAGAATAAAAGGCTCAATAGTATTTTAGATGGAGCGGGACAAAGTGTCGCTGGTATGAAAGATAAATACAGCCAGATTGAAAAGACCCCAAGTAACCAAGATAAGTTTAATGGCATTCCTGAAACACACCATTCTTTATTAAGCCGCCCTGAGTCTACGCCTAAAGCGACATATGAGCTTCACGATGAACTGGTAAGTGAGGAGGAGGATATCAGTTGGGCGACTATGAAGGAGCAACAAATCAATCACTTTCTTATGACCCATAAAGACAGCGCTCAATTCATCATTCACACAGTAGATTGTCGTAGCAGTTTATGTGAAATTATAGGCACTGAACATCCTTCTGAAAGAGACGTATGGGCAGAGGTCAATGTGCAGATGCGAAACCAGGCTTGGTGGGAGTTTCGAGGTTCACATACTACAAGTTCTACAGACCCCAATGGTAATTTGCTATTTGTAACTATTTTGCAAAGGAATCAAGGTTCGGAGAAAGCAAATTAGTGGTCGGAAGATCTACGTGGATTAATCGTGGTATTATTCGCCTGCTAGTTAAGCCAAACAGATAATAAGGTTTATCATCAATGAGTGACATTCAAGAACTATTGAAGAACAACAAAGAGTGGGCTGAACAGATCGAGAAGGAGAATCCCGGTTTTTTTAAGACGTTGTCAGAGCAACAGTCACCGAAGTATTTGTGGATTGGTTGTTCCGATAGTCGTGTACCTGCGAATCAGATTACCGGTTTAATGCCGGGTGAGGTGTTTGTTCATCGCAATGTAGCTAACATAGTGTCGCACAGCGATCTTAACTGTTTATCGGTGCTGCAGTTTGCGGTTGAAGTCTTGAAAGTTGAGCATATTATCGTTTGCGGTCATTATGGTTGTGGTGGCGTCAATGCTGCTTTGACCAATAAAAAGCATGGATTTATCGACAACTGGTTGAGTAATATCAAGAATGTGTATCTAAAGCATGAAACCAAGTTTACACCGATTAAGAATGAGCAGGAGCGTTCAAACTTGATGTGTGAGCTGAATGTGATTGAGCAGGTCAACAATGTTTGCCGCACAACGACGGTACAGGATGCTTGGGATCGGGGGCAGAGTTTAAGTGTCCACGGTTGGTGTTATGGTCTTGAAAATGGCCTGATCACTGATTTGAAAGCGACCATTAGCGGAAAAAAACAGGTGCCGGCTATTTTCAATTACGAAGAATAAGCGGTAAGCTGTATGCTATAGCGGTTTTGGGGAACCGCTGTGGTACCAAGGATAAAAATAGGAGGGGGAATGCGCAGTGATAAGGATAAAACTGTTGCCGGGACTAATCAGTCTGTCGAGCAATACTATACTTATCGAATCTTTTCACCACTTGGAGCCTATCCGGCACAAGGATTAACTTCGCTTTTGGGGCAGTTAATCGCTGAAAAAGATTTTATTGCACTGGCGTTTAAAGATAACCGCCAGGCTCATGATCTGAAGTTCATGTTGGCCATGCTGTTATCGGTTAATGATGACAGAGGCTTTTTAAAACTGTATCCCTTTCCTTATAAACACTTCTTTGAGTCCCGAAGTTACCAGATCACACCCAAACAGCTTCAATTTGATATCAAGCAAAAACTGTCGGAGCAGTATCGGCAAAGCGGTGAAACCATCCCTGAATTTGATCTGTACCAGAATGCTAAAGGAGCCTCCTTACCCATCATTCTTGGTGGAACTCTCTATAGTACTTTTGATGGCTTAATTGATACTCATCAATTCAATTTATTGTCTGATATTTTATATCAGAAGAATGACCAGCGGTTTAATTTGCTGTGTAAGAGCTTACTGATGAGCAATCAAAACAGCTGCCACTTTCAGTTCAGTCAGCAAGCGGTTTTGTTTTTGCTTGATGCATTAATGTTGTTCGAAGATTTTATGGGTATCGAAAAAATCGACAGTTCCAGACTGCAAACTCTTTTAACTCAGTTGGGCGATAATAAAACTGATGCACTGATTGCTAAATATCAGTTAGCGGAATCTATAACCCCCATGGAATACCATAAAACTTTCGATGCTATATGCCATGCCCTGACTAAATACTTGTTAGGTAAGAGCTAACGTCCGACCCAGACTTCCACGCGACGGTTTTTGTTACGGCCATTTTCTGTATTGTTAGAAGCAATTGCCCCTTTGCTACCATAGCCTTGAACGTAAAAGGGGTTCACGCCAGAGTTTTCAAGCTCTCGAGCAATGATTCGCGCGAGTCGTTTGGAATCATCTTTATCGGCCTCTTCGACTTCTGATTCATAAGTAAATCCAAACAAGAACAAGTCTTCTAGTTGGTGCTTCTCGACATAGTTGACCAGTCGTTGAATATCCAGTTTGGCTTTGTTATCGAGTTCATCGGTACCCTTATCAAAATGGAAAGTGATCGAGAGACGTTTGGAATCCGTGATCATGTTGAGGTAGCGGGGCGGATAATTACGATTAAAGCGAATGGTGGCGTCGTTTACTTTCAATGAAATCAAGCCTGTTTGCTCGACAACGGTTTGCGCTTGATCCTGTTGTACAAACTGCATGAAACGGCGCGCATGTGTGTTTTGATTGTTTGCAGGGAAGTACATATACAGTCGGCGACTTAATACATAGTCTTCGGTGCTTACCGTAAACAGATTGGGTTTGAAAGAAAGGTCAACTCCAGTTTCGGATAGTGCTAATGGCTTATTGTCATTAACGTAGGATAGACCGATAAAGCCGATGGCGCCCGGGGTGTTATAGACCATATCCGAAAGCTCACCGGAAGACTCATAGCGTTTGGCGTAATCCGACAGCTTTAGCTGATGACGGCTGAGCACCAATGATTTAAAGGTATCAAAGGTTCCTGAGTTATCATCACGGGCAAACAAACTGATTTTTTGATTGGGGCCACCGATCTCTTGCCAGTTGCGAATTTCGCCTGCGAAGACGCGCGCCAGAGTTTCTGTGTCCAGAGTGTTCACGTCAAGTTGTGGGTGCACAATGACTGCCAGCCCATCTACTGCAATGGTCAGCTCACTGTCTACTGATTTAAGGTCGCCATACAAATTATGCAGTTGCTCGCGCTCTTTATCTTTGATGCGACGCGACGACATGGCAATATCGGTATCTTCGGCGGCCAACGCTTTAAAACCGGTACTAGAACCATGCGCTTTGATATCAACCCCTTTAATCGAGCCGTCAGCGAATTGACCAAGTACGGTTTTTTCGACCGCATGAGTTTCGACGATACCGGTGCGCGAAGCGCCTTCCGCTCTTAAAAACTCCTCAACCAATCCTGGAGCGAGTGACTCGCCAATGGTGTTGGAACCTTTCATTTCAAAAAGAATGGTGGCTTTAGCAATATCGGTTTCAGAAAAGGTCTGGTTTATATTGTCTGCAGCTATACCAATTAAGGGCTGTAGCAATATGGCTGCAACAAAAATTCGCCTAAGTGATGTCATGATCACTCCTGATTAGTGTCAATCGAGCGGTGAGAAACAAGTCCGCAGGATTATAAGACCTAACAGGGGGTGTAAAATGACATTTTTATGACATTGTCATTGAGTTCGTTAATCAATATGACAAGCGTGGGTTATAAATCAAGTTCAGCCTTTGCGGAGTACCGCAAAATCGGCTTGCATGGTGGCTTTACTTTCGCCCGCTTCTATCACATCGATTTCCAGCGACAATCGCCCCCGACCTCTGCTATCAAACCGCTTAAGAAAGTGCTCAATAATATCCGGATCTGCAATTTTGCAGCTGGCAACGATATCACCATTAATTGGTTTGCTGTAACGAATGGTTGCGCTGGCCAATACCACCGAACCACGACGTTCCCGCTGCTGAACCAGGTGCGTCACTAATGACCAGCCGGCCAATGTTGCGGTGGTGTAGATGCTGCCGGCAAAGGCAGTGTTATGGATATTCTTATTGGCCTCAAAGGGCGCTGACACCTGAATGCTATTGCTAGTCAGGTTATCGACCTGGATTTGTAGCGCTTGAGTGATCGGGATTTCTTTATACAGCAGTTGTTGCAGTTCAGCGGCTTCCATGGGTACACAAGGGTTTGCGGATAGTAAGAGGTTACTCTAACAATATTTTTGCAAAAGTTAACCCTTTTCGAACTGGTCGGCGTTTATATCAGTGTTGTTAACTTAAATAGACAGAATGGATGGAGCATTAAAATGAATACTGATAAAGCAAACACTGTGAAAACCTCATTAAAAATCAGCGTATTGGCCAGCATGGTTGCCTTGGCAATATCCGGCTGCCAAAACACTGATACCAGCGAACAGAGGGTTGAGCGAGATAAACAAGTTGAAGCGGCAAAAACAGAAGAGTTGAAGCGCGAAAGACAAGAGCAGGAACAAGTTGTAGTGACTGGAGCGCGCATGGTATCAGAGGCGAAAGAAAGAAGAGCCTATTATGATGCGGCGATGCCTGCACCACAGTCTCCAGGCATTTGGCAACAGCCGGAAGTCAATCGCGAACAATATCAGCATTTTGACGATTCAGGAATTTTTCTGGCCAAAGAACAACCAGTTTCAACCTTCAGTATTGATGTGGATACAGGCTCTTACTCGAATGTACGTCGTATGCTGAATGATGGTTACTTGCCACCCGAAGATGCGGTGCGTTTAGAAGAGTTTGTGAATTACTTTAATTATGACTATCAAACGCCGGACAGTACGGAGCAACCTTTTGCGGTGAATACTCAGGTGTTTAGTGCGCCGTGGAACCCGAATGCTTATCTGATGCAGGTAGGGATTAAAGGCTTTGAGCCAGAGAAGCAGGAGTTACCGCCATCCAATCTGGTGTATCTGATCGATGTGTCCGGCTCAATGAATAGCGAAGATAAGTTGGGGCTGGTTAAGAAATCACTCAAGCTGTTAGCGCAGGAAAGCAGTGATCAGGACAAAATCTCAATCGTGGTTTACGCCGGAGCCAGTGGTGTGGTGCTTGAGCCGACTAAGGGCAATGACAGAATGGCGATTGAGCAGGCATTGGATCGATTGAGCGCTGGCGGTTCGACTAACGGTGGTGCTGGCATTGAATTAGCCTATAAGCTGGCCGAACAGGCTTATATCGAAGAGGGCATTAATCGAGTGATTCTGGCGACAGATGGGGACTTTAATGTGGGTACCATTAATCGTGAGCAATTAATCGATTTGGTTGAGCGTAAACGTGAAAGCGGAATCTCATTTACCACATTGGGATTTGGTAGTGGCAACTACAATGAGCACTTGATGGAGCAGTTGGCCGACAAGGGGAATGGTAACTACGGGTATATCGACACCTTGCAGGAAGCGCGCAAATTATTGGTCGAGCAGCGTGCTGGGACTCTGATGACCATCGCCAAGGACGTTAAAATTCAGGTGGAGTTTAATCCGCAGGTGGTTGCTGAATACCGTTTGCTGGGTTATGAAAATCGTGCCCTGAACCGTGAAGACTTTAATAATGACAAAGTGGATGCCGGTGAAATCGGTGCCGGTCATACCGTGACAGCTCTCTATGAAGTGGTATTGGTTGGTTCGGAAGGACGCCGTGTGGATGAGCTGCGTTACGCTGAAAAGGAAGCTCAAAAGCAAAAGTTGGCAGACGAGGCGGCGTTGGTAAAACTGCGTTATAAAATGCCGGATCAAGATAAAAGTCGACTAATCAGTCATGTCATAGAGCATAGCCAGTTCAAGCATGGCAACAGGGTTGCTGGCGACAGCAAGTTCGCAGCCAGTGTTGCTGGTTTTGCACAACTGTTGCGCGGTGGTCGCTATTTGAATGGTTGGGATTGGCAGCAGGCCATTGAGTTAGCACAAAATAGTAAAGGTGCTGACAAAGATGGTTATCGCGGTGAAATGATTCAGCTAATGAAGATGGCGCAGCTTTTAGATGAGCAGAACGACCGGACTGATGAGCAAGTCAGTAGCCAATAATTTATGGCAAACACGAGCATTACGCAGGCAACAATATGCTTGAAAGCCTGAAGCTAACAAGCCATTATGGCGCTGGGGATGTGTTTCACAAGAGATCACGAGTGACCAGAAGTAACGAAACCTTTGACAGCAATCAACAGCGCCAAGCCTCTCAATCAGCCAAGCTGAGCGATGAGGCTTTGATGGTGGGCTATGCCAAAGGCAATATGCGTGCTTTCGAACAACTCTATGTGCGTCATAAGAATCCTTTGTTGCGCTATTTTTTACGCCAGGTTGATAGTCGCGCGACTGCCGAAGAGCTGTTTCAGGAAACCTGGCAGAGCCTTATTAAAGCCAGTGATGGTTATCAGGTCAGCGCCAAATTTACTACCTGGCTCTACCACATGGCGCGTAACAAATTGATTGATCATTATCGCAAACAGGGCCGAGGTGAGGTTTTATCCTTGGATGATGATGTGGATATGCAGCCAGTGGCGAGTTCCGCCAGCGAGCCTGAGCAGCAGCTCAATGAGGCTCAATCGAAACAGCATTTTTTGCACGCATTAAACCAATTGCCGCCAGCGCAACGAGAAGTGCTGGTTTTGAAAATCGAGAGCGCCATGACGGTGCAGGAAATTGCAGAAACCATACAGGATAACGCGGAAGCGGTGAAAAGCCGCTTGCGTTATGCGGTACAGAAGCTCAAGCAGTTCATCAATGAAGCAGCGCTTGAGGTGGAGTTATGAGTAAAGATAAAGACCTAGACAAGTTGCAGCAGTGGCAGGGCGGGGAAGAAACCAGTTCAGAACTGGATCAGAATATCCTGGCCATGGCCGAGCAGCATCTTAAGCAAAAAGAATCCAAGGCTGGTGGCGGAAGCTGGTGGCATCGTTTGCGCGTGCCAGTTTCAGTGGCCGCAGGGTTGCTGGTGACGCTTGGTGTCGCCCGTCTGATGGTCAATTTAAGCGGCGAAGATATGAATAATAGGGTGCAAGTCGTCAGTTCAAAGCCGCTTGAAGAGCGTTATGCAATAGAAATGGATGCCGAAATGGCCTATTTAGAAAGAGAGCGTCAGAAGCAAGAGCAAGCCAAAGCCCAGGCAATGCGTGAAAGTAAGCAGCGAATGCTGGCACCGCCAACGGCACCACAAGAGCCGGTACTGGAGTCACCTCCGGTCAGCGAAGTGGCCTCGGATAGCATTGCCTCATCAGAAACCATTGTTGTAACAGGCTCCAGAATTAAAGCGGAAGAGTCGGAATCAGCTGAGCCGGTGACGACTATCGTAGCAGAAGGCAATCAAACCGCCGGCTTTGATGATCATGGCGTATTAGATGAAGCTGTGCTCGGATATCCCTTGCCTGAGGTCTGGCTCGAGGAAATTGAACAGGCATTGGAAGAGGGTGATGAGATAACCGCATTAGATGAGTGGGGACAGTTTCAACGAACCTATCCTGAGTTCGAAGTGGATGAAAAGTTGCTTAAGCGTATAAAAACCCTACAGAAACTGCGAGAAAACCCCTAGTTTAGTCAGGTTTTATTACAGATCTGTCTAGTTTTTCCCTATCTTCTCAGATAAAATGGCCGCCCTTAAATCTTGATTCCGATCAAGGTTGATTGGCTAAATTCCTGCTAGGGCAGACAGGAATTCTTAGTATTTATTATCTAATTAATAACAATTTTCCGCATTTTGCGGGTTAACGTTAGTGGAGAGAAGAGCATGTCATTGTTCCGCAAAGTCGCTCTCGCTGTAGCCGCGCTAGCTGTTTTAGTGCTAACCGGTTGTAGTGAACAGGCGTATAACATGCGTGAAGGTGTGACTGAGATCAGTAAAGAAGTTTACGAATTACACATGATCGCGATTTGGGTCTGTGTAGTGATCGGAGTCCTAACTTTTGGCGCAATGTTTTACTCGATGTTTGCGCATCGTAAAAGCAAAAACCCTATTCCAGCTAAGTTTTCTCACAGTACCACTGTTGAGATTATTTGGACCGTTATTCCTTTCATCATCCTTATCGCATTAGCAGTTCCGGCTGTTAGCTTGCTGATAAAGATGGAAGATTCCAGTGATTCAGATATGACCGTTATGGTTAAAGGCTGGCAGTGGAAGTGGGAATATAAATACATCGATGGCGATAACGACCCGAGCAACGATGTTAGCTTCTTCTCAAACCTGGATGAGCAGTCTCTGAAAACTAGAGACAACTCAGGTAAAAACTTCTCTGGTACTCCTATCGATTATGAAAATTATCTTTTAGAAGTTGATAACCCACTGGTTATCCCAGTTGGTCAAAAAGTTCGCTTTTTGGTTACTGCTGAAGACGTTATCCACTCTTTCTGGGTACCTGACTTTTCAGTCAAAAAAGATGCGATTCCAGGCTTTGTTAATGAAGTATGGACTAAAGTAGACCAGCCAGGTATTTACCGTGGTGTGTGTGCTGAGCTATGTGGTAAAGACCACGGCTTTATGCCAATCGTGGTGCATGTATTAGAACAAGCTGAATACGACGCTTGGATGGCTTCTAAAGTTGAAGAAGCTAAATCTGGCCCAGACTTGAATGAGCGCACCATGGCTCAGTTGATGACTGAAGGTGAGGCGGCTTACAACAAATACTGCGCAGCCTGCCACATGCCAAATGGCCAGGGTAATGGTCCATTCCCATCATTGGTTGGTAGCCCAATCATTGAAGGCGACATCGAGAAGCATATTGATGTGGTAGTAAATGGCGTTTCTGGCACTGCGATGCAGGCGTTTGGACAACAGTTAACTGAAGCTGAGATTGCCGCTATCGTGACCTACGAGCGTAATGCCTGGGGCAACGACATGGGTGATAAGGCTCAGCCACAAGACGTCTATGACTTCAAAAATGCCGGTAAGGAGGAATAATTATGGGTGATCATAAACCAACCGGCATTTCTCGCTGGTTATTTACTACGAACCATAAAGACATTGGTACTATGTACCTGGTCTTCTCGTTCATCATGTTCCTGATTGGTGGTGCTATGGCAATGGTTATCCGTGCCGAGCTATTTCAACCAGGCTTACAGTTCGTTGAACCTAACTTTTTCAATCAGATGACAACCCTGCATGGCTTAATCATGGTATTTGGTGCCGTGATGCCAGCTACTGTCGGTCTTGCTAACTGGTTGATTCCGATGATGATTGGTGCGCCAGATATGGCATTACCACGTATGAACAACTGGAGTTTCTGGATTCTTCCAGCAGCCTTCATCCTGTTGTTATCATCATTGTTTATGGAAGGTGGTGCGCCTAACTTCGGTTGGACATTCTATGCGCCATTGTCGACCACTTACGGCCCTCCATCGACGGACTTCTTTATCTTTGGTGTTCACTTGATGGGTATCTCATCCATCATGGGTGCTATCAACGTTATCGTGACTGTATTCAACATGCGTGCTCCTGGCATGACATTGATGAAAATGCCATTGTTCGTATGGACCTGGTTAATTACAGCCTTCTTGCTGGTCATGGTTATGCCAGTACTTGCAGGCGCAGTAACCATGATGCTGACAGACCGTCACTTCGGTACATCATTCTTTGATGCTGCAGGTGGTGGTGACCCAGTAATGTTCCAACACATCTTCTGGTTCTTCGGACACCCTGAAGTTTACATCATGATTCTTCCTGCGTTTGGTATCGCTTCTGCGATTATTCCAACCTTTGCACGTAAGAAGCTGTTTGGTTACTCTTCAATGGTTTACGCTACAGCATCGATCGCTTTCCTATCATTCATCGTTTGGGCTCACCACATGTTTACTGTGGGTATGCCGGTTAAAGGTGAATTATTCTTCATGATTGCGACCATGTTGATTGCGGTTCCAACGGGTGTGAAGGTATTTAACTGGGTGGCGACCATGTGGCAAGGTTCAATCACCTACGAAACGCCTATGTTGTATGCGATTGCTTTCGTGATTCTATTCACTATCGGTGGTTTCTCTGGCGTTATGCTGGCATTGACCCCTGTAGATTGGCAGTATCATGATACTTACTTCGTGGTAGCTCACTTCCACTATGTACTATTCCCGGGTGCTATTTTCGGTACCATGGCAGCAGTCTATTACTGGATGCCTAAGTGGACTGGTCGTATGTATGATGAGAAGTTGGCTAAAATCCACTTCTGGTTATCAATCGTGTTTGTTAACTTAACTTTCTTCCCTATGCACTTCTCAGGTTTGGCGGGTATGCAACGTCGTGTTCCTGATTACAACATCATGTTCTCTGACTTCAATATGTGGTCAAGTATTGGTGCATTCGGCTTAGGTTTAACTCAGTTCCTATTCCTGTGGATCCTGGTTAAAACCTGCATGTTGAAGAAAGGTGAAAAAGCTACTGACCAAGTGTGGGAAGGGGCAGAAGGTCTTGAGTTTAATCAATTGCCTTCACCAGCGCCGTACCATTCATTCAGTACACCACCTAAAGTGGACTAATAGTGATTAATCTGACGAAGTAACTGATTATGAGTGATATTAACCAACAGTCTGAGCAAGATAAAAACAAGGTTATGACCCGTAAGCTGGTCATGGTGGTGTTGATCATGTTGGCTTTTGGTTTTGCCATGATTCCTTTATACGATGTGTTCTGTCAGATCACGGGCTTAAATGGTAAATCAAACGGTCTTGCTGTTTACCAACAGCAAGAGCCGGATACCAGCCGTGAGATTACCGTTCAATTTATGACAATCACCAAGAACGACATGCCTTGGGATTTTCAGCCGGTACAAACACAAATAAAGGTCTATCCTGGCAAGGAATATGAAGTGAACTTCCGAGTTAAAAATCGCGCAGGTAAAGCCATTGTAGGACAAGCGATTCCGAGCTTTTCACCAAACCTGGTCAGCCAGTATTTCAATAAAACAGAATGCTTCTGTTTTAACCAGCAAACACTGGCTGCCGGTGCCACTGAGGAAATGCCAATGCGTTTCTTTGTGGATAAAGATTTGCCGGAAAAGTATGACACCATTACATTGGCTTATACGCTACACAATGTAACGCCTGCCGAGCAACAAACACAGGCTGCTGACTAAGACGTCAGCGCAACGGTCTTTAACGGAGACATACGATGAGTGAACAAACAAATACAGAATACGAAAAGTATTATGTTCCAGAGCAGAGCAAGCTGCCGTTTATCGGTTCTATTGGCTTGTTTTTTACTGCATTAGGTGCTGGTAAAACCATTCAAGGCGAGGACTTTATTGGTATCCCGGGCGGATTAGTTTTAACCTTTGGAATCCTTGTGCTGATTTTCATGCTCTCAACTTGGTGGGCAGCAACCATCCGCGAATCAATGAGCGGCTTATACAGCGCACAAATGAGCCGTTCATTCCGTCAAGGCATGATGTGGTTCATTACTTCAGAAGTGATGTTCTTCGCGGCATTCTTCGGCGCACTATTCTATGTTCGTATTCTGGTCATGGAATGGTTAGGCGGTTCAAGCAACAATGCTGCAACGCATGAGTTCTTATGGCCTGAGTTTATTCCTAACTGGCCAATGGAGAAAACTCCTGCTGGTGAAACCACTCAAGGCATGGGTGCCTGGGGCTTGCCGGCTATCAATACTGCGATTCTTTTATTCTCTTCATTTACTTTGACCATTGCGCACCATGCTTTGGTGGAAAAGAATCGCCAAACACTAATCCTGTTCACTGCCATTACAGCCGCCCTGGGTGTTATTTTCATGGGTCTTCAGATTTGGGAATACATCCATGCTTACACTGAGATGGGATTAACCTTGGGAAGTGGTATTTACGGTTCAACCTTCTTTATGTTGACCGGTTTCCACGGCTTACACGTCACGGTTGGTACGATTTTCTTAATTATTCTGACTATCCGTTGTGCTAAAGGTCACTTTACCCCGCAAGATCACTTTGCCTATGAAGCTGGTGCCTGGTACTGGCACTTCGTAGACGTGGTCTGGGTATTCCTGTTTATCTTTGTTTATATCCTGTAAGCAGCTTAACAGACAGACAAAAAAACCGCCTTGATTGGCGGTTTTTTTATGTCGTTAACATGAGTAAGACATGATTTAAGATATGAGTGAACTAGTCGCCCCACATTCTTAACAAGTTACTGTAAGACTTGCTGAGACGATCATATTGTTCAGACTTCCCCTGAGCTTCCAGTTCATGTGCAGCGGACTGCTTTAAATCGAATAACAGTTCGCGGTGGCTGGCTTCACGAACCTTGCTTTGTAACCAGCCGACCATGGCGATACGTGCGCCCTTTGTAACAGGGTTAACGCGGTGCAGGTGAGTGCTTGGATAAATCAACATTTCACCTTTGTCGAGCTTCCATGAGCGTTCCCCGGTTGCGTCACATAATACGAGTTCTCCGCCACTGTACTCACTGGCCGTCGATAGGCAGAAGGTAAAGGATACATCCGTACGCACACCTGCAATATACGCATCATCGATGTGATTACCATATTGCATACCCTGCTGATAGCGATTGAGCATGACTCTGGCAAATTGCCGAGGTAAGCAGGCAGCCAGAAAGATAGGGTTTTTACGAAGATGTTTGAACAGCATAGCTAAGGGAGCGGGTTGGTCATCCTCAAGCAGAAGCTGCTGATTATTTTTAAGCGAGCGCACTGCTCTGCCAGCGGTTTGCTGGCCGGAATGGAAGTCGAGCATTGCCACCTCTTCGCAGATAATATTGAGGGTATTGGGCTCGATGATCTCAGAAAGCTGCAGTATCATAAATTTGTTATTGAGAATCAATCGCATCTATGGAATGATAGCTAGTATAAAGCAATGTCAGTTAGAAAAGAAACTTCAAAGGGTAATTCTATGTACGAAAAGCGAAAAATATGGCTTGGCGTGAGTTCAGCCTTGCTGGCAACCAGTGTGGCGTCAACTGCAGTGGATGCTAAACCATTAGCATCTGATGGCAATCAACTCGTTGCAGGAATAAGCAGCGTCTCTTTACTCAGTAGTGGAGAAGGTGAAGGTGGCGAAGGCGAGGGTGGTGAAGGTGAAGGCGGAGCCAGTATCGATTTAGTTAAAGATGATGCAGCTTTTTTGGCCCAGCTAGGATTGATCCGCGGTCACTTATGGGTTGGTTATAAACTATATCAGGAAGGCCATATCGACATGGCTAAAACTCATATGAAACATCCGGAAGACGAACTTTATGCAGGGTTGAAACCCGTATTTGAGGCGCGCCAGGTTAATGGTTTTGCCAAAGAGTTACAGACTCTGGCTAAGGCTGTTAACGAAGAAAAAAGCGAAGCGGCTGTGACCAAAGCTTATAGCGCGTTGCAAAGCAGAATTGCGCAAAGTGAACAAATCGACAATAAAACAGCTCGAGATGTGTTGTTGAGTATCAGTTTAATGGTCAGAACTGCAGCGGATGAATATGCTATTGGGGTAAAAAATGGTGACGTGGTCAATGTCCATGAGTATCAGGATGCTTATGGCTTTACCGAAATTGCCATCGAAAGGTTGGATGCTATTAATAGTGAGCAGCAAGAACTAGCCAAAGACGACATTGTCAATACAAGGCAGTGGCTGTTAGAGCTAAGAGAACTATGGCCCACAGTGGACCCTAAAGGAAAGCTGCAAGGTGATGCCAGCCATCTGTATGGCGCAGCCGCAAGAATTGAATTGGCGGCAATGAATAACTAACAATTAAATGGTTGCAAAAGCCGCCCTCTGTGGCGGCTTTTTTATGCCAAATTCACACATGAAAAGGCACAATCCTATTTTTATGGAGTTGATGCCTGAAATGAATATCTTTGTTTTGGATAAAAATATAAAGCTTTGCGCCGAGTATCACTGCGATCAGCATGTGGTCAAAATGATTCTTGAAAGTGTGCAAATGCTCTGTACAGCACTTAACAAGAAGGGATTTGAGACACCTTACAAGAGCACACATGCTAATCATCCTTGCGTATTATGGGTTGAGCATTCTTATAGTAATTTTGTGTGGCTAACAGGGTTAACTAAAGCATTAAATGCTGAGTATCGTTATCGGTTTAACAAGACTCATGACCATAAATCGATGAACGTATTGGCGCAGGTGGAAAAGTTGAAGTATCCAGATCTGGGTTTAACCAAGTTTGCTCAGGCCATGCCTGAGCAATACAGGGTAAAAGGAAATGTAGTGGCCGCTTACCGTAATTTTTATCGCGGTGAAAAGCTTAGCTTTGCAAAGTGGACTAAGCGGCCCATGCCAATGTGGCTTTAGGGAATGTTTGAGCTTAGCTGTCGGAAAGCTGGGCTAAAAGAAATTCATCCAGCCAACTGTGCAGTTTCGAATTTTTGATAAAACCGCAATGACCACCATGCTCGGATAAAAAGTATTGAATATTTGGCTTGGCTGGTAGACCGTAAACAGCCTTATAGTCAATGATTGGGTCATCTTTAGCGAGCAGGATGCAAGTGTTCAGATCCAGGTCCTTAAGATAGTCGCCCGTAATGTCGTAACCGTCAAAATAGGCATTAATACTGTCGTAATCGCCATAAAAGCTGACCAATTCCTCAGTTAGCTGACGCATTGAGTCGGTTTGTAAGGATTCTTCTATGTCGTAAAGATGTGGAAATATAATCTGTTTTTTTCGTAATGAACGTTTCCACTTATACATGAAATATTTAATGTACAGCGGCAGTCCATTTTCAAGTTTTTCGAGCACATCCTTAGGATCGAGAGCCGGACAGATAGCAACCGTTTTAGCAAGCTTGATACCATGCTTTTCGGCTTGGTTGGCGACTCGTAATGCAAAATTACCGCCAAGAGAAAACCCGGTCAAGAATAGAGTGCTTGGGTTATATTGTGATTGGATTGATTTTACTGCGCTAATCACTTCATCTAGTCTGTTGGAGTGAAATAGCTCTTGATTGAGGTGATGACTATCACCATGATCGCGCAGATTCAGCCTTAGGACATTGTAGCCATGGTTAAACAGGGTGCTGCCGCAGGAAAGCAGATAAAGCGATTGATGGCTACCTTCCCAGCCGTGTATGAGTATGACCAGTGGTGCATCACTCCTGGATTCAGTGTAAAAACTTTGTAGTTTAACGCCATCATCGCATTCAATAATGACTTCGTTGGAGGCATCAAGCATCGCCTGCGCTTGTTTTTTGACAAAACGACGTCTTAACTTGAAGGTGGCCAGAAGGGATTGAATATGCTCATTGCGTGCCCAGCCTGGTGCTTTATAGCTGGCAGCTTGGGTTTGAATTTTGGGAGGCTCTGCTTGCATGGCAACTAGTTGTAGTGGAAAAGCTGTTAAGGATAAGGAAAAAAGACACTAAAGTCATTGTTAGTGTCGCTCCGCTTAGTAGTAATTCAAACAACGCTTTTAATATAAGTTTCGTAGCAGAAGTCGGCTTCACTATCAGCTAAAGGTCGTTTAATACGTAATATATTACCTTCGGAGTCTGTGGGGTGTTTTGATAAGTCGCTGGCAATGGGGCTGATACGCTTACCTCCTGGGCTGGTTAAAAGTTCGACCACTGGCTCGAGTTTGTGCTCTTGATTAACGGTAAGAATTAAAGCGAGTTGTCCATTATTCATTTCAACCAAGCTTCCCACAGGATAAATTCCTACCATCTGGATAAATTGCTGCACCAGTTCAGCATCGTAATGATTGGTTTGTTCTTTATACAGAATCGAGAGCGCCTGACTGGCGGCAATTCCTTTGTGATAACAGCGATCACTGGTCATGGCGTCGTAGCTGTCAACAATTGCAATAATGCGGTCATAGAGCGATAAAACCTGTGATTCAAGATGGCGCGGATAACCATCGCCGTTCATGCGTTCGTGATGATTCCTTGCAACTGCACAAATGTCGTCATCCAGACCACCATGTTGTTGCAGGAACTCATAGCCCAATACCGTGTGCTTTTTGATTTCAGCAAACTCCTCGGCGCTTAAAGAAGCGGGTTTATTGAGGATTTCCTGTGGCACTTTCATTTTACCAACATCGTGCAACATGCCGCACATGCCTAGTGTTTCAAGGTTTTCACGGGGTAGTTGAAGGTATTTACCAAAAGCGATTGCCAGGATGGCGACACGCACGCAATGCTCGGAGGTGTATTCGTCCTGATGTTTAATCTTGGAGAGCCAGAACATAGCGGTTTCATTGCGTAAAATGCTGTCAACCGTATGAGAAACAATGTCTTTGGATCCCTCAATATCAATCTGGCTATCGCGCTGAACATCTTTCATCAGCTGATAAATGTGGGTATAGGAGCGATCAAAGGTGCTTTTAACCTTCTTCAGCTCCTGACGTACGTTTTGGCTAGCTTCAGTGGGTCTAAGGTCAAGTTTTGGGTACAGCACCTTACGGTTAGCGAAACTTTCAATAGTTTTATAAAAGGAGCGATATGATTCTGCATCAATAAAGACATGTTGGCAGTACTTTTGTAGCAGATGAATTTCTTTCTGGTTGGATATTTTGAGCTCCTGAAACATGACGGGGACTTCGGTCCAAGGTCTGTCGAGCTCAATAACAGTCATGCCCACCCGCAAGCGAGAGGCTGGGATTTTGCGCTTTTCGACAATCTTTTCAGTGACCAGCTTACCTTGCTGCCGAGAAAAGCTTTTATTTTCTGAGTGTTTTGGGGCGCTGGATTTGATACCCAGCAATTCCAATACTTTCATGCGATTTACTCCCTGACACCTAATGATAGTACGGCTGACAAGGAAATGACAAGCAAAAGTGGTTAAAAAACAGTCAGTGCTGCGGTAAAGGGTTCGTGATTAGATTTTGTGTACTGGGCGTTTAATCTTCAATTAAGCAACTTGATGGGCGGGTATGGAGGAAAGCAACACGGCCTTTAAGTCAAATTGGACCTCGTTGTCAGCCAGCGAACGTTTAATTTTCAAATAATTACCATGAGAGTCGGTTGCATGTTTAGATAAATCTACCGCAGTTGGCTTAATCAAGTTTCGGCTTGGATCGGTGAGCAATTCTACCACCGGTTCCAATTTATGATCTTCGTTGGTTGAAAGTACTACAGCAATTTGACCGTTATTCATTTTAACCAGGCTTCCGACCGGATATATGCCCACCATTTGAATAAACAGTTGCACCAGTTGGCTGTCGTAATGCTGGTGTTGCTCGTTATATAAAATAGACACAGCTTGTGAAGCGGGCATACCTAAACGATAACAGCGATCGCTGGTCATGGCATCGTAGCTGTCAACAATGGCAATCATTCGGTCAAAAAGAGATAGTTCATCTTGCGAAACTTGCCGAGGGTAACCTTGGCCATCAATATGCTCATGGTGATTGTGAGCAGCCTGTTGAACTTCGGGCTGTAAGTCTGCATGCGATGCAAGATAGTTGTGCCCAAGCACAGTATGCTCTTTAATGGTGTCGAACTCTTGCTGGGTTAAAGGGGTGGCTTTATTTAAAATATGAGTTGGGATGTGCATTTTCCCGACGTCGTGTAGCATTCCGCACAATCCCACCAGCTCCAGCTGGTCACGTGCGAGCTGTAGATATTTGCCAAACGTAATGGCCAGAATGCCGACACGTAAACAGTGCTCTGCCGTATAGTCATCCTGATTTTTTATTCGAGTCATCCAGATCATGGCACTTTCATTGCGAAGAATACTGTCTACACAATCAGCAACAACTTCTTTAGCCGCTGCAATATCAATTTGACTATCACGTGCGACATCATCCAGCACCTTATGAATATGGCGTAAACTGCGATCAAATGCTTTTTTAGATTGCGGTAGCTCAGCTTTTAGTTGGTAGCTGGTTTGTGCGGCATTAGCAGCTTTCTTTAAAAATGGTTTTTTATTTTTGTTATGGAAATGATTGTCAGATGTCACGCTGGTATAAGATAGATAGTCTACATAAACTTCATCGCAGTATTTTTGTAATAATGCGATGTCACTGCGCGTGTAAATAGTAATTTCTTGAAAATCAACAGGAACGTCGGTCCAGGGCCTATCCAGCTCAACAACAGTCATACCCAGCTGTAGTTCTGTGACTTTGAGTTTCTTTTTTTCGAGCTTTACTGATTGCTTGGACTGGGGAACATGGGGGCGTGAGGAACCATATTGATGGCCTGGCTCTTTGATAGAGCCTTGTCTCTTGTCTATGCCCATCCATCGGGTCAATGCGTCCAAGATTTTCATGGCAACCTCCTTGTGTCGAATTTTTATACTATTCTTTTATAAAGGAGGGTGCAAGTAGAAATTATTCTTTGAAAAAGAGTGAGTTAGCCATTACCTCGAATAAAGTCCTCTAAGTTAATGTCTCGCGAGCTATCTCTAAGAGGCTTTTTAATCGCATAGAGGTTATTATCCTGATCATATTGGTCTTTGGTTAAATCAATGACAATCGGGCGGCGGAAGTTGCCTTTGGTATCAAGAATGATCTCAATTTTAGGTTTGAGTTTTTGATCGGGATTAGCAGCTAATACAATACCGGTTTCGCCGTTAGTCATTTCAACCAGACTACCGGGTGGATAGATGCCGACCATCTGAATAAATTTCTCAACCAGCTCAGTATCGAAGTGAGTACCACGTTCTTTAAACAGGATCCCAAGTGCTTCTAGCGGAGCCAGGCCATCGCGGAAGGTGCGGTCACTGGTTATGGCGTCATAGGCGTCAATAATACCAATGATTTTGGGGTACAAGCCAATACGCTCGCTTTCCAGTCGTTGTGGATAACCTTTACCGTCAACTCGCTCATGGTGAGCGTGAGCCACGTCGCATACAACTTCATCAACACCGCCGTGTTGTTTTAAGAAGATATAGCCAAGCACCGTATGCTCTTTCATGACTTTAAATTCATCATCGGTTAATGGACCTGGTTTATTGAGAATTTCCTGTGGAACCTTCATTTTCCCAACATCATGCAGTAAACCACACATACCAATGGTCTCAAGCTCTTCAGGGCTGAATCCCAGCAGCTGGCCAAATGCAATGCACATAATGCTGACCCGCAAGCAATGTTCTGAAGTGTATTCATCACTGTCTTTAATGCGCGATAGCCAGAACATGGCATTAGGATTTGCAAGGATACTGGTTACACACTCTGAAACCAGTTGCTTCGACTCATCAATATCAATGGCTTTATTATTTTTTACAGCATCCAGCAGCACCTTGATGCTTTGCTTTGAGGCTTTAAAAATTCGTTCGGCGCGGGGCAACTCTTGACGCAGACTGTGGTGTGCTTCTTCGGCTTCAGAGCGAGCCCTTTTGTATTCAGCATTGGGATAATCATGTTTGATCGTTTCCCAATAATCTTCATCAAGCTCAACGTAAACATGATTACAATAAACGGCAAGCGTATCGAGGTCTTCCTGGTTTTGCAGGGGGAAGCCCTGAAACAATACCGGAACTTCAGTCCACGGACGATCAAGCTCGGCAATTTGCATGCCAAGGGTTAATTCGTCAACCGGGATCTTGATTTTTACCAAACGGGTGCGCTTCTTGCGCAAGCTGTTCGACTCCCGTGTGGTAGAGGCATCGTCTTGCTCTTTCTTGCTTCGTTTAAAAATCATTGAGATACATCACTTGAGTCTTGTTAAACCATACTAAAATAATTCCTCAGAATAGCAAAGCGTTCTATAGCGCTATTTTGTAACTTTGTGTTCTAATGCATATTAGCTTACCAGAGTGAGGGCCTGTATTTGGGGGCTAGCCAAATCCTTGAACTGCTGGTAAGGTATTTCAAAATAAGTAAAAACTTATTGATAAATAAGGAAGCAAGGGCGCGCATGAGACTCATGAATCTATGATAGAACAGTATGCACCAATCCTCGTATTTATCATTATGGGGCTGTTATTCGGCACTGGATTACTGCTAGTCGGATATTTTGCCAGCCCAACCAATCCTGATCCTGAAAAAGAAAAAGCATTTGAGTGCGGCTTTGATGCCTTTGAAGATTCCCGAATGAAATTTGATGTGCGCTTTTATTTAGTTGCCATTTTGTTCATTATTTTTGATTTGGAAATTGCTTTTTTATTCCCCTGGGCGGTGGTTTTTGATGATTTAGGCTGGTTTGGTGTTATCAGCATGGGTGTCTTTTTGTTATTGCTGTTAATTGGGTTCGCTTACGAGTGGAAGAAAGGAGCCTTAGAGTGGGAATAAAAGGCTTTTATGGTTCATTTTGCTAGCAGCTTCTTGTTATCGGTAACTGTTATGAACGATAAGTACTGTAATCGAAAGCTGTTATAATCGACAGGTAGTACTATGGGACTGGAACAACAATTACAGGGTGATGGATTTGTAACGACCAGTATCAAAGAACTTTTCGACTGGGCGCGTACAGGTTCAATGTGGCCAGTAACTTTTGGTCTGGCGTGTTGCGCCATTGAAATGATGCATGCCGGAGCTGCACGTTATGATATGGACCGCTTTGGGATGGTTTTCAGACCCAGCCCACGCCAATCGGACGTGATGATTGTCGCTGGTACACTGACCAATAAGATGGCACCACCCTTGCGACGTGTTTATGATCAAATGCCAGAACCCAAGTGGGTCATCTCTATGGGATCCTGTGCCAATGGCGGTGGTTATTACCACTATTCTTATTCAGTAGTCCGCGGTTGTGACCGCATTATCCCTGTTGATATCTATGTGCCCGGTTGTCCGCCCACCGCGGAAGCTTTGTTGTATGGCATCATCCAATTGCAAAATAAAATTCGTCGACAAAAAGTGATTCCTCGCTCAGTAGCGCAGAATTCAGACTCCGCTTCGCAAGTGGAACCAGACCTTTTGGCTGACTCAGCTGAAAAGACTTCTTCAAACAAAGAGGTGTCACTTGGCTAAAGCATTAGTGAATATACTCGGCGAAATTTTCGGTGACAGGCTGATTGCTTGTGATAAAGCTTTTGGCGAAGTGACCATGGAAGTGGCGCGGGATGATTTGTTGGATGTGGCTAAACAACTTCGCGATCACGATGAACTCATGTTCGAACAATTAATTGATCTGACCGGGGTCGACTATATGACTTATGGCCAGGACGAATGGGCAACCACCGAAGCCACTGCTACTGGTTTTGGTCGTGCTCGTGAGGTGAATAGCTCGCCGGTGCATCAAGAATGGCAGCGCGAGCGATTTGCCGTGATTTATCATCTATTATCAATCAGTCATAATCGACGGTTGCGGGTTAAGTGTTTTGTTAAAGACAACCGCCCCATGCTGCCTTCGGTTATTTCGATCTGGAGCAGCGCTAATTGGTATGAGCGCGAAGCGTTTGATTTGTTTGGTATCTTATTCGAAGGCCATCCAGATTTACGCCGGATACTGACCGACTACGGCTTTATTGGCCATCCTTTCCGCAAAGATTTCCCCTTAATAGGCAATGTCGAATTGCGTTATGACGCTAAACAAAAACGCTGTGTTTATGAGCCGGTGTCAATCGAACCTCGAGTGTTAGTACCGCGGGTGATTCGAAAAGAAAAAGATCCGACAATCTACGTTAGCAGTCCTGACCAGGGAGGCAAACGTGGCTGAGATTCGCAATTACACCATCAATTTCGGACCACAACACCCTGCTGCGCATGGCGTACTACGGTTAATTCTGGAGATGGATGGAGAAACGGTGGTGCGAGCCGATCCACACATTGGCTTATTGCACCGTGCCACTGAGAAGCTGGCGGAGAGCAAACCTTACAATCAAAGTATCGGTTACATGGACCGACTCGATTATGTGTCCATGTTGTGTAACGAACATGGGTATGTATTGGCGATTGAAAAGTTAATGGGTATCAAACCGCCAGAGCGGGCGCAGTATATCCGAGTCATGTTCTCTGAAATAACACGTATTTTGAATCATTTAATGTGGCTCGGTGCTCACGCACTGGATATTGGCGCCATGTCGGTTTTTCTCTATGCTTTTCGTGAGCGTGAAATCCTGCTCGACTGCTATGAAGCTGTCAGCGGAGCGCGCATGCATGCGACCTATTTTCGGCCGGGCGGTGTCTATCGAGATTTGCCAGATGAAATGCCCCAATACAAGGTATCGCCTTTTAGTAATGAGAAAAAAGTAGATGAACTCAATGCAAATCGTCAAGGTTCGCTACTCGATTTTATCTGGGACTTTACCGAAAACTTCCCTGACCGAATTGATGAATACGAGGCTTTACTAACGGAGAATAGAATCTGGAAGCAGAGAACCGTTGGTATTGGTGTGGTGACTGCTGAGCGTGCTCTACAGTTGGGCTTTAGCGGGCCAATGTTGCGAGGTTCAGGCATCGCTTGGGATCTACGCAAAAAGCAGCCTTATGAAGTATATGACAAGATGGACTTTGACATTCCTATTGGTAAAACCGGCGACTGTTATGATCGCTATTTGGTGCGGGTTGAAGAGATGCGTCAGTCGAATAATATCATTCGGCAGTGTGTGGAGTGGCTGCGTGAAAATCCAGGCCCGGTCATGTTAGAAAACCATAAGGTAACGCCTCCTAATCGGGAAAAGATGAAGGATGATATGGAAGCACTGATTCATCATTTTAAATTGTTTACCGAAGGTTATTGTGTGCCAGAGGGAGAAGTCTACGCAGCGATCGAGCAGCCGAAAGGGGAGTTTGGGATTTATCTGGTTTCCGATGGTGCCAACAAACCTTATCGAGTCAAAATTCGTGCTGCTGGTTTTGCTCATTTAAGCGCCATGAATGAAATGGCTGCCGGGCATATGCTGGCGGATGTGGTTGCTATTATTGGCACTCAGGATATTGTTTTTGGAGAAATTGATCGATAACCATGAGCACTAGTGATTTAAAAAGTATGGTTTCTGCCGAGTCGATCGAAAAGATTGACCGTTGGATTGCCAAGTACCCGACCGAACGAAAGCGTTCGGCGGTTATTCCCTTGATGACCATTGTGCAGGACGAGCTAGGACATTTAAGTCGAGAAGCTATGGATGCAGTGGCCGATTATCTCGAGATGCCACGCATTGCTGCTTATGAGGTAGCAACTTTTTATTCATTGTTCCGATTAGAGCCGGGTGGCAAGCATGTGGTGTCTCTATGCACTAATGTATCCTGCATGTTAGCGGGTAGCGGGCAGTTAAAGCAGTGGTTTAAGGACGAGATGGGTATAGAGCCCGGGCAAACCAGTAAAGATGGGCGAATTACTTTAAAAGAAGTGGAATGTATGGCCGCTTGTGGTGGCGCTCCGATGCTCGAAGTGGACAAACAGTATCACGAAAACTTAACAGTAGAAAAGATGGCGGATTTGATTCGCGATCTGAATTAGAGGTTAGTTAACCGATGGCAAATGAAGTCTGTTTTAGAACTTTGCAGCTGGATAAGCCTTGGACGCTTAAGACCTATGAGTCTGTGGGCGGCTATCGCATGTGGCGCAAAATTCTGGCAGAAAAAACGCCCCCTGAGGAGATTATTGAAGAGCTTAAGCTGTCAGCCTTGCGCGGTCGTGGCGGTGCTGGTTTCCCCACAGGTTTGAAGTGGAGTTTTATGCCACGACATGCCCCCGGTCAAAAGTATGTTGTCTGTAATTCTGACGAAGGTGAGCCGGGTACTTTTAAAGACCGCGATATTTTGCGCTTTAATCCACATCAGCTGATCGAAGGGATGGCGATTGGTGGCTATGTGATGGGTGCTACCGTGGGTTACAACTATATGCGCGGTGAATTTTACGAGCCTATCGACCGATTTGAACAGGCTCTTGAAGAAGCCTATAAAGCGGGGTTGCTAGGTAAGAATATTTTGAGCTCTGGCGTTGATTTTGATTTACACAGCCACATTGGTGCCGGCGCTTATATTTGCGGTGAAGAAACGGCACTGTTGGAGTCCTTGGAAGGCAAGAAAGGGTTGCCTCGGTTTAAACCCCCTTTTCCTGCTAATTATGGTGTATATGGTCGCCCTACCAATGTTAATAACACTGAGAGCTATGCTTCGGTCCCGATTATTTTGGAAAAAGGGGGGAAGTGGTTCCTGGAATTGGGCAAGGAAAACAATGGGGGCACCAAAATCTTTTCCGTGTCAGGGCACGTTAATAAGCCGGGCAATTACGAGATTGGTTTAGGTACGCCGTTTAAAGATTTGCTGGAAATGGCCGGCGGTATGAAAGATGGCAAAAAACTCAAAGCCGTTATTCCAGGTGGTTCTAGCGCACCAGTGTTGCCAGCCGACGTGATGATGGATATCACCATGGACTATGATGCCATCGGAAAGGCCGGTTCCATGCTGGGCTCTGGTGCTGTGATCATCATGGATGAAGACACTGACATGGTGGAAGTTCTGGGTCGCATCGCACACTTTTATTACGAAGAGTCGTGTGGTCAATGTACCCCTTGTCGAGAAGGTACTGGCTGGATGTCACGTATGATTCATCGTATTGCTAATGGACAGGGTAAGCACAGTGATCTGAAGAATCTGGATGAAATCGCCGGCAATATTATGGGTCGCACCATTTGTGCGCTGGGCGATGCTGCAGCCATGCCAGTGCAAAGTTTTATTAAGTACTTCAAGCAAGAGTTTGAAGCCAAAATTGAGCAAGCGATAGCTGAACAAGAGCGAACCGCGAAGCAAGCTGTTAATGAATAACGAGGCACGATAATTTTATGATTTCGATAGAAGTCGATGGTCGAAAAATTGAAGCCGATGAAGGCTCCATGATTATCGAAGTGGCTGATGCTAACGGCATCACCATTCCTCGTTTTTGTTATCACAAGAAATTATCGATCGCAGCTAACTGTCGCATGTGTCTGGTTGAGGTCGATGGTGTCCGTAAGCCGTTGCCTGCCTGTGCTACGCCAATCTCTGATGGCATGGTAGTGAAAACCGGTTCTAATATGGCGCAGGATGCACAGAAATCCGTGATGGAATTTCTGTTGATTAATCACCCGCTTGATTGCCCGATCTGTGACCAGGGAGGCGAGTGTGAATTGCAGGATTTGGCCATGGAGTATGGTCGTGATGTATCTCGTTTTAATGAAGGCAAACGATCCGTTTTTGATAAAGATATTGGCTCATTAATTGATACTGATATGACACGCTGCATTCATTGCACTCGTTGCGTACGGTTTGGCCGTGAAATTGCCGGTATTCGCGAAATGGGAGTGACCGGACGTGGTGAACACATGGAAATCACCACCTTTATTGAAAAATCGGTAGATTCGGAAGTGTCCGGCAATATTATTGATTTATGCCCGGTTGGAGCTTTAATTGCCAAGCCTTCGCGCTATCGTGCTCGGGCATGGGAAATGACTCAGTATGAATCTGTTTCGCCACACGATTGTATCGGCGCTAATTTGCATGTGCATACTCATCGTAATCAAGTCATACGTGTAGTGCCGAAAGAAAATGAAGCGACCAACGAGGTCTGGCTATCGGATCGTGATCGTTATTCTTATGAGTCAGTGACCATGCCGAAGGATGATAACCGTCGGTTACTGGAACCGATGGTGAAGGTGAATGGTGAGTGGCAAGCCACTGATTGGGAGGCAGCCCTGGAGAAAGTTGCCAGCAAGCTTAATATGATAGCGCAAACCGATGGTCCCGAGCATATTGGTGCTATCACCAGCCCCAGCGCAACCACCGAAGAAATGTATCTGTTGCAGAAACTGATTCGTGGTCTTGGCTCAAATAATGTAGATCACCGTATTCGTATCAGTGATTACTCGATGCAGGAAAATGAATCACTGTTCCCTGAGCTGAGTATTGAATTGTCGGAACTTGAAGCTTTGGACGCCTGCTTGTTGATTGGCAGTGATTTACGCAAAGATCAGCCATTGGCAGCTTTGCGTGTTAGAAAAGCAACTCGCCATGGGCAGATTGCTATTATCAATGCTCGAAAAGTGTATAACAATTTTAATGTGTTGCATGAAATTGAGGCTACCCCTGATGATTGGTTGCAACAGCTGGCAGGTGTGGCTAAGTATTTGTTGGAGCAGACTATGGCTGCCGATGATGTGGCGGCGGACAGTTTAGGCTATGAAGGGCTGGATGAGCTACTGGCTGATATTAAGGTTGAGCAGGCGCATATCGATATTGCCAAAATGTTGCAGAAAGCCGAAAGCTGCGGGGTGGTGCTGGGGCTGAGTGCCCTGGAATATAGTCATGCAGGTTCGCTAAGAATGTTAGCCCGAGTGATTGCCGATCTGACGTCAGCCACTTACGGCATTATGACTCATGGAGGCAATAGTGCAGGTGGTTATCTGGCGGGTGCCATTCCGCATCGCGGTCCAGGTGGAGCTGATGTAACCGAAGGTGGGCAGACAGCGCAGCAAATGCTGAGTGAAGGTAAGAAAGCATTCATTCTTCTGAAAACAGAAATCGGCAAAGAAGCGGTTAACCCAGAGCAGGCAAAAGCCAGTTTGCAGGCTAGTGAATTTGTGGTGGCGCTAACCAGCTATTCTGACGATGAAGCCTTTGACTATGCGGATATTATTTTGCCAATTGCAAGCTTCCTGGAAAGTCCGGGCTCTTATGTCAATGTCAATGGTCGTTGGCAGGATTTTAGTGCCTGTGTCAGTGCTCCGGGTCAAGCCAAGCCAGCATGGAAAGTATTGCGAGTCATGGGCAATTTGCTGGAGTTGAAGAACTTTGATTATGTTTCCGCGCAGGACGTGATGCAGGAAGTCAAAGGGCGTATGGGAGCGGTCGGTGATCGCATTAAATCGCGTTGGCAGTGCCCTGAAAGTTTGCCAAAAGAGGGTTTCTGTCCGGAGCCCTTAAATATCTATCAGGTCGATTGCTGGACGCGTCGCTCAAAAGCGTTGCAAAAAACGGCACTGGCTCAGGGCGAAGAAGATTTAAAACGCCCTAAATTAAGCCCATTCCATAATATTTTGGGAGGCGTCTGATGCTAGATATCATATTGGATGCCCTAATCATTGGATTTAAAATTAATCTGATTCTATTGCCATTGATTCTGGCGGTTGCTTACACGACGTTTGCCGAACGAAAATTAATTGGCTATATGCAGATGCGCCTGGGGCCCAACCGAGTTGGACCTAAGGGGTGGTTACAGCCAATAGCGGACGTCATTAAATTATTGATGAAGGAAATTATCATTCCTTCTGGCGCCAACAAAGCTCTGTTCTTAATCGCTCCGGTACTCTTCATTGCACCATCCTTTGCGGCGTGGGCAGTAATTCCTTTCAGCGCCGAAATGGTATTAGCCGATATCAACGTCGGTCTGCTGTATATCCTGGCGATGACTTCTATCGCGGTCTATGGCGTGATCATTGCTGGCTGGGCTTCTAATTCAAAGTATGCCTTGTTAGGTTCTTTACGCTCTGCCTCACAAATTGTGTCTTATGAAATTGCCATGGGCTTTGCTTTGGTAGCGGTGTTAATGGCTTCTGGGACTATGAATTTAGGTGAAATTGTCAACGCTCAGGATGGTGGTTTCTGGCATTGGTACTGGATACCATTATTGCCTATCTGGATCGTGTTCTGGATTTCTGGTGTTGCAGAAACTAATCGTGCGCCTTTTGATTTGCCGGAGGGGGAGTCAGAAATTGTTGCTGGTTTCCACGTGGAATATTCGGGGATTGGTTTTTCCTTATTTTTCCTTGCTGAATACGCCAACATGATTTTAATTTCGATGCTAACAGCCTTGTTTTTCTTTGGTGGCTGGCTCAATCCTTTTCAGGGCATCCCTTATCTTGAAAGCGCTACCGAGTGGGTGCCAGGTACTATCTGGTTATTACTTAAAGCAGCCTGGTTCCTGTTTATGATGATCTGGTTACGGGCAACTTTTCCGCGCTATCGCTATGACCAGGTGATGCGTTTAGGCTGGAAAGTATTTATCCCAGTGACTGTGGTCTGGTTAATTATTTTGACCTTTATGATTAAAGCAGGCGTTGGTCCCTGGTTTAGCGGGCGAGGTGTGCTATGAGTAGAGTAAGACGATTTTTTCGTAGCTACTTTCTATCCGAGTTGTTTCGTGGCTTAAGAATCACCTGGGCGCACTTGCGTAAAAGAAAGGTTACAGTTCAGTATCCGGAAGAACAAACACCACAATCGCCGCGATTTAGAGGCATTCATGCATTGCGACGCTACCCGAATGGTGAGGAGCGTTGCATTGCTTGCAAGTTGTGCGAAGCCGTGTGCCCAGCTGCAGCGATTACGATTGAGGCGGGTCCTCGAGAAAGTGACGGTACGCGCCGCACCACACGTTATGAAATTGATATGTTTAAGTGTATCTACTGTGGTTTCTGTGAAGAGTCCTGCCCGGTCGATTCTATCGTCGAAACCAGGTTTTTCGATTATCACTTTGAGAAACGAGGTGACAATATTTTAACCAAGGAACAATTATTGGCGATCGGTGATCGCTATGAAGCTCAGATTGCTGAGGATAGAGCGAAAGATGCAAAGTACAGATAAAGACATTGTTAGGACAGACACAACTGAGAAAGAGCCGATATGATCGCTGAGCAGATAGTATTTTACATCTTTGCGACGCTGACCATTGTGTCGGCGCTAGGCGTGGTGACGGTGCGCAACTCGGTGCAAGCGGTATTGTGTCTGGTGCTGACGTTCTTCTCAGCCGCTGTACTATGGATGCTGTTGGAAGCAGAGTTTCTGGCGGTAGCATTAGTGCTGGTTTATGTCGGCGCTGTAATGGTGCTGTTTTTGTTTGTGGTGATGATGCTGGATGTGGATTTCGCCAGTTTAAAGCAGGGTTTTACGCGCTATTTGCCTTTTGGAGTTTTGGTTGCCGTTGCTCTTCTCATCGGCTTGTATTGGGTGCTGCGGGGCGAGGTCTTTGGATTAGAGGCAATGCCTGAACCAGCTAAACATGGTGCTGAGCATAGCAACGTGGAAGTGTTGGGAAGGTTGCTTTATACCGATTATTTTTACGCTTTTGAAATCGCAGGTGTGATTTTACTGGTGGCGATTATCGCGGCTATCTCGTTAACCTTCAGGGGGCGTCGTGAGCGGCGCGGACAAAGCGTTCCTACTCAACATAGAGCCAGCAAAGATGAGCGTTTGCATATTGTCAAAATGGATGCAGAAGTTCCGGAGTCTGACGAAGAGCCGTCTGAACGAAGTGATGAAAGCAAACGGCAGAAGAAGGCAAAAGGTAAAGCAAAGGCTAAGCCAAAGAGTAAATCAAAAGGAGAGTCATCATGAGCTTGACTCATTATTTAATGGTCAGTGCAATTTTGTTCTCGATCAGTGTGGTGGGGATCATTATTAACCGAAAGAATGTGATCACCTTGCTGATGTGTATTGAGTTAATGCTGTTGGCGGTGAATACTAATTTTATCGCTTTTTCACGTTATTTAAATGACGAAGTTGGCCAGATATTTGTGTTCTTTATTTTGACCGTGGCGGCTGCCGAAGCGGCTATCGGGTTGGCTATCTTAGTGGTGTTGTTCCGCAGTAATAAAGACATTGATGTAGAAGACTTGAGGGAGTTAAAAGGCTAATGAGCATGCAAACCCAGCTATTACTGATAGTTTTAGCGCCTTTAGTCGGCGCTATGCTGGCGGGCCTGTTAGGCCGGCGGCTGGGTAAGCGTTTAACGCACCGACTGACCATTGTTGGCGTCACCATTTCCTTTATATTGTCACTGCGAATTTTCTGGGGGTTTCTTTACGGTGATGCTACGCCAGTGGATATGACCGTTTACCATTGGGCCAGCTTTGCCGACCTGACCATTCAGATTGGCTTTATGATTGATAGCCTGAGTGCGCTGATGATGGTAATAGTTACTTTTGTCAGCCTGATGGTGCATATCTATTCGATAGGTTATATGCATGATGACGATGGTTATCAACGTTTCTTTAGTTATATATCACTGTTTACTTTCTCGATGCTGATGCTGGTGATGGCTAATAACTTCCTGCAACTGTTTTTCGGTTGGGAAGCGGTTGGGCTGGTGTCGTATCTTTTGATTGGCTTCTGGTATCAGAAGGAGAGCGCGATTTTCGCCAATATGAAAGCGTTCCTGGTTAATCGGGTGGGAGATTTTGGCTTTATTCTCGGTATTGGCGCGATCTTTTTACTCTTCGGTACTTTTGATTATGCACCGATATTTAAATCCATGGGGCAGGCCGAAGAAATCATGCAGATCAGTGAGCGTAGTGCTGAGAATGCGTTAGGACTGATGAGCCTTGATGGGAGCTTTGTGGCATGGGGTGATACCAGTTGGCCCATCATCACTTTTATTTGTATTTGCCTGTTCATTGGCGCCATGGGTAAGTCAGCGCAAGTGCCATTGCATGTCTGGCTGCCCGATTCGATGGAGGGCCCAACGCCTATTTCAGCCTTGATACATGCGGCAACCATGGTTACCGCCGGGGTCTTTATGGTGGCGCGCATGTCGCCACTGTTCGAGTTCTCCGAAACTGCGTTAACCATGATCACCATCATTGGCGCCATAACTGCTTTATTTATGGGATTAGTGGCGATAGTGCAGAATGATATCAAGCGTATCATTGCTTACTCGACTTTGTCTCAACTGGGTTACATGGTAGTGGCGTTGGGCGTATCGGCTTATTCGGCAGCCATTTTCCATCTGTTCACTCATGCTTTCTTTAAGGCACTCTTGTTCCTCGGGGCCGGCTCGGTCATCGTGGCGCTGCATCATGAGCAGAATATTCGCAAAATGGGTGGCCTATATAAACGCTTGCCGTTTACCTACTGGACGACTCTAGTGGGGACTTTGGCCTTAATCGGTACGCCTTTCTTTGCAGGCTTTTATTCAAAAGATGCCATCATCATGGCGACCTCACAGGCGCAAGGCTCAGCGGCAGGTTTTGCCTATTTTGCAGTGATGGCCGGGGTTGTGATTACAGCGCTCTATAGCCTTCGTCTGTTGCTGGTAGTATTCCATGGTAAGACGACTATTGAGCAGCAACACTTTAATCAGATTACTGAGTCACCGCGCGCGATTACCTGGCCACTCATTGCACTGGCCGTGCCATCACTGATGATCGGCTGGCAAATGACCAGGCCAATGTTAGATGGCGACTATTTTGGTGAGTCATTAATGGTGCTGACGGGTCACGATACTATGCGGGCGTTCCGTGAAGAATTTACCGGAGCTATGAGCTTCGCGTTGCACGGATTTATGACGCCGGTGTTCTGGCTGATGTTGACTGGGGTGGTGTTAGCCATAGTCTTCGTCTGGCTTAAGCCGGGTTGGGGTGCAACAGCAGGTAAAATGTTAAGTCCGGTCAATGGTTTGCTACAGCGCAAATACTATTTTGATGAGGTTTATCAAAAAGTGTTCGCAAAAGGCGTTTATTCATTTGGTGATATGCTCTGGCAATATGGTGACAAAGCGGTAATCGATGACGGCATTGTCAATAGTAGTGCCCGAACGCTAGGCCGTGTCGGGCAGAAATTGCGCAAGCTGCAAAGTGGATACCTATATCATTATGCGCTGGCCATGGTTATGGGGCTGGTTGCTTTGTTGTTGTGGCTAATATTAAAACGTTAATGACAAGCGAATGACACCTAAACGAATACAATCGCTAATACTAAGAAGGATGAACAATAACTTATTATGTTAGAACAACTACCCATCCTCAGTTTATTAATCTGGATACCGGTGATCGGTGGTCTGGTGATCATGTTTGGTCCCGGCGACCGTCTACTTGCGGTAAGCCAACGCGTGGGTATTCTACTTGGCATTATCACGCTGGCACTTAGCTGCTGGCTAGCATGGGCTTTTGTCACGGACACAGCCGCGATGCAATTTGGGGAAACTGCTCGCTGGATTCCTTCTCTGAATATTCGTTATGACCTGGCCGTCGATGGAATTTCTCTGCCCTTGATGCTGCTAACAAGTTTGATTGGGCTTTTGGTTCTGATCAGCGCTACTGCTGCAATCAAAAAACGACAGTCGCAATACTTTGCCGCTGTACTGATGATGACTGGCCTGATGAATGGAGTGTTTGCTGCTCAGGATGCCATCCTGTTTTATGTATTTTGGGAAGCGATGTTGATTCCCATGTTTTTACTGATTGGCGTATGGGGCGGACCAAACCGAATTTACGCTACCATTAAATTCTTCCTGTTTACCTTTTTTGGCTCAATCTTTATGTTGGTGGCGCTCATTTATATGGGGCGTGAAGCCGATAGTTTTGCCATTAGTGAGCTGCAATTATTGCCCTTGTCGTTAACGGAACAAAAGTGGATATTCTTTGCTTTCCTGGCTGCATTTGCGGTGAAGATCCCAATGTTTCCAGTTCACACCTGGTTACCTGACGCGCACGTTGAAGCGCCCACTGGTGGCTCTGTCATTCTGGCTGCCATTATGCTGAAAATGGGAGGCTATGGCTTCCTGCGTTTCAGTTTGCCGATTACGCCCGATGCCGTAGCTGAGTATGCTTACTGGCTGATCCTTTTCTCACTGATTGCCATTGTCTATATTGGATTGGTAGCACTGGCACAAAAGGATATGAAAAAGTTAATTGCGTATTCATCAATTGCTCACATGGGTTTCGTGACTCTGGGCACCTTCATTATTGTTTACCTCACCGCAACTCAAGCACAATCAATGGCGTTGCAGGGTGCGATGATTCAGATGATTTCGCATGGTTTGGTCTCGGGAGCCCTGTTCTTTTCGATTGGAGTGCTATATGACCGCATGCACAGTCGTGAGATTGCCGATTATGGGGGGGTGGTTAATTCCATGCCCATTTTTGCTTCATTATTGATGCTATTTATTCTGGCTAATGCTGGATTGCCAGGAACATCGGGATTTGTTGGCGAATTCTTTATCATTATCGCTTCGTTTCAGGCCGACTGGAGGATTGCTCTGGCAGCTGGGTTAACCTTGATTTTGGCAGCAGCTTATAGTCTCTGGGTGTATAAACGGGTGATTTTTGGCAAACCGGCAAATGAAACTGTGGCGCGATTAGATGATGTGACCAAGCGTGAACGGTTAGTGCTGTTTACTTTGGCTATTTTGATTTTGGCGCTAGGCATCTATCCACAACCTTTGATTGATATAATGCAGCCAAGTCTGGAAAAAATTATTGAGTCTGCAACATTAAGTAAAACCGGAGGTATCGGATGACCGTTGATTTAATGCCAATGCTGCCGGAAATCTTCCTACTTACCGCTAGCTGTATCATATTGTTGGTAGATGTCTTTTCAAAAGATTTTGACCGTCAGCTGACTTATCGTCTGGCGCAGCTCAGTTTACTGATAACCGGGATCATGGTCATCGGGCAGTTTCCTGATGTGCAGTATCACTTATATCAAAGACACTTCATTCTTGATCCTATGTCGGGAATAGTAAAAGTGAGTGTCATTGCTTTAACCATGGTCGCCATGATGTTTGCGCGCCCCTACATTTTACAGCGCCCGATATTGCGTGGTGAGTACTTCATTTTGCACTTATTTGCAGTGCTGGGAATGATGGTATTGGCCGGTGGTGGTAGTTTATTGACCTTATATTTAGGCCTTGAGCTGTTGTCACTCAGTCTTTACGCGCTGGTTGCCATGCATCGTCATTCAAGCCTGTCATCGGAAGCTGCGGTAAAATACTTTGTGATGGGCGCTATCGCCAGCGGCTTCCTACTTTACGGCATGTCGATGGTTTACGGTGTCACCGGTAAAATCCATATCACCGATATTGCGCTTTACCTTGAAAGCAATGAGGCCAGCTTAACCTTGCGGTTTGGCTTGGTCTTTTTGGTGGTAGCAATGGCGTTTAAGTTCGGTGCAGTGCCGTTCCAGATGTGGGTACCGGATGTGTATCATGGAGCGCCAACGTCTGTGACTGCTTTTATTGCCTCAGCGCCAAAGATTGCCGCTTTTGCCCTGATCATTCGTATTTTAGGGTATGGATTTGAGCAGGTTTTGCTTGATTGGCAGGGGATGCTGATCATTCTCGCGACTCTGTCGATGGTGATTGGTAATCTGGTTGCGCTGGCTCAGGACAACATAAAGCGGTTATTAGCCTATTCAGCGATTGCTCATGTCGGCTATTTTTTACTCGGCATCATTGCCGGTAATGGTGCGGGTTACTCTGCCGCATTTTTCTACATCATGGCCTATGCAATTATGTCTTTGGGTGGTTTTGGTTGTTTGATCTATCTCGCCAAAGGCAAACAGGAAGTCACTATGATTAGTGAGCTTAAGGGCTTAGGGCAACGAAATCCATGGGGTGGTTTGCTGATAAGCTTCCTATTCCTGTCAATGGCGGGATTGCCTCCTTTTGTAGGTTTTTGGGCAAAACTTGAAGTCATACGCGCTGTACTTGAAGCGGATTTAGTGTGGTTAGCGATTGTGGCCGCCGCAATGTCCATCGTTGGACTCTTCTATTATCTGCAAGTCGTGAAAGTTATATTCTTTGATCAATCAGAGGTTGAAACTAAAATCAAAGCAGACCGTGGATTGAGACTTGCGCTAGGTATCACTGGAATTGCAGTAGTGGCGCTTGGTTTATTCCCCGCGCAGCTACTTGAAGTCTGTCGACAAGCTTTTCAGTATCTATAAAAAGTGTTCGCAATGATAGGCTTAGTCGTAGGGCGAAACTTAAGATTTCATTATCATTTAAAAGATAATAAATATAAACCCTCATCCCCCTTGTCAAAACATTATAAATGCGTATAATGCCGCTCTGTCGATTGAGGCGAGGCTTGAAAAAAGTCAATTAAGCCCAATCTATAGAGACGAAGGTTAGATAACCTGAGGCTGATGAAAAAAATAGAGTTTTTTCAGCAAGTTCTCAAAAAAGTATTAATGATGGTTGAGTAGACTGATAATTGTCGGGCTCTCAATCTGAAAGAGATGAAGGTTATACGACCTGAGGCTTATGAGCATTACCAGAAGCTCATGAGTTAGTTCTCGGAAGGCATTGTTGCGGGGTGGAGCAGCCTGGTAGCTCGTCGGGCTCATAACCCGAAGGTCGTTGGTTCAAATCCAGCCCCCGCTACCACTTTGATGATCAGCTCAGATAATATGAATTGACTGAGCTTTATTGATGAATATAATAATAAGGCCCCTTCATAGGGGCCTTATTTTTTCTGGGCCGTTTTATAGAGTATGGCTCAAGTGGGCAATGGCGCTGCCTTTGACCCATCACATGAATGATTTTGCTGATGGGCCTGTTTAGGCCCATTTTTGTATGTAAAAAAAGCTTTAAAAAGCAAAAGGTTGTAGATTAGTTAATGGCTAGAAACGCTGATTTAGAAAAAATTATTCGCCCTGCAGTAGAGGCTGCTGGCTTTGAGTTTTGGGGGTTGGAACACCTCGCTCAGGGTAAGCATTCTGTGCTTAGGGTGTTTATTGATCACGAAAATGGCATCTCGGTGGATAATTGTGCTGAAGTGAGCCACCAGGTGAGTGGTGTTTTGGATGTAGAAGAGCCCATTAAAGGCCTCTACAATCTGGAGATTTCATCGCCCGGCATGGACCGTCCGCTATTTAATGAGCAACAATTTGCTCGCTATGTGGGTGAGGATGCTGAGGTGAAATTGTCAGTGCCGTTAAATGGTCGACGCAAGTTTAAAGGGACTATCGAGCAAGTTGAAGCAGGTGTTTTGTTGCTTCTGGTCGATGGTGAAGTTTATGAGATCAATTGCCAGCAGATTGATAAAGCGCATTTGATCCCTAAGTTTTAGTCTTAATTGATGAATATCAGGTATTGATTAAAGGTTAACACGTATGAGCAATAAAGAAATTTTGTTAGTGGTTGAAGCGGTATCCAATGAAAAGGAAGTTTCGCCAGAACTAATATTTGGTGCACTAGAGTCTGCTTTGGCAACAGCAACAAAGAAAAAACATGGTGTTGATATTGAGGTGCGTGTTGCGATTGATCGTGATACTGGTGAATACGATACGTTCCGCCGCTGGCAGGTCGTTGCAGACGACGCAGTTGAAGATCCTTTGACTGAAACAACCTTGTCTGCTGCGCAAGTTGAAAATCCGGATATTGAAATTGGCGATTACGTAGAAGACCAAATTGACTCGATTGAATTTGGACGCATTGCGGCACAAACAGCAAAGCAAGTTATCGTACAAAAAGTTCGCGAAGCTGAGCGTGCAAAAACGGTTGACGCATTCCGCGACAGAGTGGGAGAGCTGGTTACAGGTGTCGTTAAAAAAGTAACTCGTGATTATATCTTCCTTGATCTGGGCAGTAATGCAGAAGCGGTGATTCAACGCGAAGAAATGATGCCGCGAGAAACTGTCCGTGCCGGTGATCGTGTGCGTGGTTTATTGTATGCCATCAGCACAGAAAATCGTGGGCCACAATTATTTGTCAGCCGTACACGTCCTGAGATGTTGGAAGAATTGTTCCGCATTGAGGTGCCGGAGATTGGTGAAGAAGTTATTGAGATCAAGGGCGCAGCCCGTGATCCAGGTTCGCGTGCAAAAGTTGCCGTGAAAACGAACGACAAGCGAATTGACCCCGTAGGTGCTTGTGTCGGTATGCGCGGAGCACGTGTACAAGCGGTCACTGGTGAGTTAAACGGTGAGCGTATTGATATTGTTTTATACGATGATAATCCGGCTCAATACGTGATCAATGCGATGGCGCCAGCGGAAGTAGTCTCCATTGTTGTTGATGAAGATAACCACAGTATGGACATAGCCGTAAGTGAAGATCAGTTAGCTCAGGCTATTGGTCGAAATGGTCAAAATATTCGTCTAGCCAGTGAATTAAGCGGCTGGGAATTGAATGTTATGACAGAAGAAGATTTTGCTACTAAGAATCAATCGGAAACCGAGTCAATCGTTTCGATGTTTGTAGCTGACCTGGGTGTTGATGAAGACTTAGCAGACATACTGGTTCAAGAAGGCTTTACTACGCTTGAAGAAGTAGCTTATGTTCCGCTGTCAGAAATGCTGGATATTGAAGGTTTTGATGAAGATTTAGTCGAAGCGTTAAAATCACGAGCTAAAGATGTGCTTTTAACCAAAGCTATCGCTAGTGAAGAGCAGTTAGAAGAAGCTGAACCAGCAGAAGATTTGTTAAATATGGAAGGTATGGATCGCCACTTGGCTTTTGTTCTAGCGAGCAAAGGTATTGTGACCATGGAAGATTTAGCAGAGCAATCAGTGGATGAGCTTACAGAAATTCAAGAACTTGATGAAGAGCGTGCCGCGAAGTTAATTATGACCGCGCGTGCTCCTTGGTTCGAGGAGCAGGAATAATATAGCGGGGGATAGCGAATGTCGAAAATTACAGTAAAAGATCTTGCTGATACGGTCAAAACTCCAGTTGAAAAACTGATGGAGCAATTGTCCGCAGCTGGAATTAAAGTTAAAGGTCCGGAAGATGCCATCAGTGATGAGCAAAAGAAGGCTCTATTGGCTTATTTACAAAAAAGTCATGGTGGCTCAGAAAGCACCGGCCCAAAGAAAATCACGCTTAATCGTACGCAAAAAAGCACATTAAGTGTGACCAGTTCTGAAGGTAAGAAAAAATCAGTACAGGTTGCAGTAAAGAAAAAGCGTACTTACGTTAAACGTTCCAATGAAGAGTTGGCTAAATTAGCGGAAGAGGAAGAATCGCAACGCAAAGCAGAAGAAGAAGCTAAACGTAAAGCGGAAGAAGCTAAGCGTGAGGCGGAAGAAGCCCAGCGCAAGGCAGAAGAAGAAGCTAAACGTAAAGCGGAAGAAGCTGAGCAGAAGGCTGCAGAATCTAAGCAAGAAGAACCAGCCGATGAGCCAGAAGACAAACCAGCTAAGAAAGCTGAAGTGGCTCATGATGAGAAGAAAGATGAGAAAAAAGGCAAGCCATCAAAGGTTAAGCCTAAATCAAAGTCACGCTTTGACGATGATGACGAAGAAGTTGTTAAAAAGCCTAGCAAGCCAAAAGGCCCAGTTAAACCTATGTCATTGGCTGACTTTGAAGAGAAGAGCGGGCATCGCAAAAAGAAACGCAAGAAAGGCAAAAAGAAAACTTCAGACGTCGACTTGGTCGCACGTGCACTTGAAGACAGTAAGCGCGGTGTAGTGATTGAACAGAGAGTATATCAGGCACCAGAAGCTATGAAAAAACACGGTTTTAAGAAACCAACAGACACTATTGTTCACGAAGTTCAGATTCCAGAAGCTATTACTGTTGGTGAGCTTGCAAAAGCGATGACAGTTAAGGCTCCAGAATTAATGAAAGCGATGATGAAAGTAGGCGTTATGGCTACTATTAATCAAACGCTTGATCAGGAAACTGCCAGCTTGGTTGTTGAGGAGATGGGTCATAAGCCTGTTCTTGTCAATGAAAATGAGATGGAAGAAAAAGCCCTGTCTGAAGCACATGATGTGACTGGCGAGACAAAACCTCGTGCTCCAGTAGTGACCATCATGGGACACGTTGACCATGGTAAAACATCCTTACTTGACTATATTCGTGCCACTCACGTTGCATCGGGTGAAGCGGGCGGTATTACCCAGCATATCGGTGCATACCATGTTGAAACAGAAAAAGGCATGATTACTTTCCTGGATACGCCAGGCCACGCAGCCTTTACGGCGATGCGTGCACGTGGTGCGGAAGTAACCGACATCGTAGTCTTAATTGTTGCAGCAGATGATGGTGTTATGCCACAAACTATTGAAGCGGTTCAGCACGCAAAAGCTGCCGGCGTTCCAATGATTGTCGCAGTCAATAAGATTGATAAAGAAGAATCTGATCCAGAGCGTGTTAAAAACGAATTGTCGCAACATGACGTTATTCCTGAAGATTGGGGTGGTGATGTGCAATTTGTTCATGTCTCGGCGAAAAGCGGCCAAGGCGTAGATGATTTGCTAGATTCGATTCTGCTGCAATCTGAAGTATTAGAGTTAAAAGCAACTGATGAAGGCGCAGCAAAAGGCTTTGTTATTGAAGCGCGTCTTGATAAAGGTCGCGGCGCTATTGCCTCTATTCTGGTCCAGAAAGGTCAGCTACATAAAGGCGATATTTTATTGGCTGGTACTCATTATGGCCGTGTTCGTGCCTTATTGGATGAGAACGGTGAGCCAATTGAGTCAGCAGGACCTTCAATTCCAGTCGAAGTATTAGGCCTATCTGGAGTGCCTGTGGCAGGTGATGAAGCAACTGTGGTTGCCGATGAACGTACTGCTCGTGAGATTGCTGATCGTCGTGAGTCAAAGCAACGCGAAGCGTTCCAGGCGCGCCAACAGAAAGCCAAACTGGAAAATATGTTTGCCAACATGGGTAGTGACGAGGAAACACAACAGCTTAACGTTATTATCAAAGCAGACGTACAAGGTTCGGTTGAAGCTTTGACTAAATCATTGACTGATTTCGCGACAGAAGAAGTTGAAGTGAAAGTGATTTCAAGTGGTGTTGGTGGTATTAAAGAAACAGATGTTTCTTTGGCTGCAGCATCAAATGCCATCATTATCGGCTTTAACGTTCGTGCCGATGCGGCATCGCGTAAACTGGCTGAAAAAGAAGCAGTCGACATTCGTTATTACAGCGTTATTTACGAAGCGATCGAGGAAGTTAAGGCGGCCCTTAGTGGCATGTTATCACCAGAATCTCGTCAGGAAATTATTGGTCTGGCAGAAGTTCGTGATGTCTTTAAGTCACCAAAACTGGGCGCTATTGCCGGTTGTATGGTGGTTGAAGGTGTCGTTAAACGCCACAACCCAATCCGCGTTTTACGTGATGATGTGGTTATCTATGAAGGTGAGCTGGAGTCACTCCGCCGCTTTAAAGATGACGTCAACGAAGTTCGTAATGGCATGGAATGTGGTATCGGCGTTAAAAACTACAACGATGTTAAACCTGGCGATAAGATTGAAGTATTCCAGATCGTTGTCGTTGAACGTTCTTTATAATTGAGTATTAGGTAGAAAAAATGTCACAAGCACGCGCAAAAAGAGTTGCTGATCAGATCCAACGAGACTTGGCGGTATTGCTACAACGTGAAATGAAAGATCCACGTTTAGGGATCGTCACGGTTTCAGGTGTTGAAGTAACCAGTGATTTACAGAATGCGAAAGTGTTTGTGACTTTTTTAGGCAAAGATGAGCCGCAGGAAATTAAGGAGGCGCTGGAAGTTTTGACTGGCGCGGCTGGTTTTCTGCGTTCTCAGTTAGCCAAGTCCATTCGTATGCGTAGCGTTCCCAGCCTGCGCTTTTTATTCGATAAATCGATCGTTGAAGGCCAGAAAATGACGTCTTTGATAGACAAGGCCATCTCAGAAGACGAATCGAAGAAATCATAGTTTAGAATTTCCGGAGAAAGACCATGGGCAGACGACGTAAACGCGGTCGCGATATTACGGGCATCTTGCTATTGGATAAACCCACTGATATCACTTCCAATAAAGCACTGCAACAAGCCAAGTTTTTGTATTTTGCTGCTAAAGCTGGCCATACCGGTGCCCTGGATCCGATTGCCACTGGTGTGCTGCCGATTTGCTTTGGCGAAGCTACCAAGTTTTCCCAGTATTTACTGAATGCTGATAAAAAATATCGGGTTACTGCAAAGCTGGGCGAAAAGACCAGCACTGCTGACCGCGAAGGTGAAGTGATTGAAACCAGACCGGTTGATGTCAGTGAGTCGCAACTTGTCAAACTGTTGCAACAATTTAAAGGTACTATCAGCCAAGTTCCTTCGATGTACTCAGCCTTAAAGAAAGATGGTGTGCCGTTGTACAAACTGGCTCGTCAAGGCATTGAAGTTGAAAGGGATGCACGCGAAGTGGATATTTACTCACTGGAATTAGTGAGCTTTACAGGCGATGAATTTGTGTTGGATGTGCACTGTTCCAAGGGAACTTACGTGCGAAATCTGGTCGAAGATATTGGTGAAGAGCTGAGCTGCGGTGCTCATGTGTTAGAATTACGCCGCACTGCAGTGGGTGACTTTGGTATAGAACAAACGGTCACCATGGCACATCTAGAAGAGTTAAAGCAGACAGATGCCAAGTTGGAGATGGATGAATTGTTGCTGCCAGTAGAGCAAGTATTGCAACATATGCCCAACATTCAATTGAGTGATGACCAGGCCTATTACATTCGCCTCGGTCAGGCCGTACAAGTTCCGGGTTCGCCGCTAGAAGGTAGTGTCTGTTTGTTGCATAACGAACAATTTATAGGCGTTGGCACCATTAATGATGATGGTAACATTGCGCCAAGCCGCTTGGTCAGAACGGACGAAGTGAGCGTATAAAGAATGAATAATAAGGATTTAGGGTAATGACTGATATTGTAAAACCATTAGTGATTTTCTCTCACGGCAAAGTTAGTGGTCCAAAAGGAAGTCGTATTCAAGCATTATCAAAAATTGCTGAACGTATGGGCTTTGAGGTGGAGTCGTTGGATTATCGCCGCTTGCCGACCAATGAGCGTGTCAACAAGCTCAACAATCATTTAGCTAATTTAAATCGCCCCTATGTGTTGGTTGGCACCAGCATGGGTGGTTATGTGTCAGCAGTTGCTGGCATCGAAAATCATCCTGCAGGCATGTTTTTGATTTCGCCGGCTATCTATCTGGATGGTTACGCTGAAGCAGAACTAGAAAAAGTGAAGTGTCCGGTGACCATAGTTCATGGCTGGAAAGATGATATTGTTCCTGTCACTAATGTGATTAAATTTGCTCAGACCGCCGGCGCCAATTTGCATATATTCGATGGCGGTCATCGCTTGCGTGAGAAGCTTTCTGAAACAGAATCTTGTTTCGAACAATTCTTACGACAGTGTTTCATCGAATCAAGAATGGATTTACCGCTCAAAGACGCGGTAAATCAGTAGAAAACTCAATAATATCGGGCGATTTCACGCTTTATCGCTTGCTGAATGGTAAGTGACTAAGGTAAAATCCCGCATTCATTTGACTGGCTGAATTAGTGATTGGCCGGTCTTGTTTAAAATCTTGGGCAAGTCCCTGAAATCTGGAGTAAAAATATGTCACTAAGTCCTGAAGCGAAAGCTGATATTGTTAAAGAACACGCGCGCGGTGAAGGCGATACTGGTTCTCCTGAAGTTCAAGTAGCGTTGTTGACTGCGCAGATTAACCATCTGCAAGATCACTTTAAAGTGCATAAGCATGACCACCACTCACGTCGTGGCTTGTTGCGCATGGTTAGCCAGCGTCGTAAGTTGCTTGATTATTTGAAACGCAAAGATCAAGATCGCTACACTGACCTCATTAAGAAGTTAGGTCTGCGTCGCTAGAAAGAATAAAGGGGCCCTTAGGCCCCTTTTTGCTATCAGACGGCTTTACTTTCAGACGAGATAGGTTCTGAAAGTGTTGAAACTTAAATAGGAAAATACTGTGGAATATACAAAAAAATCTTTTGAATACGGTGGCCGTACAGTCACTATCGAAACGGGTCGTGTGGCTCGTCAAGCGACCGGTGCAGTTGTTATTGATTGTGAAGGTACAACAGCATTTGTTGCTGTAACAGGTAAGAAAGAAGTCCGAGAAGGTCAGGACTTTTTCCCGTTAACAGTAAACTACACTGAAAAAACTTATGCGGCGGGTAAAATCCCAGGCGGCTTTTTAAAGCGTGAAGCGCGTCCTTCAGACGAAGAGACATTAATCGCACGCTTGATCGATCGCCCATTACGTCCTCTTTTCCCGGACGGCTTTATGAACGAAGTTCAGGTTGTTATCACTATTGTGTCAATCAACCAGGACGTTCCAACTGAAGTGGTTGCCATGCTAGGTGCTTCAGCAGCGTTGGAAATTTCAGGCATTCCGTTTAACGGTCCTGTGGGCGCAGCTCAGGTCGGTTATCTCGATGGCGAATATGTATTGAATCCTTCAGTTACGCAACTGAAAGAATCAAAATTAGATTTAATGGTAGCCGGTACAGAAAGTGCTGTGCTAATGGTTGAATCTGAAGCGAATGAATTACCAGAAAACGTTATGCTTGGTGCCGTTATGTTTGGTCACCAGGAATCTCAAGTTGCCATTAAGGCGATTAAAGAGTTAGCGGCAGAAGCTGCTAAGCCAAAATGGGACTGGACTGCTCCCGAGAAAAACGTATCGCTTTATGATGCAGTTAAGGGCCATTCTTTTGCTGCAATTGAAGACGCTTATCAGATTGCTGATAAAGCTGAACGTTATGCGAAAATCAGTGAGCTACAAGGTGTAGCAGTTGAAGCTTTAGCGAGTGATGAAGAAGGCCAGCCTTCTGCAGATGACGTTAAAGACATGTTCCACTCAATTGAGAAAGAGGTGGTTCGTTCACGCATTATTTCAGGCAAACCTCGTATCGATGGTCGTGACCCAGATATGGTTCGTGCTTTGGATATACGTACAGGCGTATTCCCTCGTACACACGGTTCTGCAATCTTTACTCGTGGCGAAACTCAGGCCATGGTTTTTGCAACTTTGGGTACTGAGCGTGATGCACAAATTAAAGATAGCATCATGGGTGAAGCGAAAGATCACTTCATGTTGCACTACAACTTCCCTCCATACTGTGTAGGCGAAACCGGTTTTATGGGTTCACCTAAGCGTCGCGAAATCGGCCATGGCCGTTTAGCTAAGCGTGGTGTAGCAGCAATGGTTCCAGGTATTGCTGAATTCCCATACACCATTCGTGTGGTTTCAGAAATTACCGAATCAAACGGTTCAAGCTCGATGGCTTCTGTATGCGGTACCTCATTAGCATTGATGGATGCTGGTGTACCGATGAAAGCTCCGGTTGCAGGTATTGCAATGGGCTTGGTTAAAGAAGCTGATAACTTTGTGGTACTTTCGGATATCTTAGGTGATGAAGATCACTTGGGTGATATGGACTTTAAAGTTGCGGGTACTGAAAATGGTATCACTGCACTTCAGATGGACATTAAAATTGAAGGCATTACTCAGGAAATTATGGAGCAAGCCTTGCATCAAGCAAAAGGCGGTCGCTTACATATCCTGAGCGTGATGAATCAAGCAATCGACAAGCCACGTGATGATATTTCTGAATATGCACCACGTATCACTGTGATTAAAATCCCAGTGGATAAAATTTCTGAAGTCATTGGTAAAGGTGGTTCAACTATCCGTGCCTTGACTGAAGAAACTGGCGCCACCATTGAAATCAATGATGATGGTACGGTGAAAGTTGCTTCTTCGGATGCCGAGGGTGCAGCTGAAGCAGTGCGTCGCATCAAGTTGATGACTATGCCAATTGAAGCGGGCATGGAGTTCGAAGGCAAAGTTGTGCGCTTGGCTGACTTTGGTGCTTTCGTTGAAATCACTCCCGGCCGTGATGGTCTGGTTCATATTTCACAAATCGCTCATGAGCGTGTGAACAAAGTAACCGACTACTTGAAAGAAGGTGATGTGGTTAAGGTTAAAGTACTGGAAGTGGACCGTCAAAACCGTATCCGCTTAAGTATGAAAGCAATGATTGACCCACCTGCGCAAGAAGAAGCTCCAGCTAACGCTGAGTAACTATTGCGATAATCAGTTTGACTGATGTAAAAAAGGGAGCCTCGGCTCCCTTTTTTTGTTGCTTGAAATATCAGCTTATTGAGGTGTTGCTTCAATTCGAAGAGTCACTCCCGACGAAGCGTTATAACCACGAATGCCGATGTACCAAGTGCCTGATTGAGGCGCATTGAAGGTACAGACTTCTTCGTTGCCCCACTTGTATGGACGACAGTCGTAGCTTGAGGTTGTCGGAGCTGAACCTTGACGAACATATAAGTCAGCATCGCCTGAACCACCAGTGATTGTGACGGTAAGATTTGAATAGCCTTCGCCTAGTTCCTGAGTGTAGTTAGCCCAGGCATTTTGTGCGACCGAAATGTTGCTGATGGTACGGTCAACTGGTTGAGGGCCCGGATCACTGACCTCATCATAGTTTCCCACTAATGTGACGTTAGAGAAGCTTGAGTAAGCTTTAACGCGAACATAGTAGGTGCCACCACCACTGCCCGAGCAACTTTCACTGTTACCGTTTCGGTATGGGCGACAGTCATAGCTGGAGTCAGTTGGCATACTACCTTTCTTAACGTAAAGGTCAGCATCACCTGAGCCACCGCTAATTGAGAAGTTAATGTTAGAGGCTCCGGTTGGGACTTCCATACTGTAAACAATATCGTTACCAGTTGAAGCCGATAGGCCTGTTTCAGCAACACCGTTTTCTAATACATTGTCGCCAGGAGGTGGGTCGGTTGGATCTTGGCCACAATCACGACCTGGACTGACATTACTGCTCACGCCTACTGCTTGCAGAGTAGTCTGCACATCATTAACGTCATAACCTAGGTCACAGGCTGAATCAAGAACGCCATCACCGGCATCATCCCAGTTAGTGTTTGAAGTCCAGTAGTTGCGATTTGCCTGGGTATAAACTTCAAAGGCCTTCTTAGTATCCCAGCCAGCAGTGGTAGCTAATAAATAGAAGGCTTTATTGTAAACGCCTGAGCTATGGTGAACGTCCATGCCAGAAGTAAAGTCTGATTGATGATCAATCGACTTGTTATCTTGTGGTGGATTGTTCATGTAACGAAGGGCACCGTTGCCTTTAAAAATCTGTTCGCCCACTAAAAAGTCATTACTACCACTCATATAGAACTCGGCCGCTTCACCAGACATATCTGAGTAAGATTCATTCAGGCCGCCTGACTTTCCGCTGTAAACAAGGTTAGAGTTTTGCTGGGTGAAACCGTGGCTAACTTCGTGCGCCATAACATCCAAAGAAACCAGTGGATAGAAGGTTGAGGCACCATCACCGAAGGTCATTTGTTGGCCATCCCAGAAGGCATTTTCATAGTTGTTGCCATAATGCACGCGAACACGCAATTTCTGGGTCAATGGGGCATCGTTAAACCAGTCGCTGAACATATTAAAGACCACGTTACCGAAGTAGTGTCCATCATTGAGTGGCGAATAGGCTCCGTTGATTTGCTTAACCGTATTTTCGGGGCAGGTGAAGCTATGAATACTGCCACCAGATGTCGAGTTGTTCATGTTGATGGTATCAACATTGCTGCTGGTCATGCTACAGGTGCTGCCAGATTGGGCTACATCGAGATAACCAAAGTCAACGCCATAGTCATAGCGGCCAGTTTTCTGATTTCCACCAGGTCCGGTTGCATCAGCTGTTTGCAGGTTTTCGTAAGAGTGAATGACTTGACCTGTTTTTGCGTCAATAAACATCTGTGGGCGAGATGGCTGATCGCCGTGGGACATAAAAGTTACTGAGTAAACCAGACGTGCAATACCATCTGAATCTTGCCAAATGGCGAGCTCCGAAGATTCGTTCTCATAAATAGGAGACTTGCTTGTGGCTGTAGACGATCGCTTATGACCTTTGGCGATTCGTAGGGCTCTTCTTTTAGAAACCTTCGGGTTTACATCGCTGATATCCAGTTCAATACCCTGCAATACAGCACCATGGGCGAAACTTGAAACGCCGTTTTGATTGGTGGTGATAATGATATCGTCACCAAGCACTGGAACACCTTTATAGAACTGTTGGTAACGTGTGGTCACAGTACCGTTAGTGTTTTGGTATATCTTACGCGGCTTTAATGTTTCCTGACCAGACAATCCGACAAGCTGCGATGCATTGGCAGCTAAACTGGATGGAATGTTTTGCTGCTGAGCAATGGCGCTCTGGAGATTAACATTATCACGCAGTGATTGTCGTTCAGCGGCTTGGCCAACAGAAGCCAGGACGCAAAGTGATAAAGCACTGAGCGTGAATTTATAAATTGTTTTCATTGAAACTCCTTCAATATAACTATATGAAATAAGAAATAATTATGGATGTTGCTGATTCGTTATTGGTATAAGCCTGTATTTCCCCCTTAGTGCCAAACCAGAATGTAGCAACGAAAGCTAAGCTAGCAAGCGCCCGATAGCCGAACAATGTCAAATGTGACGTACAATGTAGACTTGTGTATTCTTGTGATGAGATGCTGGTTATGGGTGTGACTGAAAGTGAACTTGGCTTGCGATGGAATCGACTATTATTCCCATATATGCATTAGTTTTATTAATTATTAGAGAGAATAAAAAAAGCGCCTTTCGGCGCTAAGCACAGCTTCGGAGGAGAGAGTAGGAGTCATGTCTAGCTGTGGGAGTGGGCTTCCAAGCCCTTGTTATAGTCCTTATGGGGTTGGGGGTTAGGCTTATGACTAAGGTTATCTTTTAAGCGTATGGCTATTAGTGTGCAATTGCGACTTGAGGTGCAGTGACCTCCTCAGCGTAAAAGGTTGACACCGTGCTATGAAAGCTGACTAACTGGGTTTCTACCAGATTGTAAGTTACGGTCACGGTTGTTGATTGTCCAGGCGCAATAACCATATTGTCAGCAGTCGCGGGTTCACAACCTAAATCCGAGTCTACGGTAATTTCATAATTCACAAGAGCTGCTGGATTTGGTAGAGCAACCTGGTACTCGGCAAAAATCAATTCGTCAGTAGGGTTAGTAAAGGTTTCGGTCAAGGTGATTTGTGTTAAATCTCCAACAGTTTGAACCTGGCTATTCGATGACTCTGCATCAAGGTAGAAAGTCTCATCATTCAGCGAGTAGTTCACGATGCCGGCAGGAACTTGCTCCGCTTCACCATGCACAACAGCATCGCCAGCTTCCACAGCAGCAGCTGCAGAAAAAACAGAAACGATAAGTGTTGCGACCAAAATGCGTTTTAGGGAAATTGTTTTCATCTTGCTTCTCCATCAATCCAAAAAATGTTTAAAGGTTTTGTCTTTCGATGGTGTTATTAAAGCGCAACAGTATGGAGAGAAAGGCGATTGAAAAAGGCCGGTTATGGATAAATCTGGCAGAAAAAAGGCAGGGGTGAAAGTGTTTGAATGATAGTTATGAGTTGGAGGAGAGTAATACTATTTAAAGATAGCACCAATGCCCCCTTTGATTGAGCTGAGTCGTAGGCAAGGCATAGCAATTCAAAACAGGATGTTTTGAATAGCAAAATTCGGGCAGGTGACCGAAGGAAATCCCTTTAGGGAGATGGAACGTATTTTACGGTACCCAAGGGGGCAGACCCTGCGTTAAGTGGCTTGGCGGAGACGAAGGTAGTTGAGTGTAACGAAACCTCAATCACGGGGTGTCGTTTCTTTTGGCCCCTTTTCTTTGGAAAGCGACCGCAGGAAGTGCCCGTGGTGCAAAGAAAAGGGGCTCGCTGAAGAGCGAAACAGTAAGTCAAGGAATGATGAAAGTCACTGGATACCGCGGTAAGCGACCATGGGGAGTGCTCTCGGTACCGCGGTATGACAGAATTAAAAAGAAATACTACTCACTCTTCGGTTTTAAATACAAATCAAAAGTCACCGGTACAGCGCGGTCGATACTGCGTAAACCTGCCAGGGACTTTAATTTATCGACGCCTTTATCCAGCTTGAGGCTGCTGGTGGTGATGATTACTGGGTTGACTGAGGTGACGCGTAGTTGGTCATCGGCGAGTGTCTGTATGATAACCGGTGCTTGGATGTCGACGGTTTCATTGCCGAGTTGGATAGCGGCTTCCAGTGTGTGCTGTGAGCTTGTGCCGGTTTTCTGATCGTCGATCTTACTTAAATCAAAACTGCCATTAACTATGAAGGCGATGTTCTTTTTGCTGTCGAACAAGTGCTCCTTCATGCGTTGGTCACGGATTTCAATATTGGTATTAACGCTATCAAGTAGAATTTCCAAAGCAAATTGGCCATTGCCGCTTAGATGCCCTTTAAGGGTTTCGAAGGTGCTGACTTCGCCAATTTGGTTATTTTTAACGGACACAAAATGTAGGTGCGAGGCGTCATTATCAATGGTCCACTCATTGTCGTCTGCAGCGAAGGCTGGCGTGCTTTGCAGAGCAAATACAGCGCTTAAGGTAATGATGGCTTTAGTAAAAAAAGCGTTAGACATACTATATCTCCTGTCTTTTAAAGTGACTCTATTGAATCACATAGGATCACTATTGGCTAAATATGGTATTGCATGACTTAGACTCTAGCAAACCGGATGTGAAAAAAATCTGGAGTTTTCTGCAAAAAAGGATTAATTTTGCGAACTTTAGTGCTTAACTTTTAGGCGGGTCAAGCAGGCCATGAATATCGTTGTTCTAGGGGTTATCTTTTTTGTGCTCATTCAGTTTGCAGTGGGGCTATGGGCTTCCCGCAAACCAAAGAATGAAACTGACTTTCTATTGGCAGGACGACGGTTAAATCCCAGCCTGGCGGTATTTACCATTTTCGCCACCTGGTTTGGAGCCGAAACCTGTATCGGTGCGGCATCCTCCATCTATGAAAATGGTTTGTCCGGCGGCACTGCCGACCCCTTTGGCTTTTCGTTGTGTTTGCTGTTTATGGGCTTTGTCTTTGCCAGACCTTTATGGAAGCGCAAATTCATCACCTTTGCGGACTTGTTTAAGCAACGTTACTCGGTGCGTATTGAAAAGCTGGTGGTGATTATTTTAGTGCCTGCCTCAATGTTGTGGGCTGCAGCGCAAATACGGGCATTTGGTCAGATCCTATCATCTCTATCTGGCTTACAAGTTGAATACGCCATCACCATCGCCGCTTCAGTGGTGATCATTTACACCATGCTTGGGGGCTTGCTGGCGGTTGCAGTTACCGATGTCATTCAGGCGGGTTTCTTAATTCTGGGGCTGGTGCTGCTGGGCGTTTTCGTTTTTGCCAGTGGTGACCCGAATGCCAGCCTGGCTTCAGTCGATACCGCACGTTTTAGTTTTGTTTCAGAAGACTCCACTCTATTACAGAAGTTTGAAGCCTGGTCGATTCCAATTTTTGGTTCGGTGCTGACGCAGGAGCTGATTACCCGCGTTCTGGCCTGTCGTAGTGCAGAAGAAGCGCGTAGCTCGACGCTTAAAGGCGGAACTTTATACTTGCTGGTAGGCTTGATTCCGGTTTATTTAGGTTTGGTGGGTTTGAATCTGATGCCAAACCTCGCTGATTCTGAACAATTATTGCCTGAACTGGCGAAAACCTATTTGCCGACTGTACTCTATATTATTTTCGCTGGTGCATTGGTTTCTGCGATTCTTTCAACGGTCGATAGCGCCTTATTAGCTTCCAGCTCATTGATATCACACAACATCGTGGTACCGCTTAGCAAGCGCAACCATGAAGTCAGCGAGCGGCAGAAGGTTCTGTTCGCGCGGATCGGCATTGTGATTCTCGGTAGCCTGGCGTATTACATTGCACTGCATGCCAAAGGTGTTTATGACCTGGTAGTGACTGCTTCTGCCTTTGGTAGCGCTGGAGTCTTTGTGGTCGGTACTTTTGGCCTGTTCACACGTTTCGGTGGTGAAATAACTGCCGGCTTGACCTTGGTCAGCGCAGCGACGATTTGGATTCTGGGAGAATTCGTACTCGGCTGGGCGACTCCATTCTTTATTTCACTATTAACCGGCTTTGGGGTTTACATAATCGCAGCCTTAATAGAGAGACACTTTTTCGGGCCAGAAAAGGGTTTTCAGACTGCCTAAAAAATAGCCAGTCACCACTGGCTAATGTCCTTTTGCTAATGGTATAATTCGCGCCCATTTTATACAGGCTGGTAGGTACAACAACTTACCAGCTTGGTTCTATCTTATTGATTTTACGGCCAAAGAGCCAAACAGCGGTGATTGAAAGCATGAGCAAAAAGTTATTTATCAAAACCTGGGGTTGTCAGATGAACGAGTATGATTCGTCGCGTATGTCGGATCTGCTGAATAAAACTCATGGTTTGGAAGCAGCGGCATCAGCGGAAGAGGCTGATGTGGTATTGCTGAACACTTGCTCGATCCGCGAAAAAGCGCAGGAAAAAGTCTTTTCTCAGCTTGGGCAGTGGAAAAATCTGAAAGAGAACAATCCTGATTTAATTATTGGTGTTGGTGGCTGTGTGGCGTCGCAGGAAGGTGAAGCCATTCGTCAGCGTGCACCTTATGTGGATGTTATTTTTGGACCACAAACGTTACACCGTCTGCCGGAAATGATTTTGCAGGCCAGCGGGCAGAAGAAAGCGGTGGTTGATGTCAGCTTCCCTGAAATTGAAAAGTTTGATCGCTTGCCTGAGCCTCGTGCCGAAGGCCCAACTGCGTTCGTGTCGGTTATGGAAGGTTGCTCGAAATATTGTTCTTTCTGCGTGGTGCCATACACCCGTGGTGAAGAAGTCAGCCGTCCTTTTGATGATGTGTTAGCCGAGTGTGCACAACTGGCCGAGCAGGGTGTTCGTGAAATTAACTTGCTGGGTCAGAATGTCAATGCCTACCGCGGGATTACTCATGAAGGCGACACTGCCGATTTGGCAGAGTTAATCACTTATGTAGCGGCGATTGATGGTATTGATCGGATTCGATATACCACTTCTCACCCGGTTGAGTTTTCTGAGCGCCTGATTCAGGTCTACGCGGAAGTACCAGAGTTGGTCAGTCACTTGCATTTACCAGTGCAGAGCGGTTCAGACCGCGTGTTGGCGATGATGAAGCGAGGCCATACTGTGCTTGAGTACAAATCAAAAATCCGCAAGCTGCGCCAAATCCGTCCTGATATTTCGATGTCCTCTGATTTCATTATCGGCTTCCCAGGCGAATCGGAGCAGGACTTTGAAGACACCATGAATCTAATTGGTGACATTGGTTATGACCATTCATTCAGCTTTATCTACAGCTCGCGCCCGGGTACGCCAGCAGCGGATATCGTTGATGACACGCCTATGGACGTTAAAAAGCAGCGTTTATCGATATTGCAACAACGCATCAATCAACAAGCTTTCTCGATTAGCCGCAACATGATTGGCACTAAGCAGAAAGTATTGGTTGAAGGTCCGTCGAAAAAAGATCCGATGGAACTGCGTGGTCGCACCGAAAACAATCGTATCGTTAACTTTGTTGGTCCGCACAGCCTGATCGGCAAATTTGCTGAAGTGACTATCACAGACGCATTCCCTAATTCATTACGCGGTGACTTTGTCACTGATGGACTGGTTCACTAACGGACCGGTTCACAAATGCGGTGAACAAGCCCTGCACCGCCCGCTTTAAAAACAAAGGATAGTACTTGTCACAACTTACCAATCAAACGTTTGAATTACAGCCCGCTGACAACCATCGCTTGTCAGCGCTTTGTGGCTACCTTGATGAACACCTCAAACACATCGAGCGCCGCCTTGGCGTTGAAGTGAATATTCGCGGCAATCAGGTAAATGTGATTGGCGAAGGCGTTCACGTAGCAGCAGCGCGTCAGGTGATCGAAGCGGTTTATCAGGACACCAGTAAAAAGCGAAGCCTGGATAGCGCTGATGTCCATCTCGCGATTCAGGAAGCATCAGCGGATCTGGAATCGCTCGAAAGTGATAAGACGCAAAGTGATGATGTTAAGTTAATGACCAAGCGTGGTTTGATTAAACCGCGCAGTCCAAACCAGAAACAATATATCCAGGCGATTAAACACCATGACATCAGTTTTGGTATTGGCCCAGCCGGTACCGGTAAAACCTATCTTGCAGTTGCCAGCGCAGTAGATGCCTGGGAAAAGCAGCAGGTGCGCCGCATCCTATTGACTCGCCCAGCGGTTGAAGCGGGTGAGCGCTTAGGTTTCTTGCCGGGTGATTTGGCGCAGAAAGTCGATCCTTATTTACGACCACTGTATGACGCTCTGTACGAAATGTTTGGTTTTGAAAAAGTTGCCAAACTAATGGAGCGTAGCGTGATTGAAGTTGCGCCTTTGGCTTATATGCGTGGGCGTACATTAAATGATGCCTTTATCATTCTGGACGAAAGTCAGAACACCACGCCGGAACAGATGAAAATGTTCTTAACCCGGATTGGCTTTAATTCAAAAGCGGTTATTACTGGCGATATTACTCAGGTGGATTTACCTCGCGGTCAACGTTCAGGCTTACGCCACGTGATTGATATTCTGCAAAAAGTTGACGGCATCAGCTTCACTTTCTTCCAATCAAAAGATGTGGTGCGCCATCCGGTGGTGCAGCGTATCGTGCAAGCCTACGAAAGCTTCGACGTCAGTGAAGAAGCGAAGCGTGCTAAGGCCGAACAAAAGCAAGCTGAAAAACAGCGAGCTGCTGATGACAAAAATGAAGGTTAATGATGGACTTTAAGCCGTTATTTAATCTGGATCTGCAAGTCGCCTGCGATTCATCGAGCACCCCCGACGAAGACGATTTCAAACAATGGTTGGCAACAGCCTTTGCCGTCGAAGCCGAGCAATATGGTCGGGCAAAAACGTTGGCGCAACCGTTTGAGATGACGGTACGCATCGTTGAGTCAGCCGAAAGTCAGGCGCTTAATAATGACTATCGAGGCAAAGATAAGCCGACCAATGTTCTATCTTTTCCATTCGAAATGCCAGAAGGCATTGAAGGTTTGGAATTGTCGATTTTGGGCGATCTGGCGATCTGCGCTGAAGTGGTTGAGCAAGAGGCTGCGGAACAGAAAAAAGAACTGCGTTCACACTGGACACATATGGTTGTTCATGGGGGCTTGCATTTGCTAGGGTACGATCATATAAAAGACAATGAAGCGCTGGAAATGGAGTCTTTGGAAATTGATATCCTAGCGCAACTGGGTGTTGAAAATCCCTACGAAGAGCGCGATTAGCGTTTCCAGTGTGTGATTAAGACATTTACTATAGGCAACATGAGGACAAGATAAACTGCTATGAGCGACGACAAACCTCCGTCGAGAAGCTTTTTTCAACGTTTTACTGATATTTTCACTTCAGAACCACAAGATCGTCAGCAACTGGTCGATTTATTGCGGACAGCTAAAGACGACAAGCTGATCAAACCCGATTCTTTATCCATGATGGAAGGGGTGTTGCTGGTTGCAGAGATGCAAGTGCGCGACATCATGATTCCGCGTTCTCAAATGGCCGTTATTCAAGAAGACATGACATTGGAAGAGATCATTCCAATGGTCAAAGATTCGCGCCATTCCCGCTATCCTGTGGTCGGTGAAAATAGAGATGATATCGAAGGCATTATGTTAGCCAAAGAACTCCTAAGCTATGCCTTTTCCGATAATGGCGAGCGCGCCTCTTTTGATATTAAAGACGTGTTGCGCCCAGCCTATATTATTCCTGAAAGTAAGCGTCTGGATGTATTGTTGACAGAGTTTCGTTCAAAGCGTAATCACATGGCCATCGTGGTCGATGAATACGGTTGTGTATCGGGTCTGGTTACCATTGAAGATGTGCTGGAACAAATCGTCGGCGACATTGAAGATGAATTCGATGTGGACGAAGAAGAAAGCAATATCAAACAACACACCAATGGCGAATATATCGTTAAAGCGCAAACCGAAATCGGTGACTTCAATGAACGCCTTGGGGCAGATTTCCCAGAGCAGGAGTTTGATACGATTGGTGGTTTGTTGGTGAATAAATTTGGTCACATGCCTGAGCGTGATGAAACCATTGCTATGGGCGACTTTGAGTTTACGATACTCAATGCCGACCAACGGCGAGTTCATCTGCTGCGAGTGAAGCCGCTGGTTGAAGCACCGGTTGAAGCTTAATAAAAAAACAAACAAAGCCCCTGTGATTCAGGGGCTCTTTGCATTTGCGTATGATGTTGCCTATCAAACGCCATAACAATTAAGAGACAAGCAATGATAACAATGGTTAAAAGCCCGAAAGGCTGGCTGGGGTTAACGCTGGCACTCATCGCTGGTGCAATCTATCCACTAGGCTTTGCCCCTCTCGAATGGTGGCCCATTGCTATCTTCTCTGTTGCTACTTTCTGGTGGCTGTTGAACGGACAAACCAAAAAATATGCCATGGCTCTCGGCTTTAGTTATGGCATGGGCTTTTTCGGTGTCGGGGTTTCCTGGGTCTATGTTTCCATCAACACATTCGGCAACGCCGCGCCACCGCTAGCGGTACTGCTGACTATTTTATTTATTGCGTTACTCTCTTTATTCTTTGTCTTGCTCGGCTGGCTCAACGTCCGCTTTATCAACCGCTTCAATCTAATTTCTCAAATCATCTTTTTTGCAACTGCATGGCTTATTCTTGATATCGCTCGCGGTTCAGGTTTCGTCAGTTTCCCATGGCTCTATTTAGGTTATTCCCAAACCTCCGGCCCGCTGTTGGGTGTTGGCAGCTATCTGGGTGTACACGGCGTGACTTTTTTGCTGGTGGCAATATCTTGCCTGGTAACATTGGCTCTTGCTCATAATAATAAGAAAGCTCGCTCTATTGCACTGATGGTGCTCGTGGTACTTTTGATCGCAGGAACAGGCAGCAGTTTCTATGAAATTAAAAAAGACACCGCACAACAAAAGACTCTGACCATTGCATTAATTCAACCCAACATTGATCAGCATAAAAAATGGGACAGAAACTACTTCACGCCCATCGTAAAAGGACTGTTTGACCAAACAGAAAACTATTGGGGGGCAGATCTGATCGTCTGGCCAGAAGCAGCCATTCCAGCTTTTGATACGCAAGTGCCGGGAATTCTGTATGAACTGGATGAGTTAGCAAAAGACAGTGGCAGTCAGTTTATTACCGGTATTCCGTTATTGGAAAGTCGCGAGGAATATTATGCCGGCATAAAAATGCTCGGCAACCAACAGGCCGACTACCAAAAACAACAACTCGTACCCTTCGGTGAGTATGTGCCGCTAGGCGCATGGATTCGTGGCATGATCGACTTCTTCGATTTACCCATGTCGAGTTTTACCCCAGGCAGTAGCGCACAAACTGCAATGAAGACTGCCAAAGCGGATTACATCCCCGCAATCTGTTATGAAATCGCCTTCTCAGGGTTGATGCAACAACTGGCTACCAGCACCGATAAAGATCAATTCAAAGCCATCGTCACCATCAGCAACGATACCTGGTTTGGTAAATCCTGGGGCCCAATTCAACACTTCCAAATCGCCAAAATGCGCGCCATCGAAACCGGCCTGCCAGTCATCCGTAGCACCAACAACGGCATCACCGCCATCATCGACGACAAAGGCCGCGTCATAAACCAAATCGACCGCTTCCAAAGCAACGAACTCGCCGGTGCTTTCCTCCTCGAAAACCGTAACACCTGGTTTAGAGACTATGGGTACTGGAGTTTGTTGATATTGTTGTTAGGGCTATTAGGGTTTGGATTCAAATTTCGAGGCAGGCAATAAGTATGAATTTAATTCTTAAATTTATAACAGCTCTGGTAGTAGTAACTGCATTATTAGCGTGCGATTCGAAAATAAATAGGGAAGATTACTTATTTCAAGTGGAAACATATTTAATACAATTTAAAGAAAGGCATATTAATGCCGGGCAATACTCACTATGGGTAGAAAACTATCAGTCAGATAGCCCAAAGGAGAAGTTATTATTATTTGATAGTGAGGATATGAAAGTTGTGCTTTTTAAGCCTATAAATAATACATTTGCAGGCCAATTTGAAAAAATATTAGCTGAAGAACCAAGGTTAATATATTCGGAGGCCTTAAAGCGGTTAGAGAGTGATAGATATTATGTTGATTTAAAAACTTGCCCACAAATAGCATCTTTTAAAGAGAAACTTAATGCTGCAAAGAAAGCCGAAGTCCCAAAGCTTAAGCCTCCCATTAGAGTTCAAACTGGAGGGGCAACAGTAAGTTATTACACGGAGATTGCCGTAGAAGGATATGACCCATTATCTTATAGGGTTACAGTAACTGCTCCAATAATAGACCAACCAATGATCAAAGAAATGATGCTGCTTCTTAAGACAGTTGAAGCGTGCTCAAGTATTTGAGGAATGCAATAGTGAGAGGAGCTCAAGACTCTGACCACATTAACTGTAGGCACCCTACGTTTACTCTGTATATTAATTTGTGATACAAAAGCTGATTAGATATGTTTTTAAAAGAAGGAAGGCAGTAGCTTTAGCCTCACTACTTTTGTTGGAAGTTCTGAGTTGAACTTATAAGAATATATTTGGGAATGAAATATTAGAGGAATTATGCATTGAAAAAAATTATTATTATTTTATGTTCGTTGTTGACTATTTCCTGCTCAGGTAAATACAAATTAGAGCCGAACAGCGAATACTCTCCTTTGAAGAGCAATGAAGGGTATTTGGGTTTAGTAATAAATACACTAGATCCATTGTACTCTATCCAAATGTTGAATGTTGATACTGATGAAGCTTTTTATATTGGAAGTGTAAAAAAGGGTATTAGCCAGATTACCTTGCAACTACAAGAAGGCGAGTATTGTTTTATAGGGTTTGATGTATATAACTTGCGTGTTGATTATAAAGACAAAGGGTTCTGTACCTATATTGAAGCCAATGAGTTAAATTATTTTAGTGAATTCATGGTGAGAGACCCTATAACCAGGTCTTATCCTAACTATAAGAAATACATTGATCTATTGAGAGTGGATCATCCAGAACTATGCAAACAATTTGTTAACAGTGAGTGCTCAATATGAAAACTTTAGTCTCTTTTTTACTACTTATCTATTCTTCTTTATTGAGTGCTAGTGAGAATGAAGGCGCTTGCAAAAAGCTTGACACCTTTTTTCCTTATAAAGCTGGAATAGTAGCAGAGCGGTCAGGTGAAGTTGAATATGCCTTTGATATTTACTGCGACTTGGCATTTAAAGGTGATTATAGGGCGCAATTCAAACTTGCTCAATTTTACAGTAATGGGATTGAGGGCTATATTGAGCCCAATCAAATATTTGCTGTAGTATGGGCGAAAATAGCTAATGCAAAAATAGTAACGAGAAAAAAGAGTGACTTTATTGAGCAGTTGGTTAGTGAGTTGCCACAGAAAGAGGTTGAGGAAAGTAATAAGTTGTATACCGCTGCAATCAGAGCCGTCCCGACTGGAATTAGAATTGATATGAAGTACAAGCCACTCGATTTAAAAAAGATATTGGAAGAGCACAACAAAAAGCAATTGTACACAGGCTCGCGAATAAAAAGAAAAGAGCCACCTCCAGGGTTGGGTATCATAAAGTAAAAATCGGTAGGAGAGTAAGAGCAAGCGCAACTTTTTCAGGTTGGGCTTGCCCTAGAGACATCATCGCTCTATATATTACTTACTTTAATTCGATTGCTGTCGTTCAGCGATTCGTTTAAATAAGTCGGTATAAGGTGATTTTGGGTCTATAGCTGCTAGTACTTTAGCCATTGCTGGTACGCCGTTTTGGCCGAGTGCATTGAAAAATACGATGACTCCATCTTTGCTATCACTGTAAAAATAAGCTATTGCTGTTTCCGACCAGTCACTACCGCCATGCCCAACCACTTGATAATCGCCATAATCTAAAACCTGCCAGCCCAATCCGTATCCTTGTTCTACAGGGCACAGTTCATTGCCGACACGCTCACAATCCACGGCTTTAAATTCTTCTGAAGTTGACTGCATACTGTTGCGTTGCTGAGCCAGTTGACCGGAATAGCTCTGATTATCCATCGCGTGAATCATAAACTTGGCATAATCCTCAACACTGATCACAAGCGCATCGGCAGCTGACCAGCTTCCTTGCTCTGGACACCAGCCCTCAGGGCGGCAGTATGGCCCAACGGCACTTCCGTCCTGTTGTTTTGATTGAGCCATTTGTGCGAAGAAATCCGCGTCAACAGTTATCGAGGTGTTTTCAAGCTTTAATGGGTCTATCAATTGTTCCTTTACAATTTGCGGGAAACTCTTACCAAGTTTGTTCTCAATAAATTTGGCTAAATATTCAAACCCTTCACCGGAATAACCAAATTGTTCACCGGGATCATGTTTAAATGCCAACTTACTATCTTCATTAGCATAGCGCCAGTTCAGGAAACCTGTGGTGTGAGTTAAAACCATCCGAGGAGTGAGTAGTTTATGGCGTGGGTCATCAATAATATCGGGGTCAACCCAGTATGGGTGCATTGGCTCATCCAATGAGATTTTATCGTCACCGACAAGTTGCAACGTGGTCTCAGCAATCAGTGACTTGGTAATCGAAGCAACATCAAACATGGTTTCAGAATTTGCTTTTACTACTTTATTTTGTTGCCCATGATAATGCGTCCAAATTAATTCACCATTTTTAATAATACCTATGCCAGCTGTATTAATATCATGTTGATTGAGAATTTCAGGTAAGCGTTGTTCAAGTTGAAGCCTATCCTCATCAGTCAAATTAATATGCGAAGGAACAGTGGAGGAGGTTGTTGCACAGCCTGCTAACCATAGGCTGAGACAACTGATGATTAAAGGCAATTTGAGTTTGTTTTTGGATAATCCATTGGTGGGTATCATCTTATATTCTCTTAGTTGAGTTTATTTTTGTGGGTTTGTTATTAATATAAGATGCCAAAATCAAAGAAAGGGTTTAGTCACTGGCTTCACCAAAAGTAGGGAAGTAAATTTCGTAGTTCTTAAAGTTGATCAGTAATGCTTCTTATTATGATAAAAGTTATAGCAGGAAACCTCGAAGGAGTTAGCTTCTTCAAGGCTGCACTGGCTAATATGCCATCAAAATAATTGAAATTAATGCGGCCTCAATACTGCATCACGGCCTGGACCGCGCTCTCTTTCGTCGGCTGGAATTAACCTCATGCCCGTTTCCTGACAGGATACGACCCAGTTGCCACCGCCACCTACATAAGACGAATGTTTGTTGCTCCCAGAAATCGCTTGTGATCCATCTGATAATGGCCCCTCAACAGTTCCATCATAAGTAAACTTTTGAAGGTCAATTCTTAGAATACCATCCTCTATCTTCCATAGACCCGAGTGGATGTAGGTATGGTAGTTAACTGTGGTTTTACCATCGCTAATCATGTGTGGGTCTTCAATGATGAATGAGCCACCTCTTTCTAAAGTGATGATTGGGCCGTCGTTATCATAGGTTACTGCTCCTCCGTCCATCTCGAAGATCTGCTTCGCGGCACCTCTGAAACGAAATCGGTCTTTGGTGTCTGCTGCTTGGATCATGCGCTTGGCTTTTTCCAGCTCTTCAAGCTGATCAGGCGGCACCATTGCTCGGTACATTTCAATAGCCTCAAGTGCACCGTCGAAAGTATCTTCGGCTTCAGAATCCGCCGTTGCAATTTCAGTCCAGCGACCGATATGACAGCCGCAGGTTAAACCGTCGGTATTTTCCAGCGTGAGATTAACATCCAAATTATCGCCAGAGGGCATGATTGCCGCGAACAATATCGGTGAGCTTGATGGTTCCAGATCCACTGTTTCTGTAACCCGAATCCAGTTGTCCTCTGAGTCTTCACTTAAATAACGGTAGGCTAGCTGTGCGCCACCGGGTGCGACGGTTAATGGCGATGCCGAGTCCTCTGGAAATGTTACTTCCCGTAACTGGACTGACAATGGCGGGCCTTCAATCTTAGCTGCACAGGATTCGCCAAGCTCAAGCGATTCGACTTCTGCCTGAAACGGAAGTGGACGACCATCCGGCATGGTAATGGTCTGCTCGGCCTGAGCGATTGCCCAGTCCAGCCAACGCTCCGGTGGCAGGATTTCGGCAGCACGACCAGGTTCTCTTAGATACTCGCGCCCGCCCATACCCAGTGAAATCCCCCAGCTGGTATCAAACTGCTGATCACCCCAGAAAAAGAATGGCTGCGCGTCATAGCTATGCTGGGTGAGTGAGCAATCTGGTTGACGCTCGAAGAATTGTTCAATCTTGTTGTCACGTTCAGTCGCGCCATCGACGACTTTGTGTGCGGCCCATTCAGCAGCTCCTTCGACCCACCATAATTGATTCATTGCTTGTTTATAGGCTCCATTCTGCATGGTGTGCATCCACTCATGAGCCAAAACAAAACGGTTCTTCCGTTCACCTACTATGGTGTGTGAACGAACCACAATCAGGCACAATCCTTTTGGTATCGGAACCTCGCGCTCTATTTCATTGCCTTCTTCATCTACTTCAACGAAATTGGCCAAGTCATGTACTTCATTTTTGCCTGCACAATTGGTGAAGGCCAAAGTATCTCCCAGAAGATCAAGTTCACTTTCAACCAGCAACACTGGACGATCGGGCACGGTAGCAAAGTAGGCTTGTAGCTCTTCAATTCGAGGGGCTATCGTTCGTAGTCGTTCGAGCATGCGATCGCTTGTTCGTCTATCTGCTTGCTTTCGCACACGATAAATGGGCTGACTGCCTATCTGGAAGTCGACCAGCTGAAGCTCTCCCATGTCGGCTATTTCAGCCATATGAGCATCCCAGGCACCGGGAGGCGTGTCATAATCAGGAGGCACTGGACAGGTAGCATTAGCAATTGGTACACATAATATCGTTCCGATAAGCCAAAAGAGCCTCAACGAACAGAACCTTTTCCAGCTCCTTTGCACCAAACCAATCGAGGAAAGCTGAAGCGAAGGAAGCGGATCTGTATTCATTTTCATAGCACTTGTCAGAATTGATGTGAGTAATCGAGTAAGTATATGATGTTTTTTTACCTGAAACTGTGCAACGGGTTGGCTGACGCATCATGACCAGAAATAGCTTGGTAACTTTTTGGCTGCTCCATTCTAATGATTCTAAATCCCGCTAAAACCTTCATTTTACGGGGATTTGCGCTTGTTGCGACTGGGTCACTCAGGTATCCTTAGAGGCTTGTGTCGGTGGGCCGTAGCGACGAGCCTGTAACGAATCATTAATTCAAGAATCCGCAAGCAATGCAACTATCAGAACAATCTCTACCAGAACATTATCAACCTTCTGAAATTGAAGGAAAAATCCAGCAAAAATGGCAGCAAAATAAGACTTTTAAAGCGGTGGAAGATGCTTCCCGAGAGAAGTATTACTGCCTGAGCATGTTTCCGTATCCGAGTGGCCGTTTGCACATGGGCCACGTGCGTAACTACACCATTGGTGATGTGATTTCACGTTTCCAGCGGATGCAGGGCAAGAATGTGTTGCAGCCGATTGGTTGGGATGCGTTTGGTTTGCCTGCAGAGAATGCAGCGGTCAAGAATAAAGCTTCGCCTGCGCCCTGGACTTATGAAAATATCGAATACATGAAAGGTCAGCTGAAAATGCTGGGCTTTGCTTACGACTGGGATCGCGAGCTGGCGACCTGTAAGCCGGAGTATTATCGCTGGGAGCAGTGGTTCTTCACCAAGTTGTATGAAAAAGGATTGGTTTATAAGAAGACGTCATCGGTCAACTGGTGTCCAAATGACCAGACGGTTCTTGCCAATGAGCAGGTGGTTGATGGTGCCTGCTGGCGCTGTGATACGCCGGTTGAGCAAAAAGAAATTCCACAGTGGTTTATTAAGATCACTGCCTACGCTGAAGAGTTGTTGAATGACCTGGATAAGCTGGATGGCTGGCCTGAGATGGTTAAGACCATGCAGCGTAACTGGATTGGTCGCTCGGAAGGTGTTGAGGTTGAATTCTCTGTTGAGAGCGACAATGGCAACGGTATAGAGCCATTGCACGTTTACACCACGCGTCCTGACACTTTATATGGCGTAACTTATCTGGCAGTGGCCGCAGCACATCCGTTGGCGACCAAAGCAGCCAAGAACAATCCGGAGTTGGCAGAATTCGTTGACGAATGTCGACACAGCAAGTTATCCGAAGCAGATATGGCGACCATGGAAAAGAAAGGTATGCCAACCGGAATTTATGCGATTCACCCGTTAAGCGGCAAAAAAGTGCCGGTGTGGGTGGCAAATTTCGTATTGATGGATTATGGCACGGGCGCCGTGATGGCGGTTCCGGGACATGACCAGCGTGATTATGAATTCGCGACTAAATACGGCATTGATATTGCGCCAGTCGTAAAACCTGCTGATGGTTCTGAGCTGGATATCAGCGAACAGGCGCATACTGAGAAAGGTATTCTGTTTAATTCGGGTGAGTTTGATGGCCTGGATTTCGACAAAGCATTTGTTGGCATTACTGCAAAATTAGAAGCCGAAGGTAAAGGCAAGAAGACGGTCAATTACCGTCTGCGCGACTGGGGTGTTTCCCGTCAGCGTTACTGGGGCGCGCCAATCCCGATGATTAATATGCCTGATGGTTCGGTAGTTCCTGCACCGGAAGACCAGTTACCGGTTCGCTTGCCTGAAGATGTGGTGATGGATGGCGTGACCAGCCCATTGAACACCGATGACGAGTGGAAGAAGGCGATAGTTGATGGCGTTGAAGGCGTTCGTGAGACTGATACTTTCGACACCTTTATGGAGTCGAGCTGGTATTACGCGCGTTACACTAGCACCGGTTATGAAGAGGGTATGTTGAATCCTGAGCAGGCCAATTACTGGTTGCCAGTGGATCAATACATTGGTGGTATTGAGCACGCCACCATGCACCTGATGTATTTCCGTTTCTTCCACAAGTTATTGCGCGATGCAGGTCTGGTTAATTCTGATGAACCTGCCAAGCAGTTGTTGTGTCAGGGCATGGTGTTGGCGGATGCTTTTTATTACACCGACGACAAAGGTGCCCGTCATTGGGTTTCACCGCTTGAAGTTGAAGTGGTTGAGCGTGATGATAAGGGACGAATTATTAAAGCTGTGGACAGCGAAGGCCGTGAGGTGACTCATGCCGGCATGACCAAAATGTCCAAGTCGAAAAATAACGGTATCGACCCGCAGTCGATGGTCGATGAATATGGCGCCGATACTATGCGCTTGTATACCATGTTTGCTTCACCGCCGGATCAGGCGTTGGAGTGGCAGGACTCTGCGGTTGAAGGCTCGTTGCGTTTCTTGCGCCGTTTATGGAAACTGGTGCAAAGCCATCAGCAAAAAGGCCAAGTGGCCAAGCTTGATGTGGCGAGTTTGAACAATGAGCAAAAAGCGCTACGTTGCAAAACCCACGAAACTATTGCCAAAGTGACTGATGACTATGCACGTCGTTATACTTTCAATACTGCGATTGCTGCGGTGATGGAATTATTAAATCACGTCAGCAAAGCCGAAGAGTCAAGCGAGCAGGACCGTGCGGTAGTACAGGAAGCACTTGATGCGGCGGTGGCCATGTTGGCACCAATCGTGCCTCATATCTGTACAGTGTTGTGGCAGTCGTTGGGCGGATTGGTTAATGAAGAACGCGGTGATGTGGTGGATGCCGAATGGCCAACTGCGGATAAATCGGCGATGGTGCAGGATGAAAAACTCATCATCGTGCAGGTCAACGGCAAGGTTCGTGCCAAGATCACTGTTGCTGCTGATGCCAGCAAAGACCAAGTCGAAAAACTGGCGATGGCTGATGAGCATGTACAGAAGTTTATTGGCGATAGCACAGTTCGCAAAGTGATTGTGGTGCCGGGTAAACTGGTAAACATTGTCGCAAACTAGTAGAGAAACGGTACCGAAGGAAACCAAAGGAAGATACTGATGAAGCGATTGAGTCTTTTGTTAATGTTAACAATGGTGATCATTGGTTTGAGCGCCTGCGGTTTCCAGTTGCGTGGGCAGGGTGCTGAATTATCCAACACTAAAGTCTGGTTAATCAGTCAGGACATGAACGCGGATTTTGAGCGTCGTCTTAAGCAGCGCTTGGCCTATCAAGGGGCGCAACTGGTGGATGAACCCGAGTTGTCTGAGTTGCAATTGGCGATTGTTAATTATGGCGTGGAGCGTCGCACGGTGGCTCGTGATAGTTTAGGCCGTGCCGCAGAGCTGGAACTGATTTTTACTTTGGAGTATCAGATGTTGACGCCTCAGATGGTTACTGAACAGGAACCTACTACTCAGCGTATGACCAGTCGTCGCGAATTTGCTTATGAGCGTAACCTGGAGTCTGGGCAAGAGCGCGAGCAACAACGTTTGATTGCTGATATGCACGAAGAAGTGATTGGTCGTTTGTTATTGCAGATCGCAGGTACGGTAAGCGATTAGGAGAGTCCATAAAGCGTGAAAATTTATCCCGAACAGCTGGAGAAAAACCTTAACACACTGTATCCGGTTTATCTGGTTGCCGGGGATGAGCCTTTGCAGAAAATGGAGGCGGTTGATTCCATTCGCGCTTACTGCAAACAACAGGGGCTACTCGAACGACAAATTATTGAAGAAGCCGGGACCAGCAATCCGCTAACTGATCAGGCCGGCACCATGTCTTTATTCGCTGAGAGTCGCTTGCTTGAGTGGCGCTTTGATAAAAGTATCAAAAAAGCGCATGGCGAATTTATCCAATCTTTTATTAACAGTGAACCGCAGGATGTATTGCTGATCACTGCACCGAAACTGTCCTCTGAAAAACGTCTGGCCTGGTATAAAACCGTTGAGCAGAAAGGCTTGGTGGTGGAAGCCTGGCCGGTGCCAGCTGAGCGACTGGGTAGCTGGTTATCGACTCGCGCACGCCAGCTTGGTGTTGCTTTGGAGCCTGATGCACTGGCGACGCTGATTGAGCGATGCGAAGGTAATCTTTTGGCGGCGCAGCAGGATTTGCAGATGCTGTCTTTATTATCCGATGGCCAGCCAGTCAGCTCTGACAATATTAAAGAATACGTTGGCGATAGTGCTCGTTACTCAGTTTATGAATTGTCTGATGCCTGTCTTAGCGGGCAAACTGATCGAGCTTTACGCATGTTGGCCACCTTGCAGGCCGAAGGTGTTTATCCTCTGGTACCGATCAATCAGCTGTTGCGTGAATGTCAGCTGTTGGCCGATTGGGCTGAAAAAATGGCACAGGGAGAAACACTGGCCAATATTATGCAGACTCAGCGAGTCTGGCCGAAGCGACAGAAAATACTGCAGGTGGCGATGAGCAAAGGCAGCGTTAAGAAATGGTATGCGCTGGTGCAGAGGCTGACCTATCTCGATAAATCGGCCAAAGGGCAGGCGGATGCCGATGTATGGCAGGAGCTGGCACATGTGGTTTGTCTGATGACCAACCGCAATCCGTTGCGAGGTGGTGGCTCCACATCCACGACATCTAAGCGCGCAACATCAAAAGCATCAGCGCCACAAGTTACAGCAGAACAAGGCTTGTCCGATCTGAAAAAATCTTTAGGAATGAAATAGTTATGAGCACCAGTTGCGGTATGGTTCATATCATTCTTGGTGGCACATTTGATCCGGTGCATCTAGGTCACTTACGCATGGCGCAGGAAATGATTAATCGCTTTCCTGAAGCGCGGGTCTCTTTAATGCCGGCGGCTTATCCTCCTCATCGGCCAACTCCTGGCGCTACCACCGAGCAACGGATTGACATGCTCAAACTGGTTCTGGAAACCAGCCCCAATTTTGTATTGGATACACGTGAACTGGAACGAGACGAACCCAGCTATAGTGTGGTCACCTTGCGTAATATGCGGCTGGAAACCGGTGATAACCCATTGATTTTTTTAATGGGAACCGATGCTTTTTCTAAACTGGATAGTTGGTATCACTGGCAGGAATTGCTGGACTTAAGCAATATTCTAGTGGTCGGTCGCCCGAGCAGCGAGCTACCACAACAAGGGCCGGTGGCTGAACTTTATCAGGCGCATAAGGTCAGTAACCCGCAAGATTTAGCGCATCACCCATGTGGCAAAATTGGCTTTTGCGAAATGCCACAGCTGGATATTTCTTCAACCTATATTCGTCAGCAAATAAAAAGCGGATTTTCACCGCGTTTTTTATTACCTGATGTTATACTAGACTACATTCAACAGCATAGCCTCTATGGCTATCAATCACATTCACCCAAAGGTAATTAATGCAAGCGGAGCAATTGAAAGAGCTGGTTGTTGACCAGCTAGAAGGCAGCAAAGCCAAAGATATCAAAGTATTAAATGTGAAAGGTCTCAGTTCAGTGACTGATTACATGATCATAGCCAGCGGCACCTCTAGCCGCCACGTCAAATCGGTAGCCCATAATCTCGTGTCTTCTGTGAAAGATGAAGGTGTTCAGCCGTTAGGTGTTGAAGGTGATGATGTGGCTGAGTGGGTGCTAGTGGATTTAGGTGATGTTGTAGCTCATATTATGATGCCGCAAACTCGCGATTTTTATCAGTTGGAAAAATTGTGGGACCCCAACTGGAAAGAAGTCAGCGCACAGCACTAATTTATCATTCTAAACAGCGATGCAAGTTCGTCTATTAACTGTTGGCCAGAAAATGCCGGCTTGGGTTGAGCAGGGTTTTCAGGAATACGCCAAAAGATTCCCCAATGATTTTAAACTTGAGCTGGTTGAAGTGCCGGCTGAAAAGCGTGGAAAAAACGCGGACATTGCACGGATTACTGAAAAAGAAGGTAAGTCGCTGTTGGATAATATTCAATCCGGTGATTGGGTGATTGCGCTGGATGTCAAAGGAAGATCGTTTTCTACCACTCAATTGGCGGAACAAATCGAACATTGGCAGCAGCATTATCCCAATGTGGTACTGCTGGTAGGTGGGCCTGAAGGTTTATCTGAACAATGTCTGGCGCGTGCTAATCAAAAGTGGTCATTGTCGGCTTTGACTTTTCCGCATCCACTGGTGCGCATTATTATCGCTGAGTCACTTTATCGCGCCTGGTCTGTGACTGTGAATCATCCTTATCATAGGGAGTAAGTGGCATAGTGAATAAGTCGCACAGGGAAAAATATTCAAAGTAAGAAGTACAGGAAGTCAGGCCGAAAAGATTGATTAAGGATGTCGATCCAAGATTTATGAATGGGATATGAAATTATTTCAGCTGGTGTTAGTCCATAAGGTATGTATAAACGACAAGCCATAAAAGACGTCGGTCGCGAAACTTCCATGTTTTTCGCGCGTTGTATTGTGGCTTTGTTTATTGTTTTCGTATTGCTGATGGTGCTCATCAGTCGCCAGTTCAAGTTACAGGTTGTCGATTACCAAAAGTACCAAACCCAATCCGAAAACAACCGCATCAGCATTCAACCTATTGCACCCGTGCGTGGCTTAATCTATGACCGTGATGGTCAATTGCTAGCGCAAAACCGCTCTATATTTACACTTGAAATCACCCCGGAGCAAACAAAAGAGCTGTCGCGTCTGATCACAGAGTTGAGAGAGCTGTTGGTGATTAGTGATGAACAGGTTCTCAAGTTTCTGGAGCAGGTTAAGTTCCGTCCCAAGTTTAACTCCTATGTTTTAAAGTCGAATCTCACAGAAGATGAGGTTGCTAAGTTTTCTGTCGTTCAACACCTTTATCCGGGCGCTAGCGTCGAGGCGCGTTTAGAGCGTTATTATCCTTATGGTGATGAGCTGGTTCATGTATTAGGTCGTATGGGCGCGATCAATATTGCAGAACTTGATGCTATGGATGAGGATACTCGGCGTCGCTACGCCGCTACCTCGAAAATGGGCAAGCTGGGTTTAGAGCGATACTACGAAAGTATTTTGCATGGTGAGGTTGGTAGTCAGCGAGTAGAAACGGATGTGCGTGGTCGCATTATTCGAGTTCTTGAGAGAACGGATCCGAAAGCGGGAATGGACATCCACCTGCATCTCGATTTGGGTTTGCAGCGCAAGGCCACTCAGCTCATGAAGGAAGTCGAAGCCAGTGGCGCTATTGTGGCAGTAGAACCATCAACCGGCGGCGTTCTGGCGATGGTCAGTCAGCCCGGTTATGACCCCAATTTATTTACCGGTGGCATTTCCAGTAGTGATTATCAAAAATTATTAACCCCCGATAGACCGCTTTATAATCGCGCAGTACAGGGAACCTATGCTCCGGCTTCGACTATTAAACCTCACTTGGCGTGGCTGGGGTTAAAAGAAGGTGTCATTACCCCGCAGACAAAAGTTCGCGACCCGGGCTGGTTCTCTTTACCGAATAATGATCGTCGTTATCGCGATTGGAAGCCGTGGGGGCATGCCCCTTATATGGATGTGTTGGATTCAATTATTGAGTCTTGTGATACCTTCTTTTATGACCTTGCGGTACGCATCGGAATCGATCGAATTAATGAAGGTATGATGCAGTTCGGTTTTGGGCAAAAAACTGGCATCGATATGGAAGAAGAAAAAATAGGCATTTTACCGTCTAGAGAATGGAAGCGGTCTGCCCGTAAAGAGCCCTGGTATAACGGTGACACTGTTAATATTGGTATCGGGCAGGGTTATTGGACCGTAACTCCATTGCAACTGGCAAATGCCACGGCAGTGCTTGCCAATGATGGTCTTCGCTATCAACTGCAATTGGTTCGTAAGTTTGTGGATGGCGCTATTCATGAGCAAAATGTACCAGTGATGGCCTATCATCAAATTGAGGTCGGTGATGGTCAGTGGCTCGACCTGGTTAAGAAAGGTATGCACGATGTAGTTCATGGAGCGAAAGGGACTGCTCGCGGTGCTTTCACCAATACTGACTATGTTGCAGCAGGTAAGACAGGTACCGCGCAGGTTAAAAGTATCGCTGAAGATGAAGAGTATGATGCGGAAACATTAGCTAAAAAATTCCATGATAATGCTTTGTTCATTGGTTATGCACCGTTTGACAGTCCCAAAATTGCGCTAGTGGTGGTGATGGAAAATGCGGGTGGTGGTAGTAGTAATGCGGCACCCATAGCGCGTGAACTGATGGATTTTTATTTATTGGAAGACACTGAACAAGAAACCGAGGTAGTAAGCGATGGCGCTGCTCAGTAGTACCGCGAATAGTCATAAAGGGCGATACAGTCTACTGTGGCGCTGGCATATCGATGCGCCACTGTTGCTGGGTATTTTGATGCTAATGGCCTTCAGTCTGTTGGTGGTTTACAGCGCAGGAGGCGAGAGCATGGCCTTGGTTAAACGGCAGGCGGTGAGATTTGCGATAGGCCTTGTTGTTATGTTTGTTATTGCGCAGTTTGAACCTCGAACGTTTCGTCAGTGGGCGCCAGCTTTGTATGCCGTTGGCATTGTGTTTTTGTTGGCGGTGCTTTTTTTTGGTGAGTCCAGTAAGGGCGCACAACGCTGGATTGATATTGGAATTCGTTTTCAGCCTTCGGAGATTATGAAGCTGGCTGTTCCGCTCATGGTAGCCTGGTACTTTGCTGAAAAAGCGTTACCTCCCACTTTTTTGCAAACGATCGGGAGCTTGGTGCTGGTATTAACGCCGATGGCTTTGATTATGTTGCAACCTGATCTGGGAACTTCTTTGCTGATTGCAGCATCAGGATTGTTTGTCGTTTTCTTTGCCGGCATTCGCTGGCGCTATATTGCAGGCGCCGTGATCGTAGCTGCTATATTCATTCCTATCTTATGGTATTTCGGTATGCACGATTACCAAAGAGGTCGTGTCCTGACTTTCCTTAATCCTGAGCGCGATCCACTTGGCGCTGGCTACCATATTATTCAATCACAGATAGCGATTGGCTCAGGTGGTATTTATGGGAAAGGGTGGCTTAATGGAACACAGTCACAACTGGAGTTTTTACCGGAGCGACACACTGACTTTATTTTTGCCGTGCTCGGCGAGGAGTTTGGCCTGGTTGGTATTGCTTTGCTTTTAGCACTTTATGCCTTTGTTATTGTTCGCGGTATCTACATTAGCCTGCAAGGGCAGGAAACTTTTAGCAGACTATTAGGTGCGTCACTAATTTTAACCTTCTTTATCTATATTTTTGTAAATATAGGCATGGTCAGTGGTTTGTTACCGGTGGTCGGGCTACCATTGCCCTTAATCAGTTATGGTGGCACCTCGATCGTCACTCTGATGGCCGCTTTTGGCATATTAATGTCGATACAAACCCATCGACGGCTGCACTCCACTTAATCTAAAAGCGAGGCTTTATGAAAACAAACATAAAAAAGAATATTGGATCATTATTGTTGGCTTTTTCATGTGCCTTTGCTGGCACCGTTGTGCAGGCAAATGCTGAGTTGGATAAAGCTCCGACTGAGGTAAAAGCATTTGCCACTTATATGCATAAAAAACACGGTTTTACCGAAGATTATGTGCAAATGATTCTGGACAGGGTCGAGGTTCGTCAAAGTATTTTAGAGGCTATCAGTCGCCCTGCTGAAAGCAAAGACTGGCATGAGTACCGCCCAATTTTTATTGAACAAAAGCGTATTAAGCAAGGAGTTGAGTTTTGGCTTGAGCATGAAGACACCTTGAAGCGGGCAGAAGAAAAGTATCAGGTTCCTGCTGAAATTATTGCGGCTATAATTGGTGTAGAAACTCGCTATGGTCGTGTCATGGGTAGTTTCCCAGTGATTGATGCAATTGCTACATTGGCTTTCCATTATCCAAAGCGTGGTGCTTTCTTTGCCGGTGAGCTGGAAGAGTATTTCGTATTGGCGCGAGAGCAGGGTTGGGATTTAGCAAAACCGAAAGGTTCCTATGCCGGTGCTATGGGTATGGGCCAGTTTATTCCAACATCCTATCGTCATTACGCAGTGGACTTTGATGGTGATGGTAATATCAACCTGTTTGATAGTATTGACGATGCGGTGGGTAGCGTGGCCAACTATTTTCACGTGCATGGGTGGCGCATGGGGGAGCCGGTAGCAGAATATTTGCCAACGCCCGATGCTAATTTAGTTGAACAATTCCGCAATGATAAACTCAAGCCACAGTTCACCATTGGTGAGATGAAGCAGGCTGGTCTCGAATATCAAGGACCTCTTAAAGACAGCGATATTGCTGGCATTTACGCCTTTAAACAAGCAAGCAAAGACGATTATTGGCTAGGTTTTAACAACTTTTATGTTATCACCCGTTATAATCGTAGTCCCTTGTATGCCATGGCTGTTCATCAATTGAGCTTAGAAATTAAAGATGCAGTGGAACATGCCAAGCAAAACCTGGTCAAAGCAAAGTAGCCAGTTAAATGATTAACATTGAGAATATTAAGTGATAGATAAATTAACCTCAAAAACTATAGTTGTTTCAAGCAAAGTCATGGTGGCAGGTTTGGGCTTGTTGTTGGTGACAGCCTGTACGACAACGCCACCTGCTGAAGAATATGAGTACGAGTACGGTAGCCCAGCTGACCGATTGCGCCCTGATTATGCGCCTGATGGAAGTGTAGGGCCGTTAACCGATGGGCCTATCGCTGAGCCGACACCTAAAGTTGAGCCCAAAAGCGGCCTAGGCAATCCACCTTATTATGAAGTGGATGGGGTGGTCTATCATGTGAAAGACTCTGGTGATGGATATAAAGACGTCGGTGTTGCAAGCTGGTATGGTCAGAAATTCCATGGTCGCAGGACTTCATCCGGTGAAGTGTATGATATGTACCAATTCACTGCGGCTCATAAAACATTACCTTTACCCAGTTACGCCCGGGTAACCAATCTGGATAATGGCCAGTCTGTGATTGTTAAGATTAATGACCGTGGACCATTTAAAAAGAATCGTATTATTGATTTATCCTATGCCGCATCGAAAAAGCTCGGCTACCAAGCGCAGGGCACAGCACGCGTTGAAGTTGAGGTATTGGCTTCGCCACGTAATGCGGGGCAAGTAAGCTCGGCTCAATTAGCACAGGCTGGTGAGTTGGAGTTACCGCCTATGGATGAGCAGAAAGATAATGCTCAGTTATATGTGCAGGTGGGGGCTTTCGCTGATCCATTAAGAGCGGACACTTTAGCGTCCCGTTTACGCGATCATTTTGGACAGCCTATTTCAATTAGTGGTGTGGATGTGAATGGTCAGACTCTGCAACGAGTTCGGATTGGACCTTTGCGCGATGCTCGTACTGCTGAAAATATTTTACGTCAATTAAATGAGTACAACTTTGGTACTCCAAAAGTTGTTACTGAATAACCTCAATTTTGGGATTGTTATGCCGATGTCTTTTCAAGAAAAAACACTAAAAATATTACTTTCTGTTGGATTCCTTTTGGCCCTTGTCGCTAATGCTGCAAGTGCTGCGATACAACCCGGCAAGCCAAATGTTGATGCCCGTTCTTATCTGTTAATGGATTATGATACTGGGCAAATCATTATGGAGAATAATGCTGATCAGAAGTTGCCTCCGGCCAGTTTGACTAAAATGATGACCAGTTACATCATTGGCGATGAGTTACGCAAAGGTAATTTAAGCTTAGATGATAAAGTATTGGTCAGTGAAAATGCCTGGGCGCAAAACCCTAAATTAAAGGGCGGCTCTTTGATGTTTATCGAAGTTAATAAATACGTCCGAGTTGAAGACCTTTATCGCGGCATTATTATTCAGTCCGGAAACGATGCCAGTATTGCGATGGCGGAGCATATTGCCGGCACAGAAGGTGCTTTTGCTGATTTGATGAATCAATATGCTGCAAAACTGGGTATGAAAGATACGCACTTTGAGAACAGCACTGGTTGGCCTGCCGAGGGGCATGTAACCACAGCTCGTGACCTTGCTATTTTGGCGCGAGCACTTATACGTGACTTCCCTGAAGACTATAAGATTTATGCTGAACGTGAATTTACTTACAACGGCATTAAGCAACAGAATCGAAATGAGCTATTAAATGACCCAACGCTTAACGTTGATGGTCTGAAGACTGGCCATACGGAAGAAGCAGGTTATTGTCTGGTGTCCTCGGCTGAAAAGGAAGATATGCGTTTAATTTCGGTGGTTATGGGCACTGATAGCGAAGCTGAAAGAGCCGCAGAAAGTCGTAAATTACTCAATTTCGGTTTCCGTTTTTACACGAATATCAAGCCATTTAAGGCAGGACAAGCGTTACGTACCGCAAGAGTCTGGAAAGGTTCCGAGGAAGAAGTTAAGGTTGGACTAGCACAAGATGCGGCTCTAACTTTGCTGAAAAGTCAAAAGGACCAAATTCAGGCCAATTACACCATTCAGTCACAACTGATGGCTCCTATTCGTCGTGGCCAGGTGGTCGGCGAGGTGTTCTTCAAGGTTGGTGAGAAAGAGATAAAACGTATGCCGCTGGTGGCTTTAGATAATGTAGAAGAGGCGGGTTTCTTCGGTCGTATGTGGGATTCAATGAAGCTTTGGTTCCACTAAGATCATGGTTTCATTTATGATCAAGTTATAAGGATAGGTAAAGGGAGAAGTATGTGTCCATCGCTTATTTAAACGGACAATTTTTACCCATTGAAGAAGCAAAAGTCCCGGCACTTGACCGGGGCTTTTTGTTTGGTGATGGGATTTATGAAGTGATACCGGTATATGCAGGTAAACTGTTCCGCTTTAAGCAACATATTGCACGGCTGGAAAACAGTTTGCGTGGTATCAGCTTAGCACTGGAGCAGAGCTTGCAGGACTGGGCCGATATTTGCCATCAGCTGATAGAACGCAATCAATTGGATAATGCTACGATTTACTTACAGATCACGCGTGGCGCTTATCTAGAACGTAATCATGATTTCCCTCCCAATCCAACACCGACTATTTTTGCCATGATTACGCCACTGCCAGAGATTCAGCCGCAACCAAGTGAGCAAGATTTGCAAGGCATATCAGCTATCACTGCCGAAGATATCCGCTGGCAACGTTGTGACATCAAAGCGATTACATTATTAGCCAACTGTTTGTTGAAACAGCAAGCCCTTGAATGTGGCGCGAACGACACCATATTAGTTCGAAATGGTGTCGCTTTGGAGGCAACCTCAAGTAATCTTTTCATGGTACGCGATGGTGTTGTTATTACTCCGCCGCTAAGTGAGCACTTACTTTCTGGGGTTACTCGGGATTTTGTTTTATGGTTAGCGGAACAGCACGGTATCTTGTCGGAGCAGCGTTCCGTTCCGGAGCACGAGTTGCTACAAGCGGATGAGATCTGGCTGACCAGCTCCACCAAAGAAATCCGCCCAGTTACCCGTTTGAATGATGTTATCATTGGCGATGGCACTGCAGGCCCTGTCTGGCGGCAAATGTACGGCCATTATCAGCAGCTCAAAGCGCAGTTGTATAGTGGTGAAATTGACAGTAATAGTGAAGGTGAAATAGCGTTATGACGCAAAATTATGATCGTGATGAACTCTGGCAATTTCCTTGTGAGATTTGTTTTAAAGTCATGGCAGTAAACCGTGACGGCATTGATATGGAAGTTGCAGAAGTGGTTAATCGACATGCGCCTAATGATTATTCTCCGGCCAGCAAACTGAGCCGTGATGGCAATTATGTTTCCTTGTCATTCATGGTTGTGGTTGAAAATAAAGAGCAAGTAGATGCCATGTATCGCGAAGTCTTCACCGTTGAAGGCGTGAAAATGACCCTATAAGGCAGCCACTTGATAATGAGCGACCCATCGACAGTAATCATCCGCGAACTGGGGCATGAAACCTATGTTCCAGTGTGGAAGCGGATGCAAGAATTTACCGATAATCGAGACGACACAACCACCGATGAAATTTGGCTGGTTGAGCATGACCCCGTTTTTACCCAGGGTCAGGCGGGAAAAGCCGAACATTTGCTATTTCCGGGGGAAATTCCGGTGGTGCAGGTTGACCGCGGCGGACAAGTTACTTACCATGGCCCCGGCCAGCAAGTTGCTTATTTTATGATCGATTTGCGACGCAAAAATATGGGTCCTAGAGACTTGGTTTCAGGCATCGAAAATGCCATCGTTGACATGTTAGCGATGTATGGCATTGAGGCTTATCCGCGTTCTGATGCGCCGGGAGTCTATAGCGATGACCAGAAAATCTGTTCTTTGGGCTTAAGAATCCGAAAAGGCAAGTCGTTTCATGGGCTTGCTCTAAATGTGAATATGGACCTGGAGCCATTCTCACGTATCAATCCTTGTGGTTATCAGGGCATGCAAATGACCCAGATAGTCGAGAAGGGTGGTCCGGACAATCTGGAGCGCATTAAACCTGATCTGATCGATCAAATATGCGATAAATTGGGCTATACTAAGCGCCTGGAAATGACCGGATTACCTGAGCCAATCAGCGAATCCATTGAGTAATAGTGAATGTCAAATTCTGAATCGGTAAAAAACGAGTCGAATCAATCAGTTAATGGTGGTGTGACCGGTAAGGTTAGCGGTAAGGCAAAGAAAGTCATTGCCGGCCAAAAAATGCGCGCCGAAGACAAAATGGCACGAATTCCTGTAAAAATCATGCCAACGGAAGAGATGCCGCGCAAGCCGGACTGGATTCGTGTGCGTCTGCCGAACGGTAATCAAATTACCAAAATCAAAGACATGCTGCGCAACAATAAGCTTCACACCGTGTGTGAAGAAGCATCCTGTCCAAACCTGCCCGAATGTTTCGGTCATGGCACTGCAACCTTCATGATCATGGGCGACATCTGTACTCGTCGTTGTCCATTCTGCGATGTGGCGCATGGTCGTCCATTGCCGCTTGATCCTGAAGAGCCGCAACACCTGGCCGATTCGGTCAAGTCGATGGGCTTGAAATATGTGGTGATCACCTCAGTGGATCGTGATGATCTGCGTGATGGTGGCTCAGCCCATATCACAGACTGTGTACGGGTCGCTAAAGAACAAAATCCCGGTCTTAAGGTGGAAGTGCTGGTTCCAGACTTCAGAGGCCGTATGGAAGTTGCGCTCGACCTGATGGCTGATGGCTTGCCTGATGTCTTTAACCACAACCTGGAAACGGTGCCGCGTCTCTATAAGCAAGCGCGTCCCGGTGCGGATTATCAGTGGTCACTGGACTTACTCAAGAATTTCAAAGAACGTTACCCGGGAATCCCCACCAAGTCAGGTCTAATGATTGGGCTTGGCGAAACCAACGAAGAAATTATCGAAGTGATGAAAGATCTTCGAGCCCATGGTGTTGAAATGTTAACGCTCGGGCAATATCTGCAACCCAGTAAATACCACCATCCAGTGATGCGTTTCATGCCACCAAAAGAGTTCGATGAGCTCGGCCGAATCGCAGAAGAGTTGGGTTTCACCAATGTGGCCAGTGGGCCGATGGTGAGATCGTCGTATCACGCGGATATGCAGGCGGCAGGCGAGAAAGTCTCTTAAAAGTTGTCTTTTTGCCTGATAACTTTGTTGCTTTCGTACTCGGAGCAGTCGCGTATTACTTATACGCTCAGCCCACATCGTACGAAAGCGCCTCGTCATCAGAGCAAAAATCCTCACTTTAAGTAGTGGGTAATAAAGTGAAAATATCGGGGTTTGGTTTTAAGCCAAAATCCTATTTCCTGAGTTAGGTGCTAGCACTTCATGTACAAAGAGCATAAGCCCTAACGGTAAGCAGTGAAATATAACAGTGAATTATTGAAGATGAGTTATTGAAAGTTTGAAGCCGTTTTAGTTTGGTTTCGTAAATGTACCTAGAAAGTAAGAGAGATGATTATGCAAATTGAAGAAAATAAAGTCGTATTGATTGAATACACCGTAAAAACAGAAGAAGGTGTATTAGTCGATACATCAGAAGGGAATGAGCCATTAGCTTACTTGCATGGTCATCGCAATATTATTCCTGGTCTTGAAAACGCATTGGCTGGTAAAAAAGTTGATGATGAGCTGTCAGTGAATGTTCAGCCTGATGAGGCCTATGGTCAGCGTCATGATGACTTAATTAAGGAAGTGTCTGCAGAAGCCTTTCAGGGCGTAGAAAAAGTTGAGCCTGGCATGCAGTTCCATGCTGAATCACCAAACGGACCACAACTTATCACGGTCACTAAAGTCGAAGGTGAGACGGTTACTGTGGACGGCAATCATCCGTTAGCAGGGGTTCCTTTGATGTTTGACGTGAAAGTCATCGAAGTGCGCGATGCCAGCGAAGAAGAGTTGTCGCATGGTCATGTACATGGACCTGGTGGTCACGAGCACTAATACATTTAAAGGCCTTCATACGAAGGCCTTTTTTATATCTGAAACAGATATGAGTTTGTGACGACCTTGTTGTTGCTTTTCTAAAAAGAACGATTTACATTACGACTAGTTATCAAGTCTGAGTGGACAATATGAGTGCTCTAGAACAACCAATATTAGTAAGCCACAAATTGTGCCCGTTCGTGCAGCGTTCGGTCATTACGTTGCTGCATAAAAAAATTGATTTCACCATTGAATATATTTCTCTGGAGCGAAAGCCTGACTGGTTTGTAGAAATATCGCCACTAGGCAAAGTGCCATTGTTGCGTGTAAATGATACTGTGTTATTTGAGTCTTCAGTGATCAATGAATATCTGGATGAAACTCACGGCAAGCCAATGCTACCAACGGATCCGTTGGAAAAGGCGGAGCATCGCTCGTGGATCGAGTTCAGTAGTAGTATTAATAACATTCAATTTCAATTGACGCAGGCGCGACGCGAAGAAACTTTTACCAAAATCGAAGAAGATTTGAACAAGAAACTGGCACACCTTGAAAAGCGTATCGGCAATCAGGGATTTTTTAATGGCAAAGAGTTCAGTTTGGTTGATAGTTCATTTGCTCCCTTTTTAATGCGCTCGAAAATGCTAGCGGATAATACAGGTGTTGATACCGTTAGTGATTATAAGAAAATACAAAAGTGGCGTGAAAACTTATTGTCCTTGCCGGAAGTTAAGAAATCTGTGGTTAAGGATTTTGAGGACTTGTATATGGAGTCCATATACGAGCGAGGCGGATATTTAGCGGACCAGTAAGGTCCGCTTTTTTTTGCAGAGCGGTTGTTCTATAGACGACAACCAGGGTTTTTACCTGATGACTGTGCTTGTTGGTAAATTTTCATGGCTCTATCCATTTTAGCGTTTAAGTCACGAATACGGCTGTCAGTGCCGGGGTGAGTCGATAAGAACTCTGGCATTGAATTTCCACCTGCTTTTTGCATATTTTTCCATAATTCAACGCTCTGGCGTGGGTCAAATCCAGCCCGAGCCATAAGCTCTAAACCAAGTTCGTCGGCTTCCGATTCATGTTTACGATTGAAGGGCAGTAATACGCCAACCTGGGCGCCGACGCCGAGTAGTCCAAGCAGTTGCTGTTTCTCTGAAGTCATTTCGCCCGCGGCCACTGTGGCTAGCTGCATACCGGTTTGGGTTACAAAGGTTTGGGATACTCGCTGGTTGCCGTGTCTGCCCCAAACATGCCCCATTTCGTGACCGATTACAGACGCTAATTGATGCTGGTTTTGGGCAACGGTAAGCATACCGGTATGAACACCAATTTTGCCACCAGGTAGCGCAAAGGCATTTGGTGAGTCATCGGCAAACACTTTGACTTCCCATTGTGTGCTACGCATAGCAGGTGCTATGGCGTTCAACTCGGGGATTAAGGCATTGACCACACAGTTGACGTAACTCGCGTTTCTGGCGCTGGTATCAAGTTTTTGACTCTGCTGCATACTGGCGAAGGTTGAAGAGCCCATTTCAGCCATTTGTGACTCAGAAAACAGAGTGAATTGACTTTGACCTGTCGGTGAGGTGGCGCACGCCATGAGAAGCAACGTCAAACTGGCCGATAGTAGAGACCTCATACAAACTCCTTTTAAATACAAATAGTTAGCAATATTCTAGTATAAAGCAATATGTAAAGTATTGTACAAATATGCTGTACTTAACAAAATGAATAAAATTGTATGAATTTTGAGCAGCTGTTCTTGTCTGATTTTACCAGTTGTAGTATTTTTTTAAGAGCGCTAACGCAATATATGGAGTATTTTGATGAATGCGCATCATAAATTAAAGTTAGACAAGAAATTCATCTTAACGGTGACCGGTTCCGATCATCCTGAAATAATTACAACTATTACCGAGATTCTTCATCGTTTCAAAGGCTCCATGGAAGTTTCCCGTTTCAATCGTGTGAAAGATCACTTCAGTGGTTTGTTTGCTGTTTCAATTAACAGCATGTACTTCAATCCATTCATAGCTTGTCTGGAGAGTTTAGAGTCCACCAAATTGAGGTTCCAATTTAACAGCACCGAAGATAGTCAATCCTCTTATCCTTTTGACCCCGAAAATATCAGCTTCAATATCAGCATCTGGGGTGTGAAAAATCAGGCAACTAGCATTGAGTTGTTGCGAATACTTTCGCGTAATCACCTACGAGTTGATTCTATCGAAACAAATACAATGGCAAACCGGCAGGGTTATACTCTGGATTTGAATGTTTCGACGGATCATGTGATCGATGTAGAATTAGTCGAACGTGAATTACTGGCTTTGGCGGAGAGGGAAGGTTTTTCGCTGAGCATGCTGGATGAGGAAGAGAGCATTAAAGAAGCCATTTAATGAGATTTTCAAATAATCAAAATAGCGCCAATTGGCGCTATTTTTTTGTCTGAGTAAGTGCGTGATTACTCTTCAGTTTCTTGACCATCAATAATAAAGCCAATACGACGCTGAGGTTCTTCTTCGGTGACCTTTTGGACATAGCAAAGTAACTCCACATTATTTTGGTGGGTGAGCACCATGCAGGGATTGCCGCCCGCGGTTCCTTCAATGCGAATACCGTGAAATGACTCTTGTGCCAGGCGCGTTACATGGATTTGTAAGCCTCCGTTAAGCATGGCAACTATAGTTGGTTCAGCATCTTTAGGCATGTGTTTACGCCATAAATGTATTGTTTTAGCCAAGCTTTTAATCAGTTCGCCAGCGGAACGGTAGTCATTAACATCCTGGTGCGATAGACCCATTTCGTTAGCATCAAGACAGGGCGGTTTTACATCGGGGTGAACATTATGGAAAATTTCTACGTCACTGGGTTGGCGCTGCTGGATAATCGTTTGGTAAGGGCTGCTCATAATCATAGGTATTAATGTAAAGTATTAGTGAAGATAAACGACCAGACCACAACAAGCAAGTCTCACAAGAATAACCCGATAGAAGATTTGTTATCGACTTTTACACAAACATTCGTCATTATTAGCGCCGATGGAAGCGATTGTTAAAGACATTCTTGATTGGATTTCCAATCACCCTCATATGGCAGGCGCAGCGGTGTTTCTAATTGCGTTTTTAGAATCATTGGCTATTGTCGGCCTGGCTGTGCCTGGCTGGTTATTGCTGGTGGGTGTTGGTAGTTTAATTGGTGGTGGCACCTTGAATTTCTGGCTGGTGGCATTCTGTAGTTTTTTGGGAGCAGCCAGCGGTCAGATGGTCTCTTACTGGTTTGGTTACCACTTCCAGGACAAGGTGCATCACTGGGGCTGGATTCAACGCCATCAGAAGATGTTGCACAGGGCGGAAGATTTTTTCCAGCGACATGGCTTTGCTGGGGTGCTGGTGGGTCAGTTTATTGGGCCAATACGAGCAGTTATTGCCTTAATCGCAGGTGTGCTTGATATGCCGCCCAAGAAGTTCATCACCGCAATCATTATCGCAACCCTGATTTGGGCTCCGGTGTACTTGATGCCGGGAGTAGTGCTGGGGGCAGCGTTAACCTTCGAGAAAACTCAGGTATGGGTGTTGGTTGGCAGCCTTACTATTATGGCCATTTGTTTGTGGCTGTTGGGGCGCTTTATTATTGACCATCACCATGCAATAAAGCATCACACCACACTACCCCTCAAGAGACATATCAATAGCCTGCTAGCCTTGGGCGTGTTTTCATCGACTATAGTCTTTTTAGTAATTTCGAGTTACGGAAGCCTGATGTTACTTTTAGGTTACAAAATCTGGCATTTAATTATCTAATTTATGCGACATGATTGAAGAGCTAATCACACACTATTGGCAAGAGTTTTTATTAATGGCATCGGCTCATGCATTAGCTGTTGCGAGTCCGGGACCGGACTTTGCAATTGTGATGCGGCAGAGTCTGGTTTTTGGTCGCCGATTCGCCATCTTGGCCAGTGTCGGAATTGGGCTGGCTATCTTGGTGCATGTGACCTATGCAGTACTAGGCATTGGTTTATTGATCCGCGATACCCTGTGGCTATTTACGACCATAAAAGTCGCAGGTGCGGTTTATTTGTTGTACATAGGGTGGCAAGCGATTGGTGTTCAGAAAGCGGAAGCAAAAGATTTTAATCCGATCAGCAAAGACACCATGACGAGTTTAAAGGCTTTTCGCCAGGGCTTTATAACCAACGTCTTAAACCCTAAAGCGACGCTCTTCTTTTTATCGTTATTTACTACCATCGTCAGTGCAGACACGCCAATGAGTATACAGGCCATTTATGGGATCTGGATGTCTGTTATGACGGGGGCCTGGTTTATCTTTTTGTCGCTAATGCTGACGCAACAGAAAGTTCGCCAGTTTTTTGCATCCTTCGGCCATTGGATTGATCGAGTGTTAGGCGCATTTTTAATTGTCCTGGCGATACTGTTACTTTTTTCGACAGTCAATTAGGAACTGGTTTTGGGTAACTGAAAAACGACACATAAACCGGAGTCGGGCTGGTTGTAAGCCTTAATGCTCCCCCCATTTGCTTCGATGCCTCTTTTGGCAATGGCCAAACCAAGGCCAGCACCACCAGAAGTTCTCTCACGAGCGTCAGTGGGGCGATAGAAAGCCTCAAAGATTTTCTCCAGATGCTCTTCATTGACGCCATGTCCTGAGTCGCAAATCCTGACCTCAATCCCAAGTTCGGTTTCTGCAGTGGTGACCGTCACACAGGTGTCATCAGGCGTGTGACGAATAGCATTACGCAGGACATTCTCAATGGCCCGTGCAAGTAAGCTGTAATAGCCAGTAAACTTGATTTCCTGGTCGCTGTGGTAGTCGACGGTTTTATTGTGGGCCTCTGCTTCAAAGCGGGCATCTTCAACAATAACTTCCAGCAAGTCATTAAGCATAAAGCTGGCGCGGTCTTCGTTGATGTGACCCCGTTCAAGGGCAGCCATTTGCAACAACTCACCAATCATCTCGTCAAGTCTTTCTACTTCGAGCTCAATGCGGTCGATATGTCCTTTAGATTCTGGGCTAGCTGTCTTTTGTGCCAAACTGGCGGCGATTTGCATTCGGGTCAAAGGAGAGCGAAGTTCATGTGAGACATCGCTCATTAAGCGTTTTTGTGACTGAATTACGCGCTCAATGCGTTCTGCCATCAAATCAAAATCTTCAGCCAGATCTGCGAACTCATCCTGTCGTTTGCCAAGGTAGGATTGAGCCCGTGCGGTCAGATCGCCGCGTGCAAATGCCTGGGTTGTCTTTTGTAGTTGATTGATAGGACGCGTTAAATACCAGGTTAAAGCAAAGCAAACCAGCGCGCTAATGCCCAAAGCAATCATCAAGTGCCATATGGAAACTGAATGGTAAAGATAAGTTACCACCGCAGTAAATTGATGGGGGTTTTGTTGTTTTATGAAGAGTAAATAATAATTACCACGGTTAAAAACAACTTCAGGACCGATATAGGCAATATTATCAATAATAACTGTCGCCGGTGTATTACGGTTGCGATAGAAAGAGCTGAGATGGTAAAGGACATCGGGGACTTCTTTGCCGGCGATGTCTTCTCCATTTTTATCAATAATAAAAGTATTATCGAGGTTGTCGTTAACTTTATTGAGAATGAGCAGACTGCCAGCCTGATATTCATCGATAACCTTGCGAAGCTGAATCGTTATGGCGGTCTGTCTAAGTTGCTTGGCTTCTTCATCCGACGCAGGAACCAGCTTGTTGTCTTGGCCTGTTAAACTGTATAAAAAAACAATGCTGGTTATGGTGATTAAAGTCGCTAACCAGAACCAGAGGAAAATTTTCCAGAACAGGCTGGGACGAACTAAGTTACGAATCCAGGGCAACATATTGATAGCCAACACCGCGTACGGTTTTGATGCGTTCTTCACCTTTGGAGTCAGGACCTAATTTTCGTCTTAGATTACTAATATGCATATCAATACTGCGGTCATATGCTTCCAGAGTACGGCCAAGACAACTTTCTGATAGGTCATCGCGACTGACCAGAGTGCCTGCGTTATTCATTAGTAAATATAAAATATCGAATTCAGTTGCGGTTAATTTAACCACCTCATTATTCAACAACACTTCGCGTGAGGCCGGGTTGATATAAACATCGCCAAGATGGACTGACTGTAGTTTCTTTTGTTTGGAGCTGTAGACATTCTCTGTACGACGCAGGATAGTACGGATGCGGGCAGTCAATTCTCTGGGGTTGCAGGGCTTAGCGATGTAGTCGTCGGCACCGAGTTCGAGGCCTACAATGCGATCGATTTCATCGCCACGAGCAGTCAGCATCAGAATAGGCACTTGCGATTCTTTGCGTACCGTTTTCAAGACATCAAAGCCATTTAAATTCGGCAACATAACGTCTAGCACCATCAGATCAAAACTATGGTCAAGAATCATTTTGGCAGCAGTTGCCCCGTCATGGGCTAGTGCCACGTCAAAGCTTTCTTGAGTGAGATACTCCTGAAGCAATTGACACAGTTCAATATCATCATCAGCAAGTAGTAATTTTGGCATAGTTTTTGGTAACCATATGGTACGAAAGGCAAGTTTAGCATGGACCAATAATGAAAGTGTAAAGATTGGTCAGCAAGTTTTACATAAGCTTTACGCGCGGAGCGTTATATATTTAAACTTTTAATGTTAAAAAGAGTCTATAGTGAGTAACAATAATTTGCAAAATCATTCTTTTGTAGCAAACGCTAGCCAAAAGAATGTCTTGTGAAATTTAACAATCCGAACAGGAGTTCGTTATGACACTTAATAAAGTAGTATTGTCATTAGCACTAGGCACATCATTATTGATGTTGAATGTCGGTGTTGAGGCAAAAAACCATGGTGGTATGCATCAAGGTCATTCGGCTGAACACCATCAAATGATGATGGAAAAGTTAGGCTTAAATGATGAACAGCGTGCACAAATGGATAATTTGCATCAGGAGCGTATGGAGGCAGTTAAGGCGCATAAGAAACAAATGCATGAGTTGAAGCAACAACAACGTGAATTGATGCAACAAGATACTTTGGATAAAGCTAAGCTGCAAAATAACCTGCGTAAACAGGCTGATATAAAAGCTGAAATGATGGCAGATAAACATCAACATCATCAACAGGTTCACAAGGTACTATCGGAAGAACAGCGCAACAAGATGAAAGAAATGAAAGCTCAAATGCACGAAAAGTACCAAGAAAAACGTGAACAGGCGCATAAGCACAAACAGGATGGCGGCAGTTGAGTAGTTGTCGTTAACAGTCTCCCCCCTTAGTGTTGAGCAGATAAAGTCAGTTGAGAAACCCCTCTCTTGTGTGTTAAGACTACCTATCAACACTAATCTTATTTCAGAACTTCTCTGAAATGTTGCCACCTTCGGGTGGCTTTTTTTTGTTATCATGAAACTCCTTTCAATAAATATAAAAGCAAATGCAGGACAAAAGGCGAATTCAATCCGACTTAAATTGGCTCAAGGAAAGCCCTGATTTTCTATCGGTGGCGATTGTGAATTCCTTGCATGACTGTCAATTGCTGGATGCTAATGAACTGTTAGAAAAAGCGGTGATAGAAAGTGAAACATTTACTTTTGAACCCACTCATCGGCTGGGTGTTTATTTTGAGCAGTTGTGGCATCATCTGGTTCGCTCGAACTTATCGCTTAGCCTGCTACGTTCCAATCAGCAGGTAATTATTGATAAGCAGACGTTGGGTGAATTCGATTCCATTATCCAACGTTTAAACTCAAAGCAGGTTGTTCATTGCGAACTGGCGGTTAAGTTCTATCTGCAAATTGGCATTGGACAGCAAATGGCCGATTGGGTTGGGCCCAATTTGCGCGATCGTTTTGACCGAAAATTTCAGCGCTTGATGACTCATCAATTGGCTTTATCGACAAAGGCAGAAGTTATGGATTGGCTGAAACAGGAGCAATTGTTTATTGATCATATAGGTTTACTAACTCGTGGCCGCTTATTCTATTCGATAGACAACTTTTCAGACCAAAACTTCAAGCACCCAGCAGAGGTCGACCCGCAGCATTTAAAGGGCTTCTGGGCAACGCATCGTGAGTTTAAGGAATATCAAAGCCAGTCTGACTATGACTGGTATCAACTGCCACGAATGTATTGGTTATCAGAGCTGACAGCTGATGACTATTCGCAGGTGGACAAGCTTGGGCATTTAAATGAGCAACAGTTGTCAATGGTAGTTGCCATGAACAATGAGCGTGAGCTGATGCGTGGTTTTGTGGTCACTGATGAGTGGCTGGAAAGAGCTCGGCAAAGAGTGTTAACCAAAGATTAGATAGAAATATCAAAAGCCCTGATGAGTTACCAGGGCTTTTGATAGACAATCAGCGCAGTCGATTATCAATCAGATGTTGCACGACCGATGGGTCGGCAAGCGTTGAAGTATCACCAATACTATCCACTTGATTTTCAGCAATTTTACGCAGAATGCGGCGCATGATTTTTCCAGAGCGTGTTTTCGGTAAGTCAGGGGCCCACTGAATTTTATCAGGCTTAGCGATTGGACCAATTTCTTCAGTGATGATATCGATTAATTGTTGCTTAATTTCATCATTATACTCCACACCTTTTTTGAAGATAACGAAGGCATAGATCCCCTGGCCCTTAATATCGTGCGGATAGCCTACTACGGCAGACTCCGCAACTAACGGGTGCAGATCTAACGCGTTCTCAACTTCTGCAGTGCCCATGCGATGGCCGGATACATTAAGCACATCATCGACACGACCAGTAATCCAGTAGTAGCCATCTTCATCGCGGTTAGCGCCATCGCCAGTAAAATAATAACCTGAATATTGTGAGAAGTAGGTCTGGAAGAAGCGATCATGGTCGCCATAAACGCTGCGCATCTGGCCCGGCCATGAATCTTTCATGACCAGATAGCCGCTGGCTTTACCTTCCAGCTCCTTACCTTCCTGATCGAGGATAGCGGGCTGCACACCAAAGAATGGACGAGTGGCTGAGCCGGGTTTTAACGGAGTGGCACCAGGAAGCGGAGAAATCAAGATACCACCGGTTTCGGTTTGCCACCAGGTATCGACTATTGGGCAGCGTTCATTACCAACCACCTTATAATACCATTCCCAGGCTTCCACATTGATCGGCTCACCAACGCTACCTAATAAACGCAGTGATTTGCGTGACGTGGAAGTAACTGCATCATCGCCGACCGCCATCAGGGCGCGAATGGCGGTTGGAGCTGTGTAGAAGATATTAACCTTATGCTTATCAATAACCTGCCAGAAGCGAGAAGGGCTTGGGTAGCTTGGTACACCTTCAAAAACTAACGTAGTAGCGCCGTTGGCCAGTGGTCCATAGAAGATGTAGGAATGACCAGTAATCCAGCCAGCATCGGCGGTACACCAGTAAATATCACCTTCATGGTAATCAAAGATGTATTTGTGGGTCATGGCTACATGGAGCAAATAACCACCGGTCGTATGTAAAACCCCTTTGGGTGTCCCAGTAGAACCTGAGGTGTAAAGAATGAATAGTGGGTCTTCGGCGTCCATGGTTTCTACCTGGCATTCCGGCTCCATATCTTTCTTTAGCTCGTTATAGTCAATGTCCCTTTCGTTATTCCATTCAATATCTGCTAGTCGATGCTTAATCACAAAAACACTGTGTACGTCAGGACAATGCTGCAATGCTTTATCAGTATTCGTTTTTAGTGGAACTGTTTTACCGCCACGGACACCAGCATCAGCAGTGATCACCACGCGACAATCACTGTCTAAAATACGGCTCTTTAAAGCTTCAGGAGAAAAGCCACCGAAGACCACCGAATGAACTGCGCCAATACGCGCACAAGCTAACATGGCAAAACCGACCTCGGGAATCATCGGCATATAGATACAGACTCGATCGCCTTTTTTAACGCCACGACTCTTTAGTGCGTTAGCCATTTTACAGACTTCATCGTGTAGTTCCTGATAGCTGATATAACGTTGCTGATCAGGTTCGTCGCCTTCCCATAAGATCGCCGTGTGGTCAGCTTTATCATTTAAATGGCGGTCAATACAGTTGTAGCTAACGTTTAATTTTCCACCTTCAAACCATTTTATCGATGCGGTTTTATAATCGACATTTTTAACGGTTTTCCATGGCTCAAACCAGTCAATGAATTCATGCGCCATGCGCGACCAGAACTTCTCCGGTTCTTGCACCGACTGTTGGTACATGCGCAAATATTGTGCTTCATCAATGTGTGGGGTATGAGTGCTGAATTGTTTTATTGGATAGGTTTTTGATTCAGACATAAGTGACTCCTAATGACATATCAGCTCAGCATAAAACAAAAATCCAAGGCAATAAAGTCTTTGACAGGAATAGTGATTATTAGTTGTTGTTATTAACTATAACTGATTGAAAACAATAACTAACGAATAAAGTTGAGCCATTTTGGGTTGATTAAAGTGGTGCTAGATATTTCTTAAGAGCAATGATTTAAAGAATAAGAGTGATATTGTCAATCAAACGAACTTTGTCCATAAATGCTGCAATCAGTATCACTAATTCTTTATCATCTTCCTGAGCGAGTTGAAGGTTTTCCTGGTGAGCGATGTGCACATAGTCTGGTTTGAAGTTTTGCTCTTTTAAACGCTTGACTCCCGCTTGCTCTAGTGATCGATAATCGCGCTCACCATGGTCTATTTGCTGTTTCATCCAGCTCAGCGTCTGGTAGATAAAGGACGCCTGCTGTTTTTGTTCTGTGCTTAAATATCCGTTGCGTGAGCTCATGGCAAGACCATTATCTTCGCGGACAATCGGTGCAGCGATAATCTTAATATCGAAGTTTAGATCACTGGTCATGCGGCGGATAATGGCCAGCTGCTGAAAGTCTTTTTGGCCGAATACTGCGCAATCTGGGCGCACCATATTAAAGAGTTTGCTAACTACTGTGGTGACACCATCAAAATGTCCTGGGCGTGATGCACCGCAGTGATTATTGCCTAATTCAGCTACCTGAATCTTGGTTAGGTTGGGCCACTGTGGATAGACTTCTTTGACCTCCGGAGCAAATATAATATCCGATCCTTCTGCTTCGAGTAATGCTTGATCTTGCTCGAAAGTGCGAGGGTAAGAATCAAAATCCTCGTTGGGCCCAAACTGAGTCGGGTTAACAAAAATACTGACCACCACAATGTCGGCATTTTGTTTAGCGGTTTGCACCAGGCTCAAATGGCCAGCATGCAAATTACCCATGGTCGGTACAAAGCCAATACGATGGCCCATGTCTCGGTGCGTTTGAATCAGGCGGCGCAGAGTTTCAACAGAGTTAACAACGATCATGTGTAACGCTCACCTTTAATCAAAAGAGTGTTCAGCAGCTGGAAAGTTTTTCGCGCGAACTTCGCTGTGAAATAGCTCAAAAGCAGCTTTGATATCGCCTTTGGCATCGGCCATAAAATTGCGCACAAATTTGGCCTGGAAGGGCGAAATACCCAGCATGTCATGCAGTACTAGAACCTGGCCGTCAACATCAACTCCAGCACCAATACCCATGACAGGTATGGTCAGTGATTCGGTGATTTGTTTGGCCAGACTTTGCGGCACGCACTCGAGCACTAACATGCGTGCGCCAGCGTCTTCCAGAGCTTTAGCATCAGCCAGCATTTGCTTGGCTTGTGCTGAATCACGCCCTTGAACCTTAAAGCCGCCCAATGCATCCACCGATTGCGGTGTTAAGCCGAGGTGGGCACAGACCGGAATGCCACGTTTGGTTAGACCGGCAATAGTGTCGTGTAGCCAATCACCACCTTCCAACTTCACCATGTGAGCGCCAGCCTGCATAATCAGAGCTGCCGTATGGTAAGCCTGTTCTGGCGTGGCATAGCTCATATAGGGCATGTCACCAATTAACAGGCAGCGCTTGTTGCCGCGCGCGACGCAGGCTATGTGATATTCCATATCCTCAATGGTTACCGGCACTGTGGTCTTTTGGCCCTGGATCACATTGCCCAGTGAATCACCGATCAGAATGACATCGACACCGGCATCCGAAATAACGCCAGCAAAAGTGGCGTCGTAGGCTGTAATACAGCTGAATTTCTCGCCTTGTTGTTTCAATTGTTCGATATCGCTAATGGTCAGGGTTTTCATGATTCAATCTCGAGTTACAGAGGATGAGGATTAAAATAATTGCGGCCAGTGGTGGTGCTTTTTATTTGATCGAGCAACATATTAAAGTCAGCTTCATTTTCTACCAGATCGATGCCTGAGGCATTCACAATCAACAATGGCGATTCATCATAATAATAAAAGAAATCAGTATAAGCTTCGCATATGGTTTGCAAATAGTCTTTGGTTACAGGACTTTCTGAAGCGCGGCCACGCTTTTTGATACGCTCAAGCAGCACCGGTACAGAAGCCTGTAAATAAATGACCAGATCCGGTTTCGGCGCATCAATAGTGAGGTTCTGATAGACCTGTTCATATAATCTGAGCTCGTCCTGATCCAGCGTGGAACGGGCAAATAGACGATCTTTTTCCATCAAGTAGTCAGCTACACGAACTGGGCTGAACATGTCTGATTGGCGCACTTCCTGCAATTGACGCACACGCTGGAACAGGAAATACAGCTGCGTCGGCAGGGCGCCAGACTTAGGATCTTGATAAAAGCGCTCAAGAAATGGATTCTCTTCCGCCTGCTCGAGAATTAAGTCGCTGCTTAATGCTTCGGACAGTCTGCGAGCCAGTGTGGTTTTGCCTACACCAATCGGGCCTTCGACGGCAATAAAGTTGTGTGGTATGGATAAAGTTACACTCACTCAAATACTCCTGGCTCAGGCATTTCTATCTCAGAGATGCCAATGATGATTCTTGTCATAGTTCAAGGCCACTAAATCATATTGTGGGCAATGGTCTAGTAATTCACTGACTATACTACCATCGGGAAGCGTCGTTTCAGGACTTAGTTCAGCCAATGGTTTTAATACAAAATCCCTGTCTTTAATACCGTAGTGGGGCAGGGTTAAGCGGTCTGATTGCATGATTGTATGATCGTAGAGCAAGAGATCCAAATCTAATGTGCGGGCCCCCCAGCGTTCTTGGCGAATTCGTCCCTGTTGGTTTTCAATAGCTTGTAGCTGGTCGAGTAGTTCCAATGGCGCAAAACCGGTGGCTAGCTTAGCTACGGCATTGATGAAAGGGGGTTGATCCTGAGGACCCATTGGAGCACTTTGATAGAGGCTCGAGTAACCTAGCAGATAACTATGGGGCAGTTGATCGAGCGCCAGCAAGGCTTGCTCAATTTGCTGAACTGGGTGGTTTAAATTGCTGCCAAGACCAATGTATGCAATAGAACGGCGTGTAATAGAGTGTCTTGCCATGGCTGTAATGACTTAATGCTTATTTTTGTTAGCGGGCTGACGCTTTTGATTGCGCGGCTTGCGTCGTCTGCGTTTTTTGCCGCCACCGGTTTTCTGTACCATCTGACGGCGGTCGTTGGCATCAGCTTCTTGAAAATTAGTCCACCAATCGGCCAGTTCTTTCTGGCGCGGATCGGATTGTGAACGCAGTAGCAAGAAGTCGTAAGCTGCTCGGAAGCGCGGATGCTCAAAAATACTCCAGGCTTTTTTGCCATGATGGGCAGGTAACCGCAATTGCATACTCCAGATATCTCGAATCACCAGGGAATAACGGCGTGGGATAGAAATATGCTGGCTTTGTGCATTCAGCACGCGTGCCATGCTTTTGAAAAAGGCATCGTTAAAGTTGGTGCCTTTCTGCTGCAGAGCTTCAGTGCTTTCGAGCAGAGGCTGCCATAACATTACCGCCATTAAAAAGGCTGGATTGACGGTTTGCTCAGTGGCAATTCGTGTGTCGGTATTTTCTAGCGCATCAAGCAGCAATTGTTCTGTCGCTTGTGTTTGTGTCGAATCGTCTTGCTTTAGAGCACGGTCAGTAGCCGGGAAGAGTGCGTGAAACAAACCGTATTCCCGCAATTTCTGGAAGGTCAGTTTGGCGGCGCCGGCCAAGAACAGTTTGCGATACTCTTCCCATAGGCGAGCAGCTGGAACCTGTTCTAAAAAATGGGAAAGTTCAGCAACCGGTTTAAGCGTTTGCTGTTCGATAGTCAGATCAAGCTTGCAGGCCAGTCGAACCACACGCAACATGCGCACTGGATCTTCACGATAACGAGTTTCCGGATCGCCTATCATGCGTAACTGTCGCTTGCGCAGGTCAGCTAAGCCGCCGCAAAAATCATGCACTGAGAAATCTTTAATATTGTAGTAAAGCGCATTGATGGTGAAGTCACGACGAATGGCATCTTCTTCAATATCGCCATAGACATTATCGCGCAGGATCATGCCTTCTTTGGCCTGTTGAATATTGTCATCACAATGGGCGCGGAAAGTGGCCACTTCAATCACATCGCGGCCAAACAGAATATGAGCCAATCTAAAACGACGGCCAACAATTCGGCAGTTGCGGAAAAGCTCTTTAACCTGTTCCGGCGTTGCATTAGTTGCAATATCAAAGTCTTTCGGGTGCAGCCCAAGTAATATATCGCGCACACCACCGCCGACCAAAAAGGACTCAAAGCCAGCATTGCTCAAGCGGTATAAAACCTTTAAAGCATTGTCGCTGATATCTTTGCGTGAGATCGAATGTTGATCGCGCGAGATGATTTGGGTGTTGGCGCCTGCGCCAGGCGTTTCAGAAGCCGGGCTAGCAAACCAACGTTTAACAGACTTGATTATTGAACTCATAAAGTGTGAATTTGATAGTATGGGGCGATCATAGCACAAGCGCCTATCTAATTAATCTAAATAAAGAATTTGTTGGCTGGCGGGTATTTGGTCAATTCTGAACTGATTAACAGCATAATCCATAATTATAGCGGGCACTTCCTGCTGCAATCCTTCTGGAATCTGCTGGCCCAGAAACTCCAGCGCACGACACAGAAGGTGTGAGGCCTGCTGACTATTGATGGCAGGAGCATGATTCTGTTTGGATAATTTATTGCCATCAGAGTTTATGGCTAATGGTAAATGATACCAATCGGGTGTTTTGGCGTTGAGCACTTCATACAGACGTAGCTGACGCGGAGTCGAGTCCAGTAAGTCGCAACCGCGTACTACATGGTCGATCCCTTGTTCAACATCATCGACGACGACTGCCAGTTGATAGGCGATGAGTCCATCTTTGCGACGAATAGTAAAATCCTCACGATAAAGGGAATCATCAAACTGACACGCACCCTGAATCTGGTCTTTGAAACTATAATCACCCAGTCCATGACGAAGCCGAATCGAGACTTCATCCTCAAAGCTTAAACTTTTAGTGGCACAGATATTGGGATAATAACCGTTACTGCTTAGTGACTTGATTTTTTTTCGGGTGCAGTTGCAGGCATAGATGAGATCTTGCGATTGTAATTGCTCAATAATCTCTGCATAGCGATCCAGCTGTTGGCTCTGATAACTGATTTTGCCATCCCAGTACAAACCAAATGCTTCTAGCTGGTGCAAAATCATATCGCTGGCACCGGCAACTTCGCGCGGCGGATCAATATCTTCAATACGCACTAACCATTGAGTGTTGCGAGATTTTGCGATCAGATAGCTACCGACGGCTGCTATCAGCGAGCCAAAGTGCAAGGGGCCAGAAGGAGAGGGTGCGAAACGTCCTGCCATGCTTGGAGACAGTTAATGGCTTACAGTAGAAATGGGCAGACTAGAATATCTGCCCATATCAATTAACTACCGTATTGTTTTTCTTTGATTTCCGCTAACGTTTTGCAGTCGATACAAAGCTCGGCAGTAGGACGTGCTTCAAGGCGACGAATTCCAATTTCGATACCGCATGATTCGCAGTAACCATATTCATCATCATCGATCTTGTTCAGCGACTGAATAATTTTCTTCAGCAATTTGCGTTCGCGGTCACGGGTACGTAACTCAAGAGAGAATTCTTCTTCTTGTGCAGCACGGTCAACAGGATCCGGGAAGTTTGCTGCTTCGTCCTGCATGTGGTGCACAGTCCGATCAACCTCTTCCATCAATTGTTTTTTCCATGCCGACAGAATGTTACGAAAATGCTCATATTGAGCATCGTTCATATATTCTTCGCCTTTCTTCTCTTTATAGGGTTTAAGACCTAATTTCTCGAGGGTGCTATTTGTAACTGATTGTTTACGTGGCATCTAAGCAACGCTCCATTTCATATTAAAACCAGACGCCTCACGGCGCGCACTTGGCAAAAAAGCGAGCTGTAATAGGGCTCACTTTGAAAAAGTGAAACAGGGATATTATCCCTATGACTGACAATTGAAAAGCCTATTCTTTGTAAAAAGTGCAAAAAATAGCCTTTTATGGCCTAACTGACTGCATAACTCTATGAAAAATCAGGAATAATCACAGGCAGTTCTTTGTTTAAATAAATAGTGGCGGGGCTGATATGGGTGTTATAGGCGATGATTTCAACCCCAGCCTTTGCAGCCTGATCTAATAACTTAGCATATTGTGGATCAATATGCGCAGCGGGGCTGACAGTTTTTATGCCCGTATGTTGTACCAGAAAGAAAAGTACTGCACGATGTCCTTGCTCAACCATAGCCATCAACTCACGCAGGTGCTTTTGTCCGCGTGTGCTTACTGCATCGGGAAAGAAACCAGCACCGGTTTTAAAGTCGTTCCCTTGTTCGAGTAAAGTGACCGTTTTAATTTCAACATAGCAGTCAGCTTTATTGTCTGCTTCCAGCAAAAGATCGATGCGGCTATTTTCATCACCGTATTTCACTTCCTGTCTGACAGAGTCATAGCCGCTGAGCTGTTTGATTGTATTGTCCGCAATCCCTTCCATCACAATCTGATTGGCCAGATGAGTATTAATGCAAATTATATCGCCAGCGGTCGTTTCATCTAAAATCCAGGTGTATTGATATTTGCGTTTTGGATTTTTGGAATCAAGCAACCAAACGGTATCCCCTTCTTGCCAGCAGTTTTTCATCGATCCTGTATTGGGGCAGTGAGCAATAAAGTCACCGTGTTTAGTGTTATGAACATCTGCAAGGAATCGTTTGTAGCGCTTTTTTAGAATGGCTTTTTCTAGTGGTGGTGAAAAGTGCATGTCAGTTTGTTATTGGCGATTTTCAGCCCATTCTATCAGTTCTTTAATTGGGATGGGGCGACAGAATAAATAGCCTTGCATAAAGCCGCATTTGTGTTTTAACAGGTATTGATATTCTTCATTGGTTTCAACGCCTTCGGCGACCACTTCTATGTCCATCTCGGAGGTCATGCCTAATATACCACGGGTAATAGCAGCGTTATGAGCATTCTGATGAATGTTACCCGTGAAGGTGCGGTCTATTTTGAGTTTATTAACCGGAAGCATGTTGAGGTAACGCAAACTGGCAAAGCCGCTACCAAAATCATCAATGGCGACATCAAGCCCTAGTCGACGCAGTTCATGAAGCAGTTCAGTAATATGCTCGGTATCATGTACCAACACATTCTCCGTGATCTCTACGGTGATTTCGCCGGGTTGAATTTTATAATTTGTTAGCGTTTCTGCAATTTTTTCTATGAAATCTTCGCGATAGAACTGAATGGGTGAAAAGTTAACGGAGACCGAATTAATGCCATAACGTTTGAGCTTAGCAACATCTTGGCAGGCTTGATCTAAAACCCACTCACTGATCGGGATAATCTGTCCTGTTCTTTCGGCGACCGGAATGAATTCCGCCGGAGAAATATAGCCCTTGGTAGGATGCTTCCAGCGGATCAGCGCTTCAACTCCTCCGATGCTGTTGTCGTGACTCATAATCGGCTGATAGAAAAGCTCAAACTGGTTCTGCAGAATAGCCTCCTGCAGTTGGGCGCGAACGGCGACCTGTTGATCCACGTTAGTATTCAGTTCCGTGGTATGCCAGAAGATGTAGCTACCCCCGCGCTTTTTTGCCTCAAACATGGCAATATCTGCGCGCTGTATCAGTTCCATTGGGTGTTTGAATTCCTCCTCGCTGGTTGCAATACCAATTGCAGCGGAAAGTGAGACTTCAATATTATCTACCTTATAAGATTCGCCGATACGGTCTAGTAACTTTCTAGCTAAGGTTTCGATTTGTTGGCGATCAGAAATATCCTTAATAACTACCACAAACTCATCGCCACCAAAACGAGCCAGTAAGTTGGGTTTTATAATTTCCGAGTTAAGGCGCTCTGCAGTTTCAACCAGAACCTGATCACCAAACTCATGCCCTAAGCTGTCGTTAATGGGTTTAAAGCCATCAAGATCAATGAATAAGATATAGGCAATAGTAGAAGGGTCTTTATCTTTTACCATCTCAATCAAATAACGTTCTAATGCCGAACGGTTTTTTAAATGAGTTAATGCATCATGCGAGGCATGAAACTCAAGCATTTCCTGGCGTTGGATGCGATCAGTGATATCGTTTTGTAGTCCAATAAAGTGGCTTACACTGCCGTTATTGTCTTTAACTGGCGAGATCAGAAGTTCGTTCCAGAATGGGGTGCCATCTTTTTTATAATTCTTAATAACCGTAGAGATTTCTTCCTGTTGTCGTAAAGCTTTGCGAATCGCTTGTCGGGTTTCTTGATCCGTCTCCGGACCCTGTAAGAATCGGCAGTTTCTGCCAATGACTTCGTCTTGGCTGTAGCCTGTGATTTTCTCAAAGGCAGAGTTTATATAGATTGCTGGAAAGTCATCTGCACGGGCATCACTGATGAGAACACCATGGGTGCTTGATTCTACGCTGCGCTCTAATATTTTGAGGCGCTCCTCGTTCTGTCTTTTTCGAGTCCAGTCAAGGGCAATACCATGCACACCTGTCACTTCGCCATCGACGATAATAGGCATGTTGGTGACATAAAGATGCAGTAGTTCACCTAAGCTGTTATGGCCCCTGATTTCATAGCGCTGTGGTATGCCTCGTCGAGCGGCTTCAAAATGCTCGCGTGTTCTGGCGCGATCCTCTTCGACAACCGCTAAGTTGTAATGTTTTCCTATGAGCTCCTGTTCGCTGAGCTGCATCAATTCACAGCCTGCTTTATTGATACTGGTAAAGTTACCTTCTAAGTCCAATGTATAAACGGCTTCTGGATTATGGATAAATAAAGAGCGATTTTGTTGTTCAAAACGTTCACGCCTGATGCGATGTTGATGTTGTTCAATGATCAGTGCAGCCAGGTCGCGGCTACGCAATATCAGATCAAGTTCACTGTCTTTGGGCTCGCGGACTTTTCTGAAATAGACAGCGAAAGTGCCAGCGGCTTTCTTATTTTCGCCAGTGAAAATGGGATGAGACCAACAGGCACGTAAATCATAGGCATGTATCAGGTCATGAAACTGATCAAAGCGACTATCAGCAAGCATATCGGGAACAACGACTGCTTTGCCTGTGGCGGCGGCTGTGCCGCACCCACCAACGCCTTCTGCCACTGGTAAACCATCTAGTGCCTTTAAGAAACTTTGTGGGAGTTGGGGGGAAGCCAGGGAGGTTAATGCTTGACCTGTTTGATCGACCATCATCACCGAGCAAAGCGCATCGTCAATCTGGCTTTCAATCAAGGAACAGATATCGTCGAGTTTATCTTCCAGGGATTTAAACTTTACGACTGAGTTTAAGGTTCTATATTGGGCGTTAAGCTGATTTCTGGTTAAGTTAGCGTCTTCGGTGGCTTTTTGCCAAAGGTAGATAGCGAGTATTAATCCGATAGATAATATAATGATGAGGATCAGCGGTAACCAAGCTGAAGAGAAACTGGATGTGAATGCCAAAACAGCAATTATCATTAATAATTATTCCCAACAATGCATTTTGTGAAGCGTCTCACAAAATCAGTATTAAGAATATTGGTTCAAAATGCAATAGCTCTATTACGAAATTAAAGCCTTGTTGGCTAGATGAGCGTTAGATGGCTCACAGAATGACTATTCAGCTAAATAGACTTTGCCGTTCTCCACTTCCAGCGGAACTTCACCAAGATGAGCACCTGCGCATGGGCCTGCAACGCATTTGCCGGTCTCTGGTTCAAACAAGGCTCCGTGAGTAAAACACATTAAATATTGCTCATCGTCAGTCATAAATTGGTCATCCTGCCAGTTCAAATCGGTACCCGCGTGTGGGCAGCGATTAACGTAACCATAAACATTGAGGCCTCGGCGCACTACAATCAGATCACGGTCCTTATAAGGGAAGGCTTTCGCCTGACCATCTCGGATATCGGTAACTAAGCAAATGTGTGACATATCAGTAGTACTCGGAACCTTATGCTGTAATTGGGTCAAAAGATTCAAAACAATGTTAGAATGAACTGATTCTAACAGCATACAAAACAGACGCAATAAAAAGCTTATTGGAGCTCTATGACAACGTTACTCTGGCTGATTGCCATTCCTCTTTTTGCTTATCTACTGTATCTAGTCGCCTTTTATTTTATCCAGCATCGGATGCTGTTTCCGCTACATGAACTTCCCCCGTCTGATCCAAACTTGATCAAGGATGTTGGTGGTGAACTGGTGCGGTTGTCTTTTTCAGCGGGGGAATTTGAGCTGGCATACTTACCTCCGTTACAAAAGTTTAAGCAGCCTTTCCCTGTACTTATGATAGCCCATGGTAATGGTAACATTATTGATGATTGGGCGCCGCGAGTCGATCATATGCGTGAACAGGGCTATGCAGTGGTGTTGGTGGAATATCCAGGTTATGGCCGTTGCGACGGTACCCCCAGCTTTGACAGCATCTCAGAAACCATGAATCTTGCCTATGAGTGGGTTGAGCAACAGGAACAGCTGGATAAAGATCGCATTGTATTATTGGGACGCTCAATGGGAGGAGGGGCAGTATTAACCTTAGTGCCAAAGCATAAGCCGATAGCGATTGTACTGATGTCCACTTACGCCAGCATTGTTGATCTGGCGTATAAGCGTTTGCTACCAGCCTTTTTAGTGCAACACCCTTTCGACAACGTTAAAGCTTTGTCCGAATATCAGGGCATGGTCTATTTGATTCATGGTAAAGCCGATAAAACAGTACCGATAGATGCGCTGCACAAACTTCTTACTGTGAAAGAAGATGCCACGCACCAGATTTATGAAACTGCACACGCCGATACACCGGGAGACTGGGATATGTTCTGGCAGGAGTTGGAGCAGTTTTTGAAGCCGGTGGTTTTTAAAGAAAGAAAAGAGTAGTTCTTATTGTGTGGGGAGCATTGGCTTGATTTTGATCATTCGCCAATGAGAGGTTTGAACATAAAATAGCAGCTAAAAATAGAGACAGTGATTGGGTGAGCTTCATAATATGCCCTCGGATTATAGTAGCCATCGAACATTATCATGCTGTTTCTGCTTTTAACATGGTGTAAAATAACCTATTCATTCAATTAAATACCCCGGAAAACGGTTTAATGACGCATAAAGATAGCCTGAGTGCACGCCTACCTACGCCTTGGGGCGACTTCGTGATTCACGCGCTTGAGGCTGATGATGGGAAAGAGCATGTGGCTTTAACATTCGGCGACTGGAACAGTAAATCCCCAGTGTTAGCGCGCATCCATTCAGAATGTTTAACTGGCGATGCCTTGTTTAGCTTGCGTTGTGATTGCGGCTTTCAATTAAAAGCCGCCCTGCAAAAGATCGCGGAAGAGGGCGCTGGCGTATTACTGTATTTGCGTCAGGAAGGCCGTGGTATCGGCTTAACCAATAAAATTCGTGCCTACTCGTTACAAGATCAGGGCATGGACACGGTGCAGGCCAATGAGCATTTAGGCTTTGGTGCCGATGAGCGTGATTTTAAAGTCGCCTCAGATGCACTGGACCAGTTAGGCATTCAAAAAATCCGCTTGATGACCAATAACCCACGCAAAGTCAGCTCAATGATTGACGCGGGAATTGATGTGGTTGAGCGGGTCCCACTGAAATATGGTCATAATCCACATAATGAAGGTTATCTATCGACAAAGCAGTCGAAACTGGGGCATTTGTTCTAGACACACAATTTAATAAGGATCGGTATGACACTAAGAGTTTTGTTATCAAAGGATAGCGCGCCTGCGCAATGGGGCGAGGGTGCTTTATTAAGCTACAAAGAAGATGCAGTCACTATTCACGCTGAAGGCTCCGACTTGGTACAAATGGCGGCCAGAAAATTGGTAAGCCAGGGCTTGTCCTTTTTTGCTTTAGAAGGTAATTGGGAACTAGAACAGCAATGGGCATTTTTTCAAGGTGCTTACGATCCTAAAATTGATGTGCAAATTGATTTTGCTGAATTATCTGATGACGACAACAAAGAGTTGGAAGCCCGCATTCAAGCCAGTCGCTGGATGCGTTCGATCGTTAATGAAACTCCTGAGGTGTTAGCGCCGCAAGTGTTAGCCCAAGAAGCTGCGGACTTTATCCAAAGTTTGGCGCCGGACAATGTTCGCTATCAAATCGTTTCTGGACAGGATCTTGAGAAACAAGGACATGTTGGTACTTGGGAAGTGGGACGTGGTAGCACCAGACCACCTGCCATACTAAAGCTTGAGTTTGACCCTAAAAACGATAGCTCGGCACCCGTAGCTGCATTAGTGGGCAAAGGAATCACCTTTGACAGCGGTGGTTATAGCATCAAGCAAAGTGCCGGAATGGTACATATGAAAGCCGATATGGGTGGTGCAGCGACAGTCACAGCGGGCTTAGCACTAGCGATTTTGCGCGGCCTGGACAAGCCAGTTCACCTCTACCTGTGTTGTGCGGAAAACCTGATCAGTGGGCATGCCTACAAGCTAGGCGATATCATCTCATATCCAAATGGCGTTTCGGTTGAAATTCATAACACCGATGCTGAAGGCCGTTTGGTATTAGCCGATGGTCTATTGCTAGCCGGACAAACGGGCGCGCCATTAATCATTGATGCCGCAACACTCACCGGGGCCGCGGTAACCGCAGTCGGCGAAGATTATAATGCGGTTTTTGCACTGGATGAGGGTGAGCGCAATGACTATCTCAATGTTGCGCAAAGTGAAAATGAACGCCACTGGCCATTACCGCTGGAGCCATTCCATGCCGCCAAATGCCCATCCAACTTTGCTGATACTGCCAATAGCCGTGCAGTAAAAGGTGGTGGGCCAGGTGGTGCTAGCAATGCAGCCGGTTTCTTATCGCGGTTCGTGCCAAATGACGGTAAAGGCTGGGTTCACGTCGACCTTGCCGGAGCCTACAATGACAGCCCCACTGCTTATTTTTCCGCAGGCGGTACCGGTCATGGTTTCAGAACCATAGCTGGGAAGTTGCTGAAGTAATTTATACTTAATTAATGATGTTTATTGAAAGGGAGCCAATGGCTCCCTTTTTTGTGCTAGGCTTTGGGAAATAATAAAATTACAGTTTATATGTTTGAGTCATTGAGTAGTTTTGAGAATGATGGTTTAAGCTATCGATTCCTTAATAAATCGGACAAACCTTTCTTTGTATATTTATATACTAATCATGAGGTCATGAGGTATATACGAACTCCATACTCCCAAGAAGAAGCGGTACGTATTTTTGAAAAGTTTAAAAGGGGCAATCGCGATGGTAAAAGCAAGCAATACATATGGACTGTTCAGAATAATAGTGACCGGCTTGGTTTCGTTGGTTTAACCAATATTGATGGTGATTGGGATTTAGGGATTATTTTATCTTCAGAGCATTTAGGAAAAGGGTGGGGGCCCAAAGTCATGTCAACGTTGTTAACAGCTGTTTTTAAAGGGGGCTCAATAGATAAAGTCACCGGACAAATTCTGACTAACAATAAAGCTGCACTAGGAGCAATAGAAAAATTAGGCTTTGAATATGCGCATGAGTTAGGAGCGGGAGTTCAGGGATGGGTTTTAAAAAGAGAGAATTTTATCGATGGATGATAAGAACAATCAGTTGGTATGTGTAGGGTTGGGCATAACCTTAGGCGGGCATATTACTCCAGCTGCTTTAAAGCAGATTGAAGTTGCCGATATAGTATTTGTAGGAGCCTCGAGCGGTATTGTCGAGGAGTGGGTGCGATCGATAAACCCAAATACCATCAGTTTGCAACCTTACTATGTAGGGAGAAAATCGCGAAAAGAAACCTATGCCGAAATGATTGCTGTGATACTGGAGCAAGTTAGGTTAGGAAAGAATGTGTGTGGTGCATTCTACGGACATCCGGGCGTTTTCGCCTTGGCACCAAGAAAAGCAATCAAGCAAGCTAGAGAAGAAGGTTATACCGCGTATATGGAGCCCGGAATCTCTGCAGAAGCCTGTTTATATGCGGATTTAGGCCTGGATCCAGGGGCAACAGGTTGTCAGCAATTTGAAACCAACCAATTTATGTTCTATAACAGACAGGTTGATACAGCGTCATTGCTGATATTATGGCAGGTGGGACTGGCGGGAGATAAGGAGTCAAGCAACTTCTCAACAACAAGAGAAAGCTTGCAACAACTGGTCGATAAGCTAGTTGAATACTACCCTCCTACTCATAGAGCCATAGTGTATGAAGCTAAGTTACTGGCAATAGATACTATTCGACAGGAAGAAATTGAATTAAGGAACTTACCAAAAGCAGAATTGAATATGAACTCAACACTGGTTATACCTGCGTACAAAAGATTAATTGACTTAAAACTATAACTTACTGTTAAATATGGGAAAATAACGAAGGAGTAACACATGAATAATATTGTAAACTTTTTATCTCAATTGGGGGCAAGCTCACAGTCATTAACTCAGGATGAAATCATTGAGTTAGCGGGTGAGCATCAACTAAACGAACAGGAAACCCAGGCCGTTCTGGAGCGCAATCATCAAAAGATTGCAGAGCTACTCAGCGTTCGTGCTAATGTTTGTGGCCTTTTACTACCAGCAGAAGACGATGAAGATACCGAGGACGACTCAAGCCGAGAAGAAGAAATTGCCGCTTGATATAAATTTTGAATAAAGGGATTTTTACATCAAAACAGATAAAGACTCTTTGCATCATTGCACTGAGTCTTTGTTATATATTGCCACCAATTAATGCATTGGCCAACGATCACAGGCTTTCCGAGCAATTAGAGCAAGCTGATCAAATTAAAAGTTCAGACCCGCTTCGCTTTCAAGAATTACTTAGTGATATAAAGTTACACGGTGACAAGTTGCAAAAAGAGCAGCAACTCCAGTTAACTTTTCTTGAAAGTTATTCTAAAGCCTATTCTGGTGACTACGAGGGAGCTATTAATGGTTTGGAAGTTGTTCTGAATCAGTCAACTAATAAGACATTACGCTTTAGAGCCAGAACCAGCTTGGTGAATATCTTTTATATTGTAAGGGACTATCAGGAATCGATAAGACATCTTCAATCATTAGTTAAAGAGATCCCAAAAATAGAAAATTCAGATATACGCCAGTTGGGATTAATGGCGGTGATAATGAGCTATAAAGGGTACAAAAAACACTCCTTAGCTTTGGAATATTCTCAGAAGCTTTTAGATGAGAACCCCGTTGGTCGTAATCTCTGCTTTGCACGGCAATTAAAATACGAATCATTGTCGCATGTTAATCGAGAGCAAATTAAGGCTTCCGAACTGGAAGGTGCTTTAAACCACTGCTTAAGTTTGGGTGAGGAAATCGCTTCAGCGCTGCTAAGGTTGTCAATTGCCAGGCTACAATTAGATGAAAATCCGGCCGGGACAATGAAGTACCTTGCAGAACATTATGAGGAGGTGAAAAAAACAGCCTATCCACGTGTGATAGCTGAATATCTTATTGTATATGCAAGGGCAAATTGGTTAGCGAAACAGAGAGGTGAGGCGATAGAACTTGCCGAACAAGTTATTGATTTGTCAGTTGATAGTGATTTTATTCAGGCAAAAGTTCTAGCTTATGCATTGCTCTACGAAATTGAAAAAGCGGCAGGTAATTTCAAAGTTGCGCTTGAATTTTATGAAAAATATTCTGAGGCCGATAAGGCTCAGATAAATGAAATCTTGGCGCAAGAAATGGCATATCAAATTGTTGAGCATCAAACTGCTGAAAAAGAACAAGAGATTAAATTATTGAATGAACAGAATAAAGTGCTCCAGCTTGAGCAAGATTTAGCAAAGAAAGACGCCACTAATAATCGTTTAGTACTAGCTTTGGTTATTGTGTTATTGGCAACTCTGGCCTTCTGGACATATCGCATCAAACGCCATCAAATTCGTTTGCGGAAACAGTCGCAAACGGACCAGCTAACGGGGCTAAGTTCACGCCATCATTTTTACGAAACTGCTAAAGCTATTTTGCATCGCAGTGAGCAGGAGAAACAGGATGTCGGGTTTATCCTGTTTGATATGGATTATTTTAAATCGGTCAATGATAAGTATGGACACTTAGTGGGTGATTGGGTGCTACAAAAAACTGCAGAAGTGGTTAAGGCCAGTTGTCGTCAGAATGACTTGGCGGGGCGTTTAGGCGGTGAGGAGTTTGCGATATTTTTACCAGCATGCAACCTTAGAAAAGCTGAGCAGCTGGCTGAAATCTGTCGTAAGGCTGTGTCGCAAATAGACACCTCTGAAACAGGTTATCGCTTTGATGTGTCATCCAGTTTTGGTGTTACCAGTACCGAGCTGTCCGGTTATGACTTTATGGATTTAATTGCCGACGCCGATAAGGCCATGTATAGCGCTAAGAGCAAAGGGCGAAACCAAATCGTGGTGGTCGATGGTTTGGTTAAAGAGTTTGAGAAACTAATTTCTTAACTCGTCTAGTTTGAGTTGTTCCAACCCTAATCTTTGATCCCAAAAAATTGTTCTTTTATGGTCGGCTCATAGGTCGGCCACTCTTCAATCACTTCATAGTAAACTCCTTTCTGATTAAACTGGGATTCCATCAAGCAAAAATGATCAACCTTAAGTTGGTGGTGAACTGACTCAGTAATTTCTGACTGAATGGTGGCATCTCGATAGAGCGTAATGTGCGGACGGAAAGGTTTGGTCGATTGTTTGATATGGATACCCGCCTGTTTGAGGTTGCGGCTAATGTGTTGGTGCAACGCTGTAAGCTGGTCGTTTGGCATGACTTCGAGACACCCAACTTCGGCTTTGGGATAATAGGCAAACTGGTTCAATTCAATATCAAACGGTTTTATGGCCGGAATTTCAATAGTTTCCAGAATATCATCCAATTGATTACGCGGGAGCTCACCTAAAAACAGTAGTGTAATGTGGAAATTATGAGGGCTCACGGGGCGCCCAGCAAATGGGCACTGCTTTTGTAATAGCTCCAACTGGTTCTTGAGTTCCTGGGGAAGTGCTATGGCGAAAAAGAGACGTGTCATATTTTTGTCAGATTTTGTTAGAGATGGCATAACATTAGTGCTCTTGAATTTGCTACTATCATAGTCATGAGATTGATACCGATAAAGTGAAATGGCTAATAAACCTGTTAAGAAAAGCGCAAAAACGTCTAAAAAGAAGCAACCGAAGAAAGTTAATCAGTCCTTCTGGCGCAGAATCCCCTGGAAAAAGGTGATTTGGCGAGGAGGTTTGATCTTCACGGCTTTGTTTATTGCCTTTGTTATTTACTGCGACATGGTGATCAAGCGCCAGTTCGATGATAACCGTTGGCAGCTCCCGGCCAAAGTCTATGCTCAGCCCCTGGAGCTGATGAACGGCAAATCGTTGACGCCAACTCGTTTGGAGCAAGAATTGGAATTGTTGGGCTACCGTAAGGCAATTAAGGCTACGCGTGCTGGTGACTATGAAAAGTACGGTGATTACTACTATATTCATGTGCGCCCCTTTGCCTTTTGGGATGAGTCACAGGCAGCTCGTCAAATCGCTTTTAGTTTGCGTAACGGGCGCGTCAGCCAGTTGAAGGACCATGTGCTGGGTGAGCCATTGCAAATGGCACGTCTGGACCCTTTGTTGATCGGGCAAATTTACCCCAATCGATTGGAGGATCGCATTCTGGTTAAGCTGGAACAGATCCCCGAGCATCTGATCAGAGCTTTAATCATTACTGAAGATCGCGATTTTTATGAGCATAGTGGTGTCTCGCCAAAAGCGATTGCGCGTGCCTTATGGCATAACGTGACTTCTGATGGCGGTACACAAGGAGGCAGCACCATTACACAGCAATTGGTTAAGAATTATTTCCTGACCAATGAGCGAAGCTTATGGCGCAAGTTTCGTGAGGCGGTCATGTCGGTGTTGTTGGAAGTTCATTACGAAAAAGATGACATCCTCGAAGCCTATTTCAATGAAGTCTATTTTGGTCAGGATGGACCAAGAGCCATTCATGGGGTTGGCCTTGCCAGTAAGTTTTACTTTGATAAAGAAGTCGAGAATTTAACACCGGCACAATCTGCATTACTGGTTGCTATCTTGAAGGGGCCGTCGGTTTATGACCCCAGACGTCATCCTGAGAATGCCATGAAGCGTCGAAATCTGGTTTTAGGCTTGATGCAACAGACGGGTGTGCTTAGCGAGCAGGAACTCAAGCTAGAAAAGCAAACCACCTTATCCCTGGTCAGAAAGCCAAGCATTCATTTATCCAAAGTACCGGCCTTTATGGATCTGGTGCGTCGTCAATTGCAAGATTCCTATTCCGATGATGAATTAAACTCAGAAGGTCTAAATATTTTCACGACGCTTGATCCTGTAATCCAGATGTATAGTGAGCGCACGGTTGAAGAGTCAATTAATACTATTGAGAAACAAAGGCAACAGGAAGAAGGCACCCTGCAGGCGGCGGCAATAATCAGTGATAGCCAAAGTGGACACATTTTAGCGGTGATAGGTGACCGCAAAGCGGGTTACGCCGGTTATAACCGCGCGATTGATGCCAGACGGCAGATTGGTTCGGTAATCAAACCTTTTGTATTGCTGGCAGCATTGGAGCAGAACTCCAGTTATCACTTATCTTCCAGCGTTAGTGACTTCCCGCTGTCATTGAAACAACGTGACGGCAGTACTTGGCAGCCGAGAAACTTCGATCGTAACTTCCATGGTATGGTGCCGCTCTATCGTGCTCTCAGTGAGTCTTACAATGTGGCCATGGCACGATTAGGTCAGGAGGTAGGCGTACAGCGTCTGGCGGACTTTATTGAGCGTTCAGGGGTAGAGAAAGATGTGCGTCCGCTTGATGCTTTGCCATTGGGCGTCTTAGAGCTAACTCCATTGGAGTTGTTGCAACTGTACCAATCGATTGCCAGCAACGGATTGCGTATTAAGCCATCTTCGATTGTCGCAGTCACTGACAACGCGGGCGGGTTGCTTGAGCGTTATCCTGTGGACTCCGAAAGAGTCGCCAGCGAAATCAATGTGTATCTGGTCAAGGCTGCCATGCAGTTAGCAGTAGAGCAGGGCACGGCCAAATATTTACAAAAGTCCAATCCGTTTACTTCTTTTGCTGGAAAAACAGGAACTACCAATGATCTTAAAGACTCCTGGTTTGTTGGCTTGTCTGGTGAGCATCTGGCGGTAGTCTGGGTCGGACGTGATGATAATCAGGATGCGAATATCACCGGTTCAACCGCTGCATTACCAGTGTTCTCAGACATATTTGCTGGCATCAACACATCGCCCATAGACATGGGTTATCATGATAACATTGAGTGGAAGTTGGTGGATTACCGTAGTGGCTTGCTGGCAACCGATGACTGTCGAAATTCTGTCAGCGTACCCTACATCCGTGGGACAGCGCCAAAGGCTACGGCGGATTGCCAAAAAGACTTAAGTTTGGAAGTGAATAGTCTGGAAGAAACAAATCAGTGATAGAAAGTCTAGAACAGACGAATAGACAATAAGGAATTTTAATGAGTTTTATATTGAATGAGACTTTAGCAAAAGACGCGGTCGAGCTGGGTAATTTCAATTTATGTAAATTGTTGTGGATGAATGACAAGCAGTATCCATGGGCAATTCTGGTTCCACGCGTGAATGATATTCAAGAGCTGTATCAGTTAACCATTGCGCAACAAATTAATGCCATGGAAGAATCTAATTTTCTACTGCAAACCATGGCCAAAGTTTTCAAGGCCGATAAGATGAACGTAGCGGCACTGGGCAACATGGTGCCGCAGCTGCACATTCACCATATTGCGCGCTATAAAGATGATCCCGCCTGGCCAGGCCCAGTATGGGGCGTGAAGAAGGCGATTCACTATGGTGATAATGAGCTGATTAAAAAAGTCAGTCCCCTATTAGCCAAACTGAAAGATAATTTTGGTTTTAAAGAGGTTCAGTCGTAGTTTATTAGTGAACGTGGAGTTGGGTTACGAAGCATAGCTTCTAACCCAACCTATTAAAGTGAAGTAACTTAAGGACGAGAAAACTCAAGGACGTGAAAATTTAAAGTGCGGATTCTCTTTCCATACAACCTTGGTATCAACAGGTAAATTAGCAATCGCCTGTGCAATCACTTCTGAAAGCGAAACCAGGTTCGGTACATCAATAATTTCTACCTCATCATGAACCTGATGGTAATGATCCTGGCCGCGCCATACCGAAATTGCATGCATTGGAATTCCGGTAATATCAGCCTGCTGGCCATGCTTAAAAACCTGTTCTACTTTTTGCTGGGTGAGATCCATTAAAGCAAACGGCGCATTGTCAGAACGCATGAACAAACCCATCTGCGCAAAAGGGTCGGCATCTAGCGACCATCCGGCTTTGGAAAAATCATCCTGCAATAGAGCAAACAGATTGGAATATTGATTACCGGTCATCCAGGCACTGTTTGGATGTTCTTCTACCGGAGTACCTACCAGTTCAAACATGATACCTGTTTCAACTTTATTTAATGGCACTAATGGTTTTTTAGCAAAATGCTTTGAACCTAAAAGGCCCATTTCTTCGGCATCCCATGCAGCGATAATAATGTTGAAAGGTAAGCTTTCTTTTTGGGCTAACAATTCTGCAATAACCAGGCTGGCTACTACACCACTGGCATCATCATCGGCACCATTAAAAGTGATGTCGCCCTCAAGCTCTGGGTTTTGACCGACATGATCGTAATGCGCACCGACCATAATGTATTTATCGTTATCACACTGGCAATCGATATAGCCGATGTAATTAACGGCATCAATTGAGTTACCTTTATGTTCAAAAGTAAACTCCTGACGATAGGACTCGGTTGCTGGCAAAGGCTTCAGGCCAATAGCTTCAAAGCGCTGTTCAAGCCATGCGTGCACCTTCTGCATTTCAGGGGTGCCTGTCTTGCGGCCTTTAAGTTCATCGCTGGCCAGAAAGTTAATCCATTGCTGAGCAGTATCCACTCGCGCTTCTTTGGCAGATTGCGGAACATTGTTAGCGCTAGCTGTGCCAGAGAGCGTCAGGCTTAATAGCACAGCAAGGCTAGAGACTAAAACTGATTTCATTGTAGATAATCCTTCGGTAATACGGATAACTGGTCTTGAACCAATTGAGTAGCAAGTGTCCAGTCTACCTTATCAAGGCTCTCAATATCTTTAGCAAGTTGTTGCAAAATGTTAGCCTGAATTTTACCGCGGTTTTGTGCTTGCGCGTATGGTATGTGATGGAACATGACCATTGAATAGCGTGGAATAAACTGTTCTGGAAAGCGCTTCTCTAATTCAAAAGCGATGGATTTCTTGAGATGGAATTTGGGATCACGCACCGAATCGCGCATCTCAATGTAATTGTCCAGTGCCATATCAGCAATCGCATTGGCATTATCGCGTCGAGCCTCATTGAATGCAGGGAAAACTTTTTGCCAGTCGTCATCAAACTGATTCAATAAAGTATTCAACTCAGCGCAATCTTCGAAGCCACAGTTCATGCCTTGTCCGTGGAAAGGCACAATCGCATGCGCCGCATCGCCAAAAATTAGTGCGTTGCTATGAAACCATTTTTCGCTACGCACCGTGCCTAAAACGCCAGTGGGGTTATCAAAAAATAAATCCGTCAGGTTGGGCATTAAGTCATAAGCATCGTTGAAATATGTCTTGAAGAAACTATCGACCTTTTCAGGTGTATTTAGATTGGCAAAGCTGGCTTCACCATTTTCAGTTGGCATAAACAGGGTGACGGTAAAGGAGCCATCAAGGTTAGGTAGTGCTATCACCATATAACCGCCACGCGGCCATATATGCAGGGCTTCTTTTTCAAGCTGGAAGTTGCCAGCTTGATCGGCCGGAATGGTTAACTCTTTGTAGTTATGCTCAAGCAACTCTGAACTAAAATCACCAACTTTGGCGGCCTCCATAAATTGACGTACAGGAGAGCCTGCACCATCGGTTGCCAAAAGAATATCGTAGTTTAAATTTTGCTTGTCACCGGTCATGGCATCTTCGATAGTAAAGACTTGCTTATCGAAATCAATATCGACCAAAGGGTGCTTGAAGTGGAAAGTAACATTGCCAGTGGCTTCTGCTTCGTCGCGTAACAAGCTAACTAAGCCTGCGCGAGACACCGAATAAATGACTTCTTCAGGGCGTTGCCCATAAGCCTGGAATTGCAGTTCACCTGCTTCGTCATGGAGCATGCGACCTTTCATGGGGATTAGCAATTTCTCAACCTGCTCCATGATGCCAACTTGCTGCAAAGGACGTATACCACGATTGGCCAGCGCCAAATTTATCGAGCGGCCAGCAGGAATATTTTCCAGGCGAATATCAGGAAGTTTTTCATAAACGTCGACTTTATAGCCACGTAAGCCTAAATAGATGCTGGCCAGCGAACCAACCAAACCAGCGCCAATGAGAGTGATGTGTTTATCTTGAGTTACTGACATACAAACCTCACTGTAAACTATCTTTTAAGATGGCGACAAAGCGATACGCATCTTCAAAAGAGTTATATAAAGGCACTGGCGCTACACGAATCACATTCGGATGACGGAAATCACAAGTAATCCCTGCTGCTTCGATACGATCAAAAACAGTTTTGCCATCAAGCCCATGCAGGTTTACGGTTAAGGATAACTGGCAACCGGAAGCATTTTCATCGGCAGGAGTTAAGATATTTATCTCATCCGCCAGTCCTTGCTGTAATAAGTCACGCAGGTAACGAGTCAGTTTTATTGACTTGTCACGCAGGGCATGAATACCGCCCGCTTCTTTGACTGTGTCTAACGATGCGCGAATAGCAGCTAAAGATAAAATAGGAGGGTTAGATACTTGCCAGGCTTCTGCGCTCTTCATCGGCATAAATCGATTTTCCATTCTAAAGCGTGACTCTTTGTCATGCCCCCACCAGCCAGCAAATCGAGGAAGCTCTAAATTGGCGTGATGCTTCTCATGCACGAAACAACCGGCCACGGAACCGGGGCCAGAGTTTAAATATTTGTAAGAGCACCATGCAGCAAAATCCACATCCCAGTCATGCAAACTCATCGGAATATTACCGGTAGCATGAGCCAAGTCGAAACCCACCATACAGCCCTTGGCATGACCGGCTTCAGTAATGGCTTTCATGTCCAAAACCTGTCCTGTGTAATACTGGACACCGGGCAACATGATTAGCGCTATCTCATCCCCATGCAGGTTAATCAGGTTAAGAAGATCTTCAGTCCGTAACGTTTCTTCCCCTTCGCGTGGTTTTGCCAATAGCATTGCCTCATCTGGGTCAAAACCATGGAAGCGGATCTGTGATTCAACCGCGTAATGGTCAGAAGGGAAGGCATGATCTTCAATCAGAATTTTATTACGCGCTTTGGTGGGGCGATAAAAACTGACCATCATAAAATGCAAGTTGGCGGTCAATGAATTCATGCAAACCACTTCGGAGTTTTTTGCGCCGACTAATTTGGCTGACTCTTCGGTTAAAAACTCATGGTAGGGCATCCATGGGAAGTCACCGGAAAAGTGACCTTTAACGCCCAGCTTTTGCCACTGGCTTAGTTCATAGTTCAAGTATTCCTGAGTACGTTTTGGCTGTAAGCCAAGCGAGTTACCACATAAATAAATTTCATCATCACCATTGTCTTGTTTCGGAATATGAAATTGCTCGCGCATCTGCTTTAACGGATCCTGCTGGTCGAGGTGTTGCGCATGCTCAAGTGAAAAAGTAGTGTTCATAATGGTTTCTTCTTAATGCTTCATTGTTCTTGTTCTGAATGTGTTTCAGAACATTCAATTAATGGGTAAAGAATCGGGCGGCTTGGCGCAGCGTCTAATTCAAATGCGGGTATTTGCAGGTTTAAGCAATAGATGCCATCAGCAATATCGTCTGGCGCAAATATCATTTCGGTAATGGTTCTATCGCAACGTGCGTTGTCTGTCAGCTTATGACTATCAGCTTCCAAGTTCCAGTAAATGTGATGATTGGTGAGATGACCTTCATCATACATTTTGTCCACTGAGGGAAAGTCCACCAGTAAGTGCTTTATGGGACTGTCAGCCAACCACTGCATCGCCTCTTGCGTAAAGAATGGTGGCTGATTGGTATCATCGTACCGGTATGACTTTTTAACATCATGATTGGGAACACAGCGCACTACTAAGCTCTCAATATTATTGAGCGTATCGTTATCAATAGCCTGCTGCAGTTGTGCCTTATCAATGACTCGATCAGCATCTTCAAGAGTCGGTCGATAGTTATCGTTAGTGGCTTCTGCCAACTTTGGTTTAATGCTGATTACGCAGGCAACAGACAGGCTATTATTAAAAATAGCGCCGACCGAGACCTTTTGATTACTGATATGATGGATCGATTCTGTATGGGTGCCATTGCAATGGGGAACCAATTGAATCGAGTCAACATTACAGCTTCCGCCCTTGGTGGTGTCGCCAATAAAACTGCCTGCTTGTAGTGGTTGTCGCTTAGCTGTTTCGGCACTAAAGTGATTAGGCTGTTTTCCATCAAAATTTAAGGGAATAGCTATCGAGTGCGGATGTTCAATATCCACTTGATAGCGCTTACCCATAAAATCAGTGGTTAATTTGAACTTACTCATTTGATGAAGCGTCCTTTATCCAGATTGAGCCACTCCAGTGCTGTGCCATGCAACAAACGATCCGAAATCGTTTTATCGTAATTCATGGACTCGATCAGTTTGCCTGGCTCAAGCTCTCCTAGTGGGAATGGATAATCAGTCCCGAGCGCCAGTTTCTGAGGGCCCATTAAATCAACCAGGTACTCAAGCATTTTCGGATCATGCACTAGGGTATCAAGATATATTTGCTCAAGATATTTGCGAGGATGATGCGGATTATCAACGCGCATCAAGTCAGGGCGCACTTCATATGCATGCTCGATACGGCCGAGCGTTGCAGGGAAGCTTCCGCCGCCATGAGCAAACGCAACACGTAAGTTGGGTAAGCGTTCTAACACGCCACCAAAAATCATTGAGCAAATTGCCAGAGAACTTTCAGCCGGCATACCCACTAACCAGGGCATCCAGTATTTTTGCATTTTTTCTTTGCCGACCATATCCCACGGATGCACGAAAACCGCTGCACCTAATTCTTCTGCTGCGGCAAATACTTCAAAAAGATTTTCGTCGTTGAGGTTCCAGTCGTTAACATGCGAACCAATTTGCACACCCGCAAGACCAAGTTCTTTGACGCATCGCTCTAATTCCTGAATTGCTAACTTAGGCGACTGCATCGGTAGAGTTCCTAAACCCACAAAGCGAGTAGGGTAGCGCTCAACCACTTCGGCAATGTGGTCATTAAGAAAGCGTGATAGATCCAGTGTGTCTTCTGGCTTGGCCCAGTAGTTGAACATGATCGGGACGGTGGACAATACCTGTACGTGAACGCCGTGATGTTCGCAGTCTTTCATGCGTACTTCAGGGGACCAGCAATTATCCTGCACCTCACGGAAAAACTTGCCATCAACCATCATCCGAGCGCAGTCGCATTTATGATGTTCCAGTTGAACGAAACCACCATAGCCGTAGCGTTCTTTTAGATCGGGCCAGTTCTTGGGCAGAATATGAGTATGAATATCAATCTTTAAATCAGACATAAATTAAAGATCCAGTTTATTTTGTTTGGGCATAACCGTACCGCATTGGTCGCAAGTACGATGCTCTTCGCTTTCTAAAAAGCGCTCGAAGACTGGCAGAAAATCTTTTTCCACATTGGTCAGTTGAAAATATTCTTCGTACAGTTTGTTATCGCACTTTTCACAGAACCACATCAAGCCATCTTTTTCATGATCCAGTCTTTTGCGCTCAACAACCAGACCAATAGAATTTTCAAAGCGAACCGGCGAATGCGGAACTTTCGGGGGTAACAGAAAGATTTCACCCGCTTTAATCGGATAATCAACACGCTCGCCATTTTGGATGGTACGCAATTCCATCCCGCCTTCCAGCTGATAGAAAAATTCAGGGCCTTCATCATAATGAAAATCACGACGACCGTTAGGTCCACCGACAACCATCACAATAAAATCGTCCTGCTCAAAAACCTGCTTATTGCAAACCGGTGGTTGTAATAAATGACGGTTCTCATCTATCCATTTTTGAAAGTTAAATGGCGGAACCGGAGTTAAAGTTTGGTCACTCATGGCGATTCTCCTTAATCATCGTAAATAGTCGCGATGCATTTCAATTCAATCGCAATCGGAGTGGGCAGGGAGCTGATTTCAATGGTGGTGCGACAAGGCTGGTTATCAGCAAAATATTCAGCATAGACTTTGTTATAGGTTTTAAAGTCATCTTTCATGTTAGTTAAAAAGACCTGAACATCGACCAACTGATCCCAGCTGGATCCTGAGTCTTCCAAAATAGCGCGAACATTATCAAAGACACTCCGGCATTGAGTTTCAATACAATAATCAGTGATATTGCCGTCGACATCCAAGGTCACGCCAGGAATATCCTTGCTACCTTTTTTTCTTGGGCCAACGCCTGATAAAAATAACAGGTGGCCAACACGACGCGCATGGGGGTACAAACCGACTGGTTCAGGGGCTGTCGAAGATACGAATTTCTCACTCATAAAAAACCTCAACTTAGATTAGCTAGCGTAAGGTCATAACCACGATTCAATAGCTTAGACTTAATAAGTAACGCTGGGGCTAAAATTATAACGATATTACTAAACGAAAATACTAGGAAAAACAGGTGCGCGCAATCAGCGCAAGAAAGGAGTGCGTATTCAATCGAGGATCCATTTGCAGCCACCTTGGTGGGCAAAGATGAATCCTGATGTCTTTTGATGTGGGAAATAATACATGGGGTCTTTTATAGCCGAAAAGGACTTAATAGGCAAGGCATTGGGCAGGTGATTGTACCTGCCCTGCAGGCCTTCTAATCTCGGAAATTCTTAAACTGAAATGGCTGACCTAACTCAGCCTGTCTGACCAGTGCCATGACTTGCTGTAAGTCATCGCGCTTTTTGCCGGTCACCCGCACTTCTTCACCTTGAATAGCAGCCTGAACTTTTAACTTAGAATCTTTGATTAATTTGACGATTTTCTTGGCAATGTCTTTTTCAATACCCTGTTTGAAGCTGGCTGTCTTGTAAAAGGTCTTGCCGGAATGGGTCGCATCATCGCTGATATCCAAAGCATTGGTATCAATATCACGCTTTACGCATGCTTTATAAAGAATATCGATCATCTGATCGACCTGAAATTCAGCTTCGGCAGTAATTTTGATGCTCTCATCATTCTGTTCAAAGCTGGCGTCGACGCCACGGAAGTCAAAGCGGGTTGATAGTTCGCGGTTTGCGTTATCAACAGTATTCGTAATCTCGTGTTTATCCACTTCAGAAATAATATCAAACGATGGCATGGCCAATCCTGTCAGTTAAATAAAGAATAGCCGCTATTATAAAGAAAATTTACCAACAGACCAGTTTCTGGCGGTGTTGAGTTCATAACCAGACTACAGTGGGGTTACCACTATGGAATCTGTGACCGGCTCTACAACAAATGGCAAAGCTTGCCATTAGCCCTGAACCGTTGGATGTGACTTTTGTCCGATAATTGTTAATAATCAATCGCACATAAATCATATCAAGGGTGTAGGTTATGTCTTTCACACAACGAGCAAATCGCAAAACGATTATCAGCATACTGGTTAGCGCTGCTTTACTAAGCGCTGGCTGCCAGCAAGATGAAGAAAAGCAAGAGAGTCAGGAAGTCGTCGGGCAGGAACAAGTGGCGGTTGATTCTGCCATCTCCAAGGAGCAGTCTACCAAGCAGCAGGAAGAAGCGACGCCTGGCATGCTGTTCGATAAAATCACCACCACATTGTTTGCGGCCCGCCCAATGGACGCCACCATGTATGGCGTTAGTGAAGAGGTCGCTGGCGGCTACTATCAGGATAAATTACCCGATTACTCGCCAGCCGCCGAAAAGGCATTGCGTCAGGGGTTGCGTCACTACGCTGATCAGCTAGGCACACTCGAATCGGACACTATCCAGGGGGAGGAAAACCGCCAGGTGGTCATCGATCTGGCTCAGTACTATTCAGGCGATAAAAAGTTTGGTATTGGCTTTATTGACGGCTGGATGGGCCACTCTCCCTTTATAGTCAGTCAAATTAATGGCCCAGCCATTGATGTGCCTAACCTGCTTCAAAACAATCACCCGATTAAAAACGAGCAAAATGCCAAAGACTATATCGCCAGGCTGGAGCAGTTCGGCGACATGATTGAAAGTGTTAAGAGTAAAGTGCTTGCTGATGCTGAGCAAGGCTGGATACCGCCCAAGGTCATCATCAATGGTGCACTCAACTTCCTGAATGGCTTTATCGCGGCAGAACCTGAGCAACATGCCCTGGTGACTAATTTACAGACCAAGCTGGATAAACTGGATATTCCAGAAAAGACCAAGGAAGAGATGATATTTGATGCGGTAAGCATCACCAAAACTACCATCTATCCGGCCTATAAAAACCTGGCCATGGTGATGGAAGATTTGCTAGAAACGGCACCCGAAGAGTCAGGCATCTGGGCGCAACCGAACGGCGCTGAGTTTTATCGTTATGCGGTCAGTGAGTTGGGCGATACTGATTTAACACCCGAGCAAGTACACCAGATTGGTCTTGATGAAGTGGAGCGCATTACTGCAGAAATGGATGCCATTCTACAATCGGAAGGTTACAAAGAAGGCACCGTTGGCGAGCGTATGGCAGCCTTGAATGACGAAGATCGATTCATTTACGAAGATTCAGATGAAGGCCGTCAGAAGTTATTGGACGACCTTAATGGCATGCTTGCAGACATCAATGAAGTGATGCCAACCCGTTTTGCGACTATTCCTCCCTATGACGTGGAAATTCGCCGCATACCGGTTGAGCGTCAGGATGGCGCACCGGGCGGTCAATATACGCCACCACCGCTGGATGGATCTGAACCAGGTGTTTACTGGATTAACCTCAAGGACATGAAAGCCAATCCGAAGTTTGATTTGAAGACGCTGACCTATCATGAAGCCAATCCGGGCCATCACTGGCAGATCGCATTAAACATGGCGCAAGAAAGTCTGCCCCTGATTCGTCGAATCGCTCCGTACAATGCCTATGTGGAAGGCTGGGCTTTGTACTCAGAGTTAGTGGCCTGGGAAATGGGTATGTATAAAGATGATCCTTATGGTGATCTGGGGCGCTTAAAGGCAGAGCTGTTCCGCGCGGTGCGCTTAGTGGTTGATACCGGACTGCATCATAAAAGGTGGACGCGTGAACAAGCGATTGATTATATGGCGGAAAAAACCGGCACTGCCCAATCCAGCGTTGTTTCAGAAATCGAACGCTACATGGTGTGGCCTGGACAGGCGTTGGGTTACAAGCTCGGCATGATTAATATCGTAGAGCAACGCGAAAGAGCTAAAGAAGAGCTTGGCGAAGCATTCGATATTAAAGAGTTCCATGACTTGGTATTACTCGGTGGTGCAGTTCCTATGTCTGTGCTCAATGATAAAATTGATGCCTGGATTGAAAGCAAGAAACCGAAGTATTAATAGCTCTCTTTAAAGAGTTGAGGCGAGCCAGTGTGCTCGCCTTTTTTTGCTCTAATAATCTTATGAGTAATCAGTAGGTATTAACCCATCGGCAAATCTGCCGTTCTTGTGTAAGAGATTTCTCACAATTCATCATGCAATCGCTGAAAACCCACCAAAAAACCAATGCAAATATGAAAATCAATAACTTACAAGTTATTGTATCTTGTCAAGACTCTAGAAATTCATAATATAACTCCTGCTTATATGGAATAAGCGATCAATCAACAAGGAGTAAGTTTTATGAAAAAAAGTTACCTTAATACAAAAAAAAGTGCAGTGTTGGGAGCAGTGGTTTCTGCGCTAACATTTGCCTCACTACCCACCATGGCATCGACCTATGACTCAAATGGAATTGAATCATTAGCCAAAGAAGCTCAAAACATTGTCCAGGGAAAAGTCATGAAAATTGACTACAAGGATTCTGTTGAAGGCATCCCCCATACTTTTGTGACCTATCAAATTGAAGATGATTTGCAGGGTTTACAAAAAAGTCGTCAAGTAACGCTACGCTTCATTGGCGGTATCAAAAAAGTCAGCGACACTCAGTACGATGTGCTTGAAGTGTCGAATGTTCCTGAGTTCAATCTTGGCGAAGAGAACATTTTAATGATTGCAGAGAAAAGCGATGGACAATGTCCATTGGTTCGCTGTTCAGAAGGCTTCTTCAAAGTGAAAAGCGGTGAAGTATTTACCGAAAGCGGCAGACCTGTGCAAATCGGTAAGGCTGCTGAGCGTGCGCAACGCCCGGTAGCAATGGATGATGAACAAGGCGAGATTGCCGGTAAGACATTACCAGCGCAAGCTCAAGCAAAAGGCGCTTCAGTTCAGCAATTTAAGAAAGCTGTTCAGTCTGCTATGAAAGGAAAGCCAGCTAAAGAAATCCAGAGCGCAAACATTGCTCAAAGATTCTCGGCTTCGATTCCTGTTGCTATGCCAGCTCCAGCTGTGCCAGCGCGTGCCAAGCAATCCGCTCAAGACATCATCGATGATGTTGACCACCAATAATCACTACTTCACGGAGGAAGTATAATGAAGAAGTTAATTTTAATCTCTAGCGTAATCGCTGCATCATTTTTAGGAATGGAAACGCAAGCAGCAACTTTGGATACATCATGTAATGGTGTCTATAAAAAATGGAACACCAACAGCGTGACCTATCGCGCCAGTTCTGTGGGCTTCCCATCGGGTAATGACTACCGCACAGCATTAGGCCATGTCATTACTCAATTCAATAAAAACCCCAGTAAAATTCGTTTTTCCATGCAATACGATGATACATCCGTTGGCATGAACAATGGTCAAAACGAAGTCTGGTGGTCAAGCAGTATCAGCGCACCAGCAGTTGCCTACACCTGGAGCTCATGTACCTGGTTCTTTGGTTGGAGTAATAACATCTCTGAATCAGACATTGTGTTTAAGAACACGGTAAATTATATCCCCGGCGTAGAATACGGTATTCGTGCACGCGCTGATAATTTAATCCCTTATGGCGGCGCATCACGTCCCTTCAAAACCACAGCTTTGCATGAGTTTGGCCATGGCGCTGGTCTAGGTCATGAAAATGGTCGCTACAGCATCATGGGACAGGACTGGGACCACATTCATCGTAACTATGTGTATGCTTTAGCCTACATGGGTGAAGATGCTAACTATGGTCTACGTCAGTTGTATGGTAACAATGCAGGTAATGTTCAGGACGTCGGTCTAGTGCATTGGAAATACAGTGGTGCCAGTGGTGCCTACAGTTCACACATCCGCACTAAGTTGTATAACACTTCGGGCGTTGAACTGCCTTACACTACAGTGAACGGCGAGCGTCGTTACAACGTCAGCAAAGGACAGCAGGTTCGTATGGAGTTAACCTATGAAAATAATGGGGAGTCATCTCAGGTACCATCGATTTATTATTATGTATCGACCAATAATTTTATTTCGACGGCTGATACGTTGTTGACTTCAACGGCTTTTACCTTGAACCCTGAAGGTAGCGTTTATACGTCTACGCGAACAGTCACCATTCCTTCGAGCTTAAACTCGAGCCAAAGCTACTGGTTGGGTGCCATTATTGACCCAAACAATACGATTGCCGAGGTTGAAGAAAGTAACAACGCAACTTACATCCCTATTCGAGTGAATTAATTGTTTAGGCGATGAAAAAAAGCCCCGAAATAATCGGGGCTTTTTAATATGAGTGTGGTTATTTAATTAGGAATATTTAATGCACACATTTTTAGCTTCAGTGAAGAATCTCAAAGCTTCCAATCCACCTTCGCGTCCGACGCCTGAGCTTTTAACACCACCGAAAGGTGTACGCAAATCGCGCAGTAACCAGCAGTTAATCCAAACAATGCCTGCTTCAATTTCTTTGGCCACTCGATGGGCGCGTTTTAAATCGTTGGTCCAGACGCTGGACGCTAATCCATATTCGGTGCCATTGGCGAGCATGATCGCTTCGTCATCAGTATCAAATGGCATGATGGTGCAGACAGGGCCAAAAATTTCTTCCTGATTGGTTCGACAGTGATTGGTTAATCCCTCAATAACGGTTGGCTCAACAAAGTAACCATTTTCGCAACGACCTTCGATGGTTATCTGATTACCGCCGGTTAACACGGTTCCGCCTTCTTTCTGCGCCAATTCAATATAGGACAATACCTTATCCATGTGCGGTTTAGACACGAGCGCGCCATGTTGTGTGTCAGCTTCCAGCGGGTCGCCAATTTTGATCTGCTTAACTTTCTCGACAAAAGCCTGCTTAAACTTATCGTAAATGGGGCGCTCAATATAAATGCGCGAACCACACAAACAGATTTGTCCCTGATTAGAAAACGCAGCACGAACCACATTGTCCACCGTATCCTCAAAGTCGCAATCGGCAAAAACCAAGGTCGGGTTCTTACCTCCTAACTCCAGCGATAACTTCTTGAACATGCCCGCTGTCACCTTAGTGATCTGCGCGCCAGTTGCTGTGCCGCCGGTAAAGCTGATCGCTTTAATTTTGGGATGAGTGGTTAGGGGACCACCGATGCTTGGTCCAGTGCCATGCAGAATATTAAGCACGCCATCCGGCAATCCAGCTTCGACACACAGCTTGGAAAACAGAAAAGCGGTCATCGGTGTGATTTCTGATGGCTTGGCAATTACCGCGTTACCGCTGGCTAGCGCCGGAGCGATTTTCCAGGTAAATAAATAAAGCGGTAAATTCCACGGCGAGATACAGCCCACAATGCCAATCGGATCGCGCAAGGTATAGTTAATGGCAACATCTTCCATGGCGTGACTTTCGCTGGCGAACTGGGTAATGGCCTGCGCGAAGAAACGGATATTGGCCGAGGCGCGATAGATATCGACATTCTTAGCCAAAGTAATCGGCTTGCCGTTATCGATCGCTTCGGCTTCGGCCAACATGTCGGCATTGGCGTCGATAATATCCGCCAGGTGGCACAGAATCTGCGCGCGCTTTCCGTTGGGCGTATTAGCCCAGCCCTTTTGCGCATGTTCTGCGGCAACCACCGCCTGCTCTAAATCCTGTTCGTCCGAGTTGGGTATTTTGCTATACACCTGCCCGGTAGCCGGTTCAACATTATCAATATATTGACCGGCAAAGGGATCGAGCAATTGGCCATTAACGTAGTTCTTGATGATTTGCATAGTTGTTCTCTAGTGCATTGAGAGAGCAGTTACAGACAGCTGGTGCGTCCGCCATCAACCGGTAAATTAATACCTGTAATATAAGCCGCGGCTGGCGATGCTAAAAAGGCCACTGCATTGGCGAACTCTTCTGGCTCGCCGAAACGGCGCATCGGGATAATCGACTTTTCTTCCTCTTCCATCTCCTCGATGGAAACGCCTTGCTTCTTGGCTTTGTTCTGAATAATGGCTTCTAAACGAACCGTATTGGTCGCGCCGGGTAATACGTTGTTCACCGTGATATTAAACTGACCAAGCTCATTGGCTAACGTCTTCGCCCAGTTGGCTACCGCGCCACGCACCGTGTTCGACACACCAAGACCGTGTAGTGGTTGCTTAACTGAGGTGGAAATCACATTGATGATGCGACCGTATTGAGCATCTTTCATTCCCGGAACTAGCAATTTCATCAACTCATGGTTACAGATCAAATGCTGATTAAACGCGGCCAGAAAATCATCCGTCTCCGCTGTGTTAGCAGGACCCGGCGCCGGACCGCCCGTATTATTAACCAGAATCTCAACCAATTGACCATGCTTTAAAAACTCAGCGACTGTCGCCTTAACCTGCTCAGGATAGGCAAAGTCCGCCACCAGCACTGCGTGCTGCTGACCTTTCGATTTATCTAACCCATCAAGCACAGCCTCAAGCTTTGCCTTATTTCGTGCCAGAAGAACCACCGAAGCACCTTGGGACGCCAGCTGCTCCGCAATTGCCTTGCCCATACCCTGACTGGAACCACAGACCAAAGCTCTTTTACCCGTTAAATCTAAATTCATCATAGGAAAATATCGAATTCTGTAAGAAAGAAGTATTTAAGCATATTTCGCCGGGGATTTTAATCGGTTTGGTGCGCAAGTGGTTTGGTGGTAGATTACCGTTAAGTAGAACGGTGCGTCGCGACGCACCCTACGGTTACTTTATTTCGGAACAATTCTGCGTTGGGTAGATTATATAAATAAAAAGGAATTAATGATGAGAACAATTTCAATCCAAGTACAACCAGATAAAGTAGCTAACCTTGATATTGACATCTTAAACCAGTTATTCGATAAGATTAAAAAAAGTAGCTTAGTTGAAAGAGCGTATCGTGATGAAGGAGATGACCAAGGAATCTACATAAACTTAAATTTTGACTCAGAGAATACTAATCTTCTTTGGGTAGAAATTTACAACGCATTTTATAAAAGTGAATTGGGTGAAGACCTAGGTAAGTGCACAATGGTAATGTGCTCTGGAAATAATGACTGGGATGATTATTTACTTTTATACCACTTTGATCCTAATGTTGCATTAGATAACTTCAGTTAACGTAGGGTGCGTCGTGACGCACCGATAAATTCAAGGAGGGCAAGGATGCCGAACTATCGAAGAGCGAAGGTAAAGGGAGGTACCTATTTCTTTACCGTCAACACATTGGATCGTAATAAAGGATTATTAACTCGCCATATTAACGAACTTCGCCAATCGTTTAATCATGTCAAAAAACATTACCCTTTTAAACTTGATGCCTTGGTCGTTTTGCCGGATCACTTTCATATGGTGATGACCTTACCGCAAAACGATGAGGATTATTCGAATCGATTAAGGATAATTAAAGAAGGTTTCACCAAGCGGCTTAAACTTAATGCTACCGATCATCTTTCAAGGTTAACCCGTAATGAGAAAGGTGTTTGGCAACGGCGTTTTTGGGAACATCAAATCCGAGACGACGAAGATTACATAAACCATATCCATTATTGTTATATCAATCCTGTGAAGCATCAGTGGGTTAAAAGAGTAAGAGATTGGCCATATTCAACATTTCACCGTGATGTTAAACGAGGGTTATTCCCAATTGATTGGGCGGGAAGAGATGAATTTGAAGGCAGGTTTGGTGAGGTTTAAGTTTGGTGGTAAGTTGTAGCTTATAAGAGCGGTACCCCTAGGGCAGGATCTGTGTCAAGACGCACCCTACGGTTATTAATATATTAAAAATTCTTGAGTCATAAATCCCGCATTGCTGCGGGATTTTTTATGGGCTTAAAGTAGTGATTTTCTAACGGCGCTTAAGGTCAGGTCGAGCTCTTTTTCGCCGTGGGAGGCGGAGACGAAGCCTGCTTCAAACGCGGACGGTGCCAGATAGATGTGTTGGTTTAGCATGTCGTGATAGAACTTTTTGAAGCGTTCCAGATCGCCATTGGCGACTTGCTGATAACTGGTCACGGTTTCGGTGTCGTTGAAGAAGAAACCAAACATTGAACCGACGTGGTTGGTGGTGAATGGGATGCTGGCTTCGTGAGCAATGGCGCGCATGCCGTCTACCAATTTCTCGGTGTAGTCGAACAGTGGCTGGTAAAAGCCAGGTTTGGATAGTTCGTTCATAGCGGCTAGGCCTGCAGCCATGGCCACTGGGTTACCTGATAAAGTACCTGCCTGATAAACAGGGCCAAGTGGTGCTAACTGTTCGAAGATTTCTTTTTTACCACCGAAGGCTCCGACAGGCATACCGCCGCCGATCACTTTACCTAAACAGGTCATGTCGGGTTTGATGTTGTAATAACCTTGAGCGCCATCAACGCCCATTCTGAAACCGGTCATCACTTCATCGAAAATCAAGACGGCGCCATGTTGGTCGCACAGTTCGCGTAGGCCTTCGAGGAAACCTGGGACGGGCGGAATACAGTTCATGTTACCGGCAATCGGCTCGACGATAATACAGGCGATGTCATCGCCAAATTCAGACAGTAGCGCCTTAACGCTATCCAGATTGTTAAACTCAGCGGTTAGGGTGTGTTTGGCAAAATCCGCTGGCACACCCGGCGAGGTTGGTTCGCCCAAAGTTAATGCGCCTGACCCTGCTTTGACTAAAAGGCAGTCGGCATGGCCGTGATAGCAGCCTTCAAATTTGATGATCTTGTCGCGACGGGTATAACCACGCGCCAGACGAATCGCGCTCATGGTCGCTTCGGTGCCCGAGTTGACCATGCGTACCATTTCAATCGATGGAATCAATTCGCAGATCTTTTCTGCCATTTCCGCTTCGACTTCGGTTGGCGCACCGTAGCTCAAACCTTTTTCAGCGGCTTTAATCACGGCTTCTCGAATGGCCGGATGGTTGTGGCCAAGAATCATTGGCCCCCATGAGCCAACGTAGTCAACGTAGTGTTTGTCGTCGGCTGAAGTGAAGTAAGCACCGTTAGCAGATTTGAAGAAAATCGGAGTGCCACCAACGCCGTTGAAAGCACGAACAGGAGAGTTGACGCCACCAGGGATGTGCTGCTTGGCGCGATTAAATAATTGATCTGATGTGGTCATAATAATTCCGAAGTTGAAGCTAGAAAATGAATCTTAAGAAATTGGCAATTACAGCTTATTCGAGTGCCAGGCAACCGGCGTTTCGTATTGGCTGAGTTTGTCTTCGACACCCAGCACTAGCGCGAACAAGGCCATGCGCACTTTCACGCCGAAGTAAGCCTGGCGGAAAATCGCCAGATTAGGATTATCATTCATGTCATCGCTCAGCTCATTGGCTTCCGGGCGCGAATCGCGCGGTAGTGGGTGCATGATGATGGTGTTCGGGTCGCAGAGTTTTTCGTAAAGCGATTGGTTGAGGCGGTATTTGCCGCGGTATAAATCCGCTTCACGTTGTGTTTCGAAGCGCTCTTCCTGAATCCGTGTCTGGTAAATAACGTCCTGGCTGTGCAGGCCGTCTTCAAGACTGTCGGTGATGGTCACGCGATGATTGTGTTTGTCGCACACTGCCAGCACTTTTTCTGGCATGGCCAGAGCATTCGGCGCGACGAAGGTGAATTCCACGTTGGGGAAGACACACAGCAACTGGGTCAGCGAATGAACCGTGCGGCCGTTTTTCAAGTCGCCCATCATGGCGATACGCAGGTTTTCGGTGCCTTTATGAATGCGGTTAAGCTCATTGAAAATGGTGTAGATATCGAGCAAGGCTTGCGTCGGATGCTCATTTGGGCCATCGCCGCCATTAATCACTGGGATTTTACTGCCAGCGGCGAATTCGGCCACTGAGCCAGCTTGCGGATGGCGCATCGCCACAACGTCGGCATAAGTTGCTAGAACTTGTGCTGTATCGTACAGGGATTCGCCTTTGGCTAATGAAGAAGTGGACATGCCCACTGTTTCGCGCACATGACCGCCGAGCAGGTTAAAGGCGGTGCCAAAACTGATGCGGGTGCGAGTGCTTGGCTCGAAGAACATATTGGCCAACACCGCGCCTTCCAGCACGCGACAGCTTTTTTCGCGAGCCACATAAGGGTGCATTAAATCAGCAACTTGAAGGATTCGCTCAACCGCCTCGCGGTCTAATTGGTCAATAGAGAGAATATGTTGGCCTTGAAAAACCATGCGTGCACCCAAATGTTTGTTATGACTTTTAAGTTGGCGCAATTCTAACATGAAGTTAGCCAATTGGTGTATTTTTGCGCCGTGCAGACCCAATTAAAGGCCTTTAACTACCTGTTTATGCGCCATTTTCTGGCGCTTCATCTAGTAATTACGCACAAAATGCTTACAATGTGGGCCTGAAAAGCCCATACAGACAGATATTCGAGAGGTTTAGCTGGTGGAATATAGAAAATACCGTTGCCTGGTGTGCGATTTTGTTTACGACGAAGAGCTAGGCTGGGAAGAAGACGGCATCGCGCCCGGAACTCGCTGGGAAGATGTGCCAGAAGACTGGTACTGCCCGGACTGCGGCGTCGGCAAAGAAGACTTTGAACTGATGACCGATGAGTTTAAGAAAAGTCTTTAAGCGACTCTTTTGCAAGAAAAAATGAATTAAAAGAAAGCCTCCGATAGGAGGCTTTTTTGTTTAGTAGCCAGCGTTAGCGCCAATAATCATGAGTATGACTGCCATTAATAGCACAATCGATGAAATAGTAACACCTAGTATTGGAAGTAGCTTTTTATAACTTTTCTGTACCAGAGCCCCAATGCCAATGCCAATAGCCGCCAAACTTAGAACCATAAAAAAGATTAAGAATAAGCCAGTAACTATCGCTAATGTAGATTCTGGGTCAATGCCACCATAGGTGTTGGCTTCGGCTACACCTGCAATGATGAAGCAAATAATTAAACCGATCGGCGCAATTAACCCCAAGACAAATGTTGTGATACCCAAGCCAGAATGTTTTAGTTGTTCCATGTTTATACTCTCTTATTTTTGATGAAGTGACTAAGAGTAATTAAGTCGTTGAGAAATGGCAAGTTGATATAGAGGGGGGCGATGTAGGCTGAGTTCTAAAACTAGGGCAACCACATTGGGTTGCCCTTACCCAAAGGTGTCCGTACAAAAACATCCAGCTTAATTCAGTCGACTCAACTGCCTATCATGCCATTTACTCAAACTAATCAATGCAACAACAGCGCCAAGTAAACACCACCACATATCGGATTGGGTATCCCAGACGTAACCTTGGGTGCCGAGAAAGGATTCGGCGGCTTCGTCGGAGAGTAGGGCAACCCACCATTCAATCAGTTCGTAGAAGGCGCTAAAGCCTAGACAAAAGCTGATGATAAAAAAGGTTCGCCATTTAGCGCTGTTGAATACGTTGAGGCGGATGGTGATTTCGCGGGCAATCATGGCGGGGACAAAACCCTGCACAAAGTGCCCGAGCTTGTCGTAGTTGTTGCGCTCCCAGCCGAACCATTCCTTCATGTCGTCGAATAGCGGCACTTCGGCATAAGTGTAGTGACCACCAACGATCAGAATAATACTGTGTATGAGTATCAGGATGTATAGCATCGGCGTCAGCGTGAAGCGTTTGTAGGTCATGCCCAGCGCTATAAAGCCAAGTATTGCAGGAGCTACTTCCAGCCCCCAGGTTGGATAATCTTTGGGGCCTATCCCTGACCAGATTAATACGGCCATGAAAATGGCAATCCAGATGCCGATGGCTATTTTATTGTTCTGCATGGCCGTTTTGTCCCTTTAGTCGTCTTTTTTATCTTCAGTATTGGTATCGAAGTCTTTAGCGTCATGGCGTTCGTGCAGCTGTTCATGCGGTTCGCCCCAGGTGCGATTGACCATACGACCACGTTTTACTGCATCGCGACCAGCGATTTCTTTGGCCCAGCGCATCACATGTTTGTAGGTATCTGCCTGCAAAAACTCCGCAGCTTCATAGACTTCATTCAAGACCAGGCAGCCGTACCAGGGCCAGATCGCCATATCGGCAATGGTGTATTCATCGCCACAAATGTATTGGTTATTGGCCAGGCGCTTATCCAGCACATCCAGTTGACGTTTTGTTTCCATGGTAAAACGATCAATACAGTATTCGATCTTAATCGGCGCGTATTGATAGAAGTGGCCAAAGCCGCCGCCCACATAGGGAGCGCTACCGACCTGCCAGAATAGCCATGACAATAACTCAGCGCGTTGTTCCGGCTTGCTCGGCAGAAAGGCATCAAACTTTTCAGCCAGATATAACAGAATGGCTCCTGATTCAAAAATACGAGTGGGTGGGTTGGTGCTGTGATCAACCATGGCCGGAATTTTTGAGTTTGGGTTAACCTGTACAAATCCACTGCTGAATTGATCACCTTCGCTGATATCAATTAAATGGGCATCGTATTCTGCTTCAATGATTCCTTTAGCGAGGAGCTCCTCCAGCATAATGGTAGCTTTAACGCCATTAGGCGTAGCTAATGAATAAAGCTGCAAAGGATGTTTGCCTACCGGCAAATCCTTGGCGTGAGTGGGACCTGATACGGGACGATTAATCTTGGCAAATTTGCCGCCACTTTCTTTTTCCCATTGCCAGACTTTTGGTGGGGTATAGTCGGAAGTATTGCTCATAGTATGCTCCTGACATTACTTTTAGAATTCGTATAAAGCTAGCATAATGCCATCGTCATATCATTAACGCCATTCAAGTCCCTGTAATAATGGATATGCGTGCCAGTCATGGTATAAAAGACTAAAAATCATGGAATAAATTCGTTATCTCCTCGTTAAACCATTGAGAACGACAACAAGAGGGCAAAGTCATTGTCGCAGGAATTGATTGATTACAGTCGAAAAGCCTTAATTTTTGCGGTGCAGTTATTGGGCAGCCAAAGTGATGCCGAGGATGTGGTGCAGGCCAGTGTGGAAAAGGCTCTGGCGCATCCCAAAGCACCCAAAGGCGGCGTCGACCTGCAGAAGTGGCTGTATCGAGTTGTGCGTAATGCTGCGATTGATCGGATTCGACAATTGTCGCGAGAGGATGAGCTGGATGCCGAACAGCAAAGTTCATCAGGACAATCGCCGGAAAGACATCTTGAGCGATTGCAAATTAAAACGCGATTAATGACGGCCTTGAATGCTTTGCCTCTGATGCAGCGTGAGTTGATCGTGTTGCGTGATTACCATGGCAATAGCTATGAAGACATTGCCGAGATATTGGCAATTCCGGCGGGTACCGTGATGTCGCGACTGCATCGGGCAAGAATGGCATTGCGCGAGCAATTGAAACAAGAATTGAATGAGGTGAATCATGAATCTGTGTGATAAAACCCAGGAACTTATCAGCGGTTATATCGATCATGAATTGAACCAGCAGGATCGACAAAGAGTGCGTGTGCATATTGAATCATGCGACCAATGCCGAGCTGTGTATGACGATTTATTAGCGATTAAGCAGGAGATGGGCAACTTACAATACCCTGAATGCGAGGAGGCACAATTGGACAAAATTATAAAAGAGCCAGTGGCTAACGGTATGGCGATAGTGGGCTGGATTATTTTAATTATTGGCTTTGTCGGTTTTATGGTGTGGCAGCTGTTTACCTTCTACACCGAACCATCAGTTCCATTCTGGGTAAAAGCAGGTGTCTTTTTGATTGAAGCTGGTGTGCTGTTATTATTGGGCAGTGTGTTACGCCAACGAATTATTGCCCTTAAAACAGACAAATACAAAAACGTTAAATTTTAAAGAAGGAATAAACGATGAACGATATTGAGGTTTATACATTAGAGCAGGTACCCGGCTACAAAGTGACAAAAGTGATTGGTCTGGCTCGGGGTAACTCTGTACGGACACGCCATGTGGGTAAAGACATTTTGGCTGGCTTGCGCAATCTGGTTGGTGGTGAAGTGCATGAATATACCAAATTGATGGCCGAAAGCCGTGAGCAAGCCATAGACCGGATGTGCGATGAAGCCAGAACGCTTGGCGCTAATGCGGTTATTGGCGTGCGTTTCGAAACCTCTATGATCGCCAGCATGGCTGCTGAGTTGTTAGCCTTTGGTACAGCAGTGGTGATGGAGAAGGATTAGGCAATAGAGTGTTGCCATTTTTCAATAACAAAACTCTATGTAACATTTCAGTATTAAATTCATCTAACTTACTATGCACTATAAGTCGCAGAAAACTTTGACTAAATTTTCATTGGCTTTTATGCATACTGAATCCATCCCTGAATAATGGTGTGAGTTAGATGAAAAACGTTTTAATTTTTATTATCACGGTGCTGGTCGTCGCTGGACTGTCTTTTGTGATGATGCGAGCTCAATCTGCAAGCTTATCCAAGCAACCCTTTGTCAATAAAGAAAAACCTGAAAGCCTTGAGCAGGATATGCCAGCAACCAAGCATGTGGATACCATTGTGCTGGGCGAGGGCTGTTTCTGGGGTGCGGAAAAGCGGTTAGAAGCTTTGCCCGGTGTGATTGATGCTGAAGTTGGCTATGCCGATGGGCGCGGCCATCCGGCGACTTATGCTGAAATCACTAAAGCAAAACATAAGTCCAATCCAGACAATTATGCGGAAGTGGTGAAAGTTACTTTTAATCCACAGCAAATCAGTCTCGAAACCATTATCAAGGACTATTTCGAATCTCACGATCCGACTCAACTGAACCGTCAAGGCAATGATGTGGGTACTCAATACCGTTCAACGATTTTGACCAATAGCCCTGAGCAGGAAAAAATTGCCAATCGTTTAAAAGATGAATTTCAGGTGCTGATGAGTAAGGCGGGTTACGGCAAGATTGTGACTGTGATAAAACCACTCGATCAATTCCATCCAGCAGAAGAGTATCATCAGGATTACTTGCGCAAGAATCCCAATGGTTATTGTCCTGACTTTTCCACAGGTGTGACTTTTGACGGCAAGCAGGAGCATGATGAAGTCGATAACAGCGCCTTGTTAAGCGGCAAGCAGATTGTCATTGTCGATTCGCAGGACTATTGCCCTTATTGCGAGAAATTCAAAAAGGATGTGGCGAATGATTATCAGGGTACCATTCCGATGACGTTCCGTTATGCTTCGCAACTGGATGGATTGGAAGTGACGACACCCACCTGGGCAACGCCGACCATCCTGTTTATTGATAATGGCAAAGAGGCTTTAGGCTATCAGGGTTATTTATCAGCGAAAGAATTCTACAAAGCGCTGGGTTACTTCAAGCTGGGTGATTCGGAGGCTTTCAATGTGGCGTTCCAAAAAGGCACCGATGGACGCTTCTGTAAGCAATATGAAATTTTCAAAGATACACCGGACGGTGTTTTTGTCGACAAGCTCAGTGGGCAGCCATTGTTTGATACTCGCGATAGATTTAACTCAGGAACTGGCTGGTTATCATTTACCAAGCCTGTTGATGGTTCGGTGACCTATCATGAAGATAATAGTTTCGGTATGCAACGCACTGAGCTTCGCTCGGCTTCGACTGGTATTCATTTGGGGCATGTGTTCGATGATGGCCCGAATGGCAAGCGACGTTATTGTATCAACGCCACAGTCTTGGAGTTTGTGCCCAGAGAGAAGCTGTAATAGCTGTTAACAGAATTGGTCATAATTACGCAGGATTTTATCCGATAAATTAGGTAGTATCATTCCATCAACTGGGGAATGGCACTATCTAAATGAACAATATCAAACAGTTTGTGCATGAGTTCTGGGTCTTTGGCTTGAAGCAGGCCTATGCCTGTATGTTCGGTGGTTTCTTGCTGGCAGTGATGCTGGTCACCAAATACTGGTATCCAATTGATGGCCTGCATCGCTACGACTTTATTTTCCTTGCCGCGATTGTATTTCAGGTTTTGATGTTGCTGTTTAAGCTGGAGACTTGGAAAGAGGCGCTGGTCATTATCGTCTTCCACCTGGTGGCCACAGTAATGGAGTTATTTAAGACTTCTGATGCCATTCAGTCCTGGCACTATCCTGAAGAGTTTATTTTTGGTATCGCCAATGTGCCACTGTTTACCGGCTTTATGTATAGCGCGGTAGGTAGCTATCTGGCACGCGTCTGGCGTATCTTCGATTTCCGTTACACCAATTATCCACCTAAATGGGCAACGGTTATTTTAGTAACCGCTGTCTATATTAATTTCTTTACCCATCATTATTGGTATGACTTACGTTGGGCTATTTTGGCAGTCACTTTTTATCTGTTCTTCAGTACCCAGATTCATTTCAAGGTCATTAAAACGCACCGCAAAATGCCGCTGCTGTTTGGTTGGTTTCTGGTCGCGCTCTTTATCTGGTTCGCCGAGAATATTGCAACTTACGCCAATATCTGGCTTTACCCCAATCAAAAAGAAGCCTGGCAGATGGTACCGCTTGCCAAGCTATCGTCATGGTATTTGTTGATGCTATTGAGTTTTGTGCTGGTGACTTTGGTCAATCGAATTAAGCTGCCGATGCCAATAACTGGAACTAAAAAGGCTTCACAATCGCCAGAATCAGAGCTCCCAGCAGAATCAGAACCGGTAGTTCGTTAAAAACTCGGAAATAGGTTTGGCTTTTGTTGCAGCTGCCGTCGGCAAATTGCTTTTGGTACATGCCGCAGACGAAGTGATAAATAATTAATAAAACGATCAGTGTCATCTTGGCGTGGAACCAGCCCGAGCTCATGTAGTAGCTCCAGTTGTAGGAGGCGAGCCACAGGCCAAAGATTACGGTCAGGATCATAAAGGGTGTGATGAAGCGATACAGCTTACGCGCCATAATATTAAGCTGATTAAAAGCACCGTCATTTTCAGTCATCGCCAGATTGACGAAAATTCGCGGTAAATAAAAAATGCCTGCAAACCAGGCAACCATAAAAAAGATATGAAAAGTTTTAATCCACAACATGCGTTTCGCCTTATGGTTTTTTTGAATAGACGTATTGGTCAGTAATCATATCGCGGGTGATAACACCATAAATACGCTCTTGTCCGTCGTGTGTGATCCGGTACACATAAGCCGCTGACATTTTTGCCTGTTCCATCTTGTCGAAAGTTTCTTCAAGCGTCGCCTGTAGCGTGATCGATACCAGATTCTGACGATTAGCCGGTATTTTTAGCAGATTAATGACTTTACGTTTTTGTTCGGCGTCAGGTTTTGGCGTTTCTTCACGCTGCTTTTCTTCGCGCTCCATCATATAGCGAACCAAGTCGCTGGCGACCATCATGGATGTCACATGCTCATCTTCCATAACCAGAACCCAGCGCGGTTTGTCTTTGAGTGCCACTTCGATTTCGTCCGGTGTGGAGCGGAAGTTGAGTGTTGCTATACTGCGTGACATCACGCCGGCTACACCAATACTGCGCAGTACCTGCTTGATTGGACTGACGCGCAAGTCGAGGCCGCGGTCGGTCATTTGAGTTTCCCAGAACGACTGTTGCTTGAACAACTGAGTCACAACCAGGTTGCCGATTACGATAGAAAACATGCCCGGGAAAATAATGTTCGGGTTATTGGTCAGTTCCAATAAAGCCATCAAAGCAGCTAACGGCGCTTGCAGTACTGCCCCCATAACGGTTGCCATGCCAATCATGGCATAGAATCCTTCGAAGCTGGCTTGGTCGGGGAATAGTTCGCCACCTATATTGCCCATAACGCCACCCAGCATAGCGCCCATAAAAAGTGCCGGACCTATAACACCGCCTGGCAGTGATAATCCCGAACATATGATGGTTGCTATCAGTTTACCGACTAAAGCCAGAGCCAAAATGGTTAATGCTAGCTCGCCTTGCAAGGCGCCATTAACCGAGTCGTACCCAATCCCCATGACCTCAGGAATACCAATGGCAATGATGCCAACACTGGTACCGGCTACGGTGGTTTTGAGCCATACAGGCCATTCTCGCGAAATCTGTCTGACTTTACGGGTAGCCATGATAAAGATGCTGGCGAAGACTCCCCCGGCAAAACCAACCAGTAGAAAATAGGGCATTTCCCACAGCGATTGAATGTCCAGCTTGGAAGGTACATCAAAGGAAGCACCGTCACCAAACACCAAGCGAGTTAAAATTGCACCAGCCACAGAGGCCAGAATAATCGGAATAAAGCTTGCAACCGCGTATTCCATGATGATGATTTCCATGGCGAAAATCACCCCGGCAAGCGGTGTGTTGAAGTTGGCGGAAATGGCTGCGGCACAACCACAACCGACCAGAATGCGGGTGCTGTTGTTGGGTAGTTTCAGTTTTTGCCCAACCCAGCTGGCTGAGGCAGAGCCTAAGTGAATGCCGGGGCCTTCTCGACCTACCGATTGGCCCGAAGCAATCGTCAGTCCACCCAAAATAAATTGCACAAAAGCGTTTTGCGGCGGCAAGTGTCCCTGGTGATAGCTCATGCGCTCCAGTACATGGGACACTCCAACTTGACGATGTTCAGGCTTCAGCTTCTGTAACAGCAAACCTACGATCAGGCCGCCAATGGTAGGCAATAATAATCGATACAACCAGTCCATGGTTTCGTAATCGGTGTTGCTGTTGGGATCGGTTGCCCAGAGAACCAGTGAACTTTCGGTGAAGAGTCGAAACAGGATGTTCGAACCGCCAGCCAGGAGTCCACAAATTAACCCAATAACCGCCATCAGGGCTAATGCGTCAAAGCCCCCAAGTCGTAATCGTAAGCGGTCGATCAGTGTCATTGGCGTTGTGAGTTTGTGATAAGTTTTGTTCCCTGCGATGAATTATTTTGCTTTAATCGCAATGTATCGTCGCTTCGGCGTTAGCTAAAAAAATTAGCCATTGTATTCAATTAGTTACATAATAAGAAAATGCAGCCTTAAGAACAAACGATTTCAACGATTTATGACTAAAGATTCCCATCAGCCTGATTATATTATCCGTAAACGTCGCACAACCAGTTGGTATTGGGTTTGGGCGACTATCATCCTTATTCTGTTATTGGGTGCTTTAGCTCTTGGTTACTGGCTTAGTGAGCGCCAATATCGGAGCTTTGGATCTGCTAATGAGCGCCTGGTTAATATACGAACACAGCTGGAAGAAGCTAATAACAGTAAGATTCATTGGCAACAACAATATCAAGTTGAACATCAGGTTACGGCTGCGCTGAAAAAAGATATACAAAAGCTAAATACTCAGATTCATAATCTGGAAAAAGAAAAACAGGCTTTTTTACGTATATTCGATCCCAATGCTGTAGAAAGTGGCTTGCAAATCGCTAGCTTTATATGGGAATCTGTTGCAGGGAACGCGAATCAATTTAATTTTAGATTAATGTTGATTCAAGCGGGTCAACAGCAAAGAGATGTTTCTGGTTCGTTCAAAATTCTGTTGGTAGGTAAAGAAAACGGCAAAGAAAAAAGTTACAGTTTGCAGGAGCTAGAAGCGCTTTCTCAGCAAGAGACTCAATTCAAGTTCCGCTATGTTTCAAGCCATAGAGGAACATTTAATATTCCGGAAGGTTTTGAACCTGAGCTGGTTCGGGTTCAAGCAACATCTTCTGGTCGTGGTGGTGAAACTATATTGCAGGATTTTCCATGGCAAGTTGTTTTACAACAGCAAATTCCGAATGAGAATGAGGTAGAGAACGAGAATGTGGGGTAATAAAAGTAAATCACATAATGTAGATACACTGATAGCAGAAGGAACCAGCATCAAAGGTGACCTGACTTTTGAGGGCGCTTTGTTTGTCGATGGAGTGATAGAAGGTGATATTCATGGTACTAATCAAGAGCAGTCCGTTTTATCGGTGGGCGTTCATGGTAGAGTTGAAGGTAATATTGAAGCACCTTTCGTCATTATTTTCGGTCAAGTGGATGGCGATGTGCGTGTGTCACAAAAAGTCCAGTTAAAACCCGGGGCAAAAGTGAACGGCGACTTATACTATAAAATCATTGAAATGAATGCTGGTGCTACCGTCAATGGTAAAATGGTGAATGTTGGGCAACCGCATGCACTAGAGCATAAGCCTGATCGCAGCGAAGTCGTTTCAGAGGCGAAAGTCAGCAAGGAACAAGCGGATGATAAAAAGTCTAAAGACGAGACCATGCAGTCGGATGATAATAGCGCTGTAAGAGCCTGACTGTAGCGCCTGGTTCGAGTAGGGTGGCTGTTATAGTAAAATTGAGACGTCTATCCTTCGGAAGGCGTCTTTTTTATGGGTTCTCAATTTCTTTTATCTAGTATATCTACTATTCTCTTGAGATCTTGAAGTTAACCCCCCATATCCGGGTATAATAGAGTTATTAATGTGTTTAGGTAAAATTGAATGTCAATTACAGTAACAGAAGCTGCAAGTCGTAAAGTTAAGCAATTGATCGATGAAGAGCAGAACGATCAGCTAAAATTGCGTGTCTTTGTGACAGGCGGTGGTTGTTCAGGCTTTCAGTATGGCTTTACTTTCGATGAAAAGCAGAATGATAACGACATGGCGATTGAGCAGGATGGCGTTAAAATTGTGATCGATGCGCTAAGCTTTCAATATTTGATGGGCTCTGAAGTCGACTATACCGAAGGGTTGCAAGGCTCTCGCTTCATCATTAGTAATCCACAGGCTAAAACAACCTGTGGCTGCGGTTCTTCATTCTCGTTATAGCGCATACATAATCCCTAATAGTTTGTAACTTAATGAAAAGCTGACTCGGAATTCTGCGGAGCCAGCTTTTTATGCTTACGCTTAGCTTTTTCTCTATACATGGCCTCATCTGCAATTCTGATCATTCTGTCACTTGATATATCCTGATTGGTGACCTGATTAAATTCTGCAACCCCGATACTCGCCCTTAATTGGATAGTCTTATTTTCGAAAGTGATGGCTTGTTCTAACTCTCTCCGAATACGTTTTACCACTTGATCAATATGGACTTCCAAAACGGTATCAATTAGAACCAGGAATTCATCACCACCTACCCTGCATACCGTATCGGAATCTCTGGTAACATTCAGCAGACAGCGGGCAACAAACTGTAAAGCGACATCTCCTGCAGCATGACCATAGTGGTCATTGATTTGCTTAAAGTCGTCGAGATCAATGTTAAGTAAATAAACTTGCATTGGTTGGCGATCTGACAATTTCAGCGCATGTTCAAGCCTGTTATTTAAAACTCTTAGATTATAAAGACCGGTCAAAGGGTCTCTTTCTGCGAGCTGAGTTGCTTTTTGTTTCTGGTCTTCCAGAGCAACGATGAGTAATCCAGCTTTCTTGACCAAGGCTGTAATAGTATAACTGACAATAATAAGTGGCATCGCAGCACCAATGATAGCTGTACCCCAGGCACTAAGACTGTGAGAGTACTCATTGTGTGATACTGGAATGCTTAAAGTACCATTGATATAAAGGGTTGCGATAAAGATTGAGTAACCGATAAAAAGTGCGTTAAATATCAGGACTGCTCTACCGCCATAGATGAGTGCAAATAAACTGGCACTGAGCAACATCCAGACAAAGCCATTGCCAACTAGACCCCAGTCCCATAAGCCTACAACACTGATAATGACACTCAGAGTTAGAACTGCATTGGTTTTGACATGGAAAGATAGGATATTACGAAATACAGCAATGGTAATCATTAGTAGACCGACAACTATGTGAAATAGCATCGAAATTTGAAAGCCCATTTCTGGGATTCTGGCCAGTGAGCTGAGAACAGCTGGTACGGTACAAAGAACCAATAGCACTATTAGACCATCCATGGCTTGATCGAGTATTAGTTGCCATTTTGCCGTAACAGATGATTGATTTGGGTCTGTCATATTGGCTCCCAATGCAGATATGCATTAATTAATATGCAATATTGACATTGAATAGGCAACCAAAACTTAACGAATTGATTTCAGGGGTTGAATATGGCCCCAAGGATCGTAGAGGTCTTTGCTCCAGTTACGGCTGGTAAATTACCGGGTTGTTTGTTCAGGCAGCGATAGGCTAACCAGGCGAATGCCATGGCTTCTATCCAGTCTGGGGCGACACCAAAATCTTGCGATGTGGTTACTTCATATCCTTTAAGATATGCAGATAGGCGCTGTCGCAATAATGGATTATAGGCTCCACCACCACATAGAATTACTCTCGCATTTGTAGAATGGTTTTTAACGGCATCGCTAACGTTTTTTGCTGTTAATTCCAGTAAGGTTGCCTGAACATCTTGCGGCTTGAATGGGTCTATTGAAAACTGCTTGAGCCAGCTCAAATTAAAATGCTCACGACCAGTACTCTTTGGGTAAGGTTGGGAAAAGTAATTATCGCTCAGGAATTCCTTAAGCAACTCGGGAATAATTTCGCCTTGTTTTGCCCAATTGCCATCGTGGTCATAGTTTGCATCGTGATGCAGACTGATCCACTGATCCATCAGGGTATTCGCTGGACCAGTGTCATAGCCAAGCACTTCACCTTGTGCCGGCAAGTAGGTGATATTGGCAATACCGCCCAGATTAACGACCACGCGATCCTGTTGCGAATTATGGAAGATGGCTTGATGGAAGGCCGGCACTAACGGTGCTCCCTGACCACCATAGACCATGTCTCGAGTACGGAAGTCGGCAACCGTAGTGATACCGGTTCGCGCCGCAATGCTGTGTGGATTACCAATCTGGATGGTGAAGGGATGATAGGCATCGGGTCTATGGCGAATAGTTTGGCCATGGCTGCCAATGGCTGAAATGTCATCCTTTGAACACTCACTATCTTTTAGCAGATCGTCTACTGCTTCAGCAAATAGTTCTCCCAACTCTCGATCCAATAATGCCATTTCTTCTACCGGATCGTGGGTATATTCGGCATTGCTGATAGAGTGGATCTGTTGCTGAATAACGTTTGGAAAAGTCAGACTTTTGCTGTGAAGAAGTTGTATGGGATTTGCGGAAGTCTCGTCAATGTAACAGAGTACCGCGTCGATGGCATCAACGCTGGTACCCGACATCAAGCCAATATAATAGGCCATTCAAATTTACTTTTGCAGCTTGCTGTTATTGTTTCTGTCGTTATTACTAGCGCTTGGCTCGTTTAAACGGGCGAAATAAGTGGTACGTTCAGTTTCAAGCTGTGCCATTAAAGGTTTGCTCTGCTCTCTGAAACGCTCCATTTCGTTTTTCGGAACAGGGGCTGCGTGAGGCAATTTTACTGTTCTAGGATTACGGTGAACTCCATTCACTACAAACTCATAATGCAGGTGCGGCGCTTGTGACATGCCGGTAGAACCAACATAGCCAATAATTTGTCCCTGCTTAACTCGTTCGCCAGAATTTACGGCGCGCTTAGAGAAGTGCAAATATTTGGTGGTAATGTTATTGCCGTGTTTAATGAAAACATAGTTACCATTGTATTTATTGTAAGCCGAGTTGATTACACGACCATCTCCAGCTGCGCGAACTGGTGTACCAATTGGCGCTCGATAATCAACCCCGCGGTGTGGTTTAACACGTTTCTGAATAGGGTGGAAGCGCTTTGGATTAAAGTTAGAGCTGACGTAGTTAAACTGTAACGGTGCACGAAGGAACGACTTGCGTAGTGCTTTACCTTCGGGCGTGTAATATGCGGTGCGATCATTTAAGTCAGTGTAGCGAACGGCAGCAAAGGAGTCGCCCTGGTTGGTGAACTCGGCAGATAGAATGTTGCCATATCCAACTTTTTCGCCATCAATGAATTTTTCTTCATAAAGTACCGAGAAGCTATCGTCTTTGCGAATTTCTAAGGCAAAGTCGATGTCGTATTCAAATACACCAGCCAACTCCATAATCACGCCGTCGGGCAGGCCTGCCTCTTTACCTGCCATGTAAAAACTGCTGGTAATTGTGGCGGTTGCAAAACGAGTTTTGAATTCAATTTCTTTTTCGTCGATGGCAACGTCGAATTCTTTGTCTGCTAATTTAGTGACTTGCAAGGTTTCGCTAACGCTGTATGGATAGCGAAGACCAAGGAAGCTGCTGTCGTCATTAGCAGCAAACTCTAACGTATGGCCTGGACGAATTTTCTTAAGAATATCGATTTTCTCATCGCTCAGCATCATATAGTGTAAGTCTGATGCGCTATAGCCTTTGCGCTTGAAAATTTTAGCTAGGCTATCGCCATTTTCGACGGTAAGGCTTTCCCATTGAATTTGCGGTTCTTGTGGTTCTGGTTCAACAACTTCTTCTGCAATTTTTTGTTTATAGGCGGCGCTTTCACGGCTTGCTTTTAATGCAATTTCAGTCAGGGATAGCTTTTCTGAAGGGTCGTCCTCGATAAGTTGATTTTCCATAGGCAGACCTTCATCAGTCATTAGATCTGATGATAAGCTGGTTTGAGTTTCGTCCGGTGAAAGGTTTAATTGAAGGATTTCAGTATCTTGCTGGTTTTTTTGCTCTGACTCTTCTCCTGGAGTCATCTTTATGAAGCTGGTCACTGCTAAAAGAGCGATAAACGTGGCAGAAAATAGCAAAACGCCCTTTCGACGCGTTTTTTTACGCGCAAAGAGTGGTTTGCTTTTATTAAAGCCTTTGTAATCTCGGTTAATCATCACGTTACTTAAGAAGTTGGTTGAACATATTTTGCGCAATAACCTTAACCATAATAGGTGTTTTGGTCAATGTAAAATGATAAAAACGGGCCGTTTTTTCTTTTCAAGATCGAAAAGTGTGAAAAAGACGATATTTTGTGAACTGTGTCGCGGCGCTTCTAGAAGTGCAAATTCGTTGCATCCTTGAGGTTTTCGTGTATCTTTGTGCCCAATGTAAATAGAGGGAATACGAGACAATGACTGATGTTCATGCGGCTTTCGCAGAAATTAAGCGAGGCGCCGAAGAAATCCTGTTAGAAGACGAATTACTTGAGAAACTCAAATCGGGTAAGCCATTGAAAATCAAGGCTGGCTTTGACCCGACCGCGCCTGATTTGCATTTGGGGCATACGGTTTTGATCAATAAATTGCGTCAATTCCAGCAATTCGGACATGAGGTTATTTTCCTGATAGGTGATTTTACCGGCATGATCGGTGATCCGACCGGTAAGAACGCTACGCGCAAACCGCTAACTCGGGAAGACGTGCTTGCTAACGCCGAAACCTATAAAGAACAGGTATTCAAAATACTCGATCCAGCAAAAACCACCATCGCATTCAATTCTGAGTGGTGTGAGAAGCTGGGTGCTGCAGGCATGATCAAGCTCGCATCACATAGTACCGTGGCACGTATGCTGGAGCGGGATGATTTCAAAAAGCGCTATGGAAATGAACAGCCGATTGCAATTCATGAGTTTCTATATCCTCTTGTTCAGGGTTATGACTCAGTTGCGTTGGAATCTGATGTAGAGTTGGGTGGTACCGATCAGCGATTTAACTTGCTGATGGGGCGTGAGTTACAAAAGCATTATGGTCAACGTCCGCAAACCGTATTAATGATGCCTTTATTGGAAGGTTTGGATGGCGTGCAGAAAATGTCCAAGTCGCTCGGTAATTATGTGGGGATCACAGAAGCGCCGGGTGTCATGTACCAGAAACTGCTATCTATTCCAGACAGTATGATGTGGCGTTACTTTGAACTGCTTTCTTTCCGTCCATTGCCAGAAATTGATGAGCTGAAGCAGCAAGTTGAGCAGGGCGCTAATCCGCGCGATATTAAAATTGAGCTAGCAAAAGAAATAATCGAGCGCTTCCATGACAAAGACGCTGCGGACAATGCACATAAAGCCGCTGGCAACATTATTAAAGAAGGCGAAGTGCCTGAAGGAACGCCAGAAGTTGAGGTTGATATGGAGGGTGCAGAACATTTCCCTATTGGCGCAACCATTAACCGTGCAGGCTTAGCGAGTAACTCAGCTCAGGCAAAAGACATGCTTAAAAATGGACGTGTTAAAGTTGACTGGGAAGTGGTTGAGCCATCGTTAATGCTAAAACCAGGTAAATATCTTATTCAGGCAGGTAAAAAGAAGATTGCCTATGTAACTTTGAAGTAGTTCACATTTCTTCTGGCTTTCGTCAGACTCCTTTACAAAAAGCTCGCCCCTGGCGGGCTTTTTTGTATTTAGCGCCCTGAAAATGGCATAAAAAGTATTCAATTAAATTCCAGTATTTTATAGGCTAGCTCAGTTGCATGGGGCAACACGGAATTATGGAAATAATAATACTGGAGAACAATTAATGAAAAACAAGTTTAAACTATCTAGCCTGGCTCTTCTTGGCGCCACTCTAACGCTACCTTCAACTTTACTAGCAGAATCCTATATCGTCTTAACCAAAGGCAACAAGATAGATTCATCGCTGATCCAAGAGATTGAAGCGCAAGGTGCAACGGTAACCGCTCAGTTGCCACAGGTAGGCATGTTGATGATTGATAGTGACAATGGAGACATTCGTGAGCGCTTAAGTAGTAACGCAAAGATTCAAACAACTTTCTCTGATCTCAACCTTCAATACGTGACTCCTTCTGAGCAAACGTTACCTGAGATTAGTTTTGGGGAGCTATCAATCAATCCGCCAGCTTCCGGAGATGACGATTTCTACTTTGATCTGCAATGGGGACATGATGCAGTCAATGCACCAGAAGCTTGGCAAGCTGGTGTTAAAGGTCAAGGTGTGAGAGTTGCGGTATTAGATAGTGGCATTATGTCGACTCACCCGGATTTAGCTCCTAACCTGAATACAGCTCTTAGTACTTCCTTTATAAATGGAGAAGCTTATAACAGCCCTGCAGGTTCTCATGGAACGCACGTTGCAGGAACGATTGCTGCGGCCGACAACGCATTTGGTACCATCGGAGTGGCGCCTGAAGCGGAAATTGTAACGGTTAAGGTATTGTCGGGAGTATCTGGTAGTGGCCCATTCTCATCAATTTTTCAAGGTATGGTTTATGCCGCTGATATTGATGCTGATGTCATTAATATGAGTCTGGGAGCTGATATTCCGCGTAACTGTACTTTCGATGGTGTGCATCAACCTGCCAAAGACTGTGCAGATTTATTTACTGCCCTAAACCGTGTGACACATTATGTGAATAAGAAAGGTAGTGTAATTATCGCTGCTGCTGGTAATGATGGTCGCGATCTTAATCATGATGCAACATTAAAAGCCTTCCCTGCAGAGGGTAATCACGTGATCTCTGTTTCTTCATTAGGACCTGTCGGTTGGGGTTTAGATACTTCTGCTAATCTTGATGTTATGGCCAGTTACTCAAACTATGGGAAAAACGGGATTGATATAGCGGGACCCGGCGGAAACTACGATCTCTTCTTTACCTATGGTAATGCACCCTGTAACGGTCCTGTTTTGCCAGGGTTTACTTGTTACGTATATGACATGGTCTTAAGTACCACACCAGGTGGTTGGGGTTGGAATGCCGGAACCAGCATGGCATCACCGCATGTTGCTGGTATTGCGGCTTTAATTATCAGTGAAAATGGTGGCAGCATGTCGCCTGTTGAAGTTGAACGAGAGTTAATCAAGCGTTCAGAAGATATTAATCAACCCGGCAAAGATGATGAAACTGGACATGGTCGAGCATCTTCTGGTTACTAATATTTAATCGTAACGTTATAGTAAAAAGGTCACTGCGGTGGCCTTTTTAATGTTTGTATTAAAAATAGACGATAACAGTCTGATTTATAGGCATTTTGATTGCAAAATGAGCGGTTAGAAATAAATTTAAAAAAACTTTCAAAAAGAGCTTGCGAAGTGGAAAAGGGTGCTTATAATGCGCACCACTTTCGAGGCATAAGTCGCGAAG
>JBLWYL010000002.1:0-746372 GCA_048266925.1 Kangiella sp. | reverse complement strand
AAAGAAGAAGGTGGCCGTCATACTCCATTCTTCAAAGGCTATCGTCCACAGTTCTACTTCCGTACAACTGACGTTACTGGTGCTTGTGAGTTACCAGAAGGCGTAGAGATGGTAATGCCAGGTGATAACATCAAAATGAACGTAGAGTTGATCGCACCGATTGCGATGGATGAAGGTTTGCGCTTTGCGATCCGTGAAGGCGGTCGTACAGTAGGCGCTGGTGTTGTTGCTAAAATTCTTGCTTAAGCAATAAGCACTTATAATTAAAGCGAGCACTGCATGTGCTCGCTTTTTTTATAAAACAGCTGTTAAAGCAGAAAAGCCGATTTATTGGTTAAAAGGGTTGTCATAGCCCGTCTTTTGCCATATAATTCGCGTCCCTTTGTAGGCGTAACGGCCACTATTAGGGTAGTTCTTTAAGATGCAGTATCATATTTACGCTAAGTAACTTGTTGATATTGCACACAACAGGCTCGATTTGAGTCTGATTAAAGTTTGGTAACCGCACCCCTCGTCAGTAGCAGGGTGGAGCGGTTTTTTATGTTCTTTAATTTTTAAAAGTGGAGTTCTTTGCAATGGCAAAGCAACGTATTCGAATCAGATTGAAAGCGTTTGATCATAAGTTGATTGACCAATCGACTTCAGAGATCGTAAATACCGCTAAACGTACAGGTGCTCAGGTAAAAGGTCCTATCCCTTTACCAACTCGTAAAGAGCGTTTCACCATCCTGGTTTCTCCGCACGTAAATAAAGATGCGCGTGATCAGTATGAAATTCGTACGCATAAGCGTTTGGTGGACATCATCGAGCCAACAGAAAAAACAGTTGATGCTTTGATGAAGTTGGATTTGGCTGCTGGTGTTGATGTTCAAATTAGCCTTTCTTAAGGCAACACTAGAAGCAAGGTAGATAACCATTTCGGTTGAGGTTTATAAAACATGGCTATCGGAATAGTAGGTATAAAACGAGGAATGACTCGTGTCTTCACTGAAGACGGCGTGTCGATCCCGGTTACCGTAGTAGAAGCCGATCCAAACCGCATCGCGCAGTTGAAAACAACTGACGTTGACGGTTATGAAGCGGTCCAAATTACTACAGGAAGCCGTAAGGCAAACCGCATCAGTAAGGCGGAAGCTGGACATTATAAGAAAGCTGGCGTTGAAGCAGGTCGCAGTTTATGGGAGTTCCGTGTGAATTCTTTGGACGGCTTTGAAGTTGGTGGCGTAGTTAAAGTTGATATCTTTGAAGCGGGTCAAAAAGTTGACGTAACAGGTACCTCTAAAGGTAAAGGTTACGCTGGCGTAATTAAGCGCTGGAACTTCCGTGGTCAAGATTCTACGCATGGTAACTCTTTGTCACATCGTGCTCCAGGTTCTATTGGTCAAAACCAAACTCCTGGTCGCGTATTTAAAGGCAAAAAGATGTCAGGTCATATGGGTGCTGAGCGTGTAACGGTACAAACTCTCGAAGTTGTACGTGTTGATGCTGAGCGCAATTTGTTGTTAATCAAAGGTGCCGTCCCAGGCGCTACCGGTGGTGACGTTATCGTACGTCCTGCTGAGAAAGCCTAGGCCAAGAGGAGTTGACTATGGAACTTAGTTTAACATCTGGCGGCGCAATCAAGGTTTCTGAAGTGGCTTTTGGTCGTGAGTTTAACGAATCATTAGTTCACCAGGTGGTCGTTGCTTATTTAGCGGCTGCTCGTGCCGGTACTCGTGCACAGAAGAACCGTAGCGCTGTTAGCGGTGGTGGTAAGAAACCATGGCGTCAAAAAGGTACAGGTCGTGCCCGTGCTGGTACTATCCGTAGCCCATTATGGCGTAAAGGTGGTGTTACTTTTGCCGCGCAACCACAAGACTACACGCAAAAAGTTAACCGCAAGATGTATCGCGGTGCGATCCAGAGCATTCTTTCTGAGTTGGTTCGTCAAGAACGTTTAATCGTTGTTGAAGACTTCTCAGTTTCTGCGCCAAAAACGAAAGAGTTGGCGGCTAAGTTGAAAGAGCTGGATGTAAAAGAAGCATTAATCGTTACGGATTCTGTTGATGAGAATTTGTTCTTAGCTTCACGCAACTTGTATAAAGTTGACGTGCGCGACGTGAACGCACTTGACCCAGTCAGCCTAATTGGTTTTGACAAGGTGATCATGACGGTTCCTGCGATTAAGAAAGTAGAGGAGATGTTAGGATGAACCAAGAGCGTATCTTAAAAGTTCTTCTGGCCCCTCACGTTTCAGAGAAAGCAACAATTTTGGCTGAGCGCGATGGTCAGTTTGTATTTAAAGTGGCCAAAGATGCTAATAAGCGTGAAATTAAGAAAGCCGTTGAAACCTTGTTTGAGGTTGAAGTGGAATCTGTTCGCACTTTGAACATGAAAGGCAAGCGTAAGCGTTTTGGTCTTGTAGAAGGCCGTCGTCCAAATTGGAAGAAAGCTTACGTATCATTGAAGCCTGGTCAAGACCTTGACTTTGCAGGCGGCGAGTAAGAAGGAGACAAGTAAATGGCAATTGTAAAAGCTAAACCAACTTCTCCCGGACGCCGCTTTGTAATCAAAGTGGTCAATCCAGACTTGCACAAGGGTAAACCTGAAGCAAGTTTGCTAGAGAAGAAATCAAAAAATGGTGGTCGTAACAACAATGGTCGCATTACAGTGCGTCACGTTGGTGGTGGTCATAAGCAACATTACCGTGTTATCGACTTCAAACGTAATAAAGATGGTATCCCAGCGAAAGTTGAGCGTCTTGAGTATGATCCAAACCGCAGTGCGCACATTGCCTTGGTTTGTTATTCAGATGGTGAGCGTCGTTACATTATCGCTCCAAAAGGTTTGAAAGCTGGTGATCCAGTCATTTCTGGCGATGCAGCACCCATCAAAACGGGTAATACATTGCCTATGCGTAATATTCCGGTTGGTACTATTGTTCACAACATTGAACTTAAACCTGGAAAAGGTGCGCAAATGGCTCGTAGCGCGGGTGCTTACGCACAAATCGTTGCACGTGGCAGTGCATACGTAACTCTACGTTTGCGTTCGGGCGAAATGCGTAAAGTGCTTTCAGAGTGTCGCGCCACAATTGGTGAAGTAGGCAACTCTGAGCATATGTTGCGCAGCCTGGGTAAAGCTGGTGCTAAGCGCTGGCGTGGTGTTCGCCCAACAGTTCGAGGCGTCGCGATGAACCCAGTAGACCACCCACATGGTGGTGGTGAAGGTCGTACTTCTGGTGGTCGTCATCCTGTTTCTCCATGGGGTGTTCCAACCAAAGGTAAGAAAACCCGTAGTAATAAGCGCACTGACAAGCTAATTGTCCGTCGCCGTAACAAACGATAGAGGATAGCACTGTGGCACGTTCGTTAAAGAAAGGCCCATTCATTGACCTTCATTTATTGAAGAAGGTTGAAGAAGCTGCGGCCTCTGGTAACAAGAAACCGATTAAAACGTGGTCTCGTCGTTCAACCGTTTTTCCAGAAATGGTTGGCTTGACGATTGCCGTTCACAATGGTCGTCAACACGTACCTGTTTTCGTTAATGAAGACATGGTAGGTCATAAGTTAGGTGAGTTTGTATTGACTCGTGCTTACTTTGGCCATGATGTTGACAAGAAAGCCAAGAAGAAGAAGTAAGGCGAGGAGTGAAAGATGGAAGTAGCAGCTAAATTGCGCAATGCTAGCATCTCGGCACAGAAAATGCGTCTCGTCGCCGATCAGATTCGTGGCTTGCCTGTAGAGAAAGCGTTGAACGTTCTTGAGTTTAGCCCAAAAAAGGCCGCTCGATTAATTAAGAAAGTTCTTGAGTCTGCGATTGCTAACGCTGAGCATAATGAAGGTGCAGATATCGACGAGTTGAAAGTTTCAACTGTATTCGTTGATGAAGGCCCAACTGCCAAGCGTATGCGTCCGCGCGCTAAAGGTCGTGGTGACCGTATATTGAAGCGTTCTAGCCACGTAACCGTTAAAGTATCGGATAACTAGGAGAAGGTAATGGGTCAAAAAGTACATCCTACTGGTATCCGCTTAGGTATCGTAAAGAAGCATACTGCAACTTGGTATGCTGAGCGCGGCGATTTTGCGGACTACCTTGAAAGTGATATCAACATCCGTAAGTGGTTGTTCAAAGAATTGAAGAATGCTTCTATATCACGTGTTGATATAGAGCGTCCTACAAAAGCAATCCGTGTGACTATTCACACAGCACGCCCAGGTATCGTCATCGGTAAGAAAGGTGAAGATATTGAGAAATTGCGTGCAAAGATTGCTGACATGGCAGGTGTTTCAGCCCAAGTATCTGTAGAGCAAGTTCGTAAGCCTGAGTTGGATGCCCAGCTTGTAGGTGACAATGTTGCTCAACAGCTTGAGCGCCGTGTGATGTTCCGTCGTGCCATGAAGCGCGCGGTACAGAACGCAATGCGTCTTGGTGCTGAAGGTATCAAAATCGAAGTAAGTGGTCGTTTAGGTGGCGCCGAGATTGCTCGTACTGAGTGGTATCGTGAAGGTCGTGTACCGTTGCATACATTGCGTGCGGACATTGACTACGCAACTTCAGAAGCTTTGACGACTTACGGAATCATCGGCATTAAAGTATGGATTTTCAAAGGTGAAGTTCTTCCTGGCCAAGAAAAAGTTGAGCCAAAAGAAGATAAGAAACCTCGCCGCAGAAAACCTGCTCCTAAAGCTAAGAAATAGGGGTGAGCAAGTATGTTATTGCCAAAAAGAACTAAATATCGCAAGCAGCATAAGCTGCGTAACCGTGGCACAGTAGCTCATGATGTGAGCTTCGGTGAATTCGGTTTGAAAGCGACAGGTCGCGGTCGTATGACAGCTCGCCAAATTGAGGCAGCTCGTCGTGCAATGACCCGTCATATGAAACGCGCCGGTAAGGTTTACATTCGTGTATTTCCGGACAAACCAATTACCAAAAAGCCTCTCGAAGTTCGTATGGGTAAAGGTAAAGGTAGCGTTGAGTACTGGGTTGCACAAATTCAGCCAGGCCGTATGTTGTATGAAGTTGAGGGTATTTCGGAGGATTTAGCACGCGAAGCATTTGCTTTGGCTGCGGCAAAACTTCCTTTCAAAACTACCTTTGTTAAACGGACGGTGATGTAATGAAAGCGACAGAATTGAAAGATAAGAGCGTTGAAGAGCTCAACGTTGCGTTGCATGAGTTGTTACAAGATCAATTCAAGCTTCGTATGGAAAAGGCTACGGGCCAAATGACTGAAACGCACAAATTGCGCGAACTTCGTCGTGACATCGCCCGTGTTAAAACCATCATCAACCAAAAGGCGGGTTCATAATGAGCACTGATACTATTCAACGCACATTACAGGGCAAAGTCATCAGCGATAAGATGGATAAATCTATCACTGTATTGATTGAGCGCCAGGTAAAGCACCCGCTATATGGTAAGTTCATCAAGCGTTCTACTAAGATCCATGCGCATGATGAAACTAACGAGTGCAAAACGGGTGATGTTGTCCGAATCGTTGAGTGTCGTCCTATCTCTAAGTCCAAGTCATTTAAATTGGTAGAGATAGTAGAGCGCGGCAACTAAATTTGGAAATGCTAACCTCGGGTAAATAGTTTTTCTCGGGGTTAGGAATTTAAGTAATTTAATGGTATACTCTCGCGCCATTTTAGCGCGGGTTTAAGCGGAGAAAACCATGATCCAGATGCAATCAATACTAGACGTAGCTGATAACTCAGGCGCTCGTCGAGTAATGTGTATTAAAGTACTGGGTGGTTCGCATCGCCGTTACGCCAACATTGGTGACGTAATCAAAGTGAGCGTAAAAGAAGCGATTCCACGCGGTAAGGTCAAGAAAGGTGACGTTTTAAATGCAGTAGTGGTGCGTACCCGTAAGGGTGTGCGTCGTCCAGACGGTTCTTTGATCCGTTTTGATGGCAATGCTGCTGTTATTTTGAACAACAACTTACAGCCGATTGGTACTCGTATCTTTGGACCTGTTACTCGTGAACTACGTGGTGACAAGTTTATGAAGATCGTGTCTTTGGCACCGGAAGTACTGTAGAGAGACGAGAATCATGCAAAAGATTAAAAGTGGCGACGAAGTCATCGTAATCGCAGGCAAAGATAAAGGTAAGCGCGGTAATGTTAAGCGCGTTTTATCTAATGGCCGCGTGATTGTTGATGGCATCAATCTGGTGAAGAAACACACCAAGCCAAGTCAAAATCCGGATGGTTCTATCAATGAAGGTGGAATTGTCGATAAAGAAGCATCGTTAGACATGTCTAACTTAGCGATTTATAACCCATCTACTGGCAAAGCAGATCGAGTAGGCTTCAAAGTAGAAGATGGTAAGAAATCACGCTTCTTTAAGAAAACTGGCGAAGCAATTTAATTTGTTAATATTCAGGTAATTAATGATGGCGAAACTGCACAACTTTTACAAAGAAACTGTAGTACCTCAACTTCTAGAGAAGTTTGAGTACAAGTCAGTTATGCAAGTCCCACGCATTACCAAGATCACATTAAACATGGGTCTGGGTGAAGCTATTGCGGACAAGAAAATTCTTGAGCACGCAGTCAACGATATGACAGCTATCTCAGGCCAAAAACCGATCATCACAAAAGCACGCAAATCTATTGCAGGCTTTAAAATTCGTGATGATTATCCAATTGGCTGTAAAGTGACTCTGCGTGGCGAGCGTATGTGGGAATTCCTTGAGAGATTCGTTTCTATTGCGATTCCACGTATTCGTGACTTCCGTGGTTTGAATCCAAAATCTTTCGACGGTCGTGGTAACTACTCTGTTGGTATCAAGGAACAAATCATTTTCCCTGAAATCGACTACGATAAAGTAGATAAAATCCGCGGCATGGATATTACTATCACAACCACGGCAATTACCAATGACGAAGGTCGCGCATTATTAGATGCGTTTAACTTCCCATTGAAATCATAAGGGGCACGCTATGGCTAAAACATCAATGATTGAGCGTGAATTAAAGCGTGCAAAGACTGTAGAAAAGTACGCTGCAAAACGCGCTGAGCTTAAAGCAATCATCAAGAATCCTAATTCTTCAGAAGAAGAAGTTTGGGAAGCTCAGGTGAAGCTTCAAAAGCTACCACGTAATGCAAATCCTGTGCGTCAACGTAATCGTTGTCGTGTAACTGGACGTCCACATGCTTACTTACGCAAATTCGGCTTATGCCGTAATAAGCTTCGCGAGCATGCTATGAAAGGTGACGTTCCTGGTTTGGTTAAGGCTAGCTGGTAAGGCTTAGGAGAATCACAATGAGTATGCAAGATCCAATTGCAGATATGTTGACTCGAATTCGTAACGGCCAGACCGCTGCGAAGAAAAATGTCGCTATTCCTGCATCAAAATTAAAGAAAGCTATCGCTCAAGTATTAGTGGATGAAGGTTTCATCGCTGGCTTTAGTGTAGAAGAAGGTCCAAAACCGACCATGACTGTTGAATTGAAATATTACCAAGGTCGTCCGGTTATCGAAGAATTGAAACGTGTAAGTCGTCCTAGTCTACGTATCTATAAGAAAGTAGATGAGCTTCCAAAAGTTATTGGTGGTTTAGGCGTTGCGATCATTTCTACTTCTAAAGGTGTTATGACTGACCGCGCGGCCCGTAAAAATGGCCACGGCGGTGAAGTTCTTTGCACTGTAGCGTAAGGGGAGAATAAAGATGTCACGTGTAGCAAAAAGCGCTGTATCTATCCCTTCAGGTGTTGAAGTAAACATCAAAGATGGCGTGATCAGTGTAAAAGGTTCAAAAGGTCAGCTAGAACAAGCTTTACATTCTGACGTTGAATTAAAAGTTGAAGATGGTGAGATTTCATTCGCACCTTCAACTGGCGTCGAAAGTTGGGCTATGGCTGGTACATATCGTGCACTTATAAATAACATGATTACAGGCGTTACAAATGGTTTTGAAAAGAAACTACAGCTTGTAGGTGTTGGTTATCGTGCACAGGTTCAAGGTAAAAAATTGAACTTAAGCCTAGGTTTCTCTCACCCAGTAGAGTTCGAAGCACCAGAGGGCATCACTATTGAAGCGCCTTCTCAAACAGAATTGCTTGTTAAAGGTGCTGACAAACAAGTAGTGGGTCAGGTTGCGGCAAACATTCGTGCCTATCGTCCACCAGAGCCATATAAAGGCAAAGGTGTTCGTTATGCTGACGAGCGTATTGTTCGTAAAGAAGCCAAGAAGAAATAGTAGGGCAGGGTTATGAAGAAGAAAATTCAACGTTTGCGTCGTGCGGCTAAAAGTCGTGCCAAAATGCATGAACTAGGCGTTAACCGTCTAGTTATTAACAGAACCCCTCGCCACATTTACGCACAAGTAATCAGCGGTGAGAACGGTAATGTGATCGCTAGCGCTTCGACTGTCGAAAAGGCAGTTCGCGGTGACGTTAAGTCTACAGGTAACGTGGATGCTGCAAAGCATATCGGAACCTTGGTAGCCGAGCGTGCCTTGGAAGCGGGTGTAAAGCAGGTTGCTTTCGACCGTAGTGGTTTTAAATATCATGGTCGCGTTCAAGCTTTGGCTGATGCGGCTCGTGAGAAAGGCTTACAATTCTAAGGTGTGAAGCATGGCAAAAGATATGAATAACCAAGAAGGTTTAGTTGAGAAATTGGTCAACGTAAACCGCGTTGCCAAGGTGGTTAAAGGTGGTCGTATTTTCGGCTTCACAGCTTTAACTGTTGTTGGTGATGGTAAAGGTAAAGTTGGCTTTGGTCGTGGTAAAGCAAAAGAAGTTCCTGTTGCGATTCAAAAAGCAATGGAACAGGCTCGTCGTAATATGATTCAGGTTGAATTAAAAGACGGTCATACTTTGCAACACGCAGTAAAAGCAGCGCACGGTGCATCTAAAGTGTATATGCAACCAGCCTCTGAAGGTACTGGTATTATCGCAGGTGGTGCGATGCGTGCGGTATTCGAAGTGCTAGGTATCCAAAATATTTTGGCAAAAAGCATTGGCTCTACAAACCCAATTAATATCGTGCGTGCCACGATTAATGGTTTGAAGCAAATGACTTCTCCAGAAGATATGGCTGCCAAGCGTGGTAAAACTGTTGAAGAGATTTTGGACTAAGACCATGGCAAAGAAAATGATGAAAGTAACGCAGACGCGTTCAAGCATCGGTCGCTTGGAAAGCCATAAGGCTAGCTTGCGTGGCCTAGGTTTGCGTCGTATCGGTCATACGGTAGAAGTTGAAGACACTGCTTCGACTCGCGGTATGGTAAATCAAGTTTACTACATGGTTAGTGTAGAGGAGTAATATCATGCGTTTAAATACATTGATGCCAGCTCCTGGTAGTAAAAAAGATCGCAAACGTGTAGGTCGCGGTATCGGTTCTACTGATGGTAAAACTGCTGGTCGTGGTCACAAAGGTCAGAAATCACGTTCTGGTGGTTTCAATAAGATCGGTTTTGAAGGCGGTCAGATGCCATTGAAACAACGTTTGCCTAAGTTTGGTTTTAAATCGCGTAAAGCTTTAGTTAGTGCGGAAATTCGTTTAGACGAGCTAGCAAAAGTTGAAGGTGAAGTGGTTGATATGTTGAGCTTGAAAAAGGCTGGACTTATTAAAAACAGCATCGAAAACGTGAAAATCATGCTATCAGGTAACATTGAACGTGCCGTGACAGTTACAGGCGGCGTACGTGTTAGCAAAGGCGCTAAAGCTGCTATTGAAGCAGCTGGTGGAAAGGTTGAAGAATAATGGCATTATCACCACAGCAACCAGGTAAAGGCGGTGGTTTAGGTGAGCTCAAACAGCGTTTGCTGTTTGTGCTCATGGCTATTATTGTTTTCCGGATTGGCTCTTTTATTCCAGTCCCGGGCGTTGACGGCTCTGTTTTACAAGCTTTCTTGGAAAATCAGGGTGGAACAATCTTTACGATGTTCAACGTATTCTCAGGAGGCGCGTTAGAGCGAGCTTCTGTTTTTGCATTAGGTATTATGCCGTACATTTCGGCCTCTATTATCATGCAGATCCTGAGTTTTGTTGATCCACGTCTGAAAGAGATCAAGAAGGAAGGCGAAAGCGGCCGCCGTAAAATCAATCAGTACACTCGCTATTTGACCGTTGCACTTGCAACAATTCAAGCTGTTGGCATGTCCACACAGTTACCAGGTATTATTCCTGGCTTAGTCAGTAATCCTGATTTTTCGTTTTACTTTATTGCAGTAGTTACCTTGGTTACCGGGACAATGTTCCTTATGTGGCTAGGTGAACAAATTACTGAACGCGGTATTGGTAACGGTATTTCTATCATCATATTGGTAGGTATCGTTGCGGGCTTCCCTCAAGCTATTTCTCAGATTTTCTCTGAGGCATACGATGGAGACCGTAATATTCTTGGTGTTCTTGTGTTCGGTGTTTTTGCACTAGCGGTAGTTTACTTTATCGTTTGGTTTGAACGCGCACAGCGTCGTATAACCATTAACTATGCAAAGCGTCAGCAAGGCAACAAAGTATTCGCAGCGCAAAGTAGCTTCTTGCCAATGAAGCTCAATATGGCGGGTGTTATTCCGGCAATCTTTGCATCGAGCATCGTACTATTCCCAGGTACTTTATTATCCTGGTTTGGTAGTGGCTCGGGTGAAGTAACCTGGTTAACCACGTTGTCACAAAATCTGCAGCCCGGTAAACCTGTATACATCATGTTGTATGCGGTGGGAATTATCTTCTTTGCATTCTTTTATACTGCATTGACGCAAAACCCTCGAGATACTGCAGACAACTTAAAGAAGTCAGGTGCATTTATTCCAGGTATTCGTCCTGGTCAACAAACAGCACAATACCTTGATAAAGTCACAACACGTTTGACTTTCTGGGGTGCCCTCTATATGACGGCTGTGTGTTTGATGCCAGAATTCCTGATCCTGATCTTTAAATATCCGTTCTACTTCGGTGGAACTTCACTGCTGATCATTGTTGTTGTAGCTATAGATTTTATGGCTCAGGTGCAATCACACTTGATGTCGCAACAATATGATTCAGTACTTAAGAAAGCGAATCTTAAGAAACAGGGCCCGACGGGTCGTGTTCGTCGCTAAAGCATGTTGGAGTAGCAAATGAAAGTTCGTGCTTCTGTAAAAAAAATGTGCCGTAACTGCAAAGTGATTCGTCGTCACGGCAGTGTTCGCGTTATCTGTACTGACCCACGCCATAAACAGCGTCAAGGTTAGTCATATAATTGGTTGATTTTTAGGCGTGATGTGGCTAGAATACGCGGCCTTTCACGCCTGCTTATTTTAATTAGGAGAATTTGTTAAATGGCTCGTATAGCTGGTATTAACATTCCGGTACATAAGCATGCTGATGTCGCATTGACCGCTATCTATGGTATCGGTCGTCCTCGTGCACAAAAAATTTGTGCTGCTGCAGGAGTTGAAACTACTGCAAAGATCAAAGATTTGAACGAAGACCAAATTGAGAATCTACGTAACGAGGTGAGCAAATTTACCGTTGAAGGTGATTTGCGTCGCGAAATCAACATGAATATTAAACGTTTGATGGACTTGGGTTGTTTCCGTGGTATCCGTCATCGTCGTAACCTGCCATTGCGCGGTCAACGTACGAAGACTAATGCCCGAACCCGTAAAGGTCCTCGTAAACCAATCAAGAAATAATGGTTATGGTGGAATAACACATGGCGAAATCACCTCGTACTACCAAGAAGAAAGTTAAAAAGCACGTTGTCGATGGTATGGCGCATATTCATGCGTCGTTTAACAATACTATCGTAACGATCACAGACCGTCAGGGTAATGCTCTTGCATGGGCAACTTCGGGTGGTTCTGGCTTCCGTGGTTCACGTAAATCGACACCATTTGCTGCACAGGTAGCCGCTGATCGCGCTGCTCAAGTAGTAAAAGAGATGGGTATGAAGAACGTTGAAGTTTTTGTTAAAGGTCCTGGACCTGGTCGTGAGTCAGCAGTGCGTGCTTTAAATGCAGCTGGTTTCAAGATCACTAACATTACTGACGTGACACCTATTCCTCACAATGGTTGTCGTCCGCCTAAAAAGCGTCGTGTATAAGAGATTAACGGGAGTTTGAAATGGCTAGATATCTAGGTCCAAAACTCAAATTGTCGCGTCGTGAAGGTGTCGATTTAGGACACAAATCAGGCGTTCGCGCAATTGAGACAAAATGTAAAATTGAAGTAGCCCCTGGTCAGCATGGCGCGCGTCGTAGCCGTCTTTCTGACTATGGTTTACAGTTACGTGAAAAGCAAAAAGTTCGTCGTATTTACGGCGTGCTTGAGCGTCAATTCCGCAACTACTACAAAGAAGCTGATCGTCTAAAAGGTGCGACAGGTGTAAACTTGTTACAACTTTTGGAATCTCGCTTGGATAATGTTGTTTATCGTATGGGTTATGCTGCTACTCGCGGTGAAGCTCGTCAATTAGTTAGCCACAAGGCTATCTTGATAAACGGCGAAACAGTCAATATTCCTTCTTACACAGTTAAGGCTGAAGACGTTGTTTCTGTTCGTGAGAAATCACAGAAACAGGCACGTATTGTTGCTGCACTGGAATTGGCTGGACAGCGTGACAAGCCCGAGTGGCTTGAAGTTGATGCCAAGAAAATGGAAGGTCAATTTAAGCGTGTACCAGAGCGCTCTGAACTTGACGCCAGCATCAATGAGAATCTAATCGTAGAGTTGTACTCTAAGTAATTTTAATCCTTGAGAGGGATCATATGTCAGCGACTGAATTTCTGACTCCGCGCCAAATTAAGGTGGAATCAAGCGAAGGCACAAAAGCCCGAGTAGTATTAGAGCCTTTCGAACGCGGTTTTGGACACACTTTGGGTAACTCATTGCGTCGCATCTTGCTATCTTCTATGCCAGGTGCTGCAGTGACAGAAGTAGAAATCGACGGTGTTCTTCACGAGTACTCAGCTATTGAGGGCGTTCAAGAAGACGTTATCGATATCCTTTTGAACTTAAAAGGGTTGGCTGTTCGCCTTGAAGATAAAGAAGTAGCTACTTTAACTCTTCAGAAAAAAGGTGAAGGCGTCGTGACTGCTGCTGACATTGAAGAAGTATCAGGTACTGAAGTGGTCAACAAAGATCACTACATTGCCACCTTGAATAAAGGTGGTGCATTAAATATGCGCATCAAAATTCGCCTAGGTCGCGGTTACGAGGCTTCAAATACTCGTAAGCAGCCTGAAGGTGAAGACAAACCAATTGGTGTATTACAAGTTGATGCTTCTTTCAGCCCAATGAAAAAAGTTTCATACACGGTCGAATCGGCTCGTGTTGAACAGCGTACAGATTTGGATAAGCTTGTCCTTGATCTTGAAACAAATGGGACTATTGACCCAGAAGAAGCGATTCGTCGAAGCGCGACCATTCTTCAGGAACAATTAGCAGCATTCGTTGATTTAAAAGATGAAAAACAAGCTGAACCTGAAAAAGAAGAGCCAGAAATCGACCCAATTTTATTGCGTCCGGTAGATGACCTTGAACTGACTGTACGTTCTGCAAATTGCCTTAAGACTGAGAACATCCATTATATTGGTGACTTGGTACAGCGCACTGAAGTGGAGTTACTTAAGACTCCAAATCTTGGCAAGAAGTCTTTGACAGAAATTAAAGATGTTCTTGCGTCACGAGGTTTATCTTTGGGTATGCGTTTAGAGAATTGGCCACCATCAAGTATTCTTGGTGACTAAGTCTCGGTAGTAAGAATTAGGCGCAGGCATCGTCTTGCGCCTTTTTATTCATAGCTTGTTATGAATATATTGGTAATTTTTTGAATTCATTCAGATAGTTACCTGATTGGTCAATAGACAATCTATTGGTTAGTGTTAGCTATAAAGTAATTTAGCAGCTAAGAAAGCTTTTGTAGTACTAAAGCAGGCTACAATTAAATAGAGTGAGGAACTCAATATGCGTCATCAAAAATCAGGTCGTAAATTAAATCGTAACAGCTCACACCGTAAAGCTATGTTCCGCAATATGACATCGTCATTAATTGAACATGAGCTAATTCGTACTACTTTGCCAAAAGCAAAAGAACTACGTCGTGTAGCTGAGCCTTTGATTACTCTTGCTAAAAAGGACACTGTAGCGAATCGTCGACTAGCTTTTGCTCGTCTTCGCAACAATGCTACCGTGGCTAAGCTTTTCGCTGAGCTTGGTCCTCGTTACCAGGAGCGCCCAGGTGGTTACTTGCGTATCCTTAAGTGTGGCAATCGTCCAGGCGATAATGCACCTATGGCATACGTTGAATTAGTTGACCGCCCAGTGGTTGAAGACGATGTCGATTTAGACGAAGTAGTTACTGAAGAGTAATTCTTTGTTGTGACATTAAAAAGCCCGCTTACGCGGGCTTTTTTGTGGTCGTAAGTTATGAGTTGGAAGTCTAGAGTAATTAATGCCAGCTACCGAGTAATAAGCCAAACATAGTGAACTGTACAATATGGTAGCCGCCATCAATCAGTAAGTGGCGAAGTGTTCTATTGCTAAATTGGTAGGTTATGCCAAGCGCGAGAAACACTAGGGCACCGATTAAACCGGATATTGTCAAGGCATAAATAAGCTCGGGAGCCGGGCCAAGTAAATCTGCAACAATGAAAACTGCTATCAGTGAGAATGTAAAGCTAAGGATAAATACGCTGGGTTTTTGTTTGATATCCTCGGCCTTTATTTGCATTTCTTGGAGCCACATTTTCCCAAAAAGTAAGGGGGAATACCAAAGGCCTCCTATCGCAAACGATAATAATGCCGCAACGAATACCGCATAATAATTGATGTCTGACATGCCTTTTTCCCCACTGATTGGTTTTTATACTCATAGCTTATCACAAATACAGCGGTAACAATCTGCTATAGTTTTACATGAAGTATGTAGCCTTCGAAGTATTCAGGCTCATTACAATACCATTCATGCAGATCGCAATCGTGCTTTGCTGTAACTCTTTCTGACAAATCAAAGAAGGGTTGTCTGCCAGGGTCTGCGAGAAGGATATGCTTAACGCCTGCCTGTTTGGCCCGGTTAATGAGGTTGTAATGAATATTGGCCAGATCGTCCCAGAAACAAATATCTGTTCCAAAAACGACATCGTATCCTTGCAATATCTTTTTAGTTATTTTTTCGAAGCTCAGTGTTTGTGTTTGAATTTCTACCTGATTGAGGGCGGCTTGCAATTCAAGGAATGGAAACACTTCATTGTCACGGTCAGTGCCTGTTACCTGGCATCCTGCATGATGAGCACAAAATATGCTGGTTGGCCCCCAGCCGCAGCCCAGCTCAAGCAATTTGCTTTTAGAACTGAGAAGTTTGCTATGCATGAAGTAATCCATGAGCAGAAAACTGCTACTCCAGGTTTTGTGTCCATGAATGGATGGGGTGTAATACTTCTTCAGCTTTTTAACAAAGCGGTGCTTATTTTCCAGCAGTAATATCCCGTATGCTTGAAAAATATGGTCTTCTGGCAACGTTTGTAATTCAGGCATAGTTAAATTCTGTGATTAAGGCTAGCCGGTCAGTTTAAGGGCTTCTGCATAATTTGTTAAGTGTCTGTAAGCTAAACTTGCAGCTATATCTAAGTATTTCGAAATACAGGGATTGTTTGTTACACTCTGTGCAATACAACCTAAATCATATCGATATGGGCACCCATAAAGGTCATCATCATCTTAACGATGATGAGTCACACGGCAGAAATGTAGCTAGCAAAAAACATCTGCTCTGGTCACTGATGTTGACCGGTAGCTTTATGGTTATTGAGGTAATAGGCGGCATCATTTCTGGTTCGCTAGCGTTGCTGGCCGATGCCGGGCACATGCTGACGGATACTGCAGCATTGTTACTAGCCTACTCAGCACTCTATTTTGCCAGCAAGCCTGCCGACAGTAAAAGAACCTTTGGCTACGGACGGTTACAGGTGCTCGCTGCCTACACCAACGGTGTTTTTCTTATTCTGTTGACCGGATGGATAGTCTGGGAGGCCATACAGCGCTTCATCGAACCGAACCCAATTCAAAGTGTTAGTATGTTTACAGTGGCAGTGATTGGCTTGTTGGTGAATGTACTTGTGTTTAAAATTTTACATAGCGCGGGTGAGTCTAATATCAATATCCGCAGCGCCCTGCTGCATGTGTTGGGTGATTTGCTCGGCTCGGTGGGAGCCATAATTGCTGCTATTATTATATGGATATGGGGAGTGCTATGGGTTGACCCTTTGCTGTCATTGTTTGTGTCTGCACTGATTCTGCGTAGCGCATACCATATTATTAAAGATGCGTCGCATATTTTGCTGGAGGGAGCCCCGATTGAGTTGAGTTTGAAGGCAATACGAGCTGACTTAATGCGACTTGATGGCGTTGAAGATATTCATCACATGCATGCCTGGTGCCTGAGCGAAGATGAATTAATGATGACGTTTCATGCGGTACTGGATAAGGATGTTGATAGTGATATTTTGCTGGAGAAAATGTTGGTGTTACTGGAGCAAGAGCATGGAGTCGGGCATGCAACCATTCAAGTTGAAGTTAGCAATTGTTTGGTGAAAGATGAGGTTTGCGGCTTAGGTTAGTATAGTTACTTTTGGGCCTCTAATAAAAAGCCTCGCTGATTTTCAATGCCTTCAAGGCGTCTAGCCAGTTTGTGTTGCAGCTCCTGTAAGCTTTTAGATTGAGGAGCAGTTTCTTTGACCAGCTTTTCCGCATCCGTGGTGTATTTGGATAAGGTGCTGATGAGTTCTTTGAGTTGTTGGTTAGTAAAAAACATGCCTTTTTGAAACAGGCTACGTTTAATGCGGTTGAATAAATCAATTTCTTGGCGGTTGTGTTCGTAGAAGAGGTCAATGCCTAGCTTCTTAACCCAGCTGCTAATGGTCTGGTCTTTGTTTTCTGAGTAGACAATAATAGTGGCTCGCTCGGACATGCTGCTTTTTATTTTACGGAGTGATGGGTAGCCGAGCGCATTATTGAGTGCAACAACAACGATTCGAATCTGTGGACGGTTAAGACGAATATAGTTCAAGGCGCCTTTATAGTCAGTCAAATACTGATAATCGTGGCCGGCAGTCGTTAACTGTTGCGCAGTATTAGCTAAAATTTCACGAGTGTCGTCGACGAGAAGAATGGCGCTCATAAATGAATTAATATATGTTAACAAAAGTTAAGGTAACTATTTGATTTATTTTACCATTGATTGTTGCCAGGTATATTTATTTTTAATAAAAAAGAGAAAATTGTGAGAGGTAACAGGTTTGCCGGTGAAGTTGTTAAGTTTATTGACAAGCTGTGTCTTGTTATTAGTGGTTAAGGGATGTGCATCTTTTCAGCCAGATAATGCTAATGATGCCTGCAGCGTTTTAGAAGATGAGGGCTGGTATGAAGCTGCTCTGGACTCTCAGGAGCGCTGGGGCACGCCTATTCATGTTCAAATAGCGATCATGCATCAGGAATCCAAATTTCAAAAAAATATTCGCCCAGCTCGGAAATGGTATCTAGGTTTTATTCCTGGCTTTAGGCCTTCTAATGCATACGGTTATGCGCAAGCGTTAGAAGGAACCTGGGATGCCTATCGTGATTCAACAGGCAATCACGGTGCTAAGCGTGATAATTTTGATGATGCGATTGATTTTATTGGTTGGTACACCTACCACAGTCATAAAAATTTGGGGATCTCAAAATGGGATGCTCGTGAACAATATCTTGCTTACCATGAAGGGTGGGGAGGTTATAAGCGCAAAACCTATAATTCGAAAGGGTGGCTCATTAAGGTTGCGGACAAAGTCAAAGCGCAATCATTAATGTATGCCGCTCAATATAAGCAATGCCAGGCTGAACTGGAGTCAAATCGAGGCTGGTTTTAGATCTGCTTTTTGAATCCAGGGTTATAACTATTAATTATCTATTTTGTAAGACATTTAAGCATCGTATAGGTTAAAATAGCGCCACTTTCTAAATGCCAAATGGCATTAAATTTGATTAATATAATTGAGGTTTAACACATGTTGGGCAACACCACGCCACTAAAAGAGTTTGATCCTGAACTTTTCGCATCGATGGAAGCTGAGAAAAAGCGCCAAGAAGAGCACATTGAGTTGATCGCGTCTGAAAACTATACCAGTCAGCGCGTGATGGAAGCCCAAGGTTCTGTGTTAACCAACAAGTACGCCGAAGGTTATCCGGACAAGCGTTACTACGGTGGCTGTGAGTATGTGGATGTTGCTGAAAAACTTGCTATTGAGCGCCTGAAAGAACTGTTTGGTGCTGATTACGCCAATGTGCAACCTCACTCTGGCTCGCAGGCAAATGCTGCTGTTTATATGGCTTTAGTCAAGCCGGGTGATACCATTTTAGGTATGAGCCTGTCGGACGGTGGGCACTTAACCCATGGTTCAAAAGTTAATTTTTCAGGCAAAATTTACCATTCGATTGAATACGGCGTTGATGAAAACGGCTACATTGATTATGCGCAAGTTGAAGCTTTGGCGCTTGAGCATAAACCTAAAATGATCGTGGCTGGCTTCTCAGCTTATTCACGTGTTGTTGATTGGGCCAAGTTCCGTGAAATCGCCGATAAAGTGGGTGCTTTCCTGTTTGTGGATATGGCGCACGTTGCTGGTCTCATTGCTGCGGGTGAATATCCAAATCCAGTGCCATACGCAGATGTGGTGACTTCAACTACCCACAAAACACTTGCTGGCCCTCGCGGAGGTATTATTATTGCTCGTTCCAATCCTGACCTTGAGAAAAAGCTAAATTCAGCTGTGTTTCCCGGCGGTCAGGGTGGTCCTTTGATGCACGTTATTGCAGCTAAAGCAGTCGCTTTTAAAGAAGCTTTGAGTGATGAGTTCAAAGCTATTCAAAAGCAGGTCAAGATAAATGCCCAGGCAATGACTAAAGTATTAATGGAGCGTGGCTATAAAATCGTTTCCGGCGGTACCGACAATCACTTATTCCTGATTGATTTAATCGATAAGGACATTACTGGCAAAGACGCTGAGGCTGCTTTAGGTCGAGCCAATATCACGGTTAACAAAAATACCGTACCTAATGAGCCACGTTCTCCTTTCGTAACCAGTGGTTTGCGTATGGGGACACCAGCCATTACCACGCGTGGATTCAAGGAAGCTGAGGCAACTGAGCTTGCAGGCTGGATCTGTGATATTCTTGATGACATCACTGACGAGCAGACGATTGCTGATGTGAAAGAAAAAGCCTTGAAATTGGCGGCTCGCTTTCCAGTCTATCGCAGTTAATTGATAAGAACGCTATTGGCAACATAAGGAGCTGTTATGCATTGCCCGTTTTGCGCCCATCCGGATACAAAGGTTATTGACTCGCGTTTAGTCGCTGACGGCAGTCAGGTTCGCCGTCGCCGAGAATGTCTTGCCTGTGGCGAGCGGTACACCACCTTTGAAAGCGCTGAGCTAGTGATGCCCAAGATTATTAAAACGGACGGAACGCGTGAGCCCTTTAACGAAGCCAAACTTAGAACAGGCTTAGCTAAAGCGGTGGAAAAGCGCCCGGTTAGCGTTGAAGATCTGGAAGCAGCTATCAATAAAATTCTTTCGCAAATTCGCGCTCTGGGTGAGCGCGAAGTTCCATCTACTGTAGTCGGCGAGTTGATCATTGAGGCGTTGCGCGGTTTGGATGAAGTTGCGTATGTTCGCTTTGCATCTGTCTATCGTCGATTCAAGGATGTTAATGCATTCCGCGAAGAAATTGATAAATTGCAAAGTGATAGTAAAGAGTGACATTAACTGATTGCCGTCGTTAAACTTCCAATTCTAAGGGTAATTCATACCTGATATGTCTTTTACAGCACAAGATTCCAGCTATATGGCACGAGCTATTCAATTAGCGCGTAGAGGCTGGTTTACGACCCGAGCCAATCCGCGGGTGGGTTGTGTGCTGGTAAAAGATGAGCAAATTCTTAGTGAAGGATGGCATGAAAAGCCAGGCTTTGCTCATGCTGAAATCAATGCGCTGAAACTTGCTACTGAATCTGTAAAAGGTGCTACGGCTTATGTGACGCTAGAGCCTTGTGCTCATCACGGCAAAACGGGCCCTTGTGCCGAAGCATTAGTTAAAGCCGGAGTCGTGCGCGTAGTAGCGGCCATGTTGGATCCGAATCCATTGGTGGCGGCTAAAGGAATGCAGATCCTGGCTGATGCTGGAATCAAGGTTGAACATGGCCTGATGCAAAGCGAAGCCGAGAAACTTAATCCAGGCTTTATAAAGCGCATGACCATAGGCTTACCCAGAGTGGTCGCTAAAATTGCCATGAGTCTTGATGGTCGAACCGCAATGGCCAGTGGTGAAAGCCAATGGATTACTGGTTCTGCAGCTCGTCGTGATGTGCAGCGTTTGCGAGCTGAGTCTGGAGCCATTATTACCGGCTCAGGTACCGTGGTGATCGACAACCCTTCCATGAATGTGCGTGTACAGGCCTATGTTTCGAATCCTCATTTTACCCAACCGTTAAGAGTCGTAGTGGATTCGCAGCATTTGATTGAGCCTGATGCCAGTATTTTTAGCCATGAAGGCGCCTGCTGGTTGGTCAGTGATCACTTATCCGCAAAAGACTACCCAGCCAATGTTGAGCAAAAGCTAGTTCCATTGTTGCAAGCTGGTGAGAATGTTAGCCATCATAAAATTGACTTAACGGCTCTGTTGCAAGAGTTAGCGAAGGCTGGCGTCAATGATGTGCTGATTGAAGCGGGTAGCGGTCTTGTCGGTGCTTTTGTTGAGCAAGGCTTGATTGATGAACTGGTGGTGTTTGTGGCGCCAAAGCTGATGGGGAGTTCGGCAAGACCATTGATGGCGCTGCCAATAGATACCATGCAACGTAACATTGAGCTCAAACTGGAAGATTCGCGCAGCGTCGGCGACGACATGAAACTGACCTATCAAGTGATTAAATAATCTTTGGCAGTAGTTTTCAAAGACTGCTTATGAAAGGTGCTCGTATAGTAAAAGGGTTTAAAAATGTTTACTGGAATTATCGAAGCAACGGGTTACATCGCAGCCATAGAGCCAAAGGGTGAGGATGCACGTTACCGTTTTCAGACCGGCAAGCTGGATTTGTCCGATGTTGAATTGGGTGACAGCATTGCCTGTAATGGTGTTTGCCTGACAGTTATTGAACAATATGACGATGGCTTTGCCGCCGATGTGTCGGTGGAAACCATTAAGGTGACTTGTTTTAAACATTATAAAGAGCATCAACCCATTAATTTTGAAAAGGCGATGCTACCAACTACCCGATTTGGTGGTCATATGGTCAGCGGACATGTGGATGGCATTGGTGAAGTGATGGCTATCGAAGACGCCGGCCGATCAATTCAGTACACCATTCGAGCACCGCAGGACGTGTTACACTATATCGCCATTAAAGGCTCGATTACGGTTGATGGGACCAGCTTAACCGTCAACCAACTCAATGAGGATTGTTTTTTCCTCAATCTGGTCCCACATACACTGCAAGAAACCATCGCAGACAGTTATCAAGTGGGAACCAGGGTCAATTTGGAAATTGACCTTATTGCTCGTTATTTAGAGCGCTTGATGCAGACTGGAGCTGTAAAACCTCAATAAATGTGTGAGAACTATGCAATTAAATAGCATCGAAGAAATTATTGAAGATATCCGTCAGGGTAAAATGGTCATTCTGATGGATGATGAAGATCGCGAGAATGAAGGCGATCTAGTGATGGCCGCCAGTCAGGTGCGCCCAGAAGATATTAATTTTATGGCGCGTTATGGTCGCGGTCTAATCTGTTTGCCAATGACGCGTGAGCGTTGTGAGCAGTTGAACTTGCCACTCATGTCGCAACAAAATGGCGCGCGTTTCAGCACCAATTTCACAGTGTCTATTGAGGCATCGGAAGGTGTGTCGACTGGTATTTCAGCAGCAGATCGAGCGCGTACCGTACAAATGGCGGTTGCGGCAAATGCAAAACCATCGGACATAGTACAGCCTGGTCATATTTTTCCGATTATGGCGAAACCGGGTGGTGTCTTGAATCGTGCAGGTCACACCGAGGCGAGCTGCGATTTAGCGCGTTTGGCGGGCTTTGAACCAGCTGCAGTGATCGTTGAGATTCTAAATGAAGATGGGACCATGGCGCGTCGTCCTGATCTGGAAAAGTTTGCTCAGGAGCATGGTCTTAAAATGGGCACCATTGCCGATTTGATTGAGTATCGTTCCACTAAAGAGAAAACCGTAGAGAAAGTCAGTGAATGTCATTGGCCAACCGAGCATGGTGAATTCCGTTTGCACACCTACCGTGACACTATTGACGGACAGGTGCATTTCGCCTTGGTCAAAGGTAATCCAAAGAATGATACTTCGACGTTAGTACGTGTTCACTTAACCGATAGCTTAGGCGATTTGCTGGAAGCGCAGCGTGGCAGAAAGCCAGGCTGGGGCTTGAGTAAAGCGATTGAGCGCATCGGCAAAGAAGGTGAGGGCGTTGTGGTGGTGTTGGCCAACAAAGAATCCAGCGAAGAAGTCCTCAATCGAATCCGTCGCTTTGAACAGGAAGATAAAGGCGAACCTTTGACTCAGGAACAAAAGCGTCAGAAAAAGCGTACTGTCGGTATTGGCTCGCAGATTCTGGCGGAGTTGGGTGTGCATAAGATGCGCTTACTGAGTTCTGGCAGCCAATATACCGGCTTGGCGGGTTACGGTCTCGAAATTGTTGAGAATATAGCGCCTGAACAATAGAGCAAGACTAGAAATTATTGTCAGCAGCTACTTTTAGAGAGCTCGGCATAAGATAGCCTTAACCAATAGTTTCGTATTACAATAGCAGCACTAAACGAAACGTGGCTTCTGCCACGTTTTGCATAAAGATTTAAGCCAAACTTCAGGTAATCCATACCAATGAGCGACTTCAAGTTAGACTTTTCTACAACAGAATATCAAGGTGGCCGCATTGCCATTGTCCATGCACGTTTTAATTTGCCGATAATCACTCAAATGATCACTGGCACTCAGGAGCGTTTGCAGGAGCTTAAAGTTCCCGCCGAGAATGTTGAGCTGTTTGATGTGGCAGGGGCATATGAATTACCTTACGCAGTACAGCAAGTTGCTAAAACCAAGTTGTTTGATGCAGTGATTGCGATTGGTGTCGTCATTCGTGGCGACACACCACATTTTGATTATGTGTGCGCTGAATCCAGCACTGGCTTAATGCGAACTTCTTTAGACAACGATATCCCTGTCATTTTCGGCATATTAACAGTGAACACCGAGGCACAAGCTGAAGAGCGCGCTAACCCTGCCAAAATGAACAAGGGTGGTGAAGCCGCTGCAACTGCAGTTGAAATGATTAATTTAACTCGCGCACTACAAGAGAAACGCTCATGAGTACTACTTTTAAGCCCGCTACCCGTCGTCGTGCAAGAGAATATGCGATGCAGGCAATTTATCAGTGGCAAATGTCTGACAATCCGCTGAATGAAATCGAAGCTCAATATTTGACGACTATGAATCCTAAGAAAGTGGACGTGGTTTATTTTCAGGAATTGTTCTCGGGTGTGTTAACCAGCCTGGATGAAATTGACGCTGCGTTGACTCCTGCTTTGGAAAGAGAGATTGAAGGTATCGATCCGATTGAGCGAGCCATTATCCGATTATCTGCGTTTGAGTTACAAAAGCGCATTGATGTGCCTAAGAAGGTTGTTATCAATGAAGGTATTGAGTTAGCGAAAACATTTGGTGCAACTGATGGCCATAAATTCGTCAACGGTGTGCTTGATAAAATCAGCAAAACATTGCGCCCAAACGAATAACCCATTAGTTAGCAAATATCGCCATGAAAGAGTTTGAACTGATCAAGCAATACTTCAGTTTCAGTCGATTAAATCGAGATGCAGTAATCGAAGGGATTGGTGATGATTGTGCCGTGCTTTCGGTGCCTGCTAAACGCCAATTAGTTACTTCGGTTGATACACTGGTTGATGGCGTTCATTTTTTTTCAGACATGGATCCAGCCGATATTGCTTATAAATCATTAGCGGTTAACGTTAGCGACCTGGCTGCTATGGGTGCCAAACCTTTAGGTTTTACTCTGGCGCTGGCTTTGCCCAACGTTAATGCAGACTGGCTCAAAGCCTTTAGCGCAGGTCTGCAACAAGCGAGCGAAGCATTTGATATTCCACTAATAGGTGGTGACACTACACAGGGGCCATTAACTATTACGATCAATGTATTGGGTATGGTTAAATCTGATAAAGTTTTATTACGAAAGTCGGCACAACTTGATGATGATATCTGGGTCACCGGCTATCTGGGCGATGCGGCAGCGGCTTTAGATTTGCATGATAAAGCACAGGCTCAACAGCTTAACGAAGCAGAAGACTATTTATGGCAACGTTTATTGCGACCAAGTCCTCCTATAGCTTTTGCCAAAAAGTTAGCCAAGTTGGTGCATGCTGCCATTGATATTTCCGATGGTTTGTTGGCTGATTTGGGTCATATCCTTGAGAAAAGCCATTGCTCAGCAAAAGTTAAAGTGTCGTCATTGCCGCTTTCTGAACAATTGATTCAATGCGTTGGCATCGAAGCAGCTCGTGATTTTGCACTGAATGGCGGTGATGACTATGAATTATGCTTTACCGCTAAGCCCAGTATGCGCAACAAGATCCTCAATCTGGCAGAAGACTTTAAGGTGAATGTTCATCGAATTGGCACAATAGTGGATGAGGCGAAGGGTGAGCTTCAGCTAGTATTGAATGGCAAACCTTATCAATCAAAGCGCCAAGGTTGGCAACACTTTTCAGAATAAACCAATATAAGAATCTATCAACTATGTCTTTGAGCCAAACCGTATTTAAAAACCCTATCCACTTTCTCGCCTTTGGTTTTGGCTCAGGGCTACTGCCGCAAGCCCCGGGAACCTGGGGAACTCTGGTCGCCATTCCACTTTGGTATGGCTTATCTTTGCTAAGCCTTCCCTGGTATATCGCAACGACAGTGTTGCTAAGCATTGTCGGCATTGGCATATGTCATTACAGCGCTAAAAAACTTGGTGTCCACGATCATCCAGGCATCGTCTGGGACGAGTTCTGTGGCTACTTCGTCACTATGATCGCAGCTCCAGCAGGTTGGGTCTGGCCGATTGTAGGCTTCATCCTGTTCCGTATTTTCGACATCATCAAACCTTGGCCGATTAAGTGGCTCGACAAGAAGGTCCATGGCGGTTTTGGCATTATGGTCGATGACCTGCTGGCCGGTGTTTTTGCTTTATTGATCATGCAAACATCTTTGTATTGGCTGTAACCTGAAAGGATTATTTGTGAATAAGTTATTACTTTGTTTATTGGTTTTTACATTTCCTTGTTGGGGGAAAGAGGTTGATGATTCATCAAAGATAGCTGATAAACTTGATCAAATTAAGTCTTATGAATCTCTTGCAGGGGAGTGGCAGGGAGAGTTTACTATTAAGGCCTTTCCAGAAGACTTAAAACACTACTTTGACGAAACTGATATAGTCGGAACAGTTATAGAGATCAAGGTCATTGTATCTGAAAGTGAACCACCCAGGTTTTTTAAGAAGACTTCACCTGAAAGCCAGTGGCATGAAACTGATGGTGAAGTTTCTATTAATCCTGATGTCCTTGGCTTCCATATTTTAGTTAAAAGACAAGGCGGAGTTTGGATTGAAAGAGAGCTTATGTCGTTTTCAAGACTATCCGAAAAGCAAGCTACATTGACCTACACTCGGACTGTTCATAACTGGTTTTATGAACCCTATGCTGAAGCACCTGAGTATTATTATATTTTTGGTTCAGGGAAAGTGGATAAACAATAATGACTCTTACTATTAGAGATGTAGGGTGTGTCGCGACGCAGCTCCTGCCCTAAGGGTACCCTACAAGGGCTGCATATATAGTTGGAATTCACTTTGTTCAGCACCAACTTACTGTAATTATCAAATAAACCTACAAACTCTTAATAATATCGTCTGTACTTGAACCAATTCTTTGCAATAATTCTTTGGTGTCGCCATGTTCAACTAGGTGATCCGGAATCTCTAAGTTCTTGACTTTGGCTTGAGTATGGCTGCTCATCTCATAGAGTTAAACCAAAAGCACTGATTTATTGGACATCAAAAAAGTTATTGTAGTTAGGTCTGTAAGTTCGATTGAAAATGCTCCGTAATCCCATCTTTAGTTTGTAAAATCAAAAGGTTAGGTCGTTCTTCTCCGACCTGTGTCAACTTTTTTTTCAGATTGAAAAATATATTTGCATATATTGCCATTTTGGCCTTTATTGCATACCTATTTTACTACCCATGCTTTGTAATTTATGGTATTTCTATGGATGCTTTATTTGAGAAGCAGTTAACAAAAAAGGGGAATATTATGGATAGAGGAAAAATAATCAGCATTACCATTTTGGGTATATTAGCGTTATTTGTTGCTCAGAATGCGAATGCAAAGCAGCAGCTGCAAATTAGTGCCGACCAGCTGCATATCAAAGACTTGAGTTATAACCAGGAAGGACAACTCAAAGTTTCGGGTCCAAATGGTATCAGCCAAACTTATAAAGTAAGTAAAGGGCAGTCTTTAATACCAGTTTATGAGCTCCGTCTAAAAGAAGATGGACTTTATGAGTATGAGTTGACACTCGTTACTCAAGAAGGAGAAGAAGCTGTTACTGATCCAAGGAATGGCAGAGTTAACGCCAAACGAACCTTGGGTAGTGCAGAAAAATTATATGGTGCTTTTACAGTAGTCAATGGACGAATTGTAGAAGGTCAGTTAGAAAGCGATCAGAATAATGACGTTCAAAGATAGGAGAAGGGATATGTTTAAGAACAAAAGTGTAATGGGGTTAGCAGTTTTTGCAGCTGCAGTAGGTATGGATGCTAAAGCAGATATCGTCCATGCAGATGACGTTATTGTTCAAGGAAGTCACTGTGTTGGTATTGACTGTGTGGATGGCGAGGCCTTTAGTTTTGATACTGTCAGATTAAAAGAGAACAACTTGAGAATTCACTTTGAGGATACGAGTGCCTCTGCTGGCTTTCCAACTACTGATTGGCGAATCATTATTAATGATACAGCCAGCGGCGGCACCAGCCACTTCTCTGTTGAGGATTCTACGGCTGTGACAGTTCCTTTTAGAATTGAAGAAACTGCACCGACGAACTCTCTAGTAGTTGACCAAACTGGTCGAATTGGTTTGGGAACTAACTCCCCAGTATCAGAAATTCACACAGTTGATAGCGATACTCCAACGTTAAGATTAGAGCAGGATAATTCAGGTGGTTGGACACCGCAAACTTGGGATATGGCGGGTAATGAAGCGAACTTTTTTATTCGTGATGTGACCAATGGTAGTACATTACCTTTTAGAATTAAGCCAGGCGCTCCAACAAGCTCAATACATATTGTTGACGGTGGTAATGTTGGAATGGGTACATCTTCGGCGGACTCGTCGTTACATGTTTTACGCTCGGACGGAACTGCTGCTCTAAAAGTTGAAGAAACCAACGGCACGACTGCAAATCGAGTTATGTTGGAGCTGGAAAATAACGGCGCACCACAGTTGGCTCTTAAAAATAGCAGTAATGGCGCTGAATGGCGTTTTTCTATGAGTGCCAGCAATACATTCCAGTTCGACAATATCAATACACCCGGAGCTGAATGGTCAATGACTGAAGCTGGACAAGTAAAAATGGGGCCAGGGGGAAGCGGAGTGTTTGACTTAAGACCGAACGGTAATTTGATTATTGCCGGAAGCTTGACTCAAATGTCGGATGTGAACAGCAAAACCAATATCAAATCAATCGACAGACAAGATGTTCTCAACAAGGTAGTTCAAATTCCAATTAACAAATGGACTTATAAAGATGATCTTGATAAAGAGCATCTAGGTCCTATGGCTCAAGATTTCCATGCGGCATTTGGGCTTAATGGAGATGATAACCGCCATATTTCAACCCTTGATATGGCTGGCGTTTCGTTCGCAGCAATTCAAGCGTTGAATGATAAAGTTGAAAAGCAAGAGCAAGAAATTGCTGAGCTTAAGAGCTTACTAAAACAGGCTCTGGCAACAGAATAATCAAGTTGCTATACCAATAAAAAAGCCTCTTAGGAGGCTTTTTTATTTTGTGCAAAGAATTAAACAATTACATGAGTAGAATTTGTTGTGGAGCAAGACTTAACCAGTTTGATAAAGCTATCAATTATGCCATCAGGTGAAAGACGTTTTTACTTAAGTGGTAAAACAATGTGCTTCTTATATGTATAAATTTGTCTAGAGTCTAGCAGATATAAAGGCGCCTAACTCTCTTCTTCAATTAAGTTCAAATCCAATGACAGTTATAAACTCTCAACAATATCGTCTGCAATTAAATGAATTCTTTTCAATAATTCTTTAGTGTCGCCGTGTTCAACGAAGCGATCAGGAATGCCTAAGTTTTTGACTTTGATTTGAATGTCGTTATTCAATAGGAATTCGTTGATGGCTGAACCTGCGCCACCCATGATGGCGTTTTCTTCGATGGTGATGAACTGCTCGTGGGTTTCGGCTAATTGTCTGATTAACTCTTCATCTAATGGTTTAACGAAGCGCATGTCGGCGACGGTGGCGTGGATTTGTTCAGCAGCTTCCATGGCAGTTTGTACCATTGAGCCAAAGGCTAGGATTGCTACCTTTTCACCGCGACGTTTGATGCTGCCTTTACCAATTGGGAATGGAGTAAAAGTTTGTTCCGGTTCGATGCCGCTGCCGACACCGCGCGGATATCGCACTGCTGCTGGCCCTTCGTATAAATAGCCGGTGTATAAACATTGGCGGCATTCGTTTTCATCACTTGGTGTCATGATGACCATGTTTGGAATGCAGCGTAGATAACTTAGATCAAAGGCACCATTATGGGTGGCGCCATCGCCACCGACTAATCCGCCGCGATCTATGGCAAACAATACATCAAGGTTCTGCAGAGCAACATCGTGGATCAGTTGATCGTAACCGCGTTGCAAGAAGGTTGAGTAAATTGCACAAACTGGTTTTAATCCTTCGCAAGCTAAACCAGCAGAAACTGTCACTGCATGTTGTTCAGCAATGCCGACATCATAATAACGCTCAGGAAATTCGCGCGAGAAACGAATCAAATCAGAGCCCTCACGCATGGCTGGCGTTATACCAATCACGCGCTCATCTTTGGCGGCGATATCACACAGGAAATCACCAAAGATGTTGGAATAGGTTTTAGGCTTTTTGCCTTTTGGCAGACTGCTGTCTTTTGGATCAAAAATCGGTACGCCGTGATAGGCAATCGGATCATTTTCCGCTGGCTCATAGCCTTTGCCTTTGCGCGTGACTATGTGCAGAAACTGCGGGCCTTGCAGCTCTTTAATATTGTTCAGAGTATTTAATAGAGTAGGCAGATCATGGCCATCAATCGGACCATTATAATTAAAGCCCAATTCTTCAAACAAAGTGCCCGGTAGAACCATGCCTTTCATGTGTTCTTCGGCACGGCTGACAAAGTCGGACAGTGGCTTTATATTGTGTAATGCTTTTTTGCCGGTTTCGCGAACGCGCTGGTAAAAACGACCAGCCAGTAATTTAGCCAGATATTTATTCATACCGCCGACATTTTCTGAAATCGACATTTCATTATCGTTCAGAATAACCAATACGTTAGCATCAGTATCGGCTGCGTGATTCATGGCTTCGAAAGCCATGCCGCCGGTTAGAGCACCATCACCAATGACGGCCACACAATGGCGGTCTTCGCCTTGTTGTTTGGCTGCCAGCGCCATGCCCAGGGCCGCGCTGATGGAAGTGCTGGAGTGGCCGACTGCAAAGGTATCGTATTCAGACTCGGTACGCACCGGGAATGGGTGCAGGCCGTCAGTTTGACGAATGGTCTGCAACTGGTCACGGCGACCAGTCAGAACCTTGTGCGGATAAGCCTGGTGGCCTACGTCCCAGACAATGCGGTCATCCGGTGTATTGAACATATAGTGCAAGGCTACGGTGAGCTCTACCGTGCCCAAACCAGCCGCAAAGTGACCACCACATTGACTGATGGTGTCTATGAGGTACTGGCGCAACTCATCCGCCACATTAGTCAGCTGAGACTTCTCTAACTGTCTGAGGTCATTGGGTGAGTCAATGTGCATTAATAAAGGGTATTTTTCAGAGCTCATAGGGTTTTGCGGCAGTTAAGCGTTACGATTGACTATATAATTCGCCAACTCGGCGAGGGAGTCGGTATTGTACGGCAACTTAGACAGCGCTTGTAGGGATAAATCCAATAAATCGGCTAATTTTTGCTTAGAACCATCGAGGCCAAGTAAGGCCGGATAAGTGTTCTTATCCTTGGCCAAATCAGAGCCTTGCGGCTTGCCAAGGGTGCTGGTATCGGACTCAATATCGAGAATATCGTCTTTGACCTGAAAGGCCAGCCCAATCGCATCGGCATATTGCTCAAGCGAGTGTTGCTCCTGCTCATCCAGCTTGCCGGCGCACAAGGCGCCGAGAAGAACGCTGGCTTTGATTAATGCTCCGGTTTTCATGCGATGCATTTGTTCCAGCGTGGCTAAATCTATGACCTTAGAGGTTGATTCCAGATCAATGGCCTGACCGCCACCCATCCCCAATGAACCACTGGCGTGAGCCAGTAATTGGATCATTTGTAACTGTTGCGGCTGGGCTGTATCCGAAAAGTAATGGCTGGCCAGCTCTTCAAAGGCCTGTGTATGCAAAGCATCACCGGCCAATATCGCGGTGGCCTCACCGAACTGAATATGACAGGTCGGTTTACCACGACGTAAGTCATCATCATCCATTGCCGGTAAATCGTCATGCACCAGCGAATAGCAGTGAATTAGCTCAACCGCCAGAGCAGGGCAGTCTAAATCAGAAAGCTCAGCACCTAGGGCTTGTCCAGTCATATACACCAGCGTAGGGCGAATACGTTTGCCACCGTTAAGGGCACCGTAGCGCATGGCCTGATGCAAACTTTTTGGATTGCTGTCATCCCCGGGTAGGCGCGTCGTTAATAACTGGCAAATCCGGTCTTGCCAGTGTTCAAGTTGTTGATACATAGTCATTGAGGAAAGATTTTATTCGTCGTCAACTTCGAAAGTCTGTTCCTGATTGTCCATCAGAATGGTTACTTTCTGTTCCGCTTCTGAGAGCAGCTGTTGGCACTGTCGGGATAACTTGACGCCTTTCTCGAATACTTTGAGAGCTTCATCGAGAGGCAATTCTCCCCCTTCAAGCTGCTCAACAATAGTCTCCAGTTCCTGTAGCTGGCTTTCAAAATTAACGCTGGTCGTTTTTTTTGCGGGCGCATTCTTTGCAGGCATAAGTATTGATCAAGGTTTGGATGTGATAATTGCCCTTATTGTCCTATATTGGTAGTGAAAAGAAAAGGAGCGTGAGAACAAGTTGCCCTACAGCTGCTTTTCATTGAAAAAGTTGCGTCTGGTGCGGTTCAAGTGTCGCATTAGCTTGTAAATATCGCTAAAATCCCCACCTATCCTAGACATTTACTTAATTTGCGCACTTTTGCGCCTAATGGCAGATTCATGAGTTCAGCGACTGACAAGACTACAGATAATGTTACGGCGAATGCTACGAGCGGTGCGGAAAAAGTCACTCCGACCAACTTTATTCGTAACAAGATTAACGAAGATATTGCCAATAATAAGAATGAAGGGCGAGTACACACTCGTTTCCCGCCAGAGCCGAATGGCTATCTGCATGTGGGCCATGCTAAATCCATTTGTCTGAATTTCGGTATCGCGCGTGACTATGACGCACCCTGTAATTTGCGTTTTGACGATACCAACCCTGAAAAAGAAAGCGAAGAATTTGCCAAAGCGATTCAGGAAGATGTGCACTGGCTTGGCTTTGAATGGGAAGGCGAAGTGCGCCATGCTTCAGATTACTTTGATCAGCTGTATGCCTTCGCTGAAGAACTGATTCAAAAGGGTAAAGCCTATGTTGACGAGCAACCTGCTGACAAAATTGCAGAAAATCGCGGTAATTTCCAGACACCAGGCACTGAAAGTCCATACCGTGACCGTCCAGTTGAAGAGAGTTTAGCTCAGTTTCGTCGTATGAAAGCTGGTGATTTTGCCGATGGGCAAATGGTGTTACGTGCCAAGATTGATATGTCGCATCCGAACATGTTGATGCGCGATCCTGTTTTGTATCGAATTAAGCGCTTCCATCATATTCGTACCGGAGACAAGTGGTGCATTTATCCAATGTATGACTTTACCCACTGTATTTCCGATGCGTTAGAAGGCATCACCCATTCTTTGTGTACCTTGGAATTTGAAGTCAATCGCCCGTTGTATGACTGGGTGCTGGACAACATCACCATTGACTGCCATCCGCAGCAAATCGAGTTTTCGCGTCTAAACCTTGCATACACCATTACTTCTAAGCGTAAGTTAACTCAACTGGTGGAAGAAAAGCGTGTGGATGGCTGGGATGACCCGCGAATGCCAACTATTTCAGGTATGCGCCGTCGTGGCTATACCCCGGCGTCGATTCGTAACTTCTGCGATGCCGTTGGTATCAGCAAGGTCAATAGTGTCACCGACATGATTTTGCTGGAAGATAATGTGCGCGATGATCTGGATAAGTCTACTCAGCGTCGCATGGCGGTATTGGATCCGATCAAGGTCATTATTACCAATTACCCGGAAGACAAAGAAGAAATTCTTACGGGTAACAACCACCCCAAGTTTGAAGAAATGGGCACACGTGAGTTGCCGTTTAGTCGCGAAGTCTATATTGATCGTGCGGATTATCGTGAAAGTGCTAATAAGAAATACAAGCGACTGGTCAAAGATGGTGAAGTGCGTTTGCGTAATGCTTATGTGATTAAAGCCAACGAAGCGATTCTGGATGAGAATGGTGAGGTGAAGGAGCTGCATTGTACTTATGACCCAGATACTTTAGGTAAGAACCCGGAAGGGCGTAAGGTGCGTGGCGTCATTCACTGGGTTTCTGCTAAACATGCAAAACCTGCCACGATTCGCTTATATGACCGTTTGTTCAATGTACCTAATCCTGGAGCGATGGATAACTTCCTGGAGGCATTAAATCCAGATTCTTTTGCAGTGATTACCGCCATGGTTGAGCCGAGTTTGGTGAAGGCAAATCCGGAAGATCGCTTCCAGTTTGAACGTGAGGGATATTTTACTGCGGATCGCTATGAGTTCTCAGCGGATAATCTGGTCTTTAATCGTACTGTGACATTACGTGATTCCTGGTCGGATAAAGACGCTAATTCTTAACGCTTACTGTGTCGATTAAAGCTTGAAAATAAAAAGGCCAATCTTTCGATTGGCCTTAACTCTTTTAGGGGGACTAGGTCTGAGGGTTCTGAGTTCTAAGATCTAGGTCTAAAAGCTTGTCTAAAAAGTAACTTTCCATGAACTAACAATGACAACTTATCTGTTAAGTTTGTCACCGATTTTTATAAAAAGTTCAAAGTTTTTGCCAAAAGATGCATGGAACTATCAATAATTACTGTTAATCTAATGGTAACCGATTGATTTTTGCAGGATCTAAAAATGAAAACTTTATTAAAATGGAGTCTCAGGCTAGTGATAGCAGTGGTTGCCCTGTTTATTGTGGCCGCCGTTGCTTTAATGATTTTCTTTAACAGTGATCAGGTTAAATCTACCCTTATTACTCAGGTTAAAGAAAGAACCGGCGCTGAGCTAGTGATTGAGCAAGATTTAAGCCTATCATTTTTCCCATGGTTAGCGATTGAAACCGGTGGTGTCAGTTTATCGCAGCCCCCTGCATTTCCACAAAGAGACCCAGCTTTGACCATTGGTGCTGTGTCCGCCAGTATCAAGTTGATGCCTTTATTCAGTGGTGATATTGAAGTTGGCGCTGTGACAGTAAGCGATGCAACCTTAAATATGACCAGCGGCCCGCAAGGTAAGTCAAACCTACAAGCTTTTACTGAGGCGTTACAAAAAGCAGAGACTAAAGATACCGTTAAAGAAACCCCTGAGGCGGAGGCTTTAGATTTGAGTCTGCAGAAGCTTGAACTTAATAATTTTACCGTCAATCAGTTTGATGCCAATAACAAGCTGAGCCAAAGCTTTACTTTAGAGCAGCTAATGATTGAAGACTTCCGTCCGGGAGAGTTCAGGCCGGTTTCTGCAAACGGTAAAATTGCTGGTGAAGTTAATAAGCCGGTCATGTTATGGGCTTTAGCTGGTGATTTGAAAATCAGTCAGGACTTTAAGCAAATCAATGTACAAAAGATGGATGCCAGTGTCGATAATGTTTCGAGTACCATCCAGACTGTTGGCTTGACTGGAACCTTATCGGTCATTATGGACAGTAAACGTACATTGATTGAGCATCAGGGTGCGGTGACACTTGATGATCAGTTGGTGACATTTAAAGCTTCGGCAGGCCTGGGGGATATTAATGATATTAAAGTTAGTATGAATGCGGACAGCTTAACTCTTGATCGGTTGATGGCAACAAGCGGCAAGAAAGAGTCCACAGCAAAAGCTGAAGCCGACTTTTCGCCAGTTGCCGACTTCCTTAAAAAATCCCGTATTCAAGGTGACCTGGCTATTGGTAGCTTAAATTTAAAAAACACCAAGTTTACGCAGGTTACGGCCAAGGTATTTAATAAGGGAGCTACATTGCACCTCGATCCCTTTAAGGCTCAGGCTTTCCAGGGCGAGTTAGCAACTACTGCCAGCGTTAATTTTGCGAGCCAACCATTGGCGCTTGCAGTACAACCAGATTTAAACAATATTCAGGTGGGTGATTTGCTCGCGGCTTTCTTTGGCTTTGAGCGCCTGTCAGGGCTGGGTGCTCTCGATCTTGATATGAAGACCAAAGGTGTAGACGTTAAGCAGATGCTGCAAAACCTAAATGGTACCGGCCATATCAATTTATCAGACGGTGCCTTGATGGGGATTGATATCGAAAAACTGATTGCATCTGGTTTAAGCTTACAGAGTCTGAATAAAGAAAGTTACAGCGGCAAAACGGTATTTGCCGGGTTAAAAGGTGACTTGAAAGCCGATAATGGTGTTATTAACTTGTCGAACTTTGCGATTAATTCTCCTCTGTTTGATTTGCTCGGCAGGGCAACTACCGATGCCAATAAGGAATCTATTGGCGGCAACTTTCAGCTGGTTCTAAAAGGTGCTTTAAAAGAGCAGGTGGAAGCCAAATATCCTAAGCTGGCTGGGAAGAAGCTTCCTTTTGAACTAAAAGGTACCTGGGCTGAGCCAAAAGCCAATATTGATTATGAAGCAATCCTCAAAGCCGAATACCAGGGAAAAATTGATGAGAAAAAACAGGAGTTAGAGGATGAAGCAAAAGAGAAAGTCGAAGATAAACTAAAAGACTTACTGCGACGCAAGAAAGAAGATGACCAGTAGTCCTTGTCGCAACAAAAAAGTAATTGTTAGTTGGTCTACGCCCTCATTGTGAGGGCGTTTTTTATATAAATAATTGATGCTCAACTAAACCCTTTGCCAAGAACGGGCATCCAATAGATGTATTAACAAAATGAGGGTTAACGATGAAAACATTGATTTACACAAGTGCCATAGTGGCTTTATCAGTTTTTGGTACGGCTAGCCGGGCGGAAGAAAGCAAAAGCTTTTCACAAACTTATGATTTCAGCGCTACTGGCTCTGTTTCCGTTGAAAATATTAACGGTAGTATTGAAGTTAGTGGCTGGGATAAAGATGAAATTGCTTTGGAATATGTGATTACTGCCGACAATCAGAAAGATCTTGAACGTATTGAAGTGATTATTGAGCACACTGACAAGGACTTTGACGTTGAAGTGGATTTCAAACGTTCTGGTATGTTTAGCTGGGGCGGTGGTTCTGGCGAAGTGGACTTTGTCTTGAAGGTGCCTAATAAAGCCAAGCTTAATTCGATTGATTCGGTCAATGGAGCTATCACTATTGTGGGTATGCGTAGTGATGTTCAGGCTGATGCTGTTAACGGCAAGATTACCATTGAAGGCTCTTCTGGCGATGTATCTGCCGATACGGTAAACGGCAAAATCGTTATTCGTATGGATCGTTTAGGCTCCTCACAAAGAGTTAAGGCGGATAGCGTTAATGGTGATATAGCAGTTTATGCCCCAGCCGGTGCTTCGTTTAGATTATCCTCAGAAACTTTAAATGGCGATCTCAGTAATGATTTTGGTATTGAAGTAGATGAAGGTGAGTATGTTGGCGCCGAGATGAATGGTTCCTATAACGGTGGTGGCGCCAGCTTGTCATTTGATACGGTTAATGGCGATATTGAAATTTTAAAGAACTGAGATTCTTTGAATTAAAGAGTTATAGATCCCTTAAATATCCTCTGGGACTCTTTTCGCAACCTATTGGGCGGATTCTTAACGGACTCCGCCTTTTTTATGTTTTAAGAAGTAGTACAGTATCAGCCCCAATGAGCTTTAATTGTAAATCCCAGTGATCGGCTATCCACTGAAGGGTGTTATCCGAATAGAAACAGACGTGAGTTTGGTCATTTTTGTAATGCCAGCGGGCAAAGGCATCCTGACTGATCCAGCGTTTAGTCATGATGCCGAGCACTCCTTGGGGTTTTAGCATCTTCACTAGTTGCGGAATTACTTCGGAGGGTTGATGTAAATGTTCAAAGACTTCGGTGCTGGTAATAAAGTCATATTGCCGCGACAGTAACTCGGATCGGTTGGCATAAAAAGGGTCATAGTTCTCCATGCTAAAGCCACGCTCAGCCATCATCACCGAAATGGTAGGGCCTGGGCCACAGCCAAAGTCGAGTCCCTGTGCGTTATCAGGCAGGCTTTCCGATAAGGGTATCAGCAAACGGTCAAGAAACTGGCGATAGCCTTGATCACCCGGTGAGTTCTGATGGAGGTCGTATAGCGACTTCTCGGCTGCGGCTGATAGCAGTTGATGCTTCGGCACAAAGACCAGATCGCACACCTGACATTGCAGATAATCGCGCTGTTTGTCAGTGTGAAAGTGCAAAGTTTGGTGCTTCGAGCAAAGAGGGCAAGTCATCGGCAATCTTTTACGTTAAAATAGCGAAAACACGAAAAGTATCATTTTAATGGCATTAGTATCGTTACAACAAGTTGAAGTCAGTTATGGTGGCCCGGCTTTATTGAATAAAGTCGATTTCACGATGGAACCTGGCGAGCGGGTTTGTCTTATTGGCCGTAACGGCGTTGGAAAATCGACCCTTCTGAAAGTTATCAATCGCGAAATTATCCCTGATGATGGTGATATTCGCTTTGTGCAGGGCATCAAAGTCGCCAAACTCACGCAAGAAGTGCCATCTGGCACCAGTGGCAGCGTTTTTGACGTTGTCGCTGAAGGTCTGGGCGAAGCTGGAGCCTTGATTCGAGAGTTTCATCATTTAATCCAGTCCACTGATGAAGCATCAATGAACAAATTGGCGCGAGTGCAGGAAAAAATTGAAGAAATTAACGGTTGGGCGATGGATCAGAAAGTCGAAACCGTGATTAATCGATTGAGTCTGGATGCGGAAAAATCGTTCGATGAATTGTCCGGTGGTATGAAACGACGAGTACTTTTGGCTAAAGCTTTGGTGGAGCAACCGGATATTTTATTGCTGGATGAGCCAACTAACCACCTGGATGTCGAGTCTATCGAATGGTTGGAAAATTTCCTTAAGGCCTACGAAGGCAGCTTATTGTTTATTACCCACGATCGTCGATTCCTGAAAAATCTGGCAACTCGAATAGTCGAAGTCGATCGGGGCAAATTAACCTCATGGCCGGGCGATTATGAAAACTTTTTGCGTCGAAAGGCAGAGCAGTTGGCAGCTGAAGAAAAACAAAACCAGGATTTCGATAAAAAGCTTGCTCAAGAAGAAGTCTGGATCCGTCAGGGCATTAAAGCACGCCGTACTCGTAATGAAGGGCGTGTTCGAAGACTTGAAGCTGCGCGACAAGAGCGTGCTGAGCGCCGTAACCTGATTGGCAATGTAAAGTTGCAAGCTCAAGATGTGGAAGCCTCTGGCAAGAAGGTTATCGAAGCAAAAAATATCCATCATGGATATGAAGGGCGAACTCTGGTCGATGATTTTTCGACCCTGATTATGCGTGGTGACAGGATTGGTATTATTGGCCCGAACGGTGTCGGTAAAACGACTCTGATTAACATTCTGCTTGGTGAATTAAAGCCAGATCAAGGTGAAGTCAAATTGGGTACCAAATTAGAGATAGCCTATTTCGATCAGCATCGAGCCCAGTTGGATGAGAAGCAATCGGCGATGGATAATGTGTCTGGTGGCAAAGATTTGATGACCATTAATGGTCAGCCACGTCATGTCATCAGTTACCTGCAGGATTTTTTGTTTACTCCAGAACGTGCGCGTGCACCGATTACTGCTTTATCGGGTGGTGAACGAAATCGTTTATTACTGGCCAAAATAATGGCTAAGCCATCTAACTTACTGATTCTGGATGAGCCAACCAACGATCTGGATATTGAGACTCTCGAATTACTGGAAGAGATGCTGGATAACTATCCAGGCACATTGATGTTGGTCTCACACGATCGTGATTTTCTGAATAATGTGGTGACTAGCACAATCGCTTTTGAAGGGCATGGTATTGTTAAAGAGTACGTGGGCGGTTATGACGACTGGTTACGACAAAAACCGGCTGATGCTGGTAGCACTTCGAGTAGCAAGTTGGCTCAGGAAAAGCAAAAAGATTCTGAACCGAAAACTAAAGTGTCAAATAAGGGTCAAAAGAAGCTCAAAAAGTTGAGTTATAAAGATCAGCTTGAGCTTGATAAGTTACCTGAGTTGCTGGCAGAACTTGAAGAAAAAATTGACGGATTACATGAACAAATGAGCGATCCTGAGTTCTATCAGCAGGATGGCGAGAAAATTGCAGATACTAAACAAGAGCTAGAAGAGCTTGAAGCAGAGTTGGAACAAAAGTTCGAGCGCTGGGAATCCTTGGAAGCAATGAGAAACAGTCTGTAAAAATGATGTTAATTGAGGTGGTGTATGTCACAAGATGATTTTGATTTATTTAAAAAAGAGTTGTCCGACGTTCAGCGCCTTAAAAATGATCGGGTTAATTTACATAAAGCGAATGAAGGGCCAAGCATTGCACAGCAAGCAAGACGCGATGCAGCTTTAGGCCGTAAGCCTAATGTGGACCCCAATTATCTGACTACAGATTTTGTTGAGCCGGTATTACCGAATGATTGGCTTGAATATAAAAAAGACGGTGTGCAAGAGGGTGTCTATAAAAAATTACGTCTTGGAAAATATACCATTGATGCACATATAGATTTGCATCGACGTAGCGTTAATGAGGCGCGTGAAGATGTGTTTTATTTTCTTAGTGGTAGTTTTAAGCGTGGTAAACGTGTTGTATTAATTACACATGGTAAAGGCGAGCGCAGTCATCCTCAGGCAGTTTTAAAAAGTCATGTCAATCATTGGCTGAAACAACATAGTGCTGTGCTGGCGTTTCATTCGACACAGAAACAACACGGCGGTTTAGGGTCGGTTTACGTTTTGCTTAAGAAAAATGATGAGGAAAAGCAAATCAACCGTGAATTATTTAACAAAGGTTTTGGAAAGAGACTGTAATAAAGCAAGGAAACCAAATTACAGCAAGGCGAGGATAATAAGATGGATAAAAATACTGATAATAAAGATTTGATTGAACTTGATGCTGAGCATGAAGAGCAGCAATCGAGTGAAAATAAAGATACCTGGGACAGAACCAGAGAGTTAATTCTTTTGCAAGTCAAATTAGGCATAGACGCTATTCGCGATTTCGTCTTAATGCCGGTAGCACTTTTTTGCTATATTTTAGACTTTGGAGAGCGTGATAAAGAGCGTCCAACCTATTGGGATCGACTAATGGCCTGGGGACGGCGCAGCGATCATCATATAAATTTGTTTAAACACCGTCGTTCTTATAAAAAAGGTTATATGACAATTGATGATGCTATGAACATTGTCGAAGAAACAATTCGCAAGGAAGTTAAAAATGGGGACTATTCTGAGCAAGTGGTTAATAAGGTTAAAGATAAGTTCAAAAACCGAGGCAAACACTAAAAATTTACCCCAATATAAGGATTTCTATGTCAGCTAACACAATGCATGCGGCAGTCGCTACTCTTGCGTTATGTTTTAGCCCTTTATCTATCGCCGCCGATGATATTCCTTTCGCAGAGCAGGAGTTGGTAGACCCTGATACCTTTGTAACCATTACCGTTGAGAATGATCTCTTCGCTGGCCACGATGGTGGCTATACCAATGGCATTGGCGTCAGTTGGGGCAGTGGCCCTTATAAGACATTGGATGCATCAAATAGCCCTGAGTGGTTGCAATCAATGGCCAAAACTTTTGTTGTTCACGATGATAGCGAGCATTTTTATGGCGCCAGCTATAGTGTCTTCCAGGGCATACAGACTCCAGCCGATATCACCAATCCCAACTTTCAACCGGATGATTTACCTTATGCGGGTATTCTGGGCTGGCGTGGGAACGTGCATTCCTGGACGGAAAGGCGTGCTGAACAATTTAGCCTGATACTGGGCATAGTTGGCCCCGCATCGCTTGCAGAGCAATCTCAGAAGAGGGTGCATAAAATAACAGGTTCGGATAAACCTATGGGTTGGGATCACCAGCTGCATAATGAAGCTGTTATTGCTTTACAGGCGCGTCGCAGTTGGCGCCATGAAGTCAAAAACGGCGATGGGCATGGCGTTGACTTCATCGGTATGCTTGAAGCAAGTGGTGGTAACTTTTCCTCGTATGTTGCCGGAACTTACATGATACGTTGGGGCTTGAATCTCGAGCGCAGCCACGCCGCTATTAGTGTGTTGCCCGGACGTGGAATCAATCCGCTGGCAGGTACCAACTCTGAAGAATATTATGTTTTTCTAGGGGTACAGCCCAGATATGTTTTTAATGATATTTTTGTTAACGGTAACACTTTTCGTAATAGCCCATCGGTCACCTTAAAAAATGAGCAACTGATTTATTCCACCGGCTTTGTCTGGAATTGGAAAAATTGGGGATTGTTGTTTTCGTTGGCAGAAACTACCAGTACCTTTGAAGAGCGTAAAGACAATACCCGTTTCGGCTCTTTAAGCATTAGTTATCGGTTGTAGCCTTGTGGGAAGAGTAATCAAATGATTCTTTTGAACTCTTTGCTGTTTTAATCTTCATGTGGAGAGGGGTAGTCAATGTTGGTTATCCAGAACAGCTTTTCACCGTCTGGTAGTTTTAACTTAACTTCATCATCAATCTGCTTTTTTAGCAGTGCTCGTGCCATTGGAGAGTCGATGCTGATGTAATGGGGTTTATGATCAAATTCATCGGAACCTACTAAACGATATACCAGATTTTTGCCATGCTCATCTTCTAGCGAAACTTGTGCACCAAAAAAGACTTTGTCCCTCTCCTGTGGAATGTATTCAATGACACGCAACTCGGCTGTGCGTTTCTGCAGGTAACGGACGCGGCGATCAATTTCACGCAGTTGTTTTTTCCTATAAATGTACTCAGCATTTTCACTGCGGTCACCTTCAGCTGCAGCGGCATTGATGGCTCGAGTGACTTCAGGCCGTAGTGTCTTCCACAAGTAGGCAAGTTCATTGCGTAAGCGCACCGCACCTGCGGCAGTGATTAGATTGGATCGTTGCATCGTTAAATTACACAGTTAATTAGGTTGATCTTCTTCTTTGTTTTCAGTTGCTTCTTTTAACTGTTGATCGAGGTTATCAACACGGTTCTGCATTTCCTGCTCAACTTGTTTGGCTTTATCGAGTTGCTGCTCTTTATAGTCTGACAATAGTTTATCGGACTCTTTTTCTTCGCTCGAGCAGGCTGTTAGCGTTAAAGTGATCAGGATCAGTGAAAGCCATTTGTACATCGTAATACTCTTATAAGTAATTAAGTCTTCATGATAGCGCAGATACTGGTGACAAGTCCCGAGTCTAAGACCAATTAAGCCCAAATAGGGTAATTCGGACTTTTATATTATAATTCGCTAATATAAATATTCAAAGACGTGCTTGATGATGTTGCATTTTAACCAACAGATTATGACGCCACTAAGTTGGGGGCGAGGCATTGCGCTTTTGCTCCAGGTATTTTACTTGTTTTGGCTGCAGCAGCTGCCTTCGCCTTTTGTCTGGGTCATTCTATCTGTGCAAACAGCCATATTTTTGCATACCCTCGTAATCAGCCGCGCAACCGTTAGCGAGCTGGGTATTTTTGTTGCTCTGTTACTTGATGCGCTGTTACTGATGGCATATGTCTATCTCACGGGCGGTATTGCCAACCCTCTGATTTCACTTTTGTTGTTACCGGTCGCTACCGCTTCATTGATGCTCAGACCCCACTATGCATTAAGCTTGTTATTGATTGCTATTGCTGGCTATAGCCTGCTGTTAAGTCTGGTATCGGAGTACCGGGCCCATCATGGTTTCACGTCTCACCTGATTGGCATGTGGCTGGTATTTATTGCCAGTGCGCTGTTGCTGTATTACATGGTCAGTCGACTAGTGCGGGCAACCCGCATTCAGCAGCTTGAACTGGAGCAACAGAAGCAACGACAGCTTAGAGATGATTATTTGCTCGCGCTTGGTGTTTCCGCAGCTGATGCGGCTCATCAATTTAATACTCCCTTATCCAGCATGGCCGTGATAATTGATGATATGCCTGAGTCGGATGAAAAAAGCTTAATGGGGCAACAAATCAGTCGCTGCCAGAAGATTACTCACAATATTCAGCTACAGTTTGAACAGTTAAAACAGCGTCAATATCAAACTATCTCGGTACATGATTTGTTAAGTCAGATTACTGTCAGTTTTAGATTGCTACATCCGGAGGTCAGTTTGGAGCTGGATGCTGGATCAGACTGCAACAGCAACCAGTATCAGCTGAACAGTCACCTTGGCTTTATCAGTGCCTTACTTAATATCATGGATAATGCGGCCAAGGCTTCGCAACTTAATCAACAGTCACGTATCAGGTTGTCTTGTGAGATTGACAGGAACGAGAGGCAGCAGCCATACCTTGATCTACGAATTTTTGATTTTGGTGAAGGTCTGGCTGAGCATCAACTAGAGAATTATGGCTTCGCACCTAGCCTTAATTCACAGCAGGGTATGGGCACTGGTAGCCTGATATCCAGCGCCAGTATTGAATTGATGGATGGCACCATTGAGATTGCTAATCACTCCAAAGGCGCTGTGGTAACAGTAAGCATCCCCATTCTGTGGCAAGCATCAGCTGAGAACGGGCATTAGATTATGACTACTCATCTGCTATTGATTGAGGATGATGCTGCTTTTGCTCAGGTATTGCAGCACTCTTTACACAAGCGAGGAATAAGTTGCACCCATGTCAGTACGATTAAACAGGCTTCAGATCCTGAGCTGCAAAATAATTTCGACTCCATAGTGCTGGATTTATTTCTGGATGGTGAGTCAGGGTTAAGTATTTTATCGCAATTACGCCAGCGATATCCCAAAGCCAGCATTCTGATCCTGACCGGTTATGCCAGCATAGCGACTACGGTTCAGGCGATTAAACTGGGGGCCGATAATTACCTTCCCAAACCTGCCAATGCCACGCAGATACTGAATACCCTTTCTAAAGAGCCTGTTGAGCTACTCGAATCGGCTCAGCAGCGTTATGCAATCCAGGAGGGAGTTGGTAACGACACCCAAGCTCAAGATGTGCTGTCCGTTGAGCGCTTACAATGGGAGCATATTCAAGTAGTGTTAGCCCAAAACCAGGGTAATATTTCTGCTACTGCAAGGGCGTTAGGGATGCACAGGAGGACTTTACAACGTAAATTGTCAAAAAAACCTAAAACCAAATAAGAACGGTGTTGATAACTATTCTCATTTAGATCTATAATGCGCGCGTTGTTCGCTTACAAACAAAATACAGGGTATGACAATGCAACCTCGTTTCTCTTTCAGCGCATTAACTGTTGCTATGACAGTGGCGCTTACAGCATCTCAAACAACGCTAGCTGACGACCTTAAAAAAGGCGATAAAGTCGAAACCATTCAAATCATTGGCGATAGCCAGGCCGCGCAAAAAGTGCCGGGTTCTGCGCACGTGGTTTCAGAAACTGAGCTAGAAGAATTCAAATATACTGACGTTAATCGTGCCTTACAGCAGGTACCTGGCGTTTATATCCAGCTGGAAGATGGCTTGGGTTTACGTCCTAACATTGGTATTCGTGGAACGGGAACCGGTCGTTCGGGTCGCGTTACGTTAATGGAAGATGGTGTTTTAATCGCACCAGCGCCTTATTCAGCCTCATCAGCTTATTATTTCCCAACATTTGACCGTATTACTGGCATCGAAGTATTGAAAGGCCCAGCAGCCATTAAGCACGGTCCTTTCACTGTTGGTGGTGCAGTAAACCTGATTTCACGCCAAATTCCAGTTGATTCAGAGGGGCAATTGAAGCTTGAGGTCGGCGAGAATAATGAGCGTCGCGCTTATGTCTATTACGGTGACAGCAGCGATAACTTTGGTTACTTGCTTGAAGCCAATCAGCACGTTACCGATGGCTTCAAAACGATTGACCGTCATGGCGATGAAACCGGTTTCGACAAAGATGACTATGTAGCTAAATTCCGTTTCAATTCTGATTATTCTGCGGATGTTTACCAGCAATTAGATATCAAAATTCAGCATTCCACTGAAGACTCTGATCAGTCTTACTTAGGTTTGACTGATGCTGATTTTGCCGCTAACCCTTATCGCATGTATGGCGTTTCAGCACTGGATAATTTTGACGGCGAACATGACCAATATGTATTGAGCTACTATGCGGACTTAACGGATAGTTTTGACTTGCGGGTCACGGCGTATCGCAATGAAACTGCTCGTAACTGGTACAAAACTGGTGCATTCATTATGGATGACCCATTAAACCCAGGCTCTACAACTCGTTATAGCTGGTCGAGCGTCATCAATGAAATTAATTCTGGTGGTAGCAACGCGGCTTACTTCCAGTCTATTCTAGATGGTGCTGATGCGCCTAATGACCGTATTCAAATTACCGATAACAATCGTAACTATACAAGCGAAGGTATTCAGGCCAGCTTTGAGTGGGATTTCACGGTCGGTGAAGCACAACATGATCTGCAATTAGGTTTGCGAGTGCATGAAGACGAAGAAGATCGCTTTCAGCGTCACAGCTACTTCACTCAGGAAAATGGCACATTAGTATTGGATCAAGCAGATGCTTGGGGCACAGCAGGTAACCGTATATCTTCTGCAGAAGCTAACTCTTACTACCTGATCGATACCATTACTTATGGTGACTGGATCTTCACGCCAGGTGTTCGCTACGAAGATGTGGATTTAAAGCGCGAAGACTGGGCTAATGCCACTGACCGCAGTGCGGCTCCAAGCATGCGTACGAACAGTGCTTCAGAAGTACTGCCTGGCTTTGGTGCCTTGTGGTTATTAAGCGATAACACCAGTTTATTATTTGGTGTGAATAAAGGCTTTGCACCTCCTGGAAACAGCCCTACAGACAAACCAGAAGAAAGCTGGAACTATGAAATGGGTGTCCGTTTTGCCGGAGAAAGCTATAACAGTGAGCTAATCGCTTTCTACAGTGATTATGACAACTTGTTAGGCGAATGTACTCTATCAAATAGTGGTTGTAGCATTGATGAATTAGGCGACCGCTTTAACGGTGGTGCTGCTGAAGTGAAAGGTCTTGAGTTACGTGTTGTGGGCAAGTTTGCTGAAAACTGGTTAGGCAGCTTCAGCTACACCTACACAGACACTGAATTTGCTTCGACTTTTGACAGTAATGTCTGGGGTCCTGTAGAAAATGGTCAGCCAATTCCATACATTCCTGAGAACCAGATGCAACTATCTGTTGGTTATGACAACTCAGAGTGGAATCTTTTCACAAACTTGAACTACGTTGACGGTACTTGTACTAAGCCAGCCTGTGGCGCTTTCCAACAAACCGACGATCGCTTTATCGTTGATTTAGCATCTGAGTTTGATATCAACGACAGCACCAGCATCTACGCAACGATTGATAACTTGTTCGATGATGATTCGATTGTTGCACGTGAGCCTTATGGTGCACGTCCAGATAAACCAAGAACGGCACGTGTTGGTGTCAAGTTTAATTTCTAAGCGTTCACTGCTTTAGCTATAGGAAGTTATAATAACAATAACGATGTTAGTCTCTCCCTGGGCTCGAAGTTAGCTTAATTGAGCCAAATGATACAAGCCCGCTTCGGCGGGCTTTTTTTATGTCCAGCTTTTTAAAGCCCTGCTTTTTTAAGTAAGAAGCAAACTGGGTTATGATAGTCAGATAACGGTCACTTTAAATGGCATAGCACATGGCACTATCAAAACCGCAACAGCGTAAACCAATTCATTACCGACACATTCAATGCAACGGCTATCTCAGAGAGGATGGTCTATGGGACATTGAGGCGCATCTTACTGATGATAAAGGGTATCCGTTTCCCACCTTGCAACGAGGTGTGTTGCAGCCGGGTGAATTAGTACATGAATTATGGTTAAGATTAACGCTGGATAATCACTTGGTGATTAAGGATGTTGAAGCTGCCATGTCGATTACTCCTTTTTCTATCTGTTCGCAGATTGAGGAAAATTATAAGCGTTTGATAGGCTTGCAAATTGGCCGTGGTTGGACGCAGAAAGCAAAAGAATTGGTGGGTGGTGTAGAAGGGTGCTCGCACCTGTTAGAATTATTAAGACCGATGGCGACCACTGCCATACAGACCATTTACCCCTATATTAACTTTTCTGATGATGGCCGCTTTCCCATCAGCGATAATGTGCTGAATTCATGCCATAGTTTTTCAGATACGAATGGGGTCATAAAAGAGTTCTGGCCGAGCAAATATCAAGGTAAGTAACTTGAGGTTGGAGAGATAACGATGAGTAGTATTGACTGGATTACAAAATATATAGAAATCTTCGATCGTATCGAAGAACATATGGTTGAGCTGGAGCTATGGTCGGAGTCGCACCCCGGCCATCATAAATTGCAGAGCAGTATGCCATTTTGTGTAGATACACTGCAGTTAGAAGAATGGTTACAGTTTGTATTTCTACCGAAAATGCGTGAGTATGTAGAAGAAGAACAACTGCCTCCAGGGCCTGCACAAATCACACCCATCGCAGAAGAGACTTATAAAGACCAGCCTGAATTGAGGTCTTTAATTGAACTGTTAAGAAAATTTGATGAAATATCACATTTAAGCCATCTGCATTAACCAGAAGGTGAATCATGATCAACGATAAAAAGATTGCCCATTTTAAAAGTGAACTGTTACAGATTGAAAAAGAGCTTGTAGAAGCTTTAGGCCTGGCTGAAGAAGTGGGCGAAAAAGTCGAACTCGATCAGTCCCGTTTTGGGCGTGTCTCGCGGGGCAGTGCGCTGATGGATCAGGCGATGTCAGAAGCAGGTGTAGAGCGTGACAAGAAAAGGCTGGTAGCGGTTAGAAAAGCGCTAAAGCGAATTGATGAAAGTCAGTATGGATTTTGCCTTGAGTGTGATGAACCTATTAGTGAAAAACGCTTAGAAGTGGCTCCTGAAACAGAGCTGTGTCTCGATTGTCAATCGTTTAAAGAAGAACTCTCGCGTAATGATGAGTGAGTGTCAAACTATTTAAAAAATTCTTCCGCAGAAATGTTGCTATCATCCACTGGGTGAGGTGACCAGAAACACGTTATTAATACTTTTCCTTTAACAAAAGAAACACCTTCATTTTTTAATCGCTTCAGTTGTTCAGAGTAGTAGGGGCTATCCGGGTTGAACGCGATTCGTCCATCAGAGCCAATGACACGAAACCAGGGAAGTTGTAAATCTGCATGTGCCAGCCCCAGAGCCTTGCTGACATGCCTTGCATGGCGTGGAAAGCCCGCTAATTTTGCAATTCGGCCATAACTACTAACTTTTCCATAAGGAATTTGTTTAACCCAATGATACACCTGTTGCCGGAAGTGCTGCATACGATCCCGGGTAGCTGCTGCGTTATTGTGGTGGCTACTTTCTTTAGAATTATGCGACATATCAATAAGTTGATCTCGATCAGAGCTTGAGTTTCATAATATAAAAGTGGTTTGATTATATCGTTTTTCAGGCATATAGTGGGATTTATTAGCTTAGATCTAATCTCAAACGAGAAGGGGAGGAAGCAATGGTAACGCTAATGGAATTAATTTTTGGTAGTGACAGAATGCCAGTTGATGATAGGCCATTGCAGGAAATTGGGATTCATTTTAGTTTGCATCATGAGCAGTTGCGTAGAGTGATGGAGCTGTATCTGGAGGCTATGCAAAATGGTCTCCGCGAAAATGTGCGTTACGGAGGGCTGGATGCATTAATGGACGCATTGGCTCGTAACAAGAGTGAAGAGTTTCTGAAGTATCCTCACCAAATCATCGAGTCAAATGCGATTGATAACGGCAACTATATTCTTGGACATCTGTTAAAAGAAAAGGACGTCAGCCGAGATTTGGCATCTGGAGTTTCGCGTCGTTTGGGTATTGAGCAAGATACTTTGGAAATACTGTTACCTATAACGGCAACTATGATGATGGGGCGACTGGGGTTATATCTTGACGAAGTAGAAGAAACAAAAAAGCGTGAAACATTGCTGGATATTTTGCAAATTGAAGAGGGCACCAGTTTGCGGGAAATTATTTTGCAGAAACAGAGGCAGCTCTATGGAGAATAAACGTCACTTATAGACTTCAACCCATCAAGAGCTTATTATTATTAATATTTTTATTGTCATCAAAGTCCCAGTTTTAGGACAAATATAGCCTATTAATATTCTTATTGTTATTTCATCAATTGGGAGTTTTTCCTGATTTTTAAATTGTTCATGTTGCAAAAGTGGAACAGCCAATAGCTTGCTAACCATCTGTTTTTTCTCGGTTTCCATTATATGAACAATAAGCTGTACCATATCTGCAACGGAAATCGTTAATAATCCATTCAATAAAATCATCTAGACTTAATCTTCTCCTTACTTTTTAAGTGCTTAGAGTTCTTGGCACACTCCTTGCTTATATTTATGTTGTCTGGCCTGGAATCGACACTGTCGACTACTGGAAGGTCGGTATTCATAGAATCAAAAAGGAGGATTAACTATGAACATTAAACGATGGACGCTTGCCTGTTCGATGGCGTTATTTACTGCAACCAGTGCTCTAGCATTGGATCCGGCTGATAGCGTGGAATTGGACGGTAATGCGATAAAGGACACAGCTCTGGATGACTGGCAAAATATTAATTTAGGTGTGAGTTCTGCCGCGGTGGCTACCGGTGTGGTCAGTGACTTACCGCCTGCAACTATCTTCTGGAAAGGGGGATCAAAGGACACTGAGGATGTAACTCAGTGGTGGTACAAGGATGGTTCAGTTCCAGATAAAGATGACTTAAGAAATGGTTATGCAGCTGCATATTTCTTGCCCAAGATTGGAGGCGGAAATGATCTGGTCTTTTATTTTGGAGCAGAACGTTATGCCAATAATGGTGATGCCATTATGGGTTTCTGGTTTTTCCAGGATGTCGTAGGCCCTGATGGTAATAACCGTTTCACTGGTCAACATCAAGAGAATGATTTGTTTATTGTAATGGAGTATCCACAAGGCTCAAATGCGCAACCTTTTGTGCAAGTCATGCGCTGGGTGGATAGTGGCGGTGACGTTGATGATAATTTAAGTTTACTTTATTCATCAGGTGATGCCGGCTCCAAATGTAATACGGCTACTGACGCTGGGGTAGCCTGTGCGATTACCAATGACAACCAAGAACTGGCAGGAGTAGCGAATGGTTTATGGCCTTATGAAAATAAATCAGGCATTCCTGATGCATACCCTCATGAATCAATTTTTGAAGGACGGTTGAATGTGACTCAGGCGTTGCTGAATGCAGGTATCAGTGAAGTTCCCTGCTTTAGCAGTTTCCTGATCGAAACCCGCTCTTCACGATCTGAAACTGCACAATTGAAAGACTTCTTAGGAGGTCAATTCCCATTGTGTAGTATTGAGGTAGCAAAAACCTGCAGCGCTTCAGCCCTAACAGCCGATAACAAGTTTACGATTGATTATACAATCAGCTTGACCAATACCGGTGTTGGAAGCATCGGTGCTGGCGAAATCATTACTATTGATGATCAGCCTAGCGATGGTGCTGCATTCCAACTAACCCCTGCGGTTAGCAGCTTAACCGGTGGTGCTGATGGCTGGGCACCAAACGAAATACTGCAGGTGTCAGGACAGTATGTTTCTGATGTCAATGGCGGTATGAATACTGTCGATGCGTCAGTCACATTCGGCAGCTCAAGCATTACGGCTGATCAATATACTATTGGTTGTGATTCGCTATCACTCTCTCCAGCGATCTCAATTAATAAGCTATGCGATTTGTCGTTGACACAAACAGGCAACTTGGTTGCTGTGCAAAAAGACTATTCAGTGGATGTCTGTAACACAGGTGATACACCTCTAGATGTCATTTTAACTGATAACAAGGATTTGGCGTTGAATGAAAGCTTCTCGCTGGACTTCCCTAAAACCTGTCTGATTGACGTTGATTGTGGAGCGGGATACACCTGTAATGCTGGTGGTTTCTGTGAAGATGGAGACGGCTTCTTAGAAGGTAACTTCGGAGGAAGTGTCTGTGAAACTCGAACAGGAACTTATCTACCATCTGAACTACCTGTGGGTAGCGATGGTAACTTGACTAACCAAGCCTCGGTCACCGCAACATCCCCTGTTGCAGCCCCTGGCGATATCGGCTCTGCATCGAATCCGATTCAGGATTCCGATTCAGCAACCTGTGACTTGTGCCCTCTACCTCAACCAGAGGAATAGGATTCCAGGCGCAGCACAACGGGGGCTTCGGCCCCCGTTTCCTTGCTGCAAAGGTTAGCTTTATTTATTTTTACCGCCACCTTTATTACCGCCTTTACCCCCTCCGGTAGTGGTATCCGTGCTACTGCTATCAAGTGTAATTTGGATGATGGCTTTTGCAGTTAGCTGCCCATCACTGATGGTGTAGCTGAAGCTATCAGTATCTTTAAAGGGCTTACCAGGAATGTAGGTTAAGCTGTTATCAGGGTTCAAAATGACATCACCTTTCGAACCTTGCTCAACTCCTATGATGGTAAGATTATCGCCATCAGGGTCATAGTCATTGCTTAACGGAGTAAAGGTAATGCTGGTTTTGCCTGGCAATACTACTGCATCGTTTACAGCAACCGGAGCGGTGTTACTGACAACTGTCTGTTCTTCGACGGTAACCGCAGCATTATGCTGAGCATATTGTAACGTCTGACCATGAGAAACTTTACTGGTAACACTATATTCGCCAGCTGGAGCATTAGTATCAATCGTAAGCGATAAGTTGACTTCCTGACTCGCACCCGGTGCAAGAGTTATATTCGAATAATTAAAGTTACCATTAATATAACTACCCATGGTCGACGTCAGGTTAAAGTTCGAAGAACTACAGTCAGAACTATCGTGATTTGTAACCTTATAAACAATGTCAAAGTTGCTGCCAGCACTGGCCGCAATAGAAGTGTTGCTGAGTGGTTCAATTGACGGAACCTGATTTTGACAAATAGCAGGGGCCTGTCCGTAATTAACCTGAATCATTGCACTGCCCGCATCGCTTCCAGCCAGTGTTATGCTGACATCGTTGGCTGAGTCGTGATAAGTCTGCCCTGGTTGCAGGGTGATATCTGTCCAGCTCAAAGTCTCAGGTGTGGTATCCAATAGATAACTGTCATTAGGAGCATTATCAGTTCCTTCACGTAAACGAATACCCGTTAAAAACTGTGGGTAACTGTCTGCAAGATGCGCATCAAAACCAATCGCCTGACGATACTCTAAGTAGTACCATTCATTCTGACCGCTGGCCTTAGTCTGTTTAAAAATTTTCGCAAGCTTGGTATTGCTGTCGTTGGCTTCTACTGGTGACAGAACCACTTCACTGTTATGAGTGATAGTTGCAACCTTGCTATTCATCCAGCCTAGTTGCTCTTTCTGAAAGGCATTAAAGTGATTTGTTTCACGAGCATTACCCATGCCACTGATGTAGTCACCGTAATCACCAACCGCACAACCAGAGTCTGCCGTAACCTGAGTTCCGCAGTCTTTACTGTGTGCATGATAAAGGCCAAGGTTATGCCCTAATTCATGGTGGATAACATCGGATTCAAAACGCTTGATCCATGATAGCGAACCTTGCACATTGGCTTTACCAGACCAGGTACAATTTGGATGTGTTGGAATCACATACATGACATGATCATAATTTGCTGGCTCATAGCCACGCTGACGAATGATTGCATCAGCAGCATCACTGATAGCATAGGTATCACAGATACTGACATCCACATCAACAGTTACAGGCTCAAGTGCCTGACCAGATAAACCAAACTGCTGGTAAGAGTTTTCCAGGAAGTATTGGTGCGCTGTATTAAATAACGAATCGTACAGTTGGGCTGAAGTAAAACGCACTATTGGATTAATGGCAAAGTTAATTTCTGCCACCAGGACCTGATGAGTTCCGGTTACTGAAGCAGCTTCAATGGTGGCTCCAACGGATGAAGTGGTTGAGTCATCAAGCAATAAACTGATCGAGTCAGCAGTAGCTTTTAATTTACCTTTATCATTTAGCTGACCATGAACTCTAACTTTTTGGTTGGACGCCAGCCAATGTGGTACTTTATCAAATACCACTTCGGTAGCTTTTCCCTGACTGTTGACCAGTCGATAAGACAGTTCACTTCGCTTATTCGCGAAGTCATCTTCAATGTTGATCGTAATGGTTCCTTCCACGATATTATCCTTTGCATAGCTCCCTGCACAAAATAAAGACACAAAGATGCCGGCAGACGCTAACGCGCCTTTTAAAAGATAATTCATGTTTAACCTCTTAAGGTAGTTGGATAGGATGATTCACGGAGCCAATCATAGGTAAGTCAGGTGTAAAAAGATATGACAGAATCAAACAATTGATTAAATTTTGTACAAAGTGAGAGATGGGCTAAAAGGGGCTTGTGATGGTTAATACATTTTTCCCAAATTTGTTACATAGGGATGTTGTGTTTATTTAACAGTCGATAGAGACTGGTTCTTGAGATACCTAGATTTTTAGCAGCTAAGGTGTGATTGTAGCCAGATTTCTCAATAGAGAGAATCAAAGTTTCTTTCTCCGCTTTGTCTTTTGCCTCTTTTAGACTGACAATATTCTGGTGGTTGCTGAAAGACAAATCCATGTGCTTTTCGGTAATTAAGTTCCCTTCAGACAGAATTACAGAACGACGGATACGATTCATCAGTTCTCGAACATTACCAGGCCAACGATATTGGTTTATGGCATTCAAGCAGCGCTGTGTAAAAGTCTTATGCATATGACCTTCGCAGAATTGACTTAAAAAATGATTGGCTAGTTCCGGTATGTCTTGACGACGATGGCGTAACGCTGGCATATGCAGATTGAGCACATTAATGCGATGGTAAAGGTCTTCACGGAAGTGACCATCCTCGACGGCTTTTTCAAGATTAACATTGGTTGCCACGATAATACGGCAGTCAACTGTAATGCTTTTAACACTGCCTAATCGTTCAATTTGATTAAGTTCGAGGAAGCGTAGCAAGTTAACTTGTAAGTTAATGGGCAGATCACCAATTTCATCAAGAAAAACAGTGCCACCATCAGCGGCTTCAATACGGCCAATTTTCTTGGTGTCTGCATTGGTAAAGGCACCTTTTTCGTGGCCGAATAATTCTGAGTAAAATAAAGGTTCTGGTATTGCAGCACAGTTTATCGCGATGAATGGCCCCTGTTTACGGCGTGATCGTTGATGGATTTTGCGTGCGGCAAGCTCCTTCCCTGTACCACTTTCCCCCGTGATTAAAACAGTGGCATCTTCCATGGCTATCTTATTAATGGTGCGTTTAATTTGCATTGTTACTTGAGAGCGACCAATAATATCATCACTATCCTGAGGAACTTGTAGTTGATTAAGTTGTTTATTTTGTAGCTCAGCCATACCGAATGCGTGACCTACAGTAGCCAGAAAATAGTCATAGCGAAGTGGTTCGCGATGATAATCATAAAATAAATGTGAGAAAAGAAAATTAGGGTGTTTTTCCAACCAGTTTTCTTGAGGAATAATGGCGATCCATTTGGTGGCCATGTTCAAGGAGGCCATCTCTTCATATTCGGTAATGACGGGCTCCGGCTCTGCCGACAAAAAAATCACAACCACCTCAAATAGGTGGTGCTGAAACAATTTCTTAAATTGACTTTTTTCTTGGGTAAAGAAGATTTGCCAGCCGTTATCTTTCAACTGGTCGATAAGTTCTTGTGCTGACTCGCCTTTTCCAAAAACCAGGATTGAACGACTTTCATGGGGAGAGTGGTCGAGCATTCCTTGCCTCCCAGTCCAAATCAAGTTTAAAAACAATAAAAAACTAGGGAAATAAATCACACTAAGCTTTGCGGTTTTGAAGTTGATATTATACCAAAAATTTATTTTCTAAACCTAGAATTTGTTCAGTAAATATAGAGTTTTTGTGACAGTTTATCGCCATGAATATGTCAGTTTGTTTTACTTAAACGGTAAGGAAAGTTGAAAAAATTTACAGCTTAATTTGGGGTGAGTTAAAAGAAAAGAACATTAGAAAATAACAAAGGACTTCTTAGTTACAAGAAATCCTAAAAATGACTGCATAAACTCGATTTTTAATAAAATTTGTTACATGAAACTTTTAAAGCAGTGCGAATAACCATCTTAGAGCATTCTTTTTAAAACATCAGTGTCAGATCCTTTATCAAACCAACGATGCTTAATCGTTCCTGCTAAGTGTAAAATAATAAGTAATAATAGTGAGTATGCCAATATCTCGTGGACCTCATGCATCAGGTGTGCAGCATCTTCATTCTCTGCAACTAAGTCTGGAATCGGGACTCCAAACCACTCAACATCAAAGCCCTGATAGTCCGACGAAAGATAGCCAACAACCGGGATTGCGACCATTAATACATAGAACAGGAAGTGAGTAATTTTAGTTAACCATCTTTCCCAGGTCGCAAGCCCAGCGGGCAGCGGTGGGTTCTTTGAAAAAAGTCTAACAATAATTCTAATAATAACTAAGCCTAGAATGGTGATGCCAACGGATTTATGTACCGGATAGATTTCGTACTTAAATTCACTCTCCATGGGCAGTCCTGCCATATACCAGCCAACACCGATCATAATGAGTATCAGCAAAGCAATCAGCCAATGTAATATTCGCAAGGTCAGTGAGTATTTTTCTTGCATAAGATTGTCCCCATTTTGTTATGAAGCAACAATATAAGACGCTTATTAGGGCAATAGCAAGGGGGGACAGATTTTATGGTATAGGTCAGAGCGTGATTCTATTATGGATTTGTAGGTTGGGTCTGCCCCTTGGGTGCATCACCAACCAACCTACCTACCTACGATAATACTATGAGTATATTTTTTCTTATAAGCTATTGGCTGACCCATAATGGTTCTGACATAAGGCTTCATACCTTTTTCCCATTCAACGGTATCCTTTGGGAATAGCAACACAATCGTTGAGCCTAATTTAAAGCGGCCCATTTCTTCACCTTTCTTTAAGGTGACTTCACCTTTTTCATAATCCCAGCTTTTGACTTCCTTGCGGGTGGGAGGTGTTATGGTGCCATGCCATACGGTTTCAACGCTACCAACAATAGTGGCTCCGACCAATACCATGGCCATTGGGCCAAGCTCGGTGTGGAACATGGCCACCACGCGTTCATTGCGGGCAAAAAGATTGGGTACGTTACGTGCGGTTAGCGGATTAACGCTGAATAAATTGCCCGGTACATGAATCATTTTGGTTAGTTCGCCATCAATTGGCATATGCAGACGATGATAATCCTTTGGGGCAAGATAGACGGTTGCAAACTCACCATCTTGAAAAGGTTTTGCTAATTCTGCATCACCGCCGAGCAGTGTTTTGGCTGAGTAGGTATGGCCTTTGGCCTGGAAAATGTAGCCTTTATCTATTGCACCTAATTGGCTAACCGCGCCATCGGCAGGATGGACAATAGATTGTTCTTCGCTATCAATAGGCCTGGCATCAGATTTGAGTGAGCGGGTGAAAAAGTCATTAAAGGTTTTATAATCTTCGGGATTTTCGCGCTCAGCGAGACTCATATCGACACCGTATTTCTTGATAAACCATTTGATGAAAGTATTTTTAATTGTCGCATTCTCGCTATCGGCAATTTTCCCCATCAGCAAAGAAATCCCATGCTGCGGGATCAGATATTGGCCTAAGACTTTTAATGTATCGAACATGAGTTTAATGATTCCGTTGAAATTGGCGGTATTGTAGCCTAAATATAATCACTAGACTATTAGCGGCTTGGACACTTGTTTCATACGAACACTGAATACAAGCCTATATATAGGGTTGATCAAAGTGCTGGATCAGATGCTGATAATTCTTTAAACGGCTCTTGGCAATGGTGCCGTCTTTAGAAGCAGCAAGCACTGCACAGCCGGGCTCATTCAGGTGCTTGCAGTCGCGGAATTTACATTGTTGACCAATGGTTGATATTTCGATAAAGCCCTGCTTGATATCGTGATCTTCAAGATGCCATAAGCCAAACTCTCGAACGCCGGGTGAATCAACCAGATAGGTTTCTTCGTCGAGACGATAAAGTCTTGAGGCGGTGGTGGTGTGGGTGCCAAGACCAGATGTGCCTGAGACTTCACCGGTGGCAATTTCCATGTTGGGAAACAGGTAACCAATCAAGGTTGATTTTCCAACGCCTGACTGGCCCGCAAGCAATAACTGTTTGCCGGTTAAGTCGTTGACTAATTGCTCAACGCCTTCGCCGGTATTGGCGCTGATGTAATAAATGGGGTAGTCCAAATTTTGGTAAATCTGCAGGCGGCTTTTGATGGTGCTTTTTTCTTCATCATCCACCGTGTCCCATTTATTCATAATGATCCACACAGGTAGCTCGCTGGACTGTGCTGCAACCAGATAACGGTCGAGTAAGACTTCTGAAAAAGCAGGTTCCGGTGCTAATAGCAATGCAATCAAATCAATGTTAGCTGCCACGGGTTTAACACCGTGATGAGGAGTCGGGCGCTTCAGTAGCGAGCGTCGTGGCTCAAGTTCAACCAGAACACCAGTGGGTAGTTCTTTCTGTCGTCGAAACCAGGCGCGATCGCCCACAACCGGTACCTCATTGGACTTACGCAAGAAGCAACGGATGGTCTCGAAATTCTCATCTGCAATATCAACCTGTTGACCGAAGCGACTGATGACAACGCCTTGCTCGGGATCGAGCAGACTTTCTTCATCAATATTTCGGTCAACTGTTTGCTTTGTATAGGTAGCTTGCTTGTCTGGCTTTTTACGCCAGCGTTTTGCGGATTTCTTTTCAAGTTTTGACAAGACAAGTTACCTTTTTTAAGTCATCTAACTAGAATTTTTAAGTGATAGTCCGCGACGACTAGTCGTCTAAAAAGTTCGGACCGAAAGTGCCGTTGTTTTCCAGGGCATCAATGTGGGCTGCACAAATAAGGTCATTCATGCAGACGCTGTTACCTGCATCATGAGTAGTGTAACGCACCAGACAATGTCCATAGCTTACTTCAAGATCAGGGTGGTGTGCTTGCTTATTCGCAATCCAGGCAACCGCATTTACAAATGCCATGGTGTGATAATAGTTTTTGAACTTAAATTTGCGATAAATAGCACCAGTTTTATCGTCAAATTGCCAGCTGCTTAATTGATCATTCATGAGCTGTTGGCGTTTATCATTATCAATCGGGCTCTTTGCTTCATCATTGTGAACACATTGTTGTTGTACAAGTTGCATAGTATCTCCTGTTAAATGGTTCAAACTGTGGTGTAAACAAGCCTTATTTATATAGAGAAATAAACAATAGCTCTTGCTTACGCGCTTCCATACGAGCGCAAAAACTGCGACTATAATAACTGAAAAACTCAGTAGTATGGAGTTAAGCTGAGTATAATGACTATTATTGTAACGATTCGGCGTAACGATTAGGAGCTGGTTTTGACAAAAAATGACGATAATTTGATTTGGGTTGACCTGGAAATGACTGGCCTCGACCCGGAAACGGATGTGGTGATCGAAATTGCCACCATTGTCACCGACAAGGATTTGAATATTCTCGCGGAAGGCCCTGTCATAGCCATTCATCAGCCAGATGAGGTGCTCGACAATATGAATGAGTGGTGTGTGGTGCAGCATGGCAAATCAGGTCTCACCGAGCGAGTCCGTAAAAGTACCATTAATGAGAATGAAGCCAGCGAACGGACCGTGCAATTTTTGAAGCAGTGGGTTGATGAAGGCAAGTCGCCGATGTGTGGTAACAGTATCTGTCAGGATCGTCGCTTCATGGTTAAACATATGCCAAAACTGGAAGCCTATTTCCATTATCGCCATATTGATGTCAGCACCTTAAAAGAATTAGCTCGTCGCTGGAAACCAGCAATTCTCAGTGGATTAACCAAAGGTAGCGCACATTTGGCATTGGACGATATTCGCGAGTCGATCGAAGAGTGTCGTTACTATCGCGAGCATTTTATTGACCTGAATTAGATTTAATCGGCTAAGGATAGTTTATGCATCCCGTATTTAAAGCAGACAGTATTAAAGTGATTGAGCAGGCGGCTGCTAAAGCGCAAGGCTTTGCTCTGTTTGAGCTGATGCAAAGAGCGGGGCGTGCGGCTTTTGACTGTCTGGAAAGAGAGTGGCCGCTGGCTCACCGCATTGTGGTAGTGACTGGTTCCGGGAATAACGCGGGTGACGGATTAATCGTTGCTGGCCTGGCGCACAATGCTGGAATGCAGGTCACTTTGGTACCGATGAAGCCGCTTGACCAATTAAGCGGGGATGCAGCAAAAGCCTGGGAAGAGTTGGAAGCGAAAAAACTGCCCATCAGGGAACCCAGTCATGCTTTATTTGAGCAGGCAGATGTTATTGTTGATGCACTGCTCGGAACTGGTTTTAAAGGACAACTACGTGATCATTATGGGCAGGTGATAAATCTGATTAATCACTCGGGAATGCCAGTGCTGTCGTTGGATGTGCCCAGTGGAACTTATGCGGACACTGGCTTGTGTGCGGAGTTTTGCATCAAGGCTGACCATACGGTGAGCTTTATATTCTACAAAGTATGCCAGGTCATTAATGAAGGACTGGCTGCGCAGGGTGAACTGCATTTAGCCACTTTAGGGGTTAGTCAGTCACAGTTTTATCAGCAACATCCCGTGGCCTGGAAGCAGTCCTATTCTGATGTAGTTGATGAAATTCCCGAACGCAGTGCCACAACCTTTAAACATGCTTGTGGTCATTTACTTTGCGTGGGTGGTGATTTCACTATGGGCGGTGCCATGATGTTAGCAACCGAAACGGCGTTACGCAGTGGCGCAGGATTGGCCACTACTTTTTTACATCCAGATAACCGAAGTGCCGCACTGGGATTTTGCCCAGAGGCCATGTGGCATGGTGTGGCGTTTGAGGAACTGAGCTTTAATAGTTTGATTGACGCTAATCCTCAGCAGTTTAACGCTGTGGTATTAGGGCCAGGATTAGGGCGCAGCGAGTGGGGTCGAGAGGTTTTTGCACAGTCTTTTGCATTTGCCATACAGCAAAAACTGCCATGCTTGATTGATGGTGATGGTTTGTATTGGCTCCAGCAGGTTATAGAACAAGGCAATGACTTGCCTGAGTTGCTCATTGTGACGCCTCATGTTGGTGAGGCTGCTCGGCTGTTAAGCTGGGATACAGCCAAAGTCGGCGAAGATAGAATTAGTGCGGCTCAAGCTATTGCTGAGCGTTATCAATGCATTTGTTTGTTAAAAGGTGCTGGAACAATTTTAGCCGATGGTCAGCAGGTGCTAATTGCAGGTGGCGCTCACCCGGCAATGGCAACTGCGGGTTTAGGTGACGTTTTAAGCGGGTTGATTGGCTCATTATTAGTGCAGGGCATGTCGGCCTGGGATGCTACGCGAGTCGCGACATCCATTCATTTTGCGGCGGGAGTTGAAGCAGCCGGGGATAGGGTGCGAGGTATGCTGGCTTCAGAGTTAATTGAAAGTATTCATTACTTTGTTAATCGTTAAGTTACAGAGCTGGGGCTCAGGTTTTAATTGATGCAGAACATTACAGTAGATTTAGCAGATGAATCTAAAACGGTGCTGATGGGGCAGAAGTTGGCTGCTTGTATTAAGACACCGATGACAATTTATTTTAAAGGTGAGCTGGGTGCGGGCAAAACGACCCTCATACGCGGCATTTTGCGTGGTTTTGGTTATCAGGGTGCAACCAAGAGTCCAACTTATACTTTAGTTGAGCCTTACGAATTATTAGATATGACAATTTATCACTTTGATTTGTATCGGTTATCGGACCCTGAAGAACTGGAATTTATCGGCATTCGCGAGTACCAACAGTCAGATTCGGTCATGCTGATTGAGTGGCCAGATAAGGGCAAGGGCATGATTCCAAAGCCAGATTTAGTGATTGAACTGGATTATAATGACGAAGGACGAAAAGCGAGCTTATCGTCCGAACATACAGAGTTGATGCAAAAACTGGCAAAAAGCTGTGATTTTATGCCAAAATTGGACTAGCAAAGCTATAAACACTGATTATAGAGAAGTGACATAAAAGATAAGATGATGATGAGAAAGTGGCTGACAGCTTTAGCAAGTGTGTTTATGCTCGCGCTGAGTATATCGGTTGCTGAAGCATCGATTATAAAAAGTATGCGTTTCTGGCAGTCGCCGGAATCGACTCGTGTTGTGCTTGATTTATCGGCTCCCGTTACTCACCAGGTTAGTATCCTAGAGAATCCTCACCGTATTGTTATCGATATTCCCGAAGCTCATGTCAGTGTTGATCTGAACCAGTTAGATATTCAAAGTGACTTAGTCAAGCGAGTAAGAAAAAGCTCGCCGCCACGTGAAGGGGTTTTACGTTTGGTTTTAGATTTGAATAAATCTGCCCAACCAAAAAGCTTCGCTCTGAAGCCCTATCAAGAATATGGTGATCGTCTGGTGATTGATTTGTTTGATGAAAGTCGTAAGGAAATAACTCCACCAGCGGTTAACCGTTCAGGGGATCGCGATATTGTCATTGCTGTTGACGCTGGCCATGGCGGTGAAGATCCGGGCGCAATGGGATCGCGAGGCACAAAAGAAAAAGATATTGTATTGGCCTTATCTAAAGAATTAGTCAAAGAGCTTAATAAAACCGAAGGTATGAAGGCCTTTCTGACACGCACCGGGGATTATTACCTGCCCCATCGCAAGCGAACTGATTTAGCAAGAATGCAACGTGCCGACTTGTTTGTATCAGTACATGCGGATGGCTTTAAAAGCCCAAGAGCAAAAGGCGCGTCAGTTTGGGTCTTGAATTTGCATGGAGCTAAATCAGAAGTGGCGCGCTGGATGCAGATGCAAGAAGAAAAGTCAGAACTGTTGGGTGGTGTGGATAGCTCGGTGGTTTTATCCAATTATGATAACTCAGTTAAATCGGTACTGCTGGACTTGCAGATGGAAAACTCGATCACAGAAAGTACCAAAGTGGCTAACATCGTACACGGCGCTATGAGTAAGGTGGTGCCGAAAATGCATAAAAAGCATGTTGAAGAAAACTCGTTGATTGTTCTTAAAAACCCAGACATTCCTTCAATTCTGGTTGAACTAGGATTCATTACCAATCCTGAAGAAGAAGCGCTAATGAAAGCAGACTCCTACCGCAAAAAATTGGCAAGGGGCGTTGGTGATGGCATTGTTAATTATTTTAAAAAACATGCGCCAGATGGCACTTTGTTTGCTGCCCGCTATCGTGAGAACATTTATCACGTGCAGCGTGGTGATAGCCTGATTAAAGTTGCCAGGAGGTTTAATGTGTCTGTGCGTGACCTTAAAGATGCAAATAAACTTTCGACGAACGTTGTTAAAATTGGACAGAAGCTTGTTATCCCAACCGCTGAATGATTTGTTTATTGGCAAATTTATTTATCTATTCTAAATCGAACTGAAAACTCAATGCCTATTCATAAGCTCTCACCTTTAGTTGCTAACCAGATTGCTGCTGGCGAAGTCGTTGAGCGTCCCGCATCGGTTGTCAAAGAATTATTAGAAAATGCCATTGATGCCAAAGCTGATCGGATTCAAGTTGATATTGAGCGGGGTGGTGCACGGTTAATTCGAGTAACCGACAATGGTGAAGGAATTAGTTGTGATGAGTTGGAGCTGGCTCTGGCGCGTCACGCAACCAGCAAGATTGAGCATTCCGATGATTTAAAAGCCATTTATACGTTGGGGTTTCGTGGTGAAGCACTGGCCAGTATCAGCTCAGTGGCAAAGCTTAAATTGAGTTCACGACCACAAGCGCAAGACATGGGCTGGTCAGCGATTGCTGAAGGGCTCGACATGCAGGTTAAATTACAGCCGCAATCGTTACCCGCCGGCACCATTGTTGAAGTGCGCGATCTGTTTTTTAATACACCAGCTCGTCAAAAGTTCTTGCGTGCTGAACGTACTGAGTTTGTGCATATCGAAGAAACGGTTAAACGAATTGCTTTAGGCTCCCCTCATGTCGCGATTACTTTAAGACATAACAGTAAGGTGGTGAAGCGAGTTCCCGCAGCTCATAATGCTGAGCAACATCAACAGCGCATTGGCTCGATTCTTGGTGCCTCTTTTTTGCGCGAAGCCATCAAGTTATACAGCGCTATTGACGCCACTCGTCTATATGGTTGGTTGTCGCCCGTGGACTGGCATCAAAGTTCAAGTTTAGGACAGTATGTATTTGTGAATGGCCGCGCCGTGCGCGATCGTACTTTAAACCATGCGATTCGCCAGGCTTACCATGACCGCTTGCCAACGGGACGAATGCCAGCTTACGTTTTGTATCTCGAACTGGAAGCGTCGCAAGTGGATGTGAATGTACATCCAACCAAGCATGAAGTACGCTTTTCCAATGGCCGTCAGGTGCACGACTTTATGAGCCGCGCGGTTGAAGAGGCCCTGCTTGAGCAAAGTGAATTACTTGAGCAACATCATCGTGTGGTGCAAAGTAATGAGGCGCTGGTTTATATGAAGCCGTCGCTTTCAATTGTCCAACCCACCACTAAAGCTGATCCTTATTTTACACCGCGCCACCAGGCAGGTGCCTTCTCTCAACAGAGTGCCGATCACATTGCCGATAACAGCGCTGCTCCGTACCGTCCGCAGGAAAGTCGACCACAGGAAAAGCGTCACTGGCCACAGAAGCCGAAAGTGAGTTCTAAATTGGCATCAGGAGATTGCTGGGTACTGCATGATCGTCTACTGTTGCAACAAACAGACGAGGGTATTAAAGCTCTCGATTTAAAAGCGTACTTTTGTCAGTACATTAGTGAGTGCCTAAAAAATGAGTGGCAACAGGGAGAAGTAAAGCAACGGCTCATGCTGTTTCCAATCCGGCTAGGCATTCCAGATGACAATGTTAGTGATGATTTTATCAATAGCTGGCAGCAAGCTGGTTTTGAAATGACATTAACAGGCCCCAAAACTTTGGTGGTTAGGAAGGTCCCCAGCTGTATTTCGCATATTGATTTGCAACAATGGTTGCAAGAAGCAGTCTATCAATCGGTTAGTAAAAAATTATCAGTAGCGAGCTGGCAAAAACAATTAATTAACAGTGTGTATCAATACTGGGCACCAGATACGCAGACTCATTGGCTTGAAGAGTTAGCTCATTTAACTCATTTGCCTTGGGCGGAATCAAGCTTTTGCAAACACTATACCGCTGGGCAGTTATTAGAGCTGTTAGTGAGTCCCGATTAACTATCCTCAATAATTATCCTCATTAACCAGGTAACTTAATGCAATCCTCTGGCGAATCAACACATAAACCTTTGGCCATTTTATTAATGGGACCGACTGCGTCAGGCAAAACTGATTTAGCGATGAAGTTGGTTGAGCAGCTTAATGCTGAAATCATCAGTGTTGATTCAGCCATGGTCTATAAAGGCATGAACATAGGTTCTGCTAAACCTTCTGAGCAAGAGTTGGCACGCGCACCGCATCGTTTGATCGATATTTGTGATCCTGCTGAGCCTTATTCAGCGGCGCGCTTTCGAGATGATGCCTTGCGTGAGATGGCTGATATTTCAGCCCATGGAAAAATTCCACTGCTGGTTGGCGGGACTATGCTGTATTACAAAACCTTATTGGAAGGGATGCACAATTTACCAGACTCCGATTCGACAGTACGCGCTCGCTTACAGGAGAGGCTGGACAATGAAGGCTTGGCCAGGCTTCATCAGGAGTTAGCACAGGTTGATCCGATTTCAGCCAATCGCATTCATGAGAACGATCCGCAGCGAACCCTGCGCGCGCTGGAGGTTTTCGCGATTACCGGTAAACCGCTCAGCCAACTCCACGCCGAGCAAGAGGACAATGATTTTCCCTACCGAACCCTGCAAATCGCCATAGCACCACAGGATCGCTCCTACTTGCATCAACGCATCGAAAAGCGTTTTCATCAAATGATGGAGCAAGGCTTTTTGCAGGAAGTTCAGTCACTGTACCAGCGCGGAGACTTAAATTCTGACTTACCATCGATTAAATCAGTAGGCTATCGTCAGATATGGCAATACCTTGAAGGCGAGTTGTCATTAGACGAAGCGGTTGAGCGAGGGATTATCGCGACACGTCAATTGGCCAAGCGTCAATTTACCTGGTTGAGAAGCTGGAAAGAGCTGCATTGGATAGAGTCAAGACAGCCAATAAACACGCTATATAAAGAAACTGTCCAATTGTTAAATTCTATGTAATGTGACGCTATCCTATTGATATATCTCGATCTGGCTGATTAATTCATGTACACTTTTAGCGAGCTTGAATTTTTTAAAAGCTTGATTCATCCGATTTGATTTGTAGATATATAAATGAGTTATTGAACAAGGCCTGAGTTAGAAGTGGCCACAATAATGAAAATACATAAAACATACAGGAGAGAGCTATGTCAAAAGGGCAATCACTACAAGACCCTTTCTTGAACGCATTACGTCGTGAGAAAGTGCCTGTCTCAATTTACCTGGTTAATGGCATTAAACTTCAAGGTCAAATTGAATCATTCGATCAATTTGTTATCTTGCTGAAAAATACTGTTAGCCAAATGGTTTATAAGCACGCAGTTTCAACCGTTGTTCCGATTCGCAATGTTCGCGGCCATTATGGTCAGAACGGTGATAACGGCAATGGTGGTCCAGATAACGATCACAACATGGGTCCTCAGGGTGGCGGTATGGGCCCGGGTCCTATGACAGGTGGTTACGGTAGCGGACCAATGGGCGGGATGTAAGTTTTAATCTCACCACTGCCAAGACCAACAATCTTAGCGCAAAAGCCATCTTCCGATAGTTATCGGTAGGTGGCTTTGTTGTCTTAATTTCTTTATTATTTATAGAGTCCGTTACCTTTGTAATTTAACTTTTCTATCAATGCCACAGCGAACAGGTTCGCAGGTTGAGGTGATTTCTTGTTTGATCGACACAGTGGTGGTGAATCTGCCATCTTGGTACATATCGATTTTCAGCAGTCTGCTAGTCAAGACAAACATCAGGAAGATCTACAGGAGTTTGTAGAGTTAGTCCGCTCCGCTGGACTGGATGTGATGGATATCATCACCGCCAAGCGCTCCAGCCCTGACCCAAAGTTTTTTATTGGTAGCGGTAAGATTGATGAAATCAAAAGCGTGAAACAGGCAACTAACGCTAATGTCATTATTTTTAATCATAATTTGTCACCAGCTCAGGAACGTAATATTGAGAGGGCTGTTGAAGCGCGAGTGATTGATCGTATCGGCTTAATTCTGGATATTTTTGCTCAACGAGCGTCGACCTTTGAGGGTAAGCTGCAAGTTGAGCTGGCTCAGCTACGCCATCTATCCACCCGTTTGATTCGAGGGTGGACCCACCTGGAGCGACAAAAAGGTGGTATCGGTTTGCGTGGTCCGGGTGAAACTCAGCTGGAAACTGACCGTCGTTTGCTGCGTGAGCGTTTAAAATATATTGATAAGCGGCTGGAAAAAGTTTCCAAACAACGTGAGCAAGGGAGACGCTCAAGAAGACGGGCCAATATTAAAACCACCTCCATCGTTGGTTATACCAATGCTGGAAAATCAACATTATTCAACTACTTAACCACGGCTGGAGTGTTGGCCGAGGATAAGCTGTTCGCAACTCTTGATCCAACACTGCGTCGCATCAGCTTGCCACAAGGCACGGATGTAATTATTGCTGATACGGTAGGTTTCATTCGTCACTTGCCTCACGAGTTGGTAGCGGCATTTAGAGCTACCCTCGAAGAGTCCGTCGAAGCGAATGTGCTGTTGCATGTTATTGATGCTGCCAGCGACCGTCGTGATGAAAATATGGAGCAGGTGGAGGAAGTGCTGACTGAAATTGGTGCTGAGACTATTCCCCGACTTGAGATTTATAATAAAATTGATCTTATCGAAGGTGCAGAACCGCATATTGATCGTGATGACAAGGGTCGCCCAATTCGAGTCTGGATTTCAGTGATTAAAGAGCAAGGCATTGAGCTGTTGCGGGAAGCGATTGAAGAATTGGCGCAGGAAGAGCAGTTTAATGCTGAGCTTCGAATTCCGCCACAGCAGGGACGGTTACGCGGCTTACTCTATGAATTACAGGCAGTTGAAGCCGAGGATGCTGGAGATAATGGTGACATTTTATTGACGGTTAGTCTGCCAAAATCAGATTGGATTCGCCTGGGGCGTCAGCTTGAAAAAGACCTTACACCTTATGTGGTGAATTAGGTTAGATGACAAATGTCACGATTATAGCGTCTTTATTTTGAATAAAAATAGAACCGCGAAGGTCAACCGTCCTTTAAGATTTGTAACATAATGCCCGATTTGCCTTGAAAGGGTGCCAACAGCTCCCTACAATTCGGGATAGATTTTTTAATTGTGAAATGGAGATGACTATGGCCTGGAATGAACCGGGTAATAACAACGATCAAGACCCGTGGGGCAAAAAGCGCCCTAATAATCAAAACGACCTTGATAAGTTGCTGAAACAAGCCGGAGAAAAATTCGGTGGTATATTTGGTGGCGGTAAAGGCAGTGGCAAAGGTGGCTCTGGAAAAAACAGTAATGTCTCTTTTATCATTGGCCTTATGGTGCTGGTAGCGATTTACTTATTTAAGTCAGCCTATACCGTCGATGAAAAGCAGAATGCTATCGTTTTAACGTTAGGTAAGCATACCAGAACTGATACAGCAGGTTTACACTTCGCTTTCCCTCCTATCCAGCAAGTTTACTTGATTGATGTTGAGAGCATTAAGGATGTTGAAATTGAAGGTATCATGCTGACCAAAGACGATAATGTGGCAACCGTTAAAGTAAAAGTTCAGTATCGAGTAAAGGATCCATTGAATTATAAATTTAATGTAGTGGATCCGGTTGAAACGCTAAAGCATGCCACTGAAGCAGCCTTACGTCAGGTTATCGGTCATACTCGTTTACAAGATGCTCGTACTGACAAGAAAGAAGATGTTCGTAAGAATGTTGAAAATGAATTGAAGTCAATTCTTGAGCCTTATAATGCCGGTATCGAAATTTTCCGTTTAAATTTGATTGGTAACGTAGATGTCCCTCCTTCTGTAAAGCCAGCTTTTGATGATGCAATTAAAGCAGAAGAAGATCAGCGTGCTTATATTGAGCAGGGTGAAGCTTATCGTAGTAAGCAAATTCCTCTTGCGGAAGGTCAGGCGCAGCAACTCATTCAGCAAGCAAATTCTTACCGCGCTCGTATTATCGAAAAAGCGGCTGGTGAAGTAGCACGATTCGAGAAGCTATTACCTGAATATATGGCAGCTCCTAGAGTGACGCGTCAGCGTTTGTATATTGAAACGATAGAAAGTGTGTTGAGTAAATCCAGCAAAATCATGTTGGATGTGGAGGGTAGCAACAATATGACCTATATACCGCTCGACAGTATTATGAAGCGCAATAAGGCTTCAAGTTCTGACAACGATAGCCAGAAGCAGCAATAGGAGACGAACATGAATAAGCTAATTTCGTTAATTGTAGTACTTATCATTGCTGCTATCGTGATCATGACCTGCACTTTTAAGGTTAAAGAGTGGGAAACTTCGATTGTATTGCAATTCGGTGATATCAAGAAGAATGAAGATGGCACTGCAAAACTGTATGAGCGAGGCTTCCACTTTAAATGGCCGGTGGCTGACAAAGTCATCACCATGGATAATCGTATTCAGACTTTTGATGGAGAATCAGATCGTATCGCAACTACTGAGCAAAAAGATTTAATCGTTGACAGCTACATCAAATGGCGCATTAAAGACTTTGATCACTTCTATCGACGTACCGGCGCCAACTATCGTGTTGCTGAGCGATTGCTGGATAACACTGTTGAGAATGCTTTGCGTGAAGAGTTTGGTAAGCGTACTCGTACGCAGGTGGTTTCAGGTGAGCGTGAAGAAGTAATGGGGTTAATGCTTACAGAAACTCAAAAAATTGCACCGGACCTGGGTATTGAGGTGGTGGATATTCGTGTTAAAACGATCAACTTACCGACCGAAGTCAGCGAGTCGATCTACAACCGTATGCGTAATGAACGTGTCAAAATTGCTAATGCTCATCGCGCAGAAGGTGAAAAAGATCGTCAGATTATCATTGCCGAAACCGATGTTCAGATTCAGCGTATTCTAGCCGGAGCGGATCGTGAGGCTCGAGAAATTCGTGGTCAGGCCGATGCAGAGGCTGCTGAAGTTTACGCTAAAACTTATGGTAAGAATCCAGAATTTTATTCTTTCCTAAGAAGCCTGGATGCTTATAAAGAGTCCTTCAAAAATCAAGATGATGTTATCGTTATCAAACCTGACAGTGACTTCTTTAAGTATTTCAAAAGCGCAGATGGTAAATAGCACTAATAATCACTTTAAGGCCAGCTTAGCTGGCCTTTTTTAATGGCTTGAGATTGAGTTCTGATCTTTGTTTAATGGTCTTTGTTTGATAGCCGGTTACGAACGAATAGAGCAGGTCATCTTATGACACAGGAAATTATGATAGCGCTTGGGTTGTTGCTGGTATTCGAAGGCTTTTTGCCTGCAGTAATGCCTAAAGCATGGAAACGTATGATGTGGGAAGTGATGAAACGCCCTGATACTAGTGTTCGTATTGGTGGATTTCTAACCATGCTTGCCGGGCTGCTCTGGATCTTATGGGTTTTATAACCAGATCAGTGATATTTAAAAGCTAGAAACTATTGGACTTTTGAGTCTAACCTATTGATATTCAAAGCCTCGTGATTAGATCTAACCTGTGAGCTGGATTTTTTCAAAAAAAGGGGGATTTTCGCGTTTTTTGACGGTAAAATGCGCGGTTTCCTGTCCTTTTTCGTGGCAATAAACCGATCAATCTACTAAGTAGAGAAAGAGTTAAAAATGGCACAAAGCGTTGTGGTACTAGGCACCCAATGGGGTGACGAAGGTAAAGGTAAAATCGTTGACTTGTTGACTGAACAGGCGAGCGCAGTGGTGCGCTACCAGGGCGGTCATAATGCAGGTCATACATTGGTCATCAAAGGTGAGAAAACCGTGCTTCATTTGATTCCATCAGGAATCTTGAATGACGGTGTGATGTGTTACATCGGAAACGGTGTGGTGCTTGCTCCAGATGCCTTACGCAAGGAAATGGATATGTTGCTCGAGCGAAATGTGCCAGTTATGGAACGTTTGCGTGTCAGCCCAGCCTGTCCTTTAATTCTTCCTTACCATGTAGCTTTGGACAATGCGCGTGAAGCATCGCGCGATGCGCAAAAGAAAATCGGTACTACCGGTCGTGGTATCGGTCCCGCCTATGAAGACAAGGTATCGCGTCGCGGTTTGCGGGTTGAAGATTTGTTTGACCTTCCTCGCCTGGAAGAAAAACTACGCGATATTATGAAGTTGCATAACTTCGTTTTAACCGAATACTACAAAGCCGATGCTATCGACTTTGATGAAACACTAGCCTTGTGCAAAGAATATGCTGAATGGTTGAAACCGATGGTATCAGACGTACCAGCAATCCTTGCGGATATGCGTCGCGCAGGCAAAAAATTAATGTTTGAAGGTGCGCAAGGTACTTTGCTGGATATTGACCACGGTACTTATCCTTTCGTAACTTCATCCAACACTACTGCGGGTGGCGTTGCTACCGGTGCTGGTGTTGGTCCTCGTCATATTGATTATGTATTGGGTATCACCAAAGCCTACACCACGCGTGTTGGTGGCGGCCCATTCCCAACCGAATTATTCGATGATACTGGCAAGCATTTGGCGAAAGTCGGTAATGAATTTGGTGCTACTACTGGTCGTCCACGTCGCTGCGGTTGGCTAGATGCGGTAGCACTCAAGCGTGCGGTTGATATCAACAGTGTGTCCGGTCTTTGCATGACTAAGCTGGATGTATTGGATGGTCTTGAGACGGTTAAAATCGCAGTGGAATATAACTGTCCAGTTAATGGCATTATGTACAATACACCAAGCTGCGCTGAAGACTATGAGCGTTTAAAACCGGTCTATATTGAGTTGCCAGGTTGGTCAGAAACAACCTTTGGCGCTAAGTCATTAGATGACTTACCGAAAAATGCCATCGACTTCATTGCTAAAGTAGAAGAATTAGTTGGTGTTCCTGTCGATATAATTTCAACCGGCCCAGACCGCGTTGAAACGATAATTAAGCGTCATCCTTTCGAAGCTTAATAAGAAAAAACCTAAAGCGACCTTCGGGTCGCTTTTTTTATGAGCAAATAATTAATAAAAAGAAGGAATCATTATGTTTCTTACTAGCAATGGCAGAATTGCGAGTCTCGACTTAATGCGGGGTGTGGTTATTCTGATGATACTGGTCATCAACATTAACTATTTTTCTACCCCAAGTTTATTGCGCTATAACCCATTGGCATTTGCAGAGTTTTCTAGCATCGACAAATGGGTCTGGCTTTTTGAGTATGCATTCGTAAAGCAACGTTTTATGACTATGCTGGCGATTTTGTACGGCGCGGGTATTGTTCTGTTTACTAATAAACATATTAGACAGGGTGTCTCGCCGACTAAGCCATTTATTTTACGCTCACTGTTGCTGATCATATTTGGCTTGATTCATGCTTACATTATCTGGGATGGCGATATCCTGGTGGCTTATGCTCTCAGTGGACTAATCGTATATTGGCTCCGTAACCTCAAACCGGTGTTATTGATTAGTATTGGTTTTATTGTTGCCTTTGGCGCTACCGCTCCTGACATGTATGCGGCAGTGATGGCGATTGTTAACCCGCCAGAAACAAGCCCTTATTGGTTTGCAGATGCCGAAACTCAAGAGCAAATGCTAGCGGCATATCAAGGCTCCTGGTGGCAGTTAACACCTGAACGTGTTGAAAGGGCGGTCAGCCGCCAGAGCTGGGACTTTCTATACTTTACGCTTTGGCGTTGTTCGGGCTTAATGATGATCGGTATGGGGCTGATTAAAACAGGATTTTTTAGCGGAGAGCGCAATCATAAGATGATTATGTGGTGGTGTTTGCTGATAGGTGTTCCAGTTTCGGCGATAACTGCATGGCTCTATATTGAATCAGGTTTTTCCTATCAATTCTTTATGAGTTATTTATCCGTAAGCTTTTATATCGGCGGGCTGGTGCTGGCCATGGCTTATCTGTGCTTATTTGTTGTTTGGTCGCAATCAAGTTTCGCTCAGGGCCTGCAAAAATTGATGACACAAGTGGGGCGCATGGCTTTCACTCTGTACATTATGCAAAGCATTATTTGCAGTTTTATTTTTTACGGTTATGGGCTGGATATGTATGGGAAAGTATCGCGTAGCGAACTGGTTTTAGTGACATTAGCAATCTGGATTGTGCAGATACTGTTTGTAAAGTTATGGTTTAACTACTTTAAGCAGGGCCCGCTGGAAGCGCTATGGCGAAAGGGCTACAGCTGGGGGCAAAGTTAATGAGTAAAGATTTACCGAAAGGTACTTATAAGCATTACAAAGGCAAACTCTACGAAGTGTTGGATGTGGCGCGACATTCGGAAACTCTGGAATACTTCGTAGTCTATAAAACCCTGTATGGTGATTTCGATACCTGGGTTCGCCCCTTTGATATGTTTACTGAGACTGTCGAAGTTGATGGTGTTGAGGTTAAGCGTTTTGAGTTGGTCGAAAATTGAGGGGGGTTTTACTTTCGTCATCCCCGCGAAGGTGGGAATCTATATCTTTTTTAATCATTCCTGCACCTATCCTTTCGCTACTCAGCGAGTTACTTTTCTTGAGTGGTCAATAAAAGTAACCAAAAGAAGACCACCCCGATATTGAGGCCACGCTTCGCGTGACTCCCTGCGCCACTCCCAAAATACTTAACGCACCAGAATTTACATCACATCCCTGTGTTGAAAATTCTTATCAAAATCATCTCCCTAAAGGGATTCCCTTCGGTCACACATTTTGATTGCTATATTTTATACGTGACTTAGCTCAATATAAGGGGGGTATTGGTGCTATCTGTGACAATTGTTAAGACTGTCAATGTCAATAGTTTAAATTAGCTTGAGCAGTTCTATATCATTGAAACCTAGCTCCAAACGAAACAGCTTGCTTTCTTACCCATCACATCAAAGCTTAATCTCCTCTCAGCTGCTTTTTGGGCCAATCCGTAACACACATGCAAAGGTATCAGGTGTTCTTCGCGAGGGTGACAATAGAGGGCGCCAGGTGCATTTTGCCATTCCATCAATCGTTCAGCTCGTTCAAATTCATGCAATGAAGCACCCATACAAGTTTCGGTTAGCCACGCATCGAAAGACTCATTCAATAGTCGAGACTGTTGATCCGATGCACCAAAAAAGGCCTTTAAGTTGTGGAACGAGAAACCGGAGCCAATGATCAATATATTCTCAGACAAAAGAGATCTGAGTGCGCGACCTAATTTTATGTGCTCCTCAGGATCCAGGCCATTGAGTAGGGACACTTGCACGGTTGGGATATCTGCTTCGGGATACATGATCTTGAGGGGAACAAAAACACCATGATCGAAGCCACGATTATCTTCCATGTGGCAGGCTATTTTTTTGGGAGCCAGCAGCGATTGAATTTTGGCAGCTAGTTCCGGGTTACCAGCTACAGGATATTGAATATGATAGGACTCTTCGGGAAACCCATAATAGTCGTAGTAAAGCGAAGGTTTTGCACTGGAAATAATACTGACTTCAGACTCTTCCCAGTGAGCACTGAAAACAATAATAGCTTCAGGTTTGGGCAAATCTTTGGATAATGATTGCAAGCTCGCCACCATTTGCTGGTGTGCTGAGTCACCGAGTAGCGGTAAAGGGCCGCCGCCATGTGAAAGAAATGCAATCGTTGCTTTCTGTTCAGCCATATTAAATCCGTTAATCAACTTACAATGTATGTTAAGCCCATGGTAGCTGATAAAAGGGAGGAGGGACTATAACCCAACGCACATAGTCACTGTGCGCTGTTGTTATAACTTGAGATATTTATGAATCAGTTGTGACATAGTTTCAGGTTGTGTCTGTAATAGCATGTGAGTTGCCTCAACGACTTCAACCTGTAAATCGCTGCAAAGTTCTTCAAACGCTTTGACGTTGTATGCATTTACCAGGTTATCCATCGTCCCCTGTACATAGACACAGGGCACATCAATTGGCTGAGTCGGTTTTTGGTAAGTAGCAATAGTTTTAAGACGTTGTTTCAGGTTTGGAAAATTCACTGACTCAACCGCTTTGCGAAAAAGAGCAATTAACTCAGGCGATGACCAGCGGTTAAATAGAATGTGTGAAAGTAGTTTGTCAGGAATAATATTCAAGAGACGAACCGGAAGAAAGCGGCCAATTTTACCTATGAAACTAGGCGGCTGCAGGAAGCAGCCAAAGAAAAAGATTTGTTTGATATGGAGTTTATTACGCTTTGCTAGCTCATAAGCCAGTAAACCCGAATACGACTCAACAATCAGAATAATTTCCTCATCACCCACCGCTTCTTCAATAATTGAAACTTGATTCAAAATACTTTGATCAGAATCTTTGGTCAGCGGAATCACCTCGACTGGCACATCAGCTTTGAAGGTATCAACAAAGGGCTCGAATAATATGCCAGTGCCATCAACACCTGGTAGTAGAATGATTTTCATAACGCTTTCTCATTGGAAGAATCGCCGGTCATGTAGTGAAGAATTAAGATTAGCATAATTATGGGAAGATTTTTGCTTACTGGTCCAAAAGGGTGCAGCCAGTAGGAGGGCTCTATGATAGTCAGCAGGATGGTATAACTTGTTATAACCACAATTTGAATGACATAACATAGCTTCATTTGTTTGTTACTAAGTATCCAGAATCCTAAGCCAATATCTAAAATGGCAGCACTGTAAATAAAAGCGCGAGTGATAGAGTCACTTAAGCCAAAATTAATGAGTAGCTCATAACCCGTTTGATAATCAAAATAGATAGAAGTTAACCCTGTGAATATCCAGAGAAGGGCTAGCGAGTAACGCGCGAAAGTGAGTAATGTATGATACTTCATGTGCTTAATCATATGATTGGAAATGGCTTAAAAACCATAATAAAAAGTAACGCTAGAATAGCAATGAATGCTGGGATACCAAGGCTAATCCACCAGTTCATATATTGATTGAACTTGGCGGTAAGCTTGCCTTGGGACAATGAAAGTTTTGCTTGTGCAAACAATAAATATTGAATCCGGATGACAGGAACCCAACAAGCCCCGATAAAAGCAAACAGACCAATGACCCAATAGAACCAGGTCGATGTGTAAGAGTAATTGAGTTTTTCCATCAATAATAAACCGGTCACAAACTGGGTAATCACCGCCGGAAAGGTAAATAGCCAGTCGCCCAAGATAACATTCCTGGCAGTAACTGTTATCGCGCCAATATTGTTGGAGCGATAGGCCATGAACATAAAGAATGCAATTCCTGCGCCAGTGCCCATGACCACTATTGCTGACAGTATGTGCAGCAACCTTAGTAGAAAGTAGCTATCCAATAGTCTGCTCCTTGATTTGAAGTTCTAATTGATTTGCATAGGGAGAAAACTCATCGAGAGTATAAAGCCCCAGGCAAGGCATAGCACCTCGAATATCCAGCTGACCGTTTACCAATTTTTTTGCAATGATAATAGCAGACAGAGTGGGGATATAAGGACCAACACCTTTATCAGCGGTAAGAGTCCATGTTATTGTCTTAGGCTTTAGTCTTAGATCCTTTCCTTCAATAAGGACTCGCATATAACCTCGGTCGGTACCAAATGATTTCAATAGATTGCTGGTTTTCATGATTAGCTTAGTCAGAGGCGCCCAGCTCTTGACGTTCTTCTTTTTTGCAAGCCAGGCCATAAACACCATAGTTTGGTGAAGCAGTTTAAGCTCAAGGCCAGCTTGAAACTTCACTGTATCGATTACTGAATATCTCGCGGGGAAAAGTTCTAAATCTGGCACATCCACATTAGCCAACGGGCGTACTTCATCATCATTAAAGTTAATCTTTCGCGAGTCCATCCAACCATAGCCGCTTACCCAGTTGCTATCTTTAAAAATTGGAAAAGGGTGGCCAGTATAGGAAAGAATACCGCGAATGGTAGCCTCGCCTCTTTCGGCTTTATTTCCAGGTGCAATGGAAATATCAATAGTATCGATTTGTGAAAATTGAGAGCGATAATGGTCAAGAATAACCGATGACAAACCCGGTACAGAGCTGGCACCGCTAACAGCTAATACATGGTTATTATTTGCTTTGATATCGAGCTGAGTAATATCACAAACAAATCGGCGATCATCAGCTAAGTCAATGTAATGCGCACCTATATCAATACAGGCTTCAGGTACGCGGTAATCTTGTCCTTGAAATGGCCCGCTTGCATGAATAACTAAGAAAGGGGCTAATGCTTGTAGCTGATACTGGAAGTTGGTGCTGCTTATATCAATGGCTAAAGGCAATAACTCTGCTTTTGACTGGCTCGAAAGCTGGTTTATAAGATGTCGGGCTTTTTGTATATTTCTTCCAGCAACGTAGAGCTCAATATCAGTCAGTTGAGAAAGCTCCTCAACAATGCGCTTACCAAAATTACCATAGCCACCAAGAACAACAATTTTCTTCATTAGAAATCATGAGTATCAAATGTGTAGAGTCATCCTACACTAGTTAAAGCTGGAATAAAAAAGCGCGGAATTAATCCGCGCGGCTCATGAATTTCTTTTCTTCGACGTTGATTTTAACTTTCTCGCCATTGGCGATGTATTCTGGAACCTGAATGGTTAAACCGGTGGCGAAAGTGGCTGGTTTGGTGCGAGCAGTGGCTGAGGCGCCTTTGATTGAAGGATCGGTTTGCTCGATGACCATTTCAACGGATTGCGGTAGTTCCAAGCCTATCACTTTGTCGTTGACTTGAACGACACGCAAGTCTTCGATGTCTTCTGTGATGAAGAGCAATTCGTCTTCGATGTCTTCTTTGTTGAAGGTGTACTGACTGTAGTCTTCGCTGTCCATGAAGATAACACTGTCGCCTTCGCTGTAGGAGAAAGTGGCTGCGCGCTTGGTTAGATCAACAGTGGTTATCTGGTCGTCGCCTTTAAAACGTTCTTCAACCTTTAAGCCGGTTTGAACGTCGGTGAAACGCATTTTGTACAAGGTTGCAGCGCCGCGTGCGCTAGGGCTGCTGACTTCAATATTTTTTACAACCAACAATTTACCATTGTATTCAACTGCCATGTTGCGTTTGATATCACTTGCTTTTGCCATGATGAACTCTCGATATATAGAGGTTAAAAATTGGGCATATTGTATGAGGATGCAGGTAAATTGGGAATAGGGTATAAGGAAATAAATGAGGATGGTAGGTTAAGACAGAGATAGGGGCGACCCAATGTGGTCGCCCAAGATCCTGAATTACTCGAGGGCATTCCTGCTGGTCAAATTTCAGGATGACGGCTTTTAGGTAGGGGCGAACCTGTGTGTCCGCCCGATTGTTACTCTTAAAGGATAAGTGGCTTACAGCGACTTCTTAAAGAACTCGGTCAAATCTTTCTTCAACTTGATCAAATCATGCTCACGGATATACATCATGTGGCCAGATTCGTAGTAGTACATGTGCACATTGTCTTTGAGCTGCTTGGGTAAGCCCATGTGCGAAAAGGTGTACTCGGTGGCGAAGAAAGGTGTCGCAAAATCATAGTAACCATTACCCACATAAACCTGCATATCTGGGTTTCGAAGCATGGCTGCGGTCAGCTTGTCGCTGATGTCTCGATTTTGGCGATAAAAATCTTCATAGTTCCAGCTTTTCACACCGCCGCCTAGAATGTAGTAGGGTAGGTCTGACTTATAATTCAGTTCAGTAGAAAGATAAGTCATCAGGTTTTCGGTGTAAGTACCGTGAATCGCCATATAGCTCGGGTCGCGGTAGCCAGCTTTGTTCAAGGCATCCAGTTCAGGGGTTGTGAAGCGGCTGTCCAGACGACCAATGGTCTCGCCTTCTGCACGTTTAATGTTATGCACAAAGTCATTCAGAGAAATGCGTAAGTCTTTCTCCATCACCAGATCAACTGACAGACCGGTGAAATCAGCAACACGTTCTGCAATAGCGCGTTTCTTGCGCGGCTCAAGATTATCGCCCTGCAACAAAGCTAACGCATATTCGCTTAAAGCAAATTCTTTGGCCTGCTCAATAGCATTTTGCAAATTGGCATCCAGAGGCGCTTTCAATTTTTTGTGATACCAGGCAGCGGCAGTGTAACTCGGTAACATCGTAACCGGCGGTAACAAATCCATCTGATCATTGAAATCATCCAGCTGGAAATTGAGGACGCTGGAAACCAGCATAATGCCATTGAAATAAACACCGTGGTTTTGACCCATGTGGTAGGCAATACCGGCAGAACGAGTGGTACCGTAACTTTCACCAATCAAAAACTTTGGCGAGCTCCAACGCTCGTTGCGCGTCATATACAGACGAATAAACTCAGAAACGGTAGAAATATCTTCCCAGACACCATGAAAATCTTTATCAGTGCCTTTGTCGTGTGCTCGGCTGTAGCCAGTGCCGACTGGATCGATAAACACGATATCAGTCAAATCCAGCAGTGAGTATTCATTGTCGACCATTTCAAAAGGGGGCTTTAATGGGAAACCCTCTTTATCCATGACTACGCGTTTAGGGCCAAGCGTACCCATGTGCAACCAGACTGACGCCGAACCTGGGCCGCCATTGTAGGCAAAGGTAATCGGACGGTTTTTGGCTTTTGCGCCTTTCTGGGTATAGGCGGTGAAGAAAATTGAGCCAATAACTTCATTCTTATCGTTATAAACAAAAGAATTGCCGGTTTCCGCTTTGTAGTTGATGGTTTTGCCGCCAACCTTGGTCGAATGTTCGGTAACAACCGTCTTCTCTTCAGGATATGGATTCGGTGCTTCAGACTTTTCTTCAGCTGCAAATGCGCTAAAAGATAAGGTCATGCTGAATAACAGGACTGCTAACTTCATAGAAATTTCCCCAATTACAAAACAATTAACAACACATAAACACAATATAACTCCACAGCGTAGCAATATTAGTCAATTGAGCAAGCGAGGATTTGTAAGAAATGTTATCGGATAAAAAAAGCCGATTTTGTCGACCTTACAATACAGTGTAATTAACGGTTAAGCCCCCTGTAGTTACTTGATTTTTTTTAGGCATAAAAATACTGTCCTTTGTATGTTCAAAGGTTTTTCCTAATGGGTGAGAAGCTTGGGTATCCGACTACACAGCTATTAGGTTTAACTGTGAGTTTAACGATTACCGTTCTTCCGCTTTCATTGAAATAACTTTCTCACCGTTTTTATTTGTAGCTAATATGCCGTTCTGCTTTAGGTATTCTTCAATAGGTTTATCGCCAGCAATAATACGTATGGCAAAGGGTTTTTGCTTCGATTGCTGGATATCTCCAGCAACGATAGTGATCAAATGAATTCCTTCTGTCATAGGCGTAACGCTCAATTGCTTTGGAGCACTGCTATTTTTTTGAATCACAAGTTGATTATGACTATGCAAGAGCAGTTGGTTACTGGTATGTACTGACGCATGAGCCGCGTTAGTTTGCCCTTTGAAATTCAGGCTGATATCGACTCTTTCACCAACAGCCACTCTGTCTTTTGATAATGTATATTCCATTTCAGGCAGATTGCTGGGACTTTGAAAACTTGTCTCTTTAAGGCTTTGAGCCGTTATTTGAAAGCTACATGTGATCAAAAGGATCGCAATATTAGTCGTTAATAAAGATTTCATAGTGGCTTCCTCAAGTGGATTGATTCCGAGATATCGCTATCATCATGAATATCATAGAGAATAGATTGCTCTTTGCTTAACAAACCTGAGTCTGAAAGAGAGCTGCTTTGCGTGTAAATAGTAAAGCCGCTGGTTTGATTATATCCAAACGAGTCTCGGTAGAAGGGATCATCTGTGACATTAGCTGACCAGGCATTGCCGATGTTATCGGAGTGTGTATAGTTATCTTCAAAATAATGTGCCCATTTGCGAATAACAACATGTCCATCGTACTCATCGGTGTCACTGTCTTCTGCTCCAAGCAGGAAGATCTGACCGTTAATGTAGTGGGATGTAGTGATTTGCCCTTCGCTCTTATCACCCGGTTGAGCAATATTATTCGGACTCCATTTAATGGTTAAATCAGTTAAATGTAAATTTGGATCGATTGTTTTCAAGTGTTCAATAATGTCATAAATTTGATCCAAAATATGGAACGGTGCGGCTGCCCGAGTTGCGATGTAACCATTACCCTCCCAGCCTGACGAGGCGTGAAGATTTTTCACTTGATCGTAATCACCGCTAGAGAAAGTTCTCGAGTCGAGCACATAAAGCGCATCACCTTGAGTATTATCGACGACTCTAGTACTCCATGATTGTGTAGACTTGTGTATAAGTTCTGCGCGAACTCTTAAAGAAATGTCAGTCGATGATGATATCGTGAAAGAGTAGTTACCATTCTCATCAGTTTGCTTATTATCAATAACAGAATTGTCATGTAGTAATTGGATAGTCGCGCCGCGAACCGGAGCTTGGTTGGTACTACTGTAATCAAGGCTACTGTTTGAGGTATTGTGCGGTACCTTGTCGTAAGTGATCTTACCGGAAATTGTCACTGTTTTGGTGGAATTGGCAGAGTTCACTGTAATGATTACGGTATCGCTTGCCGTAGCGCCACCATTGTCAGTAACTGTGAGTCGAAACTCAAGCTCGACACTGGAGTCGGTTGCTGGAGCTGTGAAACTGGTGCTGGCATTATTGGGTGAGCTTAACGTGACAGTTGGGCCGATGATTTGAGTCCATGCGTAACTGGTAATCGTACCATCGCTATCGGTTCCGGAGCCATCCAGCGAGACTGTATCGCCTTCAGTGACCGTCTGATCGGGGCCGGCATTTGCCGTCGGCGGCTCATTATAAACACCACTACCTCCTCCTGAAGAACCTCCATAGCCGCCGCCGCTACAGGCAATCAAATAACTTGTAATGACAGCACCAAAGATAAATTTTAACATATTCATAGAAACCTCCTGTTTAAAGGCAGCTACTGGCTCCTAGAATGCTGTAAATTGAGGCAGGAAGCTGCCTACTGGTGCTCTGACAATTATACTCCTTTTCGTCAACGATAGTAATAGTAAGTCCTAAGCCCATGATAACTAACAAGTAATATTGTTCAATTGAGCAAGCGAGGATTTGTAAGAAATGTTATCGGGCTTGGCTTGAGAAAAGAGTTGAGGAGCTCGTATCCTTTCAATTAATCGGTTGAAAGAATATACTCAGTCAAAAATTAATACTTGAATCTCAATAATATAAAAGGAAATAACATGAAGCCAATTCATTATCTGGGGTTAGGGGTTCGACTTTTCGCAATTTGCTTGATACTTTTTGGTGTTTATAACCTAGCAGGATACCTTTCTTCATATTTTTCTGATTCTGTGTATGACCGTTACACTGTGATGTCATTACCGCTTTTATTAGTTGCAGTTGCACTTCCAATATTGATAGCAGTCCTTATGTGGTCTTTTCCTTTAACCATTGCTTATAAACTTTTAGGTTCTGAGGATAAAGAGTTCGAGCCAATAAGCCCCGTGAGCATTCTAACGATTTTGGTTGCATCTATTGGTCTGTTTTTCTTATACCAATCACTCATGGATACTGTTTATTGGTTTCTTTCTTATAGCTTTTTTTCAGCAAGGTCATCTACTTTTTCATTTGGTCCTAATGAAAAGGCCGCAGCTGTGTCAACAGCCGTTGAGTTGGCTATTGCAGTTATTCTAACTCTAAGGTGCAAGTCGATTGCAAAGTTGATGGCGCGTATTGCCCGTTAATCGATTTCTTACTCTCTGAGTCAATCCCGCTATTTTCTATAAAATCTCCTCAACAAAATAGCAGGATGATAATCATTTCTATTAGCTCCGATAATTTCCAAAATATAATCAATTACATTTAACTCCTTCCATTCTTCTCCTGTGGATAGTGGCTTTGTAAAAATGCCAATAGAATACTTTTTATACTAAAATCTTAATGTTATGCTGATTTTTGATGGTGATAACGCTTAGGGATGTATCTTATGTTTGAGTGACTTTTTAGGTTCATATGTGAATCAGGTGGGGAGAAAATGTCGCTTTATAGTTATTGCCTATCACTTCATATATGAATTAAAAGGGACCATTCTGGGTTCGCTTGATCCAGATCAAGTATTCAATATCGGTCCTTCCTTATGATCACTTTGCTATAACACCCTGAGTTTATGTAAGTCCTTGGTTTATAAGGAAGGTTATGATGAGTGAGCTTAAAAAAGATAATTATAACTATAAGGTCATAAGGCAATTTGCCATTATGTCTGTAGTTTGGGGAATTGTCGGCATGGCGGTTGGGGTTTTAATCGCTGCCCAGTTGATGTTCCCAGCATTGAATTTTGATACCTCCTGGCTGTCTTTTGGCCGTCTCCGTCCTCTGCACACTAACGCCGTTGTTTTCGCATTCGGGGGTTGTGTGTTGATGGCAACGTCACTGCATTGTGTTCAGCGAACAAGTTACGCGCGTCTGATCAGCGATAAGTTGGCGGCGTTTGTGTTCTGGGGCTGGCAGCTGGTGATTGTGTTGGCGGCGATTACGTTGCCAATGGGGTTAACCTCCACTAAAGAATACGCTGAGCTTGAGTGGCCAATCGATATTTTAATTGCCATCGTGTGGGTTGCTTATGCAGTGCTCTTCTTCGGTACTATCATGAAGCGTAAGGTATCGCACATTTATGTGGCGAACTGGTTCTTTGGCGCATTCATCATCACTATTGCGGTGTTGCACATTGTGAACAGTGCAGCGCTACCGATTGACTGGACTTCATGGAAGTCTTACTCAGTTTACTCAGGTGCGATTGATGCCATGGTTCAGTGGTGGTATGGCCATAACGCGGTTGGCTTCTATCTGACAGCAGGTTTCCTGGGCATCATGTATTACTATGTACCGAAGCAGGCGGGACGCCCGATTTACTCTTACCGTCTGTCGATTGTTCACTTCTGGGCATTGATTGCGATTTATATGTGGGCCGGTCCTCACCACTTGCATTACAGCTCATTGCCTGACTGGGCTCAGTCATTAGGTATGGTCTTCTCCCTGATTCTGCTTGCTCCATCATGGGGTGGCATGATCAACGGTATCATGACCTTATCCGGCGCATGGCATAAGCTTCGCACCGACCCAATCATCAAGTTCCTGATCGTTTCTCTATCTTTCTATGGCATGTCGACTTTCGAAGGCCCGATGATGTCCATCAAGACAGTGAACGCTTTATCGCATAACACTGACTGGACAGTAGGCCACGTTCATGCTGGCGCATTAGGTTGGGTGGCGATGGTTTCGATTGGTGCCCTGTATGCCATGATTCCTTCCATCTTCGGTAAAGAGAAGATGCACAGCATCAGCTTAATCAATATGCACTTCTGGTTGTCGACTATTGGTGTGGTGCTCTATATCGCTGCGATGTGGATAGCTGGTGTGACTCAAGGCTTGATGTGGCGCGCGACTAACTCTGACGGCACTTTGACGTATACCTTCGTGCAGAGTCTGGAAGCCACTTATCCTTACTATGGTATTCGTTTACTCGGCGGCATCATCTTCCTGGCCGGTATGTTCGTAATGGCATACAACGTGATGAAGACAATTTCTGGCGCAAAAAATGCGGATACTCGTATCCCACAACCGGCGCACTAGGAGGGCACACAGATGAATCACGATAAAATCGAAAAGAATATTGGCTTAATGGGTATTCTCATTGTGGTGGCGATCAGTTTTGGTGGCCTTGCTGAAATCGTACCCTTGTTTTTCCTCAAGGACACTACGCAACCTATTTCAACTTTACGTCCTTACACGGCGCTTGAGTTGGAAGGCCGTGATATTTATATCCGCGAAGGTTGTCACGTATGTCATACCCAGATGGTGCGTCCTTTCCGCGCAGAAACCGAGCGTTATGGCCACTACTCGGTAGCGGGCGAAGATGTTTATGAGTTTCCATTTTTATGGGGCTCAAAGCGTACCGGCCCAGATTTAGCCCGAGTCGGCGGACGTTATTCGGATGAATGGCACTATGTTCATTTGATGAACCCTCGTGACCCGGTGCCTGAGTCGAACATGCCTTCTTTCCCGTGGCTGGATGAAAATATTCTTGATGGCGAGAAAACTGCCGCCAAGATGGAAACCATGCGCACCTTAGGTGTTCCTTATACGGACGAAGAAATTGCTAACGCCAAAGATCAGGTTGCAGGCAAAAAAGAAATGACTGCCTTGATTGCCTATTTGCAGTCGCTTGGCCATGAGCATGGCACAGTAAAAGATTCAGGAGGTGAGTAATGGATATTAATATTTTCCGTGGTGTTATGACCCTGATTATTATGCTGCTGTTTATCGGCCTTTGTATTTGGGTTTATTCAAAAAAGCGTAAGCCAATGTATGAAGATGCAGCGCGTATGGCTTTGGATGAGGATGATAGAGATTCTGGTTCAGTCAGCAATCGTAAAAAGGCGGTGACTCATGAGTGATGCACTAAGTTTTTATATTATTCTGATCGTTGCTATCAATATTCTTGGTTGCGCAGCCTTATTATTCTTCACTCGCAAAAAGAAGCAAAGTGGCGAGCAAGGCAAAACGACTGGACATGTTTATGATGGTATTGAAGAGTACGACAATCCGCTACCACGCTGGTGGTTGTGGATGTTCTACATCACTATCGTGTTTGCGATTGTTTATCTGATTCTTTATCCGGGCTTAGGTAAATTCCAGGGCGTCTTAGGTTGGTCGCAAATCGGTCAATACGAAGAAGAGGTTGCAGCAGCGGACGCCAAGTATATGCCTTTATTTGAAAAGTATGCGGCTATGTCTGTCAAAGATTTGCAGGATGAACCTGAAGCTTTGCAAATGGGGCAATCCATTTTTGCTAACACCTGTTTTGGTTGTCATGGTGCAGATGGCCGGGGTGGAATCGGCTTCCCTAATCTAACCGATGATGATTGGCTATATGGCGGTTCGCCTGACGACATCATGTACTCAATTATGGAAGGTCGTAAAGGCGCTATGCCTGCCTGGGGCGGTGCGTTAGGTGAAGACGGTGTTTCACAAGTAGTTCATTATATTTTAAGCGAGAACGAAGTGGAGCGTACTTTCAAGCCAAACTTAGTGGATGAAGGTAAAACGAAATATGAAGCTATGTGTGCTGTCTGCCACGGTAAAGACTTGAGTGGTAACACGGCGATGGGTGCTCCGAACCTGAAAGACACAACCTGGTTGCATGGCGGTTCCATTAGCATGATCAAAGATGTTATTGAAAATGGTATTCAGGCCAATATGCCAGCCCATGATAAAATTTTAGGTAAAGAGAAAGCGCACCTTGTTACTGCGTATGTGTACAGCTTGTCTCACGCAGATGATGAGCAGAAACAACAAAAGTAACAACCAATATTGGTCCAAACATTAATACAGGTTTGAGCAATGAGTGAACAACAAGATACGTATGTCGTTGGCGACGAACAAAGTCTTTACGAAAAGCGCAAGAAAGTCTTTTCGAAGAAGGTGTCCGGACGATTTAATAATCTCCGTGTCTTGTCTGTTTGGTTATTGCTTGGCCTGTATTACGGACTGCCCTGGTTAAGTTGGAACGGTCAACAGGCCGTTCTATTTGATCTGCCTGCGCGAAAATTTCATTTGTTCGGGCTGACGTTTTTTCCACAAGATTTTATTTTCCTGACACTGTTATTAATCATCGCCGCCATGGCATTGTTCTTTTTTACTACAGTGGCGGGTCGCTTATGGTGTGGTTATGCCTGCCCACAGACGGTCTGGACAGAAGTGTTTATCTGGATGGAGCGTTTAGCAGAAGGTGATAGAAACAAGCAGCTTAAACTTGATAAGCAGCCGTGGAATTTCGAAAAGATTCGTAAGCGACTATTCAAGCATAGTTTATGGATAATCTTTGCACTTTTTACAGGTTACACCTTCGTTGGCTATTTCACGCCAATCACAGAACTCACCGATAAAATCCTGACCTTGAGTACCGGCCCCTGGGAAACTTTTTGGGTTCTGTTTTACAGCTTTGCAACCTGGGGTAATGCTGGGATGCTGCGTGAGCAGGTCTGTATTTATATGTGCCCTTATGCGCGCTTCCAAAGCTCCATGTTCGATAAGGATACGCTGATCATTGCTTATGATGAAGAACGTGGTGAAGATCGTGGTCCGCGTAAAAAAGACATGCCAAAAGAAGAATACCAGGCAAAAGGACTGGGCGATTGTATTGACTGCTTACAGTGCGTGCATGTTTGCCCAACCGGTATCGATATTCGTGAAGGCTTGCAGTATGAATGTATTGCCTGCGCAGCCTGTATTGATGCCTGCGATGAAGTGATGGACAAGATGGGCTATGAGCCGGGACTGATCCGTTACACCACAGAAAATCGCGATAATGGCAAAGAGGTTAAGCTCATACGCGGTAAGACTATTGGTTATGGAGCTGTACTCATTTTAATGAGCCTGGTATTTGTTTTGTCGGTATGGCTGCGGACGCCTCTGGAACTGGACATTATCAAAGATCGTAACCGCTTATACTTAACCACTGCAGAAGGTTTTATCGAAAATATTTATAACTTGCGAATCGTCAATAAAGATCAGGCGGCTCATACTTATACCATTGATATAACAGGTCATTCTGAGCTTGTGTATCAGGGGCCTAAGACAGTAACTGTTGCGGCTGGTGGTGTTATGACGGTGCCTGTTCGTGTCTCAATTGACCCTTATAATTTAAGTGGCACGACTGAGAAGCTGACGGTTCGTATGCAAAGCGTGGATGATGAGTCCATAGCAATTAATCAATCGACCAATTTTATTGGCCCTGTAAAAAGACGCTAATCGCGCGGAAGCCACATGAATCAAGTGCAAGATACAGATACTAAACCCTGGTACAAACAATTTTGGCCCTGGTTTGTTATTGCCATTCCAGCCAGCTCAGTGGTGACTGGAATTTTATTGGTCACGATTGCCGTTAACAATCCAGCAAGCATGGTTAAGGATGATTATTACAAGCAAGGCCTGGCCATCAATCAGATTCTTGAAAAGCGTCAGTTGGCGAAAGACATGGGTATTCGAGCAGATGTTGATTTAACCGGGACTCGTTTAGAGATTCTTCTGGAATCAAAACAACCTCTCAATGATAGTCTATTTTTAGATTTCCGCCATGCCACCCTGGAAGAACGCGACTTTTCGCTTGCCTTAAAACAAAACGCTAACGGTGTTTACTTTGCAGAGCTGACAGCAGACGGTTCCGTAAAAGATACTCAGGGCAAATGGCATGTCACTTTGCGCCCGCATGGGGACGAGTGGGAACTGGAGCAAATATGGAACTTGCCCACCAAGCGTGAATTAACCCTGGGTTATTGATATGGACGCAAAAGTCCGTGGCGAGTGTTTTCACTGTGGCTTACCTATTCCAGCCAATTATCAGCAGACGCTTGAAGTGCTCGGCAAAGAGCGGGAGTTCTGCTGTGTCGGTTGCTATTCGGTTGCAGAAACTATCGTTAACAATGGCTTAGTGGATTACTACCAGTTCCGCACCGAACAGGCTGTTCGACCCGACCAGGAGTTGCCGCCTGAATTAATGGCTTTTGATGAGGCCGATATTCAGTCGGAGTATCTGCAGGAAGAGGGCGGGCAAACCTCGGAAAATGCTAACACTTCCTCCATCTTTTTATTATCCGAATCGATTCGCTGTAGCGCTTGTGCTTGGCTAATTGAAAGAACCTTAAGAAAAATCAATGGCGTCACTGGCGTACAGGTTAATGTAGCCGCGCAAACCATTAATCTGCAATGGCAATCCGAAATCATTGAGCTCAGCAATATTTTAAAGCGTTTACATCAGCTTGGTTATGTGGCGCTTCCCTATAAACCTGAACAGGCTCTGGCCATTAACATCAAGCAGCAGAAAAGCTGGTTGCGTCGTTTGGGGCTGGCCGGTCTGGGCATGATGCAAGTGATGATGTATGCGGTAGGTTTATACCTTGGCGCATGGGATGATGTTAATCAGCAGCATGGTCACTTCTTACGTTGGGTAAGTTTTTTTATTGCCACGCCTGTATTATTTTATGCCGGTTTTCCTTTCTATTTTAGTGCCATTCAATCACTCCGCCAGTTGCGTCTGAATATGGATGTGCCGATTACCTTGGCACTGTTTTTAGCTTATGGCGCCAGTATCTGGGCGGTGATTACGCAAAGCGGTGAAGTCTATTTTGATTCGGTAACCATGTTTGTCTTTTTCCTATTGATTGGACGCTACCTTGAATTCAGGGCGCGCCAACAGGTCAGCGAAAAAGTCTATAAAGGACAAAACAGTTTGCCGGTCTATGCCGAAAAAATTGAGGGAAGTGTGGCTGAGGGCAAGATGGTTTCGCTGAAGAAGTTAGTGCAGGGTGATGAGATTCTGATTCGTCCAGGTGCCACCATTCCTATTGATGGCGAACTTGTGAGTGCGCAAGCGGAAGTCAATGAAGCCATGCTCAACGGTGAGTTCTTACCACGTCATAAGCATCAGGGGCAGATGGTGATGGCAGGAAGCGTTAATAATCACCAGGCGATTCGCATTAAAGTTTCAGGTAACACAAGCAACAGTTATTGGGCAAAGCTATTGAGCATGCAGGAAGCGGCCTTATTGGAGAAGCCTAAGGTGGGTTTGTTAGCCGACACGGTGGCGCGTTATTTTGTGTTGTTTATCTTGTTGTTGGCCGCGGTGGTCGCCTGGTATTGGCTACGCCATGAGCCGAAAGAAGCACTGTGGATTACGCTTTCTGTACTGGTAGTGAGTTGTCCATGTGCGCTTGGCTTAGCAACGCCTATTGCTATGACCTGTGGCGCCTTGGCGCATAATCAGCGCAATGTGTTAATTAAAGGCCAACACTTTTTACAAAACACTAGCCATATTACCGATGTGATTTTTGATAAGACTGGAACTCTGACCGAAGGGACTTTTACCGTTGACAAAATAGAGTTGTTAGCTGACCGTTCCAAGGATCAGGCATTAGCAATCATTGCAGCACTGGAAGCGCAATCTGAACATCCTATCGCGTTGGCTTTTTATCAATACCAGTCTAAAGATATTGTTGCGAATGATATCGAGCATCATTCCTTTGCGGGAGTGTCCGGCAAAATTAATGGGCAAACTTATTGGTTTGGTAACCGTCAGTTTATTGAAGATTGTGGTTGTATTATTGAGACGTCTTCGGATAGTGGATTGTGGCTCTATGATGGAAACAAGCTAATCGCACATATTGTGCTAACCGATAAAATTCGGGAGCAGGCCAAGTCCATGGTCGAGCAATTGAAAGGCAAGGGGTATCGACTGCATATTTTAAGTGGCGATCCCAGCGAGCAAACTGAAAAGGTCGCCAAGCAGTTGGGGATTGAGCTTTGGAGCCACGCGATGATTCCCGAGCAAAAGTTATCCTATGTAAAATCGTTGCAGACCAATGGAGCTCGTGTATTGATGGTCGGTGATGGACTGAATGATGCACCAGTGATGTCCGCTGCAGATTCTTCGATTGCCATGGCCAAAGCTTCCGATCTGACGCGCACAACAGCGGATGCCTATTTATTGTCAGAGCATTTATTGGATATACCTTTTGTCTTGAAGAAAAGTCGTCAGACTCAATCAGTGATCAAACAGAACATTACTTGGGCGCTAGCCTACAATGCGGTAATGATTCCTTTTGCAGCAATGGGCTATATCCCGCCATACCTGGCGGCAATTGGCATGTCACTAAGTTCGATTGTGGTAGTGGTCAATTCACTGAAACTTAAACGTGAAAATAAGCAGGGCATAAACTAATTATGGATGCTATATATTTATTGATTCCACTGACATTAGTGTTATTGGCTATCGCTATCGGCATCTTCTTCTGGGCTGTGAACACCGATCAGTATTCGGATCTGGATAAAGAGGCGAGTCGCATTCTTTTTGAAGAAAAAGGTTTTGAAGAGAAAGGCTCTGAAGAAAATCAGCCTGAAGAAAGTAACGAAAAGGAAACCAACTCTGAGCAATCTTCAAGAACAAGCCAAGATCAATCAGGGCAAAAGCAATGATAAGTGAACAAGTGATCACGGCGCTAGTGTCAGCTTTTGCCATGGGCTTTTTAGGCTCGACCCATTGCATTGGTATGTGTGGTGGTCTAACGGTTGCGCTCAATACTGGCACCGATAAAGACAAGTCGCTGCGTTTATCTTTTACCTACCAAATCTTTCGCGTATTGAGTTATGGCGTTCTCGGTGCGTTGGTAGGTGGTTTTGGTTACCTGTTTAGCAAGTGGACTAACTTTCCGGTATTAATCGTACTGGGCGGGCTCATGCTGATCATGATGGGCTTTTATCTTCTGAGCTGGCAGAACTTGCTGATTATGTTAGAAAGAATTGGCCGTAAACTGTGGAAGAAAGTATCACCCGTGCAAAGCCGTTTTCTACCCATCACGAAATTTCACCAAGCCGCGGTAGTAGGCTTGTTATGGGGACTGCTACCTTGCGGACTGGTCTACAGCGCACTGGCTATGGCCAGCACGTCCGGCACCGCTTTGGGCGGTTTCGCCAGCATGGTCTCTTTCGGACTTGGAACCTTGCCGGCCATGTTTGCGATAGGTGTGTTCAGTAATAAGCTGGTAAATTTTTTCCGTAACCCAAAAGTTCGAGCTCTGTTTGGTCTGCTCTTTATTGTCTGGGGAAGCTTCTATATTTATCAGGCAGTTAGTAAATATTCGAGTGGCCAAACTGGCCATCAGCATCATCAGATGCTGCAAGAAGTGCAGACAGAAATGCACCATGACCATTGAGCATATAACAAAAGAATCTTAGAAAAAGGTTTACACCGCGAAACTATCGTTGTAGATTTGCCTGCAATGAACAACACATTTAGTCATTTGAACCAATGAATCATACTTTAGTTTTAACAGCACAAGTTTTAACAGCACAAGTTTTAACAGCGCAAGTTTTAACAGAACAGTTACGACGTCGCAGCTTTCGTATTCGGAAGGCTGGGGTCTATAGCGCGTAAAAAAAGTATGTAACTAGATTTTGAAACCCAGCCAACGGCTGGGTTTTTTTATGCCTGCATAAAAACCTGCCGCTGGCTCTGAGCGTAAGGTAATTAACATGCAGCACTTTCTAACAACAGAGAATTGGTCAAAACCGGATCTGCAACAAATTCTAGAGTTTGCCAAGGATCTGAAACAATCTCCGATTAAACCTTTGTTAAAAAACAAAAGCATAGCCCTGTTGTTTTTTAATCCCTCATTGCGTACCCGCACCAGTTTTGAAATTGGCATAGAGCAGCTTGGCGGTCATGCGGTGGTATTGCAACCCGGGAAAGATGCCTGGCCGATTGAGTTTGAACTGGGAACGGTCATGGATGGCGAAGCTGAAGAGCACGTCAAAGAGGTGGCACAAGTCCTTTCTTCTTATTGTGATCTGATTGCGATTAGAGCCTTTCCAAAGTTTATTGACTGGCAACAAGACAAGCTGGATACCCTGCTTAAAAGCTTTGCTCAGTATGCCACTGTGCCTGTGATCAACATGGAAACCATCACCCATCCCTGTCAGGAATTGGCGCACATTATGACCTTGCAGGAAAAGCTCGGTGATTTGCAGGGGAAAAAATATGTGCTGACCTGGACCTATCATCCAAAGCCTCTCAATACAGCGGTGGCCAATTCAGCACTGATGATCGCCAGTAAGTTTGGTATGGATGTCACCCTGCTGTGTCCGACCAAAGAGTACGTTTTGGATGAACACTATATACAGTCTGCACAAAACAACTGCCAGCAAAATAACCAGAATCTAACTGTCACCCACAATATCGAAGAAGCCTATTCGGATGCAGAGATTGTCTATGCCAAAAGCTGGGGAGCCTTGCCTTACTTTGGTCAATGGGAAAAAGAAAAACGGATGCGCGATCAATACCAACACTTCATTGTCGATGAGCAGAAAATGGCAATGACCAATCAAGGATTATTCAGTCACTGTTTGCCCTTAAGGAGAAATGTCAAAGCAACCGATGCTGTCATGGATGCCGATTACTGCGTTGCGATTCAAGAAGCAGAAAACCGTCTGCACGTACAAAAGTCTTTAATGAATTTTTTAGTTAACCATCATTCCTCTTGAATGAAGAGCCATAGGTAATAGTCATGAGTCAAAAGAAAGTCGTTCTAGCATTTTCAGGTGGGTTGGATACCAGTTTTTGTGTGCCTTATCTAATGGATAAAGGTTATGAGGTGCACACCCTTTTTGTTAATACTGGTGGGATAAGCGATCAAAAGTGTCAGCAAATTGAAAAACGCGCTTTGCAATTGGGCGCCAAGCAGCATTGGCAAGTCGATGCGCAACAAATGTTATGGCAAGAAATCATCACACCACTGGTTTGGGGCAACTCAAAGTATCAGGGGCAGTACCCACTGTTGTGTGCTGATCGTTATTTGATTGCGAAAGAATCGATCAAGCTGTGCCAGCAGTTGGGTACCAACATAGTCGCACATGGTTGCACCGGCATGGGCAACGATCAGGTGCGTTTTGATATTTCAATTAAGGCCTTGGGTGATTACACCATTCTGTCGCCAATTCGCGACATACAGCAACAGTTTAAAGATGTTCGAAATTATGAGATTGAATATTTACAGGAAAAAGGATTTAAAACTTCAATTGAGCATAAGAAATACAGCATCAATGAAAACCTACTGGGCGTGACTATTTCTGGCAGTGAAATTGATCAATGGCAGGAGCCGCAAGATGACACCTATGTGTTGACCAGTCACTATAATGACTTTCCAAAAGAGCCAAAAAGATTAAGCCTGGATTTTGTTAAAGGTGAAGTGGTTGCCATTAATGGGCAAAAGATGGCTGGCGTTGAGATCATGCAATTGCTCAACAAGACTTTGGGACAGTACGGAGTCGGACGCAGTATTTATACAGGGGATACGGTGATTGGGCTTAAAGGTCGCATTGTGTTTGAAGCTCCCGCACTGTTTGGTCTGATAAAAGCACATCAGGCCATTGAAGAGGTGGTGCTGACTCAATGGCAAAATCAATTCAAACCTCAGCTCGCAGATAAATGGACAGAGTTGGTTTACAAAGGTTTTTACTTTGATCCTTTGTGTAATGATTTGCATCAGTTTCTTGCTTCGACACAGGCGCATGTGAACGGCACAGTTGAACTGTTGCTTTATGCGGGACAGGCGCAGGTAGTTGCCGTCAATAGTCCTTCCATTCTCAGCACCAAAGATGCCAGCTACGCACAAAGTGCCAGTTGGGGTATACAAGAGGCAGTTGGCTTTATTCAATTGTATGGTAACAGCACTGCAACCTGGGCCAAAGTGAAGCAAGAGCAGCAAGAACGGGAAGGTACTGCATGACTTCAATACTTTTAGAAAACACCATTAAGCATTTGCAGGCATTAGTGGCTTTTGACACCAGCAATCCGCCACGCAAAATTCAAGAGTCTGGAATCATTGACTATTTAAGTGAGCAGTTAAGTGACGCTCAAGTTGAGATCATGGACTATGGGGATGGTTCAATTAATGTCTATGCAGTTAAAGGTCAGCCTCAGTACTTATTCAATTTTCATATTGACACAGTACCGGTGGCACAGGGGTGGAAAAGCAATCCATGTGCATTAACCGTAACCGATGATAAGGCATACGGTCTTGGCAGTTGTGATATTAAAGGGGCAGCAGCCTGTTTTCTTGCTTGTGTTGAACAGGGCTTGAACGATTATGCCGTTCTATTTTCATCTGATGAAGAGTATGGCAACAGTCACTGTGTTAAATCCTTTTTACAGCAAAAATATGATTATGAGGGAGTCATTGTTGCAGAGCCAACTCAGTGCAAAGCGGTGTTGGCGCATCGTGGTGTCGCCACTGCTGAAGTGTCCTTTACGGCAAAAAGCGGGCACAGCTCTGAACCTAGAGCGCTCACTGAAAATGCTATCCATCAGGCAACGGCATGGATGACTCAGGCGATTGAGTGGGCTACGCAGCAGCTCGAATCAAGCTATTATAACCTGCAAGGAGTCTGTCTGAATCTGGGCAAGATAGAAGGTGGCATTAAACCTAATATCATTGCGCCGAGTGTGACTTTGGAGATGGGTATCAGGCCATTGCCTGGAGATGATCCAGAACAAAAACTACAAGAAATGGTTAACTCAATTAAGACCAGTCATCCTGTTTCAGTTACTGCAAAATTTATCGCACCTTCATTTCCTTCGATGCTTGCCGATAAACGCTCAGATCAAAAAGAATCCGACAATATGCTTCTGGCAAGCAAGCTCAATTTAGAGTGCAGCGAGCCTGTAAATTTCTGGACGGAAGCCGCTTTGTTTTCTGCAGCGGGCTATCCAGCAATTGTTTATGGCCCCGGCAATATTGATAAGGCGCATACCGCAAACGAATGGGTTGCGCTCAGTGATCTGGAAACAGTGGTTACGAATTACTGGAGGATTCTTGGTAATGACTAATCATAAAGTCAAAGAGACCATTATTCGGTTGCTCAATAATATTGGCAGCGAAAGTGAAATCCGTAAATACTTAAAACGTTTCTCCAGTAATGAAGGTATGAAATTTGCCATCATCAAAGTGGGCGGCGGAATTCTGAAAGACGACATTGATAATCTGGTGTCTTCGCTGTCTTTCCTGCAACAGGTTGGCTTGACGCCTATTGTCGTGCATGGCGCCGGTCCTCAGCTGGATGAACAGTTGCAGCAGGCAAATATCAGCCCACAATTTATTGATGGTAAGCGAGTAACCAATCCAGAAGTACTTAAAGTCGCGCGCAAGGTTTTTATTTCTGAAAATCACAATCTGGTCAGTGCATTGAAAAGCGCGGGTGTTGACGCTGCATCATTTTATTCCGGTATTTTTGAGTGTGAACTGGAGAACGAAAACTTAGGGCTGGTCGGCACTATTAAATCTGTGCATGACCATGATTTGATTGAAAGTGTTAGAAACGGTGCCATTCCGGTAGTCAGTCCGTTAGGTGAGACGGAGCAGGGGCAGATCGTCAATATCAATGCAGACACAGCAACCCTTGCTTTAGCAAAAACCATTGAGCCTTATAAGGTGGTTTTTTTAACCAGTACCGGTGGCATACTCGATGCTAATGAAAATTTGATGCCAGCCATCAGTTTACAGAATGATTATGATTATCTGATGCAACAGGATTGGCTACACTCGGGTATGAAGTTAAAGCTGCAACAGATTTATGAATTATTAAATCATGTGTCCAGTGCCACTTCAGTTTCAATTACCAAACCTAGCCTGGTGGCTAAAGAATTATTCACTGACAGAGGTTCAGGCACTCTGGTCAATAAAGGTGAGAAAATTCTTGAATTTTGTGACTGGCAACAGGTTGAAAAAAATAAATTAACGGACTTGATTGAATCGTCATTTGGTCACTGCTTACAGCAAAACTATTTCGAAAAAACTCAGTTACACAAAGCTTATGTCACTGAGTGCTATCGGGCAGCGACCATTGTCATTCATGATTACGCCATTCCTTATATCGATAAATTTGTGGTGGAGGATTCTGCTAAAGGCGAGGGGCTGGGTACTGCGGTTTGGAATAGGATGTTACAGGATAATTCACAGTTGTTCTGGCGGGCTTCGTCGCATAACCCAATCAATAAATTTTACTTTTCAATGGCCGATGGTTTTATTCGAGGCAAAGAATGGAATGTTTTCTGGAGGGGCATTGATGACCTTGCGTTAATACAATCGTGCGTACAACAGGCGACCAGTAGAGCGCGGACGGTTATTAATTCAGGAGAGATATCAGGAGAGCTGTCATGAGCAATATTAAGCACAAAAAAATCAGTGTTGCCCTGGTTGGAGCCAGAGGCTATGTCGGCGATGAGTTGATTCGATTACTGAGTCAGCATCCTGTCTTTGATATGCAGTTAGCGGTTTCACGCAGTAAGCAGGGACAGCCGGTAGAAAGCTACAGTAAGTCATTGGTATATCGGGATTGCTCTCCTGTTGAGGTAGCAGAAGGGCAGTATGATTTGATTTTCCTCGCCTTACCGAATGGGTTGGCTCAAGCCTATGTAGAGCAAATTGATAATTTATCCAGCGAATCGGTGGTTATTGATCTGAGTGCGGATTATCGTTTCGATGATCACTGGCATTACAGCTTGCCAGAACTTAACCAACAAATAGTTAGTACACGGATCAGCAATCCCGGATGTTATGCCACCGCCATGCAGCTGTCTTTAGCACCTCTTGTCTCTTCACTAGAGGGAGCGACGCACTGCTTCGGCGTATCGGGTTATAGCGGTGCGGGAACCAGTCCAAGCGACAAAAACAACCCAAAGTTGTTACAAGACAATTTGGTTCCTTATCAACTGTCAGAGCATCTGCATGAAAAAGAAGTGAGTCGACATCTTGCGACGGATGTGAAATTCACTCCGCATGTTGCCAGTTTTTTTCGCGGCATTTCCATGACCACCCATATCAGTTTGCAGCAAGCCATGACTGAAGAAGGAGTGATTGAACTGTATCAAAAGTTTTATCAACAGCATCCCTTAATCGAAGTTCGTAAGGCGATTCCATTGGTCAAAGAAATTCAAGTTAAAGCTGGCGCGATTGTCGGTGGTTTTAAACTCGATCACAGTGGCAAGTATTTAGTGGTGTGCTGCGTTCTCGACAATTTATTAAAAGGTGCTGCTATACAGGCGCTGCAAAATGCTAATCAGGCATTCAATCTTAATTCTTTAGAGGCCATTAATTATGACTAAGCCAAAACAATTGTGGGCAACGAAAGGTGCGGAACAGAATGAACTGCAACAGAGGGTCGAGCAATTTATGTCCGGTCAGGATGTGATTCTTGATCAGCATCTGTTTCAATTTGATATACAGGCCAGCAAAGTTCATACGCAGGGTTTGCAACGTATTGGTATCTTAACTCAAGCTGAGCTTGATCAAATCTCAGCAACTCTGGATGAATTACTATCTCAGTTTGAGAAGGGAATGTTCATTCTTGATCAGACATTCGAAGATGGTCATTCTGCAATAGAATACTTTTTAACAGAGCAGCTAGGCGATCTTGGCAAAAAAATTCATACTGGAAGAAGTCGTAATGATCAGGTGGCGGTTGCCACTCGGTTGTATTGCAAACAGGCTTTGCTCAATCTTAAGCAAGTCTGCGTGAGTATTTCACAGGTGTGTTTAACTCAGGCAGAACAATATTCCGAAAGTGTAATGCCAGGCTATACCCACATTCAAAGGGCAGTAGTTTCCAGTTGGGGCTTATGGTTTGCCAGCTTTGCTGAGTCGTTTAGTGATAATGCGCAACTGGCGCAGCAGACGCTCGACTGGATTGATGCAAACCCACTGGGTACAGCTGCAGGCTATGGGGTTAATTTAGCGCTTGATCGGGATTTCACTACTGAAGCACTTGGCTTTGCGCGGATGCAAATTAATCCGATGTATGTGCAAAACAGTCGTGGCAAGTTTGAACTGCAGGTTCTGACTGCTTTCAAGCAGGCAATGCTGGATGTGCGGCGTCTGGCATGGGATCTGAGTTTGTTCACCAGCGCTGAATTTAATCTGGTGCGGTTACCGGATCTATTCAGCACTGGCTCATCGATTATGCCGAATAAGCGTAATCCTGATACCGTGGAGTTGATGCGTGCTCAGTATGCCAAGCTGGTGGGCGCTTATAATGAGATTGAGTCATTACTGTCGTTACCCAGTGGTTATCAGCGTGATGTGCAGAATACCAAGTCACCGTTAATCAATGGCGTTACTGATGCGCAGCTTTGTTTGGAATTAGTGCCCGAATTACTGTTGGGTCTTGATATTTGTCACAAGCAATGTGAAAAAGCGATTGAACCGGCCATGTTTGCAACCGATAAGGCGATTGAGCTGGCGCGTGAAGGAGTGCCGTTCAGGCAGGCTTATCAGCAATTAAAAGACAATTATCAAGAGTTAGCAGAAAGATCAGTGAAACAGGCATTGCATGATCGGGTTTCATCCGGTGCCTGCGCTAACTTAAAGTTATCCGAACTGGCTCATCGATTAGAAAATGTGTAAAAAATACATCTTTTTAACTGATTGAGTTTCTTCAAGTAAATCTGACTGAAGCCGGGTTGATCTAGATCAATCCGCGTACCGTATAAATTACTTATCCTGTAGCCATCGTAAATAAAAGCTGGTGCAGGCTATGCCTAAATCGTCCATCTGGAACCGCGAACTTGTCGAAAAATACAACATCGCTGGACCTCGTTACACTTCCTATCCAACCGCGTTGCAATTCAGTGATGACTTTGGTGTTGAGGATTTTAAAAAGACCTTAAAAACGTCGAATCCTGGCAAGCCGTTGTCGCTCTATTTACACATCCCATTCTGCGAAAATATCTGCTATTACTGCGCCTGTAACAAAGTCATCACCAAAGACCGATCAAAAGCGGATCGCTATTTAAAAGCGTTAGTCAAAGAAGCTGAAATGATCGCGCCTTATGTTAAAGGCCGTAAAGTGACTCAGATTCATTGGGGCGGCGGTACACCCACCTTCTTATCCAATGAACAGATTGAGGGTTTGGTTAGCCAGTTCAGAGAGCTTTTTGACCTTGATGATGAGAATGGTGAATTCTCTATCGAAATTGATCCGCGCAGTGTTGATAACAAAACCATGTTCAGTCTTGCCAGAGCCGGATTCAATCGGCTGAGCATGGGCGTTCAGGATTTTAATCCAGAAGTACAAAAAGCAGTTAACCGTATTCAACCGGAGGAAGATACCCGCCACTTGTTATTGCAGGCGCGACGCCATGGGTTCGACTCCATCAATATTGATCTGATTTATGGTTTGCCACACCAGACGGTCGATAGTTTTAATGAAACGATTGATAAAATAATTACCATGGCACCCGATCGTTTATCGGTTTTTAATTATGCGCACTTACCGCATCGCTTTAAGCCGCAGCGTCGAATTAACTCTTATGACTTGCCATCGGCTTCGGAGAAGTTACGCATCCTTGAGTCAGCGATTAGAAAGCTGACCGAAGCGGGTTACGTGTATATTGGTATGGACCACTTCGCCTTGCCACACGATGAGTTGACTCAGGCTCAGGAGCATGGTGATTTGCATCGTAACTTCCAGGGATATACCACCCACGCAGAATGTGATCTGGTAGGCTTGGGAGTATCGTCCATCAGCCAGGTTGGTAATAGTTACAGCCAAAGCATGCGCGGACTGGATGACTATTACGAGAAAGTCGAAGCGGGCGAATTGGCTGTATGGCGCGGTTGCTATCTGGAAGACGATGATTTGTTGCGTCGCGAAGTCATCATGCAACTGATTTGCCACTTTAAACTGGATTTTAGTCAGATAGAAAAAGCCTTTAATATCAACTTCAAAGAGTACTTTGCTGAAGAACTGGAATCGCTAGGGCGCTTTGAACAAGATGGACTGCTCAATGTGAGTGATTCAGGCATTCAGGTCAATGATGCAGGGCGATTACTCATTCGCAACATTTGCATGGTTTTTGACGCCTATTTCAAAGAAATTAACCTCATTCAGAGCTTTTCAAAGGCGATTTAGTTACACCTAAATTGATTTAAATAATGAGCAGAATGTAATACACTGGGACAAATATTTAAGGTGTGTGAATCTTATGGCGTTGCCATCAATTAAGTGTCAAAGTTGTAGTATCAACCAGTTATGTTTACCGGTGATGCTGGCTGAATCCGAAGTAGAGCATTTGGACAGCATTGTTCAACGTAAAAAGCCTCTCAATAAGAATGAGATGCTTTTTCATGCCGGTGAAGAATTCCATGCTATTTATGCCGTCCGTTCGGGCTGCATCAAGTCTTATACCATTTCTGAAAGTGGCGAAGAACAGATCACAGGCTTTCACCTTGCCGGTGAAATTATTGGTCTGGATGCCATCAGTTCCGGCAAGCATCCAAGCATGGCAAAAGCATTGGAAACCTCAATGGTTTGTACCATTCCTTATCCTAAGCTTGAAATGCTCTCCGGAGAAATTCCTGGTTTAAGACAACAGCTAGTTCGCGTTATGAGTCGAGAGATTCACGATGATCAGGAGTTGATGCTGTTACTGAACAAGAAAAGCGCTGATGAGCGCTTAGCAGCCTTCCTGCTTAACCTTTCCAGCCGCTTCGGCAAACGTGGATTATCGCGCACCTGTTTCAATTTGGTCATGACGCGCGGCGACATCGCCAATTATTTAGGTTTAGCCGTTGAAACTGTTAGCCGTCTCTTCACAAAATTGCAACAGAATGAATTGATTGCCATAAAAGATAAAGAAGTGACCATAACCGATTTAAGCAAATTAAGTGTCCTCGCCGGAGGTAAGTGCCATCACTGATAAGTCTATAGACTTAGATTAAACCGGTAAGGACAATTAAGGGGGCAGGGCAATGAAAAATCGTTTTAATGTGTTATACAATCCACCGAAAGCTTGGCAACAACTAAAAGAAGAAAAATTTACCGTAAGACAGGTTTATTTGCGAATGTTGATCTGGATGGCGTTATTGCCACCAGTATTTGCCTTTATCGGTGCAGTTTATAGTGGTTGGAGAATTGGCCATGAAGAACCTGTCAAGCTAACCTGGGAAAGCGGGCTGCTGATTTCAGTCGCTGCCTATTTCGCCATATTAATCGGCCTTTACATCTTCGCCCGACTGGTCCACTGGATGGCAAAGACTTATGATTCGAAAGCGACCATTCACGACAGTTTCGCATTAATTGCGTATTCATGCATGCCATTGTTTTTAATCAGTATTGTCAGCGCCTATCCGTTGTTGTGGCTGGACACTTTACTGACCCTATTAGCGGTCGCACTGGCGTTGCGTATTTTATTCGCCGGAACGCCAATCATGATGAATATCGATAAAGATCGCGCCATGTTGTTCACCAACTCCATATTAACCGTAGCCTTGGTATTAGTGGTAGCCACCCTGGTTATCAGTGTATTGTTCTGGGCCAATGGTTTGGGGCCAGTCTTTACCCGTTAATCTCAGCTAATTATTATTGGTAGGGTGGGCCTTGGCCCACCGTTTTTTCTTTCAGGCGCGTCTTTCAGGCGCGCGCACTGGTATTCAATGGGCAGACGCTGCGCCCCTACCAGTCCCACCATCTTGTCATTCCGAACTGGTGACCAACGGAAATACCTTTAGGTAATGCGGTGCCTGTTTTAAATAATTTCTAGCTCTTATAGGATGAGTTAGCATTTATGCGTAACCAATCAATTGTGTAGGTACAACTCATGAGTACCCAGTGGGGCAGGCCTAGTTCTTACCAATAATCACAAAGGTTTAGCCCTATAAGCACCCCACAGCAATACTTTTTGAAATTGATCAGATTCCGCGCTATTCTAGGCCTTGTCGACTCTGCAACCGAATCAACCAGAAGCGACAAATCCAGAGGAACAGGAGTGGGACACGCGATGGATACTGTATATAAAGGATTTAACTTCTCTTCAAATGCTGAAAATTATCGGCGCTACCGACCAGACTATCCCGATCAGCTATACCATTATCTGGCCATGTTAAGTGATAACCATGAAAATGCATGGGATGTAGCAACGGGCAATGGGCAGGCCGCCATCGGTTTGGCGCAACATTTCTCCAAAGTTTATGCATCAGATATCAGCTCACGCCAGTTAGAAAATGCTCATCAGCGTAGCAACATCAAATATTTCATTGGCAGTGCCGAACAGTGTAAATTTCCTGATGAAAGCATGGATATCATAACCGTCGCTCAGGCACTACACTGGTTTGATATCGACAAGTTTTTTTCCGAGGCTAAAAGGATATTGCGTCCGGGAGGGATACTAGCAGTCTGGAACTACCAACTACTGGAAATTAACCTCGAAGTCGATGCCGTCATACGTCATTTGTATGATCGGGTACTAAGTGATTATTGGCCGATGCAACGGAAAGTGCTGGAAAATCATTTCGCCGATTATCAGTTCCCATTCGAAACTGTCCCTACCCCCGATTTTAAAGTCGAAAAAACCTGGTCATTCGATCAAGTGATTGGTTACCTCAACAGTTGGTCAGCAACCCAGAACTATATTCAACAGGAAAATAAAAATCCTATTAGCCCCTTATCACAAAAATTAATCTTCGCCTGGTGCGACACCAACCACATGAAAAAAGTACAGTGGCCCATCAAACTAACCGTGTGTCGAAAACCTAAAAATTAAATGTTTGTAGGGACAAGGGTCTGCCCCACTGGGTACTCATGAGTTGTCCCTACGACAAAACGCAGAAATCAGTAGGCTGGTGATGTACCCCTAGGGCAGGATCAGCAAAGCGAGTCCCAGCAAATGTGCCAACCATTGACTTCCGTAGGGTGGGCCTTGGCCCACCAGCCCACACCATCTTGTCATTCCGCACTTGTGACCAACGGAAATACCTTTAGGTAATGCGGATTAAAATCGCAGGGAGCGATTTTAAACAGCGAAGCTGGCCTCCGGTGAAATACAGGATGTATTTCATAATCTGCTCTTAAGCTCTTCTGCACACAGTAAGCCGCGATGTACCTAAAGTGCATACCCTACGAATCCAACACACTTGTCATTGTCGGGCTTGACCCGACAATCCAGCGCCTTTAAGAAGACTCAAACTGATGAATGAGATATCCACTGCCCAACCACCCAAAACATCGAAGCCATTGCAATATCTAAAAACCTAACTATTATGAGATGTAATATTTTATAGAAATGTCAGCTTTTGGGTGAGTCATGAGAAGACGAGAGTTTCTAATAGTTACGGGTGTTGGCTTCCTAGTTGGATGCGGCTTTGTTAATGGCGATAACAAAATGAATCTGACAATACAGAGCGCCGATGGAAATATTGAAAAGGTTAAGGAGTTCGCAGGCAAAGTTAGTAATGTAAATTTTGTGAGCTTGAAAGGTGAAACACCCTTAAATGCAGCCTCGCATAATGGTCATGTTGAAGTAGTTAAGTTCTTAATCGCTAATGGGGCTGATTGCCAGTACAAAGATGATTACGGTAAAACGGCATATGAAACCGCAGTGGAGCAAAATCAGTCAGAAGTACAATTATATTTACAGTCACGAGAGACATGCACAAAATAAGCTATAAGGATTAATGGTTTCAGACTCAAATCCTGCTTATTACAAATTGAGAACGGAATAGAATTGAAAATCAGAACTAGAGAAGAGCTGGCAGAATTTGTAAATCACGGAAATAAAGTGAAGTATGTATTCTTCTGGGGACATCAAAAGCCCAAGAGTGGCGTGTCAAAAAGTTGCTTTAGTCAGTGGTACGACTCACCATTTGAATGCGAAGGAAACAATTTTATGACGGCCGAGCACTACATGATGTATCGCAAAGCCTTACTCTTTGGGGATAGCGAGGCAGCACAAAGGCTTTTATCCGCCAGTAACCCCGGAGAAGCAAAAGCTATTGGCCGTGAGGTTAAGGATTTTGATCAAGCCAGCTGGGATGCTCATCGCTTTGACATTGTGGTTTCTGGAAATTTAGCCAAGTTCAGAAGCAACCCAGACCTAAAAGAATTTTTGCTTAATACTGGAAATCGGGTGCTCGTCGAAGCAAGCCCAGTAGACAAAATTTGGGGCATCGGGTTGGCCGAAGATAATCCCGCATGTGAGAACCCTAATTTATGGAAGGGCGCTAATCTATTAGGTTTTGCGTTAATGGAGGTACGAGATCAACTATTTTAGTAATCGTAGCCTCGAAGGAACTATTGTGACTTCGAGGTTCTGTTAAAGATACCTCGATTACGACCAACGGGAGTGCCCTTGGTGCGCCTAGGCTAATCGAGGCTACTAACTACAAAGTTGCGAGTGTTGGCAGTGTTAAAGGTCAAAACGGAAAAGTATTGGACATGCACAAACTTCAATTAATAGAGCATAGCATATTATTATCGTACTAAAATTCAGGAAAACCCAATTAAAATTATTCCAAGGAGACAAATGAGAAAAGCAATCTTATTATTACTCGCTGTCATATCTTTAGGACTTGGAGTATATACAGTAATGCTGTGTTACCTTATTTCAAATTCTCCATTAACTTACTCAGAGGTTGATGCAAATAATAACGGTATCGTTTCTTATTCAGAAGCAGAGTACTCCAGTAATTATGGCAGTAGAACGATTCAAAAGAATGGAAAAGACTGTATTGAATACTATGCAAAGAAGGATGGGCTTATGTTAAAAGTCAATTGTAAGAGTGCGCAAAAGTAGCTTCGAAGGAATTACTTTGACTTCGAGCTTCTGTTTACGATACCCCAATTAGACCTTAGCTTATTCCTAATGGATTCCTAACGTCACAGGCTTTAAATTGAATCCTAGCATAAATAACAAAAGGGTTAATCTTACAAATCCTCTTTGAAAAATAGCTCATCAGGCTTTCCTGAAAACTCTAACTCGTGAGAGTCAGTTCCATCAAAATATACTGCCCAAGGACTTAAGGTATCGAAGTTATACCCTGAGAAGATTACTCCACTGACTACATGATTTATGTTGTAGAAAGGTTTTTGGTAACTTGCCAGCTTGGTTAATCTGGCAGAGTTATCATTTACTTTCAACTCATACAGAACGGTTCTTACAACGTGAATACCTTCTTCATGAGATAAGATGTAATCTTTCTTTTCAATTTTGAAGTGCTGAATAATTCTTGCTTCGAGTATGTGTTTGGCTGTTATTGAATCGATAAATAAACCATTCTTGATATCACCATTCTCACGTAGTGAACCGCCAAAAAATGATATACCAGCAACTGCAAATTTTGTGCAGCTGAGCTTGCCTTTTATATAAGATTCCTCCATATCAACTGAGCACCATTCTATGGCGTCATCTTCTGGAACCTCGATGGAAAGTTCGCCAAATTGAAATTTATTGGACTTCGCCTCAGCAGATGAAAGCGTCACAATTGCACAATATAGCAATAAACCTAAAACTGATTTCATGACCTGTCTCATTTTAAAATAAGATAACCTACAAGCATGCTATAGAATGAAATATTGTGACATCGAGGTAGTAATTACCCTCGCGCCTTCTCAATTATTTTCGTTGTTGAAACTCCATCAACAAAATCTAGAATGATGACCTGCCCACCATTTTTCATGACGGCGTCGCCGCCGGCGATTTGTTCGGGTTTGTAGTCGCCGCCTTTGACGAGGATATCCGGTAGGCATTCGCCGATTAATCGTGCGGGAGTGTCTTCACCAAACTCGACTACCCAGTCGACGCTGGCGAGGCCTGCTAACACTTCCATTCTTTGTTCTACGGGATTGACGGGTCTACCTTCGCCTTTCAGTCTGCGTACTGAGTCGTCGCCATTGACTGCGACAATCAAGCGGTCGCCGAGGGCCGCTGCTTGTTTAAGGTAGCTGACATGGCCTGCGTGCAGGATGTCGAAGCAGCCGTTGGTCATGACGATGGTTTCGCCGGTGGCTTTGGAATTTTGAATCAGTTCCAGCAATTGGTTTTCACTGACGACACCTTGCGATAGTGGTTGGTGTTGTAGCATGACGTTGAGAAGTTCCTGGCGAGTGGCGGTTGCGGTGCCGAGTTTGGCAACGACGATGCCGGCGGCCATGTTGGCTATCTGGGTTGCAGTTTTGAGATCAAGTCCGCTGGCTAAGCCGGTGGCTAAAGCTGCGACTACGGTATCGCCCGCACCTGTGACATCGAATACTTCGCGTGCTTGGGTCGGTTGCAGGAAGGGCTCGTGGTTTTGTTCAAACAGCGCCATGCCTTTTTCGCTACGGGTCACTAATAATGCGTCGAGCTGGAGGGCTTCTCTTTGCGCGTTGCCTTTGCTAAAGAAGTCATCTTCGTTGGCACTAACGCCGGCTATGATATCAAACTCGGACTGATTCGGAGTGATTACTGTGGCGTTCTGATATTTTGAAAAGTCGGAACCTTTTGGATCAACAATCACTGGTTTGCCGGATTTTTTTGCTGCTTGGATAATAGACTGTGGATCTTGCAAAGTGCCTTTGCCGTAATCAGACAAAACCACCAGATCATGTTCAGCGATAAGCTGTGTCACCAAATCTAAATCAACACCGGATTGCAGTGAAAAGTCTTTCTCAAAATCGAGACGGATCAGTTGTTGGTGACGGCTGATAATGCGCAGTTTGGTGATGGTGTTTTGATGGGCTCTTCGATCAAAGGCCGATTGAATATCATGACTATTGAGCAGCTTGGATAAGCTGTCCGCTGCTTCGTCCTGACCTGTGATACCGCACAAGGTTACCTGGCTACCTAAAGCTGAAATGTTGAGTGCGACATTGCCTGCTCCGCCAGCTCTGTCTTCTGTTTCGAGAACATTGACCACCGGTACCGGAGCTTCCGGCGAAATACGCGAAGTGCCACCATGCCAATAGCGATCCAGCATGATATCGCCAACTACTAAAATCTTTGCTTTGGAAAAGTCAGGTAAAGTTACTTTCAAAGGACGAACCACAGTCGTTTCTTGATGTAGCGGTAATAATACCCATTTGTGGGCAGGCATGTAAGAGCTAATAAGCAAATTGTGAAGAAAGTAGTAGCAGTATCCGGCATTAGGGCTATAGTGTAGAGGTGTCCGTGTAACTGGAGAATAACGATGAAAAAAGCTTTAAAGATAACCATTCTATCGTTTGTATGTGTCTTACTGGCTGCTTGTGCTGGAGCACCTAAAAAAGAAAGTGCGTCTACCTGCCGTCACGCTATTGATGTGGCCTATGAAGAACTCAGCTTTGCTGAAAGTGAAGGTTTTGCGGGAAGTGTGAATTATACTAAGGCAGCGAGTCTATTGACCGCAGCTAAAACCAACCAAACCTTTGAGTCGTATGATGCATGCGTTAAAAACGCGACTAAAGCCAGATATTACATAGCAGAGTCAAAGAAAGGCTAATATATAAGAATAAAGGCATTAAAGGCGACTTCTGGTCGCCTTTTTGCTACCTAGAGATATTAGTCTGGACGCATTGGCCTTGCTTCGGATAACCGTTACAATGGCCTAGGGCTATTATTTGATGGCTCTGTAACTAGGAATACTATATGTCAAAAAGAAAGAATCAGGATCCACAAGCTGAGTTAGAATCTCAACGCTACAACAACCCAATCGCAAGTCGCCAATTTATCCTGCGTCAGTTAGAGGAAGCGGGCGAACCTGTTTCGCTGGACCAGTTGGCCAAGCGGTTGGAGATGAAGGAACCTGAACAGATTGAAGCACTGCAGAAACGCCTTAACGCCATGGAGCGAGATGGGCAGTTACTCTGTAACCGTAAGGGACGCTTTTGTCTAGTAGATGCCACCGATTTGGTGCGCGGTAAAGTGTTAGCGCACAGAGATGGCTATGGCTATTTGGCGCTTGAAAAAGGCGGTGACGATTGGTACTTGTCACCACGCGAAATGCACTCTGTGTTTCATGGTGACAAGGTTCTGGCGCGAGTTAGAAATGTCGATCGTCGTGGACGAACAGAAGGTGCCATCGTTGAAATCCTCGACGGCTCAACCAGCCATATTGTAGGGCGTTTGCACGAAGAGAATGGCCTACGGTTTGTGACCTCGGAAGATCCCAGAATTTTACATGACTTAATGATCTCGCCAGACGACTGTATGAATGCGGAAGTTGGCCAGGTGGTCGTGGCGCAAATTGTTCAACGTCCTAAACGTAATCAGCATGCACGCGGAATCATCACCGAAGTATTAGGTGATTATTTGTCGGCGGGTATGGAAATCGAAATTGCCATTCGTAATCATCAGATCCCACATGAATGGCCTGATGATGTATTGTCCGAAGTGGGAGAGTTACCGGTCGATGTGACGGAGAAAGACTGGCAAGGTCGTGTTGATTTACGTCAGTTACCGCTAGTGACCATTGATGGCGCCGATGCGCGCGATTTTGATGATGCGGTTTATTGCCGTCGCAAACCTAAAGGTGGCTGGACGTTATGGGTCGCCATTGCTGATGTCAGTCATTACGTGCGTCCAGGCACTGCGTTAGACAACGAAGCTGTTGAGCGCGGAAACTCAGTCTATTTCCCAGAGTTTGTTGTGCCAATGTTGCCAGAGTTATTATCGAATGGTCTTTGCTCATTAAAACCCAATGTTGATCGCTTGTGTATGGTTGCTGAAATGTCTTTATCGGCAACAGGACAAGTGACAGCGACAAAATTCTATCCGGCAGTCATGCACTCACATGCACGTTTTACTTATGAGAAAGTGTGGGGGATATTAAGTGGTGATGAAGCATTACAAAAAGAATATGCGCCATTAGTAGGCGATCTAAAAGAATTGCATGAACTTTTTAAAGCTCGTCTGAAATTGAAAGAAGGTCGTGGTGCCATCGAGTTCGAAACCACTGAGACACAAATCGTTTTTGATGAGAACAAAAAGATCGAAAAAATCGTCGGGCGAGTTCGCAACGATGCACATAAAATCATTGAAGAGTGCATGATCTGCGCCAACGTAGCAGCAGCTGAGTTTATTGAAAAATATGAGAAGCCTGGCGTCTATCGTGTCCACGAAGGTCCATCAGAAGAGCGCTTGGAAAAATTCAGAGCCTTCCTTGGTGAGCTGGGTATTTTCCTGTTTGGCGGCTCGAATCCAGAACCTAAGCACTATCGCGAATTGCATGATGCGATTTCACAGCGTCCGGATCAGGAACTGATTCAGACCATGATGCTGCGCTCCATGATGCAGGCTGTTTACAGTCCGGATAACCAGGGACACTTTGGTTTAGCATTCGACTCTTATACTCACTTCACGTCACCCATTCGTCGTTATCCAGATTTATTAGTACACCGAATCATCAAAGCGATTCTTGCGAATGAAGTTGGTGTGTCTGGTACTGAGGGTGGTGTTCATTACGAAGAAAAAGAGTTGGTCGCTTATTCTGAACACAGCTCGATGACCGAGCGCCGCGCTGATTTAGCCACGCGCGATGTTGTAGATTGGTTGAAATGCGAATACATGCTAACCCGGGTTGGTGAAGAATATTGGGGCACCATTTCCAGTGTAACCAGTTTTGGTATCTTTGTTGCGTTAGATGAATTGTTTGTGGAAGGGCTTATCCATATCAGCGAACTGGGTGATGATTACTATCACTTTGATGCCTTGAAAATGCGATTAATCGGCGAGCATAAACGACAGTCTTATCGCGTTGGTGACCGTGTCAAAATTAAAGTTGCTAATGTTGATATGGAGCAGCGCAATATTGATTTTGCACTACTTGACCGAGAGTATGTAAAGCGTGAAGAGCCAAAAGGCAGTGAACGTAAAAAGCTCTATGCCAAGGCTAAAAAATCAGGCTCTCTCAGTGGTGATAGTAAAGGTGATGGTAAAAAAGGTAAAGATGGCAAGAAGCGTCGTGATTACCGCAAAGGAACGGACAAAGGCAGTAAACCAGCTTCAGGAAGCGCCAAAAAGGGCGCGAAAAATACCAAGCCTAAACGCGGTAAGAGTGGCAAGAAAAAAAGTAAATAGCAATTTAAACCCATTGAAAAAGAGTTACCCATGTCAGAATTAGTCTATGGACTTCACGCCGTTGAAGTCTTATTAAAACGTAGTAGCGATCGTGTCGAGAAACTGTATATTCAAAGCAATCGTCACGATCAGCGTTCGCATAAAGTGGTTAAGTTAGCGCAAGATAAAAATATTACGATTATCCAGAAAGAGCGCCAAGAGCTTGACGAGATGACCGCTCAGCGTCATCAAGGTGTGATTGCTGTTTGCCGTCCAGAAAAGAAGACCAGTTACCACGAGAAGCATATTCCCGAATTGCTCAACCAGATAGATGGATCGCCTTTCATACTGATCTTAGATGGTGTGACTGATCCACATAACTTGGGCGCCTGTTTACGCAGTGCAGATGCGGCTGGTGTACACATGGTTATCGCACCAAAAGATAATGCTGCCAGTATTACCGACGTGGTGCGTAAGGTTGCTTGTGGAGCGGCAGAAACCGTGCCGTTCATTCCAGTAACTAACCTGGTTCGTGCCATGAAGCAGTTACAAGAAGCCGGTGTCTGGATTGCCGGAACTGCTGGCGAAGCTGTGCAGGATATTTATCATGCCAAACTTATGGGACCGCTAGCGATTGTCATGGGTGCAGAAGGCGATGGTATGCGTCGGCTGACTCGCGAAAACTGTGACTTCCTGATTAAAATTCCAATGGCCGGAGAAGTGTCAAGCTTGAATGTTTCAGTTGCAACAGGCGTAACACTATTTGAAGCGGTACGACAAAGAATACAGTAATTGTTTAATAGAAGTTGAAAGGAAAGGGAAAAATAATGAATAAAGTGGTTTATGTTTTATTGGGCTTGTCTTTAGTTGCTAATGGGTACTTTTTATTTAACCAAAAGACCCAAGAAGAAAAGGTCGTTATTAAAGAAACGATTGTAGAAAAGCAAGAGAGCAGACAAGCAACTAAAAATAAAATAATACAGCAAACACCTGCCAAACCAGATGAAGGATTGTTAAATGAGCAATTCTATCTGAATAAGATTGCTGAACTTGAAAATGAGATCGCTCAATTGAAACAGAACCAAGTTGACTTTGCTGAAAAACCAACAGATGGCTTCAGCTACAAGACCAGTGCAGCGATGGATAAAAAGTTGGTTGAAAAATTAAATCTTGATATGAATAAGGCAGTGGAAAGCTTCGAGAATGAAACAGTTGATCCAGCTTGGGCTTTCAAACATCAGGATACTATTTATGAGGTGATTACTAATTCTGATATCACTAGTCAGATAAACTTGAAGGATGTAACCTGTAAAACGTCTATTTGCAAAATATCAATGGAAACGTTTGATAACAAGCAGTCGACTAAAGTGATGGCAATGATGGATGCTTCTCAGCTATTAAGAAGTAATGAGTTACTGAGCGGCTATGGTAATCAAACAACTCTAGAGCCTGACACTAATAATATTTTCATGTACATTTATGTTGAAGATGAAGAGTCAGAATAAGGAATAGTAATGAAGTTTATTTATATTTAATTTTTGCTGGCTTTTGTGGCTTTAGATAGTGAGAGTAAGACTAAAGAATTATCAGGTAAACCAATTTTTGAATTTAGGAGTGATAATAATATTGATCCAGAATATGAACGTAAGGATCAGATAAAAATCACTCAGTTTAAAAAAGAAGATATTAATTTAAACTGGGCAAATGAGTCAGAATCAGAAATTGTAAATTCAATTACTGGATATACTTCAGAGTACAGTTTACATGGCGTTTTATGCAAAACTACTATGTGTAAGATTACTATCAAGACTTTTCAAAATAATGAAGTTGGAAGGCTCTCAGCATTAATGAATATTAGTCTACTGGCTTACAACTCTGAGCGTTTTTATGATTATCAGAGTCGCTCTATTCATAATAAAGAAACAGGTGAACTTGATATTTATTTCTACCCACTAGAAGAAGAGTCTGATTAGTTGCTAAGTAACCGATCAAACAAGTTATTTTTTTGACTTTGCAAGTCTAATGCATCTTTAAGGTCTATCTCCTGAAAGCTAATTGAGTTGTTAGCTTTCAGTTGTCCTAACACTGGCAAGTCTGCGGTGATGACTTGTCCCATCCTGGGATAGCCACCTGTTGTTTGACCGTCTGCTAAAGTGATAATCGGTTGCCCATCTGGCGGTATCTGAATGGTGCCAGATGTGATGGGAGCGGTGGTCATGGACAATGACTGTTCTGTTTTTACAGCACTGCCCTTCAGGCGCATTCCCATGCGGTTGCTTTGACTGGTGACATGATAGGCAGAGTCAAGAAAGGCGTTCTGAGTTTTTTGAGAAACGCATGACCATTCTCTTCCTTTAATGAAGCGTATTTGATAACTATCGCCAAACTGAAGTTGTAACTCTCTGGGCGTTATTCTCGTTTCGGGAATAAAGCAGTTATTCAAAGAAAGAGTGTCATCATTTCTAAAAACTCTTCCCTCAAAGCCGCCAAAATTAGCCATCAAGTTTGTTGAATAACTACCCATAATTTCAGGACAGTCCGGCTCTGCTGAAAAGGCCAGATAGGTTCTTGTACCGTTGAGTAGTTTACCGAACTTTAATTGGTCCCCTTTTTTTACAAACAAGGTTTCATGCATAGGAACAGATCGATCGTTGAGCAGCAATTCAAAGTGTGCGCCCGTAACGGCTATCGCCAAGTTTTGAGTGAATTCAAGTACTGGTCCCGCTTGGGTGATTTCAAGGCAGGCCGAGTCAAGCGGTTTACTAACCAGCCAGTTGGCTATTTGCAGGCTAACGGGATCAAGGGCTCCATTATTCGGAATGCCATAACGGCGGAAACCTACGCGACCTAAATCTTGTAGGCTGGTTTGCAGGCCACCTTTGAGGAAACGAATGCTCATGCTTCCTCCTTATTCAGCTTTTCAAACTCATCAAAACTAATCGGTACAAAGCGCACCTTGTCCAGAGGGTTGGCTATGGCGGGTGGTGACTGATCAACATGTAACATCGCGGTTGGCGTTCGTCCAATAATCTGCCAGCCTCCGGGACTCGCAATTGGGTAGACACCTGTCTGGCTCCCTCCGATACCGACTGAGCCAGCCTCAATACGCGTTCGAGGGTTGTCTCTTCGCGGGCAATGAAGGCGCTTATCTAAATCGCCCAAATATAAAAATCCCGGCAAGAAACCAAGCATATAAACGGTGTATTCTTGTTGGGAGTGAGCTTGAATCAATTCTTCAATCGTCATTTTGCAGTAGTCAGCGAGATACTCCAGATCTTCCGCCACGCGGGTGTCATAGCACACAGGGATTTCTATAAGTGAACCTTGTTTGTTCGAAACTGGTTTTGCTTCCTTGATGGCGCTATTTAAAGTCTTCTGTGCTTGTTCAGGGTTAAAGTGTAGCGGATCAAAGATAATCAATAGGCTTTTATAGGCGGGCACCTGCTCAATAAAACCTTCAAGTTTTTTTTGTGTCGCGAGTTCAGCAACCGTTTCAGCAACGCCTAGAACATAACGAGTCAAGTCTTCGCTAACAGTACCGTCGAATTCAATTAAGATTGAATGGTCACTGTTGATGAAAGTTGTGAAGCCGAATGACATGGTATGGGTGATCCTTAAAATCTATCAAGCAATGCTGATATTGTTTTTTTGTAGAAGCTGATAAAGCTGCTTGGCAATATCCTGTGCGGATGGATTGTCGCCGTGCAAACAAATGGTGTCCACTTTTAACTCGAGTGGAGTTCCTTCAATTGAAGTAATGGGTAATCCTTTAGCTAGCGTCAGTGCCTGATCAAGGCTTTGCTCAAGCGTTCTATGCAATGCCAGCGTGTGGCCTCTAGGAACCAGATGAGTGTTGGCATGGTAATTTCTGTCCATAAAGCCTTCGTGAAGAAAAGGAAGGCCAAGTTCTTCAGCAGCTTGATACATGTTGGATTGAGCCAGGCCTATCAGTTTTAAGTTAGAATCAAAGCGTTTGACTTCTTCGGCAATGATATAAGCCAGCTTTTTATCGGCTGCGGCATCATTGTATAAAGCACCATGAGGTTTCACATGATGCAACCTGGTATTTTGACGCCGACATTCTTCTGCCATGGATTGAATTTGCTCTTGCAGCGTTTGGCGAAGTCTTTGCTCAGAAAGCTTGATTGATACTCGACCAAAGTTTTCTTTGTCCGGATAGGAGGGGTGCGCACCAATTTTAAGTTGATGCTGGATAGCGTTGGCGATTGTGACCCTGATACTTTCTTGATTACCCGCATGACCACCGCAAGCGACATTACAGGAGGAAATATAAGGCATCAATGCCGCGTCCAGCTGCCATTGACTGGGATTAGTGCTTTCACCAAGATCGCAGTTGATGTCGATAGTTTTAGAGTTTGTCATAGCTTACTAATTTAACATATTTGCTCGGCTCACAAGAGAAGCACTTAATAAAATCTACAAGAGGTCGAATGCTGATAATAAACTACGGGCGCTGAGCATTAAGGTTACAAGCACTACTAAACCACCTAACAAGTTTTGCAGCAGTGAATTTTTATGCTTACCCAGAAACGACTGGTTCATGGTCCACAATAAGAAGATGGCAATGATTGGAAGCAATAAGCCATTAGCAATTTGTGCGAACCAGATAATCGAAATCGGCTTAAAACCTATGGAAGCTAGAATAACTCCAGTGAACAGAATACTGATCCAGACTGCGCGGAATTTATAAGAGCGCATGTCATTGCCAAGATTCATCAAACCTGCCAGCGCATAAGCCGATGCCAATGGCGCTGTGATAGCGGAAGTTATGCCTGCTGAAAATAGTCCAATTGCCATCAGGTATTTGGCACTGGCGCCAAACAAGGGCTCCAAGCTCAGCGCCATATCAGCAGCTGAATTAATTTCAATTTGTTTGGCGAAGAATGCGCTGGCGGCAGTGGAGATAATCGCCATGGTGATAAGACCGCCCAGAGGAATTGAAATCCAGAGATCGCGACGCGCTTCGGGTAAATCCTGTTCGTCATGCCATTTCTTTTTGGCGCTACTGGCGTGTAGAAATAAATTGTAAGGAACCACTGTGGTGCCGATAAGGGCGATAACCGTTAACGTTGCACCATCCGGTAGACTAGGAAGCAACAATCCCTTAAACAGTTCGCTTAAGTCTGGCTTGGTGATAATAAAGGTCAGCAAGAAAGACACGCTCATCAACAGCACAATGGCAATTAAAAAGCGCTCAATAAGCTTATAGCTTCCAGTCCATAACAGGGTAAAAGCGATGATGCCGATCAGTAGCGCCCAGCCATTCAGTGTACCCGCCAGAAACCATTCACCGAAAATTGCATCAATGCCTAAAGTTGCTCCAGCGATATTGCCGCCTTCGTAAGCAGCGTTGCCAACGATGATGGCGCTAATGACCAGTAACACGGCAATGGCTTTAGCGATGGGGTTGGTAAACTGTTCACGAATAGACTCGCCTAAACCTTTGCGACCGACCACGCCGAGGCGGGCGGTCATTTCTTGGAGAATCATAGTAGCGACAACTGAAAACACTAGCGCCCACAGTAAAACGAAACCGAAATTAGCACCGGCTTTGGTGGCGACAGTGACAGTGCCCGGCCCGATAAAAGCGGCCGTGACTAAGGTCGCAGGCCCAAAAGAAAATTTACGCTTTTTCACTATGAGTAGGGTGTTGGTAAAAGTCTTTTGAGACTACTGATTTATATCAGCATAAGCAAGCGACCAAAGCTATCAGCTACAGTAAATCAAGCGCCATTTCATCGGGCCACACACTAAATTGAACCTGCCCAATATGGGACTTCATCAATAACAACATGGCTAGGCGTGACTGTCCGATGCCGCCACCAATAGTTAATGGCAATTGATCCTGTACCAGTTTCTGATGCCATGGCATATGCAGGCGGTACTGGCACTGGCGTAATTCGAGCTGTCGTAAGAGCGCATCTTTACAGACCCGAATACCCATCGACGACAACTCAAAAGCATCTTGCAGAATCGGGTTCCACACCAGAATATCGCCGTTTAAACCATGGTAGCCTTCGCTGGTCTGCGAGCTCCAGTCATCGTAATCTGGTGCGCGACCATCGTGAATGCTGCCATCCGCCAGTTCGCCGCCAATGCCGATCAGGAATACCGCACCGTATTGTTTGCATATTTCATGCTCGCGCTGTTTGGCGGTTAAGCCTGGGTAGAGTTGACGCAAATCTTCGCTATGAATAAAAGTGATATGTTCGGGCAGCAGCGGTTCGCGTCCCATCTGTTGGGCAATGGCGACATCCACAGAGCGCATGGCATCATAAATTTGCGCAACGGTTAGCTTTAAATAATCCAGTGTGCGTTCGGTAGGACTAATCACTTTCTCCCAATCCCATTGATCCACATACAAGGAATGGCGTTCGCTCAATGATTCTTCATCAGGACGCAGTGCACGCATTTGAGCAACGATGCCATGACCCGGTTCAAAACCTCCGCGCGCTAGCAACAACCGCTTCCACTTTGCCAGCGATTGCACAACCTCAAGTTCTTTATTCAAGGTACGACTTAAAACTGCTACCGGGCGTTCGATACCGTTTAAGTCATCCTGCACGCCGTCGCCCTTGATGGTTAGAATGGGTGCTTGAACCTCAATCAATGATAGCGCGTCGCATAAAGTCTCAGTGAAGCGGCTTTTAATCGCTTGGATTAGCTTTTGATCCTGTACAAAAGCCTGGTGTGGTAACTGTTGCATGGTGAACCCCTTTTCTTATGAATCGTTGTTATATCGATAACTAATTTGCTGAATGAGCTATATTTATCTAATTTAACAAGCTAATATGCAATATCTGTCTAACAAAACTGTTCTTTGGTGATATTTAATCTAATTTATTGCGTTTTTATTGAGCGATATCGAAATAAGGGGCTGAAAAGTGCAAAAAGATTATCAAATCGACAATCTGGATAAATCAATACTGTCAGAGTTATTACGTGAGGCGCGCACGCCCTATGCCAAGATTGCCGAGCAGCTGGATGTAAGTGCTGGAACCATTCATGTTCGTATCGAAAAGATGCGTCAGGCGGGGATCATTAAAGGCACCAAGGTTCGAATCGAGCCTAAAGCGTTAGGTTTTGATGTGTGCTGTTTTGTCGGAATATTTCTAAAGAGTGCGAAAGACTATCAACCGGTAGCGGCTTTGCTGGAGCAAATTCCGGAAGTCATCGAAGCCTATTATACAACCGGTCAGTACAGCATTTTGACCAAGGTGGTGACGCCGAATATCGAAACCTTTCAGGATGTGTTGATCAATAAATTGCAGGCAATAGAGCAGGTACGTTCGACGGAAACAATGATATCCCTACAGAATCCGATCCATAGGGATATTGATGGGCTTTTAACTTAATTAGTAGTCTAAGAAGAGACATTTCCCGTCAGCAAGCTAATTCCCTGAAAGTTTGTCATCCTGAACTAGATTCAGGATCTGCTCTTAATTTGAAGGGTTCCTGCCAGGGCAAGCCTGTTTGAAGATCTTAACGACAGCTTGAAGGCAGATACTTGGCTTCAATATTGGTTTTATTCTCGCCAGCTGCGCTCATCCCTTCAGGCGGCTGGTCGCCACCACAAACCCAGGAAATAGGGCTGGTTGGACTGGCGGTGACATAAATCGGTCTGATACTTAATATCTTGCCATCCAGTGGTGCATTAACTTTATTGCCCAGCGTCACATGAATCGCACCATCTTCCACTTGAATGCCTCTGACATAATTACCCAGCAAGTGCTCCGGTTTGGGTGCACCTGCTTCCAGGTTATCTTTAGGGAATTTGGTGTGATATTTGTAATATTCCTTAATCGTGCTTTGCACTTCGCTGGATAGAGTGATGCTCTCGGCAATTTTCGCGCGCACAACATAATCTTGATATGCAGGTAATGAAATAGCAGCCAGAATACCAATAATGGCAACAACCACCATTAGCTCAAGTAAGGTAAATGCTTTGATTGAGTGTTTCATAATTTAGAGTCCTGTACCCAACTGGAAAATTGGTAAATAAATCGAAGATACGATTTGATAAACAATGTAGATTAATAATAAATGCAAAAGGATGGCAATAATGCCTGTTTTTTGGTGTGACGACTCTATTGCCTGTGTCTCTATTTTGCTAATAAGCTCGCTACTTTCTTGCTCAAATGTATCAAGTTTGAGGAGTGCCAAGATCTGTTCTTTTTCATGCTTATTAAATAACTCATCAAAAGTAAATTGATCGGAACTACTGAAAAATGGGGTGCTAATTGTTTTTAAAAGATCTGCTTTATTATCAGGTAATCGCTTATGGAAGTTTTTAAGATTTTGTATGAAGTTAACCCGTCCCAACTGTTTAGCGACTCCTTTCATTAATGGTAGCCTAGTAATAATTTTATTACGTGTAAAGGTCTCTACTCGACTAAGGCTAGCTATGACAAATACTCCAATAATTAAAATTGGTGGCAGATAAAGTAACAGTGACCACCAAGATTGCATGCGTAGAGCATCAATCGTATAGACCAGGCTACTGGGGTACATCGATTCGTCAACTAGCAAGTTGGTATAGGTAGGAATTACATAAAAGCTGAAGATATTTAAAATAATTAGAGCTATGACGCTTAAAAAAGCAGAGTAGCCCAGAATCCTAAGCAATCGGCTTTTAATAATCTGCGCAATCTGCATTTCGGTGAAATTAGCCGCGCTAAAATGTTGCAGGATTTCTTGTTCATTGAGCCCCAGCTCCCTGCCGCGTCGTAACTGCTCAATAATTGGTGAGCTTGTCCCAATATCAAGCTTCTCAAAGGCTCGCTCAAGACTCTGGGTCGCTTCATAGATGGTATGTGCTTGCTGCCAGCTGTCGAGTTGGTCGCTCGGAACTTCATTGACTAGTATATTAAAGGCTGTTCTGGGTTCTTCGCCTTTGGCCATCAGGTGTACAAACTGACGTAAGTAGAACAGTTGATTATTATTTTTCATAAGAGTTTTTCTTGCATATATAGGGCATTAGGTGAAAAGTTGATTTTAGCTCCGTCTGACAAACAGGACGGATTACTGAATTATGACTATCATCCAGTATAAAAGTTAGTTCTGTCGAGGGGTATTGCTGAAAAGGCTGCATAACGATCACCATTAGGCCATTTTGGCTGTACAGCTGAGCAATCTGTGGCAACTCTTCGCTTGATGCCGGTGGCTGATAGTCGCGTCTAGTATCGTCGAAGTGACCATGCCAGGCATAATACTCTTGTTGATGGATTCGTGATTCAACAAACTGATTGCTGATGGGGGCGGCGAAAGCGACTTTATAGAAATAATCAGCTGTCAATTTTATGCCAAATAGACTAAGAGTCATGATTATCGCTAGTACAGCCATAACTTCCAGACTTAACCAGGAGTCGGCCTTAAAAAAGCTCTTGCCGAGCAGGAAAGGGTATTTGTTGCGTAAAGAATCCAAAGTTTTTGTTCTAATCTCCATATTGGGGATGATACTAATACAGTCGTTGGGTAAGGTCAATTTAGGCTACACCTTTGTATTCACTTTATAAACAGAAAGCCGAATATATCGGCTCTATTTGCACACTCTCTATAAAAACTCTCTATTAAAACGAAGCCATCAAGTAGTCTTTCAAGTCCTTGAAGTTACTGTCCATGGTGGTGGATAAATTAGGTTTGCTAAACGGATTGCGAATAGTATCAGGTAAATCAACAGCTGAGCCTGTAATGGACTCCACGGATCGGGCAAACTTTGCCGGGTGAGCGGTTGAAAGCGCAACCGATTGCCCTGTGACATTGGTTTTCTGTATGGCTCGAAGGGCTACCGCCGTGTGCGGGTCAATGGTGTATCCCGCCTGATGGGTTGTAAGCATGGTTTGTTCCACCTCAGATTCACTGATGGCGATAGCGCTCATATCACGATGCATCCTTTCAGGATGCTCTTTATAAAGGTGTAGCAGTCGTGGAAAGTTGTTTGGGCTAGCAACGTCCATAGCATTGGATGAAGTTCTGACGGTTGGGCGGGGTTGCCATTGGCCCCCTTCGAAGAAACGAGGAACCGTATCGTTGACATTGGTCGCTGCAATAAAGTGCTTAATGGGCACGCCCATTTTCTGAGCGATAAGGCCTGCCGTGATATTGCCAAAATTGCCGCAAGGCACTGACACAGTATCAATTGGTTGCCCAAACAATTGAGGAAGCGCTGCATAGTAGCAAACCTGAGCTAACAGGCGCGCAATATTGATTGAGTTGGCCGAATTCAGGCGATGCTTCTGGTTAATGTCCTGATCATCAAAAGCCTGCTTCACCAGACTCTGGCAAGTATCAAAGTCGGCTTCTATTGCTATGGTGTGAATATTATTACCCAGCGTGCAAAACAGCTGTTCCTGCTCAATGGATATTTTTCCTTTGGGGTACAGTATCACCACATTGATATGGGCCTTATTTTGTAAAGCATGGTTTTGAAAAGAATCAGCATGGAAAGCATGCGCCACTGCTGCTCCGGTATCGCCGGAGGTGGCGGTAATGATGGTGATCGTTTCATGTGTAAACTGGCTTAGACATTCAGCCAGAAAGCGTGCGCCGAAATCTTTAAAAGCCAGCGTCGGCCCATGAAATAACTCCAGGATATGTTGCGAATCTGAAAGTGAGTGCAACTTTAACGGAAAATTAAAAGCTCGTTGAATGATGCTTTCTAACTCCGCTTCGTGCAGTGAGTCGCTGGTGAAAGATCGCAACACTTCAAAGGCGATTTGTTGAAAGTTGTCATTGCTAAAAACAGACTGAGAGAAACGGTCTGGTGACAACTGGTCTTGCGATAGCGCCAGTATCTGTTCGGGCATGTACAAGCCCTGGTGGTTACCCAGCGGCTTTAAAACAGCCTGTTTAAAGCTGACTCTATCTGCAGAATCTTTGATGTTAATAAATGGCATGGTTATTCCTCGGCAATAATTCTAGCACCAGATGACGACAGCTGGCAGATATAACAAAAGGCCTGATCATTAGCGCGATAGTTAGACGATAAATAACGTTCCAACGTTTCGGCATTGTCCAGAGTATCAGCAACCGCAAATAGGGTTGGCCCTGAGCCAGATATCCCGATCACTTTTGCCCCAAGTTTTAGTAACTCGCTTTTATGGGTGACATAGTCGGGCAGTAAATCCTGCCGATAGGGTTCAGCAATCAGGTCATTAAAATGAGCATACAGTTGCTGCTCATCCTGCTGGTAAAGGCTCTGGATAAAATTAGCAAGATTGGCGGCATGTGCAATGGCTGTTTGCAGGGACAATTGTTTTGGCAGAACCTCTCTGGCCAGTTTGGTCATGATGCGAGTACCCGGATTGGCTACGACAAAGTAACCTGAGAAATTCCAGGGCAGCTGTCGACTGATGACATCATCATTGCCCATTAATTGCAGACCGCCTAGATAGCAGGGGGCGATGTTATCGTAATGTAAGCTGCCACTGATTTGCGCTTCCATCTTACCCATCATCAGTAACAGTTCATGCTCAGAAAAGGGTCGTTTATACCAATGGTTCAATGCAACCATCATCGAAACGATTGAGCTACTGCTGGAGCCTAGTCCGCTGCCGACTGGCAATCGTTTATCCAGTGTTACCGACAGGTTTTCAATCGGGATTTCTCGGCCAGTCGCTGCGTTCTTTGATTCAAGTTGTTGATTAAAAAATTGCAGACAGTGATAGATGATATTGTTTTCAGGATCTGCTGGCAGTTGCTTATGAAAAGGTCCTTTAACGATCCACTTGCCGTAGCAATGACGAGACACTTCTATAATGTCTCCCAATAAATAATCATTAACGGGTTGTAACGCTGCGCCTAATAGATCGTATCCTACTGAAAAGTTGCCAATCGAGGCCGGTGCAAATACTTTAATTTTCATGACGAAATCTCCTGCTCTCGATGCGGTACGTTCTGTAACACATCGGCAAACAAACCTGCTGCGGTAACTTTTGCACCAGCTCCGTAACCTTTCAGCACTAAAGGAATCGGTGAATAATAGTGGCTATAAATGGCAATGGCATTCTCACCATTTTTAACCGAGTATAAAGGATTATCCTGACTGACTGATTGTAATGAAACTTCTAGTTTATCGTCATTAAAAGATGCGATGTATTTCAGGGCTTCATTGTTACTCTTTGCCTGAGCGAATAACTCAGCAAAATAGTGATCAACTTGAGGCAGTCGTTGCATAAATTCTTCTGGGCTACCATCAAGATTAAAGTCTGAGGGCAACAGACCCTCAATGACAATATCAGAGAGTTCATATTGTGCGCCAACTTCTCGTGCCAGAATAAGCAGTTTGCGGGCAACATCCATACCGCCTAAATCATCGCGTGGATCCGGTTCGGTAAAACCTAGCGACTTGGTTTCCAGCACTGCTTCTGAAAACGACTTGCCTTCCTCCATCTGCCCCAGAATAAATGACAATGAACCGGACAGAATGCCTTCTACACGATGAATCGCATCGCCGGAGGTAATCAATGAATCTATGGTTTTTAATACTGGCAGGCCAGCCCCAACATTAGTTTCGTACAGATACTTGCGAAATTTTTGATGGGCTAGCATTTTCAATTGCTGATAGTAAGAGTAGGGGCCAGAGTTGGCTTTTTTATTTGCAGTAACCAGATTGAAGCCCATCTCGATATAATCAGCATACTGTTCGCTAACCTTCTCGGAACAGGTGCAGTCGATCAGTGTTGGGTTAATATAATCGCCAGAGGCTAATAACTGACTTAAAATCTCGTTTGATAAAGCGCCGGAGCTTTGTTGCAGGCCAGTCTGCCAATCAGACTCAAGTAAACCATCCTTGCAGCTAACGTAATGCTTTGAGTTAGCGACTAGACAAATACGTAGTGCGATATTTTTGTCCTGCAAAAAACTCTGTTGTGCATAGACCTGTCGAATTAATTCCTGACCAACATTGCCGCAGCCTAAAATAAAAAGATCCAGGCGCTGTCGACGATTGAAAAATTCGGCATAGACTAACTGGCACGCCTGTTTTGCTTGCTCACCCTTGATGACCACCGAAATCGAACTTTCCGAAGAACCTTGGGCAATCGCTTCAATGTTGATATTGCCATGTGAAATCGCCTGTAAAAATTTATAGGCAACACCTTTTCTGTTTTTTAATCCTTGCCCCACCAACGATACGATAGCGCGGCTTTTATCAACCTGTATCGGATTGAGTTGCCCGTGTTTAATTTCGTTTTCGAGCTCCGAGTTTAAAATTTGCAAGGCACGCTTACACTCGCTGTTGCGGATCGCAAAGCAGATACTGTATTCGGAAGACGACTGGCTAATCAGAATGATCGAAATATGTTTGGCAGCCAGCGTTTCAAAAATGCGTGCGGCTGAACCATAAGAGTTTCGTAGATAAGCACCACTGACATTAAGCAGGCAAATATCAGGTTGATAGGACACTCCTTTAATAGAGTCCTGGCCATGATGTACTGGCTGAATTAAGGTTCCGCTATCTGCGGGTGCGAAAGTATTCTTGATTCGCAAAGGAATGCTTTTGAGTTGTAAAGGAAAAAGAGTTTTGGGGTGAAGCACTTTAGCACCATGATGAGCAAGCTCCATTGCTTCCTGATAAGTCGTCGAAGGCATTAACTTCGCATTCTCAACGATCCGAGGATCTGCCGCATGGATTCCGGAAACATCAGTCCAAATCTCGCACGCTTGCGCATCAGTCAGGTAAGAGAAAAGAGCGGCTGAATAATCCGAACCATTGCGACCCAACAGGCAGGCATCACCAGATTGAGTGGCAGCGATAAAGCCTGGCGCTAGATTAATATGGGAAAATGAGGGTGCTGCTTCCTGCCACTTCCTCATAGAGCGGGTTAGCTCTGCTCGCGAGTCCAGAGTCGCACCTTCCGCAACGATATAGTCCTTACTATCAATCATGGCGACGGACATTCCTTGCTTCTGTAATAAAGTCAGCAGGAGATAGCAACTCAGATATTCGCCTGCCGATAGTATGACAGCAATATCTGAGTCACCGAGATCAGGCTTGACCTTTAATTCCTGCAATTGATGAAAGACAAAATCGAGTTTTTGCTTTAACAGCGAATCATTGGACAGCCCCAGTTCTGCTGCCAGCTTCGCATGATAGCGTGCAATGGATTCTAGAATAGACTCTGTAGTAGTTGATGTTTGGCTGGTGCAGAATAGCTGTAATTCGTTGGTTGTGTTAGCTATAGCAGATAAAACAACCAAGGTGTTATTTCTTTCCTGACCAATAATATCAGCAGCTTGCAGCATGCTTTGCGCATCTGCCAGCGATGATCCGCCAAACTTGAGTACTTTCATAGTGTCTATTCCTGTGTCTTTCAAAAAAGCAAAAAAAAAGCCCGAGGTTTTGAGGCCTCGGGCTTGGTAATGGGTATTTCTATTACACAATAACTAGCCGGCGACCTCCGTAGGGAAGATCGTTGTGGTGGTCGTTGTTGTATAGAATGTGTGCATGAGCGCAGATTAAGGCTAAACACTAAGGCTGTCAATGCCATGAAGTAACTGCGATATAACCATTTGTTCTGGTTGATTTTTAGACTCTATGCGACTAAAATACGCGCCCTTAGTGGCTATCCACTAATTTTTTGACAATCTGGTTTACTCCTTGTTGCCTTTAACTTCTTAAATAAATCAAAGAGTTACTGGTGGCTGGAAACCGAAAGGAGACTTTAATGAGACACTACGAAATCGTATTCCTAGTGCACCCTGACCAATCTGATCAGGTGCCTGGCATGATCGAGCGTTACACAAAGATGATCACAGACGGCGCTGGCACAGTTCACCGCTTAGAAGACTGGGGTCGTCGTCAACTAGCCTACCCAATCAACAAACTTCATAAAGCACACTACGTTTTAATGAATGTTGAAACTACTGGCGAAATTATCGAAGAGCTTGAAGATGCATTCCGCTTCAATGACGCAATCTTGCGAAACATGGTAATGCGTCGTAAAGAAGCTGTTACCGAAGCCTCTCCTATGGCTGCTGCTAAGAAAGACGAGAGAGATGAAAAACCTCGCCGTGAAGCAGAAGTTAAAGAAGAGAAATCTGAATCAACTGAAGAAGCTTCGGCTGAGTAATAAGGAGACATATCATGGCACGTTTTAATCGTCGTCGTAAGTTCTGCCGTTTCTCGGCTGAAGGTGTTGTTGAGATCGATTACAAAGATACCGCAACATTGAAAAACTACATCACTGAAACTGGCAAAATTGTACCTAGCCGTATCACAGGCACAAGCGCAAAATATCAACGTCAATTGGCGTCTGCTGTTAAACGCGCTCGTTTCTTGGCTTTGTTGCCTTACACTGACAGCCACGAATAAGCGGCATTTTTAAGAGGAAATAACGATGAACGTCATTCTACTTGAAAAAATCCGCAATCTTGGTGACTTAGGTGATAGCGTAACTGTAGCCGCTGGCTATGGTCGTAACTTCCTGATTCCACAAGGTAAAGCGGTTCCTGCAACTAAGGAAAACATCAAACATTTCGAAGAGCGTCGTGCTGAACTACAAGCTGCCGCTGACGAGAAATTGGCTAAAGCACAAGCGCGTGCAGAGCAACTAGCTGGCTTGACTGTGACTATCGCAGCTAACGCTGGTGACGAAGGTAAATTGTTCGGTTCTGTTGGCACAGCTGACATCGCTGACGCAGTAACAGCTCAAGGCGTTGAACTTCAGAAGAAAGAAGTTCGTATGCCAGAAGGCGCAATTCGTCAAACTGGCGAATTCACTTTTGAAGTGCACTTGCACCCAGAAGTTGAAGCTAACATCAAAGTTATCGTTGTTGGCGAAGAACAAGCTTAATAGTTTTAAAAGCTTACAAAAAAAGGCACCTTCGGGTGCCTTTTTTTATGCCTGTCATTGCGAGGCCGTAGGTCGTGGCAATCTAGTCATTTCATCTGAGTAGATATTTAGTCGATTGTTGGTTTCGTTAAACCGTCAGAAATCTCACTAAAAGATAATTTATCTAGCATATTTCGAATAAATATATTCAGCGGTTTCAATTTCATCGAGTTCACTATCAGGGTGGCTCCAAAACTCAAGGTACTTACGTTGTAAGACTTTATAATCGCATTCGAAGGCCTTTAGAAACGAGTCGGAGGTAGAATATAGAATAAATGCATCATAATAATTGTCATGGGTGTAAGCCCAGCTGAAATTATTATCAACTATCAGAAAGTTGATAATAAAGTTTTCTTCAATAAAGGATCTTAAAGCTGTCTCTTCATTTGGTATGTCAGCACTATTATAGCGGCCATCATCTAGTCTAATAGATTTTAGCTTATCTAGATTTTGAAATTGCTTTATAAAATTTGACACAACACCCGACTCATCTCTAAGGTGTTTATTGCCAAATGAAAATAGCTCTTGCTGATTAGTAAAAGGAACGCCTACCCAGTTTTTTTCTAGTAAAGAGCTCCTTGTAAGATGACCATCGTCATCAATTGAAAGTTTCGTGTCAAAGGCTGTAATAATTTTTGGCATATCGTATTAATGTAATGTTTATATTGCGGGTTATATCATGTTTTTAAAGATGGTATGCCATCAAATCGCTTAGCATTCCCTAACAGATCTTCCCAGCTTGCCCTATCATCAAAGAATATATGAGCAGTAGGATTGATAGTTGGCGAGGAGTCCAAACATCCCGCCGGGACAATGACGAGTTTTCCCTTAATTTCTGTTGGTACTGGAGAACCGCACTCTGTGCAGAAACTTGTGGTAAAACGGGTGTTGGGTAAATTAAATGTTTTTACCAGTTCCTGACCTCTGGGCCAGTTTAAAGTAGCTTTAGCCGCAAACAGGTTTGCGCCATGAGCAGTTCCAGTTGCTTTTCTGCATCTGGAACAGTGGCAAAGATAAAAACTGTCAAAATTATCACTGATATCAAATTGTACTTTGCCGCAAAGGCATGAACCTGTGATTTGCATAGTAATCTCCTAGACTAAGTGTCTGACTTCCTGCTGTTCAAAATACTCTAGGTCGTTTGACTTTTGAAGTGTTTCTTAGTCAATAATAAAGGGATTAAAAACAAGACTAAAACAGACCCGTTTAGATAAAAATGGGCAGCAACGTGATTAGCGAGAGAGAAGGTGGTATCTAACACTGCCCAGACTAGTGTTGCAGTAACCAACAACCACCAGTCCTTTTTAGTTTGAGCTTCAAAAGCCTTTCCAATTGCATAGAAAAATAACAGCCCCCAGCTGGCGACGGTTGGGCCAAAGACGCCAATCAAAAATCGTAGTGATTCAGGGTTACTGTCAGGGAATGCGGTCTGTAGATGCTGAAAGTAGGGTGCTGCTAGCGGGGTATACACCATAACGGGTAACAGCAAACCACCGATGATATGAATAACGACCAAGGTCTGCAGCCAACGTCTTGCCAATGAAATACTCATCATAAAAAACGATCCATAATCTCTTTACTCGGAATCATGCAGTAATTGTGTTTACCAAAAAGCTTGTAGCGGTTAAGAGCAATTCGGTCATAACACCAATCACGAAACCTCACAGGAAAAATTTGTAATATCCTCAGCCAGGGCCAAGGCTTTTTGAGCTGTTTAATAATCTCGAAAAAGGCTTCCGAACGAAAGTGAGCTTCATCACCCTTGATCAAAACCATCGTCTCAAAATTCTCAGTATCAAGACCGTGAATTGATAACAACTCCTGTCCTTTTGGCGACTGAACCGAACAGAACTTAAACACCGCAGCAGGATCACGCTTAATCACAAAAGGAACCCACGCAGAGCAGAGCTTGCATTCACCGTCGAAAAGTATGGTTGGGTTTGTTGGCATTAATTAATTTACTCTGACCCCATTAGTTTGCTGACCCCATTAGTTTGCTGACCCCATTAGTTTGTATTATTTCCATTATTTTTTCCTCAGACTATGACCCCATCAGATCTCCATTAGTTTTACAAAGGTTATTCTGGGTATTTTGATAAGAGAAGGTTTAGCTCAGTAAGTGTTTCTTTTTCTAGTCCCTTCTTCTCTATAAAGCTCATTACCATTTTTTGATAGACTCCAGATGGATTATGGTTATGTTTAGTTGCAACAGTAAACCAAGCAAATGATTTGGGATAATCCCATAATTGAAAATAAGCTTTTCCTAAGTAGTGCATAGCCAGAACTCTACCTTGTTTTGCCTCTTCTTCTAGAAGCTTAATGATTAAGTGCAGGTTTCTTTCAGATTCTAAATTTGATTTGTTTGTTGTTTGCGGAGTAATTCCAAAAGTGTAACTTGTGAGCTTGTAATACATAAATGTAGCCACGCCATCATTTGCTCGAAATCTAGGCGTTAGATCTTTTATAGCAAGCTTGGTTTCATCATCCCTTTCCGTTAAATTCTTCCCATCATACTCCACATGTCTGGCAAGCATATAAGAAGCGTAAGGATGTCCATTTTTGGCCGCTTGTTTATACCATTTCTTTGCTTCACTCTTTGAAAATTCAAAAGAATCTACGGGTTTGTACGAATCAGGATAGCAGTTCCTATAGCCACTACAGGCAACCTTATGTTCAGCAAAATCATACATTTGCGCGAGAGTGTATTGCGCATTAGTATCACCGTTTTCAGCAAGCGCTTTGACCTGAGAGTAGGCTTTTGTGTACTCCCCTTTATAAATATAGTGAAGATATGGAGCTTCTTGGTTATCGATTTCTTGCCAAGTATTAAAGCTATTAAACCCACAAATTAATAAGTAGGAACATAATAAGTAGACAATTTTTTTTATTTGCATAGTTTACTTGCTGTGAATTGTATATTGTAAGATCACTCTAGATAGAGCTTAAGCTTAACATATATTATAAGACTATTAACTTATCCATAACTTATCCACAGCTTTATTGTATTGCTGTTGACTGCATAAGAGTTAAAATGGCTGACGTGGTAAACTCTTGTGGTTTATAAATCGGTTCGTGTTCAGTTTTCTGAATTCGACCGCAACTTATTGTTAACGCTAGAACCTAAAAATGCTTACAGCCAATCAATCAGATAATAAAATCAAAGACTTAAAGATTCCTCCGCATTCTATCGAGGCCGAGCAGTCGGTGCTGGGCGGTGTGATGCTGGATAATGAAGTGTGGGAGATGGTGTCTGAGATGCTGTTGTCCACCGACTTTTATGTGAAAAACCATCGTGAGATTTTTAAGGCGATGGAGGAGTTGGCCAATACGGCGAAGCCGATGGATGTGATTACTCTGTCGGAGCACCTCGAACACAAAGGTGACACTGACATCAGTTTGGCGTTTCTAGGTGATTTGGCGCAAAACACGCCAAGTATCGCTAATATCCGTGCTTATGCTGAGATTGTCCGTGAAAAGGCGATCATGCGTCAGTTAATCTCGGCATCGAATGAAATTGCTGATGCGAGCTTTAATCCAAAAGGTCGTAGCCTGGCTGAATTGATGGATATGGCGGAACGTAAGGTGTTCGCCATTTCGCAGGCCCGCGAAGCCAGCGGGGAAGGTCCGAGTAAAGTTGAAGACATTCTTAAAAGTACCATTCAGCGCATTGAGACCATTCAAAAGACCAAAGGCGGTATCACCGGTCAGGCAACAGGTTTCACTGATCTGGATAAAATGACTTCGGGCTTGCAGAAGGGTGATTTGGTGATTGTGGCGGCGCGTCCGTCGATGGGTAAAACCACTTTTGCCATGAACATTGTTGAAAATGTGGCTCTGAATCAGGATAAACCGGTTCTGGTATTTAGTCTTGAGATGCCGAGCGAATCGATCATTATGCGTTCGATTTCGTCATTGGGTCGTCTTGAACAGAACAAGATTCGTTCTGGTCAGATTCAATCCAGCGAAGACTGGGACAAGTTTAACAGCGGTGTTCTACAGCTAAAAAACCACACTAAATTATTGATTGACGATGCGGGCGGTCTGTCACCGGCGGAAATGCGCTCACGCTCTCGTCGCGTAGCGCGCGAATATGGTGAAATTGGTCTGATTATGGTCGATTACCTTCAGCTCATGACGGTTCCAGGCATGAGCGATAATCGTACCCTTGAGGTCAGTGAAATTTCGCGCTCATTGAAGGCTTTGGCTAAAGAGTTGGAAGTTCCAGTAATTGCCTTATCGCAGCTTAACCGTTCCTTGGAGCAACGAAGCGATCGCCGTCCGGTGATGTCGGATTTGCGTGAGTCGGGTGCGATTGAGCAGGATGCGGATTTGATTCTGTTCATCTATCGCGACGAAGTTTATCATCCAGAAACAGAACGCAAAGGCATTGCCGAAATCAAAATTGGTAAACAGCGTAACGGGCCTATTGGTAGCGTTGAGCTGAGTTTCCAAGGGCAATTCTGTCGATTTGATAATCTGGCGCATCAAGACTACGAAGCGCAAGGTTACTAGTAGCGAGTCATACTTATGCGCTCAACTAAAGCAATTATCAATCTGGCGGCTCTGCGCCATAACCTGAAAATGATTAAAAGGATTGCCAGCGGCAGTCGCGTGATGGCGGTGGTGAAAGCCGATGCCTATGGGCATGGCTTGGTACAAGTTGCTAAGGCGCTGACTGAAGGCGCTGATATGTTTGCGGTCGCAACGGTTCAGGAAGCCTTGTCATTGCGTAAAGCAGACATTAAAACGCCAATCCTTTTACTGGAAGGCATATTCAATGCCAAAGATTTAGAGCTGGTGGTGGAGCATGATTTACAGGTGGTGTTGCATCATTGGCCACAAATCGAAGCGCTACAAAATTTCAAAACTAACAAGACCATTCAAGTCTGGGTCAAGCTGGATTCGGGTATGAATCGCTTAGGTTTTGCCTTGCAAGACCTGGCTTTAATTGAATCAACTCTGGCCGATATTTCCTGTCTAGCTAACCCGATTCGGTTGATGTCACACTTCGCTTCGGCGGACGATCCTGAGGATGATTTTTCTACCACTCAACTGGAAGCTTTTGACCAGGCGACTAAAAATATTACCACTGAAAAATCGATGGCCAACTCTGCCGGAATCTTAACTCAGAAAGGTGCTCATTATGATTGGGTGCGTCCCGGTTTATTGCTATACGGCTGCTCTCCATTAGTTGGCACCGAAGCATCGGAATATGATTTAAAGCCTGTGATGTCATTAGAGTCACAAATTCTAGCAGTTAAACCGATTAAGAAAGGCGAGTCAACGGGCTATGGTCGGCACTGGTTTGCTGATCGAGACACCAATTTAGGACTTGTAGCAATTGGTTATGGCGATGGTTATCCGCGTCATGCCAAAAATGGAACACCGATTTGGGTCAATGGTCGTATCGTACCGTTGGTTGGTCGGGTATCGATGGATATGCTGGCGGTAGATTTAGGGCCTGATTGTCAGGATGTGATGGGTGATCGTGTGGTGCTGTGGGGAGAAGAGCTTCCTGCCGAGCGAGTCGCGCCTTACGCCGATACGATTCCTTATACTTTGTTCTGCGGTGTAACGCGTCGCGTTCGTTTCTATTACAAAGACAAGTCCTATGAGTTCTGACATGAGTTTTTCTGAAACACTGCATATCAAGACTCAAGGCCAAGCTTTGCATGAGTTTACTCATCAGCTGGAACAGCTGGTTCGCAAAGCCGATAAAAAGATTGGCATTTGTCATGTGTTCGTGCGCCATACTTCATGCAGTTTAATTATTCAGGAAAATGCCGATCCAAGTGCCCAGCGAGATCTTGAACATTGGCTCAATCGGCTGGTACCTGAGAATGATCCTCTCTATACTCACATCTATGAAGGCGCGGACGACATGCCTGCGCACATCAAAGCGGCGTTAACTGCGACGACTTTAAGTATTCCTATTGTTGATGGAAAACTTGCACTGGGTACCTGGCAGGGTACTTATCTTTGGGAACATAGACACGGTAGTCATAATCGACAGCTGATCGTTCATATCAGCAATTAAATTTCTTCTTTATAAGTGATTCATTATGAAACCGATTGTTTTCTTCCGTAAATTCCACAAATGGCTTGGTTTGATTATTGGCATCCAGGTTTTGTTCTGGGCCGCTGGAGGTTTCGTTATGACGTTCTTCGATATCGAAGAAGTGCGTGGCGAACATACCATGGCCGAACAGGAGCCTTTTACTATCAATCAGCCTGTTGCTGTGACGGCTCAACAAGCTATAAGTCAGATCGATTTTGAACCAGAAACTATCACCCTGAAAGGACTTTTAGGAGAGCCGGTTTGGATTGCCACTCATCAGGAACAACATGCCATTATTGATGCACAGACAGGCCAGTTACTTTCGCCTTTGGACGAGCTCCGAGCCGGGCAAATAGCTCTGGCTGATTTTAGCGGTGAGGGTGAGTTGGTTGAGCTGCAGTTACTTTCGGAAGAGTTGGGCGAGGTTCGTGGTAAAGGGTTACCCATCTGGCAGGCTCAGTTTAATGACAGTGATAACACTCGAGTCTATATCTCGCCACAAAACGGAGAAGTGGTTGCCCGCCGTAACGATACCTGGCGAGTATTTGATTTCTTCTGGATGTTGCACATCATGGATTATAAGAACCGCACTGACTTCAACCATCCGTTAGTCGTATTCGCAGCTTTGCTAGCTTTATTCATGACCTTAAGTGGCTTGTATCTGGTTATTAAGATGGTATTTTTAAAACCTAAGCGAGCTAAAGTAACGAAAGCTTAATCTCCATCTATGGCAAAATTAAAGACTAACACTAAGCTCATACTGCTCATTCTGGTAATTGGGTTGGGCTTATATTGGCTGATTAAGTTATTGATATTTAATTATTTGTTATAGGCTTATACTTGGTTACAAATTTTAATGCTTTGCTGACCCTTAATTGACTTGTCTATCGGCGTATAATCCCAATATATTAGTCAGTAGTTCTAGCTCGCATTGAGCACCTTATTTATCTTACGGAGAAACAAATGTTAAGACTCGGTTTGTTCATATTAACCAACTTTGCCGTTTTGATTTTGGCCGGTGTGGTTTTAAACCTCATTGGCTTTAATAGCCTGATGGCTGAAAATGGTGTTGACCTGAACCTGACAGCACTATTGATTTTCTGCGCTATTTTCGGTTTCGGCGGTTCTTTTGTTTCCTTGCTGATGTCGAAATGGATGGCTAAGCGTTTCATGCATGTCAAAGTGATTGATAAGCCCACTAACGAAACGGAGCAGTGGTTAATCAATACTGTGTCGGATCTGGCGCGTGATGCTAAAGTTGGTATGCCTGAGGTGGGTATCTTCCCGTCACCGCAGTCGAATGCTTTTGCTACCGGCTCGAACAAAAATAAAGCCTTGGTTGCAGTCAGTCAGGGTTTGATGCAGCGCATGAATCGCGATGAAGTACGCGCTGTGTTGGCGCACGAAATTGGCCACGTTGCCAATGGTGACATGATTACATTGACCCTGATTCAGGGCGTAGTGAATACCTTCGTTTTATTCTTCTCGCGAGTCATTGGTCATTTTGTTGATCGTGTGATTCTTAAGAACGAACGTGGCTTTGGTATTGGCTACTTTGTGTCGGTGATGGTTGCGCAAATTGTTTTGACTATTTTGGCCAGCACCATAGTGATGTGGTTCTCGCGCCGTCGTGAGTTCCGAGCGGATGAAGCAGGTGCGCAATTGGCCGGTACCGGCGCTATGATTTCTGCACTTGAGAAGCTCAAAGTGGAATATGATATGCCATCGGATATGGGTGAGACTTTTACTGCTTTTGGTTTAAAGAACGGTCGTACAGGTTCATTCCAGGAGAAGTTTGGTAGCTTGTTCTTATCGCACCCTCCGTTGGATAAGCGTATAGAAGCTTTACGTAATCGCTTCTAAGATTGAGATAATAAAAAACGGGGCTTGATGCCCCGTTTTTTTATTTAGTCGTTACGAATATTGATCCAGCAGTGCTTCAACCTTATCCAGGTCAACTTCAGCGTCGTCAATTTTGTGACTTAGTTCTCCCAGCTCCGATTCAATGCGATCACGCTCTTCTTGATTCTTGATGCGGCTAATAGCGATGGTTAATGCATCATATTCACGCTGTAGCTCAGACAGATTTCTTGCGATACGGGAGTACCGAGTATCCAGGCCTCGTTTGTAGTTATCATAGTATTCCGTGAAATGAGTGCCACAGTTCGGATTTGGGTGTCTTCCGCCATTACCGAATTGGTATCCATTATGCGAGTTACAATACAACTCAATGCCTTTCTGACGGCCACTTTCATAGTCATCGCGATTGATAGAAACAGAATACTCTATACAGGCTTCTTCGTGCTTTAGTATATAGTCGGCATCGCGACCATATTTACCATCTTGATAACCTAGTTGATACCAGTTACCTGACAGGCACTCAGATTCGGATAGGGTTGCACAACCCTGTAAAGCGAAAAGGGATAAGATTAATACTAAAGTGATATGACGTGACACTACTTCCTCCTGATTAGTTTTTTTTATAGAACAGCTAATTATAGTTAAAAATCTAATTTAAGCCATTTAGGTTGTAAAGCGACAAATATGGGCAGAAGTGGTCAATATATAAGCAAAATATGGAGATTCTGCTGAATGATACGAGATGCACTATCCTGCTTGATGTCGTTCACTTTCCAGCTGGATGAAAATAAGGGGATGTTGTTTTGTCGCCCTGCTATTTCCTTTATAATCGCTTTTCGTGGTACTTCCGGTGCCTTAATAACCAACAGCTAAGCCCCAAACCTGATGAATTCAAGAAAAATCTGTATCGCTCCCATGTTGGATTGGACTGATCGTCATCAGCGACGATTCATGCGCCTGATCACCAAACATGCGGTGCTATACACTGAAATGATTACCACTGGTGCCATTATTCATGGCGGGGCTGAACGCCACCTGAAATTTAATCAGGAAGAGCATCCGGTTGCGGTGCAACTCGGTGGCAGTGACCCGAAAGATTTGGCTCATTGCGCTAAAATCTGCGAAGACTTTGGATACGATGAAATTAACCTGAATGTCGGCTGTCCCAGCGACCGCGTGCAAAATGGCCGCTTCGGTGCCTGCTTGATGGCTGAGCCTGAGCTGGTGGCGGAATGTATGTCTGCCATGGCTAATGCGGTGGATGTGCCGGTTACGGTGAAAAGCCGTATTGGGATTGATGATCTGGATTCCTATGAACACCTGCATCATTTTATCAACACCGTACAATCAGCAGGCGTAAAAACCTTTATTATCCATGCGCGCAAAGCCTGGCTCAGTGGCTTAAGCCCCAAAGAAAATCGCGAAATTCCTCCATTAAGGTATGACATTGCTTATCAGGTGAAAAAAGATTTCCCTGATTTAGAGATTATTGTGAATGGTGGTGTCACCACACTTGATCAAGCAGATGAACATTTGCAACATACTGATGGCGTCATGATCGGTCGCGAGGCTTACCACAATCCTTATTTCCTGGCTGAAGCTGATAATCGGTATTACGGAACACATTACGAGATCCCAACTCGCTTTGAAATCGCTCGTGAATACATGGACTATGTGCAAAGCCAGCTCGATCAGGATGTTTATCTAGGCCACATGACGCGCCACATTCTAGGACTATTCTTTGCCCAACCCAAAGGTAAATTATGGCGTCGTTACCTGAGTGAAAACGCCTACAAAAAAGGCGCAGGACTTGAAGTGCTTGAAGGAGCTTTAGCAATTTATGAAGAAGATCTTAATACTGTTAGTTAGTCTGCTAGTCATTATTTCAATAATATATTTTTGGCAACAATCAGATCCAACACCACAAAAGAAGAAAGAATCATTTCAGGAGCCTGCCCAAGAGGTTACGCAAGAAGTTGCAAGTGCCAGTGATTTAACAGTCTCGGTAGAGAAGGGTGCTGCCAAAGAAGAAAAACCAGTTACAGAGAAGAAGCAGGTTACAAATATTTACCCAGCTTTCAGGGATTGCTCTGAGCAGGTCGATCAACAATACCCTGGGATGAATATTGAATTATATAAAGTCATGTCAAAGGTATATTCCGATGGCGAGATGGCTGCCGGTATTAGTCCCTATCAAACCATGCCAACGGCGAGTTTAAAGTCTCTGGCGGAAGCTAATGACGTTGATGCCTTGTTTGTTCTTGGTACCGAAACAATGTGGTTAGCTTCAACTGGTTTACCGATCAATAATCATAGCGATGTTCCAAGACTAAGTAGTGAAGAAAGAGGTGAAATAACAAAAAATCACAAGCTTGATTTCGAACTTTTAGAGCAAGGCGAAGAGTACTTGTTTCGTGCCACCACTCTTGGAAGATTAGGAGGTTTAGCTGAGTATGCGTCTATGGCGAGTGTTGGAATGAGTCGATTAAGTGAAGACGCTGATGAAAAGAAAGTGCAGAAACTTATCGCAAAAATTTTGGCCTACTCTGAACTGGCTCGCGAAGTTCACCGTGAAGATGGAATCATGCAAGAAATCATGAAAAGTCAACTGGAATCTGTGGAGCGCAGAGCTTTTGAGCCCTTTGTTGAAAATGATGACTTCAAATTGTTTAAGGCCAATGTTCAGGAAAGAGCTGATTACGAGTTTGAAGAGTTATTTCGGCGCTGGAAAGAGCATCGTAATTATCATGGTTTACCCGTTCACCCAAAATTCATCACGGGTGATTTGGTTGAATATAGCGAAGCAATGGAAGCCTGTCATAAGCTATTGAATTGATGGGCAGGGGATGTAGCGAAGGTTAGGACTGTTATGAAAAAGCCGCTGGTGCTCTTGTTTGGTTTGTTTACAGTTTTCTTATTATTGTTCTGGATGAAGGGTAAGCCTGATATTCAAACAGTTGAATTCGATCAGACTTCTCAAGTAATTACTCCACAACCAACTGAGGTCACTAATACTCAAAGTGAACCAGTTATAGAAACGGTTACAGCTAATCATGAGGCCGTGAATTCTGAGGGAACTAAAGCAAAACCTCCGTCGAATGTTTGTAAAGAGCAACTTGCTGAGCAGTATCCTAATTTACAGAGACGATTTGATGAGGTTATTTCTAGCTTTTACATTAATGGCGAACAAATGGCTGGAGAGGGAGTTTATCAAAATATGCCGTTTGAGAGCTTAAAACCATTGGCTGATAGTAACGACCCAGCTGCTATGATGATTTATGGTTCTGAGAAAATTTGGCATTCTACAACGGGCATAAGAATATCAAGAACTGAGAGCCAATATCGAACCCAAGACCAAACGCAAGAAATTGTCAAAAATCATCAAATTGACATGATTGGAATTCGTGAAGGAGAGGAGTACCTCTTTAAATCTGCAGTTTTTGGTAAAGTTGGTTCTATCTTTGAAGCATCAATATTACTAGATCTGGCAGCCAGGCAGATGGATAGAAAAGATTTTAAGCTAGAGGTTACTCAAGCTATTTTAGCTAAAAGTTTAGCCTATAAAAAATTGATTCTGGATATACATCAACATGATCCTGCTTTTAAATGGATGTTTTCACAGTCAGCCGATCCTTTTAACAATATCCAGCGACTCTTTGCCGATCGGGAAGACTATGCTGAGATTAGAAAACAAATTGAGTCTGACGCAGAGAATATCTATAAAGAGGTTAAGGTGCGATGGGAGCATGATCGCGAGTATTATGGATTCGAGCTCTATCCCGATTACCTTCACGGTGAGTTGGAAGAGTATGCAAATGCCTATCTGGAATGTCATTTATAATGGTTTCAACCAGCGCACAGCTGTTCGCTAAAACGTGAACTACGTCACTAAATTTGCATATCTGCATTAATTTACGCTAAAGTAGTAACTCTCCCTGAATGTTGGAGGTCCTATGAAGTTTCTTAAATGGTTACTAATCATTATTGTAGCTCTTGCAGTGATTTTAGTAGCGGTCGGTTTTATGATACCGCAACAACAACATGTTGAACGCTCCATTACTGTTTCAGCAACCAAAGATACTGTTTTCAATCAAGTCAATAACCTTCAAAATTTTAATAACTGGTCTCCATGGGCTGATCTTGATCCTAATGCTTCCTATACTTTTACCGGTCCCCAAAGTGGCGTAGGTGCGACGATGGCATGGGATAGTCAGGTGGCTGAAGTTGGATCTGGTACCTATAAAATTATTGAAAGTAATTATCCTAATCTTGTGAAGTTCGAAATGAAGTTCGGACAGGAGCAAATGCCTGCAGAGAGTTCATTTATTCTTGAAGAAATCTCCTACGAGGAAACTCGTGTGACTTGGACTCTTGATATTGATTTTGGTAATAATTTAATCGGCCGCTATTTAGGCTTGATGATGGATGGTGCCGTGGGCGCGCAGTATGAGAAGGGACTTAAAAACCTCAAAGATGTGGTGGAGGGGTAGATGATAGGTTAGGTAGGTAGCTTCGTTTTGAGGCTGCCTATTTAACTTATTGTCTTTGTTATCACTTAGCACAACTATTCATGTTGTCTTCATTTTTTTCTGCTACAATTTTCTGCAATATAACTCTAACTAGTCAGTGATGATATGAAGTCTAAGACTTTGTTTTTAGTTTGTGTATTACCCTTAATTTTCATTTCAGCTCCCAGCTTCGCAGCCAACCAGGATGAATCACAGGGCGCTAGTTCTGAAGAAAACACAGGGGCTACTGAAGAGAAAAAGGATATCTTTGAGCATTCGAAAGAAACGCTTCAGAATGTTAAGGATGATTATGATCGCTGTATATTACAGGAGTTTGATCAGCGTGATAACGATACACCTATCTCTGAAATTCGGGCATATTGCTCAAAAGCCAGTAATCTAGCCATCTATCGCCCGAGCAAAGAACTGCTACCTGATGATAGTTTTACACAAGCATCTGAAGATGGTTCAGACCAACCTAAGAAAGAAGACTCTGATGTCATTAAAAAGCGTTTAAGACTGGAATATCGTGCCAGTGACAATCGTTTTGCAATTCTGCCGCATAAACCTAATTACTTGTTACCTTTGACTTTTAATAACCGGCCTAATCAGGAGGGTTTAAACTCAGGCAATGAGAGCGCTGATGTTGATAATGTTGAAGTGAAATTCCAGGTCAGTTTTAAAACACCTTTCTGGGAAAAGCCATTTGGGGAAAATACAGCTCTCTTTTTTGCTTATACCGGACAGTCATACTGGCAAGCCTATAACTCAGATGTGTCCAGCCCATTCCGCGAAACCAATCATGAACCAGAAATTTTTGCCGCTTGGGCCACCGACTGGAAAGTGGGGGGCTGGCAAGTGCCATTATTTACCGCTGGGGTGTCTCACCAATCCAATGGCCAGTCCGGATTAAGATCCCGTAGTTGGAATCGTATCTATACTGAAATGGCTTTTGAAAAAGATCGTTGGGTAATACTATTTAAACCTTGGTGGCGGATTCCAGAAGAGCGTAAAGAAGATCCTTTGCAACCGGATGGTGATGATAATCCAGATATCGATGATTATATGGGGTATTTTGAGCTTTATACGGCTTATAAATGGGGCGAGCAAAATTTCGGTGTTACCTTGCGCAATAATTTACGAAGTGATAATAAAGGCGCAATTCAGCTTGATTGGACATTCCCATTAGATGACGACGGAAAACTACGTGGTTATGTTCAGTATTTTAATGGCTATGGTGAAAGTCTGATTGACTACAATCGCCATGTGAACCGCTTAGGGGTTGGGTTTGTGCTGACGGATTGGTTGTAAGGGGGATTCATTATAGGTTGAGTTAGAAGCTGGCTTCGTAACCCAACAAGCTACTTTGATGGGTTACGACTTCGTCGGGTCTGCCCCGTTGGGTATGACCCATCTTATGATCCCTAAGAAGAAGAGCAAAGTCACTGGATCCCGCGGTCGAGCCGCGGGATGACAAAATTCTTACGTTTTGGCCAAATGGTTTACGGTATGCTTTACAAGACGCCAAAGCACTACCAAATAGAAAACACTACTCTTTAATATTTATAAATGTCATCCCGCGGCGCCGAGGGCACTCCCAACGGTCGCTTACCGCGGACAAAATCGCAGGGAGCGATTTTGAACAGCGCAGTTGGCCTTTGGTGAAATACAGGGATGTCTTTCATAATCCACTGACTTTCAAATTAAAAGAACCATAACCTCGAAGCCACTTCGTTTCTTAGTTCTTATAGGATGGGTTGGCTCGTAAAGCGTAACCCATCAAACAAGGCCTGATTAATTCCTTTTATAATGATCAACGATTACTTGTGACACGCAGGTGGTTAACTTCTTGGCGAAGGGAATATGCAGAAACTCATTCGGGCCATGCGCATTCGAATTAGGCCCTAACACTCCGGTGATCATGAATTGTGCTTTGGGGAATTTCTCGCCTAACATTCCCATGAATGGAATGGTCCCACCTTCGCCCATGTACATTGCAGGTTTGCCATAAACCTCTTGCGAGCCGCGTTCTAATGACTCTGCTAACCAGGGTGCAACATCTGGTGCGTTCCAACCATCGCCATCCTGATCCGATTCAAAACTCACTTTGGCGCCGCTAGGTGGGTTCTCGGTTAGAATTTTGGTTAATGCTTCTGTAGCTTTCTTGCTGTTGGCTGTGGGTGGCAATCGCAACGATAGTTTTATCGAGGTAGTTGGGCGCAAAACATTACCAGCATTTTCGATTTCAGGCAAACCTGAAGCACCGGTATAGGATAGAGCTGGTCGCCAATTACGATTCAGTAAGCGTTCGAAGTTATTTTCTGCCATCGGCTCAACGCCTTCCGCAAATGGGTAAGCTTCGACTATGCCATCTCCTAACACTTCGGCAACTTTGAGCGTTTGCTCTAATCGTTGGTGAGGGATATCTGCATAAAATTCTTTAGGCAACAGTCTGCCACTTTTATCATCTTCAAGACGATTGAGCAGTTGGCGAATAATTCGGAAGGATGAAGGAACAACGCCGCTGCCCATGCCGGAGTGAATGCCTTCACGCAAGACATCAACTTTCAAGGTGCCGCTGGTCATGCCGCGCAAGCTCATGGTGCACCACAGTTGTTCGTAGTTACCTGCGCCAGAATCCAGACAAATGACTAATGAGGGTTCGCCAATACGATCACGCAGCTGGTCGATGTAATAGGGCAGGTCATAACTGCCGGACTCTTCACAGGCTTCGATAATCACCACGGTGCGAGCATGGGGCAGTCCCTGCTTTTGAATGGCCATTAAAGCAGTTAATGATGCATAAGCTGCATAACCATCGTCTGCACCGCCACGACCGTACAACTTGTCATCACGCATCACTGGAATCCATGGGCCTAGGCCTTCTTCCCAGCCGGACATCTCAGGTTGTTTATCCAGGTGGCCGTACATCAGGATGGTGTCATCTTCTGGATTATTGGTGCCATCGCTGGCAGCAATCTCCATGAATATAATCGGTGTTCTGCCCTTAATACGCACAATTTCCAGTGTTTTATTCGGAATATCTTGGGAGTCGCACCAGTTAGCGATCTGTTGTACCGCTTGCTCCATGTAGCCGTGCTCATCCCATTTAGGATCGAAGTGGGGCGATTTGTTGGGGATTTTGATGTATTCAATTAACTCTGGAACAATCTCCTCGTCCCATTTTTTATCGATAAACTCTTGTGCCAGTTGGGTATCCATAAAAGTCTCTTAGTGTTTGTTGGGCCTATTCACAATTATTTTACATAAGTTTCGGTTAAACTGTAGACCACGAATGTAAACAAATATGGGGTAAGACTATGATTAAGGGAAACATGCTTAAAAGAACAATGTTGAAACAGACACTTACTGCGTTAAGTTTGATGCTGGCGTTTAGTGGACAGGCTTTTGCTCATGCGGATAGTGGCCCTGAAGTAGAAATCAAAGCGCAGAAATTAACGGATGGTATTTATGTATTGTTTGGACAAGGTGGCAATATAGGCTTGTCGGTAGGTGACGATGGTGTCTATATGATTGATGATCAGTACGGCAGATTGAGCGACAAAATTAAGGCAACCATTGCTGAGCTTACCGATCAGCCTGTCAGCTATCTGATTAATACTCACTGGCATGGTGATCATATTGGCGGCAATGAAAACTTTGCCAAAAGTGGCACAGTGATTGTGGCGCACGACAATGTTAGACAGCGCATGAGCACTGGCCTTGAAATGTCTTCATTGGGTCGAAAAGTCGAGCCGTCTCCAGAAGCCGCTTTACCTGTGATTACTTTTGACAGTGAAATCACTTTGCATCTAAACGACGACGAAATGCGAGTGTATCATGTTGCTAAAGCACACACTGACGGTGATGCAATCATCTACTTCGCCAAAGACAACGTCCTACACATGGGCGACACCTACTTTAATATCGGTTATCCCTTTATTGATGTCAGCAGCGGCGGAACAATTGATGGTTACATTGCAGCCGTTGAAAAAGGTTTGTCGTTAGCGAATGACGACACACAAATTATTCCAGGCCACGGGCCAATGTCGAATAAGAAAGAACTGTCTGAATTTGTAGCCATGCTAAAAGACTTACGCAGTTCTGTTGCACAATTGAAAGACAAAGGCATGAGTCTGGAAGAAGTGTTAGCTGCAAAGCCAAGCGCTAAATATGACGAAGAAAATGGCAAAAACTTCATAAAGCCCGATCAGATCGTCACCTTTATTTATAAGACGTTGTGATTTGGTTAAGAGGTTTTATGATCTTAGGTGTTTATTTATAAATCCAGCATTCTTCAGGCTTGCTCCAATTAGCCCCCTTTGATTGAGCTGAGTAGTAGCCAAGATATAGCAATTCAAAACAGGATGTTTTGAATAGTAAAATTCGGGCAGGTGACCGAAGGAAATCCCTTTAGGGAGAAGGAACGTATTTTACGGCACCCAAGGGGGCAGACCCTGCGTTAAGTGTCTTGGCGGATGCGAAGGGAGTTGAGCAAAGCGAAACCTCAATCAAGGGGTGTCCTTTCTTTTCGTCCCTTTTCTTTGGAAAGCGACCGTAGGGAGTGCCTGTGGTGCAAAGAAAAGGGTCTCGCTGAGTAGCGAATAAGTAGCTCAAGGAATGTCTTATAGATATTATGGATCCCCGCCTTCGCGGGGATGACGTGCTTATGAGTTATTCAGGTTACTTTTGGGGTAACAATTAAATGTCAAACAACCGTAAACGCTAACTTCAATCGATTCAGCATTTCCGCCTGAACTAGCTGACCTTGTTTAATGGAGCCAACCCCTTCTGGTGTTCCGGTAAAAATTAAATCTCCGGGTTGAATCGCTATATGCTTTGACAGTTCACTGATGATTTCAGGGATGGACCAGATCATATTGCTGATGTCTGCGGATTGCCTTGGTTCGTTGTCTACCGATAATGAAATACTGCCCGAGGTGACAAGTCCCAACTCTTCTTTGAGAATAATGGAGCTAATAGGAGCGGACTGGTCAAAACCTTTCGCTAATTCCCATGGAAGCCCTTTCTTCTTTGCTTCTGTCTGCAAATCACGTTTGGTCAGGTCAATGCCTAGTGCATAACCTAAAATACACTTTTCGGCTTCCTCGGCGGTTACCGATTCTGCTGGCTCACCAATGGCAACAACCAGTTCTACTTCGTGATGCAGATCATTGGTCATTTTAGGGTAGGGTAGCCTTTTCGGATTAACGACAATCGAATCAGCCGGTTTGCTGAAGAAAAAAGGCGGCTCTCTGTCATCAAAGCCCATTTCGCGAGCATGGGCGGCGTAGTTTCGTCCTACGCAGTAGATTCTTCTAACCGGAAACTGACTATCGTAAATAGGTTCTGAACCAGTAGAAAAACCTTCATCACTCTCGGAGTCTATAACATTGATAACAGGAATCATCGGAATTGGAGCGGGTTCGATAATGTTCTTCATAAGTTGGTCATAGTGTTAGAAAGAGTTTGTCAGTACAATACTCGTATCGCATCGAATTTTCCAATTTAAGCAGAATTATGAACTCTTTTAAGATCTTATCGTTATTAGCACTGCTCACTCTGGGCATTTTATCCGGATGTTCGCCTAAGCCAGATATTGAAATTCAAGACCCATGGTTACGGCTGATGCCGGAAGGTGTTAAAAGCACCGCTGGGTTTGTGACCATTAAAAACAATACGGACTCGCCGATTGTGTTAGAAGATGTGTCCTTAGACTGGGCCAAGCATGCCATGCTACATGAGTCAAAAGTAGTCGATGGCATGGCCAAAATGCAACATCTGGACAAGCTGGAAATCGAGAATGAACTGATTTTTCAGCCAGGGGCTAAACACATCATGATTATGGGCGTAAAAGAAACGCTGATTGAAGGTGAAAGTTATAATATTCGTTTACATTTTAAGGATAGAGAACCTCTTGAGGTTGCTTTCAAAGTTCGCCAAGCTAACTGATAGAAGCAGTCGTATCGATTAATTAATAGGGAAAGATAGAAATGAGTGAATCTAATATTGAGATTGATGAAGTGACCGGTAAAGGCCGTGGACGAAGAAAATGGTCTGCAGCCTTGGCCACTATTATTGTACTGCTGGTACTGATGTTAGTGTTTATTTTTATCTGGAGTTCGGAGCCTGCCCCTGTTGATATCAATGCTATTGAGAAGGGGTACGCCGGAGAGCCGCCACGAGGCTATGTCACGGTAGAAACGACAGCGCAAATTGTCGAAAACCTACTGAATAAAAGTGGTGGGTTTTTGAGTAATGACATTATGCCGCCGAGTGTCTTTATGGACAATATGCCAGCCTTTGAATTTGGTGCTCTGGTGCAGATTCGCGATATAGCTCAGGTGCTTCGTAATGATATCAGCCGTTCTCAATCACAGTCGCTTGAAGACGAAGCACTAAAATTCGCTGAGCCAGCTTTTAACATTGATCATAGAAAGTGGATGTTCCCACGAGCAGAACGTGAATATCGCAAAGGCGTTAAGTTATTAAGGGAATACCGTGATCGGTTGGCTGACCCGCAGGACTCCAATACTCAGTTTTATGCGCGCTCGGACAATCTTCGTTCCTGGTTATACTTAGTCAGCAAACGTCTTGGTGGCTTATCGCAAAGATTAAGTGCCAGCGTTGGTCGTTCCCGAATTAACACTGACTTGGCTAATGATGCCTCTGCAGAACAGTCCACACCCACTAGCTCGATTGTTACGGTGACAACGCCGTGGATGGAGATCGACGATGTATTCTGGGAAGCGCGTGGCGCAACCTGGGCGCAGATTCAATTACTCAAAGCTATCGAGAAAGACTTTGCCCATGTATTGGAAGATAAGAATGCGCGTACCAGTTTTCAGCAGATTATTATGGAGCTGGAAGCGACTCAGGAGCCTATTTGGAGCCCAATGATCCTGAATGGCGACGAGTTTGGTTTCTTTTCTAATCATTCGCTGGTGATGTCTTCTTATATTTCTCGCGCCAATGCAGCAACCATTGATTTAATTGATCTATTGAAAGGCGGTTAAGTATAGGCTTGAGCTATAATTTATAGTTGAAAGCTATTAAACGAATAAAAACAATCAATTTTATTAATAGCCATTGAAGCCGCATAATAATTCCTGAAACCAGCAAATACAGATTGTTTCAGGAATTGCCCTCCTATCACTTCCGAAGCCGTTTGTATTGCTCAGGTTTTACCCCCTGTAGAAAGTGAAGTCATTCTGTAACTTCTTTCTCTATTAGAGAGCTGTCTATTAGAGAGCATGACATCCCCATTTTGGCCCTTCCCCAAGGGCCTTTTTTTGGTCATCACATTTTAACGTTAAGTTATAGGATGGGTTAGCCATAGGCGTAACCCATCAATCCACACCGTGTATTATACAGTGATGGATTACACTGGCGTTGCACCCAGAGGGCAGGCTCCGCTCGGTCTGCCCCCTTGGGTAACCCCATCCTATGTTCCGAGCTAATACTATTTTGGATTTTGCTGCATATTAATAGTCTGTGACTAAACCCTTTTGCTAAACTGGGAGTCTAAAGGTTAAACACAGCGAAAATGACAACCTTGCAAGCACAGCCTATAGAACAACAGGACGCAGATAACCAGGCCCAGCTGGTCGCTTTAGCGAAGCAGGGAGATATGCAGGCGTTTGAAAGTTTATATCGGTTGTTCAGCCACAAGATTTATTTGCTGTGTGTGCGGATGACAGGACGTCCGGCGTTGGCCGAAGAGCACATGCAGGATGCTTTTATCAAAGCCTGGCAAGCGCTGCCAAGCTTTGAAGGCAATAGTAAATTCAGCACCTGGGTTTACCGCATTGCAGTTAACGTGGTGCTTAACGAACAGCGCAAGAATCACATCGAGATTTATGCGGACCAGGACTGGCAACAGGCTTTTGAAGATGAGCTGTCGCAAACGCATCACCCGCAACAGATTGATTTGGAAAAGGCGATTGTGAAATTGCCGGCGCAAGCCAGAAATGTGTTATTGCTGCATGATCTTATGGGCATGACCCACGAAGAAGTAGGCGATACACTAGGCATCGCCAGCGGAACCTGCAAGGCGCATTTAAGCCGCGCACGAGTATTACTCAAAGAGCAGCTAGATCGATAGTGGATCAGTGATTCGGTCATTTGATTAGGCAGTGTAGATAGGTAATTTGAATAGGTAATGGTATGACAGATAAACAATTAACAGAGCAAGAGACTAAAGCGCTTGTCGAGCGTCTGCAGCAGTTGCCCGATGCCATTGAAGCGCCTGATCGCTGGAACCAGATCAAGGCAAAACTCGAAGCAGAAGCTTCGGCTGAGTCTTCAGCAAATGCCGACAATGATCAGGTAAATCAGACAACGCATCGAAAATTCTGGCAACCGATGGCTGCAGCAGCGGTGTTGATGCTGGCGGTCACCCTTTATACCATTTCGCCATGGCAACAGAATCAATCGTCTTCAACAACGATTGCCAATAACTCCACTGTCTCACAATCGAGCACAAACCATGTTGCAAGCTTTGGCATGACTCTGGCTAGCCTTGAGTTGGCCAACAGCCAATATTACGCCAAACTAGGCTACCAACTCGAACAGTCACAAGCTGGCCTTGACCCCGCAGTACGTCAATCTCTAAAAGACCTCCGAAATGCGCAAGAACAATATGCCGTAGCACTTGAGCAACAGCCTAAAGACTTAAAACTACAACAGCAGTTAATCGAGATGTACCAGAAAGAAAGACATCTTCTACAAAAGATTATTGCTTAATAAATTATCCAGAAATAAAAAAGCCTGCTTAAAGCAGGCTTTTTTATGGAACTTGAAAACGGATTAGCTGTTTTTAAAAGCTTCAATCCCTTCAAGGATTTCTTGCTTGGCAGCTTCTGAGCCTTCCCAGCCATCAATCTTGACCCATTTCCCTGGCTCAAGATCTTTGTAATGTTCGAAGAAGTGTTCGATCTGGTTGCGTAACAACTCTGGAATTTCTTCAATTTCGTGAATGCCTTGATACATTGAGCTTAGTTTGCCTGTTGGAATGGCAACAAGTTTGGCATCTTCGCCAGATTCGTCACTCATTTTCAAAACGCCAACTGGACGACAAGAAATCACACAACCTGGAAGTAATGGGAAAGGTGTTGGTACCAATACGTCAACCGGGTCGCCATCTTTTGATAAGGTTTTGTTTACATAACCGTAGTTGGTCGGGTAGTGCATACAAGTTGCCATGAAGCGGTCAACAAACAAAGCGCCGGTTTCTTTATCGACTTCGTATTTGATCGGGTCGCTGTGTGCTGGAATTTCGATAATGACGTTAATTTCATCCGGAGCGTTTTTACCCGGGCCTACATTGTCCAAGCTCATTGTATTACCTTTCAGTGTTAGGAGTTTTACCCAAAAGAACGATGCGCCAAAGTGGCGTTCAAACCGTTCATTGTTCGAAGGGCGCGTATTATAACGGCCTTTGTTCACAAAATAAATTGAATAATCGGTGAACATCTTGCGTAAAAATTGTACAAAGCGAAAAACTGCTATAGACTGAATTCGAGGTTTGTAAAAAACCGATAACAATCAAAGATATAAACAGTAATCAATACACGCATGGGGGATGTATGACAGACAACATGATATTGCCACCACTATTAGGCTTAATAGGTTTGGCTTTTGCATTTATCATTTATTTCGTCGTTAAAAGATATCCAGAAGGTGACGAAAAGATTAAGAAAATCGGCAACGCCATTCACTCTGGCGCCATGGTTTTCATGCACCGAGAATACCGAATGCTCGCACTGTTTGCGGGCATTTTGTTTATTATACTGTGGCTTTCGCCGTTGGGCGGCAATACTGCTCTGGCATTTGCGGTGGGCGCGGTGTCGTCAGCATTGGCTGGCTATATCGGCATGTATACCGCGACGAAAGCTAACGTCAGAACTACAACTGCCGCACATACCAAAGGCGCTGCCGAAGCATTAAGCGTGGCCTTCTTTGGTGGCTCGATCATGGGCCTTTGCGTTGCATCGCTGGGCTTGATGGGTTTGGGGGGGCTTTACTGGTATTTCGGAGGTGACCCCGAGACCGCACACTATATTCATGGCTTCGGTATGGGCGCCTCGTCAGTGGCTCTGTTCAGTCGTGTTGGTGGTGGTATTTTTACTAAATCAGCCGATGTTGGTGCTGATCTGGTGGGTAAGCTCGAAGCCGGTATTCCGGAAGATGATCCGCGCAACCCTGGCGTTATCGCTGATAACGTAGGTGATAATGTGGGTGATGTAGCCGGTATGGGCTCGGATATCTTCGAATCCTATTGTGGCGCTATGATCGCCTCGATAGCGATTGCAGCAACCATGGCTACTTCCGAACTGGGCGCGCAAAATGTGTTAATGGCAGCGCCGTTGGCATTAGCGTCAGTTGGCTTGATCTGTTCCATTTTAGGAATCATGTTGGTCAAATTAATGTCCAGCAATAAGCCGGAAGTGGCACTGCGAGTGGGCACGATTGGCGCGGCAGTGTTGTTTGTTATCGCCGCTTATTTCTTACTGCAAAACATGCAAATCTCAAATAATGTATGGCTGGCAGTACTGTGCGGTGCCGTGGGTGGGATCATTATCGGCCTGGTCACAGAGTACTACACCTCAGGTGCACCGATTCGCCATATAGCTAAATCAGGCGAAACCGGCGCTGCAACCGTGATGATTTCAGGGCTTGCCGTAGGCATGCAATCGGTTGTTGTACCAGTATTGACCTTGGCCGCCATCATCTTTATTTCTACCGAGCTGGCCGGAGTATACGGTGTTGGTATTGCCGCAGTTGGTATGTTGGCAACGGTTGGTATCACCATGGCCATCGATGCTTACGGGCCAGTGGCTGATAACGCAGGCGGAATCGCTGAAATGGGTGGCCTGGGTAAAGAAACGCGCGATATTACCGACTCATTGGATGAACTGGGTAATACCACCGCAGCAATCGGTAAAGGCTTTGCCATCGGTGCAGCTGCACTGGCGGCCCTAGCGATTATCGTGGCCTTCGTTGAAACCGTGAACGCCAAATATGGAGCAGAGGACTTTATTTTGCATATTGGTGATCCACAAGTCCTGATGGGTTTATTTATCGGCGGTCTGATTCCGTTTCTGATTGCATCAATTACCATGACTGCAGTGGGTGACGCAGCCTTCGCCATGATCCATGAAATACGCAGACAGTTTAGAGAAATTACAGGTCTGCTAGAGGGTAAAGCTGAGCCAGACACCGAAAAATGTGTCGCCATCGCAACCGATGCGGCTCTCAAGAAAATGATCCTGCCGGGCGTAATTGCTGTTGCAGCACCGCCATTAGTGGGCTTCCTGCTTGGAGCCGAAGCATTAGGTGGCATGTTGGGTGGCGCCCTGGTCAGTGCAGTCTTGTTAGCATTGATGATGGCCAACGCTGGTGGTGCATGGGACAACGCCAAGAAATACGTGGAAAAAGGTAATCATGGCGGCAAAGGTTCAGATGTTCACGCAGCGACAGTGGTCGGTGACACGGTAGGCGATCCCTTCAAGGATACCTCAGGGCCGTCGATGAACATTTTGATTAATGTTATGGCCATCGTGTCCTTGGTCATCGCCCCATTATTGTAGGAAGCGTTTAAATTCACCTCTGGCGCGGCAAATGAACTGGTTACTTTTTGTCATTCACTATCTTGTGAAATCCTTAAGTAACCAGTCCATCTGCCGCGCAAAGGACGAATGTATTTCGCTTCACCGATCTTGTGTTTCAATTTTATCAATTTGTTGAAACCCTCAGCGAAACTAATGCGTGAGGGACTGTAGGACTGACCCTTGTGTCTGCCCGATACCTTTCCCAGCACTAACTACAATTCGATACACGCAGAAAATTCATATTTGGCTAAACCTTTGCTAAAGTGGCTAGTGCGTCTCAAAAAACAATCATAAAAAACCAATTATTCTTATAAATTGATGTTCAAGGATTAGGTATGAACTGTAAATATCATCTACATAAAAAAGCTCTATGGCATTGTAATCATTGCGATACACCCTTCTGTATTGACTGTTGCGATGTTGAACCTGGCATGCACTCACCGCGTTGTTTGTTATGCCGTAATAACATGGATTCTTATGGAATCAGCGATCATGTCGAGCCATTCTGGAATAAACTGAGCCTATTTAATGGTTACCCATTCCAAAAGAATGCTATGAGCTTTCTGGGCATTTTTATGGCAATTGCCTTTGTAGTAGGGATTATAAATAGTGTTATTCCTGTTTGGCTGATTAATGTAGTACTCAAGGTGATGTTGTTTTCTGTGGGCATTACTTATGTATTCAGTGTGTTAACCAAGGTGGCGAGAGGGGAGTTTGATGCGCCGAGCAATGATGAAGTGACGCTCAACAATTCGAATGATATGACAGGAAAAGTCATTGGCCTTTATTTAGTGCTTATTGGCATGGGCTTTCTGATTACTCTTTCTGCAGGAGGCATGGGCTTATTGATCTTTGCGACAGCTATAGGTTTCTTCTTCCCCGCCATGATGATCAACCTGGGAATGATAAAAGATATTGGTGCAGCAATTAACCCATCTGATTTGCTTAGAACTGTCACTGGTATTGGCTGGCCCTATCTGTTGCTGGTTTTATTTGTCTATTTAATCGGCTTGGGTCTACAGTTTGCACAAAGCACGATTTACTTCTGGTTACCGGAGTTTATTTCATACCCGCTTATTTATGGTGCTTTGGCATTCTTTTATATCATGATGTTTAGCATGTTCGGCTACGTTGTCTATCAGTACCACGCGGAACTTGGCTACGGCATTGATGCAGAACAAATCATGAATAACGAGAATGTGCAGCAAGTCGAAGAGCTTCGGAAATTGGCGCATGCTGATGTATATATTCAGGAAGGGCGATTTGATGATGCCGAGGCGGTGTTGTATGAGATTGCTAAAAATCCTCAGTACAGCGCTCAAGCATTGGAGCGTTTAATTAAGCTCAATATTGCTCGCAATAATCCAGTTGCAACCGTGAAAGCGGCGCGCGCCTATTTTGATCAGAAAGACTTATTCAGACATGCGCCTAAAGCTTTGTCCCTGTATCAGGAAATTGACTCTTTTGAGCCACGCTTTAAGCCGATGAATGCCAGTGCTCGCGCTGTGCTCATAGGGGCGATACGTAATCCAAAGCTATTACCGGTGGTAGAAAAATTGACTACCGATATGCAGGAAAAGTTTGAGCAGGATCCAGACTTGGCTAAAGCTTTGTCTGCAGAAGCCAAGTTTTATGCTGAAGTTATGAACGATGATGACAAGGCGATTGATTTGCTGAAAAAGTTACTCGCTAAGTTCCCACACGGCAGTCATAAAATAGAAGCGGAAAGACTGTTAGGCGTTTGTACGAACATGAAGCAGACACTGAGTCCTAACACATAAATCAATCATCGAAACCTTAAAAGCGCTACAGGATTAACCCTCCTGCAGCGCTTTTTTTGCTTCTTGTCCGGCAAAGGTATCGGGGTATTTTTGGGTTAATAATCCCAATACTTTTTGCTTGCTCTGCCAGTCGCCATTTTGTCCTGCGGCAAAAGCAAAATGCAGCAACAGATCAGGAAGCTTTTCTAAATTATGATAGTGTTGAACCAGTAGCGTAATAATCGGCTTGATTGGTTCGGTCTTTTTATGTCGAACTTGTTTACGTGCATAATCCAGCAAAATATTGGCTGGAATCGGTTTAAAGCCAATACCGTTATGTTTTAAGTCGTTCAGGCACTGATCAGCGAGTGATGCCAGCGACTCATTATGAACAGAGCCTTGCATAATGTCAGCACATAAAGACGCATAGTTTGTAGAACCTGGTGATGCCTTCTCTAAATTATATAAACGATTTAAAACATCTTTATTGTGAGGCTGATCGCGTAAAATGCTATAGAAATGAGTTTTGGCCTGCTCGAAGTTCAGGTTCTGTGTAGCGGCCAGACCTTTGCGGTAATGATCGTCAATGCGTTCTGCCGTATCATCTTTTACTGGCACATCAATAAACTCAGTGGTGTTCTCTGTACTTGCTGACTGAGAATTGAACCTGATCAGTTTAAGTAACCAGACACAAATTGCGCCACCCAACAATCCGCCAAAGTGAGCCATATAGGCAACATTGTCATCGCTCATACTGTCTTGTACTAATTCTTTTGCCAGCCAATAAAATAAGACTAATGCAGCAGGTAATCGAACATAGTTAAAAATCACAAAAACCCAGTAGAAATAGCGGATACTCTTTAATCCATACCAGGCGGCAAATCCACCCATCAGGCCAGCAATAGCACCTGATGCACCGACCAGAGGGATGAATTTATCATCTGTTGTGATGGCAAAGAAAGTTACAGCTACCAAACCTGACAGGATGTAAGTGGTGAACATTTTGGTTCGACCCATTAATAATTCGAGGTTGTAGCCAAACAAAAACAGAAAGATCATGTTGCCTATAAGGTGGCCTATATCGCCATGCATAAACATATGGGTAAAGGCAGTAAATATACTGGGATCAGAGGGGAAAAATGCGTATTGGAAAATCGATGCCTCGCCGAGAATGGATTCAAGCTCTTCTCGCTTCTTACGCCATTCAATCGAATAATCTGTCCGCGATTTAATGTATTTTGCAAATTTCTGATCCAATAAGACCGATTGAACTAAGTACTCTTCGGGGATATTGGGGTTATTTAATGCGTCATAAAGATCGCCTCTCTCTTCCAATGAGTAATCCTTGAGCGCCTGTCGCTCAAGGCTCATCATGTCTTCCTCAAGATAAAACTCTATACCTTGATAAAAAATATCATCGTCATTTGATTGCAATGAAAAAAAAGCAATAACGTTTACGAGAATGATGAAAATCGTCAAAATCGGCGGATTTTGTTTAGAAATTCGGTTTTCGGCTGGTATCAGTAGCATTATTTATAATTATGTATATCCCTTAAAGGCCATACTCTAACTGATTTTATAAGCATTGTTAAAAATAAATTAACCCTTTTCCTGAAAGTAGCCGTTTGTATTAGTGAACAACAAGCCCAACAAGAACCAAAGGAGAAGGGTATGAAAATTATTACCGCCAGCTTTATCGGTTTAATCGTAACGGCAGTGTTATTACTGTTGATGAGCCAGTTGATTAGCAGTGAGCATGAGGCCCCGCAGAGAGAAAACGTTATCCAATTGACGGAAACGCCCTTACCATCAGAAACACCAAAAACTAACCGTCGACCACCAGAACCACAACCGCCGGCGGTTGCGCCATCTGCAGGTAATGCCTTGCCATTACGGCCATCAACGGTGGATACCCGAGAGGTTCCTACGGTTGATATGCCGCCTGTCGAGATCGCCTTTCAAGGAGGACCGATTGGGCCATTCGCAGCACCAGAGCTGGCACAAAGCAATAGTGCCATGCCGTTATATCAGGCACAGCCAAACTATCCGATGACTGCGGCAAGCCAGGGTATAGAAGGCTGGGTATTGTTGCAATACGATGTGGATACCAGTGGTGGCTTGTCGAATATTAAAGTGGTGGATGCGCAACCAAGAAGGACATTTGATCGTGAAGCAGTTGCTGCATTAAAGAAATGGAAATTCAGGCCGGCCATGGATAATGGGCAGCCCATGTCTGTTAAAGGCCAGACGGTGAAGATTGAGTTTAATTTAGAGCAGGAGTGAAACGATTTCGGGTATGGGTACCCTACAAAAGCCGTCATCCCGCGGCTAGACCGCGGGATCCAGTGACTTTAAATATCAAGGTATTGAAAATACTTAAATCTTGAACTTAGTTTTAAGCTTCTTTTTTACCAATTCATTTTTAAGCTCAACATACTGCGGCAAGCCATTTTTGTATGGCGGGTATGATTCGCCCTGAATCAGCGGCTGCAAATATTGGCGGCATTCTTCGGTGATGCCAAAGCCGTCGCGTGTAATGTAGCTGCGAGGCATCATTTTTTCGACATTGGCAACATCGGCCAATTTGGCTTCGCCAATCGTCCAGCTGTATTTCTTGGTGTTCTTACGAACAATGGTAGGCATCACAGCATTTTTACCGGCATCTGCAAATTCAACGGCTGCTTTACCCATGGCATAAGCCTGGTCAACGTCGGTTGCAGAAGCGATATGGCGCGCGGCGCGCTGTAAATAGTCGGATACTGCCCAATGATATTTGTAGCCAAGCTCGTCTTTAATCATGTTGGCAACAACCGGCGCAACACCGCCCAATTGCTTATGGCCAAAGGCATCGGTGGTGCCTGCGTCAGCCAGGAAAGTACCGTCTTTATAAGCCGTGCCTTCTGAAACCACAATCGCGCAGTAACCGAATTTCTTAACGGTGCGCTCCACTTTTTTGAGGAATCTCTCTTTGTTGAAAGCAATTTCAGGGAACAGGATGATGTGCGGCGCGTCGCCTTCCTTTTCGCAAGCTAAACCACCAGCCGCTGCAATCCAACCTGCGTGACGACCCATGACTTCCATCACGAACACCTTAGTCGAAGTTTCTGCCATCGACTTAACATCGAAAGCCGCTTCGCGAATCGATACCGCAACGTACTTAGCCACAGAACCGAAACCAGGACAGTTGTCAGTAATCGGTAGGTCGTTATCAACCGTTTTTGGAATACCAATGCAAGTGATTGGATAACCCATGGTTTCGCTTAACTGCGACACTTTATGCGCCGTGTCTTGCGAATCACCGCCACCGTTATAGAAGAAATAGCGAATATCGTGAGCCTTGAACACTTCGATTAGTCGCTCGTACTCAGCTTTATTTTCTTCAATGCTTTTTAATTTATGGCGGCAGGAACCGAAAGCACCAGACGGCGTGAACTTAAGGCCAGCAATATCTTTCTTCGATTCTTTGCTGGTATCGATCAACTCTTCGCGTAAAGCACCGATAATACCGTTCTTACCAGCATACACCTTGCCGATGTTTTTTGACGTGCGTGCTGTTTCAATCACACCACACGCAGTTGCATTGATTACTGCCGTTACGCCACCGGATTGGGCATAAAAAGCGTTGTATTTTTTCTTAGCCATTATGTTTCCTCGTAAAGCTTGTGCCATTGGGCTTCTAATTCGATATTGCGCCGCAAAATTGACGCGATTTTACCTTATTTCGAGAATTATCGCTTCAATAGATAGTGGTTTTTTATCTACAAAGTACCGAGTTTAAAGAAAAGATGCCTGTAAGCACGCATGTTCAGCGATTACCAATTACCCCATTTATATTGAGCTGAACCTCCAACAAGTCATAGCAATTCAAAACAGGACGTTTTGAATAGTAAAATTCGGGCCAAGGATGGAACGTATTTTACGGTGCGTTAAGTGACTTGATGGGGGTGAAGGTAGTCGTTTGGACGACCTCAATATACGGGGTGGACTTCTTTTGGTTACTTTTCTTATCCACGTAAGAAAAGTAACTCGCTGAGAAGCGAAACCAATATTTAAGGGGGGTATGTATTCAGATACAAGCAGAGCGCTAAAGTATGCTCTGTAAGTTAAGTAATATTAATTCTAATCAATAGATGACGGATTTTTCTGCTTCGCTTATGATTATCCCCACATCTTTAGAAACAACATCAATAACATGCATATTCATATTCTTGGCATTTGCGGTACTTTCATGGGTGGGATTGCTTTGCTGGCGAAACAGCGCGGTATTTCGGTCAGTGGTAGTGACCAGAATGTTTATCCGCCAATGAGCACTCAGCTGGAAGAGCAGGGGATTGAGCTGATTCAGGGCTTTGACCCAAAGCATATCCCTGAGCACACCGATTGTGTGGTGGTGGGTAATGCCATGTCGCGCGGCAATCCTTCGGTGGAATATGTGCTGGAGCAGGGCTTAAAGTACCGCTCAGGCCCGCAATGGCTGGCTGAGAATATCATCCACGACAAATGGGTACTGGCTGCGTCAGGAACCCACGGCAAGACCACCACAGCCAGTATGCTGGCCTGGATATTGCAATATGCTAATCTTGATCCGGGCTTTTTAATTGGTGGTGTCCCGGAGAATTTCGGTTTGTCGGCACGAGTGACTGAGTCGCCGTTTTTCGTAGTCGAAGCTGATGAATATGACACTGCCTTTTTCGACAAGCGTTCCAAGTTTGTTCACTATCGCCCGCGCACTCTGATCATGAACAACCTTGAATATGATCATGCGGATATTTTCCCTAATCTTGAAGCGATTAAAACCCAGTTCCATCACCTGTTGCGCATCGTGCCGGGCAATGGTTTGGTCATTTATCCGAAAACTGATGCCAATTTGCAGGATGTGGTTGACCGTGGACTATGGTCAGGCAAAGAGCTAATCGGTGATAAGCAAGGCTGGCAGTATAAATTGCTGCAAGAAGACGGCAGTCATTTTGAGGTTTATTTCGCTGGCCAAAAACAGGGCGAGGTGAACTGGCCATTGATTGGTTTGCATAATGTGAATAACGCCTTGGCTGCGATTGCCGCGGCACGTCATGCGGGTGTGCCAGCCAGTCATTGTTGCGATGCTTTAGCTGAGTTTAAAAACGTTAAACGTCGCATGGAGTTGAAGGGCGAAGCAGGTGGTGTGAAGGTCTATGATGATTTCGCCCATCATCCGACAGCGGTGAAAACCACGCTTGACGGCTTCCGCGCCAAAGTTGGCGAGCAGCGTATTATTGCGATTGTTGATTTACGTTCGGCGACCATGCGCTCCGGGATTCATAAAGATACCTTGCTGGCTTCGCTCAAAGGCGCTGATCGAGTGATTATTCATAAGCCCGCTGAATTTGACTGGCAATTTCCAGTAGAGCAGGTCAATCATCTCGATAGTCTGCAAATATTGCCCGATGTGGATTCAATACTGAATTCATTGAAGGAAATGGTACAATCGGGCGACAACATTCTTGTGATGAGCAATGGCGGCTTCGGAGCCATTCATCAGAAACTACTGCAACAACTGGCGGCTGAATGAGCGAATCTTCTTTAATGCACACGGGTTTGACGAAAACAGGCAAAGCAATCACGTTGGCGGTGACCGGTGCTTCCGGCGCGCCCTATGCGTTGCGTTTGCTGGAGCAACTATCCCATCATTATGACACCGTCTATTTAATGCTATCGAGCGCAGCCCGCGTGGTATTTGCCACTGAGGTCTTGGTGCAGGTAGGCAAGGCACCGAGTGTGATTGAGAAAGAACTGTCACAACATTTAGGCATTGCCGAAGGTAAGATCAAAGCATTTTCCAGTGATAACTGGATGGCGCCGGTGGCAAGCGGATCCAGCGCACCTAAGCAGATGATTATTTGCCCCTGCAGCACAGGTACCCTGAGCGCCATTGCGCATGGCGCATCTGATAATTTGATTGAGCGTGCCGCCGACGTGGTACTTAAAGAACGCGGCCAATTGTTATTGGTGCCACGCGAAATGCCTTACAACACGATTCACTTGCAGAACATGACCAAACTGTCGGAAATGGGCGTGACCATTATGCCAGCCTCACCAGGCTTTTATAATGAGCCAAAGACTATTGATGATCTGGTGGACTTTGTGGTGGCGCGGATCCTTGATCATTTGGATATTGACCACACCTTAGGTCATAGATGGGGCTATTCTGGTAATTAGTTTATTCAATTGTCTATACGTCCAATGTTTTGGCATTGTGGCAACATTGTTAGAACTGGTTTCACCACTCGGTGAGTTACTTTTCTTGCGTGGCCAAGAAAAGTAACCAAAAGAAGGCCACCCCGATATTGAGGTCTTTCTGAGAAAGACTTCCTTAACCGCCCTCTTGTCACTTAACGCACCAGAATTTACATCACATCCATGTGCTGAAAATTCTTATCAAAATCATCCACGATTTTGATTGCTATGACATGAGTGCAGTTAAGCTCAATATAAAGGGGATTTATTCAAATCGCTGTTAGGGTATAGTTATGCCGATAGCAACTGAAGTTAAAAGAATAGAATTTAACTTATTAAATAGAATAAGCATGGTAATTAAATGACAAAAGCATTATCCATTTCGAATTTAAGCAAAACCTATAAAAACGGCGTGCAGGCCTTGAAGGGGATTGACCTGGAAGTAGAGCAGGGTGATTTCTTTGCATTGCTTGGGCCGAATGGTGCTGGTAAATCAACCACTATCGGTATTATCAGTTCACTGATTAATAAGTCCGGCGGCAATGTGCAAGTGTTTGGTCATGATATTGATAGTGACCTAACTAACGCTAAGAAAATGCTGGGACTGGTGCCACAGGAGTTTAACTTCAATATCTTTGAAGGCGTCGAACAAATTATCTGGCAGCAGGCAGGTTACTACGGCATAGGTCGCAAAGAAGCGAAGAAACGTGCTCAACCTTTGCTGGAGCAGCTCGGCTTGTGGGATAAACGTAACAGCCCAGCGCGAGAGTTATCGGGCGGTATGAAGCGTCGCCTGATGATTGCGCGCGGCTTAATTCATGACCCGAAACTATTAATTCTGGATGAGCCAACCGCGGGCGTGGATATCGAAATTCGCCGTTCGATGTGGGAGTTCATGCAGGACTTGAATGAAAAAGGCACGACTATTGTTCTGACTACCCACTATCTGGAAGAGGCGGAAAGTTTGTGTCGCAATATCGCGATTATCAATCATGGTGAGATTGTTGAAAATACCAACATGAAATCCTTACTCGCCAAATTAGACATGGAAACTTTTGTGTTGGATACCACCGGTCTCCCAGAACAACTGCCGAAAATAGATGGTTATGAAGTGCGTCGTCGAGACGATACGACTCTTGAGGTGGACGTGCATAAAGGCGCTGGTGTGAATGGTGTATTTGCAGCACTGAGCCAGCAGGAGATTACGGTATTGAGCATGCGTAACAAAGCCAACCGCTTAGAGGAGTTGTTTGTGCGACTGACTGAAGAACAATCGGGAGGGCAGACCTCATGAATTATGTTGCGTTTAAAACCATTGTCACCAAAGAAATCATCCGCTGGACCCGGATCTGGTCACAAACCTTGCTTCCACCAGCAATTACCATGACCTTGTACTTTGTGATTTTTGGTAATCTGATCGGCTCGCGCGTCGGTGAAATGGACGGCTTTGGTTACATGGAATACATCGTGCCTGGCCTGATTATGATGTCGGTTATCACCAGTTCATACGGCAACGTAGTGTCCTCATTCTTTAGTGCAAAGTATCAGCGCTCCATCGAAGAGATGATGGTATCGCCTGTGTCCAATTGGGTCATTTTATTTGGCTTTGTGGGCGGCGGTGTCTTGCGTGGGTTACTTACTGGTCTTATCGTCACCATTATTGCTTCATTCTTTGTAGACCTGAAAGTCTACAATGCTTATGTGGTTATCAGTGTGGTCTTTCTGACTTCGGTTCTATTCGCGATTGGTGGTTTCCTCAACGCGCTGTTTGCACGCAAGTTTGACGACGTAGCGATTGTACCAACCTTTATTTTAACGCCGTTGACTTATCTGGGTGGTGTCTTTTATTCGATCAGTTTGTTGCCGGAGTTCTGGCAAGGTGTATCAAAAGCCAACCCTATTATCTATATGGTTAACGCTTTTCGCTATGGCTTTTTGGGCGCATCCGATATAGATATAACCGTGGCCTTTGCTCTGATCCTGGTGTTTATTGTGGCGCTAACCAGCTTGTCGATTTATTTGTTGAACCGAGGCACTGGACTTCGTGCTTGAGCAAGAAGGCAATCGTGTTATCCCGATCTTTCCGCTACAGCGGGTCGTTTTTCCTGATAGCGTGCTCAGACTACAAATATTTGAGCAACGCTATCTGGACATGATCGCCAAGCAATTATCGCAACAACAAGGCTTCGGCGTTACCCTGATAAAAAAAGGCAACGAAGCAGGCATTCCAGCAACTCCCTTCGAATTTGGTACCTATGTCGAAATCGTTGACTTCGATCAGAAAGATAACGGCTTATTGCTGATCACCTGTCTTGGCCAAAAGCGATTCCGTATCAACAGCCAAACCGTCATGCCCGATAAACTTGTCACCGCAAACGTCTCCTGGCTCGAACCGTTAAAACAACGGGCAATAACCGACGACCAATCAGAGCTGCTCCATCTGCTTAGTGATTTATCCAAGCATCCCCAAGTGGATATTCTTGATGTGCCTGAGCGATGGACTGAACTCGGTTTTGTGTTGGAACGATTAACCGAATACATGCCCATTACCGAAAAACAAAAACAGGCAGTACTCGAAGAGTCAGATCTGGATACCCGCATTGCTATGTTGTATCAGATGCTGGGTTGGCTCAAATAGCCAAAATAAACTGAGACAGTGTTCATTGGTAGTTCTGTCGAAATCTTTTACAAAAACCACCTTAAGTCATAAAAAAACGGATCGACTAGTTAACATTTCTCAACCAAATCAAATAGATAAAAATTTTGGCACGGTTTATGCTTACTATATAGATGAACACAGCAATTGTGTTTTATCCCCAGCTAAATTCTATTGAGACTAGCATTCTGCTAGAAGCTGAATAGAAAGCAGCTTATCAATGCGCAAGCCATTAGCCCACCGAAAGGTGGGCTCTTTTTTTGTCTGAAAGAAATTTTTTTCCCTTGTGGTTTCTCTTAAAGATTACAAAAAAAATATAGATTGAAGAAGCCTTCTGTAGGTAGGACAGGATTTGTAGCTATAAAATTAAGTTGGTTGCTATCTCTTATATAAAGCAGATCCTGAATCGAGTTCAGGATGACATGCCTTTAGGAGGGCACTATCATTAAGGTTTGTCATTCCAAACTAGATTTGGAATCTGCTCTTTTCTCTTCGGCAGGCTACCTCTACCAGAAATAAAAAAGCCGCTTACTTTGCAGTAAACGGCTTTTAATTTGCCTAATCTAATCGATACTTATATCGATATTATAAGCTCATTCAAATTACTGAACACTGCTACGCATGCTATTCAGCTCTTGAATCCATGTTTGTACTTTAGGTTCTTTTTCCGTCATCGCAGCAATTAAGCTTGATTGGTAGTCCTTTTGTTTTTTCTGCAATTCAGGATCATTCATGATCGCTGTGCGAGCTTTAATAAAGTCTTGCTGATATTTAGCTAACTTTTGTTGCATCTTCTTGGCTTCTTCGGAAGCTGGATCCGCTTTTTGTAATTTCTGCTGTAGTTCGACAAACTTCTCTTCCTTTTCCTTAGGGAAGCCTGCTTCGGCAGCTACATCATTAAAGCTTTTTTGCAGCTCATCCTGCTGTTTTTTTAGTTCGGTGTTTTCTTCAATAACCTGTTTCTGAACATTCGCTAACTTAGCCTGTATCTCCATGGCCTTTTGTTGCGACTGAACCTGTGCTGGTTGTTGAGTCGCTGGAGTTTGGTTCGCTGTCGCTTGATTCGCCTGTACCGACGCAATTGCGAATAAACTAGCTAATGGTAGGGTTAATAGTTTTGTTGTAAGTCTCATAAATTCTCCTCATGTACATAACAATAAATTTAACGCTTTGGGCAAACGCGCCCTCCTGATGTCCGACAGGTTTAAGTTTCAGAGTTCAGAATTTTTTATATAAATGAGGTATCACTGGGTATTTTTTTTACTTGCAGAGGGTTTTTAATTCGCTACAGCCACTATGAAGCGGGGTTTTGAAGAGAATTTATCTTTTATATACATCTAAATAAAAAAACCGACAAAGCTGCCGGTTTTTTAAACAGTCGATTGATTAGCAGGATTTAAATACGAGGATCAACATCCGCGTCATAGTCAACGCCATCTACTTCAAAGCCAAACAGTTTGAAGAATTCGTGCTGATAACCTTTGTAGTCTGAAATCTCATTGATGTTTTCAGTCGACGCAATTTGCCACAAGTCTTCAACTTTGTTTTGAATCGAATCATCCAGCTCTTTCAGATCCAGACGGTAGCGACGCGTATCATCATAAACCGCTTCATCGCCATACATCTGATCCATGATTAAGCCTTTGATCTGATGAATTGGGTCTTCGTGCACACCATTTTCCTTCATCACTTTGTAAAGCAAAGAAATGTATAAAGGCATCACAGGAATAGCCGAGCTTGCTTGCGTAACAACTGCTTTAAGAACAGCAACGTTGGCTGTGCCATTGTATTTGTCTTGCAAGTGGGCATGAATCGCATGTGACGCGCGATCGAGATCTTCTTTCGCTTTACCGATTGTGGCGTGACCATAAATAGGCCAGGTCAGTTTCTTGCCGATGTAAGTGTACGCAACAGTCTTAACGCCATCAGCCAGAACGCCAGCTTCATCAAGAGCTTTCATCCAAAGCTCCCAGTCTTCACCGCCCATAACCTTAATGGTGTTTTGAATATCATCGTCGGTTGCAGGATCAATGCTGATGTCGTGCACAATGCCTTTATCAGTGTTCAAGGTTTTTTCGGTCACTGCTTCGCCGATAGGCTTTAATACTGATTTATAGACCTCACCCGTTTCTGGGTCCTGGCGGCGAGGAGAAGCCAATGAGTAAACCACCATATCGATTTTACCCATTTCTTCTTTGATGATTTTAATCGCGTCTTCTTTGGCTTCATTAGAGAAAGCATCGCCATTAAGACTCTTGTTCCATAAACCTGCTTTATCGGCTGCGATTTCAAAACCACGGTTGTTATACCAGCCCGCAGTACCTGTCCTGGATTCAGTTGGCTCTTTTTCAAAGAACAAACCTAATGTTTTCGCGCCGTAACCAAAAGCCGACACAATTCGTGAGGCCAGGCCATAACCGGTTGATGAGCCAATCACTAATACGTTTTTGGGGCCAGCTTCAGCGTCCGCTGGCATATTATTCTTAACGTATTCAATCTGTTCATTAACATGGGCAACGCAGCCATGTGGGTGTGCTGTGGTACATACGAAACCACGAACTTTAGGCTTAATAACCATAAAATCTAATCTCCGGACAAAAATATGGCGGTATTGTACCGTTTTTTGAGGGCAAAGAGGTACTACCAAAGTGAACCGGTCTTGTCTAATATGAGACAAAGTTCAAATCTATGCTATTCTTCGATAACTCATTGAATTCATGATTAAAAAAATATAAATAATTGGGGTTTAACAATGACAGACGGAACACAAACGATAAAAAAGGGTGCCAATAAGGCAGGCGCAGGCTGTTTAACCGCCTTTGGGGCGGTATTTTTCTTGGCGGGAGTGGGTATCTTCTTATGGGGACTGGTTTCCATTTATGACGCTTATGAAGCACGCGGATGGCAACCGGTCGAAGCGACTATCACCCATGTAGAGCAAGTCATATCGCGCGGTGATGACAGCACGACTTATGGTGTAAAAGGGAGTTTTAATTATGAGTATCAAGGTAAGCGCTATTCTTCCAACAAACTCAATTTCTATACCGGAACTGACAATATTGGCGATTATCAGCAGGACTTTTACCGCGAACTGCAACAAGTCAAAAACAGTAACCTAACCATAACCGCCTATGTTAACCCAGATAATCCCAATGAAGCAGTTATCGACAAATCTATCCGCTGGAGCATGCTGGGTTTCCAATCCATCTTCCTGTTTGTCTTTGGTGGAGTAGGGTTGGCCATTATTATCTTCGGGCGATACGCAAAAAAGAAAGCCGGCAAAGAACAAGAATTACAACAGCTGTTCCCCGACGAACCCTGGAACTGGAAGGATGAATGGCAAACCAATCGATTCAAGGCCGCTACGGGAGCCGGCTTTAAGGTCTTGCTTGGCTTCGCCATACTTTGGAATCTGATCGCGATACCCAGCTCGGTGGGCGCGATGATACAGTTTTTTGAAACGTTCGAGTACGAGCTGTTAATTGTTCTGCTATTCCCCTTAGTGGGAATTGGGTTATTGATTGCGGCTTATGTCGCTTTTGTGCGCCATAAACGCTACGGCACCAGCGAACTGGTTTTGCAGCAGACACCTATCGCTATTGGTGGTATCAATCGCGGCACCATCGAAGTGCCGAATGATAAAGGAAACGATCAATCATTTGGTAAGCCGTTAGAAGCCGTTATAACCCTTACTTGCCAACGCAAAATCACCACAGGCAGCGGCAAAAATCGTAGCACCAAAACTACGATTGTCTGGCAGGATGATCGCCGAGTGCGCTCAAGTATAAAAGGACACAACACTTCAAGCTATGCTTTTGAATTTATCGTTCCCGAAGACCTTCCGCAATCCGACGATTCGAATCAAAACAACCGCGTCGAATGGGTGTTGCAAATAGAGCGAGAACAACCGGGTATCGATCTTAAATTGCAGTTCATCGTGCCGGGATATGTGGTAGCGCATCGTGTTGCGCTGGAGGCTGCGGAAACTGATTTATTTTCTTCAGGCTTTGATAGATCAAATGACGCAGATTCAGGTGGGCAAAGTCATTTAGGCAGTTGGAAAAACTTAGGCATCGAAGACTCTGTTACCTCACAAGGTAATCGCTATAATTTTTCGGCATTTCGACATATTGGTTTTGCTCTTAGCATGATAGTGTTTGGCTTAATATTTTCCTCGATAGGCATTGGTGTTAATGTATTGGGTGATGCCCCCATTATTTTCTTAATCGCATTTGGTGGCTTCGGATTGCTGATGTTGATATTAGGATTAAGACAACTGACCTATCGAAGCGAAGTCACCGTTAGAGCTGGCCAACTGCAATTCTCATCAGGCCACTTAATGATGTCTGCCCCAAGAGTCATTCAGCGAAGTGAGATCGAAAACATCACTGCCGAAAGCAACATGAGCGTCGGCGACAAACAGGTTTTCCAGGTTACTGCAAAGCTATCTGATGGTAGCAAAGTAGTCTTGGCCAAAAACTTATTAATGCGCAGTGATGTAGAATCCTTTATTGAAAAACTCAAAAGCGAAATAGGCATAAGACAGGATTAGTACGACTATCGGTCTTTATGCAGGGGCGAGCTACGCTCGCCCATCCGAAGGCGCTTGTCCCTATAGTTGGATGCCCCTACCAATAGCTTTCAGTATCAATTCAATCGGTATTTCTGTTTATCATAAGCCCAGCTGGCAAATTGTGCGTAAGCCAGCGCCAGCAATTCTTGCTCAGTGTCATGGGCCGATTCTTTGCCAAAATGTCCATCGCTGTATGGATAAGTTATCGGCTGTAGGTTGGGCCTGAGAATGACCACCTCCTGCCCATCCCAATAAGCCTGATTATCGCCATACTGCATAATCGCTCGGCCCTGATAGTTTGCAGGGAGTTGAGTTAAGTCATGTCCCAACATCGGTACTTGATGATCGATACCTAATAGTGAAAGCAAGGTAGGCGCCAGATCAATTTGACTGACTAATGTGCTATCAATTTTAGGTTCTATATCCGGGCTAATAATAAATCCAGGAATGTGGAAATGCTCGATAGGCACCAGCGAGTCACCCCACACTCTCGCATCGTGATCAGCAACCACCATTACTACAGAATTTTTCATAATACCTGAGGATTCGAGTTCATGCAGAAATTTTCCCAAAGCATAGTCTGCATATTTAACTGCGTTATTTACCGTCTGCTTAGGTTCTTCATAAAGCTCTATTTTGCCATCTGGAAATTCAAAAGGCGTATGATTTGTTGATGTGAAAATCAAACTGAATTTAGGTTGCCCCGGTTCTGTTTGAAGATAGTTTAACGCCTGATTAAAAAGATCCTCATCACTGACGCCCCAGTTGCCGACAAAAGACGGATCAGCATAATCATTTTGGTCGATAGTCAAATCAAAACCATTGTTCAGAAAAAATCCCTTCATATTGTCGAAGTGACTTTCGCCGCCATAAATAAAACTGCTTTCGTAACCGTAGTCTGAAAGAAGCCCTGCCAGGCTGAAAAAATTACCTTGCGCTTTTGGCAGCTTCAACACTGGGCGAGCAGGCGAGGGCAAAAAGCCCGTGGTGATGGCTTCTAAACCACGCGCAGAGCGGGTGCCAGTGGCGTAAAGGTTTTCGAAGAACCAACTTTTGCTGCGCCATTGATCAATATTCGGAGTTAAAGACTTTCCACCTAAAGAACCCACAAATTGAGCGCCCAGACTTTCCTCAACCACAATAATCAGATTGCGTTTCTGGAACGATTGGCTAGGCTTGAGTTGATGCAGGCTCGGCATGTCTGAGTTCACTAGCTGGCCTAATTCCTCCGACTGCTGGCGAATAATACCCAGCATGGTTTCTTCAGGGATTTCACCATAAAGCTTGGCAGCAGAAGATTCATTGCCCATTTGGTACAGAGCATACATCACACTGTAGGTAGAGTTTAAAGGTAAGGTATTGAGCATTCGGTCATTGGAAAAGGCGACCATTGCCGGATTAATTGGACGGTGCTGAATACCGGAGCGAGCTCCAAGCAACAGTAAAACCAGTAATGGTAATAAGAATAAAAAGCTGGCTGGGCTGAACACAGCAACCTCACTACGATAGCGTTTCAGCCAATGACGAGTGAGCCAGCCAGTTGCGACTAACAGAAGCGAACCAATGACCAGTTCAAGCAGGTAGCCGTTGAGGAGCATTCCAAACACTTCGTTGGGACTGCTAAGATATTCGAAGAATAAACGATTAGGGCGTGTGTCGTACTCGCTAATGAAGGTCGGTGTTGATAGCTCCATCAAAACCAGCAGCAATAAAATTACCCAGCAGTAGGCTTTTATAGCGCGCGAAAGCCAGAGCCCCTTAAAAGGACTCAGGGCATGCAGAGCTAAGGCCAATAGCGGCAGGAATAGCAGTTGCGATAAAGTCGCCAGATCAATGCGTAAGCCGCCGATAAAAATAGCCAGGATATCATCAGCCCCCTCAATTCGTGGCCATTGCCATAACACAATAGTTAAACGAGAAAGCGTTAAAAGGGCTAGGGCAAGCAAAAAGAATTGCCCTAAAAAGCCAAGCTGTTTACGAATAAATAGCGTCATGTGATTAAACCTAAATTGATATAGGTCAATCATGGGGCTTAGCAAGATTGCAACAATGGACAAAAGACCATGGCTCAGACAACCGCTATTGGAGATAGGAACTTAAATGGGGTACATTTGTCTATACAGCGTCTTTATATGAAAATAAACAAGCTAAGGTATCACATTGAAAAGTAGCAAGATTTGGTTCTTAATCGCGTTTTTGACGATCATCATTGCATTCGATATTTCCGATCTCTATACCGATATCACTCTGAAAGCGAAAGTCGATCATTTATACGTCGAAGCCTTCATGATTCTGGTCACAGCGCTGGTCATCATCTACCTCATCATGCAGGTTGTTCGCCAGCGAACAGCGGTGGCGGGCCTTGAAAAAGAACTTCGGGAAAGTAAGCAGCTACTTCAGGAACAGAAATCACAAATGCAGGAAGCGCGCAAAGAATACAGCGAAGTAATTCGTAAGCAGTTTGACGAGTGGAGCCTTACAGGAAGCGAAATAGACACTGCCTATCTGCTACTCAAAGGCCTCAGCTTCAACGAAATTGCCGAAGTCCGAGGCATCAAAGAAAAATCCGTCCGCCAACAAGCCTCGCAAATTTATCAAAAAGCCAACTTACCCGGCCGCCACGCCTTCGCCGCCTGGTTCTTCGAAGATTTTATGGGGTAGAAAGGCGTCATAATCCAGTGACTTTGCTCTTTCTATCAGGATAACCTTGTATGGGTGTGTGGTGCTCCTCCACCATAAAAGAGCAGATTCCAAATCTAGTTTGGAATGACAAGCTTTAAGGGCAATGCACAAAATTAAAGGGGATGTCATCCTGAATTTGATTCAGGCGACCGAAGGGAATCCCTTTAGGGAATCTGCTCTTTCTATCAGGTTAAACCGTGTTGGTGAGAGCTCGGCTCTCTCATCTCAAAGGCGCTTCCAGCTTTTGTACGGACAACTCATGAGTTGTCCGTACGTTCGCGGGCAGGCATACATACAGGCAGCCCCCAAACCTACCGAACCGAATAATAACGTCCCGGCCGATCCCGCTTCGATAGCACCAATTGCCACAACTGACCATTCTTGGAGCGGAAAAACCCTGCGCTACAGTGCAGGTAATATTTCCACATTCGATAAAACCGCTGACCATATTTGTCAGACAGATTGCCCCAGGCGTTGTTAAAATTCTGCCACCAAGCCATCACCGTCTTATCGTAATCAGGGCCAAAGTTGTGCCAGTCCTCGATAATGAAGCGCCCATCTAAAGCTTTGGTCATTTGCAACGCGGAAGGGATTTTGCCATTGGGGAAGATGTATTTATTGATCCAGGGATCGATTCTGGCGATGGTGCGATGTAGGCCAATGGAGTGCAATAAAAAGAGCCCATCATTTTTTACCAATCGCAAAGCAGTATCGAAATAGGTCGGGTAATTTTTGGGGCCAACGTGTTCAAACATACCGATTGAGACAATCTTGTCGAATTGACCCTTAAGATCTCGATAATCCTTGAGTTCGATAGTAACTGGCAAATCCTGGCAGCGTTGGCGGGCTAATTTCTGTTGCTCTTTGGAAACGGTAACCCCATGCACGGAAACGCCATAATGTTGAGCAGCATATTGTGCAAAGCCACCCCAGCCACACCCAATATCCAGCACTTTTTCGCCGGGTTGTAAGTCAAGCTTTCGGCAAATCAGATCCAGCTTAGCAATTTGCGCTTCAATGAGATTGCCGGCATTCGCCCAATAACCACAGGAATAGCTCATGGTCGGATCGAGCATCGCCTCGAAAATATCATTACCAGTATCGTAATGTTTCTCGCCGACCTCATAAGCGCGGGCTCGTTTTTGCCGATTAACGATCTTTTGAAGCAGCGCCTCGCCTATCAGCCTGATACGCGCCATTCCCGTCAACTTATCCTCGACATCAACGCTTAGCAAACGGGTAAATAACTCATCCAGCGCTGCGCATTCCCACATACCGTCCATGTACGCCTCGCCTAGTCCCAACGAACCCTGCGTTAGAATACGACGATAGACTTGCGAATCCAAAACCTGAATATCCCACGGGTTAGAGCCGTTAAAACGGACGCCAGCCTCAGCCGCTAACTCCACCAGAATCGCAGGCGGCTCCACCTGAGCGCGCGAATGACTCGATATATCGTTCACATTGACCTCCTAACAGCCTGAATCCCCTGAATACATTAACGTATGGCCAATCTAAGATGCAAGTGAGTAGATCATAATCTGCCTAGCAGGGGAGAGTGGTGCCTATGTAAATGTGAGCATTATAGGATGGGTTAGCGTAGCGTAACCCATCAAACAAGAGCAGATTCCAAATTACCCAAGGGCATTTCCGCTGGTCACAGTTTGGAATGACAAGCCTTAAGGACAATGCACAATTAAAAGGGATGTCATCCTGAACTCGATTCAGGCGACCGAAGGGAATCCCTTTAGGGAATCTGCTCTTCCTATCAAGTTAAGTCGTGTTGGGTAGAGCTCAGCTCGCTCATCTCAAAGGCGGCTACATTTCTTTGTACGGACAACTCATGAGTTGTCCCTACGTTCGAGCAGGCACACAGGCGCTGCCCCTACCACGATAGACCCACCACTCGCCCCCAATCAATTTCACACGCCTTTCATTCGAAAATGTTATCCTCTTACGGTTAACAAATTAAACTAAGGAGACAGACATGAAAGTAGCCGCTTATGCAGCTCCCTCAGCAACCGAAGATCTCGCTCCCCTCGACATCGAACGTCGTGCCGTTGGTGACAATGATGTCCTGGTCGATATTGAATACTGCGGTGTCTGCCACAGCGATATCCACACCGCGCGTAACGATTGGGGCGGTACTCACTACCCGATCGTACCCGGCCATGAAATTATCGGTCGCGTGCTCGAAGTGGGCAAAGGTGTTTCCGAATTCAAAGAAGGCCAGTTAGTCGGCGTCGGCTGTATGGTCGATTCCTGCCGTCATTGCCATTCCTGCGAGGAAGACCTTGAGCAATATTGCGAAGAAGGACTGGTCGCGACCTACAACAGCGAAGACAAAATCTCCGGCGGTATCACCCAAGGCGGATACTCGGACAAGATCGTCGTCGATAAAGACTTCGTATTAAGCGTGTCTGAAAAACTCGATACCAAAGCCGTTGCGCCATTATTGTGCGCGGGGATCACAACCTATTCACCCTTGCGCCAGTGGAACGTTAAAAAAGGCGATAAAGTGGGTGTGATTGGTTTAGGTGGCCTCGGTCACATGGGCGTCAAGCTGGCCAAGGCCATGGGTGCGCATGTCGTCATGATCACAACCTCGCCGGACAAAGGTAAAGACGCAAAACGCCTTGGCGCGGATGAAGTCCTTATCTCCAAAGATAAAGATGCCATGAAGCAGCAGGCTAACAGCTTCGACTTCCTGCTCAACACAGTGCCAGTAGCACACGACGTGAATCCTTATGTCGCTCTATTGAAACGCGACGCAACCATGGTCATCGTTGGCGCCATTGCACCGCTACCGGAAATTCATGGTGGTGGCCTAATCATGCAGCGTAAGCGTATCGCCGGCTCATTGATTGGCGGCATCAAAGAAACGCAAGAGATGCTCGACTTCTGCGCGGAGCATAACATCGTCTCCGATGTTGAAATGATTGATATGGAGAATATCAACGATGCTTACGAGCGCGTCATCAAATCCGACGTGAAATACCGCTTCGTGATAGATATGAAGTCACTGACGCAATAGTCACCGTAATTCTTCGGTAGGGGCAGCGCAAATGTGCCTGCCCTAAAGATCAAGAGCAGATCCTGAATCCAGTTCAGGATGACATGCCTTAAGGAATTCTCACTCTCTTTAAGGTTTGTCATTCCAAACTTGATTTGGAATCTGCTCTTTTCTTTAAACAGGCAGATTTTATCCATGTAATAGAGCATATCCACAGGCGCTACCCATCTCAATACATAAACCACTTTATCCCATCCTCTCAAGATATCCCTTTATCATATACCTCCAACTGTATATAATTCGCACAGCTTAAGAGCCTTGCTTCTTTCCCAAACTGCTTCATCCAAATTCAGTTCCGACAGATTCACACAGCTCTATTCGTTACCGCAACGAACTCTTGCCACAAGAATCCTTGCCGTAACCATCATCAATTTGTAGAAAACCAGGATATAACCATGAGCCACGCTGCTTTTTCGACCCTTGCTTTACAACCCGCCTTAATCGCTAATCTGGCTGATCTGGGCTTTGAGCGGATGACACCCATTCAATCCGAGGCTTTGCCATTGGTGCTCGAAGGCAAGGATGTGATTGCGCAGGCGAAAACCGGCTCCGGTAAAACAGCGGTATTTGGTCTGGGGATTCTGGAAAAACTGGACATCAAGAACTTCTCGGTACAATCCCTGGTCTTGTGCCCAACGCGCGAACTGGCGGAACAGGTTGCCGAAGAAATTCGTCGTCTGGCGCGTCCGATAGCCAACGTTAAAGTTATGACCGCGTGCGGTGGAACGCCTCTGCGACCACAGGCCGAGTCATTAAAATACGGCGCACACATCGTGGTCGGAACGCCGGGCAGAATCGTTGATCACCTTGAAAAGCAGACCATCGATTTATCAAGCATGAACACCTTCGTTCTCGACGAAGCGGACCGCATGTTAGACATGGGCTTTCAGCCTGCGCTGGACAGCATCATCGAAGAGTTGCCACCCCAGCGTCAGAACCTGTTGTTCAGCGCAACCTACCCGAAACAGATCCAATCCATTGCCGAGCGCGTTATGACGCAACCGGTGCTGGTGCAAGCGCTTGCCAAACACGACAACTCCAGCATCGAGCAAGACTTCTATAAAATCAGCGACGAAGGCGAGCGCACAGTTGCGGTTCGCTTGTTGCTGTTAAAACATCGTCCCGATTCAGCAGTGATTTTCTGCAACACCAAACGACACGTAAAAGATCTGACGCAGGAACTGAAAGGCTTCGGTTTTAGCGTGCTAGCTTTGCATGGCGATCTGGAACAGAAAGAACGTGACCAGGCCTTGATCCGTTTCTCCAACAACAGCGTATCCGTGATGGTCGCCACCGACGTTGCCGCTCGTGGACTAGATATCGATTCGCTGGATATGGTGATCAACTACCACATCGCCAGCGATCCCGAAGTGCATGTCCACCGCGTCGGCCGAACCGGCCGTGCTGGCAACAAAGGACACGCCTGCTCAATCGTCATCAACAAAGAAAGCCACAAGCTCGCGCGCCTGGCTGAATACCTCGAACAAGAAATTACAACGCAACCGTTGCCCGACACCAAGTTATTGAAAGAGCCCACTTTCAGACCACCGATGTCCACCATCCAGATCGACGGCGGTAAAAAGCAGAAACTTCGCCCCGGCGATATCCTCGGCGCATTAACCGCAGACTACCGAATCGAAGGCAGCCATGTCGGCAAAATCCAGGTCGCCAACAGCTGGGCCTATGTCGCAGTAAAAACCGACGTACTCGAAACCGCGGTGCAATTGCTCAACAACGGCAAAATGAAAGGCAAAAAATTCAGAGCAAGAAAGATTTAAAGCTTTCCCACTTAACGAAAAAGCCGTGCTTAACACGGCTTTTATTCATTCAAAAACACATGCGCTTTAAAACCGCTAATGTAAAAATATTATGCGTCCATGTTGATGATTTGATCAAAAACTTTGTTTCTTAAATATACTACCTCTGGTTGTTGATTTTGATATTTATGCTTTTCTAATTGTTGTAGCAAATCTTCTTTAGATAATTGGTTAATATTAATTTCTGATTTTATTAGATGTAAATTTGCTAATTCTTCTTGAAATTTATTCCCTTGTTTTTGCGCTAAGTATATTGCTTTCAGATAGTTCTTTCTTCCTGCTTCAATATTGTTTTGTTTAATTAATAACAGTCCATAGGTTGCTATATATGTGGTATTTGATTCATTTTCAGATTTATCAATCGAAGAAAAAATGTCATATGCCTTTTGAACTTGGTCAGTTGCTAATAATGAGTAAACGTAATTGTTTTTTAGCATAGGGTCATTTGGGTTTGAAATTAATCCATTTTCGCATATATCTAGAGCTTTACGGTGGTCGTCAAGAAATGCACAAGCAATATATGATGCTGTAATTGATGGAACAGATGAGAATGGTTCATCATTAACCCAGTCAATAGAGTGTTTAAATGCCTTATCAAATTGACAGCTTTTAATCATTTTTCGAGTTAATGGTTCATACATAAATGTTGTGTTGATGTCACTAGTCCCGAAGTCATCCTTTAAAATTGAAGATGCCCAAATTGCCTGTGATAGAGAGTTATCGTTGGCTGAAGTTAAGCTTGACCTGAAAAGTTTTTTTGATCTGTTAAACGCACCATTTTTTAGTTCCAGAGACGCTAATGAGCTCACAAGCTCAGTTTTGTTAATTTTATTATTGGAAAGGATAAGAGACGAAGTTTTCTTCATGTTTAAATTGGTTCTAACTAAATTATCCTTGAGTGATATGTAAGGAGCTAATAACCAAGGATCATGGTATAAGTTATCAATCTTTGTAAAAGTTTTAGACAAGAATTCAAACTCATTGAAGTGGACACAAAATCTTATTAATGAACGTAAAATATACCTGTTGTTTGGAAATAAGTTATAGGCAATTCTAATTGATATAAACGCTTTTTCTTTCAAGTGTAAAGTAGTGTACATTCGTGAGAGTTCTACCCAATTAAATGCGTTCTTTGGATTGATACGAGTTTTTTGTTTAAGTATATTTATTTGGCTATATAAATAGTCAAGAGTATATGAAGTTTGAGTAATGGATTGGTCTTGTTCTTCATTTGTTTTTAAATTGTTGCTATATAGCTTATTAATTTTCTCTCTTACTAAAGGTAAAAGCTTATCCTTGTTTTTTTCTAAATACTTGATTGAGTCTTCTGCTATTGTTAGATCGTTAAGCATGATTGCATGTTGAAATAGTTCACTTGCGTTTTCAACCGACTTATTATTTGTCCAGCTCCTAATTAAAAACTCTGTTTCTAATTTGCAGTTTTCCTTATATGGAATAACATTCCCAAAGCAGTTAAGTAAACCACTTCCACTTGTTTCAGAAAGACTTCTCCATCTTGGTATTATTCTTCGATTATCTCTTAGTACTGATATATTCATTTGCTAAGGTTCCACAAGTTGTACTCGATTATTTTGGCTAACCTATTTAGCTTACTAACATATACTTGCATAGAAAATGGATTTTGATTTGAGCGCACCCTCTTAGGATCGCCTCTTTTGAGTATATCGGGGTGGCAGAGCTCTTTTACAATACTAATTGCATCATCTTTGACTTCACCTGTTATATTATTACCTATAATTACAAGTGCTTGCTCAAAAGCATTAATAAGATATGGAAGTACCTCTTGATAAGTTCCTTGCCACTGACCAGCTCGACACTCTTCAGGTAATAGCTGTTGTATAGTTGGAGTTAATGGCATACCTGTAAGGAGAAAAACAAGCATACTTCCAAGCTGATAGGCGTCACAGCCTAATCGCCTATATTTCCAATCGGGGTGGTTATATCCATACGTTCCTTCCGGTGGGGCGTAAGCTATTCCGCCGGCAATTGAGAGTTTAGAGTGAGGTAGTTTGCAGTCCTTTGTAACCGAGCGTCCAAAATCCCCAATTTTTTTTGTATCATCCTCCAGAATTAATATATTAGATGGTTTAAGATCTTGGTGGCTTATATCATTTTTATGTAATTGGTCTAATCCGACCGCAATGGAGTGAGTTGTTTTAAATGCCCAAGCCGTGTCAACTTCTGATGATAGTAAAGAGTGTTTTCGTACATCACTAGTTGCTAATTCAAATATTAAGTAAGGGACTGGAAAGTTGTTAATTAGTATTTGACTGCTATCATGTAACTTAATGACTTTAGATAGTTTATTATCAGCACATTTCTTAAGAATATCTCTTTCATAGATATATGCATCATTACCTAGCTTAATTTGTTGTGTGATATCAGAGCCACTAGTTGGATCCAATAATTTCATGAGATCTAATGCTTTGAGAAAGGCTATTCGAGAGTCTTTTCGGACGAAGTATCCAACTGAAAAATAACTTCCAGACTCACCATCTTTCTTGCTAACTTTTTCTGTGACTTGCCAGCCATTGTCTAATTCTTTATTTAATAATTGGTGCGCAGGTGAATTCATGATACTCCTTTCCCATTTTTATATTTATGATTTATGTAGTGCTACTAATTAAAGAATGCTTAGAATAATTCATTAATACTACAGCTTATCACTGTATAGTAAAAGTAGGAATTAGTGGAAGGATGAGTACATATATCATCAAGTGAAGGCTTCTAGGTGGTTTTGCATATTCTTTTCAATATTATGAATAGACTATTCAGAAGTTTTAATTTTGCTTGATCTAATTTGGTCGATATTTGTTGATGGTTCTAAACCTATAGGAAATTGGTTTCTAAGAATTTTCAGAAAGAGTCATAACATAGAAGAGGATAGTTTGGCTTTTCAATGGATAGGCTTATCTTGGACTTACGGTGGACTTACAAAATCCAAACCAACAAAAAAGGCTTACAGATTTCTCTGTAAGCCTTTCTTTTATATGGTAGCTATGGGTGGACTTGAACCACCGACCCCAGCATTATGAATGCTGTGCTCTAACCAGCTGAGCTACATAGCCATAATTCAGTGGCGCGTATTTTCGTGATTTGGGGGCTTGTTGTCAAGCCTTTGTCTTTAAAAAGTCTCCCGAAAATTCTTGCCTGAGAGTGCACCAGTGTTTATCCAAGAGAAAGGGCAAAGAGCAGATCCTGAATTACCTAAAGGTATTCCCTTTGGTCACAGTTCAGGATGACATGCTTTCGGGGTGTGCGCTTTCTTCAAGGGCAGGCACATTGGCGCTGCCCCTACCAATAGATATATTGCTTTAGACGTTGAAACGGAAGTGCATGACATCGCCGTCCTGGACGATGTATTCCTTACCTTCCAAGCGCCATTTACCGGCTTCTTTAGCGCCTGCTTCGCCGTTGCCTGCGATGTAGTCGTCGTAGGCGACGACTTCGGCGCGGATAAAGCCTTTTTCGAAGTCGGTGTGGATAACGCCGGCGGCCTGTGGTGCTGTGGCGCCGATTTTAACCTGCCATGCGCGAACTTCTTTAACGCCAGCCGTGAAGTAGGTTTGTAGGTTAAGTAGGCTGTAACCGGCGCGGATGACGCGGTTAAGGCCTGGCTCGTCCTGTCCGAGGTCGGCGAGGAAGTCTGCTTTGTCTTCGTCGTCGAGGGCGGCAATTTCAGATTCGATAGAGGCGCAGATTGGCACCACTTGGGCATTTTCGGTCGCAGCAAACTCACGCACCTTGTCCAGCAATGGGTTGTTTTCAAATCCATCTTCGCTGACGTTGGCGATATACATGGTTGGCTTGTTGGTGATGAGCTGGAACTTACGCATGATCTTTTGCTCATCTTTATCCAAGTCCAGAGAGCGCAGGGCGTTACCTTCGTCGAGGCAGGCTTTGGCTTTTTCTAAGATGGCCAGTTCTGCTTTGGCGTCTTTGTCACCGCTTTTGGCGATCTTGGCGGTTTTCAAAATACGCTTTTCGACGGCTTCAAGATCAGCCAGCGCTAATTCGGTGTTAATGGTTTCGATATCAGAGATAGGGTCAACCTTACCGGCAACGTGGACCACGTCGTCATTGGCAAAGCAGCGAACCACGTGGGCAATCGCGTGCGTTTCGCGGATGTTGGCGAGGAACTTGTTGCCGAGGCCTTCGCCTTTCGACGCGCCTGCAACCAGACCGGCGATGTCGACGAATTCCATAGTCGCGGGTAATACGCGCTGCGGATTAACGATTTTAGTCAGGGCATCAAGGCGTGGATCAGGAATCGGTACCACACCGGTGTTCGGTTCGATGGTGCAGAATGGGTAGTTAGCTGCATCAATGCCCGCATCAGTAAGTGCGTTAAACAGTGTTGATTTACCAACGTTTGGAAGTCCTACAATACCGCAATTTAATGCCATGACGTCAATCTCTTTGAGTTGTGTTGCGTGTTAACTGGCGGGTGGGGTGACGCTGTGCAGACGATGCACGGCTTTATCCCAGTCGCCATTCAAAAGGGTGCCGGTTTCGCGTACCGCTTCATCAATCGCGAGGATGATGGCGTTGCGGTCTTCCGGACTGGGCTTACTGAGCACGTAGCCGGTGACCTGGCTTTTGTGGCCTGGATGGCCAATGCCGACTCGTAAGCGCATGAATTCTTTATTGTTACCAAGGCTGCTGATGGTGTCGCGCAGACCATTGTGGCCGCCGTGGCCACCGCCTTTTTTCAGTTTCAATGTGCCGGGATCGATATCCAGCTCATCGTGGGCGACTAAAATCTGTTCCGGTTCGACTTTATAGAAGTTGGCGACTGCCTGAATGGCTTTGCCGCTAAGGTTCATAAAGGTGGTTGGGATGAGCAGCATGACCTCGTGGCCATCGATGAATCCTTTACCGAACAAACCGTGGAATTTGCTTTCAACTTTGAGCGGAATCGAATAGGCGCGCGCGAGTTCCTCCACATACCAAGCTCCGGCATTGTGGCGGGTGCCATCGTATTGTGTGCCTGGGTTAGCCAGACCGACAATTAACTTGATGCTGGACACTGCGCAATTTCCCCAATGTTAAGATTTATTAAAAGGGCTTTAAAGAAAAGACCCCGAAATGGTTGCCCTTAAAAAGGATTTCGAGGTCTTATCATAGCCAGAAAAGGCCGATTTCGCTAAGCAGTCAAAGAATTATTCTTTGTCTTCGCCTTCGTCATCGCCTTTCTGTTCAGATGCTGGAACTTCTGCTGCTGCTTCATCAGCCGCTTCTGCTTCTGCTTCAGCTTCTTCATCTTCAGATGGGCCACTTGGACGAACGATGTTAGCTATAGACAAGTCATGCTCTTCGCCTTGAAGTTCTGTTAGTTCAACACCTTCTGGCAATACAAGATCAGACATGTGGATAGTTTCGCCGATTTCCAACGCGCCTAGGTCAACTTCGATGTACTCAGGTAGGTTACGTGGACGACACGCTACTTCTACGCTAGTGACCTGGTGAGAAACGATGCCGCCAGCTTTAACGCCAGGAGCTGATTTCTCGTTAAGGAAGTGCAATGGAACCGTCGCGTTCATGATTTCGCCACGAACGATGCGCTTAAGATCCATGTGCAGAACTTTTGGTTTAAAAGGGTGACGCTGAATGTCCTTGATCACGACTTCTTCAACAGAACCAGCGATATCCAATTTGATGATTGAAGAATAAACAGCTTCTTCATCAAGCATATTGATGATCTGGTTGTGATTTAAAGAAATAGATTTAGGTTCTTCCTTACCACCGTACACGATAGCAGGGATTAGATCTGCTTCACGACGTAGGCGGGGGCTCGCACCTTTCCCCATATCGCTACGCAATTCAGCGTTAAAAGTAAAATCGCTCATTGTGATACTCCACAAGTTGAGGGTTAGTATAAACCTGTACTTCGCGACCAAAGACAGGCATGAATTTTTGGTCTGAGGTCAATTTGACCGTGCAGGCCCAAAAATGGTGCGAAATTATACAACAGCAAGGGTGGCAGAAGCTAGGGGAAATGTGGATTTATTGGGGATAGTGTTACATGGGGGAGGGGTTTGATGGGTTTCGCTTCGCTAACCCATCCTATAAGAGCTCAACATGCTTGTCATCCCGCGGCCTTGACCGCGCGATCCAGTGCCTTTTATGAGGAAGAGCAGATTCCAAGGATAGTTTGGAATGACAGGCCTGTAGAGGCGGGGCGTAGGGACAACTCATGAGTTGTCCGTACAGAGATTGAAAGCGCCTTTGGGCTGGGCGAACGCAGTTCGCCCCTACAAGGGAGGAGGGGCCTTGGTCCGCCGGGATTGCAGATGAGGGCACCGTTGTCTGTGGACGGTTTGAATTGATGGGTTACGCTTTGCTAACCCATCCTATAAAAGATGGGCAAGCCTTTTATCTCAGGCAATATAAAAGCAGGCCGAGGCCTGCTTTAGGATGTTACTGAACCGAGAATCTTAGTCGAGAAACATGGTTGAGATGGATTCTTCGGTGTTGACGCGTCGAATCGATTCACCCATAAGTGGTGCCAGGTCGAGGATTTCTATGCGGTCACATTCCTGCGCTTCTTTTGATAACGGGATGGTGTTGGTGACTACCAGGCGGTCGAGGCTTGAGCCGTTGATGTTGTCGATGGCTTTGCCGGATAGGACTGCGTGGGTGGCGTAGGCGAAGACGCTTTTGGCGCCGTGGTCTTTTAGTGCCTGTGCTGCCTGGCAGAGTGTACCGGCGGTATCGACCATATCATCAACAATCACGCAATCACGACCTGATACATCACCGATGATGTTCATGACGCTGACTTCGTTAGCGCGTGGGCGACGTTTATCGATAATCGATAAGTCGGCGTCGTCGAGGCGTTTTGCGATAGCGCGTGCACGAACCACACCGCCAACGTCTGGCGAAACAACCATCAGGTTTTGGCCGGCGATATTGGATTGGATGTGTTCGAGAAGTACTGGAGTGGCGTAGACGTTGTCTACTGGAATATTGAAGAAGCCTTGAATCTGGTCTGCGTGTAGGTCGACGGTGAGAACTCGGTCGAAACCTACGCCGCTAATCATGTCGGCGACGACTTTGGCGCTGATTGGAACACGCGCTGAGCGTACGCGACGATCTTGACGGGCGTAACCATAGTAAGGAATTACTGCGGTGATACGCTTGGCGGAAGCACGCTTTAGTGCGTCGGCCATGATGATAAGTTCCATCAGGTTGTCGTTAGTTGGTGCGCAGGTAGATTGGATAATAAAAACGTCTTTACCACGAACATTTTCCAGAATTTCGACGCTGCATTCGCCATCGCTAAAGCGTTCTGTATGCGCTTTACCAAGTGGCACGTTCAAATAATTAGAAATTCGTTTGGCAAGATCAGGTGTGGCATTACCACTGAAAAGCATTAAATCAGACATCGAGAAGCCCTGTAACATTAACCCCAAAAGTTACAGCAAGCAGGAAAAACTGGGAAGAGAAAGTGGCAGGGGTAGCTGGATTTGAACCAACGAATGGCGGCATCAAAAGCCGCTGCCTTACCGCTTGGCGATACCCCTGCAATTTTTTACTTTATCAGCGGGGAGGCGTTGATACCTCTAGCTTCTAAAGTTAGCCAGCGCTGCTTGCACAGAGCGGCTATTTTACGGACTTCTCGCTCGTTGTCAAAGGTTAAGAAGAGACAACTTCCGGTTCCGGTTAGCATCACTTTTCCGTATTGAGACAGATGCTCAAAGGCTTCTTTTATCTCCGGATAAAGTTCGAGAACCAGTGTTTGCATGGCGTTGTAACCAACTTCAGGCAAACTCCCTTCGCGAGTGGCGCGTAATTTAATGGGTTTGTCGTTTCTTGTCAACGCTGAATGTGAAAAAATTTTGCCAGTGTTCACATGAACGTTTGGATAGACAATGAGATACCACTTTTCTGGAATGTCAGTGTTGGTTAAAAGTTCGCCAATCCCTTCTGCCCAAGCGCTATGACCATTAACGAAAACCGGAACGTCGGCACCCAGTTGGCGGCCAAGATCAATTAATTGTTGCTGATCGAGATTCAAATTCCATAAGGTGTTAAGAGCAACTAAGGTGGTTGCGGCATTGGAGCTGCCTCCGCCGAGGCCTGCACCGGAGGGTAGACGTTTGGTCAATTTGATATTAGCACCGCGGGGGCTGTTCGAGAAAGGCTGCAAGATTCGGGCGGCTTTAATGACCAGGTTCTGTTCGCTAGGTACTTCGTTGTATTCGCTCTCCAGAGTTAGCTCGCCGGTATCATTCGGTTTAATCCAGAGGTCGTCACCGAAGTCTAAGAGTTGAAATAGGGTTTGCAGTTCGTGATAGCCGTCCGGGCGTTGGCCCAGTACGCGAAGTTCTAAATTGAGTTTGGCTGGCGAGGGCCAATAGCTGTAGCCCTGATCATCGAGACTGCCGGTTGCAACGGTGAAACTCATAAGATCAGATCCCAGCTGCGCAGTGACAATATGATTTTGTTCTCGCCTTGGGTGATTCTGATTTTTTGCGGCAGTGAGATGGTGTGACCATGTTGCCAGGGGTGGCTGTCGTATTTTTGAAATAGTACCTGATAGTCCTGATAGTTCAATTCCTGCAAGGTGCCGTCGGCGTTGATTTTCAGATCGTCGCGATGGATGCCGGTCGGTAAACCCAAGACCCAGTCCTGCAAATAATGGATGGGCAAGTTCCAGCCGAGTACATCATATAAGAGCTGTTCGGCGTTGTAGCCCTCGAAATGTTGCTCATCGCCGGTTTTGAGGGTGGTTAGGTGCGGCGTGATATCCAGTAGCGCGTAGGTGGTGCCGAAAGTGCCGTACATGCGAATGGTTAAGGTGTCGCGCGATTGCTGCTTCCACATGATGCTGCTTGAGAAACTGTCATCGGGCTGGGTGATGCCGATACGCCCCTGAGTAGTGAAACCTTTAATGGTTTTCAAAGCCTGATACTGCTTTTGCCACAGCGGGTCGTCCCAGACGGTGGTGTCCTGTTTTTCGGGCAGGGTTTCGCAAGCGGTCAGTAATAAAGCGAAACTGATTAATAGTGTGCGCAGCGATAAACTCATTCAATGGCTCTCATTCTTGTAGTGTTGACATTCAGTAGACCGTTAAATAGATAGGACTGAAGGAGTTCCATTCAGTTCCAATGGGCGAGATTATGCCTGTTTTTAGGGCAGCTTGCATCTTTGGGGTTGTGGGGATGGGAAGTCGGAATTTAAGAAAAAGCAAAGTCACTGGATCCCGCGGTCAAAGCCGCGGGATGACAAAGCTTAAAGGGAGTGCTTTATCTTTGGGGTTTTATGCGTAAGGGTGAAATGGTGGGCCAAGGCCCACCCTACAAGGAACTAGTCTAACCTTGGAGGTAGGGCGGGCCTTGGCCCGCCGTGTTTAGATTTTAATTGGGCGGGCACATTGGCACTGCCCCTACCATTTTGTCATTCCAAACTTGATTTGGAATCTGCTTTTGTCTGATGGGTTACGGCTAATGCCTAACCCATCCTATAAAAGAGTTAGATGTTCATGTTATTAGTAGGGCGGGCCCTGACCCGCCGAAATAAATGATTACCCAGCGTTTCGGGCTTCGGGGAAGCGTTGTAGGACTTCCATCAAATAGCGGTTATTTGGATTCTGGCGCAGTGCTCTTTGCCAGATTTCTGTGGCTTTTTCTTTTTCGTTCATGACCCACAAAACTTCGCCTAAGTGGGCGGCAACTTCGGGTAATGGTTGTTTTTGGTAAGCCATTTTTAGGTATTCGAGTGCTTTTTGCAGGTTGCCGAGGCGGTATTGAACCCAGCCCATGGAGTCAAGAACGGCGCTATTTTCGGGATCATGTTGATAGGCGGTTTCAACTAAACGCTGCGCTTCGTCCAGTGAGCGGTTCATATCCGCTAGCGTATAGCCCAATGCGTTCATGGCGTCATAATGATCCGGTTTGATCGATAGAATGGTGCGAAGGTCTAGTTCCATTTGTTGAAAGTAGCCCAGAGGTTCACTTGCGAGAGCTTTGACATATAACAGGTCCATGTCATCAGGAAAGCGTGCGACTTCTTTTTCCAACAACAGATAAGCTGATAGGTGACTATGGCGGGCTTGCAACATCTGCGCACCAATAATGGTGATTTCTTTGTGTAGCTGATCGCTGTCTGCCTGAGCTCTAAGTTGGTCGATTGATTCAATCATATCATCGACGGATTGAATCTGGTTGAGCAATTGTAATTTCTGAAAATACAGTGACGTTTTATTGGGCTCGACCTGGAGGGCGCTTTCAATTCGCTTAGCAGCCAGCTCATATTGTTTGATTTGAGTTAAAAAGCTGATTTCAAATTGCAGTAGGCGCTGCTTTTCTTGCAGGCTAACCATTTGCTGGGCTTGCTGGAGGCTTTTCATGGCAGCTTGCCATTGGCCCTGCTCATTCAGTAGATGAGCCAGGCGAGTACGCGCGGTATAAAAGTAGTTGCCCGGCGGCACCATTTCATAACAACTGATGGCGCGAACAGGGTTTTTGCTGCGTAGGGCTGAGTCCGCGCAGTAGTAACTGGTAGTGTCTTTTTTGAAGTTGTTGCGTGCCAGCTGCCAGAAGTTATCAGAACTTTGCTTGTAAGCTTCTAGTGCGTACTGGCTACCTGCCATCAGAAATTGCGCTTGATGGTTTTTGGGTTGTTCATCTAAGACTTGTTGAAATGCTTGTATCGCTCCCTGGTAATTTTTTTGGGTATAAAGCAGTTCTCCCAATTTGAAGGTTTTTTCTATGTTGAGGCGGTGGCTTTCCACTACCTGATTCAAATAGTCTGCGCGTTTTTCATTCGACTCGAGCGCCAGAGCTTGCCCCTTAATTTCGATGGCTGACAGGAATGTATCGTTTTGCGATAACACTTTATCCAGCAGGCGATGGATGCGTTCCTGGTAGAACTCGGGGTTGTGGCTGTTGAGCAGCTGATAGGCTTCCAGTGTTTTTAAAACGGGATGATTGAGTCTTTCCGTCTCCTGATTGAAGTAGTGGATAAAGTCGGCGTTATCCTGGTAACTGGTCACTTGAATCAGTTGATGGAGCTGCTCGTCTTGCGAAGATGGCAAGAGTTTCAGTAAGCGGTGGAATTCATCGTTGGCAGTGGGGTAGTCTTCCGTTGCCACAGCGGTTAGTAGCTTCACTTTATGCGCATTGGGATCGTCTGGAGACTGTTTGAGCCAGATAGAAAGCGCATGTTTGACTTGATCATAGTTGTGCTTTTCTAAGGCGACTACAGCTGCCCGGCGAGCTAGAGCGATACTGCCGGTGCGTTCGGCTGAGTCTAAAAAGTTACTTTGCGCAATATCCTCAAGATTCTGCTGACTGGCAATATTGGCCAGCAGAATGCTGAAATACAGTTGGCTACGCTGATCCGCTGACATGTGAGAAATATCAGGATAGGTCGCATAGTCATGGACAGCTTCCGGTTCTGTTTCAGCTAACATTGGCTGCTTGCTGGAGCAGGCGGCTAACAGGAGCAGGGCGGCGAGCCATTGTAAAAGGAGGATATAAAAACGCTTATTCATGCCCCAATCCTACAATCTCTTTATGACAAGAGGTAGGAATAATTTGTCATAATAAGTAAATACTTAATCTATTTGCTTAAGGTGTGTTGAACCAGAAAGAGCAACAGACCCTATTTTTCGATTAGCGGACATGACGGCTCAGTGTTATAATTCGCGCCAATTATAAGCCTTTGATTTCCCGTAATTTTTAAGCTGGGCTGCAAAAACTCAACCGTTTCTTATCTATGTCATTGATTGCACTAGGAATTAACCATAAAACTGCCTCCTTAGCTGTGCGCGAGAAAGTTGCGTTCGCTGATCATGAGCTGGGCGAAATCATGGCTGAGTTGGCGGAAGCTCTGCATCAAAGTGAAGTGGCGGTTTTGTCGACCTGTAATCGAGTCGAATTTTATGTGTCGAGCGATGAGCAAACTCCTGAGCAGCTAAAAGAACAGTTGTTGCATTGGCTACAGATCAAGAAGCACTTGCAGGAAGATTTGCATTCGGCCGTTTATTGCCACGATGAAGATCAGGCGGTGTTGCATTTAATGCGCGTTGCCAGCGGTCTGGATTCGATGGTGCTGGGCGAGCCACAAATTTTAGGCCAGCTCAAAGCCAGTTATCAAAAAGCGCGCCGCGCCGGCACCATTAATCAGGTGATGGAGCGTTTGTTCCAGAAAACTTTTTCGGCAGCCAAACGGGTTCGTCACGAAACTGATATCGGCACCAACCCAGTGTCGGTAGCGTATGCTGCGGTCAGTTTGGCGAAACACGTTTTTGCTGATTTCTCAAAGTTGACGGTGATGTATGTTGGTGCTGGTGAAACCATTGAATTAGCTGCACGCCATTTGCAGCAGCAGGGCGTCGGTAAGATGATCATGGCTAACCGAACGCTGGCCAACGCACAAAAACTGGCCAAAGAATTCGAAGGCAAGGCGATTGGCCTTGAAGCGATTCCACACTATTTATCGCAAGCCGACATCGTGATTTCCTCAACCGGCAGTATGTTACCGATTATTGGTAAAGGCATGGTTGAGCAGGCAGTTAAAGAACGTCGCCGCAAAAGCATGTTTATGGTCGATTTGGCGGTGCCGCGCGATATCGAAAGTTCGGTGGGTAAGCTGGATGATGTTTACCTATACACGGTTGATGACCTGGAAGGTGTAATTCAGGAAAATATGCAGGCACGGCAGCAGGCTGCCGAAGAAGCAGAGCATATTTTGCGAGATTTCAGTGATGAATTTCGTCAATGGCAACTGGGGCGACAAAAGCACGATACGGTGCGTGAGTTGCAGCAAAAATATTCGGACGTTGCACAGAATGAATTGCAGCGTGCCAGAGCACAGTTAGCCAATGATGGTGATCCTGAGCAGGTGATGGAACAGTTAACCCATCGCCTGACGAAGAAGTTTTTGCACCAGCCATTGGTCTGGTTACGCAATGAAGATGATGAAGTGGATACCCATGAGGTTATCCGCAAGTTATTCGATTTGGATGACGATCATTAACTATCGATTGAGCCTGCTAGTTCCGGGCGACAGCATACAATAACAAGGTTTATATGTTACAAGATTCGATTATTGAAAAATTACAAGGTCTGGTTGATCGCCACGAAGAGATTAGTGCTTTGTTGGGCGATCCGGATGTGATCGGCGATCAGAATAAATTCCGTGATCTGTCAAAAGAATATTCGCAGCTTGAAGAAGTAGTGAATACTTTTCAGCGCTATGAAGAAGCGGAAGCAAGTCTCAAAGCTGCTGAAGAGATGTTGAAAGACGAAGATCCGGATATGCGAGAAATGGCGCAGGAAGAATTGAAAGACGCCAAAGCACAGATTGAAAAACTGGAAGTAGAAATGCAAAAGCTTCTGCTGCCGCGTGATCCGAATGATGATAAAAATACTTTCCTGGAAATTCGTGCTGGAACCGGTGGTGATGAAGCGGCTATCTTTGCTGGTGACTTGTTCCGTATGTACAGTAAATACGCCGAGAAAAAACGCTGGCAGGTTGAAGTGATCAGCGAGAGCGAAGGTGAACATGGTGGCTATAAAGAAATCATTGTGCGCATTATTGGCGATAGTGTTTATTCGCACCTGAAATTCGAATCAGGCGCGCATCGTGTGCAACGGGTTCCAGAAACTGAATCACAAGGTCGTATCCATACTTCCGCCTGTACCGTTGCGGTGATGCCGGAAGCTGACGAATTAGATGCGATTGAAATTAACCCGTCTGATTTGAAAATTGATACCTTCCGTGCATCGGGCGCTGGTGGTCAGCACGTCAACAAAACTGACTCAGCCATTCGTATTACTCACTTGCCTACCGGAGTTGTCGTGGAATGTCAGGACGAGCGTTCGCAACACAAAAACAAAGCCAAAGCGATGTCGGTATTGCAAGCACGATTGAACGCTGCCGAACAGGCCAAAGCGCAATCGGAACAGACTGAAATGCGTCGTAACCTGGTGGGTACTGGTGATCGTTCGGATCGCATTCGCACCTATAACTTTCCGCAAGGTCGCATGACCGATCATCGTATTAATCTGACGTTATACAAACTTGATGAAATCATGGAAGGTGATATCGATCAGATTGTTGGCCCGCTCATTCAAGAGCATCAGGCTGATCAGTTGGCGGCGCTCTCAGGGCAAAGTTCATAACTGCAATGAAAGCGCTAAGCGTTGCCCAGGCCCTAATCTGGGCAAAAGAGCAACTCGAAGCAATGGATGAGGCTGCGTTAGACGCTGAAATTTTATTGGCTCATGCCATCGACAATAATCGAACCTGGCTGAAAACTTGGCCAGAGCATCTCCTTTCCGAAGATCAGATATCCCGTTTCGAAGACTTCGTTAGTCGTCGCCGTCAGGGTGAGCCAACCGCTTATATTATTGGTCAACAAGAATTCTGGTCGCTGACTTTTAAGGTCTCTCGAGATACCTTGATTCCACGTCCTGAAACTGAAGTGTTGGTTGAGCAGGCGTTACAAAGAATTCCTGAAAAAGAACATTTTAAAGTGGCTGATCTCGGCACTGGTAGCGGAGCGATTGCTTTGGCGATTGCCAGCGAGCGACCGCAAGCAACAGTATGGGCTTTGGATATGAGCGAACCCGCTTTAACCGTTGCCGCAACAAACGCTGAAAAGAATAAGATTAAGAATGTTACCTTTGAACTGGGCAGTTGGTTAAGTGATTGGCAACATGGCTTACTGGATATGATCGTCAGTAATCCTCCGTACGTTGCTCCTAATGATCCGCACCTGGCGGATTTAGTTTATGAGCCGGTAACTGCATTGGTTGCCGAAGATAAAGGTTTGTCTGATATTCGCCAAATCACCCAGCAGGCAACTCAGCATTTAAAACCTGGTGGCTATTTATTGTTTGAGCATGGCTATGATCAGGGGCAGGCCGTTCGCGAAATTTTACAGCAAGCAGACTTTGAGCATATCGAAACCATCAAAGATTACGCGGGACAGGATCGAGTGACCCTGGGAGTGCATAGCGGTAATTGTTCAGCAGAAGTGTAGATTTGAGGTATGGACAGTTCATGAATTGTCCATACAGTAGAGTTTGGCTTCTGAGTAGGGTGGGCCTTGGCCCACCGGTTTATACTCAAAGGATTAAAAACTGAAGCCAACAATGATAAAGAATATCGGTGCTGTGCTGTTGAACCAACCCCCTGGGAAAGTGTCTGTGTATATGGGGATTTTATGCGCATTAGTATCATTCCAGCTAAAAGCCATTACCGCTTCACAAAAAATCAGTGAGCAATAGGTTTTTAGCTTGCTCACACAGGTCAGTATTGTTAGAGTAGCCCGATTGGGTAGAAAAGCATATAAGCCTTGCTATTACTGGCGTTTGAGCCAATTCGAATAGCAGCGCTTGGCTCAAGTTCTTGTGACTGCAATAACCTGAGCCCGAATCCTATAATCATCCTTATTTTGAAATTAGCGAGAAATTTCCTTAGATGTTTAATAAATTACGTGGTTTATTTTCAACCGACCTGTCGATTGATTTGGGGACAGCCAACACTTTGATTTATGTTCGTGACCAGGGCATCGTTTTGAATGAGCCTTCAGTGGTTGCTATTCGTCAGGAACGTGCTGGCGGGGCAAAATCAATAGCGGCAGTTGGTGAAGCTGCTAAGCGCATGTTGGGTCGTACACCGGGCAATATTGTTGCTATCCGTCCTTTAAAAGATGGTGTTATTGCGGATTTTGAAGTGACTGAAAAAATGCTTCAGCATTTTATTCGTAAAGTTCACGACAACACCTTCTTCCGTCCAAGCCCTCGCGTTCTTATCTGTGTTCCCTGCGGTTCTACTCAGGTTGAGCGTCGTGCTATTAAAGAATCAGCGATAGGTGCTGGTGCACGTGACGTATTCCTGATTGAAGAGCCAGTTGCAGCTGCGGTTGGTGCAGGTTTGCCAGTTGGTGAAGCGCGAGGTTCTATGGTCGTTGATATTGGTGGTGGTACTACCGAGATTGCGATCCTGTCGCTGAATGGCGTGGTTTATTCTGATTCGGTGCGTATTGGTGGTGACCGTTTTGATGAAGCTATCATTGAATACATTCGCCGCAACTATGGCACTATTATTGGTGAAGCAACTGCTGAGCGCATTAAACATGAAATAGGCACGGCTTATCCCGGTACGGAAGTTCGTGAATTAGATGTTCGCGGACGAAACCTGGCCGAAGGCATTCCAAGAAGCTTTACGATTAACAGTAACGAAGTATTAGAGGCGCTACAAAATCCATTGCACGGCATTGTGCGTGCAGTTAAAGCGGTATTAGAGCAATCGCCTCCTGAGTTGGCAGCTGATATTTCTGAGCGTGGTATGGTATTAACCGGTGGTGGTGCCTTGATTCGCGATATCGATCGTTTATTGATGGAAGAAACCGGCTTGCCAGTGATTGTTGCTGAAGATCCATTGACCTGCGTTGCTCGTGGTGGTGGTAAAGTTCTTGAAACAATTGATGAGCATGGCGGCGATTTATTCTCATACGATTGATTTTTATAGAAATATTGACGAAAATCGGGCTCTTACAGGCCCGTTTTTTGTATCTGCTTCAGGAGTCCAGTTATTAAAAACCTATTTACACGGGGACCATCGTTAGTTTTACAGCTGATTATCACGCTGTTGCTTGCGTGCGTCCTGATGGTTCTGGACTACCGCTATGGTTATTTGACCAGTGCGCGTAAAGCGACTGCGACCTTTCTCTCCCCGCTGTATTATCTTGCTAATTTACCCAATGAAATTGCAGCATGGGCTGACAATAATATTGTCAGTCGTAATGACTTAATTGATGAAAACCGCCAGCTTAAAGATGAGGTTTTGATCTTAAAGGCACAAAATCAACGCTTGATTGGTCTTGAGTCTGAAAATGCTCGCTTACGTTCTTTGCTGGGTTCGTCGCGTTCCTTTCGTGGAAAACGTTTAATTGCCGAGGTCTTGAATATTGATAGCCAGCGTTTTTCAAACGAGCTGCTGTTAAATAAAGGTTCGGCGGATGATGTTTTTATGGGGCAGCCTGTGGTCGATTCGGATGGTGTCATGGGGCAGATTGTTGAAGTGTCTTTAACCACCAGTCGAATGATTCTTCTGAACGATCAAAAGCATGCCATTCCTGTTCGAAATGATCGCAATGGAGTTCGAGCTATCGCACAAGGCGATGGGCAATTGTTATTCTTGCGGCATTTGCCCAATACCACCGATATTCGCGAAGGTGACTTATTATTGAGTTCAGGGCTGGGTGAAAAATTTCCTGATGGCTATCCGGTTGCTAAAGTGATTTCAGTAGTCAAGCAATCAGCCCAGCCTTACGCGCAGATTGTTGCTGAGCCAACGGCTAACATTAATACTTCCAACCATGTCTTGTTGTTATGGCCTTACGAGCCAGTGAATGGCTCGGTTGATGAAGCCGAAGCAGAGTCATCGGAGAATTAGTGGTATGAAAACGATGAACAACCAAGCTAAGCATGGAACCTGGGTGATTATTCTGAGTCTTATCATTGGTATGATTCTGGATATTTTTCCTTTGCCAGAAAGTTGGCAATCTTTTAGGCCAAGTTTTACGTTTTTAGTTTTAGGCTACTGGGTGATTGCTTTACCTCATCGTATCGGTTTGCTTTGGGCTTTCATAACCGGCTTAGCTCTTGATGCATTGCTTGGTACTACACTGGGCCTGCACAGTTTTGCGTTGGCTTTTGTGACCTTTATTTTGCAACTTAATCACCAACGACTCCGCTTATTCCCTTTATGGAAGCAGGCTCTGACACTGATACTTTTAAGTATTATTTATTTTGCCATAATCTTATGGTTGGCACGTCTTACCGGCAAACCAGAGAGTGACAGCTGGTACTGGTTAGCTACCATTACTAACGGCTTGCTATGGCCCTGGTTGTTTATTCTACTACGTGATATTCGTCGTTATTTTCATGTGGTATAAGCATGTGGTGTAAGCACCTTGTTTATGCAGTATATTTAAGGAGGCTTGATGTTTGAACAAATCTATTTGGCTTCCGCTTCGCCACGTCGTAAGGAATTATTAGCCCAGCTTGGAGTATCCTTTATTCAAGTGGCGAATGATTTCGATGAGACTCCGCTAAACAATGAATCGCCGGAAGACTATGTTACGAGGTTGGCGATTGGCAAAGCGCGTTCGGCACAACCCTTTTGTGATCCTGAAAAACCCCTGCCTATTCTAGGTGCTGATACTATTGTGGTATTGAACGGTGAATTTCTCGGCAAGCCTACGGATCTGAACGAAGCAAAATCGATGCTCAAACAACTGTCGGGGCAAACTCACCAAGTTTATAGCGGGGTTAGTCTTTGTTGGCAGGAAAAAGAAATTTGCCAAGTGTCTAAAAGCGAAGTTACTTTCAGTCAATTAGACGAGCACATAATAGATGCTTATTGTGCGACTGAAGAGCCGCTGGGCAAAGCCGGTTCATACGCGATTCAGGGCGTAGCTGGTAGCTTGGTAACTGGTATCAATGGTAGTTACAGCGGGATTGTTGGGTTACCATTGTATGAAACCAGAATTCTGTTAGAGCAGATGCAGATCAAGCATTTGCTCTCAGCTCGACTTTTACCTCAGCTCTTACCTCAAGCAGGAGGTCGCCAAAATAATGCGTGATGAAATTTTAATTAATGTCACACCTCAGGAAACGCGCGTTGCCCTGGTGGAAAATGGTGTCTTGCAGGAAGTGCATCTGGAGCGCATCAGTAACCGTGGTATTGTCGGAAATATTTATAAAGGAACGGTACGTCGTGTGATGCCAGGAATGCAGGCTGCTTTTGTCGATATCGGACATGAGCGTGCCGCTTTTTTGCATGTGGCTGACATTATTGCGATTAAGAGTGATGAGAATAAATTGGCTGTCGAAGGCTCGGAACTTCTAGATAAACAGGAAGCGCATGAAGCGGATATTACAACTCTACTTCGAGAAGGGCAGAAAATCATTGTCCAGGTCATTAAAGATCCTATCGGCAGTAAAGGTGCACGCTTAACCACTCATATCACTATACCCTCTCGCTTTCTGGTCCTGATGCCCGACAATCCGCATGTGGGTGTTTCGCAACGGATTGAAGATCTCGATGAGCGCACTCGATTGAAAGACTTATTAGCCGATACTGATTTCGGTAGTGATACCGGATATATCATCCGCACTGCTGCCGAAGGGGCGAGCGATATTGAACTGGATCGTGATGTAAAGTTTCTGTCCAAGTTATGGGGAGGAATAAGCGAGAAATCCAAGACAGCTAAAGCACCACAACTGATCCATGAGGATTTAGCTCTGGAGCTTCGGATCATGCGTGACATTATTGAAGATGATATAGAGCGTGTGCGGGTAGATAATCAGGAAAGCTACAAAAGGATTTATGCTTTCATCATGGAGTTCCTGCCGGATATTAAAAACCGCATAGAACTTTATGATGGAGAACGTCCGATTTTTGATTTATACAATATTGAAGAAGAAATAAAAAAAGCACTGGAACGAAAGGTACCATTAAAGTCAGGTGGCTACCTGATTATCGATCAAACGGAAGCGATGACAACCGTGGATGTGAATACAGGTGCTTTTATTGGCCATAAAAACTTAGAAGAAACGATTTTCAGAACCAACCTTGAAGCTGCAACAGCATTAGCGCGTCAACTTCGCTTACGTAACCTTGGCGGCATTATTATTGTTGATTTTATTGATATGCAGGATGAGGAGCACAAGCGGCAAGTTTTGCGCACCTTAGAAAAAATGGTTGAGCGCGATCATGTCAAAACCTCAATATCTGAAGTGTCTACTTTGGGGCTGGTTGAGATGACGCGTAAGCGCTCAAGGGAAAGTCTGGAGCGATTAATGTGTGAGCCTTGCCAACAATGTAATGGCAGAGGCTTTGTCAAAACACCGGTTACCGTATGCTACGAAATTTTCCGCGAACTCAGTAGATCTGCGCGTGCCTATGATGCGCAGAAGTTTTTAGTACTGGCAAATCAGGAAGTAGTTGACTGTTTATTGGACGAGGAAGCGAGTAGCTTGGCTGAGCTTGAAGTTGAAATTGATAAACCAATCCGTCTTCAGGTTGAAAGTTTATACTCGCCTGATCAGTTTGATGTAGTGTTAATGTAGACGAACTTTGAATGGCTAAAAACATCATTACGACAGTTCGAAAGTGGCTAACCAAATTGCTCTGGTTGGTTTCACTTGTGGTCATTGTTTTTGTGCTGTTAATCTCCGTCGTTAAGCTGATTCTACCTTACTGGCTGGATGACAAAGAAACTGTTGTTGAACTGGTTGAAGAGTATATTGGTGGTGAATTTGACTATGATGAACTGGTTGTAGACTGGACGCGATTTAGACCAACAGTTTATCTGGAAGAGATGAGATGGAAGAGTGACGACCATAGAATTGAGCTAATAAGTTCTCGTAATACCATTGAACTTAATTTATGGAAAAGTCTACTGGATGGTTATCTACAGACGGAATCGGTAGAGATTAATGGCGTTCAATTAAGCTATGCCATAAATGAATTTGAATCAGAAAATGAGCCAGCATTTTCGATTGATTCTTTAAAGTTAGCATTAAGAATGCGTCCTGAAGTATTAGAGCAGCGTAAGATTTTAGTGCGAGACTTGACGCTAACTCTAAGACATCAGGGAAATAGCCGAACACTTATCGCCCCCCTGATTCGTTTCGAAAAGTTAGGCAATGAACGCCAGCTGATTGTGGATACTCGTAGCGAACTATTTTCAAGAGGGCGTTTCATCCTTGAGTCACAAGGCCAGCCATTGGCTGACAATAGCGAAATAGGTATATATACCGCACTTGAAGACACCGATGTGAAGTCGCTTGCTCAGTTTCTAAACCTGGATCAGGAATTTCCCGTTGACTTAATCGATCTGAACTTGTGGTTAACTTATCACGGTGATGTGCCGGTAGCTGGCTATAGTCAGTTTATAGCGTCCGGTGATCAGTCCCGTATTGCAGAACTGAAGGGTGCGATTCGGTTTACCTCTGATGAAAAGAGTTTTCACTTATCAAGCGACCAGTTTCATTTAGTGGAAAGGAGAGCCGTAGCGTCAGAAGCGCCTAGCCCCATTCAAGAGTTGGTTGAATTCAAGAGTGATTTTTTTGTGGATATGACAAAAAATGATTCTGTTGCCAACTGGACGATATCAGCGGATAACTTTCCAATAGGCTATTTAGTTACTTCAGTAAAACCTTTCTTAACAGCCGAGCATCTAGCAATTATCAATAGCATAGAGCCTGATGGTCACATTAATCAGTTTCAACTGATGGCAGAGCAAACGGAGCAATCATTCAAGCCAGTAAAAGCCGATATTATTCTGAGTGACGTAAGCTTACGCGAGCATGAACAGATTCCGGGTATTGTTATTGATCATCTATCCATTAAAGATGAAGAGGGGAAGTGGAGGCTGAAGCTGGCAGCTAATAATACACAACTTGCGATGACTCAGTGGTTAACGAACCCTGTTGAACTTGACTCGGTTTTATTTGATGGATTGTTAACCTTTGATCAAACGAGGGTTATTCAAGTTGATGAGCTATTTGCTGTTAATGCAGACTTAAAACTCAAAGCTGAAGGTTTGGTTGAGTTGTTCGAGACTGAACAGGGCGCTCTTGATGCTGAGGTTGCGATGTATGCCGAAGCTTTCGACATTAATATAGCTCAGCTCCACCAATACTGGCCAAGAAAGGGCATGAAGCAGAAAGCGCTTGAGTTTCTTGATATGAGTTTGGTTGGCGGTAAGGTTGACAAGGCTAAGCTCATTTTAAGAGGCGGACTGGAAGCTTTCCCTTATCAAAATGGAGATGGTCAGTTTTACGTTGAAGCCGATGTTAGTGATGCTATTTTTAAATTTGATCCAGACTGGCCACAAGCCGAACAGATCAATGCTAAAGCCATCTTTAGTAATGATGAAATGTTAATCACTTCCAACTCCGGAAACTTGTTGGGCACTACAGTCAATAAGGCGACAGCGACGATTGATTCTTTCAGCAACGAAATTTCGATGTTGGTGATTAATGTTGATGCAGTCGCAACCAATGAAAGCTATTTAGCATTACATAATCAATCGCCACTAAAGGACGATCTTGGCGATGCAGTAACTGACTTTACGATTGATCGGTCGATTAATCCAACTATTGAGATTACCGTTCCTTTAGGTAACGATGTTCCTGCAAGCGTTGTTGGTACTATTCCACTTAACGGTCACAAAGTTGGGTTGAAAGATTACCCGCTTGAGTTGAGCCGTGTTAAAGGCACCATGCATTTTACCGATGACGGGGCTTATTCACAAAACCTGCAAGGCAGCTTGTGGGGCAATGTGTTTGATATTGATGTGAAAGTTGATGACTTTACAGAGGACAACGACCTGGTCAAGTTGGATGCTGTATCGAACTTTTCTGTTGGACAGGTTTTTGATGCAAATAATATTCAATCACCTTTAAGCATCACAGGCTCCAGTGAATTAGTGGTTCGTTATCGAGTAGATGAAGACGCTAAGCAGTCGTTAATCGTGCGGACAGATTTAAAGGGCACCACAATCGCTGGTCCAGACTGGTTAAGTAAAAATGAGCAAGACATTGCTGATGTGTTAGTGACTTTATTTGAGTCTGAAGGGAATGTTCAGTCCCGCGCCATTTATCGCAATACGATATCTTCACAACTGCAATTTAGTAGCAATAATCCAAACGATGTAAAGGGTGTCATAGCACTCGGTAATTTGGCGACAACCAAGATTCCATCACCAGATAACGGAGTGGCCATTCGCGGTGAATTTAATGAAATAAAAAGCTATGACTGGATTAATAGTTTGCAGTTTAAAAGTGGCGGATCCTTTGCCTGGCCAAAATGGATCCATCATATCGACATAAAAACACCACAGTTGGATGTGGCAGGTCAAAAGTTACATGATGTGCATCTGGTTGATGAGTTGTTGGCAGGTCAATACCTACGCTTTAAGGTTACCGCACAAGAAGGTCAGGGCAGCCTGACTTTTTATGATGACGGTCGTAAGCATGTGGTGATAGACAAGCTAGATATTAAATTAGAACCCTTTAGTAAACTATCTGACACAGATATTGATCTAGAAAAAGAGGCTTTATATAACTGGCAGCTGGAATGTGCTTCTTGTCGCATTAATGGTATTGATACCGGTGTCTTAACGCTGGTTACTCAGCAAACACCGGAAGGAGTAGCGTTACAAGGCGATAGTAAAATAGAGGGGTTGCTGGCTGCGTATCTTGAAGGTAGTTGGATTGATGATACGAGTAACATCAAAATAACGTTTAATTCGCCTAATGCGGGGCGTCTATTAGAGCGCTGGGGTTATGGTGATGGTATTAAAGATACTCGTACAAATGGCAGTTTAAATCTAAGCTGGAGCGGTGGTTGGCATCAGTTTGAGTTGGTGAATAGCAATGGAAACCTGACTGTGGATACTGGTCAGGGGGTAGTCAGGGAACTCAGTGATCGACAAGCTCGGGTGTTTAGTTTGTTCTCGCTACAAAGTTTGCGTCGCCGCCTGTCGTTGGATTTCAGAGATTTGTTTGAGGATGGTTTCTTTTATGACACGATCAATGGCCGCTTCACTATTAAAGAGGGAGTCGTGACCAGTGAAAGAGTATCCATCAATGGCGCAACGGCCGATGTGACCATTACTGGGTATACTAATCTGGTGAATGAGACCGTTGATCAGAATGTAGTGGTGATTCCTAAGTTAGGGTCTAGCTTGCCAGTATTAGCAGGATGGGCCATTGAACCAACTACCGGCTTGATCATGTTGCTTATAAATAAAATTTTTGAGCCTGTTTTGGATGTGGTGGTAAGAATCGAATATAAGATTAAGGGTGATTTGGCTAATCCGGAAGTAATAGAGCTTGATAAGAAATCGAAAGAGATTGTTGTTCCTGATGAAGAAGTTTTAGACGAAATAGAAGATAAGCCAATTCGGGAAACTGACCTGATAGAAGAGCAAGATAGTACAGAAGAAGATGAGCAAGGTGAAGTAAACGAACAGCTGGAGGATGATGGAAATGAATAAACGATTAGTTGTCGGCTTAGTGCAAATGACTTCATCCAGTTGTATCGAGGATAACCTTCGCAAAGCACAAGGCTTGCTTGAACAAGCGGCAGACCAAGGTGCTCAAGTAATAGTCCTACCAGAAAGCTTTGCGCTAATGGAAAAATATAACGGACAGAAACTTGATTATCTTGAACAAGATGGTCAAGGTAAGATTCAAGATTGGATGTCTGCAATGGCAAAAGAGTTGGGAGTGCTACTGGTTGGTGGCACCATTGCTATTGAGTCTGATGTAGAAAAAAGGCCGTATGCCCGTTGCTATATCTATAATGAGAAAGGACTAAAACTGACTCATTATGACAAGATTCACATGTTTGATGTATCGGTTAAAGACGGCGAAAGTTATTTGGAGTCAGCCAATACATTAGCGGGAACTGAGCCCGTTGTTTTTGAGTGGAATGGTGTGATCTTTGGTTGTTCTGTTTGTTATGACTTACGCTTCCCGGAGTTGTATCGCTTGTATCAGTCCTCTAATGTTGAGGTGATATTGGCACCGTCTGCTTTTACTTTAGCAACGGGTAAGGTTCACTGGAAACTATTATTGCAGGCACGCGCCGTTGAAAACTTGGCCTTTGTGGTTGCTCCGAATCAAACTGGCACTCATGATAATCAACGTAAGACCTACGGTCATAGTATGGTGGTGGATCCATGGGGCGAGATTATTGGCGAGTTAGATGATTGTGAAGGAGTTCTTCTGAGCGAGTTAAAGATTGATAAAATCTCACAAATAAAAGCGAAATTTCCTGTACATCAACACCGCAAATTAATGAGTTAAAACTGAATGAACATATTATTAGAGAAAGTTGAGCGTAATTTATTCGAAGAATCCGATCTCAACTTGGACAGGCTCCAGGATGCTATTGGGAAATTACAGCGCTACGATATTGACTACTCAGATATTTTTATTCAGGAAGTACAGCATCAGTACTGGCAATTAGAAGATGGCATAGTCAAAGATGCGAGTTTTAATTTGAATAAAGGACTCGGTGTGCGTGCTATTGAGGGCGAAAAAACCAGTTTTGCCTATGCTAACCAGTTGCAATTGCAGGCGCTTGATAATGCGATCAGCGCAGCCTCCAGTATGAGTCGATCTGGTCAGGCAAAAAATATTGCATTTGAGCATGTCACCGCTAAGCAGTTGTATACCAGCAGTCCGGTTTTATTTGAAATTGAACAACAGCAAAAGATCGAATTATTGAGAAGAGTTGATGCCTACGCAAGACAGCTTGATGAAAAGGTTCAGCAGGTTATCGTTAGCTTGTCGGCGGTTGATGAACAAATGATGGTGATCGCAAGCGATGGAGCTATTGCTGCTGACATACGCCCGATGATTCGTTTAAACGTTTCAGTTATCGTCGAACATCAGGGTCGACGCGAACGGGGTAGCGCAGGTTTGGGTGGACGTTACGATTGGCATGAATTAATGCAGGCCAATCTTGATGGGCTGGCTAAAACGGCCGTCACACAAGCATTGATTAACCTGCAGGCGATTGATGCGCCAGCGGGTATGATGCCGGTGGTTTTAGGTAGTGGTTGGCCAGGGGTTCTATTGCATGAGGCTGTTGGTCATGGGCTGGAAGGTGATTTTAACCGAAAGGGTTCATCCGCTTATGCCAATAAAATTGGTCAACAAGTCGCGTCCAGTTTATGCACGGTTATTGATGATGGTACTTTACCTAATCACCGAGGCTCTTTGAGCGTAGATGATGAAGGAACGCTCAGTCAGTCTAACGTGCTCATCGAAAAAGGTATTCTGAAAGGTTACATGCAAGACAAGCAAAATGCTCGTTTAATGGGTCAAAACCCAACCGGGAATGGACGTCGAGAGTCTTATGCTCACTTGCCCATGCCTCGTATGACCAACACTTACATGGTTTCTGGAGAATCCGATCCTGAAGAGATCATTCGCAGTGTTAAGAAAGGCATTTATGCCCCCAATTTTGCAGGAGGGCAAGTCGACATAACCTCGGGCAATTTTGTTTTCAGCGCTAGCGAGGCATATTTGATTGAAGATGGAAAAATTACCGCGCCTATAAAGGGAGCGACTTTAACGGGTAATGGTCCGGAAGTCTTAAAGCGGGTTAGTATGGTTGGCAACGATAGTTCACTTGACCCAGGCATTGGAGTTTGCGGTAAAGATGGGCAAAGTGTTCCCGTTTGCGTTGGGCAGCCAACCTTGAAAGTTGATCAAATGACGGTAGGTGGAACTCAGGCTAATTAAGAACTAAGCCTCTTCACTAAACTGCATATTGTCGCGTAAGTAGCGAAACAGTTCGCGTTGAAATTTAGGAGCTTTATTGAGCTCCTTTTCTTTTTGCGCATTGCGCACCATTTGTCGTAACTGCTGGCGGTCAAGGCTTGGCTCAAGTTGTAATAACTCAAATGTTGCTGTGTCACCTTCAGCCATCAATCGATCACGCCATTGTTCAAGCAGGTGTTGCTTGCGGACTTCAAGCTGGTGATATTGATCAGCAATTGCAAGCTCTTCTCTAATACCATCAAGGTCCTCATCACGTAAGATCTTGCCAATGTATTTTATCTGGCGCTTTTTTCCAGTGTGGTGATTGATTTTTTGACCTTCTTTTATTGCTTTCAAGCAGTTTTCGGACAAAGGGAGTTTAGCTAACAGTGATGCAGGAATTTCTAACAGATGCTCGCCAAGCTCGGTGATTTCGAGTAGTTCTTTTTTTACCTGGCTTTTTGATTTTTCGGTAGAGTCTTGCTGGTCTTGAGGTGTCATATCGTTATGTCATCGAGTGATTGGTTTGTTTAGCGGTTGCTTGGTGCCATTTTAAAATTGCAAACTTGCTTTGACGAAAACAATGTTTTTGGAGTCCCAAATTGTGCTGCTATCAAAGAAGGAGTCTTCGTTGATATTGTGCTGTAATACCAGGGATAAGGAAAGCTCTTTATCGTCAATTGGCCAACGATGACTGATTCGGGCATCTAATCGCTTAAAGTCAGCTCGGTTATCCATGTCCTGCAAGTAGTAAGCGGTACTGAACTCTAGATGTTCAGTTAAGTTTTGCTGATACATTAAAGCTAAAGTTTGTTTCGGCGTAATGTGGCGAAGATCTCGACCTTTTTGCATTTCTAGCTCAAGGTAACTGTAACTGAACCATAATCTGCTATCAGCTGTCAGTCGATAGTCCAGCTGCAAGTCGATGCCTTTGGTCTCGAAGTCATTGGCATTTCGCGGGTCATAGCCCTCAAGCCCAAACAAACCATCGATGGTGTGGCTTAAGTCATCATGAAACAGTTTCATATCAAAGTTAAGATCGCTACCCAGACGATAATACCAGCCGATTTCCCGCGATAATATCTTTTCAGAATTGAGGTTGCCCATTGATTGTGGAGTTTGATAGAAAGTGGCAAAAATATCAGTGCCATTGACGGGAGTGGTCAGGTTGCGAACCGTATAACGGCGATGGCCAGATTGCTCATAAAAATCAGGGTAGCGGGTGCCTTTAGCAAGGATAAAGCGCCAGGAGGAGCGTGAGTTGGCAAGGTAGTTTAAAGCAATTCGTGGAGAAAATTCGCCACCGACAAACTTATCGTGCTCATACATACTGCCTAGATTCAGTAAGGCGTTGTCAGTGAAGCGCCATTCCATATTGGCAAAGACCCGATAAATGTCGTTAGTTAATTTTTGCTCAAAGAATGATTCTCCCTGAATAGTGTCACGACGAGAGCTAAAGCCTGAAACCAGACGTAACTCCTGACCAAAGGTGTAGGTATCCTGTAGTTCTACTTCCCACTTGCTTTCATCGAAATTCTGATTGGCTATACCGCAAGTTTGGCTACTGCCAAGCTCCAGAAAGCGTGCGTAAACTTGTTGCGTGAGTAGGGCTGCTTCGGGACTATCTGGAGTCGGAGCGGGGGTGCCGTTGGAGAGGGCACTGATTAACTGCTCAGTGTAAGTAGGGTCATAATCGTAAAGTGAGCCCAGTTCATTGGTTAAAAATATTGCCGGAGGGCAAGTTTGCCACTCTTCTTCAATTGAGTCCTGACTGAAGTGTGCATTAATCTTGATTTGGTGGTCTGCAGACAACTGACGATCCCAGATTAATTGGGCAAAGCCGTCATCGGTAGTTCTAGTATGATAGGGTTCGACTTGATAGACATCCAACAAGTCCTGCTGCTCATCCGTTTGACTGTAGCCAAAAATAAATCGCCATTGTTCGTCATGAGTGGGCGTAAAAACCATATCACCTCGCAAATAATGCGTTTTATGGTCATCATGACGTTCACTGCCATTACGCTGTAAATCAAAGCCATCATCACTGTGATGACCAACGGTTACGCGGTAACTAAAATCTTCTGACTGCTTGGCGATACGTAATGAGCCGTCTGCAATCCCTTTGTTACCAACGGTTGTAGTGGCTTTGTGGCTTGCGATATCTGATGGGTGTCGACTAATAATGTTAATAATGCCCAAAAATGAGTTGGCGCCATATACTGCGGTATTCGGGCCGCGAACCACTTCAATTCTTTCTACATCGTCAAGGGATAGTGTCAAACTTCCCCATAACACGCGAGAAAGGCCAGGCTTAAAAACTGAGCGACCGTCAACCAACACCTGCAAGCGACGAGAAAAATCCGTATGTAAGCCATGAATACTGATTTCCGGGGTGTTGCCGCTAACGTATCCGACATTCATGCCCGGAACCAGGCGTAACACCTCGGCTATATTGCGCGCGCCAGATGATTCGATCAGCTCGCGGTCAATGATGGTAACGGATGCAGGGGTTTCTGACTGAGGTTGTTTTAATCGAGTTGCTGACAGAACCGTAGGCAGTTCGTCATCGAACAAGTCGGTGCTTTGGGGCGTTTCATCTGCATAGCTGTTGGACGTCAACAGTAATGCTGTGATTGTCACTAGCAACTTCGAAAAGGTCATGATTTATTCTTAAATAAAACCAGTTCTCATTCTTTACAATCTAATAGGTTAAGTCAAGTTTTGTCCTTGTCCAACAAACACTTATAATGGCTGTTCTTTTCGACTCTAGATTGGGAGCGCCGTGTGGCAGCTGACAAACACTTAACTTTAAGCCAAATTGCAGAGCAACAGGCTGCAACTGAGCAGCAATTACGTTTGATGGTGCAAATTGCACTTCAGCAAGCTGCTGAAGCCGGAGCAGAGCAGTCCGAAATCTGGTGCTATAACACTGTGGGTAATAGTATTGAAGTGCGGCAGGGAGAGCTTGAAACTCTTGAGTTTAATCAGGACAGTCATTTTGGCATCAATGTGTATTTCGATCAGCGCAAGGGTACAGTTTCGATTAATGACCTGACAGAAGCTGCAGTACATAAAGGTGTGCAGGCAGCTTGTGAGATTGCCAGTTTTACGGAGCCTGATCCTTATTCGGGTCTTGTCGATAAGGCATTGATGGCAACGGAATCCAAAGATTTGCAACTGGATCATCCCAATGAGCTGACAATTCCACAAATGGTTGATTCTGCCAGACAGTGCGAAGCTGCAGCTTTAGCGGATGCTCGGATTAAGCAATCAGAAGGGGCTTCAAGTTACAGCCATCGTTCGGTGTCCTTATACGCGAATAGCCATGGCTTCATCGGTACCAATCATACTACCCGATTCAGCTTGTCCAATTCGGTTATTGCCGAAACGGATAATGGAATGATTCGAGATGGTTATTACACTATTGGTCGCGATGTGGACGATTTATTAGCATCTGAAACCGTTGGCGAGAAGGCAGCGAGTCGCGTTATCAGCAAGCTAAAGCAAGGGAAGATGCCTTCGGGTAATTACCCCGTTATTTTTACAGCAGAACTGGCACGAGGATTGTGGTCACACATGCTGTCGGCTTTAAAAGGGGCGGCTTTATATCAAAGAGCCTCTTTTTTACTGGATAAAAAGGACCAGTTAATTCTCCCCGAGTTTGTGCAGATCGAAGAAGACCCATTCATCCTTAAGGGATTTGGTAGCGGTAATTATGACAGCGATGGGGTAGCCACAAAAAAACGCGATATTGTGGTGGATGGGGTGTTGAAAAACTATTTCCTGAGCGGTTACTCGGCGCGTCGTTTAGGGTTGCAGACCACTGGTAACGCGGGTGGCATTCACAATATTATCGTTCAATCATCGGATATCTCTCTGCAAGATATGATGCAGCAGCTAGGGTCTGGTTTATTACTGACCGAAGTGATGGGGCAGGGCGTGAATACGGTCACCGGTAATTATTCTCGAGGCGCCAGTGGTTTCTGGTTTGAAAATGGTGAGATTCAATTTTTTGCTCAAGAATTAACGATTGCCGGAAACCTGGAACAGATGCTTAAAAATATCGTTGCAATATCTAATGATGTGGATAAACGCTCAAGTATCTTGACTGGCTCGGTTGCGATAAAAGAAATGATGGTGGCAAACTAACTAACCTGGGCAGTGAGCCGCTCATTTAGAGATTTTAGGCAAAGAACAGTGTTGCTAAACCAAGCAGTGCAAAGAAGCCGGCAACGTCAGTCACGGTGGTTAGTACCACACCACCGGCTATCGCTGGGTCAATGTTGATTTTCTTAAGGAATAGCGGCAATACAGCGCCGCTGACAACCCCTGTGACCAGGTTAAACAGCATGGCGCCACCGATGGTGATAGCTAAGTGAAAGTGGTTGACGCCAGATACTTTATAATAGGAATAACCATAAACTAACGCGGCTATCACTAACGCCCACAAAACACCGTTAATAATACTGACGGCCAACTCTTTCTTGAGCAGGTAGCCTTTGTTACCTTCGCCAATATGGCCTAGCGACATACCGCGAATGACCAGTGTCAGAGTCTGGGTTCCAGCAATGCCTCCCATGCTGGGAACGATAGGCAGGAGCACTGCTAATAACGTCACTTGAGCAATAGTTTTTTCAAATAAACCAATAACCAGTGCAGCTAGAATGACTGTCAGTAAATTGATGCCTAGCCAGATGGCACGTTTTTTGGCGGTTGCAGCAATTTTACCAAAAGTGTCTTCAAGCTCATCCAGACCGGCCATCGACATCAGTGAGTGATCGGCCTCTTCGCGGATAACGTCAACTACGTCATCAATGGTGATACGACCTAATAAACGGCCGTTTTCATCCAGTACTGGTGCAGATACCAAGTCGTGACGTTCGAAAATTTGCGCGACTTCAGTTTCAGGCATATCCACTGGAATGGTAAAAGTTTCCTGATCGACGATCTGGGTAATGGGCGTATCGGGGTCGCAGGTCAGTATAGAACTGATAGGCACCGAGCCGATTAAAACATCACGCGAATCCACTACGTACAGGTGGTCAGTGTTAGGTGGCATGTTGCCGCGAATTCTTAAATATCGAAGTACCACTTCCACCGACACTCGAGGACGGATCATGATGGTATCGATATTCATCAGACCACCAGCAGAGTCTTCCGGATAGGAGAGAGCGTGCTCAATCTGGGCCCGATTTTGCTCGTCGAGTAAACGAAGAACCTGATTACTGACGTTCTTCGAAAGATCGCCCAGAATATCTACGACATCATCGGTATCCAGGTCGGCCAGCGCATTCGCCAATTCCTGTGGCTGCATTTGCTCGATAAAGGACTGGCGGATTTCATCGTTGAGATGCTGTAAAACATCACCTTCACGCTCTTTATCCAGCAATTGCCAGATGACATTACGAACGCGAGGTGGTGTGGATTCAAGGAGGTGAGCAATATCTGCTGATCGAAGTTCTTCCAGCAGGTTTCTAACCGGGATAAGATGCCCGCTGTCCAGCGCATTATTTAAGAGCTGAAGCTGTTCCTGACGTGTTTGTGTTGCTTGAGTCTCCGCCATAGGTGCATCTTACTGGTTGATTTTGCTGGTATTCTAACGCAGAACTACCATTGCTGGCTATGACACTGTGTGAATTTACAGTTTTTTATCGAGCTGCCGGTGTTCGATTGAAATATTGGGATAGAGCGGTTTAAGAGCATTAGCCAGTGTTTCCACCATATAAACCGAGCGATGGCGTCCGCCGGTGCAGCCTATAGCACAGGTGAAGTAACTGCGGTCCTGTTTGCTGAACTCAGGGATCCAGGTTGAAAAGAATACTTTTAGTTGCCAGGTGTATTCCATGACCAGGGAACTTTGCTCAAGAAACTGCTGAATTGGCTGGTCAGTACCGCTAAAGTCTCTAAGCTCAGGATCCCAATAAGGGTTGGGGAGACAGCGCACATCGAATACAAAATCGGCATCTTTGGGAGCTCCATGCTTAAAACCGAACGATATCAGCCGGATATCCATCGATTGGCCTTTATCGCTGCTTACCCTCTCACGCAAGCGCTCACGTAATTCGTGTGGAGACAATTCTGAGGTGTTAACCACCAAATCAGCAGAAGCACGAACCGGTTCCAGGAGCTTCTTTTCTTCTTTAATGGCATCGCGCAGGGAAAGTCCACGACTGGTTAACGGGTGGCGGCGACGTGTTTCACTAAAGCGTTTAAGCAGAGTGCTTTCATCTGCATCTAGAAATAAGGTTTTAGCTTGTGGTGCTTCTTTTTTTATTCGGCTGATTTCTTCTGAGAAGTGTTCAAGATCATGACGGTTGCGAGCATCAACACCAATGGCAATATCTTCATTGCGCAGTATATGATCATTAATGACGTTCAAGGTTAAACTCAAAGGAAGATTATCAATACAATAATAACCCATATCTTCGAGTGCTTTGAGCGCGACCGACTTGCCGGAACCTGAGCGACCACTGACTATCAATAACTTCATGTGCTAACTTCTTTCTCTGTTTTCTTGTCTCTAGCTTTGATTTTATCTTGTGCTTTCTCGTGTTGAGCCAGAGCTGCTTCAATTATGTCATACAATGCCTGGTTATTGTGAGCATGACGAATTTGTGCGCAGACTTTCTTGTCTTTTAAGGTCTCAATTAATCCATCCAGGCCCTTGAGCTCCTGAAAGTCAAATGCTGTTGGAACTATTAAAGCGAAAATGATATCAATCGGTTCCTCGTCGGGAGCATCAAAATCAATCGATTGGTCAAGGGTAACAAAAGCAGCCACTGGTTTCTCGCAATTATCAAGCCGGCCATGTGGCAAGGCAACACCATTACCAATTGCTGTAGTGCCCAGTTGTTCTCGAGCAACTAGAGCTTTTAATAACAGGAATGGTTCATAGTGTGTATTGTGTTCAGCCAAAAGGTTAGCTATAAGTTGTAACGCTTTTTTTCGGCTTGTGGCTTGTGCCCCGAGCACGCAAAGCTCGGGGACAATAACATTTTCAATGTGCATAAGTTAGTGACGAGTCATCTTTTCCTTATGTTTTATCACTTGTCTGTCTAGTTTATCAATCAATAAATCAATCGCGGCATACATATCCTCTGATTCACTGTTTGCAAAAATCTCCCCACCGTTGACATTAAGGGTTGCTTCGGCAATCTGACGAACTTTTTCAACGCTAAGCGTGACGTAAACATTATTAATATGATCAAAATGGCGTTCGAGTTTAGCAAACTTTTCGTTAACGAAATCTTTCAACGCATCAGTGATTTCAAGGTGACGACCAGTTAGATTGATTTGCATAATACGTATTCCTTCTATCGAATAGTTTAAGAATTTGTGAATGTCTTGCGTCGATTGGCAGTCGGGATATTCAATGCTTCGCGATATTTTGAAACTGTGCGACGAGCAATTGTAATACCATCCTTCTGGAGTAATTTAGCAAGTTTAATATCACTCAAAGGGTTGCGGGAAGGTTCCGCGTTAACAAACTGCTTAATTTTGTTTTTAATAGCCGTGGATGACCATTCACCTCCTTGGGTTGATGGAATTGCGTTTGAAAAAAAGTACTTTAATTCATAAATGCCTTTAGGGGACTGCATATATTTATCACTGCAGGCGCGAGAAATGGTTGACTCATGTAAGTTAAGCGCTTCAGCCAGATCCTTTAATCGCATAGGTCTTAGTGCTGACTCGCCTTGTTCAAAAAAGTTCTGCTGATGATTAACAATCCAGTCAGCGACACGTTTCAAAGTATCGTTACGCGCTTCAAGACACTGTATCAGCCTGCGAGCCCGCTGGAAATGTTCATTCAGGTATTGTTGGTCGGCAGGTTTTTGGGAACTGCGCAAAATCTCAGCATATTGATGATTAATATCAAGCTGAGGAATGCTTTGGCCGGCCAGTTGAGCCTGCCACTTATCATTCAGCTTATAAATGATAATGTCGGGACGAATGTATTCTGTTATTTCGCCGATGTACTGATAATTAGGCTGATTACGTAAGTGTCGGATAAGATCCAGTGCATCGTCCATCTCCTGCTGGGTTAATGAGAGGCGATGCATTAAGTCACTATAGTGATGCTTGCATAGCTTATCAAAGTGATATTTGATGAGCTTACTGGCAAGTTGGATTTTAGCGTTTAATGGATCGGATACAGTGTTTTGTGAGGTGTTTTGCTGCATAGCAACCAGTTGTAGCAGTAAAAATTCTGGCAGGTCTTTGCTTGCACAACCAAATGGCTCCAGTTGTTGCACCTGATGGATGATGCTATAGACATCCTCGGTTTTGACCGAGTGGCTAAAGTCTCGCTCAATTTGTTCAGAAATTTCATCGGCTGAGGCCTTTAAGAAACCTGAATCATCAATGTTTTCAATAATGTAATACGCTATTTCCATATCCACTTTACTCAATGGCGACATCTGAATCTGCCATTCGAGATGTTCGCGTAATCCCACGTGATCCTGCATCAGGTTTTCCAGAGGGGGATTAGCAATTGTAGATGTGTGGTGTGGGTATGAGGCTTGATCCGGGTCAATGTTTTGATGACTTAATTGATTTGTTTGAGATTGACTTAAGGTGTTACGGCTACTGCTTTGAGAATAAGAGTTCTCAGAGTTAGAGTTTTGGATTTTATCGTTAACTGAGTCAAGGCGACTGACGCTACTTTCCTGATAACTGTCATCCAATAAAGTGAGCAGTGGATTGCTGTCTAGTTGATACTGGATCTCTTGTTGCAAAGCCATTTGTGAAAGTTGTAACAGCTTTATGGACTGTTGTAACTGAGGGTTCAGTTTGAGTTGCTGGCTAAGGTTTAACTGGAGAGTTAGATTCATTGAAATAGAGTTACCAATCTTTGCCTTTTTATATATCCATTAACTACAAATTACTCCTAGTGAAGGAGGGTTGCAAGGGCTTATTAATGTTCTTGGGATCGGTAAACGTAATTTCAAGAGCTTAGCTTACATTTTGAAATGCTCGCCTAAATAACGCTTTTTCACCAGTTCATTGGCCAATACTTCGGCGGGTGTTCCTGATGCGATAATGTTGCCTGAGTCGACTATATAAGCTTGCTCACAGACGTCGAGTGTTTCTCTTACGTTGTGGTCTGTAATTAATACGCCGATACCACGTTCTTTCAGTTGTCTGATAATCGTTTTAATGTCCAGAACCGAAATCGGATCAACGCCAGCGAAAGGTTCATCCAGTAAAATAAATTTGGGATCATTGGCTAATGCTCTGGCGATCTCAACACGGCGGCGTTCACCGCCGGATAAACTCATGCCATGGCTCAGGCGTATGTGCTCAATATGAAACTCAGACAAGAGCTGGTCGAGTTTTTCTTCGCGCTGCTTATTATTAAGATCATTGCGCAACTGAAGAATGGCCATGATGTTGTCTTCAACGGATAACTTGCGGAAAATCGAAGCTTCTTGCGGCAAGTACCCAATCCCTTTTTTAGCGCGGGTGTGCATAGGGTCGCTAGTGATGTTGTCATCACCTAAGAAGATTTGTCCCCCATCGGACGGAACCAGACCAACGATCATATAAAATGACGTTGTTTTACCTGCCCCATTGGGGCCCAGCAAGCCGACAATTTGTCCTTGACTGACTTCTAGCGACACATTTTCGACCACTTTGCGGTCTTTGTAACTTTTGGCGAGACGGCGGGCTTGTAGCGAAATCATTGCTGCTTCTCTTGTTCGGACTGTTCGGTATCATCGGCAGTTTGTGGTGAATTCTTTTCTTCTGCCTGTCCATCCTGTGCCCAGAAGAATTCGGTTTCAACCCTTTGTTCACCAGAATCACTTTTACCCGCTGATATTACTTTGCTGGTTCCATCGTAGGTTAAAAAGGCAGCTGTCATATTTGAATCACCTTGCTGCAGTTTAACGTTACCAACCAGTTCGGTCTGCTTCTCTCTGCCGTTTGAACGAAGCTGATCCGCGGTGGCGTAAATAGCTGGCTGGTTAGGTTGTTCTATTCTAAACTCCGTCGGAGTCCCGCTCAACACGAAGCCAAAACCTTCGGTAGTGCCTTGGTTAGCATTAAGCTGCTGACCTAACAAAGTTAAGGTATCAATACCGGATGACTGCACAATTTTAATATCCCCACTGGCTGAGAGTTCGCCACTTTGTTGGCGATAAATAATTTGGGGAGCATCAATCTCGGTAGTTTCACCGGTTTCATCCACATAGTGAATTTTTACAGGGTTACCCAGCGCAGTAATGGTGCCGGCATTTTCACCCTGCTTGGTTAACGAGTCGGCATGAATCGTCATGTTGCCATGTTCATAAATCACGTTATCGCGATAAACAATAATATTCTTTTGTACGTCAAGGTTCGATTTATCTGAACGCAACCGTGACTTTTCCAGAGTCGCAGCCTGGACAAGTGACATGGCTAAAAGCGAGCTTAGAGGTAAAGCATACGTAAGAAGGCGGGACTTCATAATTCTTCTGTAAAGACCTCGGATTTAAATTCTATATTATTGGTACGCAAATCAGCCTGCATGCCTTTTGCAGTCATTCTAAAACGTCCGTCGACTAACTCAATTGGCTCATCAGTAAAAGCAGTTTCTGATGCAAAGTCAATTGTTAGGACTGGCATGGTTAACAATACATTAGATTGAGCGGGCTGTCGTTCCAGTTCAACGGTCACATTACCTTCGAGAACCAGCTGTTCGCTGAGTTCATTACTGACAGCTTTCTCAGAGCTAACCGTCCAGCTTGGATTTTGGTCGTCATTGAAGCGCATCACGGGTTTTAACAGATAAGTTTGCATGATGTCTTTGTAATGCAGGGTTTTTACGGTAGTGAATGAGCGTTCGGGTTGCCCGTTTGTATCAAACTCAATAGTTTCAGTATTCGATAAATAATAATCTGGATTGCTGGAAATCTCGACAAAGTCTGGTTTGGGTTCAGTGGAACGATCCCACCAGTAAGCAATAGCAAAAGTTGCCGGGACTAATAGCCACAGCATCGAACGACCTTTTAAAAAGGTCACTGCTTAACTCCTGGTGGTTGAGTTTTGGTGAGATATTCTTGATGAATGGCTTCCAGCTTGTTCTGACTGTGAAGAATTAAATCACAGACCTCGCGAACGGCACCAAAGCCCCCATTGTTTTGAGTAACCCAATCAGCATGCTGTTGCATCAGCCAGTGGCCATCGGCAACGGTAATTCCTAAACCTGACTGAATCAATAAAGGGAGATCGGGTAAGTCATCACCAATGTGGCAAACTTGCTCTGGCTTTATCGACAAGTTTTGGCAAAGCCTATCAAAAGCTTCCTGTTTGTTTGATTGACCTTGATAGTAATGTTGAATACCCAGCTCTTGGCAGCGCTTTTCGACAATTTTAGAATTACGGCCAGTGATAATGGCAACTGCAATACCTGACTTTTGCAAACACTTGATGCCAAAGCCATCTTTGATGTTAAAGGTTTTTAATTCTTCGCCGTTGTTGCCGATAATAACCTGACCATTACTCAGCACACCATCAACATCACAAATCAATAGCTTTATGTTGCTAGCTTTATTTAAAACCTGCTCTGGGTAAGTTAGCTGTTGCATTAAACCACTCCCGCTTTAAGAAGGTCGTGCATGTGTATAACGCCCAGTGGTTTTTCATTGCTATCAACAACGATCAAAGAGGTAATACTGCTTTCCTCCATTAAATTCACTGCGTCTACTGCCAGTGTTTGAGTTTTGACCGTTTTGCACCCTTTAGTCATGACTTCCTCGATCGGCGCATCAATATCCACATCACGTTCAAAAGCGCGACGCAAATCACCATCGGTGAATATTCCCAACAAGTTGCCTTGTGAATCGGTCACAGTTGTCATACCCATACGCTTATCGGTCATTTCAAACAGGGCGTTGCGAATGGATATGTTGGGTTTTACTGAAGGAAAAGAGTTGCCGCTGTGCATCAGGTCATCGACTTGCAAAATAAGACGTTTACCTAAGCTACCGCCGGGATGAGACAAAGCAAAGTCGTCAGGCGTAAAGCCTCTGGCTTCCAATAAGCTCACGGCGATGGCGTCGCCGAGTGCCAATACGGCGGTGGTTGAAGCGGTAGGAGCCAAGTTGTGTGGGCAGGCTTCCTTCTCTACTTGAACCTTAATGTGTAAATTGCTGGCTTTGGCTAAACTTGATTTTTCATTACCTGTGATTGATATCAGTTCAATGCCGCGACGTTTTATAACAGGAAGTAAAGCTGTTACTTCGTGGGTTTCCCCAGAATTAGACAGTGCGATAACAACGTCCAGTTCACCGATCATCCCCAGATCGCCGTGGCTGGCTTCTGCTGGATGAACGAAAAATGCCGGGGTACCTGTGCTGGCTAATGTGGCTGCCATTTTGCTGCCGATATGGCCTGATTTCCCCATGCCAATGACGACCACTTTGCCCTGACAGTTGAGTAGTTTATGACAGGCGGCAACAAAGGTTTCGTCCAACTGTTGTTTAAGATGGGTAACAGCAAGGCTTTCTATATCAATTACGCGCTCGGCGCTTGTCAGAATTTGCTGTTCCAGATTTGAGTCATTCATTGACGGTACCGTTGGGGGTTTTAATATTTTCAACCAGTTAGAAGACGCGAACTATATAATACCCAATGAAGGCGGTAAGTAAAATAGCACCAGCGAACCTGTTAATTTTTCCTGGCCCACGAATTCCGTAAGCCAGTGCTGCCAGAAGGACGCTTAAGCTCAGCATTACAGGGTAATCAATGGTCAGTATCTCTCTTTCGACCATTGGGGCGGCGATAAGTGCAGGAATGCCCAAAACACCCAGCAAGTTAAAGATATTGGAGCCGACAACATTACCGATCGCAATCTCGTGTTCATTTTTCAACACTGCAGAAATCGAAGCTGCCAGTTCTGGCAAACTGGTGCCGAGAGCAACAATGGTCAAGCCAATCAGAGTTTCTGAGACGCCCATCTGCAAAGCAAAGCCACTTGCACCTACGATGAGTATCTTGGAACTGGCAACCAGCAGTACTAAGCCCAGCACTAACCAGAAGATTGCTTTGGGGCTCGACATCTTTTCAGGTAGCTCATCGACAATCTCTTCGAGCATCCGGTCATTACTTGAGCGAGATTTAATGCCCATATGCACCAGCCATATAAAGTAGCCGACCAGAGTGCTTAGCAGGATAATGCCTTCAAGGTGTGACAGGCGCAGATCCCAAAAAAAGTAGAGTACTGCGAACGACACGATAAATAGGATAGGGATTTCACGCTTAATCATCCCTGAATTAATCATTAAAGGTCTCACTAATGCGGTGATCCCCAGTACTAATGCCACATTAGTGATATTTGAGCCTATCGCATTACCAATTGCTACCTCTGGTCCACAATTCTCAACATCGGGAGGACAGGTTTTGATTGAATCAAGAATCGACACAAAGATTTCTGGTGCGGAAGAACCTATCGCGACAATGGTTAAACCTACGATCAGACGTGATACACCAAAGTTTTGTGCAACCGCTGCTGCGCCATCAGTAAAGCGATCCGCGCTCCAAACTAGCAGCGTAATACCAACCAGAATATAGGCAATGTGTTCTATCATGGAAACCTTAGAGACTGTCTTCTATAAATAGTGAGTGTTCAATAAACAGGCTATGCTTATTATAAAATAAGTATGGCTTTGACTGACAAATTGAAATTGTTTCAAAGCGTTGCCCTGAGCGACGAGTGGTTGCTACAAATCAGCGCGCCATTGTACAGGCTCTGGCTTTTAATGTCATTCACAGGTGTTTATCAAGGGGAATTCGGGTAAAATCACGCCACTTTAGTGCCAACTTTGCTAATGATTCATATTTTTGCGTCTGTTTTGACGCAGTTTTTGGCGTTATCATGCTTGGCCATAACTTCGATTAACGAACGTAAGTAATTAAAAAATGATTGAACAGATTAAGTCCCTGATTGAGAAAGAGATTGAGTGCGAAGAGTTACGTGTTGATGGCGATGGTAGCCATTTTCAGGTGATTATTGTCAGTAAGGCCTTCGACGGTCTGCGCAGTGTCAAAAGGCAACAAATGGTGTACGCCACTGTTAATGAACATATTGCCAGCGGTGAAATTCATGCTCTGACCATTAAGGCTTACACGCCTGAAGAATGGTCTAAAGCTAAGCACTTCCTATAAGTATCGAGTCCTTAACGATGGATAAATTATTAATTAAAGATGCTGGCTCATTAGATGGTGCCATTAAAATTTCAGGCGCTAAAAATGCTGCCTTGCCAATTCTGATGGGTGCTTTACTAGTGGACGGTGTCACTACGATTGGCAATCTGCCGCACTTAAATGATGTCACTACAACCTTAGAGTTGATGGGACGTTTGGGTGCCAAGTTGACCATTGACGACAAGTTTAATGTTGAGATTGACAGTCGTGACATTCACAGTCATGAAGCTCCATATGAGTTAGTTAAAACCATGCGTGCTTCGATTCTGGTATTGGGGCCTCTGCTTGCTCGCTTTGGTGAGGCGGTGGTCTCGTTACCGGGTGGTTGTGCCATTGGTTCGCGTCCTGTAAATCTGCATATTGAAGGTATGCGTGAGATGGGCGCTGATATTGAAGTTGAAGCAGGTTACGTTAAGGCTAAATCGAATGGTCGTCTGAAAGGCGCTAAAATTGTCATGGAAATGGTGAGTGTCGGTGCGACCGAAAACTTGATCATGGCAGCGGCACTGGCTGATGGAACCTCGGTGATTGAAAATGCCGCTCGCGAGCCTGAAGTGGTCGATCTTGCTAATTTCTTGAATAGCATGGGAGCGAAGATTAGCGGTGCAGGCACCTCTGTTATCACCATTGAAGGTGTTGAGCGTATGCATGGCGGTCACCATGATGTGTTGCCTGACCGTATTGAAACCGGCACTTATCTGGTTGCCGCGGCTATGACCGGCGGTCGTATCCGTTGTCGTAATACTGATCCGAGTATTCTGGACGCTGTTTTAGTCAAATTGAGAGAGGCGGGTGCAGAAGTCTCTACCGGAGAAGACTGGATCGAGCTTGATATGAAAGGTAAGCGTCCAAAGGCCGTTAATATCAAGACAGCACCTTATCCGGGTTTCCCAACTGACATGCAGGCACAGTTTTGTGCCATGAATGCTGTTGCAGAAGGTACCGGTACTATCACCGAAACCATTTTTGAAAATCGTTTTATGCACGTTCTTGAGATGCAGCGAATGGGCGCGGATATTGCCATCGAAGGCAATACAGCGATTTGTCGCGGGGTTGAAAAGCTGTCTGGGGCGCAAGTGATGGCGACTGACTTACGTGCCTCGGCAAGTCTGGTTTTAGCAGGCTTATGTGCCGATGGCGAAACTTTAGTGGATCGGATTTACCACATTGATCGTGGTTATGAAACCATTGAAGAGAAGCTACAAAATCTGGGCGCGTCGATTAAACGAATTGCCTAGCGCTTCTTGCCAGGTCAAGAATAGAAAAAGGGCTGATCAGCCCTTTTTTTATGTGCCGGTATGTCTGATCTAATCTCGATAGCCTAATATGACTTCGGTTTCGTCTTTTTGGCCATTTCGATAATATTCAATTTCAACGGTAGTTTTTGGTGGGAAGTTCCAGATCGCAGCCATCATATCCGCTGTACTGTTGATGGCTTGTCCATTGACTTCGGTAATGATGTCTAAGGCCTGTAGACCTGCTTTGTCAGCTGGGCCATTCCCATTAATTGCAGTGATAACGATACCCTGTCCGTAAGGTAGTTGTTCAATATGTGATGCCAATGTTTGTTGCTGTTGCGGCGATAAATTCATTTCCTGAACGATTGAGCGGAAATTGATGGTCATATCCCCATTTAATCCAAGCCAGCCACGCTGTACTTCGCCATTTTCAAGCAGTTCTTGCACAATGTGGTGCACATCGGCAGCAGCGATGGCGAAATTCTGGTAGGTTTTTTCACCGGAATCATCATGTGAGCTTAATGCTGTTATTCCCACCAGTTCTCCAGCACTGTTTACCAACGCACCGCCGGAGTTGCCTGAGCGGAGGGCGGCATCAGTTTGTATGTAGTGTGAGACGCGAGAAAAGAATTTGGCACTAATAATGCCCTGGGTGACGGTTTGTTCAAAGGCCATATATGGGGTGCCAATTGCAAATACAATATCTCCTACGCGACTGGTATCTTCTGCATGCAATGGCAAGATATGCTCGGGTTGGTGGTTTACTTTAATCAATGCTAAGTCGGAGTCTTTGTCGAGTCCAATGACCTGAGCCGTTAATTTGGGGCCGTTAATTTGTTCAACGATGATCGATTCGGCTTTATCGAGAACATGCGCATTGGTCACGATATGGCCCTCTTTATCAATAAATACTCCCGATCCGTTGTTTAAAAATGCACAGGCGTTGGTTCCGGCTGGCACACTGCGTAGATTGGAATGGCAGTCGGGATCATTGAGGGGGATCAGCTTTGAGCGTGCTTGAATACTGACCACCGCAGGTCTAGCTTTATCGAGCATATCAGCATAGCCTGAGAATGGTGTGGCTTGTTGGGGCGTTTGGATAACAGCCTGTGCCGTATCTTGAACCGGGTTGTTAATGGAAAACCGACCTGGCATGAATACAATAAATAGAGCTGCTATTCCTAAGCCTACCAGCAGGTATTTCACGATATAACCTATAAAGGTAAAAAATTGCATGGAGATCCTCAACGTTTTTTAATAGTGCAAGCCATTGAAAGGTGTTAGCTTGCTGATTTGTCGGATGTTGCTTTTTTGCTAGAAGGTTTCTGTCCGGTTTTTTTCTGCTCAGAAGAGTCATCGGAAGAATCATTTGCAACGTCACCGGAATCTTCTGATTGTTTTTTTTGTGATGGGTTCCCCGTTGTATCTGGTTTAAAAATATCAGCTGGCTGAATATCTTTATTTTCTTCTTTGTCAGCTGAATGTTTAGGATGGTATTCATCATCGATATCATCCTCTGCGTAATCTCTCGGTTGCTGGGGACCAGCATTATGGTCTGATATCTCTTTGGCCTCACTATCAATAATCGAGTCATCAAGCTCCTTATTGATGGCATTACCTAAGCCAGGCAGTCCGGAGGTATTACTACTCAGCTTTAAATCAAACTTACGGTTACTCAGCTTATTGGAACTTGCTGCCAGGTGTTGGTACAGTGCTTTGTATTCTTCGGTTACATTACTAAAAAGACGTGCGGTTTCATCGAAGTGCTGGTTAACGTCTGCTCTCAATGAACTTAGCTCATCATCTTTAGCCTTTAGTTCTTCGGATAATGCTTTGCTATGCTGAGACATTCCGAACCAACGACCAAAGAAGAAAGCGCCGACTGCAATAAGAAGAAGTAAGAAGATAACGAGTGGACTGGACATGAATCTATATTCCTCAATCTGCCAATGTCGTCTAGGCAAAGAATTGCCTAAATCCTTGAAGTGATCTTATGATACACAATAACACAGTAAAAGTTCGAGTAGATTCATGACCTATAACACAAAATTCTTACTGACACTGACTGGAATTTTTTTGGTTGTGTTTGCTTTATGTGCCATTAATCCTGTTGACCGCTCGGCCTGGATTCTTGAAAACGTATTGATGTTTTTATTGATTATTGGGCTTTTCGCCACTTATAAGAAGTTTCGCTTATCGAGAATCTCCTATTTCTGCATTTTTCTGTTTTTATGTTTTCACGAAATTGGATCGCACTATACTTATTCAAAGGTTCCGTACAATAGCTGGACGGAACTGGTGTTTGGAACACCTTTAAATGAGTGGTTTGGTTGGGAGCGGAACCATTATGACCGCTTTTTGCATTTAGCCTATGGTCTACTGTTTGCATACCCTATACGCGAGGTTTTTCTGCGCATTGTTAGAGTAAAAGGTTTTTGGGGATATTTCCTACCTTTGGATCTGACCTTGTCCACATCCGTCATTTATGAATTGATTGAATGGGGTGCAGCGATGTACTTTGGTGGCGACCTGGGAATGGCATATCTAGGAACTCAAGGGGATGTGTGGGATGCGCATAAGGATATGGCATTAGCTGGACTTGGGGCTTTTATTACCGTTTGTATATTAGCTTTCATCAATTGGCGCTGGCAAAGAGATTTCGCCAGAGAGTGGAATGAAAGCCTGACTCCAAAGTCGATCAATCCTGAAAGCTTGTGAGCGGGTCGTTCTGTAAAAAGTAAACCGTTTAACATTTCTCTGAGAAATTTGAAGCCATCACTTCTCAAGTGAGCCGCGATGCAAAATAATGGCTATAAATTGATGCAAGCTCAAGGTGAAAGTGATGAGATTATTGGTATTAGTGAGTCTATTAACGGCAGCTGGTTTTATGAACCAGGCTACTGCCTTTGATGATGACAAAAAGCGAGAAGAGTTACTGAAAGAGCGTGCTGATCTTTTGAAAGAGCGTGAGAAGTTAGAAAAGGAACGTGAAAAGGATTTACGCGAGCTTGAGCGCGAAGATCGGAAGGCTTACGAAGAGTTACGTAGAGAACAGGAAAAAGAACTTGCTGAGTCTGAGCGTGAATCGCAAAAGAAACAAATGGAGTTAGACAAAGAGCTACGTAAGCAGCAAATTGAAGCTGGTAACAAGCGCGATGAGCACAGTAAATACTAGCTTCCGCTGATTAAGTAGCAGGTTTGAAATGAAAAGAGGCTTCGGCCTCTTTTTTACTATGCGGAGTTTGCTAACTATTAAGCTTAGCTCTTTGCTATTGATTGTGCATTGTTTCCAACAAGTGATAAAACGTGCGAAAATACCGCTCAATATTGATTAACTTCAGAGAACAAGTGAATAAAAATCATTTCTTGATAGAAGGCGCTGTCGGCCATCTTGAGGCAACCCTGGATGAGCCTGATTCACCAGAACGTAATGCTATCGCAGTATGTTGCCATCCTCATCCGCTGCACGGCGGTGCTATGACAAATAAAGTCATTCATACCGTATCCAGAACTTTGGCGGGACTTGGCATACCATCGCTTCGTTTTAACTTTCGAGGCACTGGCGAGTCTCAAGGTGAATATGATGAGGGTAAAGGTGAGCAGCAAGATTTGATTAAAGCAGTTGAGTGGATGAAAGAAAAATACCCAGAACGTCCTTTATGGCTGGCTGGTTTTAGTTTCGGCTCCTGGATTGCAGCGCTTCAGGCCAAGTCACTCAATGCTAAGCAGTTGATCAGCATTGCACCGCCTGTTAATCGTTTCAGTTTCGATGAGTTTCAAGTTCCCGGTTGTCCCTGGTTGGTGGTGCAGGGGGATGCCGATGACGTGGTTGATCCTGAAGCTGTATTTAAATGGCTCGATAATTTATCGGCTAAGCCTGATGTGATTCGAATGGAAGGCGCTGGCCACTTTTTTCATGGACGTCTGGTTGAGCTTCGAGATCGTATCGAAGAAAATCTGGGTCAACATTTGCCTGAAGAGCTGTAGAAGTTACTCCTATGCGTGCAATCGATTTTACACCCCAACAAAAATATGAGCAGGATTTAGCTAGCGGCTTTTCTAAAGACCCCGCGCAAGCCGAGGCCGTCGCAGCGTTACAGCAAGTTTACGATGAGCTTTTAAATAGCCGGCCCAGTAGTGGCTTTATGGATGTGATTAAGCGCTGGCTATCCTCCGACCTTGAGCCGGTGCAAGGCCTTTATATGTGGGGCGGTGTTGGTCGCGGCAAGACCTGGCTGATGGATACTTTCTTTAACTGTTTGCCAATTAAAGGCAAAATTCGCCTCCATTTTCACCGTTTTATGCATGAAGTTCACCACGAACTCAAAGTGTTGGCCGGTGAGAAAAATCCTTTGGTTAAAATTGCCGATCAGTTGTCCCAGCGTGCTCGAGTCATTTGTTTTGATGAGTTTTTCGTCACTGACATTACCGATGCGATGATTCTGGGAGGCTTATTTAAAGAACTGTTTGCACGCAATATCGTGCTGGTGGCAACCTCCAATATCCCCCCAGAGCGATTGTATTGGAATGGTCTGCAACGTGAACGCTTTTTGCCGGCGATTGAATTGATTCAGCAACATTGTCGGGTGTTAAATGTTGATGGTGGAACGGACTATCGATTGCGGACTTTGGAAAAAGCAGAGATATATCACCATCCGCTGGATGAGTCTGCCGATAATAATATGCGACAGTATTTCTATCAATTGTCAGGTGAAGAAGGTCAGGAGCATTGCAAGCTCAAGGTTGAAGGCCGATTGATTGATGCGGTGCGTTTGTCTGATAATGTCGTCTGGTTTACTTTTGATGCTATCTGTAAAACGGAACGATCAGCAAATGACTATATAGAACTATCACGCAATTATCATACGGTATTTATCAGTAAAATCCCTCAACTTACCGATGCAGTTAATGATGCGGCTCGACGATTTATTGCGCTGGTGGACGAGTTTTATGAGCGACATGTCAAGTTGATCTTGTCTGCGGAAGTGGCTTTGGAAGAACTATATATTGGAAAAGGCTTGGCCTTCGAGTTTGAAAGAACTGTCAGTCGGTTGCAGGAGATGCAAAGCAAGGAGTACCTCGCGAAAGAGCATTTGGCTTAAAATCGCTGACTCAGTAAGTGATTATTGCCAATAACCTCTCAGGAAACTGCCAGGTGGAGAGGTATAAGTCCTGCATCCCATTAGTTTCGCTAAATCTTTCCCTTTTTGCTTTATTTTAGGCCAAGCTGTGCTTTCCTGGAAAAGAATGGGCTTTCTACCATGAGGTTTCAGGTAGAGGTAGTAAACGTGAGTTTTATTTTGACGACCACCGTAGGTGACATTGATGGCCACAAATTTATTCACATATTTTCTGTCAGAGGTAACAAGGTACTGAATGTCCCTAAAATGATAGACATTAGTTTTGGACCAGAGCAAGAGAGACCTTTCATGGATTATTAAGCCGAACTTCTTATCGATCGTAACAGTGTATCGGTAGAAAGCTGCCTTAAAGGTCGATATAACAATCCAAAACATCAATACCAATAAAATGATAGAAAATAGAACTGCCTCATGGGGTTGGAACTCATCTACGGTCTGTCCGGTAAAGATTGCATATATCAAATAGGGAAGAAAGGCTGCAAAAAATAAACCTAGCACGGCAAAGGTAGTTTTTCCTAAAGGACCATATTTGCTGGCAAATTGATGCTTTACTATACGATGCTTTGTGGGCTCGGGTATATTAATTCGGGACATTTTTGATTTTGTTATGTTAATAAAAAGCCGACATTGTTGTCGGCTTTTAAGATCAAAAAGTGGTTAGCAATTACTTAACCATATCCTTTAATTTTTTCAGTGGACGAACTTTAACCGCTATGCTTGCGGGTTTGGCTTTGAACATAGTTTCTTCGCCAGTGAATGGGTTAATTCCTTTACGAGCTTTAACCGCTGGCTTCTTAACGGTGCTGATTTTCAATAGGCCAGGTAAGGTGAATTCACCAACTGCACGCTTTTTGACATGACGCTCAATTACCACACCAAGCTCGTCAATGACAGCTGAAACGTCTTTCTTGGTTAGGCCAGTTTGTGCTGAAATTTCGTTAAGGATTTGAGTTTTTGTGAACTTTTCTTGAACCGCTGTAATCTTGCGGGCTTTATTATCTGCCATTTTTCCTTTGCCTCTTATGTTAGTTGACTGTTAAAATAGGTGTCGTCTTGGCGAGTGTTGCAAAATTGACTCCCCATCAGCGCTTTTTATAGCGCTAAAAGCCCCGTAAATAAAGTCTTTTTCGCAGGATTTTACTTAAAATTCATTTATTTGGCCGAGACATTTGATAATTTTTGAAAATCCTGGTGTCGCCTCTTGTTTTATAGAGGGGATTTCTGTAGAATTCGCGCTCTCTTTTTTAGGGCCGTGATCGGCAACCTATTGCGGGTGCAAATGGCTTTTTGGAGCTTAAAGAATATGAAAACATACAGTGCAAAGCCTGAAACTGTTAAGCGTGACTGGTTTGTAGTCGACGCTAGCGGCAAAACGTTAGGCCGCCTGGCGACTGAGATTGCTCGCCGTTTAAAAGGCAAACACAAAGCAGAATATACACCTCATGTTGATACTGGTGATTACATCATCGTTATTAACGCTGAGAAAGTAACTGTGACTGGTAACAAGGCGCAGGACAAAATGTACTACCGTCATTCTGGGTATCCGGGCGGTATTAAAGAAACCAACTTCGAGAAGTTACAGGCCTCTAAACCTGAAATGATCATCGAGAAAGCGGTTAAAGGCATGCTTCCAAAGAATCCTCTTGGACGTGCTATGTTCCGCAAGTTGAAAGTTTACGCTGGTACTGAGCATACCCATACAGCTCAGCAACCAATCCCATTAGAAATCTAAGGTGAGAACAATGGCTGAACAATATTACGGAACAGGTCGTCGTAAAAGCTCTACAGCTCGCGTTTTCCTGCGTCCTGGGAATGGTGCGATTACTGTTAACCAGCGTAGTCTTGACGAGTATTTTGGTCGTGAAACATCACGCATGGTGGTTCGTCAACCACTTGAGTTAACTGAAACTCTTGAAAAGTTTGATGTGTACGTTACTGTCTCTGGCGGCGGTGGCACTGGTCAAGCCGGTGCGATTCGTCACGGTATCACACGTGCATTGATGGAGTACGACGAAGAATTACGTGCTTCATTGCGTAAAGCTGGCTTTGTTACCCGCGACGCTCGTGCAGTTGAGCGTAAGAAAGTGGGTCTACATAAAGCTCGTAAACGCCCTCAATTCTCGAAGCGTTAAGTTTCGAAGCAAAATTGCCGGAGAGGAACTCTGGCATTCTTTACACCCGCACCTCGCGGGTGTTTTTTTGCCTGTATTTCTCTGAAATTTTTCAACTTTCAATTAGTTACAAACCCCACTCTGGTCTGACCACATTGTTATTGTTAGTGATTTCCTATATGATCCCTGCGCAGTATTCTGCCGTAGAAGTGCGGATAAGTGTTTTATCAGGTTATTGATAAGACTGGCTTCATTGCAGGATCGTTTTTAATCATGATTTTCCAACACTATCCATTGGTGGATGGTGTTATTTTTTTCGTGGGGAGACTAAACGAATGAGTAATCAGGGCGTCAACAAAGGACGCAGAAATCTGCTAATCGGTGCTACCTCTGTAGTAGGTGCGGTTGGTGTGATTGGTGCGGCAGTGCCTTTTGTTCGTTCCTGGGCACCAAGCGCAAAGGCGCAATCTGCGGGTGCTCCAGTTTCGTATGACTACACCAAACTTGAGATAGGGCAGCAAATCACAGTTGAGTGGCGCGGTAAGCCTGTATGGGTTATGCGTCGCGATGAGAAAATGTTGCAAAGCATCACTAAAAGTGAAGAGCTTGTAGCCGATCCAGAATCAACCGAACCTCAGCAACCGGAGTATTGTAAGAACGAATATCGCTCTATTGAACCTGATATTTTTGTCGCGGTCGGTATTTGTACTCACTTAGGTTGCTCGCCTAAATTATTCGCTGATGCGGGTTCTTTAGAAGGTGGTTGGTTAGGTGGTTACTACTGCCCATGTCATGGCTCTAAGTTTGACCTGGCTGGCCGAGTTTATAGCGGTGTTCCGGCTAATGCTAACTTAGAAGTTCCCCCTTATACCATAGACACAGCAACCAAAGTGATTGTGATTGGTGAAGAGGGAGGTGCCTAATGTTTAAGAATTTTATGACTTGGTTTGATGCCCGTTTCCCAGCAACTAAAGTGTGGAATGAGCATTTAGCAGAATATTACGCCCCGAAGAATTTCAACTTCTGGTATTTCTTTGGCTCTCTAGCAATGCTGGTTCTTGTTAATCAGTTGCTAACCGGTATCTGGTTGACCATGTTCTACAGCCCAAGTGAACCATTCGCTTCTGTAGAATACATCATGCGTGATGTTGAATATGGTTGGCTCCTTCGTTACCTCCATTCTACTGGCGCCTCTGCCTTCTTTGTTGTTGTTTATCTACATATGTTCCGTGGCATTATGTACGGTTCGTTCAAGAAGCCTCGCGAGTTGATCTGGATCTTCGGTATGATTATTTTTGTACTATTGATGGCAGAAGCCTTTATGGGCTACTTGCTACCATGGGGGCAAATGTCATTTTGGGGAGCTCAGGTGATCGTTAACCTGTTTGGTACCATTCCAGTTGTCGGCCCAGACTTGGTTGAGTGGATTCGTGGTGACTTTACTTTGTCATTAGCTACTTTGAACCGCTTCTTTGCTTTACACGTTGTTGCAGTGCCATTAGCGTTGGTGGCTATGGTCTTCTTGCACATAGTTGCGTTGCATAAAGTGGGTTCAAACAACCCAGATGGCGTAGAAATCAAAGAGAAAAAAGATGAAAATGGTATTCCGCTGGACGGTATCCCATTCCACCCATACTACACAGTGAAAGACATTGTGGGTGTGGTGGTGTTCTTGATGATCTTCTTAGGTGTGGTCTTCTTTGCTCCTGATTTCGGCGGATATTTCCTTGAGCGCCCGAATTTTGAACCAGCTAATCCGCTGAAAACACCACCGCATATTGCTCCAGTTTGGTATTTCACACCATTCTATACCATGTTGCGTGCTGTTCCGGATCCTTTTGGTGGCTTTATCGTAATGGCATTGGCAATCGTTATATTGTTCCTATTGCCTTGGCTTGATCGTCAAAAAGTGAAGTCTATCCGTTACCGTGGTGTTTCTTACAAAATCCTTTTAGCCTTGTTTGTTATATCGTTCATCATCCTGGGAATTTTGGGTGTTGTTCCTGTAACAGAATTTACTAAGTGGCTAGGAAGAATTTGTACGGTCTATTACTTCTTCTTCTTTATCGCCTTGTGGTTCTTGCCCATGTTCGAGAAAACTAAACCAGTACCAGAGAGGGTAACAGACAAATGAAAAAGTTAATGACAGCTATTTTATTCCTGCTACCTGTATCTGTATTCGCTGCAGGTGGTGGTACAACCTATCCAAATGATCCGGCAAACATCGATTTGTCGGATAAAACATCATTGCAGAATGGTGCCAAGTTATACGTTAACTATTGCTTAGGTTGTCATTCGATGGAATACGTGCGTTACTCGCGTATTGCTCAGGACTTAGAGTTAACCGAAGAGCAGGTCATGGATAACCTTGTCTTAGGTGAACAGCGAATTGGTGACACACTAGATAAAGCCATGGACCCTGTGCAAGCGGAGAAGAAATATTTTGGTGTAAATCCACTGGATTTAACGCTAGCAGCACGTGTTCGTGGTGAAGACTGGGTTTACAATTATTTGCGTTCTTTCTACGTGGATCCATCGCGTCCATTTGGTGTGAACAATACAGTATTCCCATCGGTAGGTATGCCGCATATTCTTGCTGACTTGCAAGGCTTACAGGCAAAAAGCGACGAGCTATTGTCTGTTGAAGAGCAAATTGCTCAGGCCAAAGCTGTGCTAAATGATTCTGAAGCTAGTGATGAAGCAAAAGCTAAAGCAGAAGAAAAGCAGCACGAAGCAGAAGCGGCAATGGCTAAGCTGGCTGCCGAAGGTAAAATGTTTGTTCAGATTAAAGAAGGGCAAATGACCCCAGAAGAATATGATGAAAGTATTCGTGACCTGACTGCGTTTATGGCTTATACAGCTAATCCAGTAAAACTGGAAAGTAAGCGCATGGGTGTCTGGGTCTTGTTGTTCTTATTAGTGCTACTGATATTTGCGTATTTCTTGAAGAAAGAATTCTGGAAAGACGTACATTAATTAGCATCCCAAGCCTTAGCCTATCTTGGCTGAGGCTTTCTTGTTGTTTGCAGGAGAAAACAGTATGGCAGTAGTTGCCAAACGTTCAGTTATGACACTTTTTTCTGGTAACGATGTATACAGCCATCAGGCTCGTATCGTGTTAGCGGAGAAAGGGGTAAATTATGAAGTGGTCGAAGTGACCTCTGACAATGTTCCTGAGGATTTATTAGATTTGAATCCGTATGGCTCCGTTCCAACATTAATCGATCGTGACTTGGTATTGTACGAAGCAAGCATTGTCATGGAGTATCTAGATGAGCGATTCCCGCATCCGCCATTGATGCCGGTTTATCCGGTGACTCGTGGCCGTAGTCGTTTGATGATGCATCGCATTCAAAAAGAATGGTACAGCCAGTATGAAATTATCGTTAACGGTACCGAAGTAAAAGCTAAAAAAGCCCGTAAGGAATTACAGGAAAGTATCATGGCTCTTGCACCGGTATTTGCGAGTAACCCTTACTTTATGAGCGATGAATTCTCATTGGTTGATTGCGTTATTGCACCTTTGTTATGGCGAGCAGAGCAATTAGGCATCGAGATCTCAGGGCGTGGTAGTAAGGCAATCCATGATTATATGGAGCGTATTTTTGAGCGCGAATCATTTAAAGTCAGCCTGACTGAGGAAGAGCGCGAAATCAAAATGGGTCTAATGTAATGGCGGGTAGTTCGCCATTACAACCCTATTTATTAATCGCTTATTATGAGTGGATACTCGATAATGAGTGGACTCCACAGATTCTGGTGGATGCTTCTCATCCGCAAGTTGACGTGCCCTTGCAGTTTGCTAACGATGGCAAAATTGTATTAAATATCGCTCCCACGGCAGTAGCAAATTTTGAGCTTAATCATGACTATGTAAGTTTTAATGCCAGGTTTTCAGGGCGCTCACTTAGTCTTTATATACCGACGAGTTCGATCATTGCTATTTATGCCAGAGAAAATGATCAAGGTATTATGTTTTCAGCCAATATGTATGGCGCTGATGATATGGAAACAACGTCGGACTCTATAGGCCCTGCGAAAACAAAAGACCAGGATGATGACGGACCTGATGATGAGCCACCTAAACCACCCAAGGGTAAGCCCAAATTAAAAGTGGTTAAGTAAAGTTTAAATCTAAAATTGACTTGAGCGAAAGCTGGTTAGTTTAATCTGTCAAATAAGAAAAAGGCGAGTCTAGACTCGCCTTTTTCTATTCTGAATATATTGACTACTATCAGTCGATATACTCAAAAATCTTCACAACTCTATCGACACCAGAAATATTACGGGCGACAAGAGCAGCTTTGTCACCTTCTTCACGAGTGACCATACCCATTAAGAAAACTTCTTTATCTTCTGTAATAACTTTAATGCGATTTGAGTCCAAGCCTTTCTCAGCGGCTAAGCTAGATTTGACTTTGGTAGTAATCCAAACATCAGAAGCAGTGCTAACCTCTTCAGGGTTACCGACACGCACTTCGTTAAATGCTTTTTTCATGCGAGGGATATCTTTGATAGCAAGAGAGACCTCATCAATAGCTGCTTGAGATGGCAATTGCCCATAGACCAGAACATATAAGTTATGGCTAACTACATCCACAGCAGCAGGCTGATGTTTTTCAGTGATAGGTTGAATTAAGTCTTTAGCTTGCCATTGGATACTTTGATCTGTGGAAGCGGTACCAAATGTAGTACAAGCGGATAACCCCGTCATAAGGACCGGGAGTAATATAAGTAAACGGAATAATTGTTTCGTAAGCATTTCTAAGCCTCTGTGCCGAATAAACTGTTATCGATGAAGTCACATAGGGCATGAATGATGACCAGGTGTACCTCTTGAATACGGGCTGTTGAGTTTGATGGAACGCGAATTTCAATATCATTAGGGCCTATCAGGCCGGCCATTTCGCCACCGTCTTTACCAGTAAGCGCGACGATTAGCATATCTTTACTGAGCGCAGTTTCCATGGCATTAATCACATTTCGTGAATTACCGCTGGTGGAAATAGCCAGCAATACATCGCCGGCTTGACCAAGAGCGCGCAGCTGCTTGGCAAAAACATCATTATAGCTATAGTCATTAGAGATGGAGGTTAATGTACCTGTATCGGTGGTTAATGCTATGGCTGGCAAACTTGGACGTTCACGCTCAAAACGGTTAAGCATCTCAGAGGAAAAGTGCTGTGCATCACCGGCAGAGCCTCCATTACCACAACTCAAAACTTTATGGCCATTGAGTAGACTATTAACCAGAATTTGACCCGCCTTGTCGATTGACTCAGGAAGCGCATCTGCAGCAGCAATTTTAGTTTGAATACTTTCTGTAAAAATATCACGAATACGTTCTATCATAATCTACCTAATCGAGTCGGTAATTTTATACTTACCAGGGTGAAGCCTGAAAAGCATTTTTATGCCATTCAATCAATGGCTCTTGTGCTGCTAATGTTACGGAAACAACATCAAAACGACAATCGTGTTGTTGCATTTTTTTATGGGCTTGCAGATACAGCTGTGCGGTCTTGATGATCTTCTGCTGTTTTTTAAGATTGACCGTTTCTGCGCCACTGCCGTAACTGGTATTTGCTCGAAAGCGTACTTCGCAAAATACCAATGTCCTGTGTTCCATCATGATTAAGTCAATCTCGCCGTATCGAGAATTGTAATTCTTCTCAATTAACTTTAATCCCTGTTGTTTGAGATGGTTCTCAGCAAAGAGTTCAACTCTTTCACCACGTTGTCTAGTACTCATTAATCACACAATACTTTGTTGATATGTAAATCGTAGTATTAAGGGGTGACAGGCACCCAATACCCTCTTTCATATTTTGCCCAAGCTAACCTGCGAATAATGCGGCCGTAGTAATCTAGGGAAAGCTCACCTGATAAGCCGTCAACGGTATAGTCTGAGAGTGCGGACAACTGAGGGATTTCCGGGATCAACAAGAAAGAGTCATAGCCCAAAGCAAAAAATCGTCCCAAGGTTCCATTTGCTGCCGGAAACATGCGCACAATCTTTTGCTTATTAGCAGCCTGCTCATTATTCTGCGGGATCATCCATGGCGCATCGAGAAACTGAATGCCGTTAAGATCATTTTCGCGATTATTATTACCATTGTACAAAGTTGATGTGGCATAGACTGGCAGGTTGTAAGCGTAGTAATAATTTAAATAAGGCTTGATGGTGCGAGCTTCTTTCGTTTCGGCAATCATAAAAATGAAATCTGCCGTTGTTGAAATTTGGCTTGACGATTCTATGGGTAGATTCAATAAATTCTGCAGTTCACGCTTGCGCTTTTCCGCTTGGTCGGCGCCCAACATTTGCATTACTGCAACTTTAGGATCAGGCGTACGAGATAAATCAGCTGTTCGGACGATGGTACCTCCTAAGCGTTGAAATATATCGCTAAATGTTTCTACTGCACGCTGACCGACGGTTTTCTCCGCATTAATGATGAATGCACGAGTTTGACCTTTATTGATAGCGTAGCGAGCAACCTGTTCTGCTTCATCTTCAATGGGTAAACCAAACTGAAACATACCTGCTGGAGTGTAGGCATCATCCAGTCGATTAAGTATCAGAGTAGGAATGGGAAGTTTCTGGAATTGAGCTATATCGTCTGCCTTATTTTTTAGCAGTGGACCAATGATAAACTCAACGCCATCTGCAAGAGCTTGTTGGTACAGCAATTCGATAGGTTCTTTAGCGGTATCGTAAATGACAACTTCAGGTTTTTCGCTGCCCATCATCTGGGTATCGTAAAAGGATGTCATGAAGCCATCAAGAATCACCTTACCAACCGTTTCTAAACGACCGCTGGTAGGTAAGAAGAGGCCAATTTTAGTTGGAGCACCAAAATCAACCATAACGGTTTCGCGTTGGACCTCAATGTCTATGTAATATAGAGCAGGGTGGTTTGGGTAAAGGACATTCCATTCTTGCATGGCTTCAGAAAGAGCCGCTGGATTACCACTGAACTGCTGTTGGATTATTGCCATATCAAGCCAACCAAGCTCATCATGTTCAGTAGCTCGATTTCGCGTAATTTCTAGCGCACCGGTCGGTGAGGTCATTAATTCTATCCAGACCTTACGCTCCTGCTCCTCACGTAAACTTGGTTCAGTGAATAAGTGCATTGCTTCAATGCGTGTCATAGCTGCATCGGCGTGGCGCTGGTTTGCGGCCAGGCTATCGGCCAATAATCGGTAATAATGGGATTGCCATTCAATACTGAATTCTTCTGGATTACGAATAGTTTGCAGTGCGCGTATGGAGTCGAAGGGCTGTTCTTGTGTTAGGGCAACTTCCCCTACCAGCAAATACCATTCCGATCGTAGTTCAGCGGGCAGCTGGGTCGGATAAAAACTATTTAGTATTTCGTAGGCCTCGGCAAACTGTTCTCTTTGCACATGTGCTTTTGCTGCCTGCAACAAAAAAGGTGCTTTGTCAGCCTCTTCAGCTGCTTCTGCTTGTTGCAGGTAGAATTCGGCAGGCTGCATGTCGTAGTCAGCAGTCAGCGGTGATTCTGGTTTCTTAGAAGTTGTTGTACAGGCCGAAACCATCAATACGCTGAAAATTGCCGAGAATACTAATATGAGGTTCTTATGCATAAGCTTTTTTGTCATAATTCCATACTCATCAAATAATTACCGGTATTTTAGGCGCTTAGGCGCAGCAAGGCAAAAAAGCTATGGCAAATTTCGCACAAAGTGATACCGCATCGGCACAATTGGGCACTTTATTTGTGGTTGCCACGCCGATTGGCAATATCGAAGATATTTCCGCCCGCGCGATTCGTACCCTCAAGGAGGTTGATTTAATCTGTGCCGAAGATACGCGTCACAGTCAGCGTCTGGTACAGCACTACCAGATTGATACTCCTATGATGTCCTTGCATGAGCATAATGAGGTTGCACGGATAGAGCAGATCGCTAAGCGGTTGCAAGAGGGGCAGAGTATTGCCTTGATATCGGATGCTGGTACGCCACTGATTAGTGATCCAGGATTCAAGCTGGTGCGAGAGCTCCGTCAGCAGGGGCATAGAATTAGTCCAATCCCTGGGCCTAGTGCCATCATTACAGCGCTAAGCATTGCCGGTTTGGCGACTGATAGCTTTAGTTTCTGGGGCTTTCTACCCGCAAAGTCATCGGGCCGTAAGCAGGTTTTTAATGACTTGTCGCACCATAGTGAAACCTTGGTTTTTTATGAGTCATCACACAGGATTCTGGATTGTTTAAAAGATCTTTACGAAGTCATGGGCGATAGAGAGTTAGTGATTGCTCGCGAACTGACTAAAACGTTTGAAACTATGTTATCGGGCCGAGCCTCTAACTTGGTGGAAAAGGTTGCAGCAGACCTGGATCAGCAAAAGGGTGAGTTTGTGCTAATGGTTTCTGGTTGCGGCGAGAAGCCGGCGGCAATGGATTTAGCTACTGAAAAACTGATGACCGCCTTATTGCAGGAATTGCCTCCCAATAAAGCCGCCAAAATTGCCGCACAAGTGTCGGGCTTGAAGAAAAAGGTATTATACCAGTGGGCATTAGAGCAAAAAGCTTAATAGAGATTTATGTCACTTTTCACCTATGAATTCAGTCTATATAAGTAAGAAAGTCATCCAAATGAAATTAATGCAATTGGAGTTATATATGAAATTTTTAAAATCAGCAGTTGCCGCTCTACTAACGCTCCCACTTGTGGCTTTCGCCGGTGAGGTTAAAGTAAGCTGGGGCGAGTTTGATGATTTTATAGACGTGAGACCTGCTACAGAAACTAAATCGGCTTTTTATAAGCGGGTTAAGACAAGCTTAGAAAAATCATTTATCGCGCTTGGTGAGAAGCTTCCAGAAGGGGCTGTGTTCGAGATGCGAATCACGGATCTCGATCTAGCTGGTGATGTTCGTTATGGCGGCATTCAAGAGTATCGATTGGTTGAAAGGCTTTATTTCCCAAAAATGAAGTTTGATTACCAGTTAATAAATGACGAAGGAAAGACTTTAAAGGAAGGTTCGGAATTGTTAAAAGACATGAAGTTTTTAGACAGAATCAGAACGCCTGCCCAGTATAGAAATGAAGGCTTCTATTACGAGAAGCGTATGTTCGAGGATTGGTTTAAAGATAATATCGAAAGCCAGTTTAAATAATCAGAATTGTTCTAGACGTAGAAAGGGCAGGCCAATGAGCCTGCCTTTTGCATTTTTGCTTGCTTTTTCACCGTTGAAGACTAAACTTGCCCACAAGCTGGCCAGACAGTCGCTGCTCACCATTTGGTGGGGAGAGGAAAGTCCGGACTTCACAGAGCAGGGTGCCAGGTAACGCCTGGGCGGCGCAAGCCGACGGCAAGTGCAACAGAAAGTATACCGCCGATGGAATCGCAAGATTCACAGGTAAGGTTGAAATGGTGCGGTAAGAGCGCACCGCACTGCTGGCAACAGTATGTGGCGAGGTAAACCCCACCCGAAGCAAGACCAAATAGGGTTCCGTATGGCGTGGCTCGCGTTGGAACCGGGTAGGTTGCTTGAGCCATAGAGTGATCCATGGCCTAGACGAATGACTGTCCAAGACAGAATCCGGCTTACCGGCCAGCTTATTTTTTACTTTCGTATTCAACTGTTAAAACTTATGCGTTGGTCATTCGTAGGAAATGACTGTCCAAGACGCACTCTTCACAAGAGCCGCGACTTACCGGCCAGCTTAATTTTTTTACTTGAGTTTTAATCTTTAAAGTAAACGTATTTGTCATTCGTACAAAATGACTGTCCAAGACGCACTCTTCACAAGAGCCGCGACTTACCGGCCAGCTTAATTTTTTTACTTGAGTTTTAATCTTTAAAGTAAACGTATTTGTCATTCGTACAAAATGACTGTCCAAGACACACTTTTCACAAGAGACGCGGCTCACCGGCCAGCTTAATTTTTTTACCTGAATTTTAATCTTTAAAGTAAACGTATTTGTCATTCGTACAAAATGACTGTCCAAGACACACTTTTCACAAGAGACGCGGCTCACCGGCCAGCTTAATTTTTTTACCTGAGTTTAAATCTTTAAAGTAAACGTATTTGTCATTCGTACAAAATGACTGTCCAAGACACTCTCTACAAGAGACGCGGCTTACCGGCCTAACTCCGATCAACTTAGGTTGATGTTGTCATCCCGCGGTACCTAAAGGTACTTCCTTCGGTCGCTAAACGCGGATAAAATCGTAGGGAACGATTTTAAACAGCTTTGCTGGCCCAACGGGTGAAATACAGGATGTAATTTCATAATCCAGTGACTATAAGGGGCTATTGGAATCACCTTTATAGTCAAAGGTATTTCCTACGGTCACTGTTAGAGAATATTAAAATAATAGTTTTTCAGTTGAACAACTTTCTGGGCAGGCACATTGGCCTGCCCCTACCTCTATTGCCGAGCTTTCCTTTTCCAAAGTTACAGCATTCAACCAGCTAGCGTTATACTAACTCCATGAACTCTGCTGATTTCTATATTTTATTAGCCGATCTGATTCTTATCACTCATGCGTTATTCGTAGTGTTTGTAGTAGTGGGATTGATATTGATTCTAATTGGTGGTGCTTGCTCATGGTCATGGGTGCGCAATCCATGGTTTCGCCTGCTGCACTTAATTGCGATTGGTTTTGTAGTTATTCAATCGTGGTTTGGTGCTATTTGCCCTTTGACCATTTGGGAGAACACGTTGCGGCAAAAGGCGGGTGAGGTTGGCTATCAAGACACCTTTATATCCCACTGGCTGGAAAACCTTCTGTATTATCAATTCCCACAATGGGTGTTTGTCGTTGCTTATACTCTGTTCGGTGCTTTGGTATTGGTAAGCTGGTTTTGGGTGAGGCCCAGATCATTTAGAACCAGTTCATTTAGATCCAGACCATTGAGATAAAAGAGCTAGTGTATAAGACATTTACTACTCATACTCCAGCTCATCAAAAATAGGCGAGGGGCCAAAAACATTTGATTGAGTAATAGTAGTAAAGAGCTCAAGTGCTTTGATGCCCTTGCTTGAATTGCCTTTGCTATTTAATCCCGGGCTCCATACTGCAATACTGTATTGGTCTGGGTAGATGGCTACGATACCGCCGCCGACACCGCTTTTACCGGGTAACCCAACTCTGAAGGCAAATTCGCCTGCCTCATCATAGAATCCACAAAGCAGCATGATGGAATTGATACGTTTGGTTTCCTGAGCGGTTAATATTCTCTTGTTGTTGAGCGGGTTTTTACCTCCATTGGCGAGGAACATAAAGGTTTGGGCAAGATCTTTGCATGACATTTCAATCGAGCAAAGATGAAAGTAGAAATCCAACACTTCTTCAGCGTCGTTTTCGATATTTCCATAGGATTTCATCAGATTGATGTGGGCATTATTTTTAAAGCCGCACTCCTTTTCCGATTCTGCCGTCGTTTTGCAGTAATCAATATCGGGGTTACCCGCCAGTGAGCGCAGAAATTTGATGAAGTCCTGATAAGGGTTTGCCAACTCGCTGATCAGGATATCGCAAATAACTATGGCGCCGGCGTTGATTAACGGGTTGCGTGGGATGCCTTGTTCGTATTCAAGCTGCACTAAAGAATTAAAGGGGCTGCCTGAGGGCTCTACACCAACGCGCTTCCATAAATCGGTCCCGACTAGCTTAAATGCATAAACCAGTGACAGAACCTTGGATATACTCTGAATGGAAAATGTCTCGTCGGTATCTCCATGGAAGTAGCTGTGTCCCTCTTCCGTCACCAGGTACATACCAAATTTATTGGGGTTGGCCTTGGCCAATGCGGGAATATAAGTCGCTACCTGACCTATTTGGTCATAAGTTTTAAGCTCAGCAGCGATTTTTTCGAATATCTCGTTGTACTTCATACTTGGTAGGGTTTGGTGTTTATTCCCTCCAGTCTATTGAACACCAGGCTTTCTGGCTAGCATGGATTTCCAATATATCAATAGGTTATATCAATTAAGTGGGTTTCACCGTGCTTATGAATAGTATTTTGAACCTTAGATTGAAATAAACCAGACATTTTTTAGCCTCAGAACCTTTAATTTAGTAAAGCGCTCCCTCTAACTTAAAGTAAATTCTAACTTCTCTACCTAATTTTCTGAAAAATAAGCAGTTTATTTTTGCTTGTTTGTTAGTGCTGACTAACTTCGCTAAGTGTTTGTCAAATAAGGACATTTTTCACATTTTCCATGCAAATTTGCCTTGCAAAACTCAAGCAAAGTTCATATAGTGTAGAGAAGTGGAGAAAAGTGTCGCAAAGTGGATCGTAGAGGATCAGTGAAGATCAACGACCAATTTGCTTAAAACAGCTGAAAACCGGGTAGCAATTTCGGTTTTAGCATAACGAGTCAAAAGTGGGGTTTACATAGAGCCATGTTCCGTGGAGCAACTGCAATCAATATGGACGCGAAAGGTCGTATAGCCATTCCGGCGAAGTACCGCTCGCGTTTTGAAGATGTTTGCTCCAATCAAATTGTGGTGACTATTGACCTGTTTGACCCGTGTTTATTACTTTTCCCGCTCCCCCACTGGGAACAACTCGAAGCAAAACTCGACACTTTTTCTAACACAGACCCTAACCAACGCCGTATTAAACGTATGTTACTCGGTCATGCATCAGAGCATGAAATCGATGGTAATGGACGTATTCTACTGCCTCCTGTCCTGCGTGAATACGCGCAATTGGAAAAACAATTACTTCTAGCCGGCCAAGGCAAAACTTTCCAGATCTGGAATGAGGAGAATTGGCACAAGAAGATTGAGCAGGATGTTGAAGCGTTGGCTGAGGGGCCACTGGATCCAGAAAGTTTACCCGAACTGGCGTTCTAGTTATGAGCACCGAACAAGAACACGATGCAGTCCTGCTAAATGAGGCAGTGGAGGCTTTAGTGATCGACCCTAACGGCATATATATCGATTGTACATTTGGTCGCGGCGGACACAGCCGGGCGATTCTGTCGCATCTGTCGGAAAAAGGACGCTTGATTGGATTTGATAAAGATTTACAGGCCATTGCAGTGGGTGAACAGCTGCAATTGGAAGATGACAGATTCAGTATTGTTCATGAAAGCTTTTCTCTTTTAGAACAAGAGGTTAGCAAGCATGGTTGGGTTGGTGATGTAACCGGTGTTTTGATGGACTTAGGAGTCTCATCACCACAGCTTGATCAGGCTGAACGTGGTTTCAGCTTTATGCAGGATGGGCCATTGGATATGCGTATGGATACCACACGCGGGCAAACCGCTGAACAATGGATTGCGACTACCGATGAAGAAGACATGGTCTGGACCTTTAAGTCTTTTGGCGAAGAGCGTTATGCGAAACGGATTGCACGCGCCATCGTAGAGAAAAGAGCCAAAGCGCCCATTACGCGCACTAAACAATTGGCAGACATTATTTCTGAGGCGCATCCACGTTGGGAAAAGCACAAGCATCCGGCAACTCGCTGTTTTCAGGCGATCCGTATCGCAGTCAATCGTGAGTTGGATGATTTAAAGGATACCTTGGAACAGGTGTTGAACGTATTAAAGGTGGGTGGTCGTTTAGTAGCGATCAGCTTCCATTCTCTGGAAGACCGTATCGTGAAACAGTTTATCCAGAAGCAAGCGGAAGGTCAGAATTTTCCTGCTGGCTTGCCGATTACGGAAGACATGATTAACCGTCGTATGAAGAAAGTCGGCAAATTTACCAAGGCGGGGGACAGCGAGCTAGAACGCAACATTAGAGCGAGAAGCGCTGTGATGCGAGTGGCGGAGAAGTTGTCATGAGCCCGGCCAAAAAAAAAGAAAAGGTTAGAGAAACCAATAGCTTATGGCCTTTTTATAGCCTGATGGCAACTGTATTACGCCGCTTCGGAGTTATTTTTGTGGGTATTTTGGTGGTGGTTTCAGGAATAGTGGTTGCCCACCAAACTCACAAGATGCGCCAGACAACTATTGCATTGAAGCAACTGGAAGATGAACAGACAGCATTAGAGCTACAGTGGCAAAAACTGAGTTTAGAACAAAGCTCTTTGGCAGAACATAGTCGCGTCGAATCGCTGGCTGAAAAGCGTTTAAAGATGAAGCAGTTAGACTCAAGAAATGAAGTGTTAATTACGCCCTCGGTTAGAGGTAGAGAATGAAGAAAGTACAAAACCGTAAATTAAAAACAGTACCGCTCTGTACATGGCGTTATTACGCCATGATTGCGGTATTGTTGTGCGGTTTTGGAGCATTGGTAACACGTGCTGCCTATCTGCAAGTAGTTAGCTCTGATGAGTTGGCACAAGCTGGTGACTCGCGGTCGGTACGGGTTAAAGGTATTTCAAGTCACCGTGGTTTGATAGTTGATCGCAATGGTGTTGAGTTAGCTCGCTCTGTACCCACTGAGTCAGTATGGCTCGATCCGAAAATATTGTTAGCCGACGAAAGCGTATTAGTCAGCAAAGAATGGAAAGCATTTGCAGCAGCCTTAAAACGTGATGAAAAAGAGTTAAACCAATGGGTTAAAAGTAAATCCAGTAAAAGATTTGTTTGGCTTGAACGGCATATTGATCCCAACGTGGGGCTTTATATTAAGCGACTGAACATTCCGGGGGTCGAATTTAAAACTGAATATCGCCGATATTATCCAAGTGCTGAAGTAACTGCCCACCTTGTGGGCTTTACTGGTATAGATGACAAAGGCTTAGAGGGTGTTGAACGTGCTTTTGATAGTTTCCTGACTGGGCAGCCTGGTAGCAAAAAAGTGGTCGTGGACCTATATCGTCGTGTTGTAGAAGAGCGCGGTGTTTTGGCACAAGCTGAGCAGGGTAATGATTTACAACTAAGCATCGATTCTCGGATTCAAGCGACCGCTTATAAAGAATTAAAGAAAGCCGTTTTACAAAACGGTGCCAAAGGTGGTTCGGTTGTGGTGGTGGATGTGGAAACAGGCGAAGTATTAGCTATGGCCAGCCAGCCTTCCTTCAATCCAAATCGTTCTGACAGTCGCTTTCCGGAGTTCACTCGTAATCGATCCATTGCGGATTTGTTCGAGCCGGGCTCTACGGTTAAACCTTTAACGGTTGTCAGTGCGTTATCCAGTGGTAAATTTTCAACCAACTCAAAAATTGATACCTCACCTGGGCGCATGAAGTTGGGTTATGCCTGGGTTCGCGATCCTAGAAATTATGGTGTACTGGATTTGGATGGAATTATAAAAAAATCCAGCAATATGGGGGTTGCGAAAATCGCATTGGAACTCTCCGACGAAGAATTTATGAGCACTTACTATAAAGTTGGCTTTGGAATGGAAACCGGCTTAGGAATTCAAGGTGAGTCAGACGGTATTTTGGCGCCGCGTGCCAATTGGTCCGAACATGAAAAAGCATCTATGTCCTATGGCTATGGCTTTATGGTGAGCCCGATTCAGCTGGCTCAAGCTTATGCCATTCTTGGGGCTGACGGTGTGCGTAATCAGTTGACGTTGATTAAGCGGACAGATGGGGTGGAGTATCCTCGGGAACAGGTATTAGAGCCCGAAGTGGCACGTTCTGTCGTGCACATGATGGAAGAGGTTGTATCTGAAGGTGGAACAGGCACCCAGGCAAAAGTTGAAGGGTATCGAGTTGCAGGTAAAACTGGAACTTCGCGGAAAGCGGTGCGTGGCGGTTACGGTGATGAATACGTCACCGTATTTGCGGGTCTAGTGCCTGCAAGTAATCCTAAATTTGCGATTGTGGTAATGGTTGATGAACCCGCCGGTGACAGCTATTACGGCGGAACTGTGTCGGCACCTGTATTTGCCAAAGTAGCCGATAAGGCTTTGCATTTAATGAATATTTCGCCGGATAGCAAGCCTAACAAACCAGCAGTAGCAACAGCTACTGCTGTTGTACGAGGTGGCCAGCATGACTAATTCCGTACAACATACCATCAATCTGAAAAAACTGATAAAGCCATTAGTAAGTGAGCAGTTTTGGGCACACTTTCCCCAAGTTGCGACTACTGAGGTGAAAGGTTTACAGCTGGATAGTCGTCAGGTGAAGTCAGGTGAAATCTTTATGGCTTACCCTGGACATGCAACCGATGGTCGAGAATATATTGAACAAGCAGTTGAAGCTGGCGCAACTGTAATATTATTAGAAAAGAAAGACAGTGAGACGATTTTAAAAACCTTGCTCAATGACAACCAGCAAGTGACAGCCTCCGCCAAGACTCTCTCCGGGGTGGCTCCTTTGGAGCTTTATAACTATAAGGAGGCTGTTTTAATTCCTGTTGAAAACTTAAGCAGCAAAGTGAGCCAGATTGCCGCACGTTTTTATGGTAGTCCAACCAAGAAAATGTCGGTCATTGGTGTGACTGGAACGAACGGTAAAACCAGTTGCGCCTATCTGTTAGCTCAAGCACTTGAGTTTTTACAATATCCAACATTGATGCTAAGCACGGTTGGTAATGGTAATCCATCGAAGTTGAAGGCGACTGAAAACACAACGCCTGATGCAATCGCTATTCAGCGTCTAGCTGCAGAATATCTTGCCCGTAAGAATTACCATTTGACGATGGAGGTTTCCTCGCATGGTTTAGTGCAATCGCGTGTGGCTGCAGTGCAATACAAGATCGCTGTCTTTACCAATCTTTCACAAGATCACCTCGATTATCACAGTGATATGGAGTCTTATTTCGAGGCTAAAAGGCAGCTGTTTTTGAGTGAAGAGTTAGAAGCCGCTGTCATTAATGCGGATGATGAGTATGGGCGTCGATTGTTGGCGGATGATGCCATTGTATGCCGAAAAATTGCATACAGTTGTGAAAACAAAGATGAAGAATTAGATATTGAAAATTGGATTGTTGCGAAAAATCAGACCTTTAATATGAGGGGTATTCAGGCAGAGCTGCACACGCCATGGGGAACCAGTAAATTACGTTCAGGCTTATTAGGTCATTTCAATCTTGCAAACCTGTTAGCTGTGTCCGGAGCGCTAGGTGAACTGTTTGGTGATATCAACAAATGGATTGTTGCGCTAAATGCAGCCAAAGCCGTTCCGGGTCGTATGCAAAACTTTACCGCAAGCGGAAAGGCAACTGTAGTAGTTGATTATGCACACACACCTGACGCCTTAGATAAAACGTTAACCAGCTTGCGTGAACATTGTGCAGGTGAGCTATGGTGTATTTTTGGCTGTGGTGGCGATCGTGATAACAGCAAGCGTCCATTAATGGGTGCTATGGCAGAACAAAAAGCAAATCAAGTAATCCTTACAGATGATAACCCACGCACCGAAAATGCTGAGGCGATTGTATCGATGATTCGCGACGGTATGAAAAACAAAACAACTCAATATATTGCAAAAAGAAAAGAGGCGATTGAGTTTGCACTTAAGAACAGCACAGCTAACGATATCATTTTAGTGGCAGGAAAAGGCCATGAAGACTATCAACAAATCGGCAAGAAAAAAGTTCATTATTCTGATTTAGAAACGGTGGCGAGTTTAATGGGGGTGAACTTATGATCCCATTAAATCTTCAAACTATTGCTGAGGTAACCGGAGGTCGGTTACAGGGGCAGGATATTGAGATTAGTAGAGTAGTCACTGATACGCGTGTGGATTGTCGCGAAGCATTATTTATTGCATTGAAAGGTGAGAATTTTGATGCCCATAAATTTGTAGAGAATGCTAAAAGTAAAGGTGCTAAAGCATTGTTGGTAGAGCATTCTGTGGCAACTGATTTACCTCAAGTCATTGTCGGCGATACGGTAAAGTCATTGGGTAAAATCGCGGAATATGTTCGCGATAAAGTGAACCCCTTAGTGATTGGTATTACGGGTAGTGCGGGTAAAACCACAGTCAAAGAAATGGTTGCCAGCATTCTACGTCAAAAGGGCAAGGTGTTAGCAACACAAGGTAATTTCAACAATCACATTGGGGTGCCATTGACACTGCTTCGTTTAGAAGTGACCGATCAATTTGCTGTCATTGAAATGGGCGCTAATCATATTGGTGAGATCGAATATTGCGCTTCCATTGCTAAGCCAGATGTCAGCGTTATAAACAATGTTGAAGCAGCGCATATTGAAGGCTTTGGTTCAGTAGAAGGCGTTGCCAAAGCCAAGTCAGAAATTTATCAAGCATTGACCAGCAATGGCAAAGCGGTAATTAACCTTGATAGTGCATTTTCAGATGAGTGGATAGAGCAACTTGCATCACTACAGAAAATAACAGTTTCGCGCCATAAAGATGCCAACTTTACTGCGGATAATTGCCAGATACAAGATAACGGCAATGTGACTTTTAATATGCAGCATACACAAGATGGCAGTGCCCAAACCGTTTCCGTGCAACTTCCGGTGCCTGGAATGCACAATGTTTCCAATGCCTTAGTTGCAGCAGCTTTAGCTTCAGCTGTGGGTGCGGATATGGAAATGATTAAAGTTGGCCTGGAAGCCATGGTTGCAGTGAAAGGTCGTCTTAATCAGTTTAAAGCACTTCAGGGTGCATTGATTATTGATGATACCTATAACGCGAGTGTGGCTTCTGTAAAAGCTGCAATTGATTACCTGGCCAGCCTGTCTGGTACCAAAGTGTTAGTACTTGGTGATATGGCTGAACTAGGTGATGAGAGTGCTCAATACCATCGTGAAGTCGGCGAGTATGCAAAAGAAAAAAATATTGAACGCTTATTGGTCTGTGGACGATGGGTCAAACATAGCGCTGAGGTTTTTGGTCAGAATGCGCAGTATTTTGATAGTAAAGATTTACTGGTGTCTTATCTAAGAAACGTTATTCAGCCAGATTATAAAATATTAGTAAAAGGCTCACGTAGCGCCCAGATGGAACAGGTCGTTGACGAGTTGGTAGCACCTGCCGCCGACGAGCACAATTTAAATTTGGGGGGGAACTAATATGCTGACCTGGTTAGCAGATTACTTATCACAATATTACTCAGGTTTTAACCTGTTCCAATACTTAACATTTCGTTCAATTGTTAGCGTTATTACCGCGTTGGGCATTTCACTGTTGGTAGGTCCAACTATGATTCGTCGCTTGAGTAAATATCAGATTGGACAGACCGTCCGTGATGATGGGCCACAAACTCATTTAGTCAAAGCTGGTACACCAACTATGGGTGGAGCGCTGATTATTTTCGCCATTGTTTTCAGTTCATTAATGTGGGGTGAGTTAACTAGCCGCTATTTATGGGTAGCGCTGATTGCACTGGTCGGTTTTGGGATGGTAGGGCTAGCTGATGATTACATCAAGTTAGTTCGCAAAGATCCAAAAGGGTTAGTGGCACGCTGGAAGTATTTTTGGCAGTCATTAATCGGTGCCGGTATTGCGCTCTATTTATTCTATACAGCCTCGCCTGTTGAAACTCAATTATTGGTTCCTTTTTTAAAAGATGTGATGCCGCAATTGGGCATCCTGTTCATCTTTATGGCCTATTTCGTCATTGTGGGTACCAGTAATGCGGTGAACCTTACTGATGGGCTGGATGGACTCGCTATTTTGCCAACAGTGTTAGTGGCTGGTGGTTTGGGCATATTTGCTTACGTCACAGGTAATCAGGTGTTTTCTGAGTATCTAGCGATTCCTTATGTGCAAGGAGTTGGAGAACTGGTTGTTTTCTGCGCGGCGATAATTGGTGCTGGATTGGGTTTTCTATGGTTCAACACTTACCCAGCGCAAGTTTTTATGGGTGATGTAGGTGCGTTGGGCTTAGGTGCTGCATTAGGTGCAGTAGCAGTCATGGTTCGCCAAGAGCTGGTGCTATTTATTATGGGTGGCGTGTTCGTAATCGAAACTCTGTCAGTCATATTACAGGTTGGTTCATACAAACTAACTGGCAAACGAATTTTTAGAATGGCACCGCTGCATCATCATTATGAATTAAAAGGTTGGCCAGAGCCTCGCGTGATTGTGCGCTTCTGGATTATTTCATTGATATTAGTACTGATTGGTTTAGCAACCTTAAAAATTCGCTAAACAAGGTAAAGGAAATGTTAGAAATGCAACAAAGAGATATCGCGTATAAAAATCGCTTGATACTTGGTCTTGGTCAGACCGGGCTTGCGGTTGCGCGTTATTTATCTGGATTGCATCAACCGTTCAAGGTTATGGATACGCGCGACATTGCTCCTGGGTATGAAGCATTAGAAAAATTAGCACCCGGTTCTTTACTGAAATGGAACGGTGAACAGTTTAAAGAATATGATGAGTTAGTTGTTAGCCCAGGTATTGCGATCAAACGTAATGACATTCAGGCAGCGCATGAAGCTGGTATTAACGTTATTGGTGACATTGAGTTGTTTGCCCAAGCCAATACATTACCTGTTATCGCCATCACCGGCTCTAATGGAAAAAGTACAGTCACAGATTTGGTTGGCGAATTAATTAACGCCAGCGGAAAGAAAGCATTGGTCGGCGGCAATATCGGTGTGCCAGCTTTAGAGCTTTTGGAGCAGGAAGGTGATTATGTGGTATTGGAGTTATCCAGCTTCCAGTTAGAAACCACAAAAAGTTTACAGCCGATTGCAGCCACGGTATTGAACGTTAGCGAAGACCATTTAGACCGCTACAACCATTATCAAGAGTACGCCGATGCTAAGAAAAGTATTTATAAAAAAGCTGCTACCTGTCTGATCAATGCTGATGATAAAAATACTTGGTACGAGACGGCGCAGACGGAACAAAAAGTTGTACGTTTTGGAGTCAGTTCTGACCAACAGCTGGACTGGACGGTAGATATCGACCATAACTCGATTAAACATCATGGCAAGCAGATTTTACCGCTGGACCAATTAAGATTGCAGGGAATCCATAATGCGCTCAATGTCGCAGTTGCCCTGGCGTTGATAAAGACCGCCGGTATCGAATTAACCAAGCCTGTACTGGACAAAGCTATGTCCTATCAAGGTTTGCCGCATCGCAGCCAGCTAGTTGGCGTGAAAAATGGTGTCACTTTCATTAATGATTCTAAGGCGACTAATGTCGGTGCTACCGTTGCAGCTATTCAAAGCTTCGAACCGCAGTTTGGCAATAATATTATTTTAATCGCCGGTGGTGATGCCAAGGGTGCTGATTTATCCAGTTTAGAAAATATTATTAAAGAAACAGTTAAAGCTGTTGTCTGCTTCGGCAAAGATGCTCCGGCTATTGCAAAGTTAGCGCCAAGAAAAACACAGTTAGTGAGTAACTTACAAGAAGCAGTTCGGATCGCAAATGAACAAGCTCAAAGTGGTGATCTCGTGCTGTTGTCACCAGCTTGCGCCAGTCTCGATATGTTTGCCAACTATATGCAACGTGGCGAACAGTTTACTCAATGTGTGGAGGCGCTATGACTAGTATCCTCAATACATTAAGAATTACCGATTTTATGGAGCAGCTGAAGCTATCTGATCCGCGAACGCAGCTGGATCCCTGGTTGTTGGGCCCAGTGATGATTTTGTTAGCTATTGGCGTAATGATGGTTGCATCCAGTTCAATGCCATATGCCGAATATCATATGAATGGCAATGAATTCCATTTCCTCATCCGTCACGTTATTTATTTATCGATTGCATTAGTCGCCTCAATGTTAGTGCTGCAACTGGATACGCGGTTCTGGCAGGTAAATGGCATCTACATGCTGCTATTCGGCATCGTGTTGTTGATGTTAGTACTAGTGATAGGTAGAGAAGTTAATGGCAGTAAACGCTGGATTGGATTAGGCCCCTTAACGGTGCAACCGGCTGAACTGATGAAGTTTTTCATTGTGACTTATTTGGCGGGCTACCTGGTGCGCCGTAGCGATGAATTGCAAACACAAATTAAAGGCTTTACCAAACCATTGCTGGTGATTGGTTTAGTAGTTGCTTTCTTACTGTTGCAACCAGACTTTGGATCGTCAGCGGTGATTGTAGCAACGGCGCTTGCGATGCTGTTTTTAGCGGGAGCAAGATTGTGGCAGTTTATCTCATTAACCGCATTTGTCAGCATTGTGATGGCATTGGTGGCCTGGAAAGAACCGTATCGAATGAAGCGACTGACAAGCTTCCTGGATCCATGGGCCGATCAGTTCGGCAGTGGCTATCAGTTAGTGCAGTCACTCATTGCTTTCGGTCGTGGCGATTGGTTTGGCGTCGGACTTGGTAACAGCGTGCAAAAATTATCCTACTTACCCGAAGCTCATACCGACTTTGTTTTTGCGGTGTTTGCGGAAGAGTTTGGCTTTGCTGGTGTGCTGTTAGTCATAATCCTATTTGCCATTATCTTACTACGCAGTTTAAGCATTGGCCGTCGTGCGTTGAAAATGGAAAAGTATTTTGCAGCCTATCTGAGCTATGGCTTCGGCTTCTGGTTGAGTTTGCAGGCACTCATCAATATTGGTGTTTCCAGTGGAAGCTTGCCAACAAAAGGATTGACGCTTCCATTTATTAGTTACGGTGGTAATTCACTCATCATAGCCTGTGTGGCGGTCGCCGTCATATTACGGGTCGATTTTGAAGTGCGACGTCGCGAGCACGAATATGCCAAAGTTAAACGCGCTTATCGCTCCGCTAAAGGAGGGCAGAATGATGAGTAAACGTATTCTGTTGATGGCTGGTGGCACCGGAGGTCATATTTTTCCTGCGCTAGCGGTAGGTCAGGCATTGCATCGAGAGGGTTGGGATTTACATTGGCTCGGTTCCGAGGGTGGGATGGAGCAAGATTTGGTTCCACAACATGGTATTTCAATGACCTTATTGCCGGTAAAAGGCGTTCGTAATAAGGGAGTTTGGTCTCTGGTTAAGGCACCATTTCAGTTGGTGAAAAGTGTCTGGTTGGCGCGCAAAGCAATCAAACAATTTAAACCTGATGTGGTTCTTGGCATGGGTGGTTTTGCCAGTGGTCCGGGTGGCGTTGCGGCAAAGTTATGTGGAATACCATTAGTTATCCATGAGCAAAATGCAATAGCAGGGATGACCAATACACAACTAAGCCGTTTTAGTCGTTGGACTTTACAGGCCTATCCGGGGGCTTTCCCAGAAAGCAGTAAGGTACGTACGGTTGGTAATCCAGTAAGAGAAAATATTGGTAGTGATAAAGACCCAGCAACGCGCATTGAATCTGATGATAAAAGTGTTCACATTTTAGTGGTTGGAGGAAGTCGTGGTGCGGCTGTATTTAATGAAGAGTTACCCGAAACATTTAGCCTGGTGAATAGTGGTCTCAGCGTACATGTTAAGCATCAATGTGGAAAAGGACATCATGACTCTGTTCTTGAGCGTTATAAACAAAATACTAAACAGATATCAGTTGAGGTGAGTGAGTTCATTAACGATATGGCAGAGGCTTATGAATGGGCTGATTTAGTAGTCTGCCGGGCAGGAGCCTTGACCGTTGCAGAGATTGCAATGGCCGGTTGTGTTGCAATTTTTGTCCCATATCCACATGCGGTTGATGACCATCAAACTTATAACGCAAGGTACCTGGCTGACCAGGGAGCGGCATTGATTATACAGCAACATGATTTAAGTAAACAAAGACTGGCACAGGAAATCACAGCGTTGGCTAATGACAAAGAACATTTGATTGAGATGGCACGAAAAGCAAAAGAATTGGCAAGACCTGAAGCAACGCAAGTCGTTGCAGAATATTGCAAGAAAGCTGCTGAAGGAAAAGCAGGCAACAAAGCGAGAGAACAAGTATGAGTAATGGCACCAACCCTAACAGTCCTTTAATACAACAAGTGCCAGAGATGCGTCGGATTCGTCGTGTCCATTTTATTGGTATTGGTGGTGCAGGGATGAGCGGAATTGCCGAAGTGTTGCTTAATCTTGGCTATGAAGTTTCAGGTTCGGATATGCGTGAGAGCAAAGTCACAGAGCGGCTCAAAAGTTTAGGCGCCGAAGTGTTTGTTGGTCATAGCAAAGAAAATATTAAGAACGTTAATGTGGTGGTGGCATCAACGGCGATTCCAAAATCAAATCCGGAGTTAGAAGCAGCTCGTGAGCATCGCGTGCCAGTAGTCCCGCGTGCAGAGATGCTCGCTGAATTAATGAGATTCCGGCACGGAGTGGCAGTTGCAGGTACGCACGGAAAAACAACCACGACCAGTTTGATTGCCAGCATATTTGCCGAAGGGGGATTAGATCCTACGTTCGTGATTGGTGGCTTGTTAAATAGTGCTGGGAGTAATGCACGTCTGGGTACCAGTCGCTTCTTTATTGCTGAAGCCGACGAAAGTGATGCTTCATTCCTGCACATTCAACCGATGGTAGCAGTGGTTACTAATATTGAAGCAGACCATATGGATACTTACGGTGGTGATTTTAAGAATTTAGAAAACAACTTTATCGATTTTTTGCATAACCTTCCTTTTTACGGGTTGGCGGTGATGTGTATCGATGATGAAACGGTACAAGAGATTATGCCGCGTGTGACGCGACCAACAGTCACTTATGGCTTTAGTGAAGATGCGGACGTACGCGCTATTGATTTCACACAGTCAGGCACAAAAAGTCATTTCAAAGTTATGCGTCGTGATCATGAAGGCGAGTTAGAAATTACTTTGAATTTACCCGGTCGACATAATGTACAAAACGCTCTGGCTGCGATTGCTGTTGCGACTGAAGATGGTGTATCAGATGCAGCTATTCAAAAAGCATTGGCGGAATTTGGCGGTATCGGCCGTCGCTTCCAGATGTATGGCGACTTTAAAGTGGATGGTAAAACGATCACGCTTATGGATGATTATGGTCATCATCCAAGTGAAGTGATGGCCACTATTGAAGCGATGCGTCGTAGCTGGCCTGACCGTCGTTTAGTGATGGTTTATCAACCGCACCGCTATAGCAGAACACGCGATCTGTACGAAGACTTCAGTAAAGTTTTATCAGAGGTGGATGCGCTCTTGTTGCTTGAAGTTTACTCGGCAGGGGAAGAACCTATTCCAGGTGCCGATAGCCGCTCATTATGTCGCAGCATTCGTCAGCGTGGAAAAATTGAACCGATTCATGTGGAAAAAATAGCACAACTCCCAGAGTTGTTAAGCAACATTTTGCAGGATGGTGATGTGGTGGTGACACAGGGTGCCGGTAACGTTGGTTCTCTGGCGCCGGCATGGGTTGCAGTCAACATGGACTTATCTAAGTTAAGCGCGGAGGCCGAGTCATGAGTATCGATAAATTCGGCAAAGCTGCAGTCCTTTATGGCGGGCATTCTGCAGAAAAGGAAATTTCATTACGAAGTGGTCAGGCGGTGCATGACGCTCTGACCAAAGTGGGAATTGATGCAGTTCTAATCGACCCAGCAGCTGATGGTCTGGCAGCAATTCAAGGGAGTAAGTGTGACCGGGCCTGGAATGCATTACACGGACGTGGTGGAGAGGATGGTGTGATTCAGGCGCATCTGCAGCTGTTGGAAATTCCTTACACTGGAAGTGGTGTGATGGCTTCTGCGATTGCGATGGATAAATTACGAACCAAGTTAATTTGGCAAGCTATGGGTTATCCCGTAGCAAAGCATCGCATGCTCAATACCGGTAGTTTGAGTGTAGAACAGGCTAAAACAGTTCTCGAAGATATGAATGGGTGCGTAATGGTTAAGCCTATTCGTGAAGGTTCCAGTGTGGGCATGGCTAAGGCGGATAATGCGAAAGCATTAGTAGAGGCTGTAGAGAATGCTAAGCAATATGATCGCGAAGTGATGTTGGAACAGTGGATTGATGGGGATGAATACACCGTTAGTATTTTAAACGGTAAAGCATTGCCGAGTATTCGTGTCAAAACGCCGAATACTTTTTACGACTTTCAAGCGAAGTATCAGAGTAAAAGTACTGAGTATATATGTCCAAGTGGTTTAAACGATGAAGATGAAGCGGAACTTGCGGAGTTATCACAGGCAGCGTTTTATGCGCTAGGTTGCGAAGGCTGGGGACGTGTTGATCTAATGCGTGAACGAAGTACAGGTAACTGGTTGCTATTGGAAGTAAATACGGTGCCGGGAATGACCGAAACATCATTAGTACCGAAAGCGGCAAAGCAGGCTGGAATGAGCTTCGAAGAGTTAGTAGTTGCGGTACTTGAAACCAGTTTTGTTGAACGAAAGTAGTGACCCAAGGAATTATTTGAAATGGCAAAGATGGCGACACGTGAAGAACGCAAACAAGCTAACAGTTTTAAAGGCTGGTTGAAGCCTTTGAAATGGGTGCTTGCGATTGCTTCTGCCAGTGCTGCTGTGATTGCTTTTGTGTTCGCATCGATATGGGTATTCAGCATTAATACCGATAACGTTTTTCCTATCAATCGTGTGGAAGTATTTAAACAACAATATACCTCTGCAGATGAAGTGAAAATCGCCATGAAATCGATTGATGATCGAGGTTTTTTCACCATGAACATGGAAGTAGCGGAAGAGAAGTTTGTATCCCTTCCATGGGTCAAAGCAGTGCAGTTACGTAAAGTGTGGCCAGATACATTACAAGTCAGGGTGGAAGAGTATGAGCCGTTAGCCTACTGGGGAATGAATGGCGTCGTTTCAACTGAGGGAAAAGTATTCTATCCCGAACTGTTACCTGAAATGAGCTGGGTCAAACTACAGGGGCCCGATGAAATGGCCAAGGATTTAACAGTTTTGTTGCAACGCTATCAAGAACAATTGATGAAAAAATCATTGTTTATTGAGGCGATGCAATTAAGTGAGAGAGGAGCCATTAGCTTGACGCTAAGTGATGGCTTAAGAGTTCAATTAGGTAAGGTGCATGTGGAAGAAAGAATTGAGCGCCTTTTGAATCACATAGATGTGTTGAAAACTCATAAGTCAGATCCATTGGCTTATGTTGATTTGAGATATCAAAACGGTTTTGCAGCTAAATGGGTTAGCAATACAACGCCGCTAGAAAACGGTGGGGGCAACAGGTAAAGCTATGTCGAAATCATCAGAGAAGAGATTAATTGTTGGATTGGATATTGGTACGTCGAAAGTCGTGGCCATTGTCGGAGAAGTGGGAGCGGATAATATCGTCGATATTATCGGTATTGGTTCGCATCCTTCGCGAGGCATGAAAAAGGGTGTGGTAGTCAATATTGAGTCTACCGTGGCGTCAATTCAGCGAGCAATTGAAGAAGCGGAGTTGATGGCGGGTTGTCAGATCCACTCGGTCTATACCGGTATCGCTGGCAGTCATATTAAAAGCTTAAATTCACATGGCATTGTTGCGATTAAGGATCATGAGGTCACACAAAGTGATGTGGATCGTGTGATTGATGCGGCTAAAGCGGTGGCGATTCCAGCTGACCAAAAAATTCTGCATGTGCTACCACAAGAGTTTGTAATTGATAACCAGGAAGGAATTCGTGAGCCGGTGGGTATGTCTGGTGTTCGCCTTGAAGCCAAGGTTCACATGGTAACGGGTGCAGTCAGTGCGGCACAGAACATTACCAAGTGCGTAGCACGTTGCGGACTTGAGCCTGAAGACGTGATTCTTGAGCAATTGGCATCAAGTTATGCCGTGCTGACAGAAGATGAGAGAGAGCTAGGCATTTGCTTGATTGATATCGGTGGTGGCACAACCGATATTGCAATTTTTACGGGCGGTGCGATTCGTCATACCGCTGTGATTCCAATTGCGGGCGATCAGGTAACTAATGATATCGCCGTGGCGTTACGCACACCGACTCAGTTTGCTGAAGAAATCAAAATTAAATATGCCTGCGCTTTGCGTCAGCTGACAAATTTGGACGAAACAATCGAAGTGCCAAGTGTTGGCGACAGACAGCCTCGTCGTTTGTCTCGTCAAATTTTGGCTGATGTAGTTGAGCCGCGCTATAGCGAATTGTTTGAACTGGTACAGGCAGAAATTCGACGCAGTGGTTTTGAGAATTTAATTGCTGCCGGCATCGTCATTACCGGTGGTGGTTCAAAGATGGAAGGTTTGATGGAACTGGCAGAAGAAGTGTTCCATATGCCAGTTCGTCAAGGTATGCCACAGCACATCAAAGGTTTGGTGGATGTGGTGCGAAATCCAATTTATGCAACAGGTGTAGGTTTATTGATCTATGGAAAACAGGATCAAGGTCATCACCGTGAAAGAGATGTAACCGGTTTTTCAGGTCTATTTGATCGTATGAAAAAGTGGTTTAGTGGTTTTTGATAAAGCGAGGATCGCTTTGTTAAAAAAGTGGAAGTAACAATTGTTAATAGCAATTTTTTAAAGTAAATCGAAGGGGAAATTATCATGGCTAACATGTTTGAATTAGTAGATAGCTGTCAAAACAGCGCGATCATTAAGGTGATCGGTGTAGGTGGTGGCGGTGGCAACGCCGTCGAACATATGGTGAAAGCCAATATTGATGGTGTTGAGTTCATTTGTGCGAATACGGATGCTCAGGCGTTGGAATCTTCAACTGCTAAAACCACTATCCAGATTGGTCAGAACATTACGCGCGGTCTTGGCGCAGGCGCAAACCCAGATGTTGGACGTCAGGCAGCTCATGAAGATCGCGAGCGCATCATGGAAGTTCTGCAAGGATCTGACATGGTGTTCATCACTGCCGGTATGGGTGGTGGCACAGGTACGGGCGCAGCACCAGTGATTGCTGAGATAGCAAAAGAGATGGGTATCTTAACTGTTGCCGTTGTGACCAAACCGTTTAAATTTGAGCGTAAAAAACGCATGGCGCTTGCTGAAAAGGGCATTGATGAACTACGCGCCTCAGTTGATTCATTAATTATCATTCCAAATGATAAATTGGTGGCTCAATTTGCTGGTCTTCGTTTAACAGAAGCCTTTGCATCAGCTAACTCTGTTCTGCATGGTGCAGTACAAGGTATTGCTGAGCTCATTACCTGCCCTGGTTTAATCAACGTCGATTTTGCCGACGTACGCACTGTCATGGCTGAGCAAGGACAGGCAATGATGGGAACCGGTATTGCTGCCGGTGAAGGCCGTGCACAAATTGCTGCTGATATGGCAGTTGCCAGTCCACTGCTTGAAGATGTCGACCTATCCGGCGCTCGCGGTATTTTGGTTAATATTACAGCGAATGAAGATTTTACAATCGATGAGTTCTCAGAAGTGTGTGAAGTAATAGAAGATATCGCACATGAAGATGCAACAGTGGTTGTCGGTACCGCCATTGATGCCTCAATGGGTGATGAAATCCGAGTAACTGTTGTGGCAACAGGTTTAGGCCAGGAAGCTAATATGCGTTTGGTTAGTGACAGCCGAAGTAACCAGAAAGATGTGCGTAAAGCAAACGGCGACCTGGATTACGGACAGCTGGATTTGCCACCATCAATCCGTAAACAAGCGGGTACTAACTCGGTGCCAGAGCAAAGCTCAAAAATGGCAGTCGGCAGCGATGTGGATAACTTCCTGGATATTCCAGCTTTCCTGAGAAAGCAGGCGGACTAATCAGCTGTTAAATTGAGCCACTGATTTTATCGTCTTGCGATAATATCGGTGACAAGGTGAAACTTATTGAGAAAGTTGCTTTCATACTATGAACAGTACGAAGAGGCACTCCCTTCGAGCGTCTTCGTACTGCTTTGCTTGTAATTAGCTTAGCTGACGGTTGATATAAATACTTTTCAAGCCGTTATATTACTTTCTCAATTATTTATCGATGAGTCATTAGGCTAAACAGGGAAGTTAGCCGCGGCACAAAGTGTGAGCTAGCGCATAGTTTTAGAATCTTTGTATCTGTTTGTAGCAAATAAAATCAAAGGTTAAACAAATATTTCAAACAACTGTCTAAAAAATGGTCAAAAATTGTTCAAAGAACTGACATATTGTGATAATATGCGCTAGAATTTGAGAAAATTACACCTAAAGTCTTGATTTTCAAGGTGTTGGAGAAAATGAATGATAAGACAACGTACGTTGAAGACAACCATTCGCGCTACTGGCGTAGGTTTACACACAGGAGAAAAAGTGTATCTAACCCTACGACCAGCACCAGTGGATACAGGGATTGTGTTCCGTCGCGTTGATCTGGACCCAGCTGTTGAGATTGAAGCTAAACCAGAAAATGTAGGTGATACAACGTTATCAACCTGCTTAGTAAAAGACGATGTTCGTATTTCTACGGTTGAACATTTGCTATCAGCTATGGCTGGTTTAGGCCTTGATAATGCCTATATTGATGTTTCGGCTCCAGAAGTTCCTATTATGGACGGTAGTGCCAGTCCATTCGTATTCTTGTTGCAGTCTGCCGGTATCACCGAGCAGAATGCGCCGAAGAAGTTCATCAAAATTAAAAAGCGTGTTGAAGTTGAAGATGAAGGCAAAACAGCTGTATTTGAACCATTTGATGGTTTTAAAGTAGCCTTTACTATCGATTTTGACCATCCAGTATTCAAGAAAAGTCGTCAAACTGCTGTGATCGATTTCTCTAGCACTTCGTTTGTGAAAGAAGTCAGCCGTGCTCGTACTTTTGGTTTTATGAAAGATATCGAGTATTTGCGTGCCCACAACTTAGCGTTAGGTGGTAGTCAGGATAACGCAATCGTGATGGATGATTTCCGTGTGCTGAACGAAGACGGCCTTCGCTATGATGATGAATTTGTAAAACATAAAATATTAGACGCTATTGGTGATTTATTCCTTTTAGGACACAGTTTAATCGGCGCTTTCTCAGGTTATAAATCAGGTCATGCGTTAAATAATCAATTGATTCGTACCTTAATGGCGGATGAAACAGCGTGGGAGTTAGCCACTTATGAAGATGCTAATGCTGCCCCAATTTCCTATATCATGAATCCAGCGTTATCGCTTTAACGCTGGTTTTTATCGCTTAGGTTAAAATTAAGGATTGAATTAAGAATAGATTTTATAGTATTTTTATCCGGTTTTTCAGACAAGAAAGTCACATACACATAAACGCCAGGATTAAAGCTGGCGTTTAGTGGTTTTGGAAGACTGATAAAAAGTAGGGTTTTTTAAGCGTTTATTTGCTTGGTGCAATTTTAATTTGAATGTTTGCAAGCCCTAAAAAACCAGCTTTTCTGAGTTGCGCAAGTAAGTCAGAAGATTGATAGCGAAGGCGAGTTGCCCACACCGGGCTATCGGCAGTAATAACCAGACTGGTTTTATTGTATTCGGAGACGCTACAATGTTTTTGTAGGTCTTTCGGTAAATGCTGATGGATGCTATCAGTAATGGACTTCAAGGAGTTTGCTTTATCTAGCAAACTTTTTAACTCGCTTTCGGGTGAGTTAAGCACATCAGCCACGGATTTGGCTCGGAAAGGACGCTTCATAAGCTCAATATTTCTGGGCTAAATTTAGAGTTAGCATTTATTGTATGCTGACGGGGTAAGATTGTCATCTTGCAAGGTTGTTTGTGATGACGCTAACGAATGTGGGTGATTATGCGTATAACCATAATTAAGAGTGATCAAAAAGGGATTAAGGCTTTGGAATTTGGACGTTCTAAACTGGTGGTATTTAGTTTTCTTGGTGCTATGGCGTTAACCGCGGTAGTAGCCTTAACACATTTCACTACTCGTTGGTCATTGCAACAGGATTTAGTCAGTGAGGCCGCCATTAAAAAGTGGCAACAAGAATTGATCACTCAAAAAGAGCAGCTTGAACAAGCCAAGCGTACCTCAGAAAGCCAGATTCAAGCTTTATCTACACGTTTAGCAACAATGCAGGCTTATTTGCTGCGCCTTGATGCAGCCGGAGCGCGATTAGTGGCTTCAGCAGGTATACAGGATGAATTTGGCTTTGGTGAAGATCCTGCAATCGGTGGACCAAGTGAAGACGTTTCTGCAACCACCTCCAGTTATAACGATGTAGTCGTATTCCTCGATCAACTTGAAAGTAATATTAATGCTAAAGAGCAGGAACTATCCGCACTGGAATCATTAATACTGGATAAAGAAATTAGCGTTGAACAACAAATATCTGGCCGACCTATTACCTCTGGTTGGTTGTCTTCTCCGTATGGCTACCGTGCCGATCCTTTCTCTGGTAAACGTGCCTGGCATTCAGGGATTGATTTCTCATCTCTGGAAGGCTCCGATGTGATTGTCACTGCAGCCGGTGTTGTGACTACCGTCGATCGCAAACCTGGCTATGGTGTTTTCGTTGAAGTGAGCCATGGTGGCGGTTACACCACACGTTATGGCCATAATAAGGCCGTGACCGTAAAGAAGGGTGATATTGTTAAGAAAGGACAGGTTATCGCAAAAGTCGGTAGTACCGGGCGCTCAACGGGGCCACATGTCCATTACGAAATCACTAAGAATGGTAAAAAGCTCAATCCATATAAATACCTGAAGCATTAAATGAAAAAAGCCCCATAATCGGGGCTTTTGCTTATACGGTAGTTAAAATCTGATACCAACATTGAAATGCCAGTCGTATGCCCCCATAAGTTGAAAATACTGCTCGAAAAGCCCGCTCAGACGTTTACAGCGACCAGAATATGGGTACAATCGAGTGCTTCTAAGATTAATTATCTGCTATGGCCACGCTTCTAAGGGGTGATAGATCCCGCGATCCATAGTTAATACAACACAGACACAAGAAAGAATAATATGAGTTTCTTAAACAAAATTTTCGGAAGTCGTAACGAACGAACGCTTAAAAAACTACGTAAGACAGTCGATTTGATTAATCAGTTAGAGCCTGAAATGGAGGCTCTTACAGATGAACAGCTGAAAGCAAAAACGACTGAGTATAAAGAGCGTATAGAGAAAGGTGAAACCCTGGATCAAATACTTCCGGAAGCCTTTGCAACGGTGCGTGAGGCCAGTAAACGAGCTTTGGGTTTACGCCACTTTGATGTGCAATTAATTGGTGGCATGGTATTACACAACGGTAGAGTTGCTGAAATGCGTACTGGTGAAGGTAAGACGTTGGTTGCAACCTTACCAGTATACCTTAATGCATTGTCTGGCAAAGGTGTTCATGTTATTACCGTCAATGATTACCTTGCAGAGCGTGATGCAGACTGGATGAAACCGGTTTACAATTTCCTGGGTATGGAAGTTGGTGTCATTTTGTCTGGACAGTCTCACGAAGAAAAACAAAAAGCCTATGGGGCAGATATCACTTACGGAACCAATAATGAATATGGTTTCGATTATTTACGCGATAACATGGCTTTCCAGAAAGAGCACCGTGTGCAGCGTGATTTAAATTTTGCAGTTATCGATGAGGTCGATTCGATCCTGATTGATGAAGCGCGGACGCCACTGATTATTTCTGGGCCAACCGATGACAGCTCAGAAATGTACCGTGCTATTGATAAGTTAATCCCGAAACTTCAGTTACAGGATCACGAGTCAAAAGAAGACGAAGAAGACACGGGCGATTACACCGTTGATGAAAAATCGAAACAGGCCCATTTAACTGAGAAAGGTCAGGAGTATATTGAAGAGTTACTTCGTCAAAACAACCTGCTGCCTCATGAGCAAAGCCTCTATAGCCCCTCAAGTATTGCACTCTTGCACCATGTTAACGCCGCATTAAGAGCACATAAATTGTTTAAAAGAGATGTGGATTATGTGGTTAAAGATGAGCAGGTGGTTATTGTTGACGAGCATACTGGACGAACTATGCCGGGTCGCCGTTGGTCAGATGGTTTGCACCAGGCGATTGAAGCCAAAGAAGGCGTTCAGATTCAAAATGAAAACCAGACCTTAGCGTCTATCACTTTCCAGAATTACTTTCGTCTGTATAACAAGCTGTCCGGTATGACTGGTACTGCGGATACCGAAGCAACCGAATTACACATGATTTATGGGTTGGATGTAGTGGTGATTCCTACCAACAAACCCATGCTGCGTGATGATAGAGGTGATTTGATTTTCCTGACTAAGCAGGAAAAATACGATGCGATCATTGAAGAGATAAAAGAGCTGCAAGCTAAAGGTCAACCGGTGTTAGTCGGTACAGTTTCGATTGAGTCTTCTGAGCTGATTTCTAAAGAGCTTAAGAATGCTAAGATTAAACATCAGGTCCTTAATGCTAAGTTCCACGCTAAAGAAGCAGATATTATTGCTCAGGCAGGCCGCCCAAGTGCGGTAACTATTGCTACCAATATGGCTGGTCGTGGTACTGATATTGTGTTGGGCGGTAATTTGCAGGCTGATATTGATGCATTGGGCGAAAACCCGACCGCAGAACAAATTGCCAAAGCAAAAGAAGAGTGGGATAAGCGTCATCAGGCCGTTATTGATGCAGGTGGTTTAGCGATTATTGGTACTGAGCGTCATGAGTCTCGTCGTATTGATAACCAGCTTCGTGGGCGTTCCGGTCGTCAGGGCGATCCGGGCATGAGCCGCTTCTACTTATCATTAGAAGATGATTTGATGCGAATTTTCGCTTCTGAGCGTTTAGGAATGATGATGCAGCGTCTTGGTTGGGATGAGGGCGAAGCGTTAGAACATAAAATGGTTTCGCGTGCGATTGAGAATGCCCAGCGTAAAGTGGAACAGCGTAACTTTGATATTCGTAAGAACTTACTTGAATACGATGATGTGGCCAATGATCAGCGCCGTGTCATTTACGAGCAGCGTAACGAATTGATGGATGTGGATGATATCTCCGATACTATTGAAGATTTGCGTGAGGATGTGGTTTATAGCATTACCAGTGAATATATCCCGCCGCAGTCGATCGAAGAAATGTGGGATGTCAAAGGCCTTGAGCAACGTTTAGAGCAGGACTTTGCAATTGAGTTACCACTTCAGCAGTGGTTGGATGAAGATGACAAGCTTGCCGAAGATGGTTTGCGCCAGCGCATTCTTGAAGAAGTTATCAAAGCTTACCAGGAAAAAGAAGCGTTACTGCCTGATCCAAAAATGATGCGTCAGCTTGAAAAACAAGTCATGTTGCAAGAGCTGGATCGTCATTGGAAAGAACATTTGGCTAATATGGATCATCTGCGTCAAGGAATTTGGATGCGTAGTCATGCCCAGAAAAACCCAAAGCAGGAATATAAGCGTGAAGCTTTTGATCTGTTTTCAGGAATGCTGGATAACCTCAAGGAAGATGTTGTCACTTTATTGGCTAAAGTTCGTTTCCAAATGCCAGAAGAAGTGGAAGCTATGAAGCGTAAGGAAGTGAATCAAGCTGGTATGACAGCTAAGCATGATTCAGCTTCTGCATTACCACAGAGCGAAACTGCGCGCCAGGCAGATACCTTTGTCCGTGAGCAACCTAAGGTTGGTCGTAACGAACCGTGTCCGTGTGGTTCAGGTAAAAAATTCAAGCATTGTCACGGCAAGGTTGAAGTTTAAACCTGAATTGTTTCACTGACTGCTATGCATAGTATGATACGGGTCGCGGTTGCTGTCATTCAGCGTCGCGACCGAGTTCTAATCGCCAAACGTCCGCAACATCTACACAAAGGTGGTTACTGGGAATTTCCAGGTGGTAAGCAGGAGCAGGGTGAAGCTATCGAGCAAGCCCTGATTCGTGAGTGTTTTGAAGAGCTGGCGATCATTCCTTCAGTTTTTGTCCCTTTTATCCAGATAGAGCATCATTATCCAGAAAAATCAGTTCTTTTGGATGTTTGGCAAGTAACTGACTATTTAGGAGTGCCTAAGGGCGTTGAAGGGCAGCCATTAGTATGGTGCCCGATTAAGGATTTAGATGGCTATCAGTTTCCAGAAGCTAATTTAGCCATTATTTCAGTCATACAGTCTGAAGCGGCTAAGTCGGAAAGGTTGGCTTGAAATTAATCTTTGTTACGACTGAGTTGATCGACGGTTTCAGGATCTAAAGGTTTACCAGCAATTCGATGTCCCTCACTGGCCCATTCACCCAGGTCAATCAGCTTGCAGCGCTGACTACAGAAAGGCTTACATTCGTTATCATCTTTCCAGGCCACTGCTTTCTCGCAAGTTGGACACTTTACAATTAATGCTTTACTCATAAAGACTCATACATATTAAATAGCTTAAATTGGCGTTATTATAACGGAAAATTGATCTTGTTGTAGGATGGATATCCCCGATGGGCGAGGCCCAGTCGCGACGCGACATCCGGCAGAGAATAATCGTGGATTGGATAAGCCCTGAGGTGTCATTCAACAAATACTTGGTCGACTCATGATAAATTGTAGGGCCGAGCTGCGCTCGCCTGAAACAAGATAAGCAATCAAACTTATAAACAAAGAGAATGCTGTGCCACAACCTTTTTACATTAACCTTGCCACAGGCCTGATCCATCCAGCCCGCTCTGTGCCGACTGAGCATTATGATGAACGGGAAAGTCCCCGTGACATCAGCTTGTTGGTCATCCATAACATCAGCCTGCCTCCCAAGCAGTTTGGTGGCCCCTATATTGATCAGCTTTTCACCGGCACATTAAATCCCAATGAGCATCCCTATTTTGAAGACATTGCCGCCCTGCGTGTATCCAGTCATTTATTAATACGCCGTAACGGTGAGCTAGTTCAGTATGTACCGTTTAATAAACGCGCGTGGCATGCTGGGGTTTCAAGTTTTGAAGGTCGGGAAAAATGTAATGACTATTCGATTGGCATTGAGTTGGAAGGTGCTGATGACATTCCGTACGAGAATATTCAATATCAAGTATTAGCCAAAATTACCATGGTTATTCTAAAAGCATATCCCCAGATTACCCTTGAGCGTATTGTTGGTCATTCCGATATAGCACCAGGCCGAAAAACAGACCCAGGACCAGCTTTCGATTGGGATTGCTTCAAGACACTGCTTGAGGGCTGATAATAAGTAAAAAGACTTTGAGTCCTTGCCCGCAAGCTTTAAAATACTCAACCAAACTGGGTCTATTAAATACCGCTGTAAAGACCAGCACAGGATTCACTATGATCAAGACGCCATATCAGGAACAACTACAAGCAGAAATGTCTCATCAAGTAGAGCTGGCCCTACAAGAAGATTTAGGGGGCATTGATGGGAAGGATGTGACTGCGGAACTCATCAGCGAAGATAAAACCGCGACGGGCAAACTGATGACTCGTGAAGATGCGGTGATTTGTGGCATTGACTGGTTTAATGCAGTATTTCATAAACTTGACCCGACCATCGAGATTAAATGGTTTTGCCAGGACGGTGATAAAGTTCGTGCTAAGGATAAGCTATGCGAGCTTCGTGGGAATGCAAGAAAGATCCTGACCGGCGAACGTACTGCTATGAACTTTCTTCAAACCTTGTCAGGGACAGCAACGACTACGGCACGCTACACCGCAGAGCTAAAAGGTACTTCCTGTAAGCTGCTTGATACTCGAAAAACCATCCCCATGTTACGTCTTGCGCAAAAATACGCCGTTTATTGTGGTGGCGGACGTAATCATCGTATTGGATTATTTGATGCCTTCCTGATTAAAGAAAACCATATTATTTCAGCGGGCTCTATTGAGAATGCAGTGAGGAATGCACGTAGACTTGATCCTAACATCATCGTCGAAGTGGAAGTTGAAACCTTTGCACAGCTTGATCAGGCTCTTGATGCGGGCGCTGATGTTATCATGCTGGATAATTTTTCCATTGATGATATGCGGACAGGCGTCGCCATCAACCAAGTCCACTCTCATACTGCCCGGATAGAAGCTTCCGGCAATGTCAGTATCGAAACCTTACGTGATATCGCCGATACTGGGGTTGATTTTATTTCGGTAGGGGCACTCACCAAACATATTCAGGCGATTGATCTTTCATTAAGGTTGGAGTTATAACTCACGGTTATTACAGCTCTTTTTCCTAATATGGTAGGCTTGCCGCTGTTTCTGTCATTATAAATAAAAAACAGCTCCGTTGGGTCTGCCCCTTTGGGTACATCACCAGCCTACCAAACCGCCATATAGCAAAAAAAGAGTATGAAAAAAGTCTACGTCTACATACTGACTAATCCAAGGAAAACTGTCTTTTACACAGGAATAACCAGTAACTTAGGTAAACAGGTTTTTGAGCATAAAAACCAAATCGCAGAAGGTTTCACCAGACGTTATAACTGCAATGATCTAGTCTACTACGAAATAGTGGAAACACTGGAAACGGCACAAAAGCGCGAGAAAGAAATAAGGTCCGGGTGTAGATTAACAAAAGAGGGGCTAATTCAGCGTTTTAACCCAGAATGGAAAGATCTTTCCGGCGAGCTGCTGGCGATTAAAAAGCGTTAGTAGCTGTAGATAGATAAGCCCATATAGTGTCATCGGGTAAAATCAGAGAAAAAATGTGCAAGGTGAACTGTGTTTGTCGAGAACTGTAAGCCCTGATTTGGCTTTATTGTATGTTGTGAGCTCTGAATCCGGAGATAAACCATGTTATTTCAACTAAACAAGGACATTTTTACTTACAATCGCTTCTACAAATCGTTACAAAACTGACAAAAAATGTCACTTTTTCCTTCGTGTGGTCAAAAAAACAGCAGTTTGTACGCTTTTTGAAAAGCAAATTCGCATATAACTGTGACGTAAGTCATTGTTTTTGCTCAGTGTCAGGATATTTAACTATAAGCTGTTGCTATTGCTTACCTGCAAAGGATATATTTGATGACAGATTTGTTCACACAGGGAAGCGCTACTTACTAATCGTAATGGCCCGTGTAGTTTTGATCAGATTATACGGAATTCTCTGTGAACAGATTTAACTTTAAACAATTTGCAAATTCTTTATAAAGAATAGGAGAGAGTCTTATGCAAACTAAAAAGCAATCGGGTTTCACCCTTATCGAATTAATGATCGTTGTAGCGATCGTAGGTATCTTGGCAGCAGTAGCAATCCCTGCTTATCAGGATTACATCAAGCGTTCTAAAGTGTCTGAGTTATTAGGAGCATTAGCTGCCTGTAAAACCTCAGTTGCGGAAACTTTTGCCTCTAACGGTAATGTCATGGCCTCAATCGACACAGCTGCTTCTGGTTGTAATACCACTGCAACACAATACATGTCGACACTATCAGTAACCAGTGGAGCGATTTCAGTAACCGCAACTAATATTGGTACCGGTGTTGACAATGGTACTCTAACCCTAACTCCAAACGTAACTGGTGATATTATTGATCAGTGGAATTGTTCAGCAAATAGTATCGGTAATCAGTATCTACCATCAAGCTGTCGTTAATAGTTAGTAGTATAAAAAAGCGAGCTTTTGCTCGCTTTTTTTCTGTGTATATCATTTAGAAATGATTAATAAAACAACTTTACTGCTCACTGCAATAACGATTATCTTTTGTATTTATCCTTGGCAGGAGCTAGCTACAGCTGGTGGTTTGGGCTTTATCCGAAATAATGTCGGGTGGGTGATCTTTATTGCGCTGATCCTTTTTTTCAGCTGGCCGGTTTTGGGTCGGAAGCGCTATTCTCTACCTCAGTTCTGGTTGGTTGGGTTAGTTGGTTGCTTTATTGCATGTATTCCGTTTGCTTTTAATACCTTTCAATTTGTTCCGAATAGTTTGTGGTTACCTTTGGGTTTGCTAATAGCCTGGGTGTTTCTTTTAACTCTTCTAAATAGTCCTTCATTCCTAAAAAACAAGAATGTTTTGTTACTTCTTATCATCATTATTGGCTCACTCCAGGTTTTGACTGCCTTTTGGCAACTGTTCCATAGCTACATGATGGAAGCTACAGGCGATATAATTGAGCATCAGTTACCCGAGGTTAAAGGAACCTTTAATCAACGAAATTTATATGCCAGCTTTATTGCTACTGGATTGATTTGTGCTCTTTGTATTTTTCCTATCAAGAAAGAATTGGTGATTGATAATAAGCTATTAGACCCAGCAAAGCAGAATAGCTTCTTATCATTTTTCATCTTTGCTGCAAGCTTTACCTTGTTCCTGACAGACTCTAGAGTAGGGATTTATTCATTTATAGCGGGTCTTACTTTACTCTTTATCTCGTACCGTAGTTTGTGGAAAGAAAAGCTAGTAAAGCCGACGGCGTTAATTATTATTGGGGTGATTTTGTCGCAAATAGTAATTAACGTTATTTATGACAATAAAACCAAAGACTTCTCAGAAACAGGTAATAGAGAGCTAATTTATTTCACCAGCTTGGAAGCAATTAAGGACAAACCTGTTTTGGGACATGGGCTGGGCAGCTTTGAAAAAGTGTATTTAGAAAAGTTAGGTGAGCTAATATCCAAAGAGAAGATTAGGCACGAAGAAGTTGAAGGACGACAGCAAAACATTACTCATCCGCATAATGAGCTCCTTTATTGGGGCGTCCAAGGCGGGCTTGTTTCTATATTGGGATTACTACTTACTGTTTTGAGTGTCTTAAGTCTTTTCAGGCATAATAATTTAACAAAATCATTAGCTTATATTGCATTATTGCTCCCCATTAGTTTGCATCTAATGGTGGAGTTGCCCTTTTATATTTCGATACTCCACTTAATGGTTTATGTGCTTTTAGTGGCATATGTTATTGCTTCACTCGGAGGTAGCAAAAGCCATCATTTCAGCATTAAACACGTAGTCATCCCTAAAGTCGTAAGTGGTTTGCTCGCTTGTGCGTTGATGGCTGCTCTGTTGGTCAATAGCTATTCGCTGTCTAAGGCGGTTAAGTTTGAAAAAGCTTTGAACCCAGACTTGAGAGACTTAGATAAGGTTATACTGACTTTAGGTTGGGAGGATACTTATCAGTCACTTAAATTACGCCATGAAGCCAATATGGCCGTAAAGCTAGGTATGCTTGAGCCTTTAATTGAATACTTACAATGGCTAGAGCAACAAATCGAAATAAGCCCGAGGCTGAATTATTACTTTAATCTTTATGCGGTCAATCGCTATCTTGGGAACAGTGTCAAAGCACAGTTTTATTATAATGAAATTAAAAGACTGTTTGTTGGGGTTCGGGAAGCAGAAAATTGGTTAGAAATGCATAAAAATACTAAAGACTGAGATCTTCAAATCAAGTGTCAAAGATTGACATTTTGCGCTTTTTATTCAAGGATATAGACTCGTCTTTTAAACTTTATACTGAATATCATGACTTTAGCGGATACGGGGCTTTCTGGATTAGCGCATTTATTGGTGGCTGAAGGACTTTTGACAAAAGAGAAGGTTCAGCAGGCCGTTAAAAATGCCAAGGAAGAAAAGGTTGGACTGATAGACTGGTTGGTTTCTGCTGGTTGGCTGGAAGGTAAGCAGGCAGCTAAAGCTCAAGCCCTCAATTTTGGTTATCCTTATTTTGATCTTTCCAGTATAGCATTCGAAAATATTCCCAAAGACGTTATAGACCTAAAGTTGATGCAGGCGCACAGAGCAGTTCCGCTCTATAAAAGGGGCTCCCGTCTATTTGTTGCAGTATCCGATGCGACTAATCTGAAAAGTTTAGAAGAAATTCGTTTCCAGACGGGTTGTTCCGTTGAGGCCGTGCTGGTTGAGCCCAATAAGCTTGAATCGGTAGTCGGTAAGCTGATTGAAGAAAAAGAAAATGAGTCACTGTCTGATTTTGACGACTCTGATCTGGATAATATTGATTTAGATGCAGTGGATCCTGAAGCCGAGCAGGAAATGGACGATAAAGCTGCCGGTGAAGATGCGCCTGTAGTTAAGTTCGTAAAACAGATGCTTATTTCAGCGATTCGTAAAGGTGCTTCGGACTTACACTTTGAGCCCTACGAAAAGAAATATCGTGTTCGTTTCCGGATTGACGGGATTTTGCATGAAATTGCCTCGCCGCCGATCCAACTTGCCAGCCGTATTTCAGCTCGATTAAAAGTTCTTTCGGGTCTCGATATTTCCGAACGTCGTGTTCCTCAGGATGGTCGTGTAAAGCTTAAAATTTCAAAGACAAAAGCGATTGATTTTCGTGTTAATACGCTACCTACATTGTTCGGTGAAAAAATTGTAATGCGTATTCTTGATCCTGCTCAGGCAATGTTAGGTATTGACGCACTAGGATTTGATCCCAAGCAGAAAAAAGATTTTATGGGTGCTATTGAGAAGCCACAGGGAATGGTGTTGGTAACTGGCCCTACCGGCTCTGGTAAAACAGTTACTCTCTATACAGGTGTGAATATCCTTAACGATGAATATAAGAATATTTCTACTGCAGAAGACCCTGTGGAGATTAATTTACATGGTGTAAATCAGGTCAACGTTAATGTTAAAGCTGGCTTGACCTTTGCCTCAGCGCTCAGAGCATTCTTGCGTCAGGATCCAGATATTGTACTTGTCGGTGAGATTCGTGACCTTGAAACCGCTGAAATAGCGATTAAAGCTGCACAGACCGGTCACTTGGTACTATCAACTCTGCATACCAATTCAGCACCAGAAACTTTGACTCGTTTGGTCAATATGGGGGTTGCTCCATTTAATATTGCAACAACCGTCAATCTGGTTGTGGCGCAGCGTCTAACTAGACGCCTGTGTGAGCATTGTAAAAAAGCGTCTGATTTACCTAAGGAAGCACTGATTGAAGAGGGTTTTGGCGAAGAAGAGCTGAACGAACTCACAATTTATGAGCCGGTAGGTTGCGATAAATGCACAATGGGCTATAAAGGTCGTGTGGGTTTGTTCCAGGTGATGCCAGTTTCTGAAGAAAGTGGACGCATTATTATGGAAGGCGGTAATGCGATTAATATTGCTGACCAGGCAAAAAAAGAGGGGATTCCAGACTTACGCAGGGCGGGCCTAAATAAGGTGAAAGCTGGACTGACTAGTTTGGCGGAAGTTAACCGCGTAACTCAGGAATAGGCCATGAGCCGGTATATAAGTTAAAGCAAGCTCAAGACTTGGTTTAGTATTAATGGGGTGGAGTATTCTTAATTTCATTTTGAATACTTTAGCCATATTAGAACATTAGAAAGGTAATCAAAATGGCAACAGCAGTTAAACGGAAAACAGCTAAATCAAAGAAGACTAAGTTGAAAAACTTCCAGTGGGTTGGAGTCAATAAGCAGGGCAACAAAATCAAAGGGAAAATGCCTGCTGAAAATGCTGATGCTGTAAAGCAGCAACTCGTAAAACAAGGGATCAAGCCAAAAACAGTTAATGCTGAATTATTTTCTTTTGGCGCTGGTAAAAAGCCAATTAAGCCGATTGATATTGCGGTCTTCTTGCGACAGTTAGCGATTATGATGAAGGCTGGTGTGCCACTTGTACAGTCATTCGATATCATCGGTAAAGGCCACGAAAACCCCAGTGTTCAAGACTTAGTTATGGACATTAAAAACGATGTTGAGTCAGGTAATCCTTTTGCAGATTCCTTACGTCATCACCCAAAGTACTTTGATGATTTAGTCTGTGATTTGATTCATGCTGGTGAGCAATCAGGTACTTTAGAACAAATGCTGGATCGAATAGCTACCTATAAAGAGAAAACTGAGGCATTAAAATCCAAAATTAAATCAGCCATGATGTATCCGGCGGCGGTTGTTACGGTGTCTATCGCTGTTACTGCGGTTCTGCTGATTTACGTTGTACCAATGTTCAAGGATTTATTTTCAGGGGCTGGCGCAGACTTGCCTGCACTTACTGCAATGGTTGTTTCTATGTCAGAGAGTATGCAGGCCAATTGGTATATTTATTTGGGAATCTTGATTGCTATCGTTGTTGGTTACACTCAACTTAACAATAAGTCAGAAAAATTCAGGGATGGAAAGGATGCATTGTTACTTAAGTTCCCAATTTTCGGCCCGTTAATTCAAAAGGCCGCTGTTGCCCGTTATGCCCGTACTCTAGCAACAACGTTTGCTGCCGGTGTTCCTTTAGTTGATGCTCTGGATTCCGCTGCGGGAGCCTCGGGTAATGCGGTTTACCGCAAAGCTATCATGAAAATTAAAGAAGATGTTACTACTGGTCTGCAAATCAACCTGGCAATGATATCGACTGGGGTTTTCCCAAATATGGTTAACCAGATGGTGGCAATCGGTGAAGAATCTGGTGCTGTTGATACCATGTTGGCGAAGGTCGCTGATATCTATGAGCAGGAGGTTGACGATGCCGTGGACGGTCTTAGTTCCCTGATTGAGCCATTCGTAATTGTATTTATTGGTGGTGTTGTAGGCACCATTATCGTTGCTATGTATTTGCCAATCTTCAAGTTGGGCGATGCATTCTAACGACGAGTTTATATACATCACATAATCTAAAAGACGAATAATATGATTGAGATACTTTCGACAAACCTGCCCTTGTTGGCAGGTTTGATTTTTATACTGGGGTTATTAACGGGCAGTTTTCTGAATGTGGTTATCCATAGACTGCCTTTAATTTTGAATCGTGAATGGCGTGCTACTGCTACGGAAATTTTAACTGAAGCCAATTGTACCGTTTCTTGCCCTAAAGATGGCCTTCCTGAAAAATATAACCTGATGACTCCTGCTTCGGCTTGTCCAAAGTGTCATCATAAGATTACCGCTCTGGAAAATATTCCGCTTATTAGCTGGTTGATTCTGCGAGGTAAATGTTCTAACTGCAAGGCTAAAATCAGTGGTCGCTATCCTTTTGTCGAGTTGCTTACCGCTGCAACCTTCATGATGTGTGCAATTGCTTTTGGTTGGTCCTGGTCACTGGCATTTGGCTTGATCTTCACTTGTTTTCTGATTGCCGGTAGCTTCATTGATTATGATCATAAGATTCTGCCGGACCAATTAACGTTGCCTCTTATCTGGATTGGCTTAGCGGCTGCATTGTGGCTGGCACCGGAGCTTGCACAACCAAGCTTTGCTAAAGATCTACCATCGGCTGTTATCGGTGCTTTAGCGGGCTACTTATCACTATGGTCGATTTATTGGCTATTTAAGCTACTTACCGGCAAAGAAGGCATGGGGCATGGTGATTTCAAACTGCTTGCAGCGTTAGGAGCTTTCTTGGGATGGCAGATGCTACCCTTAGTGATCTTGTTATCTACGGTTACTGGTGCGGTTTTAGGTATTGTGGCGATGGTAATCAGTAAGAAAGGACGGGATTATAAAATTCCATTTGGTCCCTTCTTAGCAATAGCTGGCTGGATAGCTTTAATTTGGGGCGAGGCTATTACCAATACTTATATTCAGATGCTACAGCCTTGATTAAAGTTTAAGTAATGTTGTAGGGGCGAGCCGCGCTCGCCCGGTGGCTATTCGAACTTGGGATAGAATGATAAAGGGCGACCTCCGGTCGCCCCTACAGTAGGGGTTGGTTCAACCACAAATATAAACCATGACCTATAAAGTTGCATTAACAGGCGGTATCGCAAGCGGTAAAACTGCTGTCAGTGATATGTTTGCTGAGCTTGGAGTGACGGTCATTGATGCAGATGTTATTGCGCGTGAGGTGGTCGCCAAAGGCTCAAAAGCTTTGCAGGTTATTACTGAGCATTTTGGCAAAGAGGTTTTAACCGAAACCGGTGAACTTGACCGTCAAAAGCTCCGCAGCAAAGTATTTTCCGATGACCAGCAAAGGCTGTGGCTTAACAATCTACTTCACCCGCTGATTCGGGAGGAAATGAAGCAACGACAAGAGCTGGCGCAATCAGCCTATTCGATAAGTGTTATTCCTTTACTGTATGAAAGTGGTCAATATCGAAACTATGATCGTGTCTTAACCGTGGATTGCCCTGCTGAGATACAGCTTAAGCGTTTGATGGAGCGGGATCAATCAACCCTTAATCAGGCGCAAGCTATTCTAGACAAGCAGGCGACACGAGAACAACGACTGTCGATTGCTGACGATGTTATTATGAATAACTCAGATTTGCATTCCCTCAAACAAAGCGTTATAAAGCTTGATAACCAATACAGGCAATTAGCAAGGAATTAGGCAATTGATGCCCGAAGCTGCCAGTTATATCTTGTATGAGCATCCGCTCAATGAGCAGATACGCACTTATCTGCGCTTGGAAAACTTATTTAACATTCAGCAAGATCTCCAGTCCATTGATTCTGTAGCTTCTCATATTGCGGCGCTGCATAACTTGTGGGAGATTTTGGACTGTCTTGATCGAGGTGATCTTAAGGCTGAGCTACTTAAAGAACTGGAGCAACAGAAGAACCATTTCAAGCAGCTAGAAGCCAGTCCCTATATAGATGACGTTAAACTCAAGCGTTTTTTAGAACAACTGCAACAGCTTTATCTATGGGTAGCTAATTATCAGGGGAAGTTCGGTGCAACCTTACGCCAAGATCGTTTTATCGATTTAATAAAGCATCGGATCCGAATTCCAGGAGCTTCCTGTAGTTTCGACTTACCCGAGCTACACCAGTTTTTGCAGCAGCCAGTTAATTATCGACAACAGAAGTTTGCGGAGTGGTTTGAGCATTTTGATGGGTTGAATAAGTGTCTTAGGGTATTGTTACGCTTGTATCGTGAGAACGGTCAGTTTGTCGATGCCGAAACCAACAATGGTGCTTATCAGCACAATTTTGATAAGCGAGAGAACCCCCATCTGATACGGGTCAAAATGTCCATTGCCACCAGTGTCTATCCTGAAATCAGCGGCTCAAAATATTGTTTTACGATTCGTTTTATACAGCCGGGAGAGCAGGAACAGAAGGTGTTGTCAGACGACACTAAATTCCAGGTGGCAATTTGTTGATATTTTTCGGTAGGGCTTCTCTTGGGGTATCCAATCAACAAGATGAATCAGGTGACCGCAGGTTGCTCCTACACTGATGCTCTGTATTTAATTAAAAGGCGCATTCTATTTTTTCATTTGGTACTATAAACCTGAACGGATTTAATAAGGTTTCAACATGGCTCTTTTAACACTCATTATCGCTTTACTGTTCGAGCGTTATTTCCATACAGGAAATAGCGAGGAGCGTCAGAAATATAGCAACGCTAACTGGTTTGTTTCGTATCAAAAACGATTGGGCCAATCATTCGGCGGCCAGTCCTGGTTCAAAGGGTGGTTAGCGGAAGCTGTCTTAATTCTTGTTCCTGTCATCTTGATTTTCTTATTATTCCAAGCCTTCGATAATGGATTTTTCTCTTCATTAATTATGCTTGCCCTGGCTGTTGTTATTCTGGTTCATTGTCTAGGGCCTGAATCCCCCCGAAAATCGCTTCGTACCTATTTTTCGGATATTGCTAACGATGATGAGCAGGGTGCTTATGAGCATGCTGTGACGTTTACAGGCAAAGAAGCCGATGATTGGGCTCAGACTCAGCGTATGGTCAGTGAGGCTATCTTTACTGAAACTCAGCGCCGCTATGCTGCTGTGGTCATCTGGTTTGTGCTGTTAGGGCCAGCGGGTGCATTGCTCTACCGTCTTTTGGACTGGTATTTGGCCAATAATCCAGAAGGTAGCTTGTCTGCACCTCTAAAGTCGATAATGGACTGGGTTGCAGGTCGTATTTCAGTATTAGCTTATTTGCTTGCAGGTGATATGGCATCAGGTGTCTCCAAGATTAAAAGGAAGTTCTTCGACTTGAATATTGATGGTATGAAGTTGATTGAAGAGGCGGGCGTAGCGGCGATAGGGCCGGTACTTGATTGCGAAACTGAGCAAAAACAAAAGGTTGCAGAGAATCTTTGTGCGTTAAAGCTAACAGAAAGAACCGGCGTTATTCTATTTGCTTTCGTAGCGGTTATGTCATTATTGGGCTGGACTTGGGTTTAGATAATTAACAGGTGTTAATTATTAGCCCTGGTTTGACCTACCTCATATATCAGGCAAAAAGCACTGCCGAAAGTATCTTTTTTTCTTCATTTTGTCTATGATGTGGACTTTACGAATTTTAGTTAAGTTGCTTAACAACTGTTAATTATTTGTCAGGCAACTCTCTTGTAAAGACCATCGGTACTGAAATTAGTATTGAATAAGCAGCACCGAGGCCAAATGAAAGGCAAGAATATGACAGAAGAGCAAAAAAATGATGCGTCGATAGAAGACGTTGATCCGATTGAAACGCAGGAGTGGATCGATGCACTTGACGCGGTGATGGCTGAAGAGGGTGTTGAGCGCGCTCACTACCTGCTTGAAAAATTAGTTGCTAAGGCGCGTCGCGCCGGTGCTAATTTGCCATTTGATTTAACCACAGCGTATCTAAATACGATTCCCCCATCTCAGGAAGCACACATGCCTGGCGATCAGGAAATGGAGCGCCGTTTGCGAGCTATTATCCGATGGAATGCGATTGCCATTGTGTTACAGGCTTCTAAAAAGGATTTGGATTTAGGTGGTCACTTATCCAGCTTTGCTTCTAGCGCGACCTTATATGATGTGGGCTTTAACCACTTCTTTCATGCCGCAAATGATGAGCACGGCGGTGATTTGATTTATTACCAAGGCCATTGTTCTCCGGGTATTTATGCGCGGGCGTTCTTAGAGGGACGATTAAGCAAAGACCAATTGGCCAATTTCCGTCAGGAAGTTGATGGCGAGGGACTGTCTTCTTATCCGCACCCTTGGTTAATGCCAGAATTTTGGCAGTTCCCGACCGTTTCTATGGGCCTGGGTCCAATTCAGGCTATCTATCAGGCGCGTTTCTTAAAATATCTTGAAGATCGCGGTTTGGCTAAAACTAAAGGTCGTAAGGTATGGGCGTTCCTGGGTGACGGTGAAATGGATGAGCCTGAGTCAATGGGCGCTATCAGCTTGGCCGGCCGTGAGAAGCTGGACAACCTGATCTTTGTGGTTAACTGCAACCTGCAACGTCTAGATGGTCCGGTTCGTGGTAATGGAAAAATTATTCAGGAGCTGGAAGGCGAGTTCCGTGGTGCGGGTTGGAGCGTGCTCAAAGTTATTTGGGGTCGTTATTGGGATCCGCTGATTGCGCGCGATACTGAAGGTCGTTTGTTGAAAGTGATGAACGAAACCGTAGATGGCGAATATCAAAATTGTAAAGCCAAAGGTGGCGCTTATACGCGCGAAAAATTCTTTGGTAAAGATCCTAAGTTATTGGAGATGGTTGCCAATATGTCTGATGAAGACATTTGGCGCTTGAACCGCGGTGGTCATGACCCGCATAAAGTGTACGCAGCCTATCATCGTGCAGTGAATACTGAGGGGCAGCCGACCGTGATTCTTGCTAAAACCGTTAAAGGTTACGGCATGGGCTCTTCGGGTGAAGGTAAAAATATTTCCCACCAGGTTAAGAAAATGAATCTGGAAGCCTTAAAGCATTTCCGTGACCGCTTTAATGTGCCGATTCCTGATGACAAGTTGGAAGAAGTTCCTTTCTATCATCCGGGTGGTGATAGTCCTGAAATTAAATATTTACACGAGCGTCGTTCGAAATTAGGTGGTTACCTGCCTGCACGGCGCCCGCATTCTGATTCTTTGGATATTCCACCGCTGTCAGATTTTGAGCCATTGCTTAAGGCTACCGGTGATCGTGAGATTTCAACTACCATGGCATTTGTGCGTGCCTTAAATATCTTATTGAAAAATAAGTCTCTAAAAGATCGCGTGGTGCCGATTATTCCAGACGAAGCTCGTACTTTCGGTATGGAAGGTTTATTCCGTCAAATCGGTATTTACTCGTCATCAGGCCAGCTTTATGAGCCGGTCGATTCTGATCAAATTATGTATTATCGCGAAGATAAGAAAGGTCAGATTTTAGAAGAAGGCATTAACGAAGCTGGTGCTATGTCATCATGGATGGCGGCTGCGACTAGTTATTCGAGTAATAACCTGCCGATGATCCCTTTCTATGTCTATTACTCAATGTTTGGCTTCCAGCGCATTGGCGATTTGGCTTGGGCGGCAGGCGATATGCAAGCGCGAGGCTTCCTGATTGGTGCTACCTCAGGTCGCACAACTTTGAATGGCGAAGGCCTGCAGCATCAAGATGGCCACAGTCATATGATTTCGGCGACCATTCCAAACTGTATTAGTTATGATCCGACTTACGCACACGAAGTTGCAGTGATTATTCGTGAAGGCATGCGTCGCATGTATCGCGATCAGGAAAATGTGTTCTATTACATTACGACACTCAACGAAAACTATCCGCACCCAGAAATGCCTGAAGGTTCAGAAGAGGGCATTATCAAAGGAATGTACCTGTTGCACGAAAACAAATCTCGCAAGAAAGCACCACGAGTTCAATTGATGGGCTCAGGTTCTATTTTGCGCGAAGTTGAATATGCAGCAGAGCTGTTGGAAAAAGATTTTGGTGTTTTGTCAGATGTCTGGTCAGTAACCAGCTTTACCGAATTGCGTCGTGAAGGTATGGCTGTTGAGCGTGAAAATATGTTGAATCCAACCAAGAAGCCTAAGCAGTCCTATATTGAGCAATGTTTGGCTAAGCAGAAAGGACCAGTCATTGCATCGACTGATCACATGAAATCTTATGCTGATCAGATTCGAAACTTCGTACCGCAGAAATTTACGGTGTTAGGTACGGACGGTTTTGGTCGCTCTGATAGCAGAGAGAACTTGCGTCGCTTCTTTGAGGTGGACCGTTATTATATTGTATTAGCAGCACTTAAAACTTTGGCGGATCAAGGTGACATTGATGTTAAAGAAGTCACCAAGGCTATCAAGCGCTACAACATTGATACCGATAAAGCCGATCCGGCAACCCTATAAACTGGAGGACACATCGTGGCAGATATTACACAAGTAAAAGTCCCCGATATTGGTGATGCCAGTGGGGTTGATGTTATTGAAGTATTGGTCAAGGTCGGTGATACCATCGAGCTTGAAGATGGTTTGATTGTGCTTGAAACCGATAAAGCAACTATGGAAGTGCCTTCCAGTCATGCTGGTGTGGTCATATCCATCGAGGTTAAAGTTGGAGATAAGGTTTCTGAAGGTGATGTCATTTTGTCTATAGAGGCGTCTGAAAGTGGTTCTGATGACGATTCTAGCGAGGCCGATTCAAAAGACAGTCAGTCAGAAGCAAGCAAAGATGATGCTGCTGAAGAATCTAAAGACGACTCAAAGCAGCAAGCTTCTCAGCAAGAGACTTCTCCACAGGAGGCGGAGGAGGACGACTCCTCTGATGATGAAGAGCAAGCAGGCGAAGAAAAAGAAGAACCCTTAATCGTTCCTGATATTGGCGACGCCAGTGATGTGGATGTGATTGAGGTCAGTGTACAGGCAGGCGACAGCATCGAAAAAGATGATAGTTTGATTGTGCTTGAAACAGAGAAAGCGACCATGGAAGTACCGTCACCTTCGGCGGGCACTATTGTTTCCATGAGCGTTAAAGCCGGTGACAAGGTCAGTCAGGGCGATAAGATAGGTGTCATCAAGACTGTCTCTAGTAAGCCATCTAAAGAGAAGAAAGATGAGCAGAAAACTGATCCAAAGTCGGACGCCAAGTCATCTCAAGAAGCGCCGAAGAAGGCAGCTAAAAGTTCGGACAGTCCAAGACCAGCTCCTGTTTCCGACTATCCTGTACAATCACCACAAGAAGGTAAGTTAGTACATGCTAGCCCGGCAGTGCGTCGTTTGGCTCGTGAGTTTGGCGTTGACCTGAGCAAGGTAAAAGGCACCGGCCCTAAATCACGGATTATGAAAGAGGATGTGCAGTCTTTTATTAAGTTTGAATTATCGCGTCCAAAAGCGACGGCCAGCTCGGGAGCTGTAGGTACGCCAGATCTTCCTGAAATCGACTTCTCAAAGTATGGTGAGGTGGAGCAAAAACCGCTCAGCCGTATCCAGAAAATCAGTAGTGTGAATTTGCATCGCAACTGGACCATGATCCCACATGTGACCCAGCACGAAGATGCCGACATTACCGAATTGGATGCTTTCCGTAAGAGTATGAAAGAGGAGGCTGCCAAAGATGGTGTTCGTCTGACTCCGCTGGCCTTTATTATGAAAGCGTTAGTTGCCAGTCTGAAAGCCTTCCCGAGCTTTAATGCATCACTGGCTAATGACGGTGAAAACCTGATATTGAAGAAGTATTACAATATTGGCGTGGCAGTGGATACACCGGATGGTTTGGTGGTTCCTGTGATTCGTGATGTGGACAAAAAATCAGTCTATGAACTGGCCAATGAGCTGGGTGAAATGTCTGAAAAAGCGCGTAATAAGAAACTCGGAGCCGCAGATATGCAGGGTGGTTGTTTTACCATTTCGTCATTAGGCGGCATCGGTGGTACATCCTTTACGCCGATTGTGAACTGGCCTGATGTTGCCATTCTTGGCTTGTCTCGTAATCAAATGAAGCCAGTATGGAATGGTAAAGAATTTGAGCCACGCATGATGTTGCCAATGTCACTGTCTTATGACCATCGTGTGATTGATGGTGCTGTGGCGGCGCGCTTTATCGTGCATCTGTCGAAGATGTTGGGTGATATTAGACGAGTCATTCTGTAATAGCCTGAAAACCGCTAATTGATTGATGATTTTTCGGTCAGTTCAGGTAAAATACGCCACTCTTTTGGAGCGGCCATAAATTTTAAGCAATTAATTTTAGTAATTTAGCGAGCTTAAGCTCCGAATTCAGATACAAAAAGAGGATCCTATGAGTAATTTACACGCTCAAGTCGTTGTTTTAGGTAGTGGCCCAGGCGGCTACAACGCTGCATTCCGTGCCGCAGATTTAGGCATGGACGTTATTTTGATTGAAAAATACTCTGTGTTGGGTGGTGTTTGCTTAAACGTAGGTTGTATTCCTTCTAAAGCATTACTTCATACCGCTAAAGTAATCGATGAAGCTGAAGAAGTATCAGCTCACGGTGTTAACTTTGGTAAGCCTAAGTTTGATATCGACAAAATTCGTGAATACAAAGATGGCGTAGTGAAGCAGTTGACTGGCGGTCTTGCGGGTATGGCCAAAGGTCGTAAAGTTAAAGTCGTCGAAGGTTACGGCAAGTTTACCGGCGCTAACGAAATTGAAGTTGATAACAATGGTAAGAAGCAAAAAGTCACTTTTGACAATGCCATTATTGCAGCGGGTTCTCGCGTTGTACAATTACCATTCCTTCCAGAAGATGACCGTATCGTAGACTCAACAGGTGCATTAGAACTTCGCCAGGTGCCAAAACATATGTTGGTGATTGGTGGTGGTATTATTGGTCTGGAAATGGCGACCGTCTATCGTGCACTGGGTGCGAAAATCACTGTAGTGGAAATGGCTGATCAGCTAGTTCCAGCTGCAGACAAAGACGTGGTTAAAGTCTTGGAAAAATACGTTTCTGCTAAATATGAAAATATCATGCTTGAAACGAGTGTGACTAAAGTTGAAGCCAAAAAAGATGGTTTATATGTCACCTTCGAAGGTAAAAATGCTCCAGAAAAACCACAAAAATTCGACATGATTTTATCAGCAGTTGGTCGTCGTCCAAACGGTGACTTAATTGATGCAGATAAAGCCGGTGTTAAAGTTACAGACCGTGGCTTCATCGAAGTCGACAAGCAGATGCGCACTAATGTGCCACACATCTACGCCATCGGTGACATCGTTGGCCAACCAATGTTGGCTCACAAAGCCTCCGCAGAATCGCACGTTGTTGCTGAAGTGATTGCCGGCAAGAAACATTACTTCGATCCACTAACCATTCCATCAGTAGCTTACACTGATCCTGAATTGGCGTGGGTAGGTCTAACCGAGAAAGAAGCCAAAGAACAAAGCATTGACTATGGCGTGGGCAAATTCCCATGGGCAGCTTCAGGTCGCGCCATCGGCGTAAACCGTAAAGAAGGCTTCACCAAGTTATTATTCGACAAGAAAAACAACCGTATTATCGGTGGTGCCATTGTCGGTGTTAACGCTGGTGAGCTTATCGCAGAAGTGGGATTGGCTATTGAAATGGGTTGTGATGCAGAAGATATCGGTTTAACGATTCATGCGCACCCAACGCTTTCTGAGTCAGTGAGCTTTGCGGCTGAGGTCTATGAGGGTGTGTGTACTGATCTTCCTGCTCAACGCAAGAAAAAGTAAGAAAGCGTCTTTTTTGCTTATAGTTTGGCAGTAGGGCGACCGCAGGTCGCCCCTACAAAAGTTTATGCCGCACTCAGGACAAAAAATCCAGCTTTCTTAAGTTGATTTAAAAAGCTTCCTTCGGGAAGCTTTTTTTATGGGGAAAGGGCGAGCGGAACTTGCCCTTAGAAGTGTGATGAAAATGCATGTAGGGTCGACCTGAGGTCGCCCGTATGGAGTTCCGGGCCTAGCTCTGGGCGGGCACATTGGACGGCCACTACAGGCAGTGATGGTAAGTAGGGACAAGTCATGACTTGTCCCTACCAAAGAATGTGGAATGTACGGGTTACTCCGCTATCGGTGCCACAACTTTTCTGCCAGATAAGGCGGTAATCATTGAGCCAATAACGACTAATAATGCGCCGGCGATGCTGAACAGATTGATGGGTTCAGACAAGAGTGTATCTGGATAGAAGTATTCAAGGACCTTCATGCTGGCGATAGTAACCAGTGGAGTAATTGCCAGAATGGCACTAACACGAGAGGCTTCCCAATGGGCGAGTGCTTCGGCGAAAGCACCGTAGGCTATCAAGGTATTTAAACAGCAGAAAATAAGCAGCCACCAGCCAATAGTATCAAGCTCCAGTGCTTGTCCGGGTGATGACCAGGGGCTTAATAATGGAACACAGGCCAGGTAAATCATGAACATAACCTGGTCGGAACGGTAATTGTTTAATAGCTGTTTTTGCGCCAGGGCGTAGGCGGCCCAAACAATAGCCGCTAAAAACATCCAGCCTAGTCCTATCGCATAGTCACCGGTAATCTGTTCGAAAATCTCTTCAAAACGCAGATTAAAAAACAAGATTAATCCAATCACAAAACAGGCAAAGCCGAACCACTGTTGCTTGTTAAAGGATTCTTTAAAAATCAGCAAACCACCGAGTAGCATGAACATGGGCGCGGTTTGAATCATTACCTGCGCGCTACTGGGGGTAATCAGGTTGACCCCAAAGAGGTAAAACACATAATTCAGGCAGAGTCCAATCACTGAAATCACCATTAACCACAAAATATTGCCTTTGAGTAACTTGATATTGGGTGATTTTCGCTTATAAATCAGAAAGATAAAAAGAATCGCGGCTGCGCTGAAAAAGCGATACCAAGTCACGGTGACCGCATCCATCTGGTCGAGTAAAGTTTTTAATGCAATAGGCAACAGACCCCAGAGCAGGGCTGTAGTTAAAGATAGTAATAAGCCAAGTTGCCAACGACCGGATACTGTATGCATGGCGGACTCAAAATATGCGACAAAGCTTGGATTATGCAGTAAACCTTAGCCATTGACTAGCATAGTAGAGCTATATTTGTAGAGATTGATCATTGGTCTTTGAGTAACTATGATGCTGGTTCGTAAAAAATAAGTGATGGCTATGAAAAATAAACATTTAACGCATTTATTGTCTGTAATATCAATCGTGGCAGGGGCATTTCTCACTATGGCAACAGCGCATGCAACCACTAAGGATTTGGGATTAACTGTTGAGCGGATTTATGCTGACCCGTCGCTGGATGGCCCTGAAGTCCGCACCGTTAAATTGTCACCAGACGGTAAGCGAGTAACATTCCTCAAGGGTAAAGCTGAGGAACAGGAACGTTTGGACTTGTGGGAGTATAATCTTGCTGATGGCGAGTCTAGACTGTTGGTTGATTCTAATGACCTGAGTCCTGGCGAAGAACAGCTCTCCGATGAAGAGAAAGCGCGCCGTGAGCGTATGCGTTTATTCGCAAAAGGGATCATCGATTATTACTGGGGCGATGATAGCCAGACACTGCTATTCCCTTTGGCGGGCGACATCTTTATCTATGATTTAAGAAAGGATGGCAAAAAAGCCACCAAACAGCTTACCAATACCGAAGCGTATGAAACGGATATTAAACTGTCACCGGACGGTAAGTTTGTCTCCTTTATCCGTGATCAGGATATTTTTAAAGTTGAAATAGCCATTGGCAAGGAAACTCAGTTAACCTTTGATGGCGAAGGCACTATCAAAAATGGTATGGCTGAATTTGTGGCGCAGGAAGAAATGGGGCGCTTGACGGGTTACTGGTGGTCGCCAGACAGTAAAAAAATCGCTTACCTGCAGGTTGATGAATCACCGGTTAATATCGAGAAACGTTATGAAATCAATGCTGAGGACTTTACCGTTTTTGAACAGCGCTATCCAAGCACTGGTACTGATAATGTTCTGATTAAACTTGCGGTGCTTGATCTGGAAACAGATAAAACTCAATGGATTGATACCGGCAAAGAAACGGATATCTATATTCCACGAGTGAAATGGCTAGCTGATTCTTTGAAAGTGTCCTATCAATGGCAGACTCGTGATCAGCAAACCCTGGAGTTACGTTTTGCCGATATTGATACGGGTAAATCACAGACTATTTTGACTGAAACCTCTGACACCTGGATCAATCTAACCAAAGATTTAAGGTTCCTGAAAGAACAGGAGGCTTTTATCTGGACTTCAGAGCGAAGCGGTTTCCGCCATTTATATTTATATGATTTAAGCGGTAAATTAATTCGCCAGTTAACTGATGGTGACTGGGTTATTGATAAAGTCTACGGTGTCGATGAAAATGCAGGGGCTGTTTACTTCGGTGCCAATAAAGAAAGTCCTTTGCAGCAAGACCTTTATTCAGTGTCTTTGACAGGAGCTGGCGAACCAAAAAAAATTACTGAAAAAGACGGTGTGCATGAAGTCAGTTTTGCAAAAAACATGCAAATTTTTGTTGATTACTTCTCTTCAGTATCGCAACCGCAACAGGTCAGTTTGCGCAATGCGGACGGCAGCCTGATTACCTGGCTCGAAGAAAATAAGCTGGATAAAAATCACCCTTATTATCATTACTATCAAAAAGCGTCAAAGCCTGAGTTCGGCACTATCAAAGCTGAAGATGGTCAGCAGATGCATTATCGAATCTACAAGCCGGTCCCTTTTGACAGCTCTAAAAAATACCCGGTGATTGTCGATGTTTATGGCGGTCCTCACGCCCAGCGTGTACGTAATCAGTGGGGTGCGCGTAATACTTACTGGCATCATTTGATGGCAAGTAAGGGCTATATTATTTTCTCTCTCGATAATCGTGGCTCCTGGAATCGTGGAAAAAAGTTTGAAGATCCGATTTATAAAGAACTGGGCGATGTAGAAGTTAAGGATCAGGTCGCGGGCGTCGAATTTTTGAAAAGCTTGCCTTATGTAGATGAGGATAAAATCGGTATGTTCGGTTGGAGCTATGGCGGCTATATGACCATCATGAGCATGTTCAAGCAACCTGATATTTTTAAGGTGGGTGTGTCAGTGGCGCCAGTTACTGACTGGTATTTGTATGATACTCATTATACCGAGCGTTATTTAGGTCACCCTGATTCCAATAAAGAAGGTTATGAAGCCAGTAATGTTTTCCCTTATCTAGAAGGTTTAAATGGCGGTCTGATGATTATTCATGGCATGGCGGACGATAATGTGTTGTTTACCAACAGCACTAAATTATTTAAAGCCTTGCAGGATGCAAACAAACCTTTTGACATGATGAACTATCCTGGTAGCAAGCACTCCATCTGGGGACAAAAAGTACGTACCCATGTGTTTAATACTATTAGCAATTACTTTGATGAGAACTTGAAGTAGTTCGCTGCGTTAGTTAACAAAGTGGCTAGCCGAAAGGTGGCCGCTTTTTTGATCATAGATGTTTTCTATTTTGATGAGTTGTTGCTTGCAAATGACTGTGTACAAAGATTAGTCTTGAGGCATACCAATCAATAGGAAATCAACATGACCAAGTTCATTCCCGCTCTGTCGAGCATTGTATTGCTGTTATTATCAGCCTGGAGTACACAGGCCGCAGAAGTTCCGGAAGGGTTCAAAATTGAGCTCTATGCCGATAATGTGGATGGTGCGCGCCAGATGGTTCTGTCTGGCTCCGGCATTGTTTACACAGGTTCACGTAAGCCAGGTAAAGTCCATGCCATGATTGATAAGAACAATGACTTCAAAGTTGATGAAGTGGTCTTAATTGCTGATGGTTTGTATCTGCCTAGTGGGGTCGCATACAAAGATGGTGACTTGTATGTTGCGGAGGTAGATAAGATTTTACGCTTCAATGATATCGATAATAACTATGACAAACAGCCGGAGCCTGAGGTGGTTTTCGATAAACTGCCGAGTGAAAGTCATCACGGTTGGAAATACATTAAATTCGGTCCCGATGGACATCTGTATATTCCGATTGGTGTGCCCTGTAACATCTGTAATGAAGAAGATGAACGCTTTGGTACCATTGGCCGTTTAAATATCGAAACGGGTGAGTTTAAGCTGATTGCAACCGGTGTCCGCAACAGCGTGGGTTTTGACTGGCATCCTGAGACAAAAGAATTGTGGTTTACCGATAATGGTCGTGACTGGATGGGCGATGATTTACCGCCTTGCGAGCTCAACATCGTGACCGAAGATGGTCAGTTTTTTGGGTTCCCGTATGTTCATGGTAATGATGTTATGGATCCTGAGTTCGGTGATGAATTAGGTGAGCGCAAATATCAAAAGCCAGTATGGGAGTATCAAGCTCATGTGGCGCCACTGGGAATGATGTTCTACACCGGTGATATGTTTCCTGAAAAATATAAAAACACACCGTTGGTAACTCTGCATGGTTCCTGGAATCGCAGTACCAAGGTGGGTTATAAAGTTGTGCATATGACACTCGAAGGTAACGAGGTAACCGCCGAAAATGATTTTGTTACTGGTTGGTTAAAAGAAGGGGAAGTACTGGCTCGTCCAAACGACATCATTATGCTTCCTGATGGTTCAATACTGGTTTCTGATGATGGCTTCAGCAAGGTCTATCGAGTGTCGTATCAGAAAGGCGAGTAAAGAGTGATTTAGTTACGCTATATTTCTTATGGGTGGACTAACCATTAAAAATGAAGATAAAAAAAAGCCGACTAAAAAGTCGGCTTTTTCTTTTGATAAAAAAGTGAAAAAAATTTTTACCAAATCTTAACGCGTTTTTCTGGTTCTAAATACATATCATCACCAGGTTTAACGTCGAATGCCTCGTGGAATTCAGGCATGTTCATAACAGTACCGTTAGCACGGAATTCACTAGGTGAATGTGGGTCGGTATCGATACGCTTGCGTAGTTCTTCATCACGGTATTTACGACGCCATACTTGTGCCCAACCGTAGAATACGCGTTGGTCGCCAGTCATGCCGTCAATTACTGGAGCTGGTTTGCCGTCTTTAGAAAGCTGGTAAGCTTTATAAGCGATAGTCAGACCACCCAGGTCTCCGATGTTTTCACCTTGGGTGAATTCGCCGTTAACATGGACACCGTCAAGCACTGTGAAGTTGTTGTATTGAGCAACTAGCTTGTCAGTACGCTTGGTGAATTCAGCCAGATCTTCTTCAGTCCACCAGTTACGAAGTTTACCGTCGCCATCGTATTGTGAACCTGAGTCATCGAAGCCGTGGCCCATTTCATGACCGATTACCGCGCCAATACCACCATAGTTCACTGCGTCGTCTGCTTCCAAATTAAAGAATGGAGGCTGCAGAATAGCTGCTGGGAATACGATTTCGTTCATGACAGGGTTGTAATAAGCATTAACGGTTTGTGGTGTCATGAACCATTCTGTGCGATCAATTGGTTGGCCAAGTTTTTCACGGTTACGTTTAACTTCAACCATAGTGGCACGCTTCATGTTACCAAATAGATCATCCGCTTTAATTTCAAGTTTGGAGTAATCTTTCCACTTGTCTGGGTAACCTACTTTAGGCGTGAATTTTGCCAATTTGTCTAACGCTTGTTTTTTGGTGTCTTCACCCATCCAGTCTAGCTCTTTGATACCTTGAGCGTAGGCTGTGCGTAAATTTTCGACCAACTCTTTCATGCGTTGTTTTGCTTCTGGCTTGAAGTGTTTTTCAACATAGATTTTACCAACCACTTCGCCTAGTGTTCCGTTAATCACGTTTACACCGCGCTTCCAACGTGGTTCTTGTTCTTCAACACCGCTTAATACGCCTTGGAAGAAACGGAAGTTCTCTTCTGCTAGAGCTTTATTCAAGAATGACGCTGAGTCACTGATCAGGTGCCATTGATAATAGGTTTTCCAATCATCAATAGAGATCTCTTTGAGCATGTCGTTTACCGCAGCGAAATAGTCAGGCTGACCAACGATAACGCTATCAATGCCCTCAAGCATTGCAGTTTTACTCCAACGATCCCAGTCAAGATTTGGAATAGTATTTTGCAACTCTTCGAAGCTCATTTTGTTGTAACGAGCCACTGGGTTACGTAGCTTTTCTTTTGGCCAATGTTTTTCAGCGATTTGCATTTCAATCGCCATAACTGTTTCGGCTTTTTCTGCGCCATTTTCTACGCCAGCAAGCTCAAACATCTTGGCTATATGCTCAACATATTTTTTACGGATCTCTTCGCTCTTCTCATCGTCTTTCAGATAGAAGTCGCGGCTAGGTAAACCTAAACCGTTTTGGCTCATTTGCGTGATATAAGTATCTGGTTGACGAGCATCAATATAGACATAAGTGCTGAACGGTGCTTCGCTAACCATTTGTGCGTAGGCGATGTATTCAGACAGATCGGAAAGGTCTTTAATGGCTGTAATTTTGTCAAGTTCAGGCTGAAGCGGTTTTGTTCCGAGTTCTTCTAGCAACTCTTCATCCATATAACTTTGGTATAAGTCACCGACTTTCTGGGCATCAGAACCTTTCTCTGCTTTGCTGTTGGCCGCTTCTTCAATGATTGCTTGAACATCTTCACGAGCCTGTTCTGCCAGCATAGTGAATGCGCCGTAATTTGATTTATCTGCCGGGATTTCAAATTCTTTCAACCATTTGCCGTTCACGTGAAGGAATAAATCATCTTGTGGACGAACTGAATGATCAAAGTGTTGTTTATCGATACCAGATACTAGCTCTTGTTCGGCTTGAGTAGTGGTCGTTGAGGTTTGCTCGGTAACCTCCTGTTTAGCTGCTTCTTGGTTTGCTTTTTGTTCTTCCGTACCGGAATTACAAGCCGCTAACACAGCTAAACAAACGGAGCTAATGAGTAGTTTTTTCATTGGGACACCTTTGTTTAAGACTAAATAGTGTAAGACTGATAATAATATGTTATTGAGCGCTCTGGGCGCTATTAAAAAATTTCCGCTCAACATACTACCCAGAACGGGGCATAAAGAAAAGTTTTAGCAGGGTGTAAAAGTAACAGAGTGTGACAAAAGTGAGGTAAGAAGAGCCTTCGGGCTTTAAAAGGGCGAGCACACGGGGCCGCCCCTACACCATTACGATCACTTCCGAGCTCTTATCTTACTTCTGAGCTAAGTTCTGGCTGTAATTTTAGAATTTCATCGAGCACACAGTCTTTGAGGGCGACTTTCTGATTGGTCTGGTAATCAATCATCACAATACGACTTTTGCCAAGCGTGGTAACCGTTTGCTGTTGTTCGCTAAAAGCTTGATATTCCATGGTGAATCCGAACTCTTCCAATTCGGTAATACGAGTACCTAGAATCAAGGTGTCAGGATATACCACTGGACGACGATAGCGGGTATAGATATCCGCGAGAATTGGACCAACGGTGTTACTGGTAATTTTAGCTTCCTGGCCAAGAGCCTCCAGGTATGCAATACGCGCGCTTTCAAAATAGCGGATATAGCTAACATTGTTTACGTGCTGGAAGGCATCCATTTCGCCCCAGGCCACTGTAACGGGCAATATGACGGGGAATTGTTGTTTAAATTCAGTTAAAGCTTGAGTATCAGACATTAGCCTACCTTAATAATGTTAATGCTTGGGTTATCTTCGTCTTCGTCATGTTCTATATCAGGAGTCTGAATATCGGGCGCATCGAATAAGGTATCTTGCTCCGTTGATTCCTGGCTTAGGCTCACAAAATCAAACAGATTGGTATCGGTTAAATGAGATGGTGCCACATTGCTGATCGACTTGAAAATAGTTTCAATGCGACCAGGGTATTTGCGATCCCAGTCCTGTAGCATCATCTTAATATTTTTGCGTTGCAAATTTTCCTGCGAGCCGCACAGATTGCATGGAATGATGGGGAATGCTTTGAGTTTGGCAAACTGGGCAATATCTTTTTCTTTGCAGTAAGCAAGTGGACGGATCACGATATGCTTGCCGTTATCGCTTTTTAGTTTTGGCGGCATGGATTTCATCTTGCCACCGAAGAACATGTTCAGGAATAAGGTTTCAATGATGTCATCGCGGTGATGGCCCAGGGCTATTTTGGTGATACCATTTTTTTCCGCCCAGCTATAAATAATGCCACGACGCAGACGCGAACATAAACTGCAGGTAGTTTTTCCTTCAGGGATTATGCTCTTAACCACGCTGTAGGTGTCTTCTTCTATGATTTCATAAGGCACACCAACTGACTTGAGGTAGTTGGGTAAAACTTCTTCAGGAAAGCCTGGTTGTTTCTGGTCAAGGTTTACCGCAATCAACTCAAAATTTACAGGTGCACTTTTTTGTAAGCCCATCAGAATGTCGAGCAAAGTATAGGAATCTTTGCCGCCAGACAGGCAGACCATGATCTTGTCGCCTTCTTCAATCATGTTGAAGTCGGCGATTGCTTCGCCCACATTGCGGCGCAGGCGCTTTTGCAGTTTGTTAAAGCGGGTCTTGGCTTGTTTGGCCAGCTGGTCTTTATTGAGTGTGTCTGTGCTCATCTTGAAAACCGAATTAATGGGGCTGCTCGCTTGGGTTTCTTTTAGCCAGAAATTGTCCGAAACAGTCCGAACTAACCTGAAACAGTCCAGCGAATAAAAGGCGCTCATTATACACTTTAATCGTCAATTTTGTGTATTATCAGTGGCAAGATAGCGGCAACAGACCTATAGCCGCCATAATAAGGAGACGCTGTGTTAAACATTCTTTGGCTATTCTTTTTTGTAGTTGCTTTTGTGTTAGCGCTTTTTCAATGGTTGGTGCAAGGCAATGCAGCGGCTTTTCCAGAGTTGGTACAATCGATTTTTGAAATGGCAAAGCTCAGCGTCACCATCGCAATTGGCCTGATTGGCATACTGGCGTTTTGGCTGGGGCTGTTAAAAATCGCTGAGAGGAGTGGGCTGGTCAACTTGTTGTCTAAGGCATTGGCACCATTATTTTGCAAGTTGATGCCTGAGGTGCCATCTGGACACCCAGCTTTAGGCAGTGTCAGTATGAATATGGCCGCTAACATGTTGGGACTGGACAATGCAGCAACACCGATGGGCATTCGAGCCATGGAGCAACTACAGGAGATTAATCCACGCAAAGAAGAAGCCAGTAATGCACAGATTCTGTTTCTAGTACTAAACACTTCAGCAGTCACTGTTATTCCTATCACCATTTTGCTCTATCGCGCGCAGATGGGCGCTGCTGATCCTGCCGCAGTGTTCCTACCGTTACTATTAGCAACCTGTGCATCCACTTTCTTTGGCTTGTTGGCAGTGTCCATTGTGCAAAAAATCGATATTTTCAACCGCGTCATTGCTGCTTATTTCTTGGTGTTTGCTGGGTTGATAGGTGCCCTGGTATGGAGTCTGATCAGCTTACCCGCCGAAGAGATGGCCGAAGCCAGTTCCGCTCTCGGCAACTTTCTGTTGATGGCTGCTATTGTGACGATTCTGCTATATGGCTGGCGCAAGAAGATTGCTGTCTATGAGGACTTTGTTGAGGGTGCAAAGGAAGGCTTTAAGGTCGCAGTTACCATCATCCCCTACCTGGTTGCTATGCTAACTGCTATAGGCGCGCTACGAGCGTCTGGAGCACTGGATGCTTTTGCCGATGGCCTCGGCTGGCTGTTCGGTAGTTTAGGACTTGATACTCGCTTTGTGGAGGCATTGCCAACCGCTTTGATGAAACCATTCAGTGGTAGCGGCGCGCGAGCCATGATGTTAGAAACCATGCAAAGCCAGGGGGTCGATTCATTGGTGGGTTATATGGTGGCGACCATTCAGGGTAGCACCGAAACCACCTTCTATGTTTTGACGGTTTATTTTGGTGCAGTTGGAATCAAACGCATCAGGCACGCTCTGGCTTGTGGTCTAATAGCCGATCTTGCGGGTATCGTCGCCGCTATTTTGTTGACCTATTGGTTCTTCGTATAAGAGTCTTTAGGGTTAGGCTTTAAGTGGTTACTAACTGCCGAAAATTTATACAACTCCGGCTAATTATCTTGAATATTTTTCAGAATATTTAGTTAAAAAAGTTCCAAAAATGTGACAGTCTTGCCATGAGAAATCCACAAGCTAGGCTAAAGCTAGATTTGACAAGGCTTTGCGCCTGTATAGAAAGTATTCAGAGTGGAAATAGCCTATCGTAAACATGTTAACTTGTTGATATTCAAGGAAAAACATCTGTGCTGTTTAAAAATTGTACAATTTGTTTGGGTGTCCAGTGTTTTCGGGCTTAGGCAAAGTTTCTTGCAACTTTTCCCCAAAGTTATCCACAGAAATTGTGAAAAAATGTTTACAGAATTTTGACGCTGACATGACAATGTGACACTTCATTTATCTCAAAGCATCACATCTCATATAAACAGGGGATTGTAGACTGTTAATTGCTATTCTTTGGTGGCACTGGCAACCGTATAGGCGGGACCTTGCTTGTGTTTTTTGTAGTTGCCGAAGATTTCCTTAAAAGCCTTTTTCATGAACTCTCGTAAGCCAGTAATGGTTACCACATAGAATGTGCCGCCAGGTTCGAGGCGATCCCAGGCGTCTTTCAGGAATATGTAGAGCAGTTCATTACCGACCTTGGCCGGGATATTGGAGCAAATAACGTTGAAGTGCTTCTCTGTCACAGTGCTAAAACCATTACTTAGGCGAGCGGTTGCATTGGCTACTGCATTTAACTCACAGTTCTTATTGGCGTAATCCACTGCCACAAAATCTTTATCCACCATCAATGTCTTACCTTGCGGAGCTTGTTTGGCCATGGCGATGCCTAAGGCGCCATAACCACAGCCCAGATCAAGACAATTATCGGTTGGTTCAATATCCATGTACTTCAGCAACATGATAGTGCCGTCATCAATATTGCGTGGCGAGAACAAGCCCCAGGTCGTTTTAAACTGCAATGGGAAGCCACACAAAGAGTCTTCGAATTGAAGGTCTTTTTTCAGTCCAGGGATATCAGATTTGGTGTAATGAGCCATGATGTCGATTGTAATGGTTTAAGTTGGCGCGATTTTATCACTATGTGGGAGGAATCCCTAATGGTTGACAGGTGGCTAAGAATATATGGTAACTACGTGAAGATAATTTGCTCTTATCTAACTTAGGGTATTTCTAATGAGAACTCAAGGCGTGAACATATTAGTTAGTATTTTTCAGGCTTGCAAAATCCCCCCTTTTGATTGAGCTGAGTAGTAGTCAAGACATAGCAATTCAAATCTTGGATGATTTGAATAGTAAAATTCGGGCCAGGGATGGAACGTATTTTGCGGTGCGTTAAGTGGCTTGGCGGAAACGAAGGCAGTTGAGCGAAGCGAAACCTCAATCACGGGGTGGCCTTCTTTTGGTTACTTTTCTTGACCACTCAAGAAAAGTAACTCGCCGAGGGGCGAAAAGATACTAAGAATATGGATAGGGTTGTATGGAGCCCCTACAAAACCTACCAAATAGATAGTCTGAAGATGTGTTTTGTGGCTGCAGCACTGTGATAGAATGCCCTCCATATTTTCACCATGAATAGTTAGGTTGCATGAACCAAACGCCTTTTGTCTTTTTCTGTCGTCCGGGTTTTGAGTCGGATTGTGCCGCTGAGGTGCAATCTTTTGCCAGTGCCTGTGATTTGGCGGGATATGCCAATACTGCTCCGAACTCAGGTTATGTTCGTTTTTTCCTGTTTGATGAGGCGAGTGAGCAGGCGTTTTTCGAGGAGCTGGATATTCATGAGCTGATCTTTGTGCGTCAATGGTTTTGGGCTAAAGCCGAGTTGGCTGATCTGCCGGTTGAGGATCGGATTACGCCAATTCTGGAAGTCTGTAGCCAGATAACTATGGCGAAAAGGGTATTAGTTGAGCACTTAGATAGTGATGAAGGTCGTGAACTTTCTAAGTTCTGTAAAAAGTTTTCTACTCCGGTAACGATTGCACTCGAGAAGCAAGGATTGGTCCCTGACGAAAGCGAGTTTCAGTTACATCTGTTGTTTTTGGCAACCGATCATTGCCTGGTAGGCTTTTCCCCGGTTGGGCGTGCCTCTGAGCTGAAAGGCGGTATTTTGCGTCTTAAGTTACCGAAAGATGCGCCCAGTCGTTCGACCTTGAAGCTGGAAGAAGCGATTCAAACGCTCATGTCCGGCAAGCAGCAAAAAGCAGTTCTGCGTTTAGGCAATACAGCCGTAGACCTGGGCGCAGCTCCCGGTGGCTGGACTTATCAGCTGGTGCAGCATGGCTTGCAAGTAACGGCGATTGATAATGGCAACATGGATAAAAAGTTAATGCAGACCGAGCATGTCATTCACCTTAAAGAGAATGCTCTGGCCTGGATGCCGGAAAAACCGGTGAAGATTCTGGTCTGCGACATGGTGGAGAAACCATCGCTGGTCGCTCGATTAATTGCCAAGTGGATGGTAGCAGGTAAAACTGAACATGCTATCTTTAACTTGAAACTGCCGATGAAAAAACGCTTTCAGGAAGTGAATGAGTGCATTGGCCTGATTTGCGACGATCTGGAAGAAGTGGATATCGATTATTTCTGGCAGGCTAAGCATTTATATCATGACCGCGAAGAGATCACGGTTTATTTCCGACGTAAGATTAAAAATCAGCCACAGTAACAGTATGCAGAATCAAGATACACCAAATCAGATCCCACTCGGCAAGCAAGTTGAGTATCCGTCACAGTATCAGCCAGATCTGCTGTTTCCTGTTGCGCGCCAGCTGAAACGTGATGAGATTAATATTCAGGGTGAACTACCTTTTCAGGGCACAGATATCTGGAACGCTTATGAGCTGTCGTGGCTCAATGCCAAGGGTAAACCACAAGTGGCCATTGCGGTATTTGAGTTTGATTGCACCAGTACCAATATAATCGAGTCGAAATCTTTTAAGCTCTATCTCAACTCATTAAACCAAAGCCGGTTTGCTGACTGGCAAGCAGTTGAAAACGTATTAACCAATGATTTATCCAAAGCCGCAGACACAGCTGTATCGGTAAAGTTGTATAAGGTAGAAGACTATAATCAGAGTGTTCCAGTTGAAGAATGGCAGGGTGTTTTGCTGGATGAACTGGACATTGAAATTGACGGTTACCAGTATCAGCCTGAGTTATTGGCGCTTGAGTCTAAAGAAATGGTTACTGAATCTTTATACAGCCATTTATTGAAAAGCAATTGCTTGATCACCTCGCAGCCGGATTGGGCCAGTATTTCAATTGAGTATAAAGGGCCGAAAATCGATCAAGAATCGCTGCTCAAATATTTAATTTCCTTCCGAAACCATAATGAATTTCATGAGCAGTGTGTGGAGCGCGTATTCACCGATATCATGAGCCACTGCAAACCGTCTGAATTAACCGTATACGCGCGATATACTCGCCGTGGTGGCTTGGATATCAATCCATGGCGTTCTAACGTCAGCGGTAAAATCTGCCACAACCAACGCCACGCTCGTCAATAGAGAGGCGTCAATAGAATGACGCCAGTAAGGGCCTGATATAACTTTAGGTCATACGGTTATGGTCGATAATTCGTAGAGGATAGACGTCTATACGTCAATAATGTGTCTCCCAGTGACCCATTGATGTATCGACGTGACCGTAAAAGAACACCAGTTAAGCAACTTCAGAGGAAACCCTCTCAATGATGAGTTGCTTAAGCAAATCCGCAATTTAAGTGCCCAGGAAATCAGTTGGCTGAACGGCTATTGTGCCGGGCTGCTTGAGTATCAGTCTGACAATATTACTGCTCCCGTGGTGGCCAATCTTCCTGTTGCAGATCCTGCTTCAGGGCCTGATGCAAAATCAGGTTCAGTGTCAGCGCAACCCGTTCTGGTGCTTTATGCTTCACAGACCGGTAATGCGCAATCCATAGCTGAACAGCTTTTTGACCAATTGCACGCTAAGTCTATTGCTGTGGAGTTGAAATCATCGCTGGAAATCACGGTAAAAGAGCTGGCGAACTATTCCGCCATATTGTTGGTAGCTTCGACGCATGGAGAGGGTGAGCCACCGGATGATGCGATTGATTTGTATGAGGCGTTAACCAGCAAGAAGCTTTTGTCGAAAGGATCTCTGCTGAAGGGTATCAACTTTGCAGTACTCGGTCTGGGCGATTCCAGTTATGAATTTTTCTGCCAGACAGCTAAAGATTTTGCGCAAAGTTTTACTAAACTTGGGGCGCAGGAATTAACTGAAGCCATGTTCTGTGATGTTGATTATCAGCAGTCAGCAGCGGAGTGGATTGAGCAGGTCTCAGTTTCAGTGACAGCGCAAGTTGCTCAGACCAGTACCGCGCAGACCAGTACTGCGCAGTTCAGTACCGCACAGTCAAGTGCCGCTCAAGTTACTTCTAATTCTGTCATCGGTTCATCAAGTACTTCCATAGCAGAAGCAAACACTAGCTATAACAAAGATAATCCTTTCAAAGCAACCGTTGCTAACATTCAGAAAATAACCGGTAGAGGCTCGCCCAAAGAAACCTATCACGTTGAAATCGACATAGAAGATTCGAACATAAGCTATGAGCCCGGTGATGCTTTAGGAATTATTGCTCATAACCGGGAATCTTTAGTGGATGACATTATTTCTTTATTAGCTCTTGATAGAGAAGAATCAGTTGAATATCACAATCAGACCTTAGCACTAAAACACTATCTAACAGAATATGCTGAGCTGACTCTGGTCAGCAAAGCAACCATTAAAGCTTTGCTAGATCTGGAAACGAACGATGAGTTACAGGCAATTTATGACAGTGGCTACAGTGAGTTTATAACCAACCATCAGTTCATTGATCTGTTGCACATTGCACGACCGACTATCACGGCTCAACAGTTGGTTGATATTTTAAAACCCATTAAGCCGCGTTTGTATTCAATTGCGTCGAGTCAGCAAGAATTCGAAGATGAAGTCCATCTGACTTTAAATCATATATCCGTTAATAACCCTTATGGCGAACGCTATGGGCTGGCCAGTCATCATTTAACCCAAACCTTAAGCGAGGGTGAGGCGGTCAGAATTTTTGTTGAACATAATCCAAAGTTCAAATTACCCGCTGTCGAGGCTCCGATCATTATGGTTGGTCCGGGTACAGGCGTTGCACCTTTTCGAGCGTTTTTACAAGAGCGTGCGGCAAGCAACAGCTCAGAAAAAAACTGGTTAATATTTGGCAATCCTCACTTTAACACCGATTTTTTGTATCAGGTTGAAATCCAAAAATATGTTAGCTCTGGTCTATTAAACAAACTGGATCTGGCTTTCTCTCGTGACAGCGAACAAAAAGTTTATGTGCAACATAAGCTGCTGGAGAATGCCGACGAAGTATGGCAATGGCTAGAGCAGGGTGCTTATTTTTATGTGTGTGGTGATATGCACAAAATGGCAAAAGATGTTGAGCAAGCTTTGCTGACTATTATTCAAGAGCAGGGGCAACGTGACGAAGAAGCAGCCAAACAGTATTTGAAAGCATTAAAAATCAATCAAAGATACCAGCGGGATGTGTACTAATGAGTAAAGTAAAGCCAACCATTTATGACCCACAAAAGCATACTGCGGTTGAAGGCATAAAAGTAAACAGCAATTACTTGCGAGGCACTTTGCAAAAAAGTTTGCAGAGTGAGATAACCGGTGCAATTTCCGATGACGATCAGATGATCATCAAGTTCCACGGTTCTTATCAACAGGATGATCGAGATTTACGCGCAGAGCGGCGCAAGCAAAAACTGGAACCGCTATACTCATTTATGATTCGGGCGCGCTTGCCTGGTGGGGTTGCATCGGCAGAACAGTACAAGGTACTTGCCAAAGTCGCTCAAGACTATGGACACAGTAGTTTGCGCTTAACCACGCGCCAAACCTATCAATGGCACGGCATCGTTAAGCGTGATTTAAAGAAAACAATTGCAGGGATCAATAAAGCCCTGGTGGACTCGATTGCAGCCTGTGGCGATATTAACCGTAATGTGATGGCAAACCCTTTATTTGAGCAATCTAAACTGCACACAGAAGTTTATCAGTGGTCAAAAAAGATCAGCGAACATTTGCTTCCAAACACCAATGCTTATCATGAAATCTGGTTAGATGGTGAGAAAGTTGAAAGCACTGAAGAGCTGATTTATGGCAAGACCTACTTGCCGCGAAAATTTAAAATTGCCATTGCGGTACCGCCTAATAACGATGTGGATATTTATGCCAATGATATTGGCTTGATTGCCATAACTGATGGTGAAAAATTAAAAGGCTTTAATATTCTAGTCGGTGGTGGTATGGGCTCCAGTCATAATGATTCGGAAACCTATCCTCGAGCGGCTAGCGAGATTGGCTTTTGCAAGCCAGAACAAGCACTTGAGGTGGTTGAGTCGATACTGAAAGTGCAACGCGATTACGGCAATCGTGAAGTGAGGAAGTTGGCACGCTTAAAGTACACCATTGATGGCTTGACGGTAGAAGGTTTTAAAGAGGTTTTGGCTGATTATCTTGGGTGGTCATTACAGCCAGCTCAACCGTTTAGTTTTGAGCATAATGGTGATCGTTACGGCTGGATAAAATCTGATGACGGAAAGTGGCATCTGACTCTCTATATCCACAGTGGCAGAATCAAGGATACTGAACAGTCTCAAGTATTTAGCGGGCTGTTAAAAATTGCTGATCTTCTTGTTGGACAAAGCGATGGCAAGCAAAGCGGAGGTCGGGACGGAGAATTCCGTTGTTCGCCCAATCAAAACCTGATTATTAGCAATGTCAGTGAAGAAAATAAAACTGCGATAGAAAAAATATTACAGCAGCACAACATCAGCACTGGACAAACCGAAACACCAACCCGACTCAATGCGTTGGCTTGTGTGGCATTTCCAACCTGTGCCTTGGCCATGGCTGAAGCAGAACGTTATTTGCCGACGCTACTGGAAAAAATTGAAGAGCAACTTGAACAATATGGTATCGCTGATGTGCCGATTAATATTCGCATGACTGGTTGTCCCAACGGTTGTGCGCGACCTTATCTTGGAGAAATTGGTTTCGTTGGAAAAGCACCGGGCAAGTACAACCTGTATCTGGGTGCTAGTCACACGGGAGACAGAGTAAACAAACTGTACCGAGAAAATATTAATGAGGCCGAGATCTTGAAAGAGCTTGAGCCTCTATTTGCCAGCTTTGCTGAGTTACGCAAACCAACAGAATCATTTGGTGATTTTGTGATTCGTCAGGGTTATGTCTTGGCGGTACACAATGGCAGTGATTTTCATGCTTAGTCATAAAGCAGACAAAGGTAGGCATTGAAATGGGTTTAGCAAGTACAGACTGGTTAGAGCAGGTTAATCGTCGACTTGAAACCTCTAGTGCCGTTGAGCGGATTGAGTTTATGCTGGAGCAGGTGCCGGGTAATGCGGCATTGGCTTCAAGTTTTGGTGCTCAGTCTGCGGTCAGCCTGCACATGGTCACGCAAGTTGTACCTGATATTCCAGTGATTCTGATTGATACCGGTTATTTATTCCCTGAAACCTACCAGTTCATTGATGAGCTGCAGTCGAAGTTGAATCTCAATTTAAAAGTGTATCGTAGTGAACTGAGTCCTGCATGGCAGGAAGCGCGCTACGGTCAGCAGTGGCGACAGGGTAAATCAGGCATTGAAGCGTATAATCTTCGCAATAAAGTCGAGCCAATGGATAGGGCCTTGAATGAATTGAAAACCGACATCTGGTTTTCCGGCTTACGTCGTCAGCAGGCAAAAAGTCGCGAGCAGCTTCCCGTGGTGCAAGGGTTTAAAGGACGGTTAAAAGTTCATCCAATCATTGATTGGAACAATAAAACGATTCATGAATATTTGAAAAAACACAAGCTGCCTTATCACCCTCTATGGCATAAGGGGTACGTCTCGATTGGCGATACTCATAGCACGCGTCCGCTAAGTGGTGATATGACTGAAGAAGAAACACGTTTCGGTGGGGTGGTGCGAGAATGTGGCTTGCACGTTGATACCCTTTCGGGGTTATGAGACAGGTGTATGAGACAGGAGTATGAGACAGAGTTATAACGGCTAACTTATCTGTCTTAAAGCCGTTCAGCTTTCAACTCAACCTCTTGATTCGACGCTATATTCTATTTAGGAATATACGACTGCTTAAAGATTATTTTTGCTTGGTGTTAGAGGGTGATTAGATATAGCCATCTAAACGGTTAATCAAGTGTCATCTTATGGAATACTTTCCAATTACAGTACGTCTTCAGGATCAGCAATGCATCATTGTTGGTGGCGGGGAGATTGCTCATCGCAAGCTAAAAAGTCTGCTCAAGGCCAAAGCTAAAGTCAGCCTAATTGCCTTGGATTTTTCGTCGGATGTTCGGGCTTTGGCAGAACAATATCAGTTGCCTCTTTATCAGCAAGATTTCAATGAAGAACTCACCGAGCAATTGCTTGATGAGGCCTATTTAGTCATTGCGGCAACCGATAATCGTGAGCTTAATCAACAGGTCAGTTTTGCGGCTCGCAAGCGCAGAGTCTGGGTTAATGTGGTGGATGACTTGGATTTGAGCACTTTTATCATGCCTGCCATTATTGACCGTTCACCTTTACTGGTTGCCATATCTACCGGTGGTGTTTCGCCAGTGCTAGCGCGTAAAATCCGTGAAAAGATTGAATGGTTGCTGCCGACAAATTTAGGCCAACTACTGACTAAATTAAAAGCCTACCGTCCACGGATAAAAAAAAAGTTCCCGGATCTGAAAAGTAAGCGTGATTTTTCAGAATGGTATATTGAGCAGGCTATAGCCGATCCTGCGGCCATCAAGAGTGGCTTTGATGAAAACCTCGAAACCTATCAGGCATTAAATGCAGGCAATAAAAAGGGCAAAGTGTATCTGGTTGGCGCCGGCCCCGGTGATGCTGAGCTGTTAACCGTCAAGGCAATTAAGGTGCTACAGACGGCAGATGTTGTGTTGCACGATGCCTTGGTTTCGGAGCAGATTCTGGAGCTGGTGCGACGGGATGCTACTTTGGTTCATGTTGGTAAACGAGCGCAAAATCATAGCGTAACTCAGGATGAAACTAATCGACTTCTGGTTCAGTATGCCCAGCAGGGGCTATCGGTGGTCAGGCTTAAAGGAGGCGATCCTTTTATATTCGGCCGTGGTGGTGAGGAGTTGGAGGTATTGGTGAGTGCTGGTATTGATTACGAAGTGGTGCCGGGCATAACGGCTGCCTCGGGTTGTGCCAGCTACGCCGGGATTCCGCTGACTCATCGGGATTATGCGCAAACCGTCATGTTCATCACCGCGCACTGCGCCAACTCCATTGATAAGCTCAACTGGCAGAGTCTGGCCAGAGAGAAACAAACGGTTGCTATCTATATGGGCTTGCTGCGCAATGAAATTCTGGTCAGCAATTTAATAGAATATGGTCGAGATGGGACAACCCCAATCGCTATAATTGAGAATGGTACGTTACCAGAACAGAGGGTGGTGCGGGGAACTTTGCAACAACTTACTCTTCTTGTTGAACAGCACCAGATCGTTTCGCCAGCTTTAATTGTGATTGGAGAGGTCACTGTATTAGCGGACAGGTTAGGTTGGTATCAACATAGTACTTTGCTCGGATCCCAAACTGAGATTAATCAAAATGGTGAAGCTTTAGTCTTGCGAAAAGTCAGTTAGACAAAAACCTATAGGCATAAAAAAACCCGACCTTTAAGTCGGGTTTTTTGTAGTTGGTGAGATTGATTAATCTGCACCAGCCATTAGCTTTTTGATTAGCGGTGATATCAAGAGCATGAATACTGCAATACCGATAGCAACATAACCTACGTTAGAGTAGACCTCGATGTAAGTGGCTTTTGCCGCCCCTACATCAGTTAATTGACCACCGATAGTTTCAGCACCTGTGGTACGAGCGATGATACCAGCCAGGTAATTTGAAAGGCCACTATACAGGAACCAGGCTCCCATACTCATACCAACTGCCTGCACTGGAGCGAGTTTCGTCACAGCAGATAAACCCACTGGTGAAACCATTAATTCACCCATGGTGTGGATGAAGTAGATAAGGAAGATAAAGATGACTGCAGTCATGCCTGCGCTTCCTGTAGCTTTCATACCAAGCACTAGTACCAGATAACCCGCACCCGCCAAGAAAACACCCATGGCAAATTTAACTGGTGTCGATGGATTCATTTTCTTTCTCGCAAGCCAAATCCAAAGCCATGCCAGAAGTGGTGCAAAGGTGAAAATAAAGAAGGCATTCAGAGCCTGGAACACCGGTGCTGGCACTGACCAGCCTAATAGTTCACGATCAACTAAGCGGTCGGTGAAAAGATTTAACGATGAGCCAGCTTGCTCGAACAATGCCCAGAACGGAATCTGTGCCAAGATGAAGTAGATGGCCGCAAACATACGTTTCTGCTCGTCACCACTAAGTTTAATCAAGGCATATGCAATCAGGTAGACAAACATTAACAAGCCGATTGGGCCCAGGATGCCACCCATAATGTCCGGGTTCATCACAAAGAACATGGACAAGGCAATGATGCCTACACCTATCAAGTAACACATCCACTCGAAATTAATAAATGCGAAAGCTTTTTCTTTTAGCTTGGCAGGGTTTGGTGGATCAGCTTTGCCTTGTAGCCAGTCCTGCTTCCAAAGGAAAGTTACTAACCCCAGTAGCATACCAATACCTGCAAGACCAAAACCGTATGCCCAACCATAGACGATACCGATAATACCGCAGGTAATTGAAGACAAGAATGAACCCAGGTTAATACCCATATAGAACAGGGTGAAGCCGGAGTCACGGCGGGTGTCACCGAAACCATATAAAGAACCAACAATGGTTGAGATGTTGGCTTTTAGGAAACCGACGCCTGCAATAATTAATGCTAGCGATAAGTAAAGAATGTTCAGGTATAAAGGTTGATGAACGATTCGGGTTTCATAGTCGCTTCCGCTAATATTTGCCGGTAAACCAACTGCTTCAGGGTTCTCAATAGTAAAGGATCGATTGTCACCATAGGTAATTGGTGAGCGGCCACTGTCACTTACAATGATAGGCGTCGCGTCTCCACCTCTGCCATCTAAGGTGAGTTGGTATTCAGCATCATTGTAGGTCATGATTTCTTTGGAACCACTGCCTTCAAATGCCATGCCGGTATGGCCAAGCACAAGCAAAATAGCACCAAAGGTCACTGCTTTTCTTGCCCCTAAATATTTATCTGCCAGTGAGCCACCAATGATGGTCATTACGTAAACAAGGGCAGTATAGGCACCATAGAGAACAGAAGAACGTTCGTCTGAAAATAAGAAGTGCTGCGTTAAGTAAATGATTAGAAGGGCGCGCATGCCATAATAAGAAAAGCGCTCCCACATCTCTGTAAAAAAGAGCACGACTAAGCCACGAGGGTGGCCTAATATGGTTTTTTCGCTTTCTGGTATTGGGTTTGTTTCGGCCGTCATTGTCGGCGGACTCCTATAAAAAATGGATTTGAACTTAATGTTGTCGAAATTTATAGTTTTATATGTTCTTCGCTGGTATCAGCGATAAAACGATCACGTTAGTTTAGCTAGGAGTCACCTGAAAGCAAGGGGAAATGGCCTTTTTAGCTTAAATTTGATTAAAAATTATACAGTTGGCGGGTGATATAGATGCAACAATCCAGTTTGTGCTTTGGTCAGTCTTCGGAAGTTATTCAGCTTGAAGATGCTGAATTAGAGCTATTTGCCCAGTTTTTGACCGCTGAAGAGGCTGATAACCTGTTGCAGAAACTAGTGGAGTTAGTGGACTGGCAAAAGGAAACCATCCGCATTGCAGGTGTTGAGCGGTTAGTACCAAGACTGACTGCCTGGTACGGCGATAAAGGTGCCAGCTATAGCTATTCTGGGGTGATGCATCATCCTGTCTCATGGAATCAGAGGCTCCTGGCATTAAAAAGCCAAGTAGAGCAAGCGTGTGGAACTGAATTTAATAGCGCCTTGTTTAATCTCTATCGTGATGGAAAAGACAGTGTTGCCTGGCACAGTGATGATGAGCCAGAGCTGGGAGTGCGGCCGATTATTGCTTCGCTCAGTTTAGGGGCGTCCAGGAGCTTTCAGCTCAAGCATAAAAAACACAAACATTTACGTCACAAACTGACGTTAACTTCTGGTAGTCTATTGGTCATGCGTGGAGATACTCAACAGTGCTGGATACATCAGGTGCCGAAAGAGCCAGCCATCACTGAACCACGAATTAATATCACTTTTCGGAACATTATTACCAATCATAATCAATAAGGAGTCACCGTGTCATTTCTTGCCTGTCGCGTCTTTGAGAATGAAGGAAAAGAATCCAAGGTTAATCACCAACTGGTACAGATGGAAACCGATGAACTGACGGAAGGCGATGTGCTGATCCGGGTCGACTATTCCAGTATCAATTATAAGGATGCATTGGCTGCATCAGGTCGCGGCAAAATTATTAAGCAGTTTCCGCTTAATGCCGGCATTGATTTGGCAGGTGTGATTGTTGAGTCGGATAACGATGCCTATCAGACAGGAGATAAAGTACTGGTCAATGGTTGCGGTATTGGCGAGCAGTTTGATGGCGGTTTGGCGCAATATGCACGAGTGAAGTCTGAATGGATAATTAAAATCCCCGAAAGTTATGATGCGCGCCAAGCCATGATCATTGGTACAGCAGGGTTTACCGCAGCATTGGCCATTTATCGGATGCAGGTCAATGATCAACATCCAGACATTGGGCCAATAGTAGTCACGGGTGCCAGCGGGGGTGTTGGTAGTATCTCGGTTAACTTGCTGAGCAAATTAGGTTATGAAGTAATCGCGCTGACCAGCCGGAAAAGCATGCATGACTATTTATATGAGTTAGGTGCTAACCGTGTGGTCAGTGAAGATGAGCTTGGCATGAGCGATAAACCATTGGGCAAAGCCTTGTTTGGTGGCGCAATCGATAACATTGGTGGTAAGACGTTAAGTAAAATCATTGCCCACACCCAGTTGTGGGGTAATGTCGCGTCAATCGGCTTGGCACAAAGTCCTGATCTTGAAGCTAAAGTCTTTCCCTTTATTTTGCGCGGAGTGAGTTTGCTCGGCATCAGTTCGACCAACTGTCCGATGCCGTTGCGCACGAAAATCTGGCATCAGTTTGGTAAAGAGTTACCATTACCGGACTTTGAAACAATTGTCAGCAAAGAAATCGCGCTTGAAGATGTCTCGCCTTATTTTGATGAGTTAATCGATAAAAAACATCATGGTCGCCTCATCGTGAACTGCCAATAACAAAACATTAGAACAAGAATATTATGCAAACAGGATATCGCTTCGATTCAATCGATCCGGAACAGAGTATTGTCATTACGGCAAGTCGCCGTCAGTCGCGTTTTATACGTGAGCAATATGCGGAGTATCAATTACAGAAAGGCTTGGAGGTCTGGCCGAGCTTAAAAGTCATGCCCTGGCAGGCATTTATTAACTATTGCTGGGAGATAGCGCAACAAGATTCGGTTATGCCATCACGGTTAACGCAATTGCAAAGTCAGTATCTTTGGCAAAAAATAGTTGCAGATTCTGAAGTGACTCAATCACTACTCAATAGTCGACAGACGCAGAAGTTGTCTTACGATGCCTGGCGTATTTGTCAGCAGTGGCAAATTAAAGAGTTGGATTATTTGCCCGGAGATCAGGACCAAACAGCTTTTGAAACCTGGTTTGTTCAATACCAACAATTACTGAGTGAAAAAGGTTGGATCGACACTCATCAGCAGGCTAACTTGCTGCTTGATAAGCTGGATAAGTTTGTCGAACAGTTGCCGAACAATATTATCAGTTACGGCTTTCAACAACCATCGCCACAGCAGGAAGCGCTATTACAGGCTCTGGAGCAGCATAAGCAGCTTACTTATTGGCATATTGAAGCTCCCGCAAATGAAAATGGAGTGACCATATATTCCTTGCCAGAGCCGAAGCAGGAACTTCTGGCAGCGGTGCGTTGGGCAAAAGAAAAATTATTGCAAAATAGTGATGAGGAACCACAACAACAGATTGCGATTGTCGTTCCTGATTTGCAAAGTCAGCGATCCTATATTGAGCAATTAATCCAGCGCGAGTTTTACGCCCAGAGTTTAATGCAGGGCAAAGACGTCCTACAGCCATTGCATGACTTTTCAATAGATGAACCTTTGTTGCAACAGCCAATGGCCGCAGTATTGATGGATGTGCTGTCTGTGGTGCAGGGGAGTGTCACCAAATCACAACTTCAGCACCTTTTATTGTCGCCTTATTTGTACAAAGAACAGGAAGACCACTGGCAAGCTACTCGTCTTGAATTAGTGGTTCGAAAGTCGAATAAGGCTTTCTATTCGCGAGATGATTTGTTGAAGCTGACACGCCATCATCAGGTAGCATGCGTTTGGTTAAAGGCGGTTATTCAATGGCTGCAAGAAACGGATCTTTCCACCAATGATTACACAACTAACATGCAGTTTATTTTAGAACTACTGGCCAAGTTGCATTGGAGCGGTTACAACACCTTGTCTAGTCGTGAGTATCAGGTTCAACAAACTTTTATTGAATCCATTAAATCATCACAAAGCTTGCAACGAGTGACACCGGATCGCTTGCCGTTTGCTAAAACTTTAAACTTATTAAAAACTTTCCTTGAACAACAGGGGTTCCATCAGCAACAACCGCGTGCACCTTTGCAGATTGTTGGTTTGTTAGAGGCGATTGGTTTAAAGTTTGACTCCATATGGTTAGTTGGAGCAACCGATCAGACGTTGCCTCAGAAAGCCGTTCCAAATCCATTCTTATCTAAAGCGTTGCAACTTAAGTATCAACTACCAGGTTCTTCACATCAGCGAGAGCTGGACTATGCACAATCCTTGCTTGACTCTTTACGAGCCAATGCAGAGCTGGTGATTAGTTTTTCTGAACATGATGGCGAGCAGGAACAGATGCTCAGTCCCCTGCTGCAGAAATTACTACAAAAGTCAGACAGTCATCCGCAGCAGTATGACTTGCAAAGTAAAAACGCTGAGTTTATCGACAACTGGTCGATCAATGATGAGCTCGAGTTTTTCCGCGATGAAAGCGGCAAGCCAATCGAACAGTCTTATGAAGTCAGAGGCGGAACTGGTTTATTAAGAATGCAGGCAGCTTCGCCTTTTGATGCTTATTTGCGTTACCGACTCGGATTAGAGCCGTTTGAAGTTGATAGCCTTGGAATTTCATTTATGGATCGAGGTAATTTATTTCATAGAGCCATGCAAAAAATTTGGCAACGCCTCGAAACTCAACAGGCCTTACTAAATTTAACAGCTGACGAACAGGCTGGATTAATAGATCAAACACTAGAGTTTGTAATGAATGAAGCAAGACGTGGAATTTATTTGCTCAACAATGCCAATTTCTACCAAGTCGAAAAGCTGCGACTGTTTGCTTTAATACAAGAGTCGTTGGCACTCGATAAAGAGCGCGAACCTTTTACGGTGATTGGTACCGAAGTGGCGCGTACTTTAGAGCTGGCTGGACTGACTTTTAGTATGGTGATCGATCGGATTGATCAGTTAAGTGATGGACGCTTATTAATAATTGATTATAAAACAGGGCAACCATCTTTAATGTCTTTGCTTCGTGACCCGATTGGCGAACCACAGTTGTTGTTGTATGCCATATCCGAACAGCAATTGGGTGGCAATGTAGCAGGAATACTCTTTATGCAGGCCCACCTAAAAGCCTGCAAATATATTGGTATGACTGACGATGAAGAAATGCTGTCGGGCGTAAAGGCATTAAAAGATATTCAGTACAATCCTTATGGTGAGACTTTTGAGCGCGCCATTGTGCAATGGCATGAGATGCTTGAGCAGTTGGCGCAGGATTTCAAAGATGGTAAAGCAAACTTGACCGAATACACGGGAGATTTTGCTGACTACATCGCCATTAGCCGTTGGGCGCAACGCTCGCAGGATGTTCAAGAAATAGTAGAGGGAGGTGGTCATGACTAATTTTATGGTACCACCCGATCAGAATGTCCGAGAACAAGCGATAGATTATAGGCAGTCGTTTATTGTGCAGGCTCCAGCTGGTGCCGGTAAAACCAGTTTGTTGACGCAACGTATTCTCAATCTGCTTACCACGGTCGATAATCCGGAAGAAATTGTTGCGATTACCTTTACCCGCAAAGCTGCCGCAGAAATGCGCCACCGACTGATTGATGCTCTATTGTCTGCTAATGCTTCTGAGCCTGATGCGCCGCATGATAAAACTACCTGGCAGTTGGCGCGAAAAGTGTTGCAACGTAACAATGAGTTTGGTTGGGGTTTACTGGAGAATAGTCATCGCCTGCGCATCATGACTTTCGATGCTATGTCGGGCATGATTGCCAATCAAATGCCATTGCTGAGTAACCTTGGTGGCTCTTTGGGCATCACTGATTTTGCTGCTGAATCCTATCAGCGTGCGGCAGAGACAATCGTTAATTATCTCGATGACGGAGATTATGGGCCGCATATTTTAAAATTATTGGCTCATCTTGATAATCAGGTGGAAAAGTTGATCGGGCTGCTAGCTCAGATGCTGGCCAAGCGCGATCAGTGGCTGCGTTTATTGGGTGCTGGTGAGCTGGATATTGAGATCCTGCAGGATGGTATTAATCAGGTTGTTCAATTACGACTGGAAGCATTGCAGCAATTTCAAGGCAAACTAGAATACGGCACTTTCCTTCAGGCGATCCATTTTGCCGCAGGTTTTTTAGAGCCTGGTCATGAGCTTGAGGCATTAAAGAATATTACTCAATTACCCGAATTTAACTTTACTCATATTCATGAATGGCAGGCGATAGCTGAATTCTGTCTGGTCAAAGCTGGTACCTTTAAGAAGCAACTAAATAAAAAGATTGGCTTGTTGGCCGATGGCGATCTACAGGGTGAAGATAAGAAAACGGGTAAGCAAATCAAAGCCGATCTTAAAGAGCTGTTCCAGGATTGGTCAGAGATTCCTGAATTTGCTGAAACTCTAAATGATATTCGCAGCTTACCGAGTGCAGATTACAGTGAAGAGCAGCAGCAGATTTTATATTCCCTGTTACACCTGCTAAGACTAGTTACGGTCGAACTGACCGTCGATTTTCAATCAAACGCCGAAGCAGACTTTATTGAAATAGCCTTGGCTGCAGATCGTGCTCTGGGTTATTTCGATGAGCCATCCGAGCTGGCACTTAAACTTGATTATAAGATCAAACATCTGTTGGTTGATGAGTTTCAGGATACTTCTTTTACTCAATACCAACTGCTGAGTAAACTGATTGCTGGCTGGCAACCGGGTGATGGTCGAACCTTGTTTCTAGTTGGTGACCCGATGCAGTCGATCTATAGATTCCGAGAAGCTAATGTGGGTCTTTTTATTAAAACTCAACAGGAAGGCATTAACGGCTTTCCGGTAACATCATTGCAGTTAACGGCCAACTTCCGTTCGTCACCTGCGATTATTAACTGGGTTAATCGACGTTTTGAAGTTATCTTTCCTAAGCATGATGATGTGCTGTTAGGCGCGGTAAGTTACAGTCCAGCAGAGGCAATGAAGCCACAGGGCGAACAGGACTTTGTGGACTTCCTGACAAACTTTGATCAGCCCGGATGGAGCGAAGCTGAGTATATCGCGCGAAGTGTGCAGCGTATCTTGAAACAGGATCCCAAAGGTTCGATTGCCGTGCTGGTCCGTGGTCGGGCTCACGCTCAGGATATCATGCAGCAGTTTCGTGAGTCAGGAGTCAGTTATTACGCCAAGGATATGGAGTACCTTTCGCACAAAAGTTGTGTTACAGATTTGATGATGCTGTGCCGTCTGTTATTACAACCACAAGATGGCATTGCCTGGACAGCCTTGCTCAAATCCCCTTATGTAGGGGTGACCTTGACTGATCTTAGCCATCTTCAACAGCGATTTAATCATCACTATTGGAAATTATTAGAAGAGTTTGAAGCGGTAGATGAACTGACTGAACCAGCAAAAATTGCCTTACTTAGATTAAGGCCTGTTTTGAGCAGTGCTATAGCCAATGCAGGGCGTAAACCCTTAAGTCAGTTATTGGAATCCTGCTGGATGGCACTTGGTGGACCAAGTGCTTTATTGAGTCAGGATGAGCTTGAAGATGTGTATACAGTATTTAATTTACTGATTGAGTTGGAGGCCGACGAATGGCCAATAACTTTCGAGCGGATTCAGGCGGCGTTAGCTGAGTTATACGCCAATCAACAGGCGGACAAGGCACAGGTCGAGATTATGACCATGCATAAATCCAAAGGGCTCGAGTTTGATACGGTTATCTTGCCCTCGTTACAGAGACAGAAAAAGGCCGACAGTCATCAATTGTTGTTGTGGGAAGAGTTTACTTCTCATGGCCAGCAAGGCTATTTATTGGCACCGATTCAGGCGGCAGAGCAGCAGGAGCCAATTTATCAATTGGCTCGTGATATTCAAAGTAAAAAGGCTGCCTTTGAAGATGCTCGTTTATTGTATGTAGCTGCAACACGTGCAAAGAAACGCCTGTTGCTTAGCTGTGAACTAAAGCTGAAATTCGATGAAGAAAAGGGTGGTGGCGAACCAGGTAAGGGTTCAAAGGAGGGCTGGTCTTACAGTTCCATTGATAAGCGTTCTTTGCTGTATTACTTACTGCCGCACTATGAAAACACCATTAATAGAAAGTTTGAAGAGATCATCGGTAAACTGGATGAGTTAAGTGAACAGGTTGATGCTCCAAGCTTTTACGATGGCTGGTATCGTTTAAATCAACAATGGCAACCACCTCAGATTGAAAACCAGATCAGTATTCAGGATAAGGAAGTCATAGAGCGAGAAGCATTGGATTTTGACTGGGCCAGTGATGTGGCGCGAGTGGTTGGTCTGGTTGTACACAAGCAGCTAGAGCTGATTGGGTTAGGAAAGCAAAGCTTTGAGCGACTCGAGAAGAATCAGTTTCAATCTTTATTGCCCCAGTTGGCCGAGTTGTTGTCATCACAAAAAGATATTGAACAGGCCTTTGAAAAGGCCAAAAAAGCCCTGCGCAACACCATGCAGGACTCTCGGGGGCAGTGGCTGCTTAAACCACACCAGAGTGCTGTCTGCGAATGGGAGCTTACTGGCATGGTAGCCGATGAGCAGGGCCGGTCTGTGGTACGAAACTTTATTATTGACCGTAGCTTTGTCGATGATGCTGGTGTTCGTTGGATTGTCGATTACAAAACCGGTGACCATCAGGGCCAGGATATTGAAAACTTTATTGCATCGGAACGAGAGCGTTATGCGCCGCAACTTACTCAATATAAAGAGCTGGTCAGTCGAATCGAACAAAGACCGATAAAAACAGCCTTGTATTTTCCGATGATGAAACGGTTTGAGGAATTATAACTCGATGGACAATATTATAGAAACAGAACGATTAATGTTAAGGCCATTCATCGAATCTGATGTTGAGGATTATCTTGAATATGCACTTGATCCTGAAGTAATGAAATATATCCGTCCCATTGGTGATCCAAAGGAGGCGAGAGAGTTATTCTTAAGTCACGCAGGCGAGTGGGATGGTGAAGAGGGTAAGTGGATGGGCGCAGCGGTAGTTCTTAAAGACACCAATAAAATGATTGGCGACGTTGGCTTCCGTTATAAAAGCAAACAGCACCAACAGATTGAAATCGGATATAAGTTTAATCGTCACTTTCAAGGGCACGGTTATGGCTCAGAAGCGTTAATCAGCTTAGTGAAACTGATTGTTAGAGACTGGCCATTTCACAAACTCGTTGCTTATTGTGAGCCGCGAAATATCGGCTCTTGGAAACTGATGGAAAAAATTGGTATGCGCCGTGAAGGTTACTTTCAGGAAAACTTCAACTTTGATGGGCGCTGGCAAAATGAAGTGGCTTACGGAGTTTTGAGAAGAAATATAAAGTTGTAAGTTGTTCATTTAAGAATTAAAAAAGGAGCCGAAGCTCCTTTTTTTGTTGGATGATAAATTTGTTAGGGGATAGTTGTTAGAAGAGAATCAGGATTCGTCTAACTGTGAATCTATCCATTCGCGGATTTTAGTTTCCAGTACCGGCATTGGCACGGCACCGTCCACTAATACTTCTCGGTGGAAAGCCCTGATATCAAACTTATCACCAAGCTTTTCTTCGGCTTCAGCTCTTAGGTTGCTGATCACGCGCTGGCCAACTTTGTAGGAAACCGCCTGACCTGGCCACGCAATGTAGCGCTCTACTTCGGAAACTACATCCGTATAGGCCATTGATGAATTGGCTACCATGTAATCGATGGTTTCCTGGCGCGACCAACCCTTGGCGTGTAATCCGGTATCAACCACTAGGCGCATGGCGCGTAACATCTCGTCGCTGAGGCGACCATAATATTGCATCGGGTCGGTGAACATACCCATTTCTTTGCCAATTGATTCAGCATAAAGCGCCCAGCCTTCGCTGAAAACACTCAAGCCACCAAAGCGTCGGAACATGGGTAGGCCTTCGATTTCCTGCTGCAATGAAATCTGGAAGTGGTGACCTGGTGCTGCTTCGTGGATGGACAATGTTTCCATACCAAACTTAGGCTGACCTTTTAGGTTGAAGGTATTGACGTAGAAGATGCCGGGACGAGAACCATCAGGTGAACCTGCCATGTAGGATGCGCCTGCTGCTGACTCAGCACGGAAGGCTTCAACTGCACGAACTTCGTAATCAGTTTTGGGAGCAATATCGAACATGCTCGGCAATAACTTATTAACCTTGGCTTGTAAGTCCCGATAGCCCTGCAACAAGTCTTCTTCGTTGTCGTAATAGAACTCAGGGTTGGTTTGTACGTACTTGAACCACTCTTCGAGAGTGCCTTCAAAACCTACTTCTGCCATCACTTCCTTCATTTCAGAATGGATTCTTGCAACTTCATTCAAACCAAACTGGTGAATTTCTTCGGCAGTCAGATCTGTGGTGGTGTAAGTTTTCAGCTGATAGTTATACCAGGCTTCGCCATTCGGTTGCTCGCTTAAGCCAAAGGTATCCCGAGCATGTTGCATGTAATCGTCTTTAATATAATCATGCAGATTTTTATAAGCAGGAACCAGCTTCCCAACAATAGCTGTGCGATAAGCTTCTGTTAAACGCTTCTTGTCTTCTTCTGAAAAGTCTTCAGGCATATCTTTGATTGGCGTATAGAAAATGCTCGCGGTAGGATCTTCAACTACATGAGCTGCCAGTTGTGGAATTACTTTTTCCATCAGAGCTTTAGGTTGAACGATTTTCTTTTCGATTCCCTGATCCATATTAATGATCGCTTGCTCCATAATGGCAACGCCACCATCAACCCGTTTCAACCAATTTTCATAGTCCTCAACCGTTTTGAATGGTTGGAAACTTTGGCCGGAACCCAGCTGGGCAAAGAAGTTGGCAATGTTGCTGGACTGATTAATTGGAATTAAGTGGCCAGGGAATTGTTCACCTTTAAGACTGTGTTCGGATTGGTGAACAAAAATGTCGTAACTTAGGCGATCCTGTCCGGATAACAGGCTGCGATCAATTTGCTTAACTTTGTCCAGCCATTCAACGGTAAAGTCGTGGCTCTTCTTGCGAAATTCTGGCGATAACATGTTAGGTAACTTATCGTTATAACCAGGAATGCCTATGGCAGTTGCTTGAATTGGGTTGAGTGCTAAACTTGCCTGAAATTGCTGTTCAAATATTTGATTTAATGCTTTTGACGCTTCTTCTTTGGTCATGCCTTGTTCGGCTTCGCTTTTGACAACATCTTGCGTCACTTCTGCTGTGGCTGCATTAGTCTTTGTGTTGGCTTGCGCCTGCTCTTGATTATCGTTACAGCCATATAAAGCCAAAGCTAGACTAAGGCTTACTAAAGTTATTTTGGTCATGCTACTTTCCTGAAAATTTCCTACCGAGCTAAGAACATTAGCACTAAATTATTGAAGAGGATATGATTTGAAATATCTGTTTACAAATAGGTCTAAGTCCTCGTATTAAGGAATCAATATGAATGAAACAACCTCAAGCACCGTTTTACTGGTGGATAACCGATTAGCCAAAGTGGTTAAGACTATTCAGGGTTATCCGACATTTATGCAGAGCTTTTTACTGAACTTTGTTATCAGAAGAACCGTTAAACTGGTGGGTACGGCCAAAGTTGAAGTCTTAAAACTGACTAAAGAAAAGTCCCAGTTTCGTATTCAGAATCGCAAAAAAGTGCAAAATCATATAGGCACCATCCATGCAGCGGCAATGGCCTTGATAGCAGAAACAGCTACTGGCATGGTGGTTGGTATGAATGTACCAGATGATAAATATCTGGTGATCAAAACCCTGAAAGTCGATTTCCTGAAAAGAGCCGTGGGTAGCTTAACAGCCACTGCGAAGCTGAGTGAAGCGCAACGTCTGGCAATCCTCAATCAAGATAAAGGTGAGGTCAATGTTCCGGTGTCGGTTGTCGATGATGAAGGCAAAGAGCCTATCGCGTGCACCATGATCTGGGCCTGGACACCAAAACGGCGCTAATACAGCATCACATATGACGCGAAAGATATAAGAAAAGAGGGTAGGCTTCATATTTAAGGTATGCAGTGAGCATCAGATTGGTTAAAATGTGTCCCTTTTGCGTGATGCGCTGATGGCCATAAATAATCGTCCTCGGTGCAAAATCTACAAATGAGAAGTGACTGACGTACTATGTTGGAAGTAAACCCAATCCGCGAACAACTAAAAGATATGTCTGAGCGTGTCGAAACGCTTAGGGGGTATCTTTGACTTTGATAGCAAACAAGAACGGCTGGTAGAAGTCGAGCGAGAGCTTGAGCAGCCGGATGTCTGGAACGATCAGGAACGCGCCCAAGCCTTAGGTCAGGAGCGAGCGAAACTGGAAACCGTCGTTAACACCATCAAAGACTTAGAATCAGGTATTGAAGATAATCAGGAATTATTAGAGCTTTCAGTAGAGGAAGATGATGCTGAGAGTGTTACCGAGATTGAAAAGGAAGTAAAGCAACTAAACACCAGTCTCGAAAAACTAGAGTTCCGTCGTATGTTTTCTGGTGATATGGACGAGAATAATGCCTATCTTGATATTCAGGCGGGCTCTGGTGGCACCGAGGCACAAGATTGGGCCAGCATCCTATTAAGGATGTACCTTCGCTGGTGCGAAAGCCGAGGCTTTAAGGCTGAAGTGACCGAAGAGTCTGATGGTGATGTTGCCGGTATCAAAAGCGCTACCATAAGAGTTGAAGGCGAATATGCCTACGGTTGGCTGAGAACTGAAACAGGTGTTCATCGATTAGTGCGCAAATCCCCCTTCGATTCTGGCAACCGTCGCCATACATCATTCGCATCGGTGTTTGTGTATCCGGAAGTCGATGACAGTATCGACATTGAAGTGAATCCTGCAGATTTGCGGGTGGACACGTATCGCGCCAGTGGCGCCGGTGGTCAGCACGTCAACAAAACTGACTCCGCCATCCGCTTAACGCATATCCCGACAGGGATAGTGGTGCAATGTCAAAATGATCGTTCGCAGCACAAAAATCGTGCGCAAGCGATGAACATGATGAAAGCTAAGTTGTATGAGTTAGAAATGCAGAAGCAACGAGAAGAGCAGCAGGCGTTGGAAGATACCAAGTCCGATATTGGCTGGGGCAGCCAGATTCGTTCTTACGTATTGGACCAGTCGCGAATTAAAGACTTGCGCACCGGGTATGAGTCGTCGAATACAACTTCTGTGCTTGACGGCGATTTGGATAGCTTTATTGAGGCTTCTTTAAAAGCAGGCGTTTAGACCGCTTGTGCTTTGCAGCTACTGTGTTAAAACTTTTTGCAGGAATAGTCACTTACTTTAGTAAGCTCCTATCCTCTACAAAAAGTTTTGCCTTGTATCTGCTGCCCACAAACTCTCTAAAGGGTAATAGTGGGCTTGCTGAAAAGTTTTGCCGCGCACTCACTTAGCAAAAACGCTGAGAAGGTTTGTAGGGGCGACCTGCGGTCGCCCGGTTTGGAGCAGGTGCTTTGAGTTTTGTTTCACCGAGGCAATACTTGGACAATTTGAAAGTGTTTTGACATTTTTATCACAGCAACAATTTAATAGTAGTAACTGATAGTAACAATGTATTTTTTGTAATGGTAAATTTAACGGTAAATTGAGGTAATAAACGAAAATGAGCAATCAAGAAACCCCAGTAGTTGATGTCAACGAGCAGATTACTTTACGTAAGCAGAAGTTGGCAGACAAACGAAAACAGGGGATTGCCTTCCCGAACGACTTTCGTCGTGATTCTTTAGCTGAGAATATCGCCAATGAATATGGTGATAAAGATAAGGTTGAGCTAGAAGAATTGGGTAAACAGGTAACGGTTGCAGGTCGTATCATGTTGTTCCGCAATATGGGCAAAGCGAGTTTTATTACCATCCAGGATATGTCTGGTCGAATTCAGTCCTATGTTCGTAAAGATGCCGTAGGTGATGAAGTTTATGAAGATTTCAAAACCTGGGATATCGGCGATATTGTTGGTATTGAAGGTACTGTTTTTAAAACCAATAAAGGCGAACTGTCAGTTAAGGCATCTAACATTCGCCTACTAACGAAATCTTTGCGTCCATTACCTGATAAGTGGAGTGGTTTGTCGGATCAGGAAACTCGTTATCGCCAAAGATATGTTGACCTGATTGTTAATCAGCAATCACGCGAAACTTTTATCATTCGCTCAAAAGTGATTAAAGCAATACGTGACTTTTTGGAGTCGCGCGACTTCCTGGAAGTAGAAACGCCGATGATGCATGTGATTCCAGGCGGTGCATCTGCACGTCCTTTCGAAACTCATCATAATGCATTGGATATGCCGCTTTATTTGCGCGTAGCCCCAGAGTTGTACTTGAAGCGATTGGTTGTTGGTGGTCTAGAAAAAGTCTACGAGATCAACCGTAATTTCCGTAACGAAGGTTTATCAACGCGCCATAACCCAGAATTTACCATGTTGGAATTCTATTGGGGATATGCCGATTATAATGACCTGATGGATTTAACTGAAGCTATGTTGCGCTTCACCGTTGAAACTGTCTTGGGTAAAACCGTCTTTGAAAGCAGCGGTGAAACCTATGATTTTGGTAAGCCATTCGCGCGTATGACCGTTCTTGAAGCTATCATGAAGTATCAGCCAGAGATTACTCTTGAGCAACTAAGCGATTTAGATAAAGCGCTTGAAGTTGCTAAACGTTTGAAAATCAAAACTGAGAAATCATGGGGTTTGGGTAAAGTTCAAATTGAAATCTTCGAAGAAGTGGCTGAACACAAATTAATTCAACCAACCTTTATTACCGCTTACCCAGCAGAAGTTTCGCCATTAGCGCGTCGCAATGATGAAGATCCATTCGTCACTGACCGTTTTGAGTTCTTTGCTGGTGGCCGTGAGTTAGCCAATGGCTTCTCAGAGCTTAACGACGCAGAAGATCAGGCCGAGCGCTTCAAAGCACAGGTTGAAGCCAAAGACGCCGGCGATGACGAAGCCATGCACTATGATGCCGACTACATTCGCGCATTAGAGTATGGTCTGCCACCAACTGCTGGTGAGGGTATTGGTATTGATCGTCTAGTGATGCTGCTAACGGATAGCCCAAGCATTCGAGATGTACTGCTGTTCCCACACATGCGACCAGAGTAAATTTTCTGCGTTTATTATTGATGTTGTAAGGGCGACTAATGAGTCGCCCTTTTTTATTTAGAATTCACATCACTTCCTTTATGATGATTCAAAATCATCAAGCCAAATAATTATGTCCACAGATATCGATATTCGTCAGGCTTTACGTGTATTTCAAATTATCGCTGATAAAGGCGAGCAACGTGGTAATCGTCATTACTTTAAAGGTATTTATGCTATGTCAGGTTTTGATGGCTATGACGTAGAATTAACCGATGAAAAAGTAACCCTCAATATCTACTTTCACAGCCGATTCGATTTGGGCTATAAAAATCAGATAGATAAGGATGCTTTTTTCGAAAAGATTAGCAAAATCGATGCTTTGAGAAAGTCTAAAGATAAGTCCTGAGTCCAAGGCAAGTCATACAATTTACACTTTGTTACCAGTTACTTTTGAGTTGCTTTTTGCTCACGGTTATAGTGATTCACACATTAAAAACACTATAACCAGTGGGAGTATTCAATGAGTAGTTCGAGAATCCACAAAATAACAGCCTTATCTTTTTCAATCGCAATGGCGGTTTCCAGTGCAGCTGTTATAGCAAGTCCTTCCTCAGTCAGCTTTTCAAGCAGCGACAAAGTAGTTGCAGCACAACAGCAAACTGAAGCCGAAAAAGCCGCAGATATATATGCGGAACATTGGGAACGCAGCCTTGAAATGAACCCCATCATGGCAACCTTTATGGGAGACAATCGTTTCAATGATCAATTGGGTGATTGGGGTACCGAAGAAGGTCTTGCTAAAGAATTGGCTTTCAGCAAGGAGTTTCTAGCCAAGATCAAGACTATTGATTCATCAAAACTTCAAGGCCAGGATCTCCTGAGTTATAAAGTTTTTAAAGGTGAGCGTGAGGCGGAAATTGAGGGACACCAATACCCTGATCATCTGCAGCCAATACAACAATTCTATAACCCCTTTAACTTCATCGCCATGCTAGGCTCAGGCAATAGTGCGCAACCATTTAATACAGTCAAAGACTACGAAAACTGGCTCAGCCGTCTTGAACAGGCCGCCGGTGGTGTTGATGTGATTATTGGTAACATGCGTGAAGGCATGGAGCAGGGCGTTGTTCAACCGAAGGCTTTAATGGTCAAGGTATTGCCACAGCTTAAAGCGCATATTGTTGATGATGTTGAGACCAGTCTGTTTTACGGTCCTATAAAAAACATGCCAGAATCATTCTCTGAGGAAGACAGAAAGCGTTTAACTCAGGAATATGTTAAAGCTATCAAGGGCTGGGTTGTACCAACCTATCAAAAGATGCATGACTTCATTGAAAAAGAATACATTCCTGCGGCACGAGAAACCTCGGGTATGGTAGCGCTTCCTAACGGTAAGGAGTGGTATGCTTTTAAAGTTAAAGAAACGACCAGCACTGACTTAACACCTGAGCAAATTCATCAGATAGGCCTTGATGAGGTTGCTCGAATCCATGAAGAAATGACAGGTGTAATGAAAGAGGTGGGTTTTGAAGGTAATCTGCAAGAGTTCTTTGAGTTCACTAAAACCGATTCTCAGTTCCAGTTTGATACTAAAGAAGACATGTTGCAGGCTTATGAGAACTTGAGAGGTAAGCTTGATAAAACCGCTCCTGATTTATTTAAAGTGATTCCAAAAGCTGAGTTTGAGATCCGTGCGGTTGAAGCTTATCGCGAACAGTCTTCGTCAGCAGCCTCTTATCAAAGTCCTGCACCCGACGGCTCACGCCCGGGCATTTTTTACGTCAATACTTATGATTTAACTGCACGTCCAACGTGGACCGTTGAATCATTATATTTACATGAAGCTGTCCCAGGTCACCACTTCCAGCGCTCGATTCAGATTGAGTTAAAGGATGTTCCTAACTTTCGTCGCTTTGGGGGCAATACGGCTTACACTGAAGGTTGGGGCTTGTATTCTGAGTCTTTAGGTAAAGAGATGGGTGTTTATACTGACCCATATCAGTACTTTGGTGCATTGAGTGCTGAACTATGGCGCGCAATTCGTTTAGTCACCGACACAGGCTTACATGCCAAAGGTTGGACTCGTGAGGAAGTGCTCGCGTATATGGAGCAAAATTCGCCAGCAGCAGAAGCACGAATGGTGTCTGAAGCAGAGCGTTTTATGGCCATTCCAAGTCAGGCGCTGGCCTACAAAATTGGTCAAATGAAAATTCGCGAACTGCGAACTTTAGCTGAGAAGGAATTAGGTGATAAGTTTGATATTCGCGAGTTTCACCATGAAGTACTAAAAGATGGTGCGATTCCATTGAATATTCTGGAAGATAAGATCCATCGCTGGATCGAAGAGCAGAAAAAGTCACAGGCATAATAGACTTGAGCTGAATCCATACAAAAAAGCCCTTAATTCGTTAAGGGCTTTTTTTGTAAGTGATGCTTAGTTTGTAACAATTGCCAGCTAATACGCTCTAATAGCTAGAACTGACTCCAAGACTAAAGGTAAATGACCTATGAAGCAGATTAAAGCATTACTGATATTGATTATGACCAGTTTGATCTGTGTTTCAGCCGTAGCTTTAGATCGAACTAATATTGCTGATGACGCAAACGACATCACCCCATTGTTGATTGGCCAGAAAAGTCCTGATATCCACTTATGGGATACGGAGGGCAAACCGTTTCGTTTATTGGATAAAGTTAAGCAGAAACCGACCATAATATTATTCTACCGCGGCGGCTGGTGTCCATTTTGTAATGCCCAGCTGAGCCAAATTCAGGAAATAGAAAGTGAACTGGTGGAGATGGGTTATCAGTTATTAGCAGTAAGTCCTGATACCCCCGATCAGTTGAAGCAAACCAGTGAAAAACGCAACCTTTCCTATGAACTCATTTCAGATTTCCAGCTTGCGGCTACGCGTGGGTTTGGTTTAGCTTTTCATATTGATGATGGTTATGCAGGCAAGATTGAAGAGCTTGGTGGAAAAGCGGCAAAAGCAGAGGGTGATTCTAAAAGTACACTGCCGGTGCCAGCTGTTTTCATTCTCGATAAAGATGGCGTGATTAAGTTTGAGTACATCAACCCAAATTACAAAGTACGAATTGATCCAGAGTTACTATTAGCGGCTACCAAAACTGCACTCTAATTGATACTGTTCAGATTATCTAAACAAAAACAGGGCTTTTGGCCCTGTTTTATTTGAAGGCACCAATCAAGAGCTAGTCAAGAATTTCGAACTCAGCTCCATTGATACTCAGTTGGCTTTCTAAAGCTTTATCGGCAAGGCTGATTAAGGCATAAGTTTTGCCATCAAAAACAGTTGAACGGATAACGTCACCAACCGCCTTTTCTTCTTCGCTAAGTACCTTATCACCAGGTGTTAAAGTTGCGGTGTCTTTTGAATAAGCGAGTAGGGCATGCGTTTTCAGCTTTCCACGATAATGCATGCGTGCGACGATTTCTTGACCGGTATAGCAACCTTTGTCGAAACTGACGCCGCCAACTTGAGGCAAGCCAATGAAATGCGGCAATAACTCTTCAAGGGTTTCTTCGTAGATCAGCGGAATATGAGCTTGAATTTCAATATATTCCCAGGCATTGACATCAGCTAGCGTGGTTCCTTCCAATGCCTTAATTATGGCGTTGCCATGCTCCTTCTCGGCAATCATAAAGGAAGCATTGAACAGGCTGTTCAGGTGAACTTCGGTGACGCCATTATCGCGGGTGACCACCAGACTCATATCTTCTGCGAAGTTGGCGGTAGCTCCCTTTTGAGTATGCCCCCAAATTTGAAAGTCGAGGCTGGCATCGGTTAACTCCGCTTTGAAGAATACGGCGTACATTTTGAGCTTGTTCAGCAAGTGCTCAAGCCCTTCTTTGGGGACTAACAATAAGTAGTCATCATCGTATTTAATGGTGAAAAAGATGCCATGCAAACGTCCCTGAACATTGCAGAAACCACCAAGAGTGGCTTGCTCATTAGTGATTTTTTCCAGGTCACAGGTTAATTGGCCCTGTAGGAATTTTTTGGCTTCCTCACCCTGCACTCGAATAATGCCGTAGTGGCCGAGCTCGCAAGCAATATTTTGAAGTTGTGTGATGTGTTGCATTGCGTCTTGATTGGTAAAATTCATAGTTGAATGCTTATTTTGCTTCATAACGTGCATAATTTTACTCTGATTCTTAGCGGTTTTGCACCGTTACCGTTATAATTTCGCGAAACAATTTTAGGTTTGTGACAATGACTGATGAACAGCTAAAAAAATTACACTGGGCTAGCCGCCGAGGCATGTTGGAATTGGATGTGGTTCTGATTCCTTATCTAGAGCAAGAAGCCTGCCACTTTGATGATAGCAAGTCTGCAGAATACGCTATTTTCCTCGAGCAGGACGATCCGGATCTCTATTCATGGATTATGGGTTATGAAACACCTAAACCCGAATTTGAGAGTTTTGTCCTTGCGATCAGAGAGTTTATTAATAAGCAGATAAAGTAATAGATCCCAATCTATACTGCGTCAATGTCAGGGAGTGACATGAATTTATTTATCGATATACAAGCATCCAAAGCACTGCCTCGAGTGTTTGTAGGCCTTTGGGCCTTATTCATCCTCAGCTTTGCTCTATTCGTTATTTCACAATACGCCTTGTTGACCAGCTTTCTCCTGTTGCTAGTGGCGATGTTGGTTTTTACACCTTGTGCGCTGTGGCAGCGGAAGAAGGTTAATTATCTAAATGAGGGGGTACGGCAGCTTCAGTTTGTTGATGGCTGTTGGTATTTGATCATGTCGCATAGTTCAGGTATCGAGAAGCATTCCATTGAGCTGGCCAGTGATAATGTAGTTTGGCCTTGGTGGATTCGGTTGAATTACAAATTAGAGCAAGGCGAGGACGAAGAGTCGTTCATGAGAAGGTTTTCTCCAACCAAAAAGCAACGGCTAAGGTACTTACTGATTTGCAGAGATGCCGTTAGCGAGACAGACTTCAGGCATCTATCTCGAGTGTTACGCTATTACCGCACCGATTATGATGAGGCAGTGGATCAGAATCAGTCCTGAACTGGTGGCTTTAAGCTGGAATCTATCGCTTTGTCAGCAAGCTCTGGGTAGTCTAAGGTGTAGTGCAGGCCGCGACTTTCTTTGCGTTGCATGGCACAGCGTACGATAAGCTCGGCGACCACGACCAGGTTTCTCAGCTCAATGAGGTCATTGCTTACCTTGAAATTACTATAATATTCGTGAATTTCCTGTTTTAGCAGTTCGATGCGTCTAAGCGCTCTTTGCAGGCGTTTATCAGTACGTACAATACCCACATAGTCCCACATCAATTGACGTAGTTCGTGCCAGTTATGGCTCAGTACGACTTCTTCATCAGAGTTGGTGACCTGGCTTTCATCCCAGGGTGGTAATTGTGGTGGTGACTGGCTGGGATCCCATTGTGCTTCAATGTCATTGGCTGCAGCCTGAGCAAACACCAGGCATTCGAGTAATGAGTTGCTGGCCATGCGATTGGCGCCATGCAGGCCGGTACAGGCCACTTCACCGACCGCATATAAGCCCTCTACGTCGGTGCGGCTGTTCAGATCGACGCGTACGCCACCGCAGGTATAATGGGCAGCCGGAACCACAGGAATGGCATCTTTAGTAATATCCAGTCCAAACTCCAGACAGCGCGAATAAATGGTTGGGAAATGACTTTTGATAAAGTCCTCGTCTTTATGTGAAATATCGAGATAGACGCATTCGATACCATGCTTTTTAATTTCATGGTCAATTGTGCGCGCGACAATGTCTCGAGGCGCCAGTTCTGCGCGCTCATCATATTCCGGCATAAAGCGCTCACCATTAGGACGCAATAATACGGCGCCTTCACCACGTAAAGCCTCGCTGATCAGAAAGCTACGGGCTTGTGGGTGGTAAAGGCAGGTTGGGTGGAACTGATTAAACTCGAGATTAGCCACGCTGCAACCAGCTCGCCACGCCATGGCAATGCCATCACCGCTGGCGACGTCCGGGTTGGAGGTGTAAAGATAGACCTTGCTAGCGCCACCGGTCGCTAATACCACAAAACGGGCACTGATAGTTTCGACGCGATCTTCTTTAAGATTGAGTACATAAGCGCCATGGCAGCGATTATCGGTTTTTCCAAGCTTTTGGCCGAGCTTTTGACTGGTGATCATATCCACTGCGATATAGTGTTCGAGGATATGAATATTGGGCTCATTGAGCACTGCGGAAACTAACGTGGTGGAAACGGCTTTGCCAGTAGCGTCGTCAGAATGGATAATGCGGCGTTTGCTGTGACCACCTTCGCGAGTTAGGTGATAAGCTTCATCTTCTTTACTGAACATAACACCGCGTTCAATTAGCCACTCAATGGCTTCGCGCGAATGTTCGACGGTATAGCGAACAGCTTTTTCATCGCACAGACCGGCACCGGCAATTAGGGTATCCTCTACATGAGAGTCAACACTGTCGCTTTCATCTAATACAGCGGCAATGCCGCCTTGGGCATAGAAGGTTGAGCCTTCGGTGACTTCAGCTTTGCTGAGCACGGTGATTTTGCCCAGGTGAGCCAGCCGCAAAGCGACTGACAAACCGGCCGCGCCGCTTCCAATAACCAGCACATCTGTAGTGTGTTGAGTAGGATTAATTTTGTTTTTCAAGATATCCATGATAAAAGTTGGGAACTTTTCTACTGTTAAGCGAGTCTGTGTTTGTCGCTATCTGTTAGAAAGTCACTGGAAACTTTAGTTTTTTCCTAGCAGAATACCGTTTAATATTGGCGGACTTTATCATAACCGCACGATAGCCAGTTAGTTTTTTTGCTGGTTAGCGAAGGGTTGAATGACCCTGATCAATCAATGTTTGCCCTGCAAGCGACTTCACAAATTGAAGATAACAATTAAAAGGGGATTATATGTCTGGGGCTGATTTAGACTCAGAGTTAGTTAAGCGTGTTCAGGAAGGCGATAAAACTGCTTTCGATATGCTGGTGAAGAAGTATCAGCATAAAATTATGAACCTAATATCCCGTTATGTCAGAGACAGTCATGAGGTAGCGGATATTTCACAGGAAGCTTTTATTAAAGCTTACCGTGCCCTGCCGGGGTTTCGTGGCGATAGTGCTTTTTATACCTGGTTGTATCGGATTGCGATCAATACCGCGAAAAATTATCTGGTATCTCAAGGACGTAGACCTCCTGGCAGTGATATTGACTCAGTAGATGCAGAACAGTACGAAGGTGGCGATGCATTGCGCGACACTGGAAGCCCTGAGCGAATTATGTTTCGGGATGAGATTCGGACCATTATTTTCAGAACCATTGATGAGTTGCCGGAAGATCTGAGAACCGCGATTACGTTGAGGGAGATGGATGGTTTGAGCTACGAGGAAATTGCTGAGGTTATGGACTGCCCAGTAGGAACGGTGCGTTCGCGTATTTTCCGTGCACGGGACGCGGTTGATCAAAAGATTGCCCCGCTTTTGGAACAGGGTTGGCGATCCTAGCGGGATCAAGTTAACAGTGGAAATACAAACTTTTTTACATTTCTGCTGAACTTTTTACACAGGGTTTAGTCAATGTGTATAGGATTTGAACTGAAAGAAGTAAGCTGAATTATTACTGAATCATCACTCAAATCAAAAATTTCTTTTGAAATCAAGCGGATAGAGTTTTGCTTGAGGTCTTAAAGATAGGATTGGAAACAAAGGGTAATGCTTATAGTTTAAGCGAAAGCCTATCAATTCTCACTCTAAAGACCATTTGACGCACGAATTGTAAGTCGTCGGTTATGCTGATTTTTTACATATTTAAACGGCATATTTAAACGGCATCATTAAGGCTTGTAGTTGGAATAAGAGGTTGGATGTTAATGTTGGATATAAACGGTTTAGAAAAAGGCGCAGCTGGAAGCTTCAATAAGCAAAATGTATCCGCTTGCGTGGATAATGAGCTGGAAGCTTTTGCTACTGAAAGCAGCTTCGCCCTTGAATCTGAAGAAATGCAACTGTGGAGTCGATACCATTTAATCGGTCAGGTTATGCGTGATGAGGCTCAACATTTGGATATCGATATTTCCGGCCGCATTAATGAGCAAATAGCCGATGAACCAGCTCACACAATGAATTCAGCTCAATCCAAATCCAATGTCATTAGATTCCCAACTAAACCCTTCAAGCAACTAACCGGTTATGCGATTGCTGCTTCGGTAGCTTTGGTGGTGCTTTTCAACGTGGGCAAACAATCACAGTTTGACTCACCGGTAACGCCTTTAGCGACGGTCGCCAGTAGCGATACTGCTACTTCGAGCCCGAACACAGCAAACCTCAGCAGAGTAGAGCGTCAGGAACTACAAACGATTCATGACATGTTCTTAAAGCATGAAGCTTTGTCGCAATCAAGCTTGTTGCCGAGTGTACAGGTGGTGAGCAATCAGAAAGTGATTCCGGTCAGTGTGCCAATGTTGGCTGAGCAGACTCCTCAAGAGTCTAGTTTGCAAGCACAACCAGTTCCTATGAAAAGTGAAAGTGAGCAGGAAGACGTTCAGTAAAAACTTTTAAATGTGTATGAATCCAACCTATGCAAGAAAGCCGAAGTCTGACTTCGGTTTTTTTGTTTATGAGAGTCAATCAAGTTATTTCCAAAAGCACAAGAGTCACTGCTTTTATACTTGATTTCCAGTAATATGGTAATACTAAGTCTAGAAGACTCATTCCTTATGACCGAAAGCAATATGTTGACCGAAGTTGGCCGCGTGGTGGCTAAAGAAAATGATACCGTCTGGGTGCAAACTCAGAGTAAAACCGGTTGTTCAAGTTGCCAGGTGAATACGGTGTGCGGCAGTGGTATTGTTAGCAAAGCTTTTTCTCATAAGGTGTTTATCACCCCCTTGAAAAATCGTATAAATGCCAATATAGATGATGAAGTAGAAGTTGGAATTCCAGAGGATCTGGTGGTTCGAGCTTCTTTTATGGTGTATCTGGTGCCGCTGATTAGCATGATCATTGCTTTGCTGGTTTGGCAGTTCTGGCTCGCTAACCCTTCTGAGCTGAGCTCTATTCTCGCTGCTGTAGTTGGCCTGGCAATTGGTTTTGTGATTACTCACTTTTACAGTAAGTCGGCGGCCCAAAAAGGTCAAACAGAACCGGTACTGTTAAGAATTGTAAAGAGACCGATTGCGGTGAAACAAATCGAAACAACCCTCGACTAACCACTGACGACTCTGTCGGAACTGTTTACCTTATAAATTTTCCAATCTGTGAAAAGCCTGATTCAATCAGTCTGTCATTGAGCCTTTGCTGTGGCTTTCTGTTATCAGGCCAATACTTTGAAACAAGTGCTGATATAACACGTTGCGGGAGTTATTTAATTATGCTGAAGCGTTTTTATTCGAGTGGTTTAGCCTTTGTATTTTTTGTATTAGCCGCTACTTTTAGTGTAACCGCCAAGTCTTCCTTCCCTGAGTTCACCGAACTGGTTGAAAAGGTACAACCCAGTATTGTGAGTATTCAGGTCGACGTGGTGCGTTGGGGGCGAATGGCAGGGCGTTCTGGCGGTTCCGGTTTTATTGTTGATGATGAAGGTTATATTCTAACCAATCATCATGTTATTGATAATGGTAGCAAGGTTATCGTCAAACTGTTCAATGGTCGTGAGTTTGAAGCTGAAGTGGTGGGTAGCGATGCCAATACCGATGTGGCTTTGTTAAAAATTGAACCCGGCAAGCAAAAATTGAAAGCGCTGAAACTGGGCACTTCAGATGTACTTAAAGTTGGTGAGTGGGTACTGGCTTTCGGTGCACCCTTTAATCTTGAGCAGACAGTCACTGCGGGAATCGTTAGTGCCAAAGGTCGTGGTGAAGTGGGCTCGCAATATGTACCCTTCATTCAAACCGATGTTGCTATTAATCGTGGCAACTCAGGCGGCCCACTAATAAATCTCAGTGGGGAAGTTGTCGGTATTAATTCAATGGTTTTCAACCCTATGATCAGCTCGGGCTTGTCTTTCTCGATTCCGATTGACTTAGCCAATAATATTCGCGAACAGCTGATGGAGTCAGGAGTTGTTAATCGCGGTTATCTTGGTGTCATGTTTAGCCCAATTGACCAGGATAGGGCTGACGCTTTTGGCTTAAAGGATGTGAGTGGTTCATTGATTAGACGTATTCACCCCAACTCAGCTGCAGCTGAGGCCGGTTTGCAAGCAGGTGATGTGGTGGTGGCTGTTGATGGCAAACCAGTACGCAAAGCACAAGACCTACCATATTACGTTGGGCAAAAGATGCCAGGCGATAAGGTAAAGCTCAAAGTGATCAGAAATGGTGACGAGCTCTCTGTTGATGCTGTTCTGACGGATAGTGCTGGCCGAACTGCATTAGTAGGAAGCGGCAGCGATCAACTGGGAATTCGAGTGCAGGAGCTACGCAATGATTTACAGGATGCTTATGGTATTCGCCATGGTGTAGTAGTCAGTGAAGTGATGGACAACAGTCCGGCCGTCGAAGCGGGGATTCAAGCTGGCGATATTATCCAAAAGGTCCACCGCACTCCAATCCGTTCGATTGATGATTACCAGGCTGCGCTGGCCGATTTGCCTGAAAAAGGCAAAATAGCTGTGTTGGTTGCCAGGCCGGGGCGTGGTAGTGACTTCTTCGTGCTTGAACTCAGGTAAAAACTCTTACAGGCCAGTACTTCTAGTGCTGGCCTTTTCAGTTGTTTCAGCTACAATAGGCCGCTAAATTCCTAGGGTCTGTCGACTCTGGTCTACCTGTACAAGCTATTTTAAGTGGAGTCGTGTAAATCGCTTCTCTTAAATGGCAAATTCATCAACAATCGAAGGAATTCAGCGGAACATCTATGCCCTACACCGATTATATTCGTAACTTCTCTATTATTGCCCATATTGACCATGGTAAATCTACCTTGTCAGATCGTTTGATCCATGCTTGTGGCGGTTTAACTGACAGAGAAATGGCGGAGCAAGTACTGGATTCTATGGATATAGAGCGTGAGCGCGGAATTACCATTAAAGCGCAAAGCGTAACTTTGAATTACACCGCCAAAGACGGCCACACTTATCAACTGAACTTTATTGATACACCGGGGCACGTTGATTTCTCCTATGAAGTGTCGCGCTCATTGGCGGCCTGTGAAGGTGCCTTGTTGGTGGTGGATGCTGCTCAAGGGGTGGAAGCGCAAACATTGGCTAATTGTTACACCGCGATTGAACAAGATCTGGAAGTGGTGCCCGTACTGAATAAAATTGATTTACCAGCCGCTGACTGTGATCGTGTGATTCAAGAGATTGAAGACATTGTTGGTATCGAAGCGATGGATGCAGTGCAATGTAGTGCTAAAACTGGGGTTGGTATTGATGAGTTGCTGGAGCGTATTGTTCGCGATATTCCTCCAGCAGAGGGCGATCCAGATGCACCCTTACAGGCATTAATTGTGGATTCCTGGTTTGATAACTATCTTGGTGTGGTGTCGTTGGTGCGAGTAATGCAGGGTACCATTCGCAAAAACGATAAGATGCAGGTGATGTCGACAGGTAAATCCCATGTAGTTGATCATGTCGGTATTTTTACCCCAAAACGTAACGACACCGAGATTTTACGTGCTGGTGAAGTAGGTTTTATTATTGCCGGCATTAAGGAAATCCAAGGGGCACCAGTGGGTGATACCATCACTCTGACCAAAGCCCCAGCTGAAAAACCGTTGCCAGGCTTTAAGAAAGTTAAACCGCAGGTTTATGCTGGCCTGTTCCCGGTCAGCTCTGATGATTATGAGTCATTCCGCGATGCATTAGCTAAATTAAGTTTGAATGATGCCTCATTGTTTTATGAGCCGGAAAACTCAACCGCGCTAGGCTTTGGTTTCCGTTGTGGTTTCCTTGGCATGCTACACATGGAGATCGTACAAGAACGGTTAGAGCGTGAATACAATCTTGATTTGATTACCACGGCACCTACGGTTGTTTACGAAGTGACGACTACGGATAGCGAAACGCTTTATGTGGATAATCCTTCCAAATTACCGCCACTTTCGAATATTGACGAAATTCGTGAACCTATTTGCGAAGCCAACATCTTAGTACCACAAGAGCATCTAGGTAGTGTGATTACCTTATGTGTTGAAAAGCGTGGTGTGCAAACGAAAATGCACTATGCTGGAAACCAGGTTGCTTTAACTTATGAGATGCCGATGAATGAGGTGGTGCTCGACTTTTTCGACAGACTCAAGTCGGTCAGTCGTGGTTATGCATCGCTGGACTACAGCTTCAAAAGATTCCAGTCTGATAAGTTGGTACGTCTGGATATCCTCATTAATGGTGAGACGGTTGATGCGCTGGCGTTGATCGTTCATAAAGACCAGGCGCCTTACAAAGGACGAGAGCTGGTCGAAAAGATGAAGGAAATTATTCCTCGTCAAATGTTTGAGGTCGCGATTCAGGCTGCGATTGGTAATCATGTCATCGCGCGTTCAACAGTCAAAGCTTTGCGTAAAAATGTACTGGCAAAGTGTTATGGTGGTGACGTGTCGCGTAAGCGTAAACTATTGGAAAAACAAAAGGCCGGTAAAAAGCGTATGAAGCAAGTGGGCAAAGTGGAAATTCCACAGGAAGCTTTTCTTGCGGTACTGCATGTCGGCAAAGACAATAAATAACAAAAGAAGGCCCTGATGATTTATTACGATTTCGGATTTTACCTGCTATTAGCAACCCTGATTACAGGTGTTGTTACTTTGATTGATAAGCTGAAGTGGCGCAAAGAGCGTGTAGAGAAAGGCATTGAGTATGATGAGAAAGGTAACGAAAAAATGCCGATGTATATTGATATCAGCCGGTCTTTCTTCCCAATCATTTTAGTGGTTTTTTTACTGCGCTCCTTTTTGTTTGAACCTTACCGCATTCCTTCAGGCAGTATGAATCCCGGCCTTTACGATGGTGATTTTATTCTGGTTAATAAATTCTCTTATGGTATTCGCATGCCTGGTTTTAACACTACCATTATTCCCACAGGCTCACCTAAGCGTGGTGAGGTGGCTGTGTTTCATCCTCCGCATGAACCTCAAACTGCCTACATCAAACGTATTATTGGCGAACCGGGTGACCGATTAGAGTGGAATCGGGGCATTTTAACCATTACACCAAAGTGCGGAGGCGAAGAGTCCTGTGAGCCCATGGTGGTTCGCCCTGAGTTCGTGTCTGACGAAGTGCCAGAGTTGGTACCGCAGGCGGATGTTTTTGATTTATATGACGAAAGCCTTGGCAACAATAGTTACCAAGTTCTCTACCTTGACCCACGAGCACGTGCACGACAGAGTCTCGAGCAATCATGGTCAACGGTAGTACCTGAGAACAAATATTTTGTGATGGGCGATAACCGGGATTCAAGTATGGACTCACGTTTCTGGGAGTTTGTTGACGAAGAGGCTTTAATTGGCCGTGCTGCTTATAAGTGGTTGTTTTTAGAGTTTACAGATGAGCCAGTAATATTTGGCAAAAAGTTACCAAAAGGCGTATCTTTTGGTAGAGTAGGTTCTATTGAGTAAGTTAAATCAGCGATTTAACGCGTATCTTGCCAAATAATAAGATAATGGCAAGAAGGACAAAGGAGAATGGGTAAATGCTGAACAGAAAATATCAAGATGGTATGACAGGCGCTGGTTGGGTCATTGTATTGGCTATTGTCCTGTTTTTTATGTTTATGCTGATCAAATTGACGCCAGCTTATTTGGAGTTTTTCAGCATCAAAAGCTCAATGTCTTCAGTAGCAGAGCAGAATGTATCTAATAGCTCTACGGGTGAAATCAGACGTTTACTCGAAGGGCGCTTAAATATCAATGAAGTGAAATCGATTAAGGCTTCGGATGCGCAGGTCAAAGATGTTACCGGTGGCCGTGCGCTTTACGTTAAATATGAACGACGTATTCCTTTGTTCGGTAATATCAGCGCATTACTTGAATTTGAAAATGAAGTACAACTTAAATAATCCGTAAGGTTTCTAGTGCTAAGATGAGTCAAAAAAAATTGTTAATAGAACGATTCTGTCATCGTCTTGGCTACCAATTTAAAGATCCCTCTCTCCTAAAGCTAGCGTTAACTCATCGTAGTGGCGCCAATAAGCACAACGAACGACTGGAATTTTTGGGTGACTCCATTCTCGGAATGGTGATTGCCGAATACCTATTTTCTCACCTGAAAAAAGCTGATGAAGGTCAATTAACCCGCTTAAGAGCCAGCCTGGTTAAAGGTAAAACTTTAGCCGAGATAGCTAAAGAGTTAGAGCTAGGCGAGTGTTTATACTTAGGTGAAGGTGAGCTGAAAAGTGGTGGCTTTCGACGAGCGTCAATTTTAGCAGATGCTTTAGAGGCAATAATGGGGGCAATCTATCAAGATTCGGGCTTTGATGTAGCTAAGCATGTTATCTTGAGTCTCTATAAAGAGCGCTTCGAGCGTATTGATCTGAAGTCGGTACAAAAAGATCCCAAGACACAGTTACAAGAGTGGCTTCAGTCACGGAAGCTTCCTCTGCCGGACTATGAGTTACTGAAGGTAACAGGTGAGCCACATAAGCAAACTTTTGATGTGGCGTGTGTGTTAGCAGAGAAAGAAGTGAAAACTCATGGCTCCGGTTCGAGCCGACGCAATGCTGAACAGCAGGCAGCTGAAAAAGCGTTAGCAATCATATTAGATGGTAAATAGTTATGCATGAAAATTTTCGTTGTGGTTATGTCGCTGTTTTAGGGCGTCCGAATGTAGGTAAATCAACTTTGATGAACCATATTCTGGGCCAAAAGGTAAGCATTACTTCGCGCAAACCACAGACGACACGGCATCGAATTTTAGGAATCCATACTGATGATGACGCGCAAATATTATTTGTAGATACCCCCGGTATCCATAAAAATGAAGCGCGTTCAATTAATCGCTATATGAACCGTGCTGCTTCAAGCTCAATGGTTGATGTGGATGTGGTTATTTTTGTGGTTGATGGTACTCAGTGGACTGAAGATGATGAGTTGGTGTTAGACAAGCTTCAGCAGGCTAATTGTAAAACCATTCTGTTCGTCAACAAGGTTGATAAAATTCAGGATAAAAATCAGTTATTACCACACCTTGCTAAAATAACCGAGCGCTATGATTTTGATGCAGTATTTCCTGGCTCGGCTTTAAGAGGAGATAATCTGGAGGAACTTGTCAACAAGATTAAAGAGTGGTTACCGAAAGGTGATTTATTCTTCCCAGAGGATTACGTTACTGACCGCAGTCAACGCTTTATGGCTGCTGAGTTAATCCGTGAGAAATTGATGCGTTCCTTGGGCGAAGAAATTCCATATTCATCGACTGTTGAAATAGAGCAATTCAAAACCGATGAAAAAGGAATCTTACATATCAATGGTTTAATTCTGGTTGAAAGATCGGGGCAGAAGGCGATTATTATAGGTAAACAGGGGCAGCGTTTGAAGCAGATCGGTCAGGATGCTCGAATTGAGATGGAAGAGTTATTTGGTGCCAAGGTATTCCTACAGCTTTGGGTTAAGGTCAAAGACGGTTGGGCCGATGACGAGCGAGCATTACGTTCTTTGGGCTATGATGATAATTAATGGCAGATTCAGAACTCACTGCAGCGTTTGTTTTACATTCCAGACCGTTTAAGGAAACCAGCCTGATTGTTGAGTTGTTCACGGAAGATCATGGTCGCGTTAATCTCTTAGCAAAAGGCGTTCGTGGAAATCGAAAGAGTTCTAACCGTGCTTTGTTACAACCTTTTCAGCCAATTAAAGTTAGCTGGTTGGGGCGAAGTGAGCTTAAAACCTTAAAACAAATTGAAGCAGATGGATTTTCTCATCGTTTAAATGGCATCGCCAGTCTTTCGGCTTTGTACCTTAATGAGCTTTTATTACGTCTGTTTATTCAATGGGATCCTCATCTAGATATTTTCCATCTTTATAAAACCAGCCTGCAGCATTTACAACTGGGTGATAAACCTAACCTGATTCTACGTGAGTTTGAACTGGAGTTGCTGGACGTTCTTGGCTACGCTATTGACTGGCAGCATGATATTTATGGCGATGCGATTGAAGAAAACATGACCTATGGTTTTATAGCAGAGCAGGGCTTTATTCCTCAGTTACAGGCGCCTAGCGAAACCTGGTTAGCTCAAGGAAGTATTATATTAGCAGTGGCTGATCACCAATGGGATGTAAACGGTGCTCCAGCATTAGCGCGGAAAGTCTGTCGTTTGAACATTGACCAGCTGTTAAATGGAAAAGAGCTTAATAGCCGCAAACTCTTACAGCAGACCCTTGCTATGCAATCTTAGGTCTCTTAGCATTGCCGGTGTTAGCCACATAACCTTTAATTCATTGTTGTTAGGGCAGTCCTTTACTACAATTGTAATTACACGATAGAGCAATTCAACAGCATTTAACCAATGGCACAATTATGAAAAAACCCATTCTTCTTGGTGTAAATATCGATCATATTGCCACAGTACGCAACGCACGTGGCACAGACTATCCTGATCCGGTTCAGGCTGCATTTGTATCTGAACAGCATGGTGCAGATGGCATTACTGTTCATCTGCGCGAAGACCGCCGTCATATTACTGATAGAGATGTTGAAGTGTTGGCACGCACCATTCAAACAAGAATGAATCTTGAAATGGCGGTAACTGACGAAATGTTATCTATTGCCGAGCGAATTAAGCCGCATTATGTGTGCCTGGTTCCTGAAAAGCGGGAAGAGCTGACCACAGAAGGCGGTCTGGATGTAAAAGGACAGGAGAGCAAAATCAAGGAGGCTTGTTATCGCATGGCTAAAGCAGGCATTCAGGTATCTTTGTTTATTGATGCCGATGAAGAGCAAATTAATGCAGCAGCTAGAACTGGAGCACCATTAATTGAAATTCATACTGGTGCCTATGCCGATGCGAAAAGTACTGAACAGCAAGAGATAGAGCTAGTCAAAGTCAAACATGGTGTTGAACATGCTGTATCAGAGGGACTACAGGTCAATGCTGGACACGGACTTCAATATCATAATGTTCAGCCAATTGCTGCAATTCCTGAGATTGTTGAGTTAAATATTGGGCATGCAATCATTGGTAGGGCACTCTTTAGCGGTTTAGATAAGGCTGTTTCAGATATGAAGAAGCTGATGGTCGAAGCACGGCAGTGGCCCTTTAACTTATAAGGAAAGCTAATGATATTTGGAGTGGGAACTGACATTGTCGATATTGAGCGCATAGCACGGTCAGTTGAGCGTCATGGTGATAAATTTGCCGAACGTATCCTTTCCTCTGAAGAAAAAGCAATTTACAAAAAAACCAAAAATAAAATTAACTATCTGGCCAAGCGGTTTGCAGCTAAAGAAGCGGTCAGCAAGGCGCTTGGTACTGGCATGCGAAATGGTATAGACTTTGTGCAGCTGGTCATCACTAATGATGAAGTTGGTAAGCCTCAGGTGATTTTAGAGGGTAAAGCACAAGCTTGGTCAGAACAGAATAAGATTACAAAAATTCATCTATCCATTTCCGATGAAAAGCAACACGCCATAGCTTTTGCGATAGCAGAGTCACATCCTTAACATCACCTCATTGATTTTGTTTAAAAACTCGCCATACAATTCAGACTGTGTTCAGTTTTAGCGTGCTTAACTAGCGCGGGTAAAAGAACCTTTTTCTTAAAAACAACAGAAGGAAATTTGTGATGAAAAAAACAATGATAGCCGGTGCAATTATTGCATCAATGACCATGGCAACAGCCGTATCAGCTAAAGAAGGTAGTTACTTTGGATTTGGTGCAACTCAGCACAATCTTGATGGCGGTTTCTTTGACGCTGATGTGATGACGCTAGATGGTAAAATCGGTACATATTTCAACGAGAACTTCTCGGGTGAGTTTAGACTTGGTTTAGGTATTACTGATGATAATGTTTTCGGCTCGGATATCGAAGTTGAGAATTATTACGGTGCTTACTTAAGAGCAGGTATTCCTGTTACTGATGCTTTCTATCCTTATGCAATCGCTGGTTATTCTAATGTGAAAGTTGGAGTGTCAGGCGGCGGTAGTGATTCAGAGTCTGATTTCTCTTATGGTTTTGGTGCTGACTTTGCTTTGACTAACGACATGGATCTTAGTGTTGAATATATGCGTTACCTTGATAAAGATGGTGGCGAAATTGACGGTATTGGGTTGGGCCTTAAGTTCAATTTCTAATCGATGTCAGCAAAAAAATAAAGCGAGCCTTGTGCTCGCTTTTTTATTTCTGAATACTATGGTTGTTAGTCTAAAAACAAATCTTTTTGAATCTGGTCTTCAAAGTCTGGATTGTAAGCATACTGGCTAAAGTCACTGACTTTGGCGGCTTTCAAAACCTGCTCATCAATCAACCATAAGCCCGTGTGATTTTTGCTCGGATGTGTGAGGACAATTTGCGCTGCATCAGCCATTATTTCGGGCTTTCTTGCATAGTTAAGAGTCTCTTTGTTTCCTACTGCAAACTCGATGGCCGCTGTTGCAATATAAGTCTCTGGCCAGAGCGTATTTACTGCAATGCCGTAAGGTTTAAACTCTTCTGCTATACCGCGACTGAGAATACTCATACCGTATTTTGACAAGCTATATGGGCTGTAGTCTTTGAGCCATTTTACGTCTAAATTGACGGGTGGAGACAGGCTCAAAATGTGCGGGTTTTCGGATTTTTTCAAATAGGGCAAAGCATAGTGGGCGAAGCAATATACTGCGCGCGAGTTAACCTGTTGCATCAGGTCATAACGCTTGGGAGATGTATCTTCAACAGTCGTTAAGCTGATAGCACCAGCGTTATTGACTACCGCATCTATTCGGCCAAATTGTTCACCAATTTGATCGCACAGCTTTTTAATGGCTAATTCTTTTCTGACATCTAATTGCACTGGAATGGCTTTGCCTCCAGCTTCTTCGACTTCCTTAGCCACGGTATGAATGGTGCCGGGTAGCTTGGGATGAGGTTGGTCCGATTTGGCGGCAATAACGATGATTGCCCCTTCTTGAGCGAAGCGAATCGCCATGGCACGACCGATGCCACGGCTGGCTCCGGTGATGATAATGACTTTATCTTTTAAGCTAGGCATTAAGCGCTTCCTTAATAGGGTCTTCTAAAGCTTCAGGTTTGGTTGCGGTGGCAAATCGAGTGATCACCTGGCCGTCTTTACCGACTAAAAATTTAGTAAAGTTCCATTTGACCGCTTTGCTACCAAGTAGGCCGGGTGCTTCATTTTTTAAGTATTGATAGAGCGGATGAGCATCGTCACCATTTACATCAATTTTTTTGAACAGCGGAAAGCTGATATTAAAGTTTAAATCGCAAAATTGCTTAATCTCTTCATCTGTACCTTTTTCCTGACTTTTAAACTGGTTACAGGGGAAGGCTAAGATTTCCAAACCTTGGTTCTTGTACTGTTCATACAGTTTTTGCAGCCCTTCATATTGAGGGGTGAAGCCACAGGCGCTGGCGGTATTTACAATCAGTAACACTTTTCCTTTGTATTGCTCCAGTGAAACTTCCTGGCCATTGTTCAAAATAGCTGAGTATTCGTATATGGTATTCATCTTTTGTCCTCGATTGGCTTAGGGTTGGTTGAACCATAAAGCTCATTAGACCCAGTTAAACACTCTAGCTACGACTGGTCTGCTCTGTCAATCGAAACAGTTAACAAGACGCATAGGTAACAAGATGAAAGCATTAATTGGTTTGTCGGCTTGCTTGTTAGTTGGCGCTTCTGCATTCGCACAAGTGCCTTCTATTGATGATAAGCATTTAAAAATAGCGGCTGAATTGCGCGATGAGGCTCTGAAAAGCTCTATTGGCTATAACGTGGTTGAATCATTAACCACTGAAGTTGGTCCACGCATGGCAGGCACTCCGGGCGATGCTGCGGCAGTCAAATGGGGCGTTGCTAAGTTAGAAGAACTTGGTTTTGACAAGGTATGGACTGAACCAGTGACTTTCCCAACCTGGAAGCGTGGTACTGAAAAAGCCGAAGTTATCGCTCCCTATCCGCAGCCTTTGGTGATTACCGCACTAGGCTTCAGCGTGGGTACGCCAGAAGGTGGCTTGAGTGCAGAAATTGTTGAGTTTGATACGTTAGAAGATTTGGTTAACGCGCCAGAGGGAGTCGCAGAGGGCAAAATTGTTTTCATCAAGAATCGCATGAAGCGTGCCCGTGATGGTTCAGGTTATGGTCCTGCAGTATCGGCGCGTGGTCGCGGAGCCGTAGAAGCTGCCAAAAAGGGCGCTGTTGCGATTATGATTCGTTCCATAGGCACCGACAGTCACCGTATGGCGCATACCGGCATGATGCGCTATGAAGAGGGTGTAAAGCGAATTCCTGCGGTGGCATTGTCTGCACCGGATGCTGATCTGCTTGAGAATATGGTTCGTCGTGGTAAGCCGATAACTGTCAAGCTTGATATCGATGCGCAAGACGGCCCTGATTATACTTCGCACAATGTGATTGGTGAAATTCGTGGTTCAGAAAAGCCTGATGAATATGTCATTTTGGGGGCGCATCTGGACTCATGGGATTTGGGTACTGGTGCCTTGGATGATGGTGCAGGCATCGGTATTACAGTAGCTGCAGCAGAGTTGATTGCACGTCTACCCGAGCGCCCTAAGCGGTCGATTCGAGTCATCATGTTCGCTAACGAGGAACAAGGTCTGGTTGGTGGTAAATTTTATGCAGAAGCGCACAAAGATGAATTGAACAGAATTATTACCGCCGCTGAGTCGGATTTCGGCGCGGGTAAAATATGGCGCCTCGATTCTCGTGTGAAGCAGGAAGCGATTCCTGTAGTAGAGAAAATGGTCAAAGTCATGGAGCCGTTAGGTATCACTTATGGTAACAATCGTGCAGGTGGTGGCCCGGATCTGATTCCTTTGCGTGGCTATGGTATTTCAGTGTTCTCATTACGTCAGGATGGAACCGATTATTTTGATTATCATCACACACCGGATGATACTTTTGACAAAGTAGACAAGGAGTCGCTGGATCAAAATACAGCAGCTTATGTGGTGTTTGCTTATCTTACTGCGCAGATGGAAGGTGACTTTGGTTTCGGTCTTGAGTAAGCATTAGGATTTTATTGGCATTAAAAGACGCGCCTAAGAGCGCGTCTTTTTTTGGGTGTGCACTGTTTGTTTTTCATCCAATTTGTTAAAAAGTGTAAAAAAACACGCCTTTCTTACTACTTATTTATGTAGTTAAACGAACGATAATTTTAGCTAATAGCACGCATGAGCTTTGCTTGCGCGGGTTTTGGGGGGTTGCTACAATCGATGGGATTTCTCGACTTGAGCCGATGCTTTCATCGGTGAGAGATTGGTTTGCTTTGAACACTTTAGTGTGAGTAATTAATGACCAAAAACAGTTTTCGATACACCTTAAGTCTTATTGTTGTTCTGGCGTTGATCTGGATCGGCAACTCGGGTTTCTATAATGGCCTCCTGTTGTCATTGGGAGCGGTGTCAGTATTGTTTGTTGTGTTTGTTGCTCATCGTCTGAATATAGTTGATGAAGAGTCGCAACCCTTAAACCTGAATAGTCGAATTTTTGGCTACTGGTTGTGGTTGCTTAAAGAAATTGTTCAATCAAACATTCTTGTGATTAAGCGAATCTGGCTTGGCCCCAAGTCTATTAGCCCTGTGGTTATGCAACTGCAAATGAGTCAAAAAACCGATATGGGCAAAACCATCTATGGTAACTCAGTCACTTTAACGCCGGGAACGGTAACGTTGGACATTGAAGACAGCGTAATGACAGTTTATGCACTGACTTATGATTCAATCGAATACCTTCAGGGTGGAGAGATGAATCGAAGAGTTAAGCGACTGGAGGATTAATGTTTCTTGCTGCTGCAATTGCAATCATGGCTGCCATGATGCTCGCGATAGTGCGTGCATTTGTTGGGCCTACGATCTATGACCGTATTTTAGCGGTGAATATGTTCGGTACAAAAACCGTTTTATTTATTGCTGTATTAGGCTTTTTAATGGGGCGCCCTGAGTTTCTTGACGTGGCTCTGGTGTATGCGCTGATCAACTTTATTGCAGTGATTGGAGTGTTACGCTTTTTCGAATATAAGCAAGTGACAGACTCTAAGGAGGATGCGCAATGAGCATGTTTCTTGATGGTGTCAGTTGGGCGCTGCTTATTACTGGCGGTTTTATGTGCTTCTCCGGTGGCATTGGCATTCACAGATTTCCTGATTTTTTCAGCCGCATGCATGCGGCAGGCGTAACTGATACCTTAGGCAGCGCCTTAATACTGATTGGCTTAATGCTACAAGCCGGCTGGGAAGTTACGGTGCTGGTTAAGCTTCTACTGATTTTATTATTTATCTTGTTGACCAGTCCCACATCAAGCCATGCTCTAGCAAAAGCTGCTTTACATGGCGGCTTACGACCTTTGCTGGGTAAATCATCTGATAACAGTGCTATTTCGGACAAGTTTGGAAAGGCACGCTCAGAAACAGACGATCAATCTTGAGAAGTTAAAGGAGCAGAGTCATCGAAATTACCATTAATGTCATACTTCTGGCACTGTTAACGTTAACGGCATTGTCCCTGGCGTTTACAAAAGACTTGTTTGCTTCCGTCATGTTAATGGGCGTTTACAGCTTATTGTCGGCAAGTTTTTTCGTGTTGATGGATGCGGTAGACGTAGCCTTTACCGAGGCGGCTGTGGGCGCGGGTATTTCAACCATCTTGATGGTGACTGTTCTATCTATGGCGGGGCGCTTTGAAAATCGGCAGCTTCATCACCCCCGAATTGCATTATTCGTTGTGTTGATTACCGGTGTTATGCTGGTTTACGGTACCTTTGACATGCCTGCTTTTGGTGATCCGAATGCACCGGTGCAGACACACGTTGCTCCTTACTATCTACAACAGTCGGCTCAGGATATTGATATTCCCAATGTGGTCACTTCAGTGTTAGCCAGCTATCGTGGATTTGATACCTTTGGTGAAGTGGTGGTGGTGTTTACGGCTGTGATTGGTGTCTTGGCAATGCTTGAGTTTTCGAGCAAAGCCGAAACTGAGAGTGGTACGCCTGCTCCTATGTATCAACATAAAATTTTACGTATCGTTGGCAAGATTCTTATTCCGCCCATTATGTTGTTTGCACTGTACGTTCAATTTCATGGTGAATATGGTCCAGGTGGTGGTTTCCAGGCTGGTGTGATTTTTGCAGCGGCCATCATTTTACATGCCATGCTGTTTGGGGTTGAAACAACGCGCAAAATAGTTTCAATGCCTGTTGTTAAGGTGTTGGCAGCGCTCGGTGTGCTGATTTATGGCAGTACGGGTGTGGTTGCCATGCTAAATGGTGGACGTTTCCTTGAATACAATGCCTTAGCTGAGAATCCGGTCACAGGTCAGCATGTGGGAATTATTATCATTGAGCTTGGGGTTGGTATTACCGTAGCAACTGCCATGATGCTAATCTTTTTAACTTTTGCCCGTCGAGTTGGTAAAACCAGCGGAGAGAGCGCATGAATTTTTTAGAACAATACAATTACTGGATCGTCATCATTTTGATGATGAGCGGTTTTTATATTGTCATTGCCCATGGCAACCTAATAAAAAAATTAATAGGACTGACTGTTTTCCAGACCTCGGTTTTTATTCTTTATATCAGCATGAGCAAAGTAACTGGTGGTACTGCACCAATCTTAAATGAAGCTTATAAGGTTTATTCAAACCCATTGCCGCACGTGTTAATTTTGACAGCGATTGTGGTAGGGATAGCAACCACGGCATTGGGCTTATCATTGGTGGTTAGAATTAAAGAAGCTTACGGCTCAGTTGAAGAGGATATCATTCAAGAAAAAGACTTGCTGCAAGAGGGTTCTCAGGAGTGATAGAACATTTACCGATACTGCAAGTGATTGTTCCTTTACTTGCAGCCCCTATTTGTTTGATTTTGCGAGAAGCACAACTCGTTCGTTGGTTCACTTTTATTGCCAGTGTTTTAGCGTTTGTGATCAGTGTCTTGTTGCTGCAACAGGTGCAGACTCACGGTACTTTAAGCTATTCGTTGGGCGGTTGGGATGCGCCTATTGGTATTGAATATCGTATCGATTTGCTGAATGCTTATTTGTTGATTTTGGTGACTTCAATAAGCTCAATTGTGTTATTGGCTGCTGGCCCAAGTTTAGGTAAAGATTTAAGCGAACGTAAAGAAACCTACTTTTATGTGGCTTATCTTTTGTGCTTAACCGGTCTACTAGGTATCTTGGCAACCGGTGATGCGTTTAACGTCTTTGTCTTTTTGGAAGTTTCGTCGCTTGCCTCTTATACCATGATTGCGATGGGGCGAGACCGCCGCGCATTGTGGGCATCCTATCAGTACCTGATTATGGGCACTATCGGAGCAACCTTTATACTGATTGGTATCGGTTTGATGTACATGATGACCGGTACCTTGAATATGTACGATCTAGCGGAACGTCTGCCGGAAGTGCAACAGACTAAAACCGTATTTACCGCGTTTTCGTTTTTCGTGGTTGGCGTTTGCTTAAAGCTGGCACTATTCCCACTGCATTTATGGTTGCCTAACGCTTATGCTTATGCACCATCAATTGCTACAGTTTTTCTGGCTGCTACGGCAACCAAAGTGGCTATCTATGTCTTGCTAAGATTTATTTTTAGCGTCTATGGCTTTGAGTTCTCCTTCTCGCACTTGCCATTACAGGAAATTTTAGTTGCTCTTGGTTTGATGGGAGTCTTTGCCGCATCAATCGTGGCAATTTACCAAGATAATGTGAAGCGACTTTTCGCCTATTCAAGCGTAGCACAAATTGGTTACATGATTTTAGGATTAGGTGTTGGCTCAAAAACGGGTTTAACCGCAACTCTGTTGCACTTGTTTAACCATGCTTTGATGAAAGGTGCCATCTTCCTTGCTTTAGCGGGATTAGTTTATCGCGTAGGTAGTGTCCATCTTCGAGCATTTTCGGGACTTGGCAAGCAGATGCCGTGGACCATGGCTGCCATTGTGGTTGGTGGCTTGAGTTTAATTGGAGTGCCATTAACGGTCGGTTTTGTCAGTAAGTGGTACTTGGTTCTGGCTTTATTAGAGTTGAACTGGTGGCCAATTGCTGTATTAGTCTTAATCGGTTCATTGCTGGCAGTGATTTACGTATGGCGAATCGTTGAAGTGGCTTATTTCCGTAAAGCCATGCAAGACAGCGCACCTTACAAAGAAGCACCTTTGATGATTTTAATTCCCACCTGGATTTTGGTATTAGCCAATATTTATTTCGGCATCGACACGGGCTTTACCGTTGGCCTGTCCGAGCAGATTTCTGCAACCTTGTTTGAGGGGGCAAAATGATTGAGCAAAGTGTTCTAATGCAACTGATCATCATTTTGCCACTACTGGCAATACCGGGCATTATCCTTTTCAGCAAGTGGCCTAACCTGCGTGAAGCAGTGACTTTGATCGCTGGCGGCTTATTGCTAATTGCAGTCATTGTGTTTTATCAGAATTTTGATGCGGGGCAAGTCGCTTATGTTCACTGGATTGAACTGCTACCGGGTTTAAATATTTCGTTTAGGGCAGAGCCGTTAGGAGTATTATTCAGCCTGGTGGCAGGCTCCTTGTGGGTGGTTACTTCGATTTACGCCATCGGTTATATGCGTGGCCATGGTGAAGTGAATCAGACCCGCTTCTATGCTTGCTTTGCAGTGGCTATTTCAGCCGTTATGGGTTTGGCTTTCGCTGACAACCTATTCACTTTATTTATATTTTATGAAGTTCTGACTCTGTCCACTTATCCTCTGGTGACTCATGCCGGCAGCGATAAAGCCAAGCAGGGTGGTCGTACGTATTTATCCATATTATTAGCAACTTCTATCGGCTTCTTATTATTGGCGATTGTTGGCACCTGGTGGCAAGCCGGTACATTAACCTTTACTCAGGGCGGCGTATTTGATGATAGCACCTCTAAGGTAGCAGTCAGTGTTTTGCTGGTGCTGTTCATCTTTGGTATTGGTAAAGCGGCCATTATGCCATTCCACCGTTGGTTACCGGCGGCAATGGTGGCGCCAACGCCAGTTAGTGCTTTGCTACATGCGGTTGCGGTAGTTAAAGCCGGTGTCTTCACCGTCTTAAAAGTCTGTGTTTATATCTTTGGCATTGATTTGCTACGCGATATTCCGGTCACTCAATGGTTACTTTATTTAGCGGCCGCTTCGGTGCTGCTTGCTTCGTTGGTCGCCATGCGCCAGGATAATCTTAAGAAGCGATTGGCTTACTCCACGGTGAGTCAATTAGGCTATATCACGATTGGTGCTTTGCTCGCATCGCAGGCCGGTATTCTCGGTGGCGCTTTTCATATCGTTGCTCACGCTTTCGGTAAAATCACACTGTTTTTCTGTGCGGGCGCGATTATGGTGGCGGCCCATAAAACAGAGATCAGTGACATGCGTGGTTTAGGTAAAACTATGCCGATTACCATGATTGCATTCTTCATCGGGAGCTTGAGCATTATTGGCTTGCCCCCAGCTGGTGGTGTCTGGAGTAAGTGGTATTTATTGATGGGCACTTTGGACACTCACCAGTGGGTTGTGATGAGCGTGTTAATGGTCAGCTCACTACTGAACATCGCCTATTTATTACCGATTCCATTGCGAGCTTTCTTCCCGGGGGCTGGCCCTCAAGCGGCAGATTTCCGTGAGAACGCAAAAGTCATAAGAATTGAAAGAGCTCAGATTAAAGAAGCCCCATGGCCATCATTAGTCGCCTTGTCTATAACGGCAATAATGACCATGGTGTTATTTTTCTGGCCTCATGTGTTTTACGAGCTGGCCGCTTCTGTAGCAGGTTTGTCCGGAGGTATTAATGGCTAAGCATGATAATACTGAGAAAAAGTATTTATTTGATAACCCGAAAAACGTTAAGCGCCTGCTTTATGTGGTGTACGCCATTTGTATTGTCTTGGTGCTATTAGACTTTATCATTCATCGCCATCTTTATCATTCATGGGAATCATTATTTGGCTTTTACGCGATCTATGGTTTTGTGGGCTGTGTAGTCCTGGTATTGGTAGCCAAGTGGATGCGAACTTTTTTGATGCGTGATGAAGAATATTATGACCGTCGAGAATTGAAACAGTATAAAACTGGCAACCAGAATCAAGAGAAAGAAGCAGGAGGCGAGCATGTGGATGATTGAGATGCCAGCCTTCGCTCCGTTCTTTATTGGTGCGCTGATAGCTTTATTGACTCAAGGGCGTGTGCGTCAAGCGATATTGCTGATCACGCCGGTTTTAAGTGGCCTTCACTTATTAACAGTACCGGTTGGCACCAGTGTTGGTTTTGATCTGGCGGGATTCTCTTTGGAAATCTATCGTGTCGATAAGCTCAGCCTGCTGTTCGGTTATATTTTCCATATTGCTGCTTTCCTGGCTATTTTATTCTCCATTCACGTTAAAGATACGCTGCAACAAATCAGTGGGCTGTTGTACGCAGGTAGTGCGATAGGTGCGGTTTTTGCCGGTGACTTGCTGACGTTATTTGTTTTCTGGGAGCTGTTGGCCATAACCTCGGTATTTTTGATCTGGGCCAGAGGTACTGAACGCTCCTATGTGGCCGGTATGCGTTATCTGATCATTCAGGTGCTATCCGGTGTTATTCTTTTGGTGGGCATTATTTTCTACGCTTATCACAAACAAAGCATCAGCTTTAGTCTGATTGGCCTTGAAGGCACTGCGGGCTGGCTGATATTTATTGCTTTTGGCATCAAGTGCGCCTTCCCAATGTTGCACAACTGGTTAACCGATGCCTATCCAGAAGCCACACCTACCGGAACGGTCTTTTTAAGTGCCTTTACCACAAAGGTTGCCGTGTACGCCTTGGCGCGCGCCTATCCTGGCACCGAATTGTTGATCTACATTGGCGTCACCATGGCCTGTTTCCCGATTTTCTTTGCAGTCATCGAGAACGATCTTCGTCGCGTACTGGCCTACAGCATGATCAATCAGATTGGTTTTATGGTGGTCGGTATTGGTATTGGTACTGCATTGGCGGTAAACGGTGCTGTATCGCATGCGTTCAACGATATTTTGTTTAAAGGCCTGCTCTTCATGTCGATGGGTGCTGTGTTGCACATGACCGGAAAAATAGACGGCTCAAGGCTCGGTGGTCTCTATAAAAGTATGCCCAAAACCGCTATTTTGTGCATGGTCGGCGCCGCTTCGATTTCTGCCTTCCCACTGTTTAGCGGTTTTGTCAGTAAGTCGATGGTGATGTCGGCGGCGATTGAAAACGGTTATGGCTGGGCCTGGTTGTTATTGTTATTCTCGGCAGCCGGTGTATTCCACCATGCCGGTATCAAGATTCCATACTTTGCTTTCTTCGCACATGACTCAGGGATTCGCACCACCGAACCACCGAAGAATATGCTGATGGCGATGACCATTTCAGCGGTGTTATGTATTGCAATTGGTGTCTATCCGAACGCTCTGTATCAATTGTTGCCATTTGATACCGGCTACAATCCTTATGATGCTACACACGTGCTCACTCAAATGCAGCTACTGTTCTTCTCTGCATTGGCGTTTATCTGGTTGAATTTACGTGGCATGTATCCGCCCGAGCTGCCATCGGTGAACTTGGACGCAGATTGGCTCTATCGCCGTTTGTTCCCCGCAACCTTGAAGCCATTACTTAACGGCATGTGGCGTCTGGATGATGCTTTCAGAGGCTGGTTTATGAGTCGCTTAAATGGAGCGCTTGGTATGTTGTCGCGTCATGCGCCGGATGGTGTCTTATCAAGAACCCAGCTTTCAGGAAGTATGGTCATCTGGGTCACTATACTGTTAGCGACTTTTCTGATATTAAGCTTCTGGTAGTTTTTGAACATTAATGTCAGACATAAAGAAGCCGGCTCTCGCCGGCTTTGCGCATCTGTCACCATAGAGAATTAGAAATGTATATTACTCTCTAGTTTTCACTGGTTGAGCACCATATACCAAATAGTCGGCACATCATACCTCTTTTGGAGGTGTCTTCACCATCATTACCTGTTCCCGGTTCGAAAGTTTGAAACTGAAAAGTGTTAGTAATGGACTGTGGGTGGTTATTAATATTAACAAAGCCCGCGTAGACGATTAATGCAGCTAATAAGGTGCTTAATAATTTCATAAAGTTCTCCTTTCGCTTTAATTTTTACATGTTTTTTGATTTGTTTGTGCCTAGAAGCTTGGCACTTTGCAAGTGTAATACTGCTAGATTACTTTTAATAGATAGATTAGTTAATTTTTGATTAGTCGAAAGTTAAGTAACTGAAGACGCAGATGTGGAGTCCAGATTCGGGAGTATTGAGTCCCTTAGAAGGTTTATCTTGCAAGGCATTTAAGGTATTTTACTGCGCTGGCATGATACTAGAAGTGGTTGATTTTATTTCAAGCCTTGTCAGGAGCGGTGATATTTCTCAAGGTGGTTAGCGTTACAGCTGGAAATGGCTCTTACTATGTGCTAAAAAGTCTGTGACAATTGACCTCTTACCAGTTACAAGAATTCTTAAATTACGGGGATAGCTGATGGTTTCAACAGCTAAGGCGTTAACGCCAGCTGCTTTTGCAGAACAATATATCGTTGAATCAATTTGGAATGGCAAATTTGCCGCCGGTACTATTTTGCCTGCCGAACGTGAGCTGGCAGAGATTATTGGGGTAACGCGCACCACATTGCGTGAAGTATTACAACGTTTGGCTAGAGATGGCTGGTTAACGATCCAGCACGGCAAGCCAACTAAAGTGAATGATATTTGGCAGTCGGCTACGCTGAACGTGCTGGATACTTTGATTACATTAGATGATGAAGGCTCCATGAAGTTGGCAGATGATCTGCTGCAGGCCAGAACCTCAATTGCCAGTATTTTCCTTCGTCAAGCCGTCAAAAATGACCCGCAACAGCTTTTAGATGTGCTTAAAGAGCTGGATGATGTGGAAAACGATACTGACGGTTATATAGATTTTGACTGGCATTTCCATCATACCGCTACCCGAGCTTCCGGGAACCCAATTTACACCTTAATGTTAAATGGCTTCGAAGCCATTTATTATAAGCTTGGTCGTTTTTATTTTGGCTGGGAGCAGACCCGAAAGCTGGCCTATCAATATTATAAAGATCTGGAAGAGGCTATTGGCAAAGGCGATGCTGATCAAGTGGTTAAAATTCTTTGGGATTACGGCCATGAAAGCGGTGAGCTTTGGAATAAAGCCAAAGCAGAGTTGAAAAGTTTTAGTGAATTGGGTGCATAAAATACTGGTAAGTCCACTTGCATAAAAGCACTGTAAAAGAGTAGGATTGGGGTAATTCTGCATATAAACAAAACGAATAACGGCTTTATAAGCCGTTTTATACCGAATGGGAGTTAAGAGATGAAAAAAGCTTTATACGGAGTCGCGCTGTTGAGCAGCATGATTTTGACGGCTTGTACTGACGGTCCAGAAGAACCAAAAATTCCAGGTGTTAGTGACGGTAGCACTAAACTTATTGCTCCTGTTTATGCGCCCGGTGATGGTCAAATACCAGTTCCAAACGATCTATTATTTAGCGGAACACAAGATTTAACTCTTAATATCCCAACAGCTGACCCAGCGGACATGTCTAACCCGCAGAATGCGATCAGTGCATTAGATGGTTGGTCGACTCATGCGCCATTTAGCTTTTCAATTCGTGGTGAAATCGATGGCTCAACGGTAACCCCAGGGCAAAGTGTTCGTGTGTTTAAAGTATCCGTTAATCGTCCCGAAGCTATTCCTGGCACAGGCATTCCAGCTCCAACAGGCCCGGTGACTGGCGTGGAAGCTGAACTTGAACCTGGTGTGGAGTTTGTTGCGACACAAAATAGCCCCACTTCAGTTGCTATCATTCCACTAGTGCCTTTAGAGCCACAAGCGAGTTATGTGGTAATTGTTACTGATGGAATTTTAGATGCTAACGGTAACCCTTTAACTTCTGATACCCAGTTTGCAGTGGTTAAATCACCTGATGCCATCGACCCGGGTGCACCAACAGCTGCTCTTGAACCACTACGCCAGCTGGTTAATACGATGCTTGTTGCGGTTGAAGCCGAAGGCATGGATCGTGCCAATATTGTTTTGGCTTACCAGTTCACTGTGCAATCGGTTGCGAATGCATTGGTAACTGCCAATAATGCCTATGTCCAAGTTGCTGCTGATGAGTTTGACGTTCGTCCTGCATCAAGCTTCTCAAGCTTGATGACTGATACCACGCCATTCACTGGAATAGGTGCTGCCAACCTTTACAAAGGTGAAGTAACCTTACCTTATTTACTATCAGCTCCTACGGCGGGCAACCCAACAGCAGTATTGAACAGCCCATGGGTTGGAGCGCAACAAATTCCAACTCCACAAGGCCCTATTGCTAACCCATTAGCAGGTGCGCCGATTACTTATGCTAATCCTCTAGCGCAAAAAACAGGTGATGAAGTAGTTCCTCTATTAGTGTCGTTACCTAAAAATGTTAACTGCCCTAAACCTTATCCTGTGATGATCTTCCAACACGGAATTACCAGTAATCGCACGGCAATGCTTGGTATTGCTGATACTATGGCCAGTACCTGTACAGCTGTTGTTTCTATGGACTTACCATTACATGGTATTGCCGCTGATAACCAGGTTCATCAAGGGCTTCAACTAGCAAGTGGCGGCGCTATCGGTATTTTTGAAGATTATGCTGCCGGAGATGTTCGTGAGCGTACCTTTGGCGTTGATTACATTAACAATGCTACTTCTGCTCCAGGTCCAGATGGTATTCCAGATCCTTCAGGCGCACATACTATTAACCTGACCAATTTAGTCGTCTCTCGTGACAACTTGCGTCAAGCAGCATTGGACTTATTGGTTCTTGAAGAAGCTATACCGGCGATGGATGTGGATGGTGACACTGTTCCAGACTTTGATCCTGATAATGTGAGCTTTATGGGTCATTCATTAGGTGGTATTGCAGGTTCTAAATTTATCGGTTTGAGTGATAAAGTCAAAGTTAGCGTACAGGCGACTACTTCAGGAAGTATCGCTCAAATGTTAGACGGCTCGGCTTCATTTAGTCCGCGTATTCGTGCTGGACTGGCGGCTGCTTCTGGCGTTCCGGCGGATGACCCTGCATTTGAATCGCAAGTGTTAGCTCCATTCTTGTTTGCGGCGCAAACCGTTGTTGACTCTGGCGACCCTGTTAACTATGCAGTGTTAGCACGTGCTTTGGATATTCCAACACTTGCCCTGCAAGTACAAAACGATCAAGTGGTACCTAACGCTGTTGCAGGCGCACCGCTTGCTGGCAGTATTCCACATGCTGCAGTATTTGGCTTGCCAACAGTTACCGAGTCGACTGCGACAGATCGCGCATTCTTGAAATATGTTTCAGGTGACCATGCTTCGCCTTTAAGCCCAGCAGCTGATGCAGCAGTAACAGTTTCCATGCAAACCGCGATTGCTAACTTCATAGCCTCGGGCGGTACACAGGTTGTAGTATCTGATCCAAACTTGGTAGAACCATAAGCCAAAATAATGGTTTTCCAACAAAGCCCTCGCAAGAGGGCTTTTTTGTGGCTGCTGGAAATGACTCAAAGCACTTTATCGATAAGAAGCTAACTGTTATACCTTTAGCCAAGTCGGTGTTAAAATAGCCAGCTATTTTGCGCCTCAAGGCATAATGAACCTTGATAGGGCAAGAATTGACAGTCTGACATTCGGAGAATGACTTGGAATTTTTAAGTGAATACGGTTTATTTTTATTAAAAACAGCCACTATTGCAGTGGTTATTATCATTATTATCAGCTTGCTGATTAGCGCAGGTCAAAGACAGCGTTCATCCAGCAAAGGCGATATCAAGGTAGTTAATCTTGGCGAAGCTATTAAAGATAATAGCCAGTCGATAAAGAATGAAATCCTGACAAATGCTGAGTATAAGCAACTTCTTAAAGAAGAGAAGGAGCGTGATAAGAAGCAGGAAAAGGACGCAAAGCAGAAGCTTAAACATGCTAAGAAATCGGCAGGTAAGGTAGCAGACGAACCTGTTGTTGCTATTGAGGCCTCTGATGATAAGCCAGCAAGCGAAGAGGGTGATGTGGTTGCAGTTGATGGCGCTAGCGAGAGCCCGCAAAGGATGTATGTCATTGATTTTGAAGGTGATATTCATGCTTCGGGTGTCGAGTCATTGCGTGAAGAAGTTACCGCTATTTTAGCGACTGCCAATAAGAATGATCAGGTTATGATTCGTCTTGAAAGCCCTGGAGGTCTGGTGCACAGCTATGGCCTTGCTGCTTCGCAGTTGAAACGTATTCGGGATGCGGGTTTAAAGTTGACCATTAGCGTCGATGAGGTTGCCGCCAGTGGTGGCTATATGATGGCCTGTGTGGCTGATGAATTGATTGCCGCCCCTTTTGCGGTATTAGGCTCTATTGGCGTGGTTGCAGAAATTCCAAACTTTAACCGTTTATTGCAAAAAGCCAATATTGATTATGAGCAACACACTGCTGGCCAGCACAAGCGTACGCTAACCATGTTCGGCCAGAATACTACCGTTGCACGCGAGAAGTTTAAGCAGGAGCTTGAAGAAACGCATCAGTTGTTTAAAACCTTTATCCATGAAAATCGTCCAGATCTGGATCTGGATAAAGTGGCAACTGGCGAACACTGGTATGGTCGACAAGCTTTGGAACTTGGATTGGTGGATAAAATTCAAACCAGTGACGATGTCATTCTTGACGCTTTGAATAGCATGGATGTGTATGCCATTAAATATGAAGTCCGCAAGCCTCTTACAGAGCGTTTATCGGTTAATTTATATCAAGCTATGGATAAGTTCGTTCTGCGTTGGGTTCAGCGTTCATCACAAACTAATATCTTCAAATAAGTTGCGACGCATTTATGGAGTTTGATTTTTGGGATAATTGCTGGCAGCGTGAGTCTCAGCCATTTCATTTGGCTGAGGCGCATACATTTCTGGTCAAGTCTGTGCAGCAGTATTTTTCCAGGGATGAAAAAATCCTAGTACCACTTTCCGGCAAATCCCTAGATTTAGTGTTCCTAGCTGAACAAGGCTATTATCCGATCGGTATTGAGTTTAACCCCAAAGCAGTCAATCGATTTATTCAAGAAAACCAACTGGAATTTGTGTCGCAATCTTTTCCTGCCGCCAAAGATCATCAATTAGTCCGTTATCATAATGACACCATCGAAGTGTGGCTGGCGGATTTTTTCGAAGTTACGCAAAATCATATAGGAAACTTTAAGCAAGTCTATGACAGAGCGGCATTTATTGCTTTGCCAGAAAGTATGCGCCAACCATACGCCAAGCATTTAAAAAGCTTATTGGCAGAGAATGCGACTATCCTTCTGGTTACCATGGATTATCAGCCTGATGAGATGTCAGGCCCCCCATTTCTCGTCACTTCGAATGAAATCAAACAGCAGTTTCCAAAAGGGAAAGTTGAAGAGCTGTGTCGTTGCAGCCTGCTAGACAGTCACCCGCGCTGGAAAGAACTTGAGCTAAGTCGTTTAGACGAAGTGTTATACAAAATTACTTTTTAATGATTATGAAAAATACTACCCCTTACGGACTTTGGCAGTCACCCATCTCTCCCGAAATGTTAGCCAGCAAATCAACACGCTATGGCCAGATGCAGTATATCAACGATGCTGTTTATTGGCTGGAGTCACGTCCGCACGAACAGGGACGTGGCGTCATAGTGCGTTCTCACAATGGAGAGCGAGAGGATGTGACACCAGAGGGTTTTAATGTGCGTACTCGCGTACACGAATATGCTGGTGGCGATTTCTGGGGTAGAGGTGAGTATTTACTTTTCGCCGATGATGCTAACCAACAGCTGTGTCTGGAAAACCTGACCACAAACAGCGTTGAGTTTATTACGCCAGAGCCTCCCTTTAAGCGTAGTTTGCGTTACTGTGATGGCGAAGTGGCTCCCAATATGGCGTACACGGTTTGTGTGCATGAACGACATGAAGTGGATGAGGTCATTAATGAGCTGATTACGATTTCGTTATCAGCACCTTTTACCAAGCATGTCATTGCTCAGGGGGCTGACTTTTATTCCAACCCACGAATCAGTACAGACGGTAAGCAGCTGTGCTGGCTGAGCTGGAATCACCCGAATATGCCGTGGGATGAAACTGAGCTATGGCTAGCTGACATTTCTGCGTCCGGCGATATTTCTAATCAACGCAAAGTCGCTGGTGGTGACAATGTTTCGGTCTATCATCCTTTCTGGTCAGAGGATAATCAGTTGTTTTATGTTGCTGATCCTGACGGTTGGTGGAATATCTATCGCCTGGGTTCTGACCAACCTGTACATGACAAACTGGAAATGGAGTTTGGTTTGCCGCAATGGGTGTTTGGTTGTCGCACGGTGCAGTGGCTTGATGAAAAATCTTTGGTCACTATTGGCACCAGGCAAGGCCAGCAGGCGCTGTATCAAATCAATCTGGAAGATGGTGCTGTCGAGCTGTTTAGTGACCAATGGACGGCGTTTAATGGCCAGATGGTTACTGGCCGTGATGCGCTGTATTTTATGGCAGCCAATCCGCAGACTGGAGAAGCGGTTTATCAGGTAAATATGCACAGTCGTAAAGATGAGCAATTGACTGACAGTGATAGTGATCAGCTTTCAGAATATATCTCTGTGCCGAAACATATCGAATTTCCAACTACTGGCGATCAAAAGGGCTATGGTTATTTTTATCCGCCGAAAAATCCTGAGTACCAGTCATCTGAAGATGAAAAGCCACCCTTGATTGTTATGAGTCATGGCGGGCCAACCGGCATGACCGATAACGGTTTAAATCTGACCATTCAATATTGGACCAGCCGTGGCTTTGCAGTAGCAGATGTCAATTATCGTGGCAGCACCGGCTATGGTCGTGCCTATCGCGATAGCCTGAAAGGGCAATGGGGAATTCTGGATGTGGATGACTGCATTGCCATGGGACAGTATCTGGCAAAGCAAGGCTTGGTAGATGGTTCAAGAATGGCGATTAGGGGTGGCTCAGCGGGCGGTTACACCACTTTGTGTGCGCTAACCTTCCATGACGTTTTCAAAGCCGGCATGAGCCGTTACGGCGTTGCTGAGCTGGTTTCACTGTCGCAGGACAGTCATAAGTTCGAAATTCGCTATCTGGATTCGGTCGTCGGGCCTTATCCCGAGTACGCAGACCTCTATCACGAGCGTTCGCCCGTCAACCATACAGAACTACTTTCTTGCCCAATTCTGATATTGCAAGGCTTAGAAGATAAGGTCGTTCCGCCTAATCAGGCGGAAGCAATGGTCAAAGCACTTGAAGAAAAAAGCTTGCCTTATGAGTACATTACCTTTGAAGGGGAAGGGCATGGTTTCAGAAAGCCTGAAACTATCATTAAAGCCTTTACTGCTGAGCTTGAGTTTTATCAGAAGTATCTGCTTTAATAATTAGGGAAGGATAGTTATTGAGTCTCGTGGGGGACTGACGAGGTTTGGTCAATTTCAAGATCATAGAATAGAGTGAAATAGCCATCCTCAGGCTCAAGTAGCAAGTCGACACTTAAGAGAAATTGTAGCGGTGAATCTTCGGTGTAAACAGTTTGAACGGATAGCTCAAACATTCCTTCTCGGTCTTTATCCTGCAAAACAGGGTGTTTTTGTAGTGCCCTGAACTGCTCGACTCCTTCTTCATCAAGTCGATACCAGCTAATATGCTCAACACTGTCGTCCTTGAACCAGTGTTTAACAGTCCTTATCTTTTCTTCCTCAAGCTTCTCTAGAGATAAGTATTGGTCAATGTAAGTTTCAGTGTCCTTGTAACTATATGTGAGTTGGTTGGCCTCTATAACGTTAGTTTTAGTATTGCTACGAACTCTGACTCGGAGCTCTTCAGGATTAAGCTGAATAAAATCTTCCTCATCAAAACTCGACATTTTAAGCATGGTGGATAAAGGCACATTAGAGCATGCCTGCAGGAGCAGAATATGGATAGTAACAATTAATAGCGCGCTTAACTTTTTATCCACTATGACTCCCTTGTGATTTTTACTTCTAAAGCCAGTATATTGCAGTCTTGAGGCTTTAGCTTTACTTTGCGCCTTCTTTCTGTGCTTTTCCAATGTCAAATTCATGCTCATCAAGCAAGGTAAAGAAACCATCTTCCGGAGTTAAAAGCAGATCAACACTCATTAAGATTTGCTCAGGGACTTGATCACTAAACTCAAAGTTGACGGTGACTTTAAATTTCCCTTCGCGGTTCTTCATTGTCATTAGAGGGTGTTGTTGAAGTACTTTAAATTTCTCTACACCTTCTTCATTCAGCTGATACAGACTGGCATGCTCAAAACTATCTTCAGAGAACCAGTGCCTAATCGTTTCTACGTTTTCTTCTATCAGCTGCAATGAAAAACTTTCATCAAGAACGCCTTCGGGTCCCTGGTATTGGTAGCGCAAAACATTCTTCGTTATTGCGTTATGTTGAGTATTGCTGCGGACCCTAACACGAACTTCCTCAGCTGCTAGCTCTGCGAAACTATGCTCATTAAAGCCAGACATTTTCATCATGGTGGATAAAGGAATGCTGGAGCAACCTTGCAGAAGAAAGATTAAGACTAAACTTTGAATGATGGCGGTAACTATTTTCTTCATTATTATTCCTTATGATATTGATTATTAAATTGTTTGATAAAAAAAGAGGTGGCAAGTGCCACCTCTGAATTATAGATATTCTTAATGAATGATCAATTAATCGTCAAACTCGGTATGAATTTTCGGATGATTATAAACATCTTTATCCAGCTCATTTTCACTTTTGGCAACGATAACACTGACTGCGGCATCACCAGTAATATTGACTGCTGTACGGGTCATATCCAATAATCGGTCAATACCGAGGATCATACCAATGGCTTCGACAGGCAAGTTAACCTGCGTCAATACACCAGCTAGTAGAATCAAACCAACGCTCGGAACCCCTGCTGTACCAATTGAGGCCAAGGTTGCGGTCAAAACCACGGTCAGTAACTGCGCCATGCTCAAGTCAACACTGTATGCCTGAGCGATAAACAGCGTCGCAATACCCTGCATTATGGCGGTGCCGTCCATATTGATGGTCGCGCCAAGCGGTAAGGTAAAGGAGTAGGTATTGCGGTGGACACCAAGGTTTTTCTCAACGCAGCGCATCGTGACCGGAAGGGTAGCGTTACTGCTGGAAGTACCAAAGGCGGTTAACATGGCTGGCCACATACCTTTGAAAAAGTTGATCGGGTTGAGGCGGGCAAGGAAAGTAATTAGAACGCCGTAAGTGATCAGGGCATGTAGAATTAACGCTACTATCACTAACAAGAAGTATGAGCCCAGTGAGCCGGCTAAATCTGAGAATGGGAACTCGGCAAAGGTTTTGGCAATCAGGAAGAAGACTCCATAAGGCGCAAAGCGCATAATGATATTAACCAGTTCCATGACTACTTTATTGACATCATTAAACCAGTTGCCGATTCTTTTCCCTTTCTCACCAGACATGGTAATCGCCAAACCAATCAGGATGGCAAATACGATGATTTGTAGCATATTAGCTGCAACCATAGCTTCAAAGGGGTTGGTCGGTATAATGTCAATTAAGACTTTGGTCAGAGGGGGCTTATCGCTCGCATCAAACGTTGCATTTCCCACTGGCATGCCAACACCTGGCTTGAAAATTGATGCAAGCATTAAGGCACCAGTTAAAGCAATTGAAGTTGTAAGTAAATAAAGGCCTATCGACTTTAAGCTTAATTTTCCCAGTTTGGATGGATCTGCCAGCGAGCTAACACCGCAAACTAGAGACACCAGCACTAGCGGTACCATTAGCATTTTCAGTGCATTAATGAACCAGCTACCACCAACATCAAAGATCCCATTCACGAAGTAAGTATAGGCCCAGCTATCATTTTGGATAGCAGAGCAAGCTTCTTTGGAAATATCTTTTGCGCATTGATAGTCGCCAAACTGTAGGAAGAGTACGCCAACCAGCGCACCGGCAACCATAAAGATAAGGATCTTTAAACTAAGATTCATAATTATTAGCCCCATTTTCGAATAGTGGAACTCTAAGCGATTGGCATAAAAACTGCAAATTTAGTGTTGACTGCTTATGATTACAGGTGTAATCTTGATTTTAGATTACAGGCGTAATCATAAATAACACAGACTGATGTGAGTAAAGTATGTCGATCAGAGTGAGTGAAGCAGAAAAGAATGTAATGGATATTCTGTGGCAGGAATCTCCATTAACCAGTACCGAAGTGGTTGAAAGACTTCAATCACAGGACTGGAGTGAAAAGACAGTTAAAACCTTCCTAAATCGTTTGGTTAAGAAGGGAGTTGTGACTTTCCAGAAAGACGGTCGTCGCTATTTGTATTCTCCCGCCATAGAGCGTGATGAGTTCCTGGCTGACGAAAGTGAGAGTTTTCTGGATAAAATGTTTAAGGGCAATATGAAAGAATTGCTTGCTACTTTCGTTGATAATAAACAGTTATCAAAGGATGAGCTGGATTATTTAAAAGGCTTGCTCAATGACAAGGAGAGTGGCGATGTTAAGTGATCTTAAAATGAACAGTTGGCTGGATGCTTTCTGGCATTTTAATCTCGACTTAAGTGTTATTGTCCTGACTGTCCTGATCGTTCGATTTTTTATTCGAAAAACCACTAAAAGCTATAATTCATATTTGCTCTGGCTAGCGATTCCGGTTGGTTTTGTTGTCGCCAAAATCATTGCTTCAATTGATTTTAGTGGCGCAAGCTCCGATTACATTGGACAGGCCGTATCAGTCATGATTGCGCGGCCTGTGGAAACCCTGCAGAACTATTGGTGGCTTGGAGCATTATGGTTATCCGGTACAACGTTATTGCTATTAAGGCTGATTATTCAGCACATAGAACTGAGAAAAGATCTAAGAAAAATCGAAAGACCGCTTGATGAGCTGCCAGGTATTCATTTAATAAGTAATAGATACCGTGTGATAGCCGTTGAACATAAAGAAATGTCGCCAGCAGTTTATGGCTTCATCAAACCTACCATATATTTTCCGATTCATGTTGCACATAAGCTCTCCGTGCAGCAGATTCAATTAATTATTGAGCATGAAGAGCAACACATCAAACAAAAGCACTTATGGCTAAATTTGCTGTGGGATGTGCTGGTCTGTATTGGTTGGTTTAATCCACTCATTTATATTGCTCGAAAAAATTTCAGGCATGATCAGGAATTATTTTGTGACTACTTGGTGCTCAATAAAGGCAATCAATCACGAACTAAAGATTATGGTCATGCGCTACTATCAACAGTTTCTGCCACTCACTCTGTAAGTCTACTTTGCTCATGGAAGGTTTTTAACCAACTTGAGGAAAGAATTATGAATATAACAGAACCGTTAAACAAAACCGGTAAGGTAATCATGACATTAGGCGCAGCCTTTGTTCTGAGCTGCTGTGCTGTCTATGCTGCGAATAAGGAGCCAAAACAAGAGCGTATTGTAACCACTGAAAACATAGTCATTGATGATGAAGGAAACAAGAAAGTCGTTATCGAATTTAGTGAAGGGGACGGCATTACCTATCTACAGGAAAATGATAACTACTACATCCTGGAAGGTGCTAATAAACGACCAATGACTGAAAAGGAGCGCAATGAGTTTGAACAAAAACATCAAGAAGCTCAAAAGCACCTAATGGAAACAGAGCAAGAATTAATTCTTGTCGAGAAAGAGCTTGAGAATGCTCATAGAGTATTAGTAATGCACGAAGATGAGATCGAGAGTGTCCATCTCGAAATCGAAAAAGCCCATGAGGCTTTGGAGAAAGCCCAAAAAGAAATTGAAGTAGAATTCAAAAAAGGGGAAATTTCCAAAGAAGAAATGGAACAGGCTAGTGCAGCCATCATGAAAGCAAAAGAAGAAATATCTAGCGACAAGATGAAGAAGAGCCTCCAAGTTGACATGGAGCGAGCTAGAGCAGAGATAGAAAAAGCGCATGCTGATATTGGGAGTCAACGTCAGGAAATCATTATTATGCGAGAGTCATCGGATGCTGGAAAAGGTTCTCATAGAGTATTCAGAATAGGTGATAAAGAAATAGTTGACGGAGAGAATAAACAAATCCGAGTAATGAAATGGACAAATGATGATGGTAAGGTTTTTTCTGTCAAAAACGGAAACTTCATGGTTCTTGAGAATGGAAAAGAACGTGAAATGACGAAAGAGGAAAAGAAGCTGTTTGAAAACAAAATGCGCACTATTCCTAAGCCAGAGATGCCACGAATTCCGCCACAGCCTAAAGAACCACCGCCACCAGAAAGCGCTGCAAAAGCAAAAGAGGCAGAAGTTGCGGTTTTCACTGTACCGCCACAGTATCCCAAAGTAGCAGCAGAAAAGGGAATTGAAGGGCATGTAACATTTAAATTTGATGTCGATAAAAATGGTAAACCATTAAATATTCGTGTTCATGAATCAGTTCCGGAAGGTATTTTTGATGAAGTGGCGATGAATGCTATTCAGCAATGGGAGTTTGTAGAAAGAAATCATGGTAAGAAAGATCTGAAGTATATGATTAAGTTTGATCTAGGGCAAAGTGAAGCGACCAAGCCAACTCAGCCAGAAAAGTCTGAGCAATCAAAAGCAGCCAAGAATGAAGCTAGCAATAAACTTGAGCAGCTATTAACTTTTAAACTTCATGTTAACTCAAAGTCTGAAAGTGCACTTGATAAGCTTGTGAAGGATGAAGTTCAAGGTTGCTGAGTAAAGTAAGAGTAGTCCATAAAAAAGCCCGCGGTTTGCGGGCTTTTTTGTGTTTGAGGCTTTTTAAACCAACTGGAAAGGATAAACCGAGCCCAGATTTAAAATATTGGTTAATTCATCCAGCGCCATGCGTGATTCGTTTAACAGGCTTGGATCTGCTAAATCATCTTCGGTTAGCGTATCGCGATAATGTTTTTCAACCCAGGCGTTAAGTGTGGCGAACAGATCGTCATTCATGATAACGTTTTGATTCATTGCACCAATTTCTGTTTCATTCAGCACGATGCGCTGACGTAAACAGGCAGGGCCGCCACCGTTCTGCATGGATTGTTTTACATCGAAGATCTTAACTTGGCTAATAGGCGTATCCTGATCGACTAACCAATCCAGGTATTCTTTAACCGCAGGAACGGACTCACATTCTCCGGGTGCGATAATCGCCATATTGCCATCCGGTAGCGTGACTAGCTGGCTGTTGAATAAATAAGACTTAACCGCATCTTCAACTGAGACGTCATTGTTACCCACTTCAACGACATGGAACTCTTCGCCATCGAATGCACGTTCAAGATCAGTGTAAACCTGCATCTGATTTAAGAAGGCTTTCTGGTGCGCGAACAATACATTGCCATTGCCCACGGAAATGACGTCATTATGGAAAACGCCTTTGTCGATAACATGCGGGTTCTGTTGAGCGAAGACTACATTGTCGCTGTCTAGCATATGCAGGCGTGCAACGGCTTGCGAAGCCTCAAAGGTTTGGCGGGCTGGATACTTGTGTGGCGCTGGCTTGCTGTCATCAAAGGCATATTTGCCAAACACGAAGAAGTGTAAGCCTTTCTTGCCATAACCCTTGTCGCTGTTTACATCTACAAATCTTGTATGATTCGCAGCGCCTTCATCACCGAAGTGATCGCCCATTGGCAGAGCAGGATGGTGGACAAAGTGATTCTCATCTTTGAACATGGCCTGTAATACTCGACCCGTAGTTGAGTGCTCAATTGAACGGTGGAATTTATTGGCCAGATTAGCTGGCGTAAAATGGACTTTCTCATCGGCAGTATCGCTTGAAGGAGCCATGGTGCAGGCATTGGCTGTCCACATGCTGGACGCCGAACTACAGGCTGCCAGTATTTTAGGAGCCTGTTTGGCGGCTTTGATGATGACCTGCGCATCGGTACCGGTAAAACCTAATTGGCGCAGTGTAGCCATGTCTGGGCGCTCCATCGGTGCAATGACGCCTTGTTTTAAGCCCAGGTCATGCAGCGCCTTCATTTTCTGCAAACCTTGCTTGGCAGCTTCTTTTGGCTTGGCAATCAAGTTTGCGTTAGAAGTTGAAGCAACGTTGCCCACTGATAAACCGGCATAGTTATGAGTTGGGCCAACTAGTCCATCAAAATTAAATTCGTAAGCCATATTTTTATTGGTGCTCATTTATAGAGTTACTCCAGGCGTTAGCGTTTCAGGCATGATACAGGCAGGATTTTCAATCGAAGCCACCGGGTAGGCGCAGTAGTCAGCGGCATAGTATGCGCTCGGACGATGGTTGCCTGAGTTGCCGATACCACCAAAAGGTGCTGCGCTGGATGCACCGGTTAATTGGTTATTCCAGTTGACGATGCCGGAACGAATGCGACGGTAGAATGTATCGTACTGTGCTTGGTCATCGCTGAACAAACCAGCTGATAGACCAAAGCGGGTGTTATTGGCTTCGGCAATGGCGCTTTCGAAATCATCATAACGATAGACTTGTAAGATTGGCCCAAAGAATTCTTCGTCTTCGTGTGGTACATCAGTGACTTCCAATAGAGCCGGACTGACAAAACCGGTACCTTCTTTTATGTGCTCCATTTTGACCAGAGCTTTGGCGCCTTTATCGAGCAGGTTTTGCTGAGCGCGCACTAAATCTTTGGCGGCTTTTTCCGAAACCACGGGGCCCATGAACGGTTTGTTGTCGTCGTTATAGTGACTGACGCGAATGTTTTTGACTGCTGCTATTAGCATGTCAATAAACTCATCGCCTTGCGAGGTTTTCGGCACAAACAGGCGACGAGCACAAGTACAGCGTTGGCCTGCAGATATATAAGCCGATTGGATGGTGTGATAAACGGCAGCTTTCAAGTCTTTAACATCGCCCAGAATGAGTGGATTGTTGCCACCCATTTCCAGCGCCATAACCTTACCCGGTTGTCCACCAACCTGTTTATGCAATAGCTTGCCGACCGTTTCGCTGCCGGTGAATAAAAGGCCGTCAACTTGTGGGTGGCTGGCAAGTGCGATCCCTGTATTGACTTCGCCTTGCACTAAATTAATAACGCCTTCTGGTAAGCCTGCTTTTTGCCATAACTTCACTGTCAGTTCGGCAACTGCTGGCGTTAATTCGCTTGGTTTAAATACAATAGTGTTACCAGCAATCAGCGCTGGAACGATGTGGCCATTCGGTAAATGACCGGGGAAATTGTATGGACCGAAAACTGCTAACACACCGTGTGGTTTATGGCGAGTGGCGGCAATGCCAGCTCCCAACTCGGCTTCTTTCACACCGGTACGCTCATGGTAGGCGCGTATCGAAATATCAATTTTACCGGCCATAGCGCCAGCTTCGGTTAACGTTTCCCAAAAAGGTTTGCCCGTTTCTTTAGCAATCAGCTCAGCAAGTTCTTCTTTATGATCTTTTAGTTGCTGCTCAAAATTTTTCATGATGGCAATACGCTCATCCAATGACTTCTGGCTCCAGTCCCAGCCAGCTTTCTGTGCGGCTTCAATCGCTTGGCCCACTTGTTCTTCGGTGGCGGCATTGCCTTGCCAGATGGCTTCACCATTGGCCGGGTTAATCGAGCTAAAGTTGTCGCCTTGACCTGCGAGCCATTGATTGTTGATCATTAAGTTCTTGTGAGCTTCTTGAGACATAGTAAAAAACACCTGTTGTAAATTCGATTAACGTTTGTTGCGTAAGCTTGCTGCGCGAACGGTATCGCCTTCTTTGACCTGTAATCGATCGAGAACGTCCTGACCGACTATGAGTTCGTCCGTATCAATGCGGGTTTCAAACACGGTAGTGCGGAACTCTTGTAGACGACGATTACTGATCATGATGGATTCAGTTTCGCCTTCAGGCTTGCCCACACGGATGGGCATTAGGCGACTGGCGCGATAAGTCTTAATTTGATCTTTGGGTACTTCAATGGTGGGGCCAGCATCAAAAATATCCACATAATTTTGATAACGGAAACCTTCACGTTTGAGCATGGCAAGCGCCGGACGAGTATCCGGATGTACCTGACCGATTACCTGACGGGCATCTTCCGACAACATGTCTACGTAGATGGGGTGTTGTGGCATCAGTTCAGCGATGAACTGATTGCTGCCTAAACCGCTTATGGCATCCGCCTTAGCAAAATCCATCGTGAAAAAACGACGCCCTAATGACTCCCAGAATGGCGAGCGACCTTGCCCATCACTGAAACCACGCATCTCGGCAATGACCTTATCGGAAAATCGTTGCGGAAAATCTGCCATGAACAAAAAGCGTGACTTTGCCAATAGACGGCCATTGATACCACCGCGATAATCAGGAGAAAGGTAGAGGGTGGCAATTTCAGTTGCGCCGGTGTAGTCGTTACAGAGCACTAAAATTTTGTGCTTGTTATAAATACCCAGATCATGGCTGGTGTTCACAACGGTACTTAACTTGTAGGTATAAAAGGCTTCGTCCATACCGACGGCTGCCACTAACGCACAAGTACCGACGACCTTGCCAGTAGTCTCGTCTTCCAGCACAAAGAAGTAATATTCTGGCCCAGGCTCAACAATATCGCGGCTAATGGCATCCACTGAGTTCTTAATTTTGTCCTCGATGCGAACCGGGTCATTGGGCAAGGTTGTCAGGCCGGTTCCGGCGCTGGCAGCCAATGCTAAAATATCTTGTAAATCAGTATGTTGAGCTGGTCTGATAACCATGATTGAAAGTCCTGAATTCCTTAAAATGTAGCTTTGACTGGCGACACTGAAGCCTAAGCGGTTGATGATAATAGGAAATCTCACCACAGAAAGGAAGTGCCAGTTTGTAATATAAGAGACTTGTACGACCTGTCAGCCCTTTGAAATCAAGCGAAAGTTGAGCCAAACACTGGTACAGGGGTGGAATTTTAGCAGAAAAAAGGACATGATACCGACCTATTTCATTTGACTCATATTCACAGGGAACCAGATTGGCCAACAGACCCTGGCCCTGTCACAAGCTAAGGTGATTTATGTCTGACAATTCTGCACATTCAAATTATACTCGCGCGACCTTTGATGAGGTGATGGTGCCTAACTACAACCCAGCGACTATTATTCCGGAGCGTGGCGATGGTTCGCGTGTCTGGGATCAAGACGGTAATGATTATGTGGATTTTGCTGGTGGTATTGCGGTAACCGCCCTGGGGCATAATCATCCTGCGTTAGTCAAAGCACTTAAAGACCAGGCCGATAAGATTTGGCATTTGAGTAATGTTTTTACCAACAAACCAGCGTTGGAACTGGCAGACAAACTGACTAAAGCGACATTTGCTGATAAAGTCTTCTTTGCTAACTCTGGCGGCGAAGCCAACGAAGCGGCATTTAAATTAGTGCGTAAATACGCGCATGACAACTTTGGCCCAGAAAAAAGCGAAATCATTTCATTCAAACAGTCCTTCCATGGACGTACCTTATTTACCGTCTGTGTCGGCGGTCAACCGAAATACACAGAAGGCTTTGAACCATTGCCGGGCGGTATTTCACATGCAGAATACAACAACCTGCAATCGTTAGAAGCGATTATTTCAGACAAAACCTGTGCGGTTGTGATGGAGCCAGTGCAAGGCGAGGGCGGTATCGTCCCAGCAACGGCTGAGTTCGTTAAAGGTGTGCGTGCGCTGTGCGACAAACACAATGCATTGCTAGTATTTGATGAAGTGCAAACCGGGGTAGGCCGTACCGGTCAATTGTATGCTTACATGGGCATGGGCGTGACTCCAGACATTTTAACTACTGCAAAAGCAATGGGCGGTGGCTTCCCAATTGGTGCCATGCTAACCACAGATAAAATTGCAGCCAGTTTTGTTCCAGGTACACACGGCAGCACTTATGGCGGCAACCCATTAGGTTGTGCCGTATCCAATGCGGTATTCGACACCATCAACACACCTGAAATGTTGCAATCAGTATTGGATAAGTCAGCTAAAATCGTTGCCTGCCTTGAAGAAATTGGCAAGAAATATGATGTATTCTCAAGTGTGCGTGGCCGCGGTTTATTGTTAGGCGCCGTGCTTAATGAAAAGTGGCAAGGAAAAGCTCGTCAATTTATCGAAGCCGGCTGGCAACATGGTGTCATGGTCTTAGTCGCAGGTATGAACGTAGTACGTTTAGCGCCAGCACTGAACATTACCGAAGAAGAAATTGAAGACGGCCTGAATCGCTTTGAAAAAGCAGTCGCCTCAATTGCTTAATCAGTGAGTTCTTACGAAAAGCCCCGCATCATGCGGGGCTTTTTTGTCACTTAATGAGTTTGTTATTCTGATATTATTTCTATGATATTGCCTTCAATATCTACTTTTGCGGCAACTTGTTCTACTATCATTCCTCCGAAACTATTTCTTGCTCTATATTTAGTAACCACTAAGATGAAATCTCCTTTGTCACCATACCGAGTTTCTATATGTTCGTAGCTATCGGGGCCCTTTAGGTTTTTCACAATTAAACGTTCTAAATTATAATGTGAGCCGTCCCATGCAGAAAACTGTGATTCAATTTTATCTTTTCTTGTTTCTACTTTTGGTGTTTTACTTTCAGAAGAGTAAGTTGAATTGGACTTTGATGATTCTCCATCATCGCAACTATTAAATATAATGGCTTCGACTATTAGAATAACGATTAACCCTCCACAACCAATCTGAGTAGCCTCTTTCTTATAGTTATGTCCGCAGTGAGGGCATGCTTCAGCTTTTTTACTTATTTCTTCCCCACAACTTTTACATGGCCAAGTTTTTTTCCCCATTTTATACTCCCAAATTATACTTAGCTGAGTATGTATATACTCAGTCTTTAAAGGAGATCAACAAAATATGGTTAAAAAAAATACAACAAAAAAGCTCTAAGTCTTAACTTGATCCTGATCAATAAAAGGCAAACTCACCAATCACCAGATTCTAACCATTGATCCAGGTCAAGCTTTCATATCGTAAGTGGATTATCTTTGTTGCGTCTTAAACAAAGAAGGAAATTCACCATGAAACAACTTATCAAATCAGCAACTGCTGTAGCAGTTGGCGCGGTATTGTCTTTAACAACTGTTGGTGCTTTGGCACATAAAGAAGGCGATTTCATTGTGCGCCTCGGTGCAGCTCATGTTAGTCCTAATGATGACAGCTCTAACGTGTTGGGTGCTAATGATGGGGTTACGGTCGATTCGGCAACAGGTGTCGGTTTTAGTGGTACCTGGATGCTAAGCGATAATTGGGGTTTGGAAGTTTTAGCGGCTTTGCCATTTAAGCATGATATCAATGGTTCTGGCGATTTAGCGGGTTTACCGATTGGTGAAACCAAACAGTTACCACCGACTGTTTCGTTCCAGTATTACCCAGAGTTTGGCTCTGATGATTTCAGCCCTTACTTTGGCCTTGGTGTTAACTACACTAAATTTTTTGATGAGAAAGCTTCCTCTGAATTAAAAACTGCGTTGGGTACAAACGACGTTCAGCTAGAGCTTGATGACTCGTTCGGATTGGCTGGCCAAATGGGTGCCGACTGGAAAATTAGCGACGGCTTCTACTTCAACACAGGGGTTTGGTATGTTGATATTGACACTGAAGCAACGGTTAAAGTTGATGGCGCAATTGCTACGACAGTTGATGTACAAATCGACCCTTGGGTTGTGATGGTTGGTTTTGCTTGGCGTTTCTAGATTGGATGTAATTGATGTCACCGTCGCTAGGAAGCTAGTTGCGGTGACATCTTAACTAAACCTAATAATTGGGTTCCATCGGATCGTAAGTATCAATAACACAGTTAGGATCATCAGGCCTTGTTTTTTGATGCTGTTGATATTGTGGGTGATAAGCTTTTTGGCCACTTTCTGCCACAACTTCACCAGTTTCATGTTCATGCACAACTTGACTCATATAAAGGTCTGCACAGCTGTAAAATGCGTGTTTTGGACCCAGATATGACTCAATAACCCGTAATCCCCAATCATTAACATGATAATGATAACAATTGCCAGAAGTTGGAGTAGAGTTATGTCCAGCTTCTGTTGGAACATTAATTGAAAGACCTAGAACGGATACTAGAATGAAGGTAACTTTAGGTATTTTCAGCTTATGGCTTACCATTCGATACTCCTTTGATATTGAAATGTATTTTCTTATTTGCATCAATTTAATAAGACTATTGATAGTAATTTTAAAAAACAAAATCTAAAGATCTGGCTCAGTGTGTGTATTTGTGTCAATCACGCAGTTTGGATCGTCTACACGATGGATTAATTCAGACACGTAAGATTCGATGCCATATTTGTCACTCACTATACCAGTGGAATGCTGCTCATGAAGTTTATTCATAATTTTAGAGCTACCCTCACAGGTTTCCCACAAATAGATGAATCCTAACCTTGCTGTCTTACCTGTAGCGAGATCTGTGTGATAGCAATTTTTCCAGCCTATAGTTTCTGCTGATACAGAGGATGTTGTGAATAGTGTGGAACAAAGAGTTGTGCTAAGGATTGCTACTAAAGCTAAGTGTGGTTTTTTCAAAACGAAGTTTCCTTTCTCATTTAAAGTTTGAAGAAGATATTATATGAACCACTAATGAGTCAACGACTATATAGAGATATGTCCTGAAATTGACAGAAGTCGTCCTTATTTCTAAAGACCAAAATAATCACTTATATAACAAAGGGTTAACGTTGTCCTTGAATTGGTTTTTTTGGTCCTTTGATTAATACTTTCAGCTTCAAGAGTCCTTTATTGTATGCAACGTCACCTATGAATAACTCATTTGTGGCGTAATAACAAAACTTAATTAGAGGATTAAAAATGAAACTTAATTTATTAACACGTATAGCATCTGTTTCAGCTTTGACATTAGGTCTTTCAGTTTCAGCGATGGCAAATAATTATTCAGTTCAGTCATCATCAAACTTGGGTGATGCTTCTGCAGCATGTTACATCGACACCCCAGCTTGGGATGAGGCAACTGCTAATCGTTGCGGTACTTCGACTTTAGCCATTAGTGGCGATTCAACCGCTGTTTTCTCTGTCATTGGTATTAATCAGTCATCTGGACAGTTTAGTATTCAATACTTAGACAACACCTGTGATTCAATAATGAACACTACACAAGAGGGAAAAGTTTGCTTAAGAACCATTAGTCCTGGTGAAAAGTTGAAGCAAAAAGTAGAAGTGACGGATAACACTACAGGTCAGAGTGTAGTTTTATATGCTTTAGCTAACTATAGAGTGCTGTAAACTGTAAAGGCAGCTTTTATCGGCTGCCTTTTTCATTATAATTTCCTCATTGTGATTTTTGTGACTCTTTGGGGGTAGTGCCAAATTTAGCCTTAAAACATTGGCTAAAATAAGACGCTGAGTTAAACCCACACAAATCGGATATTAGACTGATCTGTTTACCGGTTAATAATAATTCTTTAGCCTTATCCAGTCGATAATCTCTAAACAGATCCATAGGGTTTCTATTAACTAACCCTTTGACTTTGCGTTGCAACTGCCTTTCGCTAACTGCCATTAAGTCAGCTATATTTGCTCGCGTTGTTGCTTCCTCTTGGTAGCAGTTTTCGAATACATCATATAACTTTTTGATAAATTCTTGCTCCCGTTCATTAAGGCCTGAGTTGTTCTTTGATGGATTTGGTCCTACATTCTCTGATGCCTTATCTTTTAATATATTCCTAACTGACAATATGTTTCTAATTCTTAGTAGTAGCTCATTGTCATCAAATGGCTTAGTCATGTAAGCATCAATATCATTATCCCAGCCTCTTATCCGGCTTAGCCTGTCTCCTTTTGCAGTTAGTAAAATAATAGGGATGTGAGAGGTTCGGTTGTCTGAGCGGAGTCTACTTGCAACCTCGTAGCCATCAATCCCAGGCATCATAATATCGCATAGTACTAAATCTGGTATGACTTCAATGGCCAATTCGACACCCTGTTGTCCTCTAGGGGATGTATAACATTTATAGCTTGGTTCAAGTAAAGACCTGAGGTAGTCGCTGATGTCTTGGTTATCATCAATAATGAGCAAGGTCTCTCTATCATCAGGCGCATCGGATAGATTTAGCTCTTCTGGTTCTTTGGTTACAATAAGATCATCGTCAATCAAATATGAAATTGCCCTTGATTTAGGACGAGTATGATTTTCAGCGGGAAGATCCGTTGCAGGTATTCCAATATAAAATGTGGAGCCTTCTTCGGGATTGCTTTCAACCCGAATATTCCCATCATGGGATAAGACAAGCTCCTTCACAATGGATAAGCCTATGCCTGTACCTGCAATGTCAGAGGTTTGCTCAAGTCTTACAAATCTATCAAAGATCAGGTCTTGTTGCTCCGGCTTAATCCCGACTCCATCATCTGATACGGAGATAACAACATTTCCATCTGCATGACTCAATGTAATTTCGATAGCCCCTCCGTGAGGAGTGTATTTAATAGCATTGGAAAGTAAGTTACCAATTATAATCTCAAGAGAGTCGTTGGCTATATATGCTCGACATGAGTATAACTCTTTGTAGTTAATTGAAATATCTTTCCTGAGTGCTAGGGGCTTAAACATTTCGGTAATTTCATACAAATGCTTATTGATATCTATAACAGATTTATTGGTAGGACTTTCTTTCTTAAGCTCAGCTAACTTTAATATCTGTTCAACCATAATGAGGAGTCGATTAGCATTGCGCTGAATCATCTGAAGATGCTTAAGGTTTTTAGGCTGTTCAAGTGAGTCCAACTCTTTTTGGATTGGTCCAAGTATTAAAGTGAGTGGTGTTCTAAACTCATGAGAAATGTTTGCAAAAAGCTCATTTTTCTTTTCGAGTAAGTTCTCAATTACCGTTTTTTGTGCGGCAATTTGTCTTGTTCTTTCGTTGACTTCTATCTGAAGGTTTTTTGATTGTTTTATCGCTCTTCTAGTTCGAAGATTTATATAGAATATGATGATGCTAATGAAGCATATCATATATAAAATTTTAGCCCACCAAGTTAACCATATAGGTGGAAGAATGGTTATGGGTAAAGATAGAGTGTTTTCGCCTGAGCTCCAATCGGTGTTGTCAGACTTCGCTTTTACTTTGAAGACATAGTTTCCCGGAGAGAGGTTACTGAAGGTAGTCTGTCTATTGTTTGCTCCAGTTCTTATCCAGTCTGAATGGGTTCCCTCTAGTTTGTAAGAATACTGTATATTTTCAGGGGTAACATAGTGTAAACCCGCAAATTCAATACTAAAGTCATTGGCTGAGTGGGGCAGGATAAGACTTTCAGGAACAACAATGGAGGGAGGGCTATATGAATTTGATTTTGCAGCTTGCGCTTTCTTATCCGCGAATATATCAACCTTAGTGGCAACTACTGAAGGTTCCTTATACTTAAAGTTAATGTCTCTTGGGTTGAAGTAGGTTATCCCTTTGCTTCCTCCGAAATAGATATTTCCCATTTCATCTTCAGTTGATGCCCTTATATTAAATGCGTCACCTTGCAGACCGCTTTCTTGAGTATATCGGTTAACATCTCCAGTACTCAGGTTTAGTCTATATAGACCATCAAGGGTTGAAACCCAAAGTATATTCTTATCTGCGAACTCAATTGCCTGAATACTTTTCGTATGATTTGGTGCATCAATATGAAACTCACTTATCAGAGTTTCATTCACATATGAGATTTCGTATACAACTCCTCGAGTTGATGCTACAAAAAATGAGCTGTCTGATAACAGAATATCGGTGACTCTTCCAATAGGAACTTGGGTGTCTAAAGGGATTTTAGTAACTTTATTACCGTTGTATTTATACAAGCCATCCTGTGCGCCAATGTAAGCAATTCCACCTCTCGTTCTAACGCTATTTATAGCCATATTTGAAATTGAGTGGGTGGGGGCAAGTGGGCTAATATTAAGTGTTACTTTATCAACAAGAAATACACCTTCAGTTGTTCCTGCAAGCAACTGGTTTTCACCATAAAAATCCAGGGTATATACGCGAGGCTTTGTCTTACTTAGCGTGGATGACCGTTTAAGCTCGCCTAGTTGATTAATGTTTACCAAACCGTAAGAAGAAGCCAGCCATATATTGTCATTGTAGTCCTCAAGGGACTCGTAAACTGTATATTGGTACAGGCTATTAGCGCTTTCTTTAGGTGGTTTAACTTGATAACAAGATTTTTTGCTTGGACTGTAGATGATTACTTGCTCTGTAGATGAGATAAGCAAAGTCTCATTTTTAAGATTATTAACAGACATGATGTTGTTGTTTTTTAAGCAGTTTAGTCCCTCTGAATGGTTGCTAATCAACTTAAATTGATTCAGGGTGGGGCTTATTTTAGATAGCCCATCAAAGGTTCCCAGCCATATAACACCTTCCCTGGATTGAAACATAGTGATTATAACGTTATGTGGTAAGGAGTTAGTATTTTGCTCGGAGTACAAGTAAGAATGATGCTTCTTTGCAATGACGTGTAAGCCTTTTTCAAAGATGGCTGTTAAAATTTTATTTTGAGTAACTAACGCATCCAGAATAATAGAGCCTTTTATCTCATCCGAGATTGCTTCCAGGTGGTTATCATTTAAATCAAAACGATAAAGATTTTCATTAGTAGCAATGAGAAATGCTTGGTCAGACTCTTTAATTAACTTTCTGATCCTTAACTTTTTATCTGGAAACTTAATATTTAATTTTTCTATAAATGTGCTGTTTAGATCAAATACAAGAATCCCTGTATCGAATGCCGCATATACATTCATTCCATTATTAATAATAGAGTTGATCTTGCTTGGCTCTAATTTTTGGTATGTGGATGATTGTTGAGGGTTAAGCTGTGTAACGTTGTCCGTTAGTAGGTTAATTGTGTAAAGTCCTTTTTCAGTCCCTAGCCATATAAGATTGTTGCTTCCATTTATAGTTAAAATGTCTTTCGGGGGGGCTTCGAATGGTAATTTAAAGGTTTTAAACTGTCCTTTATTGTAATGAATGAGTCCGGTCCCCATTGTACCTATCCATAGATTATTAGAATTATCCACGTACAGAGATTTGATATGGTTGGTTGGTAAAGACAGGACGTTTGTATCGGTTAAGTTATAGCTGGTGAATTGGTACCCATCAAACTTTGCAAGTCCATTTCCTGTACCGACCCATATAAATCCATTTTTGTCTTGAGTAACAGCCCAAACTTTATTGTCGGGTAGTCCATCTTCTTGAGTAAAATTATTAAAGTGGATGTTGGCAACAGCTTGGGTGGCTACTGTACTTATAAACAGTAGTCCTAGGATTGTTTTCAGCATGGTGGCGAATATTCATATTTATAGTATATTTTTCAGGCTAGTATACACATTTTCCAGTAAAAGTGGCTGCGCTTTTGCATTGGGGTGAATGCCGTCTTCCTGCATCAATTCATCATTGCCACCGACCTTTTCCAAGAAGAATGGCACCAGTTTCACCTTTTTTTCATTGGCTAACTGGGCATAATTGTCGAAGAATGCTTGAGCATAGCGTTGACCGTAGTTGGGTGGGATTTGGATTCCTAACAACAGGACTTCGGCACCTGAGCGTTTGCTGGTGTCGATGAGTTTAGCGAGGTTGCGTTTAATGGCGGTAGGGGATGTACCACGTAGTGCATCGTTGCCGCCAAGCTCAATGATGACAACTTCTGGAGCATGTTGCTTGAGCAGAGTAGGTAGGCGCAATAATCCCTGGGTGGTGGTGTCGCCACTGATGCTGCCGTTGATGACAGTATGCGGGTAACCTTCTTGCTTAAGCTTTTGGTTGAGTAATTCAACCCAGCCTTGCTCAACCTCGATGTTGTAGCCAGCGCTCAGGCTATCGCCGAGAACTAAAATGGTGGGTTTTTCCTGGGCTTTTGCAGTTATTGCAACATTAAAGACCGCAACAACTAGAAACAAAATCCACGCCAAATTTTTCTTCATAATGATATGCTTAGGTTAATTTTTTAATGAGTATATTTCACTCTATGGTATCAATTTAAGATGAATATGATGTTAACAACACACAATTTAACAAAAACAGTCAAGCTGCCAGAACAATCTCTGACCATTTTATCGGAGGTAAGTTTAACCGTAAACGAACACGATAGTGTAGCGATTGTTGGTGCTTCCGGTTCGGGTAAGTCAACGTTACTGTCTTTACTGGCTGGTTTGGATACTCCTTCCGAAGGTGAAGTAGAGCTTGCGGGCCATCCAATCCATAAGTTATCCGAAGATGAGCGAGCAGCAGTTCGTGCTCAGTATGTGGGTTTTGTGTTCCAGTCATTTCATCTGCTTCCGGGTTTGACGGCGCTGGAAAATGTGATGCTGCCGATTGAGCTGAAGGAAGAAAAAAATCCACAAAAGAAAGCGAAAGAGCTTTTGATCAAAGTAGGTTTGGCTGAGCGTCTTAATCATTATCCTCATCAATTGTCAGGCGGAGAGCAACAGCGTGTAGCCATTGCGCGTGCTTTTGCTTCCGAGCCGAAAATTTTATTTGCCGATGAGCCGACGGGAAATCTAGATACCGGCAACGGTGAAAAGATTATTGATTTGATTTTTGAGTTAAACCAGCAACTTGGAACCACTTTAGTGTTGGTAACTCACGATGATCGTTTGGCTGAGCGTTGCCAGCGTTTGGTGCGTCTTGAAGCGGGTAAAGTGGTTGAAGATTCGGTAAATCAAGCTCAAGTAGTCAAGACTGATACAGTGCAAGCAGACAAAGTGGAGACAGCCTGATGCGCGGTATGGCATGGCGTTTATTCCGACGCGACTGGCAATCGGGCGAGGTTAAGGTTTTATTTTTTGCGCTGATGATTGCGGTGATTGCAATGGTGGCGATTGGTACTATTACCGATCGAACTCATCGCGCCATGGGCGAACAAAGTAGTGAGTTTTTAGGTGCTGACTATACCTTAAGAACACCTAGACCCATTGAGCCAGAATGGTTAGAAAAAGGCCGAGATGAGGGGTTACATCTCACAGAGTCAACCGGCTTTTCAACGGTCTTGGCGAAAGGCGATGAATTTCAGTTGGTCAGCGTGACAGCATTAGGCGGCAAGTTCCCGCTTAAAGGTGAGTTCGAAATTGCTGATAAGCCTTTCACGCGCGGACAAAGCATGCAGGCTCAACCGGAGGAAGGAACAGCTTGGGTCGAGCCACGAGTTCTAGCCGCTTTAGGGGCCGAAAAAGGCGATGAGGTTGATTTCGGATCGATTCAACTAACGATTGCAGGCGTGATTGTTGGTGGTCCGGGGCAAGCCAGCGAGATGTTCAATGTCGCACCGAAAGTTTATATCAATCAGACGGATGTGGAACGCGCTAATATTATCCAACCGGGCAGCCGAGTCTCTTATACTTTATTCATTGCTGGTGATATTCAACCGCGCGAAAACTATATCGATTGGCTTAAGCCGCAGATGAACAAAACACAGCGCTTAACCGGTGGTAAAGAAGGTACGCCAGCGTTACAGGCTTCTATTGAGCGCGCGGAAACTTTCCTGCGTTTAGCCAGTTTGATTTCTGTGGTCTTAGCAGGCGTTGCGATTGCCGTGGCCGCTGGGCGATTCAGTCGCCGTCATTATGATTATGCGGCAATTTATCGGTGCCTGGGCATGCAGATTGCGCAAGTACATCGTCTCTATTTATCACAGCTAATGATCATGGGGTTGATTGGTTCTGCCATAGGCGTTGCCCTAGGTTTGGTCATTCAACAAGCCATTATTGTGCAGTTTGCTGATTACTTGCCAAAGCCAATGGTGCCGATTAATTGGGCGCCGGTTATTGCGGGCGGCTTAAGTGGTCTGGTGGTGTTGATAGGCTTTGCTTTACCGGCATTTTTCCAGATTGCGCGAGTATCACCATTGCGTGTGTTGCGTAAAGAAATGGTGCCGCAACCGGTTTCGAGCTGGCTGATTTATCTTTTAGCCATATTAACCATGGCGCTACTGATGTGGTGGCAAAGTGGATCCTTGAAATTGGTCGGTATTTTGCTGGGCGTGGCACTGGTTGCCTTTATCGTTATTCGCCTAATGGCCTGGTTAATTTTCAAAGTAGGCATCTGGATTGGTAAGCGTGGTTCCACCGCTGTCCGCTATGGACTCGGTCAATTAAAACGGTACCCGGCATTTACCATCAGCCAGATCACGGCATTCGGCTTAGCTTTTATTATCATGCTGTCGACTGTATTGATTCGAAGCGAGCTGTTAAGCGAATGGCAAAGCCAGTTGCCGGACGATGCACCGAATCACTTTCTAATTAATGTGCAACCGAGTGAAGTCCCCAACCTAGAAAAGATTCTTGCCGAACAGGGTGTCGAAACTGCGGGTATTTACCCAATGGTTCGTGGTCGTGTTACCGGTTTGAATGGCAAGCCGATTGAAGAGGCTGTGTCAGAAGAGGCGCAGAATGATGGATCATTGCGACGAGAGCTGAATTTGACCTGGGTTGAGGATGTGCCGAAGGCTAATGAGGTAGTTAAAGGGGAATGGTGGGACAAGGCAGAACATCAGCCTGATGAGAATGGCGTATATCAACTATCTATTGATCAAAACCTTGCTGGTCGGCTTGGGGTAGATATTGGTGACGTGTTTGAGTTTTCGATTGGTGGTGTTGATGTTAAAGGTAAAATAACCAGCTTCCGTGAAATCCAGTGGGACTCATTCCAGCCTAATTTCTTCATGATTTTTGAACCGGGTGCGCTGAATGAAAGCATGGCGACCTATATCACCAGTTTTCATTTACCGCTGGACAAGAAACCTGCTTTAAATACTATTTTGCGTGAAATGCCGACGGTAACCATTATTGAACTGGATGTGATCATGGAGCAGGTTCAGACCATTCTTGATCAGGTAACCACAGCCGTTGAATTTATTATGCTGTTTGTACTGTTGGCTGGCGTCGCGGTTTTATACGCAGTGTTGCAGGCGAGCAAAGAAGAGCGCGTGTTATCAGCCACCTTACTGAAGACTTTGGGCGCGCAGAAAAAGTTTATTCGTATGACCTTGCTCTCCGAATTAGCTTTATTGGGTATATTCTCAGGAATTCTTGGTGTGATTGGTGGTGAAGTGTTAGTCTCCGTGCTTTATCAGGAAGCGATGAATATTGAGCCGGTGTTGCATCCATGGTTCTGGTTGTGGGTGCCATTAATAGCTGTCGCATTTATCTGTACTGCAGGTTGGTGGGGCCTGAAGAGCCTGTTAAATCAACCCGCGCATCAGGTGTTGAGGCAATTGTAAAATAACGGGAGAAAGTCATCTTTTTCGAGTCGTTATATAAAAAAGTCTAGACAGCGACCATTAAAGATTGTTAATAATAAAAAAGGAAAGGGCAGGGTTTATCTCTGCCCTTTGACCAATAAACACAAACAACTCATTGATAACAAAAGAGTTTTGGGAACTTTTATGGGAAAATCTTTGGTTATAGTGGAGTCGCCAGCAAAAGCGAAAACCATTAATAAATACCTTGGAAAAGACTTTATCGTCAAATCAAGTATCGGTCACATCCGTGATTTGCCTACTGGCTCGCAAAATAAGAAACCAGTGGATGCCAAAGAAAGAGCCCGCAAGGCCGCCGCGACGCGCAAGCTCTCTCCAGAACAAAAAGCTAAACAAAAAGCGCTTAAAGAAAAAACGGCGCTTTTTGCGCGTATGGGCATCAATCCAGAACAGGATTGGGAAGCCCGCTATGAAGTGTTGCCGGGCAAAGAGAAAGTATTAAATGAATTAAAGAAGATCGCTAAAGATGCTGACACCATTTACCTCGCAACGGATTTGGATAGAGAAGGAGAGGCTATTGCCTGGCATCTGCGTGAGCTGTTAGATGGTGATGAAAGTAAGTTTAAGCGCGTAGTATTTAACGAAATCACTAAAAAGGCTATCCAGCAGGCATTCTCAAAACCTGGCGATCTGGACATGAACTATGTCAACGCTCAGCAAGCGCGCCGCTTTCTTGACCGTGTGGTTGGCTTTATGGTCTCACCATTGTTGTGGCGCAAAATTTCTCGCGGTCTGTCAGCCGGACGTGTGCAGTCTGTTGCAGTTCGACTGTTAGTCGAGCGTGAGCGTGAAATTCGAGCTTTCGTTCCTGAGGAATATTGGGATATACATGCCAATACCTTGACCCAGTCAAAAGATGATTTACGTTTGCAGGTCAATAAATATCAGGGTAAAAATTTCCGCCCTAATAGCGAGCAGGAAACCAATAAAGCGGTCGAAGCCCTTAAAGCCTCGAATTACAAAGTGGTTACTCGTGAAGACAAGCCACAAAAAAGTAAAGCTCCCAAACCATTTATCACATCAACGCTGCAACAAGCTGCCAGCACAAGACTGGGTTATGGCGTTAAGAAAACCATGATGATGGCACAGCGTTTGTATGAAGCCGGTTATATTACTTACATGCGTACTGACTCGACCAATTTGAGTTCGGATGCGGTAGAAGCTTGCCGTGACTACATCAAGACTAATATTGGCGCTGAGTATTTACCCAAAGAAGCCAATAGCTACAGTAGTAAAGAAGGCGCGCAAGAAGCGCACGAAGCGATCCGTCCTTCAGATGTGGCTAAAAAAGTCGGTCATTTAAATGGCATGGAAAAAGATGCCGAACGTTTGTATGACCTCATTTGGCGTCAGTTTGTGGCCTGCCAGATGCTACCGGCAGAATTTGATGTGACCAGTCTGAAAGTTCAAGCAGGCGATTACGAGCTGAAAGCTCGTGGCCGAGTGATGCGTTTTGATGGTTGGACTCAAGTGCTACCAATGCAAAAGAAAAACGCAGAAGATGAAGAGCTGCCGAATGTAAAAGAAGGTGAAATGCTTGAGCTGAAGAAGCTTGATCCTAAGCAGCATTTCACCAAACCACCAGCACGTTTCTCTGAAGCAGCTCTGGTTAAAGAATTAGAAAAGCGCGGCATTGGTCGTCCATCAACCTACGCTTCGATCATCTCGACCATTCAGGATCGTGGTTACGTGCGCTTAGAGAATCGTCGCTTCTATGCACAGAAGATTGGTGAAATTGTTACTGACCGCCTGGTTGAAAGCTTCAATGATTTGCTCGATTTTTCCTTTACAGCAACCATGGAAAAACATCTGGATGATATTGCATCCGGTCGTCAGAACTGGAAAGTGACCCTTGATGACTTCTATGATGAATTTTCAAAGCAACTGAAAAAAGCCGACGAAGCAGAGGGTGAAGGTGGCATGCGTCGCAATGAAGCCGTTGAAACGGATATTTTATGCGACAAATGTAAAAAGCACCCTATGGCGATTCGGAATGCCAGTACCGGTGTCTTCTTAGGGTGTATGGGCTATTCATTGCCACCTAAGGAGCGCTGTAAAAATACCGTTAACCTTATCCCAGGTGAAGAGTTCATCGCGGCGGATGAGGAAGAAGAAGCGCGTTATCTGCACGACAAAAAGCGTTGTAAAAAATGTAATTCAACCATGGATGATTACCTGGTTGATGAAAGTACCAAGTTGTATATCTGTGGTAATAACCCAGATTGTGATGGCTATGAAATCGAAAAAGGTGAGTTCAAGATAAAGGGTTATGACGGTCCGATTCTTGAGTGCGACAAGTGTGGTAGCGAGATGCAGTTGAAAACGGGACGTTTCGGAAAATATTTCGATTGTACCAATGACGATTGTAAGAATACTCGGAAGCTGCTTAAGAGCGGACAGCCTGCGCCGCCAAAAGCGGATCCGATTCCGATGCCTGACTTGCAGTGTGAGAAAGTGGAAGATCACTATGTGTTACGTGATGGTGCTGCGGGTATTTTCCTGGCCGCCAGCAAGTTTCCACGCAATCGCGAAACGCGTGCGCCGGCAGTGGATGAGCTAATCACAGTAAAAGATCAGCTGGATCCAAAGTATCAGTTTTTGGCTGAAGCTCCACTTAAGGATCCCGATGGTAATCGGACGTTTGTTAAGTTTAGCCGTAAGACTGGCCAGCAGTATGTGGCTGGTGTCAAAGAAGATGGTAAAGCCAGTGGCTGGTCAGCTTTTTATGAAAATGGAAAGTGGGTACCGCAAAAATAAGCACGCTCTAGCGTTTTGTTTGTTAAAATACAGCCTGTCATCAAGTTGATGGCAGGCTTTTTTGTACCAAACCCTTTATTCAATCAGTTGGGGCAACTGCATGTACTCATTACTTCGATCACTTTTGTTTATGCTGGATGGCGAACGCTCGCATCACTTGTCATTGAGCAGCCTAAAAATACTTAATAAGTTAAAGCTATCGGGTTTACTGTCTCAGCCACAAGTGGATGACCCCGTTGAAGTGATGGGCATAAAGTTCCCCAATCGAGTCGGTCTTGCGGCTGGTTTAGATAAAAATGGTGAATATGTTGATGCATTAAGCCATTTCGGTTTTGGTTTTATTGAAATTGGCACCGTCACTCCGCGCCCACAGCCCGGTAATCCAAAGCCCCGCCTTTTCAGAATTGAAGATGCAGAAGCCATTATTAATCGTATGGGATTTAATAATGATGGTGTTGATGCTTTGTTAAAAAATGTTGCCGAAGCTAATACCAACAGTGTTCTGGGGATAAATATTGGCAAGAACTTTGATACACCAGTTGAAAAAGCAGTTGATGACTACTTGATTGGCATGGAGAAGATTTATCGTCGTGCCGATTATATGGTGGTTAATATCTCTTCACCAAACACGCCAGGTTTGCGTGACCTACAGTTTGGTGAGACTCTCAAAAGTCTATTAGAGAGTCTGAAAAAGAAACAGCAAGCGTTACATCAGGAACATATGGTCTATAAACCTCTGGCCATTAAAATTGCTCCTGATCTCTCTTCTAACGATATTGAGGAGTTGGCGCAAACCTTCAGGCAGTACGAACTGGATGGTATTATTGCTACCAATACAACCTTTGATCGAAGCAAGGTTGAGGGTATGAAGCATGCTGAAGAGCAAGGCGGTTTGAGCGGTAAGCCGCTGGCCAGCCAGTCAACCAAAGTCATTAAACGACTGGTCGAAGCTCTCGATGATTCGATTCCAGTGATCGGTGTCGGTGGTATCACCGATGAACAAAGCGCCATCGATAAAATTGAAGCCGGCGCTAAGTTGGTTCAGATCTACTCTGGCTTTATTTATCATGGACCACAGTTGGTTTATGAAGTGGCGAAAGCTTTAAAAGAGCATCATCAGGCCCAATAGCACAAACTTTCAAAGCAAAGCAAACTAATAGCCGTTATAATGACGGCTATTTCATTTATCGTTCGTGATCATGCAATTTTATGCCAGCTGCCCAAAAGGCGTTGAAGCTCTCCTAATGGATGAGTTAACCTCGCTTGGCGCTACTAATCTTAAAGAACATCCTTCCCATATCGTTTTTGAAGGCGATTTAGAGCTCGCCTATAAAGCCTGCCTCCATTCCCGTTTAGCCAACCGTATTTATTTGTGCCTTCTGGACGAGGAGTTTACTTCTGTCGATGATATGTATCAGAAGGTTAATAACATCGAGTGGAGCTGGCATTTTGATATGCAGCAAACCTTCGTGGTTGATGCCATCGCTCGTAAAAATGATGATATTCGTCATTCGGGGTTTGCCGCACAAAAAGTGAAAGATGCGGTAGTAGATTATTATCAGGAGCGATTTGAACAACGTCCTTCGGTGGATAAAGACAACCCCGATTATCGCATTCATGCCATTATTAATGGCCGACAACTTAAAATTGGTATTGATTTAGCCGGACGCAGCTTGCATCAACGTGGTTATCGGCCGATTTCAGGCCGTGCTCCAATTAAAGAGAATCTCGCTGCTGCATTGTTAATTCGAGCTGGCTGGCCTGCGCTGTCCAAACAGGGCTACAGTTTCCATGATCCAATGTGTGGTACTGGTACCTTATTAGTTGAAGCGGTCATGATTGCCTGCGATATGGCTCCGGGCCTGTTTAATCCATCCTATTCTTTTGAAAACTGGAAACAGCATGATGCAGAACTGTGGCAAACCACCATTGCAACAGCGAGTCGTCAGTTTAATAAGAACAAATTGGCCTTAACCAATCGCTTTGTTGGCTCTGACAGCCACCGTAAGAGCCTTGAACTGGCTAAAGAAGTAATAGCAAACGCTGACTTCGATGAGCTAATTGCACTCAGTGAGCAGGATATTAGACGCCCTAAGCTTGAAGCATTTAAAGAGCCCGGGTTGTTAGTATCCAACCCTCCCTACGCCGAGCGTCTGGGTGAAGAAGATGATGTCATTCAGTTATACCGTGACTTTGGTGATTATATTAAAAGTCATTGTGTCGGCTGGCAGGCTGCCATTATTACCAATGAAGTGTCTTTTGCCAAAGCAATGGGGATGCGCTCCCATAAGCAGTATAAGTTCAAGAACGGTGCCATCGACTGTCAATTGTATTTGTTCGATGTCCGCGACGAGAATTTCTATAAACCCTTCGACCCAACCGTGGTTAATCCTGATTGGGACAAAAACCTGTCAGAAGGGGCGGTAATGTTGAAAAACCGCATTATAAAGAATCAACAACGACTCAAGTCTTACCTCAAGCAAAATGATGTCACATGCTATCGCCTTTATGATGCCGATCTGCCTGAGTATTCTGCTGCGATTGATGTTTATGATGAGATGGTTCATATTCAGGAGTATGCGCCACCAAAAGATATTCCACCGAAAGTGGCGCAACGCCGGTTGAATGAGATTGTGCGAGTTACATCCGGTCTCTTGCGGATCCCTGAATCGGAAATCGCCTTAAAACAAAGGCAACGTCAAAAAGGAGACTGGCAATATCAAAAACAAAGCGACGAAGAACAGTTTCAGGTGGTTCATGAGCAAGGTTTACAGTTTTATGTAAATTTAAACCGCTACTTAGATACTGGCTTGTTCCTGGATCATCGTAAAACTCGCAAAATGATCATGGCTGAAGCTAATGGCAAGCGATTCTTGAATTTGTTTGCTTATACGGGCTCTGTCAGCGTTTATGCAGCAAAGGGTGGGGCAAAAACTACTACCGTTGATATGTCCAGAACCTATTTAAACTGGGCGATTAAGAATTTTGGTTTAAACAGTATCCCAATTTATGGACATGAATTTGTACAGTCGGATTGTTTGCAGTGGCTTGATGAAGCTCAGGGGCAAAGGGTCTATGACTTGATTTTTCTTGACCCACCGACCTTTTCCAACTCTAAAAGAATGGATGCGACTTTTGATGTGCAACGAGATCAGGTTGAGTTAATCAATCAAACGATGAATCTGCTGGATAAAGCGGGTAAGTTGTACTTCTCAAACAATTTTAAGAAGTTTGAGATGGAAAAGGAGCTTTTAGAGCACTTTGATGTTCAGGAGATAACAGCAAGAACCTTGCCAAGTGATTTTCAAAAGAGCCGAAATCATCACAGGTGCTGGTTAATTCAGCATAAAAGTTGATTATTCTTTTTTAACGCTAAATTAGAACAATAAAAAAACCCAGCCTAAGCTGGGTTTTTTTATTGAATAAGTCCTAAGACTTACTTTTTCTTTTTAGCTACACGCTTTTTAGCAGGAGCCTTTTTCTTGGCTGGTGCTTTTTTCTTAGCAGGGGCCTTTTTCTTGGCTGGAGCTTTCTTCTTAGCTGGAGCTTTCTTCTTAGCTGGTGCTTTTTTCTTAGCAGGAGCCTTTTTCTTAGCTTTTGCTTTAGCTTTAGCAGCAGCGGCTTTAGCTTTAGCGGCAGCTTTTTTCTTAGCAGCGGCAGCTTGCTTTCTAGCTTTAGCAGCAGCGGCTTTAGCTTTAGCGGCAGCTTTTTTCTTGTCAGCAGCAGCTTTCTTCTTAGCTTTAGCAGCGGCTCTCTTATCAGCAGCAGCTTTCTTCTTAGCCTCTTTAGCAGCCCAGTCTTTCTCGAACTTAGCAATTGCTTTCTGTAAAGCAGCTTCTTTAGCAGCAGTAGCTTTTGCATCAGCTAGTTTAGATTTTGCAGTATCGTGAGACTTAACGGCCTGGTTAACAGCTGTTTTGGCTTTGCGAACGGCTTCTTTAGCTTTCTTGGCAGTAGCTTTAGCAGCTTTGGTAGATTTGCCTTTAGCTTTTTCAGCAGCAGCCTTAGCTTTATCACCTGCTTTTTTAGCAGCTTCACGAGCTTTCTTTACTGCGGCTGCAGCTTTCTTTTCAGCCGCCTCGAGTTGCTTCAAAGTTGTACCTTTAGAAGCAGATTTTTTTACTGGTTTTTTAGCCATGGTCATTTCCCCTGTGTTGCGAGATGTTTTGATTAAAATTCAATCAAAGTATACGTAAATAATTTTAGAAAGTTAATAATTAATTATGCTAAAGTTGCAAATAACGAACCTTTTTTAATGTTTTTTAACAAAAATGAATGATAAAGAGCAAAAAATATTTTTTTACACAACTTTTGGTTGTCATTTGTGCGAAAAAGTCGAAGCTATGTTAATTGAAATTTCGCATCAATTTAAGGATAAATTTCATTACCAAATCATTCCTTTTGACATCATTGATGATGATGAAATATTTGCGCAATATCGTTACTCAATTCCCGTTTTGCAGAAAGAAAAAGATGTTGAAGAGTTAGGTTGGCCATTTGACTATCAACAATTATGTGATTGGCTCGAACTCAGTTAATTTTTTCATTGATATTTTGTCTGTTCAAATAGCGTTAGGGTTTAATTGTTTCATTAGAACAGCTTTATTAATTCCATAATCACTCAGACTGACTTTAAATTGTAGTTTTGTTCCTGGGATTTTCTTGATAACACAATTTTGGATTCTTCCCTCCTTATAGGTTTCGAATCTTTGTTGCCTCTTTTGTATCACTATTACTTCTGTGTAGATTAGTTTGCGTGCTTGACAAATTTTGCTTTTGAACGTATGTTTCAAACAGTTGTTTGGAATTGATTGGGCAGGATAGTGTAAGCATGACTAAAACCGAATCGACCAAGAGTCGAATACTGGATGCCGCAGAGCAACTCTTTGCTGAGAGAGGCTTTGCCGAGACCAGCCTTAGAACCATTACTACGCGGGCTAGAGTCAATTTAGCCAGTGTTAATTATCATTTTGGTTCCAAGAAGTCTTTGATTCAGGCCGTATTTGACCGCTTCTTACAGGACTTTACTAAAGAGTTAAGTCTTGAACTGATGACCTTAGAGCAGTTATCGCCCGATCAGCTTGAGGCTGAAAAGCTTTTGAATGCTTTGATAAGACCTTTATTAAGTCTTAATACTCGTCGTAATAACGCGATTTCCATTTTTATGCGTCTGTTAGGTCGCGCCTATGCTGAAACGCAAGGGCATTTACGTCGTTATGTCACAGACAAGTACGGTCATGTTTTAGTACGCTTTACACATCTGTTTCAAAAAGGCTATCCAAACTTAAGTATTGACCAAATTTTCTGGCGTTTGCACTACATGCTCGGAAGTATGATTTTTACTTTAGGTGGTAGCGATGCATTACGTCAGATTTCGCAAGCTGACTTTAATCGAGATTTGGGTGTAGAGGATGTCATCAAAGAAATGTTGCCGTTCCTCGCAGCAGGTATGAAAGCGTAATATTGAATAATATTTGAGGTAATTTGAAATGATGGGTTTATTACAGATTGTTGTTATGTTGCTGGTGGTGGGCTTTTGCGCCTATCAACGTTTGGCAATGAAGAAAGCAATGATCATTAATGCAGTGGCTTTGGTTGTTTTATGGATTCACGGTGGTTTTACCTGGGGATTATTCATTTCGCTATTGATTTTTGCTGTAGTGGCAACTTTCTATCTACTTCCTGATTTACGCATCGATTGGATTTCTCGTAAAGCATACCTCTTTATGCAGAAAGTCCTGCCGCCAATGAACGAAACCGAAAAAACGGCTCTAGAAGCTGGTGACGTCTGGTGGGAAGGCGATCTGTTCCGCGGAAATCCAGACTGGAATAAGATGTTAACCATTGCCAAACCAGTACTAACTGAACAAGAGCAATCCTTCGTTGATAATGAAGTAGAAGAATTATGTGGCATGCTGGATGATTGGGACATTGTGCATAAGCGTAAAGATTTACCGCCTGAAGTATGGAAGTTCATTAAGGAAAAAGGGTTCTTAGGAATGATTATTCCGAAAGAATACGGCGGTAAAGGCTTTTCAGCACTTGCTCATTCAACGATTGTAACCAAAATCGCAACCCGTAGTGGCAGTGCGGCAGTAACTGTGATGGTGCCTAACTCATTAGGGCCTGGTGAACTGCTACTGCATTACGGCACCCAGGAACAAAAAGATCATTACCTGCCTCGTCTGGCTAAAGGCGAAGAAATTCCGTGTTTTGCTTTGACCTCTCCTGTTGCAGGCTCTGATGCGGGTGCGATTCCCGACAAAGGTATCGTCTGCAAAGGTAAATACAAGGGCAAAGAAGTTTTAGGGATCAAGATAACCTGGAATAAGCGTTATATTACCCTGGCGCCAGTGGCAACCATTGTTGGTCTGGCATTTAAAATGTATGACCCTGATAATTTAATTGGCGACAAGGAAGATTACGGTATTACCTGTGCCTTAATTCCGGCTGATCATCCTGGTGTTGAAATTGGTCAGCGTCACTTGCCTATGAATCAGGCATTCATGAATGGCACCACAACCGGTAAAGATGTTTTCATTCCAATGGACATGCTGATTGGAGGTCAAGAGTTCGCTGGTCAGGGCTGGAGAATGTTGATGGAAAGCCTGGCAGCCGGTCGTTCGATTTCATTGCCAGCAATGGGTACTGCTGTTGCTAAGTTATCCTACCGCATGACAGGTGCTTATTCGTTAGTGCGTGAACAGTTCAAAACGCCAATCGGTCGTTTCGAAGGTGTTGAAGAAGCGATGGCTCGTATTGCGGGGCTTGCTTACCGAACCGAAGCAAGTCGCGTAATGACTGCGGGCGCGGTGGACTTAGGCATCAAACCGTCTGTTGTATCAGCTATTGCCAAATATCACATGACTGAAATGGGCCGTGAGATCATGAACCACTCAATGGATATTCATGGTGGTCGCGCCATTATTATGGGTGAACGCAATTATCTGGCGAATGGTTACATGAGCCAGCCGATCGGGATTACCGTTGAAGGTGCCAATATTTTGACTCGAAACCTGATGATTTTCGGTCAGGGGGCGATTCGCTGCCACCCTTATGTGTTACGTGAAATGATGGCGGCACAGCTGGAAGATACCGAAGAAGGCGTTAAGCGTTTCGATAGCTTATTATTCCGCCACATTGGTTATGGTGTTAGTAACTTTGCGCGTACTTTTGCATTAGGGTTGAGTGCTGCTAAATTGGCTAACAAGCCCGTCGGTGGGCAAACCGGGAAATATTACCAGCACTTAACTCGTATGAGTTCGGTCTTAGCTTTAACTTCAGATATCGCTATGGGTATTTTGGGTGGAGATTTGAAGCGTAAAGAACGTTTGTCAGCGCGCCTGGCTGACGTGTTAAGCCATCTTTATATGTGCTCCGCGGTATTAAAATACTATCAAGATAATGATCGCCCATTAGCCGACTTACCTTATGTGCAGTGGAACATGGAGTATGGCTTGTATAAAATTCAGGAAGCCTTTTATGAATTTTATGAAAACTTCCCGATTAAGGCTGTCGGCAAAGCATTACGGTTTATTGCTTTCCCTTATGGTAAAAGCTATCACATGCCATCGGATAAGCTGGAACAGGAAATTGTTAGGCCGATGACGCAGAATTGTGAAATTCGTGACCGCATTACTCAATATGCTTACGTAGGTAAAACCGCCGATGATGTTACGGGGCGTGTTGAGCTGGCGTTCATGAAAGTCCTGGCAGCCGATGAAGTGCGACGCAAGCTGCGTAAAGCGATGAAGGCGGGTGACTTGGATAAACACGCCACCAATATGGAGCGCATTGAGCAAGCAATAGAAAAAGGCATCATTGATAAGGATGAGCAGCAAATCCTGGTGGATGCCGAAGAAGCACGCATGGATGTGATTCAGGTGGATGACTATTCCCACGAAGAGATCTCTGGCGTAGTTGAAGATAAACCTAAAAAGAAAAAGAGCAAATCTAGCTAGCCGCTAGCTTTACTTGACGAAGCAGGGCATAGTCCCTGCTTTTTTTTTGCTTGATCTTTATCAACAATCTATGAAGTGATAGAGAAAATGTTGGTCGAACCTGTTATCAAACCTTATCTTAGCCCCTTAATATTTGGTATCCTTAGGGGATAAATAAAGTTGGCCTGTGAGCGCTTGATGCTGATTGTGGCCTTATTGGAGTAGATATTATATGAGTCAGAAAGATAAATTAGTGATTTTTGATACCACCTTACGCGATGGTGAGCAAAGCCCTGGCGCGTCGATGGACAAAGAAGAAAAACTGGAAATCGCTAAACAATTAGAATTAATGAAAGTTGACGTGATCGAGGCGGGTTTCGCCATTGCAAGCCCAGGTGATTTCGAGGCCGTCAAGTTGGTTGCTGATAATATCAAAGACAGCACTATCTGCTCGCTTTCACGCGCTATGGAAAAAGATATTCAGGCAGCAGGTGATGCGCTTAAAGGCGCTAACTCAGCACGTATTCATACTTTTATTGCTACTTCGCCGCTGCACATGAAGCATAAGTTGCAGATGGAGCCTGAGCAGGTGATTGAGCATGCCGTGAGATCAGTCAAATTCGCGCGCGGCCTGTGTGATGACGTTGAGTTTTCGTGCGAAGATGCTGGCCGCTCTGATTTGGACTTTATGTGCAAGATCATTGAGCAGGTGATTAACGCTGGTGCTAGTACCATCAATATCCCCGATACCGTGGGTTATAACCTGCCTGACCAATACGCTAATACTATTCAGCAATTAATCGAACGTATTCCTAATTCGGACAAAGCTATTTTCTCCGTGCATTGCCATAACGACCTTGGATTAGCTGTTGCCAACTCTCTAGCAGCAGTGCAAAAAGGTGCGCGTCAGGTTGAGTGTACGATTAATGGTTTAGGTGAGCGTGCCGGTAATGCATCTTTGGAAGAAGTCGTTATGGCGATTAAAACACGACCTGATTACTTTGATGTGGAAGTCGATATTGATACGCGTCACATAGTACCAACCTCGCAGTTGGTGTCTAAAATCACTGGCTTTGCGGTGCAACCGAACAAAGCGATTGTCGGTGATAACGCCTTTGCACACGAATCTGGCATCCATCAGGATGGCGTACTCAAGCATCGTGAAACTTATGAAATTATGCGCGCTGAAGATGTTGGCTGGGCTAACAACCGTATGGTGTTGGGTAAACACTCCGGTCGTAATGCTTTCAAAAGCCATTTAGCACAGCTGGGTGTGCAGTTTGAAAATAATGATGACTTGCACGATGCTTTCGTTGCCTTCAAAAAATTGGCTGACCAAAAGCATGACATTCTTGATGAAGATTTGTTATCGCTGATCAAGCGCTAATTTAGGTCATTATTAATAATGTCGACCTGGAATCGTTCGTATCTTGAAGCAATGGGTGTGCCTGTCTGGGTTTCCAGACAGGCGGCCGTTGTGGATACTGTTACCGAAAAAGCTGGAGTGGAAACTCAAGTAGAACCTAAAGCGACTTTTGGTTATGTTTCAGTGGTGAGCAATCCGCAACCTAAAGCGTATTTACTGGTGACACCCGAACAAGACTTGCAGCAAGTCAAAAGTAACTTTCAATCGCTCTCGCACGCATGGAAGTCATGGCAAAGCACTGAGCTACCGTTAGCTTTGTTGCAACTGGTTGAGCTGGATGACTCAGCAGTAAAGGCTGAATCAATTGATAGCTTGAAAGATCATCCATTATTAATTGCGACAAACCAGCCGAGCCAGTTCTCAGACCTTAATTATGAACAGGTTCCGGGTCTAGACTGGCAGTCTGCCAGTGATAAGAAGGCTTGGTGGCATTTGTTGCAGAAGCTCGCTTAGTAATCCTAGTCTTGCGCCCCTCAGACTCCCTTCATCAAATGGATGCCTTGATAGCAAACCAATATGTTTTATCCTGATAATGAATACCATATTCGTCAGCTAGTTAAAGCTGATCTTCAGCAAGTTTGTACGATTGAAAAAAATGCTTATACCATTGCATGGACGGATAAGGTTCATGCCGATTGTGTTGAGTCGGACTATCCCAGTTTGGTACTGGAGCAAGGCGAAGCGATAGTGGGCTATGTCATTTTTAATTATCTGTATGATGAATGCCACTTAATGAATATTGTTACTGACCCCAGCTTTCAGGGCTTGGGTGTTGCAACATTATTAATAAAAGCCATGTATGACAGGGCAAAAGAGTCGGGGATGGTGAAGGTCATCCTTGAGGTGCGAGCTTCAAATCAGGTTGCCATTGAGTTTTATCATAAGCAAGGCTTTGCAGAGATTGGCTTACGCGAAGGTTATTATAAAACTGCTGAAGGCAGTGAAGATGCTTTAGTTATGGAGCGTATTCTTTAGGTGCTTGCCGTTTCTTCGGTATCCTCGGGTTTATTAGGGACGAGGAATGTTTCGAACTGTTCTGCTACTAATGGATGACTGTACCAATAGCCCTGGATTTCTTCACAGCCTTTTGTGCGTAAAAAGTCCAGCTGCTGTTGTGTTTCAACTCCTTCTGCAATGGTGGTTTTGTGTAGACTGTGAGCCATCTGAATAATGGCTGTCACTATAGCCTGGTCGTCAATGTCGGTCACAATATCTTTAATAAATGATTGGTCAATTTTAAGTTTATTAACCGCGAAACGCTTGAGATAACTCATTGACGAGTAACCTGTTCCAAAATCATCGATCGATACTTTAAAACCTGCCTGGCTCAATGTATCTATTGTTTTGCCGGCGACTTCAGGATCTTTTAGTGCTACGGCCTCTGTCAGCTCAATTTCAATATTACTCGGGCTCACTCCGGCGGCATCCACCAGCTCGGTGATTCTTTCTATCAGATTTGGTTGATGAAATTGAAGAGCCGAAATATTTACAGCGATAATAATTTCGGATAATCCTTTATCAAGCCATTGTTTTTGTTGCTCGGCGACTTGTTGAATGACCCATTCACCAATCTTCACGATTAAACCATTTTGCTCTGCCAGAGGAATGAACTCACTAGGAGATATAGCCCCCCACTCAGGATGCTCCCAACGTAATAATGCTTCAGCACCAACCATTGTATTGCTACTGAGACTCATTTGTGGCTGATAGACCAGGTGGAACTGGTTATTAAGTAATGCCTCTTTAAGAGCTGCTGACAATTGAAGAGATCGTAATGAATGCTCCTGCATTTCTTGAGCAAAAAACCTGAAATTGTTTCGGCCATCATGCTTTGCTCGGTACATCGCCGTTTCTGCATTCATAATGAGCTTATCGGCACTTTTGCCATCATTGGGGGAAATAGACAGTCCGATTGAGGCGCTCACCGATAGTGCGTGCGAGTTAAATTTTATTTTGCGTTGGACGACTTCAAGAATGTCTTTAGCGATAACTACTGCGGCGTGCTCATTGGTTTCTGGGAGAATAGCGGCAAAGGTGTCACCTGCGATGCGGGAAAGGATGGATTTTTTACCCAGTTCAAAGCGTAGCCGATTGGCAATTTCTACCAGAATCAAATCGCCGACTTGGTGCCCAAGTGAGTCATTGATTGTTTTAAAGTTGTCCAGACCGAGCCACATAACCGTCATGGTTTGTTTCTGCTTGAAGCTATCATCCAATAGCTGTTGCAATCGCTCTTCCAGCATTTTTCGCTTTAACAGGCCTGTCAGCTGATCATAATTAGACAGTTGATGTATTTTCTCTTCGGCGACTTTTTTAAAGGTAATATCTTCTTTGTGTGCAACATAGTTGATGATCTTACCTTGATCATTGCGTACCGGATAAATCATAGCAAATTCGGTGTAGTGAGAACCATCTTTTCGTTGACTGTTCAGTTCGCCGCGCCATGCATCGCCACGTGCCAGTTGCCGCCATATCGCCTTAAAGGTTTTATCCGGGTTTTCTTCAGCGCTAAAATCAATGGGGTTTTTTCCAATCGACTCTTTTTCAGTAAAACCGGTTGTTTTAGTGAATGCTTGGTTGACATACTGAATCTTGCCGTCGGTATCGGTAATAAGAACAGGGTAGGGGTTTTGATCAATACCAGTGGATAGACGGCGAATGGTGGTGTCTTGCCAGCGTTGCTTAATCAGATTCCAGATAGTGTTGGCAAGAATTTGTAAGGTTTCTTTATCCTGTGCGGTGTAGTCCGTCTCTTTATTACCAACGCCAACCATCATAGTTACTTTGTTGTTTTCAATAACGGGTAGGCTGATAAACCTTTTGAGGTAAGCATGTCCCTCGGGTAGTTCTTTTTTAGCTCTGGAGTTTTGATAGTCGTTGACGACTACAGGACATTTATTACGTATAGCATCAGCCCAGACTCCTGCCTGATCAATTGGGTAGTGACTTTCAAAATTTGCGGTGCAGTGATGGGCTAGAGTGTTGGTTGACCAGGTTACGATTTCTATATTTTTTTGTGACTCATCAATAAAGTGAATAAATGCTATAGAACTGTCGGTCAACTTCTCTGCAATATCGACACTATGCTGCATGAAGTGGCGTTCACCTCCAATGTACAGGTGACTCTGCAACTCCAATAAGTATTTATTGAGCTTTGCTTCATGTGCAATTTTTTGTTCATTTTCTATCGTACCGCTAATGTCTCGTGACAGTATTAGAAAGGTTGGTTCCTCCCCAGCTTGTCCAGTCTTACGTGCGACTGATAGTTCAAAGGTGCGCTCGCCAACGGGGACATTTAATTTTATTCGTGTCCCCCTGGAAAGTCCTATCTTATCTGCAATTGCTATTGCTTCAAGACACTCTTTAGCAGCTTCTTTGCTCATAACATCTTTAATGTTTTTGCCGATCAGGTTTTCGGGTTTATCGAGAAGCAGATCGGGATCACTTGAGTGGATGTCTAAGTGGTTTCCCTTAGCATCGACCTCGATCAGAATATCAGGAAGTGTTTCTATAGTCGCAGAAAGCTTAGCTTGCAGTTGAAGCATGCTTAGGAAAGGGCTCTGTATTGCTTCAACAAATAAGGCTCGGTATAAAAAGCCAAAGGCAAAAATTTTGTAAACATGCCCCGTCAGGTTATACATATCGGCTACATTGGCATAAAGCGTAAAAAAGAATTCACTCATAGCCATTGTAATGGCTGCAGCAACGAGCCAGTTTGCACCAAATTCACGAATATTATTGAGTTGCTTAATAAGCAAAAAAGCGCTTAATAGATAGAGACCAATTAAGATGTACTCTGATATGACCTTAAATTGAGTTAAGCCTGCCTCATTGGAGTAAGTATCTGGAACAAGTTCCGGGTAAAAAAGAAACCAGAAGTGAAATAAGCTGACTAATGCCAAAATTATAAGGAGCCAAAAATAACGAGGCAGCTTTGCCAGCTTCTGTTCTATCTTTATTGTGATGCAGGATACTAGGAGCAAAGTTAAGGCTATGGTAAATCGTGCTGCTAACCAGAAGTTAATCGCTTTTTCGGGGCCACTCGGGGTGATTAAGTCAGGCATTCCTTGATAGGAAACTATATGGGTAAGGTCCAGGAGTGCAGCTCCTAATGCTCCAGAGCCTAGAATGATAACCTTAGTGGTTGGTTGAAACTTTTGGGTAACCCAGGCTATGCCAAAGACCATGGCCGCTACCGCAATGGAGACAACTTCAAGCGCAGTATGCAGTGGCAGGTAGGAGGCAAGGCCTTGACTGACATCGGGAGTTGGTAAAATAAGAACAATGCCTAAAGAAATAACTAAAGCAATAACCCAAATAGATACGGATCTGTCTGAGTTTTGAGACTTTCTTTGTTCTGAAAGCATGTTTGCTGGCTATCTCCCCATTTTCTAGAGGTGGGTACTATCTATTAGAGTTAAGATCGCCCAAATACTAGCAGGAGATAACTAACCCTAACACTGTTTATAGCAGTAAATTAGCAAACGCTCAACTAATCTTGTTAATTGCAAAGGTTATATAAAAGCAGATAAGATTTGAGAGCAGCAAGCTTTTATCTGATTGCTATGTTTAAAGCTATTAATTTTGCATCCCAACTTGACAGATGCACGGAAACAACTAGCCTTAGTGCCATTCTTCTCATAACAGTGAACCTATGCAAAAACAATTTTCTGATTGGCTAAAAAATCATGGTGTGGAATTTTCAGATATGACGGGGCTGGCCTCGGTACTGGGGTTAATTGTCCTGATATCGGTAGCTGTCCATTTGATACTCCATCGAGTTGTTTTACGGTTTGTAGAAAACAGGGCGCGGCAATCTAAGAAACTTTGGAAACGCTCGCTGTTCGAGAATAAATTATTCAATCGTTTTGCTCTGATGATCCAGGGTCTGATTATTTATATTCAGGCCGAACTTTGGCTGACCCCTGATTCTGCGGTACTGAACTGGGTTCAAACTTTGTCGGTACTCTGGATTCAGTTGTATGCTTTGCTGACTACTTTCTCGTTCCTCGATGCTATCTATCTAATGGGCCAGAAAAATAAGGATGCAAGAGCCTTGCCACTTAAAGGCATTTTTCAAAGCATCAAGATAGTTGCTGTTCTGGTCGTCACCATTTTCGCGGTATCCATTTTAGTAGGAAAGTCTCCACTACTGATTCTCAGCGGCTTAGGTGCCATGACGGCAGTTGTGATGTTGGTGTTCAAGGATCCAATTCTTGGTTTAGTGGCAGGGATTCAGTTATCAGCTAATGACATGTTGGAAGTCGGTGACTGGCTGGAAATGCCTCAATATGGTGCTGATGGTGACGTGATTGAAATTGGATTGACCACTGTTAAAGTCCGGAACTGGGATAAAACGATCACTACCATCCCAACCTATGCCTTGATATCAAACTCCTTCAAGAACTGGCGCGGGATGAAGGAAACTGGTGGTCGTCGAATTAAGCGTACCGTTCTGATTGATTCGACCAGCGTTGAGTTTATGTCTGATGAAGATATTAAAAGATTGAATCAGTCCAAACTGTTAGCGCCTTATTTCCAACAAAAACTGGAAGAGGTGGAGAAGTACAATAAAGAGCATGATTTAGATATGTCTTTGCGCATTAATGGCCGTCGCTTGACAAATTTGGGGACATTTAGAGCCTATTTGGGTAATTATTTGAAAAATCACCCGCAAATTCATCAGGAACTGACGCTAATGGTTCGTCAGTTGGAGGCTTCTGCCAATGGTATTCCGGTGGAGATTTATGCTTTCACTAAGACCACTGACTGGGCTGTCTACGAAGGCATCCAGTCGGATATCTTCGACCATATTTTCGCTGTATTGCCTGAGTTTGGATTAAGAGTGCATCAGGCGCCGACCGGTTATGATGTTCGATCACTGAGTTTGTCGAAGCAGGCAGGCTCACCAGAACAGTCGGAATCAAAGCCTGTTACTGAGCAAAATAAATCCAGCTAATCGCCTTACAGCCTATGACAATGGGCGGCAAACGCTTATAATTGCCGCCTTATTGCTTCCGCACACGTTTTACTTAAGAGAGTCGCATGTCCAAAACTGATTCAAAGCTAGTGTCTCAAATTGAGAATCGCCGTACTTTTGCCATTATTTCGCACCCTGATGCGGGTAAAACCACCATTACCGAAAAGGTATTGTTATTCGGTAATCAGATCCAGGAAGCGGGTGTGGTTAAAGGTCGTGGCGGCAAGCATGCGACTTCAGACTGGATGGATCTAGAAAAACAGCGTGGTATTTCGGTGACCACCTCGGTGATGCAATTCCCTTATGGTGGACGCACGGTAAACTTACTTGATACTCCTGGCCACGAAGATTTCTCTGAGGATACTTATCGTACATTGACGGCGGTGGACTCTGCGTTGATGGTGATTGATGCCGCAAAGGGTGTAGAAGCCAGAACTATTAAGCTAATGGAAGTCTGTCGTTTGCGTGATACACCGATTATCACTTTCATGAATAAGATGGACCGTGATATTCGTGAGCCAATTGAGCTACTGGATGAAGTCGAAGACGTATTAAAAATCAATTGCTCGCCAGTCACCTGGCCAATTGGTATGGGTAAGCAATTTAAAGGTGTTTACCATATTCTGGAAGACAAGACTTACCTTTACCAATCTGGGCTCGGTCATAAAATTCAGGACGTGCGTATTATTGAAGGGCTGGATAATCCGGCGCTTGATGAGGCGGTAGGTTATCTGGCAAAGGATTTGCGAGAAGAGCTGGAGCTGGTGAAAGGCGCCAGTCATGAGTTCGATCTGCAGGAGTTTTTAGAAGGAAAATTGACACCAGTATTTTTCGGTACAGCACTGGGTAATTTCGGGGTTAACCATATGCTGGATGGTCTCGTGGAATGGGCGCCATCGCCATTGGCGCGTGAATCTGATGAGCGTCAGGTTGAAGCGATTGAACCAACATTTTCTGCATTCGTATTTAAGATTCAGGCCAATATGGATCCGCAGCATCGCGATCGTATTGCTTTTGCTAGAATTTGTAGTGGTAAATACACTAAAGGCATGAAAATGCGCCATGTGCGACTTAATCGTGATATGACGATTAGTAATGCGTTGACGTTTCTGGCTGGCGACCGTGAGCACCTTGAAGAAGCCTATGCCGGTGACATCATTGGTTTGCATAATCACGGTACTATCCAGATTGGTGACACCTTCACAGAAGGTGAAGTGATTAAGTTCAAAGGTATTCCTAACTTTGCACCGGAGCTGTTCCGCCGCGTCCGACTACGCGATCCCTTGAAGAACAAGGCACTGATTAAGGGCCTTGTCCAGTTGTCTGAGGAAGGAGCCACTCAGGTGTTCCGCCCACAAACTTCTAATGATTTAGTGCTGGGTGCGGTGGGGGTACTACAGTTTGATGTGGTTGCACATCGCTTGAAAAACGAATATAAAGTGGAATGTATCTATGATCAGGTTAATGTTGCAACGGCCCGTTGGGTTGAGTGTGACGATGAAAAGAAGTTTGAAGAATTCAAGCGTAAGAATGCCGATAACCTGGCTTTAGATGGAGGGGACAACTGGACTTATTTAGCACCAACCATGGTTAATCTGAATTTAGCCATAGAGCGTTGGCCAGATGTTCGATTCTTTGAAACGCGTGAGCACTAAATCAGTCAAGTTCTACAATCAGGTGCTCCAACGGAAAGGGTAGAGAATATAGGATGTTCAAACCAAAGCACAAAGAGCCAGAAATTAAACTTTTTGACAGCCACTGTCATCTCGATTTCCCGGTTTTTGATAAGGATCGGGAAGTTATCCTCAGTAATATGCATAAGGTTGGGATCGAAGGAGTTTTGATTCCAGGCGTCACTCAAGATAAGTGGCGAAACTTGCGCCAATTAGCAGCACTAAGACCGGATGTTCATGTGGCTCTTGGTTTGCATCCAATGTTTCTCAAAGAACACAAGAAACAACATCTGCATGATCTGGAGTTAGCGGTTACTGTTAATAATCTGTCAGCCATTGGTGAGATTGGTCTTGATTATTATGAAAAAGAGGCTGATCGTAAAACCCAGATTGCGTTATTCAAAGCGCAAGTTGAAATTGCCAAGTCCGCTAAGCTACCCGTTATTCTCCACGTCAGAAAATCCCATGAAGATATTCTGCTATACCTGAAAACATTGCACTTTGAACATGGTGGAATTGTGCATGCGTTTAATGGCAGTCTGGAGCAGGCCAAGCGCTATCGAGATTTTGGCTTTAAGTTTGGGTTTGGCGGTGCAGTTACCTACCCACGAGCGGTGAAGTTACGCTCTCTTGCAGCAGAACTACCTTTATCTGATATAGTTCTGGAAACCGATGCACCAGATATGAAGCCTTATAATTATAATAAAGAACACAATACTCCGCTTAATATATTTCAGAATTTCAATAGCTTAGTCGAACTAAGGGATGAACCTGCCCATGAGATTGCTGAGGCGACTACTCGCAATAGTAAGCAGGTATTAGGTATTTCTTAGCTAACATCTGGTTATTTCACATTTATCTAAAAACCCTGTTGTTATTGATTATGTTTTAAGCTATAACAGGCCGCGGTGTGCCTTTTAGAAGGCTAACCGTCCTATAGCTGAATATTTAATAAACATACAATTAACTAACAATAATGGGGTTTAAAATGGATAAAAAATCTATTTTCCCGCCTGCCAAAAAGCTAATGATTGCTACTGCGGTATTTTCTGCGGTGAGCTTTAATAATGCTGTTTTGGCGGCAGAAGAGGAAGAAGCGACAGAAGCGGAGAGCATTGTTATTACCGGTTCTCGGATTCGTCAGGCACAAGCTGAAGGTGCTAATCCAGTCACTGTACTAGATAGAGATTATCTCGAAAACACCGGGGCAAAATCAATCGGTGATATCCTGGCACGTTTGCCAGCAGCAGGCTCTGCCTTAAATACACGTTTTAATAGTAGTGGTAACTTCGGTTTTCCGCCAGATGGTGGTGGTGTCGGAGCCGGTGCAGCTGAAGTATCTTTACGACACATGAAATCAAAGCGCACCCTGGTTCTGGTTGATGGTATCCGTTGGGTCAATGGCTCTTCAGCATCAGGCGTTGCTAACTCAGTTGACTTAAACACAATTCCAATCAGTATGATTGACCGCATTGAAATTCTGGAAGATGGTGCATCGTCAATTTATGGTTCCGATGCGATTGCTGGTGTTGTTAACGTCATTACTCGTAAAGATTTTGACGGTATGGAGTTCAATGCATATAACGGCATGTTTGACGAAGGTGATGGAGAGACATCTCAGTTCGATTTAGCGTTTGGAGCCAGTGGCGATAAGCATAGAATCTTTTTTAGTTTGAGCCATTATGATCAAAAAGCTGTCGATTCGATTGAGCGCGAACTTTCAGCTCTGCCTAAACCAAACACTGGGTTAACGCGTGGTAGTTCCGGTACACCTCAAGGTCGTTTTGTCTTTATAGATCCTAACGATCAGGTCAACGATTTGACCATTAATAATGGAGTAACAGGTACACCAACTTATGATCTCAGTAATCCAGGTGGACCGAATGATGACTTCCATGTCTTTAGTAATAGCGATCGTTATAACTATGCTGAATATAACCTTTATGTAACGCCAAGCAAGCGTACCTCTATCTTTGGTCAAGCTGACTATCAGTTGACGGATAATGTTAACTTCTATACCAAAGCACTTTTTAACAATCGTGAATCAGTGAATCGTGCAGCACCTGAACCATTATTTTTAGGTCCGGATGCAGGTACCGGTGGTTTAGCAGATACAGTAAGTATCCATGAAACTAACCCTTATAACCCTTTCGGATTCACTTTGGATGAAAACAACCTGATCTTTATTGGTCGTCGTCCGATTGAAGGTGGGCCTCGTATCTTTAAGCAAAATGTGGATACGGTCTATGTCGGCTTCGGTTTGAACGGTGATTTTTTTGCTGGAGATAACAGCTATTACTGGGATGTCAATTATACCCACGGTAAAAACGAAGCTAAACAAACTACCTTGGGAAGTTACAACATTCGCCATATCAAAAATGCGCTTGGTCCTTTAGCTGACTGCCAGGCAACTGAGGGCTGTGTACCGCTGAATATTTTTGGTGGCCAAGGTGATGGCTCAGGCTCAATTACACAGGAAATGCTGGATTATATTCAACCTATCCTGACCGATCAGAGCGAGAATGTTATTGATACTTTGTCGGCTAATATCTCAGGTGACTTGTTTGAAATGCCTGCAGGTTATTTCTCCTTCGCTGCAGGTATTGAGTCCCGCGAATACAGCGGTTATTACCAGCCAGATGCTATCGTGGTAGCAGGTGATAGTAACGGCGTGCCATCTTCACCAACCAGCGGTTCCTATGAAGTTGATGAGTACTACACAGAGTTTAAAGTGCCGTTATTGTCAGGAATGGCTGCTGCCGAAGAGCTGACTGCAAGTGTGGCATTCAGAAACTCTGATTATTCAACATACGGCTCTAATGACACAACTAAGTTTGGTTTGCTGTGGAGAGTTAATGAACAGTTCTTGCTACGGGGCTCTGTTTCTGAGGGCTTCCGTGCACCCAGTATTGGTGAGCTGTATTCAAGTGGTTCTCGTTTTGATGCAGAATTAGCTGACCGCTGTAGCGATTACACTGGCACCCAGTATGAAGCGAACTGTCAGGCTTTAGGCGTGCCAGATACTTATTCTCAGTTAAATAGTCAAATTTCTATTACCACTGGCGGAAATATAGATCTAGTACCAGAAACTTCTGATAGTACTACTTTTGGCTTTGTGTATAGTCCAACTTGGGTTGACAGTATTGATTGGATGAATAGTTTCGACATTAAGGGCACTTATTATGAGCATGAGCTTGAAGGTGCAATCGAAGCGATTGATGCTCAAACGCAACTTGATTTGTGTGTTAATACCTTAGACCCTCAGTTCTGTGATGGTATTAGTCGTACTGCTGGTGGTGCCATTAATGGTTTCAATAATCGTCTGGTTAACATCGGCGGCATTGAGACCTCTGGTTATGACGTTGGCATCAATTATTCAAGTCCTCAATATAATTGGGGTCGATTGAGTATTAATTGGACCAATACTTTTGTTAATGAGTATGTTGAAGAATCTTTAGGGCAGCGTGTAGATCTGGCAGGATTAGAGCGAAACGACACTGGTATTCCAGAGTGGAAGTCTTCTATGAATATTGGCTGGAGTCTTGAAGACTGGTCTGTTAACTGGACTATCCGCCATGTAGATAGCCTGACAGAACCTTGTACTGATTTCCTTGATGGAACACCTGACAGCTTAACTGCACTGGGTTTATGTTCTAACCCAAACACTACTGATGAGTCACAATCAACTAACAAGCTTGATGCGACTACTTACAGTGATATTCAAGTGAGCTACTTCGCAGACGTTGATGGTGTGGATATGGAACTAACATTTGGTATTAATAACGCCTTTAATGCTCATCCACCAGCATGTTATAGCTGTTCGTTGAATGGTTATGATCCATCAGTGTATGACCCAGAAGGCAGCTTTAGTTATGTTGCAATAAAAATGAAGTTCTAATCTGCTCTTATCAGAGTCTAATTAGACTTTATTTAGAAATGGGGCTTCGGCCCCATTTTTTTGTGGTTTGATTAGCTTGAATATTTGGAAAATCAGACCGTTTGGTTTAACCTGAGTGAATCCTACAGCAACAGTTATTGGCACTATGTCAACAAGCCTATCCTCGTTTCAATTATTGGACTTATTAAAAAAAGCAAACTGGATTTCAGAGGAGCAGTTCCAGGCGTCACGTATCCACTTACGCCAGGTGAATCCCAAGTTACATCCTATTGAACAAGTTGCCGACCTTTCTTTAATGCGTCACGATGATCATCGAAGCATGATCGATGAGGAATTGCTGACTCAGTTTGTAGCGAAGCTTTATAAGCTGCCCTATGAAAAAATCGATCCCTTAAAAATTGATGTAGAAGGTGTGACTAAAATAATGTCGATGGCTTACGCTAAGCGACACAACATCTTAGTAATTAACGTTGATAAACAAAGTGAAGTAGTCAAAGTCGCGGTAATGAACCCAGAAGACTTGGCGTGGCGTGAAAGTCTTGAGCAGGTTTTACGCATGAAGATTGTGCCGGTTATGGGAAATCCAGCACTCATCAAGCGTTATCAAAAAGAATTCTATTTATTGTCTGCTTCGGTTAAAGGTGCCAATGAGGTCAAACTACAAAAAGACAGTTCGGTTACTAACCTAGAGCAGCTGATTGAGCTGAAAGGCGCAGAAGAAGCGGATGCTAATGATCAGCACATTGTGCAAATCGTCGACTGGCTGTTGCAGTACGCTTTTAAAGAGCGCGCCAGTGATATTCATATTGAGCCACGTCGCGAGGTGGGACGAATTCGCTTTCGTATTGATGGGGTTCTGCATAAGGTTTATGAGCTACCCATTTCGATTACTCATGCTGTGATTTCGCGCTTAAAGATTTTAGGCCGAATGGACTTAGCTGAACGACGTAAACCGCTCGATGGTCGTGTGAAAACCAAAAGCCCTGATGGAACTGAAATTGAATTACGACTATCTACGTTACCTACTGCGTTTGGAGAAAAGTTTGTCGGACGTATTTTTGATCCCACGGTATTAACTCGCAATTTTGATGAGTTGGGTCTGGAGCCGGAAACAGAAGCAACCTGGCGTGATTTAATTAGTCAGCCTACCGGTATTGTATTGCTAACCGGCCCGACAGGCTCAGGCAAAACTACAACCTTGTATACCTCATTGAAACTGCTGGCCACTCCGGATGTTAACATCTGTACCGTTGAAGATCCGATTGAAATGGTCGATCCCAATCTCAATCAGATGCAGGTCCATCACGATATTGATCTAGATTTTGCGGCAGGCATTCGAGCTCTGTTACGACAGGATCCAGATATTATTATGGTTGGCGAGATTCGAGACAAAGAAACGGCGCAAATGGCGGTACAGGCAGCGTTAACTGGGCACTTGGTTATTTCAACTTTGCACACCAATGATGCGCCTTCAGCGATTACTCGCCTGATTGAGATAGGCATTGAGCCCTATTTATTGAATGCCACCATGTTAGGTGTCATGGCGCAACGTCTGGTCAGAACCTTGTGTAAATTCTGTAAGGAAGAAAAGCCAACCGATCCATTAGCCTGGGAAGCGTTAGTTGGCGGTAACCAGAAAGTTCCGATGCCAGAAAAAATTTGCCACCCAGTCGGTTGTGATCGTTGTCGCCATACTGGGTACAAGGGGCGTCAGGGTATTTATGAACTAATTAAGGTAACAGATGAACTTAAAACACTGGTTTATGAAGGTGCAGAAATGCGTCAATTAAGACGACAAGGGATTAAAGATGGTATGAACCTGTTACGAGTGAGCGGTGCTTATAAAGTTGCTGCTGGAGTGACGACTATTGATGAGGTGTTGCGGGTGGCGCCACGCGATACTAAGTAATACTCAAACCAACATTAAAAAAGCCCGATAAAATTCTATCAGGCTTTTTTATATCCTTAATTTTCTATATCCAGTAATGAAATCAGTTTTCAGCTGGGGATTCTTCGCTGGTTCCTAATACCTCATCACCTTCTGTGTCGGTATTTTCAATATCAACATCGGGAAGCGATTCCGTTTCTGTATCCAGTAATTCGGATCCACCCGCTTTAGCTTCTGCAACCTGTTTGAGTACCTGATAGTAACGTCGAATATTGTTAACATATTTAACGGGTTCGTCACCACGCGCATAACCATAACGAGTTCTTGAATACCATTTTTTCTGACGCAGCAATGGTAAGTACTCTTTAACAGACAGCCATTTATCAGGATTAGCGCCATCTGCTTCAGCCAAACGACGAGCGTCTTCTAGGTGACCAAACCCTACATTATAAGCAGCCATTGCAAACCAGGTTCGATCTGGCTCACCAATGCGCTCGGGAATTTTTTCTTTGACCAATCTTAAATAATCAGCACCACCTAAGATACTTTGCTCTGCATCAAGTCGATTTTTAACACCCAGCTGCTTGGCTGTATTTAAGGTCAACATCATAAGACCCCTAACACCGGTAGGGGAGCGTGCATGAGGTTCCCAGTGTGACTCCTGATACCCCATTGCTGCCAACAAACGCCAATCGAGATCATTGCCGGCCGCTTCGTAAAAGTAGGGGCGATATTGATCCAGCTTATTATCTATGGCACGTAAAAACTCACGGCTACCGACGTAATCAAATTTGGAAAGGTGACCATAGTAGCGCTCCGTCAAATAGCCCAAGGTACCGTCTTCACGGATTTTGGAGAAAAACTCAATCGCTTTTACATAGAGGCTGTTGTCATTTTCCTTGCGAAACGCCCAAGCCAATTGTTCAGGCTCTGAAACGCTAAAAGCGACAGCCAGCTCAGGTTGAACCTGGCGAGCCAGCTGCAGTTCGTTGGAATCAACAATGGTGTAATCAAATCGCCCATCTAATACGCCATCCAGTAAGTCTTGTGGTGTTAAATCTGAGCGCTCTGTCCAGCTTAATGCAGGGTAATCTTGTTGTGATTTTAACAAAGCTTCGGAATGTGAGCTGTTGGCGACAACAGTCAGGTTTTTATCCACTTGGCTAAAATCACGAGGACGATCATTGCCTTGCTTATAAACCATCTTACTGGTGATTTCCTGATAGGGTGGGCCAAAGCGTAAATACTCTTCACGCTGGCGGGTTATGGTTAACCCAGCCGCAGCAAAATCAGCGCGTCCACTGGCGACTTCACGAAGGATTTTCGCAATATCGTTCTCGGTGACGATCTGGACACGAACACCCAACTCATCGGCAAACAGCTTGACCAGATCGTATTCAAAGCCACTAAAGCCGTCTTCGCCAACATACATAGTGGTCGGTGAAATACGGGTATAAACTTTAATGTACCCTTGTTCCTGTACACGCTCGAGCTGGTTTTTGGGCTCTTTGCCGCAACTTGTCAGCAACAAAAGTGATGTTATCAGTAGCGCAAAACCAATGAAGCTTTTTCTAAGGCCTTGATTCATTTAAGAAATTATAATCTTAGCGGTTGTTTGCCAACATTATGACTGCAACCAGCTAAAAAGTGCAAATTAAAGCATTCAATTTCTCCTTTAGGACTTATCAATAACAGCCAATTAGAGTAAAATTTGCGCTTTCGCAATTCCTCCAGATTTACAGTCGAGATCGGTATGCTCATATTACGCGGTAACCCTGCCTTTTCTAACTTTCAAAAGTCATATTTACTCAAAGAAGCGTCAGCAGTTAGCTCTCAAGTCATTGATATTTATGGTGAGTATGTTCATTACGTTGATACCAACAATGAGTTGGATGATGCAGAACTGAAGATTCTCGAAAGATTATTGGAATATGGGCCAAGCCGTCCAGCCAGCGAGCATTCGGGTCAGCGCCTGATTGTGGTGCCTCGCCCCGGCACGATTTCACCCTGGTCTTCGAAAGCAACCAATATCGCGCAAAACTGTAGTCTGGATAAAATCGAGCGTATTGAACGTGCCGTCGCGGTTTATTTTAAAACCACTGACGGCGCTGAATTGGATGCCGATGTGGTTGCTCAATTAAAGCCATTGATTCATGACCGCATGACGCAGTCAGTGTTTACTGAGCACAGTCAGGCGGAAGTTCTTTTTGAGCAACACCAGCCGAAACCTCTGGCCCATGTGGATATTCTTGGTGGAGGTCGCGAAGCCTTAGTTAAAGCCAACACTGATATCGGCTTGGCTTTGGCAGAAGATGAAATTGATTATTTGGTTGAAAGCTTTATTAAGCTTGGCCGTAATCCATCGGATGTTGAACTGATGATGTTTGCCCAAGCTAACTCTGAGCATTGCCGCCACAAGATTTTCAACGCATCCTGGACCATTGATGGCATCGAAAAAGAGATGTCATTGTTCAAGATGATTAAAAACACCTATCAGGTCAATTCTGAAGGTGTCCTATCGGCTTATAAAGATAACGCGGCGGTTTTCGAAGGCTTTACGGCCCATCGTTTTTTTGCCAACGCAGAAACCCATGAATACCAATACCATTTAGAGCCGGTACACGTTCTGTGTAAGGTTGAAACTCATAACCACCCAACTTGTATTTCGCCATATCCCGGTGCTTCGACTGGTTCTGGTGGGGAGATTCGTGATGAAGGCGCGACTGGTATTGGCGGCAAACCAAAAGTTGGTTTGACTGGCTTTACGGTATCGAACCTGAAAGTCCCGGGCTATGTTCAGCCGTGGGAAACGGATTATGGCAAGCCTGAGCGTATCGTCACTGCATTGGACATTATGCTAGAAGGCCCGATTGGCGGCGCCAGCTTTAATAACGAATTTGGTCGTCCGGCAGTGAACGGTTATTTCCGTACTTTTGAAGAAGAATTTGACTTCGACTTTGGTTCAGAGAAGCGTAAAGAAGTGCGCGGTTACCACAAGCCGATCATGATTGCAGGCGGTATGGGTAACATCCGTGAGCAGCATGTTGAGAAAAAAGAAATTAAACCGGGCTACAAAGTGATTGTTCTTGGCGGCCCAGCAATGTTGATTGGTTTAGGTGGCGGTGCTGCTTCATCCATGACCTCAGGAACCAGCCAGGAAGACTTAGATTTTGCTTCAGTTCAGCGTGATAACCCAGAGATGGAACGTCGCTGCCAGGAAGTGATTGACCGTTGTTGGGAGATGGGTGAGAAAAACCCAATTGAATTTATTCATGACGTTGGCGCCGGCGGTCTTTCGAACGCCATTCCAGAGCTAGTGCATGATGGTGAGCGTGGCGGTAAGTTTGAGCTTCGCCGTGTACCCAATGCAGAAAAAGGCATGGCGCCAGTTGAAATCTGGTGTAACGAAGCGCAGGAGCGTTATGTATTAGCGGTCTCTCCTGACAGCTTGGCCAAATTCGAAGAAATTTGTGGCCGTGAGCGCTGCCCATTTGCAGTAGTTGGCGAAGCTACAGAAGAGTTGCACCTAGAACTGGCCGATGAGCACTTTGATAACAAGCCAGTGGATCTGCCAATGGATATTCTGTTTGGCAAGCCACCAAAAATGCATCGTGAAGCTGCTACGCTTGCTGCTCCATCAACGGCACTTCCACAAGTTGATGATATCAACGAAGCGGTTGACCGTATTCTAGCTTTACCTGCTGTAGCCGATAAAACCTTCCTGATTACCATTGGTGACCGCACCGTTGGTGGCATGGTATCGCGTGACCAGATGGTGGGACCTTGGCAGGTTCCGGTAGCCGATTGCGCGGTAACCACATCGACTCATAACAGCTACACTGGTGAAGCCATGGCGATGGGTGAGCGAACTCCTGCTGCATTGCTGGATAGCGCCGCTTCAGCGCGTATGGCGGTGGGTGAAGCCGTAACTAACATTGCAGCCGCTAAAATTGATGACATCAAAAAGATTCGTCTATCAGCAAACTGGATGGCCGCAGCCGGCGCACCGGGCGAAGATGTGAATCTTTATAAAGCAGTTGAAGCCGTAGGCATGCAGCTGTGCCCTGAATTAGGCATTACCATTCCAGTTGGTAAAGACTCGATGTCAATGAAAACCGTATGGGAACACAATGGCGAAAAGAAAAGCGTTACTGCACCTTTGTCGCTAGTTATTACTGCCTTTGCGCCAGTGACCGATGTGCGTAAAAGTTTGACCCCACAATTGAGAACAGACTTGTCTCGAGAGAATGGCTGCTCTTCATTAGAGACTGAATTATTGTTGCTAGACCTTGGTCGTGGTAAAAACCGCCTCGGTGCAACAGCCTTTACTCAAGTCTATAAACTGCTCGGAACAGAACCAGCCAACGTAGACTCAAGCGATGATCTACGTAACTTCTTCAATGCCGTGCAGGCACTTAATCATAATGATTTGGTTCACGCCTATCATGACCGTTCAGACGGTGGTCTATTAGCAACCTTGGTTGAAATGGGCTTTGCCGGAAACTGTGGCGTCAGCGTTGATTTGTCACAACTCAATGGCACAGCCGAAGAGATTCTGTTCAACGAAGAGTTGGGTGCAGTGTTACAAGTTCCAGCGGATAAGCGTCAACAAGTTGAAGCGATTCTTGCAGAACATCAAGTTAAAGAATTCGCACATTTTATTGGTGAGCCTGCAGAAACCAAAACTTTCAGCGTCACCAAGGATGGCAATGATGTCATTTCACGTGACATGAAAGACTTGCGTGCCATCTGGTCAGAACTGACCTTCCGTATGCAAGCCATGCGTGATAACCCAGAGTGTGCCCAGCAGGAATTTGATAGCAGGCTTGATCTGGATAACCCAGGCATCAAGCCATTCGCTACATACAATGTCGATGAAAACATTGCCAAGCCGTTAATCTCAACGGGTGCTCGTCCACGCGTAGCCGTATTAAGAGAGCAGGGCGTCAACAGCCAGCTCGAAATGGCAGCCGCACTGACCAAGGCAGGCTTTGAGTGTATCGACGTCCACATGAGCGACATCTTGTCCGGACGTGTGAGTCTACAGGACTTCACTGGTGCAGTTGCCTGCGGCGGTTTCTCCTACGGTGACGTACTTGGAGCAGGAGAAGGCTGGGCAAAATCGATTCTCTTCAACTCACGCGCGCGTGATGAGTTTGAAGCCTTCTTTAACCGCCAGGATACTTTCAGCTTAGGTATCTGTAACGGTTGCCAAATGATGTCAAACCTAAAAGAATTGATCCCAGGCGCCGACCACTGGCCACACTTCGTGCGCAACCAATCAGCGCAATTCGAAGCACGTTTCGCCATGGTCGAAGTTGCCAAATCACCATCGCTATTTATGACCGGCATGGAAGGTTCACGTCTGCCGATCGCCGTGTCACATGGTGAAGGTCGTGCAGAATTCAAATCTGAAGAACTGGCACAACAAGTCAACGAATCAGGCTTAATCACAGCGCGCTACATCAACAACTACGGCGATATCGCAGATACCTATCCAGCTAATCCAAACGGCTCACCATTCGGCATCACCGGCCTCACCACAAACGACGGCCGCGTCACCATCATGATGCCGCACCCAGAGCGTGTCGCGCGTACGGTGCAGAATTCATGGAGACCGGATGAGTGGAGAGAGGATGGGGCTTGGCAGAGAATCTTCTATAACGCCCGTAAACACATTGGGTAAAATTGCCTTTATCTTCCTATACTTTGTTGTATCAAGATTTTAATCAGGTCATTCACAAACACGTGAACTCCCCTCTTAAAATCTTGATACGCCGCGTCTAGGAAGAAAAATTCTAATTTTACGATGGGGCACTTATTTTATAGTCTTGTCATTCCCACGAAAGTGGGGATACATTTTTTTAAGGTGAGCCAAGTCATTCCTTTTGCATAGCCCACTCCGCGAGCTAAAAAGCTTCAAGCCTTGTTTTAGGTAAAAAATCTAAGTTTTCACCTGATTGAAAAAAAGAGTTAGTTAACGCGAAGCGGTGGGAATATTGTTCGACAACAGCGGATTGTTAGGCGATTCGTTCACACAAATGATTTACTTCGGGACACTTTAAGAGAAATGGATTTAATCCATTGGCTTCCCTAGGAATCCACAAAATCCTGAACTCTTTTTGACTCGCATAAAGGTCAGGCGGTTTTACAAATCCAATTGGCCCAGGTGGACGCTCCATGCCGGTGTAGCGCCTGTTGTTATAAATAATCTTTCCAGCAGCAGCTTCTCTAATCGTAACTTTCCTCTCAAGAGCCTCAGATGCGGCAATAAAGAATCGCCTAGGATTGATTATTTCAACGCAGTACCTGCCAAAAGTTTTGCCCAATTTTTCTGGCGAGAACTCAGTGGTTGTGCAGAGTACGTAAGCGTCGGGAAGGACTGACCTCCGCATATTGTTGCTTATCGTAATATTGCTGCACCCTGGTTCTATATGATTCCCACTTCTTCTTGCGACCTCGACCAATTCCGGATCACTGCTGTTACCTACTATATGACCTGAATTGTACGTCTCGTGACCTTCTTCGGAGTCTCCTTGCTCCGGAGTTTCATAAGCTCTGCACGTTTCCAGAGTACTTAGCCAAACATCACCACGCGCGAGAGCATCAGCTTGCCATTCCTCCTGAAAGAACCTAAAAACAGATTGGTTGTGTTCATCAAGCAGAATGAGTGTCCTAGATGAGTTCTCTGACAAGCCATGTTCTTTTAGCTCTCGTAGCTCCCGCTTCAGTCTGCTTTTTCTACCCATGCAAAAGAACTCTCCGCCTAATGTTTTATGATATGAATTGGTTTCTAAGACTCTATTATCATTGATCTTTTTATACAAGTGTCGATTTTCTTGATATTTCAGGGAGTAGCGGATGGGTATCATGTGAACTTCTTTTTAAGTTATTGAAATAGTGGCTCGGTAGGTTAATAAGATGTGTGGAGTTGTCAGATAATGATATTTGATTCCAGGCTTGCTCCAATTACCCCTTAGATTGAGCTGAGTAGTAGCCAAGACATAGCAATTCAAATCGTGGATGATTTGAAGAGCAAAATTCGGGACAGGGATGGAACGTATTTTGCGGTGCGTTAAGTGGCTTGGCGGAGACGAAGGTAGTTTCGCTTGCGAAACCTCAATCTCGGGGTGGGCTTTTCTTTGGCTCCTTTCTTTTACCCACATAAAAGAAAGGAGCCCGCCGAGTGGCGAAACCATAAGTCAAAATAAGACTGATTACCTCGAAGTCGTTTCCACTCCTTCGAGGCTACAAAGAAACTTAAATACTCGCCATCAAGCTAGCCACTAACGTTGTCAGTAATACCATAAGTATCACTTGAACAATGGCTATCAATATTCCTTTCAGAAAGGTTGTGCCCAGTACCAGCATGTAGGCGAGGGCGGCTACGGGAACGGTGGCTAACCAGCCGTAGGTGTCGTCTAATTCGGGGAAGTAGTAGTCTACGCCAAATTGGAATAATGCGGATACGATGAGGGCGAACAGGCAGGAGAAGAAGCCTGTGTTTTTGGCGCCGATAAATTTGGCGGCGAATTTTAATGGTAGGACTAGTAATAATACGACTATGAGTAAGCTGATCAATGTTTCCATGGTGTCTCCAACCTGTTGTTATGGTTATTTATCCGATTTGGATTATGGCATCTGACGATTGTTATTTCCAATTCTTGATAGTTGGTATGCATTGAGGAACAAAGACTTAACTTCAAAATAGGTTTTCCCTGTGGCATAGTATTGGCTGCTCAATTCTTACTGAATCTATTTTATGCGTGACCCGAAACTGGATCGTGACGCTTTAGCGTTTGTGGAAGGCGAGTTGGCGGATTGTTTGACTCGTTTAAACCGTGGCATTGAAAAAGAGAGTTTACGTGTCACGGAGGATGGTTACCTTTCAACTAAACCTCATCCTAAGCAATGGGGTTCTGCTCTGACCAATGAGTACATTACGACGGATTATTCTGAGGCTTTACCTGAGCTGATCACGCCGGTATCGAATGATCGCTTGAAGCCCCGTCAGTGGTTGCACGACATTCATCAGTTTATCTATCAGCACATGGATGATGAAATTCTGTGGATTGGTAGTATGCCCTGTATTCTGACAAAAGAAGACGATGTCCCTTTGGCCAATTATGGCAGCTCGAATGTGGGGATGATGAAGCATATCTATCGTCGCGGTCTGGGTTATCGTTATGGTCGATACATGCAGGTGATTGCAGGGGTTCATTATAATTTCTCCCTTCCTGAGGACTTCTGGCCTAAATACCAACAGTTCAAGAAAGATAGCGGCTCGTTAAAAGATTTTATCTCCAATCAGTATTTGGGTCTGATTCGCAATTACTTACGTTATTGCTGGTTACTGCCTTATTTGTTTGGCGCTTCGCCTGCGATTTGTCGTTCCTTCACTAAAGGCAAGGGCGGTTCTCTGTTGGAAGACCATGGTGACGGCAGTTTATACGGCAAATACGCGACTTCTTTGCGCATGAGTGATCTGGGTTATCAAAATAATGCTCAATCGAAATTCTCTATTCGCCACAATGACTTAGATGAGTATGTGGGAGAGTTGGAGCGGGCAATTCGAACCAAGGATGAGTTCTATGAGGAGCTGGGGGTTAAGGTTGATGGCGAATACCGTCAATTAAACGCCAATTTGCTACAAATCGAGAACGAATATTACGCCAAAATCCGTCCCAAGCGGGTTATTAATTCTGGCGAAAGACCGACTCAGGCACTGAAACGAGGCGGGGTTCAATACGTTGAAGTTCGCTCACTTGACTTGAATCCTTTCGATCCAGTTGGTATAAGTCAGTCACAAATTGACTTTTTAGACGTCTTTTTGCTCTTTTGCCTGTTACAGGAGAGCTGTAATCAATCGGATCGTGAGAATGCTGAAAACGACGAAAATTTCCGTCGTACGGTCTATTACGGTCGTAAGCCTGACCTCGGACTGTTGAGATTTAATCGAGCAATCCCATTACAGGAGACGGCATTGGCCATTTTCGAGGAAATGCGCCCGGTTGCAGTGTTGCTGGATAAGAGCAACCAGACCAAGGCTTATACGCAAGCGCTTGGTGAGGCCATTGAAATGGCCAAGGATCCGGATAAGACGTTGTCGGGTCAGTATCTCAATAACATGTTGGCGTATGGTAAGGGGTACTATGGATACACCATGGACCTTTCGAAGAAAACGCGTCAGCAATTTCTATCTGAGCACATCAGCCCTGAGGTTGAGGCTCTTTTCGAGCGTGAAGCAGCTCAGTCGATTGAGAAGCAAAAGCAGATTGAGGAGAGTGACTCCTTATCTTTTGAAGAATATCTCAAGCAATATTTTGCTTAGACACATTTATTTAACCTAGTGAGGTGTTATGAACTATACCAAGTTCGATTTTTTGGGGATGACCGTAGGGCCGGTTGAGATCGCGTTCTTGATCTATCTGGTGTTTATGATTGGTATCGGTATCTGGGCTTACATGCGCACTAATGATTCCAGCGATTATATGCTGGGTGGTCGCGGCCTTGGTGGTGCGGTAACTGCATTAAGTGCTGGCGCATCGGATATGAGCGGCTGGATTTTGATGGGCTTGCCTGGTGCGATTTATTTCTCCGGTTTGTCTGATTCGTGGTTGGCGCTGTTCTTGATTATTGGTGCTTACCTGAACTGGAAATTTATTGCGGGTCGTTTGCGCTCCTATACTGAAATTGCCGACAATGCATTAACCCTTCCTGATTATTTTGCAGGACGTTTCCACGATGCCGGCAAATCGCTACGCATTGTTGCCGTATTAGTCATGATTGTGTTCTTCGGCTATTACATCGGTTCTGGTCTGGTCGCGGGCAGTAAATTGTTTGAGTCAAGCTTTGGCTATGATTACAACACCGCGTTATTGATCAGTTCCATTGTTATTATTTCTTATACCTTCCTTGGTGGTTTCCTTGCGGTTTCCTGGACTGATTTTTTCCAGGGCTTAATCATCATGACTGCTCTAATCGTGGCGCCAATTGTGCTACTGGTTGAGTACAACGGACTTAGCGGTATTGTTGAAGCCACGCGTGAAATCAAACCTGAGGCTGTGAGCTTTACTCAAGGCTTCTTTGATAATAACGACTCTTTTAAATGGATTGCCTTTTTATCACTGGCTGCCTGGGGTTTAGGTTATTTCGGTCAGCCACATATCCTGGCGCGTTTTATGGCGGTTAAAAGTGTTAATACTGTACCGCAGGCTCGTCGTATTGGTATGAGCTGGATGATTATCTGTGTACTGGGTGCCGTATTTATTGGCTTCGCCGGTATTGCCTTCTTTGGCGGTGACTTTAATGCCAAAGCCTATGTATTGCTAAGCGCGGAAGATGTTGCAGTATTAAGTACCAAGCCAGGAAGCGAGAAAGTGTTCCTGTTATTGACACAGGCACTATTTAATCCATGGTTAGCGGGCTTCCTGTTAGCAGCAATTCTGGCAGCGGTCATGAGTACTATCGACTCGCAATTATTAGCAGTTTCAAGCTCAGTTACCGAAGACGTTTATAAACCATACATGCGTCCAAATGCTTCTGAAAAAGAACTGGTTTGGGTTAATCGCTTTGTGGTGATTTTGGTTGCCGGGATTGGTATTGCAGTTGCGATGGGCGAATCTAGAAATGTCCTTAATTTAGTCGGTCAGGCCTGGGCAGGTTTTGGTGCCGCCTTTGGTCCGGTTATTATTTTCTCTCTATTATGGCAACGTATGACTCGTCATGGTGCATTAGCAGGGATTGCAACGGGTGCGGTGACCGTATTGGTTTGGGACTGGTTGGGTAACAATACTGATATTGCAATATTCAAGCTGTACGAAATGTTACCAGGCTTTGTATTGGCCAGTTTAGCAATCGTTATTGTGAGTAAGTTAACTAAGGTTGCTGAAACCACTTACAATCAGTTTGACTGGTATCGTAACGAATTTAAGAAGTACAAAAGCTAATGAGTAACCTGGTTATTCGAGAAGCGGTGCGTCAAGACGCGCCGCAAATACTTGGCTTCATCAGAGAGCTTGCAGAATATGAAAAGCTGTCGCATGAAGTGGTGGCTACTATCGCTGATATCGAGCAGACCGTGTTTGCTGATGACGCCAGAGCTCACTGCCTGATTGCTGAGTACGAGGGGAAGCCAGCCGGCTTCGCCTTGTACTTTTTCAACTACTCAACCTTTTTAGGTAAATACGGTATTTACCTGGAAGATCTCTACGTTAAGCCAGAGTTCCGCAGCAAAAAAATTGGCTATAGTCTTTTGCAGAAATTGGCAAAAATCGCCGTTGAGAAAGATTGTGCACGTGTAGACTGGTCTGTTTTAGACTGGAACCAGCCAGCAATCGATTTCTATAATAGCATCGGCGCCAAGCCAATGGATGAATGGACCGTGTTCCGATTGACTGGTGATGCGTTGGATGATTTTGCGGATAAGCCATAACTCAATTTGCTTTTAGTGATTTCTCCAGATAGATTCCGAAAGTTACAGTCTAGGATTATGGTTAGATGATAGCCGTAACCCATCAATTACAAAAGCTATGGGTTACGCATAATTGCTAACCCATCCTATGACTTCCTGTTAAAGCCTCATTGTGGGGCTTTTTTATGCCCATTCTTTATTGCCTGAACCTACCCCAATTGCTACTCTATCGGCACTTTAATTTTTAAATCAGTCTTCTATTGGAACTTGTTATGTCTAAGATCGGCACTCCTTTATCAAATACGGCTAAAAAGGTCATGATGCTCGGCTCGGGTGAGTTGGGCAAAGAGGTGGTTATTGAGTTGCAACGCTTTGGGGTGGAGGTGATTGCAGTTGACCGTTATGCCAACGCGCCTGCGATGCAGGTGGCGCATCGTAGTCATGTGGTCAATATGCTCAATGGCGATGCGCTAAAGCGTTTAATTGTAGAAGAAAAACCTGACTTGATTGTGCCTGAAATCGAAGCGATTGCGACGGATACTTTGTTAGAAGTCGAGAAAGAAGGCTATACAGTCATACCAACCGCAAGAGCGACCCGGTTGACGATGGATCGGGAAGGCATTCGACGTTTAGCCGCCGAAGACCTTGGTCTTGAGACTTCTCCTTATCGTTTTGCCGATACCTATGAAGAGTACAAGCAGGCTGTAGCAGAAATCGGTTTGCCTTTGGTGATTAAGCCAGTTATGAGCAGTTCCGGTAAAGGACAATCAACGGTTAAAACTGAAGAGCAAGTTGATGCAGCCTGGAAATACTCGCAGGCGGGAGGCCGTACTGGCAAAGGTCGAGTCATTGTTGAAGGTTTTGTCGATTTTGATTATGAAATCACCTTATTAACCGTCCGATCATTTAAAGGAACTCAGTTCTGTGCACCCATTGGCCATATTCAGGAAGATGGTGATTACCGCGAGTCCTGGCAACCGCAGGCAATGTCCGATAAAGCGTTAGCAGAAGCGCAATATATGGCTAAAGCTGTGACTGATGATTTGGGGGGTTATGGACTTTTTGGGGTAGAGATTTTTATTAAAGGCGATAAAGCGATTTTCAGTGAGGTATCACCAAGACCACACGACACCGGCCTGGTTACTTTGATTTCTCAGGATTTGTCTGAGTTTGCACTGCATGCCCGCGCTATTCTGGGTTTACCGATTCCTGCCATTCGTCAGCTAGGTCCGTCTGCTTCAGCAGTGATAATGGTTGAGGGTGAATCGCAAGAGGTGGAGTTTGGTAATCTTGAAGCAGCTCTATCTGAGGTTGATACTGAACTACGACTGTTTGGTAAGCCTGAGGTAAGCGGCAAGCGACGGATGGGGGTTGCCCTGGCTAAGGCAGATTCGGTAGAGCAAGCTAGAGCTAAAGCACGTAATAGTGCTGCTAAAGTCACAATTAAGCTTTAAGACTTACCAGGGACAGTTTTTTTCGGAGGGTAAAAAAGAACTCTCTTGGGCTTAAGTGTCATTACTCGTAGCGAGTGATACCCAAGAGAGTCAAGTGTGACCTACCTATTTACAAGCCACTAGTTGATTTGGATTGATTTTGTTGGCTTTTCACTGCCAGCTTTCTTAGGCAGGTGGATGTTTAGCATGCCATCTTTGAACTCAGCTTTGCATTGATCCGTGTCAACATTATCAGGCAAGGTAAAGCTGCGAGTGAAGCTGCCATAGAATCTCTCCAGCCTATGTTGTTTTTCGTCCTTCTCTTCATAGCGACGTTCGCCCTGAACACTCAGGATATTATTCTCGATATTGATTTTGACATCTTCTTTTTTCACTTCTGGTAGCTCTGCTTTGACCAGAAACTCATCAGCCTTTTCGATAAAGTCGACAGCTGGACGCCACTCATTACCAATCCCATTCGACATTTCGTCAAATAAGCCTGACACAGGAAAGTTAAGATATGATTCAATATTGGAAAAGGGTTTCCACTTAGATAGTTGCATAATACACCTCCAAATTATGTAGTTTGCTATGCTAGACTAAACCTACCAACCTCCTGTCATTTTGATCCAGATCAAAATAATGGTAGGTTGAAAGGGTATAACTAACGTATCTATCACGTATACCAATTAGAAACACCTGTTAGACAAAGGAGAGAGTTATGGGTTCATATAAACAGGTCCTGGTGGCATTAGATCTTCGCAAAGAAGGGGAAGCCATTATCCAAAAAGCACAAAATATTCTGGCAGATGGTGGTGACTTGCACCTGCTCCATGTCGCAGAACCCATCGAAGCAGGACTCTGGGCGGGTGCACCGTTTGGAGCTGTTATCGTCAATACTGATGATATTGAGCAGGAGGCGATTAAAGCTAAGACCAAGCGTATCAATGAGTTTGCCAAAAAATATGGTGTTGCTGATGATCATTGTCATATAAAAATAGGCAAACCGTCACGCGAAATCAAGAAATATGCTGAAGAACAACACTGCGATATGATCGTTATCGGAACTCATGGACAGCATGGTTGGGAACTACTGTTAGGCTCGACAGCTAATGGCGTTCTACATGGCGCACCTTGTGATGTGTTATGTGTCCAGATGCGTAAACAGAAAGAGTAGTTCTTTATCAATAAAAAAGGAGCTCATTGAGCTCCTTTTTTTTAACTGTGATTATCCATTATTTGTCTTTAAGTGGCTTAAAGGTAATCAGCATAAGTGGCAACAGGGTCAAGTTCAGGAACAAAGCAACGGCCATCGCCAGGCCGGTCAGCAAGCCGAAGTAGATTGATGGAATAAATTCAGACAGCGCCAAGATGGCAAAACCTACAATAATAGTTACGCCAGTATAATAAATCGCTTTACCAATACTGCCGTGGCAACGCTCCATGGTTGCCAGATAATTATTATCCTTTGTGAATTCGCGTTTAAAGCGATGCACATAGTGAATCGAGTTATCTACTGCGATACCTATCACGATGGCGGCAATGGTGATGGTCATCATGTCCATTGGTACGCCCATCCATCCCATAATACCGAGCACCAGCGCTGCTGAGAGTGCATTAGGAATGGTTGCGAGAATAGCCAGCACGAATGAACGAAACAGCACCAGGAACATTAGCAGGATAGCGAGGTAGACTACGCCAATGGTCATAATCTGCGAGTCAAACAGGCTTTGTAGCATATTATTATAGAGCACCAACATACCGGTAAAATGAACATGCTCCGGTTTAATACCGGTTTCATTAACAATAAAAGTATTGATGGTATCAATTAGCTCTGAGCGCTTTAAATCTGGGTTAGTTTCTTCGACTCGAATATTGATACGAACCTGGTCGCCATCATCAGAAAGGTATGGGTCTAATAATGTTTTTCGGACATCATCAGGCATCTTTTGATGTACCAAGGTTAAAGTCAGCTCGTCAGGATATTCACCGTCGTTCATTCCTTTCAGAACTTTTGCCGTAGTAGCCAGTGACTGGACTTTGCCGGTGACTTCGAGACTATCAATGTAATCATGAATCTTTTCTAGCGTTTCCAGTTTACTGCGGGTAAACCAATAACCGGCATCGTAACTGCCACTATCAAATTCATCGGAAAATTCGTCTTCAAACTCATCCTCGGCAAACAGTGATTTCTCATCCGGATCAGCGTCGATAACGATGTCTAACGGGGTTGTACCACCAAGCTGTTGGTCGATAACAGTCATACCCCGATAAATTTCGGTGGTTGGTTTGAAATAATCAATAAACCGGTTTTCGACTTTCAGCTGAGAAATTCCATAAGCACTGAAGAGCACTAATAGTATTGCTAAAACAAAAATAGCCGGTTTGAATTTTACGCTGATGTTGTAGATCCAGTGAGTGATTTTGTAAGTGATGCTGGAGCCACTTTGATGCTTTTCAGTACTGAGCAATTGAATAAAGCTTGGGAATACAATGAAAGTAATAATGAAACCTAACGCTAAGCCAATAGTCATGATCCAGCCAAAATCAATAACCGGACGAATACCGCTGATTAGCAATGAAATAAAGGCGACAATGGTGGTGAGAGCCGTATAGAGGCAAGGCCAATACATGGTTTTAATCGTGGCTTTGACGCGCTCCATTTGCGAACTGTCGGGGTTGTCGGAAATAAAGTCTCGATAAAAAACAACCAGGTGCACATTCAATGCTAATACGGTTATCAGCAAAATCGATGGGAAGTTGGATGATATTACGGTTATTCGCCAATCGAGATAACTTAATAGGCCCGCTAAGATTAGCACTGTAATCAAGCAAGAAAACAGAGGGACCACGACCCAGCGTATTTTGCCGAAGAAAACAAATAGCGCCACCATGATAAACAATAAGATGCCGATACCAAATACGGTGATGTCATGCTGAATAAAATCAAGCATGTCATTGGTAATCATTGATATACCACCGAGGTACATTTCGGCCACGTCTCGGTAATCATCCATAATGATTCTAACGTCTTCAATGATCTGGCTGGTGCGCTCGGAAACTTGCTTGCTATAAGCATCGAACTCCTCTTCCAGTCGTTCAAGTCGCTCAGATTCTTCAGCAGAGAGCTCTTGCTGGCTACGTTTTAAGCGTAGTTGGTCGCGAGCATCAAGTAGTTCGAAGTAACGTTCATCACGTTCAAAGTTTACTTGAATGGCACTGGTTTCACCGTTTTCTCCAACTAACAGATTGGTGTAAAGTGGACTGCTGGTGAATTCTTCGAGTGCTTTTTGCTTATCAACACCTTTGTCCATTAATGTTGGAATTTCAGCAGATAGGGCTTCAGCATCAAGCTTAATGCCATCAAGCAAAGGAACATTAAGAATACTGTTGATATTGGCGACAGTTGGGATTTGCTCTAAACGGCTGACCAGATCTTGCAATGACGCCAGAGCCTCTTCATCCATTAAGCCAGCGTCAGGCTTCCAGGTAATAATCAGGAAATCATCCGAGCCATAGCGTTCATTCACCTGGCGATAAAAATTTAATGATTCATCATTTTCGAGAGTGAGTGATTCACCGGAGGCATCCAGACGAAACTTGGGCAACTGAGTAGCAGCAACCACTGATAGAATAATTACCAAGCTCAGGGTAATAATCGGGTGGTTTAAAATTAATTTCTGATAAAGCTTAAAAAAGAAATTTTCTTTATTTTGAGTCATGGATGAGTTCCAAGTTTAAATATCAGTGTCTGGTGCGCGGTACAACTTAGGCATAATCCGCACAGTTTTAATAAGGTTGTCTTTGACTTGTAAAATTTCCATCGGGTAACCATGCAAGCGCAAGCCCGTCGAAGCTTCGGGAATGGTTTCAAGATATTCAGTAATCAGTCCGTTTAATGTTTTTGGACCATCAAGAGGTAGGTACCATTTCATGGCTCGATTTAATTCACGAATAGTGATGGTGCCGTCTACTAAATATGTCCCATCATGTTGTGCTTGAATTTCTTTATTGATGTTGGACATTTCTGTAGTGAAGTCGCCGACAATTTCTTCCAGAATATCGTCAAGAGTGACTAACCCTTCAATATCACCATACTCATCAACCACTAAACCGATACGGTCGCGTTTACGCTGAAATTTCATTAGCTGCGTGTGAAGTGGCGTACCTTCCGGCACATAATAAATAGGATCCAGAAAGTCGAGAATCGCTTCAGGAGTAGGTTCTTCTAGTTCTAAAATGCGGCCAAAGTTGCGTGCGTGTAAAAAGCCCTGGACCTGGTCAATTTCTTCTTTGAACACGAGTAGTCTGGTGTGGATACTGTTGCGGATTTGCTCAAAGATATAATCCATGTCATCCGTTAAATCGATACCGGCTATTTCGTTGCGAGGCACCATTATGTCGTCTACAGAGACTGTCTCCAGATCTAAAATACTCAACAGCATTTTCTGGTGGCGACGTGGAATCATTGCACCGGCTTCATTAACTACCGTTCTCAACTCATCCTGGCTGAGGTGGTCCTCGCCTTCTTTGCCGGCATTGACACCAAACAGTTTCAATAAGCCATTCGCCAGAAAACTAATTAATTTAATGACCGGCGAAAAAATGGTGGATAGTGGTTTAAGGATTGGTGCAGCTAAAAAAGCAATACGTTCAGGATAGAGGGCTGCTAGAGTTTTTGGGGTTACTTCGGCGAAGATTAGAACCACAACGGTTAACATTAAAGTTGCCGCAAATATGCCGCCTTCACCCCAAAAGCGAATGGCGATGACTGTGGCAATGGCCGAAGCTAAAATATTAACAATGTTATTTCCGAGCAATATAAGCCCGAGAAGTTTGTCCGGACGCTTGAGCATGTTGTAGACCCGTTTGGCACTGTGGTCTCCATTTTTTGCTCGGTGTTTCAATCGATAACGATTGAGCGACATCATTCCCGTTTCAGAGCTGGAGAAAAAGGCTGAGAGAAGGATCAGTAAGCCAAGAATGATAAACAGGGTGCTGGTCGACAGGGTTTCCAAACACTAACCTCGCTGAAGAATGTAGTCTAGCACCAGCTTACTGCCAACGAATCCAATTGCCAGAACGATAAAGGCAATAATGCAAAGCCGAGCAAAGCGAATACCACTTAAACGGGATAACTTATACCCGAGGTAAAATGTACAGAAGCTGAACCAGGCTAATGCTGAAAGAAGGATTTTGTGCAGTGATTGTGCTTTTAACGCACTATCAGGTTGCATAAAGCCGAGCACCAAGGCAACGCCTAAACTGATAATACCCGACAGAACCAGTGCTGAAAGAAACTGTTCCATCTGCATTAGTGGTGGCAAAAGCGGGTGAATGGACGCTGGCCTGCTACGCAGTTTTTTGTGTAGGAACAAGACCAAAATACTCTGAAATGTCGCTACCAGAAGTAAGCTAAACCCAATGACTGAAAGCCAGATATGCCAGAAAGCCAGTACGTTACCTTTGAGCATTAGAATATTGGGTTTCTCAGGCAAAATATTAAGAAGTGACACCACACCAGCAAATAAGCAGGCATAAAGCATCAAGTGTGGCGTTTGGTGGCTTAACCGATAAACGGCTATCAACAACACCATGATCAGTGAAATCAACGATAAGGTATTAAGTAGCGATAAATTCTGCCCAGCGCCGGTTTCTATCGCCAAATAAAGTGCGTACAGATGCAAAGCAATGGGTGCCAACGGCAACCATTTTCCCCATTCTGGTACTTCTTTGGCCGGGTGGTTAAGACGGAGAATAAAAAATACCGCCAATACAAGATAAGAAAGCCCGGTAATTATATCGATTAACACTGCCTTAAGGCCTTTAGTTTGTTAGAGTTTTCTTAATCCGCCATTTTAGAGCAAATTAACACTGAAACAAGCGCTATCTATGAGAAATACTACAACAAAGCCACTTGCTTTTCGTTATAATGCCCCTAATTTAATAAAAGCCATTAATTTGAGATAAGCAACAATGTTTGACAGTTTAAGTGATCGTCTCTCCGGTGCCCTGAAAACGCTAAAAGGAAAGGGCAAAATCAGTGAAGACAATATTAAGGATACGTTACGTGAAGTGCGCATGGCCTTGTTGGAGGCTGATGTTGCATTGCCGGTTGTTAAAGCTTTTATAGCTGACGTGAAAGAGCGTGCGTTAGGCGCTGAAGTGGGCAAAGCTCTCGATCCTGGTCAGGCTTTCATCAAAATTGTTAATGATGAACTGGTTAAAGCGATGGGCGAGGCCAACGATGGCTTAAATCTGAGTGCTAAGCCCCCGGTTGTTATTTTAATGGCAGGTTTGCAAGGTGCGGGTAAAACCACCAGTGCCGGTAAGTTGGCACATTTACTGCAAACCCGCGAAAAGAAATCCGTGATGGTTGCCAGTGCCGATGTCTATCGTCCTGCGGCTATTAAACAGCTAGAAACAGTTGCTGGCGAAGTAGGCGCTACTTTCTTCCCCAGCTCAACTGATCAGAAACCGATTGATATTGGCAAAAACGCCATCAAAGAGGCGAAAAAGCAATTCATCGACGTGGTCATTATCGATACCGCAGGTCGTTTGGCGATTGATGAAGCCATGATGGATGAAATCAAATCGCTTCATGCCGCTATCGAGCCAACCGAAACCTTGTTTGTAGTTGACTCAATGACCGGTCAGGATGCGGCCAATACCGCCAAGGCTTTTAATGATGCTCTACCGTTAACCGGTGTCATTCTGACTAAAGCAGATGGTGATGCACGTGGTGGTGCCGCCTTATCAATCCGTCACATTACAGGCAAACCAATCAAGTTTATCGGTATGGGCGAGAAAATCGACCAGCTGGAGCCATTCCACCCTGAGCGTGTTGCTTCAAGAATTCTTGGGATGGGCGATGTCTTAAGCTTGATTGAAGAAGTCGAGCGTAAAGTCGACAAGAAAAAAGCCGAGAAAGTCGCCAAGAAAATCATGAAAGGCAAAGGCTTCGATCTTGGTGACTTCCGTGACCAGCTTTTGCAAATGAATAATATGGGCGGTATGGCAGGCTTAATGGATAAGCTACCTGGCATGGGGCAAATCCCCGAAGCAGCCAAGAAAAAAGCTATGAATAACAAAATGACGGACCGTATGATCGCCATGATCAATTCAATGACTCCCAAAGAGCGCGCGCGCCCAGAGCTGATCAAAGGTTCTCGTAAAAAGCGTATCGCCAATGGTTCCGGAACCCAGATTCAAGACGTCAATCGACTGCTTAAGCAATTCAATCAAATGCAAAAGATGATGAAAAAGATGAAAGGGCCAGGTGGCATGATGAAGATGATGCGTGGCATGAAAGGAATGATGCCTCCGGGAGGAGGGATGGGTGGTGGTGGACCTGGAGGAATGCCTCCATTCGGTCGATAATTTCTAGCGGCTAAAATCACTGATTACTTTGTTAAAAATCCTTTTCTCGCCAGTTACTTACTGATGTAAGCGCCCATTTTGAAAAGGATTTTCGCCTCGTACTAAGCGATTTTATCTCACTAAAAAGGTGCTTTTGTAATATTCATTGACTAACTGTCAACTCCGCTTTCTGATCAAATTTCTGCCTCACTCTGAACAATTTTATTTCTCTCGCAGTGAAACTTGCCTCGGCAATTTAAGGCGAACTAGCCAATTTAAGTTAGTGATTACTTTTCTTCTGTAATAATTACTGTGCCTTTTTTCCTTTCTTCTTGGATGTATTCTTCCATAAGATCGATGTTAGCCTTCATTTTCTTGAGGTTTTCAGGCTGAATTTTGGTTGCAAACTCTAGACAGGCTTTACCAAAGCTACTTGCAAGATCGGGAATTGTGTTGCCACCCCAAACACTATTTAAATTGCATGTCACTTGTACCTTTTCGCATGCATTAATATTGACACGAAGTCTGCTACCGGTACATTTTGGAAATTCTTTTTTAAGATATGAAAGATAACTTTCTGCAACCGCAAGATTGCTGTATTTTTTATAAATATTAGAGGATGCTTTTATGATTTCCTCCTTTTTTTCGGGAGGGATAAGTGACTTCACATGCTCAAAATGCTCAGAAAGTGGCTTGCTATTGTCTTCTTTTGCGACTCTTGCCCAGCCATAAGCTTTTTCTAGGCTTTGCTCTCCGGTAAGTCCATTTAAGTATATAACGGATAAGACATACTGAGCATATTTGTCACCAGCCCCTGCTAGCTGCAAGTATAACTGCTTGGACTCTTCGAATTTTTCTTCTTTGAATAGCTTATCCGCTTGTGTTTTATCAAGCTCATTAATAACGTAAAACTCTTTGTCGTTACTAAGAACACCAGAGGAGAAACATAATATTGTGATCAGTAAGAATAGTTGTTTGATTAGCATAGTCCATTTTTCCTTTGCTTAAATTTATTATCTCTTATTAGACGTTAGTCATATTGAGAAGGTGACAAAATTGTATGTATCTCTTAATTTGAAGATATTAAAACAATATAATATGTCAGTAGCTGAGAGCTTACTTTGCTGGAGCACAAGCCCAGATTAGGCCGTTACTTGCCTAATCTGGACTTGAATAACAACTAGAAGTCGAACAGCTCACCGAGTAAGCTTTTCTTCTTTTTTCGTTTGTAATTATCGCGGTCGCCGTAGCCATGGTACGCACGTGGTTGGTCGGGATACTTGTCTTCTCGAGGCTTTTGCGGTTGCAGAGGGGCAACTTCCGGCACTGGCGCTGAACGCTCAATAATTTTGTCCAGTTCACCACGATCCAGCCAAACACCACGGCATTTCGGACAATAGTCAATCTCGATTCCTTCGCGAGTGGTCATAGCTAAATCGACACCATCACAAACAGGGCATTGCATAGAAGTAACTCCTTTAAGATAGATAATTGAATAACTGACAGTTTATTTATATCAATATTAGATGCGCTTGAGTATCAATCAATAATAAAGTTTCGTCAGCAAATGTTACTGTGTTGAATGATCGGCGGAAGGGTTAATGCATGAGAGTGAAGGCTATTTACGGCCTTAGTAAATATAAAAGGTGAGGTTTTGCCGAATTAGGTGAATAAGGTAGTAAATATAAGGACTTTTTAGGTAAAATCGTTTCCAAATGCCGTGTATTTAATGTAAAATTCGCGCTCTTAAAATTTTGAAAGCCTTCAAAAGCCTCGATTTATGGCGCTTTTAGGGCTGTTTTGTACTTAAAACAGAGGATTTGAACGATATGGTAACCATTCGTTTAGCTCGTGGTGGTTCTAAAAAACGCCCATTTTACCACGTTGTAGTTGCTGATGTTCGCGCTCGTCGCGACGGCCGTTTCATTGAGCGTGTAGGTTTCTTCAACCCGGTAGCTCGTGGTAATGAAGAGCGTTTACGCCTTGATAATGACCGTATCCAACATTGGATCGGTGAAGGCGCGCAAACTAGTACCCGCGTAGCTACTTTAATGAAACAAGCTGCAAAAGCTTAATTAAATCGTTCTAACAGACTGATTTAATAGGGTTTTCTATGTCACAAGCTTTTAAGCCGCTCATTGTCGGTAAATTAAACGGAGCTTCTGGCATCAAAGGGTGGGTAAAAGTTTTTTCTTATACCGACCCGAAGGAAAATATCCTGAATTATAGTCCCTGGTATTTGAAGCTGGATGGCCAATGGCAACAGGTTTCAATTATCAATGGACGTGAACAGGGTAAGACTGTGGTGGCTCAGCTTGAAGGTTGTAATGACCGCAATACGGCAGAGAGTTATCGTGGCGTTGAGATTGCAATTGATGAATCCCAACTGCCTCAGCTTGACGAAGGCGAGTATTATTGGCGTGACCTGATTGGGTTGACGGTAGTGAATGTCGCTGGAGACGAGATGGGAACAGTCGAAAAAATGATGGAAACGGGTGCAAATGATGTATTAGTGGTCAAAACTGCTTCGAAAGAAGAATTGCTAATACCTTATGTCCCCGAGTATAGCGTGATGAAGGTCGATCTGAAGTCTAAGCAGATTACGGTTGACTGGGAGTTTGATGACCAGTCATGAATGACATGAGGTTCAGCGCATGAACATTCATGTGATTTCTTTGTTTCCATCCATGTTTGATGGAGTTATGGAACAAGGCGTGGTTGGCAGAGCGGTCAAGCAAGGCAAAATACACTTTGCCGTGACTAATCCGCGGGATTTCACAACGGATAAGCATAGAACCGTTGATGACAGACCTTATGGTGGTGGGCCAGGCATGTTGATGATGACTGAACCGCTAGCCGAAGCCATCCGCTATGCGGAGACTCGCATGAGTCTTGAGACTCCATCAGAACCTGTTTATAAAGTGTATTTGTCCCCACAAGGACGCCGCTTGAATCATCAGGTGGTTAAGGAGTTGGCCGGAAAGCCAAACCTGCTATTCGTAGCAGGGCGTTATGAAGGGATTGATGAGCGGGTGATTGAGTCAGAAATTGACGATGAAATCTCGCTAGGCGACTTTGTTCTTAGTGGTGGTGAGATTGCAGCTATGGCTGTGATCGATGCAGTGGTCAGAATGCAGCCGGGCGTGCTCGGACATGAAGACTCTGCAAGTGAGGACTCTTTTGCGGAAGGTTTATTGGACCATCCGCATTATACAAGGCCTGAAGTTTTTGAGGGCCAGCAGGTCCCGCCCATATTGCTCAGTGGCGATCATGATAACATTCGTCGCTGGAGGCTGAAGCAATCTCTGGGGAGAACCTGGTTGAGACGTAAGGATTTGTTGGACATTATTCAGCTGAATGATGAGCAGCAGAAACTCTTACAGGAATTTATTGAAGAATACGAAGCAAAAAGTAGCAAGTAGTCTTCGACCGATTAATTTTGAACGAGCGAGAGCTCGAATGAGGAGCACACAGCCATGAGTAACATCATCCAGCAATTAGAAGCTGAGCAAATGACTAAAGAAGTACCAACTTTCGGTGCCGGTGATACAGTTATTGTTCAAGTTAAAGTAAAAGAAGGAAGTCGTGAGCGTTTGCAGGCTTTTGAAGGCGTTGTAATCGCAAAGCGTAATCGCGGTCTTAATTCTGCATTCACAGTGCGTAAGATTTCTTCTGGTGTAGGCGTTGAGCGTACATTCCAAACTTACAGCCCAATGATTGACAGCATCGAAGTGAAACGTCGTGGTGATGTTCGTAAAGCGAAAATCTACTACTTGCGTGAGCGTTCAGGTAAATCTGCACGTATTAAAGAGAAATTGGCTAACAGAAAGTAATAGCAATTTTCCTCCAAAAAAGCAGCCTCTGGGCTGCTTTTTTTGTTACAAAGTGACACTTGTGTGTATTAAGCTTTTCTCCTACCATTCCCCTGCTTTTTATAGCAACTCAAATTACAATTACAGAGGATTTTCATAGATGAAAACAAAACTTGTTGCACTAGCCTTGGCAGGCCTTTGTTCTGGTTCAGCGATGGCTTCGAACTTAAGTTATGATTCAATTGAGCTAGGCTATAGCCAATTGGAAATGGATGACTTTATTGATATGGATGGCTTGAATGCTGACTTAACAATCAGTTTCACTCCTAACTGGTATATCAGTGCAGATACGGTCATGACATCGGGTAGCGAAAGTGGATTAAGCTCCGATATTGACTTCAGTACTTTAAATGTAGGTTTTAATACTTCTATCAGTAACAGCGTCGATTTTATTGCTGAGCTTGGTGCTGCGCGTTATGACGTTACTGTTTCTCTAGCAGGTTTGGGCTCTGGCTCCGATGATGACAACGCAGCAAATGCAGTAATTGGTTTCCGTGGCAAAGCAGGAGATGTATTTGAGTGGGGTGCGAATGTTAATCATATGGACTTCGATGACTCCCTGACTTTCTTAAATCTTGAAGGTCGTTTTTTCTTAACCGATGCATTTTCTTTAGGCGCTAAAGCAAGTATTGAAGATGATATGGAAATCTACAGCCTTACAGCTCGTTTTGATTTCTAATCAAATGATTAACTTAAAAAAGGCAGCCATCAGGCTGCTTTTTTTATGCCCTAAAGCTTTATTCTGGTAAAGTTAAAGCTCTTTGAGCGTTAGTTGTGGCGATATGAGCGAATCGATTATTGAACAGTTTTGTGATCAGATCTGGATGGAGCAGGGATTATCCGATGCCACACTTTCCAGCTATCGTAGCGATCTCAAATTGTTTAACCAGTGGCTACAAAAACAAGGAAAAGATCTCATTGGCAGCTCTGCTTATGATATTCAGCAATATTTAGCCGAGCGATATAGCAAGCAATATAGTAGTCGTTCTACCGCCCGCTTTTTATCCTCTGCTCGAAAGTTTTACCGCTATCTTTTGCAGAACAATCAAATCAAGGTTGATCCGACTCAGCAAATCGAAAGCCCTAAAATTCAGCCACCGGTTCCTAAATCATTAAGTGAAGACGAGGTCGATAACTTATTGAGTCAGCCCGACCCCGATACAGCCTTAGGCTTACGTGACGGGGCGATGCTTGAGCTTTTGTATAGCAGCGGTTTGCGTATTACTGAGCTGATTTCTGTAGAGATGAACCAGATTGGCTTTCAGCAGGGCGTTATGAGGGTCATTGGTAAGGGCAATAAAGAGCGACTGGTACCGATTGGTGAACAGGCACTAGAGACTATAACCCAATATCTCCGCCATGGTCGTGCAGAGCTGGCTAATGGTAAAGTGAGTGACTGGCTGTTTTTGAGCACCCGTGGGCAAAGGATGACACGGCAGACTTTTTGGCACCGGATTAAGTACTATGCAAAAACTGCAGGAATTAACAAGCATCTCTCTCCACACACCTTGCGCCATGCTTTTGCCACTCATCTCCTGAATCATGGTGCAGACTTGAGGACTTTGCAAATGTTGTTAGGGCATAGTGACTTATCAACTACACAAATTTATACTCATGTCGCTAAAGAGCGCCTCAAAAAGTTGCACAGTGAGCATCATCCTCGTGGATAAGCGGGTCGGCAGGCTTATTTAAGGTGTAAATGTTTGTAAATCGGCTTAAAAGATAGCCAGTGGCTAGCTAGAATAGCACCATTAACACGTGTTTATAATTTTTGTAAGCGCCTTCTTTTTATCAACTAAGCATCTGAGTGGAGTCCATATCAAGATGAAAAAACTGTTTGTTATATTGATGCTAAGCCTATCGATACCTTTAGCTTCAGCAGCCACTAAAGCGCTCAATGAAGATCAAATCAGAATGATGCTAGAGGCTCGCTTTCCAGGTGCATCAATTGAGCATGTGGCTCCATCTGACGTGGATTCTCTGTATTCATTCTTGTTGGAAGGCAATCTTTATTATATCTCCGATGACGGTAAATATCTGATTGATGGCAAAATGTTGGATATTACAACGGAAAAAATCCGTAATGTTTCGCAGGAACGGCTTTCACAGCTTGATAAGATGAAATCACCGATGCGTAAGCGAGAAATGGCCAAATTAAAAGAAGAAGACATGGTAGTTTTCAAAGCTCCTAATGAGGAGCATGTTATCAGCGTCTTTACAGACATTGACTGTGGCTATTGCCAGAAGATGCATCGTGAGCGGAATGACTATTTAAGCCGGGGTATTACAATCCGTTATCTGGCGTACCCGCGGGCCGGAATTAATTCATCGTCAGCTGAAAAGCTTAAAGGTATCTGGTGTGCCAGCGATCGCCAAACTGCCATGACGGAAGCTAAACTGGAGCGTAAGTACCGCGAAGGTCGGTGTGAAACCCCTTTTGCACAGCACATGAGCTTAGTGCGTAAATTTGGTATTCGTGGCACTCCGGGCATTGTTCTGGAAAATGGTGACGTAATTGGTGGCTACGAGCCAGGTGAAGTTATGCGCCAACGCCTTGATAAACTGAAAGAAGAAAGCAAGTAAGTTATTACCGACTCAATTTAAAAAGCCTGTTTTATCATATGATAAAACAGGCTTTTTTATATCTGCAAATTAGTGGTTACTTAAGGATAGAGTAATGCCAGCACCTTACGCCCTTCGCTGGCCAGGACTGTGAAAGTGCGGCAAGCTGCATCAGTTGCCATCACTTCGAGCGGTGTCCCTATCATCTGTGCTTGCTCTAATAAATCCCAGGAAGGGAATTGCTGACTCTGACCAGTACCTAAAATTACCACTTCATAATCAGCGACTTTCAATTCATCGAGCAATTCTTTATTCAGTTCATTTAAATCAGTGGGTAATCGATTTTCATGCAACTCTTCAAGCCCTAAAATAATGGGGTCCTCATATGACGCATTATTAATGATAATAGTACCTGTGCTATAGGAACGAATAACATAACGGCCAGATGATTTGTCCAGAGAAAAATCCATAGGTACTTTTAATCTATTGAAGGGTATCTCTATAATAGCAACTCATCGGCTGCTGGATCAAAGACAGAATAAGACGACCGTTAATAACTTTATGAATAAACTTATCCGACAACGACAATCCAAAGACAAGATTAAAGCCTTAACCCCCAGCGCGGTTCTTAATCGAATTTATTCTAACCGCGGCATACAAGATCCAGCCGAACTCGACTATAACCTGACTCAATTGCTTCCTTATCATGATCTTAAAGGTATTGATGTTGCTGTCGATTTACTGGCTGATGCCATTAAAGAGCAAAAGCATATATTAATTGTCGGTGATTTTGATGCTGATGGTGCAACTAGTAGTGCCCTAGCGAAACTGGTGCTGTCGGCTTTTGGGGCAAAACAAGTGGATTATTTGGTGCCAAACCGATTTGAGTTTGGCTATGGACTATCACCCGAGCTGGTAGAAGTTGCTAAGGGTCTAAAGCCAGACTTAATAGTCACAGTGGATAACGGCATTTCCAGTCTCGCTGGTGTTAAAGCCGCACGACGAGCGGGTATTAAAGTGTTGGTTACTGATCACCACTTGGCTGGCGAAGAATTACCGCAAGCGGATGCCATTGTGAACCCCAACCAGCCTGGCGATGCCTTCTCCAGCAAAAATCTGGCAGGAGTAGGGGTGGTTTTTTATGTTTTACTGGCTTTGAGAGCGAATTTAAGAGCATGCAACTGGTTTGAGTCACAAGGAATTGATGAGCCCAATTTAGCGCATTATCTTGATATTGTAGCGCTGGGAACTGTTGCTGACGTGGTGCCTCTTGATAGCAATAATCGTTTGCTGGTTCATAACGGCTTGCGATTAATTCGAGCAGGTCGCTGTCGACCTGGTATCAGTGCCTTACTGCAATTGGCAAAACGGCAGCTGGCAAAAGTAACTGCCACTGATTTAGGGTTTGCTGTAGGACCGCGACTGAATGCCGCAGGACGCCTGGATGACATGTCGATAGGCATAGAGTGTTTGTTGGCGGAGGATGAAGTCAGGGCTCGAGAGCTTGCTGATATGTTGCATAGTTTAAACAGCGACAGGCAGCAGGTTGAACAAGAAATGCAAGATGAAGCACTGTCTAAGCTGGATGAAGTTGATTGGCAGACGAGCGAATATGCCCATTCCGTTTGTTTATATGAGCCACACTGGCATCAAGGCGTTGTGGGTTTGTTAGCCTCGCGAATTAAAGAGAAAGTGAACAAGCCCTGTATCGTTTTTGCCAATGCCGATGAAATCAGTGTTAAAGGTTCTGCGCGCTCAGTGAAAGAAGTACACATCCGTGACGCGCTGGCGCTGGTAGATAGTCGCCATCCTCGATTGATAGAGAAGTTTGGTGGGCATGCCATGGCTGCGGGCTTATCGTTAGCCCTGGAGAATTTGGAGCAGTTTCAGCATGCTTTTGAACAGGCCGTCACTGATTTATTGAGCGGCAAAGCAATAGAGGATGTTATTGAAACGGACGGTGAGCTCACAGCAGAGGAGTTGACCATTGATACGGCACTTGAGTTAGCTCAGGCAGGACCATTTGGGCAGGGCTTTCCTGAGCCAGCTTTTGAGGGTGAATTCCAAGTGTTAAAGCATCGCATTGTTGGTGAGAATCATTTGAAATTAACCCTGCGAAAAGACAATGAAACAACGCCCGTTCAGGCCATTGCTTTTAGGATTGATGTGGAACAGTGGTTGTCACAACCGGCGCAAAAAATACGAGCAGTGTATAAGCCTGACGTTAATGATTATTTCAACGTGGCAGAATTACAATTGCTGATTCAATATTTTGAGCGACTGGCTTGAGCGTGCAAAGCCTCTAATACAGAGGCTTATTCATATTAAGATGCCCGCTCAGGAATCGCTGCATCGCAAGCTTCGGCGTCGCCTGTCCAGTTGGTGCTGACCACACGCCCTTCCTGGTTATAACCAACCTGAACTCTACAGTGAACTTCCTTGCGCCCACCAAACAGAGTGGTGCCAATACTGCCAAAGAAGTTTCCACCAAATCCCCCAACACCAACGCGCATTGATGGTTTGTTTTTTATATCTCTGGTATTCCACTCTGCATAAGTCAGATCATTAACTTGCTGCTCAGCCGTGGGCAGTCCCCAGGTTTGGACTAAAGTTTCTATGTCTGCACCTTGCCAAGACGTTAACTTGCTATCAACTTCCGCAGGCTGAACAGTGCTACATCCCGCTAAGAATAGGCCCATGGTGATACTGACAAGGGTTAACTTAATGAAGGAGTTTTTAATCATACAAGCTTCCTGTTTGTTGCTCTTGATTAAGAAGAGTGTTACATGAGATGTGGGAACTTACCAGTATTTGCTTGGCAATTAAGGCTAATTACGTGACCTTTTTGTAAATTTTGGCCAGTAAGTTCGCAACTTGAAGACTCCTTCGCTAGAATGTTGTGCAGAAATTAACAAGATTAAAATCAAGAGGTTAACAATGCAATTACCTGTGGATACAGAACAACTGACCAGTTTTGCTGAGAGTAGCTGGCAAGTGATGCTCGATTATACTCCCAAGCTGATATCTGCATTGGTGGTCCTGCTCGTTGGTTTAATCCTTATTCGGATGATACTCAATGGTGTAAGAAAAGCCTTCGCAAAAAAGAATTTTGACGTTACCTTGCAACGCTTCCTGGTAAGCATGATTAGTATCTTGCTTAAGGCAGCGCTGGCCATTACAGTGATTGGAATGCTTGGCATACAAATGACCACCTTTGTTGCCATGCTGGGTGCCGCCGGTTTAGCGATTGGTCTGGCTTTGTCCGGTACTCTGCAAAACTTTGCGGGCGGTGTTATTTTATTGATTATACGCCCTTATCGAGTCGGTGACTTTGTTGAAATGCAGGGACACTCAGGAACGGTAAAAGAGATTCAGATTTTCAATACTATTCTGACTACTCCAGACAATAAAACCATCATCATTCCTAATTCGCCTATTTCTACCGGCTCAATGGTGAACTACAGTACACAACCAAAGCGTCGCGTAGATTTTACGATTGGGATCGGCTATGACGATGATATTGATACTGCGCGAGACGTGATTCTTGCTGTTATCGCCAAAGATGATCGCATTCATAAAGACCCGGAACCCTTTATAGCAGTGTCTGCGCTAGCTGATAGCTCGGTCAATTTTGTATTAAGAGTCTGGGCAGATAGTGGCGATTACTGGGGAGTCTATTTTGAAAACCTCGAAGCCATTAAAAAGGCGTTAGATGCCAACAACATCAGCATCCCATACCCTCAGCGAGATGTACATTTACATACTGTTGAAAAATAAGAGGTTTTGTTGATTACTAAAGGCGCTTTCTGGCGCCTTTTTTTGTACTCTCATGAAAATCTATTACAAAAGGTGATGCCAATAAAGGCTAGAAACTGTACAATTAGCGCCCAATTTTTATCGAGTAAAGTTACAGACTTTACTTAGGTCAGTTATACGAGTCAGGTGGTTATGCAGGTACATTTAAGCGCGTTAGGGTGTCGATTGAATGAGGCGGAGCTTCAGAACTGGGCGAATTCGTTCCAGCGTCTGGGCTTGTCATTGACTTCAGAAGCCGATACTGCCGATTTAATTGTGTTAAACACCTGTGCGGTGACCGCCGAGGCGGCGCGGAAATCCCGTCAAACAGTTCGACGTTTCCATCGCGCCAACCCCCAGGCCCGAAAGGTTGTAACCGGCTGTTACGCTTCATTGGAGCCAGAAGAAGTGGCTAAAATCATGGGTGTTGACCTGGTGATAGCCAATGAGGATAAAGATGCGCTGGTTGAAAAAGCCAAACAGTTATTAGAGATTCCGGCGATGCCTGAGTTTGCTACTGAACCGGGTGAAAGTGCCTTATTCGCTCGTAATCGTGAGCGAGCTTTTATAAAAATCCAGGACGGCTGTCGTTATCGCTGTACTTATTGCATTGTCACAGTTGCACGTGGCGAAGAACGCAGCCGGAGCGTTCAGGATTTAGTGGACGAAATTAACCAGCTGCACCTTGAAGGTGTGCAAGAAATTGTTCTGGCTGGAGTCCATGTTGGTGGCTATGGATCCGATATTGATTCGAGTTTATACGAGCTGGTGGAAACCATACTTAGTGAAACGCAGATGCCGCGCATTCGCTTCGCTTCTGTTGAGCCATGGGATCTGGGCGAAAACTTTTTTGAGCTGTTTGCTAATCCGCGTTTGATGCCGCACATGCACCTACCCATTCAAAGTGGTGCTGATACAGTGTTACGAAGAATGTCTCGTCGCTGCAAAACTTCGACGTTTAGCGAGCTGGTGCAACAAGCAAGAACTCAAGTTCCAGGTTTTAATGTGACGACCGATGTTATTGTCGGTTTCCCCGGCGAAACTGAAGAAGAATTTAAACAGACTATGCAGTACATTGAAGAAGTTGGTTTTGGGCATATTCATATTTTTACCTATTCGGATCGTGAGGGCACTAAAGCTGCTCGCTTGCCAGGCAAAATCAGCAAGGATGTAAAAAAAGAACGTAGTCATCAGTTGCACGAACTAGCTGCTCGATTGAAAGCCGAGGAGCTGGAGCGCCAAGTGGGGCTAACTGTTCCTGTGCTCTGGGAAAGTTCGAATCAGTTCACTGAAGAAGGCCAACAACGTTACTTTGGATATACTCCGAACTATCATAAAATTGCGGTTGAAGTTCCTGCCACACTTAATCCTGAGCGACTGGTACTAAATACCAGAATTGACGGAGTTGATGCTGAGCATGGTTACTTACAAGGTGTCATTGTTGAGGATATTCCGCAGCAGGAATTATCGGCGATTCAGGTTAAAACGATTGGTTGATGACTGCTTTTATGACAGTAAAAAGGGCTGATAGCAGCCCCTTTTTTTATAAATTTAAAATTATTTCAATTGTGTGATTCTAACGATTAATTATCTGCCGCTTCTGGTTCTTCTGGATTTAAGAAGCGCTCTGCTTCTTTATTGACGACTTCTAACTCTATTAATAATTGCTCATGCAGTTCTTCGAGTTTATTGTACTGCTCTTTCTTTATTCGAGTTTCGTATACGTTGCTCAGGTGTTTCAGTCTCGGCGTGCCAACATAGCAACTTGCGCCATGTAATTTATGCACGTGCTGTAATAGCTGATCGAAGTCCTGTGACTGGTAAGCAGCGTGGATATTCTGTCCGGTTTCAAAGTTGGATTCAACTAACATGGTCAGCATATCAATGGCCAATTGTTCATTGTTATTGGCAAGTTTTAAGCTCAAGCTCCAGTCCAATGACTGCTCCTGTCCCTGTCCATTGCCTTCGACTTCTTGTTCTTCTGTATTGACCGGGGTTAAATCGGTGGCAGATTGAGTCCATTTTAGCAGTAGATTGATTAGTGCCTGTTCTGAAACAGGTTTGGTCATGTAGTCATCCATACCTGCTTCTAATAACTGCTCTCGTTCATTAGCCATGGCATGCGCGGTTAAGGCGATAATGGGTGTCGTTAAGTTGGTACGGTTTGCACGAATGGTACGAGTGGTTTCCAGGCCGTCCATTTCCGGCATTTGAATATCCATCAGGATCGCATCATAGGCCTTGCTCTTACTAAGCGACACGGCCTGCATGCCACTTTCTGCAGCATCGACTTTGATATTTAAATCCTGCAATAGCGTAGTTACCAGACGGAGGTTGGAAGGATTATCATCCACTGCCAATACATAAATGTCCTTGAGTAAGCTGGCGTCGCCAACAACCGTGGGGGCCGGCTCCTTGCCAGAAGATACCGAAGGTGTTTTTAATAATTCTATCAGTGAATTATAGAGTGCTCTGTGAGTAACGGGCTTGGTTAAGGCTCGACTGACCCCTATTGAATGCAAATGCTCCAGGAAATCAGCATTGCCAGCGGTTGTAAAAGTAATCACCGGGCAATATAACTGGGTTTGGGTTTTGTTGCAGATGTACTCAAGTTGTTGCTGACGACGTCGGAAACGCTGGCCACCGATGATAATCAGTTCAATGCTTTTGCCGCTTTGGCTATAAAGATCAATCTCTGTCATCAGGTCATCAATCTTGTCAAAGGAGCGCACCAGCATGCCCCAATCTTCCAGAATTTGGGTGATTGATAAGCGGGTGGATGGGTGTGGGTCAAAAACCAGCACTGATTTATTGGCCAGGAACTCACCACTTATTCCATCTTCAGGAAGTGAGTCGGTACGTTCGCATTGCAGAGTGAACCAGAAGGTCGAGCCTTCACCTGCATTGCTGCTAACACCGATATTACCGCCCATTTTCTCAACCAGAGACTTAGAAATCACCAGGCCTAAACCGGTGCCACCGAACTCGCGCTTGGTAGAACTATCCGCCTGACTGAAGGCTTTGAATAAATTGCGTTGCTGCTCCTGTGTCAGACCGATACCTGAATCTTTAACCTGAATTTTCAGCTTCAGACCTTTCTTATTCTCTGATTCCACTTCAGCATAGAGTTCAACGCTACCGGACTTGGTAAATTTAATGGCGTTGTTGACCAGGTTGGTTATGATCTGTTTGATACGAATAGGGTCGCCGAGCAATGCCTTAGGAACGTCAGAAAAAATCAAGGAAACCAGTTCAATGCCTTTCTTATTGGCATTTGGTCCTAACATGCGGAAAATATCATCGACACATTCGCGCAGGTCGAATGGATAACGCTCAAAGGACATCTTGCCTGCTTCAATTTTCGAATAATCAAGAATGTCATCAATGATCGAAAGCAAGCTGGTGGCAGAGCGTTTTATATCAAACAAGAAGTCTTTTTGTTTATTGTTTAGTTCGGTTTTCAACAGGAGTTCAGTGAAGCCGATAACGCCATTCATTGGAGTTCGTATTTCATGGCTCATATTGGCCAGGAATTCGGTTTTGACTCTGCTTGCTTCGAGCGCCTGACGACGAGCTATATCAAGTTCAAGGTTATTGACTTCGAGCGTTTCGAGAGTTTCACGTAAATCTTCGGTTGCTTGATCAACAGACAGTTGCAACTCATCCTGATTCTGCTCCATATTCTCTGCCATCAGGTTGATACCTTCTTGCAGGGTCAACAGTTCGGCGCTTGCTTCAGATTGAATACGGGTATCGAGTCGACCATCTTTAATACGGTTAATGCCTTCAACCATTTTCTCAATGGGGGTGGTCACGCTCATAGACATTTTCCGCGCCAGGAAACCGCCAATTAATAGACCAATCAAGGTAATGAATAAGGTGGTGAGAACCGTGTTATAGCGACTTATAACGGAAAATTCATTGGTCATCATTACAGCGACATAGCCGAGCAATTGTGCATTGGCCTGGCTGTAATTTTGCCATGATTCATAAGTTTCCGGGAATTTCGAAATAATAGGTGCGTAGAACAGTTTGCCGTGCTCACTGTCGGTAGTGCGGGCGAAACGCATCAAGTTATTGGATGAGCCGGACTTAGCCAAAGAGTAAGGATTTTCAATACTCATTGTGCTGAGCGTTTCGGCGGAACCTACGGATGCCAATACGCGATTATTCTGGTCGTAAATTGCCACTGCCATCAGATCTTTGTCGTTGTCGCGTGCTGCCTGAGCCATTTCTGCCAGGTTTTTTTCATCGAGAGTAATTAAGCCATACTCACTGGCCAGAGCAAGGTGGGTAGCAATTGTTTTACCGCGAGCCGTTAAGGAGTATTTGCTGTCATTGATGTGGTTACTGATGAAGAGAGTGCCCAGCAATAAGGCAACTAAAATAGTTGGCGTTAACGCCAAGGTCATGATTCGTTTATTAATTCCCCACTCTTTCATCTATTGTTCCATCTCATAATATACATTTTCTAACTTCTCGATCTGACCAATTAACTCGCCTAAAGTCAATTCTGAAAAACCGAGTAACTTGGCAATCCGTCGGTTTGCATCCAGCACAAATTTGTCTGGATATTGATAAGGTTCTTTTACCAGTCCCTTTTCAATCTGATAAATTAAATCAGCTGTTTGTTCGCCTATTGTATAAGGCTTGCTAAATAAAGCCAGCATAGCACCTTCGCGCAGCATATTGGGAGAGTTGCCTATTACAATCACGCGGTTACGGAAGCTGTTGACCAATAAGGATTTTCGAGAGCGTCCTGGCGGATAAACGCGGTCTGTATCGTGCAGCATAATCCGACAGCAGCTGACCAACATATTAATGGCATCCAGAGTTTTCAATTGTGTATTAACCACCAATGGCTTGTAGGGCAAATTGAAAAACTGCGCCAAAGCCTGGTAGCGATCTTTCATATAACCGTTTTGGTGGCTGAAAAAGGTGCCAGTTTGCGCCTGATAGATATTAAGGCTTTTGATGAGTGCGAAATAGCGAATTAAGGGTTGCTCATGGGTGATGGCATAAAAATCATCATGCGGATGGCGACGTAGTATTTCGAGGCTATCGGCGGTATTCATCAAGGCAATAACAGGCCGTTCCGTCTGTACCTTCATAACATGATCTAAGGCTTCCTGACCCACCGTAATAATGTAATCAGATTCGGAGTTGCTGATATAACTAGCCCAGTTAGGTTGTTTCTGCCAGAAAAGCAGGTTTTGCTTGAGCCCCAGATCATATTTATCCAGCAAGCTTTGCTTGAGCCCGAAAAGTAATTCTTGCTCTTGTGGGCTTGAATAGGGGCCTAAAACATCCACTGAAATGACTTTGCGTGTAGGGTGTTCAGCCACAGCCGATTGACCCATTGATAACAGGGTGATAATCAAAGTCACTGCGAAGAAACACTGCAAGGGTTTCAAAGATGAATTCTCCAAGCTTTTTTTGGCAAAGTCGTTATAATGTGGGGCTTTCGTTGCATAATCTACCTTGCCCCAAGGATATAGGCAAGTAAAGGCCGGAGCCAGATAGACTTTATGAATATATTTGTATTTGATATCGAAACAATACCTGACATTGAAGCAGGTCGCTTGCTGAACGAATTTGAAGGCTTGTCCGATGAGGATGTGGTCACTGCTATGGAGCATTTGCGCTATCAGCAAACCGGCAATACTTTTCAGCCTTTGTATTTGCAAAAAGTGGTTGCGATTTCAGCAGTATTTCGCCATGGCGATAAGCTAACCGTCTGGTCTTTGGGCGACGAGCAGGCAGATGAGAAAGAAATCATTCAGCGCTTTTTTGATGGTATTGACCGTTTCACGCCGACTATCGTGTCCTGGAATGGTTCTGGCTTTGATTTGCCGGTCTTACATTATCGCGCCATGAAGCATAATATCGCGGCGCCAAAATATTGGGACACCGGCGAAATGGACAGCCAGTTCAAGTGGAACAACTATATTAGCCGTTACCATAGCCGCCACCTAGACTTGATGGACGTGATTGCCTCATATAATCCGCGCGCCAATGCACCGCTGGATAAAATCGCCAGTATGCTGGGCTACCCCGGCAAAATGGGCATGAGCGGCGCCAAAGTGTGGGAAACCTATCATCAGGGCAATCTCAAGGCTATCCGCGATTATTGCGAAACGGATGTGCTTAATACTTACCTGGTGTATCTGCGCTTTGAAGTGATGCGTGGCAATTTAAGCCAGCAAGATTTGGAAGCAGAAGAGCAAAAACTAAGAGAGTATTTAAGCAGCGAAAATCAACCGCACTTTACTGAATTCCTCGAAGCCTGGAGCTGATCTAGACCTAGACCCAGGCTCGGGCTTTCCCTTTACTGAATTTTATCAATTGATCTGAGAGTTAATCATGGCAAGAAGACGTCGTAGAAAGCCGTTACCGACCGAACCCGTCAATGCAACCATTCATGCGTTCTCGCACGAAGGTCGCGGGATTTGTAGCGTAGAAGGCAAAACGGTTTTTGTAGACAATGCGCTTAAGGGCGAAGAAGTATCCTTCCTGTACACCGAAAAACGCGGCAAGTTTGATGAAGGCGTTGCCATCGAAGTTCACAGTGCCTCGGAAGACCGCGTAACCCCGCCGTGCGAACATGCGGATATTTGTGGCGGTTGTAGCTTGCAACACATGAGTAACCCAGCGCAAATAGCTCACAAGCAAAATGTATTGGTCGAGCAGCTAGACCATTTCGGTGGTCACTCCCATAAAACCGGTGATTACGAATTAGTCGAGCCTTTGCAGGCAGACGTTTTAGGCTATCGTCGTAAAGCACGTCTCGGCGTTAAATTTGTGCCTAAGAAAGGTGGAGCATTAGTCGGCTTCCGTGAAAAGCGCAGCAGCTTCTTAGCCACTATTGATTCCTGTGTGGTGCTTGATCCGCGAGTAGGGCAACTGATCACGCCACTGAAAAACATGATCAGTGAACTTGATAGTAACGATAAAACTGCGCAGCTTGAAGTCGCCATGGGCGATGACCAGGTAGCCTTAGTGGTTCGTCATCTGGTGCCATTAACCGAAAAAGATCAGAACCTGTGGATCGAATTCGGAAAAGAACATGGCCTCTATATTTACCTGCAACCGAAAGGCCCAGATACGGTTCATTTGCTGTACGGTCCAGACACGCGCGACTGGTTGTCCTATCGATTGGAAGACTATGATGTGGAAATGCTATTCCATCCTATGGATTTCACTCAGGTTAACGCCAGCATTAATTCAAAAATGGTAAAACGCGCTATTGAATGGCTAGAGCCAAAAGCAGACGACCGAATTCTTGATTTGTTCTGCGGGCTAGGAAACTTCACCATTCCATTGGCCACTCAAGTGCAAAACGTAGTTGGTGTCGAAGGCAGCGAAGCCATGGTTGAGCGTGGACAAATAAATGCCAAACATAACGGTTTGAGCAACGTAGAATTTTACGCCACCAACTTGCAAGACGACTTCACGCAAGAAGAATGGGCGCAACAGGGCTTCAACAAAATCCTAATCGACCCACCACGCAGTGGCGCATTGGATGTTGTGCAAAACATTACTCGCTTCAACCCAGAACGCATCGTCTATGTATCCTGTAACCCAGCAACCCTGGCGCGCGATGCGGGTGAGTTGAAGGAGAAAGGGTATAAGTTGGTGAAGGCGGGGGTTATGGATATGTTTCCGCATACCTCGCATACAGAATCCATCGCCCTGTTTCAGAAAGTCTAGTTTTAAATAGTCCTTTCCTTCCAATACTGCGTTATAAGACTTATTTGAGGTGCTCACGGACGACTAGTCCGCTCCGCGCCTCAAAAAGTCTTATGCCTTGTCTTGAAAGAAACATCCTGCTTTAAAACCTTGTAGGGAAGAGTGGCGCTAGCTTTTTATGCTTTGTTAAAGAGTTGCTCAAGATGCTCAATGACCTACTAGGTCACCTCCGCTCTTTCGCGACTCTTTGCCGCACCTAAAGCCATTGTATCTCCCTTTCCATATCTCCGTCACCCCGTGTTTTAACCACGGGGTCCAGTGACTGTAACGAGAGACCGGGATTGGTTCTACAATAGTACCTGCAAAACGACTACCAATATATTTTGTCGCAGTTTAGATAATATTCATACTTATCAAAGTCAAACTGGAATTCGTCGATAAAAATCACTGAATTTTCGGGTGTTATTTTAAAACTATGGTTGCCGGGATGTTCTACTGATAAACCTAGTCCTATTTTGATTTTTTTTCGGGTCATTTTCTTTAGAAGTATTTCGTGATCAACAAATCCCCCCCTTTTTTTGATGCCAGTATATAAAAATCGCACCTATTCATTAGGTACATTGGCTCTATCTCTTCAACGAATAGACCTATGTTATGGATCTTATCTTGTACCTCGGCAGGTAATTCATGACAAAGCACATACATATAAAAGTCAAAGCCAAATCTCAAACCAAATTCATTGTTGATTTCTAATCTACAGGTCAGGAAGTGTCTTAAGTTCATTCTTATTATCGTTTCGATTTCGGATAGTCCAACAGACTTATCCTCAAACACCTCAATTTCAGAGAACACATCTTCTCTAAGCCATGCTTTTTCTCTTTGTGATAAAGACCATGCTGTGTAGCTATTATCTAGGTCGACAACCCTCAGGTGGCTTATTGATAAAGATTTAAGAACTTCAATAATCGATAAGACATATTTCTCTTCAGCTGCAAAAAAGTCTGAATATTTTGCTTTAACTCCATTGAAGACTTGTCCTATTTGCTCAGGCTCAGTCCATTCATCTTTTAAGTAGTGGCCGCTTTCATTACGGTTTTTAGGGTTATACTTTGTAATTCTGTAATCACGCATTCCTAGCTTCTCTGGGTTATATTGTTGTGATTTGTGTTTGATGTGTTAATTAAGATAGTTTTTCCAATCCAACATCTTAATACATCATCATTGTTAAGCCTATAAAACTGTAAAAAGAGTATGAGAGCATCTCATTACGATCCAGTAAGCACCAAAACACTTGCTTACACCCTGATTACTTTTCTCCACTTCCAATAAAAATCAATACTGCTAATATAGGCTTTTCGTTATTGTAGACGACTTCTAAATTAGACCCATTCCAAGGACAGAATAAGAACCCAGATTATGAAACGTAAAGATCACGATATATTTGAGCTGGTTGATAATTCACAGTTTTCGTTTGAACAGTGGCTTGAGCTGAATCAACTGACGGTTGATGGTAAGCCTAAGTCTAAGCTGGAGAAAGCGGTGACGATGGCCCAGCAGAATGTATCTGTGACTCCTGTGCTTAAGCTGAACACTTTGGCGGCAGGTCTTGAGCTGGCGGAGGTTTTGACTCATTTCAATGCTGACGCGGACACTCTCACCGCAGCTGTATTATTGCCTTCTGTGATTGCGGGCTCTATCAAAATTGAGACGATTAAAGATAAGGTGGGTTCTACCATTGCCGGACTGGTTGAAGGTGCAGGCCAGATGGAGGCTATGCGTAGCTTGCAGCAGGAAACGGGTGCTGAAAATGACCATCAGCAGGTAGAGAGTCTGCGCAAGATGCTGCTGGGCATGGTGAATGATGCTCGGGTGGTGTTATTAAAACTGGCTGATCGTGTGGTTTCCTTGCGCCATATCAAAGATGCCAGTCGCGAGACACAATTAACTTTTGCCCGTGAAACTAAAAATATTTTTGCCCCTCTGGCGAATCGTCTGGGCATTGGTCAACTCAAGTGGGAGCTGGAAGATTTGGCGTTCCGTTATCTCGAACCGGAAGCTTATTTGTCGATTGCTAAAAATCTCAAAGAAAAACGAGTCGATCGTGAGCGGTATATTGACGATGTTACTCAGTTACTTGAGCAAAAACTTAAAGAAGAAAATATCAAGGGCGAAGTCAGTGGTCGCGTAAAGCATATTTACAGCATCTGGAAGAAGATGACCCGAAAAAATGTGGGCTTTGAGGAAATTTATGATGTTCGTGCTGTGCGAATTCTGGTTGAACGGGTTCAGGATTGTTATGGTGCGCTCGGCATTGTGCATGGCGAGTGGCAACATATTCCGAAAGAGTTTGATGACTATGTAGCGACGCCAAAAGAGAATGGCTATCGCTCGATTCACACGGCTGTGGTTGGGCCGGAAGGCAAAATCCTTGAAATTCAGATTCGTACCTTCCAGATGCATGAGGAGTCGGAAAAAGGGATTGCCGCGCATTGGGCTTATAAAGAAGGTGCCAACTTAGCTAAAGTGGGTGTCGACGATAAGATTGCCTGGATGCGGCAATTGCTGGAGTGGCAAAGTGAGTTGGCGGATGTGAATGCCGATGAATTGATGCATGAGTTCCAAAGCTCGGTATCCGAAGACCGCGTGTTTGTGTTTACGCCACAGGGAAAGGTTATCGATTTACCGGCTGGCAGTACGCCGATCGACTTTGCTTATCGTATTCACAGCTCGATTGGTCACCGTTGCGTGGGTGCTAAGATTAATGGCCGAATTGTACCGCTGACCTATCAGGTGCAAACTGGCGAAGTCATTGAAATCATGACGCAGAAAGAAGAGTCGCCGAGTCGTGATTGGCTGATTCCACACAATGGCTATATTAATAGCAGTCGCACTCGCCATAAAATTCAGCAGTTTTTTAATAAGCTGGATCAGGAAGATAATGCCAATGCTGGCCGTCAGTTATTGGAGAAAGAGTTAGCGCGTAATCACTTGACCAATGTGCCGCATCAAGAACTGGCGCAAAAGTTGCATCTGGCGAGTGATGTTGAAATGTATACCAAGATTGGCACTGGCAACCTGGGTATTACGCAGGCTATCAATCGTGCTAAAGAGCTGCTCGAATCCAAGCAGCCGCAACGAGATATTCAGCCGACCCTGCGCAAAAAATCAAAGCGTAAATCTTTCAGCGATGTATCAGTGTCAGGAGTCGGCGATCTGCTGACCAGTATTGCTAAGTGCTGCAAACCGGTACCGGGTGAAGATATTATCGGTTACGTTACGCAAGGACGAGGTATCGTTATTCACCTGAAAGACTGTACCCACGCCAGAAAGGCGTTGCGTGATAAACCCGAGCGGATTATTCCGGTGCAATGGGAGGCTGAATCAACCAATGCTTATGCGGTGGATTTAGTGATTACCGCCATGGATCGGAAAAGCTTGCTCAAAGATATCACCACTGTTCTTGCAAACGAAAACGCTGGCGTTACCGATTTGTCCACCAGCAAGCGCAATGAACAGGTGCAGATTTCGATTGAAATCGAGTTGTCGCAACTCGAAGATTTGCAGCGCATCATTACACTGCTTAAACAGTTACCTAATATTTTCACAGTTGAAAGACGACGCGGATAAATAGTTAACTTATGAGTGATGAAACTGTTCTTACTGCACTGCCACAAACGCAACGACTGATGACCATCATGCAGGCTTTGCGTGACCCTGTGTCAGGCTGTCCCTGGGATCGTAAACAAACTTATGAAACCATCGTTCCCTATACGCTGGAAGAAGCCTACGAAGTGGCAGATGCCATCGAGCGTGGCGATTTTGAGGAATTACATGGGGAACTGGGTGATCTGCTGTTTCAGGTCATCTTCTATGCCCAGATAGGGCAGGAAGAAGGGCGCTTTGACTTTGAGTCGATTGCCGAAAAGGTTTCTGACAAATTAGTCAGCCGTCATCCGCATGTGTTTGGCGATAAAAAATTTACCACCGATGAAGAGCTGAAAAAGAACTGGGAACAACAGAAGCATCAAGAGCGCCAGGGCAAAGATGAGTCCAATACCAGCTTGCTGGATGATTTGCCCAAACATTTCCCGGCTTTGTCGCTAGCACAGAAAATGCAAAAGCGCGTTGGCCGTCATGGTTTTGACTGGCCCGAAATTAGTGGTGTGATTGATAAAATTGAAGAAGAGATTCAAGAACTCAAACAGGCTATCGCTAACAATGACCAGCAAAACATTGAAGAAGAGATTGGCGACTTGCTATTTTCTTGCGTGAACTTGTCGCGCCATCTCAAAGTAGACGCCGAAGCAGCCTTGCGTAAAAGTGCGCGAAAGTTCGAAACTAGATTTAGAAAACTGGAAGATTATTTGACCCTGAACAATTTATCTGTAGACAGTGCAACTCTTGAGCAGCTGGATGAGGGATGGCAAACCGTCAAGCGAGGAAAGTAAGCCATTCTCTGTCTCTGTCTCTGCCTTATCCCTTCGCTAAAATTCTATCCAGATGATTGGCAAAACTCATGCGGTCACTTTGGCTAAGTGGCGGCGGACCACCTGTATGAATTCCACTGGAGCGCATGGTATCCATAAAGTCGCGCATATTGAGCCGTCCTCGAATATTATCCTTTGTGAAGAGCTCACCGCGTGGACTCAATGCCTGGCAGCCTTTTTCAATGACCTCGGCAGCCAACGGAATATCCGAGGTAATGACCAAATCGCCTTTTTCTGCACGTTGCACAATTTCATCATCAGCCACGTCAAAGCCAGAACTGACCTGGATTGCCTTGAGGTAAGGCGAGGGTGGCGTGCGAATAAACTGGTTGGCGACCAGTGTTAATGGTGTTTTGGTACGCTCAGCTGCGCGAAACAGAATATCTTTGATGACTACGGGGCAGGCGTCAGCATCAACCCAGATTTTCATGATGATTCCAGCAATTCAATATTTGTTCTATTTTACACCATTTAGTGCCAAGTCACTGTTTTATTGAGCAAAAAAATATCTCTGCCGTTTAGTGTCGTAAAGAAAGACGTAAAAATGTCGTAACTATATTGCTCAATTTTCTTTATATTAGAGCCTCATTCAGGGAATAAGAGCTAGTTAGATGAGAATTAACTCAGAATTGGTAAAACAACTACGTGCGGGTAAACATTGGTCGCAGCAACAATTAAGTGATGCTTGTGGTCTTAATTTAAGAACCATTCAGCGCCTGGAAAGCTCGGGCAAAGCATCCATCGAGACTGTACGGGCTTTGGCCTCAGTATTTGAGGTCTCGGCGGATGATTTAACTTTTGCCGAAAGCGGGCAGCCTGAAAGCGACAAGCCCGAAACCGGTGAGGCTTCCATGTCTCTATTTACTGCGGCTAAACATTGTTTTATCAATTATGCGAATTTTGAGGGCAAAGCTTCAAGGGCGGAGTATTGGTGGTTTTTCCTGTTTGTTTTGCTCATTGCCGCCATTTCGAAAGCTCTGCATGAGAAGCTGTACCTGATCATCGGTATTTTAACCCTATTACCGCTGTTAGCTGCTGGTACTCGGCGTTTTAATGACATCGGCCACAGTGGTTGGTGTCAGCTGTTGTTTTTAGTGCCTTTCGGCTTTGTGCCGGTGTTTATTATGTTAGCTATGAAAAGTGAATCGCAAGAGCAGGAGACTGCTAGTGAAGAGGGTGTTAGTGAGGAAGGCGCGACCTTGAAGCCTTGATTTAAGAAAGGCCATTGTCACCTTAATGGCCTTCTCACTCCTAATCTCTAGACTCTCAAACTTCGGGCCAAGTAAATTTACAAAAACTCCTCGCCAATGCTCCGACCTTTTTGATATACTGCCTTCCCGTCTTGAGACCCTTTCTTCTCATCGACATTTGGCCGAGTTCCTTGGCCGATTTAAAGTGTGTCAGAATTCGAAAAGCTACGATATATAAGGCCTTCAGGCCCATTTTTGCATTGGCGAATTTTATATATTGTTGTTTATGGTGTTTTTGAGCAGGGCTAGCTGCTCGCAATTATTTAAGTTGGGTTAGGCTTATGACCAAGTACGTATTTGTTACCGGTGGTGTTGTTTCTTCTTTGGGTAAGGGTATTGCGGCGGCATCGATTGCTGCGCTTCTAGAGTCGCGTGGTCTGAAAGTGACCATGTTGAAACTGGACCCTTATATTAACGTGGACCCCGGCACTATGAGCCCATTTCAACACGGTGAAGTGTTTGTGACTGAAGATGGCGCAGAAACCGATATGGATTTGGGTCACTATGAGCGATTCGTGCGTACTCGAATGCATCAACGCAACAACTTTACCACCGGCCGCGTTTATTCGGACGTTTTGAAAAAAGAACGTCGCGGGGACTATCTGGGCGGCACCGTTCAGGTTATTCCTCATATCACTGACGAAATTAAGCATAAAATCATCGAAGGCGCCAAGGGTGCTGATATCGCGATGGTTGAGATCGGTGGTACTGTGGGTGACATCGAGTCATTGCCTTTCATGGAAGCAATTCGTCAGTTACGCTTTGAAGTAGGCAAAGAAAATGCCATGTTTGTGCATTTGACCTTATTGCCTTATATCGCTACAGCCGGTGAGTTAAAAACCAAGCCTACCCAGCACTCAGTAAAAGAATTACGTTCGATTGGTATCCAGCCGGACATGTTGATTTGTCGTTCTGATCGCTCCATCCCAGCCAGTGAACGCGGTAAGATTGCTTTGTTTACTAACGTTAAAGAGCGGGCGGTAATTTCTTTGCAGGACGTTGACAGTATTTACCGTATCCCTGCGATTCTCTTGAATCAGCATGTTGATGACTTCATTTGTGAGCGCTTTGAAATCAAAGTGCCTGAAGCGAATTTGTCTGAGTGGGAAGAAGTCCTGTACCGCGAAGCCAATCCAAAAGGCGAGGTTAATATCGCCATGGTCGGCAAGTACATGGATCTGACTGAAGCCTACAAATCCTTGACCGAAGCTTTAAAACACGCTGGTTTGCATACACGTCAATCGGTAAAAATTCATTATATCGATTCTCAGGATATCGAAAAGAAAGGCACTGTCCTGCTAAAAGACATGGATGCTATCTTGATTCCCGGTGGTTTCGGTGAGCGTGGCGTTGAAGGTAAGATTGCTACTGCACAGTATGCCCGTGAAAACAAAATACCTTATCTCGGCATCTGCTTAGGTATGCAGGTGGCGGTGATTGAGTATGCTCGCCATAAGGCTGGGCTGGAAAATGCTAACAGCTCAGAGTTTAATCCTGAAAGCCCGTATCCTGTTATCGGTCTAATCACCGAGTGGATCAACCGTGATGGTTCTAAAGAAGAACGAGCGGATGATTCGGATTTAGGTGGGACTATGCGACTTGGTGCACAACCAGCTGATATCAAGAAGGGAACTAAAGCCTTCGATATCTACCAAAGTGAAGTGATAAACGAGCGCCACCGCCACCGTTACGAAGTTAACAATAACTTGCTGCCAAAGCTTGAAGAAGCTGGCCTTGTGGTATCATGTACCTCTACTGAAAAGCATTTGGTAGAGATGGTAGAGCTGAAAGATCACCCTTGGTATGTGGCTTGTCAGTTCCACCCGGAGTTCACTTCGACTCCTCGCGATGGACATCCTTTGTTCAGTGCGTTCGTAAACGCGGCGAAGGATTACCATGCGAAACAAACTGCTGGTTAATCAAATAGTTACTAAGGTGAGACTAGTTATTAAGGTGAAAGTATGAAATTACTGGATTGGGAAGTTGGTCTGGATCAACCGTTTTTCTTGATTTGTGGTCCCTGTGTCATTGAAAGCGAACAGCTGGCGATTGATACTGCAGGGTTCATGAAGGAAATGACTGACAGACTGGGCATTCCCTATATATACAAGTCATCGTTTGATAAAGCGAACCGTTCATCCAGTAAAAGCTTTCGTGGGCCAGGTCTGGAAGAAGGTCTGCGAATCCTGCAAAAAGTTAAAGATCAGGTCGGCGTTCCGGTATTAACCGATGTACACGAAGACACACCGATGCAAGAAGTGGCGGATGTGGTTGATGTGATGCAGACGCCTGCTTTCCTATGCCGTCAAACTAATTTCATTCGTAAAGTGTGTGAGCCAGGCATTCCGGTTAACATCAAAAAAGGTCAGTTTTTATCGCCATGGGATATGAAGAACGTGGTTGATAAGGCGCGCGAAACCGGTAACCAGAACATTATGGTTTGCGAGCGCGGTGTTTCCTTTGGGTACAACAATCTGGTATCGGATATGCGCTCACTGTCGATTATGCGCGATACCGGTTGTCCAATCGTTTATGATGCGACCCATTCTGCGCAACTGCCCGGTGGTCAAGGTTCTACTTCCGGTGGCTTGCGTGATGTGATTCCTGTATTAGCCCGAGCTGCGATTGCGGCCGGTGTTTCTGGTGTGTTCATGGAATCACACCCGAATCCTGAAGTGGCTAAGTGTGACGGCCCGAACTCTTTCCCCATGTACCGCATCGAAGAAATGCTGCGTGTCATGAAAGAGCTGGACGATGTGGTCAAAAAGGCTGGCTATATTGAGGACTCGATACACGAGTTTGGTAAGGGCGACTTGCTCTAAGTTTCTAACACTCCTGTTCTCAGGAGTGTTTTTTTATGTCTATTGTATTTTGATTTTTTTGAATTTAGGTTCCTTTATTCAAAATTAAGTTTTGGTTGAAACAATTTAAGAGGGTAATGGCTTGAAAATTACAGATATCATCGGTCGCGAAGTATTGGACTCACGCGGCAATCCAACAGTTGAAGCAGAAGTGGTGTTAGAGAATGGCGTACGCGCTATGGCATGTTCACCATCAGGTGCATCAACCGGTTCACGCGAAGCATTGGAATTGCGTGATGGTGATAAATCTCGTTACCTGGGCAAAGGCGTATTAAAAGCCGTTGGCCACGTTAATAATGAAATCAAGTCAGCACTTATTGGCAAAGATGCCACTGATCAGGCTGCCATTGACCAAGTTATGCTTGATCTGGATGGCACAGAAAATAAAGAAAAGCTGGGTGCTAACGCCATTCTAGCGGTGTCTTTAGCGAATGCTAAAGCGGCAGCGCAAGCATTGAGTAAGCCTTTGTATGAGCACATCAATCGCGATGGCAACTTTTCAATGCCAGTACCGATGATGAACATCATCAATGGTGGCGAACACGCAGATAACAACGTTGATATCCAAGAGTTTATGGTTATGCCTATTGGCGCACCAACTTTCTCTGAAGCGTTGCGTATGGGTGCTGAGATCTTCCACAGCTTGCGTAAAGTGTTGCAGGAAAAAGGTTTGAACACTGCGGTGGGTGATGAAGGTGGTTTTGCTCCAGATTTAGGTTCAAATGAAGAAGCGATTCAGGCCATCGTTGAAGCGGTTGACCGTGCTGGCTATAAGTTGGGTGAAGACGTTGCATTAGCATTAGATATTGCTTCAAGCGAATTCTACAAAGATGGCAAATATCACTTGTCTGGTGAAGGTAAGGTATTAAGCTCAGCAGAGTTTACTGATTATTTAGCAGACTGGGTTGAGCGTTACCCAATCGTGTCTATTGAAGACGGTATGGACGAAAGTGACTGGGAAGGCTGGAAATTGTTGACTGATAAGATCGGTAGCAAGTGTCAGTTGGTCGGTGATGATTTGTTCGTTACTAACACCAAGATTCTATCAAAAGGTATTGAGCAGGGCGTGGCTAACTCGATTCTGATCAAAGTAAACCAGATCGGTACCTTGACTGAAACTCTAGCGGCGATTGATATGGCGCATAAGGCCGGTTATACCGCTGTGATTTCACACCGTTCGGGTGAAACTGAAGATACCACCATTGCTGATTTAGCTGTGGCAACTGCTGCTGGCCAGATTAAAACCGGTTCATTGTGCCGTTCTGATCGTGTTGCCAAATACAATCAATTGTTGCGTATTGAGTCAGCACTAGGTGAAAAAGCACCTTATCCTGGCAAGAAAGCCTTCAAGTTCTAGTGAAATATAGGCATATGGGGCAAGTAAGTAAAGTTTTATCAGAGCTTGGCATAACTGCTTTATTTGCCCCCTGTTTTCTGGCATTGTTACGATTATGAAATGGGTTGCCCTGACATTACTGGTCGTTTTGACCAGCCTTCAATACCGAATCTGGTTCGGGCAATCTTCTTTTCGCGAAATAAAGCAACAGGAAGCCAGAGTCGAATTAGTCAAATCTGAAAACGCTGAACTGGCGCTACGCAATCAAAAAATTCTCGCTGAAATACATGACCTGAGAGAAGGGACGGATGCCATCGAAGAGCGCGCGCGTTATCAATTAGGCATGATCAAAGAGGGCGAAACCTTCTTCCGTATCCTCGATTCTAGAGAGGGGGCTCGCCAAGAGAGCAGCCAAGGCTCTTCTCAAGAGCAACGTTAAGACTGATCAAAAACAATATGAATGACAATAAAACCAAGATTTGGGCGCTGATTCCAGCCGCTGGAATTGGCAGTCGCATGAAAGCCGAACTACCCAAGCAATATCTCGAAATAGACGGCAAAACCATTCTTGAGCACAGCCTCTCCAAGTTTCTTGAGCATCCTGCCATTGATAAAGTTGTTATTGCCTTGCATCCGAATGACAATTATTGGTTAAAGCTCAAAATTACTAAGCATCCTAAAATCATTACTGTTGAAGGTGGTGAAACCCGTGCAGAGTCTGTGCTTAATGGGCTGCAAGCTATACAGAAACAAAAGCGTGGCGATGACTGGGTGATGGTGCACGACGCTGCCAGGCCATGCCTTGATACAGGCAGCATCGATGCGCTGATCCAGGCAGGCAAAAACTCAAAACACGGCGCTATTCTAGCTATCCCCTCAGTGGACACCGTCAAACTCGCAAACGCCAATCAAACCATTGATAAGACATTGAACCGCGAACAAATCTGGCTAGCCCAAACACCGCAATACTTTCCCGTTGAAGCCTTAGCGACAGCAATTGAGAGCGGTTTGCAGCAAGGATTGCCCATAACCGATGAAGCCTCCGCTATTGAAGCGCAAGGCCAACATCCAGCTCTTGTCATAGGAACACGCAAAAATATTAAAGTCACCGAACCGGAAGATATGATGCTAGCGTCGGTTTGGTTGGCAAGTAATTGATTATAAGGCTAACCATTGCCGTCATACCGCGGCCTGACCGCGGTATCCAGTGACTTATTGTTGAGTCGTCTGACATAATGTTGGGATTCACTTCGTTCATCGCCAACCTACAAAAAACATTTTTCACAAAAGTAGTATCACCCGAAACTCTGTCATCCTGACGAAAGTCAGGATCTGCTCTTAAGCTTTTGCCACAGAAAATGTATCTAGGTGTATGGATTAAATTAGTGTTTCTCCCTCCTAGATAGGTCTATATGGCTGCCAAAAATATGTGATGGTTAGCTTCTCCAACTTATAGAGCTATTTATCTGTCTTATGTCGTTGGTATTGAGTTAGCTGGTATAAGACCATTATTGTATAGGCTGTTAAACAGATAATTTGTGTTACGACGTCATATACAGTCATATTCCAGTAATCAGGATGAAGATCACTGGGTTGGAACAAAAAGGTTGTGGCAACGTATGCCGAAAAAGATATCAGAAGATATGCTAAAGTAAGGGCGGTAATCCTAAATAAGAGTGCGCGGAGCTTCATAATTGAACATTGTAATTCTATATTCTCTTACAGGAACTCTAGTTATATTTTATTGATTAAACAAGTACCTCCTAGCTTATTTTTAAATATGAATTTCAGTTGATGCTGTTGACTCTAATCACAGAATGGGCTTTAATCAGCCTCATGAATACAGTAATGACGCAAATTCACCACCATCACCACCATTCGAACCGATTGGCGGTGTTGCTTTGTATGTGAAATTTACTGATTAGGAATTTCTAAAAGCCCCGCCAAAAGCGGGGCTTTTTTTATGCCAGTAACTTTTACCGAATATTTATAACTGACTACTGAGACTTATTAATTGAGAGACGGATTAAACGAGATAAAAAGATGTTTTTAAACAAGAGCTTACATCATCACCATCATCATACACTGCGGGAGCGACGGTGGTGGTGCTTATGTTTAAGGCTTTTTTAAGACTCAGTTAAACAGTTAAGACACCCAGGTTTAGAAACCCCGTTGCTCCGCAAGGTCAACGGGGTTTTTTATTGGCTTTAATAAATGATGATTTTGAAACTTTAACACTTTGAATTTTTTAAACTTTAGGAGAAATGACATGGCTTTAAAAATGGTAATCCCAAAAGGGAAGTTGTACGACAAGGTGGCTGAGCTACTTTCCGATATTGGTCTGACGCTGGTTGGTGATAGTCGTAATTATCGCCCTCAGTTATTTGGTTGCGATATCGAGGTGAAGTTGCTGAAAAGTCAGAACATTCCAGAGATGGTGGCGCTGGGTCAACACGATATTGGTTTCGCCGGTATGGACTGGGTTCTGGAGCAGGAAGCGGATGTTGAGGTGCTTGAGGATTTAGGTTTTAACCCGGTCAGACTAGTTTCCTGCATTCCTGAAGATTGGGATTGGAATGAGGTGCAGCAGCGAAAAATTATTGTTGCTTCTGAGTATAAAAAAATTTCTGCGAAGTATCTGGATAAGTTAGGCGTTCAATATCAATTGCTCCGTGCTTATGGCGCGACTGAAGTATTTCCTCCAGAAGACGCGGATATGGTAATTGATAATACCAGCACCGGTTCTACTATTCGCGCCAATCGTCTGAAGATTGTGGATACCGTGATGGAAAGTTCGACTCAACTTATTGCCAATAAAAACGTACTTAATGATCCAGAAAAGCGTCAGCAGATTGATGATTTATTGTTGTTAATGCGCGGTGTTTTGAATGGTCGTAAGCGTGTCTTGCTGGAGATGAATTGTTCGGAAGAAAGTATTGACCGAGTGGTTGATTTGCTACCAGCAATGCGTGCGCCAACTGTAAGCCGCTTATATAACGCCGATGGTTTTGCCATTAAAGCTGCCATTGAGCGTAAGCTAATTAAAGACTTGTTGCCAAAGCTGATTACTGCCGGGGCGACGGATATTTTAGAAACACCAATTCGCAAAGTGCTGTAACACCTGGTGAAAAGGATAAGTGTGATGAATATGAAAGAAACTAGAACTGAGCCTTTGAAGCTCGATTTTAATGAGCGGGCGGATCGTTTTCCTGAGTGGTTGGATATCAGAAAACTATCACCTCAGAATTATTGGCGCTATCCCGATCAGTCACAGTTGAAGTTGGCCATGAGTAAGCAGCTGGGTTTGAACTCCGAGCAGATTTTAGTAACCAACGGCGGCGATGAAGCGATTGAAATGATGTTCAAACTGGCAACGCTAGAGCAGCGAGAGTTGGTCATTCCTATGCCTGCTTTTAGTCAATATTTATCAGGCATCAATGTTTGGAGCAGTAAAGCTCAGTTGATTCCTGCCAAGCCAGATTTGAGTATTGATTTAGAAGCAAGTTTGAATGCGCTAAGCGAGAACTCGATTCTGGTGTTGACCAGTCCTAATAACCCAACTGGGGAAACATTGGAACTGGGTGTGTTAAGAGACGCCTGTAAACGTGCCAAAGCAGTTGGCGCAGAAGTGTTTCTTGATCAGGCTTATATTGAATTTACAGGGCAGGAAGAAGAGTCTCTTTCTTTGTTGGAAGAGTTCGACAATCTGGCTCTGCTTCGCACTTTATCCAAAGCTTATGGACTGGCTGGCATTCGATGCGGTTATCTGTTGGGCGGTGAAGCTTTGATTCAACGATTTGCTGAGCGCAAGATGCCATTCAATGTTCCACAGCCAACACTTGAAATCGCACTTCAGGCATTCACTCAAGCCGCACAGCGAGATGTTGCGGATTTTACTCAACGCATCGCAGAGAATCGTGATCAGTTAGTGCAGTTTTTGCGCCAGCGTGGTTTGAATGTGCTAGACAGCCAGGCCAATTTCATTCTGATTGTTGATAACTCGCAACGACTGCAGCTGATCAAAGCGGCTTGCCAGCAAAACAATATTCAGATCAAAACTGATTTGGTTGGCTTAGAGCTGAAGGAGTTGGGTTTACAAGAGCAGTCTGCGATTCGCATTGCTATTCCTTATGAGTTTGAACCACTTAGACAGGCATTGGTTTTAGCGCTTAAACCTGAATTGATTTGCTTTGATATGGATGGTGTCCTGATTGATACCAGTAAGAGCTATGACGCTGCTATTAAACAAACGGTAGAGTTTTTTACCAAAACAAAAACTGAGCAGCAGGCAATCGACACATTACGTTCACGCGGTGGCTTCAATAATGATTGGGTGCTGACTTATGAATTAATAAAGCTGCAACTTGAAGAGTCATTGCCAGGCTACGTTTCAGTGGTTGAACAGTTTCAGCAGTTTTACCTCGGCAACGGTGAGCAGGCAGGTCTCAATCAATTAGAAGAGGCGTTATTAAGTACCGATCTTTGCACCCAGTTATTCGTACAGAACAGTAAGCAATTTAAAACTGCTGTAGTCACGGGGCGTCCTCGTGGAGAAGCAGAAATTGGGCTGGAGCTATTGGGTATTCGAAATACTTATCTGGTCAGTGATTGTGACGTTATTGAATCAAAGCCTGCGCCAGAGGGCATCAATCAATGTAAAACTTATTACGGTGCAACTTACTGCTGGATGCTGGGTGATACTCCGGATGATATTCAGGCGGCTAAAGCAGCGGGCGCATTGGCTATAGGAATTGCCGAAAGCGAAAGTGCAAATAATTTATACCAGGCGGGGGCCGATCTTGTAGTGGCGTCTGTCAATGAATTAGAGAGGTTGTTATGACAGAACAAACTAAAAATCGGTCGATAGTTTCAATCGTCCGTCAAACCAAAGAAACCGCGATTCGACTTGAGCTGAATATTTATGGCACACAGCAACTCAAAATCAATACAGGTTTACCATTTTACGATCACATGCTGACTCAATTAGCGTTACATGCTGGTTGGGATTTGCAGCTTGAAGCAAAAGGTGATTTGGAGGTTGATGACCACCACTTGATCGAAGACGTGGCGATTTGCTTAGGCCAGGCTTTGCAACAGGCGTGGCGTCAGCAGGAATCAATTACTCGCTATGGTCAACGTCTGTTGCCGATGGATGCCAGCCTGATCATGGTCGCGGTGGATGTGTGTGGCCGTGGCTATGGGATAACGGATTTACCTTTTACGCGCGAAATGATTGGCAATATCGCTACCGAGATGTGGAAACACTTTTTCTACACTTTCGCGATCAACGCGCAAATTAGTCTGCATATTAAAGCGGAGTATTTTGATAACAATCATCACTTGATCGAAGCCAGTTTTAAAGGACTCGCTTTTGCATTGCGTGAAGCATTGATTCCTAAGCAGGGGGCAAACAGCTCCAAGGGGAGTTTATGAGTGAAGCTATCATAAAAGAATGCGCCAAAAAGATCGGCATTATCAATACTGGCGCTGGCAACCTGTATAGCTTAAATGGTTGCTTGCGTCGTATAGGTTTTTACCCGGTCACGATCAACCAATCGAGTGATCTGGAGCGCTGCGAGCTTTCCGCTGTGGTGATACCTGGTCAAGGTCGTTTTGGAACTGTAATGACCAATCTTAAAGTTAGTGGCTTGGATCAGGCTATAAAAAACTGGTATCGCGACAACAAAAAACTGATAGGCATCTGTGTCGGCTTGCAGATAATGTTTGAAGAGTCTGAAGAAGATCCCGGTGTAGCTGGGTTGGGATTATTGCAGGGCAAAGTGACACGTCTGCAAAGTCCAAAGCAACCGATGGTTGGCTGGGCTGATGTTCAGTCGAGCGAAGGCTGGCTTAATAACCAGACACTTTATTTTGTGAATAGTTATGGTGTGAGCAATTGCGGTAAATCCATTGCCTCAGTGACCTATGGTCAAACGCTTGTTGCGGCCATCGCGAGCAAGAACATGATTGCATTTCAGTGCCACCCAGAAAAATCGGGGATGGCGGGCGAAGAGGTATTAAAGCAATGTCTGAGTTAAACAGCTCTGAGTTAATCAAGAAAACTGAACAAGGCCTCAAGTCGCGCGTCATTGTGTGTCTTGATGTGGCACACGGCCGTGTGGTCAAAGGGGTCAATTTTAAAGGCTTGCAAGATATGGGCGACCCAGTTGAGTTAGCGGTTCGTTATCAGGAGCAGGGTGCGGATGAGATTGTGTTTCTTGATATCAAAGCGACTCTTGAGCAGCGCGCTAATGCTTTAGAAGCGGTAACCCGGGTAGCCGAAAATCTATCGATCCCATTCACGGTCGGTGGCGGACTCAATAGTTACAACGATGTGGCGCAGTTTCTAAATGCCGGAGCCGACAAGGTGGCGCTGAACAGTGCTGCAGTGAAGCACCCTGATTTGATTGATCAGATTGCAAAGGGCTTTGGTTCGCAGTGTGTGGTGGTGGCTGTGGACTTAAATCAGCAGCTAGAAGGCGGCAAATACCAGGTATTTATCAATGGTGGTAATACTCCGATCGATTTAGATGCCATGCAGTGGCTTGCAGAAGTCGAGCAACGTGGTGCTGGAGAAGTCTTGTTGACAGCTATGCATCGCGATGGCACTGGCCTTGGCTTTGATAATGAGTTGATGAGCAAAGTCAGCGAGCGACTGGGTATTCAAGTGATCGCCTCGGGCGGTGCTTGCAAACCTGAGCACTTTACCGAAACCTTTCTCGCAGGCAGCGATGCAGCACTAGCAGCAGGCATGTTCCATCGTGGCGAATATACGGTTGGTCAGGTGAAAGACGAATTATTGAGAAACGGTGTTGCCGTTCGAAACAAATACTTAAAAGATTAAGGTAAAAATTATGTTGATTCCAAGTATTGATTTATTAGATGGCAAGGCAGTGCAATTGCAGCAGGGCGATGCCAGCCGAAAGATTGTAGAAAAAGACAATTTGTTCGAATTGTTGGAGGAGTTTTCTTTGTTTGGCGAAGTCGCCATTATTGATTTAAATGCTGCTTTGGGGAAGGGCGACAATAAAACCTTAATCAAGCAACTAATCAAAAAATTTCCCTGCCGTGTGGGTGGTGGGATTCGTGATTACGATACTGCCAGAGATTATCTTGCCAGTGGCGCTAAAAAGATTATTTTAGGCACCTGTTGCCGCGAAGACTTTGTCAAGAAGTTGCCAAAGTCACAGCTGATATTTGCTATTGATGCAAAAGGTGATGACTGGGTGACTCACGGCTGGCAGTCCTCTTCGAATAACAAAGTTGCAGCCATGATCGATGAGTTGCAACAAAACTGCTCAGAGTTTCTTTATACTCAGGTGGAAAAAGAAGGCATGATGCAGGGTATTGACCGTGAGCGAATTGAGCAGGTTATCAAACAATCAAAAATTCCGGTAACTGTTGCTGGAGGTATAACCGATCTGGATGACATTCAGTTTATCAATAAGCTTGGTGCTAACAGCCAGTTAGGTATGTCAATTTACACGGGTAAGTTAAAACTGGATGAGGCAGTTATGGCCTGTCTTGATTTTGAAAAAGCGCCCTTGATTCCAACCATTGTGCAAGATGTGGATACCAGCAAAGTATTGATGCTGGCCTACTCTAATCAGGAGTCGTTAGAAGCCGCCATCAGCAAGCGTGCAGGTATCTATTTCAGTCGCTCGCGCAACGAGCTATGGGAGAAAGGTTTAACCAGTGGCAATCAACAACAATTGGTGAATGTCGATTATGACTGCGATGGCGATACTTTATTATTCAAAGTCAGACAAACAGGTAATGCCTGTCACTTCGAACGCTATAGTTGTTTTGCAGGTCAATCAGTTTCTTTTGAGCTGGACACTTTGGATCGCATTTTTGAACAGCGCATGCAAACTTCAGAAGTAAAAACCTTCAGCCAAAAGTTATTAGCAAGTGATGAACTGCAACAGGAAAAGCTGCGTGAAGAATGCGAAGAATTAATCGAGGCTGATGAGCATGGTGAAGTGCGCTGGGAAGCGGCTGATTTGATCTTCTTTGCCTTGGCCCGAGCCAAATCAAAAGGTGTTTCATCGAACGATATTGTTAACGAATTAGGAGCACGTAATGGCGGATAAATCTTATATTGAGTGCTCCACTAACTGGAAGCGTCCAAATCTCACCCAATCACCAGAGTTGTTTCAACAGGTTGCAAAGCTGTTGAAAGAAATTGAAACCGGCGGCGATTTAGCGGTTGATAGTTTGAGTAAACGTTTTGATGGTTATCAGCCGCGCAAAATTGACCTGAAACCCTATCGTGATTATGAGCTCGACCCACAGCTGCTGAATTCTATCGAGCAAGCTGCACAGCGAATCGAAGCCTTTTGTACTTTACAGAAAGGCACTTTGCAACCGCAGCAGATTGAAGAAGAAAATGGCATCTTTGGATTTCAATACAGTGCGATTGAAGCGATTGGTGCTTACATTCCGGGTGGGCGCTTTCCGCTAATCTCTACCGCCTTGATGACATTAATTCCGGCACAAGTTGCAGGTTGCGAACGTCGAATAGCCTGTTCGCCATCAGTACACCCTGCGATTTTAGCTGCGGCATCGCTGGCTGGCGCAACAGAGTTTTGGCAGATCGGTGGCGCGCAGGCCGTTGCTGCCATGGCATTTGGTTATCAGAACATGTTGCCGGTGCAGATGGTAGTGGGACCCGGCAATCAATATGTCAATGTGGCTAAGCAGTTGCTGCAAAGTCGTATCAAGATTGATGTGGCAGCCGGGCCAAGCGAATTGCTGATCCTGGCCAATGCTGAGGCGAATCAGGAATGGTTGATTGCGGACATGGCGGCTCAGGCGGAGCACGATCCACAGGCACAAAGCGTGCTGGTCAGTGATGATGCTTCCTTCTTGCAGTCGATCGAGCAGCAGTTGTTGGCTAATGATGAGTTACGTGCTTTGCTTGATGGTGAGCAGATTGTGCTTTTGCAGGCTCGCCATGTCGACGACATGATTAAATTCAGCAACCGTTATGCACCAGAGCACTTGTTGCTGGCCGATGAACGGATTCAAGCAGAACAGTTGAAGCACTATGGTTCACTCTTTATTGGCCAGAACAGCGCGGTGGCCTTTGGCGATTATTGTGCTGGGCCTAACCATACCTTACCGACCATGGGCAGCGCTAATCGTTCCAGTGGTTTATGTGTGCAAAGCTTTATGAATATTCAGTCGTACCAGCAGGTGACTGATGCAGGATGCAAGCAATTGGCGGAAATAGGGCGTCCATTGGCCGAGGCGGAGCAATTGGTTTGGCATGAACGCAGTATGCAGGTAAGATCCTAGCAATCAGTTTTTAAGCGCGAGTGTTAGGATTTCTATGTTTCGTATTGGTCATGGTTATGACGTACATAAATTTGGTGGCGACAGCCCACTGATTTTAGGTGGCGTCGAATTTCCCGGTGAGCAAGGTTTACTTGCTCATTCTGACGGTGATGTGGTGCTGCATGCAGTTTGTGATGCGCTGTTGGGTGCTATTGCCAAAGGGGATATTGGTCATCATTTTCCCGATACGGATGAGAAATTTGCTGGCGCTGATAGCCGAGGACTGTTAGTAGCAGTTATGCAGCAAGTGAATGACGAAGGTTATCGTCTGGGTAATCTGGATGTCACTATCGTGGCGCAGGCACCCAAAATGACGACCAGGATTCCAGACATGCGCAAAGTCATTGCGGATATCTGCAAAGTCGAGCTGAACCGCGTTAACGTCAAAGCAACTACTACCGAAAAGCTGGGCTTTGTGGGCCGCAAAGAGGGGATTGCGGTGCATTCTGTTTGTTTACTTGAATCCATCGAAAATTAAGATGGAGATACAAGTTCAGGATTGGCCAAGAGCCTACGGTACTCCATTAGCAACCGCCATTTTTCGCCAGCAGTTAAGCGACTTCTGCGTTGATGAAGATTTACGTTTTGAACCTTCGGGCGAAGGTGCGCATCATTTGCTGCTGATCGAAAAGCGCAATATCAATACTGATATTGTGTGTCACAAACTGCGTCGCTTTGCTGAAGTCAATCCAACCGATATTGGCTATGCTGGTAAGAAAGATCGCTTTGCCATTGCCCGACAATGGTTCAGCGTGCAGTTGCCATTGCTGAGAGAGATTGATTGGTCTGAGTTTAACGATGACGAAGTGACAGTCTTAAAAGCCACTCGGCATGATAAAAAGTTACGCATTGGTGCGGTTAAACAAAATCATTTTGCTATCACCTTGCGGGATCTGAATTTTAGCCAGGGTTTTGATAAGCAAGCCCTAGAGCAAAGGCTTGAGCAGATTCAGGAGCACGGTTTCGCCAATTATTTTGGTGAGCAGCGTTTTGGTCATAATGGTGACAACCTCACTCGTGGTGTTGATCTATTAATGGCCAATAAAAAACTGAAAAATCGTAATTTGCAGGGGCTGTTATTTTCTGCAGTACGCTCCTTTCTGTTTAATCAAGTTCTGGCCAAGCGCATCGAAGCCAATAAGTTTACAGAATTGCTGGATGGCGACTATGTGCAGCTTGATGGCTCGGAAAGTGGTTTTACGGTTCAGGATATGGCGCAGGAGCTGCCGCGCTTTGTTGCAAAAGACATCCATCCCACAGCACCTATGCCGGGACGTGGTCGTTCGCAATTGTTAGCGGAAGCCGCTCAATTTGAAGCAGAAGTGCTTGAGCCTTATCATGAGCTGATTGCTGCTTTGGAGCGCAAAGGCCTCAATGGTGAGCGCCGTGCGATTCGTGTTTTTCCGCAAAATGTCATGTTGCAATGGCATAATGAGCAAACGCTGGAGATAGGTTTCAGTTTACCCAAAGGAGCTTTTGCGACCAGTTTGTTGCGCGAATTATTTGAGCTTAAAACCAATCTTTAACAAGAATCTTTAACCACATATAAAAAATATTTATGAAAATACTGCTGAGTAATGATGACGGCTTTTTTGCGCCGGGAATTAACGCCTTATACGACCATTTGCAACGTATCGCGCAGGTTACTGTGGTTGCGCCAGACCGTAACCGCAGTGGAGCCAGTAATTCATTAACCCTGGATCACCCGATTCGTGCCTGGCAAACTGACCGTGGCTTTTTCGCAGTAACCGGTACCCCAACTGACTGTGTACACTTGGGAACCCACCATTTGATGGGCGCAGCGCCTGATATGGTGGTGGCCGGCATTAATACTGGCGCAAATTTGGGGGATGATACCCTCTATTCCGGCACTGTCGCAGCTGCGATGGAAGGTCGTGCGCTGGGTTATACCGCCGTTGCCGTGTCATTAGTAGGTCATCACTGCCAGCATTACGATACCGCTGCACGAGTAGCCACTGAGATAATTGAAGGACTTATTGAGCATCCGCTGGGCAAAGATAGAGTATTGAATATCAATGTTCCTGATCTGCCTTATGAAGAATTAAAAGGAATTAAGCTAACACGCTTGGGAAATCGCCACCGTGCTGATACTATTATTCCGGACAAGGATCCAAAAGGGCGCCAGGTTTATTGGTTGGGGCCTTTACCGAGCGGGCAAGATATTGGGGAAGGAACGGATTTTCATGCCGTTGAGCATGGTTACGTTTCGATAACGCCCGTCAACGTGGATCTGACCGCGTATAACAGCTTTGATGAAGTGGAAGACTTTTTGAGTACTTATGACAGCCCATTAACGAAAAGCTGATAGGCTCAAGCAATAACAACAATACAGAACAGACAGATAACTATGAATGCAGCTCATTTTTCTGGCATTGGTATGACTTCAGCGAGAACGCGTGGCCGTTTGGTGCAACGCTTGATTGCCGAAGGCATCTCCAATCAACAGGTTTTAAAAGCTATTGAAGACACGCCTCGTCATGTATTTATTGATGAGGGGTTATCCCACCGTGCCTATGAAGACACTGCTTTACCGATTGGTATGGGGCAAACCATTTCGCAGCCTTATATCGTTGCCCGTATGACACAGGCTTTGCTTGAATCCGGCTCAATGAACAAGGTGTTAGAAATTGGTACTGGCTGCGGCTATCAAACCGCCATTTTATCCAAACTGTGCAAAACCGTATTCACTGTCGAGCGTATTCGAGCGCTTCATATGCAGGCCCGTAAGACGCTGGGACAGTTAGGTATTCACAACGTGCAATATCTATTTGCCGATGGTTTTAACGGTTGGCAGCAGAACGCGCCTTTCGACGCTATCATCGTCACTGCTGCCCCTTCGCAAATCCCTGAAAAACTAATGGGACAATTAGCGGACGGTGGACGCATGATTATCCCTGTTGGACAAACAGAAACCGCTCAGGAGTTAATTCTAGTTGAACGCCAAGGCAATGAGTTTAAGCAAACTGTCGTAGAGAAAGTTAAATTTGTACCGTTAGTCAGTGGCGTTGCTCGATGAATATATTTACCAAGATGTACGACGCTTGCATGCGTTGGGCTCGTCATAAGTACGCCGTTTATATTTTAGGCTTTGTCAGTTTCATCGAATCCATCTTTTTTCCGATCCCAACGGCTGCCATGCTGGCGCCGATGGCTTTGTCGACTCCACATCGTGCCTTGAGTCTGGCTGGACTTGCCACTGTGACTTCAGTTTTAGGCGGTATTGTCGGTTATCTGGTGGGTGCTTTTGCTTTTGAGTCCTGGGTGTTGCCTGCGATTGAAAAGTTCGGTTATTTAGCAACCTATGAAAAAGCAGTCGTCTGGTTTGCTGACTTTGGGGTCTGGGTGGTGTTAATCGCCGGCTTTTCTCCTGTACCCTACAAAATATTTACTTTAACCGCTGGCGCACTCAGTATGGAGTTTTTGCCCTTTGTACTGGCTTCTATCATCGCTCGCGCTGCTCAATTTTATTTAATTGGCGGATTAGTGAAGTGGGGCGGGGAACCAATGCAGCATAAATTGCGTCAATATGTAGACTGGATTGGCTGGGGCTTTTTAATCCTTGCGGTCATCGCTTATATTATTTATAAGTACGTGTAAGCATTTATAATCAATAACTCATTGTAAAAACAAGGATTTTAAATTAGGGCATGCGACAGCAAACCAAAGACATACTAAAACGTTCGGCCATCCGCTCACTCTGGATCGTCGCTATCGTACTAGTGGTCTTTTGGTTGCAGGGCTGCGGTAATGAGCGGTTAGCTCCCGTTGAAGAGCGCGAAGCCAATAATTACAAGGCGCAGCTACACAGCTTTTACCCACCTTCCGAAGTGGATAACAGCCAGCAGTTCTATCGTGTGCGTCCTGGAGACACTCTATACTCTATTGCCTTCCGTTACGGCCTTGATTACAACATTCTGGCGCAGGCCAACGATATTGATAGCAATTACACCATCCATGCAGGTCAGCGGCTTAATCTTCAAAAGGCCCGCGATATAACGCCAGCAGAAGAATATGAAGTGGCTGGCACAGAGCCTCCCGGCACTCAGCAAGCAACGGATGCATCACGTCGCACCCCGGTCACCGTTACCAGAAGGCCGGTCACCGAAGTCCCAAGAACGCCTACCGGTAATCAAACCCAGCCAATCACTCAGCCAACGCAACCAGTGGTGCGGCAAGAACCCAAAAAAGAACCCAAGAAAGAGCCAACAAGCAGCTCTAATACAACTTCTGGTAGCAAGGAGCCAATCGCCTATACACCTAACTCACCGGTCAAATACTGGATGTGGCCAACCATGGGCCAAATTCTGCAGGGTTTCTCCGGCGCGAGCAAAAGTTCCAAAGGGATTGATATAGCCGGTAATCTAGGCGATCCGGTGCGAGCTTCCGCCGCGGGCAGAGTAGTCTATGCAGGCCGAGGACTACGTGGCTACGGTAACTTGGTCATCGTCAAACACAACAACGACTTCATCAGCGCCTACGCCCACAATCGAATCCTGTTGGTCAAAGAAAACGAAATCATCAAAGCAGGCCAGAAAATCGCCGAAGTCGGCAACACCGACAGCGACGTTCCTAAACTACACTTTGAAATTCGCTTCAAAGGCAAACCCGTCGACCCCATGCGCTATTTACCGAAACGGTAGAACTCTATGCATAGAATATTTTCAATTTTATTCATTCTCTATTTTTCTGCTCAAAGCTCTTATGCTGAGGAAAATGATTTTAATCCTATAGTTGAACAGGATGGTAAATGGGTTATTGTATATATTCCAAATCACTACCAAGATGAAAAACTTCATTATGTGCATCTAAATCTTAATAATGAGGATGGTGAGCGAGTTCTTGTTACTCAATTACATATCTCAGAGGCAGTCGACTATGTTGCTGATCCTGAGTTATTTTCTAAGGTTGTGTTAGTTGTTCCTGATAAATCTAAACTTCAAGACGTTATTCTTTTCGTATCTTACAGGCAAGTTGTAGAAGGTGGGTTTATGGGGTGCGAAACCACTAAAGAAATTAATTTGCTTGAGATTCTTTAAAAGAAGAATTATCGGGAGTTCTATGGTGTTCCAAATCTATGAGCATTCCTCATTACGACATTATTACATTTTCGGTTTCTCAATCCGGTCAATTAAATCCAAAATTTCTGTTATGACTAATTCCGGTTCATCATGTTGAGGAAAGTGATAACTTTTATCGGTCAGTACAGCTTTTCCCTGAGGAAAGGACTCAGCCCATTCTTGGTGTAATTGCCCCCATTTTTCTCGAGCCTCATCAGTGAAAAATAACAGTGGCGGCTCATCGTAAGTTTTAATTGAAGCAATGACAGTAACCGGTATGTCCGGAATTTGAGGATAGTCTGGCAAAGGTCGTTTAGCCCAAAAGTCTAAATATTGGTTGGACATCCCATGTTTCATGTCATCAAGTTTTACTTGGGCAATTTCTCTTTCTGCAAGCTCAAGATCGATACTTCGCATGATATCAACATCATGTTCCGAAGCCGGTTCAATAAGCATTAATGCGGAGACTCTTTCCGGGTATTTTGCGGCAAATACACGAGCTATATATGCCCCATAAGAGTGGGCGACATAAATAACCTTGTCATCAATATGTAACGCATTGAGCAAAGCTAACGCTTCTGCTGCGTACTCTTCAGAGCTGTAGTTTTTTTGGATAGGTGATGAGTTGCCATTACCTAACCTGGAGTAACGGAGCACTTTAGCGTGTTTTGTTAAACTGGAATAAATGGGATCCCAGTCATCAAGCCCAGCGGATCCCCCCGCTTCTAATAGGATGGTATGGGTGCCTGTACCTGACAGCTGATACTCCATATCGTATCCCGATATATTAACGGTTTTGTTAGAAAAAGCGGGAAAGGCAATAAATACTGAGAATATAGCGAGTACGAATTTCAATCTCTGTACCTTTGGAATAGTCGACAAAAGAAGTAGACAGGTCACTAGTTGCAATAAAGCTACTTAATTACTTTTATTGCCAACGCATGAATATCGGTTTCCATCATATCGCCTAAAGCATCATAAATTGCTCGATGCTGCTGTAGCATACGTTTTCCTTCCAATGCTTCACTTTGAATAACAACAGTAAAATGGCCTTTGCCTTCTTTGGCACCAGCATGACCAATGTGTTTATGGCTGTCGTCAATGATTTCCAATTGTGTTGGTTGTAGGGCGTCTTGAATTAATTGTTGCATGCGCTCTAGGCGTTGTGAGTTATTCATCATGATCTCCAAAATTCTTTAATTAATTAAGGTAATACTTTTTTATAGGGTTTGACGATAACCGATTGGTAAACACCTGCCTCAATATAGGGATCGGCATCGGCCCAGGCTTGAGCATCTTCAAGCGATTCAAACTCTGCAACAATCATGCTGCCGGTGAAACCTGCTTCGCCGGGATCTTCTGCATCAATAGCAGGGCAGGGGCCAGCCAGTATTAGACGGCCCTCACTTTTAAGTGCCTGCAATCTCTCAACGTGAGCAGGGCGAGCCTGTGCGCGAAGTGGCAATGAGTTTTCTACGTCTTGTGAAAAGATGACATACAACATAATTTATTCCTGCGACTCTTTTTCTTGAGGATTAGTCTTGTCTGAATCGGTTTCTTCAGGACCTGGTTTTTGGGGTTCGTCCAGATTAACGTGTTCTTTTAGCATGATAATGCTGATGATGAACAGCAACATGGTTGATGCAAAGAGGCCAATTATTTTAAACCAGAACCAGACGTCGGTGCTAAAGGTATAGGCGACATATAAATTTAAGAAACCGAAGCCAGTTAAATATAGAATCCATAGCCAGTTAATTTTTGTAAGAAGACTGCGTGGCGCTGTATCTTTTAGGATGTCATTGGCTTTCAGCAAATCTTGAATGATGTACTTTTTGCTGAAAACTTGGCGGAACAAGATAAACAATGAGCCAGCCCATAAGATGATGCTGGTTTTCCATTTTATGAAGTTTTCGTCATCGAAGTAATAGGCTGAAGCCACTAATAGCACGCCGAGAACAAAATAGGCGATGTGACTTTTCTTAATCGGTTGCTTGGTGAATACGCTGGTTAAAATTTGCACTAACGAACCAGCGCTCCAGACTGCCGCGGCGAGAATTAAGTTTTTAGTGATGAGGTAAATCGCGATAAATGCGACTAAAGGATAGTTTTCTTTCAAAAAGGTCATATTAGACTCCAAAAAAGTGCCCGCCAAGTTTACCTGAATGCAAAAGATAGGCAAACTGGTAACCGTTTCATTTGATACCCAAAACCAAGCAGGATTGAAGTGCTGAGAGATTTACACAACCACACCCATGCTTCAGACGGCAGTTTATCACCGGTAGAGCTGATTGAGTTAGCCATTGAGCGTGGCGTGGATGAGCTGGCGATCACCGACCACGACTCTGTGGCTGGCGTATTGGCATTGCGTAAACAAGCGAATGATTTTGCCATTAACCTTATTGAAGGGGTGGAGATTTCAGCCGGTTGGGGCAAGCATACCTTGCACATTTTGGGCTTGAACATCGATCCTGAACATGCAGGCTTATCCTCATTTTTAAAACTTCAGCAGCAGAAACGTCATACACGAGCGCTGGAAATGGCGCATAAGATGCAGAAAGCAGGGATTGAAGAGGCGGTAGCGGATGTGGAAGTTATGTTGCAAGAGCAGGATATGGTCTGCCGCACCCACTTAGCTCAGTATTTGCTCGACAAAGGTGCGGTCAACAATTTTGCCAATGCTTTTAAAAAGTATCTGGCTAAAGGCGGCAAGGCTTTTGTCAAAGATGAGTGGTTTGAACTGGAGGACGCCATAGCGATTATTAAGCAAGCGGGCGGCGTACCTGTGCTAGCACATCCGACACGCTATAAAATGGGTTCTAACCAGCTGCACGAGCTGATTCAGTCATTCCAAAAGATGGGCGGAGAGGGTATTGAGGTATGTTATCCTAATATTCATCCTGGCAAGAAAAACCTATTGGCAAACTGGGCACAAAAGTATAACCTGCTCGGCTCACAAGGCTCAGACTTCCACTCTCCGGATAAACCTTGGGCCTTGCTTGGAAAGTTTCCACCGATGCCTGCCGACGTTACACCGGTATGGACGGCATGGCAGTAACCGAACACCAAAGATCAACAGATCCTAAAGATAACTTATGACTCAACTGATTGAAATACACCCAGAAAACCCTCAGCCACGATTAGTAAGCCAGATCGTTGCCATCATTCGTAATGGCGGCGTTGTGGTGTATCCGACGGACTCAGGCTACGCGCTCGGTTGCCACATTGGAGATAAAAAAGCACTGGATCGCATTCGTCAGATACGCGATCTGGAAAAAGATCATAACTTTACGTTAGTGTGTCGCGATTTATCCGAATTGGCGTTTTATGCACGTGTGGACAACACTGCGTTCCGCCTGATTAAAAACAACACGCCGGGCCCATACACCTTCATCTTACGGGCGACAGCCGAGGTGCCTAATCGTCTTAAGCATCCGAAAAAGAAAACCATTGGTATTCGTGTGCCAGATAACGCGATTGCGCAAGCGATTTTAGAAGCGCTCGGCGAACCCATGATGAACACCAGTTTGATCTTGCCCGGCCAGGACGAAGGCGAGGTTTTGGCGCCATACGAAATTTTTGATGAACTGAATGGCCGAGTTGATGCTGTGATCGACGGTGGATATTGTGGTCATCAGGAAACTACGGTTGTTGACATGACCACTGGCTATCCTGAAATCGTACGTTATGGAGCAGGCGATGCGACGGTGTTCGAGTAGGCTGGTATAAGTAAGACTAAATAGTTACTTAGCACTCTCATGTGGCTGAAAAATACCAAAGGTATTATTTTCAGTATCGATGAAGTATCCCTGCCAACAGACTCCTGGTACTGCAAATTTAGGCATCGCTACCTGACCACCCTCTGCTTCAATGACTTTTGTCACCCTGTCAAAGTTATCGACCTCAAAAGAACACACGAACGCATTGGTTCCGCATTCCAGTGGGGGAAGTGGAGCCGGGCTTTGTAATAAGCCTCCAGTAAGGTCACCGCCTTCAATGCGCCAATAGTCGATAGGCAGCATATCCATTTTGGTGAATGTCCAACCAAAGGTTTTTTCATAAAAGGATATTGCTCTAGAAGGTTCTCTTGCTTGAATTTCAAAGTAAATACCACTCATTATTTCACTCCTAAGCTTGTTCTAACCGATTCAAATCTAGTTTAGTCATGGTCATCAGAACCGACATCACACGCTCCTGTCGTTCTGGGTCGCTATTGGCTAATAGCGTTTGCAGCCCTTTGGGTACCACTTGCCATGAAACTCCATACTTATCCTTTAGCCAACCACACTGGCTTGGCTCTCCGCCATCGGCAGTTAACTTTTGCCAAAAGTAATCCACTTCATTCTGGTCATCACAGTTGATAATGAGCGATATGGCTTCGTTGAACTGAAATATCGGCCCGCCGTTTAGCGCAACAAATGAATCGCCATCCAGCTCAAATGCTACAGTCATTACGCTGCCTTCAGGCCGGCCATGAAATTCATAGCCGGCTTTGCCGTATCGTGTGATGTTAGTAATGGAAGAGTTCTTGAAAATAGAGGTATAAAAAGTGGCTGCTTCTTCGGCCTGGTTATCAAACCATAAATTGGTAGTAATTTTAGACATATCACTTCTCCTTTTATTGTTTGAGTTACCTTCGATGAACTGCCGGTAGATGTGTTAGCACTTCTCGGTAAATTCATTTTTCATGTACTGTTCAATTTCGTCTTCGGAAACATCTTTTATGTGATGGGCGATCGACCAGTAATGTCCGAATGGATCGACCAGCACGCCGTAACGGTCACCCCAGAATGTATCTTCGGGATCCATTCGTGACTTTGCACCCGACTCGATGGCTTGTTTAAAGGCTGCATCACAGTCTTTAACCTGACGATGAATAGTGACACAACTTCCACCTAGTGATTGCGGAGACAGTGACTTGCCATCAGGATTAAACTCTGGGAAATCATCGACCAAAAATATAAAACCGCCATCCAATTTCAAGCAGGCATGCATCACTTTTTTTCCATCTGGGGAGGGCACTTTTTGCACTTCTTCTGCATCAAACGCTTTTTTATAGAACTCAATGGCTTCATTGCAAGGGCTGCAGACCAGGTGAGCGATGGGTGCTTTGGGTTGATTATTGTTGTTACTCATAATTTGCTCCTTTAATTAAGATCAACAGATTTTATAGTTCGACGATAGGTTTGAATCCGCCCCAAAACATTCTCATCCCATCAAAGGGCATGTTTTCGGGCTTCATATCAGCAAGGCGTGGATCCTTCATGACTTTTTCATTGATTTCATCGCGAGCCTCGCGTGATTCATAAAGAATATAAGAGAAAATAACCGTTTCGTTATCCTTCAGGTGCACACTTTGCGGAAAAGAGGTCACTTTGCCCGGTTGCACGTCATCTGCAACAGCCTCAATGACCTTTAAAGCGCCATATTCTTTCCAGACGCTGCCGGCCATCTTGGCCATTTCGATGTATTCATCAAGCTTGTCTTTCGGTACGGGTAAAACATATCCATCAATATAAAATGACATAATAAACTCCTTACTTATGGTTGGTGGGAAAGGGGGAGCGCCATGCCGGAAGTTGCATTAACTTATGGTGCCAGCGTTGAATTTCGGGGAAATCATCAATTGGAATCTGAGCCTGTTCTGCATAGGGCAGCATGACTGCAAGTGAAAAGTCGGCTAATGTCAGGCTGTCCCCAACCACAAATTTTTTCCCAGATAGGTGGTTGTTTAGAAGTTCTGCATGCTGCTTGAACTGCGGTTCAATTTTCTGCAGTGCATCAGAGTCAGGGTTACCGATACTGAACTGAGGTTTAATAATATTCTCGTAATAATAGACACCCGCACTGGGCAAAAAGCAGTCAAAATCCCAACTGATCCATCGTAATACTTCAATCTGCCTTTCGTCATTTGGCCATAAATCTGAGTCGGCTTGACGTGCCAGATGGCACATTATTGCAACCGATTCCCAAAGGTATCCATGTCCTGTATCAAGAACGGGGACTTTGCCATTAGGGTTCTTGGCCAGGAAATCCGGCTGCTTATGTTCAAGCTCTCCAAGATTAACCCGAACAAATTCGACCGGGGATTTTAAATAGTGCGCAACTGCGCAAGTTTTATAGCAATTGGCTGTTTCCGCATAATAAAGCTTCATTATTACTCCTTATCGTTGTGCTGGGTCTCCATCTCTTTCTTCAGTTGATGCTGCACTTCCTGCCAGGCTGGAAATGCTTCTTTAAGTTTTTGTGCGCCAGATGGCGTCAGCCGCCATGCTTTAACCCGCTTATCTTCAGTTGGTGACGGTTCAATCCAACCGTGTTTTGCCATCACCGCAGCCCCTCGGGTCATGGTGGTTCGCTCAAGAACTAGGAAGTCAGCGAGCTCTGTCGTTGATGTTGGTCCTTTTAACTTTAGGACGGCTAATACCGAAAATTGAGTAGCACGGAGACCATGAGGTCTCAGTTTTTCTTCGTAGAGTCTAGTGATTGCTCTGGCTTTACGCCGAGCTTCAAGACAAAAGCAGTCTTTTGCTTCAATAAATTCAGGTATCATCATAATTGAGTGTATATACACCTATCGACTTGTGTCAAGATTTATGCTCATTATTGTTGGCTAGTTCACGCAAGTTTCAGTGAGTGAGGATTTCAGTATGAGAGGATTCGTGGCGGGCGGTGGTCAGAATTGAAGGAGCATAAAAAAGGAGCTTGAAGCTCCTTTTTTTTACTGAAAGTTAAAAGTCATATACACCTAATCGTCTTAAGTATTGTGCAGCTCGATCATCTCCATATTTATGAGCTAGTCTAAGGTAGTGTTCTGCTTGTTTGGTATCCTTTTCAACAAAGTTACCATTATAATAAACCATACCCACATAAAAGTTATCATTACCTAATACTTTTAGATCCTCTTGTTTATAGGATTTATTATCGCCTATGTGATTATCTAAGAATTCAACAATAGTGACGTACTGGTGGATATCTCCACGCCAATTCCTGTGCCCATGTCCGGAGCGGATGTACTCATGATATTGGACTTCTGTGTCGCCCATTTTTTCAAGTACATAGTTGAGACGTCTACTGTGTTCGGGGTGAGCAACTTCGTCACGCAATCCTGAAAAAATAAGCGTTGGAACTTTAATTTCAGTAGCTTTATAAAGCGGTGAGTTAGACTTCAACTTGTCATAATCAGCATCAATATCACCAACCATAAAGCTTATTGCATCTTTACGACTCTGAGTTTGATTGAGATTGGTTGCACTAAATAATAGCGGTAAATCAAAAACTCCAAAGGCGGTAACTGCACATTTAAAGTTGTTGGGGTAGATGATTGTTGAGGCAACTGCTGAGTAACCCCCATAGCTAGTTCCATAAATACAGGCATTGCTTTTATCAATGTTGGGATGTTTAAAGGCTTTTTGAGTTAACAGGTTGATATCTGACTCGATACCTTGACCAAACTGTTCACGACCTGCATTCATATACTCTTTGCCGTAACCAGCGCTACCACGAAAATTAATGGTTAGCACTGCATAACCTCTGTTAACCAGAAATTGTGTGGCTCGATCAAATTCATTACGATCCTGTACACCTATGGGACCTCCATGAGGCATAACAACCAGTGGATGTTTTGAAGCTGTATCAGGCAAGAAAAGGAAACTCTCAACGGTTTTTTTGAGTTCGTTCTTTCCAGTGATAAGCTGTCCCTTTACAAAAGTATAAGGATGCAAGTCAGGGATTTCATTTTGCAGAAAACGGAGCTTTGAAAGCTGTTGGTTGTAGTGGAAGAATTTTCCAGGATGAGTAGCGTCATAGGCATAAATAACTAAATCATTTTTATCCAGTGAGCTATCAATGATAAAAATAGAATCAAGTCCAATCTGGTCATGCAAACTTTTTAATAGTGCCTGACTTGGCTTGTCTAAGAACTTTTGTTTTCTTACCCCACGGTCAACATAAGTAACTGAAGTGAGGATGTTTTTGACAGTATCAAAAGTGGCAGACTGGATATCGTAACTAGGGGACTCATATAAAACATCCACTTCCATTTTTTTAAGAGTGTCATACTTAATAACAGAGGTTTTATCTCTGCCAATATTTGATAATGCAACAATATAACGCTCATCAAGAGCACCAACAGGCTCGAAAACGTCTAGTTTTGAATAGTTTTTATCTTCACTTGTATCTGTGTTAAGTCTATAAAATTCTCGCCAAGTGTCTGTTTTAGAGTCATAAATTGAGTAAGAATTATAATCTTCCAGATGTTGTCCAATCATTTCTAAGCGATAGCTTTCATTGGATACATAAAACTCGAAGGTGTTATCAAGGTCGTCATTAAGATTTTTGAAAGTATCAAAAACTTTATCATGATTCTTTTTGGTAGCCTTTACGTTTCTTAATTTATCAATATCAATTTCCAACAAATCGAACTTTTCATCGTCTAAGTTTAGCTTTGCAAAAAGAGCCTTATCTTCTTTATTGGACATAGAGTTTATGACAAAACCAATGACTTCGACATCAAAATAATCAATGTCGAAGTCATTATCTTCAAACTTGAAATCTATAAAGCGAGTATAGTACCTGTTGAAATTTCCTTTAAATGTCACATAGGCTGTATTAGAGTCTATCCAGTCATAATCGATAATTTCCAGAGATCCTGAATTTTGCAATTTGAATATTTCAGCAGCTTCATTTGTGGTTGTTTTGAAAGCAAATAACTGATGGTAGCTGTCGAGGTAGCTCTTTCCAATGAAGGTTTCCCCGGATGGTGATATGACAAAGTTATTAAACTGACTATTGGTGAATATTTCGTTGCTTTTAACTAATTGGGCATTTGCACTTACTGTGAACAAACAAAGTGCGATGAAATTTAATATGGACTTATATATCATTATTCTTCTCCCTGAATGTTTTTTATATAATCAAAAAAGTCATCTCTAGGACCGTCTTTGGCATAGACGACAGGATACCTGCTCATGAGAGAAGGGTAATTTTCTTGTAGAAAAATTAAGGCCTCTGTTGACTCGTTTTTAGTTTGAACTTTATATCCAGAACCGATTCTATCAATATTGAAGTGCCCTATGTAATTGATTTTATTAGGCGTTATATTTACTTTCCAGTTTTCGTCCCTATCACTTCCCAGGTTGATGTAGTTATGGCGGTTATAGATTTTTGTGCGAATAATATCGTAAGTTCCTGCAGGCATTGTGGTTACAACAAAGTTATGCTTTTCATCATATAATTTATGCTCAATAGCGACCTTTGTTGGGCCTTTAAATATTAAGCTATGGATTGCAGTGTCAGATTCATAAGCGATGACAACAATTCCTTTGCCTTCGGCAGGATTTAGAGTTGAGTTGTCTTTAAATTGCTCTAGTTTGGTTGCGCAGCTTGTTATCAATAACGTAAGTAGTAGTGTAGAAATAGCGATAATTCGCTTCATTATTATCCCCTCCATTTTATTATATTGGTATACCCAAAATGTGGAAGTATACATAAAGTAGCGATGCTTGTTGAGCGTTTATAGCAATAAAGACAGCTAGAATTAGCCTCGTTCGGTGTATTCAGGCATAGCGTTTTGATTCGATATAGTTATAATGGGCAGTCTTATTATTTTCACGATTTCGACATAATTATAAGGGTATTTCATTGAGTTCTATTACTGTTGGCCAGAAGCGCGTTCTGTCTGGGATGCGACCTACCGGCCCTTTGCATTTGGGACATTATCACGGGGTTTTAAAGAATTGGGCGCAAATGCAACATGAGTATGAGTGCTTTTTTATGGTTGCCGATTGGCACGCTCTTACTACCAATTATGATGATACTGCTAGCATTGAAGAATATGTGTGGGATACCGTGCTGGATTGGTTGGCTGCGGGTATCAGCCCAACAGCTGCGACTATCTTTGTGCAGTCAAAAGTTCCTGAGCATGCTGAGTTACACTTATTATTGTCGATGGTGACGCCTTTGGGTTGGTTGGAGCGTGTTCCGACCTACAAAGAGCAACAAGAAAAGTTACAAAACAAAGACTTATCGACTTATGGCTTTTTGGGCTACCCACTGTTGCAGGCCGCTGATATTCTGGTCTACCGTGCTGGTAATGTGCCGGTTGGCGCGGATCAGGTGCCACATGTGGAAATGACCCGTGAGGCGGCTCGACGTTTTAATCATTTCTATGGTAAAGAGCCCGGATTTGAAGAAAAGGTGGCTGAAGCCATTAAGAAGATGGGAAAGAAAAACGCTAAGTTATACAATAGCTTGCGTAAAAAATTCCAGGAAGAAGGGGAGCAGTCGGCGCTTGAAACAGCGCAAGCTTTGGTCGAGTCACAGGCCAATATATCGATTAATGATCGCGAGCGTTTATACGGTTACCTGGATGGTGAGGGTAAAGTTATTTTACCAGAGCCTCAGGCGTTACTAACCCCGGTATCAAAAATGCCCGGCCTGGATGGTCAAAAAATGTCCAAATCGTATGGCAATGCCATCGCCATGCGCGAACCTCGTGAATCAGTGGAAAAGAAAATTAAGACCATGCCGACAGATCCTGCGCGAGTGCGTCGTACCGACCCTGGCACTCCAGAGAAATGTCCGGTATGGGAGTTCCATAAGATATATTCTTCGGATGAAGTTAAAGACTGGGTGCAGAAAGGTTGTACAACTGCGGGTATTGGTTGTATTGATTGTAAAGGCCCAGTGATTGATGCTGTGTGTGCTGAGCAGCAGGCTTTTGTTGAACGTGCCAAAGAATACCAGGAAAGCCCTGAAATCGTCCGCAACATTGTTTCTGAGGGTTCAGAGCGAGCGCGTGACGTGGCGCGAGAAACCATGGATGATGTGCGCCAAGCCATGGGTTTGTCCTATAAATAGGCGTATAAATAGTCTTGTAAATAACATCATAAACAAGGTAATTGAGAAGAGTCTATGAGCGAACCAAGCAGCGAACAGCTTTCGAATGCCAATGAGCATTCAGCCGAAGCAGGGCATTTGCAGGAAGAAATGCCTTTTGCGCTGATTGATGGCGAGCAACTCGCAGATTTTCCAAAGGATCTTTATATTCCTCCCGATGCGCTCGAAGTCTTCTTAGAGGCTTTTGAAGGGCCGCTCGATTTATTGCTCTATCTTATCAAGCGTCAAAATGTGGATATTCTTAATATTCCGATTGCTCATATCACTGAGCAATACATGGAATATGTTGAATTAATGAAGGTTCTGCATCTTGAGCTGGCTGCCGAATATTTGGTGATGGCAGCAATGCTGGCTGAAATCAAAAGTCGGGTGCTATTGCCTCGTCCCAAAGATGAGGACGATGATGAAGATGATCCTAGGGCTGACCTCATTCGCCGTTTGCAGGAATACGAGCAGTTTAAGCAGGCCGCTGAAGATATTGATGAGTTACCACGTATGGGGCGCGACAACTACGCGGTCAGTGCTAAAAAGCCAGAATTAAATATTGTCAGACCTGATCCTGATGTGGATATGAAAGAACTTTTATTGGCTTTGCGTGATGTTTTGCGCCGTGCCGAAATGTTTACCAGCCATCATATTCAGTTTGAAGCCCTGTCAGTCAGAGAAAAAATGGGTTTTGTTCTAGAGCGTTTATCGGCACAGAGCTTTTGTGATTTTTCACAATTGTTTAATGTTGAAGAAGGCCGCATGGGTGTGGTGGTAACTTTCCTGGCGATTATGGAACTGGCGAAAGAATCTTTACTGGAAATTATTCAAACCGAAGGTTACGGACCTATTCACGTCAGAGCTAAGATTAGCTCGGGGGTAGAAGGCGAGGATGCTTCGGAATCTGTTGAGGACAAGTTGGCTGATATAGAGCCAACGGTCGATTAATTGGATTTATTGTGAGTATGAATCAAGAAAAAATCGTTCGTATTGTTGAAGCTTCACTTTTAGCTGCCGGTAGCGCCTTGTCGAAAGATAAGATACTGGAGCTTTTTGCTGAAGATGAAAAAATTAAGCCGGACCAAATAAAGTCTGCGCTTGAGCAGCTACAGCAGGAAGCGGAGGGTAGAGGCATCGAATTGGTGGAAGTGGCTAGTGGTTTCCGTTATCAGGCTCGTCAGGACTATGCTGAGTGGATTGCTCGCCTTTGGGAAGAGCGCCCGGCCCGTTATTCGCGTGCATTACTGGAAACTCTTTCACTGATTGCTTACCGCCAACCAACTACGCGAAGCGACATTGAGCAAGTGCGTGGCGTTAGCGTGAGCTCGTCAATTGTTAAGACTTTACTTGAGCGAGAGTGGATTCGTGTTGTAGGGCATCGTGATGTGCCCGGAAAGCCAGCACTTTATGCCACCACTAAGGGTTTTCTTGATTACTTTAACCTGAAAAGCCTTGATGAATTGCCATCATTATCCGAGTTGAAAGACTTGGATAACCTGAATCCAGAGTTTAAGTTTGATGGTGATGATGAGTCGGAAGCTTCTTCTGACCATTCAAGTGAATCTGAAGGGCGTGATGATAGATCGTCTGATCCCAATACTGACGGATTAGTGCCAAGCGTTCCAGAGAGTGTTGAATCAAACACTAACGATCCTGAGACCGTTGATCCAGACGCTATCAGTCCCGAGGTTATCGATCCTGATTCTGGTGAAGAAGGCTACGAAGGGATAGAACAGGCTGATGAGTCGGTTGAAGATGATCGTCATCCTGAAGGGATTGAGACTGTTGAAGACGATCAAACAGATTTTGACGGTACTGAACTGGATAGCACTGAGTTCGAAGACACAGGTGACGATGACTTTGAAGATGAGAGCTCTGACACAAATTCAGAACAAAAAGCAACTTATCCGGTTCATTAATTAGGCTAACTGATAATTAGATCTAAGTTTTTCATATTTCTAAAAATTATAATAACCGAAAGTTTTACAGCCACTTTCAAAGATGCTAGTGGCCATGTAAGCCAAGTCGGGGGATACATTGAACATTATAAATAGATTGCGCACATTGGTAGATCATCGCCAGATTAGTGGCTTAGGGCGCAGTGATGATTCCAATAATCAACAAGTTTTAAAGCAAGGTTCTGACGGTAGTTTGACCGTTGAACGCCGCACTAAGCGTCGCCGAAGCGCAGCTCCTGGCAGTAAAATTCTTGTCATTGATGACTCAAAGACCATTCAAGTTGCTTTACGCAAAATGCTTTTGCAAAATCACTATGATGTACACCCTGCATTGGATGCTGAGAAAGGAGTGGAAGTTGCATTACGTGAAAAGCCTGATCTTATTTTCCTGGATATCGTCCTTCCTGGCATGAATGGTTTTGCTGCATTACGTCAATTGCGTAAAGATCCACGTACCCGTGATATTCCTGTAATCATGATCAGTGGAAATGTTCAAGCAACTGAAACTTATTATGCAGAACGCATCGGAGCTGATGATTTCATGCGCAAGCCCTTTAATCGCCTTGAAGTATTCAAGCGAATAGAACGATTGCTGGATGAAGACTGTGTCTTAAGACGCACTGGATTTAGAGCAAAAGCCGCTGTTTAAGCGGCTTTTTTGTTTATGGGCTAAAATCTTAACTGCTATTCTTAATGATTTCCTGATATTCCTCGACTGATCCCTTTCTAGCCCTTAAAATGCGGCTATATTCTAGAAGTGGTAACATCATGTCTGAAAAGCTACAGAAAATTCTTGCTAATGCCGGTCTTGGTTCTCGTCGTGAACTTGAGAAATGGATTGAAGACGGGCGCGTTAGTGTTAATGGATCGATCGCTAAGCTCGGCGAGAGAGCGACTGCAAACGATACGATTCGCGTTGATGGTCGTATCATCACGATTAAATCTCCAGAAGAAACCTATACACGAGTTCTGGCCTATAACAAGCCATTGGGTGAGGTTTCAACTAAGAAGGATCCGGAAGGGCGAGCTACTGTTTTTGATAATCTACCGAACACCAGTTTTGGTCGCTGGATCAGTATTGGGCGATTGGATATTAACACGACAGGACTCTTATTATTCACCAACAACGGTGAGCTGGCTCATCGCTTGATGCACCCTTCTTATCAAGTCGAACGAAAATATGCGGTTCGTGTGCACGGCGAAGTGACCCCAGAAATGATTGCCAACCTAAAAAAAGGTGTCTTGATCGAAGGTGATATGTGTCAGTTTACTTATGTTCAAGATAAGGGTGGTGAAGGCGCCAACCACTGGTACGAAGTTGGTCTTGCGGAGGGCAAAAACCGTGAGGTTCGTAAGCTATGGGAGTCTCAAGGAGTGGAAGTTTCGCGGTTAATGCGTGTCCAATATGGACCTATCGCCCTGCCACAGCGTTTAAGTCGTGGTCGTTGGATGGATTTGGAGGAGCAGGAAATTATTGATTTGGCTCAATTGGTTCAATTAGAGGTTACTCCTCGTCGCGCTCACCCAGAAACCCAAAAGCGTCAGAAAAAAAACATCTGGAAGAAACGTTAGCATTTTCCTTTCATCATATTAGCGGTTGGACTTGTGCCAGAACGAATTCAACCGCCATCAAATTGTCATAGAGTCCCCTAGTCTTAATAGCTTTTAAAGGATATTATTGAGAGGTTAGAGCCTAATTAGACCACTCAAGGAAAGCTATGGGATCCGCCGCAGACAAGTCATCTACTGTTACTTTAGACGAGAAGCCACAAGAGTCGGCTTTGTCGATGGATGATTTGAACAAAATGTCTTTGAACCTTCCGGAATATTATCTTAATCGCGAATTGAGCTTACTGGCTTTTAATTGGCGGGTTTTACAGCAAGCACTCGACCAATCAATTCCTCTGCTGGAACGGATGCGGTTTATTTTCATTTGCAGTAATAACCTTGATGAGTTTTTTGAAGTGCGAGTAGCTGGGTTGCGACATAGCCTGGCTCGAGGTGAAGCCCGTTTTGGTCTCAATGGTCTTTCGACAGAAGAGGTACTGCGTCAGGTAAATGAGCAAGCTCACAAACTGGTTGAAGAGCAGTATCGAATTTTCAATCAAGAATTGTTGCCGCGACTTGCTGAAGAAGATATTCACTTCTTATCGCCTAAGCATTGGGATGATGAACAATACAAGTGGCTGAAGAAATACTTTAAGCAACAGGTTACGCCGGTCATCAGTCCGATCAGTCTTGATCTTACTCATCCATTTCCTCGTCTGGTTAATAAAAGTTTGCACTTCTTATTGCACTTGCATGGCAATGATGCATTTGGTCGAGATCTTGAGTTTGCTGTATTGCACATGCCGCGTTCTTTACCTCGAATTATTGAGCTACCTGAAAAGATCGGTGGCAGTGATGGGCATAACTTTGTTTATTTGTCGGCGATCATTTCCGAATTTGCAGAAGACTTATTCCCGGGCATGGAGATAAGTGGTTGCTACCAATTTCGATTAACTCGTGATAGTGATTTACTACTAGAGGAAAAGGGAATCGAAGATTTAGCTAGCGCGCTGAAACGCGAACTACAGTCTCGCAATTTTGGAGCTGCGGTCCGTCTGGAAGTTGGAGAATCTTGCCCGAACAAAATCGTCAATTTTTTATTACAAAAATGTAATTTAACGGCAGACGATTTATATCGTGTTAATGGGCCTGTTAATTTAAATCGATTAATATCGCTTCCTGACTTGGTGGAGCGGCCTGATTTAAAGTTTGCTGGTTTTACGCCAAAGGTTCCTGATGATATTCACCGTCGTGGAGTTTTTGATGTGGTATCAGAGCGAGATGTGCTTTTACATCATCCGTATCAAAGTTTTCAGCCAGTGATTGACTTTGTTCGTCAGGCGGCTAGCGATCCAGAGGTGCTTGCGATTAAGCAAACCTTGTATCGAACTGGCAGCCAATCTGCGATTGTCGAAGCTTTAATTGAAGCCGCTCAATCAGGCAAAGAAGTGACTGCTGTGGTGGAACTACGTGCTCGCTTTGATGAAGCCTCTAATATTGAGCTGGCCCAGAAATTGCAAGAGGCTGGAGTGTTGGTCGTTTATGGGGTTGTGGGTTATAAAACACACGCCAAAATGACGTTGATAGTGAAACGAGATAAGAAGCACTTAACACGTTTTGTTCACCTTGGCACCGGCAATTATCATGCGGGCAATGCACGGCTTTATACGGATTACAGTTTATTAACCAGTGACCCTGAAATTTGCGAAGATGTGCATAAAGTTTTTCAGCAGCTCACAGGAATGGGAAAGGTATATCAGCTACATAAATTGTGGCATGCACCTTTTACACTACATGACAATATTATGAAGTCCATTCAGACAGAAACAGAGAATGCATTGGCTGGCAAGAAAGCCGCAATTATCATTAAAATTAACTCACTGACCGATCAGTCATTAATCGAGGCGCTTTACCGAGCATCAATTGCTGGTGTAACTATTAAATTGATTGTGCGAGGTGTCTGCTGTCTGCGACCAAGTATTGAGGGTGTCTCAGAAAATATTGAAGTGATTTCTATTATTGGACGTTTTTTAGAACATTCTCGAGTGTATTATTTCTATGCAGACGGAGAAGAGCATCTATATGCAGCGTCTGCTGATTGGATGGAGCGTAACCTTTATTATAGAGTTGAAACTTGCTTCCCAATTTTATCTAAGTCAGCAAAGCAGCAAATGATAAAAGAGCTCAAGCTGATGACGTCAGAAAAAATTCAGAGTTGGCATTTGCATGCTGATGGGGAGTATCGTTTTAGTGATATCAAGAATAGCAAAAAATTACATGATCTTTTGTTAGCAAAATTGTCCTGACTAGAAGAAACTGTCGTAAGCTAACTTTAACTTGTTTCTTCTATAGCCCAGTTTAATTGAATGTTATGGTACTCAAGATAGGCCTTCTCTTTACACAGTTCAGCCAATAGCAGTTGATGTGTATAGGCCCACTGTTTTGGTATATGAATGGTCAGCTGGCTGTTACTTTTAGCTTCAAACTTCAATCCAGAAATATCAACATGATCGCGTTTAATATTCAATAGAATGGCGAGGCGTAACACTTGAGTAATAGCGAGTAATGCTTTGGCTGGATCGTATTTATTATCAAATTGTTCGAGAAATAGCTTCTTTCGTTGGTTAGCAATGATTGCTGCCAAGGACTCTTTTGTTTGCTCACTAAATCCAGGCATGTCGCCATATTGAACAATATAGGCGCTATGTAGTCGTAATTTCGAAAAGCTGATCGACAAACCGATTTCATGCAATAGGCAAGCCCAGTCCAGATAGTTTTTATAAATCGGGTTGTTAATTTCCCATATATCAGCTACCTGATCAAAAATATGCTGGGCTGAATTTTTAACCTGAATCGCGTATTCCTGATCAACATTAAAACGACTCATCAGTGATAGTGCAGTATGATGCCTGTTATCGTTCCCTTTCAGCTCCTCTGCTAGTTCAATTAAAATCCCTTCACGTAAAGAGCCATTGGCTACATACATTTTATCAATATTGAGTTCTTGAAATAGCGCAATAAGAATTGCCAATCCGACAGCAAAGGTGTTTTGACGACTAACCGATAAACCACTAAAAGTTATTTGATCAACATGACCCATTTGTATGAGTTGGTCTTTAATTAATTGCAAATGGGTAGGCTTGATAAAACCTTCATCAAAGCCTAACTCAACTAAGACTTTATAGATCGCTTCAATACTGCCGGAAGAACCCAGGCAATGCTCCCAGCGAGAGGACAAGTATCGTTTTTCGATGCGAGAGATTTCAGCCGCTGCGGTGAGAATAGCATTATTGAAATGTTTTTCGTTGATCTCACCATTAGGAAAGTAGCGTTGGTAGGTTACACAACCGATAGATAAGCTATCCAGATTAATTGGTTCGAATTTATCACCTAAAATAATTTCGGTACTACCGCCGCCGATGTCGACTACCAAGGCTGTTTCAATATCGGGATGGTTATGAGACACCCCTTCATAAATCAAGCGAGCCTCTTCTTTGCCGGGTAAAATTTCAATGGGGTTATTAAGAATGACTTCTGCCGGCTCAACAAAAGCTTTGGCATTTTTAGCCTCACGCAGTGTGTATGTTGCTACGACTTTAGTATATTGAGCTGGAATGTTTTTTATTCGTTCCTGAAACAGCTTGAGGCAGTTTAAACCACGCTCAATGGCTTCTTGCGAGAGAAAGTCGTTGTCATCGAGACCATTGGCGAGCTGAACTTTTTCCTTCAGGCGGCCAATAACACGAAATGAATGGCCATCGTATTCTGCAATGGCCAGATGGAAACTATTTGAGCCTAGATCGATTGCGGCATATTGAACGGTTTGTGCCAGTTCTGCAGCCTCAAACTGTTCCTTGATAGCATTCTCTGTCAATCCCGCGTAATTCAAATTAACGATTTCCTGTTAATTACTTTATAAAATCTCTAGCATTGATAGCTTGTCCTGATTTGGGGCACGCTTCACGATCCATCAGCCACAGATAAGCTGGCATCAGGTCGGCTGGAGTTGGTAATGTATTCGGATCTTCACCAGGATAAGCATTGGCTCGCATTTTCGTGCGGGTTGCACCTGGATTGATACTGTTTACTCGAATTTTGGCGCTTTCCAGTTCGTCGGCAAGCACTTGCATCAGGCCTTCTGTTGCGAACTTGGATACCGCATAAGCTCCCCAATAGGCTCGGCCCTGGCGGCCAACGCCGGAGGAAGTAAACAGAATCGAAGCATTTTCAGATTTGCGAAGTAATGGAATACAGTATTTGGTTAATAAAAATTCTGCGTTGACGTTGACTTGCATGACTCGAAACCAGGTTTCTTCATCAAAATGTTCAATGGGTGACAACAAACCTAAATCACCCGCGTTGTGCACTAAAGCATCAAGACGGCCAAACTCTTTTTCAATAACTTCAGCAACCTGTTGATACTGTTGCGGGTCATTGTTTTGTAAGTTCACTGGAAGGAAAGCAGGTTGTGGGTAGCCAGCGGCTTCAATTTCATCGTAAACCTTTTCCAATTTGCGCGTGTCACGAGACAGGAGAATGACTGTGGCTCCATATTTGGCATAGGTCATGGCAATTTCTTTGCCAATACCAGCAGTTGCACCAGTGACTAGAATCACTTTATCTTTTAACAAATCGGGTGCGGCTTGATAATCTTGCATGAAAACTTCTTACGATAGATTGGTTTAAGGAATTCAGGTATTCTACCTTACTTAATGATTAACGAATAGCCCACAGTAGCAGGCGAAAATAAGGCTTAATGCATTATGGCAAAACGAATCGCTTTAGTTGAAGACGAACCCATTTTACAACAAAATTACAGCATGGCTTTGAAGAAGGCTGGTTATGAGGTCATGGTGTACGGTACCAAGAAAGAGGCCAACACAGCCTTTAGTACGCGTCTTCCTGATCTGGTTTTGCTGGATATAGGGTTGGGGGACGATCCTGAAGCGGGCTTTGAGGTTTGTCGTAGTTTGCGTCAGCAATCATCGCAGTTGCCAATTATTTTCCTGACAGCTTTAGATAGTGATTTCGACATTATTTCGGGCTTACGCTTAGGAGCTGATGATTATTTAACCAAAGACATCAGCATGCCGCACTTACTAGCGAGAATATCAGCGTTATTTAGGCGTCTTGACAGCATTAACTCGCCTGGTGCGGGTAATAATGTACAGACGGTGGGTGACCTGGAGATTGATAATGAAAGGCTAGGTCTTAGTTGGAAAGGCTCTGCGGTTGATTTGACCGTTAGTGAGTTTTGGATTGTTAATGCATTGGCACAAAAGCCCGGGCATGTTAAGAACCGAGATCAACTGATGCAGGCGGTTAAAGCAGTCGTCGATGACAGCACCATTACTTCTCATATCAAGCGTATTCGTCAGAAGTTCCAACGAGTTGATCAAGAGTTTGATGCCATTGAAACGGTTTATGGTATGGGGTATCGCTGGAATCATCGTTAATGAATTCATTGTCTTTAACAGGTCGTTTACTACTGCTGAGTTTCGTCTTTATCCTAATTCCGCTCATAAGCTGGTTGTTATTAGTAAAGTTTGAGAAAGACATAGAGCGTAATGCCTTGGCTCAAAGTAAAGAGCAGGCGCAAATCCTTGCTGGCTTTGTCAATCAATTGCTGCAAACTGATAAAGTTCTTCAGCAAAAATTTCTCAATACAACCCAACAAAAACAGTTTCCCATAGCGCTGAAAGAAACCGCAGTCTTAGTCGATGGATTTGCGGATGAATGGTATCCCTATCAGTCGGCAACCAGCAAAATCCGAAATTTTGGTCAGGATGCCAAGCTGACATTGATTGAAGATAAAGATTATGTATATGGGTTGTTTGAGGTGGAGGATAATTCTATTGCCTATCGCCAGCGCCTGGATATAGCTGACCTGTCGGACAAAATAACTTTGGTGCTTGGCTCGTATCAAATGCAGTTTATTCCACAGGCTCCCGGTAAGGTCCCTGCGTTACGACAAACAGCCGACGGTTATCGAGAGGTGACTCCGGTTTATGCGGTTTGGCAGGAGCGTACCGAAGGCTATCAGTTAGAATTTCGTATTCCACAAAGTTTAGTCGGTAAGACCCTCTCAGCTGAGATTACCGATATAGACCATACTCAAAGTGGTGTGCTAATGCAGGGGATTTACTCCTTTACTGACTTTGAGTCGGTCAGTTTGCATAGCCGTTTACAAAGTGGTGTTCTGAGCTTACTAGAGCCGGAGTTATATCGTTTAACCCTAACTAACATACAGGGTGAAGTTTTATACCAGTTTGGCCAGCTCCATACAGACATACGAAAAAATTGGCGTAATCGCATATGGTCATCGGCAATTGATGGCAATACTACCGATAGCTTGCTTGGCAAGAAAAGTGTATCAACCGTGGGCCTTGATCTGGCTTTTACCGGTAGAACACAAAGCAAAACGGTCAATGCAACTGAACTGTCTGCTTTCTCTAGAGTGTATAAGCCACTATACAATAGCCAGCAACTGGTGGGGGTGATGATTCTAGAATCTTCACCCATCAATGAAAAACTACAACTACGAGACTTCTGGTTACGGTTCTTATTGTTGCTGGGGCTAGTCTGGAGTCTTTTCGTCTGGTGGCTGGTCAAACAAACTCGCCGCTATAGTCAGCGCATTATCGAGTTGCGAGATTTGACGGAAGGGTCCATCAATGAACAAGGACAAATTCGCTATGTGATTGATATGGATGAACAATTTGATGATGAAGTGTCAGATATGACCAATAGCTTTTCAATTTTGACCAACCGTCTAAAGCAGTATCATGATTATCAGGAAAAACTCGTTTCTCGTCTGAATCATGAATTAAGAACTCCTATCGCGATTATTCGAAGCTCATTGGATAATATCCATCGGGAACATTTATCAGTAGACGAATTGCAATTGATTGATAATGCTCAATCGGGCGCAGAGCGTATGAGCCAGACCATTAGTCGTTTGAGTGAGGCCAATAAATTGGAGCAGGCGGTTCGGAGTGCCGACAAAGAACCCTTTGATATGGTTCCAGTTTTGAAAGACTTGATCGTGGCGTACCGAATCAACTGGCCAGAGCATACTTTTGAGCTGACAAAGGAACTTGAGGAGGCTCGTATACTTGGCTCTAAAGATTTGTTTGTGCAGATGTTGGATAAGTTGATTTCTAATGCGGTCGATTTTGATAATAAGTCAAAACCTATCACTATCTCGCTTAGACGTAGAGAGCGCCAATTGGTGCTAAGCGTTAGTAATGCTGGCCCACTAATTGCCAAAAAGAACCTGCATGATGTGTTCAGTTTGATGCATTCAAGCCGTAAGCACAGCAACCAGCATTTAGGTTTGGGCTTATATGTTGCAAGATTAATAGCCAGTTTTCATGCTGCCAAAGTGTATGCTGAAAATGAGCTTGATCAATCTGGTGTCTCCATTAATATCGTCTGGAGAAATAAACATTTTACCGCATCTCCTTAAGGTATTATGATGGGGATGAGGGTAGGTTATGGAATTTGAATCGATTAAAGTCAATCATTTAACATCAATTCAACAGCTTGCAGTAAGTATAGCGAAAGCTGCTGACTTACAGGAGTTGCTTGATGGTATCGTTGAGCATATATTTTCTCAGTTACAAAGTTTTGATTGTGCATTATTTCTTTATGAATCTTCCCATCAAGAACTTATCTGCTATTCCTATCGTAAACGAGGCGTAAGCGAGCAAGAGTCCTTCAAACTTAAAACCGTAAAAATCGGTTCAGGTATCATTGGCCACACAGCCAAAAAGAAGCAAACCATACGGGTTGACGATACGGATCAAAGTAATATATTCGTTCAGGACTTACAGAAAAACTATTCAGAGCTGTGCGTGCCGATATTATTGGATGATGAGCTGATTGGGGTGATTGATATGGAGCATCCTGATAAAGCTTTTTTCACCGAGGATGATGCTCGTTATGTTGAAACCATCACCTCTATGATCGCCTATCTGATCAAGCAACATCAAACCAATGAAAAATTGCACCTGACTATCGAAAAATTGAAATTCGATGAGAAGAAATTGCGTGATAATGAATTGTTTTATCGCAATTTAATGGAGCAGGCCAGTGATATTATATTCATCCATGATCAATCAGGAAGGTTTTTGGATGTTAATCAACAAGCCGTGTTAACTTTAGGTTACTCTCGTGAAGAGTTGCTTCAGATGCGAGTCAAAGATATTGATGTTGAAAATGGACTAAAAAGCACTAGCGGTGCTGATTTTTATAGAAGTTTACGACCAGGTGAACCAGTCATTGTTGAAGGCAAACACCAGCGCAAAGATGGAAGCGTTTTTCCGGTTGAAGTTAAAGTAGGATTGTTAAACGATAATAATGTTATTGCTGTAGTTCGCGATATTTCAAAGCGCCAACAAGTAATGAAAGAGCTGGATACCTCGAAAAGGTTCATGCAGGATATTATTAATACCTCCCCTGATGTGATTTACGTATTTGATTTTGCACAAGATGTCATCATAGATGGTGCTGATCGCTTTTCACGCTACCTTGGCTACGAGGACACTATCTTCAATAGTTGGACTGAAGTATTGCATATTGTCCATCCTGAAGATCTGAGTCTTATACAAAAACGTGCTGATAATGTCATCAAGTCACAAGCTGATGAGTTGATCAAATCTGAAGCACGCTTTAAGAATGCACAAGGGGAGTGGGTCTGGCTTAAAAACCATTGTAAGGTAGTGAAGCGCAACGAGCAGGGTAAGCCCCTGATTGAAGTTGGTACCATCACTGATATTACTCACCGAAAAGCTATCGAGCAGCAGCTCATCAATAAAGAGGAGTATTATCGTGCATTGGTAGAGAATGCTTTCGATGGCATCGTTCTTTATGATGAGAAGGGACGAGTTCAGTTTCTCTCAAACAGTGTCGAAAAACTCCTGGGCTATAGAGCAGAAGATGTCACGACAAAAACTGGTATAGACTTTATTTTCCCTAGCGATCAGGAGCTTGTTCGAAAGGCTTGGCGCTGGGTAATGGCACATCCTAGTCAAATATATCGCATCCCTGATTATCGTTTGGTAAAGAAAGATGGTGGTATTATCTGGGTTGAGAATACGTTAATTAATTTGCTCAATGATCCAGTAGTCAATGGCGTGATTAGTAACTTCAGAGATATTAGCCACAAGAAAAGTGCTGAGCAATCGATTTATAAAATTTCCAATTACGATACCTTAACTGAATTACCTAATAGACATTTTTTACGCCAACAAGTTGAGCGTCAGATACAAAAGTCTAAAAAAGAACCACAATCCATCAGTCTGGTGTATTTTGATATTGTTCAGTTGAATAGCATTAATAATGCAATGGGGCATTGGGTCGGTGATCAAGTCTTACACTATGTCGCACGAATCATACGAGAAAATCTGGACGAGTTTGATTTAATCGCCCGCTCTGGTAATGATGAATTCGCTGTAGTTCTGACTCAGCAGGAACCATTCGAAATATCACAGGTTGTTGAACGGATACTTTCAACATTTGAAAATATCATACGCATTGGTGATCTCGATTTAAAAGTCTCCTTGAGGGCTGGCATTGCACGCTTCCCGGAAGACGCTGATAGCGCTGAGGATTTATTGAGTCGTGCTGAAATTGCTGTTGGCCGTGTCAAGGGTCTGAGTACCCAATATACTTTTTTCCAACCGCAAGATAGCGATAGTATTCGTTATCGTATCAATCTGGAACGTGAGTTGGTACAGGCTATTGATGATGAATCACTGGAATTGTTTTATCAGCCCAAAGTGTGTTTAAGGACTGGTGTTATTGAGTCGGTAGAGGCTTTGTTGCGTTGGAATCATCCCGAAAGTGGTTATATTTCTCCTCAGACAATTGTCAATATTGCTGAAGCTAATAGCTTGATCTACAAACTAACCAGTTGGGTGGTTGAAAATGCGATTAAGCAGATTAAAGATTGGTCACAAAAAGGATTGAATACGCGAATTGCTGTTAACTTGTCTGCACGTGATATTCAGCGAGCAGGATTTGAAGCTGATATTCGGCAGTCGCTGGAAAAATATCAAGTCGATAGTACCTTGCTTGATATTGAAATTACAGAGAGTGCTGCGATGGCTGATATGGAGCACTCAGTACAGACATTACGCCAGTTATCTGACCTTGGCATTGGCATTAGTCTTGATGATTTTGGCACTGGTTATTCGTCAATTAGTTATCTGGCAAGTTTACCTGTTGATTTAGTGAAAATAGATCAGACTTTTATTCAGGGGTTAAAACAGGCCTCTGAGCAAGCGATCAAAGATAATCAGCTGATTATCAAAAACATTATTCGCTTGGCGGAAAGTTTCAAATTAGTGTCTTTAGTGGAAGGCATTGAAACCGTAGAGCAGTGTCGTTTGTTGCAAAAATATAATTGTGACTTAGGGCAGGGCTTTTTATTCAGTAGGCCGAAGTCAGCAAAAGACATTGAGCCACTGTTGCGCAAGGGTTACATTGACATGGACATGTTTAAAATCGCTAAACCCAGCGTTAACGATTAAGTAGCAGGCTTTTCAAATCAGTTGAATCTTTCACCGTAGCGTCTGCTATCCATTCAAGAATTATATCTTCTGGTTGAATATAACCATACTCGGCAACTACTGTTTTCATTCCGGCAGCACGACCTGCCGCGATATCACGCCAGGCATCACCAACATAAACCGATTGAACGGGTTTAACACCAGCTTGCTGTGCAGCAGAAAAGAGTGGATTGGGATGTGGTTTGGTGGGCTTGACTGTGTCGCCACAAACCAGTGCATTACAGGAACTGCGTAAATTCAAGGCTTCGAGTAGTGGTATGGTTAAAAATTCAGGTTTGTTGGTCGCAATGCCCCAGGCAATATTGGCTTTGTGAAGGTCTTCGAGTAATTCTTGCAAGCCATTAAAAAGCACAGTGTGCACAGCAATATTGTCTGCATAAATATTCAGGTACTGTTTGCGAAACTCATCAAACTCTTTGTGTTGTGGTTCTAAGCCGAATCCAATTCTTAACATGGCAGCGGCGCCATGCGAAACAAATGGACGAATTTCTGAAAAAGGGAGCGGCGGCTTGCCATGGACCTCACGCTGAATATTTAATGCCAAGGCCATATCTGGCGCAGTATCTAATAAGGTTCCATCTAAGTCGAAGAAAACTGCGCGCGGTTGGGTACTCATTGATATGCTCACTATTACTCTGGTCGAGTATGAACCAAGTAGTTCACATCAACATTATCGCTAAGCCAATACTTTTTGCTCAGCGGATTGTAATGCATACCAATAATGCTGTGGAAAGGAAGTCCTGCTGGACGACTCCATGCTTCTAGTTCCGATGGACGAATAAACTTCTTAAAGTCGTGCGTACCCTTTGGTAGCATCTGTAAAAGATATTCAGCACCAACAATCGCAAACAGGAAGCTTTTCGGGTTACGGTTTATAGTTGAGAAAAACACATGACCATCTGGCTTAACCAGCTTGCGGCAGGCTTTAATAATGGAGGATGGGTCGGGAACATGTTCGAGCATTTCCAGACAGGTCACCACATCATATTCGGCAGCATGTTGCTCAGCAAACTCTTCGGCGGTGATTTTTTGATAATCAATTTGTAGCCCTGACTCAAGCATGTGGAGTTTGGCGACTTCAAGCGGCATATCGCCCATATCGATACCGGTAGCTTGAGCACCTTCTTTGGCCATGGCTTCGGTTAAAATGCCGCCGCCACAACCAATATCTAACACCTTCTTACCTTGCAAGCCGTTGGCGTTATCTAGAATGAACTGTAAGCGTAGTGGGTTAATATCGTGCAGCGGCTTAAAATCGCCTTCTTTATCCCACCAACGCGAAGCCATCTGTTCAAATTTGTTAATTTCGTGTTGATCGACGTTGGCTTGCTGTTCAGTTGTTTTACTCATGATTAGGCTTGACCTTGAATTGCTTTTTTCCAGTGGTTAGCTCGTTGAATCACTTCATCAATATCGATTCCAACCAGCTGTTGATTGTTGAGTTTTACCGCGCCATTAATCCAGACATGGCTGACCTGTTCTCGGCCAGCAGTATAAACGATTTGTGAGACGGGGTCATAAACCGGTTGTGACTCAATGGTGTTTAAGTTGATAGCGGTTAAGTCGGCTGCTTTGCCGACTTCAATGGAACCGATAGTGTCTTCCTGTCCTAACGCTTTAGCGCCGCCATAAGTTGCCGCATGCAGAATATCGTGCGCTGAGCAGGCCTGAGCCGAGCCAGTAAAGACTTTTCCCAGCAAGGCAGCGGATTTCATCTCTGCGAGCATATTTAAGTCATTGTTACTTGCGTTACCATCGGTGCCGATCGCTATATTGACGCCAGCTGTCATGAGTTCTTGTACTGGACAAATGCCGCTGGCGAGTTTCATATTGGATTGAGGGCAGTGCGCTACAGATACCCCGTTTTGTACCAGCAACTCTATTTCACCTCTTTGCATTTGCGTCATATGTACTGCAATCAGGTTTGGGGTAATCAATCCAAGCTCCTGTAAACGCTTGATAGGGCGCTTACCAGTGGCCTTTAAGGCTTCTTTAACTTCATGCGCCGTTTCATGGACATGCATGTGGACCGGAATACCCAGCTCATTACTTAAGGTGGCGATTTTCTTAAGTGGATCATCGGAAACGGTGTAGGGTGCATGGGGCGCAAAAGCAAACTGAATCATCTCGTGATGCTTGTAATCATCACGTAGTTGCAGGCCTTTCTTGAGATAATCCTCAGGACCATTACCCCAAACTGACGGAAAATCAAACATCAACATGCCTACCGTTGCACGCATACCCAGATTGTGGGCGACCTTGGCGGTCATATTTGGCTGGAAGTACATATCATTGAAAGTCGTGGTGCCGCAGCGAATCATTTCGGCTATCGCCAGCTTAAGACCATCTTCACAAAATTCATCGCTGACCCATTCTCGTTCAGCGGGCCAGATATGATTCTCCAGCCAGATCATCAGTGGTAAATCATCGGCCAAACCTTTGAACAGACTCATAGCTGCGTGAGTATGAATATTGACTAAGCCGGGAATAAGAGCATGGTCGGTGAGTTGAAAGTGATGGTCGGTGGTGTATTTCGATAATACCTCAGTGGTGGGTACCAACGCGAGAATGTTGCCTTTGTCTACCACAACAGAATAATCGTTGAGAATTTTGTTCGATTTTTGACCATCGCGACTGACGGGAATAACCCATTTGGCGCTTATGATTTGTTCAACAGTTTGACTCACAGTCAGCTCTACAATATTTCAATGACTTAGGGTTGATGATTATACCTAACAAGTGACAAAAGCTCACCTTTTAGTCAGTTTGTTTCATCGAGAGTGAAAAGCACGTCAAAGTCCAGCCATGACGGGGCTTTTAGCTGGATATTTAGTGGAATAAAATTAGCTTGGAAGAGGGTGTTGTGTTACAATTTTGCGCTTAAAAACATAAACCATACTGTTTGTGATAATTAATTATAACTATCAGATTTTAAAGGGTTTTTACAATGGGTGAACTTGCCAAAGAGATCCTCCCGATCAATATTGAAGATGAACTAAAAACTTCCTACCTTGATTATGCAATGAGTGTCATCGTCGGACGTGCTTTACCGGACGTCCGCGACGGTTTAAAGCCGGTTCACCGCCGTGTTTTATATGCCATGAACGTGCTTGGGAATGACTATAATAAAGCCTACAAAAAATCCGCTCGTGTAGTGGGTGATGTCATCGGTAAATATCACCCGCACGGTGATACCGCCGTTTACGATACTATCGTGCGTATGGCACAGCCTTTCTCCTTGCGCTATATGCTGGTCGACGGTCAGGGTAACTTCGGTTCGATTGATGGTGACTCGGCAGCTGCGATGCGTTATACCGAAGTCCGCATGGATAAATTGGCCCATCAGTTATTGGCCGATCTGGAAAAAGAAACCGTAGATTTCGAAGACAACTATGACGGTTCTGAATCAGAGCCAACGGTTCTGCCCACTCGCGTTCCTAATTTATTGATCAACGGCTCTTCCGGTATCGCTGTCGGTATGGCGACCAATATTCCCCCTCATAACTTAACGGAAGTTATTGACGGTTGTCTGGCATTGATTGATAACCCTGATATTACGATTCCTGAGCTGATGGAATACATCAAAGGCCCAGACTTCCCAACCGCCGCTATTATCAATGGTCGTGCTGGGATTATTGATGCTTACCATACCGGGCGCGGTAAGATTTACCTGCGTTCACGTAGCCACGTTGAAACGGATGAAAAATCAGGTAAACAATCTATCGTTGTGACTGAGTTGCCTTATCAGGTCAACAAGGCGCGTTTGATCGAGAAGATTGCTGAGCTGGTCAAAGAAAAGAAGATTGAAGGTATTACCGGTTTGCGTGATGAGTCAGATAAAGACGGTATGCGTATGGTGATTGAGTTGCGTAAAGGTGAAGTGCCGGAAGTGGTACTTAATAACCTGTATGCACAATCGCAAATGCAGAATGTTTTTGGTATCAACATGGTGGCGTTGGATAACAATCAGCCACGCTTGTTTAACCTGAAAGACGCTATTGATGCTTTCGTCACTCACCGACGTGAAGTGGTCACAAGACGTACCATTTTTGAATTGCGTAAAGCGCGTGAAAAAGCTCACGTGTTAGAAGGTTTAGCGATTGCTCTAGCCAATATTGATGCAATTATTGAGCTAATCAAAGAGTCACCAACACCGAAAGAAGCGAAAGAAGGATTGATGGCTCGCGGCTGGGAGCCAGGTCAGGTTAGCACTATGTTAGCGCGTGCAGGTACCGAAGCCTGTCGTCCAGAAGAGCTGGCTGCCGAGTTTGGTTTTCACGATGGTTTCTATAAGCTTTCTGATGCGCAGGCGCAAGCCATTCTTGATTTGCGTTTACACAAGCTGACTGGTCTTGAGCACGACAAAATTCTAGGTGAATACAAAGACTTACTAGGTCTTATCGAAGAGTTGTTGCGCATTCTTATGAGCACTGAGCGTTTACTCGAAGTGATTCGCGAAGAGCTTGAAGAAGTGAGAGAAAACTTTGGTGATGAGCGCCGCTCAGAAATTCTTGACAGCAAATTAGATTTGACCATTGCTGATTTGATCACCGAAGAAGATGTTGTGGTGACTTTATCGCACGAAGGCTATGTGAAATATCAAGCCTTGTCAGAATACAAGGCGCAGCGTCGCGGTGGTCGTGGCAAGTCTGCAACCAAGATGAAAGACGAAGACTTCATTGAAAAATTATTAGTCGCTTCGACACATGACACGATTCTTTGTTTCTCCTCAACCGGTAAAGTTTACTGGTTGAAAGTATTTGAATTACCGAATGCCGGTCGTGGCTCACGTGGTAAGCCGATTGTTAACGTCTTGCCATTGGAAGAGAATGAAAGAATTAATGCTATCTTACCAATTCGTGAGTTTTCTGAAGATAAGTTTGTCTTTATGGCAACCGCTAACGGAACCGTTAAGAAAACATCGCTGGAACAATTCTCACGTCCTCGTTCGAACGGTATTATCGCGTTGACCATTGCTGCTGATGATGAGTTGATCGGTGTAGTAGAAACTGATGGTACTAACCACATCATGATGTTCAGTGATGCCGGTAAAGTGATTCGTTTTGACGAAGCAAACGTGCGTGGCATGGGGCGTACGGCTCGCGGTGTTCGCGGTATGAAATTACCTGAAGGCGCCAAAGTTATTCAGATGATTGTTGCCGAGGAAAATGGTTCGGTATTAACTGCTACTGAAAATGGTTACGGTAAACGTACTGCGATGGAAGACCATCCACTGCGTGGTCGTGGCGGTCAAGGCGTGATCTCAATTCAAATGAGTGATCGTAATGGTGCAGTTGTCAGTGCGGTTCCAGTGATTGATGGCGATGAGGTTATGCTGATCAGTAAAGGTGGTACTCTGATTCGAACCGGTGTTGATGATATTCGCATCATGGGTCGAAATACCCAGGGCGTTCGCTTAATTAAGTTGGATGATGGTGAAACGTTAGTCGGCTTACAACGTATCGTTGAAATTGAAGATGATGAAGATGAACTTGAAGGCGTTGAAGCTGTTGAAGCCTCCGACAATGCAGATAGCGTTGACGCAGTTGATGGCCAAGAGGCTGCTCGAAAAGAGACCGATGAAGACGAGTAAGCTGATAAAGCTTACTCACCCTTTTCCAAAGAAGTAGAGATCTCAACGATATGAATCGCGGTTATAATTTTAGTGCTGGCCCAGCCGCCATACCGACCGAAGTGCTTGAGCGTGCGCAAGAAGAGCTTTTAAACTGGAATGGTCACGGATGTTCAGTGATGGAATTTGGCCATCGCACGCCTGAGTTTGAACAGCTTCTTGAGCAAACTGAAGCCGATCTTCGAAAGCTACTCAATGTCCCAAATCACTACCGCGTATTATTTATGCACGGTAGTGCTTCTCACCAATTTGCTATGGTTCCCATGAACTTCCTGGCACCGGATGATACCGCAAACTATCTGGAGCAAGCCCATTGGTCTAAAAAAGCGATTAAAGAAGCTCAGGGCTTTGGCAACATCCATGTTCAGCAAGGTTTTCAGCAAACAGAAGAAGGCTTAGCGATTGTCCCTGAGTCTGAATGGCAACTGGATGAGTCTGGAAAATACCTGCATTTTACCTCCAATGAAACTATTGTCGGAGTACAGTTCAAAACGGAACCCAAAGCATTTGCCGGAAAGTTAGTCTGTGACATGTGTTCCGATATTCTGTCTCGTCCGATTGATATCGAGAAGTACGCTCTCATTTACGCTGGTGCACAAAAAAATATCGGACCATCGGGTATGACGGTAGTAATTGTGCGTGAAGATTTGTTCGAGCAAATGCAAACTCATCGTGTGCCTTCGCTATTTCAATATCCATTGATGGCGCAGCATAAATCCTTGTTTAATACACCTCCAAGTTTTGGCATCTACCTTGCCAGCCTGGTGTTCGAGTGGCTGTTAGAACGAGGAGGGGTTGAAGCGATTGAAAAATTGAATCAACAAAAAGCTCAGCTGCTTTATGATGCGATTGATGCTTCTGATTTTTATCATTCGCCAGTAGCAAAAGATTCACGCTCAGTGATGAATGTTGCTTTCACGTTAAGTGATCATAGTTTAGATTCAGTCTTTTTACAGCAAGCACAAGAGCAAGGTCTGCTTGCCCTGAAAGGGCATCGTGATTTCGGTGGCATGCGAGCGAGTATCTACAATGCCATGCCATTAGAAGGAGCTCAGGCTCTGGTAGATTTTATGAAGGCATTTGAACGAAAAGTTTAGTGGCAAAGTATCAGCAAGTATAAAAAGGCAGTCAATTGACTGCCTTTTTTAATTGGGTAAATTAACGTAGCTCTGGGGGGATTTTCCCCAGTTTATCGATTAGCTTGGCCTGCGTATCTAAGTTGATGGGAGAGTATACTTCGCGTACACCTGCAGGCTGATGTTGTACAGATACGTTTTCAATATGAGCTGCTTTAGGCCTTATAGGACGGGGAACAAAGCCACCGCCACAATTCGGGCAAACATTGAGTAATATTTTTTCGACACAGTCTCGACAAAAAGTACACTCATAAGTGCATATCATGGCCTCTGTCGAATTTGGGGGTAAAGACTTTCTACAGTTCTCGCAAGTAGGTCGTAATTCCAGCACTAAAACTTCCTCTAATAAAAAAGGGCGACAGATTGTCGCCCTTACAGTCACAAATTATTTCAGTCGTTTCTTCCCAGTAAATCCAAGAAGAAGGCATATTCCATTGCAGTTTGTTCAAGTCTCTTAAATCGGCCTGAAGCTCCGCCATGGCCTGCTTCCATATTGATATGGAAAAGCAGTTTGTTGTCATCCGTTTTATAGTCACGTAATTTAGCAACCCATTTCATCGGCTCAAAATATTGAACCTGTGAGTCATGTAATCCAGTGGTCACTAACATATGCGGATAGTCTTGTGCTTTGACGTTATCGTAGGGCGAGTAAGACAGCATATATTCATAAGAATCTTTATTGTTTGGGTTACCCCATTCGTCATACTCATTGGTGGTTAAAGGAATGGATTCGTCTAACATGGTGGTTACCACATCCACAAAAGGCACGTGAGCAGCAACGCCTGCGTATTTTTCTGGAGCCATATTAATGACGGCACCCATCAATAAACCACCGGCACTGCCACCTGCGATAAAGACTTTATCTTTAGCGGCATATTGTTGTCCAACCAAGCCATCAGTGACATCGATGAAGTCAGTAAATGTGTTGATTTTATTGAACATTTTGCCATCTTCATACCACTGGCGACCGAGCATCTGGCTGCCACGAATATGGGCAATTGCTACCACAAAACCGCGATCAAGCAGTGATAACCAATTGGAACGGAAGTTGGCATCCATGGTTGCGCCGTAGGAACCATAACCGTACTGATATAGTGGACTGGTACCATCCTTTTTAAACATATCTTTGCGATAGACCAGGGACACCGGAACTTGCACACCGTCCCTGGCTTCAATGAATAAGCGCTCACTCTGATAGTCGTTACTGTCGAAGTCCCCCAAGACTTTGTCCTGTTTAAGCAAAGTACTTTCACCAGTGACCATATTAAAGTCATAGATCGAGTCAGGGGTGGTTAAACTAGAGTAGGTATAACGTAAAGTGTCGCTATCAAAGTTTTTGTTAGTAGAAAAACGTGCGGCGTAGGCGGGATCATCAAAGTTAACGGATTTAAAGCTACCATCTTCAATGTTCATGACACGAACACTGGTTAAGCCGTTGCTGCGTTCAGTTAAGGCAATAAAATCTTTAAAGGCTTTAACGCCGGTAATTTGTGTGTCCTCGCGATGTGGAATCACTTCTTCCCAGGCAGAAAAGTCATTGTGTTTACTTTGATGCACTTTCATCAAACGGAAATTCTTGGCCTCTTTATTGGTTTGCACATAAAAATGTTCACCCGATTTGTAGGTCGAATATTCATGTCCAGTTTCTAATGGGTAGAATTTTTTGAACTCACCTTCAGGCGCGTTAGCATCAAGAATACTCTCACCTTTGGTTTCAGTGCTGTAGTGTCCAATCTTGATGAAGCTGCCATCCAATGACTTGGTTAGCCCAGTGTAATAACTGGTATCGGTTTCTTCGTAAACTAAAACATCGTCAGTTTGTTCTGTGCCGAGTTTATGACGGAAAACTTGGTAACCCAATAGTGTTTGCGGGTCTCTGCGGATATAAAAAATGGTTTGGTTATCATTTGCCCAAACAACTCCACCGTCAGTCTCTTCCAGTGTGTCTGGCAATAGTTTACCAGTAGAGAGATCCTTAAAGCGTAGAGTGTAGACACGGCGGCCAATACTGTCGTCTGAATAAGCTAAGATGGTGTGATCGGGGCTGACTTCAGTGGAGGCTACATTAAAGTAATCATGGCCTTTAGCCAGCTCATTCACATTAAGCAGAATTTCTTCATCGGCTTCCAGTGAACCTTGTTTACGTGCATAAATAGGATATTCACTATCTTCCTCAAAACGAACATAGTAGAAATAGTTACCTAAACGATAAGGAACCGTCGATTTATCTTTCTCAAGACGGCTCACCATTTCGTTGTAAAGCTTTTCCTGCAAGCTCTTGGTATCCGCCAACATAGCTTCTTTATAATCATTTTCAGCTTCAAGATGCGCCAGCATCTCAACATTTGTTCGGCTATCGTCGCGCATCCAATAATAGTTATCCACGCGGGTATCACCATGAATAGTCATTTCATGAGGTACCTTCTTAGCTACTGGTGGTTTTAATGCATCGTCTGCTTGAGAGTCATTCATAGTGGTCTCAGTGATAGTCTGTTCTACTTGAGCAGGCTCTTTGTCGCTGGTGGCGAAATATATACCGACGCCAATTAAAATAAGGCTAATTAATACAAGAAGATACTTCATTTTAAGTCTTCCTTGGTAACAGGTTATAAAAATTTTGAAGGCACTAACTATATACCATTAAATTAACGAAAATCCAGCGCAAGCTAGTGTGGTTATGTTTTAAGTCTTAAGGGGTGAAAATCTGGTGAGTTTCAAGGATAATGGCGGCCATTTCTAAGAATTGACCGAGACGCCCAAGGTTCGGGTGTATTTAAAGTTTAAGAGACTGGAGTAAGTTATGAGTTGTGATTTTATCGCTTTGGCCAATAAAGGTGTTCAGGAATTACACCCATATCAGCCGGGAAAACCTATTTCTGAGTTGGAGAGAGAGTTGGGCATTACAAATATTGTCAAGCTGGCAAGTAATGAAAACCCTATTGGTATTAGCGCTAAAGCAAAAGCAGCCATGGAGAAAGAGTTTTCCGATTTGGCTCGCTATCCTGACGCCAATGGATATTACCTGAAAGCCAAGTTGGCTGAGCGCTTGGGTGTGGGCATTGGTCAGATTACGCTAGGCAATGGCTCGAATGATGTACTTGAGCTGATTGCGCGCGTATTTGTCGCTCCTGAGCATGAAGTGATTTATTCGCAACACGCGTTTGTGGTTTATCCGATTGTGACGCAGGCGATTGGCGCTAAGAAAGTAGTTATCCCGGCAAAAGACTGGGGCCATGACCTCGAAGCGACCGCCGCGGCAATTACACCGAACACACGCATGATTTTCATTGCTAACCCAAATAATCCTACCGGAACCTGGGTTAATAAAACTGACCTGAAAGCTTTTATGGACAAGGTTCCACAAGACGTGATTGTGGTGGTTGATGAAGCCTATTACGAATATGTCGAAGATGCTGAATACCCGCAGACAGTCCCATGGATCAAAGACTATCCCAACTTGATTGTGACCCGTACTTTCTCAAAGGCTTACGGCCTGGCGGGAGTTCGCGCCGGTTATGCGGTAGCCAATGAAGAAATTACTGGTCTGATTAACCGTCCACGTCAGCCATTCAATATGAACTCTTTGGCATTAGCAGCGGCAGAAGCAGTGTTAGATGACCATGCTTACTTACAAAAAGCATTAGATGTCAATAAATCTGGCATGCAGCAATTGATCTCTGCGTTTGATGAGCTTGGATACGACTATATTCCTTCAGTAACGAACTTCATTACAGTTGATATGAAACAGGCTGCGGGTCCTTTGTATCAGCAAATGTTGGAGCAGGGGGTGATTGTTCGTCCAGTGGGCAATTATGAAATGCCGAATCATTTGCGTATCAGTATTGGCCTTGAAGAGGAAAATGCTAAGTTTATCCGTGTCTTACGCGAAATGACTAAGTAATCATCTATGAATGCAGACAATAAGCATGTGCCTGTCATAGCCATTGATGGGCCCAGTGGTTCCGGCAAGGGCACCATTAGTCAAATTCTTGCAACAAAGCTCGGCTATCATTTATTGGATAGCGGTGCCTTGTACCGCTTAACGGCTTTGTCGGTAATTCAGCAGGGGATAGAGCCTGAAGACATCAAAGCGGTTGCGCAGGCGGCTTTGGAGCTGGATGTGGTATTTGAGCCACAACCTGATGGCGAACAGAAAGTTTTACTAAATGGCGAAGACGTGGGTGTTAAATTACGATTGGACGAAACCAGTGCCATGGCTTCTAAAATTGCAACGATACCCGAAGTCAGAGAGGCCTTATTGACGCGCCAGCGTAAGTTTAGACAAGAGCCCGGCCTGGTGGCAGATGGGCGAGACATGGGCACAGTCGTTTTTACTGATGCCGAACATAAGGTTTTCTTGACCGCAAGCCCCGAAATACGGGCGAAAAGACGCTATAAACAGTTGATCGAAAAGGGCGTAGATGCTAACATTTCGCACCTTTTAAAAAGCATCATCGATAGAGATGAGCGTGATCGCACTCGGACTGTGGCCCCATTGGTGCCGGCAGAGGGTGCTTTTGTTATTGATAGCTCAGACTTGACCATCGATGAGGTGGTTCAGCAAATTCTTGATTTTATAGGGTTTTCTGAATAATTTTTTTACGCTAGCTTGCACGGATGAATGAGTTAGCTTAACTAACTGACCCATGACTATAGGACCATAGTGTGGTGATTTAAACAAGCCTTTGTTCGATTTCCCGGTATTCGGTTTTTCGGCAAAGATTATCAGGTACTAACGAATGAGCGAAAATTTCGCACAACTTTTTGAAGAAAGTTTAGCAAACGTAGAAATGCGTCCAGGTGCAATCATCACTGGTGTGGTGGTTGATATTGACAACGAAGTAGTAGTTGTAAACGCTGGTTTGAAATCAGAAGGCGTTATCCCACGTAATCAATTCTTGAATGATTCGGGTGAGCTTGAAGTTTCTGTTGGCGACGAAGTACAAGTTGCTTTGGATGCGGTTGAAGATGGTTTTGGTGAAACACGCCTATCACGTGAGCGCGCGAAGCGTTTTGCGGCTTGGGGTGTTCTGGAAGCTGCCCATGAAGCGAATGAAACAGTTAAAGGTGTTATCACTGGTAAAGTTAAAGGTGGTTTCACAGTTGACGTTCAATCGATTCGTGCGTTCTTGCCAGGTTCATTGGTAGACGTTCGTCCGGTACGTGATACAACACACCTTGAAGGTGTTGAGCTTGACTTTAAAGTTATCAAACTAGACCAAAAACGTAACAACGTAGTGGTTTCTCGTCGTGCTGTTATCGAGTCTGAAAACAGTGCTGAGCGTGAAGAGCTTCTTGAGAACCTGGAAGAAGGTTCAGAGCTTAAAGGTATCGTTAAGAACCTTACTGATTACGGTGCATTTGTAGACTTGGGCGGTATTGATGGCTTGCTACACATCACTGATATGGCTTGGAAGCGCATCAAGCACCCAAGCGAAGTAGTTCAGGTCGGTGACGAAATTGACGTTAAGGTTCTTAAATTTGACCGTGAGCGTAACCGTGTATCATTAGGTATCAAGCAATTGGGTTCAGATCCATGGGTTGATATCAATGACCGTTATCCAGAAGGCGCACGCCTACAAGGTCGTGTCACTAACCTTACTGATTATGGTTGTTTCGTTGAAATTGAAGACGGTGTTGAAGGTTTGGTTCACGTTTCTGAAATGGATTGGACTAACAAAAACATCCACCCATCTAAGGTTGTTAACTTAGGTGATGAAGTGGAAGTTATGGTTCTTGATATCGATGAAGAGCGTCGTCGTATTTCTCTAGGTGTTAAGCAGTGTGTGCCTAATCCTTGGAATGAATTTGCTGCAACTCACAACAAAGGTGACAAAGTTAAGGGTAGCATCAAGTCTATTACTGACTTTGGTATCTTCATTGGTCTTGATGGCGGAATTGATGGCTTGGTTCACTTGTCTGATATTTCATGGACAGTTCCTGGCGAAGAAGCTGTACGTGACTTCAAGAAAGGCGACGAAGTTGAAGCTGTTGTTCTAGCAGTTGACGCGGAGCGTGAGCGTATTTCCTTAGGAATCAAACAAGTAGATTCAGATCCTTTGGCTGAATACTTGTCTGAGCATCCAAAAGGTACAGTTGTTAAAGGTAAGGTTAAAGAAGTTGATGCTAAAGGTGCATTGATTGAATTAGCTGACAGCATTGACGGTTATGTACGTGCTTCAGATATCAGCACTGACCGTGTTGAAGATGCCAGTAAACACCTAAGCGTTGGTGATGAAGTTGAAGCCAAGTTTATGGGCGTTGACAAGAAAAACCGCAACTTGAACCTTTCTATTAAGGCGAAAGATGCGGCTGAAGAAGCTGCTGCAATTAAAGAATTCAGCAACGATTCTTCTGCTCCATCAACTCTAGGTGACTTGTTGAAAGAGCAATTAGGCGACGAATAATCGCTTATTGATTGCTTATAGTAGCATGATCCAAATCAAGCCCGGCATATGCCGGGCTTTTTTGTACCTATTAAAAGTGTAAAAAAGGTCATATAATTAAAACAGTTAGGTGCATTTTCAGGTAAAATCCACCATACTGTAAGCATAAGGTTTAACGACGTAAGGATAATGCCCATGACAAAATCGCAATTGATAGAGCGCTTAGTGGATAAAAATCCACAGCTATCAGTACGTGATGTCGAACTGGTAGTGAAATCCATGTTAGATCAAATGTCGGAATCTCTGGCTGATGGAGACCGCATTGAGATCCGTGGTTTTGGTAGCTTTTCGCTTCACTACCGTGCACCACGTGTAGGCCGTAATCCAAAAACAGGAGAGTCGGTCAGACTGGATGGCAAATATGTTCCGCACTTCAAGCCAGGCAAAGAGTTGCGTGAGCGTGTGAACGATGGTCAGGATAAACCGATAAAGCCATAACCTGTTTTGACATAATTGCTTGTGAAATAATCACTTCTGAAGAAAACGGAGAATTCCTTTGCGACAACTCTTCGCGATAATACTCTTCATCGCTTTACTGATAGTTAGCACAGTATTTGCTTTAAACAATAATCAACCTATTGTGGTTGACTATTTGTTTGGTGAATCGGAGTTAGCTCTTTCCACTCTCATTTTCTGGGTCGCCTTAATTGGTCTGGTACTGGGTATTTTGGCGATGACCATTGCGATTCTTAAGCTAAGAGTTAAACTCAAACGCTGTCAGAGCAGGTTGAATAAAGCTGAGCAAGAATTGAAGAATTTGAGGACTGCACCGGTCAAGGATTCACTCTGAAATGAATGAATGGTTTTTGTATGGGGTGTTGGCGCTACTTCCCATTGCCGCATATTCCGGTTACCGTATAGGGCGCAAGCAGCGTAAAGAACAAAAAGGTTCTTCCTCCAGTCTATCCAGTAATTACATCAAAGGCCTTAATTATCTTTTAAATGAGCAGGCGGATAAAGCGGTTGATACATTTATAGACCTGCTCACAGTCGATACCGATACTGTCGAAACTCATCTGGCTCTTGGTAACCTTTTCCGTAAACGAGGAGAGGTTGACCGCGCTATCAGACTTCATCAGAACCTAATCGCAAGACCTCAATTGAAAACAGAAGACCGTAACACGGCCTTGTATCAGTTAGGCCTGGATTACAATGCTGTGGGTATGTATGACCGAGCTGTCAGCCTGTTTAATGAGTTGTTAGCTGACCCGGAGCACAAATCAGAATCCTTGCATCAACTCCTCAATATTTATCAGCTCACTAAAGATTGGGATCAGGCTGCTAAAATTGCAGAGCAGCTGCAATCAACTATGGGTGAAGAGCAATCCAAGCCACTTGCCCATTTTTATTGTGAACTTGCTGATCAAAAGCACTCCGAGGGCGATGTAAAAGCGGCCCTGACTAATATAAAAAAAGCACTATCCATTAATGCCGACTCGGTAAGAGCCAGTATTCTGCAGGGCGATATTTATTTGCAGCAAAAGAATTTTAAACAGGCGATCAAATCTTACCAGCGCATTCTTAAGCAGGATATAGCCTTTCTGCCAGAAGCTTTGCCGAAAATTGCAGAGGCTTATAATGCGCAAAATGATCACAAAGGATACAAACACTTTCTGAATGAAAGCCTGGAACAGAACGCAGGCGTTTCATTACTAATCGAACTTTCCAAGATTGTGCAGAAGGAGCAGGGCGATAAAGCTGCAGCTCTACTGATAGGCCAATATCTGCAAGAAAAACCCTCCCTAAAAGGTCTGCATAGACTGATTTCCCTGCATATTGAACATGCGCATGACTCTGCTAAACCAAGCCTACAACTGCTTGATGGTATTGTAGAGAAGTTGCTTGCAAGAAAACCCCGATATGAATGTCAGAACTGTGGTTTTCATGCCAAGGCGATTTACTGGCAATGTCCTAGCTGTAAAGAGTGGAGTTCTGTTAAACCCATAAAAGGTATAGAAGGCGAGTAAGAGTATGTCCGAACCTAAAATTCTGGTCGCTCTGGATTATGATAATCAGCAGCAAGCACTGGAACTAGTTGAAAAATTAAAACCCGAGTTGTGTGGCTTAAAGATCGGTAAAGAAATGTTTACCTTGTTTGGGCCTGACTTTGTTAGGGAGCTAGTTAGAAGGGACTTTAAGGTTTTTCTTGATCTTAAATTTCACGATATTCCGAATACAGTTGCCAAGGCTTGTAAAGCCGCCGCTGAGCTTGGAGTTTGGATGGTAAATGTGCACGCTTCTGGTGGAAGCAAGATGATGCATGCCGCCCGTCAGGCTATTGAACAGTGTGATAATCGCCCACTATTGATAGCTGTTACCTTGCTGACCAGCATGGACGAGGTCGCTTATAGTGAGATTGGCTTTAAACGTGATTTACCAGAGCAGGTGGAGCATTTAGCCAGCATATCGAAATCAGCAGGTTTAGACGGTGTTGTATGTTCTGCCTGGGAAGCCAGAAGGCTAAAAGAACAACTGGGCAAGGACTTTAAGCTGGTTACTCCAGGAATTCGGCCTCCTGGCAGTGAGATAGGTGATCAAAGCCGCATTATGACCCCTGAACAAGCCATTGTGGCGGGTTCTGACTACCTGGTCATAGGTAGACCAATAACCAAGGCTAGCGATCCACTAAAAGCCCTGTACGAGATTTCTGAAAGCATTGTGAGCTAGTTGTAAATAGTACCGCCTGAGATTATTCTCCTGTCTGTCGCAATATGACGACAAAAAGGATATTAAAAACAAGGAGATAATCATGAAAAAACTAGCTTTAATCCTATCATTAGTAATAGCTGCCAATACTCAAGTTTTAGCCGCCAAGGAAAGAGGTGGCCTATCTGCTGCTAACAGCCAAGGAGCAGGACAACAGGTTTCAAGTACCGTTAATATTAATAGTGCAGATGCCAAGCAGTTGTCCAAAGTTTTAGTCGGTGTGGGAGCGAAAAAGGCTGAGGCTATAATCGAATACCGAGAAAAGTTCGGCCCTTTCAAGTCAGCCAATGAATTAACTGCTGTAAAAGGTATTGGACAGAAAACGGTCGATAAAAATAAAAGCAAGATTAAACTGTAGTTCAGAGTATAAAGCCCAAATTGTTTTGGGCTTTTTTTGTTTCACTTTTATTGTTTGGCGTTTGATTGCTAACGCATCGAATAAGTAATTCATGAAGCTTTAGGCTACTTAGAAGCCTGTTTAGATTTCAGCATAGATTGCAGGGCGGGGCCTTTCAGCAAGTTTTTCGGCCAGATCAGCCCCAGAATAATGCCTTCGATGAAACCAATAATGTGGGACTCTTCTACCACTGCACCCCCCAGAAACTGATCATACTCAGATTCGACACCGATAATTTGTGGTAAGAAGATTTTAACTCCCACGATGATAAGTAGTAACCCACTTAACTTAACCCCCAATCGTAACTCTGCGGTAGCGCAGGCAGCGATTAAGCCGTATAAAGCGCCCGACATGCCAACATAGTGAATAATGTGCGGAGTCCATAAATGCATGGCAAGTATATTAGTGAAATAAAGAAGAAGGACCCATGCGATCCAGTAACCGGGTTTTAGCAGGGGATGAAAGATAAAACTAATCAGCCAAAGACTGGCAAGATTCATCAGAGTATGCCATCCGCCAAGGTGAACTAGATTTGCTGTTATTAATCTCCACCATTGGCCTGATTCAACTAAACCTCGATCATAAGCCAACCATAAGCTAGATTGAGGCAAAAGAAGGTAGCTAATAATGCAAATATGACTTACAGCCAATGCAAAAGCGTATCTTTTAATAAATTGTGTCATAAAATATTTTTATCAAATGTAAAATTTAGTTCACACTTTTAATTATCAAGTCTGGCTAAAATTTGAACAGGTAAAACAGATTGCAAAAATGAGAATTGTAAAAAATTTCTTTAAAAAGCAATTAGTTACAGAGTATTCCCTGTGTAATTTGTTTTTCTTAATGCTATGTGAGTAAATTCTATAGGCTTTTTTTTACGAAATCATCCAATAAAGAGGAAAATATTATGTTTGAAACTATCGCTATGATCTGCTATTTATCTATCTCAGAGCCAGTAAATTTTGAAGCTCCTGTGTTTGACCAAGCACCAATTACTAGTATTTATACTGGAGGAGGTGGCGGTGACCCAGGTGGTACGGACCCAACTAAAGAGAAAGAGAATTGATTCAAAACTTTGTTAATCAGTACAATTTATTAGACCTCACAAGTGATGTGTTTACGCTTTCACTTGTGGGTTGTCTAATTTTACATCTGGTACTTACAAAAAACACTCGGCTCATACAATTTTGTGTTGCAATTGTAGTTATTCAGTTTATTAACTGGATATTAACTCCAATATTATGGAATGCCGGTGCTGCACAATATATTTGGTACATATCCTGGATGGTTACAGACATACTTATTTTATTGTATGTAGCCTTTAGAGCAGTAAATACTGGGCGTGTATTAAAGGAAGAGTTCGCTGTGTGTGTCTTGACCACAATTGCAATTGCTTTTCATTTATCTCGATTTATAGAACGGCACTATACAGATTTTGAAATAATAAAAGGTATTCAGAGTTATACATTGAATGCCGTTAACATCTGCATCATATTAGCTTTATTAACACCGGTGGTTAAACAGCTGGTGGTAACTTTAGGAAGAAAAATCAATGGCATTACTATTTTTGGCCTACGGTTTAGTGTTAGCAGCGTTCGCAGCAGCGCTGTTTTGGCTAATCCTGAAAGCTTATCGCGGACGAATAGACGTTCCTTATGATGACTATTCGCTAGATAGCGAATATGAGTCTAATGGTAACGTAATCGATTTATCAGCTTTTCAAAGAGCTGATATGATTGGTTTGCGCCTGCTTCAGGAATATTCACAGATAGAATCAAGCAGCCTGCCTGAGAAAGACAAGTTGCGCGAAATTCTATTGTGGAACCAAAAGCTACAAGAGTTTGAAATAAACAATCGAAAAATCATTCAATCTCGTGGTTTTCTAAAGCCCGTTCAATTACAAAGCACTAAAGCGCCTAGTTCAGCTGGATTCACCAGAACTTAGTCGTCCCACAAAATCAAAGCATAAAAAAGGCCTGCAACTGCAGGCCTTTGGTTTGTCTGTCTTTTGATAACCTTTCTATAAGGTTATTTCAAGCACTGTCCAGATTACCTCACTTCAGATTTGCAATCCGAACACCAAGCTCTTCTTTACTACTATTAGCACGGTAGTTGGAAAGAATCAGTTCAGCTTTTTCTTCTGGAGAAAGGTTGATGCCACGAGTAAGAGAGAGGGACTCTACTAAGGCAATGATTTTACCTAAGGTATCGACTTCTGCCCCATAGTCCACCTGGGTGTAATATTCACTCATCGGTACTAAAGACAGCCGATATCCTAGAGCTCTAGCCAGACCATCGATTTTGTGAACACCTGGATCAGATGTTTTCCCCTCCAAAATCCGATAAATAGTCGATTGGCTAATGTGAGCCTTGTGCTGCATGGAATAGTCTGTTTCACCCAGACTTTGCATGAGTTGTTTTAGTTGATCAATTATTTCGCTCATTGAGGTTTCCTAAAAAAGATGCAAATTCGGTTTGATTTGTATGCATATATGCATTATTATTTAAACCAAGTTCTGAAATGCATTCGTTAGCTATTTGTATCACAGAGTGAAACACAAATAAAGTAATGAATTGTAGTGAAGCATAAGTTTCGATTTCAGAGATACGGTTTTGACCGTAAACACTTTTCCTTCAGCTATATGGTGGGATTTGGCCGAGACACGTTCTCGGCTTTTTTTTGCCTGAAATTAATGGGTTAGATGCTCTTAAAGCGCTACATGTGCTAAATGGGCATTGTAAGTAGTCATTGTATTCTAAAGTGTTATAAACAGACTTCATGATGCTGGAATTGAGTGGGGAAGGCTAACCAGGCGCTTCTCAAGTCAGATTTGCTTCAGTATCTATTGTTAAATGCCCGTTATTCATATTTGACTCAAATCAAGTCAGTTTGTAATCAACGTTAGGGGCTGGTAAACTCCGCGCTCTTTTTTGCCCGATACCGAGTTCCCATGCTCATTAGTCCGCCTTAGCGCACACTTCTTCTTAAGATAACAGCTCTTGTTATCGCCCCCAACTCGCCACCGCTTGCGAGTACTTCCTATTGAGTTTTTATAACGACTTTATTGTTGTTGTCCTTATTTTACGGTTATTACAATGTTACAAACTATCAAGAGAGACTGGTTCTCGAACATCAGAGGCGATCTGCTCGCCGGTTTAGTAGTTGCGCTAGCTTTGATTCCCGAAGCTATAGCCTTTTCAATTCTTGCTGAAGTAGACCCCAAAATTGGCTTATACGCCTCTTTCTGCATTGCAGTCATTATCGCCTTTGTCGGCGGTCGTCCTGGCATGATATCGGCAGCAACTGGTGCCATGGCTTTGTTAATGGTGACACTGGTTAAGGAGCATGGACTCCAATACTTGTTGGCCGCTACGGTACTGACCGGTATTTTGCAGATTGCAGCAGGGTATTTACGTCTTGATGGGTTAATGCGCTTTGTCTCACGTTCGGTGGTGACAGGTTTCGTCAATGCCTTGGCCATTTTGATTTTCATGGCTCAAGTTCCCGAGTTGATTGATGTCACCTGGCATGTTTATTTGGTTGCTGCTATAGGCTTGGCCATTATTTACCTATTTCCGTTGATTCCAGTTGTTGGCAAAGTGATACCTTCCCCACTTATTTGTATTGTGGGGCTCACCATCGCTGTGGTTGCTTTGGGCTGGGAAATTCCGAATGTTGGTAGTAAGGGTGAGCTGCCGGATACCTTACCTATCTTCTTGTGGCCTGATGTGCCGCTCAACCTCGAGACGTTAATGATTATCTTCCCAACATCCGCTGCACTGGCTGTGGTTGGTTTGCTGGAGTCATTGATGACAGCAGGTATTGTTGATGATTTAACCGATACCCCAAGCAACAAGAACCGCGAGTGTAAAGGGCAGGGTATTGCCAATATCGGTGCAGGCTTGATGGGCGGCATGGCCGGTTGTGCCATGATTGGCCAGTCAGTGATTAATGTCAAGTCTGGTGGCCGAGGCCGCCTATCTACTTTTATTGCGGGTATAGTCTTAATTATATTAGTGGTCTTTCTTGATGAATGGATCAGTTTAATCCCAATGGCGGCATTGGTCGCTGTTATGGTGATGGTGTCTATCGGGACCTTCTCCTGGTCATCAATTAAAGATATGAAAAAGCACCCAATGTCGACTAATCTGGTGATGGTCGCTACCGTTGTGGTAGTTGTTATTACGCACAACCTTGCAATCGGTGTGTTCGTTGGTGTCTTGATGGCAGCACTGTTCTTCGCTAATAAAATTAGTCGTTTTATGGTTATCAAGCGTCAAAGTGAACAAGGTACCATTTCGCGTTATTATGAAGTGGTAGGACAGGTATTTTTTGCTTCTGCTGAGAAGTTTGTTAACTCCTTTGATTTTAAAGAAGCTATCGAGGAAGTGACCATCGATTTAACTCACGCGCACTTCTGGGATATCTCAGCGGTCGGGGCGTTAGATAGTGTGGTGATAAAGTTTCGCCGAGAAGGTACCCAGGTCAATGTCATTGGCTTGAACGAAGCGTCGAAAACGGTTGTCGATAAGTTTAGTATTTATGATAAGCCTGAAGAAGTTGAAAAGCTGATGTCTGGGCATTAGTCTGAACTTAAGGAGAATGATATGAAAAATATAATTGCCTGTATTGACGGTTCGGCCATGTCGGCTTCAGTGTGTGATGCAGCAGCTTGGGCGAGCAATAAACTGAAAGCACCTTTAAGTCTGCTTCATGTGCTAGAAAAAACAGTCAGTCCTGAAAATGAAAACTTGTCAGGTTCGATTGGATTAGGCGCAAGAGAAGCATTGTTAGAGCAGCTTACCGAACTGGATGAGAAACGAAGCCGTATCGCATTGGAGCATGGTAAGCATATGCTGGAAGATGCGCGTCAGCGAGCTGTGGAACACGGCGCTGATGATGTTTTCATGCAACAAAGGCATGGTAGTTTGCTGGAATCATTGACCGAGCTTGAGTCGGATATGCGGTTGTTGGTGTTAGGCCGGCTGGGCGAAGACCATGATGTTTCTGCACACACTATCGGCTCGCAACTGGAAAGCGTCATCCGCGCCATGCATGTGCCGATTCTAGTCGCTGTAGGTGAGTTCAAAGCACCGAAGAACTACATGATCGCTTATGATGGTAGCGATACTGCCAATAAAGCCATTGACCGCGTTGCAGCCAGTCCATTACTGAAAGGATTGGAAGGGCACATTGTTATGGTCGGTGATGATAACGACAAGAACAACCAAGCCCTAAACCAGGCCACTGATATTTTGAAAAAGCATGGCCACAATGCTCAGTCAGCGTTAGTTGAAGGTGAAGTTATCGAAGCATTGAAATCGTATCGTCATAAAGTGGGTGTTGAAATGATGATCATGGGTGCTTATGGCCACTCACGGGTTCGCCAATTCTTCCTCGGCAGCAATACTCAAACCATGATCAGCAACAGTAATATTCCACTTATTCTGTTGAGATAAAATCTATTGTGTTAATCCTTTCCATTTAAAACGCTACTTGCAGAAGCAGGTAGCGTTGTTCGTATCATTTTCCTGCAACATAATTTATAAATTCTAGCTGTGGCTACATAGTGTCTACATGACTTTGATATTGGGATGACTTTTGCTACAGACAATAAAAAAGGCCTTACATTGCTGTAAGACCTTTTGAATTTGGCTCCCCCTGCTGGACTCGAACCAGCGACATATGGATTAACAGTCCACCGTTCTACCAACTGAACTAAGGGGGAATTATTCGTCCGTCACTTTGTGTGCTGAACGGGGCGAGATAATAGACATATTTCGCTTTACGGTCAACACCCAAGTGATGATTTTTTTAAAATTAGGCCATTTTACTGAGTCTTAGAATGGCTTCTTCAAGCGTTTCCATGCTGGCGGCATAGGATAAGCGCAAGTGGCCTGGTGCTCCGAATGCTGAGCCAGGCACTAGTGCCAGATCCACTTTTCCAATCAGCAGTTCAGCAAAATCAAGATCCGACTCGCAGCCATGTTTATCAATCAATCCCTGCATATTGGGGAAGGCATAGAAGGTGCCGTCGCTGGGTAAGCAGGTGACTCCTTCAATACTATTCAGAGCATGGACCAGGTAGTCATGACGCTTCTTGAAAGCTTCAAGCATTGGCTTGATACACGACTGATCACCTGCCAATGCAGCGGTGGCTGCAGCCTGGCTCGGAGCTGCTGGATTCGAGGTGCTTTGTGATTGAATCTTTTTCATAGCGCCAATCAAGTCAGCCGGGCCGCCTGCATAACCAATGCGCCAGCCAGTCATGGCGTAGGCTTTGGAAACACCATTCAATACAACCGTTCTGTCGTAAAGCTCCGGGCAGACATTGAGAATGTTGACGAATGGCTCTTCGGTCCAAAGAATATGCTCATACATATCGTCAGTGGTCACTACAATATTGGGAAATTCTAACAATACGTCAGCAAGAGCTTTGAGCTCTTCTTTACTATAGGCAACGCCGGTCGGATTGCTTGGGCTATTGATGACAAACAATTTAGTTTTATCGGTAATGGCGTTTCGCAATTGTTCCGGGGTGATTTTCAGGTGCTGCTCAATGGTGGTTTCAATGATGATCGGTTTGCCACCTGCCAGGATGGCCATGTCGGGATAGGAAACCCAGTATGGGGCTGGAATAATGACCTCATCACCATCATTGATTAGAGCTTGGCAAAGGTTGTAAAAACTTTGTTTGCCCCCACATGATACAAGGATCTGGTTGGCTTGATAGTCAAGGTTATTATCACGCTTGAACTTGTCGATAACGGCTTGTTTAAGCTCCGGAGTACCATCTACCGGTGTATACTTGGTCGCGCCAGCTTTGATGGCATCAATAGCCGCTTGCTTAATATGGTCTGGTGTATCAAAGTCAGGTTCACCCGTACCCAATCCAACGATAGGTCGACCTAGAGCTTTAAGCTCTTTGGCTTTAGCAGCTACCGCAAGCGTTGGTGATGGTTTAACAAGTTTTACACGTTCGGAAAGTTGAATAGCCACCGTATCCCCTTAATTTGTTTGATCGATGTTGAGTATGCGAGAATGTTTGGCAATGATACTCCAACTTTTTCGCCTACCCAAGTTTTAGCAGTGTTGTTTTACAAGAGTGTATAAGTAAAAGTCATGAGCCAACAATTTGATATTCATTCACCGTTCCCTCCAGCCGGTGATCAGCCCAAAGCAATTAAACAATTGCTGGAAGGTCTAGAAGACGGTTTGTCGCACCAGACTCTGCTTGGGGTAACTGGCTCAGGCAAAACCTATACTATGGCCAATGTAATTGCGCAGAGTGGTCGTCCCGCGATTATTATGGCGCCCAATAAGACATTGGCGGCGCAGCTTTATGGAGAAATGAAGGAGTTCTTCCCCAATAACGCGGTAGAGTACTTCGTTTCTTACTACGACTATTATCAACCGGAAGCCTATGTTGCAGCATCAGATACCTTTATCGAAAAGGACTCGTCGGTCAATGAGCATATTGAGCAGATGCGATTATCGGCAACGCGAGCCTTATTAGAGCGACGCGATACCATCATCGTTGCTTCGGTATCCGCCATTTATGGTCTGGGTGATCCTAAAGCTTTCCACAGCATGGTGATGCACCTGAAAGTAGGCGATGCAGTAGACCAGCGATTCATTCTTAGACGTCTAGCCGAGCTTCAATACACTCGTAACGAATTTGACCTGCAGCGTGCTACCTATCGTGTGCGTGGTGACCTGATTGATATTTACCCTGCAGAATCGGAAAAACATGCAATACGGATTGAGCTGTTTGACGATGAAGTGGAAACCATTCAAACCTTTGATCCGCTAACGGGTGAAGTTTTGAAGCGCCTGACTCGCGTAACCGTTTTCCCGAAAAGCCACTATGTCACTTCTCGCCAAACCATACTCGATGCTATTGAACAGATTAAAGTAGACCTGAAAGAGCGGCTTGCTCAGTTTTATGATCAAAATAAATTGGTTGAGGCGCAGCGCCTTGAACAGCGCGTTAAGTTTGATATCGAGATGATGCAGGAACTCGGTTACTGCTCTGGCATCGAAAACTACTCGCGTTACCTGTCTGGAGCACAACCCGGTGAGCCACCGCCTTGTTTATTGGACTATTTACCGCCTGATGCCTTAATGATTATCGATGAGTCGCACGTGACCGTATCGCAAATTGGCGCCATGTATAAAGGTGATCGTTCACGCAAAGAAACTTTGGTTAATTACGGCTTCCGACTGCCAGCAGCGTTGGACAACCGACCATTGAAGTTCGAAGAATTTGAGCGGATTACGCCGCAAACCGTATTTGTTTCGGCAACACCGGGAAAGTATGAAGAAGAAAATACAGGACAAATAGTTGAGCAAGTGGTGCGCCCAACTGGATTGATCGATCCTGAAGTGGAGATCCGCCCGGTAGGAACTCAGGTGGATGACCTACTGTCGGAAATCCATCTTCGCGTTGAGAAAAATGAGCGTGTCCTGGTAACAACATTAACTAAACGTATGGCCGAAGATTTAACCGACTATTTATCTGAGCATGGGGCCCGTGTGCGCTACCTTCATTCGGATATCGACACGGTGGAGCGGATGGAGATCATTCGTGATTTACGTCTCGGCGAATTTGATGTTTTAGTGGGTATTAACCTGTTACGAGAAGGCCTTGATATGCCTGAAGTATCATTGGTTGCGATTCTCGATGCTGATAAAGAAGGCTTCCTGCGCTCTGAGCGCTCTCTTATTCAGACCATTGGTCGTGCCGCACGGAACCTCAGCGGTAAAGCCATTTTATATGCCGACAGAGTCACCGGATCCATGGAGCGCGCCATTGGTGAAACCAACCGTCGGCGAGCGATTCAGCAGGAGTACAATGAAAAGCATGGCATTACTCCCATTGGCGTCAGTAAGAAAATTACCGATGTTATGGATACCGGGCATAGCAAGAAAAGCCGAAAAGTCGCCGAAAAGTTAAGTCAATATAAAGTTAAATCTCTTGCCGATGCGGTTAAGGAAATTGCTCAAATGGAAAAAGAAATGCTTCAGTACGCAAAAAACCTCGAATTTGAAAAAGCAGCCAAAATGCGCGACGAGATACGAAAACTGCGAGAAGCAAGCCTTGCTACCTGAATGTTCTTGCTACACCCAGAGAGAAGGTTTCGCTGGGATTTACTTTGTCACACCTACTGTAGGGTAGGTTTGGCTCTCTACCTCTTGGGAGCATCATCAACTTAAAATCTAAATTATCACCTTCTCTATAGGGGCGAACAGCGCTCGCCCTCAGCCCTTTGAGCACAAAAAAGTAAACCCTTTTCACAAATCAAAAGAGGTCATTGAACCTTTGTTTAACTCCTTGCTCAGATGCTACAATGCCGAGATTGGTACAAGGTTGTATAGTCAACCCGAAAAAGAAATTAAGCCGAGGTTCATTTGTTTCGGCTATAGTGGCTCGAATATCCAATAATATTGTTTAACTTGTTGATTTAACAGGTGAGTTTTCTGGAGTGGAAATGGCAAAAACAGTCAAGTTAAGTCTGCTTGTGTTGTTGTGGTTGTTTAGTCAGCTTGCAAACGCGAGCCTGGATAAACAGAGCTTAAAGCAGTTCTTTCAGCATAAATTAGACACTATTAATGACTTCATGCAGGAAAATCATGAAAAAGCCCTGCAAACCCCCTCTCTCTTAATGACCTTTGTCGATAATGAGCTACTCACAGTGTGGTCAGCTAAGAACACGATTCGCGCCATGTTAGGTGCCGAGCGCTGGTCCAAATTGACGGTTGAGCAAGAATCTGAACTGATTAAAGCTTACGAAGAAACCATGCGTCGTTATTTATATGAAGTGATGCGTCAATATCAGGGCCAGATTGCGACAGTAGACTCGATTCGCTTGAATGGTAAGCAAAACAAGGGTTGGTTAACCGTTGTTCTGAACAGTTCATCACTTCCTGACCTGTCAATTGATCTAAAAATTTATAAGGAAGGCACTGCTTGGACGATTTATGACTTTAGTTTTCAAGGTATTAGCTTCATTAAAATGAAACAGCATTACTTTCAATCCACTTTTGATGAGGTTGGGTTTGAAGGGGTTCTTGCTGATTTAAACAATAAGAATGAAGAGTTTAATAAAAAGATAAAGGTCGCCAGCAAGTGAGTGGTATCGAAAAGGCTTGGTATTTAATTAACTCAAAGCCGAAACAAGAGCGAAGAGCCGAGGAACACCTTAAAAATCAAGAGATTAACTGTGTTTTGCCAATCATAGAAGTCGAGAAAATTATCCGTGGCAAAAGGCAAAAAGTTATAGAAGCATTATTCCCAGGTTATTTATTCGTTGAATTGCAAACTAACGGGCAGGATTGGGTAAAGATCCGCTCCACCCGTGGTGTGCGCGATTTTGTACGTTTTGGGGGGGTGCCGGGTAGAGTACCTGATTCAGTTTTAGAGCATTTGAAACTGCTTGATGCAACCTATGCTCAGCCAGAAACTAATGCGCCGAGTACAGGGGATAAGGTGGTTATCACTGAAGGCCCGTTTAAAGATCTCGAGGGTATTTTTAAAATTAGTAACGGGGAAGAGCGCTCCATCGTCCTATTGACGATTTTAGGAAAAGTGACTGAAATGGAGCTTGAGAACACTAGGCTTAGAAAAGCTTAAAATGTATTTCGAAGTTAATGGTATTTGATATAGATTTGGCGGTTACATTCAACAAGCAATTGACTATAATAGCGCGCGCTTCGAGAAATTCATAAAAAACTGGGTATAACAGACTTGGTATGACTAGCGTGAAGGTGCTTTGGGAACCGAAACCCACGGGCGGTAGCGTGCTTGGAAAACATGAATAATATGGATACAAATACTTTTTTACAACAAGAATTTATTAATAAAATTAACAAGATAGCCATTGATGCAGGAAAAAAAATCATGGTTATCTATGAAAAGGACTTTGATATTTACGAAAAAAAGGATCAATCCCCTCTCACTGAAGCCGATCTGGCTTCGCATCATCACATTATCAACGAGCTTGCCAGATTAGATACAGGTTTCCCTGTGCTGTCTGAGGAGGCTGCTGATATTGCCTGGAATGAGCGTCAATCATGGCAGACTTATTGGCTGATTGATCCACTTGATGGTACTAAAGAGTTTATTAAGAAAAATGGTGAGTTCACAGTTAACATTGCTTTGGTACATAAGAATAAACCAGTTTTAGGCGTTGTTTACGCCCCGGCTATCGATATTCTGTATTATGCTTCAAAGGAGCTAGGCGCCTGGAAACTTGAGTCTGGAAGTTTAGAGCAAATTAACGTAGCCTCTAGAGCAGAAAAATCTATAAGAGTCGTCGGCAGTCGTTCGCATCAGTCTGCAGCTATGGCTGACTATTTAAAGAGGTACCCCGATCATGAAATGATTCCAATGGGTAGCTCTCTCAAGTTGTGCTCAGTTGCAGAAGGTAAAGCAGATTTGTACCCTCGGTTAGGACCCACTTGTGAGTGGGACACCGCAGCGGCACATGCCGTAGTGAATGCAGCAGGTGGACGTTGCGTCATTTTTGATGAAGCATCAAACTCAGAGACCGAAGAACTGACTTATAACGCAAAAGAGTCTTTATTGAATCCGTATTTTATTGTTAAAGGGCCTGTTATCAATGAATAAGTTATTGGGTAAATCATTTAGTCTAATACTTTGTATAGGAGTATTACTCACTCAATCTGCCATGGCGGCACAAGATTTATCACAAGCCAAGCAATTATGTGAGAATGCTTCAGCGCAACAAAGAGAAATGGCACGTGCGGCTGGGTATGATATTGATGCGCTTTGTGCTTCATTAAAAAGCCAAACCGCATCAAGTAATCAGCAGCAGCCTTCAGTAAACCCAATCCTACCAAGAGAATTAGGTCAGTTTCCACTTGATGATGGTAGTCAAGATAAAGAGGCAAGCGATAAAGAAAAAGAAGATACTCCGCGAGTGGAACAAGAACTTGAAAAGTTTGGCTATGATCTCTTTGCAGGCTTACCAACAACTTATACTCCAGTTTCAGATATTCCAGTTCCTTCCAATTACGTCGTGGGTCCTGGCGACGTAATACAGGTTCAGCTTTACGGCAAAGAAAATAATAGTTACGAGCTCACCGTCTCGCGTAGTGGAGATATTCAGTTCCCGCAACTTGGCCCTATTAATGTTGCAGGACTTTCTTATACCGAATTAAAAGAGTCTCTAACACAACAGATCAATGAGCAATTTATTGGCGTTAAATCCAACATCAGTCTGGGAGAGTTGCGCTCAATTCAAGTTTTCGTACTAGGTGAGTCGTACAAGCCTGGCGCCTATACGGTGTCATCTTTATCGACCGTGATGAATGCTTTGTATGTCAGTGGTGGTGTTAAAGAGGTGGGTTCATTAAGAAATATTCAGCTAAAAAGAAACGGTCAGCTGATTAGTTCTATCGATCTTTACGACTTCCTATTGAGAGGCGATACAAGAGCTGATCGTCGTTTGCAATCAGGTGATGTGATTTTTATTCCCTCTGTTAAAAAGACAGCCTCGGTAGCGGGCGATGTTGTTCGTCCGGCTATTTATGAAATTAAGCATGAGAAGACAATTTCTGAATTGGTAGAGCTGGCTGGAGGTTTACTGCCTACCGCTTATGCCCAAGATGTTCGAGTTGAGCGAATTGATGATAAGAATCGAAAAACCGTTGTAGACATTAACTTGTTAACAACAGCAGGAAGGTCTGTAGCTATTAAAAGTGGTGACCATCTTAAAGTCTATCCCGTAGCAGAGAGAAATGAAAATATTGTTGGACTTTTAGGTCATGTACTTCGCCCCGGGTTGGTGGCATGGAAAGAAGGCATGCGTGTAACTGATGTTATACCAGGAACAGAATATTTAAAGCAAAACGCCAATATCGATGCTGCAATAATTATTCGAGAAATAAGCTCTCTTGGCGAGTTGCAGCCGTTAAAGATCAGTTTGAGAGAAGTTCTTGAAAATCCATCTTCAGAACAAAATATTAAACTGCATCCTCGCGATAGATTAGTGGTATTAGCTAATACTGTTGATGCAGATGAGTTGAATGTTGAGATTGACGAGTATTTAAGCAAAGAAGAGAAAAAGAAAAAAGACTTAAAAGAGCAAGAGTTGTTAGATTTGAAGTCGAAGTTAACTTTAGAACTGAGAAACAATGTCTTAACCTCAATTAATCAAGAGTTAGAGAATCAAGCTAGCTTCGAGTCTCCGGCAAAAGTGGTTGCGATCGATGGTTCAGTTAAATTCCCAGGCCAATATCCTTTATCCAAGGGATTAACGGTTGTTGACTTGGTCCAATTGGCAGGAGGCTTTTCTGAGTCTGCATATACATTGGAGGCAGAGATAACCAGACAAGATCTTTCCAACCCTCAACAGGCTGACATTACTCACATGGCAATTGATTTGCAACAAGAGTTCCTCGGTACTGTTAAATTTGGCTTAAAACCACATGACCGATTAACTATCAAAGCAACGCCTGAATATAGAGATATTGCGAGAGTAGAGGTGCAAGGAGAAGTAAAATTCCCTGGTCAATACACCATTCGTCGTGGTGAAACATTATCCCAGTTATTGAAGCGTGTAGGTGGTTTCAGTGAGTTTGCTCATATCAAGGCGACTGTTTTTTCAAGAAAAGAATTAAGAGAAAGAGAAGAAGAGCAAATTAAAACGTTACAAGATCGATTGCGTCAAGAAATAGCTACAACCGAACTTGAACAATCAAATATAGGCAAGTCTGCCGATGTCAACAAGGCTAAATCATTGCTTGATGTACTTGATACGACAGAAGCGACGGGACGTTTAGTGGTGGACTTAAATGCTGTTCTAGAAGGTACCGTAACTGATGTGGTTTTACAGGATGGTGACAGGCTCATCATTCCAGCCTTTAGGCAGGAAGTGACAGTTGTGGGAGAAGTTCAGGTTCCAACTTCTCATCTTTATAATCAAAATTTAGATTTTGAAGACTATATTGACCGAAGTGGTGGTGAAAAAGATACTTCTAACAGCGATGCAATTTATATCGTAAAAGCGGATGGTTCAGTAGTGTTACCGAATAAATCTGCATGGCTGACACACAATGAGGCGCAAGTGGAGCCTGGTGATACCATTGTCGTGCCACTTGATACTGATAGAGTTAATAGCTTAGACCTATGGACTAAAGTCAGTCAGATTGTTTACCAGTTAGCACTTGGTGCAGCTGCCGTTAATAGTTTCTAAACTAATAAATCTGTAGGGCAGTTGATGAACTGCCCACGATTGATAGCTTCTGGATTGTAGATATACGAATGAATAAAACACTAATAACAATACTTATACTTAGCGCGTCAATAAGCAAAGCTGAACCGTGGATAGACACTCGTGATGCTTGGTTACGTGCTGATATTGAGTTATTAGCTAGTGAAGGTATTATTAAAACGCCAACAACCACATGGCCGTTGCCATGGGCTCCGATCGTTAAAGATCTTGAAGCAGCTTCTAGAACTGAGTTAGATGAGCATGTTCTTCCTGTTTTCTTGAGGGTTAAACGCAAGGCGCGTTTTGAAACCGATACTGAAACCCATAAGTTTTTATCGGCTAAGGCTGGAAATCAGTCTAAGTTGCTACGTCATTTTGGTGATGAACGCCGTGAGAAAGCAGAAATTGCGACTCGTGTAACTGGTGTAAGTCAAAGCTTTGCGTGGAATATAGAAGCTGCAAAAGTGTATGAGCCTCTTGATGGTGAAGAGCAGCGACTGGATCATTCTTATGTTGCAACCATTTGGGGGAACTGGATTCTTTCTGCTGGTGCGCAAGAACGATGGTATGGACCAGGCTGGGATAGCTCTCTGATTCTGAGCAATAATGCACGCCCAGTTCCAGCAGTTTCAATTCAAAGGAATTACAGCGATCCATTTGAGACGCCTTGGCTGTCTTGGTTAGGTCATTGGACATTAAATGCATTTGCAGGTCAGTTAGAAAGTGACCGATTCGTTCCTCATGCAAAGTTGCTTGGTATGAGCGTTAGTTTTAAGCCCATTGATTCGCTAGAAGTGGGTTTACGTAGAACTGCTCAGTGGGGAGGGCAAGGACGTCCGGAAAATGCATCCACCTTTTTTGATATGCTCATAGGCTTAGATAACTGCGATGAAGGTGACCTCGATTGTGCGAGCCAAAGTAATGAGCCTGGAAATCAGTTGGCGGGGATAGATTTTGCCTGGAGATTACCGACTGAAAAATATTTTGGCTCTGTATATGGACAGCTTATAGGTGAAGATGAAGCTGGATATGCACCATCAAAGAAATTTTATCAGCTAGGTTATAAAAATACCTTTTCTATCAGCAACTTGACAGTAAGCGGATATTTGGAATATGCAGACACTGAGAATGAGTTTGCCCCAAACGTCACTTATAATAACGGAATCTATCAAACCGGTTACCGAACGGAAGGACGTAGTATTGGCTCGACCTATGATAATGATACTCAAAGTCTTGCGCTGGGCATTTTAGCGACCCATAAAAATGGCGACAGATATAAACTCCGTATTGCTAAAGTAGACTTAAACAGTGATAGCACAGGCTCCCATACAATTAATCAAACAGGTATAAGCTTTACTCAAGTTGAGATTGAGTACCAGCACCCAACAAAATACGGTTTACTCAGTTTGGAGCTCGATGTAAAGGATAAAGTCATAGACTCATACAGTTACCAACAAAATAAATATAATATTGGCTTATCTTGGATTATGGAGTTGTAAATCGACTGTTCGGCTGGAGCATTAAATATGCCGTGCAATACAAACAAAAGCATTAGTTAGATAAGGTCGTTATTGGGGTGGGCCCTACATCGACATGCACCATTAATTGTGAACACAAATTATGAACACAGAAAATAATCAACAAAACATACTACTTGAGAGTCATGATAATGCAATCGATCTCAAGACGCTTTTTTGCACTATCTGGAAAGGGAAATGGCTAATAATAGCGACCACATTCATTTTTGCTATAGGTGCAGTTGCAATAGCGCTATGGTTACCCAATGAATATAAAGCTACGACTGTTGTCCAGTCTAGTGATAGTGGAAGTGGAGGGAAGTTAGCATCTTTGGCAGGTCAGTTTGGTGGTCTAGCATCTCTTGCTGGAATAGACTTAGGTTCAGCAGAAACATCTGATTCTGTAATTGCAATGGAGGTTTTGAAAAGCTGGGGATTTGCAGAAGATTTTATTCAGAAACATAACCTTTCGGTAACCTTATTTGCTGCAGAGGGATGGGAGCGTTCAAATAACCAATTGGTCATTGATGAAAACCTTTATAACGCAGAAGAAGATAAGTGGATCAGAGATGCCCCAAAGGGAAAGCAAGTTGAGCCAAGTAGTTGGGAGCTTTATGAAGAGTATAAAAAACGGGTCTCAATTAACCAAGATAATGAAACAGGCTTAATTAGTATCTCTGTAACACATTACTCACCATATGTTGCAAAACAATGGACTGACTGGCTGGTTGAAGATGTCAACCTTCATATGAAAGAGCGTGCGCTAAAAGAAGCAAATGAAAGTATCAAATACCTTGAAGAACAAATAGATCAAACTTCAATAGCAGAAATACGTACAGTCTTTAGCGAGCTCATTCAAGAACAACACAAAACAAGAATGCTAGCGCAAGTTTCTGAGGAATATACTTTCAAAACAGTAAGCCCAGCAAAAGTACCTGAGGAAAAAAGCAAGCCCGCAAGATTCCTCATTGTATTAATTGGAATCTTCTTTGGCTTTTTTGTTGGGGCTGCTTATTTGCTAATACGCCTGTTCTTCAGAAGACTGTCTGAAGATTAGTACGCTGATACTACAATATAATGGATAAATTAACATTCTTTCTTTTATTGATTTCATCAGTAGGGAGTGTTTTTTTTCTTTTATTGGTCTCAATAAATAACAATAGGCTTGAATATTTCTCTCCTCCTGCAATATTTGCTGTGCTGGTATTATTCGGTGGCTTTTTCAAAGTGATTTATCTGTATTTTGTTGATTCGAGCATAATCAATGAAGTTACAGGTGGTGAGAACGTCAGTATATTGCTCTATGGTGCTGTTGCTATTATCTTTTCGAGTATAAGCTTCGTAGTAGGTTATATGAGTTACGAGTATCGGAAAGGAACACTCATTAGAACCGTTGAACATAATAAGAAAAAGCCCAACTACCTGTTAATAACAATCGTTACCGTAATGGCGCTAGCCATGTGTCACCTTTATTTCTCTAAAATGGGAGTGTATTACGCTATTTCGACAGGAGATGTCTCTAGTAAAAGGTTTTTATTACTGGATGATGGGGCCAAAACCTCTTTGTCCTATCTGACATGGGGCGCGGATATTCTTTTTGTTATATTTATTATTAGTTTGCTCCGTAATAAAAAAGTGCGAAAAGTTGGCATAATTCCTCTAGTACTTTTGGTGCTATCTATATTTGTCTTATTTGCGTCCAGTAATAGGATGGCCATTTTACTCTATTTATTTACCATCTTGATTATCTATAGAGAGTTGCATAAAGAAAAATTCAAACTTCCTATAATAAAAATAGTGCTCATATTTTCAATTGTAGTAGGCGGAATGGGACTGCTCAGGCAGTCGAGTCAAACAGGTACAGATTTATCCGCAAATTCAGAAGTTATTGCAAGTTCAGCACACCTGTTATTCAGTCATATGTTTGAAAAGCCATATTTACTTTCTTTAGATAAAACATCATTGGTAATTGTCAGAACGGGGGGCAATTACTTATATGGGCAAAGTTTCATAAGTGTATTTCTTGCTCCTATTCCAAGAGCTCTTTGGCGCGATAAGCCGAACGTTAGGGTTGGGCAATATGTTGGAAAAGAAATTTATCAGCGCTCGAATGATTCAGGTGTTCCTCCTGGGTTTTTAGGGGAGCTTTATCTGAATTTTTCTTGGGTAGGAATTTTTTTAGGTAGCCTTTGTCTCGGCTTCTTCTCGAATATTGTCTATACAAGCTGTGTAAGAGCGCGAAAAGATACCTTTGCAATAGGGCTTTATGCCATTTTTATAATTTCATTTATAACCTTATTTGCAGCAGATTTTGTTGGCGCGGTGTCACAAATGGCTCGTTTATTAATCCCGTATCTTGTTTTATTCTCATTTTTTGGAGGAGGCAAGGAAATAGTTGAAAGTTAGAATTTATGCTGGGTCTTTAAGACCTGGAGGTGGGCTAACGGTATTGGGTAACTTTGTAGATGAGCTTGCAAAAGAGGCTTCAAATGAAGTTGTGGTATATGTAGGTGCTCAAGACAGTGAGACACTAATATGGCCTGTGATCTCGAAATATAAGAATGTCACACTAAAGCGTTTTTTTCCGAGAGTCCCTTCCGCTATTCGTTACTTTTTATCTAAGCTGTCATTTTTAGCACCATCACTACTCCGTCGGAATGAGTTGTTGATTAGCTTCAATTACTATATACCGACATTCAGCAAGTTATTTGTTTATCATATTAACTTATTACACTTTCAAAAAGGTAACGTGCGGACCCTGTTGGAAAAAGTAAAAGACTTTGATGCAAAGTTGGCGTGCAGAAGGGCAGACTATAATGCATTTGAATCACAATACTTACTTGATGAGGCAAAATCTCACCAGAGTCTTAAAGTTACGAATCCCTCTATTTTATACATAGGTATTAACGAGGCTTTTCATGTTATAGAAAAGGATTCTAGCGCCGCATTGAATGAACTTTTAGTAGTATCGAGTCCACAGCCGCATAAAGATAACTATACCTGCTTGTTAACCTTGAAATATTTAATTGAACAATGTCCGGAAGTTAACTGGCGTCTTTCTATCGCAGGAGGGCAAAGGAAAGACCAGTGGGATGGGCTTATAAAGGATGCCACTCAACTAGGTGTTCGTCAGCATATAGAATTATTGGGCCCATTAAACAAACTTCAATTAAATGAAAAGTTAAATCAGGTGTTATGTTTGATGACAGCTAGTAGGGTAGAATCATTTTGCATGGTTGCAGTTGAAGCCATGGCAGCTGGCTGTCCAGCTTTAGTCACAAATTTAACATCAATGCCGGAATCAGTAGGTAGTGCAGGCATTGTTGTTCCTGCTGGTGATTACAAAAGGTTCGGAGATGAGATTGTTAAAATTTATAGGCTTCCCGAACATAGAACCTCACTGGTTACTAAAGGGATAGAGCATGCTAATAAATTTACAGTAAAGGATTTTGGAAAAAGCTTAAGAAGAGTACTGAAGAGTGTTTAAGCAGCAAGTAATTCGTATTGCTATTAACTACTCAAGAATGATACTTACATTTTTGATTGGCTTATTAATAATAAAATTATTAATAACTGAAGACAAAGAGCTTTACTCTGTTTATGTTTTGGTCACTATGGGATTAGGTTTAGGGGCAATGTTCCGTGAATTATTACGCGCTTCAATTGTTCCCTTCCTTTCTCTCAAAGGTGACGCAGGCATAAATGAGAACTACTCAAAATCCTTATATTACACGCTACAAGTTATAATGCTCTTTTTGCTCTGTTCTTTAGCACTATATTTGTTAAAGGACTTATTGAAAATATCGCCAACCTACCAAAGTAGTTTTGACGCTTTCTACTGGACCAGAGTAATTGGCGCTGCGCTGCTCCTTCTATCTTTTCCCGCATTGAATGTGCTTGCATACAATAATCAGATGATTCGCTATAACCTTTGGTTCTTATTTGAGAGAGTAGGAGAGTTTTTAAGTGTCCTGCTGATTATACCTGCAAAGGTATATTTAAATTATGATGATCCTTTGTTGGTTAACGCTACAATATTTCTTACTTGGACAATATTTCAGTCAGCCTATTTTATTGCAATATTCCATAAAAGACATGCAAACTGCTTGATGAAGCCGAAACGCTATACAAAGGAAGATAGGACTTACTTGTTTAGACAGTTAAAAGCTAATCTATTGTTGATTATTAATATGGCGCTTTATTATCGTGCCACTCTTGTATTAATCAATGTGCTATTTGGTAGCTCAGTATCGGTTGTGTATGGATTGATTGTGCAATTGGCAACTTATATAAAGCAAGTAGCAACAGGCCTCGTGACTGGTATTGATTCTTTTTTTGCTAAAACATACAAGAATAAAGGAGAGTCTAAAGAAGCTGTTAAGATCATTGAAAATCTAAACATGCTTATAATGCTTCCCTTTAGTACATTTGTGGTTATTGTATTTCCTTTCTTACTGGAATTTATTACTCAACAGAAATTTGATACTCCATCGCATTACATACATTATCTATTTGCACTATTTATGATTGGTATTGTCATCCGTTCTTTATCAGAGCACTGGATGGGTTTTCTATCAGGGATTGGGCACGCAAATCTGTATACCGGGAGAATTGTTATAATAGCTAGTTTGGTTACAGCATCAATTTTCGGGATTTACTACTTGGGGCTAGAGCAACCAATATTCTGGATTGGCGTTGTTTTTATTATAGGTATGATTACTTCTCATTTCTTCATCGTTCCATGGCAATACTCACTTAAAACACAAACACGCTATGCTTCAAATATATATGGGATATTATTGTTTTCGGCTATATATACGGCAATGATTATTGTGTCATTTTATATAAGTAATATGGTGGTATCTTTAGGTATCCTAACTGTTATCTTTACTTTGCATGTAATGACAGTATGGAAGCAGTATAATAAAAAGTTGGTAATAAGATAATGCGAGTAACTATTGGGAAAGTGGAGTCACTACTTGAAGGGGAGATGTCTCAACTACAGGTTGAGGGTTTACGATGTTTAGTTGAGCGTAAGTCCCATTCTTTTATACAAGAAATGACAGAGTGCTATTCAGAAGAGGCACCGGTGCTAATTATTAAGTTGTACACAACATTGGTCAACGCCATAAGAACGGATACAACCATAGATATTCCACTGGTTAATTGCTGCCTTAATTTGCAGGATATGTGCCATAAACTAGTTCTGAGAGATGGTGATTCTGCAGCAGTGGCTGATGCTAATTCTGAGCTTATGTCAATTTTAAAAGTAATTGAGCAAGAGAATACCTTTAAAATAAGACATTCTGAGCTGCATTTAATTCGTCAAGATTCAGTTTCAATGCCTGAAGACTTTACCGTTACGGTATTTGCACAGAATGATCGGAGTCTTGTAGCAGCTTACGTTATTACTCATTTGATAAAAAATGGGGTAAAGATTAATTTACTGGTGACCCAAAAGCGATTCTCAAAAAGTTCGATTAGACAAGAACTGCAGTTAGGAAAATATCGTACCTTTAAACGAAGGTTCGGTAAGCTGATTGAGAAGATATTACGTAAAGTTAAACCAGAAAAGAACTATATTGAAATTAGAGATGTTGCTTCTAAAGAAGGTATTAATAATGACCTCTGTAAGCTATGTCGGGACAATAATATTCCCTTTGTTTATGTAGAGGGCTTTAATAGCGAGGAGTGTCACTCCGCTCTGGCAGAATCCCCATCTCACTTTGGATTATATTTAGGCAAAGAGATCGTTAAGGCTAAAACAATTGAGCTCTTTGAAAAAGGGATTGTTCATAACCACCCAGGTAGAATACCACTATACCGAGGAATGGATTGTGTAGAGTGGTCATTAATTCAAAATGAAAGTATGCATATTGGTAGCAGTATTCAACTACTTACCCCTGAGTTAGATGCAGGCCCAGTTGTATATTTTAAGGCATTAGAGTTGAAACCTTCATGGTCGATTAATGTCATTCGCAGTCGAGTATTATATCAAGGGATTGAAAATATCATTAATTTTTTTACCAATATAACTAAAGAGATAGAATGTTCGTACTATGATGCAGCTTATGGTCGTCAGTACTATGTTATGCATCCAAAACTAAAGCAATTGATTAAGCATTAAATTCTATGTTAAACAAGTTGAGAAAAATAGCTAAACGACACGAAAGAAACACGTTAATAGCCCTTTGTTATGAATTTTTTATTAGGACTTATAAATACAGGCTTGTCAGAGGGTTGGTAAGCTTTTTTTATAGTAATAGAAGACCTAGTGCCTGTATCTTCGTCTACGGTTGTTATAACTCCGGTACAACTGTTTTGAAAGACGCGATTTCGTTAGGAACGAATTATGCCTCTATTCCTGTTGAGGGTGATTTACTGACTGATGCTTTGCCAAGCTTTGAGAAAGGAGAATGGCCAAGAGCACTATTTGGTAATGCGTATGAAGTTGAGTTATATCGTAGAGAGGGACTAATTGATAAACAGCAACTCTTTAAAGACTGGGCTCCTTGGGTGTGTGAAAATGAGGTTTTTATAGAGAAGTCAATCGCCAATTCTCTAAAGGTCAAGCAATTGCACGGCTTGCATGATAATTATAAATCTATTGTGGTAGTTAGAAGGCCGGAAGGTGTAATTCGAGGAATAAGAAAGCGAAGTAAGCCAGGTCTGAAAGCATCCAATTTTCTGCAATCATCTGAATATCCTATCGATTTCTTATTAAATCAATGGTTGTATATTTATAAGGCTTTGTTAGAAGATTGTGAGGGAAATAACAATGTTATCTTTGTTAATTATGAAGATTTCATTGAAAATCCTGCCTTAGTTCTTACTCATATAAAAAAGCATCTGGGGGAAAGCTGTGATGGCTTGTCATTTAGTGAACGAAGTATTATCAATAATAATCAGCGCTTAGAGATTCTCGCTTCAAAAACTACATCGGAATTAATTAACCCATACTTTCAGGGGGTTGATGTTGCTCTGACAGATAAGGTTGAAAATCTGTATAGGGAACTACAAGAGAAGGTATTATATGAGCGCTAAGATAGTTATCAGTTTTGATTTTGAGTTAGGGTGGGGTGTTCTAGATTCTCCGTTATGGCGTCGTAGGCAAGATGCCGGTGTCTACGAGAAGCTTAGACCCGTCATTAACGAGTTAACCGGCTATTTTGAAGAGAATTCTGTTCGCACTACCTGGGCTTCTGTTGGGGCTATGTTTGAGCCTGGCACTGGAAATATCAAGACAGAGCATTTACCGGACGAGTATAGAAGGGATGTTGAGTCATTCTTAACTAATGCTGATAAGAAAACCTGGAATGCACTCGATATTGTCGATATGTTAAAGGACAAATCAAGTATTGAAGTCGCTAGCCATACTTACTCTCATATATACGCTTCTTACCCAGGCACAAAGCTTGAGCACCAGCTAAAAGACTCTCGGTTATCGGTGGATATCCTGCAAGATGTATTTCAGCGCCAAATGAAGTCAATCATCTATCCTAGAGATCAAATAGACCATCGCAGTGAGATTTATGAAGCATTAAAGTTGCAATACAGAATCAATCCGTCTTTCTTTAAGAAAAGTGGTGCAGTAAATCGGTTATTACGTGGTGCAAAGTCATTTTTAGTTGGTGTTCCCCAGAGTGATGTCTATATAGGCTCTAAAATGGAGTGTGCTCAAGTTGGGTCTTTGTATTTCAATTGGGTTGGTGGTAGATATGAATCGCTAAAAAAACTAAACCTATTACTTTCAATAAACAAGCTGAAAAAGCAAGTAAAAAAGGAGACAGGGCTATACCACATATGGCTACATCCATTTAACTTAACTGAGTCTAGCTTAGTATTGGAAGAGTTCTATAAATTCATTGGCGAGTTGTTAGAACTGCAAAAAAATTATCGAGTAGAGTTTCTATCAATGGAAGATATCAGGGCGTCAATTAAGCAATAAATTAAATGCGCCTAGTGCTAAACGATAATGTGCAATAATTAATCATTATTTAACTACAAGAGCCTACTATCCAAAGAACTCTTGTTCGTTATAAATTATCATGATGCCTTGCAGACAAGTGAGTAAACATTAATGTAGTCTGAGGCATAGAGTTTTAAAGTTAGAGTTTTTAACTCTTTTATAGATCAGGGTTCTACTATGAGCTTTTCAAATAAAATTTTATTGATTACCGGCGGAACAGGTTCGTTTGGTAATGCTGTGCTTAAACGTTTTTTAGAGACCGATATTAAAGAAGTTCGCATATTTAGTCGTGATGAAAAAAAGCAAGATGATATGCGCAAAGTTTATAACAACCCTAAGTTAAAATTTTATATTGGTGATGTTAGAGACTATCAAAGTATCTTGAATGCAACGAGAGGTGTTGATTACGTTTATCATGCTGCCGCATTGAAACAAGTCCCGTCATGTGAGTTTCACCCGATGGAGGCGGTAAAGACGAATGTGCTCGGTACAGAGAATGTTTTAGAGGCGGCTATTCAAAATGAGGTCAAGCGCGTCGTTTGTTTGAGTACTGATAAAGCTGTTTACCCAATCAACGCTATGGGTATATCTAAAGCTATGATGGAAAAGGTCATGGTTGCTAAGTCACGTAATGTTGACGAATCCAAGACCGTCATTTGCGGAACTCGCTATGGTAATGTGATGGCGTCACGCGGGTCTGTTATTCCCTTGTTCGTTGAGCAAATCAGACAAGGGAAACCTTTAAGCATTACCGATCCAACTATGACCCGGTTTATGATGACTTTGGATGATGCCGTTGATCTAGTGTTATATGCTTTTATGCACGGCACTAATGGTGATATTTTTGTACAAAAAGCACCGGCAGCGACTATAAAAATATTGGCTAAGTCAATTTTGTCAATTGCGAATCAAGAAAATCATCCTATTGAAGTGATGGGAACCAGACACGGTGAGAAACTGTTTGAGGCACTGCTGTCTCGAGAAGAAATGGCATGTGCTGAGGATATGGGAGAATATTATCGTGTGCCACCTGATCTTCGTGATCTGAACTACTCTAAGTATGTTGAAGAAGGTGATGATAAAATATCTCATTTTGAGGATTATAACTCTCACAATACTGAGCGTCTTGACGTTGAGGGTATGAAGAAACTGCTGTTAAAGCTTGAGTTTATTAGAGCTTTTGCAGAAGGTAAATATATTAATCCAGAAGGCTAACCAATGAAGTTACTAATTACTGGAGCAAATGGCTTTGTAGGTAAGAACTTACAAGTTCATTTAAATGAAATACAAGATATTAACTATACATGTTTTACTCGGGATAATGATATTGAAGAGTTAGATGATTTACTTACTGATGTTGACCTTGTAATTCATTTAGCTGGTATTAACCGGCCACAGCAGGATAGTGAGTTCAAGCAAGGAAATGTTGATTTGACAGAAGCACTCATCAAGTCAATTGGAAAGCAGCCAAATAAAATTCCAATCATATATAGTTCTTCTATCCAAGCAGAGCAGGATAATCCCTATGGTAGAAGTAAGAAAGCTGCAGAGGACCTTCTGATCGACTACTCGCGTAGGGCTGGCAGTCCTGTAAAGATTTATCGTTTGGCTAATGTTTTCGGAAAGTGGTGTAAGCCGAATTACAATTCGATGGTGGCTACATTTTGTCACAATATCACTCGAGATATTCCTATCCAAATCCATAATCACGATACGGAAGTAAATCTTGTTTACGTTGATGATGTGGTTAAAGAACTCATTTCAACAGCAAGGCATTTTTATGCTAATGCATTGCCACATGAGGAATCGCATTTCTTGGAAGTCTCACCAACTTATAAAGAGACAGTCGGTAATATTGCGAAGCAGCTGAATGACTTTAAAGAAAGTCGTAGCTCGTTAGTCACTGAACACGTTGGCAGAGGCTTTACAAGAAAACTGTACGCAACCTACGTCAGTTACTTACCTAAAGAAAAGTTTACCTACCAAATTCCTAAATATGGCGATGAACGCGGTGTTTTTGTAGAGATGTTGAAAACTAAGGATTCTGGGCAATTTTCTTTTTTTACTGCTCATCCAGGTATTACACGCGGCGGTCACTACCATCACACAAAAAATGAAAAGTTTTTAGTTATTAAAGGCAAGGCGTGCTTTCGCTTCAAGCATATGGTGTCAGGTGAGTTCTATGAGCTGTTTACCAATGGTGAGACTCCTGAAATTGTCGAAACTGCTCCAGGTTGGAGCCACGACATAACCAATGTTGGTGACGAGGAAATGATTGTTATGTTATGGGCAAATGAGATATTTGATCGAGATAACCCGGATACTTACGCAAGCTTAGTGGGAACCAAATGAATAAACTTAAAGTAATGACCATTTTAGGTACGCGACCAGAGATCATACGTCTATCGCGTGTTATGTCAGCGTTGGATCAACTCGTTGACCATCGAATTGTGCATACTGGACAAAATTACGACTATGAACTTAATGATGTTTTCTTTGAAGAACTTGGGGTTCGCCAGCCTGATCATTTTTTAAATGTCGATACCAGTAGCTTAGGTCGTAGCCTGGGTGAGATTCTAATTAAAACAGAGCAGGTGCTCTTGGAAGAGAAGCCTGATGCGGTGTTAGTGCTTGGTGATACCAATAGTGCGACAGCGACTATTATGGCAAAACGTATGAAGATCCCTACCTACCATATGGAAGCAGGGAATAGAAGTTTCGATCCTAACGTACCTGAAGAAATTAATCGTAAGTTGGTCGATCATCTTGCTGATTTTAACTTAGTCTATACTGAGCATGCACGTCGTCATTTATTAAGCGAAGGACTACCGCATCGCTTTATATACTTGACCGGCTCGCCAATGCGTGAAGTTTTAGAACATTCTTTATCTTCGATTACTCAATCTAATATATTGAGTGAGCTAAAGCTTGAGAAAGGTAAGTTCTTTATTGTGAGCGTACATCGGGAAGAAAATGTCGATAGTAAAGAAAATTTGGCTAAAGTCATTGAAGGTTTAACAGCACTGCACGATGAGTATGGTTATCCAGTAATTGTTTCAACTCACCCACGTACCAGAAATCGACTAGAGAAACTTGGCCTGCTTGATAACTCTCAAGGAATAAGCTTCTTAAAGCCATTTGGATTTTTTGATTACAACAAATTACAGATGGATGCATTCTGTGCCATATCGGATAGCGGGACAATTAGTGAAGAATCATCGATTCTGAATTTCCATGCTGTCACTTTGCGTCGTTCGATTGAGCGGCCTGAGGCTCTTGATACAGGAGCCATTGCTCTTACTGGCTTAGATAAAGACACTTTAATTGAAGGGGTGCGTATTGCTACAGTCAGCCGAGATGTTTATTCCGGAACTGAGCGTGAAGTTCCTGAAGAGTATAAGATACAAAATACATCTGAGCGGGTCGTTCGCTTGATCACAGGAACAGCAAAGCTTACTAGGCACTGGAAAAACATGGACTTATTTAGCCGATATGACTGGTAGTTGTAATGCGGGCGCAAAAGGCTCGCTACGTGTACTCGCAATCCATAGATATTACTGGCCAGATACTCCCCCCTACGCTTCAATGCTAAGGCGGATCGTATCGACTTGGGTATCTGATGGACACTCGGTTGAAGTTTTAACTTCCCAACCTTCCTATAAAGCTGCACTCGACAATCAGAAGCTAGCTGCAAGAGATACTTTGGATGGGGCTAAAGTTTCTCGTATGAAGCTACCCAATGAATCCGGAAAGCCTTTGGTACGAGTGTTGAATGCTGTAAGGCTGAGCTTAACTATATTGCGTAAGGCATTATTTGGTAGGCGATATGATGTCATTATGGTTTCTACAGCGCCGCCTGTGCTTGCGGGATTTACTTGCGCTTTGGTAGCCAAGCTTAGGAAAACCCGCTTTATTTATCACTGTATGGATATTCATCCAGAGATAGGGAGTTTATCAGGTGAGTTTCGTAATCCGATTATATTCAGACTGTTACAGGCAATGGATCGATGGAGTTGCAGTAAGGCTAGACCAGCCGTAGTTTTGTCTGACGATATGAAGAAAGCGCTTGAGGAACGTAAAGGAAGTAACCGGTACCAGATCCGGGTGATTAATAACTTTAGTTTACCCTCGGAAGATGCTCCAAGTCAGTCTTTGCCGTTTAGTATGCATACCGAAGATTTCAACTTATTGTTTGCTGGGAATATTGGGCGCTTTCAAGGGTTGAACATATTGATTGAAGCGATGGGCTTACTCGCTACTCAGCTACCTCGTATTAGACTAGTGATGATGGGTGAAGGCACAGCCAGAAAAGAGCTAGAGCAGAAAGCGCGAGAGCTTAATGCTAATGTCGAATTTGTTGGTCACCACTCTGTTGCTGTTGCTAAGCTTGCTATGCAAAAAGCTGATGTAGGATTTGTAAGTTTAGTACCAGGTATCATTAAGTACGCCTACCCAAGTAAGACAATGACATACCTTGAGCAAGGTTGTCCTCTACTGGTGGCTGTGGAGCCACAAAGCAGTCTAGCAAAAGATGTAGAAAGAAATGGTGTAGGGTTAGCTGTTCCATCAGGTGACGTTGATGCTCTAAAAAATGCGATTATTAAAATGGCTGAAGATGATACTAAGTTACGAGATATGAAAGACAAAGCTTTAGTGCTTGGCTCATCTGATTATTCAGAGGCCAATGTTTTACCTGTTTGGAGTGATCTGTTAAGCGAGAGCTGGGAATAGAATGAGTAGAAAAGACGTTATTATAATAGGTGCCCCACGCTCAGGCACAAATATGCTAAGAGATGTTTTGACCTCATTAGAAGGTATAGAAACGTGGCCTTGTGACGAGATTAACTATATTTGGCGACATGGAAATGTAGGTTACCCTTCAGATGAAATTCCTGCAGAAATGGCAGTGCCAAAGGTGCAAAGCTATATACAACGGAAATTCGATTCAATTGCGAAGAAAAACAATGCAGACATAGTAGTAGAAAAAACCTGTGCAAACTCTCTGCGAGTTCCTTTTGTTGATCGAGTCCTACCTGATGCGAAGTATATTTTTATTTATCGTGATGGTGTTGATGCAACGGGCTCAGCGAAGCTACGGTGGACTGCAAAGTTTGATTTAGAATATGTATTGGAGAAAGTTCGCTTTGTACCAAAGTGGGATTTGCCCTATTATGCTTTGCGCTATTTTTGGGCACGCATTTATAGATTGTTTTCTAAAGAAAAACGCTTAGCATTTTGGGGGCCAGCTCTAAAAGATATGGGTGACATCCTAAAAAAGCATACCCTTGAAGAGGTTTGTGCACTACAGTGGCAGCGCTGTGTCGAGCTATCAGAAAAAGCTTTTGCTAACATGCCTGAAGACAAAGTCATTCGTGTAAAGTATGAGAGTTTTGTTCAAGCGCCTAAAGAAGAACTGAAACGCATTCTTAGGTTTGTAGATAAGGATGTAGCTGATGAAAGTGTTGAAAAAGCAGTTTCAACTGTATCAGCAAAAAGTCTGGGTAAAGGGAGAAAGTTACTGGGAATAGAAAAGGTTAAACAATTGGAAACGTTGGTTGGAGATACTCTAAAGCGTTATGGCTACTTATAAAGCAATGATATCGCGTAAGCAGGCATTTATTAAACGCACCTTTGACTTTACGCTAGCATTACTTGGTTTGTTGGTTCTTTGGTGGTTAATACTGTTGGCTTGGCTGCTTGCGTGTTTGGATATGAAAAGTAACGGTTTCTTTCGTCAAGAGAGGGTTGGTTTAAAGGGTAAGAGGTTTACAGTAGTTAAAATAAAGACAATGCGACCTCTATGTAGTTCAGAGCCTGCTACGACCGTAACTGCGAGTACTGATCCTAGGATTTCAGCGCTTGGGCGGTTTTTTCGGAAAACAAAAATTGATGAATTGCCACAATTGTGGAATGTATTATTAGGACAGATGAGCTTTGTTGGGCCAAGACCAGATGTTCCAGGGTATGTAGATATCTTAGAGGGAGAAGATAGGTGTATTTTAAACCTTAGACCAGGAATAACAGGCCCTGCTACTTTAAAATACCGTAAAGAAGAAGAACTGTTGTCTTTTGTTGAAGATCCTGAGACATATAACCGAGAAGTTATTTTCCCAGATAAAGTGAAAATTAATTTGGAGTATATGCGTAATTGGTCATTCAAAAGAGATTTGTATTATATTTGGAAAACGATTGTAGGTTAACATGTTAAATACTGAATTTTCGCCGTGGCCGAGCTTTACTCAAGAAGAAGCTGAGGCCGTTTCAAAAGTTGTATTATCAAATAAGGTCAACTATTGGACTGGTGTAGAGTGCCGTGAGTTTGAAAAGGAGTTTGCAGAGTTTGCAGACTCAAAGTTCGCTATTGCTTTGATGAATGGGACTGTCGCGCTTGATGTTGCATTACATGCTTTAGGTATTGGTAGTGGAGATGAAGTTATAGTCACTCCTCGCACTTTTTTGGCGTCCGTTTCTTCGGTGGTCAATATTGGCGCTACACCTGTTTTTGCAGATGTCGATCTTGATAGCCAGAATATAGAAGCGCATACCATAGCACCAAAAATTACGGACAAAACCAAGGCTATAGTCGTGGTTCACCTTGCAGGAAGACCTGCGGATATGGACCCAATTATGGAGTTGGCAGCTAAGCACGACTTATATGTTATTGAAGATTGTGCACAGGCACACGGAGCCAAATATAAAGGTACGTCAGTTGGTTCAATAGGTCATATCGGGGCATGGTCATTCTGTCAAGATAAGATCATGACTACTGGTGGAGAAGGTGGCATGGTTACCACCAATGATGAAGCATTATGGCGTACAATGTGGGCTTATAAAGATCATGGTAAAAGTTATGAGGCTGTATATGAGCGCAAACATCCTGCCGGGTTTCGTTGGCTTCATGAAAGCTTTGGCACTAATTGGCGTATGACCGAAATGCAGGCTGTCATTGGGCGTATACAATTGACCAGAATGTCGGAATGGACTAAAGCACGAAATGAGCATGCCCAAATGCTCGAAGAGGTTTGTTCTGAGTTTTCTATTGTGCGCGTGCCAAAAACGCCTAACTATATGCAGCATGCTCAATATAAATTTTATTGTTTTGTGAATCCCGATAATCTTAAAGAAGGTTGGAGCCGTGACCGAATCGTTGAGGAAATAGTGAGCAGAGGTGTACCTTGTTATCAGGGATCCTGTTCAGAAGTATATTTAGAAAAAGCATTTAACAAAACGGATTATCGGCCAAAAGAGGCACTGACAAATGCACAACTGTTAGGTGATACAAGTTTAATGTTTCTTGTGCACCCAACATTAACTCAAGATCAATTAGATAAGACTTGTTTGGCAGTAAAGGATGTTTTTGCTTTGGCACAAAAGAAGTAAGAAGTTGCTAGTTGGCGTTTCAGTTATGTTAACCTGTTGACGAAAGACGAGTTCTTTAAAGGGAATAAAATGAATATTATTTTAGAGAAGCTGTTATCCGCTCCACGAATCATCAAAAGAATGATTACTTATATAGTAGATTTAGGCATTCATATTTTTGCCTATATGCTAGCTTTATACTTAACATTTCAAAGTCTAAATATTGAAACTGCAAGTAATGGATTCTTCATTCATGCTGTAACTTCAATTATTAGCTCAATTGTATTGTTAGCTATATTAGGTTTTTATCGAGCCGTTAATCGTTTTGTTAGTTTTAAAATATTATTAGTGGTAGCTCTAGGGTCTTCTCTGTCGAGCTTTGCGTATTATTTTATTGGAAAGAGCTTATCAATCCCTTATGTAGTTGGATCTTCAACAGTGATATACGGTGCTGTACTGTGTATCTTATTAGGAGGCTCTCGCTTATTAGTTCGTTCATACTTTAGCATGAGATTTAACACCCAGAAAGGAAGGGTGGTTATTTACGGTGCTGGATCTGCGGGTCGTCAATTGGCTACGTCCTTAATTGCTGGTAACGAGTACTATCCAGTTGCTTTCATAGATGATGAAGAGTCGCTTGATGGTGTTGTCATTCAAGGTATAAGAGTGTACAGCGCTAGTAACTTGAAAAAGATTGTGAAAGTACATAATGCAGAAAAAGTACTACTGGCATTGCCTAGCATCTCCAGAGCTCAAAGAAAGCTTATTATCGGACGTATTGAAAGAGCTGGTGTTGCGGTTCAAACCATACCGGGAATGGCAGACATTATTTCTGGCAAAATGAAGATTGATGAATTTCAAGATGTTGATATTGAAGACCTTTTGGGGCGTGATCCTGTTCCTCCTATGCAGGACTTACTTGATAAAAATATTAGAAACAAAGTTGTTATGGTAACGGGTGCGGGCGGTTCTATTGGTTCCGAGCTTTGCCGCCAAATCGTTCAATTACAGCCAACCACTTTAGTGCTTTTCGAAATATCTGAATATGCTCTCTATCAAATTGAAAAGGAGCTGAATGAAGTCTGCCATAAACGCAACTTTGAGATAGCGATAAAACCAATTTTAGGTTCTGTAGTTGATAAAGAGAAAGTCGGGCGTGTTATGAAGCACTTTAAAGTAAATACTTTATATCACGCTGCCGCTTATAAACATGTGCCAATGGTAGAGCATAATGTTATTGAAGGTATTACCAATAATGTATTTGGAACTATGAAAACTGCTATGGCGGCAATTGATGCAAACGTTGAGAGCTTTGTATTAATTTCTACTGATAAGGCTGTTCGGCCAACCAATGTGATGGGTGCATCGAAGCGCATCGCTGAGCTTGTTTTACAAGGCTTAGCGACGAAAGACTCTAATACATGTTTCTCAATGGTTCGCTTTGGTAATGTGCTAGGTTCCTCTGGATCCGTTGTCCCTTTATTTAAAAAGCAAATAAAGCAAGGTGGGCCAATTACTGTCACACACCCTGATATCACTCGTTACTTTATGACTATCCCAGAAGCAGCACAGCTAGTTATTCAAGCTGGAGCTATGGGCAAAGGTGGAGATGTCTTTGTTCTTGATATGGGGGAGCCAGTTAAAATTGTAGAACTGGCTGAAAAGCTGATTTTGTTAATGGGTCTTGATGTTAAAAGTGAAGATAATCCTGAAGGCGATGTAGAAATCAGCTTCACCGGGCTGCGACCTGGTGAGAAGCTTTATGAAGAGTTATTGGTTGGTAATAACGTTCAAGGTACCAAGCACCCAAGAATTATGACTGCAAGTGAAGTGTTTTTGCCTTGGACCGAGATAGAAGACTATTTAAATAAGCTTTTAGTAGCATGTGACATCAATGCACAACAAAAGATTCGCAATATATTGATTTCAATGCCGGCTGACTTCAGCCCGTCTGATGGCATATCAGACTTACTTTGGATGGGGGAGGATGCTTCCTCCAATAATATTGTGAATATCCCAAGCAGTAAGTTTTAATCAAGTAGACTTTACGGTTAATTTATTATTGCTCAACTTCATTAGACTGCCCCGATTAATATTGATAGGGTTCTTTCTTGAAATTTTTTTGAACAAACCTCAAATTTAGGTTTTATTACATGAATAATCAATCACTCACACACCTCAAGCAGCTAGAGTACGAGTCAATCCACATTATGCGGGAAGTTGTTGCCGAGTTTGATAAACCGGTAATGCTTTATTCTGTGGGTAAGGATTCGTCGGTTCTTCTTCATCTGGCACGCAAAGCTTTTGCGCCGGGTAAAATCCCATTTCCATTATTGCATGTTGATACTACATGGAAATTCCGCGAGATGATTGAGTTTCGTGATCGAATGGCCAAGGAGTATGATTTTGAACTTTTAGTTCATCAAAATCCGGAAGGGCTAGCGATGAATATTAGCCCTTTTACACACGGTAGCTCGACACATACAGACATTATGAAGACTCAAGGCTTAAAACAGGCACTCGATCAGTATCAATTTGATGCTGCTTTCGGTGGCGCACGCCGTGATGAAGAGAAGTCTCGTGCCAAAGAACGTGTTTATTCTTTCCGTGACAAGAAGCACAGATGGGACCCAAAGAATCAAAGACCTGAGTTGTGGAATATTTACAACGGTAAAGTTCACAAAGGTGAAAGCATTCGAGTGTTCCCTTTATCCAACTGGACTGAGTTGGATATTTGGCAGTATATATACTTGGAGAATATCCAAATTCCTGAACTGTACTTTTCAAAAGAGCGTCCGGTCGTTGAGCGTGATGGCACCTTGATTATGGTTGATGATGAACGCATGCCACTGGAAGAGGGTGAAACACCAATGATGAAGAAAGTACGATTCCGTACTTTAGGTTGTTACCCACTGACGGGCGCTGTGGAGTCTGAAGCAGATACTCTCCCAGCCATTATTCAAGAAATGTTATTAACTAAAACTTCTGAGCGTCAAGGTCGTGTCATAGATCATGATAGCACCGGCTCAATGGAAAAGAAAAAAATTGAGGGGTACTTCTAATGTCACACGCTTCACCTTTGATTCAAGAAGATATCCTTAGTTATCTTGACCAACATGAGAATAAAGAGTTACTGCGTTTTATTACCTGCGGTAGTGTGGATGATGGTAAGAGTACATTAATAGGTCGCTTACTACACGACAGCAAAATGATTTTTGAAGATCAGCTTGCTGCGATTACAGAAGACAGCAAAAAGTCTGGCACAACAGGTGATAAGGTCGACTTGGCTTTACTAGTCGATGGTTTGCAATCTGAGCGTGAGCAGGGCATTACTATTGATGTTGCTTATCGCTACTTTTCTACGGATAAGCGAAAGTTCATTATTGCTGATACCCCTGGACATGAGCAGTACACACGTAACATGGCTACCGGGGCTTCGACTTCGGATCTTGCCATTATCTTGATTGATGCTCGCTACGGTGTACAAACACAAACACGTCGCCATAGTTTTATTTGCTCATTACTTGGTATTAAGCACGTCATTGTCGCGGTTAATAAAATGGACTTGGTGGACTATTCACAAGAAGTTTACAAGTCGATTCAGGCTGATTATCTGAAGTTAGCCGGTACATTGGATATTCCGGATATCCGCTTTGTACCGATTTCAGCACTAGACGGTGATAATGTGGTGAATCCTAGCGAGAATATGAAATGGTTCCGTGGTTCGCCATTAATGCACTATCTTGAGATTACTGAGATAGCCCATGATATCAATCTTGAAGATTTTAGGTTCCCTGTTCAATATGTGAACCGCCCTAACCTTAACTTCCGTGGTTACGCTGGTACTATCACTTCGGGCTCTATCAAAGTTGGCGACACCATTCGCGCTTTGCCTTCAGGTAAGTTATCAACGGTTAAATCAATCGTGACTTTTGAAGGCGAACTTGAAGAAGCTACGGCGCCAATGGCTGTTACCATAACGCTGAATGACGAAATTGATATTAGTCGCGGTGATATGATTGTTAAGAAGGATAACTTACCGCACGTTTCTTCGCGAATGCGAGCAAAGATTGTCTGGATGCATGAGCAACCATTGACGGAGCATAAAGAGTATTACATTAAGTTCAACAGTAAATTAACTTCGGGCGAGTTCGATAAAATTCATCATCGGATTGATGTGAATACAATGGCGGAACATCCCGCTGGTCAGTTAGAGCTGAATGAAATAGGACTGGTTGACCTTGAGTTGGGCGAAAAAGTGATGTTTGACGACTATCGCTCTAATCATAAAACTGGTGCTTTTATTATTATTGACCGTTTGAGTAATGTGACGGTTGGTGCCGGAATGATCGAACAACCATTATCTGATTCGGAAGAACCGGGTGAGCCTGCAGATGTCAGTGCTTTTGAACTAGAGCTTAATCAATTTGTCAGAAAGCATTTCCCACACTGGGGTGCCAAAGATATTTCGAATACTAAGTAGCAACTGTTGGAAGCGGTATGCTACTAGAGCAAATCTATGTCTTTAGCGTTATTATAGCCATGCTGGTTGGGCTGGTATTTAATCTAGCTCGGCCTGCGTGGCTTTTTTCGTTAGCAGCATTAGCTCTATATTTTCCGGGCTTTGTCCCTGCTGAGCGCTTTTTTAGTCATGCAGTAAACCCGGCAGTATTAACTTTAGTATTGTTATTAGTCTGCTCGATTGCACTTGAGCGAACTCGTGCTTTAGCCTGGGTCAGTAAGCAATTATTCAGTAAAAGCCAGTTTATTACTTTGGCTAAGATGGGCGGGCTGGTAGCCACCAGTTCTGCATTCTTGAATAACACAGCGATTGTTGCTTCGTTAATGGCCGCTGTTCGTAATAACACCAGTCAATCGGCAAAACGCCTTCTAATACCACTATCTTACTTTGCAATTCTCGGCGGGACATTAACCCTGATCGGTACCTCTACCAACTTGGTTGTGAACAGCTTTCTTGTGGACTTTGGTCAGACCGGCTTTAATTTCTTTGACTTTTTGCCAGTTGGATTAGCTATTTTATTAGTCTGTGGTATTGCTGTGATTATTGTCAGTTATTGGCTACCCGAAGGTAAAATTGCCGGTACCGTCAGTCGTGAGTACTTTCTTGAAGCCAAAGTTGATAGTGACAGTAGTCTGATAGGACGAACGGTTCATCAGGCAGGACTGACAACCATAACCGATCTAGATTTGGTCGAGATAGTTCGAAGCGAACAAGTGATAGCCCCTGTGGAACATGACTTTGAGCTGGAAGAGGGTGATCTGTTAATTTACTGTGGTGACGTAAAATTAGCTAAACAACTCGCTAGCATAAAAGGCTTAAGTGTTTTTGCTGAAGATTCGGGATTACTGGATAAACATCTTAAAGAAGTTATCGTAAGCCCGATGTCGACTTTGATCGGACGCACTTTAAAGCAAAGTAGCTTCCGCGCGCATTTTGATGCAGCAGTAGTCGCGATTGGACGTAATGGTGGACGCTTATCAGGAGCCCTTGGCGAAGTCGAAATTCGTGCTGGTGATAAGTTGGTTATTGCAACAGGCCGTGACTTTTACAAGCGCCCTAACATCGAACGTAATTTCATCTTTTTGGATAATGTAAAGTTACATCCTCCTCTTAAAATTTCTCAAGAGATTATTACATTTACTGGGTTCTTCCTGGCGATAACCTGTGCTGCATTTGGTTTGGTTGATCTACTCACTGCGTTAATCGCATATTTGATACTCATATTTGCGACCAAGGTTATAAGCGCTACTGAAGTTCGTCGACGGTTGCCGTTGGATATATGGTTGGTTATAGCATCGGCCCTTGCTATAGCCGATGTTTTTAATCAGGTAGGGGTTGCTAGTTTAATAGCAAGTGGTGTTACTGGCTTATTTCATATTGAAGGAAGCAATGATGTAACAGGGATTTATCTGTCCTTTATTAGCATCTATCTCTTGACCTGGATTATCACTGAGATGGTAACTAATAATGCGGCTGCTGCGCTGATGTTTCCGATAGCATTCGGATTGGCTGAATCGATAGGAGTTAGTTACATGCCGTTTGTCATGGCTGTGGCATACGGTGCTTCGGCCAGCTTTATCAGCCCTTATGGCTATCAAACCAACTTAATGGTCATGAATGCTGGTAACTATAGTTTTAAAGATTTTGCTAAAGTAGGCTGGCTGGTTTCTCTGTGCTTCACTACCGTGGCATTGATCATGATTCCCATTGTGTTTCCTTTTTAGTAAAACTGGAGTTTGTTTTCATGACAGAAAATATCGTTTGGCATCATCATAATGTAACCCATGAAGATCGTTGCCAGCAGAAAAGTCAAAAGCCTTGTGTTCTTTGGTTTACCGGCTTGTCTGGCTCGGGTAAGTCAACGGTAGCCAATGCTGTTGAGGCTCTTCTTTTTCAGAATGGAAATCACAGCTATCTGCTTGACGGTGATAACGTCAGGCATGGTTTGAATAAAGATTTATCCTTTACTGATTCTGATAGAGTCGAAAATATCCGTCGCATTGGTGAAGTTAGTAAATTGTTCACTGACTCGGGCTTGATCGTATTGTCTGCATTCATTTCACCATTTAAGGCTGACCGTCAACAAGTCCGTGATTTGCTTAAACAAGGACAGTTCGTTGAAGTATTTGTTGATACACCTTTGGAAATTTGCGAGCAGCGCGATCCTAAGGGATTGTATAAAAAGGCTCGCGCAGGTGATATTAAGAACTTTACCGGGCTTGATTCTCCCTATGAAGCTCCACAAGCCCCTGAGATTCACCTAAAAACCAACGAACACTCAATTGATGAGTTGGCACAGCAAGTCCTGCAATGTTTACGCCGCAACGGCTTCATATCCTAAAATAATTGCTTGAACCGCTAAAAGATTATGGTAGAATTCCCGCTCTCAAAATAGTCGCGTAGCTCAGCTGGTTAGAGCACCACCTTGACATGGTGGGGGTCGGTGGTTCGAGTCCACTCGCGACTACCAAATTCAAAAGAATGCCGCTAAATGCGGCATTTTTTGTATTTGAAATAAGCGGACGAAGAACCACCGAAGGTGGTTTGACAAAGTCGTCGGGCATTAAATTGCTCCTGCATTTAACGCATTCCTGCCATCCCTGGCAGTTAGCCAATTTTGAACAGACCTCAGTCTGGTCCGAAGGGCGAGGGCAGGAAAGCCCGAGTAGTCCACTTGCGACTGGAAATGTAGGTCGGAAAAGACCTTTCAGGTCATCTTCCGACATTAACAATATCAATCGTCAGATGCTGCAAGTTACTACGGTTTGGGTGTTGGATGGCGTTGCTTTGGCGCTGTTACAACCTATAAGAGGCATTGTACCATCAACTATGTCATTCCAGGTTTGCTCTGGAACCTAGTGACTTAAGAGATTTAAAGAGCGGATTCTGAATTAAATTCAGAATGACATTCCTAGAGAGAGTGCTTGCTGGGGGCTTAGATACGCCCTGTGTTCAATGATCTTTAATCACTAGTCTTATCTTTAAATTCACACAGATCTTCAATAATGCAGCTGCCACAGCGGGGTTTTCTGGCAAGGCAGGTGTAACGGCCGTGCAGGATTAGCCAATGGTGAGCATCAAGCAGGAATTCTTCAGGGACAAACTTAAGTAGCTTTTCTTCGACCTGGCGGACGTTTTTTCCGGGCGCGATTTTGGTACGGTTAGATACACGGAAGATGTGTGTATCAACTGCCATAGCCGGTTGTCTGAAAGCGGTGTTGAGAACCACATTGGCGGTTTTACGACCAACCCCAGCCAGTGCTTCGAGGTCTTTGCGATTGTCTGGAACGATAGAATTATGTTTTTCGATCAGGTCCTTACAGCATGAAATGACGTTTTTGGCTTTACTGTTAAACAGGCCAATGGTTTTGATGTATTCCTTGAGTCCTTCTTCGCCCAAGGCATAAATAGCTTCTGGTGTATTGGCTACCGGGTAGAGTTTACGGGTTGCTTTGTTAACGCCAACGTCGGTTGCTTGTGCTGATAAAATGACGGCAATCAGCAACTCGAAAGTGGAGCTGTATTCCAGTTCAGTTTCTGGATTGGGATTATGGTCACGCAGTCGCTCGAATATCTCCTGACGCTTGGCTTTATTCATGACTTAAAGCCTCGCCACTTTGAACGGGTGCTGCTTTGGTTGCTTTGGCACGTTCAGCTCTTTTGTTATCAATACCATTTTTTATAGCGATCAGAATTCCCAGTCCAACGAATGCACCTGGTGGCAATATTGCGAAGAGGAATGTTGAGTCGGTCAGATAAAAAGAAATCGTCAAGTCACTGGCCCACTCACCAAACAGTTGTTCGGCACCAGAGAAGAGAGTGCCTTGACCAATCATTTCGCGTAACGCCCCTAGCGTACATAATACGGCTGTAAAGCCTAAACCTTGCATGACGCCATCAAGCAGTGATGGGAAGAATTTGTTTTTAGATGCGAAGGCTTCGGCGCGGCCAATGATGGCGCAGTTAGTGACGATCAACGGAATGAAAATACCGAGTGTTAAATAAAGATCGTAAGTGAAGGCATTCATGATCAGACCAACATTCGTCACAAAGCTGGCAATCATCATAACGAAAATCGGGATACGTATTTCTTTGGGAATATAGTTACGAACCAGCGACACAGAGCCGTTCGAGCCGGCCAACACCCAGGTGGTGGCAAGACCAAGTGCCAGGCCATTAATAAAGGTATTACTGACTGCCAGTAATGGACATAGGCCAAGTAATTGTACCAGCGCTGGATTATTGTCCCATAGGCCGTTTTTGATGATGGTCTTGTGTTCGGAATTAATCATTATTTCCTCCACAGTTTTGTGGTCCTTCGAACAGCTGTTGCTTGTTGTTTTCGAAGAAGACCAATGTTTTTGCGACTTGCTGAATGACGGCACGCGGCGTAATGGTTGCTCCGGTGAAGGCATCAAATTGGCCTCCATCTTTACTGACCGTCCATTCTTGAATATTTGGATTGCTTAATGATTTACCTTCAAACTTTAATATCCAGTCGCTTTTTTTAGCGTCAACTTTATCGCCAAGCCCTGGCGTTTCTTTGTGATCAGTAACGCGCACGCCAGCTATAGTGCCGTCTGCATAAATACCCACTACCATGGCAATTTTGCCACTGTAGCCATTCGGTGCTATTGACTCCATCACCACGGCAACAGGCTCCCCATCCTGGCGCATGCGATAGGCTTTCAACGGTCTGTTGGAACCTAAGTCACCGGTATCGGCCATTAATGTACAGTCATGATAGACGTCATTATTGTATTCACTTTGCTCTACCAGCTGATTTAAGGTTCGTGCCAGAGCCGCTTCCATCTCGCCAGCAATAGTGTCGCGCGTAATGTAGTAGGTTACCGCAATTAGGCCCACGCACACTGCCGCAAAAATCGCCAGAATCAATCCGTTCTTACTAATCATTTTAGTGAGCATCGGTGTCTCCTTGTGGACGTTTTGCTTTGTGGCCATAAACTTTTGGCTTGGTGTAATAGTCGAGCATCGGTACTGTCATGTTCATCAGTAACACAGCAAAAGCGATAGCATCAGGGTAACCGCCAAAAGTTCTGATAAGAATAGTGATAACGCCAATGCCTAAACCGAAAATCCAGCGGCCTTTCGGTGTAGTGGATGCGGTCACAGGATCGGTCGCAATGAAGAATGCGCCAAGCATGGTTGCACCCGCGAATAGGTGGAAGCTTGGTGATAAGTAGTGGTCGCTGTTACTGGCAAACATTACGAATGACATTAGCACCATCCCTAAAAGCATTCCTACTGGAATCTGCCAGCCAATGACTTTACGGAACATCAGTACCAAGCCACCGGCAAGGAAGCCTAGGTTAACCCATTGCCAGCCAGAACCGGATAAGCCATTAATCACAGAGTGAGTTTCAATTTCGGCCAGGCGATAACCCTGAGCCAACTCTGTTTTAACATGATCAAGTGGTGTAGCCATGGTAAATCCATCTACTCCCATGCGCGCTGCTGTTATCGAGTCGCCACTCATGTTAGTGCCCGTAAAAATGTAGGATACCGCATCCATAAAGCCAATTGGATTTTGAGCCAGATCAGCCGGAGGTAGCCATGAGGTCATTTCCAGCGGGAAGGAGATCAGCAGTAGTACGTAGCCAACCATCGCAGGATTAAACAGGTTATTGCCCAAGCCGCCATAAACATGTTTGGCAAACACCATAGCGAATGAAACACCGAGAACTGTCATCCACCAGGGAAGCAGGGGCGGAATAGCGAGAGCCAATAACCAACCGGTAACTAGCGCGCTACCGTCGAATAAAGTGGGTAATACTGGACGCTGACGAATTTTCAGAATAAGAGCTTCGGTGGCCAGCGCTGTGGTGCTGGCGAGAATGATGTTGATAATGACGCCAACACCAAAGAAATAGACTAGCGCGAATAAGCCGGGCAGAGTTGCTCCAATAACCCATAGCATCACCTCGGTGACTGACGTCGGCTTCTTGGCAAATGGCGAAGAGATTAGGCTCATGCGTCAGTATCCTTGTTGTCGGTTTTCGTATTTGGCGACTCAGTGACAGATTCATCGTCCTGCTGTGCTTTTTTTGCTTTTACTCGAGCAAGCGCTGCGGCGACTGCTGATTTTTTTGCATCATCTTCATTGGTTGCTTCGGCTGCTTTTCGTCTTGCTTCTGCTGCCTTGCGATGTTTCTCCGCTTTCTCACGCTTCACGCGTTCCAGTCGCTCCTGGCGAGCTTCATGGCGTAAGCGTGCTTTATCGGCTTTGGTCTTTTCCACTTTTTGGTTACGAATGGTCGACTTGGCGTAGCGATAGTATTGCACCAGTGGAATATCACTTGGACAAACATAAGCGCATGCACCACACTCGATGCAGTCAAACAAATCGTACTCTTCGGCTTTTTCAAATTCATCTGACTTGGCGTGCCAATATAATTGTTGAGGCAATAAGGAGGCTGGGCAGGCATCCATACAGGCACCGCAACGAATGCAGGGCAGAGCTAAGTGGTCGTGTTTCAATTCTTTAGGCGCGGCCATAATGACGCAGTTGGTAGCTTTGACAATGCCCACTTTAGGATTCGGTAACTCAAAACCCATCATGGGGCCGCCCATCACCAGTACGCCAGGATTATTGGCATCGCAGATAGACATTAAATGCTCGACCGGAGTACCAAAAGGTATCCGGTAGTTGCCTGGCTTTTGGCAAGCTTCACCAGTCAGGGTGACTATGCGTGATACTAATGGTTTGCCAAACTCAAAGGCTTCGTAAATCGCGAAGCAGGTGCCAACGTTGTGCATGACCAACCCTAAGTCAGCCGGTAATCCACCATGCGGAACCTCTTTACTAGTCAACAACTGGATGAGCTGCTTTTCGCCACCGCTTGGATATTTGGTCGGCACTACAGCAATTTTGACTGTGTCCATTCCAAGCTCTTTTCGTGCCGCTACTAAAGCGTCAATGGCATCAGGTTTATTGTCTTCAATGCCAATGATAATCTTTAAGTCTTGGTAGAGCTGGCTAATGATTTGCGCACCTTTTAAAACTTCTACCGCATGTTCTTGCAGCAAACGATCATCGCAGGTGATATAAGGTTCGCACTCGGCTGCATTGATAATCAGGGTGTCGATTCCTGACTCTCGCTTGAGTTTGATATGGGCCGGGAATGAGGCGCCACCTAAACCGACAATACCGCTTTCACAAATGTGCGCCAGGATTTCCGCACGTTGTAAATTATGAGTATTGGGCTTGGGACTTAAATCGCACCACTGATCTTTGCCATCGGTTTCGATGACCACACATAAATCATTAAGGCCGGAAGGATGCGCGATGGGACGATTTTCAATCGCCACAACAGTACCAGAACTAGGAGCGTGGTGATGGGTGCTAAAGATACCATCACTCTCAGCTATGACCTGGCCCTTGAATACAGCGTCTCCAACTTTCACAGTGGGTAGCGAGCGATTGCCAGCCTGACCTTTAAGGTTGATGACTAGTTGTTTCGCTAACGGAATATCCTGAATCGATGTCTGGTTCGATTGGACTTTGTGTTCCTTGGGATGAATACCACCGGGAAACTCGAAAATGGGGATTTCAGATTTATAGTTGGAGCGTTCCATTAATGGGACTCCTTACTGAAAATCTGCTTGATAGGGATTTGGTTTAACTCCATCTGTTCCGGCTGTTGCCATTTCCAGGTAGAAACAGTCTGTGGAATTTCAAGCATATCAATGCAGTCTACTGGGCAGGGTTCAACACATAAGTCGCAGCCTGTACATTCATCAATGATAACGGTATGCATTAGCTTAGGAGCACCTAAAATGGCGTCGACAGGGCATGCCTGAATGCATTTGGTACAACCGATGCACTCGTCTTCGCGGATATAAGCAACACGCGGTGGTTGTTCTTCGCCACGCTCTTCATCGAGAGGTATCACTTCACGACCAAGTAGATCTGCTAGTGCCTTAACGCCGGCTTCGCCGCCGGGAGGGCACTTGTTAATTTCATCACCATTGGCGATGGCTTCGGCATAGGGCTTGCAGCCGGGATAACCGCATTGGCCGCATTGTGTTTGTGGCAATATATCATTGATCTGATCAACAATCGGGTCGCCTTCAACCTTGAACTTCACCGACGCGAAGCCAAGAATGGCGCCGAAAATCAGGCCAAGCACAGCAAGAATAATAACTGCTACGAGTAAATCCATGGACAACCTTACAGCTTAACGAGGCCAGAAAAGCCCATGAAAGCGAGCGACATCAGCCCCGCAGTGATCATTGCTATTGAAGCGCCCTTGAAAGGGAGTGGTACATCTGCCGCAGCCAAACGCTCACGCATTGCCGCAAATAAAATCAAAACCAGGGAAAAGCCAACTGCTGCGCCAAAACCATAAATTACCGACTGTACAAAGTTATGAGCTTCATTAACGTTAAGCAACGCAACTCCTAATACCGCGCAGTTGGTAGTAATCAGAGGCAGAAAAATGCCCAGCAAACGATACAGAATAGGACTGGTCTTATGAATAATCATTTCCGTCAACTGCACCATAACGGCAATGACCAAAATGAAGGAAAGGGTTTGCAGATATTCCATACCAAGTGGGGCAAGAATAAAGGTATTGACGATGTAACTCAGAGCAGAGGCAAGTGTTAGAACAAAAGTGGTTGCCACTGACATACCTATGGCCGTTTCCAGTTTTCCGGACACGCCCATGAATGGACAAAGCCCAAGGAACTTCACCAGAACAAAATTATTGACCAAAACGGTACCGATAAAGAGTAGCAGATACTCGCCCATCAGCTGATAACACCTTGTTTTTGCGCAATTTTCGCGACGGAATGAATCGAAAACGACAATGAGTAAATCTTGCCATCGAAAGACTGCATATTATGAGGGATAGGCGGTTTCTAAACAACCACAGAAAGTTTAGGGGAAATGACCTGGATCAAGAGGATAATCATGTGAGGATATCATTTTTAAGGACAACTCATGAGTTGTCCTTACTATAGGGTGGATCCTTGCCCGTACCTCATATTTGTCATTCCGGGCTTGACCCAGTTTAAAATCGTCTGGAACGATTTTAAACAGCGAAGCTGGCCTCTGGTGAAATAAAGGTGACCAAAGGAAATCCCTTTTGGGAATGTATTTCATAATCTGCTCTTATTTGATGGGTTACGCTTTGCTAATCCAACCTATAGTACTTGATCGCAAAGGCTCACTTGACGAATGAGGAGGTGCATGATCAAGGTCATGCTTTATTGGCTGGCTAATTCTTATAATGAGTCAATTTCAACAATTGATTAATCGTTATGACTGAGTCAACAGGTGTTCTAAAGCTTCCTTTTGCTGATAATTTGAAGTCTGCTTTATTGCCTAAATTTGCTTCTGTTCTGGCCCCGAATAATTTGGGTTCTTGTATGGTCTGGGTGCCACAGGTGATTAATCGGAAAGTGATTGAGTCGGTGTTGAATCGTGTGTTGCAGGAGCAGGTTGCGGATGGTGATTTTGATTACCTGACTGGAAAGTGGTTGCAGGTTGAAATCAGGGATGCGCGATTGTTCGTGACACTTGGTTTTCGTAATGGTCAGTTTGTGTGTCGTGAGGCTGTGCGCCAGGCGTGCGAGGCAAATGCTCATTTGTCGGTTATGACGGTTGATGCGATTGATATGGTACAGCACAAGGTTGATCCGGATACGTTATTTTTCCAGCGAAAGTTAACCATTGGTGGTGATACGGAGTTGGCGCATCATGTTAAGAATACGCTGGATACGCTAGACCCTGAGGCTATTCCAAAAGTGGTGCTGACTCTGTTGCAACACTATCAGGCGATCATTTCCAGGCCTGCCATCTGAAACCAGTAGCCGTTGCAATATTCGCGAGTGTTGTCAGTAAAATTAACGGTTGCTTGGTTGCTGTTAATGGCATCAGTCAATGCATGAATAACCTCTAGGGTTGTTTCCGGTGCTACGGGCACAATACGAGCATAATCGATTCCAGCGGCTTCTAGTTTCTGCCAGTGATTGAGTAAATTGCTGACTTTTCCTGATTGAGTCTGGATGCCATTAATCTGGGCAAAGCTATCGCCTTCGCGAGTTTTGACAGGAATACCTTCCACATCATCTTTGCATTTAAACTGGCAGCGATCTTTGGGCAGATCATGATGGCGAGCGGTGAAGCAGCGAGCTGAATAGGCCAGTGGCATTCGCCCATAAACCTGATATTCAAGTTCTACGCCAAGCTCCTGTGCTTTGGGCACGACTGGTTTAAGATCTTGCTGGCCAAGTTCAACCGGAATGTTCCAGCGGGTCATGCCTAATTTGTTGAACAGACTTAGCGACTGGTTGTTATAGATATTGATGGCATTGCCGGCAACAAACGGCCTGCTGGCTTGATTGGCGACCTGTATCGCTGACACATCATTGGCTTCGATCAGGAACTCACCTTGCTGGACAATTTTTTTCAAATAGTTCAACTCTGATTCGGCTTCGAGCAAGGTCATGGTTGAAAGCACTACCTGTTTGCCTTTGCTTACTAACAGGCTGCCGATTTCCATCCAGTCTTGCAGAGTCATGCTGCGACGTTTTGAGCAAACGGTTTCGCCCAGATAGACGGTATCAATATCGGTATCAACAACTTGCTGGTAAAAATCCTGATAGGCTTGTTTGGTCCAGAAATAAGGGACGGCTGCGAGTGATGTTTTCATAGTGTTTATTGCCAGCTGCGTTCATAGGCGCCAATGGTCGTTTGGCGGCCCTCTGACAGTGCTGTGAGTTTTTGTTTATCCTGTTCGGTAGGTTGCTCTGAGTCTTTAAGGACTGCGTTTATTGCTTTGCGCCAGACATTAGCCACTGTTTCAATGTAGGCAGGACTGCGCTGGCGACCTTCAATTTTGATCGCTACCACACCGGCCTGATGCAGTTCAGGCAGAATGTCCATAGTATTCAAACTGGTGGGTTCTTCCAATGCGTATTCAATATTACCTTCAACTTCAAAACGGCCTTTGCACAAGGTTGGATAGCCTGCGTTTTCGCCTTCTTCAAACTGGTCAATCAACAGGTGGTTTAATCGACTCTTGAGCACGCCTTCATTTTCTTCCCAGCGCACATGAGAAGAGGGCGAGCAGACGCCCTGGGTATTCGGTGATTCACCGGTTAAGTAAGACGATAAGTAGCAGCGACCTTCGGCCATGATGCAAAGACTGCCAAAACCAAAAACCTCAATTTCGACCGGTGATTTTTGTGCTAATTGAGTGACCTGTTTTAATGATAAAACGCGCGGTAAAACTGCGCGCTTAATGCCAAAATTCTGATGATAAAAATTCAGGGCTTCAAGATTGGTTGCAGAGGCCTGTACCGACAAATGGATAGGGAAATCACTGGAGCGGGAGCGGATGTAATCCATGATGCCGCTGTCAGCAACGATCAGGCTATCGATGCCAATATCCAGCGCCATGTCGACACTGGACGTCCAGGTCTTCCAGCCATCCTGCCTTGGATAGGTATTGATCGCGCAATAGACTTTGCAGTTATGTTGATGAGCGTACTCGATGCCTTTGTGCAGATGTTTTTCACTAAAGTTCAGACCTGAAAAATGGCGAGCATTGGTTGCATTTTTAAAGCCGATGTAGACCGCGTTTGCACCCTGATCAACGGCTTTGACTAATGACGGGTAATTGCCCGCTGGACATACTAATTCCATGAATTGAGTTAACCTGCTTGTTTGGTATTTTTTAGAAGCTGTAGATTTAAACTGGCATTGAATACTGCGCGGAAAATACAGATCAGATCCAGTTGATGGTAAAGCGTAGGGTTGCGCGAAGAGATATCGCTGATGATTTGGCGTTCTCGTTCCGGGCAGTGTAATGGCAGGCCTAGCTCACCTTTCAGATCAGAGATCTGGTCAATCACCTGAGAGCGTTGTTTCAACAGGCTAAGTAATTGTTCATCAATGGCGTCGATTTTTGAGCGTAACTGATCAAGTGGCATCATGGTATTTCTCCCCGGCACTCTTTAAGTTATGGGTATAACTCATTAATGGACACATTTTAGGTGTAGCTTTTGTTAAAGCCCTTGATATGAATCAAACAAGTGGGGATGTTTAAAAAAAGCAGCAATTGACAGAGCCTTATACTTTACATTGATATGGTTTACACTGACTGCATCTTAGAATGACCTTAATTCTTGTTATGACTATGATTCGTACAGTTATCTTTACCTTTATCGGCTTGCTGCTGTCTCTTATGCTGAGCTCTGCTGCCTATGCCAGCTCGGAGGGCAAAGAAGCGCCAGCGATTATTGATTACCAGAGTATTCATCATCCGGTGGTGGCTGAAAAGGGCATGGTGGTGTCGCAGCAGTATATTGCCAGTCGTGTCGGCCGTGATATTTTGCGTAAAGGCGGTAATGCGGTTGATGCTGCGGTGGCGACGTCGCTAGCCTTGGCGGTGGTTCTGCCGCGCGCTGGTAACTTGGGTGGTGGCGGTTTTATGCTGGTTCACCTTGCTGAGAAAGGCGAAACGGTGGCGATTGACTATCGTGAAATGGCACCTGCAAAAGCGCATCGCAATCTGTTTCTGAATGCTGACGGCAGTGTCAATCCGATTAAAGCGCGCTTTAGCCATTTGTCGGCTGGTGTGCCGGGAACCGTTGCGGGCATGGAGTTAGCCTTGGAGCAATACGGAACAATGGACTGGGAAGAGGTTATTCAGCCGGCCATTGATTTGGCGGAGAATGGATTTGAGGTGACTTGGGATTTGTCCAATAATCTGGAGCGCCGCCGCAGCCGCATGCTCAATGAAGCGACTCGTAAGGCTTTTTATAAAGAGGCTGGGTCTACCTATCAGGCTGGAGAAATCTTTAAGCAACCTGATTTGGCCTGGTCGCTTAAGCAATTACAGAAACACGGCTCAAAAGCTTTTTATGAAGGTGAGATTGCCAAGCGACTAGTTGCGGATATGGAAAAGCATGGCGGCCTGATTACGCTGGAAGATCTTGCTAATTATAAACCTGTGGTCCGCAAGCCATTAACCTGCGATTATCGTGGGCACCAGATTGTAACCATGCCTCCATCTAGCTCCGGTGGCGTGCACCTGATTCAAATGCTCAATATTCTTGAGCATTTCCCGATTAAAGAGATGGGCGTCAATTCAGCCAATTCTATCCACGTCATGACCGAAAGCATGAAGCGTGCTTATGCTGATCGTAGTAAACATTTAGGCGATACCGATTTTTATGACGTGCCGTTGGAGTGGCTGACCAGTAAGGAGTATGGCAAGCAACTGGCTAAGACCATTGAGATGGATGTGGTTACGCCATCCAGCAAGATAGAAGCGGGCACAAAACCAAAATACGAAAGTCCTGATACGACGCATTTTTCTGTGGTGGATCAATGGGGCAATGCGGTTTCCAATACTTACACCTTGAACTTTTCCTATGGCTCGGGGATAGTCGCCGCTGGCACTGGGATATTGCTGAACAATGAAATGGATGATTTTTCCGCCAAACCTGGAACGCCTAATGCCTATGGTTTGATTGGTGGTGAAGCCAATGCTATTGAGCCTAAAAAGCGTCCCTTAAGCTCCATGACACCAACGATGGTCTTTAAAGATGGCAAAGTAAAGCTGGTTACCGGTAGTCCTGGCGGCAGCCGAATCATCACTACGGTGCTGCAAATGGTAGTCAACGTCGTCGATCATGAGATGAATGTGGCTGAAGCGACCCATACCGCACGTTTCCATCATCAATGGCTACCGGATCGCCTGTTCGTTGAGCCTGCGATTAATCCTGATACCCGTGATTTGTTGAAAGCCAAGGGCTACGAGCTTTATGACTCGAGCACTATGGGCAGTACTCAATCCATACAGGTAGAAGATTATATTTATGGTTCCGCCGATCCGCGCCGTCCGAATGCCGAAGCGGCGGGGTACTAGATTTTTGGCGGGCTAAGGTCCGCCGATTTTCAGCAGCTATCACTAATCAATATTCAATTCTAAGATATATCTAAAAATTATGAGAATCAGTTCGCACTGCGAACTATCCATGTCTGATTTGCCTTACCTATAGAACGCTAAATCTATAGAATGCGCCTTGTTTTTGTTAAGCCTACCAGCTAGAAAGGATTTTATGAAACAAGGATGTTCTACCTGTTTAATCAATGACATAAGTAATGCCGATGTATTACAGGAAAGTGATAATCCGGCAGCAATGTTGAGCATTGAGACTCAAGCGTTAAGCCAGGTAGCAGTAGAAGAATCTGCAGTAGAAGAATCTAAAGGTCCTAGTTGGAATAAGCCTTGGATTGATCCCCTTTTAAAAGACACTTTATTCAAAGTTTCGTCCGGTGAAAAAACATTAAACAATCAATCGCCAAATCATCAGTTAAATACTTATTTATTGCTTGATGCGGCTCAGGTTAAAGTTCTTGAGGGTGTTTTCAGTTTGGCTAAAGCCGAAGACTTGGGAGCGCAATGTTTGCTGGGAGGCGAGGCTCAAAAAAACCTTAAAGATTACGCGCCTTATTTGATCAACCTGACACTGTCGCAAAAGCAGATAGAGGACGAGGATATTTCGAGCTTCCACCGTGATGTCTTTGTTCGTTATTGGGGCAAGCACTGCGGAATCTTTCTACACAGTTATGCGGACTTGAATACTGTGGCACGCCACTGCAAAAAATTTATCAAACTAAAAGACGAAAAAGACCAATGGTATTTCTTTCGCTATTACGATCCACGCGTGGCAAAGGATTATTTTGGCTGGATGCAAAATGATAGTTCAAGAATCGCAAAATGGTTTGGCATAAAGCAGGGCGAGCCGTTGATTCAGTCAATGATTCTGGAAGCTGAAGAAGGGCAGAGTGTTACCAGGATTGAGCCGAAGAATTATGAGCAGCTCAACGACCATAGTTCAATTGGTCTGACAGAGGTTGAGCTTGGCTGGATGCAACAAAGTCGCTGGCAGCGCACCAAAAATGCCATCTATCAATCTCTACAACAAGAACTATCCGAAGAGCCTTTCCACTTGGGCAAGCTGGATCGCAACGTGATAGGAGGCTGGTGTGAAGAAGCCTTACGCCATGATTACACCACAGAAAGAGCTATTTATGATTACGCTTATAGCCACGCGTTGGCGCATCACTTCGAACTCGATCTGGCTGAGGTCAACAACTACCTGGCCGCCAAAGATGACTCTGATTTAGAAAAAGCCAAAGAGCTACACCAGATTTTAATGCAAGCCATAACCACTTACCGCATGAATCAACAGGAAGAATAATTAACATGGGACGTGAACAATTCTCTGCGACACAATCTGCTACTGATCCAATCTTGCCTTGCGAGAAAGGTATTCGACCGATATTCCCAGCGCGTTTTGCCATAAAGCCTAGCGTACTGGATGAACTCTCCAAGTCAACGCGACCTATCAGTCAGGAAAGCTGCATTACCAATACCGGCGATCATGAGCTTCGCCGAATTCGACAAGGCTACGTTTATATTTTTGTACCGAATCAAATTGAAGACGAAGCCAGCCGAACTGAAACCAGCAATGGGTACTGGATGATTTTCCGTTACCAAACCCAGCTTGATGACTTTAACTCTCATGTCTTAGAAGATTACACTTCCATTCCCTTTTTTATCCGCAGCCCTGACACGGATCCTTATGTGGGGCTTGATTATTCATTCCGACAATACAGTTGGTTAGACGGTTATGCAGCAGGCCGTTGGGGTTTTAATGATTCCAAAATCTATCCTTATGTTTACGTTCCTAAACAAGTCACTAAAATCGAAATTGCCTACAGTGAACATCGCTGGCCAGCCAAGTTATTCGAAAGAGCCGAAGTCGACGCCAGCTTTCGCAAGACTTTAATGATGCCGATTGATTTAGCGCCACAGCAGACAGACTTCTCCATGCCAATGTCAGAGCTGGAAAACCATGTGGTCGACTTTAAAAAGGACTTGTTCTCAGACTTTTCATTCCTACCTGATTATGCAGACGCACACACCGGCATCTTCCCGCAAGACCCGGATGATGTGTTAAGTGGAATTAAAGAACTGGAATGCGCCCGCATCGTAGCACTGCATGACCCAATAGGTCGAGTGCTGGATATTAATGAGCGGTTTCATAAGAATGATAATGAACGGACGGCATTCAGCCTTGCTCATCAATACCCCCTGAGTACTGCAAAAGCAATTACCAAGATCAAAGATACCATTGATGATGCTAACTGGATCAAAGACTTCATTTATGACGATATCATCGTTGAAGATACGATTTGGGAGGAGCTTTTCGAAAGTGAGAAGATGTTTGATTCGATCACTGATAATTTACTGGCAGCGCACCAGGATCTTGTTGCCTTTGAAGGTGATTATTCAATACACCACCAGTTGAATCAAGCTTTTTCATTGATAACAGGATCTTCTGAAGAACATGATTGCGAGTTGATTAGTTACGCCTCTAATATTTTAAACCAGTTATTCTTAGGAGTTGGAAATACTGTTTCTGGTTCAGAGTATCAAATGAACACTATTTCAGGTGCTGGAGGCAATCCATTAATTACAAAGACAATCGATGAGTATTTGAATATATGGTGGAAAATTGCCAGAACCGTAAAGTCTGGTGTCCAGCAGAACCTTAGACTTGCTTTGGCCGCCGCAGAGTCCTTTGATTCATTTTTAAGAGTAAATGGTTCCGAACTTGGCAAGCTACAGTTTCAGTATAGTCACCCAAAATTTATGGATATCCTGAATAAACTTTATGGTGTTGATGATATAGCGCAGCGCCCGGTTAAGATTGATGAGATTGAAGAAGTTATCAAGTCCGGAACATTTGGTCAGTCGCCAACGAATAATGTTTTCGATGCAGGGCAAACGAATATTTCCCAACAAAGTTCTAATACGGTTGAGTTTCGGCAGAACCTAGGTAAAACTGTTAACAACACTGCCAGCATGAATACCATTGATCTTCAATACGTGACAATTGATGGAGAGTTTTATCCATCAACCGGTTTTCAAGAGAAGGCACTTTCTCAGGTTGATAGCAGAGTGAGTCTGGCCGGATTATCTGCATTTCTGAATTTCTCGGGCCTGTTCTTTTTGGTTGAAAACCATAAAAAAAATGATGCAAAAACAACGCTTGGGAAAATTGCCCAAAACACAGTTCTTAATTCGATTGTCTTAACCGGGTCACTTATCAACGATATTTACGAATGTAGACAAACCTATGCGAACGGCAACTTTGTTAGAACATCATCTAGAAGCCTTTCAAAAAAGTTGTACTCTCAGCTTGGGAAGAACCAAACCTTAAAGCAGGTCGGCAACTTTACTTCGAAAATTAAAGTAGGAGCTATATCTGGAGCACGAGTCTCTCAACTTGCCGGTAAGGCTTTGGGTGGCATAGGTGTGGTACTCACCGCCTTCACAGCCTATGAGGGCTTTAAGACCGGCAATAAAGCTCAAGGCTATGGTAGCAGCATGGCAGCATTCGGCTCAGCGTTACTGATGGCGGGTGCTCTTATAGGACCGATTGGTGTTGGTATCGCTCTTTTATTTATTGTAGCAGGTTTAATTACTGAATGGTTTGGCTCGCTCAACCCGGTAGAGGAGTGGGCTTACCGAAGCTTTTGGGGTAAGTCTGATTATTATTGGGGCGACGAACATCCACGTCGAGAAATAAAAGAGTTAATAAAAATTTCTACTGCTCTTTCAAATCCAGATGATCCAGACTTTTCAAAAATTAAAAGATTATTTGAAAATGAAATGCGTGCTTTTGAAGATTTGTTCCTTCAACCAAGACTTATACATGTAGACAATAAGGGCAAGTCTTTTCAGCTCTTTTTACCCAGATTTCATGAAGCAGGTAATTCGCCTGAGGTTAACATCTCTGTAAGTGAGAGGTACCAGGGAACGCCAGGTAATTATAGCCCAGGGTTCAGATACAATAACTATGCTAATGTCCCATTTAGAATGTCTGCCCATGAGCCTGTAGCCATAGTCGATATTTCGCATCTGGTCAGGAATAAAAACTTAGGCCTGTCTGTGTCAGTAGAGTACCGAGATCCATACGGTACAACTAAAAAACTACCAAGCACCTCACTCTCATCCAGTCAGTAAGATAGGTACTATGAATTATTTTAATTTTATTGTTAAGTCAATTAAACGCTATGACCGCAATACATTCGACATAAAACGTTTTGCCGTTTTATTTCAAAAGCTTAATCTTTACATAATTGGCGTTTGCTTACTTATACCATTCTTCTGGTATAACTTTATGGATGCGGATTTTATTGATAAGAGGGAAACCGTTTTTAATTATAGAGATGTAATTAAGCAAAGTTATGAAGATATGCGACCAGGGTATGATTTTCGTGGACATACAATGCCCAGTTATGAAGAATATTTTAATAATATGTCCAGACGCTTCTACAGCGACTTTGGTTTCATCTACGGCAGCATGGCGATTACAGCACTGCCTTGGTTATTGATTTTATTCTGGCCAGCAGGGCCGCCTATTCGAGTGGATAGAAAGAACGGCCTAATTTACACAAGGCAATGGTTTCGATTCTATGCTGCTCGGCTTGATCAATTACAACCTGAATGTAAGAGTTCTTCAGCCAGCTTGGAGCAGTTGGGAGGTCCGCTAATTGTCAGCCTTTATCGGCCAGGAAAGGTCTATGACAAAGATGGAAAGCTGAAGCGAGGTATGCGCATTCGTATCGGTTGCTATATCCCACCTGACTTATCGCACAACAGAGATATCCTGTACTGCATTGAACAATTCATGAAGCACGAGGCTGACATATCCAAGGGTCTTGAACTTAAAAAAGGATGGCTGGAATGGTCGCTGGTGCCAACAAAGAAGCTTGCTAAACAGGAGAGGTTGGATAAGAAGATTGCACATTGGTTTGCAAAAGAGAATAACCCTGACTCGTAGGGATGATTCATGAGTACCCTATGGGGCAGACCCTTGTCCCTACAAAGATTCAAGTAGATTAATTTAGGAGTAGGGGCGAACAACGTTCGCCCTTTTTCATGGTAAGAAACTTATGATTTATCTTGCTGGGGTGAGCTTCCAGAACTTTCTTCGTTCTTGATGGTTTCTTCACCCAGAGATGGCTCGATAGGTGTTGCCATGTTTTTAACTTCAGGCTTTGCTTTTGATTTATTCGGCGTTGCTCTATCGTTATTTTGGCCTTGCTTCTTTCGCCAAAATTTAAAGCCGAACCATGCGCCAAGTCCTACTACAAAAATGGTTACGAATACCCAGATAATGGTTTTGACGCCCGCCATGAAGCCTGCGCTGTCGCCATCAAACAGTAACACCACGGAATTTAACACTAATGGCGAGTAGGTTTCGGCATAATCCACAGGATGGCCCGGAGTGAGTGCTCCAGCCAGAATGACGGAGGCGATGAACCACTTGATGGCGAAGTGCCATTTACGGGTGGCGTACCAAATGATGCCAATCATCAATAAAACCAGCCCAATGTACATGGCCCAGGTTGAACCATAGCTGGCAAAGGTGGTGACGATTTCTTGTGTTTCACCGGTTTGCATTGTTTCTGTTGCTGCTACTGTCATGATTAATCCTGTTATTGTTATCTCTCTATTTTAGCCGCGCTACTTTACCCGCATGCCAGGCTGAGCACCTTCGTCTGGATTCATGATCCAGAGATCTTTACCGCCGGGGCCAGCTGCCAATACCATACCTTCAGATAAACCAAATTTCATCTTACGTGGCGCAAGGTTAGCGACCATTACGGTTAGCTTACCTTCTAAGTCAGCAGGGTCGTAAGCGGCCTTGATGCCGGCAAAGACTTGCTTGGTGACACCATTACCTAAATCCAGTTGTAGCTTGAGTAGTTTATCTGCCCCTTCCACGTGTTCGGCTTTGGCAATCTTAGCAATACGTAAATCAATCTTGTCAAAGTCACCAAACTGGATTTCGTCTTTAATTGGGTCATCGAGTTGTGCTTCCGGTTTTACTTCCGCTTCTAAGTCTTCTTTTGAGTCTTCAATCATAGCTTCGACCTGTTTCATATCAATGCGTTGCATCATAGGTTTGAATTTATTGATTTCGTAATTCGTTAAAATGTTTTGAGAGCTCGCCCAGTCCAGGTTATCCAATTTCAGGAAGTCTTGTACTTTGCCTGCTAATTCGGGTAGTACTGGCGCAAGGTAAGCGGTCAGAATTTTGAACATATTGATGCCCAAACTACACACCTGATGGGCGCGCTCTTTGGTTCCATCGTTCTTGACCAGATTCCACGGCTCTTCGTTTGCGATGTATGCATTGGCTTTGTCGGCCAGAGCCATAATCTGTTTTACGGCACGGCCAAAGTCGCGGTTTTCATAATGCTGTGCTAGTTCTTCTGATGCGTCTGTGAACTGTTTGATCAGTTCTGGCTCAATGATGCTGTCGCTTAACTTGCCATCAAACTGCTTGGTAATAAAGCCTGCGCAACGGCTGGCGATATTGACCAATTTGCCGACCAAGTCTGAATTAACGCGTTGCACAAAATCTTCAAGATTTAAATCGAAGTCATCAATGCGGTTGGATAGTTTTGCCGCGTAATAATAGCGCAGGAACTCAGGACGGAAGTGATTGAGGTAAGTGCGTGCCTTGATGAAGGTGCCTTTAGATTTTGACATCTTCTGACCATTGACGGTCACAAAACCATGGGCCCATACCGCGCTTGGTGTGCGGTATCCCGCGCCTTCTAATACTGATGGCCAGAACAGGGTATGGAAATAAATGATGTCTTTTCCGATGAAGTGATAAACTTCGGCGTCGCTGTCTTTGCCCCAGAAGTCAGCAAAGTTCAAATCATCACGCTTGTCGCACAAGTTTTTAAAACTGGCCATATAGCCAATTGGTGCATCTAGCCAGACGTAGAAATATTTACCTTTCTCGCCCGGGATTTCCCAACCAAAATAAGGCGCATCGCGAGAAATATCCCACTGACGCAAATCATCCAGCCATTCGTTCATCTTGTTTTGTACTTCTGATTGAACGTGGCCGTCGGCACCTAACCATTCACGCAAGAATCCTTCGAAGCCTTTCAGATCAAAGAAAAAGTGCTCTGATTCTTTAAGAATTGGAGTTGCACCAGATACTGCTGACTTTGGATTCTTCAGTTCTGTCGGGCTATACGTCGCGCCACAGGAGTCGCAGTTATCGCCGTATTGATCTTCCGAGCCGCATTTTGGGCAAGTGCCTTTTACAAAGCGGTCCGGCAGGAACATTTCTTTTTCAGGATCGAATAACTGATTAATGGTCTTTGAGCTGATGTGACCATTTTCTTTTAGCTTGAGGTAAATGCGTTGCGTCAGCTCTTTCGATTCTGGGCTGTGGGTGCTGTGGAAATTATCAAAACCAATCAGGCAGTCAGCAAAATCCTGGGCATGCGCCTGATGACTTTCTTTAATGAAGTCTTCAGGTGTTTTGCCGTCTTTTTGTGCACGCAACATCACTGGCGTACCGTGGGTGTCATCCGCGCAGACGTAAATACACTGATGGCCACGAGATTTCTGGAAACGAACCCAGATGTCGGTTTGCACATATTCCAGCAGGTGGCCAATGTGGATATCGCCATTGGCATAGGGAAGGGCGCTGGTAACAAGAATTTTGCGTTGTGAGCTCATATTGAAATAGAGTCCTGAAATTAGTTTTGTGGATCATGAATGAGGGGCTGCTGCTCTTTGTAGTTCGTTTTTGCAGCCGTTTGGTTGGGCTTTATACAAGGCATCGCATGTGAGGTGTAGTCATTCTCCATCCACACGCGATAACGCAGTAGAAAACCCAACCAAACGCTGCCCTTGGGGTTCAACCAAAAGCGCCCTGTTCTTTGTTGCTCGCCATTACCTTAGAGTGACTAGGCTACATGACGAGCGCCGCGATCAGACCGCTTTTGCTTTGAACAAAAATTGAACTACAAAGAGCAGCAGCCCCTAGCCCGTGAATACTACTTGTTTTGGGTCAAATTTTCATTAACTAATTCGCCCAAATATCATGATCTGGCTTGGTTTTCGGCCCTAAAAGACTTAGACTTTGAGCCACTTTTTTAAATAAGCCGGACAGATAAGCAGAATGCTCACTGAACAGCAGATCCACGATGCTCTGAGCCAACTGAAGCTCAGTCAATTAAATACCGATTTAATCAGCGCTAAAGCACTTAAAAAGACCGATATTGATGGTGATAAGGTGACTTTGACCATCAAATTTGGCTTTCCAATGGGTGATTATCAGCAAGAACTGGAGCGCGAGGTAACCGAATACCTTAAAGCGCAGTTTCCAGAGATTGAGGTGCAAGCCAAGGTTTCCTGGCGGGTAGAAGCCCATGCTCACCCAGCTAAAGTACAAGCTATGCCTGATATCAAGAATATTATTGCCGTCGCTTCCGGTAAAGGTGGTGTGGGCAAGTCGACCACTTCGGTGAACTTGGCCTTGGCTTTAAGTCATTTAGGAGCCAATGTCGGCATTTTAGATGCCGATATATACGGACCAAGTGTTCCGATCATGCTCGGCTTACAGGGCAAGCACCCTGAAAGCACGGACAAGAAGACCATTCTGCCTGTTGAAAATCATGGCTTGCAGTCTATGTCGATTGGCTACCTGGTCAAGCCGGAGCAGGCCATGGTATGGCGTGGGCCAATGGCCAGCGGGGCGCTTCAGCAGTTAATTAACGACACCCAATGGCGTGATCTCGATTACTTGATTATTGATTTACCGCCAGGAACGGGCGATATCCAGCTGACTATGGCGCAGAAGATTCCAGTCACAGCCGCGGTCGTGGTTACTACGCCGCAAGATATTGCGTTGGCCGATGCGCGCAAAGCGGTGACCATGTTTAACAAGGTGTCGGTGCCAGTGCTGGGTGTGGTAGAAAACATGGCCATGCACACTTGTTCAAATTGCGGTCATCAGGAGCACATTTTTGGTGCTGGCGGTGGTGATAAGCTGGCGCAGGAGATTGGCGTTGAACTTTTGGGCAGCTTGCCATTAGCTTTATCCATTCGTGAGCAGGCTGATAGCGGTGAACCAACGGTGGTTGCAGCCCCATCGAGTGCAGAAAGTCACTTGTATCTTGACATAGCGCAACGCATTGCTGCTAAATTGTCGTTACAAGAGAAAGAGTTTAGAGCGGACTTTCCAACGATTACAATAGATAACACTTAATATTGATAAAGTAATCTTAAACAATAATTAGATATTAAAGAGAAACGACTATGACAATTAAAGCTGATAAGTGGATCCGCAGAATGGCGGAGAGTGATGGAATGATTGAACCTTTTGAGCCTGGCCAGGTTCGATACAATGGGGATAACCGTATTGTGTCTTATGGTACTTCAAGCTATGGCTATGACGTGCGTTGCTCGGACGAGTTTAAGATTTTCACTAATATCAACTCTGCAATTGTTGATCCAAAAGCCTTCGATCAAAACAGCTTTGTTGATGTGAAAAGTGATGTATGTATTATTCCACCAAACTCCTTCGCATTAGCACGTACGATTGAGTATTTCCGTATTCCACGAAATGTTTTAACGATTTGTTTGGGTAAATCTACTTACGCGCGCTGCGGTATTATCGTTAACGTGACGCCGCTTGAGCCTGAGTGGGAAGGGCATGTAACCCTCGAGTTTTCCAACACAACGCCACTTCCTGCAAAGATTTATGCCAATGAAGGTGTGGCGCAGATGTTGTTCTATGAATCAGACGAAGTGTGTGAAACTTCATACAAAGACCGTGGTGGTAAATACCAGGGACAGCGCGGAGTGACCCTTCCGAAAACCTAGCCCAGAGTCCAGGTACGAAAAAAGCCAAAGATGTAATGTCTTTGGCTTTTTTATTGGATGGGTTTTAACCTACTGACGAGTGTAGACGCTTAATATCGGGTAATGGTGGGTTCCAAAGTTTAGGGTGATGGTTTGAGTTTCTTTGCCCTTGAAAGTAACTTTCTTTTCGACAGGGCTTAATCGATCTCCATTCGCAAACAAGGCCATAACTTGTTTGCTGACAAAGATTCGGTTGCCACTGGATTTGTTGGTTAAGGTGACGGTTACTCTTCTTGCTCCCTGCTCATTGCTCATGGTCACGTAATTAACTACCTCGAAATCACTTGTATCAGGGTAGATGTTATTATCATTGGAAAATTGAAAGTGAATGTCTTGAGTAATGGCTTTATCAATACTTAAAGCATTATCTTCAGAGTGATTTCCAGCGACCGCGGACAAAGATGCCCAAGCCAATAATAAACTTGAAATAATAGTTCTTTTTGTCGTCATAACTCTTCCTTAAAGTGTCCAGCTTGTTGCCACTAGCTTTGCTTCTTCTTCACCATCTTTAATTCGTTGTATCTGTACCAGTAACATTTCATGGTCTATGGCAAACCAGAAATTGGTTATGCGTGTTCCATTTTTTTCTACTAACTGTAACTTTGCGGTGCGAATTTCTCCCTGTTTTGTTTTCAGGACTTCTTCACCCATTACTTTAAATTCATGATGGCGAATTTCCCCGCGATAACTGATATCAATTGGTTGCAATGGTTTTTGTGCCATCAGATTTTCTCTGACTGCTAGCACCTCGGTGAGCGGATCGAGTAGTCCTTCTTTGAGTTGCATATTCCACTTTTTGTCTTCATATGACCCTTGTTCGCGCATGCCATCCCAATCAAAGTTTTGAATTAGGATTCTGTCTGAACGGAAGCTGGTGTCAGCCAGGCTTTGGTAATGCAGCGGACGAATGATTTCATTCACCACTTCGAAGCGGCTGGTTTCGCGACGTTCGTCGGAAAGCAAATAGTAACTGATATCTGACTCCATCGAAGCTTGCCATTGGCCATTGCTAAGTTGCTCAAGTTTACGGGTTGCTGTTCCCAGTTTGTCGCCATCGTGCATGACTTTGTATTTTATAATGTAAGGTTTAACAGCTTTGAGAGTGGTGCTTTCGTGGTATGCTGGAGTTGGCTCTTCAGCCATAACAGTCGCTGAGAAGAGGTTAATCAATAAAAATAGCAGGGCGCTTGAGGAAAAAGTCGTAACTGTTCTACGGACTTGTGATTGCCCGCTGGTCGAGCCAGGCTTGACCATCTTTGAATTGCAGTCGGCCACTACAGAACCAGCCAACCACTTCGGGGTATAGTTTGTGTTCTTGTTGTTGAATTTTTTGTTGTAGCGTTTGTTCGGTATCATCTGCTGTAACATGGAAACTCCGTTGTGCAATGATTGGGCCACCATCCAGCTCGGCCGTTACAAAGTGTACACTGGTTCCGTGCTCCTTATCACTATTCTCTAAAACTCGCTTGTGTGTGTTGAGTCCTGGATATTTGGGTAATAAAGAGGGATGGATGTTAAGCATTTTGCCAAGGTAATGCTGAACAAAGTCTGAACTAAGGATTCGCATAAAGCCCGCCAAAACAACAAGGTCTGGCTGGTATTGGTCGATGGTTTGAATCAGAGCCTGTTCAAAGCCAGAACGGCTGGCAAATTGAGTATGGTCGACAGCGACTGCCGGGATGCCTGCCTTTTCAGCGCGCTCAAGCCCATAAACATTGGGCTTGTTGCTAATTACTGCCGATACGCGACCATTGATAGCGCCATTTTGAACGCTATCAATGATAGCTTGTAGGTTGCTTCCGTTGCCGGAGATGAGAACAACGATATTGGACATATTGGAGCAGCTTTACAGAACTACTTGTTCTTCATCGCCATCGCGTGCAGCGATATAGCCAATGTTATAAACAGTTTCTCCAAGAGTTTGTAACAGGTCAGAGGCTCTTTCAGCGTTCTCTTTGCTTACGACAAGAACCATGCCGATCCCACAGTTGAAAGTGCGGTGCATTTCATGACGGTCGACATTGCCTTCCGTTTGCAGCCATTGGAATACTTTAGGCAGTTGCCAGGCGCTAGTGTTAATCATGGCCTTGGACGTCTTAGGCATAACACGTGGCAAGTTTTCCTGTAGACCACCGCCAGTGATGTGCGAAATAGCCTTAACTTCCACTTCTTTGAACAGGCGAAGTAGTGACTTAACGTAGATTCGGGTCGGTTCTAACAGGGTTTCGCCCAAGGTTTTGCCATCCTCAAACTCAGCATTAACATCAGCACCGCTAACTTCAAGTATTTTACGGATCAATGAGTAACCGTTTGAGTGTGGGCCGCTTGAAGCTAAACCGAGCAACACATCGCCTGACTTCACTTTGCTGCCGTCAATAATCTTTTTCTTATCAACAATACCAACGCAGAAGCCGGCCAAGTCGTAATCATCGCCTTCATACATGCCAGGCATTTCAGCCGTTTCGCCACCAATCAATGAACAACCTGAGATTTCACAACCTTTGGCAATACCAGTGACAACGTCAGCTGCTATGTCGACGTCCAGTTTGCCGGTAGCGTAATAGTCCAGGAAGAATAGAGGTTCAGCGCCTTGAACAACCAGATCGTTGACGCACATGGCAACTAAATCAATCCCAACGGTATCGTGCTTTTTCAGGTTCAAGGCAAGACGCAGTTTTGTACCTACGCCATCAGTACCCGCAACAAGCGCCGGCTCTTCATAACCAGAAGGCAAATCGAAAAGTGCGCCAAAGCCACCGATATTCCCCATCACTTCAGGACGGTAAGTTTTCTTACAGACGTCTTTGATTCGGTCTACTAAGGCGTTACCTGCATCAATGTCCACACCTGCGTCTTTGTAGCTCAGGGATTTTTTGTCGCTCATTTGAATTCCTAGATAAAAGTGGGCTCGGGTCAACTGACCCTTTCAAAATTGCGCTAATTTTACTAGATGCGGCTATTGATAGAAAGGAGTGACCCTAAAAAAGCATCAACTAAATTGCTTACAGGCAAAGAAAAAGCGGCCGAGGCCGCTTTTTAATAAGTCAGAACCACTTAGTTCTGTGGATCTGGAGTAATGGTTAGTTCTACACGACGGTTTTTAGAGCGACCGGCTTCCGTTTCATTGGGTGCTACCGGGTAGCGTTCGCCATAGCCAACCACACGCAAACGGTTGCTTGGGATCTCGCGTTGACGAAGGTAAGAAGCTACGCTGTTAGCACGTTTTTCCGATAGCTCCTGATTGTATGAGTCGCTACCCACAGAGTCAGTAAAGCCAGCTACTTCCAGATTAGTGTCCTTAAACTTGTAGAGCACTTTAGAAACTGAATCTAGCACTGGATAGAAACCACTATCAATCGCATAACGGTCAGTCTGGAAAGTAATGTCGCCAGGCATGATCAAGTGAATTTGATCACCTTCTCGCTGAACACCAACACCAGTACCTGCTAGTTCCTCACGCAATTCTTTCTCCTGGCTGTCCATGTAGGCACCGATACCAGCACCAATCGCACCACAACCTAGAGCAGCATTACGAGCACTTTTACTGTCACGGGTTGCGCCAATCAGGCCGCAGGTGATAGCTCCGATGGCTCCATATTTTACGGTTTTACTGGTTTGTTCTTCACCAGTGTATGGATTAAGCGTTGTACAACCAACACCCATCACGCCTGCAACAACTGCGGCGGTTAGGGTTTTCATAAAAGGGGTCGATATTTTCATATTGTTTCTCCTCGGGTTCCCCAAAAACTTGGATTCATCATAGTTCATTAGAATGAATACTAACTGAATTAACAGTGACTTATTAGCGTATCTTTGCTTTGAGGTTAATACAAAGACGTAAATGTGAATTATTCCTCAGTATACGCCTTTTATGCGGAGATGAACGTTATATCGCATAAATTGCCGACAAATTGCGCCATAAGCCTTTGTAATCCATGCCACAGCCAAAGATGTATCGATCCGGCACAGTTAAGCCAATAAAATCTGGCTTAAAACCTGATTCAGGTTTGCGCTGGTGTTCTTTGTCTACCAGTACGGCGCATTGCAGGCTTTTGGGCTTAAATGCCTGACACTCGTTAATTATCGCTTCGAGCGTAATGCCTTCATCAAAAATATCGTCTAAAAGCATTACATGATGATTATGAATATCTTCTGCCTGTGGCTTAACCAGCCACTGCAACTCTTGCCCCTGCACTTTGTCACCATAGCGAGTGGCATGCAGGTAGCTGACGGAAACCGGTATTGTTAACAGGCGTAGTAGTTGGCCGGCAAAGTAAAGGCCACCATTCATGATGCAAAAGAGTTGCAAGGGGCTTGAATAGTCCTGTGCGTTGATTTGCTCCGCGAGCGTATTAATAGCGCTGTCAACGGTGTGCTCTGGTACGATAACTTCAGTAAGATCCAATACGTTTTGCAGATGAGGAAGAGAAGGTGGGGTTGCAGTGTCTTTAGCCATTAAAAAGTGCCTTTATTATTTCTAGCAGATGGGCAAGGTTCGCTTATTATAGGTAACTGTAAGTGAGCATTCCATCGCAAAAAAGTGACTTCCCCTTTGTAATGTGCAGTTAGTTAGAGAGCCATTAGATGGATGTGGGCTAATTGCCTGGCGTGATTGTTAAAAACTGCTAAAATGCCCGAATTATTGGTAACTGCTTATTGCTTGTACAAAGATTATTGGCTGTTGCAATATCAGCGAGTAAAAGATAATTAAAACAGGAACTTAGATTCATGAGACATCTTTTAACACATTGCTCTTTCTTCCTATTGTTAGTACTGGGTATGTTTGCTGTACCTGTTCAGGCTGAACGAGTCGCTAATCTATATTCCGCTAGCTGGCCGGTAGCAGATCAATCCACAGAAGTGCGTCAAAAGGCTATGCAAAATGCTTTTGCGGAGGTATTGATTCGGGTCAGTGGAAGCCGTTCTGTTATAGAAAACTCGCAGGTACGCGAAGCTTTACCGAATGCACAGAATTATATGCGCCAATATTCGTATAAGCGTTTAAGTGCTGCCGAGCAGATGATTTACGAAAGGCCACTATTGTTAGTAGCAACATTTGATAGCCTGGCGGTACAAAAAATATTGAAGGATGCATCTTTGCCAGTTTGGTCGGAGAATAGACCTTCAGGTGCTTATTGGATTGCAGTTGAAGAGAATGGTAATCGCCGAGTTGCCACCAATGCTAATGATCAGGTAACGATTGCTTTAAATCGAGCAGCAGATCGTCGTGGTTTACCGATAGTTTTGCCGATGATGGATTTGGAAGATAAGGCTACTGTTGCCGTTGGTGATATTTGGGGACGGTTTCTGGGCCCGATCAATAGAGCGTCGGAGCGATACAAGGCGGATTATGTTGTGGTTGGGCAATTGTCACAAAGTGGTGATCAGTGGTTTGGACGCTGGTCATTGGATCTGGGCGGAACTGTTGACAATATTTCCAGCTCAGGCACAAGCAAACAGCAGGTAGTCGCTGATTTGGTTGATCAAATAGCAAATAAACTCGCTGGGCGCTTAGCTGTTGTACTTTCAGATCAGGTATTAGCGGTCGAGATTTATATCGAAAATATACATGATCTGGAGGCTTATGCAGGTGCCCGAAACTATTTGGCAAAACTCGGTATGACTGAGTCTGTGAACGTTCTACAGGTAAAACAGGATGCTGTATTATTCGAAGTTAAAGTGTTAACTTCGCCGCAAAGCTTGATTGATGCTATCAATATAGGGAATAATCTGCATCGCATTCCTACTGATCAAGGATTAGGAGGGCGCTATCGCTTTCGTTGGCGGGATTAGTTTACCAGGGAAAACACTATAAAATCATGAGCTTAAGCATACTGCCAAATGTCATAACTATGTTACGGATAATTCTTATTATTCCGTTTGCTTATTATGTGATGGTAGAACAATATGCGCTTGCACTGGTAATATTTTTGGTTGCCGGTTTATCTGATGGGTTGGATGGCTTACTGGCCAAGCGCTTTCGTTGGCAAAGTCGCTTCGGCTCAATTACCGATCCTCTGGCTGATAAGTTACTGTTGCTGGTTGCTTTGCTATTGTTAGTGGTCAAAGGCCATATTTCTTGGACACTCTTCTGGGTATCAACGGCGAGAGACATTATTATTGTTGGTGGAGCAACCAGCTATCATTATTTTGTTGGGCCGTATGAGATGCGTCCCTCCTTGATCTCGAAATGGAATACTGCCTTACTCATTTTATTGGTGCTATTGGTTTTATTGACAGTCGCTAACTGGTATTCAGTTCCAGATATTGTATTACAAGTCCTTGAAATCACGGTAATTGTTACCTGCATTATCAGTGGACTTCATTATATCTGGCTAGGCGTGGTTAATTACAAAACTGTCAAAAATAAAAATAGAGCATTAGCAGAAAACAACAAGGATACAGTAGATGATGACTCAGAAGTCAATCATACTGACTCTAGCCACCAATAAGAATAACCTTTAAATTAAAACTCATGCAGCAGCTACCACTCGATATTGAGCTCCATTCCGATGCAACCTTTGCTAACTTTGTCATTGGCGAAAACCAGCTATTGCTTCAAAAATTACAGATGATTTGCCAAGGCGATAGTGAATTTATCTATATTTACTCCGAAAAAGGGCATGGTCGAAGTCACTTATTACAGGCCTTAACTCATGCTTATTCCGAGCAAAATCCAGACAAGCTAATTGCTTATATACCACTGGAAAATGGCATGGTTTTGCCACAAATGCTGGATGGCCTGGCTGCCTTTGATTGCGTATCGCTGGATGGTATTGAAGAAGTGATTGCTAATCAGGAATGGCAAATAGCAATTTTCAACCTCTATAATCAATTGAAGGAACAGGGTAAAAGCCTGCTTATTACAGGGGTGAATGCTCCGTCACAACTGAACATTCAACTTAAAGACCTTAAGTCACGCCTTTCAGCGATGTTTATCTATAATATCAAGCCTTTAAATGATGAAGAAAAGCTGACTCTCCTACAAAAAAAAGCTGAGGAAAAAGGACTTGAGCTTAGTACAGAAGTTGGCCACTACTTATTGGCTCGCCAGCAACGCGATATGCCGACATTGCTAGCGATTTTAGACAAGTTAGATCAGGCATCTCTACAAGCTAAAAGAAAATTGACTATTCCTTTCGTAAAAGAAGTGCTTGGCTTATAAGAGCTAGTGGATTGATTAGTTATCTTTAGATTGCTCTGCAAATAAGAAATCGAGGCTAAGCTTAGCGTGTCGTAAATGAGGGATAACGATTGAACCGCCCACCAACATAGCAACGCCCATCGCTTCATCCAATTCCTGTTTATTCCAGCCCTGCTTAACACATTGTTCTAAATGGTAGTCAATACAATCGTTACAACGTAAAACCATGGAGGCTACCAGGCCAAGAAGCTCTTTGGTTTTGGAGTCAAGAGCGCCTTCTCCGTAAGCAGTTTTATCCAGCCCAAAGAATCGTTTAATCAGTAAACTATCTGTTTCTAATGCCTTGGCATTACCCAGTTCGCGTTTGTGGCGAAACTCCTCAAATGGATGAGTCATGATAATTCTCAAATCGGTAAAGGAATCCATTGTACTTACAGTTAGATTTAGCTCAAGTAAAACTGCTGTTACGTGCTGTTTTATATAAAGTTTCTATGGTATAAATAGATTGCTACGGCTTGGCTGAAGAGGAAAACCCATGTCTCTGACATCAGAGGACAATACAGAATTATTAAAAATATTAATGCAAGGGGAGAAAGTCTGGAATCAATGGCGTAAAGAGAATCCTAAAACTCACGCCAATTTTGACGGGCAAGATCTTCGAGGCCTCGACCTGTCTGGCTGCGATCTTTCGGAAATGAGTTTTGTTGGTGCTAATCTGGCCTATTCAGACTTACAGGGCTCGGCTCTAATTGCCAGCAATCTTACCGATGCGAATTTATGTTACTGCAATCTATCAGGGGCAAAACTGATTGCTGCAAATTTAAAGCAAGCCAACTTAAACCACGCCAACTTACTTCATGCTAATTTATTAACCGCAATTTGTTTCCGCACCGATTTATCTAGTGTTGATTTACGCGATCATGATTTACGCGGGCAGGATTTGCGTGAAGCGAATTTAAGTGGAGCAGATTTACGCAATCAGAATCTCGAAGGACTGGATATGCAAGGCGCTAAGCTTATTGGCGCGAAAATGGATAATGTTAACTTGCGAGATACTAATCTAAATAAATCCAACTTGTCTGATGTTGATTTATCCAGTTGCCGTATTGAAGGTGTCACTTTAAAAGGTGCCAATCTCAGCAATGCTAATTTATCGGGGCTCGATTTATCAGGCTTTAATTTGAATGGCGTCAATTTTAAAGGCGCAGATTTACGAAGTGCTAATTTAACGAAAGCCAATCTTGATAATGGTGTTTTAAGTGCTACGAAATTGTGGCAAGTGCAAACCAATGGATGGTCGATTCGTAACATCGAGTGCAGTCATGCCAGTTGGGATCAGCGGGGCCGTGACTATACACATTATGCAAAAAACCAATTCGAAAAATTATTTGCCGATAAAATTACTTTTACCTTACGGTATCAACGGATGTTGTCTTACCAAGATTTAGCAACATTGCCTTTTTTGATTGAGCATTTAGAAGCGAGCTACTGGGGATGTAAATTAAGGATTCGTGATATTCGTAATGAACCCGGTGATACGAGAGCTATTATTGTGGTGGAAGATACTGGTGGCTTGAATCCAACGATGCTAGAGGCCAGCCTCAGACAAGAAGCTGAGAAACTACAATCCATTCAAATCAGTCTCCAATCGGAACGAAAACTACAATTTGAAATTCGCGAATCGCTACAGGCAATAAAAGATAAGTATTGGCCTAAGTTATTAGAGCTGTCTGAAATTGATAGTGATGCAAAAACACGTCGGCTTGCAGTTTTGTTTACTGACTTAAAAGGATTTTCACACTGGACAGAAGAAGACCGTACAGAAAAACTTTCGTTATTTCGTGGTTTATTGAAGCCTGTTCTGAAAAAGTGGCAAGCAAGCTACCCAAATATGGAAGGTGATTCTTTACGAGCAACTTTCCAGAATGTTGAGAGTGCTTTAAGCTGTGCCGCAATGATCCAAAAAGTTTTAGCTGGAGCAGGTTTTGCGTTACGCATTGGCCTAGATATTGGCGAAGTCAAAATTACCCATAACGAAATTACCGAGCAATTGGATATTGAAGGCGATGCTATTAATTTTGCTGCACGCTTGGAATCCATGGCGGAACCCGGCGAAGTGTTAGTGTCTGAAAATGTCCGGCATTATGCCATTCAAGCCGACTCAGCTTTTACTTTTAAAGAGCAAAGGCTGGCGCTAAAAAAAGCTGTTGGAGATAAGCAGGCAGGGGACAAGATAGTTTGTTATGCAGCACAGCCTTTAGCATTCGTACAACCACCGGAGTCATAATTGAAACTATATTCTTGGCTGGCAATTGTGTTGTCAGCACATTTAGTCTGTATGTCAGATTTACGAGCAGAAGAAGAAACTCCTTCTATTCCCTCCACTGATATTGTTGTCGTTCCTGTCAGCTTTCTTGGTAGCTCAATGAAAGTGGATGCTGGTAATGCACTCAATGCTTTTAATCATGTAGGTTATGACAATCAACCTCACTTTTCTAGTGACGGTGGGCTGCTGTATTTTACGCGAATGATGGATGAGCAAACGGATATCTTTGCTTACGATTTTGCAGACAAAAAACTAACCAATATTACTCATAGTAATGATGTTAGTGAATATTCTCCGACTGTTTATGATGATCAAACATTAAGTGTTATTGGTGTTAATCCTGGGGGACAGCAACATCTGCGACTGGTGAACCTTGACGATGCAGCTCAACAAGTTCTTAACCCGGCTATTGAACCTGTAGGTTATCATGCATGGCTTAACTCAGAGTTGGCAGCTACCTTTGTATTGGGCGAGGTGATGACCCTGCAATTATTTGATATTAAAGCTGAGGGAAAAGCAGAGCCACTGGCTGAAAACATCGGACGTTGTTTGCAACGAGTCGAAGAGAATACAGTCAGCTTCACTCAGGTTATAGATGGCCAGCATCATATTTTTTTGATTAACCAACAGGGCGACATTCAGGGCACAGACATTGTTCTACTTGAGGGTGTGCAGGATTACGTTTGGTTGGACTCAGATGGGGTTGCTGTTGGTAAGGGCAGTCAATTGTGGTATATAAGTAACACAGAGAAAAAAATAATAGCAGATCTAGATGCTTTAGGGATTAGCAGTATAAGTAGACTTGCACTTGACTCTAAAAAACAGAAGCTTGCCATAGTCTACGAGTAAACTCTCCAGGAGCAGATTGTTAATGACAAAGAGAGCACAACCATTACCTTTTTTGGTTAAGAACCTGATTGCAATTGCAATCATTGTGCTATTAGGTTTTCTTTTTCTAGTTCTTGCTGGGCGTTGGCTTGAATCAACTGAGCATCAATATGCAGAAGAGCGATTTAATGATGTTTCTGCTCGCTATATTTCAAAGGTCACCAGCGATATTGAACGCTTCATTGATGATGTTGATCAGTTGGCAACATTTTTCTCACTTTCTGAGAAGGTAACACGATTTGAGTTTGAGCAATTTGCTAAGAGCAACTTGGTTAAGTATGGCGGAATTCAAGCATTTGAATATGTGCAAATTGTTAAACACGGTGAGCTGGATGGTTTTCTTAAAATAGCTCGTGAGGAATACCCTGACTATACTGTAACAGAGAAAGCAGAAGATGGATTTCTGATCCCATTACAGCTTAATCGTGAAGTCTATTACCCCATCCTATACGCATACCCTTATGAAGAAAATAAAGAAGTTATTGGTTATGATCCCTATCGTATAGAGGCTCGTCAAGAAGTTGTTGAGCGCGCCATAAACAATAATACAACATCAGTAAGCTCTCGTATGGAGTTGCATCAACATCCTGGTAAGTCTGCGGCTTTGGTTTATTCTCCGGTCTATCGTTATGGTAAAGAAGGCAAGGTCATAAATATAAAAGGCTTGGCACAAGGCGTTTTTGTTATAGAAGATTTGATTGAAGAAAGATCAGACGAGCTTGCTCGTTTCGGCTTATCGTTAACGATTAATGACGTTACTGATGGTAATACTTTGTTACTGGAGCATTACTCAAGGGGGATAAAGCAATTTAATAAGCAAAATTCTTTTACATTCGATAGAACTGTTACTTTTGGTGGTCGCCAGTGGAGCATGACGGTAACAGGCAATGTTGAAGAGTTTTATCTACCACTGTCAAATGCAAGATACTCCTTAATCTTTTTGGTAATGCTTCTGGCAGTGTTCCTGTTTTATTTTATGTATCTGGTTTTTATTCTTTATCGCAATAATCAGGTTTTACAGGAAAGTAAAGGGGAGTTGAGTAAGAATATCACTGAACTGGAGTCTAGTCGTAACCAGTTAGTTTACCAGGCTAATCATGACTTCTTGACTGATCTTGAGAACCGATTTGCTTTGGATAAGTTCTTGATCGAACTAATCGAAAATGATGATGGACGAAAGCACGTTGCCTGCTTGTTAGACATCGATAAATTTAATTTAGTTAATGACTCATTTGGACATGAGGCTGGTAACTTTGTGCTTAAACAGTTTGCAAAAATCATCCAAAATAATATTGGCTCACAGGACTGTGCCTATCGATTAAGTGCTGATGAGTTTTTGATTATTTTTGATCGCTTGAATTTAGAAGCAGCTTACCAAGTAGTTCAAAAAATATTATCGACAGTACATGACACAGTCTTTGACTGGAGTGAAATGCATATTAACGTTAACGCCACTGCAGGAATAGCGACAATCAGTTCTGATACTACAGGTGCAAGTGAAGTGCTTTCTGAGCTCGCCTCAGCACGAACGATAGCTAAAGAAAAAGGTGGAAATAGGGTTCATATTTTCGATAAGAATGACCCTGAGAGTGTTCATTTCCACCAACAAGTACTCTGGGTCAACAGAATTAACAAAGCTCTTGATGAAGACCGGTTTGCTCTGCGAGTTCAAGCTATTAAAGATCTTCATGGTGAAAATGACTTAAAAGAAGTCCTCATAGTCATGCTTGATGAAGAGGGTGGAATGATACCACCTATTGAGTTCATCCCTGCAGCAGAGCGCTTTAATTTGATGCCCCAGGTGGATAGCTGGGTTGTTACTAGAGTATTGGAATACCTTGAAGCTAATTCACAGGCTAGTGAGTATTTATGGTGTGTTAATCTGTCAGGTGTTTCCCTTAACAGCGAGGAGTTTAGAGATTCTCTTGTCGATGAGATCTCTCAAAACCAAGAGCTGGCGCGTTATATTGTATTCGAGATTACAGAAACTGCCGCGATTAATAATTATGAGTTAGTTAAAGACTTTATAGATAGTCTCAATCAGTTTGGTTGTAAGTTTGCTTTAGATGACTTTGGTAGCGGCATGTCTTCATACGGTTATTTGCGCAACATACCGGTAGATTTTATTAAGGTTGATGGTTCCTTTATTAAACAAATTATTGATAATGATTATGATCAAACTATTGTCAAAAGTATTTGTGAAATCAGTGTACAGCTAGGGATTAAAACGATTGCTGAATTTGTAGAGACCGAACAGGTCTTGAACAAGATTATAGAAATGGGCTTTGATTATGGTCAGGGCTATCATATTGATAAACCAAAGTTGATCTAAGCTAACAGCCTCACTTAAAAGATGTCAGACAAAATAAAAGCCGCTTACAGCGGCTTTTATTTTAAGTTCTAATTTGCTATTAAAGCGATGGACCTGCTGAAATTAGCGCTTTAGCTTTATCGTTATCAGCAAATCGGTCAAAGTTTTTGACGAACATTGCTGCTAGATTTTTAGCTTTTGCTTCCCACTCGCTAACAGATTCATAAGTATTTTGTGGATTTAGAATCTTGGTATCTACACCTTTAAGCTCTGTTGGAATAGCTAAGTTGAAATACGGTAAGTTTTCAAATGAGCTCTCTTCAATTGAGCCATCCATAATTGCGTCGATAATACCACGAGTATCTTTGATTGAAATGCGTTTACCAGTACCGTTCCAACCAGTATTAACCAAATACACCTCAGCGCCTGCATCCTGAACGCGCTTCTCTAATACTTCAGCGTACTGTGTTGGATGCAACGATAGGAAGGCTTCGCCAAAGCAAGAGGAGAAAGTTGGAGTTGGTTCTGTAATGCCACGCTCAGTGCCAGCCAACTTGGCTGTGAAGCCAGACAAGAAGTAGTACTGAGTTTGGTCTGGAGTTAGCTTGGCAACCGGAGGTAATACCCCGAAGGCGTCTGCAGTTAAGAAAACCACCTTTTGGGCGTGGCCAGCCATAGACACTGGCTTAACAATATTGTCGATGTGGTAAATAGGATAAGAAACGCGAGTGTTTTCAGTTTTACTTCCGTCGTCAAAATCAATTTTACCGTTTTCATCGACCACCACATTTTCAAGCAGTGCATCACGGCGAATGGCGCGGTAAATATCCGGCTCGTTTTCTTCTGTCAGGTTAATCGTTTTGGCATAACAGCCGCCTTCAAAGTTAAAGACGCCATTGTCATCCCAGCCGTGCTCATCATCACCAATCAAGGCACGCTTTGGGTCAGTTGAAAGAGTTGTTTTACCGGTACCGGAAAGACCGAAGAAAATTGCTACATCACCTTTTTCGCCAACGTTGGCAGAGCAATGCATGGAAGCAATGCCTTTTAGCGGTAATAGGTAGTTCATCATTGAGAACATGCCTTTTTTCATTTCGCCGCCGTACCAGGTACCGCCGATTAACTGGATTTTTTCAGCCAGGTTGAAAGCAACAAAGTTTTCCGAGTTAAGGCCATGTTCTTGCCACTTAGGATTGGTGGCTTTTGAACCATTCATGACCACGAAGTCAGGTTCGAAACCTTCCAGTTCTTCGTCGCTTGGACGAATGAACATGTTCTTAACAAAGTGTGCCTGCCATGCAACCTGAGTGATAAAGCGCACTTTCAGGCGAGTTGCCTCATCGGCCCCGCAGAAAGTATCAACCACAAACAGACGACTATCTGAGAGTTGATTGGTAACCACCTGCTTTAAGTCTGACCAGACTTCTGGAGAAATAGGCTTATTATCATTCACGCCATTTTTTGACCACCACACTGTATCGCGAGTGGTATCATCCAATACGATGTATTTATCTTTTGGCGAGCGCCCTGTGAAAATACCGGTATCTACAGCAACAGCACCAGTGTCAGTGACCACGCCTTTTTCATAACCTTCGGCGCCTGGCTTGGTTTCTTCTTCAAATAGTAATTCGTAAGACGGGTTATAGACAATTTCTGAAACTGAGTGGATGCCATATTGGCTTAAATCAAGATTGCGAGACATTGGGTACTCCTCATGGACAAAGGCTCTCAAACCTTTGCAATGCAACTGTTAAGCTAAGCGGATCGGGATGCTTAAAATTGCGCGCTATTATCGCAGAAATTAAAAACGCTTGCGAGAGCAAAAAGCTATCAATTGTCAATTTTTTTGCCACTGATTGGCTTTTTAAACCGATAGCTGCAATCATTGCCTGTTACCTTCTCGCTGGCAAGGTATAAATCGGGGTAGGGGCTGTGCTTAATCCAGTTCTTTGGGGTGTGTTTAGGAGTTGCGCTTGAGTGACAGCTGGGCAATATCAATCAGCGCCTGTTTATACTGACTCTCGGGTAGTGGCTTTAAAGCACTAATGGCTTTCGCCACCGCTTTTTCTGCTGATTGGTAGGTATATTCTATCGCGCCGGTTTCTTCGATAATACGAAGGATGGCATCCATATTATCAAGCCCACCTTTCTCGATGGCTCTACGTATCATTTGAGCATCGCTATCAGAACCATGTTGCATCGCATAAATCAGAGGTAAGGTAGGCTTGCCTTCGGCCAAATCATCGCCGACATTCTTGCCGAGCTCTTCGGTGTCAGCAGCATAGTCCAAAGCATCATCCACTAGCTGGAAAGCATTACCGAGTTGCAAGCCGTATTCACGCAGTCCTTCTTCAACATCTTTGCTGGCACCAGCAAGGATAGCGGCCAATTGCGTGGCAGCCGCAAACAAAATAGCGGTTTTGCGCTCAATCACTTGATAATAAGAAGCTTCGTCCACATCAGGATCATTGACGTTCATAAGCTGCAGGACTTCGCCAGCGGCCACTTCGTTAGTGGTTTCCGATAGAACTTCCATCACTCGCATTTCACCCACTTCAACCATCATCTGGAAGGAGCGGCTATAGAGATAGTCTCCTACCAGTACCGAGGCTTGATTACCAAACATGGCATTGGCAGTTTGGCGACCACGACGTAAGTCTGACTCATCAACTACATCATCGTGAAGCAAGGTGGCGGTATGGATAAGCTCAATCACAGCTGCGAGATTTGGGTGGAATTTACCTTGATAATCTAGTGACTTAGCGGCTAAGAGAAGGAGCATAGGACGTAGTCGTTTGCCACCCGCCGCAACAATATAATGACCGACCTGGTTCACAAGAACCACGTCTGATTGCAGTCTGTCTATAATGATTTGGTTGGTAGCATCAAACTCATCCGCAACCAAGTCTCTGATTTCATCTAAGGTCATCATAATTGTCAAAAGCGTTTGTATTCTGTAGGAAAATCAATAAAATGCACCGCAATCCTAGTGAGGGAGCGCGTTTCGGTCAAGTGTTATCGACGTTTTTTCAAGTTGTAGCCGGATGCCAGCCTCGAATGGGTGAAAAAAGAGTAAAAAAGCCTGATTTCATCGGCTTTTCGCTTGATCCAATGCGTGCTTTGGCTTACAATTCGCGCCCTTAATTCGTAATCGCATTGCATATTAACCTTGTCGTTGAGATATACGAGAGGGTCAAAACTGGAGAATAAATATGTACGCAGTAATAAAAAGTGGTGGCAAACAGCACCGCGTTAAAGAAGGCCAAGTTGTTCGCTTGGAGAAAATCGAAGCGGAAACTGGTGCTAACATCGACTTCAGCGAAGTATTGATGGTAGCAGATGGTGATAACATTCAACTTGGTACACCTTTAGTAGAAGGTGCTGTAGTATCAGCAGAAGTTGTTGATCACGGTCGCGCTAAGAAAGTAACTATTCTTAAGTTCAAGCGTCGTAAACACCACATGAAGCGTCAAGGCCACCGTCAGTGGTATACTGAAGTTAAAATTAACGGTATCGCTCTAGATGGTGCTAAGCCTGCAGCTAAAAAAGCTCCTGCTAAAGCAGCAGCCAAGAAAGCTCCAGCTAAGAAAGCCGCTAAAGCTGAAGGTGATGATTTAAGTCAACTTTCAGGTGTAGGTCCAGTTATCGTTGGTAAATTAAATGACGCTGGTATCACTACATTCAAGCAAATCGCCGAATGGACAGCAGAAGATGTTGCTAAATTCGACGAAGAATTAAACTTTAAAGGCCGCATCGAACGTGAAAACTGGATCGAGCAGGCTAAAGAATTGGTAAAAGGAGAGTAAACGATGGCTCACAAGAAAGCTGGTGGTAGTACTCGTAACGGTCGCGATTCCGAAAGTAAACGCCTTGGTGTTAAACGCTTTGGCGGTGAAGAAGTAAGCGCAGGCAGCATTATTGTTCGTCAACGTGGTACTAAATTCCACGCTGGTAACGGTGTTGGTCTTGGTCGCGACCACACTTTGTTCGCAAAGGTTGACGGCAAAGTGAAATTCGAAGTTAAAGGTAAAAACAACCGTAAGTTTGTTTCTATCGACGCTTAATCGAATCAGATGAAGAAAAAGCCTCAGCCATCGCTGGGGCTTTTTTTTGTAAGCGACAATTTTAGGATTGTTGCTTTAACGGTATGATAGACGTTTGGTCTAACAGGGTAACAGTGGCAGAATAGCGCAATGAAATTTGTTGATGAAGTATCCATAAAGGTGAAAGCGGGTGATGGCGGTAACGGCATTGTCAGTTTTCGTCGTGAGAAATACGTTGCACGTGGCGGCCCTGATGGCGGCGACGGTGGCAACGGCGGTAACGTCTATATTGTTGCTGATGCTGAGCTTAATACCTTGGTTGATTATCGCTTTGTGCGTTTTTATCAGGCGACAAGAGGTGAGAACGGGCAAGGACGAAATAAAACCGGCAGTAAAGGCGAAGAGCTTTACTTAAAAGCCCCTGTTGGAACACAAATTACTGACAAAGAGACCGGTGAGGTTGTCGGTGACCTGGTTCGTGATGGACAGGCTGTTTTGGTCGCTAAGGGCGGTTTCCATGGCCTTGGTAATACACGTTTCAAAAGCTCAATAAACCGAGCTCCCCGTAAAGCTACTCATGGCACACCGGGTGAGTTCCGTGAACTGCGTCTGGAGCTTAAAGTATTAGCCGATGTGGGGCTGCTGGGTCTGCCAAATGCAGGTAAATCAACCTTCATTCGAGCTGTTTCATCAGCCAAACCGAAAGTCGCTGATTATCCCTTTACTACCTTGGTGCCTAACCTGGGTGTGGTTCGAGTGGATACCGAGTCGAGCTTTGTGGTTGCTGATATCCCTGGTGTGATTGAAGGCGCGGCCGAAGGTGCCGGTCTTGGTATTCGATTCCTGCGCCACCTTGCGCGTACTCGAATCTTATTGCATATCGTCGATTTGTTGCCATTTGATGAATCCGATCCGGTTAAGAACTTTAACGGGATCATGAATGAGCTGTATAAGTACAGTGAAAGTAAGGACATCTCCTTAAAAGATAAGCCTGTCTGGTTAGTGTTCAATAAGACCGACTTGCTATCGGAAGAAGAGGTTGAGGCAAAAATTGCTGATATGCTCGAGCGCCTGGAGTGGGATGGTCCGGTTTATCGTATGTCTGCCATCCAGAAAGAAGGTACTCGAAAAATCTGTAATGACATTATGGACTATCTGATTGAGCATCCTAAAATGCGTGAGTATGAAGCGGAAACCCAAGCTCAGTCATTTAACTGGCCTGAGCCAGGTGCGATTGATGAAGTGCCACAGGAAGTCTGGGATGACCTTGATGACGAGTGGGACGAAGAAGATGACGCAGAGAGTGATGAGGGCCTGGATGAAGAGCTTTCTGATCAAGAATTGTCTGATGAAAAAGAGCTTGAGGGTGAAGGTTCAGAAACTGATGAAACTTCAGACGAAGCTGATGAGTCAGTAGAGCACGAAAAAGATAAGCCCTAGTGTTTCTTCAAAATCAGGAATATTGAAAAGCGAGCCGTTTGCTTGCTTTTTTTTTAAAACGGAATTAACTGGTAATCGTCTTCCTGCAACAATACTGTCATGGTCATGGCTGATAATGCCAGTTTCACGTCAGGTGATAGCTCAGTCTTTTTAACCCCATAAAACGTAGCTGACTGACCGCAAACGTAGAACTCAACACCGTTTTCAGCTAATTGGTGAACCAGATCGGTATTTGGATTTTTATAGCCATGCCGCTTGGCATAAGCTTCATCGGTTAAGATGTCTTTGACCGCAGCGCCATGTACTACCACCGCCAATTTCATATTTTCAGGCTTGACGCCATTTCTGGCATGCATGTTTAAGAAGCGGGCAACCGACTCTAATTTTCGGCTGTATTGGTCGGGCTTATCGTTGGTTGCGTTGATATCAAACAGAGCCTTATAAACAAAGCCTTCGGGTAATTGGACATCGCTATTCTCGATGGCTGAAGTTGGTCCATAACCTTCAAGAATGGGTCCCATTTTTATATCACTTTTTGCTTCAGATATGTGTGTTGCAAGAACGAACAGGGTACCGGTGAGTACAAGACAGATCCTTTTCATATAAAACCTCTATAGGGAATTTTTTTGCGTCGCTGATTTTAAAACTATACTTAGCATAGCCATAAGTGGCAAAAAATAAGCCACATTTGTGACTGGGTACTATAGCTTTAGCTTTTGATAAGGTTGCTATCTGTTTTAAGCAATTTCTTGCAAACACATATTAAGGCTAATATATTTAACGAATGTTAATATTTAACCATGGCAAGCCAAATGTCTGACTCGAAAAGTAATTATACGGAAGTAGCTGAAAAGTTGCATAGTGTAGCTGTTCATTTGCTCAGAAATGCCAAAAAGCATGATCAGGAAAGCGGTTTAACTCCTGAAAGGCTCTCGTTGCTGTCAATTCTAGTCTACGTAGGACCACAGACCATAAATAGGCTAGCTGATATGGAGCAGGTATCAGCTCCGGCGATAACTCGAACTGTGAAAAGTCTGGAAAAGCAGGGCTATGTGATTAAATCCCGCTCAAAGACCGATCAAAGGGTTGTATATGTCGCACCAACGCGTAAAAGTCAGCAGTTATTGGATGAAACACGTCGTAAGAGGGTAGATAGAATCGAGTATTTGCTTGAGGGGGCAGCCGATGAGGACTTAAAGCAATTGAAGGCGGCAATTACTATTCTGGAAAAGCAAATAGTGGATAATGCCAAATAAAAACAAGGGCTTGTGAGCCATTAATGGAACTGGTGATTGCTTGGCAGACTGTTTATAAAGCAACAAAAAAAGCTGCGACTCAAGAGAGTAGCAGCTTTTATAATTCTTACTGTCTAGCTACTGGTTGTTGTATTAACTCAAATAACCAGTTCTAGCAACACCCGAGCAATTATAGAGCCTGGATACGTGCGGTAAGGCGACTCTTATGACGAGCAGCTTTGTTTTTGTGGATAATGCCTTTGTTTGCAGCTTTATCAATCACAGGGATAGCACGCTCGAAAGCAGCTTGCGCGTCAGTTTTGTTGCCTGCATCAATAGCATAAACAACTTTTTTAATGTAGCTGCGCAACATAGAGCGGCGGCTAGCGTTGTGCTGGCGACGAGCTTCAGCTTGACGAGCACGTTTTTTGGCAGATTTAATGTTAGCCAAGGTGAACTCCTAACAACGTAATAGTTAATTCAAAATTTAAGGTCGCGAAATATACCGTCTTTGCACGTCCTTATCAAGTAAAAACCACCAAAAACGGCAGAATTCTGGCAATTTGGGGGCTTTTAAAGCGATTGTCTGGTCGCAGGTCTAATTATCACTTAAACTTGCGCCAATTTCTACAACAAACAACAGATTAGGGGAATCGATGGGTGGCTTACTAAAATCAAGTACCATCGTCAGTTTTTGGACCATGATTTCGCGCGTTATGGGTTTAGTGCGTGATGTTGTTCTGGCCAACCTTTTAGGCGCTTCATTCCAGGCGGATGTGTTTCTGGTGGCGCAAAAAATCCCTAATTTTTTACGCCGGTTGTTTGGTGAGGGCGCTTTTGCTACCGCCTTTGTACCAGTCTTTTCTGAGTATTATTCCAATCGAAGCCAAAAAGAAACGGTGCAGCTATTAAGCAAGGTCTCAGGTACGTTGGGTGGTGTCTTGGCAATCGTTACCATTGTTGGTGTGCTGGGTTCACAAGGTGTCATCGCTATCTTCGGTATCGGTTTTCTGGATGAACCGGAAAAATTTAACCTGGCCAGTGACTTGTTGAAAATCACCTTTCCTTATATTTTCTTTATCTCGTTGGTGGCCATGTACAGTTCGGTGCTGAATACGCTGAATAAGTTCGCCGTACCTGCTTTTGCCCCGATTCTACTCAACCTCTCCATTATTGCAGCTGCGATAGTCTATGCCCCGACCATGGAAGAGCCAACGGTTGCTCTGGCCTGGGCAATATTTATCGCTGGCGCTCTGCAGTTGTTTTTACATTTTCCATTTTTGTGGAAAGCGGGTTATTTGCCTAAACCACAATGGGCCTGGAAAGACACTGCGGTACAGCGAATCATCAGGCTTATGATTCCTGTTATTTTTGGTGCCTCGGTCAGTCAAATAAACCTGCTAATTGATACCCAGATTGCTTCACTTTTGGTTGAAGGCAGTATTTCTTGGTTGTATTACTCTGACCGTTTACTGGAATTTCCCTTAGGTATTTTCGGCATAGCCATTGCGACAGTGCTACTGCCCACCTTATCCAAGTTCTTCTCGAAGAAGGATATGGAGCATTATTCAGGGACTTTGGATTGGGGTTTGCGAATGGTGCTTATGATTGGCATTCCAGCGGCCATTGGTCTGTTCTGGCTGGCTGAACCGATTATGATTACCGTATTCCAGCATGGGGCGTTTACTGAGTACGATTCATTTAAAGCCGGGCAGAGTTTACAGGCTTATTCATCAGGGTTGATCGCCTTTATGATGGTTAAAGTCTTTTTGACCGGCTTCTATTCTCGTCAGGATACTAAAACCCCCGTCAAAATTGCGGTTGTGGCGGTGGTTACTAATATTGTCTTGAATCTAGCCTTATTTAAACCTTTTGGCCATGTGGGGTTAGCTGCAGCAACCAGTGTTTCAGCTTTCGTCAATGCTATCTTGTTGTATCATTTCTTGAGTAAAGATAACCACTTAAAGCTCTCCAGAGAAAGTAAACTGTGGATTGGTAAGTTGGTACTGGCCAGTGGGTTATTGTTATTAGGGCTTTGGTATACAGACTTTAGCGTTGAGCAGTGGCAGGCTTGGTCACGAATGGAAGCCATAGGCATGATCAGTTTCATTATTACTGCAACTATAGTGTCCTACGCGGCTCTGTTAGTCATCTTAGGGTTAAGGCGCAAGGATTTTAGGATAGGTTGATTATTTTTCATAGTGATCTCGGCAGAAAAAAATTTCCTAATATCTAAATAATTGGGCAGGATAATTATAGGATGGGTTAGACAAAGTCGTAACCCATCAAACCAACTTGTTGGGTTACGAAGCAAGCTTCTAACCCAACCTATATCAGCTACTTTCTAAGTGAAGAGTGCGCACTTGAATTTAAACTATTTCTTTTCAACCAGTTTTAGCACTGCCTTATATCGTGGCTGCTGATGACGCTCTAAATAATAGGTGAATTCCTGAGTGTCTGGATTGTATTCCATCATCCAGACGTTACTTTTCGCTTCTGGAATCATCTCAAAGGTATAGTCATCGGCATGGAAAAACTGTTTGTATTGGGTCGGCTTTTCACCTTTATAAGGCGCCGAATAACCACCGTAAAGCGTTTCTTCATCAGGTGTTCCATCTTCATGACGGTGGTCGTGGCGCAATCTCAAGCCATTGTCAGTTTTGTAGATGATCCAGGTTCTGGATTTGTCTTCGCCAACGTGAAATGGGATGGACACATAACGTGGACCACAGCCATCTATGGTGGCAACCAGTTGTTTGCCGGCAAAGTCATGGTTGGGATCATCTGGATAGGTTGACTCACCAACAAACTGACTGCCACACATACGAGCTAGGTTATCAAAAAAGGCCAGCTCTTCATCGGTTAAGTCATAATCTGGCGAGAAAAAGCAGGCACAGCTGGTCAGCAAGAGCCCTAATGCCATCATACTGGTGATTTTTAGTTGATTTTTCATGAGGTTACCGAGTTGTTGTATCATTTTATGGGATACTCATATCTTGGCAGTTTCTCGGGCTGGATTCAATTCCCATGAAAATTAGCTAATTTATTGAAAGGTGGTTAATTCCTGACCCATAGTCCGCTATAATTGCCCGCTTTGAATAGCTCGGTATTTTGGCATTAATGCCTGTCGCCTGGAGAACATTGCGTTCATGCGCTTAATTCGTGGTCTATACAGTTGTCCGCCTAACCTGTTTGCTCAGGGGAGTGTGGCAACTATTGGTAATTTTGATGGTGTCCACCTGGGCCATCAGGCGATCATCGAGCGATTGACCAGTAAGGCCAAAGCTTTATCGGTGCCAAGTGTCGTTATTGTTTTTGAGCCACATCCGCAAGAATTCTTCCGCCCTGATGATGCACCAGCGCGTTTGTTTAAGCTGACGGATAAGCTGCTTGCATTTAAAAACATGGGTGTGGATTACGTGCTGTGTTTGCGCTTTAATCTAGAGTTGGCCGAGCTCAGCGCCGAAGATTTTATTCGTCGTGTGCTGGTGGAAACCTTACAGGTTAAGCACCTGTTTATTGGTGATGACTTTAAGTTTGGTTATCAGCGACAGGGTGACTTTGCTTTATTGAAGCAGGCCGGTGACTTCCCGGTGGAAGCTAATCAGACGGTTGTGCAAGAGGTTGACGATAGTGCTGTACGTATTAGCAGCAGTTTGGTGCGGCAGGCTATTGCAGATAGTGATTTTGCGCGAGCAGAAAAGTTGTTAGGCCGCCCCTACCGATTTCGTGGACGAGTGGCGCATGGCGATAAACAAGGACGAACCATTGGCATTCCAACCGCCAACATTGCCTTAAAGCGTGTTAAAAGCCCATTGCAGGGCGTTTACGCGGTTAAGGTGTTGGGAGTTAGGGGCAAGGTTATAAATGGCGTTGCTAACGTCGGTAAGAAGCCGACGTTGAATGAACGCGAAGAACGGTTAGAAGTACATCTATTAGATTTTGAGGGTGATGTTTACGGACAGCACCTAACCATTGAGCCGGTTATGAAAATTCGTGACGAACAGAAGTTTAATGGTAAAGATGAGTTGATTGAACAAATTAACCGAGATATTGAAAAAGCGAGAACGCTTTTTAACAACCAGCTTTAATCTTATTAACAAAGCATTAATTTAATTTCACATCACATAAAACAGAGTAGTAGCTTAAATGAGCGATTATAAAGACACATTAAATCTACCGAAAACACGTTTTGAAATGCGTGGAAATTTGCCACAGCGCGAGCCAAAAATGTTGGCTGAATGGAGCAAGAATGATCTTTACGGTGAAATTCGTAAAGCACGTGCTGGTCGTGAGCAATTTATTTTGCACGATGGCCCTCCGTACGCGAATGGCAATATTCATATTGGTCACTCTGTGAATAAAATTCTTAAAGACATTGTGGTTAAAAGTAAAACCTTGAGCGGATTCGACAGTCCTTACGTACCAGGTTGGGATTGTCATGGTTTGCCGATTGAAAACAATGTCGAGAAAAAAGTCGGTAAAGCCGGAGCCAAGGTATCGCATGCAGAGTTTCGTCAAAAATGTCGTGACTATGCGGCGAAGCAGGTTGATGGTCAAAAAGCTGACTTCATTCGCCTTGGTGTCTTGGGTGAGTGGGATAATCCATATTTGACCATGGATTTTAAATTTGAAGCTAACATTGTTCGAGCCTTATCTAAATTGGTTCGAAATGGGCACCTGTTTAAAGGTGAAAAACCTGTCTATTGGAGTGTGGTCGGTGGTTCATCTTTGGCTGAAGCTGAAGTTGAGTATCAGGATAAAACCTCGTTCTCGATTTATGTGAATTACCCAGTCAGCGACGAACAGAAATTTTTACAGGCGTTTGATTTTTCCGGTGAACAGGGTGAAGGCGAAGTATCTGTTGTGATCTGGACCACAACACCTTGGACACTACCTTCGAGTCAGGCTGTTACTGTCCACGAAGATTTGGAATATGTATTAGTACAGGTCGAGCGCGAAGGTAAAAAGCAGCGCTTTGTTCTGGCCAATGAGTTGGTTGAGAGCGTGATGAAAGAAGCTGAAATTGAAGATTATTCAGTTTTGGCTTCTACTCAAGGTTCCAGGCTTGAAAAGCTGGAGCTTAACCACCCTTTCTACGACAAAAAAGTGCCCGTTATTATCGGTGATCACGTCACCACTGATGCTGGTACGGGCCTAGTGCATACCGCCCCAGACCACGGTCCTGATGACTTTGTGGTGGGTAAGAAGTATGGCATTGGTTTATTGAACTATGTGATGGCTAATGGGGTTTTCTCCGATGAAACGCCAGTGTTCGCCGGGCAACATGTTTATAAAGTTGATCAGCCAGTGGTTGATCACTTGATCGAAAAAGGCAGCCTGTTGCATCAGGATAAACTACGTCATAGTTATCCTCATTGCTGGCGCACCAAAACGCCATTGATTTATCGCGCCACTCCGCAATGGTTTATTTCCATGAGTCAAAATGGTTTGCAGGCGCAGGCCATGGAAGAAATCAAAAAAGTAAAGTGGGTGCCTGAGTGGGGCGAAGCTCGTATTGAAAGCATGGTTGGCACGCGTCCTGACTGGTGTATTTCACGCCAGCGTACCTGGGGCGTACCTTTGTGTTTGTTTATTGATAAGCAGACTGGTGAACCGCATCCAGACTCGGCCGACTTGATGGAAAAAGTTTCCGCTTATATCGAAGAGAAGGGTATTCAGGCCTGGTATGACTTAGATGCTTCTGAGTTCGTCGATGCCGATAAGTACGAAAAAATTGATGACACTTTGGACGTCTGGTTTGACTCTGGCGTGACGCACTATTGTGTGCTTGAGGCGCGTGATTATTTGCGCCAGCCAGCAGATTTATATTTAGAAGGTTCGGATCAACATCGTGGCTGGTTCCAGTCTTCGCTACTCACTGCAACCGGCATGTATGGTCATGCGCCTTATAAGCACTGTCTGACTCACGGTTTTGTGGTTGATGGTAAAGGCGAGAAAATGTCCAAGTCCAAAGGCAATGTGATGGCACCGAATGATGTTATCAACAAGCTTGGTGCAGACGTGTTGCGCCTGTGGGTGTCTTCTGCGGACTATCGTGGTGAGATGGCGGTTTCAGACGAGATCTTAAAACGTACCGGTGATACTTACCGCCGTCTGCGTAATACCTCGCGCTTTTTATTGTCAAATCTTGAAGGTTTTAATCCTGCAACTGACTTGGTTGCTAAAGACGATCTATTGCCGCTGGATCGTTGGGCAGTGGATTGTGCTTATCAGGCGCAACAGGACATCATTAAGGCTTACGATGACTACAACTTCTGGTTAGTCGCACAGAAAATTCATCACTTCTGTTCAATTGATATGGGCAGTTTCTATCTGGATATCATTAAGGATCGTCAATACACCGCCAAAACAGGTTCGCGTGCGCAGCGCTCTTGCCAAACCGCTCTGTACCATATCATCGAAGGGTTAGTGCGATGGATGGCTCCTGTGTTGAGCTTCACTGCTAACGAAATCTGGCCACTGTTACCCGAGCCAGCTGAGGGTAAACGCGAGTCCAATGTGTTTATTGCTGAATGGTATCAAGGCTTATTCTCGATGGAGCAAGCTAAGATTACTCAAGCTGACTGGGCGCTCATTTCACAAGTTAAAGATGAAGTGAACCGTGCGTTAGAAAATAAGCGTAAAGACGGCGCTATTGGTGGTTCATTAGCTGCCGAAGTGACGCTCTATGCGAATGATGAACTCTATGCTGTTCTGTCTAAGCTAGAAGATGAATTACGCTTCGTTTTTATTACTTCACAAGCTCGTCTTGAAAAAGGTGAGGGCGGTGAAGCAACAGAAATGAAAGGGTTGCAGTTGAGCATTAGCAAATCTGAAGCAGATAAGTGCGAACGTTGTTGGCATCATCGTCATGATGTAGGTGAGAATCCTGAGCATCCGACTATCTGTATTCGTTGTGTTGAAAACGTCGCCGGTAATGGCGAAATTCGTCATTACGCCTAAGGCCATTAACGATTATGAAAAGATTGCCATTTAAACAGTCAGGCTTGGTGTGGCTGTGGTTGACCCTGGTTTTATTGATTATCGATCAGGTAACCAAAATTTGGGCTAATTCGGCATTGGCTCCAGTTCATGGTGGGCCCATCATCGAGGTGATGCCGCATTTTAATTTAAACCTTGCTTACAATTACGGCGCTGCGTTCAGTTTCCTTGGTGATGCCGGAGGCTGGCAACGTTGGTTCTTTACTGCAGTCGCAGTTGGTATCAGTTTACTATTGTTGTTCTGGATGTGGAGTACTGAATCTACGAAGAAATTACCAAATGTTGGCATGGCACTGATCCTGAGTGGCGCTTTTGGTAATTTAATTGACCGCATGGCTTACGGTTATGTGATTGATTTTATTGACTGGTATGTATCCATAGACGGTTACCATTGGCCAACCTTTAATATTGCTGATAGCGTAATCCTGATAGGCGTTGGACTTTTGTTGATTGACTCATTCGTTAATCCAGAGGAAAAATCCAAAGCAAAAAAAGATGAGAAGAATCAATGAAAATTGAAGCAAATTCAAAGGCTTTAGTGCATTTTAATATTTTGCTCAAGGATGGCTCAGCAGCGGATAGCACGCGGGTAGACGGTAAACCGGTATGGTTTATTTTTGGCGATGGCAGTTTGACCGATAATCTCGAATCAAAATTACTCGGCGCTGAAAAAGGTGACACCCGTAAACTTGACATTCATGGTTCGGAATTTTTTGGTCCTGCCAGCCCGGATAATGTTCATTTTATGGACATTAACCAGTTTCCAGTTGATTTAAAGTTGGAAGAGGGTTCTATTATTGCCTTTGAACAAATGGGTGGTGGCGCCATTCCTGGTATGGTTCGTGAAGTGAAAGGCCATTCGGTTAAGGTGGATTTCAATCATCCGTTAGCCGACCAGGATATTATTGTAGAAATTGAAGTTGTCGATATTCGACACCAGGAATAAATGATGGATATTGTTTTAGCTAATCCTCGTGGTTTTTGTGCCGGTGTAGACCGCGCGATTGAAATCGTTAATCGTGCGATTGAGATCTTCGGTGCACCGATTTATGTCAAACACGAAGTGGTGCATAACAAGTTTGTGGTTGATGGCCTGCGTGAAAAAGGCGCTGTATTTATCGAAGACTTGAATGATGTCCCTGAAAACGCCACCTTGATTTTTAGTGCTCATGGGGTGTCGCAACAGGTTCGCCATGAAGCCAAAGAGCGTAATTTAAAAGTGTTTGATGCCACTTGTCCATTGGTAACCAAGGTTCATATGGAAGTTGCGCGCCATAGCCGTCGCAACGAAGAATGTGTTTTGATTGGCCATAAAGGCCACCCTGAAGTTGAAGGCACTATGGGTCAGTATGACAACCCAGATGCTGGTATATACCTGGTTGAAGATGAGCAGGATGTGGCAGAACTCCAAGTTAAAAACCCAGATGCATTTTTCTATGTGACTCAAACCACTTTATCGGTTGATGATACTCAGCGACTGGTAAATGCCCTGAAAGATAAATTCCCTAATATCCAAGGCCCCAAAAAGGACGATATTTGCTATGCCACGCAAAACAGGCAGGATGCAGTGAAACAATTGGCCGCTGAATGTGATCTGATTTTAGTGGTTGGTGCGCAAAACAGTTCCAACTCCAGCCGCTTGCAAGAATTAGCTGAAAATCAAGGCTGCCGCTCTTATTTGATTAATAATGCTAAGGAGATCAATCCAGAGTGGTTGGCTGACGTCAAAAGAGTCGGCGTAACTGCCGGGGCTTCGGCACCTGAGATTCTGGTACAGGATGTCATCCGTTATCTTGAGTCTCAAGGCGGCTCCACTGCACTCGAATTCGATGGCGTAGAAGAGAATATCGTATTTGTCCTTCCGGCGGAACTGAGAGTTGAGCAAGAGTCGAATAGTTAGGAAGTAGCTTCTTAACTCTCTGATTATTATCATTTTCCTGTCTTTGAGCCGATAAATTTACCGTTTATCGGCTAGATCTTACCGTTTGTCTATTAGTTCGTGCTCTTGCCCCCGTATTTTCGTATAACATACTGGTGAAAAAATTATTTTGGACCAGATTAATGTTAAAGCAAAAACTCAAAACATCCGGATACCCCAAAGTGAAGCCTGCTTTATCTAAACAGCAGGGTTTCAGTTTAATGGAAGTCTTGATTGCAATGATTATCATTGCAATTGGTTTGCTAGGCTTCCTTTCTTTACAGCTCGCATCAATCAATTCGAATCAGGAAGGATTGGCGCGTACCCAGGCAACCTTGATTGGCCAGGACTTGGCAGCGTCAATGCGTGGAAATCGCAAGTACATCAATCAAGGTGATGGTTCTGCCAATGTCGGAAATGCCTATTTAACGAATGCTTTATATAACGACTGCACTACAGAGCCACCACAGGCTTGTGGTGGGGCTGGTTCCAATTGTACTAATGAGCAACAAGCTGAGTTTGATGTGTGGAAAGTGTGTGCCACCTTGAGCGGTTTCGATGGATCGGCGGCGGCTACCGTTGAAAACAATCCATTAATAAATGGAGAGGTTTATGTGTCTTGTGCAGATAGAGACTCTGGGGATGTCGATGTTTGCTCGCCAGGTTCGACTTTAAGCATCTTTTCTTATTGGCAAACGGGCGCTTTGCGTGAGGACGTCGGACAGCAACAAGCTATCATTAGAAATACACGGTGTAATGCACTGGCACCCGGTGATGATTATGACTGTACTGTCATTGACATCATGCCTTAAAGGAGCGACAGAATGATGAAGAATAACATGATGAACTCCCTAAGAAATAAACAGCAGGCATTTACCTTAATTGAGTATATGGTGGCTATTGTTCTAGGTCTTATTTTATTGGGTGGTTTAACTTATCTATTTATTGGTATGAAACGCTCCAATGAAACTCAGTCCAGTATTGCTGCAATGCAGGAAAGTGGTCGATTTGCGATGTATTACCTGACTAATGATATTCAATATGCGGGTTGGGCAAATGTCGAAGAAAAAGGTTACGGCTTTTACACTTCACCAGCATTTGATTTTGCGAGTGGGACAGCTGACGGCGGTAGTGCGGCGGCCAGTGACTCGATAAAGATTCGCTACGAGGCTCCAACAGACTGCTTAGGTAATGCCAGCGGAGGCATCGTTGAGAATCGCTATTATGTAGATAGTGGGCAGTTGATGTGTGAAGGAGTTGCTGGTACTCCGCAACCCCTGATCAGTAATGTTGATGCGCTTCATTTTTTATACGGTGTTGATACCGATGGGGATACAGTGCCGAATAAGTTTGTTAGAGCAGATCAGATTGCAGCGAGTGAACGAGAATCTATCGCTGCTGTAAAAGTTATGCTGATCTTGTCATCGAGTAATAATATTCGCCCAGACAATAGCGCACAAAGTTACAGTGTCATGGGGCATGCAGATACTTATGATGTTACTGATAAAAAAGCACGAAAGATTTTTTCGACAACTATTTCAGTTCCAAACAAACCAGAATTCGTAATTACCACATAATGTGATGGAAAAAGTTATGAGAAAACAGTTATCCAAAAATCAGGGTGTGACACTAGCAATGGTGCTCATATTCTTATTAATACTGACGGTACTTGGTGTGGCCAGCATGTCTGACTCGGTGATTCAACAGAAATCATCTACCAATGTTTACCTCGAAAATGAAGCGTTTCACGTGGCTGAAAGTGCTGTAAGCGCGACGATATATTGGGATGAAATTGCCAATAACGCTTTATATGGTACAGATACTTCAGAAACAGCCGTTGGGCAAGATTATTGCTTAGGTTCTAGTGGTGTGTTGACTCCAGTTGCTGATGGTACAAGTTGTTCGACAGCATTTGAAGGTTACGCAAATGTCATCGCATATTCACGAGTGGAATATCTGGGCTGCGGTACCTGCCCTAATTTCGAGTTAGGTGTGTCGCCCAGCATCGGTTGTAATGCCTGGAAGATTACTGGTGATGCTACTGTTGCTGAAAAAACCAATGTTGCTGTTCAAAGCTGGGTCACCAAAGTAGGTGGCTGCTTTACAGCTGGTAAAGATTTAGAATTAACTCTATAAGGTGTTGCTATGAAAAAGTTTATATCGCAATTGCTTAAAGGTGCGCTACTTGGACTTTACGTAGCTTCGCCTTTTGCGTTTACGTCGGCACAGGCTGATGATACGGAAGTGTATTTCCTTGATGGGAATTCGTTAGCCCTGCCCAAGCCAAAAATCATGATTGGCTTGGATTATTCCTCTGCGATGAACGGTGGGGGGTTACTTGATCAATTGAAGTCAGCTTTAAATACATTAGCCAATGATCCTTCAGTCAATGAGAAAGTAGACTTGGGCTTGACTCTTATTGGTAAAGGGCAGGGTAATGCAGGGCCTGAGGCTTCTGTTGTTTATCCTACTATTGCATTTAATGCTGCAACTAGTCCCACCTTCCAGGAAGTGGTCGATTCATTAACTCTCGCAGATACTATTTCGGGTAATACACCGACAGTCCAAGGTATGTCTGAAGTTGCTCGTTATTTTACGGGAAGCGTTCCTAAGTATGATACCAGGGCAACGCACGCAAGAGCCATATTAGATGGTAGATATGCAGGCAGTAACGATCCTGGCTGCACCAACGCCATGGTTGTTCTTTCACGAGGACAAATCAACGGCAACGAATGGCCTGGGGATGTAGCCAGTCTTGTTCCTGCATCTTATTGCGGAGGGGATTGTGATGACTCAGATCTTGTTCGCTATATGCGTGAAGTGCTAAATGTACAAACCTATGCTATTGACCCAGGAGCGACAGGTAGAAATGCTGCTAACTTAGATAACTGGGCAAGAGAAGGCGGTACTCAGGAAGCTATTGATTACAACGAAAATGTTGCTTGTGAAGCAGAGGGTGGTTTGTGCCAAATTTTGCGCGATATTATTGAACAGGTTGCTGCACAAGGTACTAGTTTCGTGCAAGCAGGTGTGACCGTGAGTCAACAAAACCGTTTGAATCATGATAACCACTTGTATTTCGCACAGTTCCAGGCTGATAACATTGCTCGCTGGCCTGGTAACCTTAAAAAGTACAAAATTAGCGGTGGTAATTTAGTAGATGCCCCCGGTGATCTAGCTGTTAATCCTGATACTGGATTGTTTAACGAAGTTAGAGATCCCGATACTAACCAAATTACAACCTCTAGGAGTATCTGGTCTACAGGTGCTGATGGTAATCAGGTGGAGCTAGGGGGAGCTGCAGCAGAACTTGACCGTTTCTTAGTTAGTACTCCAGATCCGTACTTCCCTCAGTATCAGGTCTATCAAGGCTGGACAAGAAATTTATATACGGATATTGATGGAAGCCTGAGTTCGGTAAAAGATGCCACGACTAAGTCAGATTTTCTGATGGATGCTGAAACAGACGAGGCTTATCAAGATATTAAGGATAGAACCTTAGGCTATAGCCGTAACGATGTTGCTATTGAGCTTGATACTCCGCTATATGATATTAATGGCGTGCTGGTTGCTGACACCCAGTATGTGATTCAAGATGTCGCTCGCTCAGAAAGATTGGTGGGTGACCCGCTGCACAGTGTACCTAAAGTGGTGCAATATAATGATTACGATGACGCAACAGATGACAAGTCAGTTGTGTTTATGGGCACCAACTTAGGGTATCTACATGCTATTGACATCAATGATGGTGGAGAGCTTTGGAGTTACATTCCTTATGACATCTTAGGGAAGATGAAGAACTTCCTGAAAGATATTCCCATTGATGGTAATTCATTTTTACATAACTATGGATTAGATGGCGAGATTTTCATTGCCCATGCTGACTCTAATGGCAATACTCGCGTCGACTTAGCCGATAATCCTGATACAGAGACAGTGGAAACCGCTGAAAAAGCCTTACTGTTTATTGGCATGCGTCGTGGTGGAAATAGTTACTATGTTCTGGACATAAGTACTCCTAATCAGCCTCGATATCTGTTTAAAATTGAGGGTGGATCGACAGGCTTTGAGACTATGGGCCAAACATGGTCAACTCCTTTGGTGACCAATATTGAAGATGCTAGCCAGGAAAGTGGTGTCCGTACGGTTGTCATTTTTGGTGGTGGTTATGATACCGCGGTAGATCAATTATTTGACCATGATGATGATGGTCAAATTGATCATGATTTAACCGGAACAGCTTTCGATGGAACGGCTTTTGACGGCACTGTAAGTAGAGGTAATGATGTTTATATTTATGACATCAATAGCCAATCTATTTTATGGAAGTTATCAGACGCGCTTCCAACCCTGCATTCTGAGCTATCAGCAGTACCAGCTAATGTTCGTGCCATCTCGTTGAATAATGACACTACTGTTGACCACTTATACGTAAGTGACGTGGATGGTCAAATATTCAGGTTGGATATCTTCGAGGATGACACTAATGGATTCACCATCAGTGGCGGCAAAATCTTTGACGCAAACCATGGTGTAATCAATGAGGAAGACAAGGGTAGGTTCTTCTATGCTCCTTCCGTAGCATTTATACCTCGTCCTAATGGTAATTCGTTTGTGGCGGTGGCTGTAGGTACTGGTTATCGTGCTCACCCGCTTAACACCACAATACAAGATAACTTCTTCATGTTGCGGGATACGGGAGTGCTTCAGGATACACCAACATATGATTTGGTAACTTTCAGATCTGGTGAAACAAGTGGTGATTTGCTGGATGTTACTACTTTGATTAATCCAACTAATAGCCCAGATATTGTCGCTGCTCAAGAACCGTCTGATCCCGCCGAGACAGGTAGTAAGGGTTGGTATATTCGTATGACAGGGTTGCAAGTTGCTACAACGAATCCTGATGGTACGGTAACTACTAAGGACTACCAAGGTGAAAAAGTTATTTCCGAGGCTCGCATTTTATTCGGAAAAATTGTATTCACTTCATATGTGCCAACGTATGACTTCGGTGCTGTAATTTGTTCGCCAGTAGTAGGTAGCGGTAAGCTGTATGGTGTAAACTTGATTGACGGCACTTCATTCTTTAGTGATAGTGATCGAACTATCAATCTAATTAGTGACGGTATCCCTCCAATGTTCCAGCTACTTTATACCTCAGGTGCAAATGCGTCAGGTGGTGATGATGCTGCATTTATTGGTCTAGTTGGTAACGAGGTCATAGATGACGCCTTTACTGAAGCCTTGACCAAGGGTTATGATGGAGTTATACGTGTTAACTGGCGGAAGAAACCTGATGATGAGTAAGCAAACAGTAAAAGCATTTACAATCATCGAACTCATGACAACGGTAGCGATTGTGGCCATTATGGCCGCAATCGCAGTTCCAAGCATGAGGAACATGATAATGAATAATCGTCTGGTCGGATTCAGTAACGATATTGTCAGCTCTGTTTCTGCAGCAAGAAATGAGGCGATTGGTTCGCGTCAGCAGGTGGCGATTGAGCCTAATGGCGGTAACTGGTCTCAAGGCTGGCAAGTATTTGTGGATGCAAATGCAAATGGTTCCTTTGATACTGGTGAGCAAGTTGTTCGAGAGATTGATGCTTATCCAAGTTCAATGAGTGAGAGTGCTTCACCTGGTAGTAATATCGTATTCACCTCGCGCGGAATTATGAGTAACCTTGGTGGCTGGGGTACATTAACTCTATGTGATGACCGTGGCGCAGGACGCTCTATTAATATTGCAGGGGCTGGTAATGTCACTGTAAGCAAAATTGATGTTGGGGGATGTTAGCTTTGAATAGAAGTAAAATAAAAGCCTTTACCTTGATGGAAGTGATGATCGTTGTTGCGATTGTTGCGATTTTGGCTGCTATTGCTGTGCCTATGTATGCAGAACAGGTGAAAAAAGGTAAGCGTAATGATGCGATGCAAGCATTGCTAGCCGCATCTGAAGCAGCCGAACGTTATAAAGCTGCCAATTTTTCTTATGCAGGTCTTAATGGAAACTTGGGTAGTGTTTTTGCAACGAAAGTACCTGTTGATGGCGGCACTTCATATTATACCTTGGCAATTGTCGCTGACACTACAAGTTATACCATTACCGCCACCCCTGTAAATTCTATGGCCGGTGATGGTGCATTATCTATTAATTCATCAGGACAGAAACGCTATAAAGGAACAGATCCCTGGCCAAAATAGCTCGATAATTGGCAATCTTTTTTAATCCCAACCCGTTCTGTGAACGGGTTGTTTTTTATACAAAACAGTACAATTTTAATACACATCAAAGATAGTACACAATCCTTGTTACTCTAGAATAGCTCAGCAATTGGTGGTTTTTGTACCATTTTGGGGGGGCTATGCACTGGAAAAGCAGTATATTATCTAATAGGTCATCAGTTAGTAAAAAAGGGCTGGAAAGACGATCTGGTTTTGGTTTAGCTGAAACCTTCATTAGCTTAATGCTTCTGACGGGCTTTTTATTAAGCGCCTGCCATCTATTATTAAATTTACTCACCTCAAACTTATTAGATCAAACAGCTGTCAGGCTGGTTGATTCATTCCAGCTTGCGCGTCAAGCCGCTATAGAGTCCAACTCCAAAGTAATCGTTAAACCCGTTAACAATAGCTGGAGTAATGGTTGGCAGGTCTTAAGTGTTACTTCTCAACAGGAAAGAACCATTGAGCAGCAACAAGTATTATTCACACAAGCAAAATTGAAGGAAGCTATTATGTTTGTTGAACATGATGAGTTATCTATTGTATTTAATCCGAATGGAATGACTTCTCATTTAAATCCGCTGGGTGAGAACGGACTCACTTTTTGTAATGCAAGTGGCAAAGGACGCCAATTAAGTATGATTGCTTCCGGGCAAGTCCATATAACCCATATTAAGCAAGGCTGTGGTGTTCTCGATGTATAAACAAACCGGTTTTTCGTTAATGGAAGTACTGATCACTATTCTTTTGGTCAGTATTGGATTATTAGGCTATGCAGGCTTACAAATTGGTGCATTAAATAGTTCTCTTGATTCTTTCTCACGCTCGCAAGCAACTATCATTCTAGAAGATGCTGCTGCCCGAATCAGAAATAACTCGGAATATCTAAAAAGTGATGTTGGCACTGTAAATGCTTATGTTGGTGACTTAGATTTTGCAGTGGATGCTGTTCACACATGGTGTGATATTGAGAAAGGGATTGTCCCGGAAGCAACTTGCAGCGCGGACTCCAATTGCTCCATGAGCGATTTGGCTAAGCAGGATATTTATGAAGTTTGTTCCAGCTTACAAGGAACGAAAATACCAACTGGAATTATTGGGGCAAGTTGTTATGACAGAGAGGTTAGTGATGGAGACAATTGCAGCTATGGATCGCGCATGTCACTATTTTTAGCGTGGAAAGGAGCAGAGCGTGAAGATGTTAGCGGGAAAAGGACCTATGAACAAAATACACGCTGCCAAAGTGAATTGGGCCTGTCGGATGACTATGCATGTGTGCAACTGGAGCTTGTCCCATGAGAAATATAAGTATGAAAAACATTAGCCAAAAGAATAGTAAAGGATTCACTTTAGTAGAAATGATGGTGGCCATGTTAATTGGCTTGATCATCATTGCCGGGATTTTGATGATTTTTGTTTCAAGCAAGCAAACTTACCGACTCAATACCGGTATGACACATGTCCATGATAATGGTCGCTTTGCTATGAGTTATGTCGTGAGTGATTTACGTAAAGCCGGTTGGGTGGATAGTGATATCGAAACGGTTGACGGTCATAGCTTGGCAATGCCATTTAACAAGTTATTAGATAATGTTGATGTAGAGGGTGGGCAACCATCTGATAGTTTAACGGTACGCTATTATGGTGAGGCCAACTGTATAGGCGATAAACCTGCGGACGGTATAGTGGAAAACCAATATCAATTAGTGGCAACGGCTGATGGCTTGCCTGAGTTGAGATGTAACGGTGCTAGTCTGATTAAAAACGTTGAAAGCTTACAATTTAGATATGGTGTCTTGACTGCAAATGGTCTGCAATACGTAACATCGAGTGCTCTTACAAACGTTTCATCACTACAAACTTTACAGATAGCTTTTTCAGTTGCTTCAGACGAGAAAAATGTTATCGACAAAAATGTGACGTTAAGTGGCGTTTTGAATGAAGGCCCATATAAATTTAATGATGGACGTTACCGTAAAGTTTTCACTAGTACCATTGTTCTGAATAACAATGGTCATCAACCACCAGATTCATTGTTGGTTTCGGAGTAATTCTATGACTAATAATCAAAACGGTTTTTCTTTAATAATGGGGCTGATCATATTGGCCATTATGGCATTGTTGGGTGTGTCTATTATGTCATCAGGTATCTCATCACAAAAAATTGCGGTGGTGAAGCAAGAAGACACCATGGTTTTCCATGCAGCGCAAACAGCCAATAGTTCTTACGTCAGCACTTATCATTATGATGCTTCACACGTTTTAACAACAGCAACCGATGCATATTGGGACACCTTGTCAGCTCCAAAAGTTGGCTATGTTCAATGTGTTGATTACACGGGTGATTTAGTTGACTGTGGGGCCGATACACGTTTGGAATCGGATAAAATTTTAAAAGCTAGGGTAGAAGCTTTCTACCATGATTGCGAAACAGCAGCGCTAAAATGTCTTGGTAATTCTTGGGATAACACTGGCCTTGGATGTCACTCTTTTCAGTTGATTGGGGAAGGCAACCTTGATGTAAATCAGAATGATGTCGCAGATGTTGGCGAGGCGCAGACCCATATAGAAGAGTGGGTAAATGTAGTTCGCAGTTGCAATAAAACGCTTTGAGTGAGGGGTCTATGTATATTAAAAAAAGTTTAATAATAGCGCTAATGATTGTTGCAGGCATGATGCCTGTACTGTTGCATGCGGATGACACAGAAGTATATTTTGGCAAATCTCAGCCTGTTAACTTATTGCTTGTGCTGGATGTTTCAGGCTCTATGGCATGGACTACTAGTACATGTCAGTTGAATCGTCGTGGACAACCCTACCCAAGCTGTTATCCAGGCAATGGGGAGCAATCACGATTAGATATTATGAAAGAGGCTTTAGAGCTTTTCCTTGACGATTTGCCTGATAATGTGAAGGTTGGAATTCTTACCTATTCAGCTGGTAATAATATTGAGCTTCTGCATGAAATAAAACAATTAAGCGATAATAGTCATAAAGCAACACTATTAACATCGATCGATGGTCTTGAAGCAAATGGTGGAACATTAACCGCAGGTGCGTTATACGAAGCTGCTAGTTACTTCCGTGGAGAGTACGATGGCTTGTCATCTCCGATTACTCCTGGTTGCGGTAATGCCAGTAATATTGTGTTCTTAACTGATGGTCAGCCAAATAGTCTGGAGTATAGTAATTATAAGTACTGGTATGGCATCAGAAATATGACAGGAGAGAGTTGCGCATGGAATGATGATGGTAAAGAGTGCTCTAAGAAACTTGCTGGTTATTTATCGGGGGTTGATCAGCTTGCAGATATAACGCCCTCACTCGTCAAAACTCACACTATTGCATTTGCCCTTGAAGATACTGATGCAAGAGATTTTCTAGAGGGTGTTGCCGAAGCAGGTAAAGGCTTAAGTTTTACTGCTGATAGTACCGAAGGTTTGGTTGATGCATTTAAATCCTCAATCCAAACTGATATTGAGCAGAGCATGATGGTTACGCCCAGCGTACCATTAAGCCAAAGTAATCGTTTGAATAGTAGTAATGAACTTTTTCTTGCAATGTTTCAACCTGCACAGACTCAATTTTGGCATGGGAACTTAAAAAAATACTACATTCAAGGTGGAAAGGTTACTGATAGAAATGGCGCAGATGCAGTTGATGCGTACGGTCAATTTCTTGAATCATCCTCAAGTGCATGGAGCATGTTTGATGGTAATGAGCTAGCGTTAGGTGGTGCTGCTCAGGCTATGGACATGCCTAGAAGTGTTTATTCCAATATCCTTGAGAAGAATTTATGGACTAAGAAAAATCAGATTGAGACAACAAATAATAAGATCACTAAGCCGTTATTGGGATTAAGCGAGTTGGCTAGTGATGCACAGTTAACCCGTCATATTGATTGGCTCTATAAGGGAACGGTTGATATTGATACGAACGATGACAAAGTTCTTGATAGAACCATTAATCGTTTCGGTGATCCTCTTCATTCAAAGCCTGTTATTGTAAACTATGCCGATAAGAGCCTCTTATTTATGGGGGATAATGAAGGTTTTTTACATGCTATTAATCCTGACGATAATAGTGGCAAAGAAGAGTGGTCCTTTATTCCAAGGCAATTATTAACAAATACAGCAGAACTGGTTAAAAATAAAAGTTTAGGCGCTGTATCTAGCCGCATGTATGGTCTTGATGGTGATATTACTGTCTATCATCAGGATAGAAATAAGAACGGTAAAATAGATAATGGTGAGTTTGCGTATCTATACGTGGGTATGCGCCGAGGTGGCAAAAATTATTATGCTATAGATATTTCAGATTCTGAGCGACCTCAATTGATGTTTACAATTACTGGTGATAAAGCCACTGCAGAAGAGATAACAGGCGGTCTTAGCTGGGACTCAGTTCACTATTATGAAGGGCTTGGCCAAACTTGGTCCAAACCTGTTATTGGTCATATCAAGTGGAGAGGCGGTAAGAGGTTGGTTATGATTTTTGGCGGCGGTTACGATGCTGCAACACAGGATAATGCAGCTCTCGAAGCTGGTGGTGCTGATGCAGTTGGCCGCAATATCTTTATCGCAGATGCTGTTTCAGGACAAATGTTATGGAACGCTAAAGATAATGCGATCGACTATCGTGGTGCTGATTTCACTAACTTACTGACGAACAGTTTTGCATCAGATATCTCTGCGGGTGATTTAACTGGAAGTGGTACCATTGAGCATATTTATGCAACCGATACAGCGGGTCAGCTGTTCCGTTTCGATATCACTCAAGAGCAAACAAATAGTGATACACAAATACTCGGCGCTAAAATCGCTGATATTCAAGGCTCTGGCGTTGCTGGAAACCGCCGTTTCTATAATCGTCCAGACGTCTCTTTCGTGAAACTTGGTGGTAACACGATGGCACTTATAGCTATTGGTTCGGGTTATAGAGCGCACCCGCTAGAGGAAGGCATTACTGACCGTTTCTATGTGTTCTACGATAAGAAGATTGTGTCAAAAGGAATACCTGAACAGGTTATTACTGAAGCTAATATGTATGATGTCACAGACAAAATCACAGTGGCGGACCCCTCGACTGGACTGACTAAAGAGCGTTATGCGGGTATTTTCGATATTCTGAGTCATGAAACGAGAAATAATGGCTGGTATTTGCGCCTTGGGTCGGGTGAGAAGGTGCTTGCTGATGCCAGCACCATTAATTACCGAGTATTCTTTACCACATATTCTCCGCAAAATGATCCCAATAGCTGCAGCGTATCAGTGGGATTAAATAAGCTTTACTCAGTTAGTGTGCTTGATGGTAAGCCTGTATTCTTCCGAGATGATAGTGACGCGGTTCCACCTGGAGAACTCGGTGAATTAGTGCGCTCAAGAGATCTTGGCTATGTGGGTATAGCACCTGAATTAACTGTTCTATTTCCTAGTGATGGAGAAGGGCAGGCCGGGGAAGCGATTTCATTGGTCGGCTTGGAAACGATTTGTAGTGGCGCTGAGTGTGACTTTTTAAATCAGCTCAATACAGTCAAATGGCGTGAATTAACCAAAAAAGAGTTAGAGCAGTTGAAAACCGACTAACTGTTTGATATTAAAGATTAAATCTCTAGCTTGCGAATTGCCCCGTGTCATGTAGAATTAGGTAAAACTACAGGATACGGGGATTTTCTGTGCGCGCAAAAGTCATTAGTTTTGTTCAAATGAAAGGTGGGGCAGGCAAAACCACTTTATGTGCCAATATTGCCTCCACTTTATCTGATAAAAGCAAAGTTTTGATGATTGATACCGATCATCCACAAAGCTCACTTGAAACATGGTACAGAGTTCGCGATGAGCAGTATCTGATTGAAAATATGGATATTGTTTCAGCCAAGAACCTTGCTCATCTGCAAAAACAAGTACGCGAAAACACTGATTTATACGACTATATTCTGATTGATGGCCACCCAAGGATTACCAATCTAACAAGAGCCGTTGTCTTATTATCCGATGTTGCCCTAATTCCCTTAAGCCCATCTCCGATAGAAGTTTGGTCCACCAAGCATTTAGCTGAAATTGTTGACGAAGCTAAGCAGCTCAATTCAAATCTGGAAGCGCGTATTTGCTGGAATCGTTACCGGGTTCGGACTAATTCTGCGGATAATGTGGTTGCCAATGCTAAACAGGAGCTTGCACTCGATGATTTCCCAACTAAATTAGGCAACCGTGTTGCTTATCTGGATTCTTTTGCTGAAGGGCTAACGGTAGCTGAATGGCATGATCCTGCAGCTAAGCTGGAGATATGGTCATTGACCTCTAATATTGAGCGTTTGGCGTCTCAGCAGCCGAAGTCACGATTAAAGACTGAGTCTCAGGTTGATAAATTTGCGAAAGGTAAGTAGCTGTTCTTATTCCATTTAAATTTATTAGACCAGAAAGTAGTTGACCGTGTAAAAAAGATGGTTTAGATTGCAACACATGAATATGAATATCGCACAAAACATTTGGTGGTGGCACGTTGCTTAAGTAGCGGGCCTTTTGTTGTTTGTAAGATATTCATACAAGACAAAGATTTTAAAAGCCCGCACAAGCGGGCTTTTTTTATGCCTGCGTAAAAGAACCAGGAAATTTTAAGCTAATAGAAATTAAGAGAATTCAAATCATGACAATAGATACTCTGCAACACACATTCCTAACTGCAAGCTGGTGGTGGTTCCAGTAGGGCGGGGTATTGTCTTGAGAAAGACGATAAAGCCCGCCATTGTGCGGGCTTTTTTATGTCTGACGGTTTTATTTTTATTAAGAGTTTACTGATTAAACATATACAGAGATTTCAAATTTAAAGATAAGGAACACATTATGATTATTATTCTTCGACACGATGCATCCGAGCAAGATGCGCAGGAAATATTACAGAAAATTGATGCTGCAGGCTTAAAGCCACTCCATTTACCCGGTGTTGAACGCACTGTGATCGGTGCGCTTGGCGATGAGCGGGTACTGGAATCGCTTCACTTAGAAAACTTGCCGCAGGTTGATTTAGTTAAACCGGTACTAAGCAAATACAAATTGGTGAGCCGCGAGATTTATGCACAGGATACCGTGGTGCAGGTTGGTGGTACGCCCGTAGGTTCTGAACAATTCACGATTATGGCTGGTCCGTGCGCCATTGAGAGCGAGGATCAACTTCTAGAAACCGCACGTTACGTTAAGCAGGCGGGGGCAACAGTGTTACGTGGTGGTGCTTTTAAGCCTCGTACCAGTCCTTATTCTTTTCAGGGGCTAGGAGTTGAAGGTTTAAAGATTATGCATCAGGTGGGCAAGGAAACGGGTTTAGACACCATTACAGAACTGATGGACGTTAATGATCTGGACGATGTGGCGCGCTATATTTCTGCCATTCAAATTGGCGCCAGAAACATGCAGAATTACACGTTGCTCAAAGCGGTGGGTGAAACCAAAAAACCGGTATTACTGAAGCGTGGATTATCGGCAACGATCGAAGAATTGTTGCTTGCCGCTGAATACATTGTTGCCAGCGGTAATCCGAATGTGATGATTTGTGAGCGTGGCATCAGGACCTTTGAAACCGCAACTCGCAACACGCTTGATCTGAATGCAGTTGCCTTTATTAAAGAGCGTAGCCACTTGCCGGTCATTGTTGATCCATCACACGGCACAGGCGTTCGTACCTTGGTAGCGCCTATGGCCAAAGCAGCAGTCGCCTGTGGTGCTGATGGTGTCATTATTGAATGTCATAGAAGCCCTAAAGAATCAGTATCTGACGCAGCTCAGGCACTTTCTCCGCAAGATTTCCATACCCTGATGCAGCAGCTTGCACCTTTTGTCACAGCAAGTGGAAGAACCTTAGCAGAGGTGGCGTATGCAAGTTAATACTTTAACCAAGAAGTTGCCGTTATCACTATTGCCTTGCGAAGTGTTTGGTCTGTTAACTTCTAACGGTCATTCACCTAACACAGCATTATTAGAGACGGCAGAGCCAGGAACTCAGAAGAGTAAGCGTAGTATTAGCATGGCTTCAGCGGCAGCGGTTATAGAAGGGTTGGATGGCACTGTAACGATTAAAAGCCTGAATGATAATGGCAAAAGCTTTATAGGCGCACTTGCCAAACTTGACCAAGTCCTAACAGGTTTTACTCAGAGGGTATCGAATGAATCAATTACTTATACGCTCGATAAAACGAGTGATGACAAGGCGTTAAATGAAAACCAGCGCCTGACTCAACCAACTATTTCAGATGTGCTGACTTTGGTAACCGAGCAGATTCAAAGCAACCAAAAAGCGGATAATGTCAGTTCCTGTTTGATAGGAGCCATGAGTTTCGATTTGGTGGATCAGTATGAAGCTTTGCCAGAACTTAACAAGACAACGCCTGACTTCAAGTTTTATCTGGCTGACCAGTTAGTCATCCAAGAGGACGATTCACAGTCCGCTAAGATTATTGTTAAAGGTTTTGGTGACAATGCTGCTAATACTGTCCGATTAGGCGTTGCCATAGAGTCAATAGAGTCGAAGCTATCATCCTCACCAAAAACTCCGTCTTTAATAGCAGCGCTAACGAGTCAAACTCATACCTCATTGCAAAGTCGTGATTTCAAGATCGACGTCTCGGATGAAGAGTTTAAAAATAACGTTGAGAAAGTAAAGCAGCATATTATCGAAGGCGATGCTTTTCAGGTAGTGCTATCAAGAAACTTTTCGACCGAATGCGACGATGCCTTTAAAGCCTATCAGGTTCTGAGAAAGTCCAACCCCGGGCCATACATGTACTACATTAACTTTGGTGACAGTCAGTTGTTTGGTTCCAGTCCTGAAAGTGCGTTAAAAGTTTTTGATACCAACAAAGTCACCCTGTATCCCATTGCAGGAACACGCAAGCGTGCTATTACAGCAAACGGTTCCATTAATTTTGAGTTGGATGCAAAAACGGAATTCGAGCTTATCAGTGACGAAAAAGAAGGTGCGGAACATATGATGTTGGTCGACCTGGCTCGAAATGATTTAGCTAAAGTGATTAAAGCCGGGAGTCGTCAAGTCACTCAGTTAAAACGTATTGTGAAGTACTCCAATGTGATGCACATGGTTTCAGAAGTTATCGGCGAGCTTCGCGATGATATTAACCCAATGCATGCCTACCGCGCCTGCGCCAATATGGGAACTTTAACGGGGGCACCTAAAATTAAAGCGGTTGAAATTATCCGCCAATTAGAGCAGAAGCCACGCGGCTATTATGGTGGAGCTGTCAGTATCTACAATGCCAATCAGGAGTTTGATAGCGCCATTATTATCCGATCTGCGGAAGTATCTAACGGTGTAGCTCATGTTTCGGCTGGTGCGGGCATAGTCTATGACTCGGTGCCAGCGTTGGAAGCTAATGAAACACTCCATAAGGCTAAGGCGGTATTGAATGCTTGCCTTGTTGCTGAGCAAGATTTAAAGGAGAGTGCGGCATGAAAGCATTATTGATCGATAACTTCGACTCCTTCATTTATAACCTCGACTATGAGTTGCAGTTACTTGGATTTGATGTCAGCGTTGTTCGTAATGATGCTGAGTATAGCTATGTTTCTAATCTAGCCAATAAAGCAGACTGTATTGTGTTGTCTCCAGGTCCTGGTAAGCCATCAGATGCAGGCTGCTGTCTGAAGCTGCTTCAAGATTTTCAAAACAATAAGCCAATCCTGGGTGTTTGCTTGGGGCATCAAGTGATTGTTGAAGCTTTTGGCGGTGTAGTTAAAAAAGCACAGCAAGTAGTGCATGGAAAAGTATCACAGCTTAAATTAAAAGACAGTTCGGGACTGTTTTCTAATATCAAAGGGAGTATTGCTGTAGCACGCTATCACTCACTGGTTGCGACCCAGGTGACAGACACATTAGTAATTACAGCTGAGTCAGAACAAAGTGAAGTCATGGCTGTACAGCATACTGAATTGCCTATTTATGGCGTTCAGTTCCATCCCGAAAGTATTATGAGCTTTGCTGGCTACAAGTTACTGCGTAACTTCATCCATATAGTTGAAAATCATTCAGGCAAAACGGCTAAGGAGACTCGCCATGATGCAGTTGCTTGAATCCATTTACCAAGGTGAGAATTTGAATTACCTACAGGCAACGGAGTCATTTCAAGCTGTCTTACAAGGTCAGGTCGAGGCTCCTGTGGTTGCGGCAATGTTGGCAGCGCTGAAGACTAAAGGCGAAACCGTTGAAGAAATTGCCGGAGCAGCCTTTGCATTACGACAGGAAGCAGTCAAGTTCCCACAACGAGATTATTTGGTCAGTGATTGTTGTGGTACTGGTGGTGATGGTCTCAACACTATCAATGTTTCAACCATTGTCAGCTTGTTAGCGGCGACTGCTGGCATCAAAGTGGTTAAGCACGGTAATCGTTCGGTTTCTTCAAAGTGCGGCTCTGCGGACTTAATGGAACAGCTTGGAGTTAACATTCATGTCAGTCCGGAAAAGAGCAAACAGTTGCTAGATGAGGTGAATTTTTCATTTTTATTTGCGCCAGACTATCACCCCGGTGTTAAGCATGTGATGCCAATCAGACAATCACTCAAAACGAGAACCATTTTTAATCTGATAGGGCCGCTGGCAAACCCAGCGTTACCTGAGGTTCAGTTGCTTGGAGTTTATGACAAAAAGTATTGTCGACCTTTTGCTGAAATTTTAAAAATTCTTGGCGCACAAAAGGCATTGATAGTTCATGGTTCAGGTTTGGATGAAATTGCAGTGCATGACAGCACCTTTGCTGTTTCGCTCAATAATGGGGTCATTGAAGAGTTAACTCTTTCTCCAGAAGATTTTGGCATTGAATGGCATAGTATTGCCAGTATTCAGGCAAACAGTATTGGTGATAACCTTCTTGCCGCCCAACAATTGTTGAAGGGTCAGGGCAGTGATGCGCACATTGATATGGTGTCTGTGAACTGTGGCGCCTTGTTAGTTCTAAATAATCTTGCGGATAGCTTTAAAGCAGGAACACAGTTGGCTAAGGATTTATTAAAAACTGGCCAAGCTTATAAGCACTTACAAATGATTAAGGAGGCTTCCAATGCTTAATGTATTAGAGACCATCCTTGAACATAAGCGTAATGTCATTGGTAATACGCCTGACTATACTGAGTTAGAAGCAAGTCAGCGAAGCTTTTATGATGCTCTCAATAAGCCACATTATGGCTTTATCATGGAATGTAAAAAAGCGTCGCCATCCAAAGGTCTGATTCGTGCTGAATTTGATTTAGACGAAATTGTCCCAGTGTATGATCAGTATGCGGATGCAATTTCAGTACTGACCGAAGAGCGTTTTTTTCGTGGCAGTTTTTCCAACCTGAAGAAAGTAAGAGAGCTAACTGATAAGCCTTTATTGTGCAAAGATTTCATCTTATCACCAAAACAAATTCGTCAGGCGCGTTACTTTGGAGCTGATGCAGTATTGTTAATGTTGTCTGTGCTTAATGATAAAGACTATCAAATTTGTCAGGAGCAGGCTGAAGCTTTAAATATGGATGTGCTGACTGAAGTTCATACTGACGTTGAACTGGAGCGAGCGATCAAGTTGGGTTCAAAAATCATTGGTATTAATAACCGTAACCTGAAAGATTTATCAACCAGTTTTGAACACACAAAAGCGCTCGTACAAAAGGTACCGGCAGACCGCTTGGTCATCACTGAGTCAGGTATCAATACTCATCAAGATGTATTAGAGCTTTCGCAGTTTTCCGATGCCTGCTTGGTCGGTTCCAGCCTTATGATGGAGGTTAACCTTGAGTTAGCAGCTCGGCAACTGGTGTATGGCGATATTAAAGTATGCGGCATCACACAACAGTCTGATGCTGACCTCTTGCAAACTTCTCCTGCCAGCTATGTAGGTTTGATATTTACACCCAACTCAAAGCGTTTTGTTAGCAATAAAATAATTAGTTCAAGCAAACCTCTAGTTGGTGTTTTCCAGAACCAGTCGATTGATGAGGTTTTGTCTGCAACGCAACAATACAAGTTACAAGTTATACAGCTGCATGGTGATGAATCGATAGAATTTGCTCAAGACATTAAGCAACAATTGCCCTCTGTTAGGGTGTCGAAGGTTTTCCACATTGGAGCGGAGCTATCTGCAGAAACTCTTACCTCAGAATTAAAGGCTCTACTCGAAACTTATGATGAGGTGCTGCTGGATACTGAGGTTACTAATGAAGCACAAAGTCAACGGGGCGGTACTGGTGTTACCTTCGATTGGTCGCTACTAAGCCAACTGGATTCAGACCTGCGTGCGACAAAGCTTCGTATAGCAGGAGGGGTCAGTGCAGATAACATTCAACAGCTCAAAAAGCTGGGGGTGGTCAAAGTAGATCTGTCCAGCTCAGTTGAGTCGAGTCCGGGAATAAAGAGCGAAGCCTTACTTAAAGAGTTTATTAGTCATTGTCGGCCACAGTCGGGTCGTTTTAAAGAAAAAGTTACTGACTCTGAATCAGATGGCAATTTAGCCCAAGTGGCCGTTGGAGGTATTTCATCATGAATCAAAAAGTTAACTCACCGACAAGCTTCGAATTTGACGGTGCTTATATCGGGCAATATGGAGGACAATTTGTCCCGCAGTTATTAATGCCAGCACTGCAACAACTTGATCGGGCATTCGAGGCATCATTGCTTGACGATGAATTTCAAACTGAGCTAAGCCGTTTGCTGAAGGAGTATGCAGGACGCCCAACCCCGGTGACCGAGTGCACATCTTACGCTCGCATTAATCAGTCACGTATTTTCCTTAAGCGTGAAGACTTGTTGCATGGCGGTGCGCATAAAACCAATCAGGTTTTGGCTCAGGCTTTATTAGCCAAAAAAATGGGTAAGCACCGCATCATTGCGGAAACCGGGGCTGGTCAACATGGCGTGGCCACAGCGTTGGCCTGTGCCTTACTGGGTTTAAAAGCGACTATCTATATGGGCAAAAAGGATTGCGACCGTCAGGCTCCTAATGTTTTCAGGATGCAGCTGATGGGCGCAGAAGTCATTCCTGTAGACAATGGTAGCGCCAGCTTAAAAGATGCCATCAATGAAGCTTTGCGTGACTGGGCATCGAGCTACGAAAGCACCCACTATTTGTTGGGCACAGTAGCTGGTCCAGCACCGTTCCCTAAAATGGTGCGCACTTTCCAGAAAATCATTGGCGAAGAAGCCAAGCAGCAAATGAAACAGTTGATTGGCAAGCTGCCCGATGCTGTTGTGGCCTGTGTTGGCGGAGGCTCTAATGCGATTGGTATTTTCGCGGATTTCATTAAAGATGAGGATGTTCGATTAATTGGTGTTGAGCCAGCTGGTAAAGGACTCGATACCAAAGCACATGGTGCAACTTTATTAAAAGGGCGCGAGGGCATTTTGCATGGTTCACGAACTTTTGTGTTGCAGGACGGCGAAGGTCAGGTTCAGGAGTCGCATTCAGTCTCTGCCGGTCTCGATTATCCAGGAATTGGACCTGAGCATGTTCATTTAATGACTGCCGGTCGGGCTGAATATGTTTCGGTGACCGATGAAGAGGCGTTAGAGGCATTTCAAGAGTTATCAAAAAAGGAGGGGATTATTCCTGCACTTGAATCATCGCATGCATTGGCTTATGCCAAAAAGCTGGCCGCTGAATCCAGTGAACCGCTGAATATTCTGGTTAATCTGTCTGGACGCGGCGATAAAGATTTAGCTCATGTCATGAGTCTCCTGCAAGAGACTGCCTAACACACCAATTTTGATATAGAGAGAAGAGAGTGACTATGCGTTACCAACAATTATTTGCACGACTCAAAGATTCGAATCAATTGGCTTATATTCCATTTGTTCTGTTGGGTGATCCAACAGAGGAACTGTCTTTACAACTCATTGATAGATTGGTTGAGAATGGGGCTGATGCACTGGAGCTGGGCTTTGCCTTCTCCGATCCGGTAGCCGACGGACCAGTGATTCAAACCGCCAGTCTTAGGCCTTTAGCCAATGGTTTCAGTGTGCAGAAAGCCTTTGATTTGGTTGCTAAAATTCGTGCTAAATACCCTGATTTACCCATAGGGATTTTGACTTATGCCAATCTGGTCTTTGCTCCTGGCATTGAGCAGTTCTATCATGATGCGCAAAAAGCAGGAGTCGATTCAGTACTGATTGCTGACTGTCCAGTAGAGGAGCGTGACCTATTTGCTCCGTCGGCACAATCACAGGGTATCGATACGGTGTATATTGCGCCGCCTGATGCGAGCCCATCAAGTTTAGAGCTTATTGCCAACTACAGCCGGGGCTACACCTATGTGCTGAGTCGCAAAGGAATCACTGGTGCCGATAACAGTGAGCAGGAAACAGGAACTGGCTTAATTGAAAGCTTAAAACAGTTAGGAGCACCGCCGTTAGTGCAGGGCTTTGGTATTTCTAAGCCTGAGCATGTGTTAAAGGCAGCTCAGGCTGGTGTGGATGGAATTATTACCGGCTCAGCCATAGTTAACTTGATCAATGAGCATTATAATACGCCGGATAAAATGTTAGATTTAGTGGCGGAATACGCCAAGACTATGTCTAATGCGGCACATAATGCACGTCATGAACTGAACATGACCGACTCAATTGAAAAAGGCTCACACTATGTCAATAGCAGAAACAGTCAAGCAACAATTGCTGGAAATGGAACAGCAGGTTGAAGAAGAGAAGTTGTTTTTGGTTGGATATCTGATTCCGATGGTGGATTTGATACCTGCCGATGATTTGTCCGATGATGAATGGTTTGCTGAATTTGCACTATTTGTTGAAGATGCTGTAGAAGCTGATGGTTTAGCCGATCGTGATGTTGAGCTGTTATCTGAACTACTGGATGAGCTGCAACCTCAAGATTAAATTAATGATAAGAGTGATGATATCTTTTGACTGATCGAATAATAATTTCAAGTGCGGTAAAGCCTTTCGAATTAAAGTTGCCCGGTAGTAAATATTTGGCCAACCGCTATGTGGTATTGGCTGCCATCAGCAGTGGAACAACCCGACTGAGCAATGTTCCTCGAAATGACGATATACTCGCCGCATTGAGTGCTATTAAAGCACTGGGTGCTGGAGTTGAGTGGCTTGATCAAACCTGCGTAGAGATTCAAGGCATTGAAAGCTTTGAGCTGGTGGATGACGTTGTCATTGATTGTCATGATAGTGGCACTTTAGCGCGCTTTATTACCGCCTTAACCGGTTTGTTTTATTCGCCAGATGGGCACAAAATTACCATCACTGGCAGCCAGCAGATGCAATCACGACCAATGCAAGAAAGTGTCGCCAGCCTTGTAGGTCTTGGTGTCAGCATAGACAGTGATAATGGTTATTTGCCGATAAAGATTTCGGGACCAATTGCTGGTGGTTCTTGTGAACTGAACGCTTCTCGAAGCAGTCAATTTTTAAGTGGTCTACTCATTGCCTGTTTAAGGTCCGAGAAAGATACCTTAATTCATTTAAGATCAGAAACCGTTTCCGAAAGTTATGTAGAGTTAACCTTACGGGCTATAGAGTTGTTCGGTGGCGAAGTGAAGCGAATCAATTGTCGTGAATTTTTCATTCCAGGTCAGCAAACTTTAGCTGCACAAGATATTCATGTTTCAGGGGATGTGGTTAGCAGCAGTTATTTTTTGGCTGCTGCCTTGTTGGCGGAATCAAGTTGCACTATCCATAATTATCACTTTGATTCGCCACAGGGCGAATCAAAGTTTCCTCAAGTTCTGGAGCGTATGGGCGCCAAGGTTTATCTTAAGCAGGATGACCTAAAAGTTGAATATGATTCCCCGCTACAAGGCATCGAAGTGGATATGGGGAATATGCCGGATGTGGTGCCAACGCTAGCGACTCTGGCCTGTTTTGCGGAAGGTGAAACTCGTATAACCAACATTGCTCATTTAGCTTATAAAGAGTCTAATCGTATCGTTGATTTATGTGAGCAGCTGAAGAAGCTTGGTGCAGATTGTGAGTTCGATGAATCCAGTATCACCATCCACGGCGGTAAACAGTTAATAGCTGCTAAAGTTTCCAGTTGTCATGATCATCGTTTGGCCATGAGCTTAGCTTTAATCGGTATCAAGTTAAATGGTCTGACGGTTGAATCATCGGAAGCAGTAGCCAAGTCATTCCCAGATTATTGGCAGTATCTTGAGCAGATTGGTATGGTAACTGAACCAGTCTTAGAGTGAGCTATAGAGACAGTCTCAGCAGAAACAGTCTCTACAGAAAAAGTATCAGCAGAAAATTAAAGTATTAGGAAATCCTTATGGCAGGCGATAGTTTCGGAACTTTATTCAGAGTGACCAATTGGGGGGAGTCTCACGGCAAGGCGATTGGTGCTGTAGTTGAGGGCTGCCCAGCAGGCTTGAAACTGTCTGAGGAAGATATTCAAGTTTTTCTTGACCGTCGTCGTCCTGGCCAAAGCTCAATTACCACTCGGCGCGATGAATCGGATCAGGTGCGGATCCTCTCCGGCGTTGTTGGTGGAATCACTACCGGCACGCCAATTAGCCTGTTGATCCCGAATCAGGACCAGCGCAGCAAAGATTATTCCGAGCTTGAATCTATTTTTAGACCGAGCCACGCCGATTACACCTACCAAAAAAAATACGGCATACGTGATGTAGCTGGCGGTGGTCGTAGTTCAGCGCGAATTACAGCAGGACACGTTGCAGCCGGTGCTATTGCACGCAAAGTACTTGAGCAAGCACTAGGCACTGAGATTGTAGGCTATGTTAAAAGCGTCCAAGATTTAACTATGGCTCTTGATTCTGATGCGGTGGATGCCAGCCTGATAGAGCAGACTCCTGTACGTTGTCCTGATTTAAAACTGGCTGAACAAATGATTGCCAAGATTGAACAGGCTCGAAAAAACGGTGACTCGCTGGGTGGTATTGTTGAGTGCCGAATCAAGTCTGTGCCGGTAGGTTTGGGCGAGCCGGTCTTTGATAAATTAGAAGCTGATTTGGCTAAAGCCATGATGGCGATTAACGCCTCAAAAGCTTTTGAAATTGGTTCCGGTTTCGCAGGGACTTTATTGAGTGGCACAACTCACAATGATGTCTTTATTAATCCGGATGGCAAAGTCAAAACTCGAACTAATAATTCTGGTGGAGTATTAGGCGGAATTTCCAATGGTATGCCGATCGTATTTAGAGTGGCTTTTAAGCCAACGCCGACTATCATTAAGGAGCAGGAAACGGTTAACCTTGAAGGTGAAGAAACGGTGTTTCATGGACGTGGTCGTCATGATCCTTGCGTGTTGCCGAGAGCTGTGCCGATTGTTGAAGCGATGGCGGCCTTAGTGCTGTGTGACCACTTCCTGCGATTCAGGGCTTATAAAGATTTATTCAATGTTTAGCTGTGCACACTGAGTCATTAGAAATAAAAAGGGCTGGTTTATTCCAGCCCTTTTGCTTTTTTAGCATCTTGATTCGTTTTTATGCCGTGTCCCAATGCGTTTTTCTTAACGTATAAAACTGAAGCAAAGAAATAGATTACGCAGAGTATTGAAATGATCAGTGACCATTGAAATTTGTCCGGCTCAATAATGTAGAAAAAGGCATAAAAGAAGGGTAGTAAAATAATAAAGCCTGTCCATCCGTAGGTGTAGGTTTTGCCTTTAAAAAGCCCTGGAAGAGCGATCAATAAAGGCGCCCACCAAATGGCTAATGAAAAATAGACTAAGGCCTGACTATCATGATTTTTAATAATAAAGAAAGGCATCATAATCAGGAGCGCCAGATAAACCCCGAGCCCGATTAAACGGTAGCGGATTGCTCTGACTAAGTGTGGGTTTAAATCATTTTGCATGAAGATCTCTTATCTTAAATTAATTAATTCGATTAGCTTAGCCAGCTGCTAATTGTTTACTTATGCCTGCAATCCGCTTACCTTGAGCAATACACAGTTTTTTTTCTGATTCGCTAATTGACCTATCATTATCACTACCAGCGGTATGAGATGCACCGTAAGGTGTGCCGCCAGTCTCTGTATGAATCAGCTCAGTTTCAGAGTAGGGCAGACCAGTAATTAGCATGCCGTGATGCAACAAAGGTAGCATCATGCTCAATAAAGTTGCTTCTTGTCCACCATGTAAAGTTCCTGTTGAAGTGAAGACCCCCGCTGGTTTGCCTGCCAGTGCCCCCGACATCCAGATAGCTGAGGTGGTTTCCAGAAAATACTTTATCGGTGATGCCATGTGGCCAAAGCGAGTTGGGCTACCTAGAATAAGTCCATCACACCCTTTAAGCTCGTCCAGTGTCACAAACGGGTCGCTTGCTTCTTGCGGGCGGGTGTCTGCTGGTTCTTGTTCAGCGCTGACAATGGCGGGCACAGTTCTTAATAAAGCTTCGCAACCATCGACAGTTTCGACACCACGAGCAATAAGACGCGCCATCTGGAGGGTATGACCGTGGCGCGAATAATACAAAATCAGGATTTGCTGCAAAATTATTCCTTTTTATTTAATGACTGTCAGCACATTTTCAGGAGGGCGGCCTACGGCAGCTTTATCGCTTGAAAAAACGATAGGGCGCTCAATCACCTTTGGATTGCTGACCATGAGCTCAATGACTTGCTCTTTGGTTAAGTCAGGGTTATCTAACCCAGCTTCTTTGTACTCTGCTTCCTTAGTGCGAATGATGTCACGCGGCGAAACGCCTAATAACTTTACGATTTGCTTGAGCTTTGTTTTACTGGGTGGAGTCTTTAAATACTCGATAACATTAGGTTCGACACCGTTTTCTTGTAAAAGAGCCAATGTTTGGCGTGATTTTGAACAGCGTGGATTATGCAAGATATTAATTTCACTCATAATATGATGTAATTTGTTCAGACGTAGGGCTATTTTAGGCATAAATGAGCATGGAAAAAAGATGGAAGTGGTTAAAAGCCTTTATTAAATTTGTTTTTATCCAGTTTAATCGAAAGCAGGCCAGCGCCATGGCAGCAGAATTAACGCTAAGCAATATGTTGGCGTTAGTGCCATTAATGACGGTTGCAGTTAGCTTAATGGCCGTTTTTCCTAACTTTGAGGGTGTTAACGCGCAAGTCCAGTCCTTAATTTTTGATAACCTGCTGCCAGAAACAGGATTGGCGGTACAGGAACACCTTAATGAGTACGTTTCAAAGTCTAAAAATCTTTCTGCAATCGGTTTTGGGTTTTTAATTGTAACTTCGCTGTTACTCATGCGTTCGATCGATCGTTCTATTAATGCACTTTGGGAAACCCCGACTCAACGTAAAGGAATCCACAAAATATTGGCTTATTGGGCAATGCTGACTATGGCGCCGATATTAATTGCTGCCAGCTTAGCGGCTTCGTCTTATTTTGCCACCTTGCCCATTGTTTCAGACTTGAGTGGAATATTGACCTTTGGCTTGCCTTTCATACTCATTGTATTAGCGTTTTCAGCTTTATATATGGTTGTGCCCTATACTCAAGTTAGCTTCTATAAGGCTTTAATTGCCGCAACAGTTACGGCAATATTGTTCGAAACAGCAAAATATGGTTTTGCTATTTTTATCACCAAATTTTCCAGTTACGAGCTGATTTATGGCGCCATTACTGCGATCCCAATTTTCTTCTTATGGGTTTATCTTTCCTGGTCCATTCTGCTATTGGGCGTGATTATTTGCTTTGGGCTTCATCGTTTTGAAGTGGAAAGCGAGAAGCATGAGCACGAATTTATTTCTGTGTTAAAAATCCTGCAGTTTTTTATTCGGGCTCAGGACAAAGAAAGCTCACTCTCACTCGACCAGCTTAAGAGTAAATTCATTTACTTACACGAGCAGACCTTACGTGGCTACATTGAGCAATTGTTAAGGCTTAATTTTTTAGCTAAGTTGGAAGGGGAGCAATATTGCTTGAAGCTAACAGGCCACTCATTGACTATTGAAGAGGTGTATCGTCGAGGCAACTGGCGTTTGCCCAATGATAATCAGGTGTTGTCAGAGGATAAGAACGACGGCTTCAGTACACCAATAGAGCAGGCAAACTTGGAGTTAGGAAAAGCCCTGGATGTGGACTTAGTCTCGACGAATTCCGAAAACAGCTAATTGAGAGCTACTTTCAATAATGTGGGTAACGTAACTTGGATAATGTTTCCCATCGATTTCTAGCTGTAGCAATTTCTGTCCGCCAATAAGACTCCGGGAGGCGATCATGGTTGATGGGAATTCGCCGCTTTGTTTTAGCGTAATGATAGGATGCTTTACGATTTCATCATCTTTGGTCTTGGTCAGATAATAATTTAGTTCAGGCTCGCCGCGAAGATACTCAACACCAATAGTCGTTCCGCGCGCATGGTCAATGTTTTGCCAGCGACTAACCGCAAGTTGCCAGCGTCGGGATTCTTCTTCATTGTGCTCTATTCTGATTAGAGCAATACTCCCCACTGATAGTTGTGCGACATGCTGTTTGTTATGACGAATGCACATACCGCCTTCACTATAATTGACTGCCTGCCAGTTAATGCCCAACTTGTAGTCGTCACCTAGCAATTCCTTTATTTGATAACCTAGATGCTCATCAATGGTTAGCTTACTTTTTGAAGAAAGAATTTTCTGAATTGCGTTAGGTCCCCAGACTATGCTCACTTGGCTCATCATAGGATAACGGGTGGAGTTTCTCTTTAAGTGCTGGTCGCAATAGGTAAAGATGCGATGCAATAATTTCAGGGCCAGCTTTGTGTCGATTGCTTTGTAGAAGCCGGGTTTAGGGACTTCCTGGCTTTCTTCAAGCTTAAGCATCTGTTGCTCGACGACTTCAAGTAATTGGTTGGTTAGTAGTAATCGCAAATGGCCGGAATCTTCGTATTCGGTTTCTTTTCGGATAAAGAGAGGCTTCTTACCTTCACTTAAATTAATGATAAAGCAACGACTCTCGCTAAAGTGTTGTAGGTTTTTATCTAAAACAGCTTTATTGCCCCAGTGTGCGAAATATTTAAATAAATGCCAATGCAGATTATCACCAAGATGGTAGGGGTCAACAATCGCCATTAAGCAGCTTCGAATGTAACTTTGCTCAATACTGGGCATGGGTTCCAGCGCGTCATCAGTGTTGTTGACTTTCAGGCGATGTAATTTGTTGTTGCCAGCAAACTCATACAGCATATGAAGTTCATGCCAGATATAGGCGGGTACTGGTGTATGGAGCTGATAATGTTCAATTAGCATTATGCCCAGGTAATGTTGCGAATAATTGATGGCCTTTGCCAATCTTTGTTTTTTATTCAGTGCAAACTTCTGGGTTGATAATTCATCAACGATTCGTTTAAAGGCAAACGCCATTTCTGTGCTCAGCGAATGCAGCGCTTTAAGTTGTTCATGGCTGACTTTGATAGTGCGGCGGTCATTGTGCTCTCGCAGGTGCTTACTAACCTGCAGGTAGGCTCTACTAAGCGTTATAAAGTTAGTCTCACGATGGGCTATTTTTTGCTGACAGCGGTTGAGTGTTTTGGTCACTTTAAGTAACTCATCAATTGCTCGATCAATATTTGAAAAAGCCAGTCGCTCAAACCATGCGTTAATAGCTGAGGGTGCTGTATCCAGCATAAATTCCTGGCCAGCCTGCAGGGAGGGATATGTGAGCTTTAATTGAGTCATTAATAGCGCCTAATTGGTTATAGTTCTATTATTTATAATGTCCACTCAGTATAATATGCCCGAAAGTTTGTGGCATTTCCACCATTCTATTCAAATTAATTCTTTCTAACCCAATGATTTATAAATGATTATTATGAAACAATTGTGTTTGCGCTTGATTTACATTGGCTTTGTTCTGGGGTTTGTCGCCGCTTGCGATACCAGTAAGGATTTTTCGCTGCTTAATGGCGAACAGAAGAACTTGTCGGATTACCAAGGAAGTTGGCTGGTGGTGAATTTCTGGGCCGAGTGGTGTCCACCCTGTCTAGAGGAGATTCCTGAGTTAAATTTATTGGCACAGGAGAATGACAGCATTCATGTCCTAGGAGTTAGTTTCGATAAATTGCCGAATCAGGAATTGATAGAGCTGGTTGAAAAGCTGGATATTCAATATCCGGTTGTGGCAACAGAACCTATGCCCTATTTACCGATGGAGCGTCCACTGAGTCTGCCTGCGAGTTATATTGTGACACCGAAAGGAGAAGTCATGGGGCCGTTAATGGGTAAAGTCGATCGCTACAAGATTGTTGAGCTAATCGAAAAAATTAAATCTGCACAATCTACTGCTCAATAATCCTAGGTTTACTCGGTCATTGATGGTCAAAGCGGGAGCGCCGAGAGTTTTCGGTTAGAATCTCGCGAATCTTTTGATTAACTTCTTCCAGCCGTGCTTGAATGCGAGTTTGTGCATAAGGGTCTTTTGAAGTGCTGTTGAGCGCAAGCTCGAAGTGTTTTTTCGCGGTTCTTAAATCCCCCAGTAATAGCAAATATTGCCCAGTTGTTTCGTGCATTTCCGGTGTGTGTCCAGCTTCTGCCTGAGCTTCAGCTAGAACATACAAATAACTTGGATTGTAGCGATTAACATCTACATATCTTAAGAGTAACTTTTCTGCTTCTTGGGCTCTCTCATTTTCAAGATATATTTGGGCGGTGGCTAAAATCAACTTTGTCGAACCGGGAGTTTTATCCAGCTGGTTTTTGAGTTCAGGCAATATGGCTGAAGCCGTATTATTCATTCTGTGTGTTTCCGCTAGACTAAACAGTAACAGATGGTTATCAGGATATTCTTTGTACAAGGAATCCAGTACCGAAAGCGCTTCTTGCGTTTTCCCTCGCTCTTTCAAAAACTCTGCAAATAGGTAGCGATCTTCGATTGACGTTAATTGCTTGGCTTTATATCGCTTTTCTAATAAGCGGTAGCTATCTTCACTATTGATCAGGTCGATACTACGGACGCGAGCCTTAACCAGCTGGTAATCAACAGAGTTTTGATGGTCGACTTGTGGGTATAGCTCGGCTCGTTCTCGCGCTGCTGCGATACGGTTTCTGGACAGAGGGTGGGTCAATAGAATTTCAGGCGGCTTTAATGTGTAGCGGCTGGCCTGTTGCAAGGTTTCAAAAAAATCAGCGGCAGCTCGTACATCAAAACCTGCACTGGACAACATGGTGATGCCGATTCTATCGGCTTCTTTTTCGTTATCACGAGTGTGAGTAATAATGCTTTGATGCGTTGCAGCTTGAGTCGCTGCAACACCGGCCATGCCTGCTTCAGGATCCTGGGTCGCTACGATAACTGAGGCTATCAGCCCCAAAACGGTTGGAAGGGAAAGGTCTTGTTGTTTTTCAAGGCGTCTGGCCAGGTGTCGTTGGGTAACGTGTGCCACTTCATGTCCGAGCACCGAAGCAAGCTCGCTTTCACTTTGTGAGGCTGTAATCAACCCTGAATGTATTCCGATATATCCGCCCGGCAACGCAAAGGCATTGATCGAGCCTTCCTGAATCACGAAGAACTGAAAACGACGTCCTAAAGCATCAGGGTTGGCTGCGACAAGCTTATGTCCTAATTGTTGAATATAGTCGGTGATTAGAGGGTCTTTCATTAAAAACTGGCTGCGCCTAATCTGGCTCATGATCCTGTCGCCAATGGCCTGCTCTTCATCCACTGAAAGCGTTGAACCGGCTGTGTCACCGAGTTTAGGTAGATCATTGGTTGCCGTCAATGCGGACATTGATGACAGAGCAATGACTGTGCTAAAACTCAATGAAGCGAGCAGGGAGGAGACCTTTTGGCGTATCAACTTTCGGGATGTTTTCATAAACAATTAAATGTCACACAATATAATCATAAGCAAGTTACTGTATATGATGGGACTTGTGTGGTAAAAGTTCAATCTTGAACTGTGTATCATGTTTGCTGTTAAATCATTGACCTTGTATTGGATATTCCATGACAACCATTTTTACTCGTTGGTTTAGACGTAATTTTTCAAGCCCTGCAACGATTGTGCTTAGCATGCTGTTGATCGTGGGCTTCTTCGTTATTTTAACGGTTGGCGATATTTTGGCCCCAATCCTGTGGGCTCTGGTTTTTGCTTACCTGCTTGAATGGGTGGTCTCTGCGCTACAGCAGAAAAGAGTGCCCCGACTCTGGTCTGTCATTATCGTATTTGCAGGTTTCATTGGTATGGCATTGATTGTGTTTTTTGGCCTGATACCTTTGGTCTGGAAGCAGGGCGTTAAGTTGGTCGCTGAGCTACCGAATATAATGACCAAGGTTCGAGAGAGCATTCTCGAACTTCCTGAAAAGTATCCTAACTTTGTCAGTACAGAACAGGTAAGTGCTATATTCTCCAGCTTAAACAGCGAGCTTGCTAACTGGGGAGAAGCGATTTTAAGCGCTTCAGTGGAATCATTGATGAGTATTGCAACAGTGATGGTCTACATCATTTTGGTGCCGTTACTAGTCTTCTTCTTCCTGAAAGATCGCAATACCATTATAGGCTGGTGTACCCAATGGCTGCCTCAAGAGCGACATCTGGCTGAGTCTGTGTGGAGTGAAGTGAATCGACAAATCGGTAACTACATTCGAGGCAAGGTGTTGGAAATTGTTATCGTAGGCACTACTTCCTATATCGCATTCCTGATTATGGGTCTCAATTACGCCTTATTACTGGGCGTCTGCGTCGGGCTTTCGGTGTTGATTCCATACATAGGTGCTGCATTGGTGACCATTCCTGTAGCCTTAATTGCATTCTTCCAATGGGGGTTCACCCATGATTTTTATATCATGCTGACCATCTACCTCATTATTCAGATTTTAGACGGTAACCTATTAGTTCCGTTAATTTTCTCTGAAGCAGTCAATCTACATCCAGTTGCCATCATTGGCTCAATCCTCCTGTTCGGCGGCTTGTGGGGCTTCTGGGGCGTCTTCTTTGCCATTCCGCTAGCAATACTCGTCAATGCTGTTTTATCAGCCTTAAAAGGCCATAAAATCCAACTGGAAAAAGAAGAGCAAGAAGAAGAACTCGGTGAACAAAAAGTGCTTGGTTCGCCAGAACCTACGGAAGAGCCTTAACATAGAATAGAGTTAGAGAAGCCTTGTAATAGCTTTGCATCTGTCACTCCCGCGTAAGCGGGAGTTCACTCCGCCAGCTCATTCATGAAAGTCGAAACTTGTAAAAACATCCTGATGATAATAAAGTCCTTGAGATGAGCTCGCAGAATAAAAACTCCAGTTAGTAATAATAATGAGAAAGACAGATAAGAAAATGGATAATATGCTCAGAGAAGCATTGACTGAGGTCTGTTGTGTTGCACGGGAGAAATTTGAAGGATTTGACTGGTTAACCCATTTTGTAAACTATAGCCGCTTCCCAGGCTCGCTTGCCGTTGTGTGTATTTATCATACAAACGAGCAGCTAGCGGATACAGATAAGGACGGTTTTCGCTCCTTAATAAAAGAAAAATTGGAGTCGATTGACGTAAAGTTAAAAGATATTCGGCAGCACGTTAGATTTGATACTGAAGAAAATTGTAACTTTGAAAACGATGGGCGATGGCATGAGCGTTTTCGATAACTATAGTTAAAAAGGTTAATGTAATTATATTTTATTCATTAATAAGAAAAATGTAGGGGGAAGTAATGTTTTTGATATGGGGCTCCAAAAGGGTTGCACGGAAACTTGGTTTTGTCGCTGAAGTTTGCCCACGTTGTCGTGAGGTGCGAGCTGTGAAAGTTAAACGTATTGGCATGGCTGGGCATATCTTTTTTGTTTCATTAAGCCGAGGAAGTCTTTTAGGCTTTTCCGGGGAGTGTACTCAATGTTCCGGAGAGTTTGAAATACAACCAACGGACTATGCTGCATTTGAAAAGAAGAGAAAAGTAGAACTTAATTCATTAGTTGCAAAGACTAACCCCAAGCTTCTACCAAACAATACCGTGGCCATTAAGTCGTTCCAACGATTTTCTCAATTACGAGATCCCTTTCTTCGCTTTAATCAAAGTTTAATTGATCGCTATGCCCGGGGAACAAGACTTGATCTGCTAAGCGGTTTAACTCTACTGGCCACCTTTGTAATACCTATATCTGTTGGCTTTGCTATTCAGTCAATGTCTTTCTCGGATGTGGTTAAAGAAGGGGGTGCTAAATTCGCTATCGGTCTATTTCTTATTGGGTTGATAGGAACTATTGTCTTACTCCGTGGGGAGCAAAAGCGATTTTTTCGCAAGAGACTATTTTCGGAAGTTACTCGCTCTCTCAAACCGCTAAATCCACAACATGCAGAGCTTGACTCGTGTTTAGCCTTATTGAGGAAATATGACTACAAGATCAGCAAGTTTGTAACTACGGATAGTATTATGCAAGGAATAAGAATGAACGCGAGCCAAGGGAGTGAGTGGGGACAAAGTAATCCAACTCATTTTGGTTAATTAACGTAAAACTTTATGTTTGCACAGACTTTAATCTTGACTATTGCACACACAAAAAAACCTCGCGAAGTTACGAGGCTTTTTTTGTGTGGCAGTATGTTGTTAGGAAATTATAAACAAGCAATTCGTTTATTCTTTATTAACTTACTCACCTACTCGAGGCGCCGGTATTTTCTGCCCGCCTTGATGCAAGGTTAAACCACTGGCCGGTTGAGCTCCTTCCAAATCAAATTCTAGCTTGGCGCCAATTTGTTTGTTGTGTAGCATGTTTTCGCTATAGGCGATAAAGTCTATGGCTGGTTGGCCGGTAGCTTGGCCGGTTAAGCCTTTTTCACCGCGACGGATGCTGAGTATGAAATTGGGTTGAATTTGGTAATCACCTACCAAGCGGTCCATCTGCGCTGGAGTCAGTTCTATTTCCACTAGAACTTCGACTGTATCGCTGATCTTCTCGGCATATTCTGGATTAGCTTCGCCACCTTGAAAGAAATCAAGTCCTGTCACTTTGCCCCGGTCATCACGCTTAAGCTGGAATGAGCTGAGGGAGTTTAAGAAGACGAAGCGATCATCACCTACTGGGCGTACTTTGAATTCTGCGCCACTGTCGCGTTGACTGATAATTTCTCCATCTACCAGACGCAAGCTGCGAGTGGTGTTCTCGTTAATGCGGTAGACACCGACCACTTCTTTGAGTGCTTCATCCGAAAGCTTTACGGTCGGAAGTTCAATCGGGAAGGGCTTATTTATGGCTAGTGCAGCCAGGCGCTGGGCAACATCACCTGGGCGTGGCTCCAGACCGGCATAGTTGCTCAATACAACCACTGATAGCTTTTCTTCCGGTAACCAGAGTGCGTGCGTATTAAAGCCATGAATACCGCCACCGTGATGAAGCATTAGTTGACCGTGCAGGCTTCCGTGCATCAGTCCGTAACCGTATCCGGCTTCACTCGCGGCTTCGTCCGGCGTATACATTCGCTCCAACATTTCTTTGGATATGATCTCGCCGCCATGCAAGGCTCGCTGCCAGCGATCTACGTCCAGTGCTGTCGCCGAAAGGGCACCAGCCGCATGGGGCTGGGTCATGCTAAGCCAGGGCGCATTGATGGGTTTGTTGTCAGCTATTTGATATCCACGCGCACGTCCAGCCAGAACTTGTTCATCTGGGTAATAACCTGTGTGTTCGATGCCAGCAGGTTTGAGTAGTTTTTCTTCTATGTAGGCATTCCAGCTTTGTCCACTGACTTTCTCAATGATCGCGCCAAGTAACACGTAGCCTGAATTGTTGTAGCGCCAGCTTTCGCCTGGAGCAAAGTCATCCTCAATTTCTGCAAACACAGCGACCAATTCTTCCGTACTGACTTCGCGACGAATGCGCTCATCGGTAAAGTAACCAGGAATGCTGGTGTAGCTGGCAATACCTGAGGTGTGATTGAGTAAATGATGAATGGTGACATCATCTGCGGGGAAATCCGGTAGAAAGCGGGTTAATGGATCATCCAGTGATAGTTTTCCCTCTTCGGCTAGCAACAGTATTGCTGCAGCGGCATATTGTTTGGTAACTGAGGCCAGGCGTAGAGTATGGTCTTCGCTCATGGCAACGCCCATCTCAAGATCAGCCATACCGTAGGCCTCTGAGAAAATGACTTTGCCATCTCGGGAAACCACCACGGTCGCTCCGGGAGCATCTGCTTGGTAAGTCTTTTCTAGCACCGCCTGAAAGGCGCTGGCTTCTTTTGTAGTCGAGCTTTCTTTCTCAGGTACGCTGACACAAGCAGCCAGGCTCAGCAGCAGAGCACTTCCCCACACAGTTGTTATTGATTTTAAGGGCTTCATTCCTTCCTTTCTCCTATTATTAGATGCGGCAACAGTTTTGCCAGTTGTTTGCGAAGAGTTTTACGCCACGATTTTTGCTAAGTCAATCATGGGAAAAGGGCAAAGCAAGAACAGAAAGCAAAGAGTGTTTATTTGGAGGTGAAAGCAACAAGAATAGTGCTGAAATGTTTCTTTTTGTTATGTGTTAACCCTATGAAATATAAGGATTACCTATCTTGATAAAACTGGCGGTGAAGAGAATGTAATCTCATCTATGAATTTTTATTGTAAAGTGTTACAGCCGGTGTATTAACGAGAAAAGTGATACTGATGCTTAATAAAAAAAGCCCCGTAAAATAACGGGGCTTTTTAGTTTAGAGCGTCTGTCGTTATAACAGCTCTGAGGCATAATCAGCCAAACGTGAGCGTTCGCCACGTTTTAGCGTCATGTGTCCTGAGTGTGGCCAATTTTTGAAGCGGTCGACGACGAAGGTGATCCCCGAGGTTGTTTCAGACAGATAAGGTGTGTCGATTTGTGCCACGTTACCCATACAGACAACTTTAGTGCCGGGACCTGCGCGGGTGATGAGGGTCTTCATCTGTTTTGAAGTCAGGTTTTGCGCCTCATCAATGATGATAAATTTGTTGAGGAAGGTTCTGCCGCGCATGAAGTTTAATGAGCGGACCTTGATCCACTTTCTTAGTAAATCATGTGTTACGGCCGTGCCCCACTCATCATTATCGGAAGGCGAGAGTACCTCAAGGTTATCCATTAATGCTCCCATCCAGGGGGTCATCTTTTCTTCCTCAGTTCCGGGTAAGAAACCAATATCTTCACCCACAGAGACAGTTACCCGAGTTACAATAATTTCTTTATAGCGTTTAAGCTCTATGGTTTGCTCCAAGGCTGCGGCAAGTGCTAACAGGGTCTTACCGGTTCCTGCTGGACCTTGCAGCGTTACAAAGTCTATTTCGGGATCCATCAAGAGATTGAGAGCATAACTTTGTTCACGATTTCTGGCGGTGATTCCCCAGATGTTGTGGCTGTCGTTTCGATAATCTGCCAGGAGTTCAATGGTCGCTGTGGGATGACCATCTTCTTCTTCAACTGCGCGCACAATGGCTTCAAAATTGTCTTGCGGTTGAAACAGGCATTGATTAAGTGACCAATCGGACACAAGAGGTCCCTGAATACGGTAATAGGTTTTGCCTTCCTCCTGCCATGAGTCAATATCGCGACTATGAGTGTCCCAGAAATTGTCTGGCAGTTCATAATAGCCTGTATAAAGCTGCTCGACGTCGTCCAGTACTTTGTCGTTGAAGTAGTCCTCGGCATGCACACCAACGATATTGGCTTTGATGCGCAAGTTAATATCTTTGGATACCAGCGTGACAGTGCGATCATCATCACGAGCTTGCAACGCCAGCGCTACGTTAAGAATGGTGTTATCAGCTTTACTGCTTGGAAGTGAGTCGGGAAGTCTATCGATGTGTTCTTTAGTTTGGAAATAAATTTTGCCGTGTTTGTTGCGATCCTGGATTTGTGGGATAAGACCAATGTGAATGCCTTCGACCATCGGATCTTCGCCTTCTTCAGCAGCGGAGAGCAGGTCATCAAGATAGCGGGTAACTTGCCGAACATTGCGAGCTACTTCCGAAACGCCTTTCTTTCCGGCATCGAGTTCTTCGAGAACAACCATTGGGATTAAAATATCATGCTCTTCAAAGCGGAACAGAGCAGTGGGGTCGTGCATCAATACATTCGTGTCCAATACGAATAGACGTCTTCCGTCCAGGTTTTCTTTTACCATGAGGCACCTCTCAAGTGGTTTATTATAGTGCTTTAACGGCTTCTAATACTTCTTCAACGTGGCCTTTGACTTTAATCTTCCTCCATTCCTGTTTGAGTTTACCTTGCGCATCAATTAAGAAAGTACTGCGCTCAATGCCCATATATTCACGCCCATAGAGTTTCTTCAGCTTGATAACATCGTAGGCTTTACACATTTCTTCGTCGGCATCGGACAGTAAATCAAACGGGAACCCATGTTTTTTGCGAAAGTTCTCATGTGTTCTGACACTATCACGAGATATGCCCAGGATTTCAGTGTTATGCTTCTGAAACTGTTTATAGTGGTCACGAAAGTTTTGGCCCTCTGTGGTGCACCCTGGAGTGTTGTCTTTAGGGTAAAAGTAGATGATGAGGTTTTTGCCTTTGAAATCAGTAAGTGAAAGAGTTTGGTCGCCGGTGGCGGGGAGTTTAAAACTAGGTGCTTTTTTATTAAGCTGTGGTTGGCTCAAATCAGCCTCCTTTAGGTTTTGTTTCTTGAGTCTTTTTTATCGTTTTCATTATCACTTTACGTCAGAAAAATTTTTGTCGCAAGCAATCCTGCCTTTTTTGTGATTTTGCTTGTTTTTACTGGCCTCGCTGGCTAACATAGCCCGCAAACAAGGCCGAGCCTTAAGGATTTATTCATGTTTTCAGGTAGCATTGTAGCGATTATCAGCCCTTTGAAGGCGGATGGCTCTCTTGATGAAAATGCATTGAAGGAGCTTATTGAGTGGCACATTAATGAAGGTACTGATGGTATCGTCATTATGGGTACTACGGGTGAGTCTGCGACAGTTGATAGCAAAGATTACGACGCTGCGATTGAATTGACGGTCAAGCAAGTGGCTGGGCGTGTCTCTGTCATTGCGGGAACTGGCTCAATCAGCACTAGGAAAACCATTGCTTTAACACAACAAGCGGAAGCGATGGGTGTAGATGCAGCTTTGGTGGTTACACCTTATTATTGTAAACCCAGTCAAGAAGGATTATTTCAGCACTTTAAAGCGGTTGCAGAGAATACCAAACTACCGATTATCCTCTACAATGTACCTGGCCGCACTGCGTGTGATTTGCTTCCTGAGACAGTTGCTCGCCTCGCAGATTTTGAAAATATTGTGGCGATCAAAGAAGCAACAGGTGATTTATCCCGAGTAGAGGAACTAAATCGGGTGTGCAAGACTCCAATCACCTTGTTAAGCGGTGATGATGCTACAGCTTTAGAGTTTATGAAGCAGGGCGGTCATGGCGTGATTTCTGTTACTGCAAACGCTGCTCCGGCGCTAATGAGCAAAATGTGTGAGTTAGCCAAGTCAGAGCAGTGGAAGCAAGCTACTGTTATTAATGAAAAACTGTCAGCCTTACACCAGGATTTGTTCCTTGAAGCAAACCCGATCCCTGTTAAGTGGGCCCTGGCGAAAATGGGCAAGTGTGAAGAAACCATTTTATTGCCATTGACCGTGTTAGCTGAACAGTACCATTCACAAGTATTAAAAGCGTTGGAACAAGCGAATGTCGAGATTAAATAAATATAAAACACTGATAATTTTGAGCTCTTTGGCCACTGTATCTTCATGCAGCTGGTTCTCCGCCAAAGATGGCACTGAAGATATTGATAACCGCTACATGGATAGTCAGCAAGGCCCTGAGTTGCAGGTTCCTCCTACTGCAAAGCATATCAGCGTGGATGATCGCTACCGTGTTCCGGAAGGTGTGATTATTACCAGCCGTGATGCCCAAGGCAAAAAACTAAGTCTTGACCCACCACAATTACTATTAATCGGTGGTGATGGTGTGCGTGAAGATTCTGATCAACTGCACCCAACAGTATGGGTTCGTCATCAAGACGCTCCGTTCATGGACTATGTTTCGCGCTTTGTGACGAAAAAAAATGTTCCTGTACAAAGCTCAGGTGAGAAGCAGATTAGTACAGACTGGATCACGGATGACGATGAAACTGACTTGGCAAATTATATTGGTTCTTATAATTTAGATGGTCAGCGCCACCGTATAACATTAGAGATTATTGATCAGAACTCAAATGAAGTGGCTGTTCAGGTACGTAACACTCAAAGCCAGCGTCTGGTCAACGAAAAATGGGTGGCAATGACACCTTCCAAAACTGTTGCCAGCCAGTTCCTAAATGCCTTTTTAGGATTTTATGACTCAGAGCGTACTAAAGAAGCTCGCGAGCGTATCCTGGAAGAGGGAACAATCAACGTTAATCTCGGCACCAATCAGCGTGGAAATATTGCACTGACGACTGAACGCGACTTGATGTCGGTTTGGGATCAGTTACCGAGAGTACTTGAGGATCTTAATCTTACCGTTTCTGATCGTGACCAATCTGCGGGCATTTATTACTTTAATGTGAAAGAACCGGAAACTGGTTTCTGGGCATGGTTATGGAATGATGATGAAGCTAATCCTAAAGTTGATATGGAGCCCGGCGATTATCAAATTCTAATCGAAACTACAGCATCTGGTGCTAGTATGACCTTCAAAGATGATGAAGGTAACTTGCTCGACGCTAATGTTCTTACTAAAGTTTATCCGGAGTTTGCAGCAAGTTTCAAAAGCCGTGGAAAACAGTAATCGACTCCAGGTTGCATCACTCGGATCAGGAAGCAAAGGTAATGCAACACTAGTATCAAATGGTGAAGTTACGGTCATGGTTGACTGTGGCTTCACTGTCAAAGAAGTCCTCAAGCGCTTACCTCGCTTGAATCTAGACCCTCAGCAGATCGATGGAATTTTAGTTACCCACGAGCATCAGGATCACATTAGTGGTGTTGGTGCTTTAAGCCGTCGCTTTTCGATTCCGGTATGGGCCACTAAGGGGAGTTTATTATCAGGGAAATGCGGTAATTTACCTGAGTTCAATCTGATTGAGGGGTTTGAACCTTTTTCAGTGGGGAGCTTGCATGTGACTCCTTTGTCAGTTCCACATGACGCACGTGAGCCATGTCAGTTCCTGTTTACTCAAGATGAGTTGCGACTTGCTATACTTACTGACCTAGGCTGCTTTACTCCCAAAATTGTTGAGCAGCTTACTCCATGTCACGGCATTCTACTGGAATGTAATCATGACGAAGAAATGCTGTGGAATGGCCCTTATCCTGAGCGACTAAAACAACGAGTGGCTGGCAAGATGGGGCATATGAGTAATCGGCAGGCGATAGATCTTTTACAGCAGATGGATTGTGACTCTTTACAATTGGTTATCGCAACACATTTAAGCGAGCAAAATAACTGTCCTAAGCTGGTCAGTGAATTATTGGCAGAAACTTTGAGTTGGCCGATAGAGCGATTAAAAATTGCGGAGCAGGACCTGGGCTTTGATTGGCAGGAGCTGAGTCTTAAACCTTCGACTAGAGTTTATAAATAGTATAAGCCCTGTCCGATAAAAACTATCTATTAATCTTTCAATTAGCTTGGCTCACCTTGAGGAGGGTTCTCTTTGCTCTCGGTGTCATCCAGCTGTGTTAGTGGCATGGTAATGGTGAATAGGGCGCCGTTTAGTATGCGACTATCTTCTGCCCAAATCTTTCCGTGATGCCGTGAAATAATTCCTTTGGCGATTGCTAAGCCTAAACCTGCACCGCCAGAGTCTCTGTTTCGGCTAAAATCAAGACGCGTAAATGGTTCAAAAATTCTTTTGCGTTTACCGGGCGGGATGCCGGGGCCATCATCTTCTACTTGAATATCAATCGTATCGTTATACTCAGCCAGATTAATTTGTACGGTAGAGATAGAAAAACGTGCTGCGTTTCGAACCAGGTTGATCAGCGCTCGTTCAATCAAGTTTTTGTCGGCATATAGCGTGCTACCCTGGTTAGGTTGGCTATAGATCACAAATTGCTTATTGTTGTGGATAGTCTTGACCTTATCACACACATCTTGGGTTAGTTCTTTGATATTAAATTCAGACAGTTGCAGAGGGTGTTGACCATGTTTTAACCTTGAGTAACCCAATACTTCACGAACTAAGGCATCTAGCTCATCTAAAGCATCATGCATATCATCCGTTAGTTTTTCTTTACGGGAGTCGGAAGTCTTATCGTTAAAGAGATCAAGGGCAAAACTTAGACGTGCCATAGGGCCGCGGAATTCATGGGCTACAGCATGCATTAAGTCTCGTTGGTTGTAGAGGCTTTGTTGGTGCTCTTTGCGCAAATCGTTGATATGTTCAATTAATTTCGGAATGTTGGTTGCTAAATCCTGAACGGCATAGTCTTGCCTTTCCAGAGCCAGTCCATCAAATTGAATTTTGTCCAGCGCAAAGCTGGCAGGACGGAGATTTCTTTGGTTAAAGTAATAAAGTCCGTACAGGATTGAACCATTCAAAAGAAGAAGCACAAAAGTATAGACTAACCAGTCTTTTACAGTGACATAATAATAGGGTGCATCATAAGGCCCAAGTACCAGAATTGACTCGTTATCATTTAAGATTACAAGGCCAATTGGTCCATCTTTTCCATCCATATAGACCAGATAACGGTTTTGTTTCAGCTCGTCTTTGATGTTTTTGTCTAAATTCAGGTCGGATAGTTTTTCAGAAGTGATTTTAGCTTCCAGTTCGTATTCTGCTCGAGCAATAGTCTGTGGAGAGTGGTTGTAATCGAGGATGGATAATCTGAAATTGAGTTCGCGAGCATCAGAGGTGATGCTCTCTCTTACTTCTTGCTCACCGATATCAAAAACCCATGGGAAGTAAACATAATAAACAAAGGTTCCACCTAATATGTTGGCTACAACAAAAATCAACAGTGGAGCAATTATTTTGCGAATCATTTGGTCAGTAGATAGCCTTCGCCACGAATAGTTTTGATCATATACGGCAACTTAGGATCATCCCCTAGCTTTTTGCGAAGTCGTGAGATTCGTAGGTCGATGCTTCGGTCAGTGCCATCATATTCAAGGCGGAAGGTCTTGCGATGCAGCTCTTCTCTGCTAACAACTTCACCTGAGCGCTCTGCTAACAACCATAACAGGTTATACTCAGCAGTAGTGAGATGAACAACTTCGCCGTCAGAAATGACAGTGCGATTTTGCGGGTTAATTTTAACCTTCCCGGCCTGAATAAAGTCAGCGTTATTTTCAATAGCTTCTGAAACTTCAACACGCCTCAGGAGTGCGCGAAGATGTGCTAATAAAACGCGAGATTTAACAGGTTTAGAAAGATAGTCATCTGCTCCTGTTTCAAGGCCGGCAACTTCATCAATATCATCGCTCATAGAGGTCAGCATAAGAATCGGTCCGCTGTAATTAGGACGCACAGTACGACAGACGGTCAGACCGTCTGCTCCAGGCAGCATCACGTCAAGGATGACGGCACGTGGCTGTTGATTGACGATAAGGTCAATAGCCTTGGTACCATTGGCTTCAATTTGCACTTGATAGTCATTGCTTTCAAGGAACTCAGCCACTAGCGACGCTAGCTTGTCATCATCTTCTACAAGTAAAATAGTTTGCGACATTATTTATAGTTTTTTAGTGTACACCCAGTAAAAGTAGGCATTAAATTGCCTGATTTAATCTGTCAGGTCAATGCCTCAGCATAAATATCTAAATTATTTTTAGATTTTTATGTTCAAATAGTAGCATAGTTTTACACTATAAGCGCTACATCAAAAAAAAATTATTATAAATCAAATGGTTATTTCGTTATATGCCGACAGGTAGAGGTCAGTACTCCCTTATTATTGTCATGCTTGCATTTAACTGCTAATCTTTTACAGTATGAACTGTGTCATAAAATTTAACATTATTGGCACGTCATATATCCAATTAACTTTTCACGAATTACGGCTGTATGCTCATGAAAAAAGTAACATTATTCTTATTATCACTATGTTTAGTTGCACTTTCGGGTGTTGGCAGCTCGGTAAAGGCTGCTGAGCAGGTCAATGTTCAAGGTGCAAACTTGCAGTTGAATGGTATTGCCGTTCACAGCGAATTGCGCCAAGAATGGTTTCTGAATGGCTTGTATTTAACTAATAAATCAGATGACCCTGCTGAAATCCTTAATTCTCCTATGATTAAGAGGATGCAGATCAAGGTGTTAGCTGATGAATTGCCGGGGCGTCGTCTAAAGCGTTTCTGGATTGAGCGTATAAAAAATAACAATGAAGCCGCTTTGGTATTAGAAAATGCTAAAGGTGTCCGTGATTTGGCAGATGCTTTAGGTCAGGACCTAAAAGCTGGTGATACGATTAATATTGATTATGTGCCAGGCGAAGGTACTGTGATTCAGATTAATGGTGCGGTGGTGAGTCGGGTGGGCCAAGAGGTTTTCCCGTTAATGCTGAATACCTGGGTGGGAGATAGACCGCCTTCATCTGAGTTTAAAGATGCCATTTTAGGTAATCAATCAGCCGTTAGTTACTCCGATCTGTTGGCTAAATACTCAACTATTAATCCAGCACCTTCACGTGTCTCCTTATTCGATCAAGCTGCTCAAGCAGCGAAAGAAGAAGAGGAACGCTTAAAGCGTGAAGCGGAAGAGCGTCGAGCAGAAGAAGAGCGTCGGGCTCTAGAACAACAACAGAAGGAAGAAGAAAGAGCACGTCAGGCTGAAGCTGAGGTAGAACGTCAGCGTCAACAGCAAGAGCAACAGACTCAGGAGCCAGTTAAGCAGCCTGAGCCTGAGGTTAAGCAGCCAGTTGTTGAGGAGGTTCCTGCAGGGCCCACAGAAGCTGAGCTGGAGTCTATGAGATCTAGCTATAACTCTGCTATTCGTTCACATTATGTACCATTTTTCGAGTATCCAGTTCAGGAAATCATGCGCCGTCATGGTAAATCGGCTTTGCTTAATCCACGGAAAGGGCGTACTCATGGTGAAGTCACTATTCAGCTTGAGGTTGATCGAACTGGTGAGCTGGTCGGAGGTAGTCTAGTCTCTAGTTCTGGAGAGAAAATCCTTGATGATGCGGTGATGAGTGCATTGTTTGATGCGGTACCATATCCGGCGATGCCTGAAGATCTGCCGGAGCAAACATTTAAGACTACATTGCCTATTTCAATTCCAGCGCCACAAATGTAGAATTCGCTACATTATTTGCAAAGGGGCCTCTTATGGCCCCTTTCTAGTATTTTAGGCTACGCAGTTTTTTGTGTGGTTTTTTTTGAATAATTTAAGGTAGAAAATCAATGAATATCAATTGCTTATTTGATAGTGGCAATATTGAGGTAATTGATGCTAGTGACAGTAAAGCAATAAAGCTAGCTATCAGAAACGATTCTAACTCTGAATTTAAACAATGGTTCCATTTTCGTGGGCATGGTGAGATTGGTAAGACTTATCATTTCGAAATTGCCAATGCTAAAGATACTTCTTATGCCGATGGTTGGAAAGATTACCAGGTAGCAGCATCTTATGACGGCGAGTATTGGTTTCGGGTACACACTAAATTTGATGAGGAAAAAAGGCTAACCTTTTCACACCAGCTAGAACACTCAACAATCTTCTTTGCTTACTTTGAACCCTATTCATATCAACGTCATTTAAGTTTAATCCATCAGGCCCAACACTCAGAACTGTGTCAGCATCATATTCTGGGTCAAACAGTTGATGGTCATGACATTGATCTGTTGGTAATCGGTGACGAAAGTCGAGCGCGTAAAATTTGGGTTACGGCTCGCCAACATCCAGGAGAAACGATGGCTGAGTGGTGTGCCGAAGGTTTCATTGAGCGCCTATTAAATGAAGATGACGCCCTAGCTCAAAGTCTGTTACAAGAAGCGGTTTTCTATATTGTGCCTAATATGAATATTGACGGCAGTATTCGAGGTAATTTGCGTTCCAATGCAGCTGGTGCAAACTTGAATCGTGAGTGGCAAACACCAAGCCTTGCTAAAAGCCCTGAAGTTTATCATGTACGTAACAAAATGCAGGAAATCGGGGTTGATGCCTTTATTGATATGCATGGTGATGAAGCATTACCTTATGTGTTCGTGGCTGGCTGTGAAGGGATTCCAAGTTATGATGAACGCTTAAAGCAATTGGAACTGGAGTTTAGTGAGATCCTCAAAACCGTCAATCCTGACTTCCAGTCTGAATATGGTTACGACAAAGATGAGCCTGGCCAGGCTAACTTAACCGTTGCTAATGCTTGGGTTGGAGAAGAGTTTAAATGTTTATCGCTGACTCTGGAAATGCCTTTCAAGGATAACGCTAACATCCCTAATAAAGAAACAGGATGGTCTGGAGACCGCAGTTACTTGTTGGGGCAAACCCTATTAAACCCACTCTATCAATTAATTAGAAAATTAAGGTAGCAGCATGGCAAAGTATTTAGTATTTGGCGCGGGATTTGTCGCCGAACCTTTAGTAGAGTATTTATTACGTCGTTCAGATAACTCAGTCACTGTTGTTAGCCATATTCTTGAAGAAGCTCAGGCGTTGGCTAAGAAGTTCCCGGGTGTTGAGGCAGTCCAGGCTGATGTAACCAACCAATCACAAATTGAGCCATTAATAGCTAAGTACGATTTGGTCGTGAGCTTAGTTCCAGCGACCCTTCATACGGTGATTGCAAAAGCATCTATCGCGCAGAAAAAGAATATGGTGACAGCCAGTTATGAATCCCCTGCGATGCGTGAGTTGAAACAGGAGGCTTTGGACGCAGGTGTTACTATTCTAAATGAAATTGGCTTGGATCCAGGCATCGATCACTTGAGTGCCATGAAAATCATTGACCAGGTTCATGCAAAAAACGAGAAGGTAATTAGTTTTGTGTCTTGGTGTGGTGGTTTGCCGTCACCCCAAGATAACGATAATCCGCTGGGCTATAAGTTTTCCTGGGCTCCCAAAGGCGTATTGCTGGCGTTGCTTAATGATGCTTTATTTTTACATAACGGTAAGGTTGAGCGTGTTGTTGCAAAAGAACTTCTCAAGTGGGCTAAACCTTTGCAGGCAAATGGTTTAAATCTCGAGGGTTACCCTAATCGTGACTCGACGGGCTATCAGCAAATTTACGGTATTCCTGAAGCCAAGAATATCATCCGTGGTACTTTCCGGTATTCAGGATTTTGTGAGATTATTCAGGCCGCTAAAGAGCTTAATTTATTAGAAGCAAAGTCTGATGTATCAAGCTCCGACATTATTTGGCAAGATTATATTTGCCAAATAAATGGTGTTCAGGACTTCGATGCTCTTAAAACACGAGTATCTGAGTCAGCGTGGCGAGGCCTGGGTTGGATTGGTTGTTTTTCTGAACAGCTGGTTGGAGATTTTGCTGGACCAATTGATGCGTTTTGCAGCTTGCTGGTACAAAGGTTGAGCTATCGAGATGGTCAAGTTGATATGGTGTTGCTACAACATAAGTTTGAAATCGAAAAAGCTGATGGTAGTCGTTACCACATCGCTTCAACTTTACAAGAGTTTGGTCAAGTCGGTGGCTATACAGCAATGTCAAAAACAGTGGGCTATCCTGCTGCAATTGCAAGTCAATTGATAGCTGATGGTAAGATTGACCGTAAAGGAATTATCCTGCCCATGACCAAGGATATTTACAATCCAATTCTTGAGTTGTTGGAAAAAGAAGAGATTACTTGTGAAGAAGAAGTTAGGAACCTAGAACCCGACTTTTTAAGCGAGCTTGACTAGTAGTAGTAAAAATCTAGGGCTGAGCTTGATTCGGGTTAAGTTCTTGTCCGTTATCAGTAGCTCGTAATTCATTACTCAGGAAGTACTTAATAGCTTCTTGAGTAATGAGATCAAAATCTTTCTCATCGCTGATCTGATTTGCAATATCTCTGTTCAAGAGCAATATGGGGCGTTTTGATAATTGTAAATTCTGCCATTTAGCCAAAGTTTTGTAATGGCTCACGTTCGGTTCCTTGTGGTCGCTAATAATCAGGGCTGCTGGATAGTTTTTAAACGTTAAGCGGTGGTAGGGACTTACTGCCAGGAACCACTCCGTTGAAGCTTGATCATTATTCAACATAAATTCTTTTGACCAAAATGGATCTTCTGTTTCCAAAAAGCTTAAATAATCGGCTTCGATATTTTTTAAAACCAAGGCTTTAAAATTTTGCGGTGCATGAATGGAGGCTTCCATTATAAGACTGGCTGCAAAGCCTTCACCATAGGCTGACACATGTTTTCTGTTGGTGTAATTCTTCTCGGTTAACCAATCAATAGCAGCAACGATATCTTCTACTGCTCTAGCATGCTTTTGGCCACTCACCGACTGTCGCCAACTTTCACCATAAACACCGCCGCCCCGAATATGTGCGATAGCAACAATTCCACCTTTAGCCAGCCAATCATCAAATAAAGGTGTGTAATAGGGTAATTGGCTATGACCAAACCCTTGGTTAGTTATCAGAAGAACAGGGTTTTCTCCATCCTTAGACAGGTCTTCATGATGGGCAATGGTTAGCGGAATGCGACTTCCATCAGCGGAGCGATAAAAAACCGTTTCTGTAACAATGTCAGGAATCTTGTCCATTGGCTGCAAGCTGTCCGATAGCTTCCTGCTATTCAGGTCCAGTGAAAAAATTCTAGCGGGATGTTCAAAAGTATTAACTGTGAGCAGTAAACTTAACTGCTGGTTTGGCATATAGGCTGGTTCTTGTATTTGTAGTTCACTGTTCGGTGTTACCTTAATGGCCTGTTTAGTGGCACCATTTAATTGCGTGAGATAGAGTTTTTGTTGAGTATTATCAAGGTATTGTAATAACCATCGATTTTCGATTAACAGCGCAGAAATCAACAGTTCATTTTGCTGAGGAACCACTTCTTTCCAGTCCCTACGAGAAGGTTGCTTCAGATTGATTGAAATAATCCTCCAGCGTGGAGCCACAAGATTAGTGTGAAAATAGAATGTGTCATTGATGCTGCCAATAAAGTTCAAGCTGGCGCGAGTATTTTTTGCAATATTGACCGGCTGACTCATTTCACCAGATTGCTTGATGGGAATAACCCAAACCAAGTCAGAGGTTTCTACAAGATGCTTTGCGGTAACCACTAAGTAACGACTATCCGATGATAGTGTTGAGTTAATGTGCCACTGCTCGGCTTCTTTGATATGGTCACTTAAATCGAATAACAGTTGACTGAAATCTGGACCCTGAGCGAGGTTTTGATAGTAGACCTGATGATCGGTTTGATATACAAAGCGATTATATCCGGTTAACCAGATAAACTCGGTTACAAGCGTTGTGGCTGGTAATCGGTAACTATTGAATTGCTGAGTTGCTAAATCAAAGATGAGCCATCTGAACTGATTCTGGCGGTTCTCCGTCTGGATAGCCAGTAACCTTCCTTGGGGAGACAGGGAAGTGGAAACTGCTGTAAGCCCGTCAGGCAGAGCTCCTAGTTCTGTTTCAATTTCTTTAATCGAATCATAAACGACTATATGGCCTTGTTGGTCAGTGGGGTTTTCTTTGATATAGAAGTACTTACTCAAATACTGTTGCGGAAAGCGATGATTGAACATAGTGTCGCCCCGTCTGCTATCCGAAATAGCTTGGTTGAGCCTGGAAAAATATTCGCTTGAGAGCTCCGATTGCTGCTGGAACCACTGTGTCCGTTGTGGTGTTTTTTGATTTAACCACATGTAGTGGTCTTTAATTTGAACACCATTGAGCTGATAGTCGTAGTCTTGGGTCGGATTCTTGGGTAACGATACTTTGCTGACAGGGGTCGGATCACTTTCTTTGTCATCAGAACACGAACTGGCCAGCAGAAGGATAAGAGTTGCTGTTATGATTTTCAGGGTAATAGCTTTCAGACGCTTCATGTGCGGTGTTATCATTTGATTAAAGTCGCTTATTGACGGGTGAGAAAGCATAGAATCCTTGAAAGGAAGAGTTGGAAAATTGATTTGATTGTACCAATAGGCAAAATTAATGCAAAACCAAATAGCCATAAAACATTTATCAGTTGGTTGCCAACTGTTATATAATACTCGGACCACTCTGTAATTCTTGATATGGCGATGAATTCTATTGTAGCGCCCATTGAAATTGACGTTCCCTTTCCCAAGCCACCTGTTGAACTTTCTGCTGATGAGAAAGAACATCATCAAAAGCTGATTATAGAGCAACTTAAACAGCACAATGCTGTTTTAATAGCTCATTATTATACCGACCCTGAGATTCAGGCTTTGGCAGAGGAAACGGGAGGCTTTGTTGGTGACTCACTCGAAATGGCCAAATTTGGAGCACGTCATCCAGCTGAAACCCTGATTGTTGCTGGGGTTAAGTTTATGGGAGAAACAGCCAAAATCCTAAGCCCTGAGAAACGAGTTTTGATGCCAACATTAGAGGCGACCTGTTCGCTTGATTTGGGTTGCCCAATCGAAACATTCAGCGAGTTTTGCGACCAGCACCCTGATCGAGAAGTAGTGGTTTATGCCAATACCTCTGCAGCAGTCAAAGCTCGTGCTGACTGGGTGGTAACGTCAAGTATTGCGGTTGACGTTCTTGAGCATTTGTCCGAACAGGGGAAGAAGATTATTTGGGGGCCTGATAAGCATCTCGGCCGCTATATTCAGCAGAAAACCGGCGCCGATATGCTGTTATGGCAAGGTGCTTGTATCGTACACGATGAGTTTAAGTTGAAAGCGCTAGAGCAATCCATGGCTTTATATCCAGAAGCTGCGGTATTGGTGCATCCCGAGTCGCCACAGAACATTGTCGACCTGGCTGATTTTGTCGGTTCAACCTCGCAACTGATTAAAGCTGCTAAAGAGTTACCAAATAAGCAGGTTATCGTTGCAACGGATAAAGGCATTTTCTACAAAATGCAGCAGGCAGCACCGGAAAAAGAACTGATTATTGCACCGACTGCTGGTGAGGGAGCGACCTGTCGTAGTTGCGCGCACTGTCCCTGGATGAAGATGAATGTTTTGCAGCTTTTGTCACAAGTCTTTGATCGTGATGATAATGAAATCTTTGTTGATCACGGTTTGGCTGAAAAAGCATTGATCCCATTACAGAAGATGGTAAATTTTGCTAACGATATTAATATAAACGTTAAAAGCAATATCTAATAGAGACCAAAGGGGAATTATGAAGACCAAAATTACAGTATTAAGCTTAGCGGTTTTAACCACTTTAGGCATTACAGCCTGTAGTGATCAGAAAGAAGCGGCTGAGTCTAAGCAAGAAGCCAGTCAGCTTGTTGCTGTAGAAAATGAAAGTAAGGCTGAACAAGAAACCAAAGCTGAGAAGAAGGCAGCAACAGGTAGTAGTTTGCTCGCGATTATTGAAGGTGAGCATAGAAGCGACGCAAATAAAGCTCGAAACCAATATCGTCATCCTGTAGAGACTATTAAGTTTTTTGGTATTAGACCAGGTATGACGGTCGTTGAAGTTTCACCTGGTGGTGGCTGGTATACAGAGGTGCTAGCTCCCTGGCTGGGTGATGAAGGCAAATTGTATGCTGCTCATTTCGACCCGAGCTCTGAAGTAGAGTACTACCGTAATAGTTTAAAAGGTTTCCAGGAGAAGTTAGAAGCCAATCCGGATTTGTATTCAAATGTCGAGTTAACTGTTTTTGATGCGACTTCAAGTACGCCAATTGCACCTGCCAATAGTGCTGATGTCGTTGTCACTTTCCGTAATGTCCATAACTGGATGCGCGGTGGTCGTGATGATGCATTGAACGCTTTTAAATTAATGCATGATGCGGTTAAACCTGGTGGTTACCTTGGAGTCGTTGAGCATCGTTTGGCTACTGGTTTAAAGCAGGACGAGCAGGCGAGTTCAGGTTATATGCATGAGAAGTTTGTGATTGATCTTGCGGAAGAAGCTGGATTTAAGCTTCTGGAGCGTTCACAAATTAACGCCAACCCTAAAGATACAACTGATCACCCCAAAGGCGTATGGACCTTACCCCCTAGCTTAAGATTGGGTGATGAAAATCGTGAAACTTATTTGGAAATTGGTGAGAGTGATCGTATGACTCTCAAGTTCGTGAAACCTGCTACCGAATAGACTTATCAAGTAACAATCTTTGAAAAGGTAACACTGCACCTTATATTAGGTGCAGTGTTATGCTGTAGCTACTTTGGATTGAAAGTTTGCAGGGTTATGCGCTTTTGTTTCAACACGGTTCAGCAACTCCTTGGATGAGGTGTGTTCGCTGTATAAATAGCGAATGAGCTCTTGCTGCGAGATGTGGGGTGCAAACATTGCAATAAAATCTTTCATGTACTGCTTTAAGAACAAGTTTTTATGGAACGCCAACCATGTTGTGCATTGTGGCAACATCCCAGACGTTGAGTAGCTGATAAGATCTTTATCTGCCTGTGGGTCATAAGCCATATTGGCAATGATACCAACCCCAAAGCCCTTCCTAACATAAGTCTTGATGATATCGGCATCACGAGCCGTGAAGACGAAATTTGGCTCCAGTTTTTCCTTTTTACAGGCGCGCATCAAGCTTGACGAATTTTTATCACTAAAGTTATAAGTAACGAGAGGGTATTTAACCACGTCCTCCAGAGTGATTTTTCTTAAGTCGCCAAGCTCATGGTCCTGTGGAAATAGAATCGACCGATCCCATTGGTAGCAGGGGATTTGAACGATATCTGGACCGAGTTCTGCTGCCCCAGAGGCAATCACAAAGTCAATCTCCTGCTTGCGTAGCTGTTCAATGACTTGCTCGGTTGTCCCTTGTTGCAGGTCAATTTTGAGATTTGGATACTCTTTGTGGAATGCTGCAAAAGTTCTCGGCAGGACATATTGAGCTTGTGTTTGCGTTGTTCCGATGGAAAAGCAGCCCGAATCGTCTCGACTAAGCTCGCTGGAAAGTCTTTTGATGTTATTGATTTCTTGCATCACTTTACGAGCTCTGCCAAGTATTTCATTACCAACCTGAGTGATCCCAACCAATTGCTTACCATTGCGCTCGAAGATTTTAGTTTGTAACTCATCTTCTAGCAGTCTTAGTTGTTTGCTAATCCCGGGTTGTGATGTAAATATTTTTTGGGCCGCGTTAGTAATGCTGAGGTTATTATCAGCAATCGCGATCAAATATTTTAGTTGTTGCAGTTTCATTTTGGACGTCTAAATGGTTAAATGGCTACTGAAAATAGCATGGTTTATGCATAAAGGCAATATCTTATATATCCTTGAGATATATTACACGAGTATTCAGTCCTTTGTTATAGCTTTTGGTTATAAGGGGATAATATTTAATAATTTAGCATGAGCCATTGAGTATGCTTATATTCGCGTTTCAATTTGCCATATACGATATAAAGTTTCTTATCAATAAAGCCGGCTAACTGTTGGTTTTAATTGAGATAAATAGCTTGAGGTTATAAACCAGAGGTTGTACTAATGATTCATGATTCCATCTTGGACACTATCGGCAATACGCCGGTTATCAGAATAAATCGATTGGCTCCAAGCCATGTAAAAATGTTCGTCAAAGCAGAGTTTTTTAACCCACTATCGTCGGTTAAAGATCGGTTAGCGTACGCAATCATTAACGATGCGGAGCAAAGAGGCTTGTTAAAACCTGGTCAAACAGTGGTTGAGGCAACTTCAGGTAATACGGGTATTGCGTTAGCAATGGTGTGTGCTGCAAAAGGGTATCCGTTCGTGGCAGTGATGACTGAAACTTTTTCTGTAGAACGACGAAAAATTATGCGCGCACTCGGTGCCAAGGTTGTGTTGACGCCAGCAGCCGAGCGTGGCACTGGTATGGTCCGTGTCGCTAAGGAGTTATCAGAGAAGCATGGCTGGTTTTTAGCGCGTCAGTTTGAAAATGAGGCTAACCCAGCATACCACCGCAATACTACTGCTCCTGAGATTTTGAAAGATTTTGCTGGTAAACGATTGGATTATTTTGTCAGCGGTTACGGAACAGGCGGCACTATTACAGGAGTGGGTGAAGTACTTAGGGTGGCACGACCTGAAACAAAAATTATTGCTACAGAGCCTGCCGGTGCATCCTTGCTTGCTGGTAAAGAATGGCAACCTCATAAGATTCAGGGCTGGACGCCTGACTTTATCGCTGAAGTGATGAATCAAGACATTTATGATCGGGTCATACCTATTGTTGATGAGTTGGCTCGGGATACTGCTATTGCTTTAGCCCAGAAGGAAGGAATTTTCTGTGGTATTTCTGCTGGCGCAACCTTCGCTGCTGCTTTGGAAGTGGCAAAAGATGCTGACGAAGGGGCCGCAATCCTGGTGATGCTACCGGACACAGGGGAACGCTACATGAGCACATTTTTGTTTGAGGGTATTAACGAGGGAAGTGATGATGAGCTTTTAAGCTAGTTACAATAGCCTTAACCTAAAAACAAAAGAAGCAGGATATTCCTGCTTCTTTTTTTCCAAGCCCCAGTATAACTACTTCTTAATTTTGTCACCTTTAGCTTCCATATCCAGAACATAATCATCACGATCTTTCCGTAAATCATCATCTGATGGTAATGGCTGCCCTGTGTAAGCGTGCAAAAATGCTTCACACAATAATTCGCTATTAGTGGCATGGCGCAAATTATTCACCTGCCGACGTGTTCTTTCGTCGGTTAATATCTTCAGTACCGAAAAGGGTATTGATACCGTTATTTTTTTTACTTTGTCTTTTTTCTCACCGTGTTCAACGTATGGATTGATAAAGTTTCCATCCCAATCTTTTGCCATAACTACCTCGTGTCTTATTCGATGTAGTTATTATACATCCTTTTCGGCCCTCTAAACATCTTGACTTTTAAACTTATAAAATAATATATTAGCCGTTTAGACGTCTAAACGTCTTTTGTAAGTTAATGAACTTTTGCAAGTGGGTGGTCATATGTCTGGTCAAGCTATTGAGGCTATTTCAGAAGAGTATTCAGGTAATTGGTTATCAGTCACTGAAACCAAACATGAGAAAAGTTTGGGATTTATTAATACAGGCTCGATCACAATAACGCGTTTGGAGCTCCTACACGGTAGTCATCTTACGGACCTTGAAATTAACTATAACTGTTATGGGTCACCATCAAAGCCAGCAATTGTTGTGTTGGGTGGAATATCAGCATCACGCAATATACATGAATGGTGGGGTGCATTATTTGGTGGGGAGCGCCCATTAGATATTGATCAGTACTATGTGATTGGTGTTGATTATATCTCCAATTTAGATGCACAAAGTCCCAAGCTTATTTCTACTTTTGATCAGGCTCGGGTTATAGAGCAGGTTATTGATAAGCTAACCAATAATAAGGTTGAAGCGATTATTGGTGGTTCTTACGGTGGCATGGTGGCTTTGACATACGCTTACTTGTTTCCGACAAAAATTAATAAATTTATCTGTGTTGCCGCAGCTCATCGCAACACACAGCAATCTATCGCGCAGCGCCAAGTTCAACAGCAAATATTATGTTTAGGATTGCGTACCGGTGAAATAAAGGAAGCAGTATCTATTGCTAGACAGCTTGGAGTCATAACTTATAGAAGTGAATTTGAAATCGAAAGTCGCTTCGACTCATTGCGTTATATTGAAGATCAGACAGTAACTTTTGACGTAGTTAATTACCTTAAACATCAAGGCAAAAAATTCGCAAACTCTTTTAATATTGAAAAGTATCGCTCACTTTCTCAATCAATCGATCTGCATAAAATTAATCCCAAAGAGATACATACAAGAGGCTTGTTCATTGCCATTGACAGTGATCGATTGGTGCCTCCGCAATTGGTGGAAGAGTGTGCACGATCATGCAAAGGACAAACAGACTTTAAACTAATTCATTCGCAATTTGGCCATGACGGGTTTCTTCTCGAAACCACACAGTTAGCTGAATGTATAACACCATTTCTGAGGAATTCATAATGACCACTAGTAATCAAACGATTGCTGTCCGCTCCGGTATTGAATCGGATCAGCAGTTTGGGGCGGTAACGCCGCCACTCTATTTATCATCTAACTATACGTTTGCTGATTTAGATCAGCCGAGGCGTTATGACTATAGTCGTTCCGGTAACCCAACTCGCGATACTTTAGCCGATACTTTGGCTGAGTTGGAGGCGGGCTACGGTGGCGTTATCACTTCAAGCGGCATGTCTGCGATCTATCTGGTGACTCACCTGTGCAATAAAGATGATGTCATTATTGCACCGCATGATTGCTATGGTGGCACATACCGCTTACTTAACAGCCTGGCGGAAAAAGGGCATTTCAAGGTCGAATTTGTAGATCAGAGCTGTGAAAAAAGTTTGCAGCAAGCACTGCAAGGTAAACCAAAATTAATCTGGATAGAAACCCCGAGCAACCCATTGTTGCGAGTGGTGGACATTCGACAAATTTGTGAGCTTGCTGGTAAGGAAGTTATCAAAGTCGTAGATAACACTTTTTTATCGCCAGTACTGCAACAGCCATTAACACTCGGTGCGGATATCGTCGTTCATTCAACTACTAAATATATTAATGGTCATAGTGATGTTGTCGGCGGCGCGGTGATTGCTAAAGAACAGGAACTGTTTGAGCAGATTTCCTGGTGGGCAAACTGTATTGGCGTGACAGGCTCTCCATTCGATAGCTTTATTACCAGCCGTGGTCTTCGTACATTGTCAGTTAGAATTCGTCAACATCAGGAGAATACTGAGAAAGTTGTTAGCTATTTACAGCAACAGCCGCTGGTTAAGGATATCAATTATCCGGGACTTGATTCACATCCCACTCACCAGATTGCTAAGCAACAACAGAAAGGCTTTGGCGCCATGCTGTCCTTTGAGCTTGATCTTGAGCATGCAAATTTGCGGACTTTTGTGAACAGCCTGAGTCTTTTCTCGTTAGCAGAATCACTTGGTGGCGTAGAAAGTCTGATTTGTCATCCTGCAACCATGACCCATGCTGCCATGGAGCCAGAAGCGCGAGCAACGGCTGGAATTTCAGACTGTTTATTGAGGCTGTCTGTTGGTATCGAAGATGGTAACGATTTAGTTAAAGACTTAGAGAGCGCCTTCCAACGATGTCAACTTAAGGTACTAAAGGGTGAGCAGCATGGCTGAACAAGCACATATAAGTTCAACTGAAAGCACTAAGAATGTTGCTAGTACGAAGAGTTATAAAAACCTAGGAATTAATGTCCATAAATTTGGCGGCTCAAGTTTGGCAACTTCTGAACAGCTGTTAAAAGTATGTGAGCTAGTGAGCAAGCAAACCAGACCAGGTGATATTATCGTTGTCTCAGCGAATGGTAATGTTACAGATATTTTGCTGGACGTCATTCATGGTCGAGTCAACTCATTGTCAGATATAAAGACATTCTATGAGGGATTAGTGTCAGGCCTCAGCATTGATACTGAGCAGTTTATTGGGCTGATTAACAATGATATTGAAGTGGTTCGAGAATTGTGTCGGCATTGTCCTGCGCATAACGATGAAATCCTATCTTTCGGCGAGAAGTGGTCAGCAAATCTACTTACCCAACTATTAGCTTATTATCAATGCGAAGCACAGGCAGTTGATGCGAGCAATTACCTCAAATTAACTTCTTTGCATGAATACAATCAGTTTGATGAACAGTTTGCTGATGATAACTTCTCCAGTTTATATCAAGCGTTGTGGGACGGTCAAAAGAATCACTTGAAACGCTATGTCTTCACTGGATTTATTGCTCGCGATAATAACGATCTGTTGATTACTTTAGGTAGGAATGGGAGTGATTACAGTGCAACTATCATTGCCCAGTTAGTTAAAGCTAAATCTGTAACCATTTGGACCGATGTGGATGGTATTTTTACGGCTGATCCTAATATCGTACATAATGCGAAAAAAGTAGAGTATTTGTCATTGTGTGAAGCGCAAGCTATTTCTGAGCTCGGCGCTAATGTTCTGCACCAAAAGACAGTAACGCCTTTGTTAACCTACAAAACAGAAGCTTGCATAAAAAGTTCCTTTATTGAAGAGTCGTCAGGAACACAGATCAGACAGCACCCTGTCTCATCGGGACAAGTTAAAACTATTGCCATTAAGCAGTCTTTGTCACGCATTGTAATTAATAATATCAACGAACTTAGCGCGCGAACTATTCAGCAAAGAGTCCTGCTTAATCAGATTGCCAGTTATGCCAGCAACTTTGATAGAACTCTAGATCGTCTGACTTTATATGTAGCTGAATCCGATCGCTTTAATACTGTTTCAATTATTCAAGCGGCTCAATTTTATCCGATTGTTGAGAAGAACAATTTATCCTTGATCAGTCTGGTGGGACAAACCATTCGTCAGAATCAAAAGATTATCAGTAAGTTTGTTCAAAGACTAGAGCGCTTTACCGTTGAAGAAATTCACTATCCTGCCAATGCGCATACATTATGTGTTCTGATTGAGGACCAGCAGGCGGTCACTTTACTACATGACTTGCACGATACTTTCTTCGTCTTAGAACCTTCAATGCCAATTGTGGTTTTAGGCTATGGCAATATCGGTAAGCAGTTCATTCGAATATTGCAGGAAAATAAAACTGAGATTGAGACTTCCTTGAATCGATCCTTATCGTTACTAGGAGTTGCTAATAGTCGCAACTATACATGGTCAAAGTCCTGTCTGCTTGACAACACTGATGCCATTGACTTGCTTGAGCAAGAGCAGAGCCTTCAAAACTCTGAGTCTGAAGCCGTTGTAAGCGGTAATCATAGCAATGAAATCCTTGATGTGCTTAACGATTATATTCACAAAGAGTTGGTGATTATTGATCTAACTGCCAGTAATGATATTGCCGACTTATATCCTCGTTTTGCGGCTAATGGCTGGCATTTGATTTCAGCTAACAAGATTGCGGCATCGAATCATCAGCTTGCAAATAAAGTTGAAAAGTTACTGCAAAATAATAAAAGATACTGGTTCCGAAATACCACAGCTGGGGCTGGCATACCTATCCAGTCTAGTGTGAAAAAGCTTAAAGAATCTGGCGATAAGATTATCAGCATCTCTGGAATCTTTTCAGGTTCACTTTCCTGGTTGTTTGGACAATTTAATGGCCAGCAAAAGTTCAGTGATTTATTGCTGCAAGCCAAGGCCAATGCATATACAGAGCCCGACCCAAGAGAAGACCTTTCTGGTAACGATGTTATTCGTAAAATTCGTATTTTAGCACGTGATGCAGGTTTCACTGATTCGATTGAAAATTTTGAGCCAGCATTAGACAAAGCCTTATTGACGGGTAGCTTGGAAAGTTTTTGGAAATATTCATCTAAAATTGATGAGCACTATGAGAAGTTGTATCGGCAGGCAGAAGAGCAGGGGGGGTTGCTACGATACATTGCTAACCTCACCAAAGATGAGCTCACTTTAAAGTTGGAGATTATTGAGCCAAGCCACCCATTTGCCAACCTAAATCCTTGTGACAATGTGTTTGCCATTCGTAGTCAATGGTACAACGACAATCCTCTTATTTTGCAGGGGCCTGGTGCAGGTAGAGAGGTTACCGCTGCGGGTGTCCTGAATGATTTATGCGATTTGCTAAGGAGTGCCTAATGAGCAGAGTGGAGCGCCAATATGTTCATGCGAAAGAACTGGAGCGTATTAATCATGACTTTGCCAGTTTGTCGGGTAATGTAAACCTTTCGTTTGAATTTTTCCCACCCAACAGCAATGCGATGAACTCAATACTGTGGAGTAGTGTAAAAAAATTAGAGCCATTGCAACCTGACTTTGTATCGGTGACTTACGGAGCAGGGGCCAGTACCCGCGAAAGAACCCATGGTGTCATTGAGAAAATTCTTACCGAAACCAGTCTTAATGCGGTACCTCATTTAACCTGCATTGATGCAACTGAGCCGGAGATTGAGACTATTGCTCATCGCTATTGGGAGCTAGGGGTTCGCCACATCGTAGCTTTGCGTGGCGATAAACCCGATGAGGGCTCTCATGCCGGTGATTTTAACTATGCTACAGATCTGATTTATAAACTGAAAAGTTTGTATGACTTCGATATCAGTGTGGCTGCTTACCCTGAAGTGCATCCTGAAGCATTAAGTGCTCAGGCTGATCTTGATAATCTAAAGCGTAAAGTCGATGCTGGTGCTAACCGTGCTATTACTCAGTTCTTTTTTAATACCGAAAGTTTCTTGCGATTTAGAGATCAGTGTGCACAAAACAATATCGATGTTGATTTAGTGCCTGGTATTTTGCCTGTAACTAATTTTATACAGCTTTTAAAATTTGCCCGTTTTACTCAGGTGGAAATTCCCGGTTGGATGCATAAGCTTTATCAAGGGCTTGATCAAGACCTGATTACTCGACAGTTAATTGCTTCGCACATTGCCATTGAACAGGTGAAACTACTGTCTAAAGAGGGCATTAAAAACTTTCATTTTTACACTTTAAATCGAGCAGATTTGACCTATGCAATATGCCACAGTTTAGGACGAAGAGATTGCTTTGCAGCAGCAAGTTAAGACCACCGGCACTTGGTGTGCCGGTGGCAATAGCTTATTCCCTATTATTGGCTTCTAATTCTTGCTGAACGCCAAAGGAAGTATACCAATGGCAAGACAATCAGAGTTAATATTAAGGCGCTTACCATACCGCCAACCATTGGTGTGGCAATACCGCTCATTAGCTCTGATCCTGACCCACCGCCAAATAAAATGGGTAGTAAGCCCAGGATGATAGATGCGGCAGTCATCATGATAGGACGTACCCTCATAGAGGCCCCCTCAATAATCGATTGTCTTAACATCTGCCTGTTAACTTGCCCGGGGTTCTCAAGCATAAGCTTTTGGTATGCTTGATTTAGATAGACTAGCATAATGACCCCAATTTCAACGGCTACTCCAGCAAGAGCGATAAAGCCAACCCAGATTGCCACCGAGAAATTAAAGCCCATTAAATAGGTAAGCCACAAGCTACCAATAATAGCTAAAGGTAATGTCCCCATAATGATGATTACTTCTATGATGTTTCTAAAACTCAAGTATAAAAGCACCATTATGATTGCTAAGGTCAAAGGTAATACATAACTGAGTTTTTCTTCGGCACGTAGCATGTATTCATATTGACCTGCCCAGGTTAATGAATAGCCTGCAGGTAGTTTCAAATGTTGATTCACTGCTTCTTGAGCTTGTACTACATAGTGCCCGATATCAATATCCTCGATATCAATAAACATAGTGCCATTTATTCGAGCATTTTCACTTTTGATAGCGGGAGGGCCGTCAATGATATTAATATCTGCTACATCAGCTAACGCAATTCGCTGACCGGAAGGGGTTATTATAGGTAACAGTTTTAATTGCTCGGGTGAGTCTCGGTATTCCTGAGGATAGCGTAAGTTGACGGGATAACGTTCAAGGCCTTCGACAGTCCTGGTTACATTCATACCCCCTACTGCAGTGGCGATCACTTGTTGAATCTTTGCAATCGTCAAACCATAACGGGCGGCTTGCTCGCGCTTGATATTAATATCAAGATAGCGACCACCAGCAACACGTTCTGAGTAGACCGATGCTGTGCCCGGCACAGCGCTAATTATGGTTTCTAATTGCCCACCAATTTCTTGAATGACACTTAAATCAGGCCCTGATATTTTAATGCCAACTGGAGTTTTTATTCCTGTTGCCAACATATCAATGCGGGTTTTGATAGGCATGACCCAAGCATTACTTAAACCCGGTATGGTTACTAATCGATCCATTTCCTGTTTCAGACTTTCAGTTGTAACACCTTCTCGCCATTGGTCTTTGGGCTTTAATTGAATAAAGGTTTCTATCATGGTCAGTGGTGCTGGATCGGTTGCGGTATCAGCACGTCCAATTTTCCCAAAGACCGTTTCCACTTCAGGAATTGTTTTAATCAGCTTATCAGTCTGTTGCAGAATTTCCCTTGCTTTACCAATCGATAACCCCGGGTAGGTTGTTGGCATATACATGAGGTCACCTTCGTCAAGGTTGGGCATGAACTCACTGCCGATCTTGGTCGCTGGCCATAGGCCAATGATAAATACTACCAGAGTTATTCCCAATGTCGTTTTGGGGTAATGCAGAACAGTTTTTAGCAAAGGTTTATAGATTGCAATGAGGCCGCGATTAATGGGGTTATTGTTTTCTGATTTGATTTTTCCGCGCACAAAGTAACCCATTAACACAGGTACTAATGTAATCGCTAAAGCTGCGGAAGCGGCCATAGCATAGGTTTTTGTAAAGGCCAAAGGGGAAAACATTCGGCCCTCTTGCGCTTCTAGAGTAAATACAGGAATAAAGCTTGCGGTGATAATCAGTAGGCTGAAAAATAATGCCGGTCCAACTTCGGTAGCTGATTGAGCGACAATCTGCCAGCGTCTTTCTCGGCTTATCGATTTATGCGATGTGTCTTCCCTTTCCAGGTGTTTATGCATATTTTCGATCATTACAATGGCCCCATCTACCATGGTGCCAATGGCGATAGCGATACCGCCCAGTGACATGATATTAGCATTCAAACCTTGCCAATGCATGATGATAAAGGCGGTAAGAATACCCACTGGCAAACTGATGACTGCGACTATTGAAGAGCGAATGTGAAACAGAAATATCATGCAGACCAAGGCAACAATGAGTAGCTCTTGAAATAATTTTTGCCATAAATTATCGACTGCTCGCTCAATCAAGCCGCTACGATCATAGACGGTAACCAGTTCAACGCCTTCCGGCAGACTTGACTTTAACTGCGTTAGTTTGTCTTTTACAGCATTGATGGTTTGCTGGGCGTTTTCGCCATAGCGCATTACAATAATGCCACCTACAGTCTCACCTTCGCCATTTAGTTCAGCAATGCCTCGGCGCATTTGTGGGCCAATACTAATATCAGCAATATCTTTCAACAGTAAGGGAGTGCCTTGCTCATTTACCCCGAGTGGGATATTACCAATATCTTGTTGGTTCTCCAGGTAACCACTGGCACGAACCATGTATTCGGCTTCGGCCATTTCTACCACGGAAGCACCGACTTCTTGATTACTTTGCTTGATGGCTCGTTGAATAAGATCCAGTGGAATGGAGTAAGCTCGAAGCTTTTCAGGATCAACCTTGACCTGATATTGCTTGACCATACCGCCAACCGTCGCGACTTCAGACACGCCAGATACGGTTTGCAATTCATACTTTAAAAACCAATCTTGCAGACTACGAAGTTGGCTGATGTCATGTTGCCCAGTTCTATCAACCAGCGCATACAAATAAACCCAGCCAACGCCAGTGGCATCAGGTCCTAATTGTGGCTTAGCGGTTTCGGGTAATGAGGGCGTAACTTGGCTTAGGTACTCCAACACCCGTGAGCGAGCCCAATACATGTCAGTGTCTTCATCAAAAATAATATAGACATAAGAATCACCAAAAAACGAAAAACCACGCACCGTTTCTGCACCTGGCACTGAAAGCATGGCTGTTGTTAGTGGGTAAGTGACTTGATCTTCCACCACTTGAGGTGCCTGACCCGGATAGCTGGTTTTAATGATCACCTGCACATCCGATAAATCTGGAATAGCATCCACCGGCGTTTTCTTAAGCGAATAGATGCCTACACTAATTAGAACTAAGGTCGCCAATAAAACAAAAAAGCGATTATGGATCGACCAACGAATAATAGCAGCAATCATTGGTCATTCTCCTCATGATTCATGTTCGAGTGGTTCATGCTCGAATGATCCATGTTTGAATGGTCCATGCTCGAGTGGTCCATGTTTGAATGGTCCACCTCAGGTTGTTCTTCTTCAGTTTGGTTGGGAATGTGAATCTCAGTAATCAGGTAACTGTTATCCGGATACTGGGTGATTTGAATATGAACTGTCATGCCTTCTTTGACTGACGACAAATCTAGATTCTCAGCGGTATCCAGATCCATAGTCATTGACGGCCATCCCCATTGCTCTATGGGGTCATGACTGACGTTTAACATATTGTGATGAGCCATTACGCTGTTGATGGTTGCTTCAACCCATACTGATTCTGTGTCAGCCTCATTAATGTTATTGGTATCAGTTGAGCTTTTTTGGCTTATGCGTTTGAAGTCTGAGTTTTTGCTCGATTCCGAATCAATAAGGAACTGCGCAGACGTAACAATTTGCTCTCCAGCTTGTAATCCTTCTATAACTTCCACTGAGTCGTTACCAAAAGCTCCCAGCTTAACTTTAATCGATTTGAATTTACCATCGCCAAGAGCCAATACCACTCTATCTTGCTTTTCAGTGCGAATGACAGCTTCACGTGGAATCACAATTGACGGCTCAGCGCTATTAACATGAATCGTGATGTTGCTGAACATGTTTGGCTTCAGCTGATAATCTGAGTTATCAAAACGAATACGAACACGTCCAGTGCGATTCTCAGCATTAAGAGTAGGGTAGACGTAGTCAACGTTTCCTTTCCAGATATCATTGCTTCCATTACCTAGCGACATGGTTACTGGAAGTCCTGTCTTAACCAGCTCAATTTGGCGTTCAAAAACCTCTGCTTCAACCCACACTTGATCTAAGGCACCAACCGACATCATGGTAGTGCCAGGTTTAACAAAGAAGCCTTCGCGGATATTCAGCTCATTAATAAAGCCATCGGCTGGAGCATAAAAAACCACATTCTGACGTATGGTGCCTTTTGTTTTTATTTCGTTAATGATCGAGTCTGAAAGTTGTAATGCTCTTAGGCGGCTTTCGGAAGCGCGAATTAATTCGCGATTATTGCGCTTTAATGCCAGCAATAACTCTTCTTGCGCATTAACTAGTTGTGGTGAGTATAGCTCATAAAGTGGTTGACCTTTGCGCACCGGATTACCAGTAGCTTTGACATGCAGCTTTTCAATCCAGCCTTCGACTCTCGGGTGAATGTGGATAAGCTTGTCTTCATCAAATTGCACATAACCGACGGTATTAATCTCATGAGAAATATAACCTTTCTTAACCTCAGCAGTTCTTACGGATATGTTATTTTCGACAGCAGACGATATCTTGATGGTGCCTGGCGCATCTGAACCTGTGTCTTGTTCATAAACTGGTACCAGATCCATGCCCATTGGTGACTTGCCCGGTTTGTCTCGTCGGTAATTATCATCCATGGGTGCTACCCAATACAAAGGTTCTTTTTTGCCTGAGGTCTGTTCGGTTGAATCACTGGAGCCATTGAATAATACCATTACAGTTATGCCCAGGATGGCACCGACTAAACCGGCAATGATAATGCTTACTAGAGATTTGTTATTCATAGTTTCACCCTGGAGTTTACTGTTTAGCTTGAGTTAAAAGGTAGTTTAATTGTGCAACGGTTTTGAGATAATTGATCTCAACGCTTAGCGCTTCAATTTTGGTGTTGAGCTCATCTATTCTGGAACGCATTACTTCGGTGAAGTCACCATTGTCATTGGTATAGGCATTAAGTGTTGCTTCGGATTGCTGATTCAGTTCTTCTAATAAACTATCTTTATACAGTGCACGACGTTTGCTCAGCTCGTTCAGTTGACCATGATAGTTTATTGTGCCTGATAACAGGCTACGCAGTAATAACCATTTGTCAGCTTTCATGGCTTCTCTTTCTTTAACGCTGGCTGTTACTTCCTGGTCTTGGCGGTTACTGGTAAATATCGGCAAATCAAAGCTCACCCCAACCGAAAAGAAATCTGAGCGACTGTTGCCCATAGGGTCATCGTCACGGTAACCATAACTGGCGTTAACATTCCACTGAGTTTTGTATTTTTGCTTAGCAAGGTCTATGCTGGTTTCGCTGGCTTTTACTTTTTGCTCGAATGCTAATACCTGCGGGTGTTGTTGCAGGTGTTGAATGAGAGTTTGTTTATCGTTGGAAGACTCAAGTGAAATTACTTGCTCATGATCTAACGAAAGCATCGGCATGGCAGCGGGAAGTGAAAAATCATTGTGGGCAAAGTCCAAATGACTATCATTGATGAACCATTCTTTAAGCATCGATTTTTTTGTCGCCAGTTCTTGATGCAGTTTACTTAAACGATCATCGAGTCGAGTCAGTTCCACCTGGGAACGGATCACATCCTGTTGACGAGTTTGCCCCAACGCACTGGAGTAGTTGAGGGAAACGGTTTCTGCAAGTTGTTCAAAGAGCTGTCTATCGTGCTCGATTAAGTTGATGGTTTGCTCTGTCAGGTAAATATCAAGCCATAGCTGAGTGATAGTTGCTTTTACCTTCGCTTTACGGTCCTGGCGTTGTAAGGGAAATTCCTGACTGAGTTGGTTCAGTCTCTTTTGTGTTAATTCCAAGCTGTCGCCACGCGGGAGGGCTTGTGTGACTCCAACTTTTAATTGGGTCATAGCTTCCTGCGAAAAGTCAAAGCTATCTACCGGAAGGTTAGCTGCGGAAATAGAAATCATTGGGTCGGCATATGTATTTGCAGAAATACTTTGCGCTTCAACCGCCTGCTGACGGTATTGATTGCTTTGCAACCAGGGGTCATTATTTTGAGCCAAGTTTATGGCCTGCTCAAGAGTTAAGTTTTTGGCGGCCTGTTCTGAGTTTGCTTGTGCAGACATGTTTAGGCACGTAGCGCCAAAAACCAGTACTCCAACTATAAATTTCAGAGACAAGTTACGACTTAAAAATAAATTAAACATATCACTCCTCCAGCAGAGCGATGAACCAACATGATTGGTTTTAAATCTAATGCTTATGAGTAGAGTGTTTGATTGGCACCACTAACTCAGCGTTATGTCTTGAGCTAGGCTCTGTCAGACAGAAAGCTCCAGACGGATCGAGGCTGTGTTAGCAGTTTATGGGTGGGCGATAGAGTGAGCTGGAAATTGTGGCTATCGCCTGAACGGAATATAAGTCGATGGATTGGTTATGTTGGGCTGCGTGAGAGTTGGCTTGTGGCTCCAACATCAAAGCTAGCGTTGAACAGGTGGTCATATTACAGTTTCCACCATCTTCACAACAGTCCATTGTTTGAGTCATTGACTGCTCCATTGAATGAGCCATATCAGTATGGTTCATCTTAGAGTGATCTATTTGAGAATTCTCTATTTGAGAGTCGTCTATGGAGCTGGCCATTTGATGAGCAGGCTGTTCATGTGAGTCCATACAAGGCATATTAACCATAGCATTCGACTGGCCAATAAACGCCAGTAATACCAAGATAATGCTCAAGATGTGTATGAATTTATGCTGCACGGACTTACCTGTTAAGAATTACCTGTTAATAGCCATGAACGTTAATAGGATAGCTTATTTTAGCAAAAGTTCAAAGTTAACATTCATGATAACAATGATTAGGATCAAGCTTAGCACAATGGCCTAAACATCATAGTTTAAGGTGGGGGCCAGCCACTTTTCAGCTTTTTCCAGGTCCCAACCCTTGCGTTGTGCGTAATCTTTGACCTGATCCTTTTCGATTTTCCCTACGCCAAAGTAGCGAGATTCAGGGTGAGCGAAATACCAGCCAGAAACCGCTGCGGTGGGGTACATGGCAAAGTGCTCAGTAATGTTAAGCTCAATTTCACTATCGGGTTTGAGCATGCTCCATAGCGTTCCTTTTTCTGTATGGTCAGGGCAGGCCGGATAGCCAGGGGCAGGGCGAATCCCCTGATATTGCTCAGAAATTAGCTCTGAATTATCAAGGTTCTCATCCGGGACATAACCCCAATAGTCTTTGCGCACCAGCTCATGCATTCTTTCTGCGAAGGCTTCTGCAAGTCGATCTGCCAAGGCCTTTAACAGAATGGCATTATAGTCATCGTGCTTCGCTTCAAAGGCTTGAACATGCTCATCAATACCAATACCTGAGGTTACCGCAAATCCACCAATATAATCTTTAAGTCCAGTTTCTTTTGGGGCAATAAAGTCAGACAGGCAATAGTTAAATTTTCCATTGCGAGTTTGTTTTTGCTGGCGAAGATGGTGCAGTGTATGGACTACTTCCTGCCGTGAGTCATCGGCATAGATTTCAATATCATCACCTTGAGCATTTGCAGGGTAGAAGCCGATAACCGCACGAGCCGTTAGCCACTTTTCTTCGACAATAGTTTTGAGCATGCTCTGAGCATCGGCATATAACTTTTGTGCCGTTTCTCCGACAACCTCATCATCCAGTATCTTGGGAAACTTGCCAGCTAACTGCCAGGAACGGAAGAACGGCGTCCAGTCGATGCGCGGCAGCAAATCTTGCAAAGGGTAGTCACTAAACACTTTGGTTCCAAGAAACGAGGGCTTGGTAATATTGGCCTGAGACCAATCAATGTTTGCGGCAAACTGCCTTGCTTGTTCAAGGTTAGCCAAACTGGATTTCTTTTGTCGCTTTTCACGTTCAGTTCTGAGCTTGTCATATTCAGCTTTGACTTCGCCAACAAACTCATCTTTGTGTTCGCCTAACAATTTATTCACCACACCGACAACACGCGAAGCATCCATGACATACATGGCGGGATGTTCATAATGAGGTTCGATTTTGACGGCGGTATGAATTTTTGAGGTAGTAGCGCCGCCAATCAGCAAGGGTAAATCGAGTCCACGACGCTGCATTTCTTTGGCCACATGCACCATTTCTTCCAGTGAAGGGGTGATCAATCCAGACAGTCCAACAATATCGCATTTGTTCTCGATTGCAGTATCCAGAATTTTATCGCAAGCAACCATAACGCCTAAATCAATCACTTCGTAGCCATTACATTGCAATACAACGCCGACAATATTCTTACCAATGTCATGCACATCGCCCTTAACGGTTGCGAGCACAATTTTACCTTTCGGCTTGTCAGCAAGCTTGAGTCGTTTCTTTTCTTCTTCCATGTAGGGAAACAGGTAGGCAACCGCTTTTTTCATCACTCGCGCAGACTTAACCACTTGCGGCAGGAACATCTGACCTGAGCCAAACAAATCACCCACCACATTCATTCCATCCATCAATGGCCCTTCAATAACATGCAAAGGACGTTCGGCCTGTTGGCGAGCCTCTTCAACGTCATCGTCAATAAATTCAGTAATACCTTTGACGAGTGAATGTTCCAATCGCTTATTAACCGGCCATTGTCGCCACTCTTGAGTTTCTTTTTCTTTGACTTCCTGACCTGAGCCACGATATTGCTCCGCAAGATCGAGTAATTTTTCTGTCGCCTCGGGTGAGCGATTAAGCACCACGTCTTCAACCGCGTCTTTAAGGTCTGCCGGGATAGCGCTGTAAACTTCTAACTGACCGGCATTAACGATGCCCATGTCCATACCGGCGTTGATAGCATGGTAGAGGAAGACAGCATGAATGGCTTCGCGAACGGTGTTATTACCACGGAAGGAGAAAGAAACGTTGGACACGCCACCTGAAACTCGCGCGCCAGGTAAGTTCTGTTTTATCCAGCGAGTGGCTTCGATAAAGTCCACCGCATAGTTATTATGTTCTTCAATGCCGGTGGCAATGGCGAAAATATTGGGGTCGAAAATAATGTCTTGCGGATCGAAGTCGAGCTTTTCTATGAGCAGGTTATAGGCCCGCTGACAGATTGAAGTTTTGCGTTGCAGGGTATCAGCCTGACCATCTTCATCAAAGGCCATGATAATAACCGCTGCGCCGTAGCGTTGAACCAGTTGCGCCTGTTCGAGAAACTGTGCTTCGCCTTCCTTTAATGAAATTGAGTTAACGATGCCCTTGCCCTGAATGCATTGCAGGCCGGCTTCAATGATTTCCCACTTGGATGAATCAAGCATGATTGGCACGCGGCTGATGTCAGGTTCGGAAGCGATCAGATTCAAAAAGCGCTGCATGGCCGCCTTCGAGTCCAACATGCCTTCATCCATATTGATGTCGATAACCTGAGCGCCATTCTCGACTTGGTCTAAGGCGACCTCAATGGCGGTTTCGAAATCATCCTCCTTAATCAATCGCAGAAATTTGGCTGAACCTGTGACATTAGTTCGCTCACCAACATTGACGAACAGGCTTGAATCATCCAGGTTTAGTGCTTCCAAACCGGATAGGCGACATTTAGGTTCTTGATTGAATGTTGATCTTGGTTTGGCACCTGCAATCATTTCATTAAATCGAGCAATGTGATCCGGAGTGGTGCCACAACAGCCACCAATAATATTAATGAAACCTTTTTCAATCCATTCTGACATTTCGTTGGCCATGTCATCAGGTGTTTCATCGTAACCACCGAATTCATTCGGTAAGCCGGCGTTAGGGTGGGCTGAAACCGTAAACTCACTGATGCGTGATAACTCTTCAATGTAGGAGCGCAAATCCTTCGGACCTAGTGCACAGTTCAAGCCAACACTGACAGGATTGGCATGACGAATAGAATTGTAGAAAGCTTCGGTGGTTTGGCCGGTTAAGGTTCTGCCGGAGGCATCAGTAATGGTTCCTGATAGCATGATAGGATAATCAATCTGGTGATCATCGAAGTATTTTTTGACTGCAAAAATCGCAGCTTTAGCGTTAAGAGTATCGAATACGGTTTCAATCAGAATGATATCTGCGCCACCTTCAATCAAAGCCTGCGTTGATTCGTAGTAGGCTTCGGCCAGTTCATCGAAGTAGATATTACGAAAGCCAGGATCGTTAACGTCCGGAGAAATACTACAGGTTCTATTAGTCGGCCCAATGACGCCAGCCACAAAGCGCGGCTTGTCTGGCGTGGAGTATTGATCGGCAATAGCTCTGGCTAGTCGTGCTGACTCACGATTAATTTCCGCTGACAAATCCTGCATGCCGTAGTCAGCCATGGCTACTCGAGTCGCATTGAAGGTATTGGTTTCGATGATGTCGGACCCTGCCTCAAGGTAGGCCTTGTGAATATCCGAAATGATCTCAGGCTGGCTTAAACTGAGCAGATCATTATTGCCTTTAAGATCGTTGGGCCAATCGCTAAAGCGTTGGCCACGGTAGTCTGGTTCGGTTAACTCATATTGCTGAATCATGGTGCCCATTGCGCCATCAAGCAATAAAATACGTTGTTTCAGTAAGTCTCGTAACTTTTTGCTTTTACTCATTAAATTAATATCTCAATGCCATCAGTGCATTATAACTTATGGGAATATAAAAAAGACGTATAGACGTCCAAATGATTTTTGTTATAATAGCACCGCTTTTGCCAATCGTGAACCTTTTAAACAAAGTTTTATGCTTGGCAATTAAATTGAGATTCATTCACTGATCAGGTCTTCAAAGTCAATTGACTGCGAAGATAATCGGGAAATCAGTTTAAATCTGATGCTGCCCCCGCAACGGTATTTGATAGCGCTATTTAATAGACCACTGAGTTGATTTCAGAATTTGAAAAAACTTGGGAAGGTAAGTAGCTAGATGATCATAAGCCCGGAGACCGGCCTGAACAGTACATCGCGCGGATCGGTGGGCTCTGCATCAAGATGGTAGATGAATCTTATCTTTTAATGCCCGCTCGTAATTTACGAGACTACAATGAGACACCTATTTAAATCGAGTTTAGTATCCCTTCTAATTCTGGGAGCTATATCCCAGCCTGCACTAAAAGCTGAACAACAAAAAGCTGAAGAAGACAAATCTTCTGATATTAATAATATGGTTATTACAACCAGTCGCTTTGAAAGTGACACAGTTGAGCTTCCAAGCCATGTAACCCTTATTACTCAAGATGAAATCGAGCGTATCGCTGCAACCGATCTTAGTCAGGTTCTGCGTCGCGTGCCAGGTTTGCAGGTTTCCTATACCAATGGCAAAACCAGTGTTTCCATGCGCGGTATTTCGGCGGAGCAAGCCAGTAGTAATGTACTGGTACTGGTTGATGGTCAGAGGCTTAATAAAGCAGATTTAGCCTCTCCTGATTTAGATACAATTAATATTATCGATATTGAACGCATAGAAATTATTCAAGGAGCAGCCAGCAGTCTTTATGGCGATCAAGCTGTTGCTGGAGTGATCAACATCATCACCAAGTCAGGAAATCGCCAATCAAATATTGTACGTTATTCTCAAGGTCGTTTTGAGCATCGACAGGTGGCTGTTAATCTTGCTTTTGATCTCGATGAACAGTGGTCGCTGATTTTGAAAGGTAACAAAAAGTCTAGCGATAATTATCGGGAACATAATGAGCTAAACAATAACCAGCTCGGCGCTGAGTTGCATTATCAAGATAGCCAGCAGCAATGGCGATTCTCTTATCGATCGCGCAATGAAACTCAACAGACACCCGGGGCATTGTTAGAAGAAGATTTGGATAATCGAAGACAGTCACGCTCTGAATTTGCAAATGACTATGTCAGTACAGATGAGCATTATAGTCGTCTATTTGGCCAGGTTGAATTGAATGCTAACTGGCAGTTTGCCGTGGATCTGAATCATCAAGAAGCTGACATTGATAGTGTGAATAGTTTTATCAATTTTGCGACGACCGATGTCAATAAGACTCATCGAACTCAAAGTAGCATTTATCCCAGAGTAAAAGGTCAATGGGAGCTGGAGCAGGGGGTTGCACGCTGGATCAGCGGTATTGATTATGATGAAGCCGAGTACGCGTTTTCGTTATTGGCTCGCAGTAATCAACAAACCATGGAAAGTGTTTATAGTCAGCTATATTGGCCACTCTCAAAGCAGACCACACTGGAGATAGCAGGTCGCGTGGCAGAGGTGGAAGATGATTTGATTGACGCTGCCTTATATCCTAATGGCGTTGTTTTAAAGAATTCTGCAACGGCTTACGATCTAGGGTTGAGTCATGAGTTCAGTCATTCGCTGGATGGTTTTATTCGCTACAGTAACAACTACCGCTTTGCTAAAGTTGATGAGCAGGCCTATACCTCAGAAGCTGTGTTGGGTCTTGATCCACAAAAAGGTCTTTCCATCGAAGCTGGCTTCACCGGTCAATTTAACTCAAGCTCATTGCAGGCTTCTATTTATCAGTTGAAGCTGGAAGATGAGATCTTTTTTGACCCCTCAGCGACACCACCAGCGGGTGCTTTTTTCCCCGGAGCAAATGTGAATGGCGCGGAATCAACTCGCTTGGGTTTGATGCTTGATTACCGGATCTTCATTGATGAAGACGAGCTGGGTGTTTCCTATCATTGGGTTGATGCCGAAACTGAACCTACTGATAACACAGTGCCCGGCGTATCAAAAAACACCATCACCAGCTGGTATAACTGGCAAGTGACGAATGATGTGAGTTGGTATCTTGAAGCACATTATCGTGGTGAACGTTATCAAGCTGGAGATACAACCAACTCATTGGCCAAGGTTGATGATTATACCTTGTGGAATAGTGCTTTATACTGGCGTTTAGATAATGCCCGCATCGGCTTAAGAGTCGATAATTTGTTGGATAAGGAGTATATTGATTACGCACAATTTAATGGTTATTACCCAGCAAAAGGTCGTGATTTAACGCTGACTTTTGACTTGGTTTTCTAAAGTGACCTTAAACAACGGAGAGTCAATGAGTAATCGATTAACTCGTATCACAACAGGGCAGGGCGACAAAGGAATGACTCGCCTTGCCAACCAACAGCATGTGAAAAAAAGTCACCCACGTATAGAGGCAATCGGGACAGTGGATGAGTTGAATGCTGTGTTGGGTATGTTGGTAGCATCTATTAAGAAACCGCAACACGAAGCAATTGTGAGTGCGCTTAAGAACATTCAAAACCAGCTGTTTAGTCTGGGTGGAGAATTAGCAAGTCCATCTCAGGTATTCTTAAAGACACCCGATATAGCGCAGCTGGAAGCATGGATAAAAACCTGGAATCAGAAGCTACCGCCATTAAAAGAGTTTGTGATTCCCGGTGCTTGTGTTGCTTCGGCCAATGCCCACTTTGCTCGTTGCGTCGCACGTAGAGCCGAGCGGCGATTAGTAGGTTTGGCAGAGCAAGAAGAGGTGACTGAGTTGAGCATTATTTATCTCAATCGATTATCGGATTTGTTATTCATTATAAGTCGTATGATTGCCCGAAGTGAGTCAGCTAAAGAAGCTCAGTGGCAACGTTAAAGGAAATTGGAATGCAAAAAATAACCCCTAAAGTTTATACCTTAATCGCACTGATTGTAGCAGTGTCACTCTACCGTATTTTCCCACACCCACATAACGTCACGCCAGTGATGGCGTTGGCCTTATTTGCCGGGACTTACTTTGATAAAAAGTGGATGGCTTTCGGCGTGCCATTGGCTTCCATGTTTTTAGCTGATCTGTTTTTAGGACTTCACAACACTATCATTTTTGTTTATGGAGCTATGGCTATCGCAGTTGTTATTGGTTTCTGGTTGCATAATCGAGTGAGCAGCCTAAAAGTTATCGGCGCAACTATTGGCAGCTCATTAGTCTTCTTCCTGATCAGTAACTTTGGCGTTTGGCTAGTTTCAGGTTATTACAGCAAAAACTTGGCGGGACTTATCGAGTGCTACACCATGGCTCTCCCTTTCCTACAACGCAGTATGATGGGCGATTTATTGTTTAGTGGGGTCTTATTCCTAAGTTATTGGCAGATTCAGAAGCATTGGTTGAGAGCGAGGAATACCCAGAGAGCTTAAATTTTGGCAATTCCATACGAGGGATTGCCTTTTTAAGGCATTTCATATATCTTACGCCGCCTACAGAGAGGCCAGTACCTATTTGATCTGTAGAATCAGTTTATGGTGAAGTGTCCGAGTGGCTGAAGGAGCACGCCTGGAAAGTGTGTATACGTTAACAGCGTATCGAGGGTTCGAATCCCTCCTTCACCGCCATACAGTAAATACCCGCATCATGCGGGTATTTTTGTATCTGCAGTAGGGATGAGAACCCTCGGTTTCGAGCCGTGAAACTAATCTTTTGGACTCTGCAAATACGCTTCTGTTGGCGATACCAGTATGTTTTCCATGGCTTCGCGGCCAAGCAGCATTTTGTAGCGCATTTTTTCACGGTTGGCCAGGCTGATATCAATATCCCAGGTCTGGTCACCAATGGTGATCGGGGTGCGTATTACATAGCGTGATTGGGTTTGACCATTTGAGCTGGTCACTTTACGGTAGTCGATCATTTCTGCTTCGCAGTTGAAGACTCGCTTGGGGTGACGACGTAGCGGACAGGTTTTGAATGACACGTAAGTGTTGCCATCTTTGTCAAAGGTTTTGATATCAAAAGCGTGCAGACTTGATGTTTTGGCACCTGTATCAATTTTGATTTTAATGCTTGAAATGCCAAGCCCTGATAGCTTGGCTTTTTCTTTCCATCCGACTCTTATCTTGCTCATAGTGCTGATCTCAATTAGCCTCGGCCTTTCGGCTTATTGGGGCCTTTCAATGCGTCTTTTTCGATGAACTGGATTATAGCACCGGCAACATCTTTACCGGTGGCTTTTTCTATACCTTCAAGACCTGGTGACGAATTCACTTCAATCACGAGAGGACCATGTGCGGAACGAATCAGATCGACACCAGCAACGTCCAGTCCCATTACCTTGGCCGCACGAACCGCAAGAGCACGCTCTTCCGGTTTTAGCTTGATCACTTGAGCGCTGCCGCCACGATGCAGGTTAGAGCGGAACTCGCCTTCTTTAGCGCTACGCTGCATGGCGGCAATCACTTTCTCGCCGACCACAAAACAACGAATATCCGAGCCACCAGCTTCTTTGATGAACTCTTGCACCAGGAAGTCTGCATTCAGGCTACGAAAAGCATTGATCAAACTTTCTGCTGCCTTATTAGTTTCCGCCAATACGACTCCATTGCCGTGGGTACTTTCGATAACCTTAACAATCAAAGGGGCGCCGCCAACAGATTCGATGAGTTCATCCGTAGCTTCAACTGAGTGAGCATAACTGGTGATGGGCATACCAACACCTTTACGGGCCAGCAATTGATGCGCGCGTAGCTTGTCGCGTGAACGGGTGATGGCGATTGATTCATTGACGGAGTAAACGCCCCCCACCTCAAATTGACGCAATACAGCAGTACCGTAAGCGGTTACAGAAGCGCCGATACGCGGAATCACTGCTTCAAACTCCAGCTGACGAACTTTGCCTTGGACTTTACTGTGTACGGTTGGGCGATTGGATGTGATGTTCATGAAGCATTTGAGTACATCAACTACTTGCGCCTCATGACCACGCTCCTCTGCAGCTTCTACCAGTCTCTTGGTGGAATAAAGGCGAGGGTTGCGCGATAAAATACCTATTTTCATGTGTCTTCCAGATTGTACTTAGAGTGATACTAATAAATTGAATGGTCGATTGACCAATTGCTGGCCAATATACCATAGATTTCTGTCGGGGCTACACAACTAAATGGTCACCAACTCTAAGCCCCTAGTCCTTAAATACCACTATATATGTTGCAAGTAAAACTTTTGCCAATTGATTCATGTTTTGTCGGGTTGTCATCTAGTTGTCTATTTTCTGTCAATCAACGGTCACTGATTCGTCACATTGCTTTTCTATAGTTGCCCCAGATGAAAGAAAGGCACTGTGTCTTTCTGGGCTATGTAACCGAGTTAATTAACCAAGATGATGGGGTACAGGATGAAAAACTTTAGTAAGAAGTGTGGGCTGGCAGTTATGAGCACGCTAGTTGTTGGCTCATTACATGCTGCGGTTGTTCCAGATGCACAAAAAAACAGTAGCTGGTTTAATCAAGGGCAAACTAAGATTCAAAAGCAACTGGCTTTAACGCCACAGACTAAGGCTAAAAATGTGATTCTATTTGTCGGCGATGGCATGGGTGTTTCAACCATTACAGCCGGCCGTATTTTCACAGGACAAAAGTTGGGTGGTACGGGTGAAGAATATCAGTTGTCATTCGAAAAGCTTCCCTATAGCGCACAAGTTAAAACTTACAACACCAATCAGCAAACACCTGATTCAGCAGGCACCATGACGGCGATGATGGCCGGCGTTAAAACGAAAGCTGGCGTTATTAATATCGCGCCAGACGCAGAGCGAGGCAATTGCGAAAGCTCGCTTGGTTATGAGTTGACGACGGCGTTGGAGCTGGCTGAGGAAAAGGGTTTATCGACGGGAATCATTTCCACTGCTCGGATTACTCACGCTACACCTGCTGCGACTTATGCCAAAGTACCGGAGCGCAATTGGGAAAGTGATGATAGTTTGCCTGAAGAAGCAGTAACTGCAGGTTGTAAAGACATTGCTGCTCAAATGGTTGAGCTGAAAGCTGGCGATGGTATAGATGTGGCTTTTGGTGGTGGTCGCCGTCATTTCTTACCAGAAGATGCAGTGGATAGTGAAGGCAAAAATGGTAAGCGCAAGGACGGCCGAAATTTAACTACTGAATGGCAGGAGCGCTATCAAAATGAAGCGGTTGCATATATTGAAAATTTAACCGAATTTGATGCATTAGACGTTGCTAACACTAGTAAAGTATTAGGGCTTTTCAATTCATCACATATGGAATATGAAACGGATCGTCAAAAGGATATTGGCGGTGAGCCTTCCTTAAGTGACATGACCGGTAAGGCGATTGAGTTGTTGAATAAAAACGATAATGGTTATTTCCTGATGGTGGAGTCAGGTCGTATCGATCATGCCCATCATGCCGGTAATGCTTATCGAGCACTGCGAGATACAGAAGAGTTTGCTAAGGCGGTTCAAGCCGCTGTTGCAAATACTAACCCTGATGAAACTTTAATTCTGGTGACTGCGGATCACAGTCACGTGTTCACAATTGCCGGCTACCCTCAACGCGGCAACCCGATCCTCGGTGTCGTTAAAAGTACCGACGGTAATGGAGCTCCACTATCCGAACCAAGCCTGGCAGCTGATGGTATGCCTTACACCACAGTGGGTTATGTCAATGGTTTAGGTTTTGCAGATTATGGGCAGGGTAATGGTGGTGATCAACGTTATGGTGACGCTGGTTTAAATGGTCGTGTTGATTTAACCACCGTTGATACTACACAAAGTGGTTTCCATCAGGAGGCTCTCGTTCCTTTAAGTTCTGAAACTCATGCCGGTGAAGACATTACTGTTCATGCGCAGGGCCCTGGCGCGCAATGGTTACAAGGTGTCATCGAACAGAATGTCATTTTCCACGTTATCAATCAGGCTGCCGAACTTGGCGGTAATAAATACCAATAACCGCTATTAAGCATTAAGAATCGAATTGAGGAAATTAAGATGAAACATACATTGAAATTATTACCTATTCTGATGGCTACCGCCTTGTTGACGGCATGTCCAAATGACGATGACGATACACCTTCACCAGAGCCATCTGCTGACTGGACTAAAACTAACGCATGGTTTGAGGCTGGTCAAAACACAGTAACCACTGCTAACGACACGGAGATAAATTTAACTCGTGGCTCTGCCAAAAACGTCATCCTATTTGTAGGGGATGGCATGGGCATTTCAACCGTTACTGCAGCGCGAATTTTGGCTGGCCAGATGGAAGGGCAGACTGGCGAAGAATATCAGCTAAGCTTTGATAAGTTCCCGGTCGCAGGTTTATTGAAAACTTATAACACCAATCAGCAAACCCCCGACTCAGCGGGAACCATGACCGCCATGATTAGCGGCGTGAAAACGAAAGCCGGGGTAATTGGCTTGTCTGAAGATGCCTTACGTGCAGATTGCGCTTCAGGACAGGGAAAAGAAATGGTCACGGCCATAGAACTGGCAGAAATCGCAGGAAAATCCACCGGTGTCGTTTCAACTGCTCGAATTACTCACGCTACTCCAGCTGCAACGTACGCCAAATCTGCTGAGCGCAATTGGGAAAGCGATGACGGACTGTCTGACGAAGCGAAAACGAATGGCTGTAAAGACATCGCCCAGCAGCTCATTGATTTTAATTATGGGGATGGTATTGATGTGGTCTTAGGTGGCGGTCGTCGTCACTTTATTCCTAACACTTTGACTGACGAAGAAGGAAAGAATGGTAAGCGTCAGGATGGTCAAAACTTGGTGGATGTGTGGCAAAACAAATACAGCAATGGGCAGTACGTTTATGACCAGGCGGGTTTTGACGCTGTAGACGCCACAGCAACCAACAAATTACTGGGGCTATTTAATTCGTCGCATATGGAATATGAGGCTGACCGCGCTAATGACGTTGCGGGTGAACCTTCGCTGAGCCAAATGACCGAGAAGTCATTGCAGATTCTGTCGCAAAACGACCAGGGTTTTTTCCTGACGATTGAGTCAGGTCGAGTCGACCATGCGCACCATGCTGGTAACGCCCATCGTGCCTTATTGGATGCGGTTGAATTTGCCAAAGCAATTCAAGTTGCGGTGGATTCGGTGGATTTGAATGAAACATTGATTGTTGTTACTGCGGACCACAGCCACGTACTGACTCTGGCAGGTTATCCGACTCGCGGTAATCCAATTCTGGGGCTGGTAAAAACCAATGACAGTGCCGGTAATCCTGAATCAGAACCGGTCCTGGCTGGCGACGATATGCCTTACACCACTTTGGGCTATACCAATGGTTTAGGTTATGCCAATTATGGCGACGCCTCTGTTGGAGACCTGCGCTATAGCGAGCCGCACAATGCAGGCCGTTATATTCATGGCGACGAAGACACTGAAACATCAGGCTTCCATCAGGAAACGTTGGTGCCTCTTGGCTCCGAGACGCATGCTGGTGAAGATGTGGGTGTCTATGCGATTGGCCCAGGTGCACAGTTGTTGCGCGGTGTTAACGAGCAAAGCATGGTCTTCCATGCGATTGATTTCGCTGCTGATTTAATTAATCAGGCCGAAGCCAGCACTGTCCAGTAATACTGTTAATACTGCGCTCTGTTATAGGGCGCAGTATTTTTCGTATGCTGAATTGACAATGGGTGGCTAGTAAGAGGTTAGTAATGAGTAAAATAGTGAAACTATCTGTAATAGCGGTAATCGTGATAATAGGAACTTTAGGGGCTCTTGAGCACTTGTGGGCAAAAGAATCAAATCAAACTGCTATCAAGGCCGATTATGTGATAATAGGAGAAGGTAAGTCCCCGCAAGTGGTGACGATCTGGAAATCGAATCAATATTTCGCGGTGTCATTTAATCGCCAGGATGTCATAGGCGTCTGGCAGAATTGGAACTCTAAGAATCCAACCTTTTATCAGGTCTATCCTCAAAAAGCTTTTCGTATAGAGTTCTCAAGAATGGAAAGTCAGCAACTGAATGAACTTTTGATGCAGCTCAGGTCATTGGTGGCACAAGACCAGCTGCTAGAAAGTGTTGAGTTGAAAGGGGCGGTGGAACAAAGAGAATTACATTTGAGTGTTATAGAGGAAGGGGCGAACGTTGCCAACTCTATTAGCCGCTGGTCAGAATTTGCAACTTATGATTATGCTGATATTGGTGACAATGAAGCTGTTCCTGAGCTGGCACGCCTTATTCATCAAGGTTTTGTGTCAAATTTTTAAGATTAAGGGTTTATAATTTTTTTTAGTTGGGTGATAATGCGCCCGGCTCTGCTGGTCCCCTCGCAACGTAAGGTTGTGAATCCCGCCAGGCCCGGAAGGGAGCAACGGTAGCAACTGTCTCGTGTGCCGAGGTGTGGCTAGCAGAGTCTTTAATTCCTAACATCTACTTCTGTTGATTTAGGAATAAAAAAACCGCCAAGTTGGCGGTTTTTGTGTTTCATGACTTCGAAACTGTATGTTTCAAGCCGATCAAATCAGCGCTTCACATGGTTATCTTCATCTTCGTCATGGTTTGGGTCTGTGATGACACTGTGAAGCTGCGCTTCATATTCTTTTACTCTATAGACTTTGCGAAGCTCAACAATTTTAGCAATAGCCTCTTCGTCAGCTATTACTCCAGGATTTGTTGGGTTACTGACTGTATTCCAGTCCTCAATGATATCATCATAAACTTCATAATTTGTTTCATAACGCCATACACACTTAGGGCTGCCTTCAAAGGGTAGCCAATTGTCATTATTGCCATAGTCATCATTCACTGCTTGCCAGCAAGAGTCCTGATCCGCGAAGGGGCCTACTGACATGTATTGGTGATTAGTGATGCCATTGTTATTCACATACGAGATGGCTGTGTAGAAATAACCACCGCAGGTGGTGCAGGTTCCAGCAGCATCGGCTGGTTGAGTTATTCCTGATGCGGCAATCAATCCAGAAATTAACAGGGCTTTGCTTAACGTTTTCATTGTGTACCTCAAAAAATAAGTTTATGGATTAAACGAGCTTTGTGGCTCCGTCTAAATGACAAACTCACCATAAATGATGACTTAGTCTTTGTAGATCAAAACAGCAGGCAAAAGAGGGCAAGCTGGGGAGCTTTTGGTAAAATATGCATCTTAAGTGACTGATATTAAATCAGTTGGTGCTTTTCATTACTGATGCTGAGTGATAGAGAAGGATTATTCTATTTTCTCGATAAGGCTAATTGTGCTATTGTTTGCCCACTTACTAATCACTCAAATATAATCGACTAAAAAATGAGCTATCAGGTGCTCGCCCGTAAATGGCGTCCAAAGAATTTCGATGAACTACAAGGTCAAGAGCACGTCAGTCGTGCGCTGGTCAATGCTATTGAAAGTGGCCGTTTGCATCATGCTTATTTATTCACCGGCACGCGTGGGGTTGGTAAAACTACTATTGCGCGCATCCTCTCCAAGTGTCTCAATTGTGAAACCAATGGCTTAACCTCAAAACCCTGTGGCGAATGTGGAAGCTGTGTTGAGATCGATGAGGGGCGTTTTGTTGATTTGATTGAAGTCGATGCGGCGTCACGAACCAAAGTCGATGATACCCGTGAGCTTTTAGAGAATGTTCAATACAAGCCGACGCGCGGTCGCTATAAGGTTTACCTTATCGATGAGGTGCACATGCTCTCTAACAGCTCATTTAATGCGCTGTTGAAAACTCTGGAAGAGCCGCCCGAGCACGTCATATTCTTATTAGCGACCACTGATCCACAAAAACTTCCGGTCACAGTATTGTCGCGCTGTTTGCAGTTCCATTTAAAGCACATGGAAGAACAAACCATTTCGCAGCATCTTGCCTATATTCTGCAACAAGAAACGATTGATTTTGAAACGCCTGCACTTGAACTGATCTCGCGTTCGGCGGAAGGTAGTATGCGCGATGCCTTGAGCTTGCTTGACCAGGCGATTGCCTTTGGTCAGGGCAAAGTGCAGGAAGAAGATATTCGTACCATGCTTGGCACCATTGATCATCAGTTCATGGTCAAACTGCTTGATGCATTGGCTAATAAAGATTCGGCAGAAGCTATAAAGGCGGTTGCTGAAATGAGTCATTATCCGGTAGATTTTGCCGATGCTCTTAAAGAGCTATTATCACGTATTCATCAGATTGCCATTGTCCAGAGCACTGGTGTGTTATTGGATCAAGCTGCATCTTATGTTGAAGACTTTGCGGACAGAATAGCTAGTGACGATTTGCAGCTTTACTATCAAATGGGCTTACATGCTCGCCGTGACCTAGAATGGGCACCGTCACCACGCCAGGGCCTTGAAATGGCGCTATTGCGAATGTTGGCATTTCGGCTTGAACCTTCGCAAGTCGTTCAAAACAGCTCAAGCCAAACCTCATTAGATTCAGAGGCAAAAAAAAAAGCTAGCCTAAAAGAATCAGAGTCTGCAACGCAAGAAGTTCTTGTTAAGAAAGAGTCTGCTGAGAACGATCCTGTTGAGAATGATCCTATAGAGAAAGTATCTGCTCCAGAAGCTGAGCCAGAGCAAAAAACAAAAACAGAACATAAAATAGAACACAAACCTGAGCCCGCTGCTGCAAAGAGTTGTGAAAATGAACCAGTTCAGGCTATTGCCGATGGCCCAGAAGAACCACCATTCAATCCCGACGATTACGCCTCATTCAGTGATGATGAAAAAACTGAAGATTCGATTGTCGATCAATATCAAGCTCCTGCACCGTCAAAATCAGAAGAACCGGCGGTTGAAGCATCGTCTAACAGCATCAAAGAAAACACAGAACAGTCTTCTGATAATGAACAAGCCGCACTGGCCAGCCTCCACTCGGCACTAGGACTTAGCTTCTCAGACGATGGGGACAATGAGGGCGCATCATCTGAAAAAACAGTTCAGCCAGCTCAGCATAAAGTTGTTGAGCCAGCACAAACTGAAACAGTAAAAGCAGCGGAACCTGAGCAATCGAACGATGAAGACTTTATGTTGCAACCGGTTCAGCCAATCGAGGAAGAACCTCAACCAGCTGAATTAACCCAAAAGCAGGAAAGGGTTTCTGCAGTTTCTTCGGAATCTCATAAGCCTGAAACAATAGAGGAGAGAGAGAGTAAGCTTGATCTACAAGAGGCTGCTCTTGAAGAGACAGATCCATTAGAGGATGATCCGCCAGCCACCGAAGAAGCAAAACAATGGGCACAGCACGTTAAAAAAATGGATTTAACGGGTACCTATCACCAAATTGCACAATGCAGTACAGTTCACTGGCTATCTGATGGTAAAATACAGCTTACCGTCGAGCCAGCTCAGGATATTCTGAGTACCGACACCGCAAAGCAAGCGATAGAAGAAGCTTTGGCGCAATATTTCAGCAAGCCTATTAAGGTAGAATGGCAATTTGCTGAACCGGAAGTGGCAACCCCAGCCATGATCTGGCAAAGAGCGGCTAAAGCAAAACACCGAAAAGCTTGCGAAACGATTACCCAGCATCCTTTTGCGCAGCAATTGGCGCAAAAGTTTGCCGCAAAACTGGACAAAAACAGCATTCAATACTTGGATGCTCAGCAATAATTTAACTGATTAGTAGAGGTCACTATGTTTGGTAAAGGTGGTTTGGGCAACATGATGAAACAAGCCCAACAAATGCAGGAAAAAATGCAACAGGCTCAAGAAGAAATCGGCAATCTTGAGGTAACTGCAGAAGCAGGCGCAGGCATGGTCAAAGTTACCATGACTGGCCGTCATGATGTTAAGCGTGTCGAAATTGATCCAAGCCTGATGGAAGATGATAAAGATCTTCTCGAAGACCTGGTCGCCGCAGCAGTAAACGCCGCAGTGCGCAAAGTTGAAGAGACTACTAAGGCGCGTATGGCGGAGGTCACGAAGGGGATGAATCTTCCTCCAGGTATGAACCTCCCATTTTAACTGGTCTTTTTCTTCCTGTGCTTTGTCAGCGCTGTGCTCAAAAACCTCATGTACTTCGTGTACTATTCGGTTTTTTGCGCGCAGTACTTCCTCGCCCAGAAAGAAAAATCCTATGTTAAAACTAGGGTATGTGTTAAGAAATGGCGGGCTTTGAGTATTTTTATACGCTCAAGTTCTTCGTGCGAAACTGCCTCGAACACACAAAAATATTCTGCGTTAGAATCTGAGGTATAACTTTTTGTGCGCAGCGCTTCCGCGCCCAGAAAGAAAAATCCTACGTTAAAATTAAAGGTAGCTAGATCTGTAGGGTGCGTCGTGACGCACCGCTCTTTGTTAAAGTTTGTGTATAACAAACCATTATGCAGGCCCCTAAATGCAATCACCGTTGATTAAAAAATTAATTGAAGCTTTTACTTGTTTGCCGGGAGTGGGTAACAAATCCGCGCAGCGTATGGCTTATTTTTTATTGGAGCGTAATCGCGAGGGTGGCGAGCAGTTAGCTGAATCATTAGTTGCGGCAATGGATGGTGTTAAGCACTGCAAACGCTGTCGCGATTTTACCGAAGATGATCTGTGTGGTATTTGTAATTCTCAAGCACGAGATAATAGTTTGCTTTGCATTGTTGAAAGTCCTGCCGATGTGTTTGCCATTGAGTCTACCGCGAGTTTTAAAGGGAAATATTTTGTCCTAATGGGGCATTTGTCACCGCTTGATGGTATTGGCCCGGAAGATTTGGGGCTCGATCAACTGAAGCGTTTGGTGGATGAGGAAAAGCCCGCGGAAATTATTTTGGCAACCAACTCGACAGTTGAGGGCGAAGCCACTGCACATTTCATTTCAGAAATGTTACAAAAGAATGAGGTTGTCCTGTCACGTATTGCTTCGGGTGTGCCTTTAGGAGGAGAACTGGAATACATTGACGGCGGAACCTTAATGCACTCACTTTCGGGACGGCAACCCTATCGACGTTAGCTTTAATTCTGAAAACTTAAATAAGGAGTTGGGATGAACTTTATCGATAAGGAGATTGAAGAGTACGTAAAACTCTATACCAGCAACGAGCCTGAGCTGTTAAAAGAACTGGCTGAATTCACCGAAACCAACATGCCGATGGCGCAGATGCTGACTGGCAAGATAGAAGGGCGCTTGCTGAAGATGTTGGTCGCTTTGACCAGTGCGAAAACGGTTCTCGAAATTGGTATGTTCACCGGCTACTCGGCACTTTCTATGGCAGAAGCTTTGCCTGATGATGGTCAGTTAATCACCTGTGATATTGATGAAGAAGTCGCCAAGCTGGCCAAAGATTATTTCTCTCGTAGTCCTCACGGTTCAAAAATATCTATAGAACTTGCTCCAGCTCTAGGAACTCTTTCCAAACTTAATCAAACCTTTGATCTGGCTTTTCTTGATGCTGATAAAGAAAACTATGTGGAATACTATCAAGCGATTATCCCAAAGTTAACATCCAACGGCTTATTGGTGATTGATAACTGCCTTTGGTCAGGAAAGGTCTTAGAGCCTGAAGCAAAAACGGATATCACCATCCATAAGCTCAACCAACTAATTGTCACCGATCCTCGTGTTGAAAACGTCGTACTAACAGTACGCGATGGTATTAACTTGGTCCGCAAGCTGTAAAATCAATAGCTTAACCGGAGTGTGGTTTAAAAACTACACAGATTGATGTAAAGCTGGTAATGTATTTTTATCGCTCTGAGAAATGCTGTTCAACAGTTATTTCATTACTTATCACTTAAGTTCAGGTAGGTGCGCATGAACACACAAAACAGCAAATGGTCGAATCGACTCAAGCTTCTTGGTCTTGCTTCTCTTTCTCTTTTCTTAGTCAGCTGTGACTCAGACTCGGATTCAAACCCACCAACAGAGGAACAATTATCATGGACCCAAGGAGTTTTTGAAGATGAGGATCTCTTTAAGGATTATTGTGAGATACCAAGAAATGATACGGATATTGATGGTAATCCATGGCCAGACAAGCCCGGTTCAACTTTACATGAGAACCATTGGCTTCGTTCCTGGAGCAATAACACTTACCTTTGGTATGACGAAATCCAGGATCGAAACCCCGCTAACTATAATGATCCAGTCGATTACTTTGCGTTGTTGAAAACTAATGCCTTAACACCGTCAGGCAATCCTAAAGACCGTTTCCATTACACTTATGACACTGATGTTTATGAGCAATTGGTATCATCGGGTGCTTCTGCCGGATATGGTGCTGAATGGGTGCTGCTCCAATCTTCCCCACCACGTGATGTCCGTGTTGCCTTTACTGAACCCAACTCACCAGCGACTACTGCCAACTTAACCCGTGGTGTAAAAATCCTTGAGATTGATGGCGTTGATATGATCAATGGTAGTGATGTTGATACCTTAAATGCTGGTTTATTTCCAGACAGCGCCGGCGAAAATCATGAGTTCTTGATTGAAGAAATCGGTGGTGCTACACGTACCATCACAATGACTTCGGCAATCGTGACTACCGATCCGGTGCAAAATGAAAAAATCATTGCAACTGCCAGTGGTGACGTTGGTTACCTCACCTTTAATACTTTTGGCATAGTTGATGCAGAAGCTGAGCTTATTAATGCATTCACCACTTTTGAAAGCCAAGGTGTTACCGATCTCGTTGTTGATCTTCGTTACAATGGTGGTGGCTTCCTGGCCATTTCTAGCCAGTTGGCTTATATGGTTGCAGGCGGTAGCGCTACTAGCAATAGAACTTATAGCCAAACGGTGTTTAATGATAAGCATCCAACCATCAATCCGGTTACTGGTCAGACTCTGTCTCCAACACCTTTTTACAGCACATCGCTTGGTTTCTCCGTGAACCAGGGGCAAGCATTGCCAGAACTCAACTTGTCTCGTGTTTTTGTGTTGTCCGATGGTGGCACTTGCTCGGCCAGCGAAGCATTCATTAATGGTCTGCGTGGCATCGATGTGGAAGTCATTCTGATCGGTAGTGATACTTGCGGTAAACCTTATGGCTTCTATGCTACCGATAACTGTGGTATCACTTATTTCACTATTCAATTCCGAGGTGAAAATGACAAAGGCTTTGGAGATTATGCTGACGGTTTTGTTATAGGCGGCAGCGATAATGGTCAAGATGTCGTTCGTGGTTGCCTGGTTGCAGATGATTTTAATAATGCATTAGGCGATGAGCAGGAAGCCAGACTAGCGGCAGCTTTAAGCTATCGTGATACCGGAACCTGTCCGGCTCCGACTGCAAAATCATTACATCAATCGCCTTATAAGCCATCTGATGTTTATGACCAAAACTCGCTCTATAACTCACAAATTCTGCGTGATCGGATGTTCTTGAAGCAGAACCTGATTCTGACTGAACCGAAATAGTCATGAGTTATAGGCTGATATTTGCAGTGGTTTCAACGGTCTTGCTGGCTTCGGCCTGCAAGACCATTGACCCTGCTCATGCCGAGCCTGCTGTTATTATCAATCCTTCAGCCGAAACCACCGCGGAATTAACCGAAGTGGTTTCGACTATCTTTAACGACCGACCAGTGACCCTGGCGCAAGATGTTTTAACGAATACCAACATATTGACCATTCAAATTGCTGAGCATAAAAAAGATGGCCTGCCGGTGATGGGACGAATTGAGGAAATGCCGCGCCAGTTTCAGCTACTAAAGTATGACGACAATTGCTATCTGTTTGATTCCCAAAACGATACTCTGTACCCATTACAAACAGTTAAGTGTGACATCCTTGAGTTACCCCCCTAAGTCTTAAAGCTGACTTGCCTTAATTGTTTCATCTGGCCTTGAAATCAGGTCAACAAATCCCCACATTCAATCCAAGTTTCAACCTTTCTTTCTGAACTTTTTTACTGAACAGATAACGGAGATTTGTTATGTCGGTAGCGGCTGAAAAACAAACACATTCATTTCAAACTGAAGTTAAACAACTATTGCACTTGATGGTGCATTCTTTATATTCCAATAAAGAAATCTTCCTGCGTGAGCTAATCTCAAACGCAGCTGATGCGGCGGACAAGCTTCGCTTCAAGGCATTGGATGATGCCAGTCTGTTAGCAGACGACCCGGAACTGCGTATTCGTATTACCACGGATAAAGACGCTAAAACTCTGACCATTTCTGATAACGGTATCGGCATGACCGAGGAAGAAGTGATTGCCCATCTTGGTACTATCGCCAAGTCAGGTACTGCCGACTTCTTGAGCCAGCTGACTGGCGACAAGAAAAAAGACTCAAAGTTAATTGGGCAGTTTGGTGTGGGTTTCTACTCAGCCTTTATCGTCGCCGACAAAGTCACTGTAGTGACGCGTGGCGCTGGGCTGGCTGCCGACCAAGCGGTGATCTGGGAATCGGCAGGCGATGGCGAATTTACCATTGAGCCAACCACTAAAGATATTCGCGGTACCGACATTACCTTACACCTCAAAGAGGGTGAAGAAGAGTTCCTGGAGGATTACCGTCTGCGCACTATCATCGGCAAATACTCAGACCATATTTCCTTGCCAGTAGAAATGTATAAAGTGCATCAAGGCGAGGATAAAGATAAGCCTGAACAACCTGAATTTGAAGTCGTTAACAAAGCCACCGCCTTGTGGACTCGTCCTAAGGCAGAAATCACTGACGAAGAATATCAAGAGTTTTATAAGCATGTTGCACATGACTTCCAGGATGCATTGAGCTGGAGTCATAATCAGGTTGAAGGTAAGCAGGAATACACCAGCTTGCTATACATTCCAGCCAAAGCACCATTCGATATGTGGAACCGTGATCGCGTGCGTGGCGTAAAGCTTTACGTGCAGCGTGTCTTTATCATGGATGACGCTGAACAATTCCTGCCAGTCTATTTGCGCTTCGTGCGCGGATTAATTGACTCTAATGATTTGCCACTTAACGTATCGCGTGAGATTCTGCAAGACAGCTCAGTAACGCAATCATTACGCTCAGCGACTGTAAGCCGCGTGCTAAAAATGCTTGAGCAGCTGGCCAAGAAAGACCAAGAAAAGTATCAGCAATTCTGGAACGAATTTGGGCAGGTCTTGAAAGAAGGCCCCGGCGAAGACTTCGCCAACAAAGAAAAAATTGCCAGCCTGTTCCGCTTTAGCTCAACCCATAACGACAGCAAAGAACAAACCGTCTCTTTGGATGACTACATTGAGCGCATGAAGCCAGAGCAAGATAAGATCTACTACATTGCCACAGACAGTTTCCTCGCTGCCAAAAACAGCCCGCACTTGGAAATTTTCCGCAAAAAAGGTATCGAAGTTCTATTGATGCACGACCGCATCGATGAATGGACGGTATCGCACTTGCAGGAATACAAAGGTAAGCAATTTGTCTCGGTCACACAAGGCTCCTTAGATCTTGGCAACCTTGAAGATGCCGAAGACAAGAAAGCCCAGGAGCAGGCTTCAAAAGAACACGAAGATCTGGTCAAGCGCGTCAAAGAGGTACTTGGCGACAAAGTAGCCGATGTTCGAGTGACCTTGCGTCTAACCAACACACCAGCATGTATCGTAGCAGGCGAAGGCGACATGCCACTGCAGATCGTCAAAATGATGCAAGCCGCCGGTCAACCCGTGCCAGATGTTAAACCAGTATTCGAACTCAACCCAGAACATGCCTTGATTCAGTTGGTTGAAAAAGAACAGGATCAAGACCAGTTCAACGAATGGGTCGACGTACTGTTCGACCAGGCACAACTCGCCGAAGCAGGCCAGTTAGAAGACCCCGCCAGCTTCGCAACAAAGCTTAATAAACTATTATTAAAACTTGCGAGTTAAAACTAGCAACAGCCTTTCTCAAGCCCGCATTACGCGGGCTTTTTTGTGTCGATAGTTTGGACAAGATATCGATATTGGGCTAAGTGTCCTCATTAATATCGAATACCAGTATCTCGATGCTACTTTTTTTGGTTGCAATAAACCTTACTCTTTGTTTTATAAAGAAATTAAAATTATCCCTTTTGAGATTAGGAGATCCTCTAATCCCCGAGATACGACCGAAGGAAGTGCCATTGGTGACCAGAAAATCGACACTTGTAAAAAAAGACTAATGATATTAGAGTCTTACAAACGAATTCGTATAATAAAATGTTAGAGCTATGAACAAGATAATACTTACCTTAAGCTTTATTATTGCATCAGTATCATTTGCAAAAGAAGAGTGCGGAATTTTTGATTATCAATGCCATGGCGAGAGTATTTCAAAGTCCGCTGGAATTGAGGCTCTAAAACATCCTACAAACTCCGAAAAATACGAAGTTAGACTTTGGGTGCAAGGTTCCACTATCGAAATGATATATGGTTATATTGCCTATATTAACAATGATGAACCAAGGCTTTCCTTTTATCAAAATGAGCTTGGTAGTAATCAACCAAAACTAAAGAAAGATATTTCTTTCAATAGCATGCGTTCAAAGATTGAAGGTACAGGTATTTTTCAAATTTTAAGCTCAAAAAATGAAAATTCAATTGTGTGTAGCGTCAAAGACGGAGTTGGCTATTTAGTAGAGGCTGTGCATGACGGAAAGTATGAAGGTGTAGAGGCCAGTAATCCGCAAGCTTGTTACGTAAAAGGAGCAAAGGAAGTAATGAATTTAAGGAAATTATTTGAGAGTAAGTTAATGGGGTCAGAGTAAATTACAAGCGAGTTAATGGCGAGTTAATGGCGAGTTAATGGGGTCAGAGTAAATTAAATGCAATTCCCATTATTTCCTTATATAAAGTTTCAAGGAGAATTTAGTGATTAGATTATTTGTCCTGTTGACTGTCTTGCTATGCGCACCGAGCTTGTATGCGCAGAAAGATTCAACGCCTTCGACCTTCCATCGGTTGCTAATTTTCAACGATAGCCATGAGATGTTAGTGGTGAAGATTAAGGACAGAGACCTTTGGGTCACCCCGGGTTGGTATCAGGATCAGGACTCGACAATCAGTAAGGGATTAACAAATTTAGCGTACAGCTATGCTCTTAAAATCAACAATCCACAACTTCGGGGCGTTTTCATTCTTAGAATGGGCTCAGAACAGAAGATTTCCACCCGATTGATCCATTCTGCTGAAGCTCTAAATGAAAACTACAAACTTCCCGACGGTATCGACCAGGTAAAATGGTTACCAGTAGATCAGGCGCTTGAGGTGATTAACCTTCCTCATATCCAGTATCAGATAAAGCAGATAACGGCGTACCCCGAAACAGTCTGGGGTGGAACGCAGAAAATGCACTGGGAAGGGGAAGTAAATAAGTTTGAGGTGGTTGAAGGTTTCTATCCGCTCTTTTCTACAAGCAATGGTGGTGATTAAACGTAAAGCTTTAAGTGCATAAATTTTAATAGAATAAGGCAAGAGAAAATTAATGAAGCTCCATCTAATCTTTTATTTAGTCATCGCGATATTTCTATCAGCCTGCCAAGCCCATTTATCTTCTGAAGATAATGATGTCGTTGTGGATTCAATGCAGAACCTTCCTGCGTTGCAGGGGGGGTACTTTGAATTCCAGTCCGATGTTTTAGAGCGCCCTATGCATATTTATGTGCGTCTTCCACAGGATTACGCTGACAACTCTTCTGATTATCCCATCGTGTATTTGCTTGATGGGGATTCTTTGTTTCCCATACTGGCATCGAACCATTTGTTTCTGACTTATGACGATAAGCTACCTGAAGCGATTATTGTGGGGATTGCTTATGGGTCCTTTGATCCTGCTATTAACAAACGTGGTTATGACTTTACACCAAACTCTCCGGATGCCAAAGAAGGGCAAGGTGGGGCGGTAAATTTTCATCACTTTCTGCAGAATGAGTTAATTCCTGATGTGGAGGGTCGCTTCCGTGCTGACCCGACCAAAAGAGTGCTTTTCGGCCAAAGTTATGGCGGAACTATGGTGCTTTATTCCGCTTTTACCGAGCCAGATTTATTCTGGGGACGAATTGCCAGTAATCCCCACATTAATGCCGGACGTGATCTGTTTTTTTCTGTGGGTGAACAAGCTACTCGAACTGACTTAGGATTAGTTGTCACTAGTGGCTCCAATGACCGATCTAATTTAAGGCAATCCGCGTTTGAGTGGCTTGATTATGTAGAAGCGCAGAAGTCTTTACCGTGGACTGTCAAAGTGATTAGCATCGAAGGTGGCACCCATGCGGCTAACAGCACCGATAGTTACCGCGAAGGCATGAACTGGTTGTTTAAGAATTATGAATAGTCAAGAGTAAATGAATTCATAGCAAGTATTTAGGACTAGGGATTAGAGTTATAAATATGAACAGAAATCATCGAAGAGTATTAGGTGTTCTTTCCATCGGGGGTGGCTTTTTAGGTGTTGCTATTGGGTTATCTAAATTTGCCGTTGTTAGTGGTTTTTTTAATTATATTTTTATTTTGGTATTCGTAGGGTTTTATATCTTTGGAATTGTGAGCGGTGTGTTACTGATTGAAAGTGATTCCTATCAGGCCATTAAATGGAGCAGTCTATATTGGTTGATACAAGTTCCTATTGTCATGTCACCTTTGTTAGGTTATCAATTTGCCTCAGGACTAATCCTCAATGTTTGGCTTGCCACGGCAGGAGGTTCGGGCTGGTATTTTAGTCTTGGAAGTGCTTTTGGGTATAGTATGTTCGAAAGCTTTCAACCATGGTCTATTGGGGTAAATATCGTGGCGCTTTTGGTAACGGTTTATCTTTATAAAGTGAAGCGCTATTTGTCTATAGAACGTAAGGAGTTATAAGTATTGAATGCAATTAACGTTGAAGTCCTAATGCACTCACTGTCTTGGGAAAGGCATGAAATATCCTAGTGGTGAACAGATTCATGTAAATGATAATGTTCTGATAGAAAACCGTCGTACATCTGGTGTTGTTGAGTACATTATTGAGACCGAAGCTGACATGAATGAATGGAAAGTAGGTGAGGTGGGTGTTCTTATTCAATCGGCCCCATTTGGTTTAGTTTTCTGGCCAATTAATCGAAAGGATGACCCTGTTGTATTTTTATCTCGTGGAAACACATAACTAATTGCTGCGTTGCAGCTCACTCTTAAGCAACATACTTCTAGTCAGCTAACCATCTTATTGCTAGAATCTTGCTAACTTTATTTGGATTCACCGCCTCTGGCGGTTTTTTTATGGTTCAGTTTTTAAATAGTCGATTATTTAAAGTCTTATTTGTGATTGCTTGTTTGGCGATTTTCACGATGTCGTTGATGCCCGGAAAGCAGTTACCGAAAGGCTTGCCGTGGGATAAGGCATTGCACTTTATTGGTTATGCAGGGTTGGCGTTTTTGGCGCGGATGGGCTCGAAGAAGCATCCAAGTTGGCAGATTGTGATTGGCTGTATTGCTTTTTCACTGTTGATTGAGTTTCTGCAGCAATTCATTCCGAATCGTGGCTTTGAGTGGCTTGATCTGATGGCCAATACTTTAGGTGTTTTGACTGGAGTGCTATTAGGTAAGGTGATGAAACCTTACCTAAAGCAGTAGAGCTTACTCTACGAAGGGTGCTGAACCGCAATGGAGTTGAACACCAGTCAGTATGTCGGATTTATTACCAGAACCTGCGTCAAAGTGTAATCGAACGCCGGTTGCCATTTCTCCGGCTGGGCAATTTACGCGTTGTTGCCAGGCATCGCAATTAGGACGTTTGAATGTTTCAACCTGGGTATTGCCGTTGCCGTCTTTGCCAAATAGTGTATAACCTTTAACTCTTCCCGAGCTTGAGTGGCATACACGAATTCCTGTGATGTACAAGCCCACCTCTACTTTTCCCTTAGAACCCGATGGGGCTGAGCCAATGCATCGTTCAATGGTATCGGGCCAAGTTGTTCTGAAACCCACTCTAACCCAGCAGGGTTTATCGTATTTCTCTTTGACCCAGAATGAGGTCATATTGTTGGTAAAGCCTGGGTTTTGATGATCTGACTGAATATTTCCTGCCTCACCTGAAACTGGTGTGATAGCGAAGCTGGTTAGTGGCATTAGAGAGAAGAATAGTACTACTAGTGTTTTCATTGGTTCCTTCCTTAGTGTTGTTTACCCCAAAAACAGTCCAATTGTAATCAATCGGTTAATGACCACATAGAGATTATGTCTTAGGAGCCTGTGCGAATTTGTTAGTTGTTCTATGGGTAATTTGGCCATTTTTTCCTATTTTGAAAGGAAATAGGTTATCGAGTGCCATTCAGGCCTCACTTACATGAAATTGCCGGATTTTTTACTTGAGATAGCCTGCCGATCCAAGTATCTTTAGCGCCTTATAACTCATACATTGCGACTACTTGTAGGAGATTCCGCAGATGCGCATTATTTTGCTTGGCGCGCCAGGTGCTGGTAAGGGTACACAGGCTCAATTCATTAAAGAAAAGTATGATATTCCTCAGATTTCGACGGGGGATATGTTACGTGCGGCGGTTAAAGCCGGTACTGAGCTTGGTATACAGGCCAAACAAAAGATGGATGCTGGTGAGTTGGTGTCGGACGACATTATCATTGGTATCGTTAAAGAGCGTGTAAAAGAAGCTGATTGTGCTAATGGTTACTTGTTGGACGGCTTCCCGCGTACTATTCCTCAGGCTGACGCTATGCGTGAGAACAATATTAATGTGGACTATGTTGTTGAAATCGACGTTGACCACGAAGAAATTGTTAAGCGTCTAAGCGGTCGCCGTGTTCATCCTGCTTCAGGCCGTGTTTATCATGTGACTTACAATCCGCCTAAAGAGGCCGGAAAAGATGATGTTACGGGTGAACCATTGATTCAGCGTGATGATGATAAAGAAGATACTATCCGTCGTCGCTTGGCGGTTTATGTTGAGCAGACCAAGCCTTTGATTGAGTACTATTCTGATTGGGCTGAAAAAGATGCGGACGCTGCACCAGAATACGTTAGAGTTGAAGGTGTTGGGTCTGTTGAAGATATTCGTGACGCAATCTTCACGGAGTTAGAATCATAATCCGCGCACCTTTATTTACTGTTTTAAAGAGAGGCTGTTTTTGAAAAAACAAGGAGTTCTCCTCTGTAATCTAGGAACGCCGGACGAGCCAACACCAAAAGCGGTTCGGCGCTATCTTGCTGAGTTTCTTCATGATTACCGTGTAGTGTCGCTGACCCGTTGGGTCTGGTGTTTAATACTACACGGTATTATTTTACGTATTCGTCCTGCCAGAGTTGCCAAACTGTATAAGTCGATCTGGACTCGTGAAGGCTCGCCATTACTGGCTATTACTCAGCGCCAGCGCAAGAAGTTACAAATCATGATGAATGATCGCTTTGTTGAGCAGGAGTATGGCAAACATATTCCGGTTGAAATTGCGATGGCCTATGGCAACCCCTCAATCCCCAAAGCGTTAAAAGCACTTAAAAATCAAGGCTGTGAACGCATTATTGTGTTACCGCTTTATCCTCAATATAGCTCTGCTTCAACTGCCTCTATTTTTGATCGGGTTGCTAAAGCGATGAAAAAAGAGTTTTTTGTTCCAGAGTTTTCTTATGTTGGCGACTATCATGATGATCCGCTTTATATCAAAGCCCTTGCTGATTCGATTAAGCGCCACTGGAATAATCAAGGTAAAGCAGACAAGTTACTTTTTTCCTATCATGGTGTGCCGGAGCGTTTCAGTAAAAGCGGTGACCCTTACGAAAAGCAATGCCATAAAACCACAGAGTTAGTTATCAAAGAACTGGGTTTGCAAGAAGGCGATTACCTGACCTCATTCCAATCCCGTTTTGGCAAAGAAGAGTGGATCAAGCCTTATACTGATGCAACTCTGGAAAGCTGGGGTAAAGAGGGCGTTGAATCGGTACAGGTCGTTTGTCCAGCCTTTAGTGCCGACTGCCTCGAAACTCTTGAGGAAATTGCCGAAGAAAACAAAGACATATTTGTTGAGAGTGGTGGCAAACGTTACGAATATATTCCTGCTTTGAATGATGATGATGCTCATATTGAAATGATGATAACGTTGCTTGAACAACGTTTTCTCAAGTAATTGTTGTAATAGTAGCTCTGACCAATGGCATCATTAGCATCTTTAGAAGAACTCTTTTCTGCTGATGGTCTGTTGGCCGATTATTTCGAAGGCTTTGTCCGACGCTCCGAGCAGGAGCAGATGGCTCAGTCGATTGAGTCGGCCATCAAAGAAGATGCCTCGATTTGTATCGAAGCAGGAACAGGAACCGGAAAAACCTTTGCTTATCTCGTTCCTGCCTTAAAAAGCTGGTACGAACAAGACAGTAAAATTATTGTTTCTACCGGTACAAAAAACCTGCAAGACCAACTCTATTTCCGCGACCTACCTGATATCTGTAAAGCTCTTTCTATCTCGCCTAAAATTGCTTTGCTCAAAGGGCGAAATAATTATTTATGCCAATACAGACTACAACAGAGCCTGGAAAGTGGGCGTTTCCAAAGCCGCTCCATGGTCGATACTTTAAGCCGAGTCAATGAATGGTCTGTAAAAACTGCCAGTGGCGATCTGACGCAGTGCACTGATCTTGCTGACAATGATCCGCTATGGTCTTACGTCACCTCGACCAATGAAAATTGCCTTGGCGCTGAGTGTCCCGATTATGCAGAGTGTTTTGTTGCTAAAGCTCGCCAACGAGCCGTTGCTGCCGATGTGGTCGTGGTTAATCATCATTTGTTACTCGCTGACATGGTGCTTAAAGAGGACGGTTTCGGTGAGTTGTTGCCCGATGCCGATATTGTGGTGGTTGATGAAGGACATCAATTAGCAGATATCGCACATAGCTTTTATGGACGCCGACTCACTAGCAGACAGCTCATGGAAATTTGTCGCGATACTGAGCTGGAAGCTTTAACCAATGCTAAAGATGATCGTCAATTATCGGTAGCGGTTCGTCGTGTTGAAGGTGCGGTTAATGAAATCCGTTTAAGTCTGGGTGAATCAGGACAGAAGAAAAACTGGCAACAAATAGTTAATCCTCAACGCAAACAATTATTGACTGAACTAAAAAAAGAACTGGGTGCACTACACAGTCGGTTAGAGCGTCATGCTTCGAGATCTAAAGGTTTGGATTCTTGCCATAAACGTGCAGAAGAGTGTTTGCACACGTTAGCCTTTTTTAGCGATAAGGATCAGGAGTTGACCGCAGTACGTTGGGTGGAAACTTATCGGCAGGGTTTTGCCATGATGGAGACGCCTCTTGATGTGTCCAAAGCATTTGCGCAAAGTTGTCGCGAACAGTCGACCAGAAGTTGGATTTTCACCTCAGCAACGATTACGCAGGCAAGCAGTAAAGGCACTAGTGATTTTAAACATTTCAAGGAACGCTTGGGATTAGATGAGGCTCGTGAACTTGAGTTACCGAGCCCTTTTGACTACGCCTCGCAAGCGATTCTACACATCCCACGTGGGCTGGCTGATCCGCGATCAAAAGACTTTATCAACAGCTGGCAAAAAGCGGTGTTACCGATTGTCGAGACAAATCCCGGCGGTACTTTCGTGCTCTTCACCAGTTATTCCGCGATGCATCAGGTGCAGGAGCTGTGGAAAGATAAGCTGCTGGATAAAACGGTATTGATGCAGGGCGAGAAGCCAAAGAATCAGTTAATTGAAGATTTTCGTGAGGAGGGCAATGCGGTATTGTTGGCAACCTCCAGTTTCTGGGAAGGCGTTGACGTTAAAGGTTTGGCGCTAAGCTGCGTTATAATCGATAAACTGCCTTTTGCGGCGCCAGATGAGCCGCTTATCGAAGCTAAGATTCAGGCGATGCGTAAGTCGGGCAAGAATCCGTTTTTCGATCTGCAAATTCCCGAAGCCATTATTGCCTTAAAGCAGGGAGCGGGACGCTTGATTCGAGACCAAACTGATCGAGGTGTTCTGGTGTTGTGCGATCCTCGCTTAATTGCCAATGCCTATGGCAAACGATTCCTACGCAGTTTGCCGCCAATGCGTCGTACGCGTGAACAAAAGACTGTGTTAGAATTTCTGCAAAACCTAACTCAAGACTAATCATTATTCATGTCCAATATTCTTGTCATTGATACTTCTACTGAAGCCTGTTCTGTTGCCCTGCAAGTTGGTGATACGGTCTATAGCGACTATAAAGTTGCTCCGCGTCAACATGGTGAGCTGGTACTGCCGATGGTTAATGCACTATTAGAGCAGGCGAAAATCCAGTTGACCGACCTGGATGTGATTGGTTATGGGCAGGGACCAGGAGCCTTTACCGGTCTACGTATTTGTATCAGTATTGTGCAAGGCCTTGCTTATGGAGCTGGCGTGCCAGTGGTTGGCGTTTCCAGCTTACAGGCCATGGCACAAGCGACTTATCAAAGTACTGGTGAAGAGCATATTTTGAGCGCCATCGATGCTCGGATGGGCGAGGTCTATTGGGCTGTTTACCAGCTACAGAATGGATTGATGACGTTAGTGGGGCAGGAGGAGGTCGCTGAGCCAGAAACTGTCACCATTGACCAGCTGGATTCGTCTATTATCTATAGAGCGGTTGGAAGCGGCTGGCATACTTATCCTGAACAGTTGGCGCAACGTAGTAATGTATCACTGGTTATCGAGCAAGAAGTCACCTTCCCCAGTGCAGAGTTTATGTTGCCGTGGGTCGCCAAGCAGCTTGCCGATGGCTTAGCGATGGATGCTGAACAGGCACAACCGGTGTATTTACGCAACAATGTAGCGAAGAAAGTCGCTGATCAGGGTAAGCCAGGCTGAATCTCTGAAATTCAGGAAGTGTTCATAGACTTTGTGTTACATATAAAGCAATATAGTTTAAGTGCTTGATTTTAATTGCCTGTTAGGAGTTTAATCAGGCCAAATAAAGGGAGGCATTTAATGCGACATTATTTAAGATTAGTTTCGATCAGCATCATGGCTGGTTTTCTGGCAGCTTGCGCTAATGTTCCAGAGTCAGTCGAGTTTGAGAAGCAAAGCGTCGATTTTGCTCAGGTAGCGCAAAGCCCCTCAAGTTATGCAGGGCAAGAAGTTCGCTGGGGTGGTATCGTTGCTCGAGTTGAAAATTTGGAAAAAGACACTCTGATAGAAGTAGTGAACTTGCCACTGGATCGCCAGGCAAGACCTGTTCAGGACAGCCAAACTGGTGGCCGCTTTATTGCTCGTGTACCTGGCTTCCTTGATCCTATGATTTATCAAAAAGGTAAAGAAATTACCTTAGTCGGTATGTTGGGAGAGCCAATGCCAGGTAAGGTTGGAAAACATGAGATCAACTTCCCTGTGGTCGATACTCGTAACCATTACTTGTGGAAAGAACGCCCAAAACGGGAATATGTTGAAGTTTACTCAATGTGGGACCCGTATTGGTTCTATCACCGTCCTTACCACTGGCCTTACTATTATCGCTACCGTGTGATTCGTGATTATGAGCCACGAGTGGATCCGAACTTGAAAAATCAACCTAATGATCCACCGATGCCAAAGCCGCGAGTTGAGCAGCGCAGTCCAGAGCCTGAAGTAAGGGTTCGACCTACATCAAGCCCGAGGCCTGCCAGCAAACCAAGAGCCAACCCAAAATTAGGTGATGGTTTTATAAAGCAGAAGTAACGACATCTTGATTAACCGTTGATAAAGCCACTTACATGAAAGTGTAAGCGGCTTTTTTGTGTGTAAGAGCTGCGTTCTTATACTGCTATATTGGGTAGGGGCAAGCCAATGTGCCTGCCCGAGGACTTTGTGTGTGTTACAGAATCGCGGCGCCGTTGGGCCGTCTTATCAGTAAAACTTTATTATTGATGGGTTACGCAGGTTTGCTGTGTCTTCCCCCTTGGGTAAACCCATCCTATAAGTGCCAGCCTATTTCTGCCTGTACATACTGCCTTAATATTTAGAAGCCTCGGAAAAAGCCAGCGTTTGTTTAGAACGATGGATAAAGCGACCGAGCAATAGAATTGCCGCAACGGTCAGTCCGAAAAGAATGCCAATCCAGAAACCTTTGACCTTAAGATCCATATAATCCGCCAGGTATATTCCAACCGGGAAGCCAATGAGCCAATAGGCAACGGCCATGTAAGCGGTAGGTATCTTGGTGTCTTTCATCCCGCGTAATGCACCGGCGCTATTAACCTGTAAGCCATCGGAGAACTGGAAGATGGCAGCAAGGAAAATTAGAGATGCAGATATTTCAATGATCGCCTGGTCATCGGTGTAGATCCCAACCAGCTGGTAGCGGAATAACAACATAACAGCGACCGAGACTGCCTGGAAGAACAGACTAGCGCCGATTCCGCAGAATCCCGATAAGCGCATTTGTCGATAATCCTGTCTTCCCATCCAATAACCAACTCGCGCAGTAATGGCAATGGAAAGCCCCCAGGGTACCATAAAGGCAACAGTTGCTATGTTCATGGCAATCTGGTGCGCACCGGTTAAATCAACGCCATAGCGAGCGACCAGAATACCAATCATGCCAAACATACTGACTTCCAACAGCAGGCCAAGCGACATGGGTATACCAATGGAAAAGAATTCTTTAAGTAGCGCCCATGTTGGCCAGCGCACTTTTTTAAAAATATTAAGGTTGGCGTAAGAAGGGTTGCGCCATGTAAAAAATAACAAGAAAAGAAACATTAAGGTCCAGACCAGACTGGTTGCATAACCAACGCCTACGGCACCCATCGCGGGCACACCTAATCCACCGTAAATAAACCAGGTATTGAATAGTAGGTTGAAGGGAATCACCATAAAAGAACAAACCATTATGATCTTGGTGGAAAATAAACCTTCATTTCCTGAGCGTAGAGCTATAAACAAGAAGGCAAAAATACAACCCCAGCTCATTGCTTTTAAATAACCACTAGTGGTTTCAACAATCGCCTCTTCGACACCGAGCAGGTAAAGAATTGGATCAACATTGCGCAATAAAATAAAAGTAAGGATGCCAAAGATAACTGCCAAAAACATGCCCATCTGGAAGGTTTTGCCAATACTGTCCATTTTCCCCTGGCCATTAAAGTGGGCCACCATCGGGTTGATGGCCATCATAAGTCCCATAAATAAGGAAAAGATGATGATAAAGGTGTTGAAGCCTGTGCCTACTGCGGCCAGGGCATTACTGCTGTAATTACCTGCCATCAGGGTATCGATAACACCTAGCGACATTTGAGCCAGTTGTGCCAGAATTGCAGGAATGGCGATACGAATGATTGCACCGGTTTCATGCCGAATGTCTTGCCATGAGTGACTACTGCTTTGTGAGGAATGTTTGTTAGCAGAATCTGCCATGAGTAACCTGTCTTGTAATCTTCTGTTATTAGGCCTGAGTTCTATGTTTCGAGTAGGCCGCAAAAGTCATTATATATCGAACGAAGCTGGTTTTAATGCGCCTAAACTTAGTCCGAAAGTAAGAAGTTGTTTGGCGACATCTCTATTGAGCACCGCTAACTCATCAGCCGAGCATTCAAAGGTTAGATTGAATTGTTCAACTACGGGTTTAACGCAGGAATTTATAGCTTGCCACTCACCATTAATGAATAACCAGAGATGGTTGTTTTTTTCAACATAAGTGATTCGCGCAAGGGGCTCAGCTTTAACGCCTTCAGCCAGGGCAAGCTGGATCCAGTCCTGAAGCTCATCATCCGAGGGAACCTCTAACATCTCAGGATATTTCAGCTCAGTAACTTCTTTGCCAAAGGCCATCAGATAATCGTCTGATGTCCAAAGCTGTTTTAGTTCCTGCTCCGCCCATTGGCTCATATCCTGAGTAAGCTCGCCGCTAGTTGATTTCAGGCTGAGGCGATCCTGGTCGCTCCACAGTTTGTCCAGCTCCGTTTGCGGAAGCTGCATTAATTTTTGCACAATACCGCCGATGTTTGGTGCCCTGAAGCCAACCGAGTAACAGATACTATTGCCGATTGACTCACCCCAGTGTGGCGTATTGGGTGGTATATAAAGCATGTCACCCGGGTTGACGGTAACATCCATGTCCGCATCAAAGGGCTCTATCTGAGCAATTTGGGGGATAGGATTAAATGTCTTTGTGCCTTGGTTTTTATGTCCTACTCGCCAGCGCCTTTGGCCTTCGCCCTGAATCAAAAAAACATCGTATTTATCCAGGTGTGGGCCAACGCCGCCGCCGTGGGTTGCATAAGACACCATGACATCATCAAGCCGCCAGCGCGGAATAAAGCTACATGCTTTAATTAATTCGCATAGTGGCGGGTGAAAATAATCCAGTGACTGAACCAGTAAAGTCCAGTTCACATCGCCCAATTCAGCAAATTTAGATTCTTCAATAGGGCCATGTTCAAGTTGCCACTTGTCACCAACACACTGAATCAGTCGAGATTCAATATCACTCTCTAAGCTATAGCCGGCCAGTTCTTCTGCTGTGATGAATGCATCTTCTCCTGATACTCGCTCAGATGAAAACGCCCCTCGGATTAACAAGGGGCGTTTTTGCCAATATTCTTTCAGGAATTGCTCAGGACTGATGTCACCGAGGATGTTATTCATACTCTGCCTTTTAAAATTAGATATTCTTCGCCTGACTCACAGCATTGCCTATGTAATTAGCAGGTGTTAACTGCTTAAGACGTTTCTTTTCGTCTTCAGGCAGTTCCAGCGAGTCAATAAAAGCCTGCATACCATCACGCGTTACGCGTTTACCACGAGTGAGCTCTTTCAATTTCTCGTATGGATTAGGGATACCATAACGGCGCATAACCGTTTGGATGGGCTCTGCCAATAATTCCCAATTGTCATTCAGTTCATCAAGCAGTGCTTGTTCGTTAACTTCTAATTTAGAAATACCTTTTAAGGTTGCCTGATAGGCAATCACACTATGGGCGTAGCCAACACCTAAAACACGCTGCACTGTAGAATCTGATAAGTCACGCTGCCAACGAGAAATAGGCAACTTCATCGCCAAGTGGTCGAAAAGGGCGTTAGCGATGCCTAGGTTACCTTCTGAATTTTCAAAATCAATCGGATTAACTTTGTGTGGCATGGTGGATGAGCCAATTTCGCCCGCTACAGTTTTTTGTTTGAAGTGGCCAAGAGCAATGTAACCCCACACATCACGATCAAAATCAATGATCACCGTATTGAAACGTGCAATAGCATCAAACAGCTCTGCCATGTAATCGTGTGGTTCGATTTGAGTGGTATAAGGGTTCCAGGTCAAACCTAATGAGGTTACGAACTCTTGTGCAAACGATTGCCAGTCAAACTCAGGGTAGGCAGAAAGGTGCGCATTGTAGTTACCCACGGCACCATTGATTTTGCCTAAAATTTCCTGGTTCTTAATTTGTTTTAACTGACGCTCCAAGCGGTAAACCACGTTGGCCATTTCCTTGCCCATAGTAGAAGGCGAAGCTGGTTGACCGTGAGTACGGGCCATCATAGGGATTTCTGCAAACTGATCAGCTAGGCTACGAATCGATTGGCAAACATCCTGCTGGTACTTGGCGAGTGCTTCAGTGCCTTCTTTAAGCATCAAAGCATAAGACAGGTTGTTGATGTCTTCAGAGGTGCAGGCAAAGTGAATGAACTCACTAACGTTATCAAGCTCGTCACTGTGACGGATCTTTTCTTTCAGGAAATACTCAACCGCTTTTACGTCATGGTTGGTGGTGCGTTCAATTTCCTTGATTTTTTCAGCATCACTCTCAGCAAAGAATTCAACGATACTGTCCAGCAACTGATTGGCTTCGTCAGAAAAAGTAGGGACTTCTTTAATGTTACTTGCTTTTGAAAGCGCTTGCAGCCAGCGAACCTCAACCGTAACACGGTATTTGAGTAAGCCAAACTCACTAAAGATGCTGCGTAAATCAGTGACTTTTGAGCCATAGCGGCCGTCGACAGGTGAAATTGCGGTAAGAGCTGAAAGTTGCATGAGACGTTTCCCGTTACTGGTTTCCAAACTATAAGAAAAACTGTGGAGTTAAGCGAGGTTCGTGACTCGGTCGATAGTAACTAGCGAGCAGTTAGAGCCATCACTTAGCCTGATTAAATAAAGGCATTTTCGAAACGCGGATCATACCGCAACTGGCGCTTTTTGGCATCTATAAAACAGGGTATGAGAGCTTTTGATCGGCTAATGCGACAATTCTTTACAAAAATATGGAAAAGATCGGTTTTAATCTATCAGCATTTTTGTCATTATCCGCGCCATTAGATGTTTTAGAACTTAGTAAAGCTAAGAGTTGAGTACAGTCACCATGAGTAAGTTTTTGATAGTTATAAGTATATTGATATTTTCACTGACTGGATGTGGTGACGGGCAATCGGTAAGCGGTGAAGGTAAGTCTACAAATAGTCAAACCAGAGAACTGATTCAGCAAATGGAATGGGTTGAAAATGCGAATGTTGAAACCCTGGTTCAACAAAAGTTAAAAGCGTCTCGTCGGTTCTTAGCTGTTGAAGCTGATGGTGAAATCTTAATTCCAGGTCTTCCAAAAGATGTGTGCGAATTAGTTGTTAATAATGGGGATTATGAAATATTACCCGGCATGTCAGAAATCGTTTATAATTCGCGGCATGCAGAGCTTAGAGTCAAAACTCGTGACTTTGCTAAAACGTACAATAAAAAATTAATAAGTTTAATTAAGTCGAATACATAAGCGTCTGATTTAAATTAAATAGCCAGCAAAAGCTGGCTTTTTTGTGTTTGAAATCTTGTTGTAAAACTAGAGGTTAAGAATATCAATAATTTCTCGAGTATTTTCCATCACACGAATAATTTTGCCTTCTACTTCAATGATTTTGCTGCCAACTGGTCCTATTGGTAAGCGTTGACGCAGATCATAAGGAAGAGGGCGTCCATAACGGTAGACATCTTCGGACAGCACTTCTCCACGTTGTAGCTTCATTTCCCAGCCTGGAGGCAGTTCACCAGTCCTTTGGTATTTCTTTTGTAGACCTTTAGGAAGCTGTTTCTGCTTACCTTCATTCTCGTGGTCATGGTAGTAGTCACGAATGATTCGGATTTCGTCATCATGGAAAATGCCACCACGCTCCGTTTTTGCCGCTACTACAGCTTGTTTCTCAGCTTTCTCCTGATCTTTCTTGGGGCCTTTATCCATGGCATAACTACTTGATATCCCTAGTGCTAGTGCAACAGCTGTAATACTCAACAGTGGGTTTATCAGTTTCATTATGATACCTCATTGGTTTGGATAAGCTTGAATATAGCATAGTTACATAAGACTGAATATTGACTTAATAAGCTATTGAGTATCCATTCACGAAGCCACCGCCTCATGCCTTTGATTTCCCATATAAGATATGGCTCACATTCTATAAAGCCTGTGTTATAATCGGCCACCTTTTCAGAGAGACTCCCTGAGCTATTTGCGTATCCGTACGCGGATGACATCAGCGGTACAATAAACATCGAACAACGAGGAATCCTAAGTGTTAGAAGCTTACAGAAGTCATGTTGCAGAACGCGCCGAACAAGGCATTCCGCCTTTACCTTTAAATGCAGAACAAGTCAGCCAGTTGGTTGAGTTATTAAAAAGCCCTCCAGCCGGTGAAGAAGAGTTTTTAGTTGAGTTACTTACTCACCGTGTGCCGCCGGGGGTTGACGAAGCTGCTTATGTTAAAGCTGCTTTCTTGGCCGCTATCGCTAAAGGTGAAGCAGAGTCTCCTCTGATTGATAAGGCTCATGCAACCAAGTTGTTGGGCACTATGTTGGGTGGTTACAACATTGCTACTTTAGTTGAGCTTTTAGACGATTCTGAGCTAGCTGAACTGGCAGGTGAGAAATTAAAGCATACTTTGTTGATGTTTGATGCTTTTCACGATGTTGCCGAAAAAGCCGATAAAGGTAATGCGGTGGCTAAGGCTGTTATCGAGTCATGGGCAAATGCAGAATGGTTCAAAGAGAAGCCAGCTTTGGAAGAGAAAATCACTCTAACTGTATTTAAAGTTCCGGGCGAAACCAATACTGATGATTTATCACCAGCGCAAGACGCCTGGTCACGTCCCGATATCCCTTTGCATGCTTTGGCGATGTTGAAAAATGAGCGCGAAGGTATTACGCCTGATAAAGAAGGCGAAATTGGCCCTATCTCTGTTATTGAAGAATTAAAGCAAAAAGGTCACCCGTTAGCATATGTCGGCGATGTTGTGGGTACTGGTTCGTCACGTAAATCAGCAACAAACTCGGTGTTATGGCACATGGGCGCAGACATTCCTCATGTACCGAATAAGCGTGCCGGTGGTTTCTGTTTTGGCAGTAAAATTGCGCCAATTTTCTACAACACCATGAAAGACGCAGGTGCATTACCGATTGAACTGGATGTTTCAAAAATGAACACTGGTGACGTGATCGATGTGTACCCGTACGAAGGTAAAGTTGAGAAAGATGGTGAAGTGATTTCTACTTTCGATTTTGGCTCAGGTGTGGTGCTTGACGAAGTTCAGGCTGGTGGTCGTATTCCATTAATCATTGGTCGCGGTCTGACTGCGCGAGCACGTGAATACATGGGCATGGCAGCAGCTGATTTCTTCCGTCTACCGGAAGATGTTGTAGAGTCAAATAAGGGCTTCACCCTTGCTCAAAAGATGGTGGGCAAAGCTTGTGGCTTGGAAGGCGTTCGTCCTGGACAATATTGCGAGCCATTGATGACAACGGTCGGTTCACAAGATACTACCGGTCCTATGACTCGTGATGAGTTGAAAGACCTGGCTTGTTTAGGATTCCAGACTGATCTGGTTATGCAGTCATTCTGCCACACAGCAGCTTATCCAAAGCCTGTTGACGTTGATACGCAACATACGCTCCCTGACTTTATTATGAACCGTGGTGGCGTTTCATTGCGACCTGGTGACGGCATTATTCACAGCTGGCTAAATCGTATGTTATTGCCAGATACTGTTGGTACTGGTGGTGATTCGCACACCCGTTTCCCATTGGGTATTTCTTTCCCGGCTGGTTCTGGTCTGGTTGCATTTGCAGCTGCGACAGGCGTTATGCCATTGGATATGCCTGAATCAGTATTGGTTCGTTTCAAAGGTAAAATGCAGCCAGGTATAACCTTGCGTGATCTGGTTCATGCGATTCCTTACCAAGCGATTAAAGATGGATTGTTGACAGTTGAAAAAGCAGGCAAGAAGAACATTTTCTCAGGTCGTATTCTTGAGATTGAAGGTCTTGAGCATTTGACTGCTGAGCAGGCGTTTGAGCTTTCTGATGCTTCTGCTGAGCGTTCAGCTGCTGGCTGTACGATTAAGTTGAGCGAAGAGTCTGTTGCCGAATATTTGCAATCAAACATCGTATTGTTGAAGTGGATGATTTCGAACGGTTATGGTGATGAGCGTACTATCGGACGTCGTATTGAGAAGATGGAAGAGTGGTTAGCTAATCCATCCTTGATGGAAGCCGATAAAGACGCAGACTACTCAGCGGTTATTGAAATTGACATGGATAACCTAAAAGAGCCAGTTCTTTGTGCGCCAAATGATCCAGATGACGCTCGTCTTCTAAGCGAAGTGGCTGGTGACAAGATTGATGAAGTATTCATCGGTTCCTGCATGACTAATATTGGTCATTTCCGTGCCGCCTCTAAGTTGCTGGAAAGTGTTGAAGCGGGTACTTTGGAAACGCGTCTATGGATTGCGCCACCAACACGTATGGATGAGCATCAATTGATGGAAGAAGGGCATTATAATATCTTCGGCCGCTCAGGCGCTCGTCTTGAAATGCCAGGCTGTTCATTGTGCATGGGTAACCAAGCGCGTGTGGCTCCAAAATCGACGGTGGTTTCTACTTCAACTCGTAACTTCCCGAACCGTTTAGGGCAAGGTGCTAACGTTTATCTGGCATCAGCTGAACTGGCTGCAGTTGCAGCCGTTATGGGTCGCCTGCCAAGTGTCGAAGAGTATATGGGTTACGCTAGCAAACTGGACTCTTTATCTAAAGACATCTACAAGTATATGAACTTCCACCAAATGGAAGAGTACAAAGAAAAGGCTGCAAAAGTAACCATACCTGTTGCTAATAAAGTTACCGTAGGTGCTTAAGTTCCTCTTCTTAGGATCTATCAGCATAAAAAAGCTCACTTCGGTGGGCTTTTTTTATGCCCGACTGTCTGCTAGATTGTAGCTCTCTTGAACAATAATAACTGACTGGGGTGAAATATTATTATGAGTATTGCAATTACTTCACTGTATGCTGGACTTTTAGCAGTTCTGATTCTGCTGCTATCTTATCGAGTGGTTATGCTTCGCAGGAAGTTTCAGGTAGGGATTGGTGCGCATGGCGAGAAAGTGTTGGCGCGTGCTATTCGAGTACATGGTAACGCTGTTGAGTATATTCCCATGTGTTTACTGTTGATGGCTTTCGCTGAAATTCAGCAGGCATCGGTTTGGCTTATACACGGAACCGGAATTGCGCTTCTGATTGCTCGAATAATACACGCTTGGGGCTTGTCAAAATCAGTAGGTAAATCGTTTGGACGCTTTTACGGAGTGTTGCTAACCTGGGCCGTTATGCTGGTGTTGTCGGGTTATTTGGTGGGTTACTTTATTGGGGGATACCAAGCTTAATAATAGAGTAGGTTTATCGCGTATTCGCGTGAAGTAATAGATTGGGTAACGCCAGTGTTGCCCATCGCTATGTTATGAAGACGTAGATTGTCGGTTACGGCTGCGGCAGGTCTGCCCCTTTAGGTATAAACCCTTAAATGAGAGCGGTGCTAGTGGGTTGTATATAACAGTAGACAGCCTGTGGTGCAGATAGCAGCACTCTAGTGGCTTTTGAAATACTTGTCTTGAATAACCATAGGACTGATTGGCCTATCGAAATAGTACCCTTGGAATTGTGGGCAATTTTCCTTTCTTAAAAACTCCAACTGATCTTCAGTTTCCACACCCTCGGCAGTGACTTCTAATCCCAAATCCTTGCTCATCTTAATGATGGTTCTTACGATAGTTTCACTATCAGGATCGCCTGGGATATCACTAACAAACGTTCGGTCAATTTTTAACTTATCCAGTGGCAGTTTCTTTAATTGGTTAAGGGAAGAGTAACCTGTACCAAAGTCATCAATGGAAATTCGAATACCCAGCTTTTTTAAAGATTTCAGTAACTCAATTGAGCGCTTTTCTTCATGCAAGATCAAAGTTTCTGTTACTTCAAGTTCAAGCAACTCTGCGGGAATTTTTTCCTGTTTTAATAACTTTGCAATAGTCTTAACCAGATCGCTGTCGCTTAATTGAACAGCAGATAAATTAACTGCTATGACTGGGGAATGACCATACTCTTGTATCCAAAACTTTATTTGCTGACAGGCTTTTTCGAGAACCCAGTTGCCAATTTGAACAATAGTTCCATTGTCTTCGGCGACCGGAATAAACTCCAGCGGTGATATTATTCCCTCGACCGGATGATTCCAGCGGATAAGTGCCTCGACACCAAGTAGCTTACCATCTGCAGCATTAAGCTGAGGCTGATACAGGAGGAAAAACTCACTATTAGACATGGCCTTATGCAAGTCATTCTCAAGAGTCTGGCGACGCATGATAATAGCTTCCATGTCTGGCTTGAAAATAGCAAAACCATTGCGACCTTTAGCTTTTGCATGATACATAGCAGTATCAGCTCGTTGCATGATTAGCTCATGACTGTCAGCATCTCTTGGATAGACTAGAATACCAATGCTTGCTGTGACATGAAGCTGTTTACCTTGTATCACAAAGCCTTCCGTTAGTGCCTGCAATAACTTTTTAGCAACGACAATAGCATCAGCTTCGGCATCTTCCGGATTATCGCTTAACTCGCTGAGTTGAATGATAAACTCATCGCCTCCCAAGCGGGCAACTGTGTCTCCTGAACGAACGTTACTTTCTAAACGCTTGGCTACTTCAATCAGTAACTTGTCACCAGTCATGTGGCCGAGAGAGTCATTAATATTTTTGAAGAAATCGAGATCGATAAACAGTATGGCACCATTATGATGATGGCGAAGTGAAATGGCTAAAGACTGAGATATACGGTCATTAAGCAGTAGCCGGTTTGGCAAGCCAGTTAAGGAATCATGTTGTGCCATATGTTGAATCTGCTGCTCAAACTCTTTTGCTTCGGTGATATCAACACCGACAGTAACGATCGCAGGAATGCGACTGTAGCGTCCGACGAAAGGAACTTTTGAAACATCCAAATAAGTGTTTCTTTGGTTACTGTCTTTTACTTTTAGCTGCTTGTTAACTGCAACGGCATCTCTGCGTAGCAAATAATCTTCATCTTCAAATAGTATATTAGACTGAGGGCTTTGATTTTTAAGTTGTTCAATGTTGATATTGTCAAAATCTTTAAGAGGCAAACCAAAAAAGTCTGCTGCGTAACGATTCACCAGAATGACTTCACCATTCGCATTGGTTGCATAGATCATATGCGGTATCAAATTGATAATCTGCTTGATCTGGTCCGTTTTATCGGCCAAATCAGCTGTTTTCCTGCGTACTTGTTTGCGTAATATAAGAACAATAAGTGCACTAATAATGAGCAATATGAAGAGAATGGCTAAACTGTACAATAACCATTTTGGTAAAAAGGTTATACCATTGTCTTTTCCAAGCCACCGATCATTTATTTCATAATAGGGAGAGGAGGGATCATTCTTCCATTCCTCAAGGTACCCATCAATTGTTTGTAATATTTCTGAATTTTTTCCTTTGGGGCTGGCAAATAATACTTTAGATGGGTTGAAAACAATAGGGGTACGTTCAATATTAAAGCGCTTTTCAAAGCTGTAGCCAACGAGGTTGCCGCTAACCGCTCCATCAACCAAGCGTTTGTCCAGCAAAGAGAAAGCTGCTTTGTAATCCTGTACCTCTTTCAAGTTACATATAATGTCAAATTGCGCACAAAGATTAGCGAACTGAATAGCGTATATTTCGTCTTTGACGACAGCGATGGTTTTACCTTCAAAGTCGAAAATGTTTTCGAGAAGTTGCTCGTCAGGATGAATATAAACTTGTCCCCAACCTGTGATATAGCTTATTGAATTATAATCCAGGTATTCTGCGCGCTCGCGGGAGTAGGCGACGAAAGGGATTAGATCTAACTCTGCGCGCTTAGCGGTATTGATGATTTCAGGCCACTTAAGATAGAGCCATTGAATGCGCCAATTTTCACGTTCGGCAATTTGTTCTAAGAAATCGACCAGGAAGCCAGTGTGGTTTCCGCTGTCGCTCGGTATAAGTGCAGGAGGGGCATCAAGAATTGCGACTCTTAATGTCTTGGTTGGTTGGGTATTGGCTGCATTAGAAGCTTGGGCCAGTAAAACTACAAGCACAGCAACAATGAGCGTGTATAGGTGCAGTTTTTTCAACAACAAGAATTGCCCTCCTGATAGACGTATCCACCTTAGCTTTAAATGCCAAATTGTGCAATATAATTGTTGAAAATAATTGAGTAACTTGTTGAAACTATTATAGTTTATTAATTGTACACGATGAATAACAAAAAGCCGGCTAGATGAGCCGGCTTAGAAGTACTTGCTACAAGTTCTTAATCAACGATTTTCATTTCTTCAATTAAGTTGTGAGCATTATCAACATTCTCCATAACCCAAAGCATATAAGCGCTACTTACGTGGATAGAACGATTTAATTCATCGTTATAATCCCAGTCAGCGATAATTGACTCGTATACGCCGTCAAAGATAAGGCCTACAAACTCGGCTTCGGCATTGAGAGTTGGTGAACCTGAGTTACCACCGGTAACGTCCAATGTGGTCAGGAAGTTAACTTGTACACTACCCAGATCTTTATCCAGATAATCGCCGAACTCTTTAGCTTTGATTAAATCAAGTTGCTTTTGCGGTGAGTTAAATGGATCTTCACCAGTATGCTTCGCCGCAATACCTTCTAAGGTAGTGAATGGTGTTGCATACAGACCGTCTTTTGGCGAATAGCCTTTGACATTACCGTAAGTTACGCGAAGCGTGCTATTGGCATCTGCATATATAGGCTTATCCATCGATTTGTAATAATCGATGATTGCTGACATGTATTGAGGACGAAGTTCCTGAAACTTACCACCACGATCTTTGCTTTCCAGTTCACGCTCATACTTTTCTTCATAAGTTGCTACTGCAAGCTGAATGTATGGGTCATTAGATTGTTTGAAGTCTTCAACTGACTTGTCCATCCAGGCAAGGCGAGTTTCAAGATCATTCAATTTGGTTTTGGCGTACATTGAATCAACTTTTTTGGCAAAGGCTTCAGCATCAAACGCTTCGCCAATACCCATAAACTCATCGTAAGACTTCAAATGCTGGTCAGCTGGAAGCTCAGCATATAAAGGTGCGAAATGCTTCAACAGTGCTTTTTCAACTTCGGCATCCCAACGGCGTTCCATGCTCTTCAGCCCTTCTTTGAAACGAACCATATCGCGCTCTTGGTAACCTGGCTCTCGCTCTGCATCAGGCTTCTGCTTTTCCAGCGCAAGGCGGTATAAGCGTGCAGCTGTGCTGGTTAAGGTGTCGCGATTAATCGCCCATGAGCGGAGAGTACGTTCCTGTTCAGCAATGTTTTCGAGGATTAAAGCATTCAACGCATCAATGGCATCACCGTGCTTTGCCTGCATTTCAGGGTTTGCTTCAAGCCACTCTTTTAGATTGTTTTCAAGGGCGATTTTGCGCTCATGAAGATCACCTTTAGCATAGCTTTCAATCATGCTGCCCCAGTTTTTTTCAGCATTGTTTAAGCCTGCCAATGTGCTTGCGTATTTCACACGAGCATCAGTACCTTCAGGGGCTGTATCTTTAATTAACTCTATATATTCCTGTAGCGTATTTCGGAATGTCGGATACCACCACTCAAACTGATTTTTCACTTCAGCGCTGGTGCGATAGCGGTTTGTGCTTCCCGGATAACCTGCAACCATCACGAAGTCGCCTTTATCAACACCTTCTTTATTGACTTTGAGGTAGTGCTCTGGCTCGTAAGGCACATTGTCTTCAGAGTATTCAGCTGGGTTGCCATCTTTATCCACATAAGCGCGATAGAAAGCAAAGTCACCGGTGTGACGTGGCCACATCCAGTTATCGACATCACCGCCGTATTTACCAATGTGAGAAGATGGTGCATAGACGAGGCGTACATCCTTAATTTCTAATTGTTTAATCAGGTAATACTCTAAACCGCCATGGAAAGACACCACGTTACAACGGTGACCAGCGTCCTGCTCACATTCTGCAACTAATGCTTTTTCAGTGTTCTCAATAGCTTTATAACGATCAAGACCAGAAAGCTCACCGCTGGCTTCGTTCACATTAGAAGTCACATCGCTGACATTAACAGTAACGTAAACTCGTGAGCCGGGGGCTGCAGGAAGTTCCTTATCAAGTGATTCTGCAAGGAAACCTTTATCTAGCAGGTTGTTTTCCGCAGTTGAGTTAAACTGGATGCTACCGTAAGCACAATGGTGATTAGTTGCTACTAAACCTTGTGGCGAAAGGAATGATGCAGTACAGCCACCAAGGCTTATAACAGCTCCCATTGGGAATTCAGTCAGTTCGGTAAGTTTGTTTGGGTTGATCTTAATGCCAGCTTTTTTTAGCTGTTTTTTAATGGTTGGTAACTGATGAGGCTGCCACATGCCTTCATCCGCCATTAAAGGCGAGACGGCAAGGGTCAAAGCAGCCGTGATTAATAATTTTTTCATTGGACTCTCTACTTTGTTGTTAAAAGAATAACCGATTAATCCTAAAGCATTAGCGAAAGATTTCTAATGGCAATTTACGGAAAAGTGTTAATAAATATTACAAAAAAGCCGGCACAGGGCCGGCTTTAAGGTTTAGTGCTCTAGCGTGGGTGGAATTGCTTAGAACTTCATCTCTGGAACATGATCAGGAACCACCAAATCAGCTTCAGTTTTCTCTTGAATTTCTTCAACTGAAACACCTGGTGCACGCTCAATGAGATGGAAGGCACCGTCTTTAATTTCCATTAAGGCTAGTTCAGTGATGACGCGCTTAATGCATTTGGCACCGGTAAGTGGAAGCGTACATTGTTTCAGGATTTTTGAAACGCCATGTTTGTTTGCATGGGTCATAGTAACAATGATGTTTTCAGCACCTGCTACTAAATCCATTGCGCCGCCCATACCTTTAACCAGTTTGCCAGGAATCATCCAGGATGCGATATTACCTTCTTGATCGACTTCGAAAGCACCAAGTACTGTTAAATCAACGTGGCCACCACGAATCATGGCAAAGCTTTCTGCGGATGAGAAAAAAGCGGCACCTGTGACTGCTGTTACTGTTTGTTTACCAGCGTTAATCAGATCCGGGTCGATGGTTTCTTCGGTTGGGAACTGACCCATACCTAATAAGCCATTCTCAGACTGAAGCATGACTTTAACGCCTTCTGGGATATAGTTTGCAACTAGAGTAGGGATACCAATACCCAGGTTTACGTAGAAACCGTCTTCTAATTCTTGCGCCACTCGCATGGCGATTTGTTCACGTGTTAATGCCATGATGCGCTCCTTATGGTCTTACTGTGCGTTGTTCAATACGTTTCTCAAAGTTTTCGCCTTTGATAACGCGCTGGACATAAATACCTGGAGTATGAATAAAGTTTGGATCTAACTCACCAGGTTCAACAATTTCTTCCACTTCAACCACTGTGATTTTGCCGGCTGTCGCCATCATTGGGTTAAAGTTCATGGCGGTCTTGTTGAAAATCAAATTGCCCATAGTGTCCGCTTTCCAGGCCTTGATTAAAGCAAAGTCAGCAGTTAATGATGGCTCAAGCACATAGTCTCGACCATCAATATTGCGGGTTTCTTTACCTTCAGCTACTTGTGTGCCAAAACCGGTTGCTGTGAAGAAAGCAGGGATACCTGCACCACCCGCACGAATTTTTTCGGCAAGCGTGCCTTGAGGTGTCAAAATCACTTCCATCTCACCAGAAAGAAGCAACTTTTCAAATAGCTCATTTTCGCCAACATAGGAGCCAATCATGGTGCTGATCTGGCGTTTTTCTAACCATTTACCCAAACCAAAGCCATCAACGCCTGCGTTGTTTGAAATCGCAGTCAATCCACTGCAGCCCATTTTGTAGACTTGTTCAATCAAGCCTTCAGGGATACCGCATAGGCCAAAACCGCCGACCATAACGGTCATATTGTCGGTAAAGCCTTCTAAAGCTTCTTCGTAACTGTGTACGACTTTATCAAAACCTGACATCTTAGTTCCTCGTCAAATCGAATGAATCAGTTATTGTTTTTTAGCGAGCAACGCATTGGCTGCTCGGGATACTGGACGACGACCCAGTTGCTCTGAAATATACGCACCAGCGCCGACCAGTTTATTTAAATTGATACCTGTTTCAATCCCTAAACCGTTAAGCATATAAACGACATCTTCTGTTGCTACATTGCCGGTAGCACCTGGTGCGTAAGGGCAACCGCCCAAACCTGCGACCGAACTATCAATGGTTGCCACGCCAAGCTCAAGACAGGCATAAATATTGGCCAATGCCTGACCATAAGTATCATGAAAGTGGCAGGCTAATTTGTTGGTCGGTACATGCTCAGCAACCGCGGCTATCATAGTGCGTGCTTTGTTCGGTGTACCAACGCCAATGGTGTCGCCAAGAGAAATTTCGTAGCAGCCTAAGTCATACAATGCTTTGGCAACTTCGGCGACTTTTGCGGGTGCGATATCACCTTCGAAGGGACAGCCTAACACACAGGAAACATAGCCGCGAACTTTAACACCTTGCTCTTTGGCAGCTTCGATAACTGGCTTGAAGCGCTCTATCGATTCAGCAATCGAACAGTTGATATTTTTCTGTGAAAAGCTTTCTGAGGCCGCTGCAAAAACGGCAACTTCTTTGGCACCGCCAGCTAACGCACCTTCAAAACCTTTCAGGTTTGGCGTTAGTACCGGAAACCAAACGCTGCCATCTTGTGCTTCGGGAAAGTTTTTCAGGCCGGCCATGATGTCGTGATGATCAGCCATTTGTGGCACCCATTTCGGCGATACAAATGCAGTCGCTTCAATGTGTTTTTCACCAGCGTCAATCAAACGACGAATCAACTCAAGTTTAACTTCAGTGGACACCGGCTGCTTTTCATTTTGTAATCCATCACGCGGTCCCATCTCAACAATCTTAACGTGAGTGGGTAGGGCAGGATTGTCCGATACCATGACCATTATTCAGCAACCTCCAATGAAAGCAATTCAGCGCCATCATCAACCAAATCGCCTGCGGCATAATGAATTTCACTGACTACGCCAGCAGTTGGCGCGTTGATAGTGTGTTCCATTTTCATCGCTTCTAAAATTACCAATGGTTGACCGGATTCAACATGATCACCTTCGCTGACCAGAACTTCAATCACAGTGCCCGGCATTGGTGCTGTTAAACTACCACCGGCATCTTCAGAATCGCCGGCCAAGCCACGTTCTACTTTTTCAAGTACTTTATAATGACCATGAATGAAAATATGCAGATTAGCACCATCATCAACCACGGTGGCGTTGAAACGTTTGCCATTAGCATCCAGACGTAAAATATGATCATTGAGAGTTGCGCTATGAACCGGTAGCTCACCGCTTGGCAAATCCAGCAAATAACCTTTATCACGGAAATGGACAATAACTTCTACATCCTTGGCGATGCCATCAACTTTATCGAGATACTCGAAGTTATGATGGTTATCAGTATTTAAACGCCAGCCGTTAACAGTGTGCCACGGTGAATAAGGGTCATCGCTATGTGCTGCGTTCTCAGCTGCAACCTGTTCACGCTTTAGTAACTGATAGACCGCTGCTGCAACCAGAGTGTCATCGTCAGCTGCTTCTTCGTCTAAAATTAAGTCGTCTTTGTAACGCTCGATAAAGTTGGTGTCGAGATCAAGATCTTCGAAGCCTTGGCTATGAGCGAGCGCTGAAAGGAAAGGAACGTTGGTGGTTAAACCGACAACCTGATACTGAGCTAAGGCACCGCGTAAGCGAGCAAGCGCAGCATTCCGATCCTGATCCCAGACAATTAGCTTGGCAATCATGGGGTCATAGTGAACCGAAACCGAATCGCCTTGAGTCACACCCGTATCAATTCGAACGTAATCGGATTCTTCTGGTGTATTTAAATGCAGTAAAGTACCGGTTGCTGGCAGGAAGTCCTGATTGGGATCTTCTGCATAAATACGCACTTCAAATGCATGACCGTTGATGCTCAATTCATCTTGTTGCATCGGCAATTCTTGGCCAGCTGCAACTTTCAATTGCCACTCAACCAGATCCTGCCCGGTGATTTTTTCAGTAACTGGATGTTCAACCTGCAAACGAGTGTTCATTTCCATAAAATAGAAAGACTCGTCTTCGTCGTACAAGAACTCAACCGTACCAGCGCCCACATAACCAATCGCCTGTGCTGCACGGATTGCTACCTGACCCATTTTCGAACGAGTGTCTTCGCTTAAACCTGGAGCAGGAGCTTCTTCAATAACTTTTTGATGACGACGTTGCACTGAGCAATCGCGCTCAAATAGGTGTACCGCATTGCCATGCTTATCAGCAAAAACCTGAATCTCTACGTGGCGAGGTTTAGTGATGTATTTTTCTACTAACACTTTATCGTCGCTAAATGATGCTGCAGATTCGCGTTTACAGGAAGCCAGGCTGGAAGCAAAGTCTTCTTCCTTCCAGACAATGCGCATCCCTTTGCCACCACCGCCAGCGGTTGCTTTGATGATAACGGGGTAACCAATCTCATCAGCTTGCGATTTCAGGAAGTCTCCGTCCTGATTTTCACCGTGATAGCCTTTGACTAAAGGAACTTTCGCTTCTTCCATGATTTCTTTCGCCGCAGACTTTGAGCCCATGGCGATAATTGCGCCTTCTGGCGGGCCAATAAATTCAATGTCATTTTCTGCAAGTGCTTTGGCAAAATCAGCGTTTTCAGACAAAAAGCCATAGCCGGGATGAACTGCTTGAGCACCAGTCTTTTTGCATGCCTCAATAATTAGCTCGCCTTTAAGATATGATTCACGTGCTGGAGCAGGGCCTAAATATACCGCTTCGTCGGCCATTGCTACATGCATCGCATCTTTATCGGCTTCTGAATAAACGGCAACGGTTTTAATACCGAGCTTTTTCGCCGTTTTGATCACGCGGCAAGCAATCTCACCACGGTTAGCAATCAATATTTTTGTAAACATGTCGCTGTTTCCTTAACCAATTATTGTGAACTGCTTTTGGACTGGCCAACCGACCAATCAGCAGTACGTTTTTCGAGGAAAGCGTTCAAACCTTCTTTACCTTGTTCGCTGGCACGAATATCCGCAATGCGACGTGCCGTTTCATCCATCAAGGATTGATCAATGGTTTGATTCGCTACAGCTCTAATTAAACTCTTTGCTGCTTTTACAGCTTGCGGGCCATTGCTCAACAAGGTGGCGATCACCTCATTGGTTTTTTCAACCAATGATTCTTCTGTAACCACTTCGTGGGCCAGACCATATTCAGCAGCTTTATCAGCTTTGAAACGTTCAGCCGTAGTAAAGTAGCGCTGTGCCTGACGTTCGCCCATAGCTTTGACTACATAGGGGCTGATCACCGCAGGAATAAGACCTAGCTTTACTTCCGATAAACAGAAGCTGGCGCGCTCGGACGCGATGACAATATCGCAACAGGCTACCAGACCAACGCCGCCACCAAAGGCTGCGCCCTGTACTTGGCAGACAGTAGTTTTGTCCATGCTATAAATCGTGTTCATCAATGTGGCCAGAGCTTGCGAGTCCTGGTAATTTTCTTCCCAGGAATAATCTGCCATGCGTCGCATCCAGTTTAAATCTGCACCGGCTGAAAAGCTTTTGCCTTCCGCGCGCAACACAACCACTTCCACTTCAGCGTTGTTTTCCATCGCAGTAAAAGCTTCAGTCAGCTCGCCAATTAACTTGTCATCAAAGGCATTGTGAATCTCAGGGCGGGTGAGGGTGATATATCCAACACCGCGGCCGGTTTTACCGAGCTCACTTTGATCGATACTGATATTTAATGCTTCACTCATAAGATGATTCTCCTTGCCTTACATTCTGAAGACGCCGAACTTAGTTTCTTCGGCTTCTTTGTTCATGGCAACTGATAATCCCAGACCAAGCACCATACGCGTATCGGCTGGATCGATAATACCGTCATCCCATAAGCGAGCACTCGAATAGTAAGGATGACCCTGCTTTTCGTATTGCTCTTCAATTGGACGCTTAAATTCTTTTTCTTCCTCTTCGGACCACATTGGCTGATCGGTGCGCTCGAAATTGTCACGCTTAATTTGTGCCAATACGTTAGCTGCTTGTTCGCCACCCATTACAGAGATACGAGCGTTCGGCCACATCCATAAGAACTTAGGACTATAAGCACGACCACACATGCCGTAGTTTCCGGCACCAAAACTGCCGCCAACAATAATCGTAAACTTAGGCACTTTGGCACAGGCTACTGCTGTCACCATCTTGGCGCCGTTTTTAGCAATACCTTCGTTTTCGTATTTGCGGCCGACCATAAAGCCAGTAATGTTTTGCAGGAATACCAGAGGAATGTCGCGCTGTGAACACAGCTCAATAAAGTGGGCTCCTTTTAATGCCGACTCAGAGAACAGAATACCGTTATTGGCAACGATGCCTACTGGATAACCATGAATGCGAGCAAAACCACAAATAAGCGTATTGCCGTATAAAGCTTTGAATTCATCCAGCTCAGAACCATCAACGATTCGCGCAATAATTTCGCGAATATCAAATGGCTTGCGAGGATCTTTGTTGATAACGCCATACAATTCTTCAGCAGGGTAGAGCGGATCAACAGGTTTTTTCAGAGTGACCGGAGGCATTTTCTTGCGATTTAAATTGGAAACTACCTGACGCGCTATTTTTAAAGCGTGTTCGTCATTTAAAGCATAATGGTCAGTAACACCAGAATTTTTACAGTGTACGTCTGCGCCACCTAAATCTTCGCTGGAAACCACTTCACCAGTTGCTGCTTTTACCAATGGCGGACCACCCAGGAAAATAGTGCCTTGTTCTTTAACGATGATTGATTCATCGGCCATTGCTGGAACATAAGCTCCACCTGCCGTACAAGAACCCATCACCACCGCAATTTGCGGAATGCCTTTCGCGGACATATTGGCCTGATTATAGAAAATACGACCGAAGTGGTCTTTGTCCGGGAATACTTCGTCTTGTTGCGGTAAGTTTGCACCGCCTGAATCGACCAGGTAAATACACGGCAGATTATTTTCTTCTGCAATTTCTTGAGCACGCAAATGCTTTTTAACTGTTTCAGGAAAATAGGTGCCGCCTTTAACCGTGGCATCGTTGGCAACGATCATGCACTCGATGCCTGAAACACGACCAATACCGGCAATCAAGCCAGCAGCTGGAACCTTATTGTCATACAAGTCCCAGGCGGCCATTTGAGAAATCTCAAGGAAAGGTGAACCAACGTCAAGAAGCTTGCGCACACGCTCACGTGGCAGCAATTTACCGCGTGATAAGTGCTTCTCCTGATACTTGGGGCCACCACCTTGGGTGATGTATTCCATCTTGTCGCGTAAGTCGTCGACCAAAGCAGTCATCGCTTCGGCATTCTCGGTAAAACTTGCGCTACGAGGATTGAGTGAAGATTTAATTACAGGCATATGTCTGTCCTACTGTTATTCTGATGCGATCGCACGGCCAATCACCATGCGCTGAACTTCGCTTGTACCTTCGTAAATCTGTGCGATGCGAACGTCGCGATAAATTCTTTCCACGGGGTAGTCACGTAAATAACCATAACCGCCTAGAATTTGAATCGCTTCTGAGCACACTTTTTCAGCAATCTCTGATGCGAACAATTTCGCCATACAGGCTTCTTTTAAGCAGGGTAGATTATTGTCGCGTAACTGTGCAGCGTGTAACACCATCTGACGCGCTGCTTCAACCTGAGTGGCCATGTCGGCCAGCTTGAATTGCACCGCCTGATGTTTATTAATTGGCTTGCCGAATGAGGTTCGCTCTTTGGAATATTCAAGAGCATACTCATAGGCCGCTCGGGCCATACCCACGGACTGTGCGGCAATACCAATACGGCCACCTTCTAAACCGGAAAGGGCTATTTTGTAACCTTCGCCTTCTTTGCCAAGCAGGTTTTCGGCAGGAATTTTGCAGTCTTCAAAAACGATTGAAGCTGTGTCCGAAGCATTTTGCCCCATCTTATCTTCGATGTTGGCAACAATATATCCTGGCGTATCAGTCGGCACGATAAAGGCACTGATGCCTTTTTTACCTGCGCTTGGGTCGGTGACCGCAAATACAATCGCGGTATCGCCGTTCTTGCCTGAAGTGATGAACTGCTTTGAACCATTAATGACATAAGAATCACCGTCTTTGACGGCCTTAGTTTTCAAGTCAGACGCATCACTGCCGGCATGTGGCTCGGTTAAGCAAAAAGCACCTAACTTTTCGCCAGAGGCCAAAGGTTTTAAGAATTTCTCTTTTTGTTCATCGGTACCGAAATTCAAGATTGGCATACAACCAACAGAATTAGTGACCGAAATAATGGTTGAGCAAGCACCATCGCCAGCAGCGATTTCTTCCAATACCAATGCTGCGGCTACATAACCAATCTCGCAGCCACCCCATTGCTCAGGTACTAACATGCCATAAAAACCCAGCTCAGCCAGGCCTTGCAGCGCCTCGGCAGGGAAGGTTTTGTTCTTGTCCCATTCCTCGGCGAAAGGGGCAATGCGCTCTTGCACATAGCCCCTGGCCATATCCTGAATCATGCGTTGTTCTTCAGTCAGAATCATAAAATTGTTCTTCCAGAAAGTTGGTAAATCTATACTTTAGTTTTTGGGAATAGAAATTATAGTAACTCTAAGGCTAAGGCAGTTGCTTCACCACCACCAATGCATAGCGACGCAACGCCTTTCGACTTACCATATTTACGCAAAGCTTCAATCAAGGTAACAACAATACGCGTACCAGAACAACCGATAGGATGGCCCAGTGCACAGGCGCCGCCGTGAACATTCACTTTAGCGTGGTCAAGTTGCAAATCTTTCATGGCAGCCATGGTCACTACTGCAAAAGCTTCGTTGATTTCAAACAAATCAACGTCATCTTTTGACCAGCCGGCTTTATCCAAAACTTTCTCAATAGCGCCCACAGGAGCAATCGTGAACTCAGCAGGAATTCGAGCATTAGTAGATTGCGCAACAATTTTGGCAAGTGGTTTCAAACCGCGCTTTTCTGCTTCGGATTGACGCATCAATACAACAGCAGCCGCACCATCTGAAATAGAGCTGGCGTTTGCCGCCGTGACAGTACCGTCTTTTTTGAAAGCAGGACGTAGTGAAGGGATTTTGTCAGGACGTGCTTTTAATGGCTGCTCGTCAGTATCGACTTCAACATCACCTTTTCGAGATTTGACAGTTACTGGAGTGATTTCGTTTTTGAACGAGCCTTCTTCAATTGCTTTGTTTGCACGAGCTAATGACTCAATCGCGTAAGCATCCTGGTCTTCACGAGTAAAACCGTATTTCTCAACCGTCTGCTCAGCGTAAACACCCATAGCCTGACCTTCGTAGGCATCTTCAAGACCATCAAAAGCCATATGGTCTAAAGTTTTGCCATGTCCAAAACGCTGGCCAAAACGGCCTGTAGGCAATAGGTAAGGAGCAAGGCTCATGCTCTCCATGCCACCAGCAACCATAACGTCATTAGTGCCAGCTTTTAATAAGTCATGAGCCAGCATGATAGTTTTCATACCAGAGCCACATACTTTATTAACCGTAGTAGCGCCGGTAGATTGCGGAAGACCTGCGCCCAGCGAAGCCTGACGTGCTGGAGCTTGACCAACGCCAGCAGGAAGTACGCAGCCCATGATGACTTCTTGAACATCATCGGCTTTAATTCCTGCGCGCTTTACAGCAGCTTTGATAGCTGTAGCGCCAAGTTCTGTTGATTTTACTGTTGATAGTGCGCCGCCAAAGCCGCCCATTGGGGTTCTTGCAGCGCTGACGATTACGATTGGATCTGACATAAATATTTCTCCTGTTCGAAGTTTCCGAGTTTGCTATAACTTTGTTAAATGACTTTTTATCATTCTCCAATGACCAGCTAGGTCACCTCCGAATCTAAAAAGTCATTTGCCTCGTTCTAGCATCACTCAATAACTTCTCTTACTTAATTTTGTTGAGAGAAGCACGCTCACTTCTACTACAAAGTGAATTTAACTGTTCTTCGAGAAGCTATAATCTGTCACGTTTTAGCATCGCTCGATAACTTCTCTTGCTTAATTTTGTTGAGAGAAGCTCGCTCGCTTCTCTTACCTTAGTCTTTTGCCTTAATAGAGTAGGTTTAAGCTGTTTCGTTAAACAGCTCGCGTCCGATTAGCATTCTTCTAATCTCAGAAGTACCTGCGCCGATTTCATATAATTTTGCGTCACGTAGCAAACGGCCTGTAGGGTATTCATTGATGTAACCATTACCGCCCAGTACCTGTATTGCATCCAAGGCTAATTTAGTAGCATTTTCTGCCGCGAATAGAATCGCTGCGGCTGCGTCTTTACGGGTTGTTTCGCCACGATCACAGGATTTAGCTACGGCGTATACATAGGCGCGGCTGGCGTTCATGGTGGTGTACATATCGGCTACTTTGCCTTGAATGAGCTGGAAGGAGCCGATTGGTTTGCCGAATTGTTTACGCTCATGAACGTAAGGAACAACTACATCCATACAGGCACGCATGATGCCTAGTGGTCCAGCCGATAGAACTGCACGCTCATAATCCAGGCCGCTCATCAGGATTTTAACACCTTCATTGACTGGGCCCATGACGTTTTCCGCAGGAACTTCACAGTCTTCAAAAACTAATTCACAGGTGTTTGAACCGCGCATACCTAATTTGTCGAGTTTTTGTGCAGTTGAGAAACCTTTGAAGTCTTTCTCGATAATAAAGGCGGTAATACCTTTGGAACCGGCTTCTGGCTCAGTTTTGGCGTACACCACCAACACATCAGCTTCTGGACCATTGGTGATCCACATTTTGTTGCCGTTAAGAATGTATTTGTCGCCTTTCAACTTCGCACGTAATTTCATGCCTACTACGTCAGAACCGGCACCAGGCTCGGACATGGCCAAAGCGCCAACGTGCTCACCGGAACATAGTTTTGGTAAGTACTTCTGTTTTTGCTCTTCTGAGCCATTGCGACGAATCTGGTTAACACATAGATTAGAGTGGGCACCATAGCTCAAGCCTATCGAGGCACTGGCGCGGCTGATTTCTTCCATCGCCACAACGTGCTCAAGATAGCCCATGCCAGAGCCACCATATTCTTCTTCGACTGTGATGCCTAAAAGACCCAGTTCGCCGAACTTCTGCCATAGATGGTGTGGGAACAGATTATCGTGATCGGTCTTTTCAGCAATTGGAGCAATTTCTTTCTCAGCAAATCCACGAACCATTTCGCGGATCATGTCGGCGGTTTCACCTAGGTCAAAGTTCAACGATGGATACATGCTTGTTCCTCTATCTTAATTTCAACAATTCAATGGTAATCAGTTTAGTCCAGCTTTTGCTCGAGCATTTCCAGCTCCTTCAGCATATGTTCAATATCTTTACGCTGTTGGAGCAGGGCATCCCGACGTTTCTGGATGAGTTCTGCGAGAAGCTTTGCCTGCTTTTGCTTACCTTCAGGCAAATCATATAAATCGATAATTTCGCGGATTTCGGCCAGTGAAAAGCCAAGACGCTTACCGCGAAGGATAAGTTGCAAGCGGACTCTGTCTCTGGCGCTGTAGATACGATGGACGCCGCGACGCTCAGGGCAAATCAGTTTTTCATCTTCATAATGGCGAATTGAACGCGCAGTAATTCCGAACTCTTTGGCGAGATCGCTAATACTGTATTCTCGTTCGCTGATGGATTTGGCTGTCTGGCCTGACATAAGCCTGCTTATTCGGTCAAATAAGATAAAATGATACCTTACCTTTACGCAAACGTAAACTTGATAAGGTCGCATCCTATCCAGATCAGACCAGTCATGATCGGTTTGTTTGAAGGTAAATTCGATTAAGTATTTGATATTTGATTGGTGTGAGCAAAAAACAATCAATTGAGTTTGTATCTTCAATAAAAAATAACTTTATAAGCTAACTGATTGATATGAAGAAAATATGATCAAAGTGTGAAACTTATCAATTGCCAAGCCCTCTAACTTAGGTGTAAGTTAAACCCATAGAGTAAAAAAATAGATAGTGACTAAACGTTTAATGACAGCAAACAACAGAATTTTAGAATGAAGCCGATCGCTCGCAAGAGCTGTCGGCTTTTTTTATGTGTTCAATACATCAAATAAACATCGTTAACATGAAAGGGGACGATATCTATGAAACGTCAGAAAAGAGATAAACTTCAAAGAGCCCACACAAAAGGTTTTAATGCCGCACTTCAAGGTCAGTCTAAAGAAAACTGTCCGTTTGAAGAACTGAATGCGCGAGAGGAATGGTTAGGCGGTTGGCGAGAGGGCCGAGAGGCGTTTACTACTAATGGAATGAAAGCTTATATTTAACACTTTTAGTACATAGTATTTATCAATACATCATAATATAAAATACACAAGCCCGGATCAGACCGGGCTTTTTAATGGCACTGATCCAACATTGAATCTGAGTAGTTTTATTAATATACTTTCCCACGGATTATTACAGATTACAAAAAGGACTCACTATGAAAATAGCTATCAAGTTAGCTTTGCTATTAATTTTATTAGCTGCATCAATTCCATCTCACGCAACCTTTGAGGATGCAGTAAAATATTATGAGGCAGGAGAGCTTGAAAAAGCCTACCAAGAATTTAAATCACTTGCCGAAGTTGGTCACAAGGGCGCCCAATTTAATCTGGGAATTTTGTATCTGGAAGGTTCGGGTACTCAGCAGGATCTTGTGAAAGCTTTTAGTTGGATAAAACTGTCTGATGAAGATAAAGACAAAGAAACAGATCTTTTGAACGAAATCAGTAAGCACTTCACTGATGAAAAGCAAAAAGAAGCGGATTTCTATTATAGGACACTGAATCAGACTTATAGCTCAGAAGCTTTAAAACTAGCCCTCGAGCCTGTTTATAGGCCAATTAAAATAACCTCAGCTAAAGATAAATCATCAAGCCTGAAGCCGATTAAGCAAAAACCTCCGGTATATCCGCGAGAAGCACAACTGGAAGGTCTTGAGGGCTGGGTAATGGTATCTTTTTATTTGAACGAAAATGGCTATCCTACTGATATTGCTCTTGAAAAAGCTTTCCCTGGAGATACTTTTGTCAGAAGTAGCTTAGGGGCCATTGAGGACTGGCAGTTTGAAGTTCCGGAAGGTTACGATAGTCAGGAGCAATATAAGTATAAATTACAATATGAGTTGAGAGGAGGGGGTAGTTACAAAAATGCACTAAAGAGGCTCAAGTTAAAAGCCGAAGAGGGTGATGCTCGATCGCAATACTTATATGCAAAGTATGGTGCTGAACATAGTCTTGACGAAGAATTTAATCCTACAGTTTGGTACTACAAAGCGGCAGAGCAGGGGATTGCTAATGCTCAGTATGAACTTGCTAATAATCTTCTTGATGGCGAAGGTTGCGAGGAGGATAAAGAAAAAGCGATAGCCTGGTTGATTAAATCTGCCTCTGGGGATTTAGGTCGTTCGCACTTTAAGTTAGCCAAGTTATTTTTCCAATTAGAAGATAAAGAACGGGCCCACTTCTGGTTAGACAAGGCTATTAATGCAAATGATTCAACTATTGCATTAGAATTAGCTAAGTATATTGATGAATTAGACAGTGAGCAATTTTCACTAGAGGTCGTTCATCAAGTTTTGAAGCAAGCCGAAGACAATGCCAAGGTCAGTCCTATCAGGTATTACGAATATTTCGCTGATGTTTCTGCTAGACTGGGTGACTATGATGCTGCAGCAAAATATCAATTTAAGGCTAACATGGCTTTGAAAAGGATTGCCAATGTTCCCTTAAGAATGCGAGAAAAGCTTGATGAATATCAAGCCAAAAGGGAAAACTCTAAAAGTTAGTCACTCTATTTTTTAAATATCAATATTATAAAAAGCTCCTAAATAGCAAAGGGGCTTTTTTCTTACCCTTACTTTAGATCGCCAAAGGAAGCTGCTTAATTTATTGCTGTACTGACTTACAAGGTACTTATTCCTGGCCTATTGCCTTTCCCTTTGGAATAATAAAGCATAAATTATTCATAATTTGCCATATTCTTAACCCATTCTGGTTATAGTGGCGTTAATATAATAGCGATTAAAAATCATTACAGGGGAGTATTATGTCTTGTCGTTTGCGCTCATTGGTAGCTGGGGTTGGTTTTTGTCTGGTTTTATTGTTGTCGGGGTGTGGTGATGAGTCTGATGATTCGAAGACCTCTGAGGCGAGTTCTCAGAAGAAGGCGGGTCAGGAGTCTTCTCAAACAGCGACAGTTTCTGAAACTGATACGCTGACACCTTTCAACATATTAAGCGTCTATCAGGGGGCTTATGATAATGCGCCGGCGTTGCAGATTAACTTCAGTCGACCGATTAAGCGTGATCAAGATTTAGAACAGTTAATTCAAATCTCCCTCAACAATACTCTTCAAGATGGCGGCTGGGTCATTAGTGATGATAACCGCCGTATTTATTACCCTTATATTGAGCCTGAGCAGGTTTATGAGGTTACTTTTTCCAGTGACCTGATGGCTGATAATGGTCGTTCATTAGGTAGTGCCTTTAAAAAGCGGGTTAAAACCAGCGCGCTTGAACGTCAGTTACGCTTTTTGAGTCAGGGCTCAACCATTTTACGTGATAGCGGCATCTTGCCCATTGAGGCGGTCAACGTAAATGAGGTCGATATTAAGTTCTGGCGAGTAACTCCCCGTTATTATGATAGTTTTTTTTCCAGTGGTGATTATCGTCGATACTACCAGCTACAAAACCTAAAAGAGATGGCTGAGCTGGTGCATACCGGTCGCTTTGAACTTGAAGCTAAAGACAATCAGCGCCTGACTCATCATATCCAGCTAAAAGACATTAAGGCACTTAAGGATAATGGTGTTTATGCCGTGACCATGCAGCCTGCAGACGATTATCCCTATCAGTATGAGTTCAGCTGGTTTGTGCTGAGTGATATTGGCCTGCATACCCGTCAATACGCAGATACACTGGTGGTGTTTGCCCATCAGCTGCCATCAACTCAATCTTATCAAGATGTTGAACTTGCTTTGCTTAATAACAAAGGAGTGCGTTTAGCAGAGCAGAAGACCAATGCAGAAGGTTTTGCAGAGTTTGATGCTGCTACGGTTGAAAATGCCCGATTTTTAATTGCTAGCAAAGGACAAAATACCAACCTTATTCGCTTAAATAGCCCGAAACTGGATTTGTCTGAATTTAAGCTAACCAAGCGACAGCAATATCCTATCGAATTATTTTTGTATGGCCCAAGAGATTTGTATCGTCCCGGTGAAACAGTACGCATGCAAGGGATCTTGCGCGATCATCAGGCCAACTGGTTAGAGCCAACACCAATTTCTGTGCGTGTGTTACGACCTGACAATAAGGTCCATACCTCGCTGCAATGGAAAGGCGATGAGGTTGGCTATTATCAAGCTGACTTTACGCTTCCTGCAGACGCCATGCGTGGCAGCTGGATCTTTGAAGCGACTCTTGCCAATAAAACCACCTTTAAATATGAATTGGCCGTCGAAGACTTTTTGCCCGAACGTCTGAAGCTTGAGTTGAGTCCTGATAATGACGAGTGGCTTGATATTGCGGCAGTGCCTGTTATCAGTGTTCAGTCTGATTACCTTTATGGTGCACCAGCCAGTGGCAATCGCTTTGATGCAACGGTAACCGTTTCAAGTGCTAAAAACCCTTTTGATGATTATCAAGGCTTTTATTTTGGCTCCAATAAATACCGTGACTTTGATCAGGTTATGGATGTTCCTGCTGGTAACTTGGATGAGGAAGGGCGCGCGACTCTGAAGTTAAACAATCAATGGTCCGGTAGCCAGTTCCCAGTGCGTTTGTTGAGTAGCGTTAATGTTTATGAAAGTGGTGGACGCCCGATTACTCGTCGAGTGACTCAGTATGCTTTTCCCCATGAAGAGTTAGTCGGTGTTAGACCGTTATGGACTTCCGAGCGTGAGTTTGCAGCACCTAACGAAAACAACTTGATTGAATTAGCTGCTGTTAATACGCAAGGTGAGTCATTAACTGCTGGGCAGCAATATCAGGTGACCCTGATACGTGAAGATAGTCGCCTCTATTGGCAATATGGTAACAGTGGTTGGGAGTATCGTTCATCGGAAGCGAATATTCCGGTTTACACCAAGACTATTAAGTTTGAGTCAGCACAACGACCACAACTCTCTTTACCGTTGGAGTATGGTAACTACCGATTAGAAATTCATAATCAAAAGAATCAGTTGCTCACCAGTTATCATTTCTTTGCTGGTTGGTATTGGTCTGATAATAACCAACAAAATGGTGAGCGACCCGATCAGGTTAAGTTGTCCTTTGAGCAAGACTTTGTAGAGCTTGGCAAAGATCTTCGGGTTAATATTACTTCGCCTTATGCAGGGCAGGCGCTGGTTACTGTAGAAAGCGATCAGCTTCTGTGGAAGCGTGCGGTAGAGCTTGATTCGGCCGAATCGGTTGTCACTATTCCGATGGAAAGTAATTGGAACACTCATAACCTTTATGTGTCAGTGATGGTGCTTAAGCCTGGCGATATTAAGCGGAAAAACTTGCCGAATCGCGCTTTTGGGGTGATGCATTTGCCTCTAAAGCGTGACGCAAAAAAGCTCGATGTTGAGCTTACTCATAGTGCGAAATTGCGTCCTCTACACACTGTTGAAGTTGATCTGCAAGTCAACAATCAGAAAGCTGATGAAGCAGTATTTGCTACCTTGGCATTAGTCGATAGCGGCATACTTAGTATTAGTAACTTTGAGTCACCAAAACCGATTGACTGGTTCTTTGGTCAGCGCGCTTATGAGGCTGCATTAAAGGATAATTACGGCAGCTTTGTTGAGTTGACTGACGGCAGCATGGCCAGACAGCGCTTCGGTGGTGATGCGGATTTAAGTCGTGGTGGCGATGCGCCAGTTTCTGATGTGCAAATTGTTTCTATCGTTAAAAACAAAGTGCAGCTGAACGAGAATGGCCGAGCTAAGCTCAATGTTGAACTGCCTTATTTTAATGGTGAGTTACGATTGATGGCTGTAGCTTTCAGTAAGAATCGTTATGGTTCCGCTGAGTCTAAAGCCAAGGTTGCTGCGCCTTTAGTGGTTCAGGCTTCCATGCCACGCTTTTTGGCCAAAGGTGATCAGTCACACGTTATGTTTGATATTAAAAACATGGAAGAGACTGAACAAACCTTTACCGTAAATCTGGAGGCGGACGAAGCTTTAGGCAGCGGCAGTGTAACAAAAACTTTAACCCTTGAGCCAGAAGGCAAGGCTCTGCTGGCACTGGATGTGAAAGCTTCTCAGTTTACCGGCTCAGGAAAAGTGTCGCTTGCCGTAGAAAGTGATAACTCCGATTTAACTATGAACCGTAGCTGGACACTGGGTTTGCGCCCTGCCTATGCCGCTTCAATTATTAGCAAGCAAGCCGCTGTTAATGCCGGTAGTCAATTTACGGTTAACGATAGCTTTGCCAGCCAGTTCGATAATTATGGTTTGAAGTCGGTATTAACGGTGTCCAGCACACCGCCTTTGGATGCTGGCTCTTACATTAATGGCCTCTTGCAGTACCCTTATGGTTGTCTGGAACAAACCACATCGCGCGCCTGGCCTTGGCTGAATATCGAAAGGGACGACTTAAACACACTGGAGTCTGAGCGCACAGCTAAGTTGTTTGAAGAGAGGCAGCAGTTGATTGATGCGGCTATTAGTCGAACGCTTTCGATGCAACGTTATGACGGCAGTTTTGGTTTGTGGTCGAACAATTCACCGGAAGAACCTTGGATGACTGCTTATGTCACTGACTTTTTGATTGAAGCGAAGCAGTTGGGTTATCAAGTTCCGGAAGATAATTTGAATCGAGCCGTTCGCCGTTTGCAGCGTTATGTCCGCTCCAGCGCCTTCAGAACGGATAACTGGAGTTACTATGATGATAGAGAGCATTTTGAACTAGCCTATCGAGCTTACTCTGCTTATGTGTTGACCAAAATTGGTAGCGCCAGTTTGCAGGATGTGCGTGCGCTTTATGACAAGAATGCATCCGATGCTGAGCGCTCATTACCGCTGGCTCACTTAGCCTTTGCCCTTGAAAAGCTCGGCGATCAACGTCGTGCCAAACTGGCGTGGGGTCAAGCCTTCACCACTAAGTTTTCGCATAAGCCTTATTGGTATTATGGGGATTATGGTTCACCGATTCGTGATATGAGTCAGGTAGCAAGCCTAAGCCTGAATAGTAAAGTTGTGGAAGCTCTTGATCTTAATGGGCTGGACTTGGTTTATGACTTAAAAGGCGAACTGGAATCCCGTAGTTGGTTATCGACGCAGGAAAAAGGCGCATTGGCACGCTTAGCGAAACAGTTGAATGATATGAATTCGGAGCAATCTGAATTGAGCCTGGAATTAGGACGGGGTGGCGAGACAGAGTCATTTAAGCAAACCGCAGACTATATTGCAGTGTCGAGAAATGCTGAAGTTAAAGAGCCGTTAGTTGTGAAAAACTTAGGTGAGAAAACCGTCTTTGTGGATTACAAAGCTCAAGGCTATCCGAAAACAGCACCAGAAGGTTTATTTGACGACATTGCCATAAAACGTCGCTATTTTAATCTCCAAGGCGATCCTATCTCCATTCAGAATTTGACTGCTGGCGACCGGATTATTGTGGGACTGTCAATCGACCTGGCGCGCGAACATAACAAGTTACGCAATGCAATGGTTATCGATTTATTGCCGGCAGGCTTTGAACTAGAGAATCAAAATCTCGAGCACTCATTCAAGATTGATGACATTAAAGTTGATGGAAAGAGCATTAAAGAGCTGACCCAGAATACTCAGATTGCTCATCAAGAGTTTTGGGATGATCGTTTCATGGCAGCTCTCGAGTTGAGAAGTTATCAGACTACTCATTTGTTCTATATGGTTCGAGCGGTAACTCCGGGTACTTACACAGTACCATCGAGCTTCGTGGAAGATATGTACCGTCCTGAAATTCGCGGCATTAGTGAACCTGAAAAAGCAATCACCATTAGCAAACCAGATGCTCAATAGCAGGTTTTTCGGTGGCTCAATCTAAAAGTGTATTCAGTAAGCGCTTCTGGCTGAAAAGTCTGCAGCGCTTACTGTTTGTGTTACTGCTATTTTTTCTTTCCTTCTGGGTATTAGACAAGCTCTTTCCTCTACCTATCGAAGACTTTGAACAGAGAAGTTTCGCGCAGCTTGTGGTTGATGCGGAGGGTAAGCCTTTGCGGGCTTTTCCGGATTCGCAAGGTGTCTGGCGCTATCCGGTGACATTGGATGAGGTCTCTCCGTTATATCTTGAAGCTTTGGTGAATTATGAAGATCGTTATTTTTATCAGCACCCCGGCGTTAATCCTTTTGCTTTGATGAGGGCTCTGGCTCAGGCGATTTACCATGGCGAAATTGTTTCGGGCGGTTCTACATTGACTATGCAGGTAGCACGAATACTGGAGCCGCACGAGAAAAGTATTAGTGGCAAAATGCAGCAGATGTTTCGGGCGTTTCAGCTGGAATGGCATTATTCAAAAGATGAGATCCTGACCTACTACCTGAACTATGCGCCTTTTGGTGGCACTATCGAAGGTGTCGAAGCAGCTAGCTTTACTTATCTTGGAAAATCATCCAAAGATTTAACCGCTTCAGAAGCAGCCATGCTGGCAGTGTTGCCTCAGGCACCTTCATGGAATCGTCCAGATCTATATCCAGAGCGAGCCAAAACGCAACGAAATAAACTGCTTGATCGTTTAGCAGAGTTTGAGGTTTGGCCTTCTGATCTGATTGATGAAATTAAGCAAGAAGAGGTCTGGGCTGAATACAATACGCAACCTATTTTAGCCCCTTTACTAAGTCGTGAATTGATGAATCGTTATCCGCAACAGCGATTGATTAAAACAGCGATTGATCGCAACTTGCAAACAGAACTAGAGTTAAGTGTTTCCGACTATATTCGAGGTAAAGAAAAAGGCTTGTCAGCGGCAGTGATTGTAATGGATAACGCTACCTCAATGCCTCTGGCCTATATTGGCAGTGCCGATTTTGCAAATCTTGACCGTGCAGGTTATGTGGATATGACCAAAGCAACACGCTCACCAGGCTCAACTCTTAAACCCTTTATTTATGGCTTGGCGTTAGATAAGGGATTGATTCATTCTGAGTCATTATTGTTTGACGTACCGCAGTCTTTCGATGGTTATAAGCCAAAAAATTTCAGCGAAAACTTTAATGGTGCAGTCAGTGTTTCTCAATCGCTTGGCCGTTCGCTTAATATGCCGGCTGTGCAGGTATTGAATGAGCTTTCACCAGAGTATTTTTATACCCAGCTTACCAATGCTGGGCTGAAATTATCATTACCCGAAGCAGCATCTCCTAACTTAAGTTTGGCTTTAGGAGGAGGCAGCGCTACTTTGCAGCAGTTGGTTGGTGCTTTTTCAGCTTTGGGGAATAAGGGTGTAGCAACTGAGTTGAGATTAGCTCTCTATCAGCCAAAGAGAAAGTTACCGATGCTGAGTCAGGAAGCTAGCTGGGTGGTGCAGAATATTTTAAGTCACATTCCGCTTAACAATCAGCTGAGAAATCAGTACCTTCAACCTACCAAACAAATCGCCTATAAAACCGGAACCAGTTATGGTTCGCGCGATGCCTGGGTGTTAGCTTCAAATGAAAAGGTCACTATTGGAGTCTGGGTAGGAATGCCTGATGGCTCATTTAGTGTTAATAATAGTGGGCGCACCACTGCAGTACCTTTGTTGGAGAGGATTTTAAGGATCATGCCCAGTGACTGGTTGGAGCCTATTGAGCGTCCGGCTAGTGTTACCATGGCTGATATTTGCTGGCCGCTGGGTACACTGGCCGCATTACAGTCTGATGAAAACTGCCATAAAAAGCGTTCAGCCTATCTGATCGATGATACTGCTCCTGCGACTTTTGCCGATCCCTTGAGCAGTGACTGGCATAATGGCTTGATGAAAGTGCAACTTGATGCTGAAACAAGCAAGCGTGTCAATAATCAATGTTTTGATGGAGCTGTCGATATCAAGGAAATTGCTTTATGGCCGAAAAGTCTTGAACCGTGGATCGCCAAACCATTTCGTAGTGATAGTTTGTTGCCCGAGTATGCAGAAAACTGTCAAGTCAATGTTAGCTTAAACAAGCTTAGAATTGTTGGGCTTGATCCTGAAGCGGTTATTTACGCAGAACCCCAAAAGCAAAAGCTACCTGAAGTGCAGTTAAGGGCAGAGGGAGTTACTGGTGAACCTTATTGGTTTTTAAATGGTCGCCTATTGGAGTCTCAGCTAGAGTCAGAACATCATATTGCATTGAAAGATTTATCGCGCGGCGATTATGAAGTGATAGTAGTGGATGAAACCGGGGCTTTTTCAGAGCTGAGCTTTAGAGTGGAACAATAAGCTGTCATCGGTGAATTACTAGGTCTTTCTGCCTGTTAAGCTTGTCTTTTCTCTGTCAGTAGTTAAACTATGCGCACTTTTACTTATGACCCCGTAAGGTCAGAGTTTTTATGCGTTTAGAAGATTTTCATTTCGATTTACCTGATGAGCTGATTGCTCGTTATCCCACCGAACAGCGTTCTGCCAGTCGTTTATTGTGCCTTGATGGTCAAAGTGGTGCTGTCGAACATAAGCACTTCTATGAGCTGGTCGACCTGCTTAACCCTGATGACTTATTGGTGTTCAATGATACACGAGTCATTCCGGCCCGTCTGTTTGGTCAGAAGCTCACGGGCGGAAAGCTTGAGATTTTGATTGAGCGTCTGGATTCGGATGTAGAAGCGATTGCTCATGTCCGCTCTAATCGTACACCAAAACCTGGCTCGGAATTTGTCTTAGAAAATGGCTTTAAGGTTTTGATTACAGGGCGAAAAGAAGCACTTTTTTCTTTGCAGTTGCAGGAAGGCGATTGGCAGACGGCTATGACTGCCGTAGGGCATATGCCATTGCCACCTTATATCGACCGTGCGGATGAGCTTTCCGACAAAGAGCGCTACCAGACGGTTTACAGTAAGGTCGACGGTGCAGTTGCTGCACCGACTGCCGGGCTGCACTTTGATGATGAGTTGCTTGAGAAAATTGGTAGCAAGGGAGTGGACTCGGCCTTTGTCACTTTGCATGTTGGCGCTGGAACCTTCAGTCCTGTTCGGGTTGAGAATATCACTGAACATAAGATGCATTCAGAATGCTTCGAGGTTTCGCAAGAGGTTTGCGATAAGGTTAATGCTACCCGCGCAAAAGGCGGACGAGTGATAGCGGTTGGTACCACTTCGGTGCGCTGTTTAGAGTCTGCTTCGAGCGACGGCTCTATCAAGCCGCATATGGGCGAAACCGATATTTTTATCTATCCTGGCTATCAATTCCGTTCAGTGGATGCACTGATCACTAACTTCCACTTGCCTGAATCCACTTTGATGATGCTTGTTAGCGCTTTTGCCGGCAAGGAGCATATTATGAATGCTTATGCCGAGGCGGTTAAAGAGCGTTATCGCTTTTTCAGCTATGGCGATTCAATGTTTATTCATCAAATTCAAGACGAATCTAAATTTGCTGTCAATGGAGACAGCTCAAGAGAGACTCAAGATGCAATTTAAATTAAACACAACGGATGGTATGGCGCGCCGTGGTGAAATCACCTTTGAGCGTGGCACCATTCAGACTCCAGCTTTTATGCCCGTAGGAACCTACGGCACTGTTAAGTCGATGACGCCTGAAGAGATAAAAGAGATTGGGGCAGAAATTATTTTAGGCAATACTTTTCATCTGATGCTTCGCCCGGGCACTGACATCATTGAGATGCATGGCGACTTGCATGACTTTATGCATTGGGATAAGCCTATCCTGACCGATTCTGGTGGCTTTCAGGTGTTTAGTCTGGGTAATTTGCGCAAAATTACTGAACAGGGCGTCGAGTTTAGATCGCCAGTCAATGGCTCCAAAGTGTTTTTAGGCCCTGAAGAAGCAATGGAGGTTCAGCGAAAACTGGGTTCGGATATCGTGATGATTTTTGACGAGTGTACGCCTTATCCGGCAACAGAATCCGAAGCTCGAGATTCAATGGAGCTTTCTCTACGTTGGGCTAAACGTAGTAAAATTGCACATGAAGCCAGTAATAAAGCCGCGCTGTTTGGCATCGTGCAGGGTGGCATGTATCCGCACTTACGCAAAGAGTCTCTGGCGGGTCTTACTGAAATTGGTTTTGATGGTTATGCCATTGGCGGCCTGTCCGTGGGCGAGCCAAAAGATGAAATGCTTAAAGTGCTGGATAATCTAACGGGTGATATGCCGCAGGACAAGCCACGCTATCTCATGGGCGTTGGAAAGCCGGAGGATATCGTAGAAGCAGTGCGTCGGGGTGTCGATATGTTTGACTGTGTGATGCCGACTCGTAATGCACGAAACGGCCACCTTTTCACCAGTACAGGGGTTGTAAAACTGCGTAATAGCCACAATAAAACGGATACTGGCCCGCTGGATGAGGCCTGTGATTGCTATACCTGTACCAACTATAGTCGCGCTTATCTGCATCATCTGGATAAGTGTAATGAGATATTGGGCGCTAAGCTCAATACCATCCACAATTTGCGCTACTATCAAAATCTAATGAGCGGATTGCGAAAGGCGATTGAAACAGGTACATTGTGCGACTTTGTTGAAGATTTTTATACGAAACAGGGCAAGCCTGTTCCGTCGTTAAATAAATAATTAACTAATTGATAATATTAAACTATAGAGGTAATTCCAGATGTTTCTAGCAACTGCTGCACCACAAGGTGGTGGTTTAATGAGCTTCCTTGTGATGTTCGTTCCTTTGATCCTTATTATGTATTTCATGATGATTCGTCCTCAGCAAAAGAAGATGAAGCAACATAAAGAAATGGTTTCTAGCTTGGAAAAAGGTGATGAAGTCATGACCACTGGTGGCATCTTAGGTCGCATAAGTAAGATTAAAGATGATTTTATTGTTGTAAGCATTGCTGATGGTATTGAAATCAAATTCCAAAAAGCAGCCATTGCACAAACTTTGCCAAAAGGCACCATAAAGTCAATCGACGAATAATATTTAGCCGCCCGACCTGTTACTAGCTTGCTCGGGCGGTTTGTTTTTATATCCGGGCATACACTATGTTTACTGATCAATCCAATCAAAGGTTATTACCGATCAACACTTATCCCAAATGGAAATATGTGTTGATTCTTTTCGTTATCGCTATCTCTCTTTTATACGCTGCGCCAAACATTTATGGTGAGGACCCTGCGGTTCAGTTATCAGCGTTACGTGATGCAACTATTTCAGAACAACAAGTTGAGCAGATTGAAGCTGCCTGGCAAGAAGCGGATTTAGCACCTATATCTGTCGAGCGTGATGGCGACAAGCAGCTCATAGCTCGATTTCAGTCCAATGAAGAGCAGTTGCGGGCACGCGAGATAGCCAATGGAATACTGAACCCGTCTCTTGATAACCAAGAGTATGTGGTGGCATTAAATTTGGCTGCTGCTACGCCTGACTGGTTATCTTCGCTTGGTGGTAAGCCGATGAAGCTTGGACTCGACTTGCGGGGTGGTATCCACTTCCTGATGCAAGTTGATATGGAGCAAGCAATGGCCCGTCAACAGGAGCAGTTGCGTCGAGATTTCATTGAGACTTTAACTGCTGAAAAACCATCTATTCGTGGGCGTGTTGAAACTATTGATAATGGTTTGCTGATCAGCTTTAGAAGTGAAGAAGATGCTGAACGAGCCTTTGCTGCTTTATATAAAAATTATATTGATCGTATTGATATCAACTTAGCCACACAAGGTGGTCGTCCGGTTGTACGCGCTACTTTTAATCAGACGAAATTAAAAGCTATTCAAGATAATGCCATTGATCAAAACCGCCTGATTCTAAGTAATCGTGTTAACTCTTTAGGCGTTGCAGAACCATTAATCCAACGTCAGGGCAGTGACCGTATTGTTGTTCAATTACCGGGTGTTCAAGACTCGGCGTTAGCAAAGCGAATTCTTGGCGCGACAGCGACACTTGAGTTCCGCCTAGTTAATCATGAAGCAGATATTGTTGCAGCACAACAAGGACGGGTTCCTGCTGGCAGTACTTTATTCGAGTCAGAACGTGGTCCTATTGTAGTTTATGATGAGGTGGAAGTTTCTGGAGAACATTTAACCGATGCATTTCCAGGTTTGCACCCACAAAATAATCAACCGATTGTGTCGGTAAGACTTGATGGTGAGGGTGGAGCACGTATGTTACGCACTACTACCGCTAATCGAGGTAATTCCCTGGCTATGATTCTTAAAGAGTCAGTGCCAGTTTTTGACATTAAAGACGGCAAGCGTGTATTAGTGAAATCCAATGTGGTTGAAACTTTGGTCAGTGCACCTAATATTAAGAGCGCATTCAGTACTGATTTTTATATCGAAGGTCCGGACTTCACTCCAGCTAAGACTAAAGATTTAGCCACTCAGTTGCGCTCAGGTGCATTAATTGCTCCAACTTTTATTGTTGAGGAGCGTACCATTGGTGCCTCGCTAGGTGCCGAGAATATTGAGAAGGGCATTAACTCGGTCATTATCGGTTTTTCGCTAGTCGTGCTCTTTATGCTGTTTTACTACAAAGCATTTGGTGTGGTTGCCAACATTGCTTTGATTTTTAATGTGGTTACGATCGTTGCCGTGATGTCTATTCTAGGTGCAACCCTGACTCTGCCTGGTATCGCAGGTATTGTATTAACGGTTGGTATGGCGGTAGATGCTAACGTGATTATCTTTGAGCGGATTCGTGAAGAGATTCGTCATGGTACTAACGCGGCACAAGCAATTGATAAGGGTTATTCGCAAGCTCTTTCAACTATTGCTGATGCCAACATCACGACTGCGATTGCAGCAATTATTCTTTATGCGGTAGGTACCGGAGCTATCAAAGGATTTGCTATCACACTATTCATCGGTATTCTAACGTCAATGTTTACTGCAATCCTGGTTAGCCGTGGCATCATAAACCTCGTTTATGGTCGTGGTAAGAAACCAAGCAAATTGTGGATTTAGGTGGAGGAAAATATGAGCTTTTTAAATGAAGATACAAACTACGGTTTCCTCAGTTTAAGAAAATTTGCGTTTGCATTATCAGCAGTACTGATTATTGCTTCTATAGTGTCTTTCTTCACAAAGGGACTTAACTATGGTCTCGATTTCACCGGCGGTACCTTGGTTGAAGTTGGTTATGAGCAAGATGCAGATTTATCTAAAATTCGTCAGCAACTGGATGATGTGGGAATCAATGGAGCGGTGGTACAGAACTTTGGCTCATCCAAGATTGTACAAATTCGCATGCCACAACAAGATAATATTGAAAATGCCAAAGTAAGTGACCTTGTTCTTGAAACGCTGGCTAAAGACGGTACCAAGGTAACCAAGCGAGATCAGTCATTTGTAGGTCCGGTAGTTGGAGAGGAGCTTAAAGAGCAGGGCGGCCTGGCCATGATAGTGGCACTTATCTGTATCATGATTTATGTAGCGCTGCGCTTTGAGTGGAAGTTTTCGGTGGGTGCCGTTGCTGCTTTGGCACATGACGTAATACTGGTGGTTGGTTTTTTCTCCATCACGTCGGTTGAATTTGATTTAACCGTTTTAGCGGCACTACTTGCAGTTATTGGTTATTCATTGAACGACACCATAGTTGTTTTTGACCGTATTCGTGAAAATTTCCTCTTGATGCGAAAAGGCAGCTCTGAAGATGTCATCAATACATCATTGAATCAAACACTGTCTCGTACCGTCATGACCTCCTTGACGACGATGCTTGTTCTATTGGCATTATTCTTCTTCGGTGGGCAAACGATTCACTCATTTGCAGAAGCATTGATTGTTGGCGTGTTAATTGGTACCTATTCATCGATTTATATTGCAAGCCCAACAGCGCTCGCTTTAGGTATTACTAAAGAAGACTTGATGCCGCCTGAAATTGAGAAAGAAGGTGAGGAGTTTGATACACTATAATTGTTATTAGTAGCACTTTCTTTTATATTAAAATGGCTTAGAGTTAATTCTAAGCCGTTTTTTTATATAAGGATGATGCTTTGTGATGGCTGAACAATCAAATCAACCCAAAGAAACTGATACCACCAGTACGCTTGCCGATAAAACTCTCGGTAACATTGAAGCTTACCTTCCAGACTCGATTATTCCACTATGGGATAAGTTGCAGACTAACCCCTGGATTTTGTCGATTATTGTATTGGTTCTAGGCTTTTTTATTGCTAAGGGCGTGCAGTGGTTCATTAAATCATTAATAGGGAAAATCGCGGAAAAAACACCGGGTGACTTTGATGACAAACTAGCTCCTCTTCTCAGTAAGACAGCCTTCACCTTTATTTTCTTTTTAACCCTGATTATTGCAATCGAGGCCTTAGACCTGTCTGAGCAAGTTGATACTTTCCTCAAGCGTTTTGTTGTTTCAATTTTGATAATGTCGCTAATGTCTAAACTATTGAAAGCAACAAAGATGGTACTCAATGCTCTAGCCAATAGTAAAAACAGGTTTAAATTTGTAGAAGAAAGAACCATCCCCATTCTTGATATATCATCAAAGATTCTGATTGTCGGCGCAGCCCTGTATTTCCTGATTCTTTCCTGGGGAATAGACCCAACAGCCTGGCTCGCTTCAGCAGGTATTATCGGTATCGCAGTAGGTTTTGCGGCAAAAGATACTTTGGCCAATCTATTTTCCGGCTTTTTCATTGTTGCAGATTCTCCTTATAAATTAGGTGATTATATTATTTTAGACGCAGCTGAACGGGGGCGGGTGACTCATGTTGGCATTCGTAGTACCCGGTTGCTGACACGGGATGATGTTGAAATCACGATCCCTAACTCAGTGATAGGCAATGCTAAAATTGTTAATGAAAGTGGTGGCCCCTGGGAGAAAACACGTATTCGAGTCGATGTTGGAGTCTCTTATGATTCCGATCTGGAGTTCGTTCACGATGTGCTCATGGATTTGGTTAAAGAGCGTGATGATATTGCCAGTAATCCCGCGCCTAGGGTTCGTTACCGGGCATTTGGTGGTTCCAGTATTGATCTTCAATTAATGGCATGGATCAACTATCCAGAACAAAAAGGCCTTATTACTCATAAGCTGATTATGGATATCCACAAAACCTTCAGAGAGCAAGGAATTGAGATTCCATACTCAAAACACGATTTATATCTTAAGGAGATGCCTGTTGCTAAGGATTAGTCTGCTGCTGCTTGTATTTTCTTGTGCTCAAGCCAGAGGTAATGAATACCTATCATGCGGTCAGAATAGCAAAGCACAAGAGCTTGCTCGCATGATCATCACAGACAAAGATCAAAAGCGACCAAGCCTTACATGTAATGCTTTATTGTCCGAAATAGCTGCCAACAAAGCCAGGGAGATGGCTAAAGAAGGTAAAGTCAGCCACAACGGTCCTGGAGGAACTCCGGATTATAGGCTTACTAAGGCCGGTTATCCTCTATCCCTACCAAGCTCAGTTGTGGGTACTAATCATGTAGAGTCTATTATGGGTGGGGCTGCTAACGCGGAAGAAGCTCTAGACTATTTTAGAAGTTCCTATGCTCACAGAATCCATTTGTTTGGAGAGCATCCCTTTTATTTAGAGCAGTATGAAATTGGTGTTGGCTATGCTGAAGAGTGGTTTAGCCCTCATGTTAATTATTGGGTAGTCTATATTGCCAAGCCCGACCGGCCTACGATTGAATATGGCGAAAAAGAGCCGGGAGAGGAGCTAAGGTATCTAGGAGTTTATAAAAAGTAAGCTCTTATTGGATGCGAAAAAGGAGGTGAGAACCTCCTTTTATCGACTATGAACTTAGCTCTCGTCTTTTTTGTTCACCGAAGCGAACAGATCATGTTGATCGGCGGCTTCAATCGTCACTTCAACAAATTGACCTTCTGTTAAGCTTTCAAATCCTTCATCAATGATAACTTTACCATCAATTTCAGGCGCATCGGCAGCAGAACGAGCCAAAGCGCAGTCTTCGTAAAGCTCATCTACTAGTACTGTCATTACTTTGCCAATTTTTTGCTGTAACTTTTCAGCACTGATTGCTTCTTGCACTGCCATGAAGCGCACAAGACGTTCTTCCTTTACTTTTTCAGGCACTGGGTCAGGAAGCTCGTTTGCACTTGCGCCCTCAACGGGAGAGTATTTAAAGCAACCTACACGATCAAGCTGCGCTACTTTAAGAAAGTCTAGCAACTCCTGAAATTCTTCCTCGGTTTCACCCGGAAAACCAACAATGAAGGTGCTGCGAATAGTAATGTCTGGGCATATATCGCGCCACTTTTGAATCCGCTCAAGGACATTGTTGATATCACCGGGACGCTTCATTAACTTTAAAATTCGTGGGCTGGCATGCTGAAACGGAATATCCAGATAAGGTAGGATTTTGCCTTCTGCCATCAGAGGAATAATGTCATCAACATGTGGGTAAGGATAAACATAGTGTAATCGCACCCAAACGTTATCCAGCTGACCTAGAGCTTCACACATATCTTTCATACGTGTTTTTACGGGTTGACCCTGCCAGAAATCCATCGCATATTTTTTGTCGACGCCATATGCGCTGGTGTCTTGAGACACAACCAACAATTCCTTAACGCCAGCCTTTACCAATCGTTCGGCTTCATCAAGTACCTGACCCACTGGGCGACTATCAAGCTTGCCACGCATTGATGGAATTATGCAGAAACTGCATTTGTGGTTACAGCCTTCCGAAATTTTTAAATAGGCGTAATGACGAGGTGTAAGTTTAATGCCTTGTGGCGGCACGAGGTCAATAAAAGGATCATGCTCTGTTTTGGGCGGTAAGTGTTCGTGAACGGCAGTTAAGACCTGCTCATATTGAGCTGGACCGCTAACGCTTAAAACGCCAGGATGAATTTCTCTAATGTCGCTCTCTTGGGCACCTAAACAACCAGTGACAATCACTTTTCCGTTTTCGTTCAAAGCCTCACCAATGGCTTCCAATGACTCTTGCTTGGCCGCATCAATAAATCCACAAGTATTAACCACGACGATATCCGCGTCTTCATAAGTGGGGACAATGTCATACCCTTCAGTTCTAAGCTGCGTCAGAATACGTTCAGAGTCTACCAGTGCCTTAGGACAGCCGAGACTGATGAAGCCGACTTTATTGGAGGGATGTTGGTTGCTTGTTGCAGAGTTTGTGGTCATAACTGACAAAATGCTCAAGTGAGTGTTCTAAAAGGGGCTGTATTCTATCGCAGCCCCTGAAATTGATACAAGCAATGAGTGAATAACCTGCTTAAAAAATAAACTGTGATAAAGAGCCTATTCTGCCTGCTGATGGACTATTTTTTAAGTTCGTAGCAGGGAACATACCGTTCGTAGTCCAGCTTCATGCGTTTTTGTGCGACAAAGGATTTTAACAAGTCGTCGAGCTCACGCATTATCTCTTTATTACCGTCGAGCTGGTATGGGCCATGTTTTTTGACTTCTGCAATCCCTTTTTCTTTAACATTACCGGCAACAATTCCTGAAAATGCTTTACGTAGATTGGCAGCTAAAAGATGAATCGGTTGTTCAGGGTGTAAGTTGAGACTGGTCATATTTTGATGTGTCGGGTCAAAGCTCTCCTGAAAATCCCAATCTATGTGTAGTTGCCAATTGAAGTGGTACGCATCCTGGACTTTCTTCCGGTACTCCCTAACCTTGGTAACTCCGGCCTGTATGTTACGCGCTACTTTCACGGGGTCGTCGATAATGATTTGATATTTAGCCTGGGCTGAAGGTCCCAGTGTTTTGCCAATGAATTGATCAATTTTCTTAAAGTAGTCAGCTGATTCGGATGGCCCGGTAAATATTAAAGGGAAGGGGATATGTTGATTCGCAGGATGCAACAAAATCCCTAAGATATACAAAATTTCTTCCGCTGTGCCAACGCCACCGGGGAACACAACAAAGCTATGCCCCATACGAACAAAGGTCTCAAGCCTTTTTTCAATGTCGGGCATAATAATCAGTTCATTAACAATGGGGTTAGGAGACTCAGCAGCAATAATACCAGGCTCAGTAACGCCAATATATCGCCCCTTGGTAATACGCTGTTTGGAATGACCTATCAGAGCACCCTTCATTGGACCCTTCATTGCGCCTATACCACACCCTGTAATGATGTCATGACCACGAAGACCTAATCGGTAACCGACCTCTTTTGTGTACTCATACTCGTGATGAGGGATGGCATGACCACCCCAGCAAACGATCATATTTGGATCAACACCAGGTTTTAAGGCCTTGGCATTACGCAAAATATGAAAGATTGCATTGGTGCAGCCTGGCCCCGAATTAAAATCAATTCGAGAGTTGTTCTCTAGCTCCTGCTTTAAAAAGACAACGTCCCGTAAAACACTGAAGACTTGTTCTTTGAGTCCCTGGATCATAACTCCATCAACAAAAGCCCCGGCAGGCGCATTTTTGATTTTAAGTTTTACACCTTTATTTAGCTGCATAACTTCAATATTGAAGTGAGTCAATTGTTGCTGAATAACGCTGATATCGTCAGTGATGTTAGTGCTATTCAGGACGGCTAGAGCACATTTTTTAAACAGCTCGTAATCATTGCCAGTGGTATGATCACTAAGCCTCTGGATTTCGTCATTAGTTAATAATTCTAGTCCTGACTCAGCTGTGATCTCTGCATCAATATATTGTGTTTTAGTAACTTGATTCATGTTATGTATGGTCTACCTGGTTAGCTAATAATAATTAGAATATTTAGATCAAGGTTATTAACTCTCAGCATACAACAACTGTTGCTAGTATAGAAATGACTTATTTATGAGGTGTGTTACTGCTTGCATTTTTCTATAAGCGCTTTGCTATTTTTGATTATAGTCACACGAGCTGTTTTACTTATAACCACAGCTCTATGGAAATTAGTATATTGCTCGTGGCAAAGATATAAGGTGCCATTTTGATGATTGGTAAACCCATTAGGTGTTAACTCAAGGTAAGCTTTGCGTTGAAAAGCACTCCACTGTACAAGCTTATAGTGGTCCCCCAGCCACTCAGTATAGAGTAGCTCTGTTTTATCATTTTTGTTGGTGATAACACTCAGGTTACCCCAGTCGGAGATGCACTTTAATTCATCATTACTAGCTGTCACATGGCTGGTATCAATGCCACAAATCTGTATTTTCTCTTTGTTGGTGATGGCTTTGTTTCGAGCCGTTTCAATAATACTTTTTATTTTCAACAAATCTGAACTTAGTTGCTGCTTTGCAATAAACTTTTGCATGGGTGGCAACGCTATTGCGGACATAATTGCCATCAATGCTAGGGTGACAATAAGTTCTATTAAAGTTAGTCCTTTAACTTTTGTTTTCATGTGATTAACTCCTGTTAATAAAGCAGGAGCAAATCCTAAAGAGATTAGTTATGTACTGATATGAGATAAGGCTGTTAAGTGTGTACGACTTATCTGTTGAGTGTGTCTGAAGACTGCTATTCGATACCGAGTTTTTTCATCTTATAACGAATAGTTCTAAAGGTGATTCCTAATAACTTGGCTGCCTCGGTCCGGTTCCAACGTGTTTCATTCAAGGCTTTCTCTATTTCAGCCTTTTCAATCTTCTCGATAAATTGATCGAGAGGTAAGTCACCACGATTAAGCCCAGTGATTGTATTATCCTGGCGCATTTTTTCTGGCTCTAGCTCTTCGCTTTGTGCGAGTAGCAAGTCTGGCACATCAATAGTATCTGTCTCAGATAGGGCGCATGCTTTTTCTAGAATGTTTTCAAGCTCACGATAGTTAAAAGGAAACTCATAGTTATGCAAAATCTTTCGAGCTTTTGTGCTAATTTTTTTACCTTCTGACAGCTCATCAAGATAGCTATCAATCAACATATCGAGATCTGACAGTCGCTGGGTTATTGATGGGACCTTAATCTGTATGACATTTAAACGGAAGTAAAGATCGTCTCGCAGTTGGTGCGTATGTACGTAGTCAATTAAAGCCTTTTCGGTGCAAACAATGAGCCTAAGATCTAAAGGTTCATCCGAGTGCTCAGATTCTATTGGAAGCTTTTTTTGCTCAATGGCATGGAGAAGTTTCTTCTGCGTAATAATTGACAGCATATGGATGTTACTTAGTATCAATGTGCTGTTATTGGCTTGATAGAGCAAACACTCCTGTTGTTCGTGTTTATGGAAAAAGAGGTGCTCTAATGCTTCCTGGCTTTGACTGGAGCAATCAAGAAATACTTCAGTTTGATCGGAGCGAGAGCTCTGTTCATGCAAAATTTGTGCTAGGCGTTCTTTTTCTGTACCTCGTTCGCCTTGAATAATAATGGGCGCTTGAGAGCCTCGGATTTTGACCATCTTTTCTCTAAGCTTAGTGATGGCCTCGCTACTACCGGCCAGAAAAGTAAAAGGAGCTTGAGGCTCTGTCTGCTTACCGTTGACGTATTTAAAAGCATGCTTTAAGAGCTGGCGTAAGTGCGCAAGATCAATTGGCTTAGCTAAAAAGTCAAAGGCACCAAGTTTCATTGCTTCAATGGCATTGTCAGTACTGCCAAATGCTGTAATCACAGCAATTGGCATATGTGGATATTGTTTGCGAACGAATTTTACAAAATCCAGTCCGTTACCATCAGGTAGTTTTAAATCGGTTAAACAAAAATGGAAAGGCTCTTCAGTAAGTTGTTTTTTTGCGTCGGTGAGGTCTTTACTGCTGGATACATCAAGGCCCATTTGGATTAATGTCATCGTCAGCAAGTGTCTGATATCTGCTTCATCATCTATGATGAGAACTTTTGGTTTGTTCTGGCTCATGCTTTTTCTCGAATAGTTTATTTTACTTTTCTTAACGACGGCGATCTTTAAAACTGGTCTTGGTTGTATCGCTACCATTCTCCGCTTCGATTTCTGCGAGTTGCTCAGCTAAATCGGCATCAATAACAAAGCTACTGGTGTCAAAGCTGATTCTAAAGCAGGCGCCACCAAAAGCGACTGGAACACAGTCTAGTCGTGCCTGGTTTGCTTCGCAGAGCTCTTTTGATATATACAGACCTAAACCGGTACCATTGTGATTGGTGGTATAAAACGGTTCAAAGATTTTATCTTTTTCTTCCAGTGATACACCTGCGCCTTCATCGATCACGTCAAGGAACAAGTCACCACTCAGGGGATCGCGCCCAGCGGTCAGATGAAGCTGATATTTGTTGGTATTGAGGAAGCTGTATTTTAGTGCGTTATCAAACAGATTAGATAGAACCTGCTTTAACTGGGATTGGTCAAAAGCAACTTTTAAGCTCGGCTCAACGCCCTCGGTTGTTATTACAGCTTCTTCCTGTAGGCCTTGTTGGTATTCTTTTATAAAGCTTGGCAAGAAGCGATCCAGCAGCAACACCTGCCGTTCTGGCGGTTTGCGTTTTGACACCTTTTGAATATTATCGATAATTTCATTGATACGCTTTGATTGACGCTCAATAATTTCCATCAGTTGCTGATCGTGTTGTTCCTCGTTGGCATTTTCCAAAAGGATTTGAATGGATTGGTTAATGGCACTCAGTGGATTGCGTATTTCGTGGGCAATGCTGGCTGTCAATTGACCCAACGATGCGAGCTTTAACTGTTGTGCTTTTTTAATGACGTCTGAATAGTTGTCCAACAAAATTAATGTCATCTCATTGGTGTTGAGGGGTATGAAGCGTGGTAACAGTTGTGGGCCTGTATTGGTGGCCCGGAAAGGCAACCCTTCTTGTGATGAGCGGGAGGCCCTTTTCATCTGATAGTCCAAATCATCTGTGATTGCGGCTAGCGGTTTACCAATCGGGGTATCTGGAAGCCCCAGGCCATACCAGGCTGTCTGGTTAATGTGGCGAATACGACACTGTTCATCCACAACGATAATGCCACGATTCATTTTCTCTATAATTTGGCTGTTGAGGCGATGCATGTGGGCGATTGAGCGCTGCTGTTCGGCTGTTTCTTCTTCATAGTAAGTCAGCCGCCGGGCTAAAATATTCCCCAGCAAAGTAACAACAAGAATACCAGCTATCTGTAGGCTGACCTCGGAGTAGAAGGCCTGATCAAATGCACCTTCGCGAAACCGGTAGACAAGAACCAGGCTGACGCTAACAAATATTCCATAAAGCATCCCCAGTCGGTTACGCACTAATAGTAGGGCGAAAATCGCGACTAAAGCCATCAACACTATGTAACCCGCACTGTCAGACTGCCCTGCATAAGCTAGCAAGCTGAGCATTAAAATATCGGTAAAGGGTTGGGTGTAAGCTTGTATATGAAACTGGTGTTCTACGAAGGAAAGAAAAAGTAATAAGCTGGCTAAAATGACATAGCTGATGGCTACTGTGGTATAAACGTCCTGATCGAATAGGGCACTTTGTGACTTAGCGATGAATGGCAGTAAAAAGAGTAGTAAGGCAATAATTAGCCGCGCCACAGAATAGTAGCGTAAAAATTGCCATCCGAAGTCTATTTTTTTATTGTTATCAAACACTAAGCGTCCTGAACTGTCGATGTGTGTCACTTAGATTATGTGGAGTTTGCATTGATTTCAAGCATTGCCTGTATAACTCATTGAAAAAAATTGAAATTGTTGGAAAATATAGGACAAATTATAACGTGAGCCTGGCGATGCGAATTGCAATTGCACAAAACAACTACACCGTTGGTGACATTCAGCGAAACCTTGAACTTATTAAGTCCTCATTGAAACAAGCAGAGTCAGATAATGCTGATATTGTGGTGTTCTCGGAACTTTCCCTATGCGGTTACCCACCTGAAGACCTGCTGTTACGCCCAGATCTTTACATTATTATTGATAACGCCATTGAGGAGTTACTTGCTCTTGATTCGCCCGTAGCAATGGTCATTGGGCATCCTATCAAAGAGGCTCAGGGTCTGTTTAATGTGGCTACGGTGATTCATCAAAGACGAGTTCTGGTTCAGTACAAAAAGCAATTATTGCCCAATTATTCTGTTTTTGATGAAAAACGGTATTTTGAGTCGGGTTCAGAAGACTGTGTCTTTGAATTTAAAGGTATCAAGTTGGGCGTACTGGTGTGTGAAGACTTATGGTATCCAGAGCCAACCGCTCGAGTAAAAGCTCTGGGAGCAGACATCTTACTAAGTCCCAATGCATCACCTTATTGTTTTGGTAAGGGAACCTTACGTAGCGCTGAAATGGGCGCTCGCGCCCGTGAAAATGAACTTCCAATTGTTTATGTTAATCAAATTGGCGGTCAGGACGAATTGATCTTTGATGGCTGCTCGGCTGTTTATAATGAAGAAGGGCAGCGTATTTTCCAAATGGCGGAGATGGCTGAAGACTTTGCCTATATTGATTTTGACAGCAAAACAGGCTCTATCAAGCCGAGTAAGGAATACCTGAATCAGTTTCATGATGAAGAAGAAATTTGGCAAGCGCTAGTTTTAGGGGTTCGTGATTATGCACATAAAAATGGCTTCAAAGGCGCGTTGCTGGGATTATCCGGTGGTATAGATTCAGCCGTGACATTGGCAGTTGCGGTGGATGCATTGGGTAAAGAGAATGTTAACGCTGTCATGATGCCGTTTCGTTATACTGCCAGCATCAGTATTGAGGATGCCGAAGAAGAGGCCAAGGCTTTAGGAATTGAGTTTGATGTGATATCAATTGAGCCCGTGTATGAAGCCTTTATGACTCAGTTGTCGCATCAGTTTGAAGGGACCGAGACTGATGTAACCGAACAAAACATCCAAGCTCGTTGTCGGGGTACTTTGTTGATGGCCTTATCGAATAAATTTGGACGCATGGTGCTGACCACGGGCAATAAATCGGAAGTGGCTGTGGGCTACTGTACTTTATATGGCGACATGGCTGGTGGATTGGATGTGCTTAAAGACGTGTCTAAAACTATGGTTTATCGTCTGGCTCGATATAGAAATACTGTTTCACAAGTGATTCCTGAGCGGGTCATAACGCGTCCTCCATCTGCCGAGCTTGCACCGGATCAAAAGGATGAAGACAATTTACCACCGTATGATATCCTTGACGCCATATTGGAAGCTTATGTCGAACAAGATAAAGGTATCGATGATATTATTGCCATGGGCTATGACGAAGCGGATGTCAGACGAGTTATCTGGTTAGTTGATGTTAACGAGCATAAACGTCGTCAGGCTCCTCCAGGCATTCGAATTACTCAAAGAGCTTTTGGACGTGATCGTCGTTACCCTATAACCTCAGGTTTTGGGCGACAGTTTAAATCTAAATAGACACAGGTTGTACGAGAAGGAAAGACTGATGAAGAAAATAGAAGCTATCATCAAACCATTTAAACTTGATGATATTCGGGAAGCTTTAACTGACTTGGGCGTTAACGGTATGACCGTTACTGAAGTCAAAGGCTTTGGCCGCCAAAAGGGGCATACGGAATTGTATCGCGGTGCTGAATATATGGTGGATTTTTTGCCGAAAGCCAAAGTTGAAGTAGTGATTGATGATGACCTTGTCGACAAATGTGTAGAGACGATCATTGAAGTGGCTCGTACAGGGAAAATTGGTGATGGTAAGATTTTCGTTACTGATGTAGATCGGGTTGTACGGATTCGTACAGGTGAAGAAGGCGAGGATGCTATTTAGTTAGATTATAAACAAATAAAAAAGCGGGCTTTATGCCCGCTTTTTTATGTCTAAAATAAATCAGCTTAGCCTTCTTAAAAGTCGGCTAGTTTATGATCCGGATAATTCAACAGAAGAGTTCTACGATACTCTTCGGCAATCTCAGGCAACTCTAAAATTTTGTATGAATTGATTAAGATCTCAAGCGCACCTGGAACTGCTGGTGTTTTTGGAAAGTTTTCAACAATATACTTCGCTCGATTAGCTGCTGCGATATAGATGTCACGTTTCATATAGTAGCGAGCTACATGCAGTTCGTAGTCTGCTAAAAGGTTACGAATCTGTACCATGCGTTGACGAGCATCGGGTGCATATTTGCTTTCTGGATAAACTTCAACAAGTGTTTTGTAGTTATCAAAAGCTGCTTTGATGTTGGTAGTGTCACGCTTTTCAATATCGGCAGTAAAAAACTCTTTGAAAGAGCCGACTTCCTGCTCATAGTGCATAACACCTTTCATATAGTAGACGTAATCTGCATTTTCATGCTGCGGATGTTGTCTTAAGAAGCGATCTGCTAAAGCTTGGCCGGACTCATAGTCACCTTTTTTGAAGTAAGCATACATCAATTCAAGTTTAGCCTGCTCAGAAATGCGGCCAAAAGGATAACGTGTGTCTATTTCTTCAAGCAGTTCAATAGCGCGCATATAGTTACTGGCCCGCATTGAGCGTTTAGCTCCGTCGAATAGTTCTTGTGCGGTCATTGACTCAACTTTGGTGGTGTTTAAGTTGGGTTCTTTGGGAGTGCTAGAGCATCCAGCTAGCGTGAAGATGAATAGAACAAGGATGATAATACTGTGTTTTTGCATATTTAATTCTTTCTGTTTGTGTTCAGCCTGATACAATGTGGCTCATTCTAACTGACCATCAGTTATAGGCCAATCTTTTTACGTGATTTTACAATGACCACCCAATCTATTGCACTCAGACACATATTCGACGAAAAAGTTTACGGAAAAAGACTCGATTCTGCTTTATCTCAGCAATTTAGTGATTATTCCCGCTCTCGAATTCAAGAATGGATCCAAAATGGCTTCGTTAAAGTTAATGGCGAAGTCATAACTTCCAATAAGCATAAAATGGCGGGTTTCGAGGATATCGAAATTAATGCTGAGATCGAGGTTGCAGGCGCATGGAAGCCTGAGGCAATTGATCTCAATATTGTTTATGAGGATGAGGCTCTATTAGTTATTAACAAGCCTGCAGGCCTTGTGGTTCATCCTGGTGCCGGAAATCAGGATGGCACTATGGTCAACGCTCTATTGCACCATTGTCCCGATCTAGCCAATTTGCCAAGAGCTGGCATCATTCACCGTATTGATAAAGAAACGACTGGTTTGCTGGTCGTGGCTAAAACTATTGCGGCGCATACCAGTCTGGTTGAGCAGCTGCAAAACCGTGCTTTCACCCGTGAATATGACGCAGTAGTCAATCGGGTGATGGTGTCTGGCGGGACCATTGATAAGCCGATTGGTCGCCATCCTACTAAGCGTACGTCAATGGCAGTGGTTGCCGAAGGCAAGAGGGCTATAACTCATTATCGTGTGGTGGAAAAGTTTTTGGACCATACTCACTTAAAACTGCGACTTGAAACGGGGCGTACACACCAAATCCGTGTCCATATGGCTTACTTAAAATTTCCTCTGATTGGTGATCCTATGTATAGCGGTCGTTATCGTGTGCCTACCCGTATTACCCCTGAATTGCGTAATGCAGTGGATAATTTTAAACGCCAGGCGCTACATGCCAGTTTGCTGGGCTTAAAGCACCCTGAAACGGGTGAATACATTGAGTGGCGTGCACCTATGCCACAAGACATGGCTAAATTACTCGATCACTTACGCGAAAACAGAGACACCTTCGAAGCAGAAGAATGATCGAGTTCATCAAACCACACTGGCCAGCCCCAAATCATGTTAAAGCTTTTGCAACCACACGCAAAGGTGGGGTTAGTGAGTTTCCGTTCGACAGCTTGAATCTGGGATTGCATGTTGGGGATGATGACAAAAAAGTCATGGTCAATCGCGAACTGCTACAAAAAGCATCCAATCACCCACCAGTGCAATGGCTTAATCAGATTCACAGTAACAGAGTTGTTGAGTATTCTGATGCAGAAGCTTTGTTACAGGCTGATGCAATCGTCACAGACAAGCCTAATGCCACCTGTGCGGTGATGACAGCTGACTGTTTACCGGTTCTCTTAACCAATATTAGTGGAGACTGGGTTGCAGCAGCACATGCTGGATGGCGTGGTTTGGCTGATGGAATTCTTATAAACACGGTCAATCAGCACCACAAGTCTGACTCATTAATGGCCTGGATCGGCCCAGCCATTAGTCAGGATTGTTTTGAAGTGGGTGATGATGTGAGACAAGCGTTTATTGAGCTGGATGATAGTAATCAAACCTATTTTGTGCAAAATAACCGCGGACGCTGGCAAGCGGACTTGGTGGGTTTGGCGAAAAAGCAGTTAGAAGTTATGGGTGTTGCTGTCTACCTCAGTCAGCTATGTACTTTTAAAAATGAAGATCAATTTTATTCGTACCGCCGAGATGGTCAAACCGGTCGCCAGGCTTGCATGATTTGGATAGCTGAATGATTGAGTTACACATTGAGATATAGGTTAGTGAGAATCGAATGACAACATTTTGGTGGGTAATGCTGGCTGTTGTATTAATTTTGACCTTTGTCATCGTCAAATTAATCAAAGGTGCCAAAAAGTATAACCACATTGACTGGGGTTCACCATTTCTGAACTTTATCGATGGTCTGATCCGATATTACTGTATCCGCTTTCACCGTTTGGATTTTGAACGTTTTTCGTTGCCAACGGAAGGCGGCGCCATACTCATATCAAACCACATCTCCGGCCTTGATCCTTTATTACTTATTGCTGCCAGCGATCGCCCGATTCGTTTTATGATTGCCACTGAAGAGTACAACCGATTCGGTCTAAACTGGCTGTTCAAGCGCGCAGGTTGTATTCCGGTTAACCGAAGTGGCCGCGCTGATATTGCTTTCCGTCAGGCTCGAAGAGCTCTAGATCAAGGTGAAATTATTGCTTTATTTCCACACGGAAAAATCCATCTGGATCATGAAGAACCGTTTCGCGTTAAGCCGGGCATTAAGAGGTTAGCGGAATTGACTAAGCATTCAATTTTTGTCTGCCGGATCGTGGGAGTTCGCGGACAAGGCACCATATTTTCATCGCTAATTCTACGCTCCAGATCCAGACTTCTACAATTTCCCACCATCAACCATCATTTCTTTTCACACGAGAATAGCCTGCTTCATTTAGGTGAAGTGTTGCTCGGTCATCGCAATCCGTTTACCAAAGAAAGCTCAGGCAAAGAATCCTCAGACAAAGAAAGCTCGCAATAAATAACTTAAAGCTCATATCCATGAGTAAAGTGGCTGTTGTTCAAGTGGCGCTAAACAAAACTCCCATCTTTTACATTTAGTCTGGTAACTCTTGATTTAAATCAACCGCTTTGAGCAATAAATGAGCAAAATAAGAAGGCAAGCTCTTGAAAATTGGCCACAAACCCACATTTTGTAAAGCATATAGAGTTTTATTTTGAGTTTGCGCACTGACAGTGACAATGACTCCAGAGAGGTTTCTGCATGAGAATGGATAAATTCACCAGCAAGTTTCAATCAGCGCTAGCTGACGCTCAGTCGTTAGCGCTGGGAAAGGATCATCAATATATTGAGCCATTGCATTTAATGTTGGCCATGCTACAACAGCAAGGCAATAGTGTGGCAGCGATCCTAAACCAGATAGGCGCGCCTGCGGGTCAACTGATGAATGCCATTGATTCTGAATTGGCTAAATTACCACAAGTCAGTGGTACCGGTGGCGAAGTTCATATTTCCCCCGATCTTGGCAAGCTACTGAATGTTTGTGACAAGATTTCACAGCAACGTCAGGATCAATACATTTCATCCGAATTGTTTTTGCTGGCTGCGCTTGAAGATAAAGGCGCTTTAGGCAAGTTGCTCAAGGGTCAGGGCGTTACGACCAAAATGGTCGAAGATGCTATTGCTCAGATTCGCGGTGGACAAAACGTCAATGACCCCAATGCAGAAGATAATCGTCAAGCCTTAGAAAAATACACCATCGATCTGAATGCTCGCGCTGAAAGCGGCAAGCTTGATCCGGTGATTGGCCGCGATGATGAGATCCGTCGCTGCATTCAGGTTTTGCAGCGTCGTAGTAAAAATAATCCGGTGTTAATTGGTGCGCCCGGTGTAGGTAAAACTGCCATTGTCGAAGGTTTGGCGCAACGCATCGTTAACGGCGAAGTACCTGAAGGACTGAAAAACAAACGTGTCTTGTCGTTGGATATGGGCTCGTTAATTGCCGGCGCAAAGTTTCGTGGTGAATTTGAAGAGCGCCTGAAAGCTGTTTTAAATGATTTAGCTAAAGAAGAAGGGCGAGTAATTCTGTTTATTGATGAGCTGCATACCATGGTCGGTGCCGGTAAGGCAGAAGGTGCTATGGATGCAGGCAATATGCTCAAGCCTGCACTGGCTCGCGGTGAATTACACTGCGTTGGCGCCACAACTTTAGACGAGTATCGTCAATATGTTGAAAAAGATGCGGCGTTGGAACGTCGCTTCCAGAAGGTGCTGGTTGATGAGCCAACCACTGAAGATACCATTGCGATTTTGCGTGGCTTAAAAGAGCGCTATGAAGTGCATCATGGCGTAGAAATTACTGATCCCGCGATTGTTGCTGCGACCACTTTGTCGCAACGCTACATTACTGATCGTCAATTACCCGATAAAGCCATCGATTTGATTGATGAAGCTGCCAGTCGTATTCGCATGGAGATCGACTCTAAACCCGAAGTAATGGATAAACTTGAACGTCGCTTGATTCAATTAAAAATTCAGCGCGAAGCTTTGAAAAAAGAAGAGGATGAAAGCTCTAAGAAACGCCTGCTGGATCTAGAGCAACAAATTACTGAGCTTGAAAAAGAGTTTGCTGAATTTGATGAGATTTGGTCATCAGAAAAAGCCTCAGTGCATGGTGCTCAGAATATTAAAGCCGACCTGGATAAAGCACGAGTGGAGCTGGAAGCTGCGCAGCGCGCCGGTGACTTAACGCGCATGTCAGAGTTGCAATACGGCACTATCCCTGAGCTTGAAGCAAAACTGGCTAAAGTCTCTGAGCAAGATACAGTGGAGATGCAACTGTTGCGAAATAAAGTTACTGACATTGAAATTGCCGAAGTCGTTTCCAAATGGACCGGTATTCCAGTATCAAAAATGCTTGAAGGTGAGCGCGAAAAGTTACTACGTATGGAAGATGTATTGCACAACAATGTGATTGGTCAGGATGAAGCCGTTACCGCTGTATCGAATGCCATTCGTCGTTCACGTGCAGGGCTATCTGATCCTAACCGTCCGAATGGGTCTTTCTTATTCCTTGGACCAACGGGTGTCGGTAAAACTGAATTGTGTAAAACACTGGCCAAGTTCCTGTTTGACAGCGAAGACAATATGGTTCGTATTGACATGTCGGAGTTTATGGAAAAGCACGCGGTTGCTCGCTTAATCGGCGCGCCTCCAGGCTATGTGGGTTATGAGCAGGGTGGTTATCTGACCGAAGCGGTACGACGCAAGCCTTATTCTGTGATTCTGTTTGATGAGGTGGAAAAAGCGCATCCTGATGTGTTTAACGTCCTGCTGCAAGTGTTGGAAGATGGGCGTCTGACTGACAGCCAAGGGCGAACTGTAGATTTTAAAAATACCGTGATTGTCATGACCTCTAATATGGGCTCTGATTTGATTCAGGCTCATAGCGCCAATACTGAAGGCGGCGATAAAGGCTATGAGGAAATGAAGTCGATGCTGATGGATGTGATTGGCAAGCATTTCCGACCAGAGTTTATCAACCGTATTGATGAAATTGTGGTATTCCACCCATTGGCCAAAGAGCAAATCAAGTCGATAGCAGCGATTCAAATGGAACGTTTGCTGCAAAGACTTCGCGAGCAAGGCTTTGTAGTTAAGGTTACCGATGGTCTACTTGAATTGCTTTCCGAGTCAGGTTTTGATCCGGTATTTGGAGCTCGTCCGTTAAAACGTGCGATTCAACATAAGGTTGAAGATCCATTGGCTCAAGCCATACTGGCTGGCACAGTGGATGTGGCTAAAACTCTTACGTTGGATGTTGAGGGCGATAAGTTGTCAATCAAGCAATAAAGCTTGCCCAATGAAAAAAAAGCTCTAGAATTTTCATATTCTAGAGCTTTTTTTATGAGCGCTTATTTTTAACCTGGGCGCCCATCAATTCTTGGTTTGGTAAGAACTGGCCAATAAAAAATAACGAATAAGCCGTAAGCGAGGATCCACAAAACTCCACTGACCTGGTAGCTATCTGCTAAATAGACTGGTGCGACTAAAGCGGTAAAGCCTCGAATGACTCCGGCCAAAAGCACTATTACAAAAGCTACCGTCATCCACTTACTCGGTTGTAATGGGCGTCCTGAGTGGCCCAGTGATACTCGAGCAATCATTCCGAGTATTACCGAACCAAGTGCTCCTGCAGTTAATAAGTGAGAAGCATTAGAATAGGTTGTGGTCTGTTCCAAGAGGGCGCTGGCAAATACTAGCAAGCCAACAGGTATAAACCAGTATCCAAGATGCAATATCCATAATAGCGGTACCTTCAACGCTGGAATGGTCTTCCAGCGTAAAATACGCACTATGTTGGCAACTGCCGCCAGAATCATCAGGGCCGCAACAATCGTATTCATGCTTTCGTCTCTTGGTAATAATAACCAGGCAAAAGTAGCTAGCCAGATAGAGCCTAAGCATATCCACTCTAAAGCAAGGATTGGCATTGGTTTGTCAGTGTCAGTAGCTCTGGATGTGAAGAATGGTATAACGCGACCGCCCATTACTGTGATAAGAGCTGTAACCGCCAGTACCGTAGTAATAAAAATACGCTCTGCGAATAACCAGTCATTGATATAGGCAGCGTAATAACTCAGCGCATTTAGAGTCGTGAACAGCAACATCAAAGGAACAAAGAACAGATTCCGCCATTGCTTCACCTGTATTACTGGGCGTGCCAGAAAGATAGCGACCAAGGGCAACCAGGTAATATCTAAAATCATAACCAGCCAGTTTTTTTCTCCCAAAAAGGGTAGTAGCACTCTAGGCAGAAACCATAAACATGATGCTATCGCTAGCGGCCAGCCGCGAACCCCAGGAATGCCAGTCCAGTTTTGCATAGCTGTGAGAACGAACCCCGCAATGATGGCGAGTGTAAAACCGAACAGCATTTCATGGGCATGCCACCAGATAGTATTGTGGATACCTGGCAATAGGGTATGCCCTGATAATTGAGCAATCCAAATAATCATGGACAGTGCTGCGACTAGACTGCCCCCTAAAAAGAATACCCTGAAACCAAGTCTGAATAATGGCCAGATAGCGTTTTCTTTTTTTGCATCTAAGATTTGCATGATTTTCTCAGTACCCGTTTCTTGTGAATCTTGACATTATTATAAAATAAAGATGCATAAGAAATACATCTTTATTTGTTTTAAAAATATCTGTTCTGTAAAAGAAGAATGGATACAATGAATAAAATTAGTAAATATATCAATATGCTCATTCGCTATTTTCTCTGGTTGTTATTTATTGGGTTGCAAATTGCAATTGGAATTATCATTTACCTTCAGTCTGGTAAAGATTTGGTGGGTTTTGTCTGGTTTGAACAGCAGTTGCCAGCCCAATCCCATTGGTTATCTAGTCTGGTTAGCGAGTTGCCAGAATTGCATCAGGAAGGATGGATAGCAGATCATCTTCCTGACATCTTGTGGTCAAGTGCTTGCGCCTCACTTTTGGTGGGTATATGGGTGAACCAGTTAACAGTTTCAAAATTATTGCTACTAGGTTTGGGTTGTGCTATTTTTTACGAAACGCTGCAGGGGCTTAGTTTTACGGGGGGCACCTTCGACTGGCTTGATATGATGTATTCATTATTAAGTGGGGCCTTGAGTACATTTATAACGTATTTGCTGTTAAAAATGCCAAGAAATGGCTCTTAACGCTTGTCTGAATATCTTATCGCTTGTGACATTAAAAGGAAGGGCAATGAAAAAAATATTGATTGCGGGGAGTTTCGTGGGGGGGCTATTGTTATCTGGTTGCATGCCAACTTATAACACTGTAACTGTTCCTCAAAAAACCGAATATAAAGGTGTGCATCCACTTATTCTGACACAAGAACAACCAGAAACTAGCTCGACCTTCCTTACCATTAATGGCTCCTACTATCTGCTTCCTGAAGAATGTTTGCTAACCCGATCCTATGGGGATATGGCCGATAACCGTCAATTTGGTGATGATGCAGAGAAACGTCAATACGGAGAGGTGGCTGATAATCGTAAGTTCGGTGACCAGGCGGAATCACGTAACTTTGGGGATGACGCAGAGAGCCGTCAGTTCGGTGATGATGCAGAGTCGCGTCAATTTGGTGATGATGCAGAGAAACGTCAATACGGAGATATGGCCGATAATCGCAAGTTCGGTGACCAGGCGGAATCACGTAACTTTGGGGATGACACAGAGAGCCGTCAGTTCGGTGACGATGCTGAGAAACGTCAATACGGAGATATGGCTGATAACCGCAAGTTTGGTGACGATGCTGAGTCGCGCAACTTTGGCGATGATGCAGAAAGTCGTCAGTTCGGAGAAGTTACGAGCCAATTCCGTTGCCTAAAAATTCAAAATATTAAAAGAGTTGTTGTTTCTGGCTTCCTGGGGCAAGAAAGTATTTTGGTGAATAACGGACTGAGCTTTTCAGGTCATGAAAGAGATGGCAAAACAATTTTATTAAAATTCTAAATAGGAGTGACTCATGAAAATTTGGGCAAAAACTATAACGAGTGTTAGTGCCTTGGCGGTAATGTTATTACTTGCAATGGGATCGGAAGATCCACCTGCGCGTCTGATTGATCAGACAAATAAATCTAAAGTGCCGATTCAATATGGCGTTGTACAAGAGGGTATGCGCATCGTTGCTGAGGATGGTTCTTTTGAACTGAAAGGAGGGCAGCGCTTTACTTCACCTTTCCAGTCAGATTTGTGGGGTTATGGCTGTAATAACTTTAGTAATAAAGACGTACTAACTAAAGCTAACGATGTTCTTCTATGTGGTGCTAAAAAAGTTAAGGTTTATTATGGTAACAACCCTGAGCCTTTATACGGAGTGCTGGCTTTAAATCAAGCAATTCAAGCTGCGCATGGCCCAGCCTCACGCTCCTATATGATTAAAATTGCTGAGGATAAAATTCAACATGCCCGGGCGGGTAATACTTCTGTTACTTTTGAATACATGAACTGGACAGAGTCAAAACGTTGGTCTCATAATTACAGCCAGCAAAAGAATGAGAAGACTTGGTACAGTTGGATCTTGTGGGTCTCGGCTTACCCAATGTGATCATTTATTACGTATAAAAAAGCCCTCATAATCGAGGGCTTTTTTATAACATTCACAAGGTATTAGATTTGTAATCTACTGACTGTCCTTACAATATTTTTTTACATTTTCTCGAGCTTGCTTTAAGCGTTCTTCACGCTCTGTATCAGTTAGCATTCTACGCTCACCATTTTCTTCAATCTGTACGCGAGCTCTATTTTCTAAAACTTCCAGATTATTTTTTGCAATAGTACAATTTTTACGTGCAATCTCTTTATTCTGAGCATCCATACCTTTCTTTTGCGCTTCCTGTCTGGCAATAACTTCATCTTGAGCGTCGGTCATGCTGTTTGATGCTGCTTCACTCTCATCATTACCGCTTTCGGTTGCGGGCTTTGGATCACTGACTCGCTGATTGATGGTTTCATAGCTTACGCCATAAGGAGGTTTCGTTTGTGTATACTTAATATTTCCCTTGTCGTCCTTCCATTTATATATAGGCTGGCTGGCACTAGCTATTGCAGAAATTCCTAACCCTAAAATGGCGGTCAAAACGATACATTTGATGTTAGCCATAACTTTCCGTTCTCTTGACTGGTTGGTTAAAAGAGTTGAGACACGTAATAAATATGACTCAAGCTTCTTCTTCAATAACCTCTAATTTATTCGTTTTAGCAAAATCTAGCAACTGTTTGAATAAATTGGGGTGTTCTAATGATAACTGGTTAGAAATTATCACGCACTTGACCCCATCAATAACGGCGGGTCTTAGGAGTGGAGAGTAAACCATCCTTCGATTACGGAAGGTACATAAATTCCCACACATGCGCTCCGCCCAGTCACTGGGTCTGAAAACACTCCCCGTTTCTGTGCGGCCCTTAATAATAAAGCGTTTGCTGGTTTGCGATTCGCTCATGTCTGGCTTTTACTTGATAAGTTGCGCGTATATTGACAGAATCCTTGTCGCTGTCAATATACCCACATCAATGCAGTGGGTTTGAAGCTATAAAGTAACACTCTACAAAACACTTCTCCAGCTGTTCTTGAGTGTGTTAATGTAATGACATCAACGATTTAGGTTCACTAGGTAATAATTTCAATGAAAGCCAATAAGCAAGTTGCACAAAAACGCGGTATTTATCTTCTTCCCAATTTATTGACAACAGCAGGTCTGTTTGCAGGCTTTTATGCGGTCGTTGCTTCAATGCAAGGTGCGTTCGCCGCTGCTGCTATTGCGATATTTATAGCTATGATTATGGATGGTCTGGATGGTCGTATTGCTAGAATGACCAATACCCAAAGTGACTTTGGTGCAGAGTACGACTCAATGGCGGACATGATCTCTTTTGGTATAGCGCCGGCTCTTGTCATCTATAACTGGGCACTCTTTGATCTAGGTAAAATTGGCTGGTTGGCTGCTTTTGTTTATGTTGTCGGTGCCGCTTTGCGTCTGGCTCGTTTCAATACGCAAGTAACAACTGCCGATAAACGATACTTTCAAGGTTTAGCAAGCCCATCGGCAGCGGCGATTATTGCAGGGCTGGTCTGGCTTGGTACCGAGTATCAGTGGCAATCACAGCCTTGGGGTATCTATATTGCTGTGATGACAATGGTCGTTGGCTTATTGATGGTGAGTAATTTCCGGTACTCGAGTTTTAAAGAAGTAGACTGGAAAGGCAAAATTCCATTTATTGGGGTTTTAATTATTGTTCTTATTTTTGTATTAATTGCTTCAGAGCCGCCACTGGTACTCTTTAGTGGCTTTGCCATCTATGCTCTTTCTGGTCCGATTATGACTTTGTGGCGGATTAAGGACATAAAAGAAGAAAGAAGACAGCGAAAACAGCAAGAAATTGAATCAACGGAAGAGCAGGCCAGTTCAGAAGATAGTGAAAAGTAACGAATAATCGTTGACTGTAGTGCCACTTCTTTAGTGGCACTGCGTATCTAAATGTAAAAACTCACTAGACTTATACCCACCTATTAGTAATTTTAATCAAAATGGCCTTATTTTTGTTTAAATTTTGCCCGCTTTGGCGTTATAATGACCAGCTCGCAAAAATCTTTTGAAAACTTTCAAAAAGAGCTTGCGAAGTGGAAAAGGGTGCTTATAATGCGCACCACTTTCGAGGCATAAGTCGCGAAGGTGAAGTCCAGGAAGGGCGGTTTCAAAGGTGTTAAAAAAATGTTTTTGAAAAGG
>JBLWYL010000001.1:0-1231172 GCA_048266925.1 Kangiella sp. | reverse complement strand
GGACGAGACGACTTTGTTGATCAAGTTGAGAAGTTAACAGCAAGGAAACTAGAAGTCAGAGGGGCGGGTAGACCACGGAAGAATAAAAATGTACTCTGACCCCATTAATTCCGCAGAGAAATTGCTAGAGGAATTCTTAGAGGACGAAAATGATGACTGAAGATTATGAAGGGTTTTCATTAACTTTATTTGAGGCTGTATCAGAGGCATACAAACAATTAGAGTTAGATAGGAGAAAATTTCCTAATGAAGAGATTTTTATTGATGGACAGAAGTACGCATATGAAAATATGTTCAAATTAGCTGTAGAGCAAGCTGAAATTTTTGGTATAGAAACGGAAAAGCTTTCTATGCCAAAAAAATAATAACAAGTGTGGTGCGTGCGTGACACACCTTTGTTAATGGAAAGGCTCGTATGACCCCTATGGGAAATTAATTGGGTCAGAGTACATTAATCCATAGCTTACAAGTTTTAAGGGCAAATGCTGATTTTCATTGAGTGCTAGATTCATACAATAGCCCCAAATTAATTGTAGAATAAACACTAATCCTTATGGCAAGGAAGCCAAGATTGGATTTGCCTGACTTTGCTCAGCATATCATTCAACCCGGGAATAACCGTCAAGTCTGTTTTGTTTCTGAAGAAGACTTCTCCATGTACGCTCATCATTTAAACAAAAAAACTAGGACACCCACATTTTAGAGCTCGGTTGTGTTGTGGGACCCGATTAAAGTAGATGCTTGGGTTTTGTGCTAAAAAGGTGAATTAATGGGGTCAGAGTACATTTATTTATGGCTTACAGAGATTAACGCTCGATTCTGACTGCCCCTTGCTCTATACATTCCTCGAAAAATAATCAAAACATGAGTAGGGTTTCCTATTTGGAAACCCTACTTAGCGTTACAAGTTAATTCAATCGCGATTACCATTGAATCAAATCTATCTGGTTTTCGCCTTCCGCTAATACTTCGTTGACGATGCGGTTGTTTTTATCCACCATAATAAAGCGCGGAATGCCTGCGCTGGCAAATTGCTTATAAATACTTCGATCGACATCGGCTACTAAGTCAATGGTGATATTTCTTTCTTGCCTGAATTTCTCAATCTCCTCAACTGTATTTTCGCGAGCAATGGCGACAATTTGTAAGTCTTCCTGATTGAGAATGTCGGATTCGTGAAGTGCTTTCATGGCCCGTTGAGAATCGGAGCACCAGGTTGCAAACAGAATAACCAGTTTGCGTTTTTCGGGGTTGGTCAAATCAATGCTTTTACCATCGATGGTCGTCACTGTTTGTAATGGCAACACTTGACCGACTTGAACATAAGTTTCGTATTTAGGTTTTGCTGTTACGGGGTTAGTGTCAGCTGACGATGGCGCCTGGGTTGTTGCGCATCCGGTAACGATTAAGATGCAGATAGTGGATAAAAGTAGTTGTTTCAAAAGTCACTCCTTGTGTGCGGAAAGTGTCAATAAATTAATAGAGTAGGTTACTACGCCAAGTTTGTATAAAAAGCTGGGAATAGAGGTCCTTTATTCGTTATCTTATTGTTAATCCTTTGGGAATATACTAGGTTTGATCTTCCAGGTACATATATAAAATGATATGGCAGGTTCCTTGGCCACTTTAATTGTTGGCTCAATTCATCGGGTCAGGGCTTGAGGAATCTCAACATAACAAATAAGAATTCATTCATTAATTTTCAATTATTATTGGATTGCGCCTAGCTGATGAACGCGGTAGTTTACATAATATTGTTCTGCAACTTCAGATTGTTATGGGAATAAAAGAGAGTAAGTACATGCTATCCGTTGGTGAGGTTTCTAAACGAAGTGGTTTGGCGGTTTCAGCACTGCACTACTATGAGGATTTGGGGCTTATCCAGTCAACTCGAACAGCTGGCAATCAGCGCCGTTATGCACGCGATGTGTTGCGACGTTTAGGGGTTATCAAAGCAGCGCAAACAGTCGGAATTCCATTGCAAGAGGTGAAAAGCGCTTTGTCATCTTTGCCAAAACGGCGCACTCCAACAGCTCAGGATTGGGCAGAGCTGGCCAATGACTGGAAGGATGATCTTAATGAACGGATTGAGCGGCTAACCTTGTTACGTGAGCGTCTGTCAGGTTGTATTGGTTGTGGTTGTTTATCGGTAACCGCCTGTCCCTTGTTTAATCCTGATGATGAACAAGGGAAGCAGGGGGTGGGGCCTCGTTTACTTGAGCCGGCTTCTAGAAAGTCAAAGCGTTAATTTTTTATACTGCTGTAGCCATAGTTGGTTGTCCTGGGTGTTGAGGAAAGAATGTTTGGGTGAGCTTCTTCTCCAGGTATTTTTGATTAGGCGAGTGTAGCTCGAAAATATCATTAAGACAGGTAAGCAGTTCAGAAGCTGAGTTTAAGTCAGTACTGTTTTTCTCACCATTATGGCAATAAAAGTTTAGTTGACAGTTATGTAACGAATACCGGCCTTCGCTTGTCAGTTTGGAAGCGATCAGACTATTCACAAATTTTGAATCGGGGTGTGTGGTTAAATACCAATTGGCCATGTCAAAATCTGCTTCCTGAATTTCTTCCAAGTTAAAGCGATACAGTTCTTTCCACTCGCCGCCAAGTAAAGTTACTAAAATATATAGTCCATTGCGGTAGGTGACCTTATAGGTGCCAAGTGGATGTTGGGTAACTTTATCCTCATTACTCACGAGAACTGCCAACGGTGGTGTGTATAAGCCGAAGCCCACATCAACAATGTAACGCTCGTCTTCGATTTCGACGATATTGAATCTGTGTGTTTTCGCAACATCAATGTCATTGATATCTTGATTAACGGTAACTCTGGCAGCCAGACTTCGAGCCTGAAAGCCGAGTTGCTTCAATATCTGAAGGAATAGCTTATTGTGCTCAAAACAGTAACCACCACGATTCCGATGAAGCATCTTATGGCTGATGGCATTCATATCAAGCTCAACCCCTGTCTGCAGAAAAGGATCAATATTTTCGAACGGAATGTGGAGCAGGTGATGATGAATAAGTTGTTGTAGTAGAGCTAACGTTGGCTCTACATTATTAACACTAGCTATATCTGTTAATTGAATGCGCTTTAAATAGTTTTTTATATCAATAGATTCTGATTGCATAACCGTATCCTTCTAGTGCTATATGTCAATGCGCTAAGGGCTTACTTTGTCGCGCATGCATCAACGCATATCCCCACCATTTAAGATGGGACAACATATATTTAAAATTGCCGATAAGTTCTTCAGGTTGTTTCAATTGACCTGAGCTATCGAATAGATTCCAAGGGTTGGCAAAGCTAACCGAGTCTCGCAAACCTACCGAGTGCAGTTCTGCAAACACCTGCCGCAATTGCTCGACGGCTCTGAGTCCACCTGAAATACCACCGTAAGAAACGAAGGCGACGGGCTTGCGCTGCCATTCTTCACGAGCAGAGTCGATCATGACTTTCAGGGGAGCCGGATAACCATGATTGTATTCTGGTGTCACCACTATAAAGGCATCACAGGCTGCCAGACGTTCTTTATAAGATTCTGTGTCTGCGGTATCTGATGATGGCATGTCGTAGGGAAGATTGAGTTCTCTTGGGTCGAGTGTATCGACAGTAAACTCCTGGTCGTGCGATAAATGGTTCAAAACCCAGCTGACGATGGTGTCACAGAAGCGGCCCTGACGAGCACTACCGTAGATAATGCCTAAATGTATTGTGTTGTCACTCATAATGATTCCTTGATTGGGGTTGCCATTGAATGGAATCTGAATTCTAAAACCTCAAGTAAGCTTGAGGTCAATGTTTGTTACCGCCTTTGTCGATTGAAATATTCTCTTGGGCGATTAACTTCTTAAATCATTGATCAGGAGCTACTTCATAATTGCTGGAAATGGCAATTCGGTTTAACGAGTTGGTGACCACAGCCACCCATTCAACAAAGCTGATATCGCTAGCTGATAAAACTTCGGTAGCTTGATTGTGAGCCTGATGTAACTGCTGATGATCATGAATAAGGGTGACCGCTTCGGTAAGAGCTAGGGCCGAACGTTCCTCATCACTAAAATACCGACACTCACGCCAGGCAGAAATGAGGTTGACTCGCTCAAAGCTCTCGCCCTGTTTTTGGGCGTCGTTACTATGAAAGCGCACGCAAAATGAACACTGGTTTATTTGTGAAGCGCGTAGTCGTAATAGATGTACAAAGCCAAGACTAAAGCTAGAGTCTTTAGCCAGCACTTCAATTTGTTTATCAAGCTTGAGAACAGTCTGATAAACATTGGGAAAATGTTCGCCAATATTAATGACTTTCATAAATCACCTCGACAGTTATGAATTAACCGTTGCCACCAGCAATATTATTGTGTTGCTGTAATTCGCGAATGGGACGAATTTCGATGCTGCCAAAACGAGCTGGTGGTATATTGCTGGCAAGCTGAATGGCGTGATTGAGATCATTGGCCTCGAGTAAATAAAAGCCAGCTAATTGCTCTTTGGTTTCAGCAAAAGGGCCGTCCATGGTCATTGTTTTACCATCTCGAACTCTGACTGTGGTCGCGGTTGATACCTGCTGTAATGCCTGGCCAGCAACCAGATTCTTTGACTCGGTAAGTCGCTCACTGCAATCCATGCATTCATGATTGAGTGAGTCCCATTCCTGCTGCGTCATGGCGTTCATGATGTCTTCTTGGTAATAAACCAGTGCAATGTATTTCATAGTGAATCTCCGCGTTCTTTGTATATTAGCTACTTATTGAAGTGCCTTAAGAAACTTAAGGCATGAGTCACGTTTCATTCGTAATTAATAATCCAGGGAATATTAAATTGATCGGTTAGCATGGCAAAACGTTTTGCCCAGAAGGTTTTTCCCAGTGGCATTTGCACATCGCCGTTTTTAGCCAGAGCCTGATAAATACGTTCTGCTTCTGCCTCAGAGGTTGGTTGGATCTGAACGTGCATACCTTGTGGTTTTGCGTAGTTTGATTCAGGTGAGTCCGAGGCCATTAGAGTGAAGCTGCCGAGATTCAAGCGAGCATGAAGCACTTTATCCAGATCTTCCTTTGCGGTTTCAGTGGCAATCGGTGATTCACGATAAGTCATCAGCTCTTCGATGGTACCGCCTAGTACTTCTGCGTAATATTCGATGGCTTCCTTACAGTTGCCATTGAATATCAGGTAAGGACAGCCGCTGTGCGGACGTTTTTCATTACGCACAAACTGTTCTTCTATCTGGTCGAGGGCGTCGCTGGGTTCGAAGTCACTTAATTCAAACAGCTGGCGTACTTCCAGTTGTGCATTGGCTTCACTATCTATGCTTGGCCACTTTTTCGCCCACTCGATAGCTTCTTCCTTGGAGTCAACTTCGATCATGGAGTAGCCGGCTAGTAACTCCTTGGTTTCGGCAAAAGGACCATCGGTAATAATTGGGTCACCTTGGTTAACTGCGACGCGGAAACCGTACTTGCTGGCCTTTAACCCTTCGCCGCGGATCAATACCCCAGCCTGAATCATTTCTTCGTTATAATCGGCCATAGCTTTCAGCAACGCTTCTGTAGGCATGACTTCGGCTTCGGTGTGTTCATCAGATTTACGAATGATCATGTATCTCATAATTTATCCTTTCCATTTGCTTGATGTCACTACCTAATCGAATGGTAAAGGCTGCTTTCGACACACTAATGAAAAAATTATGGAATTTCTTTGATCCGTTTATAAATAAAGCGCTTCTCGGCTTCTTGATTGGTCAAATCGAGTGCTTTGTTAAAGGCAGCAAGAGCTTTCGAGTACTGATGTAACTTGAGGTGGAGGTCACCCAACACTGCGTAAGTGAGGTGATAATTAAGCAGCTGTTTTCGTTGAATTAAGTCGTTAACAAGAATTAAGCCAGCGGCAGGACCTTGGTGCATGGCGACAGCTACTGCACGATTTAATTCAATCACTGGTGAAGGCAATATGCTGAGCAATACATCGTAGAGTTCAATGATCTGTACCCAATCGGTTTGAGCGAAGCTTTTTGCCTCCGCATGCAGTGCGGCGATGGCCGCTTGCAGGGTGAAAGGATGACGAATTCGGCTTTGCAACGATGCTACTAATAACCGTTGCCCTTGGGCAATCTCGTCTTGGTGCCATAAAGAACGGTCTTGATTTTCCAGGGTGATAATATCGCCATGAATATCATGGCGAGCGTCGCGACGAGAATGCTGGATAAGAATGAGTGCGAGCAGGCCTTTAGTTTCCGGTCGTGGCATCAGTTGTTCCAGTTGCTGACACAGTTCTATGGCGTGCTGCACCAGGCGAATGCGAATAGGTTCATCACCCTGGGTTGCATTGTAGCCTTCATTAAACAGCAGATAGATAACATGAAGTACCGCATCCAGCCGTTCGGGAAGATCGGTAAGGTCGGGAACTTCATAAGGAATATTAGCCTCGCGGATCTTGCTTTTTGCTCTAACAATGCGTTGCGCAATGGTCGGTGGTTTGGTGAGGAAGGCTTGCGCAATTTCCTCGGTAGTTAGTCCGCAAATTTCTCTTAAGGTTAGAGCGATTTGTGATTGTGTGGCAAGCGAGGGGTGGCAGCAAGTAAAGATCAGGCGTAACTGGTCATCATCAAATAGTTGATAAGATTCCAGATCTTTCTGTTCAGCATCTTGCAGCTGTTGCTGAGAGATGTGTTGACTGATGTCTTGAAACTTTTGTTGTCTTCTAAGCTGATCAATTGCTTTAAAGCGCCCGGTTGAGACCAGCCACTCGCGCGGCTTTTCTGGAATGCCGGTCTCTGGCCACTGAGCAAGTGCCGCAATAAAAGCTTCATGCAAAGCCTCTTCAGCTAAATCAAAGTCACCAAGTAATCGAATCAGGGTGGCCAGCACCCAACGCGATTCTTGGTGATACAATTTTGTGATCTCTTGTTCCATCAATCAGGAGCGTCTGCTTGAAAGAGACCTAATGTAACATAACTATTTTCGCATGGTTAGTGTTCCTGAGCATGTTCTAATCGGGTGTTCTTAAACAACGCGAACCGCTCCAGTGTCTGCACTGGTGGCGTGTTGTGCGTAGATTTTTAGCGCAGTAGAAACGTGGCGTTGGCGACTTTTGGGCTGCCATCCAAAACTATTTTGCTGCTCTCGTCGTTGTTCCAGTTGAGCGCTGTTCACTTTGAGTTCCAGACGCCGTTTTGGAATATCAACTTCGATCCAGTCACCATCTTCTACGAGGCCTATCAAGCCGGCACTGGCGGCTTCGGGTGCGACATGTCCAATTGACAAACCTGAAGTACCGCCGGAAAAACGTCCGTCGGTTACTAGGGCGCAGTCTTTATCGAGGCCTTTGGATTTCAGGTAGCTGGTGGGGTAAAGCATTTCCTGCATTCCGGGACCGCCGGCTGGTCCTTCGTAACGGATCACCAGCACATCACCTTTTTGGATCTGGTCGTTAAGAATGGCGGCAACGGCGCTGTCCTGACTTTCAAACACACGGGCGCGGCCAGTAAAAGTGAGGAGCTGTGGCGGTACAGCGGCGGTTTTAATGATGGCACCGTTTGCTGCAAGGTTGCCGTACAAAACTGCGAGTCCTCCGTCTTTGCTGTATGCATGTTCAATGTCGCGAATACAGCCATTGCTGCGGTCATTATCCAAATCATCATAGTGACACGACTGGCTAAAGGCTTGTTGGGTTGGAATGCCCGCCGGGCCGGCCTGATAAAATACTTTGACCTTATCATCGGTTGCAGTTTGGATATCCCACTGCTCAATAACTTGGCCGATGGTTTTCTGCAATATGGTGGGCTGATTCAGGTTTAATAAATTACCGCGCTTTAGTTCACCGAGAATCGCCATGACACCGCCTGCACGATGGACATCTTCCATATGATAGTTTTTGGTGGCGGGAGCAACTTTGCATAAATTCGGTACCTGTCGAGAAAGCCGGTCAATATCTTTAAGATTGAAACCAATATTGCCTTCATGAGCTGCCGCTAACAGGTGTAAGACAGTGTTGGTTGAACCGCCCATCGCAATATCCAGGCTCATGGCATTGAGAAAAGCTTTGCGATTTGCAATGTTGCGTGGCAAGACGGTTTCATCATCTTGTTGGTAATAGCTTTTGCACAGCTCAACAATTTGTCGACCGGCAGTCAGGAATAATTCTCTGCGGGCTGTATGGGTTGCAAGCATTGAGCCGTTGCCGGGCAATGCTAAACCCAGTGCTTCGGTAAGACAGTTCATGGAGTTGGCGGTGAACATGCCGGAACAGGAACCGCAGGTGGGGCAGGCGCTGCGCTCTACCTGTTCACTGTCTTCATCACTGACATTGTCGTCAGCTGCGGCGACCATGGCATCGACCAGATCAAGCTTGATCAGTTGATCCGACAGTTTAGTTTTGCCAGCTTCCATCGGCCCGCCAGAAACGAATATTGCCGGGATATTAAGGCGCATGGCAGCCAGTAGCATGCCGGGGGTTATCTTGTCGCAGTTTGATATGCAGACCAGCGCGTCGGCACAGTGGGCATTTGCCATATACTCAACAGAGTCTGCAATAATTTCGCGAGACGGTAAGGAGTACAACATACCGTCATGCCCCATGGCGATGCCATCATCAACCGCGATAGTATTAAATTCTTTAGCGATGCCGCCTGCCTGCTCAATTTCCCGAGCGACCAGTTGACCGATATCTTTGAGGTGGACATGGCCTGGCACAAACTGAGTAAAGGAATTACAGACGGCGATAATCGGTTTGCCAAAGTCATTATCTTTAACACCAGTAGCTCGCCATAAGGCGCGCGCACCGGCCATATTGCGGCCGTGAGTCGAGGTCTTGGAGCGATAATCAGGCATAAGATTTATCCTCAGATTTGTCATCAACGTGAGTAACGGCTTGCAGCCAACCATGCTCATCAGGTGTAGTACCTTTGAACAGGCCAAAAAACGCAGCTTGTAACTGTTCGGTGACAGGACCGCGAGAACCTGAACCTACTAACAAGTCATCAACACTTATAATCGGTACAATTTCTGCAGCAGTACCTGTCATAAAAGCCTCATCGGCAAGATACAAGGCTTCGCGAGTCATGTTCTGTTCGAATACTTGATAGCCCATTTGTCGTGCCAAAGTGATCACTGTATCGCGGGTAATGCCAGGCAAGATCGAGGCAGTAAAAGGCGGGGTATACAAGGTGTTATTTTTTACCACGAAAATATTTTCCCCGGAGCCTTCAGAAATATAACCATTAACGTCGAGCGCTATGCCTTCGACGTAGCCCTTGCGGGTGGCCTCTTCGACGATGAGTTGTGAGGACAAATAATTCCCTCCCGCTTTGGCTGCAGCGGGGATGGTGTTGGGCGCGACTCGATTCCATGATGAGATACAAACATCAACGCCTTGCTCAATCGAATCATTACCCAGATAAGAATCCCACGGAAAGGCGGCAACTGAAACTTCAACAGGATTTTGACTTGGATTAACACCTATCGAACCATAACCACAAAATGCAATGGGACGAAGATAGGCATTACGTAAGTTATTGTGGCTGACCACTTCATGACAAGCCTTTAATAAATCATCCACCGAATAGGGAATGCTCATACGATAAATTTTGGCGGAAAGGAACAGACGCTCAATGTGTTCATGGAGCCGGAAGAATGCGGGGCCTTTACTGGTTTCGTAACAGCGAACGCCTTCGAACACAGAAGAACCATAATGAAGGGCATGCGTGAGAACATGCACGGTTGCATCCTGCCAGGGGATGGTTTTGCCATTAAACCAGATGTAGTCTGGCGGATTAAGTGTTGCCATGGTGGATCACCTCTTTGCTGGAAGTTGTTTGTGATAAATGAGCAAATTTAATTAAGAACAGCTGGTAGCTGTCCATCAACGCTTGGGTGCTAGCTTTAATGATATTGTCGGAGCATCCGATAGTGGCCCAGCGATGTTGCTGGTAACCCGATTCAATCCAGACGCGGGTAGTGGCTGCGGAAGCTTTTTCCGGATTAATAATTGAAACTTTATAATCCGTCAGTTTCATGGTTTCGACGCTGGGGAAAAACTCGGATAGTGCTTTTTTCAAAGCAAGGTTTAATGCGTCCACCGGTCCCGTTGCTTCAGCAACCACATGACTGATTTGTTGCTCAACTTTTAATTTTACGATGGCGGTACAGAGTTCCGACTTTTTTTGATCCGCCTGATTGAAATCAACTGTATTAATTTGAATGTTGAGAATAGAAAAGTGTGGGACGAAACTTTGGTCATGTTTACGCACCAACATTTCAAAGGAGCCGGATGCATTCTCAAGACTAAACCCTGAATGTTCCAGTGCTTTAATACTATCGAGAACTTGTTGAAAATTAAGAGAGACATCAAGTCCTAATTTTTGAGCTTGTAGCTTGATGTTCGAACGACCTGATAGCTCAGATACGGCAATATCTCTTTGATTACCTACCGTACTGGGCGCAATGTGCTCATAAGTGCGGCTAGCTCTGGCTATCGCTGCTACATGAATACCGCCTTTGTGCGAGAAAGCATTATTGCCGACATAAGCGGCTTCGGCTTTTAAAGGGATGTTAGCGACATTAGCAATATCATTAGCTAATGGAGTGAGCTTTGAGGCTTTGACTCTGGTGTTAAAAGCAAAGTGTGCATTCGCATCCTTCAACATCAAGTTAGCAATTAAGGATATCAGGTTCGCATTACCGCAGCGTTCACCATAACCATTGATGGTGCCTTGAATGAGTGATGCACCAGAGTTAACCGCCTGCAAGCTGTTTGCCACCGCCAACTCACAATCGTTATGACAATGTATGCCCAATTGTAAACGAGGAAATTGTAGAGCAATTGCTTGAGTGATGGTGGCGATTTCGTGTGGCAATGTGCCTCCATTGGTATCGCATAAAGTGACATTATCAACGCCAGCTTCAATTGCTGTGCGCAAACATTCAAGGCAATAATCAGGGTTGTCTTTAAAGCCATCAAAAAAATGTTCTGCATCCAGGATCACTTCTTTATGTTGTTGTTTAAAAAAGGCAACCGAATCGAAAATCATATTCAGATTTTCTTGCAAGCTGGTGCGTAACACTTTTTCAATATGAAACTGCCAAAATTTAGCGACCAGTGCTACCGCCGGCGTGTTAGCTGATAGTAGAGATAGAATTTGTGGATCCTGTTCGACTGTTTTATCAGGCTTTCGCGTGGCCCCAAAAGCAACCAGCGTCGCATGCTTTAAACTTAAATTTTGGACCTTATCAAAGTAGGCCGCATCTTTTGGATTAGATCCCGGCCAGCCCGCTTCAATATAGTCCAAACCAAAGTCATCAAGCAGCTGTGTGATTGATAACTTATCCTGCAAAGAAAAGCTGATGCCTTTAAACTGAGCGCCGTCTCGTAAGGTGGTGTCGTATAGATATAATGATTTATTCATTGCCCAGACAGCTCCGCACTTTTAAAGGATGAGGCTGATAAACTTCAACCACGTCGATCAGTTTATTCAGTTGATGGAATAGATTTTCAGTCGGTCTTGAGCCGCTAAGGTTTAAGGTGATACTCATACCATCTTCGAGTTGTTCCTCTTTAGCCAGGCAATAATTAACATCAAATCCACGCTGTCGGACTAAACGCAGGATACGCTCTAAACTGCCTGTGGACTGACGAACAAAAAGCTTAACGGTACAATGGTTAATGGCTGGTGCATTCATGCTGGCGTGTCCTCTATAAATTGTGAATTATTTTTTCCCGGTGGCACGAGAGGCCATACGTTATCGTTAGGATCGATTGCTACATGCAGAAGAAAGCTTTCTTCCGAATTTAGAAATTCGTTTAGCGCTTCATCAACTTCGGATGAATGTGAAATGCTTTTGCTTCGTAAGCCAAAAGCATAAGCAACCTGAGTGAAGTCTGGATTGTCAGACAGATCCGTTTCGCTGAATCGCTTTTCAAAAAAGAGCGTCTGCCACTGGCGAACCATGCCCAGTCGCTGATTATCCAGAAGCAAAATTTTTATCGGTGTCTGGTAACGCTTCAGGGTGGCCAGCTCTTGAATATTCATCATGATAGAGCCATCACCGGAAACATTAATGACGGTATGATCAGGCATCGCAAACTTGGCTCCCAACGCTGCAGGAAGGCCATAACCCATGGCGCCGAGACCGCCACTGCTTAAGTGCTGATAGCAGTGCTTAAAGTCCATATGCTGGGCAACCCACATCTGATGCTGCCCCACATCGCAGGTCACAATGGCTTTTGTGTCATACAATTGTTGCGACAGTTTTTTGAGCAGTCGAGGTGCGTAAATGGTTTGCTGGGGGGCGTCATAGCGAAATGCCAATTGCTGTTTGTTGTTAAGGCACCATTTAAGCCACCGAGCTTTGTCCTCGTTTTTTTGAATGTTTTTCTGCTGAGAATCTGCCGTACGCAATAACAGTTGTTGAAGAATCGGCTGCATAGACCCAACTAAGCTAACCGTTGCTGTCCGCAATTTATTGATTTCAGCTTTATCACAATCGATATGAATGACTTGCGCATGGGGTGCAAATTGTACGAGATTACCTGTCGCACGATCATCCATGCGCGCCCCCACCACCAGCAGCAAATCACATTCTTGTACAGCCATATTGGCGGCTTTAGTACCATGCATTCCTAACATACCCAGGTTGTAAGGATGGCGAGACTCCAATGTGCCAATGCCTTTCAAGGTGGTGACAGTGGGTAGTTTCAATTGATTAACCAGAGCCTTAAGTTGATTGCTGGCATGAGCAATGGCAATTCCGCCACCGGCATACACCAGTGGCTTTTTGCTGGCTGCGATCAGTGCGCAAGCTGACTCATAATCATGAGTAACAGGTTGTTGCACCGATGCCAATTGAGTGGGCGCATTGGTATAAGGATGGTTCGAATAGCTTGTCGGGAGTAAAGCCTGTTGAACATCTTTGGTGATATCAACGATGACCGGCCCCGGCCTGCCTTCTTGTGCTATGTGAATCGCTTCGTTGAGCATAGCCGGCAAGTCTTCAATGCGTTTGATTAAATAGCTATGCTTGACTACCGATAGCGATAAACCAAACGCATCAATTTCTTGAAATGCATCAGTACCAATTAGGTTCGATGCCACTTGTCCTGTTATGGCAAGCATAGGCACCGAGTCCATATGAGCGTTAGCAATTCCGGTAATTAAGTTCGTCACGCCGGGACCTGAGGTTGCAATGCAAACACCCAATCGGCCACTGGAACGAGCATAACCATCGGCTGCAAATGCAGCGCCTTGCTCATGGCGGCACAAAACATGCTTGATGCCGCTTTCATACAGTGCATCGTAAACCGGCATGATGGCACCTCCTGGATAGCCAAAAACCAGATCGACACCATGCTTTTTTAAGGTTTGTATTAAATAATCTGCGCCGCGCATAATGATAACCTTCGTTAATTAAGAGTGTGATCGACCAATGGCTTGTTACGGATCCAGGGCATCATCTGGCGCAGTTGCAAACCCACGGTTTCAATTGGGTGGTTAGCATGATTGGCACGCAGCTGATGCAGGGTTTGGTAATGGTTGCGGCAGTCCTCGATGTATTCTTTGGCAAACTGACCGCTTTGTATTTCTTGTAGAATTTTTTTCATGGCGACTTTGGTGTCATCGGTTACCAGACGATTACCACGGGTCAGATCACCGTACTCGGCAGTGTTCGAAATGGAATAACGCATTGTATTAATGCCGCCTTCATACATCAGATCGACGATCAGCTTTAATTCATGAAGGCACTCGAAATAAGCCATTTCGGGCGAGTAACCTGCTTCGACTAAGGTTTCAAAGCCAGCTTGCACCAGAGCGGCGGTACCTCCGCATAACACTGCCTGCTCACCAAACAGATCGGTTTCGGTTTCTTCTTTAAAGCTGGTTTCAATCACTCCAGCGCGACCTCCGCCAATGGCGCTGGCATAAGCGTAGGCTAACTCTCGGGTATTGCCGGTAACATCCTGGTGAACTGCGACCAGGCAGGGGACGCCGCTACCATCGGTGTAAGTTGAGCGGACGGTATGCCCGGGGCCCTTTGGCGCAACCATAAATACATTAAGGTCATCGCGAGGAGTGATTTGATTGAAGTGAATATTAAAACCATGTGCGAAACCGAGGCTTGCCCCTGACTTTAAATGAGGTTTTACATAGTTTTCATAGACTTCTGCCTGATGCTCATCAGGCAATAGCATCATGACCAGATCGGCATCCTGCAAGGCTTCACTCAAAGGTGCTCCGGGGAGCTGGCTTTTCTCAAGTTTGCTGAAGGTTGAAGATCCTTCGCGTAAAGCAACCGTGATGTTAAAGCCGCTGTCTTTGAGGTTGTTGGCATGGGCATAACCCTGTGAGCCATACCCTAAAATGACGAGCTTCTTGTCTTTGAGTGCCTCTGTGTTGATGTCTTTGTCATAGCTGACTTTCATAGTGTCTCCAGTTTTTGTTGTTAAATGATATCGCAAAAAAAAGCCCCCGGACTTTTCAGTGCGGGGGCTTGGGTAGTTGATTTAACTTTCTAAATTCAATAGGGCCCCCGTTGCGGTAATAAAATCACCACAATGATCAAAACGAGGATAATAATTGATGTTAGAAAGTTCATAGTTATGTTAATAATTCCTAGTTCATTCGAGTGTTAACATTCTTTAAGGTAAAAAAAAGCCCTCGGACTTTTCAGTGCGAGGGCCTGGATATTGTGTGCTTTTTTATTTCACACAAGCCCTCGTCGCGGTAATAAAATCACCACGAGTAAGTTAATCTGAATAATATTCAGGGCTTGTTTTTGCATTGGTTTCAACTTTCCGTTTGTATAGTTTCGCTCAGTTGTTGAACTGAGACTAACACAGTGATTTTTTTATGCAAACTACTTTTTGGTTATAAGCTACTGGTCTGGCAAGACGTTTGAAGCGTCAAAAAAAAAGATACAACAGCAGCAGTATCAAGAGATTAAGCTTCTTCAGATTGCTTTAGCACATAGATTTCCCCATCGAAGCTACCTTGTATAGTCAGGTTCTGATTGGTCAGTGCGTTCAGGTATTCGAGCTGTTCACGTCGGATGATCTGCCCAGGAACCAGTAGCGGAATGCCTGGTGGATAAGGTGTCACTAAGCCTGCACAAATACGGTTTTCTACTTCAGAAATGGGTAGGCACTCCCTTTGACCAAAGAAGGCTTCATTGGGTAAGCAGGCTAATTCGATTGGTGGCAGGTTATTGGGGATTTTAGAACGACGACTGGCCGTGGTTAATTTTACGCGACCGCTATCCAGTTTTTTCAATGCGTTATAAAGACGAATAATTTTAGAGCGGGTACCGCCAAGAGTTAGCAAAACAAGAATCGTGCTGTGGGTGTATTTTTCAATTTCAAGCCCCACCTCGTCTAGCAGGTACTTATGGATATCTTTATGTGAGTAGGGTAGTTCACTAATATCAATTAGGATTTTAAGTGGATCATGGCCCATATTGTCGGATGCGAAATGCGGGAACAGTGACTTAAAGTCATTTTTATCCAGCACTTTGATTCTGCTCAGGCTGGCCATTTGTTGCTTAAATTCAGTCACATGATTAAGCAAGGCATTGAGGATTTTGTAGCCTTCCATTTCTAATTGCTTATGGCATACATCAAGCGAGGCGATTAGTTGATACTTGGGTGAGGTGCTGGCGTAAATACTGTAGATCTCACGGAAGAAGTCCTCATCAAAATCGGGATCATTGATATGAATGTAAGAAGCCTGCGAAAAGGCTGAGACCACCTTGTGGGCTGAGTGAGTGACGTAGTCTGCACCTGCATTGATTGCTGAGTAGTCACGAAATTCTGGATGGAATAACGAATAGGCAAACCAGGCTTCATCAATAAAGACCTTAATATTATGGTTATGAGCCAGTTCAACCACTTGCTTCAGATCGCTGAGTAAGCCATCGTAGGTACAGCCGGTTAGCACTAGTAACTTTGCGTCAGGATTTTGTTCAATTGCCTGTTTCATATCAGCCAGTGACGGTGGTGCAAAGATACCGTACTTGGGGTTGAGAATGCTGGAAAGATAAATCGGCATGCTTGCTGATTGCAGTATTCCGTAGTGCACTGACTTATGGCAGTTTCGATCAATGATGACTTTGTCACCTTTGCGCAACAGTGTTTGTAGGATGATTTTGTTGGAGGTAGAAGATCCGTTGGTCACGAAGTAGGTTCGTTTGACTTCAAAGGTTATTGCCGCGGCTTGTTGTGCTCGGCCAATGTAGTTAGTGCTATCGGATAGCGAACCGAGTGAATCAACTGAAACTGAGAGGTCACCGACGAAAACGTTGCGACCGTAGAACTGATAAAAGTCGCTGATATAAGGTGAATTTCTAAAGCTGGCGCCACCACTATGTCCAGGCGTATGCCAGGAATCATTAGACTCCGCTACGTAACGTTTGTAAGCCGTCCAAAAAGGTGTTTCGCAACGATCATCAAAGTCATTAATGATATAGCCAAGAATGGATTCAGGATCGGATAAAACATCATCTTTAAAGAAGAAGGACTCAATGTCTTCGGATTCATTAACAATATCCAGTCCCTTACTATCATCACCTAGCACATAAACGGGTAATTCAAGGCGAATAGATTTTAATTGGCTTATAAACTGTGCGTAGCGATTGGCAATAGCATTTTCGCGGATCTGCCAACTTAAAATGACCGCCTGAATGTCGCCATCATCTTGAATGTGCTGAATCCCGGTTGTCAGATCAGGGCAGTTAATTACCTCAATAGTGACGTCAGTGCGTTCAAAGTTAGTAATGGTCCTGGTCAGATTGCTCGATAACTCAGAGAGAATAGAGCCGTCATCTTCGATTAGGAGAATTTTAAGTAGCGGTAGCACGATGGTTGTCCAATTGACTTTTGAAGCATTGCTCAAGCATACAAGCAAAAGCAGATATAAAGCAAAGAGCTTAACCCTTTAGCAGTAATTTATTAAAGGTCAGAGAGGTAAAAAATTGTGAGTCCAGGCATAGCTCCAATTGCTGTAACCATTCGTAGATAACTTCAAGAGTATTCCATTGATAGTGGTCGTAGTCAGCTTTATTGAAAGAAGGAAACGCATCAAGAAATTGAACAAGTTTCAGTGATAATAAATCCTCAGGTACATTCACATCCGGAATAGTAAGAGCCAAGCGGGCGAGGGTTTGTGCGTTGCGTATGTTGGTTGGTGATAATGTTTTGGCGAGTTGCTTTATGAGTATTGGCTCGGACTCGCTCAATTGAGTAATGGTAGTGATGCTACGTTTTTTGAGTAGATTACGATGCTGAGCAACTGATTGGGTCATATGACTGATGGATAGTTCAGATAAGAACTCATAAGAGTCATAAGCCGGGATGCCGCTTTCCGTCAGCTTATCAATATGGGAGCGATTTGCTGGAGACTTGGCGTCATAGGTTATCTCCAATTGCCAGCCATTATTTGATAGCGGATATTTCGCCGGATCCAGCTGGAGAGTATGGGCGCCATCCGAAGTCATTTGTTGCCCCATGCGCACCTTGATGGTCGATATTTCCACCAAAGGCGCGTCCAGGAAACTGGTGGTATTAGCCACTGCTGTAGTAAGCTCGCCATGAACCAGATGGACAATATCGTCAATATTCACATCAGCCATTAGGTTCACCTGATAGATTTAAAGTTAAGTTCAATTTCACTGTAAATATTGGCTTTTGCTGTAGTAGCTTGTGGGTCCTTATTGCTTACTGGACGAATGGCAACTTTGATGTCCCTTGTAAGGTTGGGTTTTAGAATGCTCGCTTTGAGCGTGGGGTTAGCCAGAATTCTGCTCCTGGAACTAATGGTTTTATTATCAATCAAATTTTTTCGCAGTGACTCTTTCAACTTGATTCGTTTATCCAGAATGGGTGATTTTGCCTTGGGCGGGACTTTAGCTTTGGGCTTTGTCGGGGCTGAATCTTCTTCATCTTCAGCACTTTTATCGATGGAAGTTCCGAAAGTGAACTTTGCATTAATCTTACCGCTATCGACAACGATATTGGAAAACCCTTGCTCCAATGCTTGCAACATAGCATTACGTTTTTGTTGTGCGTAGGGAGTTGCCGCGGCTTGGTAAACCGCTAGCACATCCTGGTCGGTAAGTTTACCCTTTTTGGCTGATTCGCTTTCGCTCAGGTCAAGTCCAAGCTCATCAAATATAGCCGGTGATTCGCTGGTATTGCCTTTCTTCGCTTTGTAGGGAGCGCCTTGGTAAATAGCATGTGGCATATTTTTGGCAGTGGTGGGGAAATAGGATGTTAATACCCGATCAATTTGGTCAAAAAATTCATCGCGTTGAAGCAATGAGTCGACAAATAATGACTCGGGCAAGCTTGCCAGCTCTTTGATTTCGAGTAGTTTTTCTTGTTGCTCCGCTTGTGAAGTGACGACTGCATCGAACACTTCAGAGATGAGCTTCGCCACGAATTCGGCGAAGCCCATATCAGCGGGCGTCAAAATTTCTTCTGACATGACGTTCTCCCGCTTAGTCTTGGTCTAATGGTAGGTAATCAGTTTTAAAGTTTAAATGGACTCGACCGTAAATCTGCACGCTACTACTTGAGCGATCGATATCGGTTTTAGTGGCCGTGGAAACTTTAATACTGTTATATGAAGTCGACGCCGAGGCTTTTACCCATCCCGATAGTAGACCGCCTGTTTTGGCTTTTGCGCGGAAGTTAAAATTCTTCCGATTGTAGTCAGTGGAGCGGTTTTGTAAATACGACGAACCATAGGTGTTGAAGGTTAGACGGGTTTCAATTTCGCCTTGCTCAATAACCAGACGCAACAGACCTTGCTTAACCATTTCTTTAAGCAGGGTGTACTTATCTGCTGCGAGTCGGTTAGCAACTGCGTCCAGGATCTTCTGAAACTTAGTATCATCAAGTGAACCGTGAGTGACGACTTTATTATCAGAATCAAGTCCAGCATCTTTGACTTCAACAGCTTTATTAAGATCGCTCGCCTGGCCTTGAGTTAAAGTACCATTAGGCTTAACGACAGGGTTACCATCATTATCCGCTCCAACAACTTTGGACAGGAATTGCAACAGCATATTGCCATCGATGTCATCCTTGGTATCGTTGATAAACGCCTGCAATGATTTACCTGTCTGCTTTAATAACTCAACATAGGCTTCGGTTTGGCGTAAATTAGAGGCGATTAACGTATCAAAAACATCGCTAACTAATTTGGTGGTGAATTCGGGAAAACCGATTTCGGGTAGGTGGGTAGCCAATTCAACGGCTTCTTTACTTCCAGACATAACTTTCTCCTTGTCTTAGTTTTTTGGTTTAAAAACTGTTTACAGAAAAGACACTTGCTCAACCTGAGAAGTGAGTCCTTTCTGAAGTTGTGTAACCATTTAAAATTCCCTTTGTCATGATGCTAGGCAATGAGCAGGGTTTTGTCAATAATTGTTGGTAGTCAGATTTGCATTGTTAAGGCTATGAAAAATGACGAAAAATTCAGCGCATGACTTTTATGATTGGTGACTCTATGATGGAATAAAGTGAGAAGGCTAGTTAAGTAACAGGTATTATAAGGACTGGGTTTGAAGCAATCTGTGGCAATTTTAAAGGTAATAAAGCAAGTAACGCTTGCCATGTTTCTGGCAACCTTATGTTGTATTGTCAAAGGCGAAGACAAAGTCAGAATTGCAGAAATTGTTGTTACCATTAACCCAATCTTTAGTGAAGAAGAGCGTACTGGCTGGCTATATGAAACGGCTGACCAGATTCATATTGATACACGTCCTTACGTGATAAGTCGTTTATTACCCTTTAAAGAAGGAGACCTGGTTTCAGTCAGAACTATTGACGAAGCTGAAAGGATATTAAGAGCAAAGGCTTTTCTGCGCGATGCCAAAGTTACCTGGAGAAAGTCTGAAACGGGAGATGGAGTTATTGTTGAGGTTCAAACCTGGGAAAACTGGACCTTAGTCCCGACGGTTGATATTAGCAGAGAAGGTGGGGTTACCGACTATTCTTATGGTATTCAGGATGAAAACCTTCTAGGTCATGGCTTAAGAGCCACCATTTTATATTTCAAAGAACAGGAACGAACGGGCTACTCTTTGGTTCTTGCGTCACAAGTTTCCACTGAAAGTCATTTGCAAGCGGCCTTGGTCTTATCCGATACCTCGGATGGTGAGCAGTACTCATTAGGCTTGAATAAACCTTTTTATACGTTGGATGACGAGTGGAGCGCAAATTTTTATATTAATACGGAGCGACGTGAAGACACTATTTATAGCAACGATGAAGAGGTTAATGTCTTTGGTCATGAGATTGATCATTTCGAGCTATCCTACGGATTTTCTGAAGGGTTGGTCGATGATCGGACTGTGCGATACGAAGTCGGTTACACCGAGCGTAAGGATAGCTTCATTGAAAAATTGATGACTATCGGGTTGCCCGAAGAACGTGATTTTACCCACCCCTGGTTTGGCATTGAGTACATCGATGATAATTTTATTAAAACCAAGAACCTGTATTTAATTGGTCGAACAGAGGATGTCCAATTAGGCTGGAGCCATAACTTAAGATTGGGGGTTAACACCAGTAATAGTAAGTATCAAAAGGCTATGCACTGGCAATGGGACAGCCGTTATACCAACCAGATAAATAAAGAACATCTTTATACCACCTGGCTGTCCAGCGATGGTGTCGAACCTGATGGCGGCGTTGAAACTACCTATTACTACTCTACCGGCTTAGAATATTTTCATCATGCTTCAGATACTCGAATATGGTATCTGAAGGCTCGGTATTGGGGTGCTGAAAATCCCTTCATAGATAGACCGATTGCCATTGGTGGAGAGAGTGGGTTACGCGGTTATCCATTGCAATATCAACATGGCAAGCAAGCCTATTTGGCGAACTTAGAAAAGCGATACTACCCAGGGATAAATCTATTCAAACTAGTCGATGTTGGCTTTGCGGGGTTTGTCGATGTGGGGCGAGCCCGAGGTGAGACGCTTTACCCTAACCAGGAAGAAGGCACATTAATTGGTGTTGGGCTTGGTATCAGATTGTTCTTTTCACGCTCAAGTGGCCGCAATCTGGTCAACATCAATTTAGCAGCACCAGTAAACTCAGACTATCTGAGCGGGGTGGATTTTAGCGTTACCGCAACCACCAGTTTTTAATATTGACCCTCTAACGACAAAAACATCTCTGCACAAACTATAAAATTATGTGTCTGGAAACATAATTTGCCATACATTCATTATGCTTTACCAAAAATGGTACTGTTATTTGAGCGTCGAAATGTCCGGTTACATTTGTTAACAACGGTATGGTTCTTTTTCGTGTCTGATAAGTAGAAACAAGATATTTGTTTAGACACTGAAAAGGAGTAAGAATATGAACACTAAAAGCCATAAAACACATGAATTTGATGTGCAGGATTATGTACTGGATGCTTGTTGGGCAATTATTGCGGTATTGCTGGTAGGAATGATAATTTTCAGTATAATTTAATTTAGGTCGGCAACTTCTGAAGACTTTTATACTATAAGTATTCGAAGTCCGATTTTAGACTCTCCTATACTTTAGCCCGTCGAGAGACAAGGAACTGGCTATGCCTCACACTGAGCGTTGCTTTAATCTTGTAGACTGGCAGGTTGATCCTGTCCTCAACAGGCTAACGATTGACAGTAAAGCTTTCGATCTTGAACCTAGAGTAATGCAGGTTTTGATTTGCCTTTATAATCACTCGGAAGAGCCAGTTTCAAAGGATGATCTACTTGATGAGGTTTGGCATGGTATTTCCATCTCTGACGATGCAATTTATTGCAGCATTTCAAAATTACGTAAAATATTTCGACAGGTTGACGAGTATCGCAGCCCGCAATTGAAAACGATTTCCCGTCAGGGTTATATGCTAAGTCTGAATCCAGCTTATAAAGTATTACAAAATGGTTTCGATTTAAACCAGAAAAAAAATGGACCCTATCAGCATGAACAACCATTTGGTCGTCGTCACGATGATCATGAGTCGGCTTCAGAGGCTAAATCTAACGGCAAAATTGGCATTGACCATAAAAGTACTAAGTCTCCGAAAAAAATAAAACGACTGGCAATGTCTTCTGAACTAAAACCCATAAGATTAAAGTTTTATGTAGATACTCAGAAAGTGGGAGAGCACCCTAGGTCCCCAAAAGGCCGTAAAAAGCTTAAAGTTTTGCTACTGCTTTTATTATTGGTGCTTTTATTGCAGAGTCTTTATATAGCAATTATGTAACAGTCGTTTTATTTATGGGTCAGAGATCTTAAGAAAACCTTGCGGATTTCTTAAATCGTACAAGCGGCTTGATCTAAGTCATTGCTTTTGTAGGGCATAAAAGCTTCAGTTTCTGAACAGGACATTCAAATGATTTTGTCGAATACTATAAACTCATTGGAAAACGGCGTAAGCAAGGATAATCCATGAAAACTAAAATAGTTAAGCCAAAACATGTGCATGAGTATGATGCAGAAGATATCTTTTTAAATGTTTGTCAGGGCGTAGTTGCTGCCTTACTGGTGACCATCCTGGTCTACAACATTTTTATCTAGAGTTTTTCTAAGTACTTGATCAATTAAATGGATAACCTGTTCAACACTAATCTGTTGCATCAGGTTGTCTCCTTTTAGGCGATAACCCCAGGGAATCTCACTTGGTAAGCAGTTGAGTTGCTGTGTTGCTGATGCAGTATAGGCATCAGCAACATAGTCTAAATACAAGTAAGGTCCTGTACGCTGCGGATTGCTGTGGGCGTAGAGGCCAACAACGGGTGTGCCTTGAGTGACTGCCATGTGGGCTGGACCTGAGTCTGGTGCGATGACAAGTTTAGCGACTTTAAGCACTGCCAATAGTTGCTTTAAATTGGTTTGCCCAATTAAATCGACAACTGGGCTTTTACTGTGACTTAAAATACTGTCACCCAACTCACGCTCCATACTACTTGGCCCGCCTGTCATAACCACCTTATAACCTTTGCTGTGACAATAGTCAGCTACCTTTGCGTAACGAGCAGCAAGCCAATTCCTTTCAGCTTTACTGGCACCTGGTGAAAGCACGACGAAAGGCTCCTGTGGCAATTGATTGTCGGCCCACAGCTTAACTTCTTGTGGCAATGGGATATTCCATAAAGGTTTGCTGTCGGGCACGCCAATGGCGCGGGCGAAATCTCTGAACCCTTCTAAAACATGCATGCCTTTACTATCAGTGATGTGTTCGTTGACGAACAGCGAGTGTAATTCTTTGCTCCTTTTTTTCTCAAAGCCTAGCTTGATGGTGGAGGGGATAAAATAAGCAGCAAGATTGGCACGAAATGCTAATTGCATATGCAGCAAAATATCATATTGCCGACCTTTCATGGCGTTACGCAACTCAGCATACGCCTTAATGCCCTTACTTTTATCGAAGATGACAAATTCAACATCAGGTAAATGCTTTAATAGCTGCGCTTCGACTTTACCAATGACCCAGGTGATTAATGCATCTGGGTATTGGCGTTGAATAGCCTGTACGGTCGATACTGCATGACACACATCGCCAATAGCAGAGAGGCGCAAAATGCAGATGGCTTGTGGTGACTGAGGAAAGTTTTCTAACACAGTATGACCTTGAAAATTAGGGACTTGCGTCGATTTTAATGTATAGTAAGCCATAAACCAACCATCTGTCCCGCTTACGTTTCTGTGAAAATTCAACAAGTTGACAGAAATCGGTTCCTGGTGACGACTAAGCGTTTTCGCGACAAGGTTACTAGCGACTGGTTTGATGCAAAATTATTAACAGAGCAGGGAGCTATCATTGGATCTTCAACCGGACGAAATACTACCTGGTTTTTTCAACAGCAGGATGAGCAGTTCGTGCTTAGAAAGTACTACCGGGGTGGCATTTTATCAAAGTGGGTTGAAGACTCTTATCTGTTTACCGGGTTAAAGCGAACGCGCGCTTATCGTGAGCTTTCTTTGCTGCGTAAAATGCGTAAGAAGGGGTTGCCCGTGCCTGAGCCAGTGGCTTTGATGGTAGATAAAAATGGATTTACTTACCGAGCCTCAATCATCATTGGGCTGATAAAAAATGCTCAGGACCTTTTTCATATTTTGCGACAGCGTTCTCTTTCTGCTGATGAGTGGAAGGCCGTGGGGGCTCTTATCAGACAGTTTCATGAGCAAGGCGTCTATCATTCTGATTTAAATATTCACAATATTCTGTTGGATGATCAGGGTAAGTTCTGGTTGATAGACTTTGACAAGGGGCGGCTAATCTCGGCTAATAGTGCTAAGTTGGAAACTAACCTACCAAGACTACAGCGCTCGCTTAGGAAAGAAGACTCGAAATACCCTGACTTTAACTGGCTAGAAGAAGATTGGAATCACCTTCTTGCAGGATATAAAGGCGAGAAAAGATAAGCTTATTCGCATCCTGCCTTCATCCAGACCTGTATTAAGTTGACATCAATCCAATGAGCAAAGCCACTACCAGCATAAAGCCGAAAATCATCGTATAGAGCAAACCAAACAGCAGGAAGCGCCAGCTGGTTGCCCAATAGCCTGTTTGATAAAAGTTTTTCTGCGTATAAAACAAATAGAGTATTAAGCCAAAGAAAACAAACCAACCAAGGTGGAGTACTTGCAGTTGTGGTAGCCAGCTGACTAATTGAACCCAGCCTAAGTACAGTAGAATCACTGCAAACATGAAGCTGTGGCTGTGGATCAGCAGAACCAGGTGTTCAACGTACAGTCGCTTTTTGAATAAATAAAACAAGCCCAGTAGCAAGGCAAAAATTGGTAGAGCGAATAACATGGTTTGCGGAATCACTTCTATCATGTTTTGCACAATCGCAACCCCCAGAGCAGTACGGGCGGCCTTTTGCTTTTCTGCTGGTAAGTAGGATATATCGTGGTAGGTGTCACACAGTTTATCAATACGCTCTTCTAATGCCTGATCTAACCACTGAGGCCATAGATGAAACATGTTTTTCGCTTCAGATTTGCAGTTAAGAGCCTGCTCCAAGGGATCAACGGGGTTGCTATCAAGAGGAATCCCTTGAGCCTCTTCGATCACTTGCAATGCCTGAGGGCTAACATTAGGGTTATTCGCTAGCTGCTCTCTTGCATCGGCTAACTCTTTTTGAATTTCTGCCTGTTCTTCAACCGTTAGATCTGCTCCACCTATTTGTACATTGGTGATATTGAAGCCACCAAACTTAGTCATTAAGAAGAAAATTATCGATAAGATCAGATAAAGTTTGATGGGGGTGACGTAATGATTTTTATGGTGAGAATTGGTGAAGTAATCACGAGATAAGGCGCCCGGCTTAACCAGCATACGAGCGGTTTTGAAAACTTTAGAGTCGTAGTTCAACCAATCTTCGACAAACTCGACTAATAATTCTTTGATGGTTCTTTGTGGGCGAAAGGTCTTTTGCCCACATTGATTACAAAACTTACCAGGATTTTGGGAGTTGGACTGATTCATTGCTACTTCCTTGCACGGAGGTTTCTACCGGTAGAACGCTATCTCTAAACTCTATAACACCAAAGTAATGTAGCAAAATTACAATGATAAACAACAAGATAGATAAACCGATTCGCCAGCTGAGTGCCTTAACCAGTTTTCTGCTCGACTCTTCATCGCCCTTGCCCAAGAAGAACAGGCCTCTAAAAAGGCTGAATAATATGGCGAGCATCAATATAATGAGTACAATTTTAATCCACATAATCTAATTCTTTGCTTTTAACCAATCCGCCAGCGACAGATTGTATTTCATGGGTACTAGTGCCGCATTATACGCAGATTGGCTATAAAAACAGAAGCAGTAGAATGTTTAAGGGCTTGTTTTGTCTAAACCTTTGTTTCAAATATCGCTGGGTAAACGCAGTTTTACGCCTACCTTGATCCCAACCATTGCCTTCTTATTATTGCTCCCAGTCCTGCTGCGTCTAGGTGTCTGGCAACTGGATCGTGCTCAAGAAAAGCGCGAGTTGATAGCGAGCCTTGAGGCTAAATCTAGTCAGCAAAGCATTAGCTTGCAACAGGCACTTCAATTAGAGCAGCCGGACCAGACCAAAGTTACCGTTAGCGGGGCTCCTGTTCATGGTATTCATCTGGTGGTTGATAACCAAAAGCATGAGGGGCGCCTTGGTTATGAGGTTTATGGCTTGTGGCAAGTCGAGGCAGACACTTCTGGCCAGCTGCCTGAGTATGTACTGGTTAGCCGTGGCTGGCTTCCGCGCCAAGATTTTTACCAAAAAGTACCTGATATCCAGGAATTTACGGATAATCAGCTTTCAGGCCAGCTCTATTTTTCCAAGGGATCCAATCAGGTTGTGGCGCAAAATGCCCAGTGGCAAAAGTTCGATAATGCTTGGCTCATTGGCCAGTTTGATCTGGAAACTATTGCAGAAAAAGCGGGCGAAATAGGGTATCATACCGCTCCTTTTGTGGTCAGGCAGCAGGCAGATTCCAGTTCCCCCTTCGTCAGGCAGTGGGAGTTGGTGGCAAGTCCTCCGGAAAAGCATATTGCCTATGCGGTTCAGTGGTTTGGGATGGCCTTGGTGCTGATCATTTTATTCATTGTGTTAAATCTAAATCTAAAGCGAGAGAGACAAGATGAGTCAGCAAACGGTTGACCCGAAAGTACGCAGTCAAAACCGAAAAGTCGTTTCAGCTCTGGTTCTGGTATTTGCCGCACCGGTAATTCTGGCCTATGTAGCAATGCATATGGGCTGGTTCCATGTGGCAACCAAGAATAACGGCACCCTTCTGGAAACTCCTTATCCTCATTTCGATCAATTTGAATGGTTTGGTGTTGATGATCAGCCGTTACACTTCAAAGATTTCGAAACTCAGTGGTGGTGGATTTACTTCCCTGAGCAGAGCACTTGCGATGCAGCCTGTGAATTGAATATTCACTGGTTGACGCAGACTCACGCCACATTGGGTAAAGAGTCTGAAAAGCTTACCCGACTGATCGTTTTCCCAGATGACATTATTTATGAAGACAAGGTGCAGGACAGCGAACAGCTACGTCTGGCGCGCGGCAATGGTCAGCCGACTATAGGTGATGGTGTGCAGCTGGAAACAGGCAAGATTTATTTGATGGATGTGCATGGCAATATTTTCATGCGCTACGAGCCAGTAGCTGATGAGCAGGAAGCGATGATGCGCAGCAAAGGTCTGCGTGATGATGTGCGACGTGCCATTAAGGCCACAGGTTTGTAAGTAGGTACTATTAATGCAAAAAAGAACTTTACGTAGATTTGCAATTTTTGCCAGTATTCTGGCGCTGTGCGTGATTTTGCTGGGTGCCTGGACGCGTCTTAGTGACGCTGGCCTGGGCTGCCCTGATTGGCCGGGTTGCTATGGTCATTTCACTGTGCCGCAAGATGCTGAATATATTAAGCAGGCCGAGGTTAAATACAATCAGGTGTTTGAGGCTGATAAAGCCTGGCCTGAAATGATTCACCGCCACTTCGCTAAAGCGATTGGTCTGGTGATTATCATTCTCTTTATCGGAGCCTGGAGAGGGCGACGCAAAGACCCAACCATTCCAGTTCTAATTCCTTCCATACTTCTGCCGCTGGTCATCTTCCAGGGTTTACTGGGAATGTGGACAGTGACCTTAAAAGTGCATCCATTTGTGGTCATGTTGCATTTGTTGGGTGGCTTCTCAATCATATCGCTGTTGTTTTTGTACATTCTGCAATTAAGACCGAAGATTGTTTCTTTGTCGGAGGTGGTCGCCAAGAAATTCAAAAAGTTGGCGCTGGTCAGTTTTATAGTGGTGATACTGCAAATCGCATTGGGCGGCTGGACTGCAGCCAACTATGCGGCAACCGCCTGTACTGAACTACCTTTCTGTAATGATGGCTGGACGCAGAATGTTGACTTTAAAGGTGGTTATGATCTGTGGCAAAAGGGGTTCGAGTTTGATGAATTCAAGGCTCTTGAGCAGGAAAAGTTTGAAGCTGATTTAGCTAAAGCTCAGGGTGAATCCTTTATCAATTATGAAGGTGGCGTTTTAAATCACCAGCAAAAAGTGGCGATTCATGTCAGTCACCGTATCGGTGCTTATCTTGTCTTTCTGGTGGTGGGGTTATTGGCAATTCTGATGATTCGTGAAAGAGACAGTGTGCTGATCCGTCATTTTGGGCGCGCACTGGCATTGGTGCTCATCGGACAAATGCTGCTGGGCTTCAGTAATATTATCTTTGCTCTGCCGTTGTATGTGGCCGTTGCCCATAATGGTGGTGGTGTCGTCTTATTATTAACCTTGATTGCAGTGAACTTTTTGGTTAATTGGCAATTTAAACAATCCAAGCAAGTGGGAGGCAAGCATGGCTAATTCGAATCAGCAAACCCAGGCAACAGAGGGTGTGCCGAAAAGCCAAGGTCGCCCTATCACCTGGCGTGATTATTATGAACTGACTAAACCGAAAGTGGTTTATTTGTTGGTTTTTACTGCCGTAGTAGGTATGTTTTTGGCCAACGATGTGACTCAAAGCTGGTTCCCACCATTAAATGCTTTAATTTTCGGCACTTTGGGTATTGCTTTTGCTTCGGGTGCCGCAGCAGTGGTAAACCATGTGGTCGATGCGCGCATTGATACCATGATGGCTCGCACCATGCAGCGTCCAGTAGCGCAAGGTCGTGTTAAGCCTCGTAATGCCGTTATCTTTTCAGCAGTGCTGGCCATTGTTGCTATGGCTATGCTGTGGTTCTTGGTTAACCCCTTAACGGCGGTACTAACGCTAGGCGGGCTGGTCGGTTATGCTTTTGTTTACACCATGTTTTTGAAGCGTGCGACGCCACAGAACATTGTGATTGGTGGTCTGTCGGGTGCTATTCCTCCGCTGCTCGGTTGGACTTCGGTGACGGGTTCTGCCGATCCTCATGCGTGGTTACTGGTGCTGATCATATTCACCTGGACGCCACCGCACTTCTGGGCGCTATCGATTCATCGCATCGAAGATTATGCTAAAGCCGAGATTCCGATGTTACCAGTCACTCATGGCGAAGATTTCACCAAGACTTCCATCGTGCTGTATACGGTCCTTTTAATCTTATCGACATTGCTACCTTACCTGACTGGTATGAGCGGTATTATTTATTTGGTCGCTGCTGTGGGTTTGGGGCTCTGGTTTTTGTATTACACCGTGGTGCTTAAGTATCGTGAGCGTGAAGGCATTGCCATGAAAACATTTGGTGTTTCCATTGGTTACCTGACCTTCTTATTCGCATTTTTATTGATCGACCACTATGTTGATCCCTTTATTAACTTTTAATCTAGACTAGAGGCTAACATGCAGAAAAATTCAGCATTTGCCAGAATGATTTTTATTATAGTTGCAGTTCTTTCGCTAGCGGCTGGTGTCATGTCCTATCAGTTATTGTTTGCGCCAAAAGAAATGCAAATGATGCGCACCTTTGGTGAACCGCGTGCGATAGCACCTTTTGAGGGCAAGACCCATAACGGCGAAACGTTCAATCAGGAAAACTTTATCGGTACCTGGAGTATTGTCTTTTTTGGCTTTACCACCTGCCCAGATGTGTGCCCAACCGCAATGAGCAATATCAATCAGGTCATGCAAAAGTTACCGCAAGATATCGCTAATTCAACCCAGGTAGTGATGGTCTCAGTCGATCCCGAGCGTGATAGCATTGAGCGACTGGCTAAATATGTGCCAGCGTTTAACAAAGACTTTATAGGTCTCAATGCTGGTTTAGAAGAAACCCGCAAACTGACTGAATCGATTGGCGTCACTTTCTATAAAATACCCGGCCATGATGATCCTGATAACTATCTGGTGGAACACACCGCTCGCTGGTTTATTATCGATCCATTAGGCCGTCGCTATGCACTGCTTACCCCAGATGAAGTATTACCGGGCGAAGATTTGGTGGGTACCGTGGCGCGGGATTTTGAGATTTTACGGGAACAATCTGAATTCTAGAACTACGTTGGTAGTATAAGGAAAAAGAAAAAGTTTCAGGCTGGCTCCAATAAGCCCCCTTAGAGTTAGCCGAGAGAAGAAAAGTTATAGGGCAAATTGGGCAGGACGCCCAATTTAGCCACTTCGAAACAGGACGTTTCGTATTGGCGGCCCGTAATAACTTTGATGAGCGAGGGAAGTCCGAAGGACCTAACGACTGGGGTGCCTTTCTTTTTGGTTACTTTTTCTTGGGCACGCAAGAAAAGTGACTCGCCGAGTGGCGAAACCCACACCTACAATTAAGTAATCAGCCTAAAGTTTGCCACACAAAATCACATGAAACTCTGGACCTATAAAACCCTAAAACAAGACCTAACCCGTCGTGATCAACACTCGGCGATTTGGCGTATTGCGCTGCCGATGTTGTTGTCGAATATGACGGTGCCTTTGGTGGGGCTGGTGGATTCGGCGGTGATGGGGCATTTGCCTGAGCCGTTTTATCTGGCGGCGGTGGGGCTGGGTGCGGCGTTGTTTACGTTTATTGTCTGGACTATGGGTTTTCTGCGGATGATTACGACGGGGCTGGTAGCGCAGGCTTATGGTGCGGAAGATCATGTGGCAATCCGGCAGTGGTTGTTTTTGTCTTCTTTGCTGGGGCTGTCGGTGGCATTGCTGACGCTACTGTTAAATCCTTGGTTGATTGAGCTGATTTTATGGTGGATTGAAGGTTCGTCTGAGGTGGAGTCGAGTGTTCTGGCTTATTGGAATGCCCGAATCTGGGGACTGCCGTTTAGTTTGCTCAATGCGGTGATGATTGGCTGGTTTCTGGGTATGCAGACGGCGCGTATTCCATTTTGGATGCTGCTGATTATTAACCTGCTTAATGTGATTCTGGATCTGTATTTTGTGCTGGGTCTGGGGATGACCGTTGAGGGTGTTGCATTGGCCAGCGTGATTGCCGAGGCCATCGGCTTTGCCTTTGGTGCCTATCATGTGGTGCGCTTGTTGGCCAAATATCCCATCGCTGAGAAATTTAAGCTGGCATGGCATAAGTTGAAAAGGTTATTAAGTTTAAATGGCGATTTATTAATTCGTACCCTGGCGTTGGAGTTGGTCTTTTTTACCATTCATGCACGTGGTGCCGAGCTCGGCGATGAGGTGATGGCTATCAATGCCATATTACTGAATTTCCTGTTGTTAATTGCTAATGGCCTGGATGGTTTTGCTAATGCTGTTGAGGCTCTAGTGGGTAAGGCGATTGGCCGCAACAACTGGCGGGACTTTCGCTCCAGCGTCAATGTTGGTGGCCTCTGGTCGTTGCTGGTCAGTGTGCTTTTTGCTTTGGTGTTCTGGTTATTTATTGAAGAGTTTATTGGCTTAATTACCACTATTGATAGCGTGGTAGAAGCCTCCGAACCATACCAATGGTATATTATTTTTATGGCGCTGGTATCAGTCTGGAGCTTCTGGCTGGATGGTGTTTTTATTGGTGCCTCGCAAATCAGCGCTATGCGTAACTCTATGTTGATTGCCGTTTTAGTTGGCTTTGTGCCTTTGTATTTCATGACCAAAAGTTTTGGCAACCATGGCTTGTGGTGGGCTTTTTATGCCTTTATGCTACTGCGAGCACTCAGTTCGGTGTTATTCTTAAAAATGGGTATTCGAGCAGGTGCTTACATCACACTGGATAAAGAGCCACTGTCGAATAGAGAGTACGAATAAAAAATAATGTAAAGGCCTTAAGGACTCATAATGCAGGTTGCGCTAGTCAGGTTATCGGCAATTGGTGATTGCACATTGGTGCTGCCAGTGGTGCGTGCTTTATTAAGACAACAGCCTGAACTGGAGTTGCATTGGATTATCGGTAAGGCAGCTTATTCATTATTAAAACACTCCACTCATCCTCGGCTGCATTTTATTCCCATTGATAAGCCCAAAAGCATTTCTGACTATAGAGCGCTAAAAAAACAATTATCACCCATAAAGTTTGATGCCGTTTTGGCAATGCAGGCAAGCGCACGTGCGAATTTAATCTATCCGCTAATTAAAAGTACCCACAAAATTGGTTTTGATAAAACTCGCGCACGTGATTGGCAGTGGTTATTTACTAACGAAAGAATAGCCTTTGCGGATGAGCATCTGCACGATAGTTTTAGGCGTTTTGCTGAACAGTTAACTCACTCCAGGCTTGAAGTGACTACAGACGATTGGCTCATTCAACTGTCAGATGAAAGTCAGCAGTCTATTCTTGAGCTTAAGTTGCCCGAACAATTTGTAGTCATTAATCCCGCGGCAAGCAAATTAGAGCGCTGCTGGTCTGTCAATAATTATGTTCAGCTGATTCAGAAGATTAAGCAGGAATACGATTTACCGATAGTGTTAACCGGTGGGCCAGATGATTTAGATAAGGTTCTGGCGAAACAGATTGAAGGACAAGTCGGTGTTATTAACTGTGTGGGAAAAACCAATTTACAGCAGCTGGCTGCTATTTTGCAGAAAGCAAAAACCTGTATTGCGCCAGACACTGGTCCGGCACATATCAGCAATGCAGTGGGCACGCCAGTTATAGGTTTGTATGCAGTAGCGCCCAGCAAGCTCTCCGGCCCTTACCTGAATCAAAGTTATACAATTGATAAGTTTGAGCAGGCAGCAAAACAGTTTCTAGGTAAAGAGCTGAATCAAGTTTCATGGCGGACGCGAGTGCATAACCGCCAGGCAATGGATCTGATCAGTGTTGATGATGTGATGGATAAAGTGAGCAGTATTTTTAAGAGATGAGTCGCTTACGGATTCATCTGATACTGCTCAATAAATAACTCACGGCAACGCTGACTGTCTTTTAATAACGCAATCGCTTCTATCATCTTCCGACGATCTTTTTCACGCAAAGATTCCTTAAGTTCACGGTCAAAAAATTCGCAGTTGGTTGGGTTTAACAGAATAAAAGCCCCGTTGGGTAAAATCTGAATATTAGCCTGACGAATATCACTTAAATAAACGCCTTCGCTGTGCAGATGTCTAAGCCAGCTTCCGAGTAGAATAGCGGTTGGTTCATGACGATCCGCTGGGATATGGCTCAGACTGACACCGGGAACTTCCAGGTAGCGCAACATATAGGCATTGCGCTCTTCGCATAAAGTAAATTCCTGCGGGGTGATGGTATAAAAGCCACGGAAGGTAAAAAGCGAACATTTATCCAGCATGCGTTTAAGTTCCTGGCGAGTGATATCAATTGCCAGACTGGTGCGTCGAGGGAAAATATTAAGCAACTGCCCATCAAAGGTGCGCACCAGCTTTGGCAAGCCATCTTGTCGGGTTAATACTTTACCGGCACTTATGCCGCCATCGTGTTGCTCTGCACTAATAGTTTTCAGCTTTGGCGGCTTTTGCTGGTAGATAGTGCGCTGACCTTCCGGCAAGGTTTTAAAGCGGCGGTGAACCCAATAATATTGCTCAGGCGCTTGCATGATGCAGGCCTCAAGAATTTTATTGGTCATAGTGCAATCGATATCATCCTTTCCGGTAAATTCAATTTCCGGTAAAACTTCAACAATCATTTTACCGTTGGAATCTTTGTGGTAACTGACTGGCAGTACAATGGCATTACCTAGCTTGGTGATGCGCATTGGCGAGTTAAGTGTTGCCATAGGATTGCCAAAAAAGGGGGCGAACACAGTGGCTTTACGACCCATATCCTGATCCGGCATAAACCACAGATTTTTACCAGACTTCAACCATTTACCAATTGAGCGAATATCATTTCGGCCCATGGTTTGGGTACGATTATTTCGCCCTTTTTGAATATGATAATCTAGTGCTGGATTTTTATTTGGACGATAAAACGCTGCAAATTCGAGGTAACGGGACATAATGGCGCCCGACAGCTCCAGACTGGTGTTGTGATAGCCTAGAAAGAAAATACCGCGGCCAGTCGCCTGCGCCTTTTCATAATGTTCAAGGCCACGAATCTCATGGTATTTTTCCAGCTTGCTAAAAGGTTTATACCAGGCCAGCGCTAATTCAGCAAAGCCCTCTCCAAGTGCCAAAAAATGCTGTTTACACAGCTTCTGGCGTTCAGAGTAGCTTACATTGGAAAAGCAGTAGCGGAGATTGGCTTCAACAATGATGCGACGGCTCTTAACTCGATATAGCAGACGACCTAGCTGACGACCGCAAGCAATAACAAACGGATAGGGGAGTTTTGCGAACAGTTTCAGTAAGCCAAAGGCCAGGCCAATGAAGAAAGACGATACTTTGCTGGGTTTTTTAGCCAAGAGATTCAAATCATTAGAAAATTTCCATCATTTTACCCGTAAAGCGCCCCATTATAAAACCGCAGATTTTGTAAACCGCTTTTCTCATGTAATACTAAGGCCCTTTTAAACTTCTCTAATAACAGATGAAAAAGTATTTTATCTTACATGGCACCATGTTTATGGCGCTTGGGGTAGCGTTAGGAGCAGTCGGTTCGCACGCACTAAGCTTGAACAGCGATATGCAAAGGCTGTTCGAACTGGGTGTCCAATATCAGATTTACCATGCTTTAGGCCTGTTGGCGGTCGGTTTCGTCTCTGGCTTTATAGCAGATGGTAAAGGAGAATTGGCAGGCTGGTTAATGTTTGCCGGTATCGTAGGCTTCAGCGGAGGCTTGTATTTTTACGCATTGACGGGCAATGACCTGATCCGTAAAGTAATCCCTCTCGGCGGAAGCCTTCTCATAATAAGCTGGCTGGTCTTTTTCTGGGCTGTCTTAGTCAGCAAGGTCGAGAACAAGAATTAAGTTTAAGTACCTTTATCAACGAATGGGGTAAGTTGATGGTCAAGGAACAGCTATTACAACATCACCAGGATAACTTCTGGGATTGGTCGTGCCTGTTTTATGAGGTAACGAAGGCCAAGCCCTTGCTGCTTAAATTACAAGATAGCTATCAACTGAATGTAAACTATGTGCTATTGGCCTTATGGGCTGAAAAGCAGGGTATTGCAATGGATATGGTTATCTGGAAGAAAGTGATACGTGATGGCCAGCAAGCGACCCAAGCTGTTTCAGATCTTCGTAACAGACGTCGACAGGCAAAACATCTGGGACAGAAGGACGAATATAAAAAACTGTTGGCTGTTGAGCTGAAAGGTGAAAAACTGGTTCAACAACAAGCCATTAAGAGCCTATTGCCGTTCTGGCCGATCGTACCTCATTCAATTGAACCAATGAGTAACCTACGGCTCTATATTCAAACTCAGGCTCAGTCAAGAATTGAAGCGGATGAAGCTTTACAGGAAGCTTCTGAACTAGGTGGCATAGTTCAAAAGTTACAAGTTTAGACCTCGCATTTTGTAGGCAACTCCTGCACAATGCCTGTTTTTCAACCACTATTTGGGGAAATTGAAGTGAGAAAACTAACGATGAAGAAAACGACATTAGCACTAGCGCTAAGCGCTGTATTAATAGGTTGTGAGCAATCCAATGAAACACAGTCTGAACAAACTGAAGAAACACAGAAAGTTGCAGAATTCAAAGGTGAGTACGATAAAACCGCTTATGCGATTGGCGTAAATTTCTCGACTCAAATGGGTCAGAATTTTGAGTCGCTTAAAGAATACGGAGTCGAGATTGATCCTCAGATTGTTGCTGAAGGCATTAAGGATGGCTTTGCCGGTAATGCTCAGTTAACGGATGAAGAAGTTGCTGAGCAAATGGATGCTTTTCAAAGTGACTTAAACAAGAAAATGGAAGAGCATCAAGCCAAGCTAGAAGCCGAAGCTCAGCAAGAAGCAGAGGCAAACCTGGCTGCTGGCGATGCTTTCCGCGAAGAATATGCACAGAAAGAAGGCGTTAAAACTACTGAATCTGGCTTGATGTATCGTGTTGTTGAAGCCAGTGGCAGCGAAGACAGCCCCGCTGCAGAAGACACTGTCAGAGTTCATTACCGTGGTACCTTTATTGACGGTAAAGAGTTCGATAGTTCTTATGAGCGTAAACAGCCCATCGACTTTCCATTGCGTGGTGTGATTCCAGGCTGGACTGAAGGCGTTCAGTTGATGAATGTTGGCGATAAATACGAGTTTGTGATTAAGCCTGATTTAGCTTATGGCGAAATGGACCGTGGCGCTATTCCTGGCAATTCAACGCTTGTTTTCGAAGTTGAATTACTTGAAATCAACCCAACTGAGCCAGTTCAGCCTGCAGAAGAGCCAGCAATTGATGAACAGCTTGAAGAGCAAGTAGAAGAAGCTGCTCAAGAGTTGGAACAGGCTGCTGAAGCGACTGAGGAAACTGTTGAAGAAGTTGCCGAAGAAGTTGAAGAGGAAGTTAAAGAAGCAACTGGCGATGACCAGTAATTAGATGTAAGAACAACTATGGCGGACAAAAGTATCAAAAGCTTTAAAGAGTTTTGGCCTTTTTATCTCGGTGAGCATCGCTTGCCGAGTAACCGCCTGTTTCATTATGTTGGCACTACAGCTTCATTGCTGTTACTGATCTTTTTGATTACGACCCAGCAATGGGTGTGGCTACCACTTGTATTGGTCGTTGGTTATGGGTCAGCCTGGATTGGCCATTTCGTGATAGAAAAGAATCGACCAGCCACTTTCACCTATCCTTTATGGTCATTAATGGCAGATTATAAGATGTTATTTATGGCTATGACGGGGCAGTTAAAAAAAGAGTGGCCTAAGTATTTTTGAGAGAGTAATAGTTAATTGATTTGTATAAAAAAGCCAGCTCAGTGAGCTGGCTTTTTTATGCTAGTAACTTTTTTGCAGTTTATCTGTTTAGTCACTAGCTTTTAAGATGACTGCTTTCTAATACAGTAACTTTTTCATCTGACTCAAGTAATGGCCTTATGGCATCAAGCAAATCAAGTCGATGTTCTGATTCAGCCCACACTTCCCAGGTCTCAAATGAGTCCCAGCATGACATAACGATGACATGATTGGGGTTGTCTTTAACGTGGAAAATCTCGCCGGTTAAGAAGCCTGCGGAGTTACTGGCTTTATTTTTCGCTTGGCGGATCAGTGCATGATAATCGTCAAGTTTACCTTCTTGAATCACTCGCTCGATAATAACTCGGATCATAAGAGCCTCAATTGTGCTTTAGATTAAAGTGGTTTTGGTTGCTGGAATGCTTTAAACAGTCTAAAGCCAAATACCAGCGCCGCTATGATGAAAATGATAAGCATCCAGCCGGGCATGGAAATTCCCCAGAAACGCCAGCTAATTTTGGCGCATTCACCTGCACCAGTTAAAACGGTTTGAATGACTTCCATGAAAGGCAATATATCCATCATATAATCAAGCGGAGCACCGCAAGCAGGCGCTTCGCCTTCTGGCAGGTTTTGCAGGTAGACGTGACGTCCAGAAATGCCAATGCCAACTAGAGCGGTTAGCAGACCTAAAATCTGGTAGATACGATTACTGATGGAGTGGATCGCAGGGTTATGAATGGCGTTAAGCAATAATACAATACCCATTGCTGCCACAGCGACACGTTGGAACATGCACAATGGACAGGGCTCTAGGCCATCGACGTACTGAAAATAAAGGGCCGTTACCAATAACTGATAACAGATGAAAGCACCAAAAAAGTTCCAGCCACGGTTATTTAAATTCATGTTTTATGCTCTATGTGTTGTTAGTTCACAGCACGCGAATAGCGCACACTACCTGCACTTCAGTCAAAGTGCAAGCAGATGTGCATTGCAATAGTACTTAGGGCAATGCACGATTAAAAGTGTCAATTTGTAACCATTCGCTCGCGCGCTCAGTTGAGCCTGCTATTTTTTCAAAGCAGCTGCCAGGGCATCAGCAAAAGCACCCTGTGGCTTATTTTGACCACGCTTATTGGAATGGTTTCCTTTCAAAGGGCCTTTTTTATGAGTTTTAGCGTCACGCTTTTGCGCTGGTTTAGACGCAGCCTGAGCATCTGGGCCAATCATTGAAAGGCTAATACGTTTACGCTGCATATCAACGTCCAGCACCCAAACCCTGACGATATCACCCGCTTTAACCACTTCAGCAGGGTCCTTGATGAACTCGTTGGCCATCATCGATAAGTGAACCAGGCCATCCTGATGCACGCCAACGTCAATAAAGGCACCAAATGCAGTCACATTAGTGACAACGCCTTCGAGCTCCATACCAATTTTCAAATCATTTAGAGTATCGACGCCATCTTTGAACTGCACCATTTTAAACTCAGGCCGAGGATCGCGTCCGGGCTTATCCAGTTCTTTCAAGATGTCATTGACGGTATGCAAACCAAAGGTGTCATCCGTGAAGTCTTGAGCTTTGATTTGACGCAACTTATCTGAGTTGCCCATTAATTGATGAGCATCCTGCATTTCAAGTGCCTGCATCATTTTTTCAACCACAGGGTAGGCTTCGGGGTGAACCGAGGAGCTATCCAGGGCGTTATCACCATCACGGATACGTAAGAAACCGGCGGCCTGCTCATAGGTTTTTGGACCCATGCGCTCAACTTCTAATAACTGCTTACGGTTATTAAAGCGGCCATTGCTATCACGCCAGTTGACGATATTCTGGGCAATGGTTTTGCTCAAACCAGACACGCGGGTTAATAACGGCATGGAAGCCATATTTAAATCGACGCCGACAGCGTTTACACAATCTTCCACCACGCCATCCAGGCTCTTGGCCAGTTGGCTTTGGCTAACGTCATGCTGGTATTGGCCTACGCCAATTGACTTAGGCTCGATTTTAACCAGTTCCGCCAACGGATCTTGCAAGCGACGGGCGATTGACACTGCACCACGATAGGTCACATCGAGATCAGGAAATTCCTGTGCGGCCAGTGCGGATGCTGAATAGACTGAGGCGCCAGCTTCGCTGACCATGATCTTTTGTAATTTAAGTTGTGGTGCCATTTTCATCAATTCGGCTACCAACTTATCGGTTTCACGTGACGCAGTACCATTGCCGATACTAACCAGTTGGACCTTGTGCATTTCGCACAAGGTTTGCAGTTTGCGTAGCGACTGATCCCATTGGTTTTGCGGCGCGTGTGGGAAGATAGTGGTTTGAGTCAGTAATTTACCGGTTTCATCAACAATCACCGCTTTGGTACCGGTTCTTAAACCCGGATCAAGCCCCATGGTGGTTTTGGCACCAGCGGGAGCGGCCATTAATAAATCATGCAAGTTGCGGGCAAAGATGCGAATCGCTTCTGTTTCACCCAGCTCGCGCACTTTGGCTAATAACTCAGTCTCAAGATAAAGATGCAGTTTGATTTTCCAGGTCCACAGTACTACTTGCTGTAGCCAGTGATCCGCAGCTCGCTTCTGATCTTTTATATAGAAATGCTCGGCAACCATGGATAAGCAAGGGTCGCTGGCTTCAGGATCCTTGATAAGTTCCTGATTAGACATCATTTGCAGGTTGAGAATGCCTTCATTACGGCCACGCAATAAGGCTAGAATTCGATGAGACGGAATGGTTTTAAAGGCTTCGTTATGATCGAAGTAATCCGAGAACTTGATTCCTTCTTTTTCCTTGCCTTCGATTACGGTGGAGTGAATAAAGGCATTGCTCCACAAATAGTCACGCAGGGTTTTAAGTAGATCGGCATTCTCGGCGAACAACTCCATCAAGATCTGACGAGCACCATCCAATGCATCTTTAGTGGTTTCGATCTTGTGTTCTTGATTGAGGTACTTTTCTGCTTCGGTTTCTGGATCAAGTGTTGGGTTCTGCCACAAGTCCATGGCCAGTGGTTCCAGCCCTGCTTCCCGCGCGATTTGGGCTTTGGTGCGACGCTTGGGTTTATACGGCAAGTATAAATCTTCCAGTTCACTTTTGGTGGTGGCCGCATTAATCGATGACTTTAATTCAGGGGTGAGTTTTTCTTGCTCATCAATACTCTTAAGAATGGCAGCTCGGCGATCTTCAAGTTCGCGCAAATAACCTAACCTTTGCTCAAGATCACGAAGCTGTGTGTCATCCAGTGCACCAGTGACTTCTTTACGGTAGCGTGAGATGAAAGGCACTGTAGAGCCTTCATCAAGTAAGCGAACCGCTGCTTCAACCTGTTGCGGGCGAACATTTAACTCTTGAGCTATCTGTTGGTTTATTTGTAACATCTTGTTAAGTGCTTATTGGGGAAAATATGGCGGCATAGTATAGTGCTTCAGCACCTATGAAAAAAGAACAAAATGCCCAAGTCGGTTTTGACCCAGCGCTCAACTTTGAGTAAATAAGGGGGAGAGCACTGAGGAGCATAGCTAATTGTTTGTTTTAATAGTCAATTATTGATTCTGAAGAAACGATAGAAAGACAAGACAATGAATGGTCTTTCTGATAAAAGTTATTGGTGAAACTAATAGAAAGCGCAAAAAGTAGAAGGAATGTTGGGTTATGACTGAAGAAACTCCGAAGATATTAGTTGTTGATGATGATGTTCGTTTACGAAGTCTGTTAGAGCGTTATCTCAAAGAGCAAGACTTTATGGTCCGTACCGTAGAAAATGCTGAACAGATGGATCGCTTTCTGGAGCGTGAAAACTATCACCTGATGGTTCTGGATTTGATGCTTCCCGGTGAAGATGGCCTCTCAATTTGCCGCCGTTTGCGCTCGCAGAATAACCCTATCCCGATTATCATGCTAACCGCCAAAGGCGATGAAGTGGATCGAATCGTTGGGTTGGAAGTGGGCGCTGATGATTATCTGGCGAAACCTTTCAACCCGCGTGAACTGCTGGCTCGCATTCGTGCGGTGCTTCGTCGTCAGGCCAAACATATTCCAGGAGCTCCAAGTAATTCGGAAACAGTGGTCAGCTTTGGTCGCTTTACTTTGAATCTGGCAACCCGCGAAATGACTGATGACGGTAATCCTATTTCATTAACCAGCGGCGAGTTTGCAGTTCTCAAATCCCTGGTTGAACATGCGCGCCAGCCCTTGTCGCGCGATAAGCTGATGAATCTGGCTCGCGGCCGTGATTATTCAGCCTTGGAGCGTAGTATTGATGTGCAGGTATCTCGTCTGCGTCGCTTGATTGAAGCCGATCCCGCTCACCCGCGTTATATCCAGACAGTCTGGGGCGTGGGTTATGTGTTTGTTCCCGATGGTGGTGAGGCCTGATCATCAGGTCTTACTCTGTTTTCTTTAAAAGTCTTATCAAATAGCTTTTATGCGTATTCTGCCTAAATCAGCCTTTGGTCGTATTGCCGTATTGGTCGGTTGCCTGTTGCTGATTAATCAGTGGGTGTCCTATCTGTCCATCTCATGGTATGTGGCACAGCCATCCATGAAGCAGTTGGTGCAGCTGCTTTCGGCAGACGTCAAAACCTCACTCGAGCTACAGGCGCTTGAATTCGAAGGCAAGATTGATAGCTCGGTTCGCCAGCAGATTATGGATAACCAGCGCATTCAGTTTATTTCCACACGCATGGGCGAACCAAAACAGCTTAGAGAAGCGCGTCCTTATAGCGTATTGACCGAGCAGTTGGCCGAGAGCCTTGGTGTCAGTGAGTCGCAAACTGAAATGCGGGTCGAAGAGTCAGACAATATTTATTATTGGATCAAGTCACCGCAACACACCAATGTCTGGTTAAGAATCGCGATGGATCCATTTGAAGGTTTTTATATCCACCCGCCTGTGGTCTATATTTCTGTGATTTTGTTATTGAGTCTGTTGGGTGGCTGGATTTTCACCAAGCAGATCAGTCGGCCTTTGCGCCGCCTAGAGTTTGCCGCGCGAGAAATTGGTCGTGGCGATAATCCAGGGCAGCTAAAAGAGGAAGGCCTTGAAGAGATGGTCACCGTGACCCGAGCCTTCAACCAGATGGCGCGCAATGTGCAACAGCTGGAACAGGATCGTAATTTGTTGCTGGCCGGTGTTTCTCATGATTTACGCACACCATTAACCCGTATCCGCTTAGCTACTGAATTTATGGGCGAAGCAGACGATGAGCTACGTGAAGGTATTGTGCGCGATACCGAGGATATGGATCAGATTATCGACCAGTTCATTTCTTTCGTACGCGATGGTCGTGATGAGCGCGAACAGTTGGGTGATTTAAATGCCCTGGTCGAAGAGTGTATTAAATCGGTTCGCTTACAGACTCAGGATATCAGCTTTGAATTGGGGAAATTGCCTAAGATTTATTTCAAGCCACTGGCAATGAAGCGATTAATCACTAACCTGATCATGAATGGCCTGAAATACGCAGGACCACCGTTAAAAGTGACGACCAAGATAGAAAGCAACATGATTCAGCTATCTGTGTTGGATGAAGGTCCGGGCATTAAAGACGCTGACATGGAACATTTGTTTCAGCCATTTTCGCGCGGTGACTCAGCGCGTAGTGGTGGTGGCTCAGGTCTTGGTTTGGCCATTGTTCGCCGGATTGCTGAAATGCATGGTGGCACGGTCACTTTACATAACCGTGCTGAGAAAGGGTTAGAAGCGCGCTTACAAATCCCTGTTCACTAACCCGTAATTATTTGCTAGTTAACGGCTTTTGAGCCTTTATTAGTAGTGATTAATTGCACAAGCTCCTGTTCAGTGAACACTTCTTTTCTGCTGCAAAAATCACACACTAGTTCGATCTTACCTTGATGTTCTTCTGCTAATTGCATCAATTCCTGCGGCTCGATGGTCAAAAGGGCGCGTTCATTTCGCTCACGTGAGCAGTTGCATTGAAACTGGATGCTTTTTTCATCGTAAAGAGTGACTTTATCCTGATGGTATAAGCGATACAGCAGGTCATGATGAGGCAGGGTCAAGGCTTCTTCATCAGTGATGGTCTCGGCCAAAGTCGTGACATGTTCAAAAGCTGCTTTATTGTCTTTATCCTGATTTTCTCCATCCGGCATGGTCTGTAAGAAAATACCTGTGACACGCTCTTTACTGACGAATAGCTTTAAATAGGTGGGTAATTGCTCAGAACTTGAAAAGTAATCTTCCAGGCACTCCGACAGGCTGTCTTTTTCCAGGGAAACAATCCCCTGGTAACGATGACCCTGCTCGGGTTCAATCGTAATGGCCAGAGTCCCACCTTGTGTCCATTCTTTAAAGTTATAATGGGTGACATCAGGATCAAGGGGATGCATAACCCCACGCAGGTGCCCCAGGTTGTTGCATTCGCTTACCAGGAGTTTTACCTGAGAAGGGCTTTGTAGTTGTAGCGCAACTTTGCCGTCAATCTTAATAATTTCAGCCATTAAAGCCGTAGCAGCCAAAGCCTCACCAAGTAGATGACGCAGAGTTTCTGAGTACTGGTGCTGGTTACAGATGGTCTGAAAACTGGTTTCTAAAGTAATAATCTCACCGCGAATAGGTAAGTTGGCGAAGGTGAATCGTTGAATATGGTCTGACATCGGTTCTCTCTAATTTCTGTTCGAATCAATGGTTGGGCTTTGAGGACTGTTTTTTTAGTCTTGGTCCTGTTGTCGCAAGAAGCGGTGGATCTGACGACGTTGTTTTTTATCGGGTTTATGCTCAGAGTGTGGCATCGATTTACGTTGTACCACCAGCTCCTCGCGCTTTTGAATGCTTTGTTCGGTTTCGCTGTAAAGAGCTTGCGCTTCTTTGGCGGGACCTCGCTGTTCTGATAACCCTTCTACAATAACGGTTTTTTCGGCAAAACCCTGTCGAATTTTAATGGACATCCCCAGTTGAACTTGGCGGCTGGGTTTTCCGCGAACCCCGTCACAGTGCACTTTCCCGCCTTCTATGGCTTTTTTGGCGAGTGCTCGAGTCTTGAAAAATCGAGCAGCCCAGAGCCATTTGTCTAATCTGATATAAATGTCAACTGCCATCTTGAACCTTACTGTTCTTTACAGTATCTTGCTTGCTTTCTCAGTCCCTGCGTGGGAATATCTCGATTATAGGCGATCTTCAGGAAGGATGCCGAACAATTACGAGGGAACAATGCGACTTTTCGTGACAACTGTAACTCATGAATCCTATAACTCATAAAATAAACCAGTTTGTGCAACAACGGGGTAGGTTGATTGCGCAGGTACTAGCCGTCTTACTGACTGTGCTGACCTTATATATAGTAGCAAAGCTGATATGGTTGTGGATTGGTTTTTTTCAACCAGCACAACAAATAGCACCTGTCACTATGAACCAACCCCAACAGACTAAGCGTCCGGCTGTTGATGTCAACAAGCTGGTGTCTTTGCATGTCTTTGGTGAAGCCGGTAAAGAAGCAGCACAAACAGTTCAAGCAGAGGAAACTCGCTTAAACTTGAAGCTGCTTGGCACCTATGTTTCGACCAACGCTGAACTATCCAGTGCCATTATTCAGGCTAACGGTCGTGACGAAAAAGCCTATTTTATGAATGATAAATTGGAAGTGAGCGGCAATGTTGTATTGCAGCAGGTTGAAACTCATAAAGTTGTGCTGAAAAATAACGGTAAGTTGGAAACCCTCACTTTAGAGGAACAACTGAATCAGGATGCATTGTCGAACTCCAAGAGTTCGATAACTCCTGTCGAATCAAGCGAGCAGGAAAGAACGATTGATAAGCGCCGCGATAGTCGACTAACCAGTGAGCTTGTGGATATGAAGGATAAGCTGTTCACTGATCCGCAGTCATTGGCTGATTTGGCAAAATTTGAGCCCGTGGTTGATGCCAGTGGAGTGGTCACTGGATTTAAAGTGGCCCCTGGTTCGGATCCAAGAATGTTTGCTCGCTTAGGCCTGCGCAGAAATGACGTTATAAAGTCAGTTAATGGCACTCAACTCAATGAGCAAGGATTGTTGGGGATTGCTACTGAGTTGAGCAGCGCCGACTCACTGGAAGTCACCATTGAAAGAGATGGACAGCCCGTAACACTATTGCTGGGTTTGTCTGAGCTGCAGTCGCAGCAGAAGCCAGATCCAAATGAGAGAAGAATCCAATGATACAGACACTCAAGAAATCCCGAATAAAACAGCTTGGCAACAATTTGACCATGACGCTTTGCGCGGCAGGTTTGTTGCTAACTTCTTTGAGCGCAAATGCTGAAAGACTCAATGTCCGAGATGCAGATATTCGCGAAGTGGTTGAAACAGTTGCCAAGATTACAGGCAAAACAATGATTGTTGACCCGCGAGTCAAAGGTCTTAAAGTGACTATTATTACTGCGGGCAACGTTGATTACAGCAAAGATCAGATTTATAACATTTTTGTGTCTGCACTACAGGTTCATAAGTTCCAGGCAATTGAAGCTAATGGAGTAGTAAAAATTATTCCTGATCAACAGGCTCGTTCAGAATATTCGCCGGTAAATGTCGGTAATTTGGATGATTATGGTGATCGTTATATTACGCAAGTTATTCCGGTACAGAATGTTGATGCTCAGCAGATCATGAATGTGTTGCGCCCACTGGTATCACCTACTTCAGGTCATTTATTTGCCGTACAGGGAACTAACACTTTAATTCTTCACGATTCAGCATCAAATGTACGTCGTATCACCGAAATTATTGATCGTACCGATAAGGCCAACGATGAAGAGATTGAAGTTATTCCACTTGAGCACGCATCAGCCAGCGAAATCGTACGAATTCTTGAAAGCTTAAATCGTAGTGGCCGTCAGCCACAGGGTAACGAGGTACAAGAACCCCGCTATGTTGCCGACGAAAGAACCAACAGTATTTTATTGAGCGCTAATGATCGTCAACGTGTTCGTTTAAGAGCCTTGATTGGCAGCTTGGATCGCCCTCTGAATTCTATGGGTAATACTAAAACTGTATTTTTAAAATATGCAAAATCCGAACAAGTAGCGGAAGTTTTATCAGGTATCGGTGAAATCAAACAGAAAGAAGAAGCAGCAGCTTCAGGCCGCGGTGGAGCTGGCGGCGCCGGAACTGGTGGTGTATCAGCACAGCGTTCTTTATATAGTATCCAATCTCACGAAGAAACCAATGCGTTAGTCTTGACCGCTCCGCCCGATATCATGCGCGAATTTGATTCAGTGATCCGCGCGCTTGATATACGTCGTAAGCAGGTGCATGTTGAAGCGATTATCGTCGAAATTTCAGACAACAAAGCTAAAGAGCTGGGGATCCAGTGGTTATTCGCACCAGATGGTGGCAGTGCTCCTGGTGGTGTAGTGAACTTTACTAATACCGGTCCTGGAATTGGTAATGTGGCAGCAGGCGCTATTGCGGCGCGTGGCACCGAAGAAGAGGTGTTCACTCGAGATCCTGAAACTGGCGCTATCACGGGAACAGAAACCAGGCGTACCGCTGGTGATCAGGGTGTCGCACTGGCTGAAGTTTTAGGTGGTATGCAAGGTCTTGGTTTAGGCGTTGCCCGCATCAGACCCGATGGCTTTAGTTGGGGCGCTTTTATCCGTGCACTTGAAGGTGTCACTGATTCAAATACCTTATCGCGTCCAAGTGTCACTACACTTGATAACGTGGAAGCCATCTTTAAGTCTGGCCAGGAAATTCCAATTATTACCGGCTCGACGCTCGGTGATAATAACTCGAACCCATTCCAGAATGTTGAGCGTAAAGATGTTGGTGTGATGTTAAAACTAACCCCACAAATTAATGAAGGCAATTATGTCCGACTGGATATTGAGCAAGAAGTCTCATCAATTGCCGGCTCAACTAATGTTGACGTTGTAACCAATAAACGCGAAGTTAAGACTTCTGTTCTGGTGCCTGATGGCGGCATGGTCGTTCTTGGTGGCCTGATTGACGATGATATTCAACAAAGCTCACAAAAAGTGCCTATTCTTGGTGATATTCCCGTGCTTGGTCACGCTTTTAAATCACAGCGTACACAGAAAATTAAGCGTAATCTGATGATCTTTATTCACCCGACTGTGTTAAAAGACGATGCAGAGTTACGAGAATTAAGCAGTGCCAAATACAGCTATATTCGTGCGCAACAGATTGAACAGGCCAATCGCGGTATCAGCTTGATGCCAGAAGAAGAAGCCGAAGTTCTTCCGACCTATGATGAAGCTCTTGTGCTACCTCCAACGTATGAACAATACATGCAAGACGGCAGTGAGCTGCAGGAAGACGAAGGCGAGGCTGAAGAAAACTAATGGCTGAGCAAATGGCAACTGAACAGAGTGTCGAAGATTTAGCGACGGAAACGCCTGCTAAAGAGGTTGGCTTTCGCCCATTGCCTTTTAGTTTTGCTCGTCGTCACGGAGTCTTTTTGATAAGAACTGAGGACGGTATGCAATGCTTCATGCGCGAAGGTACTGCGCCACAAGCTTTACTTGAAGTCCGTCGCCATTATCCTCATCGATTCAAAATTGAAAAATTGGATGAAACAGAATTTGAAAGTCGTTTAAGTGCTTTTTATCAGTCTGGAACGGCAGATGCACGCCAAACCATGGAAGACTTGGGCGATGAAATGGACTTATTCAGGTTAGCCGAAGAGTTACCTGAAACCGAAGATCTTCTCGAAGCAGAAGACGATGCTCCAATCATTAAATTAATCAATGCCCTGCTAACAGAAGCAATTAAAGAAAACGCATCTGATATCCACATTGAAACCTTTGAAAAGACTCTTTCGGTGCGTTTCCGAGTGGATGGTGTTTTACGCGAAGTATTGCAACCCAACCGTAAACTTGCCCCACTGTTGGTATCTCGTATTAAGGTAATGGGCAAACTGGATATTGCTGAAAAGCGCATTCCGCAGGATGGTCGTATTGCCTTAAGAATTGCCAATCGTGCAGTCGATGTTCGTGTGTCTACTATGCCTTCCAGTTTTGGCGAACGAGTGGTGCTGCGTTTACTTGATAAAGAGGCCGGCCGTCTAGAGTTTTCGCACTTGGGAATGGAACCCAAAACCATGCAACTGATGGACGATCTTTTGCATAAGCCGCACGGTATTATTCTCGTGACCGGTCCAACGGGCTCCGGTAAAACGACCACTTTGTATGCTGGTTTATCACTTCTGAATAATGCCAGTCGCAATATCTTAACGGTTGAAGATCCGATTGAATACTTGCTTGATGGGATTGGTCAAACTCAGGTTAACCCTAAAGTAGATATGACCTTTGCACGCGGCTTGCGGGCTATCTTGCGTCAGGATCCTGATGTGGTCATGGTTGGTGAGATTCGTGATCTGGAAACAGCGCAAATTGCTGTCCAAGCCAGTTTAACTGGTCATTTGGTACTCTCGACTTTGCACACCAATACTGCTGTTGGTGCTGTCACTCGTATGCAGGATATGGGGGTTGAACCCTTCTTGCTTTCAACTAGTTTATTGGGTGTTCTAGCTCAGCGACTGGTCAGAAAATTATGCCCCGAGTGTAAAAAGCCTGCACCAGCAAATCAAAAAGAATGTGAGTTAATGGGCTTTGATGCCTCTGAACCGCCGACCATTTATCATCCTGATGGTTGTGAGGTCTGTAACTACCATGGTTACCGTGGTCGTCAGGGTATTTATGAGCTAGTGATTATTGATGAGCAAATGCGCACAATGGTTCACAACAACAACAGTGAGCAGGAAATGGAGCGACATGCTCGTAAGCTGACGCCTAGCATTCGTGCGGATGGTCGTAAACGAGTACTTGAAGGGATGACTTCAGTCGAAGAAGTGCTACGCGTTACGCGGGAGGATTAATGGCCGCGTTTGAATATGTAGCTTTGGACGCTCGTGGTAAGCAAAAGAAAGGGGTTCTCGAAGCAGATACTCCTCGCCAAATTCGCCAGCAATTAAGAGAAAAGGATATGACGCCACTGGAAGTGGTGCATATCGGTGATGCACAAAAAGCTCGGGAAAAAAGCTCCGGTGGTTTCTTTAAACCATCGATTAAAGTTGCCGATCTTGCGTTAATCACTCGCCAACTGGCAACCTTGGTTAAAGCTGCCTTGCCGATTGAAGAAGCATTAAAAGCAGTAGCCGATCAGACCGACAAAGGCAAAGTCAAAAGTATTATTTTAGGGGTGAGAGCTAAAGTTCTTGAGGGGCACACTTTGGCTGATGGTATGGCCGAATTCCCTAATGTTTTTAGTGAACTGTATCGTTCCATGGTGGCTGCCGGTGAACGAGCTGGCCATCTCGACAAAGTTCTGAACCGCCTGGCTGATTATACTGAGCGCCGTCAGAAAATTAATACTAAAGTATCGGCGGCAATGGTCTACCCAGTAGTATTAATTATTGTCGCAGTCGGCGTTGTTTCCGGTCTTATGGTGTTTGCGGTACCTAAAGTGGTTGAGCAATTTACTCATATGAGTCAGGAGCTGCCGGTTTTAACCAAAATTTTAATTGGTATCAGTGACTTCGTGATTAATTTCGGGCTTTATGCGTTGATATTACTGATATTAATGTTTATCGGTGCTCGTTATTGGCTTCGGAATGAAGACAATAAACGAAGATGGCATGCCAAAATTTTAAAAATGCCAGTATTTGGGCGCCTATCAAGCAATCTAAATACAGCGCAGTTTTCCAGTACTCTCAGTATCTTACACTCCAGTGGCGTGCCACTGTTGGAAGCTATGAATATTGGCGGAAAAGTATTGTCTAATCTTAAGATGAGACAGGCGGTAGCAGAGGCTTCTGTAAAAGTTCGCGAAGGTACTAGCCTCAAAGTGGCATTACAACAGTCGCGATTGTTTCCACCTATGATGATTCACATGATTGGCAGTGGTGAGGCTAGCGGAGAGTTAGAGCAGATGTTGCAACAAGTCTCAGACAATCAGGAAAGCTTATTTGAAAATAGTGTCGATGTAGCGCTTAACATTATGGGCCCACTGATCATTTTGGCACTGGGTGGCATGGTTATGTTTATTGTACTGGCAATGATGTTGCCAATTTTCGAACTGACAAATTCTATTACAGGTTAACAATTTTTTTCGGAGTTAAAATGAAACGTATATTGCGTAAACAGAAAGGTTTTACCTTGACTGAAATTTTGATTGCCTTAGCAATCGTCGCCATTATGGGTACTGTAGTGACACTAAGCTTATTGGGTAATACTGAAAAAGCTATGATCCAAAAGCTTAAATCAGATTTGGGTACTATTGAGATGGCCTTACAGAGTTACAAGCTTGAGAATGGTTTTTATCCTACCACCGAGCAGGGTTTGAGAGCATTAATCGAAAAACCTACCACTAACCCAATTCCACAAAACTATCCACGCAATGGTTATCTAGGTAGTCGCGCTATACCAACGGATCCTTGGGGTCAAGAGTATATATACATGGAGCCAGGACGACAGCATGATTATGATTTGTACACATTAGGAAAAGATAGACGACCTGGCGGTGAAGGCGAGAATATGGACATCAGTCCTTGGAATGTACATGATGTTAATTTCAGCCGCGACAATCAATAAGCGGTCTATTCGCAAATCAACTATTCAAGCAGGGTTCACCCTGCTTGAAATTCTTATAGCGCTGGCAATTGCTGGCATTATGCTTTCTGTTGCAGTAATTGCTTTTTCCGATAATGACGCTGCGAAACTTAAGAATAAGGCCTTCCAACTATTTGGTTTAATGCAAATTGCGCAGGAGGAATCCATTCTTCGTGGCGTGGAGATTGGTATACGAGTAGAGCAGAATGGGTACAGCTTTTTATTGTATGACGGCGAACGATGGAATCCATTGCAGGATCATGCCCTGTTGAAGAAAGTGGAGCTAGATGAGCCGATTGAGATGTATGTCAATGTGGAAGGACAGGAAGCTTTGCTTGGCAGTTCAGCGGATGAAGAAGCGGTTAAGGGTGACACAGAAAGCGAACAGGCTGAAGACGACCAGACGAAAAAAGTTGAGCCGCCACAAATCTTCATTCTGTCCAGCGGTGAGATGAATGAGTTCACAGTGACCATTGGCCTGGATCGAGATGATGCCAGGTTTTATCGAATTACTGGTAATTATCTGGGTGATATAAACCTCACTCCGGCGATGACAGGTCATTATCGACATGACTGGGATCTGGAACTGGACGAATCCTTGTAATGAGCACAATAGAAAGATACCTATGAAATCAAATATGGGCAAACGACAAAAAGGTTTAAGCCTGCTGGAGCTGTTAATTGCTTTGGCGGTTTTTGCTATTTTTATTACGCCCATGTTGACCGGTTTATATGCTGCCAGCGTTACAGCCATTGGCAACGCTAAAGAAAGAACCTTGGCCAGCTACATCGCACAAAATCATCTGGCTGAATTGCAACTTGAGGATGAGTGGCCTGCGACAGGTCGTAAGCAGGGTGAAGTTGAGTTCGCAGGCCAGGAGTGGCGCTGGGAGCAGCAAGTCGAAAATACTGCAGATGAAAATATGCGTAGGGTTACTGTCACCATTTTAATGGGTGAGCAGGGTAGCTATGCGATGATAGGCTTCGTCGGGAAAAAAGAGAAAGGCTGATGAAAAGATTAGATCTGAAGCAGTCAGCATTTACCCTTACCGAGATATTAGTCGCGCTTTTTGTGTTTAGTATTGTGGTAGCTGGAGCGCTACAGGTATTTGCGTTTGTACAAAAAGCTTCGGATGCTAACGACAGACAAATTCAACGTTTGCGAGAAGTACAAATGGCCATTCGTCAGCTGGAAGAAGATGTTCGTTATCTGGTTCCTCGTACTCGTAGGAACGAGTATGGAGATGTTTCTCCACTGATTGTTGGCGAAAGCAATAGTGTCAATAGTTACCTGGAGTTTACTCGCGCGGGTTGGCGGAATCCGGCAAAGCTGCAACGCAGTGAGCTACAACATTTAAAATATGAGTTTGTTGATGACGAGCTACTACGCCACCATTGGCTTTACATTGATCCCGCACAGGAGGGGCAAGAACTGACTCGCACTGTGTTGAAAGGGGTCACTGAATTTAAGGTAGAGTTTTTAGAGGGCGATAGCTGGAAAGAGGATTGGATCATTGACCGCGGTACAAAAGGAGTCATGCCTGAAGCTCTGAGGGTATCCATTGTATTGCAAGATTATGGTGAAATTATGCGCCTTTTCCCCTTGACCGATTTTAGTGCCAGTGAGCGTGGTGGCGCCAGGGATGAAAACGGAAGAGATGGCGGTAGAGAGTCTGACCGTGGTTCGGAAGAGAGGCGCTAGGTTTGAGTAAGCGATATTGTACAGCGTTATCAACCGGAGCCTTTAAAGCCAATCGGCAACAAGGTATTGCATTAATTACAGTCCTCGTCATATTTACAGTACTGAGCATTATGGCTATCCATATTCTGTCTAACCAGAATATGAACAACCGACGAACTGCTAACATCATTAACAGCTCGAAAGCTTATCAGTATATGTACGGCGCTGAAGAGTTTGCTAAAAGTTTATTGCAGCAATATTTTGAAGAAAGTAAACAGGAGCGAGTGCACCGTAATCAGCCATGGGCACAAAGCGCCATGATGTTTCCTATTGAGCAAAATATGGGGCAACTGCAAGGCTCAATTAGAGACATGCACAGTTGCTTTAATGTTAACAGTATTATTATGGAGCCAGTAGCTCAGGCCGGATCTCCCAATGAAGAAGAGTCTGGACGAGGCGAGGGTGGCGGAGGTTTACAAGTGGTCGGTGAGTCTGGCAATGGTCGGGCGGATGAAGTTTTACCAGGGCAAAGGTTGTTCGCTAAATTAATTGAGCCATTACTTGAAGGTAATGAAGTGGCTCCGCTTGCGTTGGCAACGGCCGCGCGCGACTGGATTGACGATGACATGGAACCGAGTGGGATTGATGGTGCTGAGGACTACACCTATACCGGCTATCAGATACCTTATAGAACGGGAAATACCTTTTTAGCACATACCAGTGAGCTGGTGGTGGTTAAAGGGTTTGATGCCAAAGTTTATGACAGCATAAAAGATTATATTTGTGTGTTGCCTACCGAGCAGGGAACGATCAACGTCAACACTGTGAAGCCAGAACAGGCTGAGTTAGTCTGGATTCTATTGGAAGATGTGGATCTGTCTACAGTGAGACAGGCATTAGAACAATTACCAGAAGATGGTTATGATGAAGCCAGCTTTTTTGAGGCATTAGGCAGTGGTAAAGTGTCTCAGGATGGGCGTGGCAGGTTAGTTTTTGACAGCCAATACATGCAATTAACTGCCACCGCTATGGTGCAATCAGGCAGTGCCAAAGTGCAGTCATTACTGATGAAAACTGACAGTGAATTTGAGGTGGTTGCACGCCATATTGGAGATTAGCAATGAAAGATCGATTATTTATTCGATTAAAAAGCGATGAAGAATCATTGGAGTGGGGGCTTTTCAGCGAGGAAGAGTCAGGTCCAGGGTTTCGTGAGCAAGGTGAACTATTATTAGATGACATGATCGCACTTGCGGAGCAGGCAAGTGAGCGAGAAGTTATTTTATTGCTGCCCGCCAGTCGAGTACGTTGCTTTAATGTCAAAGCGCCAACGCGTAACCGTAAACAACTTGAAAAAGCTGTTCCTTATATTCTAGAGGAGCAGGTATTGGATAATGTTGAACTGCAAATGTTTGCGTTAGGCCATGTCAATAGTGATGGCATGCTTGCAGTTAACGTAGTGGATAAAGCCTATTTATCCAATGTGGTCGAAAAACTTAAAGAAGCCTCCATTGAGCCAGACTTTGCAGTTTCTGATGCGGCTTGTTTACCCTTGTTTGAGGATGCCTGGTCGTTATTGGAGCATGACGACTCAGTTTTAGTCAGGCAGTCTGCTAATGAATATTGGTCGACGGAAGCTGATATGCTGAACGATCTGATAACCTGGAATTTGCAAAGCCAATTTGAGAATGAGCAAACCGTTTCACAGGCAGTACGTATCTACAGCCCAGTGGAAGAAACAAATTTATTGTCGGGCGTTGCAGGTTTAGCCATTCAGAAAATGCCAGTTGATAATAGCTTTGAATGGTTGTGTAGCCAGTTTAAGTATTCATCGATTAATCTAATGCAACAGGAGTTTTCTTCACAAAAGAAAAACCAGTTTAGTTTTGGTCAATGGAAATTACCCGCCATTGCAGCAAGTGCATTGATTGCAGTCGGACTAGTTTATTTGATTAGCCAAATGATCGTGCTGGGCCAACAGCGCTCACAACTTGAGCAACAGTTGTTAACAAGTGTTCAGGAAGTCTTTCCCAACATCAATGATGTTAATACTGGCGTATTACAAGTTTCGAATCGTTTTTCGACTTTAGGAGGCAGCGCCGCTTCAGAAAATAGTTTTATGTTGTTGTTAGACAAATCATTGGCGGCTATCAATCCAAATTCGATTAAAGTTTCTCAGTTGGAATACTTGTCTAGTCAGGCACAGTTGAGCTTCGATGTTGAAGCAGCCGAGTATGCGACATTAACAGCAGCGCAAAATAAGCTGGAGTCATCAGGAGTGCAGGTTGAAATGCGAAATGCCTCAGAAAGTGGTGGTGTCTGGTCAGCTAGAATTTCAGTGGGGGTTGAGCAATGAGCGCATTAAAAACCTGGTATACAGGACTCCAGAAACGCGAGCAAAATATGGTGGTAGCGCTGGCCGCTGCTTTGGCAGTATTGTTAATTTTTTTATTGCTTGTGCTACCACTCAGGAGCTATTTTAACAGTCTTAATGATGATTTGAGTTACTATGAAGGTCAGCTTGTAACAGTACAAAAGCAGGTCGCAGCTATCAAAAGCGCAGGTCCGGCAACCGCCAGTAATGACAATATTTCCCTCAACCAGCTGGTCAATCAAACGGCTAAAAGTTTTGGTTTGAGTTTTTCAAGAATTGAAGAACGTGAAAGAAATAAGGAGATTCAGTTGCGACTTGATAATGTTGAGTTTGACCAACTTTTACGGTGGATTTCGGAGTTGGAGCAGCGCCGTGGACTGGTTGTGGATACATTAAGAGTTTCAAGAAAGGACGCCGTCGGCAAAGTGGATGCTTCCATTAAGTTGATTAAAGCTTCATGAAGAGATTGGTTTTAGGTTTAGTATCAGGTTTCATTTTATTATTGGCGTTTGTTATTTCATTGGCCCCTGCAAACGTGGTACTGCCGTGGTTTACATCAGGCTTTTCGACAGTTTCGCTTAATAATCCGACGGGAACCGTGTGGAATTCCTCTCTGGACTCAGTGTCTTATCAAGGACGGTCAATTCAGAAGGTTTCAATAGATATCAGTTTCTGGCATCTACTGCTTGGTAATTTAAGTTCGGATATTCGTATTGATGATCAAAACCTTTTACTTGATGGTGCCATCAAACTAAACAAGCAACAAATAGCTATCGAGGATATGCGATATCAACTCGAAGCGGACACTATTCTGGACTGGGTAAAGTTGCCTATCACGGAGCTTTCTGGTCGCTTCATTGGTGAAGTGATGTCGATAACAGTTAACCCCAATGAGCTCAAAGCACTAGATGCTCACGGCTATTGGCAAAATGCGGTTATTGGCTATCCCAACTCGACCCTTGAACTTGGTGATATTCATTTCACTGTCACGCGAACAGATAATGGTCGAGCTTTGCTGACGATTACTGAAAACCCCGGAATGTTGGATTTAAAAGGGACTCTAGAAGTTGGTTTTGATAAACAATATCAACTTAACGTTAGTACGCAGACAGATGTTCCTTCTCATATCAAGCAGTGGCTCACTCAGCTGGGTCGAGTTGAAAACAATAGGATATTAATCAAGTGGAATGGTCGCCTGCCTTAACGCAAAGCCAGTGGGATGAACTGGATGCCATATTGCTGGATATGGATGGTACGCTACTCGATTTGGCTTTTGATAATGATTTCTGGTTAAGACAAGTACCAAAACTCTATGCTAGCAAATTGGGCATAGAGCTCGAAGCGGCTCAAAAGCAATTGTTCGATTTGTACCACGAATTTAAAGGAACCCTTAAGTGGTACTGCACCGATTTCTGGAGTGAGCAGTTGGGGATTGATATTATTAAGCATAAGTACGAGCTTGCTCATAATATTGCCATTAGGCCTGGTACTGTTGAGTTCTTGAATAAGGCTAAGTCACATAATAAAAGATTAGTTTTGGTCACCAATGCGCATCCTGATACCTTAGCCGTTAAAATGGATCGCGTTCTTATTGCTAAGTATTTTGATGAGATTTATTCATCGCATCAATTCTCCCGGCCAAAAGAGTCACCGGATTTCTGGCTTCGATTGCAGCAGGAAATCAATATACCGCTGGATAAGTGTTTATTCGTTGATGACTCAGAAGATATTTTAACCGTAGCGCAACAATCAGGCGTTAAACTGGTTCTCTCAGTATGTCAGCCCGATTCATCGCTACCTATAAAAAATAACTTGAGATTTCCTCATATTAACCAGCTTAACGAAATTATTGGATAAAATGACTATGCGTGAACCGCCAAAAATTAAACGGACCAAGCTTATTGCACAAACACGTATCTTTGGTGTCGAAGAAATGGAGCTGGAGTTTTCTAATGGCGTTTATCGAATTTATGAACGGTTGAAAGCAGGAGAGCATGGAGCTGTGATGATATTACCGCTTCTCGATGACGATACCATGCTGTTAATCAAAGAGTATGCCGCTGGTTTGGAACGTTACGAGCTGGCCTTTCCTAAAGGATTGATCGATGCCGGTGAGGACAGTGAGCAGGCAGCGAACCGCGAGTTGCAGGAAGAGGTGGGCTATGCAGCAAAGCAACTTAAAGTTTTACGTAAAGTGAGTTTAGCTCCGGGTTACTTAAGTCATCAAATGGATATCGTCGTTGCGCAGGATTTATACCCAAGCAAACTGGAGGGTGATGAACCCGAACCGATTGAAGTCGTTGAGTGGAAAATTAGTGAGATGGAAAAACTGTTAGAGGTTGAGGAGTTTAGTGAGGCACGTAGTATTGCAGCTTTATACTTATTGAAGAGCTACTTATCTAAACGATAAAGCATGAATAAAAAAGCGAGCATTAGCTCGCTTTTTTGTGTTTATGCAAATTGTTCGGAGATGCTAAAAACGAAAGTTACTTTTCTTCAGCTGGCATCGAAATAACTTGTTCTCCGTCATCCTGTTGCTCTAGTGTGCCATTGATTTCGAGATATTCACCGATCGGCTTGCTACCTGCAACAATTTGTATCGCGATAGGTTTTTCATGAGCGATTGACTCTTCTTTTGCAAAAATAGTGACAAGGTGAATGCCTTCGGACTGGGGAGTCACTGTAATAACCTGTTCTTCTGATTGCTGTCCTTGCACGGTGGCTTTAAAGGTCATTTGTGAGTTATCCGACAGCAATAAGTTATCGCTGGTTTGCAGTCGCGCAGTGACATCCTGTTTATTGTTGCTGGTGGATAAATGGATTTGCACTGCTTCACCTACCGCAACACGGTCTTTGCTGACTCGATAATTGATTGCGATTTTAGCACCAGGTTTTCCCGGACTTTGATAGTTGTGGAGGGTGTCAGTTGTTTCGCTCTGGTTGGCGCAGGCAGCAAGCGAAATGGTGCCAAGAAGCAGACATCCAGTAATTGATAGTAATGTAGTGATTGCTTTCATAATGTATGCCTTAAATATATTCGTGTATTAGTTGCTGAAAAGTTGTACGTCATAACAGGCAGCGGCAATGTTTGTACCACCCGAGTCATAAGCGAGTGTGTCAGCGACGTATATTCCAGACTGAAGGTTCGTTGTAACGTTGACCACGCCTGTTCCTGCATCCTGATTAAAGGCGATCAGAGAGCCTCTTGAATAAAGATATGCATCAACATCATTGGCGCCACTTGGCGTTAATCGAAGTGTATAGCTGCCGGCTGTTGATATGTTCAGACGCAACAATCTGTGGTTACCCAGTTTATTTCTATCGCTGCCATTAGTGGTATTGGTGCAGACTTCAACTGCCGAATTATTCGGCGTAATGGTTACATAAACCGGAAGGTTGCCAGTATTACCACCATTATTGGTTTCGTTGCTGCCCCAAATATCTATATTGGTCACAATGTTCTGTCCACCCACAAGATTGTCGATTTGAGCTACCTGTCCGGGGTTATTCTGTCTGAGATAGGTAATGAAGCTGAAGATACTGGTAAAAGCTTCGCTATTCTTTTGCTCGTTAATCAGTATATTGTAAATTGGTTCCAGTCCAAGAGTGACGGTATCATCGTTCAAACCGTCATAAATATCGTACAGAATTGCTTGCACTGAACCTTCGCTAAACCAGCCTTTGTTCGAGACATTATTGTTTTCAACATTTATGGAAAAGCCTTGAGCTTGATTCGAACCATAAGAGTCACGATAGAAGGAATCATCAGTGATCATGCCTGACCATGCATTGCCAAAGCCTTCACCAAAGGCGACGCGCATATCAAGCCGCTGACCACCTGCATGAGACCCACCAATGCTGTCTGAGCGAGCAAGTTTATCTTCAAAATAATGTCCCCACTCGTGAATAATCACATGCCCATCATATTCGTCGGTGTCACTGTTAGCAGCGCCTAACAAGTAGATTTCACCACTTCTATAAGAGGATGTTCCAATTTGTCCTTGAGCTGGGTTAAAGCTAGAGGATGAGACATTATTAACGCTCCAGTTTATGAGCAAGGCTGGCAGAACGATGCTGCTATCAACAGCCTCGAGTTTTGAGATGGTGTCGTAAACCCGATCTAGAATATGAAATGGGGCTGCTGCACGAGTCGAAGTATAACCAGCGCCACCCCAGCCAGATGCTGCATTGAGGTTTAATGTTTGATTGGCAACGCCAGTTGAAAAAATAGCGGAATCCAGTACGTACAGGGCTTTGCTATTAGTATTGTCCACTATTCTGGTATTCCAGCTTGGAGGGCCAGATTGGATTAATTCGGCACGGACACGAATCTTTACATCAGTTAAAGAAGGTAAATTGAAACTGTAGTTTCCGTTACTGTCAGTTTTAGAATTGGCTATTACCGAGCTTCCCTCAAATGCCTGAATGGTAGCTCCTCGAACCGGATCCTGTGTGGTGTTGGCATAGTCAAGTCCGTTGGTAGTTGTGTTATGAGGGACATTATCGTAGGTGATTTTACCTGCAACGGTCACTGTCGCAGGAGCGTTGGCTGTGTTTACAGTGATAACTATATCATCACTGTCGCTGGCACCGTCGTCATCGGTGACGGTTAACCGTAAAGTAATCTGTAGGCTTGAAGTTGTGGCCGGCGCGGTAAAGCTAGTGGTTGCAGTATTGGTCGAGCTGAGAGTGATATTGGTTCCGCTAATCTGACTCCAGCTATAACTGCTTATAGTTCCATCACTGTCAGTACCTGAACCCGTTAGTTCAACCAGTTCGCCTTCAGTAACCGTAATATCTGCACCGGCATTAGCTGTTGGCGCTTGGTTGGTTGGTGTCTGATTGTCAGAGCCACCGCTGCCGCTACAAGCAGCAAGAAGGAATAAAGTAGCGATGATGAGAGTGCCACGAATGAGCTGCATTGATATTCTCCAAATGTCCGATTAAACAAGAATAAACGATGTCACCTATATAGAATATGAACAAGTACAGAATCTTTGTAAATATCAGAGTCTGCATGGAAGCTTGACAGAGTTATCGTGAAGATAATCTGAAGGAATTACTCCAAGAGAGAAAGACCTTTTAATTCAATAGGATATATTGTTAAAAGGTGCTTCACTGGTTCAAAGGGATGTAGGTTTTTTGAGCTGAATAAGGTGGTTCAAAGCTGCCATCACCTGATTATCACGCTTATAATCATTTAGCACTTCACCAGCACGCGTGGTGCTTGGATCGTTTTGGGAAGATGCTAAAGGCTCAAAATCAACCGAGATATCAGGTGAAATCCCAGAGCCCTGAATAGATTTTCCATCTGGCGTGTAATACAGCGAGGTTGTGAGTTTAACGGCATTACCACCGTGTATTGGTAAAATGGTTTGCACCATGGCTTTACCGTAAGACTCGGTGCCGACGATGGTTGCTCTATGATGATCCTGCAAAGCGCCTGCTACAATCTCAGAAGCAGAGGCTGAGCTACCGTTGATGAGTACAGCCAAAGGTCTGCCACGTAAAATATCGCCGGAAGTTGCTGTATATGATTCATTACCTTCTGGCAGGCGTCCTTTGGTAGAAACTATGACGCCACCATCCAGAAAAAGGTCGCTCACTTCAATGGCGCCATCAAGCAATCCGCCAGGGTTATTTCGCAAATCCAAAATAAAGCCGGCCAGTGTCCCTTTGTTTTCTTTTTCCAGACTGCTTATTGCTTTGCTCAAGTCATTGGCGGAGCGAATTTGAAATTCATTGATATGTGCGTAACCAATACCTTGTTCAAGCAACTGGTATCTCACACTGGTGGTATGAATAATTTGACGGGTAATTGTAATCGACAGGGTTTTCTTATTGCCTGCTTTGAGCACGGTCAAAGTGACTTTGCTGCCCGGTGGCCCTCTCATTAAATCTGAACCTTCCACGTCTGAAAGACCCTTCGCAGAAACATTACCGATTGAGGTAATCAAATCATTGACTTCAAGCCCTGCTTCTTTTGCTGGTGAGCCTGCAATAACAGCTATGACTTTGATCCCATCTTCAAGATGGACTGCTTCGATCCCTATACCAGCGTAGTCTCCGGTGGCACTTTCTTCAAGTTGGGCAAATTCGTCAGCATTGAGGTAACTTGAATAAGGATCGAGGTTGTGAAGCATGCCACGAATAGCACCATCAAGAATTTCTTTATCAGTTAGCTCGTGAACATAAGATTTTTTGATTTCAGCGTAGACATCTGCCAGCGCCGCCAGCTCGTCTAGAGGAAGGGTTTCAATTGAGGGTTGTGTCGGGGCTTCTTCGTCAGAAGTAACATCTTGAGGATGCTCTACCTGGCCGACAATAGGTAAACCCGCCAACAACAGAGCGAAACAAAATGCAATGCGCTTCATAATATTCCCTCAGCACTCTTCATAGAATTATTTAATCCAGCTTAGTGGATTTTGTGGTTTACCCTGGTAGCGAATTTCAAAGTATAGGCCTGGCTCTGAACTTCCTCCGCTACGACCAATGGTAGCAATTGGTTCACCCGCTTCAACCCAATCCCCAGTGGACTTAAGCAGGCTTTCATTTTGTCCGTAAAGAGATAAATAGCCTTGACCATGGTCGATAATAACCATTAGTCCAAACCCGCGCAACCAGTCTGCGAAAACGACTTGTCCATTATGTATGGACTGCACACTTTGTCCACTTGATGCATTAATGACAATACCATTCCACTTTACTTTATTTTCAAATTTATTACTGCCAAAGCGGTGCTCAACGGATCCTTTCACTGGCCAACTCAGTTTGTTTTTGTATTTAGCTAATCCTTTAAGAGATTGTTTGGGGGCGAACTCTTCAAGCGTTTGTTGCAATGACGAAATGATTGCCTGTAATTCCTGTTCATCTTTTCGCAACTGTGCCAGGCGAGTATTTTGATTTTGATAGTCTTGTTTGAGCTTTTTGAGTGCGTCGGTTTGTTGTGATTTTAAAGAAAGCTGCTGTTCGACTTGTTGTTTTTGTTGTGTCTCAAGTTCGCTTAACTCAAGAGTTTTTACATTGATCTGTTGTTCAACCTCTTGTAATTCTTGCAAGGTTTTTTGTAAAGCCTCAATGTCACGAATACGTGCTTCATTGAGGTAACGGTAATACTGCAGCATGCGCGACATCTTAGCTGGGTCTTCCTGGTTTAAAAGAAGCTTAACGTATTCTTCCTGACCGGCAATATAGGCGCTGCGAAGCTGTGATGACAGCTGTTTTCTCTGCTGTTCTTTAAGGATGTTCTTTTCAGTTTTTTGCTTTTGCAGTTTGCTCAATTGTTTCTTATTTTGTGTGATTTTATTTTGGGTGTCGTGGAGTTTCTTACTTACTTCGGAGAGTTTAATATCGATAGCCTGAATGGCTTTTTCCGTATCACTTTGTTGACTGCGATTTTCAGCTAAGCGTTTTTGTAACTGGCCAATGACTTGCTTTAATTGTTGCAAGTCTTGTTCGGCTTGTTGTTGATTCTGAGCGGTATGCCCAAAAGATGAGAATGCCAAAGCCAGCACCAACAGCAGAAGCTGGGATGCTGGCTTAAAGTAGGAGTGAACGCGAAAATCAGTTAACTTCAAAAATAGGACGCCCCGTCATTTCATCTGGAATGGGCAAGCTCATTAAGCTTAACATGGTAGGCGCTAAATCAGAGAGAACTCCATCACTGACTTTTACTGTTGCTTTTCGTCCAACATAGAGAAGAGGCACCGGCTCACTGGTATGTGCCGTATGGGCTTGGCCTGTTGAAGCATCCGCCATTTTTTCTGCATTACCATGATCGGCAGTAATTAAAGCTTCGCCACCAACTTTTTCCAGTGCTTCGACGATGCGGCCAATGCAAACGTCCAATGCTTCAATAGCTTTTACGGTAGCGTCGAAATTACCAGTGTGGCCAACCATATCTGGGTTAGCAAAGTTACAGATAATCACGTCATAGCCTTGATTGTCGATGACTTCCACCAGATGATCGGTGACCATGGCCGCATTCATTTCTGGCTGCAAATCATAAGTTGCAACCTGGGGAGAAGGGATCAGTTTTCGATCTTCGCCAGCAAAAGGTTCTTCTCGACCACCATTAAAAAAGAAGGTCACGTGAGCATACTTTTCGGTTTCAGCAATACGCAATTGCTTTTTACCGAGTTTCATCAAGTGCTCACCCAGCACATTGGTCATGGCAATCGGTGGGTAGGCGGTGCTGGCTGGAATGTCAGAAGCATATTCGGTCAGCATCACAAAGTCTGCAAGTTGCGGGCGAAGCTTACGTGTAAAGCCATTAAAGTCATCATTAACGAAGGCTTTGCTTAACTGGCGTGCGCGGTCAGCGCGGTAGTTCATAAATATAACACTGTCGCCATCTTCAATAGCTACTGGTTCACCGATGGTGGTAGCCTTTACAAATTCATCATTTTCATCACGTGCATAAGCGGCTTGTAATCCAGCAACAGCGTTATCGGCTTGATAAGTGGCTTTGCCTTCGGTCAGCATTTGATAAGCTTCTTCGATACGCTCCCAGCGGTTGTCGCGGTCCATGGCATAATAACGACCGATGATGCTGGCAATGCGGCCAACGCCCTGCTGTTCACATACCTGCTGCATCAATTCCAGGCTGGCTTCTGCGCTACGAGGAGGCATATCGCGACCATCCAGAAAAGCATGAATATAGACCTGTTTTGCGCCACGCTGATGACACAGTTTAAGTGCCGCATGGAAGTGTTCTTCGTGGCTGTGGACGCCCCCCGGAGAGACTAACCCCATTAAATGCACGGCTTTATTCTGCGCAACGGCTTTATCAATCGCTGTAACTAAAGTTTTATTGTCAAAAAAGTCACCGTCGACAATTGCTTTGCTAATGCGAGTGTAATCCTGATAAACCACACGGCCTGCACCCAGGTTTAAGTGGCCTACTTCTGAGTTCCCCATCTGACCATCGGGTAGCCCTACATCGGTACCGGAGCCTGAAATTAAGGTATGGCTATATTGTTGCCAATATTTATCCCAGTTAGGTGTGTTGGCCGCCATGATGGCGTTATCCGTTGGATCTTCGCTGTAACCCCAACCATCAAGGATAATTAGGGCCATAGGTTTTGGCGTATAACTCATGAATTATTGATATTAGCTTGCGTGAAGTTGGCGCTATTGTACCTTTTGGGGGGAGGCTAAGCCAGCCGACATGGACAAGTTTTAGACAGGTGTTCAAAAACTTAGTTACATAAAAACATTTGATTTCATTGCAAAAAACTCCCTATAGTTGAGAGCTTATAAAATTTCAACAAAAATGAGGATGAATCATGGAAGCAGGTCTAATAACTATAATTGTGTTAGTAGTATTTGTAGTTTTTCTTTTATTTTCGGGTATTAAAACGGTGGTTCAGGGCTTTGAATATACTGTCGAGCGCTTTGGCAAGTACCGTAAAACGTTATCGCCAGGTTTGCACTTGATTGTGCCTGTCGTCGATAAAGTCGGTGCCAGGGTTAATATGAAAGAGCAGGTGCTGGATATTCCGGCACAGCAGGTTATTTCACAAGATAATGCGACGGTCACTATCGATGCGGTTTGTTTCTTTCAGGTGGTCGACCCGATTAAAGCAACCTATGAAGTGAATCAGTTACCGCGTGCCATGCAAAACCTGGTACAGACTAATATTCGTACCGTCTTGGGTAGTATGGATCTGGACTGGATGCTGTCTAAGCGTGATGAAATCAATGCCCGGATTTTGACTATTGTCGATGAAGCAACTAATCCCTGGGGTGTGAAAGTTACTCGAATTGAGATCAAAGACATTTTGCCACCACGTGATCTGGTTGACGCGATGGCACAACAGATGAAGGCGGAGCGTTTAAAGCGTGCCCAAATTCTTGATGCCGAGGGTACCAAGCAAGCTGAGATTCTGGAGGCTGAGGGCATGAAGCAGTCTTCCATTTTAAGAGCTGAAGGGCAAAAAGAAGCGGCTTTCCGAGAAGCAGAAGCGCGTGAGCGTCAGGCGGAAGCGGAAGCGAATGCAACACAAATGGTCTCAAAAGCGATTTCTGAAGGTAACGTGCAGGCTATTAACTATTTCGTTGCGCAAAAATACGTAGATGCATTGGCGAAAATCGCAACCTCTGATAATCAGAAGCTGTTGATGTTGCCACTTGAAGCATCTTCCGTGATCGGCTCAGTAGCCGGTATTGCTGAGATTGCTAAAGAATCATTTGGTAAAAGTAAGGGGTAACTATGGAGTTTTTCCTGCAAATTGAATATTGGCACTGGTTGGCTTTTGGGCTGGTGTTACTGATTCTGGAAATGTTCGTGCCTGGTGCCATTCTGCTTTGGTTTGGCGTAGGAGCATTGGTTGTTGGTGTTTTACAGTTAATCGTGCCTGGCTTGATGCCTCCTGAAATTCAGTGGTTTGTTTTTTCGTTAATATCGGTTGCTAGCCTTATTTTGTGGAAGCTATATGCAAAAAAGCACAAGCTTGATCAGGATGATGATACCGGATATTTGAATCAGCGTAGTAAGTCATTGGTCGGTCGTGAGTTTAATCTGAGCAACGCTATCGTTAATGGTGTGGGTAAAGTCAGGGTTGGTGATTCCTACTGGCGAGTAGAAGGCCCAGACTTAGGCGAAGGACAAAAGGTGAAGGTGGTCGGCTTTGAAGGGGCAACCTTAAAGGTTGAGCCGGTTAATCCCGACGCTTAGTGATTTTAGGCAGCTAATTTACACGGAGGCTAGCGCCTCCGTTGCTGTCTTAAAATAGCGATATTTTTGACTACATAGACCTATAGGATCTAGGCCTTGGCGCTGTTTTGTGTATAATGCGCTGTCTCTATTTTGTGAAATCCAAAGGCTTATCTGCAGATGCAACAACTACTCGAGTTTTACGGTAATCACCCTTTTCTGGGCACTGCCTGGCTAGTATTCGCCGCATTATTAATAATCAGCTTGATTAAAACCATGACCAGTGGCAGTAAGTCATTGACTCCACTCGTAATGACGCAAATGATCAATAAGCAAAATGCAGTGGTTGTCGATCTGAGAGCGATTGCGGATTTCAATAAGGGGCATATCCCAGGGTCCATCAATATCCCTTTTGGCAAGCTTAAGGATCGTATCAAGGACCTTGAAAAACACAAAGAGACCCCCATCATTATGGTCTGTAACGCAGGTGTGCAAGCAGGTAATGCTGCGATGCAACTCAGAAAACAAGGTTTCACCGAAGTACATAAGCTAAAAGGTGGAATCCAGTCCTGGACTACAGAAAACTTGCCTTTAGCTAAAGGCTAAGCTAAAACATCCGACAGTATTTGAGAGCTAAGATGTCACAAGTAACCATTTATACTACTCGTTACTGCCCATTTTGCGTCAGAGCGAAAGCATTATTAGATGAATTACAGGTTAATTACCAAGAGATTCCTGTGGATGGGGACTCAGAGTTACGAGCTCATATGGAGTCTCTAACCGGTGGCTATACCGTCCCTCAAATTATTATCAAAGAGCGTGCAATTGGTGGTTGTGATGACCTGTATGCATTACACCGCAAGGGTGAGTTATTGCCACTTTTGCAAGACAATAATGAATGATTCGTTAAAAATTAAGAGAGAAAATTATGGCAGAGCAAGATCAAAATATTGGAAGTAATGGTGAACAGCAAGTTGAGACCCCTGAAGGTGCGCAACTTGTCATCCAAACAGTTTATGCAAAAGATATTTCTTTTGAAGCTCCAAACTCACCAGAGATTTTCCTTGAGCAATACAAGCCAAGCATTGATGTTAACCTTAATAACAAGGTTAAAGATTTAGACAACAACAGTCACGAAGTTGAGTTGCAAGTGACTGTTACTGCTAAGAATGGCGAGAAGACTGCCTATATCACTGAAGTGAAATACGGTGGTGTATTCGGTGTCAAAGGTTTGGAAGATGAAGTAAGAAATCGCATGTTAAGAACATTCTGCTGCGAGCAATTACTTCCTTACGTTCGTGAGGCTGTTTCAGAAACTATCTCACGTGGTGGCTTCCCACGTTTCACCTTGCAGCCGATTAATTTCAATGCATTGTATGAGCAAGCTATGCAGCAAGCTCAGCAGCAGCAAGCAGGTCAAGGCGAAGCAAACGCTTAATGTCTGCACAACTTTCCTTTGCGGTTCTTGGAGCTGGTTCTTACGGAACCGCATTGGCAGTGTTACTTGCCCGTAACGGCCACAGTGTTCGGTTATGGGCTCGTAAGGCTGAGCATGTTGTAGAAATGCAGCAAGCAAAACAAAACTCTAAATACCTTCCTGATGTTGTTTTCCCCGATAACTTATTAGTTACTCATCAAATCGATGTAGCATTAAAAGACCAGCCAATCATTTTGGTGGCGGTTCCAAGTCATGCGTTTCGCGATACCCTTAACCTGATTAAGCCTTATGTGGATGAACACAGCAAGCTGGTATGGGCGAGCAAAGGTCTCGATCCGGAAAGCGGTGATCTACTGGGTAATGTGCTTAAACACATTTTAGGAGATAGCATGCCGCACGCCATTTTGTCAGGGCCAACTTTTGCTAAAGAAATGGCCATTGGTATGCCTACTGCAATCACGCTGGCTGCCAATAATGACGACTTTGCCGAGCAATTAGCTCTGGCTTTACATAATGACCGGTTCAGAGTTTATACCAGCGATGACATTGTTGGTGTACAGGTTGGTGGTGCTGTAAAAAATGTAGTCGCCATCGGCGCGGGCATTGCGGATGGACTAGGCTATGGTGCTAATGCGCGAACGGCTTTGATTACCCGGGGTCTGGTTGAAATGACTCGGCTAGGAGTGGCTGCTGGCGGTAAGCCAGAAACCTTTAATGGTATGGCTGGCATGGGTGACCTGGTATTAACCTGCACAGACAATCAATCGCGCAACCGTCGGTTTGGTTTAGCTTTAGGAAAAGGCGCTAGCCGTGACGAAGCCGAGCACGCCATCGGTCAGGTGGTTGAAGGTGTTCGTAATGCCAAAGAAGTTAAAATGCTGGCCGAGCGATTAGGGGTCGAAATGCCGATCAGTGATGCTATTTACCGCATTATCTACGAAGGTGTTGATGCCCGTCAGGCTGCGCATGAACTGTTAACTCGTGACCTTAAATCTGAAGCGGTAGATTAAAGCCCAACCGTTAGTCTACATAAACCCCTCAAATGCCCCCTGTCGCAGTACTTCGTAAGTTGCAATAGCCACCGTATTAGAAAGGTTCAAACTACGACTGTCAGGCCGCATTGGGATTCTCAGCAGATGTTCTCCCATGTCATCTAAGATATGATTAGGTAGACCTCGAGTTTCTGGCCCGAACATCAAGTAATCACCATCCTGATAATCAACCTGATGAAAGTAATGTTTGGCTTTAGTGCTCAGGCCGAATAATCGCTTGGGCTGCTCGGCATCGAGAAACTCTTGATAGCTTTCATGAATTTTAACTTGCGCCCATTCATGATAATCAAGTCCGGCGCGACGCATTCGCTTGTCGTCAATTTCAAATCCGAGCGGCTTGATTAGGTGGAGCTGAAAGCCGGTGTTGGCACATAAGCGAATGATGTTGCCAGTATTAGGCGGAATTTCGGGTTCAAATAAAACGATATGGTACATTCAGTCGTTATCCTGCTGCTGCCATTGTTGTAGCTTGCGGGTCAAAGTATTACGGCCCCAACCCAGTAGCTTGGCTGCTTTCTGTTTATGTCCCTGGGTCAGGCGCAAAGCATTGTCTACCATAAAGCGTTCAAAATCATCCTGTATTTGTTGAAGTACTTCAGTTTGTCCCTGGTGGTAATGCTGCTCAATGGTTTTATGTATCTGTTGTTGCCAGGCCGGCAAATGAGTATCGGGCTGCTGACTGTCCAGGGCTTTGCGACAAATGCTGATGACCTGAGTGATGTTAAAAGGTTTCGGCAGGTAATCAAACGCTCCCAGCTCATGGGTTTTGCTGCCGATATCGGTATCAGCATAAGCAGTGATCATAATCACCGGCAGGCCGGGGTGGGATTGATTAAGCTTTTGCAGAAGTTCTAACCCACTCATGCCAGACATTTGAATATCGGTAATGACAATCTTGGGCTGGTGCATGTTCACAAGTTCAATCGCTTCAGCCCCATTATCGCAGGAGATAACTTTAAACTCGGCATTGTGTAACGCACGAGCCAATACCCAGCGAATAGAGCTGTCGTCATCGACTACTAATATGGTCGCTTGTTCACTCATCGTCAGGACCCTTTACCACTTCAGTTTTAATGACAGGCAGGTAGATGGAAAAGGTTGTGCCGGCAGAGTCACTGGTAAACTCAATGATGCCTTCTTGCTGCTGTATCAGACTTTGTGCAATACCCAGTCCCAGTCCGCTACTGTCTTTTCCGCTGATAAGGGGTACGAATACATTGGGCTGAAGTGCCGGATCGATTCCTGGCCCATCGTCTATCACACTGATGCGGATAGTGAGTGGGTATTGTTTAGTACCAATGCTGTGGCGCGGGATAGCGCGAGTTTTAATAGTGACCGTTGCTTTTGCCTGCTCGGCACAGGCATCAATGGCATTTTGTACAACATTGAGTAACGCCTGATAAACCGATTCGGGAGCAATACTCAATTCGGGCAGGCTGGGATCATAATCTCTTATGAGCTGAATATGGTTGGGCAGATTAATGGTGCAGAAATCATATACCTGTTCGGTGATTTCGTGAATATTAAGAGACACTTTGCTGGCTTTCTTGCCACCGAGCAACATACGATCGACCAGCTTAGTCAGGCGCTCGATTTCATGCTGAATGATGTCGGTAAATTCCTGCTGCTCCGAGGATAGCTCCTGAGCAAGAAGCTGTGCTGCTCCGGCTATGCCACTTAGTGGATTTTTCACTTCGTGAGCCAGTTGCGCGAGCAGTTTATTGTTGAGCTGGTTTTGTTGCAGAATGCCAAGTTCGTGTTGGTAGCGCTTAATGTTTTGCCGATCCTGCCACTCAACCATCAAATAGGGTTTATCCAGATGCACCCACTGTCCGGTAAAATTGGCAATAATATTACGCCCATTAAGAAGTTCCAGTCTCAGGTCATCTTGAGCAAAACTGCCGTTGTCCTTAAGTGTTTTCAGTAGCTCTCGTAGGGGTAAGCTGTCACTGGCTATGAAATAGCTGTAGCGCTGTCCCAACAGTACTTTTGAAGTTGTTATCAGAGCACTTTCTGCGGTTTGATTCAGGTAGGCGAAACGGCCATGCGTATCGAATAGCATGACAGCCGTGGAAAGTTGATCAAGCAGAGCTGTGGTATTCATCGCGGGAGCAATATGGAAAATGAGTCACAGTATAACAGGGTAAAACAAGTAGCGCACCAAAATGGTGCGGCAGGAAAATTCAAGGTTGTCTACTGATTTCAATTGGTTGTCGGCAGCAAATGGAAAGTAACAGCTTTACTGGTTTGTACGATTTGCTGGGTTTCATCATCAATGACAATGGCTAGTAGCTCATAGGTACCGTTACCAACATTTCGTAAATTAAAATAAGGGATTTTCTGATCCTGACCAACCTGTACGCCGTCCATGTGCAAGCGGATACTATGATTAGGTTGTACTTGAGGAGTAATACCGATCACGATAGTAGCTGACCCGTCATGAGAGTGGATCTTTTCACCATTGCTGGGGCTGTCAATTGAAAATACCTCGTAACTTTTGCCGTCGCTATTGTCATCGCGATTATTATCGGATTGTGGCTGACTCTGGTCTGTTTCTACGGTGATCATGATTGCATCATCACTGGGTTTATCGGTGTAGGTCACGTTGCCATCTTTGTCGACCTTCTTGTACAGAACAGTAGCGTCAACCGAAGATAACCAGACTGAACTTATCATCAGTAGTGATAGTTTAAGTAAGTGTGAAGCTTTAAACGACATAGCGGACTTCCTGCTTAATGATGTACCAATACGACAAAGTATTAGCCAGTTAGTGTCGAGAGTCAAAAAAAAGCCCGGCAGATGCCGGGCTTTCAGGTAAATCTTGATAAACGTTTGATTACAAGCTGTAGTACATATCAAATTCAATAGGATGAGTTGTCATGTTCAAACGCTCAATGTCAGCACGCTTAAGGTCAATATAGGCATCTAGCATGTCATCTGAAAAGACTCCGCCTCGAGTTAAGAACTCACGATCAGCATCCAGTGCATCGAGAGCCTGTTCTAATGACTTGGCTACGGTTGGAATAGCCTTCGCTTCTTCTGCTGGTAAGTCATACAAGTCTTTGTCCATAGCATCGCCAGGATGAATCTTATTCTGAATACCGTCCAAGCCAGCCATCATCAGTGCAGTAAATGCTAAATATGGATTGGCCATAGGGTCAGGGAAGCGAACTTCGATACGACGAGCTTTAGCGCTGGTTACGTGAGGAATACGAATCGATGCTGAGCGGTTTTTTGCTGAGTAAGCCAACATAACCGGTGCTTCGAAACCAGGAACCAGACGTTTAAATGAGTTAGTTGATGGGTTGGTAATCGCATTAAGCGCACGCGCGTGCTTAATAATACCACCAACGTAATATAAGGCTTCTTCTGAAAGACCTGCATATTTGTCACCGGCAAAAAGGTTCTTGCCATCTTTGGCTAAAGACATATGAACGTGCATGCCAGTACCGTTATCACCAACGATTGGCTTTGGCATGAAAGTAGCAGTTTTACCATAAGCGTGGGCAACGTTATGAATCACATATTTTAAGATCTGAACTTCGTCAGCTTTTTTCATTAGCGTGTTAAATTCAGTGGCGATTTCATTCTGACCGCCAGTTGCAACTTCATGGTGGTGTGCTTCGATGCGTAAACCCATTTGCTCCATGACCAAACACATTTGCGAACGAATATCTTGTGATGAGTCGACTGGTGGGACAGGGAAGTAACCGCCTTTAACGCGAGGACGGTGAGCATAGTTGCCGCCTTCGTAAGTCTTGTCCGAATTCCAGGCCGCCTCTGGGTCATCGATTTTCACAAATGAGCCGCTCATGTCAGTTTTAAAGCGCACATCTTCAAACATGAAAAACTCTGGCTCTGGACCAAAATAGGCCGTATCAGCAATGCCTGTTGACTTTAAATATTCCTCAGCACGGCGAGCAACAGAACGTGGGTCACGATCGTAACCAGTCATGGTTGAGGGCTCTAAAATGTCACAACGTAAATTTAGGGTTGCATCTTCAAAGAAAGGATCCATAACCGCAGATTCAGCGTCAGGCATTAATACCATGTCGGATTCATTGATGCCTTTCCAGCCGGCAATTGAGGATCCATCAAACATTTTGCCTTCGGTAAGCATTTCTTCGTCTACTAAGCGCGCAGGAATAGTCACGTGCTGCTCTTTACCTTTGGTGTCGGTAAAACGAAGGTCAACAAATTTAACATCCATCTCTTCAATCATTTTAAGAACGTTTTCAACTGACATTTTTTCTTGCTCCAGTGTGTCAAAAAGAATTTAATGATGGCTATTATAAGCAGGGCAAACGATTAAAACTAATAGTTAAGGCAGGAAAGTACAAAGCTAACGCACCATAATGGTGCAATCTGAGTGGATGTGAGAAATTGAGATTGGTTTGCTGATCTGACATCAAGACATGAAATATAGGTGGTTAAAAAAGATACAGGAGAAAATCTTTTTTTTGCCCTAATATCTGGCTCAAAGCCTACTCCTATATAGCTAAGACACCCAATGTGCTTTGGTAACTTAAATGTAAAACTTGTTGACCAATCATAGAAAATTATGATAACTATAACACTCTCCAAGGCTGCGTTTAGCCGTGGTACTTTATTGTGGCACGACAAAATTCGGTTTTGGGTAAAAAAGAAAGAAAATTTACCAACTTATCTATAGGTAGGATTTTATGACTAACAAGACAATGATAGCTAAAGCAGTTAAGTACGCTTTGTATAGCGGCTTTGCGGCTTCAATGGCTGTTGCAGCTCCAGCTACTTTCGCTGCGGAAGAAGAAGCTGAAGACACTGAAACAGTTGTTGTAACAGGTTCTCGTTTAAAGAGAACTGACGTTGAAGGTGCAAACCCAGTTACAGTAATTACACGTGAGCAAATCGAACTTTCTGGTGAGATTTCAGCGGCTGAATTACTACGTAACACAACGTTTAATACTACAGGTTCATTCCGTCCACAATCTGGTTCATCAGCGCAAGGTGTTGCGATGATTGACTTACGTGGTATTGGCTCTTCTCGTAGCTTAGTGTTGGTTGACGGTCGTCGTTTGACTATGTCTCCATCAACAGGTTCTAGCCAAGATTTGAACTCAATCCCAATGGGCGCAATTGAGCGTATCGAGATTTTGACTGATGGCGCATCAGCGATTTATGGTTCTGACGCAATCGGTGGTGTTGTCAACGTAATCACTCGTAAAGATTACAATGGCGCTGAAATCAGCTTACAAAAAGGCGAGCCAAGCATTCCTTCTGAAGGCGGCGAGCGTGAAGCTGGTAGCGTAATCTTCGGTTCTTCGAATGACACTACTAGCCTTTTAGGTGGTGTTTCTTGGAACAAGCGTGAAATCGTTTTCCAACGTGCATTCCCATGGGTTGAGCCAGGCGCTTCTATTTATGGTAATAACTGGATTCTAACTGACTTCTCGAATGGTTTTACAGCAATTCCAGGCGGGTGTGAAGGTGAGAACTATTACATCAATGGCGCAGCTTGTGCGTATAACTTCAACGCAACTAATGCGAATGAAGCCTCATCTACCAATGAGTCTTTGTATTTGAAAGCTACTCACATGATCAATGATGATTGGCAGTTGTATGCAAATGCAAACATTGCTAAAAACGATTCATTTGGTCGTTATGCTCCGGGTCCAGACAGTAACTTCTTCTACGGTTTCGCTATCGCAGAAGACAGCTACAACAACCCAACTAACCCTAATGCGTGGATGTATGACGCAAACAACCCAAATGCTGTAGCGTATGATCCAGGTATTGGTGCTAATGTACCTGTACATTTGTTCCACCGTTTTGCAGCTACTGGTAACCGTGACAACGAAGTGTTCAACGAAAATGTTGACTTCTTAGTTGGTGCTACAGGTTTTGTTGGTGATGTTGAGCTAGACTTCAGCATGCGTCGTGTACGTAACAACACAACTGAAATTGGTAATGGCTACATCGCTGGTTTAACAGCTTGGGGCTTTATTAACGATTTTAACCCTGGTTACGATTCAACAGGTACGACGTTTGACCCAGCTACATACCGTTATGGTTATGACATCCAGAACCCATTCGATAACCCTGATGAAGTACTTTCAGGTTCTGTAGTAACAACTTCTCGTGTTAGTGATTTTAACTTCGACGAGATCTTTGCTTCTGCAGCATTTGATTTGGGTGAGCTAGATGGTGGCACAATTCAAATGTTCGTTGGTGCTGACCGTCGTGAAGAGTACTACAGTGATCAATATGACTCGCAATCTGAAGCTGGTCTAGTTGGTGGTTCTGCTGGTAACTCAGCTGGTGGTGGCCGTGATGTAAACGCTGCTTACTTCGAAACATTGTTACCATTCACTAAAGAATTCGAATTGTCTGTTGCAGGCCGTTTCGATGACTACTCAGACTATGGTAATGATTTCTCTCCTAAAGTATCTATGCGTTACCAGCCAATGGATGAGTTAACACTTCGCGCATCTTATGGTGAAGGTTTCCGTGCTCCAACTTTGGATATTTTGACTCAGAAAACTGCATTCTCAGCTGATCCAGTTCAAGATCCGCAAACATGTGTAGTGTTCGGTCAGGCTCCTGATTGTGAAGTACAAATCAATGCTTACCGTATTGCTAACCCAGACCTAGAGTCTGAGCAATCTAAACAGTACGCACTTGGTGTAGCTTATCAGCCTACTGATTGGTTCAACTTTACAGTAGATTACTATGATATCGCAGTGGATAACCGAATTGCTTTCTTCAGTTCACAAGGTTTGATTAATCGTGAGCTAGCTGGCGATCCAATCCCTCCAGGTCTAGGTGTAAGCCGTCGTCCAAATGGTTCAATCGACGAAATCTTAACCGGTTATGGTAACGAGGGTGACCTTGAGACTAACGGTGTTGATGTGAACACTCGCTTTAACTTTGACTTCGAAGATGCTGGTCGTTTGGCTTCAAACTTCCAAGTTTCTTGGATTCATGACTTAAGCATTGACGGTGGTCGTAACTTAGCTCGTGACCCAGGTGTTCCACAATGGCGTGCAGTGCTACAAAACGTTTACAACATCAGCGACTTCACAATCGCTTGGAATGTAAACACAATCGGTGGTCAATATACTGATGTACGTGGTACTTCTGACCCAGCCGATGCTGATGGTGTTGCTCGTTCTGGTAACATGGGCGTGTGGACTACTCACGACCTGCAAGTAAGCTATAACACTTCATGGGATGGTCAAATCTCTGTAGGTGCTCAAAACGTTTTCGAGAAATACCCAACTATCGAAGACTTTGATGGACGTGAATATAACTACTACTTATACAATGGTTATGGTCGCGTAGCTTACGTTCGTTATACTCAAACTTTCTAAGTTTAAGTTAACAAGCGAAATAAAAAAGGCGAGGATTTCCTCGCCTTTTTTTATGGCTGAAATTAATTCATGATTGAATGCTGATGGTCCAAGCAAAAGGTTGGCTATTGATTGTGAAAGTTGAAACTTTATTGTTAGCTCCAAAGCCTTGTGCCTGCTGTTTTAAAGCATCAATTTTGCTATCAGTTAGCGTTGCATTAAGCTGGTCTTCTAGGCGTATACGGTGCTCTTCAAGGATGCTGTACTGCTGAGCAAGGTATTGACGAAGCTTTTGTGGCTCTTCTTTTCCAAGGTTCTGTAGCACTGGTATGACTCTGTTGAACACGTCTTGTAGCCATGTCTCATAAATCTCATTTTTAAACTCTGTTTTAAGAGTATCCAAAATCCATTTTATGGTTTTACTTATTGATTGGTTGTAAGGGTTCTGCTGCCAAGTGTGATACTGTCCAGAGGCCTTTACTTGTGATGCTATGTCGAGTAATAAGTCGATTTGAAGGAACAAGGGGCTTGCATGAAGAATATTCTTGAGTAGATTCGCGCCAGCTTCTGTATCATGCGAAATAGATGACTCGGGATGGTGGGTCATAAGGTTGATTGAGCCATGATCAGACAGCGATTTGATACACTGCTTAAGAGCTTGCTCTATATCAGCATATTCAAACCCAAACTGGCTAATGAACATATCCACCGACTGTGGTTCAAAAGGCAGTTTTTCAGCAGGCGTGTTTGGATGAAAGTAAATCTTTTGTAGGAGTTGTAGGGAGTCTTTATCCGACTTTAAAGCATTCAAAGGATTAATATCTGCAGCATCTATACCATGCACTTCAAGATTCAAGTTGTGCTGATTACTGTATTCCACAGCAAGGCAAGCCAAGGCACCATTACCGCAGCCAATATCTACAATACGGCTGCCAGATTTTAGGTTAGAAAAAACAGTAAACCAGTAGTCTTTGATGGCACCTGTATAACCTTTTGAGGCGTCAGATTCAGCAAAACTATTAAGAGTATTGGAACTAGTCCAATAATTTGACCAATGCTTCATAATTAATGATAGTATCTATTCAAAATGAAACTCAGTATAAGAAAGATATTTCGAAATGAACACACTAAAGAATGAAATTATTCCAATGTTTTCTGTACCCTTGGGGGTTGCACATAACGCGTCGCATAAAGAGCTTAACCAAAAGCTCGCTCAACTATTCAGAAAACATGCCGAAAATAGTCAAGTTGATCAGCATGGTTTTGTTAATAAAAACAAACAGGTTTTCGAAAGTTCGTTTGATTTGTTTGATTGGAAAGATGATTGTGTACAAGAACTTCAGAAGTTTTGCTGGGGACAACTGTATCAGTTAATTGGTACTTTAAATCAGTATGATATTGATACACTGAAAAAACTTCATATAGCCTCTGAAAGTTGGTATCACATAACCAGTAAGGGCGGATATTTTGGCATTCATAATCACCCTATGGCCTCTTGGTCAGGTGTGTACTGTGTGTCAGCAGGTGATAAGGTCGAAGGTGATACCGATAGTGGTGGTTTAAACTTTATATCACCACAGATATCTACAACCAGCTTCATTGATAAGTCGTGCTCTAACATGAGAGGACAGTTTAGTCGTGGAAATAAGCTGATTCATTTACAGGAGGGGCAATTAGTGTTGTTCCCATCTTGGCTATTACATGAAGTTAAACCGTACTTTGGCGATTCGGAAAGAATTACCGTAGCTTTTAATTGTTGGTTTAAATATTCAGGCTAAGAAAAAACCGCTAATTAGCGGTTTTTTTTATGATGAAGGTGATTTCTCTACCCTGCTCTGTGGTTTCAACAACTTCTTGCTGATTAATACGACACCAGGTTGGGATATCACTTAGAGTGCCAGGATCAGTGCAGGTTACTTTCAGGAATTCGCCGACCTGAAGTTCTTTGAGAGCATTCTGGGTTCTAATGACTGGCATCGGACACAGTAAGTTGGAGCAATCGAGTTCATGGTGTTTGCTCATACGTGCCACTCTTCCTTGACTTCATGAGCCGGTAGAGGTGGAACATCCATGACATAAGATGTGCCGTTGTAGTTCTCAACTTGTACGGTTACCGATTCTGCGCTTTTACCGCCGGAGTAGCGAGCGGCTATTTGTGCCGCCAGTTTGATGTCATCTTTATCAAAGGAGCCATCCAGCAAGGTCAAAGGTCCGCCATGGCTGACGGTGTGGATGCTGGTAAATTGCTTTTTATAACCCGTCAGAAAGTTATTTTCCCCTTCTTCACGACTGACTATAAGTTTAAAGTTAGGCTTTGGACGAATATGGCGTCCAACTTTAAGCAGCATTATATCGTCAAGCTCGTAACGTCTTTCGCCACGCGCTTCCCACAGGTCGGCGAGCTTAGCTGAATAATTCGCATCGGTTAAGAAACAGCAGCCACCAGCAGGTTGTGCAAAGTCTTCAAAGCCAAACTGCTTTGCCAGTTCAAACTGAGGTTTACGACTGCGGCCTGAGAAATCGTGAAGTTTTTCACGATCAACCCAGCCTTCTCGCTCGGGAAGGGTAGGCATAAGATTTTTGGCGCATAAAGGGCGTAATAAACGGTCATCAGCACCTGATTCGCGAGCAATAATGGGCATGGTCTCTTTGCGCTGAGATTTTGGTCGCTGACCAATGACTTCGCCGGTAATGATGAAGTCAAAACCATTTTCTTCGGCCCAGGCCCAAGCTTGGGCCTGATTAACCATAAAGATTTTACAGTCAAGGCAAGGGTTCAGGTTAGCGCCATAGCCATGTTTAGGGTTAAGCACGATGTCTTTATATTCTTCTGATATATCAATAATATGCAGTTTAATACCCAGTTGCTCCGCAACCCATAATGAGTTGTTGCGCTTTTGTTTGTCTTTGTCTTTTTTGCGTATGGCGTGAGTATGCCCCTCGACACAAAATCCGGTGTAAAAGTTAATGCCTTCTACATGAATTCCTTGCTCCTGAATGACTTTGGCAGCGAGTAAAGAATCCAGGCCGCCGGAAATCAAGGCAACAGCTTTTCGTTGCTTTTGTGGGGTGGTTTTAGAGTTTTGTGCAGAAGTAGCTTGAGTCATAATCAGAAAATCAATAAGTTACGCATTATAAAGTGCTCAAAAAATGGACAGCGATTATATATTAGCAAGCCACCAGAGGCAAAGGGTGAAGCGCTATAGGGCGATAAAAAATAATATAAAGCACAGACAGTACTCAGTTGGACGGGTGTCGAAACAAAAAAAGTTTGGTATATCAGTGGATTAGGTTACTATAGAGTTGCTGGTAACAGGAGGAAATTCTGGAAACAGGAAGACAAAGACAAGACATATTAAAAGAGCTGGGCTACGCCGCTGTGTTTGGCCTTACGGCACTTCTCGTTAATAGTTTTCTAATAGTGCACCTCTATGGCAACCTAAGCCTGCACTTTGGACAAATCTTTGTCATATTCTGTTTGATGACCAGGGGACTCTATCCTGCTGCTCTGGCTGCTTTAATCGGTTCAGTCGGCCTCTACCTGGAAACGCATAATCCCGCTTTCTTCATCAACTCCTTAATCGAAATTGTATTTTTATATTGGCTCAGCCGAAGAGGTTGGTTGTTACTGCTGGCCGATGTGGTTTATTGGCTAATTATTGGTATTCCCATTACCTACTTCTTTGTCATTTATTTCTATGGAATTACGTCTAGTGACTTTATCCAGGTCATCATGCTGAAGCAATTGTTAAATGGTGTGTTAGTGGTTTCGGCAGCGTCTTTACTGAGACCTTTTATCCCAAGGCGTTGGTACGAAATAGATGCGCAAGTAAAGCTACCGAAGTTATCGTACCGGATATTTGAACTGTCAATGATTAGTATTGTGTTGCCATCTCTGGTAATCACTCTGATATTATCAAACAATTCAGCCAAAATTGCTGAAGAGCAGGCAAGTGATTTACTGGCAATACAAGCTGAGCATTATGCTGAGATTACCGATAATCATTTAATATTTCATCAGCGCATGGTCGACAATCTAGGCAATGCATTAAGCTGGCAGCTTTACAATGAGACAGAAAAATTAGAGCTACTGTTAGATTCGCATAATCAATACCCTGATATCTTTTCAATGCTGATAACTGATGAGGTTGGCTTTGTTACCCATGGAGCCCCTGAAGACTTTCAGGAAACTTTGTTAGGCTTACCGCGCGAAGAAAAAATGGTCGATGATAGGTTATATTTTCAGGTACCTCACTCTAGAAATGCTCATTACATTTCAGATGTGTTTCAAGCTAGAGGCTATGGTAATGATCCGATTGTAGCCATTAGCGCTCCATATTATGAGAGGGATGTGTTTGCAGGGATAGTCCAGGCAACCTTAAACTTGGCAAATTTCAAAAAGTTTGAAAGCAGTCCCGACAGTCAAAATATTCTTGTCATAGTTACAGATTCGAAAGGACATATAGTTTACTCCTCGAATTCATTAAATCTTGAGCCTTTATCTGAATTTGAAGTGCGTGAAGCGGAACAGGTTTACACACAGGAACTCCCCTTGCTTGAACTGGATAGCAGCTATTTTCTGTATAAAAAAAGTATTACCGATACTGGCTGGAAAATATATGCATTAAGTTCGCCGGATGCACTGATTGATGCCTACAAAAGTGACTTCTACAAATTAATTATCAGTTTATTGGTGATTGCTTCTATTGTGTTGCTGGTAACACGAAGATTTTCAAAGCAAATTACTCGTCCCTTAGAAAATATAGTGCATTACTTTTCAGCTAATGATCCTATACCTGCAAAACCTAGAACAACCTATAGTAGTATTGAAATTGAATCTGTCAGAGACCAGTTACAACAAGCGCAGTTCTTTATGCTCGAGTATCAAAAAACACTGCAGGAGCAAGTAGACGAAAAAACAAAAGAACTTCGCGAAGCAAATGAGAAGCTGGCTGTGGTCAGTGTGCAGGATGAGTTAACGAAAATTTATAATCGTCGCGGCTTTAATCTGAATGCGAAAAATGCATTTGCAGTTTCGGTACGTCATGCAACTCCAGTAACTTTAGCAATATTAGACATAGACCATTTTAAAAAGGTGAATGACCATTGGGGGCATAGTGCTGGCGACGAATGCATTATAATGGTGGCTGAGGAAATGAAAAAACGCTTTAAAAGGGATTCAGATTTTGTTGCCCGTTATGGTGGTGAGGAGTTTGTCGTTTTTATTGCTGGCGGAGATTGGGAAATACATAAAAAAATGCTTGAGGAATTGCGGGTCAATATTGCTAACCATGAAATCTATTATGAGGATGAGATCATTTCAATTACAGTAAGTATTGGGGCATACAGCATCGTTGATAATTTAGATATTACTTATGATAAGCTGGTTTCCAATGCGGATAAGCTACTCTATGAAAGTAAAGAAAGTGGCAGAAATAAGCTGACGATGGATAAACAATAGGAAGTGAACAAAGATTGATTGATGGAGGCAAGTTGAAAGGAGTGTTAAAAGGAGAGTTATGAGGCAGTATTTTGCAGGGTTTATATTTGGAGCATTAGGTTTAGTAACTAACCTTTACCTGGTGTTGCCTGTGTATGGCAATTTAAGCCTGCACCTTGGCGAAATGTTTGTTATTTTTTGTCTGGTCACAAGAGGCTTACCTCCAGCACTCATTGCATCGCTCCTTGCTTCTCTTGGCCTTTTCATAACCACAGGAAATCCCGCCTTCTTTGTTGTGTCTTTATTGGAGGTTTTGGTATTAAACATTTTGTTAAAAAAAGGGTTGGTCTTATTAATAGCAGATCTATTATTTTGGTTGTTAATTGGACTGCCTATAACGTTCTTTGTGATAGTTGTTATTTATGAGGTTAGTACCCAGGATTTTGCTCATGTCGTGCTATTTAAGCAGGCTTTAAATGGTATTTTAATTGTATCCATCGTTTCCCTGGTTAAACCTTTCGCTCCTCCTTCCTGGTTCTCCAAGACACTGAATAGGCCGACTTTAAAACTATCGAGCCGAATATTTGAGGTTTCATTAATTAGTATCGCACTTCCATCTTTGATTGTAACTTTGATTCTGTCAGACAGTTCTGCTGATAATGCAGAAAAGCAAGTCGCTAAACTATTACAAATAAGGGTTGAAAATCATGTGAACTCAATAGAGGAGCGAATAGAAATTCATAAAGATGCTATTGATAGCCTGGCACTGCTGCTGGCGGAGAATGAATTAAGTGAGAGCAAAACCCAAATTCTGTTAAACAAGTGGAACCAGACATATGATGGTTTTGTCACAATGCTCATAGCAGATTCGGACGGAAATATCCTTCATGGTTCGCCTAACAGTGCATTTGAAAAGATATCACAGATTCCCCGTGATGAAAGAGTTGTTACGGATCGCAGCTATTACTACGTAGCTAAAAACACAAAGCAGGGATATATATCGGAGGTCTTTAGAGGTCGAGGGTTCGGCAATGCCCCCATAATCGCCATTAGCTCTCCGCTAATAAATAATGGAAATTTTAAAGGTATCGTGCAAGGTTCATTAGATTTACCCAGGTTTGATACTGTTGAGTTGGATGATGCCGAACAGGCTAGTTATATGATAGTCACGGATAACAAGGGTAATGTTGTCTATGCATCAGACAAATTGAATCTCGATATATTAAGTCAATTCAACGTTGTTGATGAAGAAATTACTTTTACCAATGACCTACCGGTTTTAAAGCTCTTTAATAGAAACTATCTCTACCAATACAAAACGACTGAGCACGGTTGGACGATATATGCTTTGGCAGAGGCAACACAGCTGATAGGCTTTTATAAAGAGAATTTTTTTAGATTTATGATCGCGTTGTTCATCATTTCTATTCTCGGATTAATTTTCACTCGTCGATTTTCAAAGCAAATCACTGAGCCCTTGGAAGGAATTGTGAAAAGTTTTGCGGCGCATAAAGCGATTTCTTTAGAGCCGGGCTCGGTGTATACCAGCAAAGAGGTAGAGTCTGTTCGTCATCAATTGCAGGAGGCACAACAGCTGACTTTTGAATATCAGGAGAACCTGAAAGGAGAGGTGGCTGATAAGACCGCTGAGCTTAGGGCTATGAATGAACAGCTACAAAAGATGAGCGTAGAAGATGAGCTTACTAAAGTTTACAATCGCCGAGGTTTTGAAAAGGCTGTTTATGAGATTTTTAAATTGGGTTGCCGCAACAAAACACCATTAACCTTTGCCATTATCGATGTTGATCACTTTAAAGTGGTTAATGATACCTGGGGGCATTCGGTCGGTGATGACTGCCTGGTTATGATAGCCAAGGAGTTAAAAGAACACTTCCAAAGAGAAACTGATTTCGTTGCTCGCTATGGTGGGGAAGAGTTCGTTGTATTTCTATCGGGCGGTAACATTGACAAGCACTGTAGAATGCTTGAGGAATTTAGAAAGAAAATTGCTGATCGGAAAGTGCCTGTTAATGGCGAGTCTATAAGTCTTACCATAAGCATTGGTGTTTATAGCTTAGAAAGCAATTTTAATATCGATTACCACAATTTGGTCTCAAAGGCTGACGAACTGTTATATCAAAGTAAGAATAATGGTAGAAATCAGATTACCTGTGGTGGTCAGTAGGATTGCTGTCATCATTTCAAACAACAGTGTAAACAGAGTCCTCCTATCTAACTGATATCTATAGACAAACTTTCTTACTCCCTACATATATAAAATTAAATTGACTATTTTCTGTGCGAATGGCGCTATCTAGTATAGAATGTGCGCCATTTTTCCCCTTTGAGAGATTTATGATCGATAAGTTACGCAATATTGCGATTATTGCCCACGTTGACCACGGCAAAACTACTTTAGTTGATAAGCTGTTGGAGCAATCCGGCACTTTGGGCGAACGCGCTGGCCCTCAAGAGCGTGTGATGGATTCTAACGATCTTGAAAAAGAGCGTGGCATTACCATTTTGGCCAAAAACACCGCCATTAAGTGGAATGATTACCGTATTAATATCGTCGACACCCCTGGACACGCTGACTTCGGTGGCGAAGTTGAGCGTGTTATGTCGATGGTGGACTCAGTTTTATTGCTGGTTGATGCCGCTGAAGGCCCAATGCCGCAAACCCGTTTTGTGACGCAAAAAGCATTTGCTCAGGGACTGAAGCCGATTTTGGTTATCAACAAGATTGATAAGCCAAGTGCCCGTCCTGACTGGGTTATGGATCAAGTGTTTGATTTGTTTGATAACCTTGGCGCAACTGACGATCAATTAGACTTTGAGGTGATTTACGCCTCAGCACTAAATGGCTGGGCAAGTCGCGATGCGGAAACAACTGGTACTGACATGCAGCCACTGTTCCAAGCCATTGTGGATAACGTTGCACCACCGCCAGCGAATGCTGAAGGTGGTTTCCAGATGCAAATTTCGCAACTGGACTATAACTCTTATGTTGGTGTTATTGGTGTAGGCCGAGTAACCCGTGGCAGCGTAAAGCAAAATCAGCAAGTAACTATTGTCAGCGCTGACGGGACTAAGCGAAATGGTAAAGTCGGTCAGGTACTTGGTTATTTGGGTCTTGATCGCCATGAAGTCGATTCAGCTGATGCAGGCGATATTATTGCTATTACCGGTTTAGGCGAGTTAAAGATTTCAGACACAATTTGTGATCAAAATGCGGTAGAAGCATTACCACCTTTGTCTGTTGATGAACCAACCGTAACCATGACATTCCAGGTGAATACATCACCGTTTGCAGGTAAAGAAGGCAAGTACGTCACGTCGCGCAATATTCTTGAGCGTTTGCAACAAGAGTTGGTACACAATGTTGCTCTACGTGTCGAAGAAACTGATGACCCGGATAAGTTCCGCGTTTCAGGACGTGGCGAATTGCATTTGGGTATCTTAATTGAAAACATGCGTCGCGAAGGTTTTGAGCTTGCAGTGTCGCGCCCTGAAGTTATTCTTAAAAATATTGATGGTAAGCTGCAAGAGCCATTCGAAACAGTGACCATTGACGTTGAAGAGCAACATCAAGGCAGTGTTATGGAGCGTATGGGAACGCGTAAAGCGGAACTGACTAATATGTCTCCAGACGGTAAAGGTCGCGTTCGTTTAGACTTCATGATGCCAAGTCGTGGCTTGATTGGTTTCCAGACCGAGTTTATGACCCTCACTTCTGGCTCTGGTTTGATGTACCATACTTTTGACCATTACGGTCTTCATAAGGGTGGTGATATTGGCCAAAGAGCCAGTGGCGTGCTAATTGCTAACATGACCGGTAAAGCTTTGACCAATGCATTGTTTAACTTGCAAGAGCGCGGTCGTTTGTTTGCTAAGCATGGCGATGAAGTATACGAAGGCCAGATCGTCGGTATTCATAGCCGTTCAAATGACTTGACCGTCAACTGCTTGAAAGGGAAACAGCTTACTAACGTGCGTGCTTCTGGGACTGATGAAGCGCAGGTTCTAACTCCACCAGTAAAATTAACGCTTGAGCAAGCGTTAGAGTTCATTAATGATGATGAACTGGTTGAGGTGACGCCAACCAGTATCCGCTTGCGTAAAAAGCACTTGTCGGAAACTGACCGTAAACGGGCCAGTCGTCCGCCGAAAGCGTCTTAAGCTTTAAAAGACACTAAAAGCCGCTAGCTGCCTGGCAGTTAGTGGCTTTTTTATGCCCGCGTTTTATCAAATTAGGTGAATGAGTTAGCAATAACTTAATAAAATCGTTACACTTTTTGCAGAGGGCTAAAAAAATTGCAACCATTTGCATTCAAGCCAATCAGATACACCATAAATTACAAAAAGGTCATCTATGAAGCAGATTAAATTGCTGGCGCTGGGCGTCTCACTGGTTGGAGTAACCGCTTGCACTACAACACAAGGCACCGACGCTGTTAATGCATTGAGTTACTTATTTTATGGCGAGGGCGGTCAACCAGCTCGCGCACAGATGCTTGATGCTACTGTTGAAGAAGCTTTGCAGTACGAATTTGACCGCTGCATTAGCGGGCAAGAGCTTACCACCGAAGTTCAGTCAGAATGTATCAAGACCGCATACGCTACCGTGAAAGAAGATATGAATCTTGAAGAAAGGCGTGGGGCAGATGGTCGTGTGATTATCGAGCGTGTCGATGATGAAGATACGATTTATGAAGAGAGTGAAGAGCAAGAAAGCGATAATTAATAAGAATAGAGTAACTAACGGATGATAGCTTTATTACAACGTGTGCTGGAGTCGAAAGTAGTTGTCGATGGCAAAACGATTGGTGCTATCGAACAGGGACTGATGGTTTTGTTGGGTGTTGAAAAAAACGATGACCAGGCTATTGCCGATAAACTTCTCCAGCGTATCTTGAAGTACCGAGTGTTTAGCGATGCAGAAGATAAGATGAATCTATCTTTGCAGGATGTAAATGGTGGTTTGCTTCTGGTGCCGCAATTTACCTTGGCAGCAGATACACGAAGCGGTTTGCGTCCAAGCTTCTCCTCAGCAGCTCCGCCACAGAAAGGAAAAGAGTTATTTAACTATTTTGTAGAGCAAGCTCACGCACATTATGACAAGGTTGAGTGTGGCGAGTTTGGAGCTGATATGAAGGTCCATCTAATTAATGATGGACCAGTTACTTTTCAGTTAAAAGTGTAATACTTTTTAATAATCAATTTCGCCATTCATTTCGTCAGCTTCAGTTCCCTCAATGAGTTTTTTTAGGCTCTCAAGGTTTGATTGACTGACATCTTCGATACTGCCCTGGATTAAGAATAAAATAGCGTTTTGTACTATACCTTTGCCTGAGTACTGCTGCACCATCGTCACGGTTGTTGTGTTGTTATCTGCGGGTTCAAAGGTAACTGTTGTTTGGCCCGTTAACCACTCATTAGCATAATCATAACTGATTTGCTGATTAGCAACATAAGACGTCAGAGTATGTTGCATCTTAATCAAGTTGCCCTCGGCAGATTTGTAGTTCATCGTCCATTCACTGCCAACCTCATTCAAAGAACCGCTAACATTCTCCAGTGAGTGGAATTCTGCCAGCCAATGATTCAATAAGAGGGGGTTGTTGTAGACAGCGAAGACTTGCTGCACCGGAGCATCAATAGTGACGCTAGCTTTGCTATCAAAATCACGCTTAAAGATACCGATGGCAACCAACACCATAAAAAGGGTGCCGATAAAAATAAAGCCATACTTTAAAAATTTCATACGATATAAATCCTGTTACGGTTTATTGCTACGAAGTTCGCTAACGACTTCCTGTAAATACTCTTTTGATACATTCTGCGGCTCGATTGGCTCGCCAACTACTAATGTTACCTTGGTTCTTAATCGTTTTAAACGGTCGATAAATTTATTGACCATTTTACGGCTGAACAAACTTTGCCACAGACCTTGTAACGCCATAGGAATGACTGGAACAGGAGTCGTTTCGATTATACGCTCAATTCCAGACTTAAAGTCATTCATCTCGCCATCACTGCTTAGCTTTCCTTCAGGGAAGATACAAACTACTTCACCATTATCAAGTGCCTCTGCAATCTGATACATGGCTTTATTAAGCAATTCTTTATCCTCATTGGCACCGGCGATAGGAATTGCTTTAGCTGTGCGGAAAATAAAACTTAAAACTGGAATCTTAAAGATTTTATGGTACATCACAAAGCGTACCGGGCGACGAATAGAGCCTGCAATGATCAGTGCATCGACATAGCTGACATGGTTACACACCAGAACATGGGCGCCTTCATCAGGAATATTATCGAGACCTTTCTTGCGCACACGGTAAATAGTGTGGATAAGAATCCAGACCAGGAAGCGCATCAGGAACTCAGGCACCAGCGTGAAGATATAGATGGCGACCAAGGCATTAAGAATGGCAACCAGTAAGAAGAACTGAGGAATGGTCATGCCATTACCGAGTAACACCGCGCCTAATACTGCGGCGACCACCATAAACAAAGCATTGAGGATATTATTGCCGGCGACAACACGTGACAAATGTGAACGCTCGCAACGCTCTTGAATCAATGCATATAGTGGCACAATGTAAAAGCCGCCAAAGATACCGACAAAGGCACAATTCAACAGAGTTCGAATGGAGCCATCTTGAGCCAGGTACTGTGCTGGGGATAAAAGCCCTTCGTAGCCGCTATGGGGATTAGCAAGGAAAATATCGATAGCAAACCAGGTCATACCAATTGCACCAAAGGGGACTAGACCAAGTTCTACTTTTCGACCTGAAAGCTTTTCACACAGAACTGAACCAATGCCAATGCCAACTGAAAAGCAGGCTGAGATCAATGTTGCTACGAGCTCATTACCATTCAGGCTTACTCTGGTGAAGTTTGGGATCTGGGTAAGGAATACACTGCCATAGAACCAGAACCAGGAAACACCAAGGATTGATAAAAAAACGACTCTTTGTTTTCTGGCGAACTTAAACGTTTTCCAGGTTTCAGTAACTGGATTCCAGTTTATTTTTAAATCTGGTTGAGCTAAAGGAGTAGGGGGGATTCTTCTACTAAATAGATAACCAATAACGGCGAGTGTTATTAATACTACGCTTAGTATTTGAGTCCCAGTAGCACCGCGTTCCATTAAAACACCACCAATGATGGTACCTATAATAATGGACAGAAAAGTACCCATCTCAACTAAACCATTGCCTCCGAGGAGTTCACTGTCATCAAGATGCTGCGGTAAAATACTGTATTTAATTGGCCCAAACAAGCTCGACTGGAAGCCCATTAAGAAGAGAACAAATAATAAGAACCAGATGTTATTAAAGTAAAAACCAATCGCTGCAAATATCATCACGATTATTTCAAACAGCTTAACCTTTCTGATTAAAGCCGACTTCTCAAACTTTTCTGCAATTTGGCCAGCGGTAGCAGAGAAAAGGAAAAATGGTAATATGAATAGCCCAGCAGCCATATTAGTCATTATGTTTTCACTGAAATTAATTTCAGAAGCAACTTTGAATGAGATTAATATAATAACTGCTTGTCTAAAGATATTATCATTCATTGCCCCCAGCGCCTGGGTGACGAAATAGGATGAAAAGAATCGTTTTTTAAATAATGAAAACTGATTGGCCACTTATTATCCCTCTTATAATTTCTGATCTAGTTTGGCAAATTGAAAAAAGTCTGCGCATTCTTGTAAGTAATTTCAGCAAGGTGCTCTATTGATTGTTGCCGACAGTCTGCCACCTTTTGCGCGATATGCGGTAACAACATGGGCTCATTGCGCCCATCTTTGGGTTTTGGTCGCAAATCTCTGGGAGTAAGCCAGGGAGCGTCGGTTTCCAGCATCAGCCTGTTATCAGGTATTCGATGAACCATGCCTGCAAGCTCCTGTCCGCGTCTCTCATCGCATATCCAGCCAGTGACGCCTATGTATAGACCGAACTCTAAATACTGCTCCAGAGCCTGCTCAGAGCCAGTGAAGCAATGAATAACCGCTGATGGAAGCTCACCTTGGTATTCCTGCAACAGTTCCAGCATGGTATCGCTGGCATCTCGCTCGTGTAAGAATAAGGGTTTCTGTAGATCACAAGCCATTTCCAATTGCTGTTTAAATACACGTATCTGGCTTTCTGGAGTGGAAAAATTACGGTTAAAGTCCAATCCGCACTCACCAACAGCCACAACTTTGCTTTCTTTGTGTAATGCTTTGATAGATTCAAAATCATCAGGACTCATGCGCTCAGCGTCATGCGGATGGCAGCCTGCAGTAGCATAGCAATGCTCATATTGCTGAGCCAGGGTGAGTGCTTGCTTGCTCTCTCGTGCATTGGTGCCAGTGATGATAATGGCTTCGACACCGTTCGCTAAGGCACGTTCAAGCACCTGCTCTCGATCCTTATCGAAGCGTTTGCTGGTGAGATTGACCCCAATATCAATGAATTGTAGTTGTGCAGATTGCGCCATAAAGTCCGATTGGCATTAGAAAAAACCTTGTAAGATGTTATAAACTAAATCTGCCTTAAATCAAAGAGATAACAAAAAAGGGAATACCATGTCAGCAGAAACCCCAAGAGTTACTAACGCGCTGGTCGCCATCGCTGCAACTTTTCTGATCATTGCAGGGCTAAAAGCAGCCAGTGTGTTTGTGGTGCCGGTCATTTTGTCATTATTTGTGGCGATCATTTTAGGACCACTTTATTTTTTCTTTGCTAGAGTAAAGCTGCCGCTCATTAAAAAAGATATGCCCGATTGGCTGGCCATTATTTTAGTCGTAGTCATTATGAGCCTGTTCTTTTTTATGATCGGTACATTGGTGGGTAATTCGGTCGAGCAATTTTCCAATAATTTACCTCGCTATGAAATGATGCTGCGGGCAAAATTCGATGGTGTGGTTGTCTGGCTGGCAGGGTTTGGTGTTGAAGTCCCGCAAACGCCCTTGGCGGAACGCTTTTCTCCCGGTGTTATGATGAACTTATCGGCTGCAATCCTAAATGGCCTGGGCAGTGTGCTTAGCAATACCTTCTTAATTATTCTGACCTCTATTTTTCTGTTAATGGAGGCCAGTATCTTTGGTGATAAAATGCGACGTGCTTTCCCTGATGTGGAAAGTAAAGCGCATCTTGGTTTGGGGGAGGTGATTTCAAAAATTAAACGTTATGCTTCAATTAAGTCAGTCGTCAGTTTATTGACCGGCGCCATTATCAGTCTATGGTTGTGGGTGATTGGTGTCGAATATCCCTTCCTGTGGGGCTTGATTGCATTCATGTTTAATTTCATTCCGAACATCGGTTCGATCATTGCGGCAATTCCAGCGGTGTTATTAGCCTGGTTAACCTCAGAAAGTTTAACCACGCCACTACTGGCTGCTGCGGGCTATCTAGCCGTGAATTTTGTTGTGGGCAATATCATAGAACCTAAATTCATGGGTAAAGGCCTAGGCCTTTCTACATTGGTTGTATTCTTATCATTATTATTCTGGGGCTGGGTGTTGGGGCCTGTTGGAATGTTGTTATCAGTACCGCTGACCATTATTGTAAAAATCTTCCTGGATGCGAATAAGGAAACTCAGTGGATCGGGATTATGCTGGGCGATAAATAGTACTAAAGATAGCTAATTGATGGGTTACGTTCTTCGAGCTAACCCATCAAGTTCTTTCAGTAAGTTCTCTAAGTAAGCACAATTATTCGCTTTCTTGCACTACCGTATCCCCACCACCGAGCGCTTTATACAGGGTGACCGTATTGGCAAGTCTTGCTCGTTCGCTTTCTAGTTTGGCCTGCTCTGCGGCAAATAGATCCTGTTGCGCACTGAGTACTTCCAGGTAGCTGGCGAGGCCGGCTTTGTATTTGGCTTCCGCTAAATACAGGCGACGCTTTTGAGCTTTAACCAGATCAAGATTAGCATTCAGCTCAGCATCATAACTCTTGCGATTAATCATCAATTGATAGACTTCGGCGAAGGCTTGCTGAATGGTTTGTTCGTAGGTGGCAACCATTTGTTCCTTCTGTGCTTTTGCAACATCGAGCTGTGCATTTAAGGCATTACCAAAAATCGGCACTGATATTGATGGCATAAAAGTCCAGGTCTCGGAGTCACCGTCAAACAGGTTATCAAACTCGGTGCTGGCAAAGCCAAAGTCACCAGTTAGGCGTAAGCTGGGGAAATAAGCAGCACGTGCCGCACCGATGTTACCGTTCGCAGCATACAGCTGATGTTCAGCGGCTAATACGTCAGGTCGGCTTAGCAGAACGTTTGAACTGATATTATCTGGTAATTCAAGGCTCATCAATGCTGGCATCTGTTGGTTGTCATTCAATGAGACCTGAGAGAGCGGTGTGCCAATTAAAAGCTCAAGGTTGGTTTTCGATACCGCGTACAGGCGCTCCAACTGGGATTTGCGCGCTGATACTTGTGCTAAGGCTGCCTGGGCCTGTGCTAAATCCAGATCGCTGGCGATGCCATTGTCTTTGCGCTTTTGAATCAGATCGAGACTTTCCTGACGGCTATCAAGGGTTTGCTGTGCAAGGCTCAGGTTTTCCTTTGCTGACAACCAGGAATAGTAGGCATTGGCGGTTTCTGCGATGACAGAAATTTTGACGAAGCGCTTAGCCTGCTCAGTGGCGTAAAACTGATTTAAAGCAGCATCACTTAATGACCGAATGCGACCAAACAAGTCGAGCTCGTAAGAAACGAGTCCGACTGATGCATCGTAGCGGTTGAACATCACACTACCGCCAGTAAAGGTCGATAAATCTCTGCCTCGGGTCTGGCTGACCTCACCACGGAATCCGGGGACAAATTCTTCCCACTGTATCTGGTAACGTCCCTTAACTTCGGCCACGCGAGCTGTTGCGATGCGCAGATCACGGTTATGCTCCAGTGCCTGAGCAATCAATGCTTTTGCATTTGTGTCGGTAAAGAAACTTTGCCATTCCCGCAAAACGATTTGCTCGGCGACTTCTGATTGTTGCTCAGAAATGGCGAGGTTTTCTGCCACTGGCAACTCTGGTCGCTCGTTATCAGGCGCCATGGACAGGCAACCCGACAACATGAACAGTACTGCTAATGGCGTTAAGCTTTTTTTAGTCATCATTAATCTCCATTCCTCTGGCAGCCATTTCATAGTGCTTGAGTTTGCGAGGGAAAATCTTACGTACCAGCAGATAGAAAACAGGCACAAATATAATAGCGAGTATTGCAGCAGAAATCATACCGCCAACCACGCTGGTGCCGATGGCCTGACGACTGGCTGAGCCAGCTCCGGTGGCGAGCACCAGTGGTAACACTCCCATGATAAAGGCCAAGGAGGTCATTAAGATCGGACGTAAACGTAGCCTACAGGCTTCAGTTACTGCGGCCAGTGGACTCTTGCCTTCTCCTTCAGCTTCACGGGCAAATTCAACAATCAAAATGGCATTCTTAGCGGATAGGCCGATGATGGTAATCAGTCCAACTTTGAAATAGATGTCATTGGGCAATCCGCCAATAAATGCGGCGATAATCGAACCTAAAATACCCAGCGGTGCGACCAGAATAACTGAAAGTGGTACTGACCAGCTTTCGTATAATGCAGCCAGCACCAGAAAGATCACCAGGAATGACAGGGAAAACAGCAAAGTGGTTTGGTTGCCTGCGACTTTTTCCTCTAGCGATTGTCCTGACCATTCATAACCCAATCCTTTAGGCAGTGTCTGTGCGAATTCTTCCATCAGAGCCAGTACTTCACCTGAACTAACCCCAGGTGCACCGCTACCGGTTATGGGCAGCGAGGGTGAGCCATTGTAACGAGTCAGTTTGGCTGGCGCTTCGGTCCAGTGGGCCTTAGCTACTTCAGAAAGGTTAACCAGATCGTCTTGATCGTTGCGTACCTGCATGCTCAGGATTTCATCCGGTGTTGAGCGCGTTTCAGCGTCGGACTGTAACCAGACCTGACGGACTTTCTGCCCTTCTACATAGTCGTTGATATAAGCCGAGCCGAGAGCAATTTGCAGAGTGCTGTTTAGTTCGCCGATATCGATGCCTAATGAGCGTGCTTTGATACGATCCACTTCAATGGTCAGTAACGGCGCTGGCGGCAATGTATCGGGGCGAATTTCAGCAAACTTGCCTGACTGAGAAGCCATTCCGACCAATTGGAATGCGGCACCCATAAGCTGGTCGGTACCAACACCAGATTTGTCCAGTAGCTGGAAGTCAAAACCGCTGCTGTTACCAAGCCCCGGAATGGGGGGCATGTTGAAAGCAAAAGTCGAACCTTCGGAATATTTCATGAACTCGGCAGTCGCGGCAGCCGCGAATTCGTCTGCGTTACGCATGCCTTCTCGTTCAGCCCATGACTTAAGGTTAACAAAGGTAATCGAAGTGTTTTGGCCAGTACCGAAAAAACTGAAACCGGCAACCGTAATGATGCGTTCAACCTCGGGTTGTTGCAGAAACCATTCATCGGTTTTTTTGGTTAATTCCAGCGTGCGGCTACGGGTTGAGCCGGAAGGCATCAAGGAAGATGCGACAATGAAGCCCTGGTCTTCCGAAGGCACGAAACCGGTGGGCATACTGGCAAAACGCCAGCCGACAAGCCCGCAGATGACTACAAAAATGGTCATTGTGATGAGCTGACCGCGTTTATTAAACAGTTTCTTTTCCTGGCTCATATAGGTTTCAGTGAACCAGTTAAAGCCTTGGTTAAACCAGCGGAAGAAGGCCCATTCCTTTTTTTCTTTTTTGTCCGTTTTTAAAAAGCCTTGTGCAATTGCCGGGCTAAGAGACAGTGATAAAAACGCCGAAATGGAAACGCTTAATACGATAGTTAAAGAGAATTGCTGATAAATGCGACCTACCGAGCCAGAGAAAAATGCCATCGGTATAAAGACCGCAATCAGTACCGCGGTGGTACCGATAATGGCACCAGAAATCTGCTTCATGGCTTTTTTAGTTGCCTGATATGGCCCAAGTTTTTCCTGATCAATAATCCTTTTGATATTTTCAACCACGATGATGGCGTCATCGACCACGATACCAATCGCAAGCACCATCGCGAACATGGTTAGCATGTTGATGGAGTAGCCTAATAAGTAGAGTCCCATGCCGGTACCAATCAAGGATACTGGAACAACAATCAGCGGAATGATGGTAGTGCGCCAGCTCTGTAAGAACAGAAACATCACCAAAGTGACTAGAAACACTGCTTCGATCAGGGTTTGCAAAACCTGACCAATGGACTCATCTATGAAGATTGACGTGTCGTAGGGTACAACCCAGGACATATCTTCAGGAAAGTATTGCTCGAGCTCTGCCATCTTGACTTTGACCGCTTCGGCAGCTTCTAAGGCGTTACCAGTATTGCTTAGCTTTAAGGCAAAGGCTGCTGATTCCTGGCCATTCAGAAAGGCTTGAGCGGTATAGCTATTAGCGCCACGCTCGACCATTGCCACATCTTTCAGCCGGACTATGGCTCCATCTGATGAAGAGCGCAGGATGATGTTACCGAACTGCTCGGGTGTATTCAGCCGAGAGGGCACTAAGATGGTGGCATTGATTTGCTGGTCGTCTGGCGCTGGCAAGGAGCCTAGCTCGCCAGTAGCCAGCTGCGCATTCTGGTTGCGGATAGCCTGTGCAATCTCGTCAGCAGTAATGGCATAAGAAGCCATCTTTTTTGGATCAGCCCAAATGCGCATGGCATAAGTCGCACTGAATAGCTGTGCGCTACCAATACCGTCAATACGGCGCATTTCACCCAGGATGGCTCGGTCAATATAATCTCCCAGGTCGGTTGCGTTATGGCTACCATTGGGCGAATAGAGGGATACGACCATCAAAAAGTCAGGGCGAGTTTTGTCAATATTCACCCCCTGAGTACGAACCGATGAGGGTAGGCGGGCTTCCACTCTTTTTAATCGGTTCTGCACTTCCACCCCGGCAATATCAGTATCCGTACCGGTTGCGAAGGTAAGAATAATGGTTGAGGTACCGGTGCGTGAGCTTTCCGACTTAATATAACGTAGCCCTTCAATGCCGTTCATCTCTTCTTCAATAACGCTGGTGACGGTATCTTCGATCACTTTGGCCGAAGCACCCGGATAGGTGGCGTTGATGGTGACCTGTGGTGGCGAAATATCAGGGTAGGCCATGATTGGCAGATTTTGCACCGCCAGTGTGCCGCCCAGCAGAATTAACAGCGAGATCACCCAGGCAAAAATGGGCCGGTTGATAAAAAACTGTGCCATTGTCTGTTATCCCTATTGTTGTGTGTGCGAGCTATTGGATGGATTGGACATCGCTTGTACAGGGGTTCCCGGTTGCAGAAACTGAGTATTGCTGGTGATGATTTGGTCGCCAGCTTTAAGGCCGCTTTTGATGACCCAGTTCTGGCCCATCATAGGCCCGAGTTCAACGGGCTGGAAAGCGAGCTTGCCATTCTGAATGACCTTCACCACTGCCCCTTGTCCGGTTAACTGGACTGCTTTCTGCGGTACCTGTACTAAACTTGATGAGTCGGCTACAGGAGCTTTAACGCGGACAAACATACCGGGTAGCAATTGATAATCAGGATTCTTAACCATTGCGCGAAGAGCAACCGAGCCTGTGTCTGGATCCACTGACAGGCTGGAAAACTCTAATTGTCCCGGATGGCTATAAGGCGTGCCGTCAGCAAATAGAATTTGCACTTCTCTTGAAGCAGCATCAGTTGCTTCAGAATTAGCAAAAAGCTCTCGCAACTGATTGATTTCAGTGGCGGAGCGAGTGAAGTCAACATACACCTCATCCAGTTGTTCTATGGTGGCTAAATGCGTGGCAGAGCTAGCGCTGACCAGGGCTCCTTCGGTTACCAGTGCTCGGCCAATACGTCCAGAAATAGGTGCTTCAACAGTGGCATAATCCAGGTTGATCTGTGCTTTTTGCAATTGAGCTTTGGCTTGTTCAACCTGAGCATCGGCCTGTAGGCTTTGCGCTTGATAGGTATCAAACTCCTGTTGGCTAACCGCGCCTTGTTCTAACAGTTGCTCATAACGTTTGAGAGTCTGTTTAGTGAGCTTTTGTTGTGCCTTGGCAGTGTTCAGGTCTGCGCGGGCAGCAGCTAGATTAGCTTTCATGATGCGGTCGTCAATCTGGAACAGTGATTGTCCTTTTTTAACGTCCTGACCTTCGATAAAAATGCGTTTTTCCAGAATGCCATCGACACGGGCGCGCACTTCTGCGGTGCGAATGGCCAGCACCCGACCAGGTAGGTTTTCGGTTAGAGTGGTTTTTCCTGCGCTAACTTCCGTGACTTGCACTGGTACAGCTTGCTGAGCCTGGTCGGCAGCCATTGCATTACCAGCAAAAGTAACTAAAAGTGCGCTAATAATTACAGCATGTTTCATGGGGGTAAATCCTTCAGTGATTCCAATTTTTAATAGCGGCCCAAGCGAATTCGACCATTTGTTCAACGAGTGACTCATCAATTGACTGGTTATTAAGGTATTGCCAGTGCATAAAATAGCTAAAGCCACCATAGATTTGGATGTGAGTATCAGGAATGGTGTTTACACGAATGATTCCCTGATCGTAGGCTTCCTGGTAGAGCTTGATGAAAGGCTCAAACACGTGGAGTAGTTGCTCCCGAGTCTTATCTTCAATAACAGGAGATAATCCATAAAGATGACTGAAGCGGAAGTAAAGGCAATTATCCAGCATGAACTGGATCGTTGAGCGATAAAGCTCCTTGAATCTTTGTTCGTAACTGTCCTGCGAATGATAATGCTCAAGTAGAAATTCTGCTTCGCGCTTCTTCACATATAAGAAGATTTCATTGATCAGTTGCTCTTTACTTTCGAAGTAATTGTAGACACTGCCTGTTGCTACATTAGCCTCTTTTGCCAATAGTGACATGGAAGTGCCCTGCAGGCCTCGCTCTACGAATAAGCGAATTCCTGCCTCCAGTATTTGTTCTCTTTTAGGCATAGATAGGAGAAATACACGGTAAAATGAATGTTCATTCATTTTACACGAGTGTAAATTGAAATAACAAGCTTAAATGGTACGGTGAAATGTAAAAATGTGTTTATTTGAGATTTGGCAGTTGTTTAATCTGCGACGAATATCAGGTTGCCCTGTTGTTTTTTAGCTTTATACATAGCTTGATCGGCCATTTGAATAAGCTCCAGGACGGTATTGCCATGAGTGGGGTATAAAGCAATACCAATACTACAGGAAATCTCGATATCAATACGATTGATTCGAAAAGGGCTTGCGATCGCCTGTAACAACTTCTCGGCAATATGAACGCTGGTTTCACTGGACTCAACATGAGGAAGCAGCACCAGAAATTCATCACCACCAATTCTACCGACGGTATCCGATTCACGCAGGCAATCACGCAAGCGCTGGGCAACCTGTTGCAGAAGGATGTCGCCAATGGCATGGCCATAATTGTCATTGACCGGTTTGAATTTATCCAAATCCACGAACAGCACGGCTAATTGCTCATGTTGCCGATGAGCCATGCGTATCGCCTGCTCAAGACGATCCGAGAATAAAGAGCGATTGGGTAAATCGGTCAGGGTGTCGTAATGTGCCTGGTGCTCGATTTGCTGCTCAATAAACTTGCGCTCTGTGATATCACGGGCGATACCAACAGTCGAGGATATGTGTCCCTCTTCATCAAAGATCGGTGAAGCATTGGTGGTGTGCCAGCACCAGTAGTTGTTCTTATGTCTGACTCGATACTCAAGGCCACTTTTCTTGGTGCCTTCTTCGTAAAGCTCAATCAGAAACTGAGTACAGCGCTCAACATCGTCAGGATGAACAAAATGTGCAAAGTGCTTACCGATAACCTCACTGGGTTGGTGTCCGAGCTTATCTTGCCAGTTTGGTGAGACATAGGTAAAACAACCATCCGCAGAAACGCTGTAAATAATGTCATTGGCGGTTTCCACAAAAGCTCGGAACTTGGCTTCACTCTCTTCCAAAGCCTTGTGCAAATCTTTGTGCTCTGTAATGTCGATGACATAGCCGGTCCAGATGATAGAACCATCATCAAAAACTTGAGGGCGGTCATAGGCCCCTGCCCAGATAGTCCGCCCGTCTTTTAGGCACATTCTGAACTCACCGTGCCAGACAATACCGTGTTGAGCAGTGGTCAGACTCTCATTAATGACTCGGTCAAAATCATCGGTATGGATCAGGGAAAAAATAGACTCAATATCAGCCATGGCTTGTTCTGGCGTAACACCACAGAGTTGTTCGATGCCATCGCTGATGTATAAAAAACGGAACTCATCCCCTTTGTATTCAAGCCGATAGACTGCCCCAGGTAGGGTAGCAATCAACTCTGTTGCGATGTCATTGCTGACAAAAGGTCGATTCATTAAAGCCTTTCCTCATCAATACGAGCTTAATGCAAATATGACTGTTACTTTATGCTAGCGTATTTTTTGAGCAAATCCTAAGTCTTTTAACAGGCTTAACTGATGTAACTGTTAACCCTTTGTAGATTCTTTGCGGGCAATATGAATAGTTTTCCAGACCTTGGCGATGAGCAGGCCATCTTCATCATGAATATCCACTTCGAATACCGGTTCGATCACATCCTGCTCTTTAAGTTGTAAGTTGATATCCAGTAAGTCTTGTTCGGTCAGTTTAAACTCGGCAAACACGTCTTTGCGCCCGGGTTTTATAAACTTAATTTCGGCCTTTTTATCCCATACCACATAGTCACGCCCTAACTTATGCAACAGTAAGAGCATGTAGAAGGGATCTGTCATCGAAAACAGAGCACCACCATAATGTGTGTTGACGTAATTCCGATTAAACCAATATTTACGTAGGCGAATTTTGGCGTACTGCCAATCATCATCAAGCTCTAAAACCTTAATGCCTGATCCCCAAAAGGGTGGCCATAGGTTCATCGTTAGTTTCAGTTTTTTGGCGCTTAAATGTTTCATCGGGTTCAGTATTGTTAGTCGCTAGGCTCTTCTGCATTTTCCTGAGCAGCTTTAGGCGCATATACTTTGGCAAATATCAGGCCTAGTTCAAATAAGATCCACATAGGGATACCGAGCAAGACCTGAGAGATGACATCTGGAGGTGTTAGTAACATGGCGAAGATAAAGACACCGACTACAATGTAGGGCCTTTTGTCACTGAGTGACTGATGACTGACCATGCCTGACCAAATCAATAACATGGTGGCGATGGGAATTTCAAAAGCTAATCCAAAGGCAAAGAAAAGTTTGAGGGCAATAGATAACACACTATTAATTTCTGGGAGATAGTTAATGCCTTCAGGGCCAATGCTGGACAGGAAACCAAAAATAATCGGGAAAATAAGAAAGTAAGCAAAAGCAATCCCTGCATAAAAGAGGATGATGCTGGATAGCAGCAACGGAATCGCGAAGCGTTTTTCGCTCTGATATAAGCCCGGTGAAATAAACATCCAAATCTGATGAAGCACATAAGGCATGGCTATAAAAAACGCGGTGACAAAGGCTAATTTAAAGGGGGCAAATAATGGCGAAGTGACATCAGTGGCAATTAAGCTGGAACCGTAGGGTAGTTGTTCAATAAGCGGTTTAGCCAGCAAAAGATAAAGCTCATTGGCAATAAAGGCAAGCCCAATAAAAAGGCAAACGATCACTAAAACGATGCGCAGTAGACGATTACGCAGTTCAAGTAAATGGGCAATTAAAGGTTGTTCCGAATCTTGGCTCATCAGGATGGCTTATCTGAACTTGGCTTGGATGACTGGAGTTTTTGATGTTCGTTAGCCAGAGCTTGCTCGCTTTGTTTTAAGGCCTGCTCAGCTTTAGCTATAGTCGCCTGTGCCTCTTCACGCAGGCGCTGTAGTTCCTCATCAGATTCCGCCTGCTCCATGATCATTTTTTCATGTTCAGCAATGCGCTTTTTCATCTCTTCAATCTCGAGTTCACGAGTGACTTGCTGATTGAACTGGCTAAAGCCACGCTTGGCTTTGCCTACCCAGCGCCCAACCGTGTGCATCGCTTTAGGTAGGCGTTCAGGGCCAAGCACCACCAGCGCGATGACCACTATCAGCAATAGTTCGAAGAAACCAATATCAAAAGGCATAAGTTAAGTTTGGCGGTTATTGATGAGACCGTTTCAGGACTTTTTGTCTTGGCTTGTATCTGCAGAGCCTTGCTCAGCTTTTTCTTGCTGTGTGCGATTGCTATCAAAGTCTGCATCTTCAGATTGGTCTTCGACATTTTTAGCATCAGCTTGCTTATCTTCATCTTTGACCGCTTTTTTGAAGTTCTTAAAGGCAGAGCCAATATCGCCACCGGCATTGCGCAATTTTTTAGTGCCGAATAGCAACAAAATAATAACTAATAGTATGAGTAATTCCCAAATACCAGGTTTCATGCTTTTACCTCAAGCTTTATGGCTTATACAAATGGCATGCGACCAGCGCCGCCTAAAATATGAATATGGATATGATACACTTCCTGACCGCCATCATCACCTGTATTTATGATGGTTCTAAAGCCACCGCTTAAACCTGCTTGGTTAGCTATCTGCGGAACTTTAGTCATCATATAACCCATAATGTCAGCATCCTGCTCCGTAACCTCAGCCAGACTGGCAATATGCTGCTTAGGGATCATCAATAGGTGAGTGGGCGTTTTGGGAGCGATATCCTTAAATACCAAAATTTTATCGTCTTCATACACCTTATCGCTAGGTATATCACCGGCAATAATCTTACAAAATAAACAGTCACTCATAAGGTCTCCTTTGTCGGCAATGACCAATCATTTAGTGGGCCACAGGCTCTTAATCATAAACCAGGTAGCGCCTGCGCCGAGAATGGCTGCTGGCCACCAGTCATGGGGTACTGCAAGATAACTAATACCGCTTAATATGGCCAGTGAGCCACCAATAAAAGCATGCTTCAACGCATATTGCTGTTCTAGTTTATGGCGTTCAAGCTCTGTGAACTGAGCTTTGAGTTGTTCAAACTGATTGAGGGTTTGTCCAATACGGTGAAAATTATCGAACAATAGGCCCGGCAATTTAGGGGCCTTATGTAACCAATCCGGAAACTGGCGCTTAATATCCTCAAACATGGCTTTCGGCCCGATCTGTTCACGCACCCACTGCCTTAAGTAGGGCTGGGCAGTTTGCCATAAATCCAGTTGTGGATATAGCTGACGTCCGAGTCCTTCAACATAGAGCAATGTTTTTTGCAGTAATACCAACTGAGGTTGGACTTGCATATTAAAGCGACGCGCTGTTTGGAACAGCTGGATCAGGAAATGACCAAACGAAATTTCAGCCAGGGATTTACCAAAAATGGGTTCACAGGCAGCGCGAATGGCTGACTCGAACTCAGGAATCGAAACATCGGCGTCAATCCAGCCAGATTCAACATGTAACTCAGCAATACGGCGGTAGTCCCGATCAAAGAAGGCAAGGAAATTATCCGCTAAGTAACGCTTATCGTTTTCATCGAGCGTGCCCATAATGCCACAGTCAATTGCTATATATTGTGGCTCTGATGGATTGGTTACATTGACGAAGATATTGCCAGGATGCATGTCAGCGTGAAAAAAGCTGTCACGAAAAACTTGGGTAAAGAAAATCTCAACGCCACGATCTGCTAGCGCTTTCATATCAACACCGCTGGATTGAAGTGCTGCGATGTTGCCAATAGGGATACCAGAAATTTTTTCAATCACCAACATTTTCACGCGAGTATAGTCCCAATAAATTTTAGGGACGTACAATAGATCAGAGTCTGCAAAATTATGGCGCAGGTGAGAGGTGTTGGCTGCTTCTATACGCAAATCGATTTCACGCGCCAAGGTGCTGTCGTATTCTTTAACTACCTCGATAATTCGTAATCGCCGCGCTTCGCTGGAATACTTTTCTGCCCAATTCGCCAAGGAGTGCATCATCTGCATATCACGAAGAATCTTACGCCGTATGCCGGGGCGCAGGATTTTAACCACAACTTCGTCACCATTATTCAAAGTGGCTTCATGAACTTGAGCGATTGAAGCCGATGCCAGCGGAGTATCATTGAAGCTGGCAAAGAGCTCATCAATCGGTGTGTCTAATTGTTTTTCGACGATTGAGCGAGCCACAGCTGAATCAAAAGGCGGCACCTGGTCTTGTAGCTTTGCTAGCTCATCGGCAATATCCGGCGGAACCAGGTCACGGCGAGTAGAAAGCATTTGTCCAAGCTTGACATAAATGGGACCAAGTTCAGTGAGTGCCAAACGCAAGCGTTCACCGCGAGATTTGTCTTTTGCCTTACGACGTAGGCTCAGCGAAAAGAGTTTTGCCAGCGGGCGAAATCGAGCCAGGGGAGTCGGGGCTAGAAACTCGTCCAAACCATAATGCACCAGTGTTCGGTTAATTTTAAGTGCATGGTGTAATTGTCTAATGGCATTCATGCTAGCGTCTCGCTGGTATAGTCATAGCTAATGATTAGTATGGTGTTTATTCGTTATCTTTTGAGATAGTCGTTCAACTTTTTGCTTAAGTTTGTCGCTATCAGATTTCAGATCGGCAATGGCATCATAAAAGTTTTCGAGCTCTATCGATGCGGGTGATAACTTGGCCTCAAAACGAATATATTCGCTCAGATTTTGTTGGGTTGTAGCTACTGTTTTCTGTAGCCAGTCACTTACTTTCTTGCCACTGCTTATCATTTGGTGAGCGACAATATCGCCAGTGTATTGCGATAAGTGTTCTTCCCAATCAATATTAAGTTGTTTGAAGAAGTTTTGAAAGTTTTGTGCCGTGCCGATCTCGCCCGCAAAATGTACTTCACCTTTAAATATAGAATCAGAACCTTTTTCGCTTAAAGCCAGATTAAAGAAGCTGGATGAAGTGCCTTTCAGTTCAGCATTGGCCTGCTCGTTACATTCTGGTTTAACTAATATCAAGTTGTCTTCGATGACAAAGAAGAAAACTACCTTTAAGTCGGTTAGTTCTATTTTTATGATTTTTCCATCTAATAAATCCAGGCGTGATTGTGCATCAGGATCGAGCCTGATCGCTTGATTGATGAGCATTTCGATGGTTGGTGCAAATAGTGGCAAAATCATGGGCTAATCCGGTGTTCTTCAACTTGATAGATTTTAGAATTTCTTACCGACGTGTAAAGCGACGATGCCACCGGTTAAGTTAGTGTATTCAACCTCATCAAAACCAGCGTCCGACATCATTTGTTTTAAAGTATCCTGATCGGGATGTATGCGAATGGACTCAGCTAAGTATTTGTAGCTTTCAGAATCATTGGCAACTATTTTGCCCATCGCAGGCAACAAAGAGAAAGAATATACATCATAGACTTTGGACAATGCAGGAAGTGCTGGTTTTGAAAACTCAAGCACCAATAATTTACCGCCAGGTTTTAATATGCGATACATGGACTCAAGAGCTTTTTCTTTTTCGGTCACATTGCGTAAACCAAAAGCAATGGTGATTCGATCAAAGTAGTTATCCGGAAAAGGCAGGCATTCCGCATTTGCTTGTACGTATTCCACATTACCAACAATGCCGTTATCCACCAGCTTATTACGGCCAACTCTAAGCATTGATTCGTTAATATCCGCTAATACGACTTTACCAGTAGGGCCGACAATCTTGGAGAACTTGGCGGTTAGATCGCCAGTACCACCAGCAATATCGAGAATTGTCTGACCTGGTCGTGCTGATGCACGTTCAATGGTGTAGCGCTTCCAGATTCTATGCACACCAAAAGACATCAAATCGTTCATCACATCGTACTTGGCGGCTACCGAATGAAAGACTTCAGCGACTTTGGAGGCTTTCTGGCTTTTGTCTACAGTCTGGTAACCAAAGTGAGTGGTATTTTCCGTAGCTTTCTTGTTTTGCTCTGTCATAGTCGTTGCTTCGCAATTTAGTCGGTTGTATTCGGATTAAATGTATTAACTGCGGGATCTTTGCTTCGAGAAAGTCCAGCAGCCTGAAGTTTGTTCAGATATTTTGGCCAGTTTTGATGATAATCCCGACCAAGTTCATAAAGTGTTTGCCAAGTATACAGGCCACTGTCATGGCCGTCATCAAAGGTCAGTTTAATAGCATATTGGCCTACCGCTTCGATATCGGTAACCTGAACATTCTTTTTACCGCCAATCAAGGTCATTTCCTGATTTCCATGGCCTCTAACTTCAGCAGAAGGAGAAAATACGCGCAGGTATTCATAAGGCAGCAAGTAGGTGTTGCCTGGAAAAGCGACTTCTAATTGTTGGCTTTTTTGATGCAGTTTGATTGCCGTAGGTATTTGATTGCCTGTTTGCGTCATTTTACTTAAAGCTTGCTCGGCGAGATTGTTGTGATTGTATCAGAAATATTGAACTGGGTTGTAAAGTTAAATGGTGTTTTGGTGGTTAGAAGAACAGTATTTTCCCTTAAAAATAACAGACATAAAAAAAGCTGACCCGAAGGTCAGCTTTTCTATCTATCGCCAAAGCGATAATTACTGCCAGTCAACCTGTAGAGTTACACCTGAGTAAGAAGAGTAACCACGGATGCTGATGTACCAACGATCTTGAGCTGGGTTAGAGAAAGAGCAGCTCTCGTTGTTGCCCCATTTATATGGGCGGCAATCGTAGCTTGAAGTCGTTGGTTGAGCACCGCGACGAACATACAAGTCTGCATCACCTGAACCACCACTCATTTGAACATCCAGGCTGCTCATGCCAGCTGGGATATCAATGTAGTAGTGTGACCAGCTACCTGAAGCACCAGAAAGGTTTTCAAGTGTTTCGCTACCGCCTGCTGGTGGAGGATTAGTACCACCGCCATCATGCGTTGCTACTAAGTTAACGTTTGAGTAGCTAGTGTAACCACGAACCATTACATAGTAAGTACCAGTTTGTGCCGTGAAGTCACAAGACTCAGTATTACCATTACGGTATGGACGACAGTCATAGCTTGAAGTTGTTGGTGCGCTACCGAACTTGACATATAAGTCAGCATCACCTGAACCACCAGACATGTCGAAGCTTACGTTAGAAGCATCAGATGGAACTTCGAAAGTGAAGTCAGTTTCTGAGCCTGTAGCCCCTGAGAAGCTTACCGATACGCCATTCTGTAGCTCGTTACCTGGTTCTGGCTCTGGATCCGGATCTGGAGTTGAACCATCAAACAAGCTGTATAATAACAAGTTAGGTGAACCTGATTTTGCATCGGTTACTTTGCCTGAAGTTGCAGCATTTTTAATTGCTGACTCAACCTGGCTAGGAGTAGCGCTAGGGTTGTTTGCTAAGTAAAGAGCAGCAACACCGGCTACATGTGGAGATGCCATTGAGGTACCGCTGATAGTATTAGTACCACCATTTGACCAAGCTGAAGTGATACTTGAACCTGGAGCATAGATATCTAAGCAAGTACCATAGTTAGAGAAGCTTGAGCGTGAATCGCTAGAAGTTGTTGAACCTACAGTGATTGCGCTTGGCTCACGAGCTGGTGAGTAGTTACAAGCGTTGCTGTTATCGTTACCCGCAGCAACTGCAACAGTTACACCTGAAGCAACAAGGTTTGCAACAGCGTTATCAGTAGTAGAAGAAGCGCCACCACCTAAACTCATGTTAGCCACAGCTGGTTTAACGTGGTTGTTAGCAACCCAGTCAATACCTGCGATAACACCAGAGTTAGTACCGCTACCGTTACAACCTAGAACTTTCAAGCCATAAAGTTTAACGCCTTTGGCAACACCGTAAGTAGAACCACCTACAGTACCGGCAACGTGCGTACCGTGACCGTTACAGTCATTTGGATTTGTGTCGTTATCGATGAAGTCATAACCACCCATAAAGCGACCGCTAAACTCACTATGCGAACCTAAGATACCGGTATCGATGATGTAAGCGTTTACGTTGCTTGCGGTTGTGTTGTAAGTGTACGAACCACTCAATGGAAGGTTACGCTGATCAACACGATCAAGGCCCCAAGTGGCATTGTTCTGAGTAGCATTAATGCTAACGATTTGGTCTTCTTCAACAATAAGAACGTTAGGATCCTGAGCTAACTTTTGTGCAGCTTTCTCAGACATGTTGAATACGCCGCCTTTAACGGCTTTAGTAAAGGTGCGCTGAACTTGAGCTTGATACTTGCGGCTCAGGTTGTCGCTTACCATAGCAATAGCTTGCTCAGAAGCATTGCTAGAAAATAGTCCCATATTAGCTGCCACCGCATCATCCTTTAGAACAACGATATATTGCCCTTTGATGGCTTTTTCAGGTTGAGCTGCTGCTTTGAACTCACCAGCATATGCGCCGGTTACGCCCGTAGCTAGCAGAACACCTGCGACTACTTGGTTTAATTTCATGTTAAAACACCCCTTAGTGTTGTTTATTTTATATGCCTCGAAAATCGAGGTCTTAGGACTCTATAAAATTCAGGAGTTCGGAACAATATAATTTATGCATTTAAGGCAAACTAATAAGTAAATTTTGACGACGGTCTAATTTGTACAGAATGTTACAAATATATGACAAATATAAAGTTAGTGGTCACTATCGCCAGTTGCTTTTGTTTTAATGCGTTTATGGTTTCTTTGTGATGCGGCCATGCTTTTTGTTAAAAAATGGGATGACCCCTGTATTTATCTTAGATAGTATCTATTGGATTGAAATTGCTAATCAGTAAATACCTATGGCGTAAAAGGTAGGTATTTCAAGGCGTTGAACTATTCTTTGCTTTTTTTAAACAAAAAAGCCCTGCTTATGCGGGGCTTTTTGTAATAGTTAAAATTAATTGTCTTATAAAATAAAGCGGCTTAAATCTTCGTCATCAGCCAGTTCAGAGAGTTGTTTTGTGACATAAGCATCATCTATCAATAATCTCTCATCATCTTCACTGGCATCAAATGAGACTTCATCCAATAGCCGCTCCATAACTGTATGCAGTCGACGAGCACCGATATTTTCTGTGCTCTCGTTAACCTGGAAAGCGTATTCAGCAATTTTTTCGATGCCGCTTTCGTCAAACTTTATGGTTTTGCCTTCGGTAGCTAACAGTGCTTGATACTGTTTGGTTAATGCAGCATCAGGTTCGGTTAAAATACGCTTAAAGTCATCCGGAGTCAGGGCCCGCAACTCGACACGAATGGGTAAACGACCTTGCAGCTCAGGAATCAGATCAGACGGCTTTGATAAATGGAAAGCGCCGGAGGCAATAAAGAGGATATGGTCAGTTTTCAACATGCCGTATTTAGTATTGACTGTGCAGCCCTCGACTAAGGGTAATAGATCACGCTGCACACCTTCGCGCGATACACCGCCGTCATTCTGTTCACCACGCTTGGCAACTTTATCAATCTCATCAAGAAAGACGATACCGTGTTGTTCAACTGCTTCTACAGCTTTAATCTTTAACTCTTCCTGATCAATCAGCTTGGCAGCTTCTTCTTCCGTCAGCATTTTCAGAGCATCTTTCACTTTCAATTTGCGCTGCTTACTTTTGCTCGGTGACATGCTTTGGAACATGGATTGCAACTGGCTGGTCATGTCTTCCATGCCGGGAGGTGCCATGATATCGATACCCACTGCCATTTGGGCAACATCGATTTCAATATCTTTATCATCAAGTTCGCCCTGACGCAGTTTCTTGCGGAAAATCTGGCGAGCAGAAGAATCTTGAGCCTGGGGTTGCTCATCCCACTGGCTATCGCTTGATTTACGCGGCGGTGGCAATAAAGCATCGAGAACTCTTTCTTCTGCTGCATCATGGGCACGGTTCTGTACTTTAGCCATTTCCTGCTCGCGTAGCATCTTGAAAGCTGCATCCACCAAATCGCGGATAATTGATTCGACGTCACGACCCACATAACCGACTTCAGTAAACTTGGTGGCTTCAACTTTAATAAAAGGAGCGTTGGCCAGTTTAGCCAGTCGGCGGGCAATTTCAGTTTTACCAACACCAGTTGGGCCAATCATTAAAATATTCTTGGGCGTGATTTCGTTACGCAGATCTTCGTCGACCTGCATTCTGCGCCAGCGATTACGTAAAGCAATGGCGACAGAGCGCTTGGCATCTTTCTGGCCAATGATGTGTTTGTCCAGTTCATGGACAATTTCTCGAGGTGTCATAGACATAATTAAATACTCTTTTGTAATGCGCTATATTTAATAGGCTTTAATTCTGTAGATTCAATGCTAAACAAAGGAGCAATAGCCATTAATAACTAAGCTCTTCTATGGTCTGGTTATGATTTGTGTATATGCAAACATCGCCTGCGATGGTAAGCCCGGTCTCAACAATTTCACGCGCGCTCAAATCCGTTTTTTGCATTAAAGCCTTCGCTGCGGACTGAGCAAAGGGACCGCCTGAACCAATAGCAATTAAATCATCTTCCGGCTGAATGACATCACCATTACCGGTAATGATGAGAGAGTTCTCTTTATCAGCAACTGCCAGCAAGGCTTCCAGGCGACGTAGCGCACGATCGGTACGCCAATCTTTGGCCAATTCAACTGCTGCGCGCATCAATTTGCCACCGTGGGCTTCGAGCTTTTTCTCGAAGCGCTCAAATAAGGTGAAGGCATCAGCTGTACCGCCGGCAAAGCCAGCTATCACCTGATCATTGTAGAGGCGACGAACCTTACGCGCGTTGCCTTTCATAATGGTGTTGCCCAGTGATACCTGGCCATCACCACCGATCACTACAGTGCCATTTCGTCGCACTGATAAAATAGTCGTTCCACGATATTGTTCCAAAACTGTCTCCGCATTCTGTCTTATTCTTGGCAATAGTGGCTAGATGGGGTCTGAGGGAGTAAATTCAAGGAGAATTTACAGTTTAGCGATGGTGGTAAATTGTAACAAAAAGCCCGAATAAATCGGGCTTTGGTATGGGAGAGGGGACTAGTTTTAATTTGGCTATACTACCAAATCCGACAATCCTGATAGTTATTATCCTGTAATTTATGACGGTCACTTTCTGCGGCCCGCTTTGTACTATATGGCCCGAGGCGAACTCGATACCAGCCGTCTTTTTCTTCCACATTGGCCTGAAAGCCGATAAAGGCCATTTCTGCCTTTAACGATTCTGCATCTTCAACTTTCCTGAAAGCACCACACTGCATGACATAGGTTTTGCTGCTATTAGTTTGCACAGCTTGTGTTGCATCAACCTTGATTTCTTTATTGGTTAAGGTCTCATGGTAAGTAAAAGTAGGTTCTGAGGCAGTTTCTTCAGTCGCTGCTTGTTGTTTCGTTTCCTGTGCTTGTTCTGTTGGAGCTTGTTCCTTTGCGGGCATTACTTCTTTAATGATTTCGGGCTTTTTGACCAGCAGCCACAAAAAAACAGCAACTAGTGTGACTAAGATTCCACCGACAAATACCAGGATAGGCGACACTTGCTTACGAGATGGCGGGGTTTGACGTGAGCTACGCTTGTTACTTTTGCGCGCTGTTTTACGTTTTTTGGCGTAATCCTTGGTCATTCTTGAACTCTTTTATTATGTACTTAAAAAGGAAAAGTACGGTCTTAGGTAATGATTGTTGAATAAAGTCAGCAAGCACGAAAGCAAAACACCCTAAACAGGTACTTAATCCAGTCAGGGAAAAATTATCAATGGTGAGTATTGTAAGGGCTATTCAGCAGTTAGCCAACTGGCAATATGAAATGTGTGAGCCGGTGCTACTGCAACATTCGACTTGCTCACTGATTTAAAAAGGATCCTGAGGATCAATATCGATTGACCAACGAACTTTACGTGCACTGGGTAGCTGTTCGATGCTGGAAATGACGGGTTTTACAGCGCGCTGTATTAAACCGCGTTGCTCGGCCTGACATAATAACTGCGCGCGCATTTTTCCGGCACGTTTGGCCATTGGCGCTGGAAATGGGCCAAAGCAATCAAGACCGGGAACTTGGCCCAATTGCTTTGCGACTTCCCTTAAAAACTCCATTGGGTATTGCAGGGTGCTGGCTTCTGCGCGAAACAGTGCCATGGAAGTGTAGGGTGGTAATTGCCCCTCTTGGCGTTCGGATAATATCTGCTGGCTCAGCGATTGGTAATCTTGAGTAAATAAGCTAAGTAATAAAGGATGTTCTGGGTGGTGTGTTTGAATAACCACTTCTCCTGGTTTGTCGGCACGACCTGCGCGTCCAGCAACTTGGGTCAGCAGTTGTGCAGTGCGTTCTGTTGCCCGAAAGTCGGCACTGAACAGACAACCGTCGATATCGACCACTGCGACCATGGTCAGGTTGGGGAAGTGATGTCCTTTGGCCAGCATCTGTGTGCCGACTAAAATATCCACTTCATTATTTTTTATGGCGGTGACGTAATCCTGCATGGCCTGTTTGCGACGAGTACTGTCTCGGTCGATACGAACCACTTTCTTATTGGGGAATGCTTTGATTAAAGCTTGCTCAAGGCGTTCGGTTCCCAGACCAATAGGGAAAAGCTCAGTTTCACCGCAGTCTGGACATTTTTTTGGCATGAAGACCTGTTTGTCACAATGGTGGCAATGCAGTCGCTTTTGTTGCAAATGCAATGTCATGTGCTTATCGCAGCGCTGGCAATCTGCAATCCAGCCGCAATTGTGGCACATCAAACTAGGAGCAAAGCCGCGTCGATTAAGAAATACCAGACACTGGTTTCCCTTGTCCAAGTGGTGTTTCATATTGTCAATCAATGGTTGCGACAAACCGTTTTCCAGATGGCGCTGACGAATATCCAGCACTTTAATGTGCGGTGGCTTGGCGTCGGCGGCTCGTTTACGCAACGTTAAATGAGTGAGTTTACCTTGATTGACATTATGGACTGACTCCATGGATGGGGTGGCGCTTCCCAGCACAATCGGCGCCTGTTCATCCCGAGCGCGCAGAATAGCCAGGTCACGTGCCGAATAACGGAAGCCATCTTGTTGTTTATAAGATATGTCATGCTCTTCATCAACGACGATCAAACCGAGATCGGAGAATGGAGTGAAGAGGGCTGAGCGGGTGCCAATGACAACCGAAGTAAGTCCTTGCTTTGCCTTTAGCCAAATGTTCAAGCGTTGTCTGTCTGTTAAACCAGAGTGAAGCATAGCTATATCGCAATTAAAGCGACGTTGAAAACGCTCTACGGTTTGTGGCGTGAGTCCAATTTCAGGCACCAGTACCAATACCTGTTGTTCCTTTATGAGTACCTGCTCAATGAGCTGAAGATAGACCTCGGTCTTGCCGCTGCCAGTTACACCATCTAACAGAAAGCCGTGAAATTGGCCGATCGATTGTTGCATGGCGCTGACGGCATCCTGTTGCTCAGGATTTAAGCTCAATGGCTGGTTGCTCTGGGTATAGGGTTTGGTATTAAGCTCAACTTCTTTTTTAATGAGCCAGCCTTTGTCGACCAGCGGTTTAAGTTGACTGGGAATCAATTCTAGCTCTTGAAGGTGCGCTGCGCTTATAACTCCCTGGTGCTGCAAAGCCCAGCTGAGAATCTTATGCTGTTTAACAGCGTTTTTGCTCAGGGTCTCAAAACTCTTTTCACCCTCTGCTGTTAATTGCCAGTAGTATTCGGGTTCTAAAACTGCTGGTTCACCTTTATTGAGCAAGCCAGGTAAGCAGGTATTAAACACATCGCCAATCGGATGTTGATAATAATTAGCTGACCACAAAAGCAATTTAAACAAATGGGAGGGCAGTAAAGGGTGTTCATCAATCGCTTCAAGAATGGACTTTAGCTTATGTTCAGGAGTGGAGGATTCCGTGCTATGACCAATGACCACCCCTACTAGTTGCTGTCGCCCAAAGGGAACTCTTACTCGGCCACCTACAGGTGGTATTGCACACTGTCCCACCAGATAGTCGAAACTGCGACGCAAGGGCGTGGATACTGCGACGTTAAGAATAAGCCTGGATTGGGACATGGGATGATTATCAGTTGAAGTTGGGCTAAGGATAGAAAGACTGGACGGTTAAGGCAACTTTAATTTCTGAGCGGTAATGCGTACAAGAATTGTACTGGTACGACTTGTGTTCAAGAAAAAGTCTGTTAATGTAGCATTGTTTACAAGATTTGCTAACAAAAGTGTCGATAGAACACTATATATATGCAAATCAGAAAAATACATCAACCAAAAATATCAACAATGGGGGTAATCTATGAAAATCGGTACTTTAGCTTTTCTGGCAGGTCTGATCATCGCGATCATTGGTGCTTTTATTAATGTGGAATGGTTTCCGTGGCTATTAGCAGCATTAGGTCTGGTCGTTGGGTTTTTAAATATTTCCAGTGGGGAGACTCGTCGTTTCTTAATCGCAGCTATTGCATTTATGATGTCAGCATATTCCTTAGATTCACTACCAATGGTCGGACAAACGATCGGCGATATCATGCATAATATTGGTTATTTTGTTGGATCTGCGACGTTGCTGGTTGCCATAAAAGCGCTATTTGAACTCAGTAAAGACTAGTAATCGTATGAGTTAGGCTGAATTCTTTTTATAATAGTAATAATTGTACATAACATTTCACGACCCGTTTGGGTCGTTTTTTTATGCTAAGATGTGTCAAGCAGATATTCTGTAACTGATTCATATTTAACAAATAAACAAGTCAAATATGACTTGTTGAGTTTGAGACCTAAGCAATTGATTACCCTGCTTTGTATCAAAATGTATCAAATTTGTGCTACAAAATTCATACAAAAAGTAATGCATATGTGACTCGATCTTTTGTTCTTTTCCGTGATACAGTTCACAAAATTCGACTCGATAGAGGTTTCTCCCATGAACTATTTGAAAAGAACTGCTTTAACTTTTGGTTTGTTACCAGCTTTTATGGCTGCTCCTGTGACTAATGCAGCTTCACTTGACGTAGATGTAGACATTGATCTACCTAATGTGGTGATCCTTTATGGATACACTGACATTGATTTAACAATGGCTGCTGACCAATTTGGTCCATTACTTGATTCAAACTGTACAACTGATGACTGTGCAGTTGGTGACAACACACCTAAGACTGGCGAGATTAACGCTGGTTTAGTTGATTTGGCCTTCACTAACAATGCTGCAGGTACAAACCCTACGATTACTCTTGATAACAGCTGGGGTGTTCGTAGCTTTGGTTATACAAGTTTACAGCCTTCAATTGTTGATAATGGCAGTGATGCATCAGTTGGCAATTTAGCTATCGAGCAAATTACCACACCATCACCTACTTTACAGACTGGATCTGTTTCGTTTGATTTAGACTTGTCACAAATCACAACCGACAACGTAAGCGCTAGCTACACCATTACTGTTGTAGGTTCTTAATATCGAGTTTGCGGGTCTATTCAAATGTTTGCCTGTACTAAAAAGCCGAGCATGAATTGTTCGGCTTTTTTTGTCATAGCTCTAGTCTCTGCTTTTAGCCTGTTCAGTGCTGGAGAAGCTGAGGCTGCGCAACAGTCTGATGCCCGATGTGAGTCGTCGCGCTTAACCATTCAGCTAAGACGCGGTGATCTGACAGGTACCGGCAATGATAGTTCATCGCAATCAGTTGGTTTCAACACTACTAAAACAGGTCAGATTACGATCGGTACGCCACTTGATCTAAACATAGCAACTGACGTCAATAATTCGTTTAATGGCATCGTCACCACCGACACCAGCGACTGGGTTTGGCGAGTAACTTCCAACAGTGGTGGTGGTTTTAAAGGCTTTCTCACCGCTCAGTATGAATTTAGTGGTTTGGCAATTGGCGACAACAAAATTTGTAGTAGTGCAAACTCATGTTTAACGGTGACCAATGTTGAAACCGTTATTACCGAATTGCGACGCCATCATGGCAACGGTAAGTTGATTTCAGCCGAAGGAAGAGTGCGACTGACTGTCGACGTTTCGCAGGCTAATGAGTCTGGGAGTTATAGTTCAAACTTGTCGGTCAGTATTTATGACAATTGGAACGGTAACCAAGCACTGATAAACTGTATCTAGTGTCCAACCATCCATGAGCCCGACTATGTCCCCATTCAATTCTATCTCCGCTATTTTAAAAACGGTTTTTGTTTTTTGTTTTGTGTTGTTGCTCAGCGCCGAAGTGAAAGCTGCTCAAAACTTAGAACCTAAGCTGGCGATTTCTCCTTCTCGAATCGAGATGACACCTGATAAAAAAGCCTCAGAGAGTATTACTGTTCTGAATTTAGGCAGTAAACCGATGGTGGTAGAAGTGAATGTTCAGAACTGGGATTTTGATGCCAACAATAATTACCGCTCTTTACCCCCTAATGAACAAAGTCTTAATCAGTGGCTGATTATAAACCCGGTACGTTTGACCATTCCCGCTAAGAGTCAGCAGACCGTACGTCTGGCTGTTCGCCCTCGTATTAAACCGGAGGATGGCGAGCATCGAGCAATGGTGTTTTTCAGACAACTTACTGACGAAGGTAAAGGCTTAAATTTCAAATTCAATGTTGGGGTGCCCATTTACGCCTATTTTGGTGAGGTTAAGCGAGAGGCTGAATTGTTGGGAATGGATTTTGATCCTATCAAGTTGCAGTTTGTATTTGATATCGCTAGTAAAGGTAATGCCTATGTTCGACCGGAGGGTGTTTTTATTGCGATGAAAGCATCAGAGGCCGGCTCGGATGCAGATATCCTGAAGCGATTAGACAGCACTAAAATGACAGTCAATAAATTGGGGGCTTTGGCTAGTGGCAGACTATCCGCGAAGCCTGTTTTTGCAGGAACACGTCGTCAGGTTACTTCGCCAGTGCCTATTAAAGAACTATTAAATGAACCTTACGTTGTGGCAATCAAGGCCACAGTGGGTGAACAAAGTTTTGCCGAAGTCTATAGAATTAACTCTGGGGAATAAATTAACAGTTGAAAGCGATTTCATGGACAAAATTGTTTTTGTCGGGGCTGCTATTGTGCATACCTTTGGCATCTTATTCTCAAACACAAAGTGAACCTTTCGTTGAGTCTTCAACAAAAGATCCGCTCGATTTTCATCGTCCGGTAAATATTCAAAATGCCTTATTCGATGCTGCCAGTTCAGGCTATGGTGGCGGACGCTCTTATGGTTTTCGTAAGATTTTGGTAGGCCTTGAGGTCAATAAAAAAGAAGTTTTAGTTTTGGATATCGTCCAGACTGAAAGTGATTATCTGGTTCCAATCAAAGAAGTTTTTCCTGTTATTCAAGCAAGCTATACCTTAGAACACGGAATTCTAACCATTCGCGTACCTGGCAGTGAGGTGGAGATGTCTTCGCGAGTCACTTACCGCATTGATGGTGAGTTATGGGCCTCTCTGGGCACTTTAAATGAATATTTAAAAGTTAATGCGCGCTTTGATCCGGCCAAATATGCGGTGACTTTTCTGCCGCCGTGGCAAGAAGAACAAAAGCCAGGGGAGGCCCTGGCGGAATCATTGGAGGTGGAGTTCGGCCCTGATCCCTTTAGCTTGCGTCAGGTCCGTTTATCGCATGAAGTGCTAGGCGTCGAGAAAGAAGATGAAGCTCTGGAGTTTGATGTCATTACTGAACGAAGCGAGTTGGTGGCAACAGGTTCCGTAGCTGAAGGTTCCTGGTTGATAGATGCTGAAAAATTGAATGATGATGAGTGGAAGCTGGATGATTATTTTTGGACCAAACGAACCGACCATCATCAATGGTTACTGGGAAAGCAAACTGTTAGTCCTTCAGTCATTTCCCCTGCGGTTACTCTAACCGGTGGGCAATATTTTTACAGCAATCAGGCCATTCCGTATAACGCTTATCAGGATATTTCTCAGTCGAGTTTTTTTCGTGAGTTAGGCAACTCGGTGCAGCGCATTCGGGGCACCGCTGAACCTGGAGCGATCGCTGAACTTTATGTCAATAATCAATTGGTTGGCGAAACGTTTGTACGCTTGGATGGCACCTATGATTTTGGCGAGTTTAGAACAGAGTCTAGCTTATTTAATGAGATAGAAGTGGTCATACTTGACCCTGTTAACCGCTCGGAATTAGAGCGCCAGTTAAAAACCAGAGCCAGCTCAGATTATTTGCTTAGCGAAGGACAGGTGGTGACCAGTCTGGCATTGGGGCGCAAAGGAAACTGGCTGGATCCTGATTACGTTGCTCAGGGCGAAGCAGGGATGTTTTTATACCGCTATGGTATTACTGATGGAACCACTATTGAAGCAGGTTATTTACTGGATGATTCTTCGGTGACAACAACTGGGATTGTTACTTCCTTAGGCAATAATTTTGTTAGCGCCTTGCGTTTTGCTAATCGTAATGAGGCAAATGCAGCCCAATTAGAGCTGGATGGTTTCGGTAAGAATTGGCGAATGTCGACTTATGTGCGACAGGAAGAGGCCAACTTTTATGAGGGTAGAGACGAGAAAGTTACCTCTGCTAACAGTTACTACTATTATACGCCCGATCCATCATTGCGATTAGAATTGTTAGGTAGATACCAGGAAACAGGCGATAAAGTCAGTTATATAAAGCCCGGTATTTTTTACAGCCCAACCCAGAATTTTTCTGTTGGAACGCGCCCAGATTCTGATGGCGACTATCGGAGTGAATTATATTACCGCCCCTCTCGGGATTCCCGTTTCAGGATTACTCATAAACCAGAAGAGCAAACCGGTCGCTTCGAGTGGAAAGCAGCAGACAATGTAAATGGCTATATGTCGGGTCGTATGTACAAAGATACCATCGGCGAGCGAACCTATGAAAATACCATTATCGAACAGGCGGTGGGCTTTTATTGGTATCCCAAAGATTGGACAGACTACCAGCAGTTTCGTTTTGAACTCAATCACTCCAATGAATATGGAGTGGGTATTTTCACCGAGTATCGTACTCAGCTGATGCCTGGTGTCTATTTTGACTTAAGGCTACGTGATGCGGATCCGCAGTTTGACGGCGGATTATCGGCCTACGCCAGGATTTCAATGGATTTCACTGTGGCAAAGGGTAGTTTTGTTCCGAGTAATAATCGACTTGCCTACAACACTGCAGGCACCATTGCTGGGACCCTTATAACCGATGATGATTGTGACCAGTTGGAGCATGTCAGTGTCTTGCTGAATGGTGCTGCTTATAAGGTTCCGGTAAAAGCCTGTACTTTCTATTTAGATTATGTAACTCCGGGCTTGTATAAAATCATGCTGGATGGTGAGTTTATGCCGATTGATATGGTGCCTGAGTCAAAAAGTCATGTCATCAAAGTAGCGCCATCATCAGTGACCCATGTGGAGTTTGCCGTCAAGTCTGAATACAGTGCCATGGGGCAATTAAGATCGGCCAATGGGCAGGCTTTATCGAATGTGAGATTAACGCTGTTTAATGAGGATGGTGAGGTGATGACTGAAACTCTGACCGACCCTTTTGGATATTATCGCGTTGATGGTCTGACGAACGGCAATTACAACATCAGCGTGGTAGGCATTGATGGTCAAAAACTGGCAGAACGAGCCTTCTCCATTGATGGAGACTTCCTGTTTGGTGTCGATATTTTGATGCCACCATCGCTGCCACGTCAGTAGAGCAGAACATAGACTTAGCGCTTAATTATAGGCTCGAAGACTTGATCTGGAGGGTTTCTAAGCGTATGATCGCGCTTCTTTAAATCTTGAGTGGTGTTTGGCGCAGTAATAAGGCTGTTGCCCGAATGGCGACTCGTAACAAGAGATCTATATTATGAAACAAGGTATTCACCCGAATTATAAAACAGTAACTGCAACTTGCAGTTGCGGTAATGTTATTGAAGTGGGCTCAACCGGTGCAGACGTAAACTTGGACGTATGTTCAGCTTGCCACCCTTTCTATACAGGTAAGCAGAAGATGGTTGACTCAGGTGGCCGTGTTGATCGTTTCCGTAAGCGTTTCGGCAGCCGTAAATTAAACTAAGCAATAGCTTGCTTGTTTAATAAGAAATATAAATAAGGCACTTATTTTAAGTGCCTTTTTTTATGCTTTGAGTTTACAAGAAGTCTCAAAAGCTGCCATGTATTTCAGCTAGAAAATTGAGTCTGGCTCGGTGACTTCCTCTTCTTGCTGTTGTTGCTCGGACTCTCGTAATAATTGATTAAGCTCATCATCGAGCTGTTTTTCTAACTCTTCGGCAGAGTCCTTTTCTTTTTTATCCTGTTCAGAAATGGGTTCTTCCAAAAGGCGCATGAGTTCATCATCAAATAGACTTTCGACCGGCTCTTCCTGTTGGCGAGTATTGTATATGGTGTTGAAGTCTTCTCCACCTTGTTGAGCAACTTCTGTTGGTACCGTGTCATCTCGGAAAAACTCAAAGATAGCATTAGTCTGCCCCAGGGCTGCTAGCTTGCCTGTTTCGGGATCAATTTTGGTGGAAACAACACCGGGTGGCTGGATCATTTCTTTTGATGGAGTACCTTCTAATACTAGCTCCATGAAGGTTGCCCATATAGGTAAAGCTGCCCGGCCACCATACTCATATTGTCCCAGGCTGCGGCGGTGGTCAGAAAATCCAACCCAGGAAGTGGCCACCACCTCTCTATTGAAGCCGGAGAACCAGGCATCCTTATAATCATTGGCGGTTCCGGTTTTACCGGCAAGGTCGTTGCGCTTTAGCAGTGAGCTATTGCGGCGCGCTAACTGAGTGGTAGCAGTACCGCTATGAATAACATCTTTCATCATGTCATAGATGATGAAAGCATCTCTGGGATCGACCACTTGCTTTGCGATACGATCTTCAGGCATGGGTAATGCCGGTTCATTACGAATCTCAGGGGAGTGTTTCTGCTCGCGGATCTGATTTTCAATGCGCATTTGTTCGCATTCATCACATACCAGCATGGGGCTGGCCTGGTATAAAATGTCCCCAACAGAGGAGCTAATCTCGTGGATGTAATAGGGGTCCACTTGATAACCGCCATTGGCAAGTACCGCATAAGCAGAGGCCATTTCTAATGGGGTAAAGCTGGCAGTACCCAGAGCTAATGACTGATAAGGGTCCATATGCTCATCAGGCAGGCCTATATTGACCAGAAATTGCTCCGTATAATCAGCACCGACAGAGTCAATCAAACGTGTCGAAATAGTATTGATGGAGCGCTTTAAGCCAATTCTCAAACGTGTTGGACCATTATATTTCAGGTTGTCATTTTGTGGACGCCAGACTTCATCAATCGACTCATTGACACGCACATAGGGAGCATCATTGACCAGACTCGCCGCAGTAAAGCCCTTTGAGAAAGCCGCTGCATAGATGAATGGTTTGATGTTTGATCCCGGCTGGCGACGCGCTTGAGTGACAAGATTAAATTTATTTGAAGAGAAGTCGAAACCGCCAACCAGAGCTGTAATCGAGCCGTCATGTGGGTTTAAGGCGACGAAACCAGCCGATGCTTCAGGTATCTGGCTAAGGTGCCACTCATCGTCAGCTACCTGCAGTATACGTACAACGCTGCCAGCGCTAACTATATCGGCTGCCTTCTGTGGCTTATTGCCGATGCGGGAATCATTGATATATTTTGCGGCCCACTCGAGACCAGGCCACTTAATAGTGAGCACTTGGTTGTCTTTACTGAGTACTTCTATCGATTGCTCATCAACATTGAGCACGACAGCAGGAATTAAAGGCCCCACCGAGGGAGTACTTTCAAGTAGGGTTAAAAGTTCGTCAGTTGCATTAGCATTGAACTCTTCTAATATTAATTCTGGTCCCTTATAGCCGTGGCGACGGTCATATTCTAAGAGGCCATCACGCAAAGCTTTACTGGCAGCTTTTTGTTGCTTGGAATCAATGGTCGTCTTGACGATTAATCCTTGATTATAAGCGACATCTCGTCCGAACTGGTTAATCACATCAATGCGCGCCATTTCTGCTACGTAGGGAGCGTCCAAATCAAGCTCAGCGGTGTGCTTTTTAGCTGTTAATGGGGATGCAATGGCGGCTTCATAAGTTTGCTCGTCAATATAGTTTTGGCCAAGCATGCGACTTAAGACAAGATTACGGCGGTGAAATGCTCGCTCTGGATTGGAGATTGGGTTATAGGCTGATTCACCTTTTAATAACCCAGCCATCATAGCGGCTTGTGGTAGAGTCAGCTCAGTGAGCTCTTTACCATAATAGACTTGAGCTGCGGCTCCTAAACCATAGGCACGGTGGCTGAAATGAACCTTATTAACGTATATTTCGAGAATTTCCTGCTTGCTGAGCTCCTCTTCCATTTTAATGGCGAGAAACATTTCGACCAATTTTCGTTGTAGACGTTGATCTCGGGTCAGAAACATGTTCCGAGCGGTCTGCATCGTTAGAGTACTGGCACCTTCAGAAAACTCCCCACTGAAGAGTGCAACTTTGAGCACACGTAACAGTCCTTGAATATCAACGCCGCTATGTTCAAAAAAACGTTGATCTTCTGTCGCAATAAGCGCATTAATGAAGTCTTGGGGAACTTGCTCAAGATCGACAGGGACGCGGCGAACATCACCAAACTCGCCGATCAGTTTCTCATCGGCGGTATAAATGCGCATTGGAGTTTGAAATTTTACATTCTTTAAAGAGTCAATCGCAGGCACTTGTGGCGCAGAAAAGAGGTAAGCGCCAAGAACGATTAAAACCATAAATATTGTGAGTAGACTCACAAAAAAGGCTAATTTCTTCAATATATTGATGGTCATTTTTTCAGAAAGTTCTATTGTAGGCCGTGTAAGCTCGGGAATTAATTGAGCACCAGTATACCTTTTTCTAAAAAAAAGGCTGAATTTTTTTGTAAATCAGTGTAAATATAGTATCTTAGAGACGTTAGTTAATAAAAAAGTTTAACTTTCGTGATGAAAAAGTATTCACTTTTTTGGGGACATGTCTAAGATAGATAACGTATAGGGAAGATGTTGAACCAACTGAATGAGGCATAGGATTTATGGTTCTGGGGTTATTCAAAAAGAAACAAGTACCGGTAATCGGTATCGATATCAGCTCCACCGCTGTTAAGGTGCTCCAGCTTGGAAAAGTGGGGAATCGTTACAGAGTTGACCGCTATGCGGTTGAGCCACTGCCACAAGGCGTTGTGGTTGAGCGTGATATTCGTGATACTGAAGCCGTAGGCAATGCGATCAAAAAAGCGGTCGACAAAGCTCGTACTACAACTAAATATGCAGCCGTGGCCGTTTCTGGCTCCGCGGTTATCACTCGTTCTATTCAGATGGAAAAAGGCCTGACTGACCAAGAGATGGAAGACGTCATCAAGGTTGAGGCGGATCAATATATCCCTTATCCACTGGAAGAGGTTAATCTGGACTTCCAGGTTTTGGGAGACTCTGAGGTAAACGATAATCAAGTGGATGTGTTATTGGCTGCTTCGCGAAGCGTGAATGTTGACTCTCGTATTGATGCATTGGAAATAGCCGGTTTAATTCCTAAAGTGGTTGATATTGAGGCTTATGCTATCGAGCGTGCTTATCAATTAACCAAAAAGAAAACTATCGAGCACATTGAAAATTCAGTGGTGGCGATTGTGGATATTGGTGCAACCATGACCAGTTTGAATGTACTGAGGAATGGTCAGGTTATTTATAACCGTGAGCAACTATTCGGTGGTAACCAGTTAACTGAGGAAATTCAAAGTCGCTACGGCTTGTCATATCAGGAGGCTGGCTTAGCTAAAAAGCAAGGTAGTTTGCCTGATGATTATGAAACTGAAGTGCTCATCCCATTTGCAGAGATCATTACCCAACAAGTAGGACGTGCTTTACAGTTCTTCTTTTCTGCCAGTGAGTTTAACTCAGTTAATGAAATTATCTTAGCGGGTGGTTGTGCTTCAATTGATGGCCTCGATGGCATGATTCAAGAACATTTGGGAACCCCAACACGTGTTGCTAATCCTTTCGCTGAGATGTCGATATCCTCTCATGTGAATACTCAGGCTTTAAGTGCGGATGCGCCAGCAATGATGATTAGCTGTGGACTAGCACTAAGGAGTTTCGACTAATGGCACACATTAACTTACTTGATTGGCGTGAGGAGTTACGCCAGGAAAGACAAAAAGAATTCTTCATTACGCTATTTTTAATGGCTATTTTAGCAGGCCTTATCTGGTTTTTGGTTCATACAGTAATGGCGTCAAGAATTGAAAGCCAACAGGCGCGTAATCAGTTTCTCGAAACCGAGTTGAGACAGCTTGACCGTCAGATTCAGGAAATTAATAAGCTTGAAAAGCAACGTGAAGAGCTGATTAAACGTATGGACTTAATTCAAGGCTTGCAACAAAGTCGTCCGGAAGTGGTTCGTATGTTTGATGAGTTGGTTCATGTTGTACCGGAAGGCATTAACTTAACAACCTGGGAACGGAAAGGAAATAATTTAACCTTCACCGGTCAGGCCGAAACTAACCCTCGCATTTCTGAATTTATGCGTAAAATGGATGCAGCAGAAAGGCTTCATACCAAGGCATTAAGAGATGTAAGTAAAGACAGTAAAGGTATGCCATCACAGAAATTCGTGTTGGATGCTGAGCAGAAAACACCAGGCATGAAAAATGGCCAACCGGAAGGAGGTCAATAATGGCTGATTTAAGTCAATATCAAGACTTTAATAACATTGGATCGTGGCCTCTTCCGGGGAAGATATTTGTAATCGTGGCTGTGATGTTAGTGGTATTAGGGCTTGGTTATTATTTCGATACTAATGAACAAGTTAGTCAGCTGGAGTCTGAAAGAAGTAAAGAGTCGCAGTTGATTGAAGAGTTCAAAACCAAATACAAAAAAGCAGCCAACTTACAAGCCTACCGTGATCAAATGGCTGAAATGCAGGAGACCTTTAAGGGCTTGCTGCAACAGTTGCCTCGTAATACAGAAATTCCTGGTCTGTTAGACGAGATTTCATATGCGGCAACGGGCGCTGGAGTCGAACTGTTATCGCACAAGTATTTAGATGAAGTAAAGCAAGAGTTTTATATCGAGAAGCCAATCCAAATTTTGGCGACTGGTAGTTATCATCAGATTGCAGACTTCGTCAGCCGCATTTCGGGTTTACCTCGTATCGTGACTTTGCATGATTTTAAAATTGAACCAGCGCGTTCAGCTGGAAACAATAGAAGAGGTTCTCAATCGGAGTCTGAGGGGGCAGAGCGCTTAAGCTTCAGTGTACTTGCCAAAACTTATCGTTATGAATCAGAGGATGAGCAGCAGTGAGTTACCGTAATAACAAAATAGCAACCCTACTGGGGTTATCAGTGATGATGGGGATGCTTGCAGGTTGTGAGGATGCTGACTTGTCCAGCCTACAGGCACAGGTTCAACAGATTAAAGATGAAACACCGACTAGCGTACCTGCCTTGCCGGAAGTGAAGCCATACGAGCCATTCTCTTATGCGGCATCGGATATGCGTAGCCCGTTTGCAAGCTTGGATCCTGAGTTTGAAAGTCGACTTTTACAAATTGATGCCGATTGTGTTTCAGATATTAAACCGGATCCAAATCGACGCAAACATGAATTAGAAAAATATGGGCTTGATGCATTGCAGTATGTGGGCCTGATTTCCAATAACAAAGAGCACCGCGGTCTGGTGAAGATTTTAAGTGGTGACAGTGCAGGCGTAATACAACCTGTTCATGAAGGTGAGTATCTTGGCTTAGATGATGGTCGCATCACTAAGATTGATAGTAACCAAATCACTATTGAAGCCATAGTTCCCAATGGTCGTGGGTGTTGGGAAGCTCGCACACAATACCTTGTCTTAGGGCAGTAGGGGGCTGGACTATGAAGAATACAAACCATTTATGGACAAACAAGTCACAATTAGGTAAATCGACTATGTTGACAAAGACTACTACATTTATGAAAAGCTGTTCGGTATTCGCTGTTGCGATGCTCGTATCCTTCGGCGTTGATGCCAGTCAGCTTGAATCTATTAACTACAATGTTCTACCGGGCGATAAGGTGCAGTTGAGAATGACTTACTCAGATGTGCCTCCAACTCCGCAGGAGTTTACCACTGCTAATCCAGCGAGAATTTCGATGGATTTTGAGGGAGTGGACTCAGCCTTGAGTTTTAAGACTAAGGAAGTTGGTGTCGGAGTTGTTAATTCAGTGACGGCTATACAGGCTCAAAATAAAACGCGAGTAGTGATCAATTTGTCTGAACTTGTTTCATACAACAGTCAGATAGAAGGCAGCGACTATGTTGTGACGCTTGACCAGGGTAATGTAGCGAACAACAGTTCATCCAGCAAACCTTCTCGTACTTCGAGTTATAGTAATGATGCCTATGACATTTCAGGTATTGATTTCCGTCGTGGAGTCAATGGCGAGGGTCGTGTGCTTATCAACCTTGGCAATCCAAATGTTGCTGTCGACTTACGTCAAGAGGGAAGAACAGTTATTGCTGACTTTATGGGTGCCGATATTGATCCTGCATTAATTCGTCGTCTTGATGTCATAGACTTTGGTACTCCAGCACAGATCGTTGAAACCAGTACTCGTAGCAATGGTGTGCGTCTGGCGATTAGAGCAAATGATACTTTCGAATACCTGGCTTATCAGGCCAATGACCAATATACGATTGAGTTAAAACCGCTTACTCAACAAGAAATTGAAAAACGTGAACGTGAACAGCCTAAATACTCAGGTGAAAAACTTACCCTTCAGTTCCAGGATATGGATCTGAAAGCAATCTTACATACTTTGGGTGATTTCGCTGGTATTAACATTGTTATCAGTGATGATGTGCAAGGTTCAATGGCTTTGAATTTAGTCAATGTACCTTGGGATCAAGCGTTAGACATTATTCTTAAATCGAAAGGTTTAGGAAAGCGTCAAGAAGGTAATGTCATGATGATTGCTCCAGCGGACATTATTGCTCAACGTGAGCAACAAGAGCTGGAAGCTAATAAGCAGCAGGAAGAACTGGCACCATTGCGTACTGAGCTAGTTCAAATAAACTATGCTAAGGCCGGTGAGATTGCGGCAATTTTGCAGGCTGGTTTGGGCTCGGAGGAAGGCAAATCAGTTGGTGTTCTTTCTGACCGTGGTTCAGTGTCCGTTGATCAAAGGACTAATACTATTTTAGTTCAAGACGTAGCGACAAAGTTGGAAGATGTTCGTCGCTTAGTGGCTCAGCTTGATATTCCTGTAAGGCAGGTGCTTATCGAGGCTCGAATCGTAACTGCAGATGATGGTTTTGCCCGTGACCTTGGTGCTCGTTTTGGTGTGAGTGACTCTATGAACTCTGGAGAAGTAGATAGTGACTTCAATGTTAACCTACCTATTGCTAATCCGGCGGGTTCTTTAGGTCTTTCATTTGCTCGTTTGCAAGATGGTATCGTTGTTGATATGGAGCTTTCTGCGCTGGAATCTGAAAATCGTGGTGAAGTGGTTGCTAGCCCTAAAGTGATTACCGCTAACCAAAAAGAAGCCTACATCAAAGCTGGTGAAGAGATTCCTTATCAGCAAAGCGCTGGTGGCGCTGCCGGAGGTGGCGGTGCAACTACAATCCAGTTTAAGGAAGCGGTGCTTGAGTTGAGAGTGACCCCACAGATTACACCAGATGGAAATGTCATCTTAGACTTGAGGATCATACAGGATACTAGAGGAGATGCTTTGATTTTTGACGGTGTTGCCGCTGCTCCAGCGATTAATACCCAAGAAGTTGGCACTCAGGTATTAGTTGAGAATGGGGAAACTATTGTTCTCGGTGGTATCTTCCAGCACAGAACAACTTATGATGAGTCAAAAGTACCCTTGTTAGGAGATATTCCATTGTTGGGTTGGTTATTCAGAAATACCCAGCGTGAAGACATTAAGCAAGAGTTGCTCATATTTGTAACACCAAAAATTATTGAGCAGGGCTTGAAAAACTAATCACTCGTACCCAATTACTGAAAACCCAGGTATAATTCGCACGCCTGGGTTTTTGGTTTTTATCTGTTTTGGTAATCGAAGAGTTCAAAAAATACAATGAAAGGTAAGCGCAATATCTTTTTAGTGGGACCAATGGGTGCCGGTAAAACAACTATTGGCAAGCAGTTGGCCGAAATTCTGAAGCTTGAGTTTGTGGATAGTGACCACGAACTTGAGGATCGGACTGGTGCGCCAATTGATTGGATCTTTGATATTGAAGGCGAAGATGGCTTTCGTAAAAGAGAAGAATCGGTTCTGGAAGAGCTTACACAGCGTCAGGGTATAGTTCTGGCCACTGGCGGTGGGGCAATTGTTTCGGATAAAAGCCGTAACTTCTTAGCTGCAAGGGGCGTTGTTGTCTACCTGGAAACATCTATTGAGCAGCAATTAGAAAGAACTCGACGTGATAAAAGAAGACCCTTGATTCAAAATGATAATCCGCGAGAAACATTAGAGGCATTAATGAAAGAACGCGAGCCGCTCTATTTGGAAATTGCAGATCTAACCGTTGCAACCAACATTAGTTCTGTTAAATCTGTGGCTAAAGAGATTGTTGAATTGATGGAACAACCTATAGCTTGAAAACCATAACCCATTGAAAAAAATAGACTTATCATTCACAACAGAACAGTCACATTATCAAATTTTAATTGGTAAAGATCTTTTTAGAGAAGAGATCTTTGCCAAGTCATTAAAAGGCAACACTGTTTTTATTGTTTCAAATGAAACAGTAGCCCCTCTTTATTTAGACACACTCAAGCAAGCCCTCAGCCGATATAAAGTTCATACATGGTTATTGCCTGATGGTGAGCAATATAAAACGTTAGATTCGTGGCAATCAATTCTTAATGAAATGATAAGGGTTGGTTTGCGTCGTAATGATACCGTAATAGCTCTTGGCGGTGGTGTTATAGGCGATATTTCAGGCTTTGCTGCGGCAACACTTAATCGTGGAATGTCAGTTATTCAGGTTCCTACGACACTGTTATCTCAGGTTGACTCTTCGGTCGGCGGTAAAACGGCCGTTAACCACCTTCTTGGCAAAAATTTGATCGGTGCCTTTCATCAACCGAGTCTGGTTGTATCAGATGTGTCTACATTAAGTAGCCTCCCCAAAAGAGAGTATTTAGCTGGCATTAGTGAAATTATCAAGGCCAGTATTATTAGTGATAGAGATTTCTTTGAATGGCTTAGCGATAATGTTCAGTCTATTCTTGAACAGAATGAAACAGCAATCACTACAATGATAGAAAGGGCCTGTAACTTAAAAGCGCAAATCGTTGCCCTTGATGCAAAAGAGCAAGGTGTTAGAGCTTGGTTAAATTTAGGCCATACTTTTGGCCATGCTATTGAAACATGTGCAGGTTATGGGCAGCTACTGCATGGTGAGGCGGTAGCGATTGGCATGCGTCTGGCTGCCGATTATAGCTATGAACAGCAATTGCTGGGAGCAAATGAGCGGGATAAGATTATTGCTTTGATCGAACGTTTTGGTTTGCCAACGAAGGTACCCGGAGACTTGAATTCTAGTCAGCTCGCTAATGCGATGCGGTTGGACAAGAAAAATGTCAGTGAAATGTTAACGCTAATTTTGCCTGAAAAAGTTGGACAGGTTATGATTAAGAAAGATGTGGCTATCAATGAAATTGAGCAGTTCTTGACTAAATTAGTGAGCTAGGCGACTAACATCATGGCATTTCAACAGTCTAAAAATAAGAATGCATTTGCACCCGAGCACAGAGTTTTATATTTACCTGAAAGCTGGAAGCGTCTTATTTCGCTGATTCGACATAAGGCCGTCAATAGCGGTTATACTTTGGTTGAGGGTGAATTTGGAGCCGGCAAGAGTTCTTTTGGACGGATCTTAGAAAAACGCCTTTTACTTGATGAATCTGTTGATTGTCAGCGTGTCCAAGTTCATCCCTTAAGCACTTTCGATCAGCTTTATAGCCAATTACCCCCAACTCGAAACAAGCCATTAGTCGTCGTTGTTGACGATGCTCACGAAGCTTCAACCAGCCTTTTAGTGCATATAACCGAACCAAAGGATAATGTGTTTTGGCTTCTATTAGGCGAAACAGGAACCAGTGAGCGCGTCTCAGATTTCTATAATAACCACGTTTCGTTACCTTTATTTTCCAAACAAGATTGTTATGAGTTTTTGTTAAAACAACTCTCCGATCGGCCTAAAATGATGCAGCTGTCGCAAATGCAGAGTGATACTATCTGGTATGCGTCGAAAGGTTTGCCCAGAGTCATTATCGAGCAGGCGGAGAAAAGCATGCAACGACTGGTCAGTGGTTATGATAGCAATGAATCTTTTGAGAAAGCAGATAAAGGCTGGTGGACATCGGCTATTCTGGCTGCTGCGGTGGTTGTCTTTATTATCGCCCTGATTGTTACCGACTCAGACGAGCCACAAAGTACACATTTACATGATCAAAAGTTGGCCATAATAGAAGAACCTTCAACTGAGAGTACCGCTCAAGAAGAGGATGGACATGCACAATCCGCTTCCCAACCTGGAAGTGAAAAGAGTGTTAGCACAGAAGAAAAAGATGTGGCTGAAGATCCTATTGCTGAGATTGCTTTATCAGAACCAGAGCCCAATCCTGCCGAGTTGGTCGTTGCGGCTAAACCAGAATTTGATCAGTGGTTTGAAGCGCAATCCCGCGATCATTACAGTATTCAGCTTTATTCAAATAGCAAGCAGCAGGCAGCTGTGGACTTCCAGCAATCTTTAGATCTGGCTGATAGCTATGTTTATAAAGCCAGTGTTAACGATGAAGTTCGTTACAGGGTTTTGTGGGGGGCCTATGCAACACGCGCTGAGGCTGAGCAAGCTGTTTTGTCACTTCCCGCTCGTATATTAAATCAACAGCCCTGGATTCGACCCTTCTCTGCCATTGCTAGTGAGATAAGTCAGTAAAATAGCATATTGGGCTGTCTTAGACTGCTAGAATCTTTATAATAGCCCCATGACAATGGCTAACTGACATTATTATGAGCCACCCGCTAAAAAACGATCGTTATCTTAAAGCCTGTTTACAACAACCTGTCGATAGAACCCCCATCTGGATGATGCGCCAGGCAGGTCGTTATTTGCCTGAATATCGCGAATTACGTGCTGAAGCAGGTAGTTTTATGGATTTATGTACCAATCCAGAGCTGGCTTGTGAGGTTACTTTGCAGCCGCTTCGACGTTACCCTCTTGATGCCGCTATTTTGTTTTCAGATATTTTGACGATACCGGATGCTATGGGTTTGGGTCTGTATTTTACACCTGGAGAAGGTCCTGCTTTTCACAATCCGGTAAAAACGAAAGCGGATGTCGCAGCCTTACCCATGCCAGATCCAAATCAGGAGCTGAAGTATGTTACGGATGCTGTAGCTACTATACGTCGCGAGTTGAAAGGTGAAGTGCCCTTAATTGGTTTTTCCGGCAGTCCGTGGACACTGGCCACCTATATGGTTGAAGGTGGTACTACTAAGAATTTTTCCGAAGTAAAGGGGATGATGTATCGTGAGCCAGCAGTCATGCATCAGTTGCTGGATAAATTAGCCGATTCCATCATTTTATATCTTAATGCACAGGTTGAGTCTGGCGCGCAAGCATTAATGATTTTTGATACCTGGGGCGGCGTTTTAAGCCCAAGAGACTACCAAGAGTTTTCACTGCGCTACATGCATAAAATTGTTGATGGCCTGAAACGTGAATATGAAGGGCAAACGATCCCGGTAACCTTGTTTACTAAAGGTGGTGGGGCATGGCTTGATATTATGGCGGCAACAGGTTGTGATTGTCTGGGTGTCGACTGGACAACAGATTTAGCTGATGCCCGTGCTAAAGTAGATGGTAAAGTTGCATTGCAAGGTAATATGGATCCTTCTATGTTGTATGCTTCAGATGAGCGAATTCGAGATGAGGTCGCGACTATCCTGGCCAGTTATGGGAAAGGTTCTGGTCATGTATTCAATCTAGGGCATGGTATACATCAGACCGTCGCACCTGAAAAAGCAGGTGTGTTCATTGATTCAGTACACGAGTTGAGTAAGGCATATCATTCATAACAGTAAATTAAATTAATATGCGCAAGGAAAGTGACTTTAATCCGCCATGGTGGCTTAGCAATCGTCACCTGCAGACCTTCTGGGCTCCACTGAGCCCTAAAATCCCATTACCCAAGCTCCATCGTCAAAGAGTGGAGCTTGACGATGGGGACTTCATCGATATTGACTGGCTTAATCCAAATCGAAATGCTCCAACCGTGGTTTTGTTACATGGGCTGGAAGGCGGTGTTGATTCTCCATATCTGCGCAGAATGCTGTTTAAAATTCATCAGCGCCGTTGGCGTGGCGTATTGGTCTATTGGCGTGGCTGTAGTGGTGAAATGAACCGTCTGGATAAAACATATCATTCAGGGCGCAGTGAAGACCTGGATCAAGTGATGCGCCATATCGAGGCTGAAATCAAGGCGAAGAAAGGTATTGAGACTCGAAACGAAAAGCTTTTTGTTACCGGTTATTCACTAGGCGCTAACGTCTTATTGAAATGGCTGGGTGAGCAGGGTGATAAAGCCAATATTACTGCAGGCTGTGCTATTTCGACACCATTCAATTTATCAGTATGTGCAAACTCTATTGACCAGGGTTTTTCTAAAATTTATAAGCATTACCTGCTAACTGCGCTGAAGCGGAGAATTGCAGCCAAATTTAATCAGCCTGAGTTACTGAAAAAGCTTAACTTAACACTCAGAGATCTGATGCTCATTAGTTCATTTAGAGAGTTTGATAATCGCGTAACTTCGCGTCTGAATGAGTTTGAAGATGCTGAGGATTATTACCGCACTGCATCAAGTATTTATTATTTGAAGACCATAACAAAGCCAACGTTAATTTTGCATGCTGAAGATGACCCCTTTATGTCGCCGAATATCATCCCAAGTGATGATCAACTTTCTGACAGCCTGGAGTTACGAGTAAGTGTTCATGGCGGGCATGTAGGCTTTGTCAGTGGTGCAAGTATCAATAGTGCGAGTTTCTTCCTGGAGCAAACTATCCTTGAATACTTTGATCGATTCCTTAAGTGAGCATTATGAGAGGGTATAAGGCGTAAATTGTTGATAGATTTCCATTCAGAATTTGCTATGCTGAGTTAATTATAAATATTCATAAGTGTGGCAATGGAACAGGAATTTAACCATTTCAAACAGTTGGCTTTCAGACAGCCGTATCCTGCTATTCAAGACCGCTGTAAAACCTTAAAGCAGCTCAAGAAAATGTTGCTCAAGAATGAGCAGGCAATTACTGAAGCTATTAATACAGACTTTTCCTATCGCGAACCTTTCGAAACCCAGATAGCTGAGATCATCCCATCAATCAAAACAATCCAACATGCCCGTAAACATATAAAAACATGGGTTAGACCAGTAAAGCGTAAAGTAAGCATCTGGTTTAAGCCTGCAACTGCAAAAGTTATGTATCAGCCGCTAGGGGTGGTTGGTATTATCGTGCCTTGGAATTATCCTCTTTATCTGGCCATAGGACCAATGGTCGCTGCAATTGCTGCTGGTAATAGAGTGATGGTTAAAATGTCAGAGTTTACCCCAAACTTTAGTCAGCTATTTAAAGAGTTATGTGAGAAGTATATTGATAGGGATTGGGTCAGTATTGTTAATGGCAATGCAGAAGTTGCAGCTCATTTTTCTGCTCTACCTTTCGATCATATATTGTTTACCGGTTCGACTAATATTGGCAAAAAAGTGATGGCGGCAGCCAGTGAGAATTTAACACCAGTCACCTTAGAGCTTGGTGGAAAATCGCCAACTATTATTGATGAAGGTTACCCGTTAGACAAAGCTGTTGAGAAGTTATTGTTTGGCAAGCTGCTCAACTCTGGACAAACTTGCCTTGCCCCTGATTATGTATACCTTCACCGCTCGCATAAAGACAATTTTGTGAACACCTGTAAGTCTGTTGCCAATAGTTTTTATCCCGATTGGAAGCGGGCTCACTATACGGCAATGATTAATAACAAGCAGTGGGAGCGCCATCAAACCCTTTTGGATGATGCTAAAGAGAAAGGGGTCACGCTCGTTCCGCTGTTTCGTGATTCAGAAACCACAGGTAGAAAACAGCCTCCGTACCTGGTTCTTGATGCTAACGATGATATGTTGATCATGCAGCAGGAAATTTTTGGACCATCACTGCCAGTATTCATTTTTGATTCGATCGGTGATGTTATTAAATCGATTAAGGAGCGACCTCGACCATTAGCACTGTATCTATTATCAAATAATAAAAATAATTATCAGCGGCTGATGACCGAAACTCATTCAGGAGGTGTCACAGTTAATGATACTATCCTGCATGTCAGTCAGGAAAACCTTCCCTTTGGTGGGATTGGTCAGAGTGGTATGGGACACTACCATGGCATTGAAGGTTTTAAAACTTTTTCTCATGCCAAAAGTATTTTCAAGCAATCTCGATTTGCCAGCTCGAAATTAATTTACCCGCCATATGGCAAGTTAAGCAAATTGCTTTATCGACTGATGAGAGGTCGCTAAAAGAGACTCATAATGAAAAGCACGGCAAACAAAACAGACATTAATAAAACTCGACGTGGAATTCTCAAAGGAACTTTGCTGGGCAGTCTTGCCGTGGTTTCCGGCGTTAGCATTTGGCAGCTATCGCTAAAAGAATCTGTGGATGTTCTTGAAACGGATAATTACAGCTACCACTTTTTAACCATGGATGAACGATTACTGTTATGGGCCATTATTCCTGCTTACCTTTCTCCTGCCCTAAAGCCCGACGATAGTGAGTCAAAATTTATCATATTGCGAAATGTTGATGGTGCCATCAGCGGTTTACCGCAATCAACTCAAGAGGAGCTGCGACAGCTTTTTGGCTTGCTCAGTTTCCAGTTAAGCAAGGCTCTTGTTGCCGGTATTTGGACACGCTGGAATCAAGCAAGTGTCGACTCATTGCAGTTCTTTTTATCCAGTTGGCAGAAGAGCTATCTGACATTATTACGCACAGGTTATCTTGGACTGCATCAAATTATTGTCGGCTCTTATTACGGTGAACCAATGAGCTGGCAATCAATAGGCTATCCTGGGCCTCCTCAATTCAATTTACCCGAATCATTTTATGACAATATCTAATGCATTAGATGCGGCAACATTGCAGCAAGAAAGCCTGTCAGCTGATGTCGTGATTATTGGTAGTGGTGCAGGAGGCGGTGTTAGTGCAGAAATCTTTGCTGCTGCCGGTTACCAGGTTTTGCTCATTGAGGAAGGGCCACTTAAGACGGCGCGTGACTTTAAGATGCGTGAAAAAGATGCCTACCCACAACTTTACCAAGAAGCAGCGGGCCGTAAGACGTTAGATAAAGCGATCAATATCCTGCAGGGGCGTTCAGTTGGCGGATCAACGACGGTTAACTGGACCACTAGCTTTAGAACACCTGGGCAAACTTTGCTTTATTGGGAGAGTCATTTTGGTATAGAGGCTCATAACCAGGAAACGCTTGCTCCATGGTTTGAAACAATGGAGCGGAGATTGAATATTGAGCCCTGGAAGGTGCCAGCCAATGCCAACAACCAAACCATTGCCGATGGTGCAGAAAAATTGGGTTGGTCTTACTCTGGCATTGCTCGAAACGTAAAAGGCTGTGCCAATCTGGGTTATTGCGGTCTGGGCTGCCCGATTAATGCAAAACAATCGATGCTAACAACAACCATTCCTGCATCACTCAAGGCTGGAGCACAGCTAATTTACAAGGCCAGGGTTGAGCGAATTAAATACCAACAAGATAAAGTAACAGGTTGTGAGTTGGTGGCGATGGATGACTTTGGTCAGCCGATGCGAAACCACAAAATTAGCGTGGTAGCGCCGTTGGTTATATTGAGTGCTGGAGCTATTGGTTCGCCGGCTGTTCTGCTACGTTCACAAGTTCCTGATCCCAATAAACTCATTGGCAAAAGAACGTTTCTGCATCCAACCGTCATTAGTGCAGCAATTATGCCCGAAGCAATCAATGGCTACGCTGGAGCACCGCAAAGTATTTATAGCGATCACTTTTTATGGCCAGATAATGACGATATGGGCTTTAAAATTGAAGCTGCTCCGCTTCATCCGCTCCTGACATCCACAGTGCTGACAAGCTTCGGTCAGGAGCATTTCGCGTTAATGCAGCAATTCCCCAATATTCAAGGTTCAATTGCTTTGCTGCGTGATGGCTTTGATGAGCGCAGTGTCGGTGGGGAAGTCATTCTGGATGACTACGGTTTTCCAAAATTGAAATATGAGCTCAATGATTACTTCTGGCATAGTGCCCGCAAAGCACTGCTGACGATGGCTGAAATGCAGTTTGCCGCTGGCGCAGAACAGGTCTTACCCCTTCACTTGTACTCAAAGCCGTATGCTAACTGGCAGCAAGCCAAATCAGCCATAGAAGAGCTTCCGATGGAGTCACTTAAAGCCCTGGTATTCAGCGCTCATGTTATGGGTGGTTGCGCGATGGGTAGTGATGAGAAACGTTCTGTGGTGGACGAGACAGGTAGTTTCCACCACCTTAAAGGCCTCTATATCTTCGATGGCTCAATTTTCCCCACCAGCATAGGGGCTAATCCACAGTTGTCCATTTATGCTCTGGTGGCAAAGCTAGCCAGTCAGTTAGCGGCAACCCCTAGGATTTCATAAAGCTTTTCAGTAAGATGACCTTTTGATCTTGTGTCAATCTTATGAAGAAAACCGTGTTATACCCAGGGACTTTCGATCCCATCACTAAAGGCCATATGGATCTCGTGGATCGTGCCTGTCGCTTATTCGACAAAGTGATTATTGCGATTGCCCATAGTCCGTCCAAAAAACCATTGTTCAGTCTGGATGAGCGAGTGGATATGGTTCGTATGATATTTGCCGATAACCCCCAGGTGGAAGTTTTGGGTTTTCGTGGGTTATTGGCCAATTTTGCTAAAGAGAACAATGCAATAGCTATTCTGCGCGGCATTCGTGCGGTTTCAGACTTTGAGTTTGAATTTCAATTGGCCAATATGAATCGTCACCTTGACCCTGACCTGGAGTCTATTTTCTTAACCCCATCGGAAAAGTATTCCTATATTTCTTCATCTTTGGTGCGTGAGGTAGCGTCTTTGGGCGGTGATATTTCTGCTTTTGTGGATGAGCGGGTCGAGCAAGCACTTTTTGATAAGTTTAAGTCCTGATTCACTGCTTCTTTATACAAAAATATTATGGCTTGAATACTCGAACTTGGGCGATATATAGGCGATAATAGTAAAGCGACTTGCGTAATAGAGATTAAAGATCCTTATGGCACTAAAAATTACAGATGAATGCATTAATTGTGATGTTTGTGAGCCTGAATGTCCTAATGAGGCCATTTATCAGGGCGAAGAGATCTATGAGATCGATCCCGATAAATGCACCGAATGTGTAGGCCACTATGATGAGCCACAATGTCAGCAGGTGTGTCCGGTGGATTGTATTCCATTAGATGAAGAGCATCCGGAGACGCAGGAAGAATTAATCGTTAAGTACGAAAATTTAACGGGCAATAAGTTTGTCGGTAAGTAGTTTACTTGTAGAAATGATAAGGCGACGAAAGTCGCCTTTTTTGTCAGAACAGTCTGATGTCTAGTCATCCCCTGCTTAAAGAATGGCTTGCCGAGCAACCATTTACCCTGACGCTCTCTTCCGGCTTCTTTGGTTTTTTTGCTCATGCCGGGGTCATGCAGGCTTTAGAAGAGGCACGGCTGCTACCGCATAAACTAACCGGTTCGAGCGCCGGGGCGTTAATTGCCGGATGCTGGGCGGGTGGCATGAGTTCAGCCGAAATTAAAAAATTATTATTTCGTCTTAATCGTAGTGACTTTTGGGATCCGGGCTTTGGATTGGGGTTACTTCGAGGTGAGAAATTTCGCCAACTACTAGCAAGTTCCTTGTCCGCTAGACAGTTTGCAGAGTGTCGCTCAGGACTCGCATTATCAGCTTATTCGATGGAGAGTAAGGACACGGTTATTCTGAGCAATGGTGATTTAGTTTCAGCTATTTATGCCTCCTGTGCAATTCCCTTTATGTTTCAGCCGATTGTTATTAATAATCATCGCTTATTGGATGGTGGCATCAAGGATAGACCAGCTCTGCAAGGAACTAAACCAGGAGAGAGAATTTTTTATCATCACATCGCCTCAAAATCACCTTGGCGACGTAAGAATTCCAGCGCAATACAAGTTCCCAGTCGTGACAATTTAACCAGCCTGGTAATTCATGATTTACCTCGCTCAGGCCCATTCAAACTAGAGGTGGGTCAAACTGCCTATCAAAAGGCTTATCAGGCAACTCAGCGAGCGCTGGATATGCCGATTGTGGGCGGTAACATAAGCTTAATACCTTAAGCCTTACCTCCATAAAAGATTTGTAGACAAGCTTCTTTTGTCTCATTTAGAATAACTGCTCTTTTGTTGTGTGACTGTTTGGCGTCCTGTTGAGCGATGAGCACCAATCCGAATCCTTGCATTACCTGTGGCGCATGCTGCGCAACCTATCGAGTCTCTTTTTATTGGGGTGAAACCACTCTGGCACCCTATGGCAAAGTTCCTGCAGAGTTAACTGAAAAAATCAGCCCACAGCGTGTCTGTATGACTGGTACTCAAACCGCAAACCCAAGATGTGTGGCTTTGCAGGGCACTGTGGGGAAGGATGCTATTTGCACTATTTATGAGAATAGACCGAGCCCTTGTCGGGATTTCGAGATTAATGTTGATGGCATTAACCCTTCCTGCGATCGTGCGCGAGCGCGCTATGGATTGGTTCCCATTCATGTGGTGCAGATTGACCCTGAGAATGGTGATGTTGAGATTGTCGCCTAGCATCGGCTGGCCTGAGGACTTATGAAGTCACTAGCCCAGCCTTATTGCGTGATACGATAAATAACGGTATTCCTATCGCTGTTCTATCGCTGTTCTATCGCTGTTCTATCGCTGTTCTATCGCTGTTTAACTGGTGCGGCTTATTAACATTTCAAGAGCGTTTTTTGCATGCCGCTCTATTTTACTTGAGCTAGTGTTAGTTATAGTATGTTGTAGCACCTCTATGTACTCTTCCCTATCACTTGCCCCCAATACTCGAGCTATCCAAGCGTAATAATCTTCCTGATTGGCATCTGGATCTGTAGCGTTGCTGATTAAGAGCTGAGATAAATATTCCAATAACTCAACCTCGTTGTACTTGGTGTTATACATTTCTTTGAGGGTTTGAATGCGGACAGTTTCGTCGTTAGAGCTCAATTTAGCTTTGTATTCCGCCTGACGTTGATAGAAAGCTTCAAAAAGATCTGTATTTATAATTGGTTGGGTGCCTTCTAAATAAGAAAACTTCTCGTGGAAGTATGTTTTATCTGCCTGCCACAGATCTCGTACTTGAAAGTCTCTGAGTTTGGGAGAGAACCCTCCAAAACCTGAACTGTATTCTGCCATCAAGTCCCCTATGTAAGTGATTTTTCCTGGCTCGATAGTGAACTTAAGCCTTAAATCATCAGAGTCGGTGTTAACGTGGGTGTAATAGCCAAAAGTTTTTGCAGTTGTCATGGATACATTTCTGAAGTAATACACCCCAGGAGGCAATTCGATCGAAAATAATGAAGCCGCTGCTCTGTGGGTATCGCTTTTAAAGCCGAACATTCCTTTATTGGCAGTAATAGACCTTACGATGCTTCCTTTCACGTTAGTAAACTCCAATACAGGGGCTGACTCCGCATAACCTGTGATGGTAAAAGAGCCTATCAATAACCCTTGTTGGGATTTAGGGGTGAAGGCGATTGCCATAGCTGCTTCATTGTACTTTTTAAAACAAGCAGATAATGTTAGTACAAGTAAGGTGAGTATTATGGTGCGCTTCATTATATTACCTTTAAATTTTATTAAATTGATTCCATTTCTACAATGATTGGCCAACGGCCTTGCATGATAACGTGGCCAACGTAACGTTTAGCCCCATCAGTGGCGAACTCGAATTGATAGCGTCGTAGAAAGCGCCACTTACCTTCTGGGCTTTTATCGAAATAAACCTTTTTCAGGGCTACATAACCATCCAGGTTTTGCACATAGGCTTCCTGACAGGCTTTAATTGCTGTCTTATGAGCCTGTTCGCTAATCCGACTGTTATACAGCCAAAAACCGATACCAAGAGCAATGATCAGGATGATAAGTAAATTAAGCATATATTAGGTTATTAATGATTAGGTAGGATTGGGTTGCTAGATAAAATAAAGGCGGCTAATGCCGCCTTTATTTTTATAGCTGTCAATAGCTGCTATTTTGCAACAATCCATTTTGCAACGTTAACTTTTTCAACGCCTGCATCTTTGGCTTGGTCAACCGCTGCAATCAGTACTTCGTTATAAGCGTCTTCATGCACCCGAACCAATACTGGAGAGCGTGGATCCACGGCCAGTTGGGATTCGATATTGGCACGAATAGCTTCTTTATCGATAGTACGTTCGTTCATAATGACATTACTCGACTCATCAATTGATACCACAATTAATGGTGGAGGGTTTTCCGGTGGAGTAGTGTCCTGGTTTGTTGTAGGACGGGCTAAATCGACCGCTGATTCTTTAACGAATGAAGTTGTTACGATGAAGAAAATGAGCATGATAAACACAATGTCTAGCATTGGTGTCATATCAATGGAGGTTTCTTCAACTTCTTTATTTCTTTTACGCATATTTCTCTAATCCTATCGCTCTGCCTGTTTGTATGACTAAGCTTGTTTAACAAGGTCAGCCCTACAAAGTTACATCTGGGCGACAAATTCACCAATTCATCAAGTATAGCTGGCACATTAAATGTGATCCAGAACTAAATGTCTAGTGTAAATTTTGTAAATCACATTTCGCTTTTTACGCTTACCAGCGAGTAACGCTAACTTGTTGAATTCCAGCCTGTTTAGCCTGATCCAACGCGCCGATCAGTGCTTCATGCTGTGCCATTTCATTAACTCGAATTAATAATGGAGCTTTGGGAGAGTTGACCAGCTGACTTTCAATGTTGGCTCTAACAGCCTCTATGTCAATGATTCTATTATTAAAAATCACCTGACTATCTTCATTGATACTGACTAAAATTGGTTTCTCGTCTTGCTCGCAGTTAGCCTGGCATTGGTTACTTGGTTGAGCAATATCTACCGCCTGGGCTTTGACAAAGCTGGTAGTGACGATGAAAAAAAGCAGCATAATAAAAACGATATCCAGCAGAGATGTCATATCCACTTTCGCATCTGAGGTTACGGCTTGATAGGTTTTGCTTTTGGTGTGTTTCAGCATGACTGGCTCCTTGTTCTTCTGGCAGTAGCGCAACAAGGCCTTTTAGACGTCTATTTAAAAGGCTCGCTTTCAACTTAGCAGAAGTTTTACAAGGAAGCTAGCGTTTCGGATCTGTATTAGTGTCTGATCTACCGTTGGCATTTGGGGCAATAGAAGCTAGAGCGTTGGCCTATGACCTGTTTTTTGATGATGGCACCGCATTGATTACAAGGCAGGTCAGCACGGCCATAAACATTTAACTGTTGAGCAAAGTAGCCCGGTGAGCCGTCAGTCTGGGTGAAGTCCTTTAAGGTTGTCCCACCCTCACCAATCGCTTTTTCGAGTACGCTTTTGATAAAGCCAGCCAGTAGATTGCAGCGTGCCAGACTGACTTTATTGGCGGCACGTTTAGGATGAATGCCGCTCATAAATAGCGACTCACTGGCGTAGATATTGCCAACACCCACTACCACTTTGTTGTCCATAATGGCGTTTTTTATGGCACCTTTGCGTTTGGATAAGGCTCGGTGAAGGTATAGACCATGAAATTCATCACTTAAGGGCTCAGGTCCCAGCTGGCTCAGAACACTCAGGGTATCGCCTTTAGGTTGCCACAGGATAGCGCCAAAGCGACGCGGGTCGTTAAAACGCAAGGAGCTACTATCCTCGAACACTACTTCAAAATGGTCATGTTTCTTTAAGGCGGTTTGAGTGCTGACGACGCGCATGCTGCCTGACATGCCAAGATGCATGACTAAACTACCGGTTGCAAAATGCCACAGCATATATTTAGAACGTCGTTCAATCTCACTCGACGCTAAGCCTACTAATGTTTTGGCCTCTTCGGCAATTGGCCAGCGTAATTGTGGCTGATAGATATTAACTGCTGTGATCTGCTTACCAACAATATGTGGGGCCAGGCCATTCTTGGTGGTTTCTACTTCGGGTAATTCAGGCATTAGAATTCAAAAGATAAGGGGAAGTTTGGAAGTGGGTCTAATAATATCGATTACAACGCAAAAAGCCCAGAGTAAACTGGGCTTTTGTGTACATAGAAGCGTTTTCTTGGAGGCAGAAAACTTAAAGTGGCTTAACGGTTCAATAAAGAACCGACTCAGCGAAATTACTTAATTTTAGCTTCTTTGTAGATAACATGCTGGCGAATAGTTGGATCAAATTTTTTGATCTCCATTTTGCCTGGCATGTTTTTCTTGTTTTTGTCTGTAGTGTAGAAGTGACCTGTTCCGGCACTTGATACTAAACGGATTTTATCGCGCATCTCTATCGCTCCTTATACTTTTTCGCCACGAGCACGCAATTCAGTAAGCACAGTATCGATACCTTTCTTATCGATAACGCGCATACCTTTTGCAGATACACGTAATCTAACGAAACGCTTCTCACTCTCAACCCAGAAACGGTGAGAATGTAAATTAGGCAAGAAGCGACGCTTGGTTCTGTTCTTAGCGTGTGACACATTGTTACCGGTCACTGGGCGCTTACCTGTTACCTGACAAACCTTAGCCATGGATAGCCTCCAAAAAATAACTCAAAAAAACGGTTTAAGCGCACGATGTTGGATATTCGGACATCGCAGCTCTTCAAATTGGGCGCACTTTATACCAGAAAGCAGCCTGCTTGACAACAAAACTCAGATCAAAAGGCCTGTTTCTGGCTTAATTTGTTGAATTTAGTCATTTGCGACTGATTTTCGGTACCTGCAGTCTTTTGGTCATTATAGTAGCCCGTGCTCAGCAAAGGAATAGCTACCGCCCTGGGCGACGATGATATGATCCAGAGTGCGGATATCCAGTAAGCCAAGAGCCTCTTGAATTTTATCAGTAATATGGCGATCGGATGGGCTGGGTTCCAATGAGCCGCTGGGATGGTTATGAGCCAAAATAACAGCAGCTGCGTGATAAGTCAGGGCCTTCTCAACGACCACTCGGGGATGCACTTCGGAGCTGTTTATGGTGCCCTGAAATAGAGTTTCTGAGGCCAGTAGCTGATGTTGGTTATTGAGGAACAGTGCAACAAACTGTTCGCGCTTATGGTGGCCAAGCAGGCTCTTTAAATAGAGTTTCACATCATTAGGATTGCTGAATGATTGGCTGTGTTGTAGGTTTTCCTGCAGGTAGCGTCGAGACAGCTCCAAACAGGCCTGTAACTGACAATATTTTGCACTGCCCAGCCCTAGATGGCTGGTGAAAGTTTTCAGGTCTGCCTCAAGCAGAGCTCGTAAACTGCCAAATTCACTAAGCAAATGCCGAGCCAGGTCGACTGCATTAAGGCCCTGCGTTCCTGTGCGCAGGAAAATGGCTAATAGCTCTGCATCTGAAAGGCTTTGTGGGCCCTGGCGTAACAATCGTTCTCTTGGCCTTTCATCCTGTGGCCATTCCATTATCTTCATGGTCTTCCCTGTTTTACTTGTTAACTTTTGAAGGTGACGAATGATAAATAGTATGAGCAAAACTGTAATTAGGATTTTCGCTATAAATTTTGTGCGTAAAGGCGTAAACTGTGCCAAATATTATAAGTTAAGTTAAATCAATCGGTTAGCATGAAGTTGCAAGGAAAAAAAGTCCTTCTGGGCATTACAGGTGGTATCGCTGCGTACAAGAGTGCAGAGCTGTGTCGTAATCTGAAAAAAGCGGGTGCTGAAGTGCGGGTTGTAATGACTAAAGGCGCACAAGCTTTTATCACACCTTTGACGCTGCAGGCGCTCAGTGGAAATCCTGTTCATCATGATCTGCTCGATCCTGCCGCTGAAGCTGCGATGGGTCATATCGAGTTGGCCCGGTGGGCGGACTTTATTATTATTGCGCCAGCCTCTGCCGATTTTATGGCGCGTCTGAATGCCGGTATGGCCGATGATTTACTGACGACATTATGTTTGGCTACTAACAATCCAATCGCCGTAGCTCCTGCCATGAATCAGCAGATGTGGGCTAATCCTGCTACTCAAAATAATATTCAGCAGCTAATCAAAAAAGGCATCGAAATTTGGGGGCCTGATGCGGGCGACCAAGCCTGTGGTGATGTCGGCCCTGGTCGAATGTTGGAGCCTACCGATTTATTAAACCGAATTGATGACCACTTCAATGATAAACCATTGCAAGGCCAGCGCTGGTTGATTACAGCTGGCCCAACAGTAGAGCCGATTGATCCGGTGCGTTATCTGGCTAATCGCAGTTCAGGCAAAATGGGCTTTGCCATTGCTGAAGCAGCGGCCAAAGCGGGCGCCGAGGTGATTCTGGTGACAGGGCCTGTGAACCTGCTGGCTAGCGCTGTAATCAAGCGTATCGACGTACAAACAGCACAGCAAATGTTCGAAGCTGTGCAAAGTGAGTTTACAGGTATTGATACCTTTATAGCTTGTGCGGCGGTATCAGATTACCGTCCCAAAGAAGCTGCTACGCAGAAATTGAAGAAAGAATCCGACAATGGCTTAACCATTGAGTTGATGCAAAATCCGGATATTTTGAAGTGGGCGACAGAACAAAATACAGCATTCTGTGTTGGTTTCGCTGCAGAAACTAACAATATCGAAGAATATGCGGCAGCTAAGATGGCCAAGAAGGGCATCAATGTTATCTGCGCTAATGACGTCAGCCGTAAAGATATTGGATTTTCAAGTGACAACAATGAAGTGAGTGTTTACTATAAAAGCAATGGAGCAATGCAGGTAGAGCGGTTAGGGCCTGCGCTGAAAACAGTGATAGCACAACAGTTGGTGAGTTTCTTACCAGACTTAAAATAGTTCATCGGTTGCTACCAGTAACCGATAAGCGCTGTTATCAGCTTTTTGCTTTATCAATGCAAACAATGAGATCGCTAAGGATCTATAAGGGGGATGCATGGGGAAAGGTAAAAGTCTGGTTAGCTTTTTTCTACTACCACTGATTATTGGTTTGGCTTTATTGTGTGTAGTTGGGGCCGTGCTGTATTACTTAGGGATCCAGCAGCCTCTTGAAATACAGGCTAAACAACTTATTGGTTCGCAGATAGAAGAGCGTGCTGATCTCATTGAGCAAAAAATCAATCAAATTCAAACAACGATATCTGTTGCTAGCCAAACAGGGGAGCAGACTGATGAGGCTCAATTAGTCCGCGACCTGAAAGCTTCCATCCCACAAATCGATCAGGTTCAATTTTTCTCGCCAGAAGACTTGCAGGTTAATATTGATAATCGCCCCGTGATCACTCACGTAGTGGTCGATATGCTTCGAAAGTCGTTGGCTGGGGTGGATGTTTCGCCTGAATTGATTTTGAACAAAGGGCAGCCTTCATACGTAGCTTTTGTTCATAAGCTGAATGATGAAAGAGCAGTGATGGCTACCGTACAACCCAGTCAGATGATTGATGTGCTGGGTTCAGCAGACCCTGGCACTTATTTTGAATTGCGCCAGAGTTTTGCCGAGTCACACCACACCATTGCTTCGGTTGGTACCAATCCAGGAGTGGGTCAACCATTGGTGATTTCTACTCCATTTGGCGCAAACTGGACGATCGCATTCTGGCAGGGCTCGGGTAACTTTCTGGCCACGGCTGGTTTATTGCCAATTCTATTGATGCTGGGGGCCGTTATTGCGCTTTTAATTGCCGCATTAATGCCTATGCTGAGTTTAAAGCGGCTACTGAATAAAGATGCTCGAGAATTCATTCAAGGTGTTAATGATCAGCATATGCCCGATCATTTTCATCTGAAGTTTTTTAATGATATCGCGTCAAGTTACCGTCGAGTGGCTGGCCTTAAAGAACCCATTGAAGAGTCATACGAGACAGAGCATGCTGATGAAGGTGCTTTAGAGGTTGATGAAGACGTTGCTGAAGACGAACAACAATCTGCGCCAAGAAAGCAAACTGCTCAAAATAATGGAGATTATGACCTGGAAGCTATAGGTCATGACATAAGCGCGGACATTTTCCGTGAGTATGATGTTCGCGGAAGGGTCGATAAAGATTTTGATGCGGGAGTGGTGTATGCGCTGGGATTGGCTGTAGGTAGCGAAGCCTATGCACGAGGTGAGCAAAAAGTAGTTGTTGCCAGAGACGGTCGTCTTTCAAGTCCAGAATTGCATGAAGCTTTAAAACAGGGATTGATGGAGAGTGGCCGCGATGTCATTGACTTAGGTATGGTGCCAACCCCCTTGCTTTATTTCGCCACTCATAAGCTGGATACTCATTCAGGAGTGATGTTGACTGGGAGTCATAATCCTCCTAACCATAATGGCCTGAAGGTAGTATTAGCTGGCGAAACCTTGTACGGAAAGGATGTTAAAGCCTTATATACAAGAATCAGAGAGCAGGATTTTTTAAGTGGTCATGGTCAAATTACTGAGCATCAAATTGAACAAGAATACCTTGAAGAGGTTGCCTCAAAGATTAAGGTTGATAAACCATTAAAGCTGGTTATCGATAGCGGCAATGGAGTAACAGGTAATATTGCTCCCCGTCTATTTCAGGCTCTTGGTTGCGATGTTATTGGGCTACACACCAAAATTGATGGAAACTTCCCTAACCATCATCCCGACCCAAATCATGCTAAAAATCTGCAAGATGTTATAGCTATGGTCATACAGGAAAAAGCAGATCTTGGCTTAGCCTTTGATGGTGACGGCGATAGACTGGGGGTTATTGATAATCAGGGTAACGTGGTTTGGACCGACCGACTGCTGATGCTATTTGCGATGGATGTGTTGTCACGCAAGAAAGGTGCTGAAATCATTTACGATGTTAAATGTACGCGTCACTTGCCTGAAGTGATCAAAAAACACGGCGGCCATCCGGTTATCTGGAAAACTGGGCATTCTTTGATGAAAGCCAAGATGCAAGAGACCGGGGCGCAACTTGGTGGTGAAGGTAGTGGGCATATTTATTTTAAAGAGCGTTGGTATGGTTTTGATGATGCTCTATATGCCGCAGCGCGATTACTTGAGATATTAGGCAAGGAGCCACGCTCGATAGCAGAAATATTTGAGAAGTTGCCACAGAGTCTTGAAACCGAAGAAATCAATGTGCCAGTAGCGGATAAAATCAAATTTAAACTGATAGAAGTGTTGATTAAAAAAGGGCGGTTTGAAGATGGAAATATATCAACAATTGACGGTATTCGGGTAGAGTATCCTGACCGTTGGTTATTGGCTAGAGCCTCGAATACAACACCAAGTATTGTGGTTAAATTTGAAGCAGATACCAGTCAGGGGTTGGAGGATATCAAAACACTGTTGAGGGAACAGTTGTTGAGTATCGCCCCTAAACTAAAGATTAATTTTTAATACGTCTAAATTGATAAAAGTTTGAGAAAATATAGAGAGTATTATGACAACCAAAAAGAATACAAAACGAAAAGATGAGATCTTGCAAGCTTTGGCCCTGATGTTAGAGAAAGGGCCTGGGGAACGAATTACTACGGCAAAATTAGCACAAGAGGTAGGGGTTTCTGAAGCAGCGTTATATCGCCATTTCCCAAGTAAGGCGAGAATGTTTGAGGGGTTAATAGAGTTTACAGAAGAAGCACTTTTCTCAAGGCTTAACCGTATCAGCAAAGAGCAGGATGACATTCGTGAGCAATGTTTTCAGATAATGACGTTGGTGCTGACTTTTGCAAGCCGTAATCCGGGTATTTGTCGACTGTTAACAGGAGAGGCTTTAGCCGGAGAGCATGAGCGTCTGAGAGGCCGCATCAGTCAGTTGTTTAACCGTATTGAAACGCATCTTAAGCAACAGCTTAGACAGTACGAAGTTACGGCCAATGATAAGTTTACCCCCGATGTAGCCTGTCGTGCGAATTTGTTAATGGCTATTGTTGAGGGACGTATTCAGCAGTATGTTCGTACTGATTTCTTACAATCCCCATTAGCAAGCTGGGACCAACAATGGCCCCTGCTTACAGAGATGGTTTATTTGGGTTAAACGCCTTTGTTGTGGCGCTCATCAAGAACAGGGATGTTATAGAGCTTCTCTTTCAGCTAGATAATCTTTGAACTGAGCTTTAAGATTGGTCACTTCCTGACTGGCGCAAAGCTTAGTTCCAGCCTGCGAAGAGTGACAATTGACTTCCATAACAATTTGCATACTTTCGTCCGCCCCTGGAATTCGTGTTATGGATAAAGAAATTTGATTTTCTGATTGAGCTTTACCACTTACGATTAAAGTGTCAGTAACAATTTCCAGTTTATTGGAAGCATTTTCATGGGCAAATATCTGTGCGAATTTCCATGCTTTATCGCAAGATAATTTATCTGTGCAGCTATAAACGGCACCAATAGCCGACTCCCCAGTATTAGATTGATGTTGCTCAATTAACTGTTCTGCCTGCAGCTCCTTGAAACGGATGAGATCATTTTGGAACTGTTGTTTAATCGCTTCAATTTTGTCTTTATAGCGAGTGATTGATGCGTTGTTAGTTTCAATTTGAGACTTGGTGGCATCGATTTCTTTTAATGTATTTTGTGGAACTGTTTTACCCTGGCGCTCAAAGTTTGCCGCTCGGCTCTGTAGTTCTTCAAGCTTTTTAGTCAGGCTAGCATTGTGTCCATTAAGGAGATCGATATTGGCTCGTAAGGCTGCGGTCTGATTTTTTTCGGTACGCTGAATATCTTCCGTGGTTTTATATTGACGCATTAACAAAATATCGCGACGCCTTTCTTCCATTTGTTTCTTTTTCAAAGCTTCAAGCTGCTCTTGCTTAATTCGCTCTGCTTCTTTTTCTTCCGTGGTAAGCGCCGCAGGTACGCGCTCTAGCACTCGCCCTTCTTCATTGATGATCTCGTAGCCTTGGGTGACTGCCTCTGTAGGCAGGTAATCTTTAACAATCAGGCGACCATCGCTGTCTTTATAGCGATAAAAGTTTTTACTGAATGCAACCTGGTTTACAAGTAACAGGGATAGAAAAAGAAGCAGGGATTTCTTCATAAAGCTCCAAAGGATTTGAGTTTGTTAGACGCCATAAGCTTGACGGTATTCGATAACTTTATCATAGAAATCGCCAAATTCAGTGTTCTGTTGCAAATAGTTGATAAGATCTTGCAGCTTGATGATGGAGTAGACTGGAATACCATAATCACGTTCGACTTCTTGAACGGCTGATAGTTCACCTTTCCCGCGCTCTTGTCTATCCAATGCAATTAATACACCACAAGGTTTTGCGCCACTTTCTTTAATAATATCAATGGACTCCCTGATGGCTGTGCCAGCAGAAATCACATCATCAATAATTAAGACTTTACCATGAAGTGCGCTACCGACAATATTGCCTCCCTCGCCATGGTCTTTCTTTTCCTTACGGTTAAAGCTGTAAGGCGTATTGATATTATGATGCTCAGAAAGGGCAACCGAGGTGGCGCTGACTAGCGGAATTCCTTTGTAAGCCGGGCCAAACAAGAGATCAAAAGAGATCTTGTTGTCGACTATAGTTTGCGCATAGCAACGGCCAAGCTGGGCTAAATCAAAGCCACTGTCAAATAAACCGGTATTGAAAAAGTAGGGACTTATGCGACCACTTTTCAAAGTGAATTCGCCAAGTTTTAGGACATTCTTACTGAGCGCCAGCTCAATAAACTGTTTTTGGTAATCTTGCATTAAGGCTGCTGAAGGGCTGATGGTAGATGAGTGCATGATAGCCCGTACAGGGCGAAAAAAAAAGCATCAGTCTATGAGAAACAGCTGATGAAGAATCGACGACTATAAAATAACGAGAGAAGACTTACACAAATTCCAGGGCAATTTTTTCATCGTCAATCCGAACGATACGCATTGCATGGAGAATCATTTTGCTTTCGTCCTCGCCGAGAATACCCTCAATATGAACTTTAACGACATCACCTGAATTGACTCGGTCGCCGAGATTATTTTTTATGAGGACGCCACCTTCAGAAATATCAAGGCTTTCAGTTAAGAATACTTGCGAGTCATGCTGTCGAACAGCAACAGGCAGGTGAACGGTTACGCGATAAAAACGACGTGCATCTTCCATATAAGGTACTGTGTTAGATTTCATACTCATCTCCTTGAGTGATTTCCCTGAATTTCCATAATAGTCAAAGTCATCTATGCTGTAAAGAGGCAAAATTGTTGGTCAAACAAACACTTAATCTATTTGATCTGACTCCACTTTTCGGCAGATATCGACAAACTGTTGTAACGACAGTTGTTCGGCGCGTTCTGTGGGCTTTATACCCAGTTGCTCAAGACCCTCGGCATCAATGAAGTTTTTCAAGCTGTTGCGTAACGTCTTACGGCGTTGGCCAAAGGCTGCAGTAACGATGTGATTGAGAAGTTTTTCGTCCTGAACAGGAAAGGGCAGAGTGTCATGTGGCTGCAACCGAACAATGGCAGATTCAACCTTGGGTGGTGGCTGGAAGGCCCCGGGTGGCACTAAGAATAGCAAGTCGGCTTGGCAATAATATTGAACCATGACGCTTAAGCGGCCATAGGAACCGGTTCCGGGCTGTGCGCAAATTCGCTCCACCACTTCCTTTTGCAACATGAAGAACATATCTTTAATGCTTTCACGTTGATTGAGTAGATGGAAAATGAGTGGTGTTGAGATGTTGTACGGCAGATTGCCGACAATACGAATTTGACTTGTATCAGCCAACTGGCTGAAATCGAACTTTAATGCATCATGATGGTGAATGGTGAAGTTTTTGCATTGCCCAAACTTTTGTTCAAGCCTTGGTATCAAGTCGCGATCCAGCTCAACCACGTGCAGTTCGGCTACCTTATTCACTAAATGCTCGGTAATGGCGCCAAGACCGGGTCCAATTTCAACCAGCCGATCATCAGCTTGCGCCGCAATAGACTCCACAATACGTTGAATATAGTGGTTGTCGGATAGAAAGTTCTGTCCGAAGCGCTTACGGGCCTGGTGCCCCTGAACCATACGAGATTTTGCCATGTTATTTAATATCTTAAGTGATTAGTTGGACTTGCAGTTACGGATTAATTGCTGAGTGAATTGTAGCGTATATTGCATACTACCGATATCAGCAAGGCCTTTGCCTGCTATATCAAGCCCAGTGCCATGGTCAACGGAAGTGCGAATGTAGGGCAGGCCCAAGGTTAAATTAATTGCGTTGCCGAAACCCTTGTACTTCAAAGTCGGTAGGCCTTGATCGTGGTACATGGCAAGAACCGCATCGACTCGCTCTAACCATTTGGGTTGAAAAGCGGTATCTGCTGGTATCGGGCCAATTAACTCTGCATTGACCAATGGCCGCATCTTTTCCAGAGTAGGAATGATGACATCTAACTCTTCTCGACCTAAGTGCCCGTCTTCTCCTGCATGGGGATTTAACCCACAGATTAAAACTTTGGGATGCTTCAGTGAAAACTTAGTGTGTAAGTCGTTAACTAGAATCGTAATAACGTGTTCCACAAGTTGTGGTGTTATAGCGTCTGAGACTTCTTTTAAGGGTAGATGAGTGGTTGCCAGCGCAACTCGCAGGCCTTCGGTTGCCAGCATCATAACCACTTTGCTGACATTGCTTTGCTCAGCAAAAAATTCCGTGTGTCCAGTGAAGGTTAAACCTGATTGATTAATAATGCCCTTATGTACTGGGCCGGTCAGAATGGCATCAACGGTACCGTCAAAGGCCAGCTGATGAGCCATTTGCAAAGTCTTTATGACGTAAGCAGCATTGCCCTGTTCCAGCTTGCCTGCTATTGCAGAGACGCCTAGTTCGATAGGAAGGATCCAGAGGTGACCAGAACGATGAGTTGCAGCTGGTTGGCTGGCATCAAACTCAGTGAGCTCTAAAGGAAGTTGTAGCTGTTGTGCGGTATCTTGAAGCAGCGTTGGCGAGGCACAAACTATCAGTTGATCACTATGGTCCAGTTGCGCCAGTTTTACGATAATTTCAGGGCCGATCCCGGCAGGTTCCCCTGCCGTAATCAGAATTCTTGCCGGTTTTATCAAGCGTCTTCTTCCACAATCTTCTTAACGTAAGCTTCGTCACGTAATTCGCGAATCCAGTTTTCAACTTCTTCGCCAAACTTGCGCTGTTGTAGAATGCGCACAGCTTGTTGACGTTTCATGGCATCGGTTTGATCATCGGTACGACGCCCTAGAAGCTGTACGATATGCCAGCCAAAGTTAGACTGGAATGGTTCACTAATTTCATTAACGTCTAGCCCTGCTAAGGTCTGTTCGAAAACCGGGTCATATACACCCAGGTTATTCCAGCCAAGATCACCGCCTAACTTTGCTGAGCCAGGATCATCTGAGTGCTTTTTTGCTTCATCTGAAAAGTTTGCATCGCCCGCTAAAACTCGCTGGCGAATATTTTGCAGTTGCTGTTTAGCATCAGCCTCAGTAGTAATGGCATCTGGGCGGATTAAAATATGGCGGGCATTGGTTTGTTGGACTAAATGCTGTTGCTCGCCACGCTTGTTCTTTAACTTCAGGATATGAAATCCTGACGGACTACGGATTGGTTGTGAGATTTCGCCTTTTCTCAAAAAACTTACCACATTAGCGAATAGATTAGGCATGTTACTTTCAGTGCGCCAGCCAAAATCACCACCTTCTTGTGCGTCTGGGCTGCTTGAGACTGTTCTGGCCGTTTCAGCAAAATCGGCCCCTGCTTTAAGCTCTTTGATAACGGCAAAGGCTTTTTGCTTGGCCTGACTTTCTGTTTGTTCATCGGGATTTTCTGGAACTGAAATCAAAATGTGACCAAGGTTATATTCAACCTGGTTTTGTGCGTTCATTGCTTGAATGAGTGAGTCGATCTCTTTATCGCTGACTTTAATACGGCGTGAAACAAAAGCATCGCGGAACTGGCCAGTTAAAATTTCTTTGCGTAAGTCATCTAAAAACAATTCATATGCAATTCCCTGCCGTGCAAGGTTTAAGCGGAATTCATCCAGCGTCATGCCGCTACTTTGTGCTACCTGAGTAGCATACTGCTGCAGTTCAGACGGTTGAATTTGCATACCTGAGCGACGAGCCATTTGGTATTGCAAACTTTGTATAATAAGTTGCTCAAGCAACTCTTTCTTCAACACGTCTTCAGGAGGTAGTTGGCCTCCACGCGAACGAATCTGCTGTTTGGCTTGCACCATTTTACGATCAAGCTCGCTTTGTAGAATGACGTCTTCATCCACATGCGCAATAACTTTATCAATGACTTCTGCCTGAAGAGAAAATGCCGCAAGGCATAAAGTAAAACTAATTAATGCTTTTTTAAGAATCATAGATTATTTGCCTAATAAATCTTCGTAACCATAAATGCTGTCTTCTAAAAACTCTGTGGTACTGCCGCGCAGACTACCAATCCCTTTTAAGACAAACTGTAAAAAGACGCCGGAGTTATGTTCATCGTTTTGCCCCGGCAAGATAAATCCTTCGCTGTCGAGCTGAATATTCAAATAGCGTCGTGCCACTAAGCGCACGGCCCAACAACATGACTCATACTCTAGACCAATAAAGGAGTCATTGGTTCGATTTTCAATCAAATCCTGATTGTAACGGCCTAAAAGCCGCCAATTATCTTTGATTGGCCACGCAAAAGCTAGCTCTGCTTCTTCTTGTGTTCTATCCAGGCGTTCGCGATAGCGGTGACCTAGATTGATTATGTGGTTGGGTTCAGGCTCATAGTGCATATTGATTAAGCCATGAGTGGTGTTGTTGGTCTGATCATCCCACTCTATAACCGATTTAAATTCAATCGCATCAGTCCAGCGCCAGTTAACCTCGGCAAGTAACCCTGACTGCTTTTTTGTTTCACGGCCAACTGTGTCGATAAGTTGCACTTGGCGGTCAGCTAGATAAACGATGCGCCCCAGTGACATAGATGCCTTTTCACGCCCTTCAGAATCGAGAATACGGCTAGTCAGTGCACCGCTGATTTGGTTGGCATCACCGATGCGGTCAATGCCACTGAATCGATTGCTGCTGAACAGCTGGGTGAAGTTAAAAGTTGGTAAGCTGGTGTCATAGACGCCAATATCACTCTGTGCTTCGTAGGGGGTATAGAGGTAGAACAGCCTGGGTTCTAAAGTGTGCGTATAGCGTTCATCATCCCCATCTATGAAGCGCTCGAAATAAAGCCCTGTATCAACCGACGCCGTAGGCAGGGAGCGCGTTATATGATCGACATTGCCGATAAGGTCTTCCTGCTGGTAGTGAGTTAAAGAATAACGGATCTGTGGGCGGAAGAAGCTATATAAGGTTTCGTGGCTCCAACTGATCGTTGGTTCCAGATGATAACGATTAGCCGTTATCGCATTGTCTTTATCGAATCGGGTTAGCTCGCTATGGATTTTTGCACTGAAGCCATGCTCAGAAGGCTCAAAAAATCTTGTGGTCTGTATGCGCGGGGCAATGGTGTAACGCTCTACAGGACTGTTCAATAGCTGCCAATCCTGATATTCGGTACGGAAAAGCCAATCGTTACTGCGGTGCTGGACATACAGGTTCTGCGATAAAATATCCTGATTGCTGTTTTCCAGGCTGCCGCCAAAATCTTGATAATAGCCATCATCGCTGACGTTGCGGGCATTAATGCCAGTGGTCCAGGTATCATCGATTGCGGTCAGATGTTGCACGTTATATTGCCACCGCTTATCACCCAAGGCATTGGGGTCTTTATCGTTAGGCAGATACTCGAAAAACAATTCGCCGTTGCTGGCTTCGGTCAAATAACGAAACTCGGAACCCAACATTGAGCCTCGCGATGTCATATAACGCGGAGTGAGGGTTAAATCATAGTTGGGTGCCAGATTGAAATAATAAGGTGCGCTAACATCACGACCATTACGATCCGAGTTACTGAATGATGGTGGCAAAATACCACTTTTGCGGCGGTCATCAATTGGGAAGGTAATGTAAGGCAGCCAGAATACCGGCACATCGGCTACTTTGACCACACTGTTGTAAGCTTTGCCCCAGCCACTTTCACGATCAATAACAATTTCGTCAGACTCAAATGCCCAGCTGCGCTGATTAGTCGGGCAGGTAGAAAACTCGGAGTTAGAAAGTGTCAGAACCTGGTTATTATCAATAGTAATAGTTTCAGCTGAACCGTTACCATTGTTGCTGTATAGGTGAAAGCGAGTGTTGCTGATTTTTGTTTTCCCTTCAAGGGCCTGAAAGCTCAGGTTATCAGCACCCACCACAAAATTCTGGTTGGTAAATAATAAATCACCTTCCGCTCGGTAACTTTGGGTCTGGTTATCAGCTGTCAGGCTATTGGCAGTGAGTTGCTGGCCATCTTGAGTGACGATTACATGGCCGTTCAAATAAGCTCTATCACCTTCGCGCACTGCGCTGTCTGAATAGACTCGAATGGGACCGGTTTCTTCACTTTGAACGGCTTGGTACCGGATAGGTTCCATCGGTTGGCTGGGACAGGTATAGAATTCAGGAAACTTAAAACCAAGGTCTTTGCTGACAGAATCATTCTCTTCCGACTGCTCAATACGGGTTTGTTCAGAGAAGGTTTGCTCAGAGAGGGATTCTTCTGAAGGAACTTCTTTTGAAAGAGTTTCTTCTGAAAGAGTTTCCTGTGTAGCAGTTTGATTTTCAGCAGCCAAGCCAGATGCCGGCATAGAGCATGCCGCAAACAGGAAGCCAGTCGCTAAAAAAGGGTGTACCCAAGGAGTTTTCTTGCTTACCATGTATCCGTTATTTTACCTTCCGCTATTCGCCACCAACGCTTTGTTACATAGGTTTCAAGGCGCGGAAAGTGACCAAGTGATAGAATGGCACAATGATAAACGCTTATTTGCAAGAATGAAAACCTATAATGGAAAAAGATAGTCGACAAGAAGCTCTTAAATTCTGGGCACACGCCAAAATTCGCACTCTAAATCCTCATGTTGGAAATCTGGAATGGAGCATGGTGTCCGGTGACGCCAGCTTTCGCCGCTATTTTCGTTGGGGCAATGACCAGCAGAGCTGGATCTGCGTGGATGCGCCTCCTGAGCATGAAAATTCCGAACAGTTCATAAAAGTAGCCGATATGCTGCAAGTGGTCAATGCCCCGCAGGTATTGGCTTACGACCTTGCTGATGGCTTTATGTTGCTGTCAGATTTAGGCGACCAGCTGTACTTGCCATTACTACTCAATCCTTCCGAATCGACTCCAAGTGCTGATGTTCTGTATAAAAGCGCAATCGATAGCCTGGTCACCATGCAGTCGATTGAAAGTGCTGATTCACTTCCTGCTTATGACAATGCTCTGTTGAATGCTGAGATGGAGTTGTTTCGCGAGTGGTTTTTAGGTCGTTACCTGAATTATCAGTTATCTGAGCAGGAGCACCTATTATTGGACAAGACTTTCGAGCTACTGACAAGAAGCGCTCTAGCCCAGCCACAAGTGTTCGTTCATCGTGATTATCATTCTAGAAATATCATGTACATCGACGGCCAAGAGCCTGGCATCATCGATTTTCAGGATGCAGTCTATGGCCCGATAACCTATGATTTATTGTCATTGCTGCGTGATTGCTATATCCAATGGCCGCAGGACAAAGTGCTGGACTGGATTGACTATTTTATTGAGCAGTCGCCGTTTTCACTCGAAAAACAAACCTTTCTGAAATGGTTCGACTGGATGGGCCTACAGCGTCATATCAAGGTTGCCGGGATTTTCTCGCGCCTGAATTTCCGCGATGGTAAGTCTGATTACTTGAAAGATATCCCGCTGACCCTCAACTATATACTTCAGCAAGCAGAAAACTATCCTGAAATGGCTAATTTCCATCAGTGGTTACAAGAGACCATTATGCCGCTTTATCGTAAGCGTGTAGAAGAAGATGCGCTGGGAGTCAGTGCATGAAAGCCATGATTCTGGCGGCCGGTCGCGGCGAGCGGATGCGTCCGCTGACTGATGAACGCCCCAAGCCACTACTTAAAGTCAATGGCAAAGCACTGATTGAGTGGCATATTGAAGCGCTTAAAGAAGCAGGCATTAACGATATTATTATCAATACCTCGTGGCTAGGTGAGCTGATTCCTGAGTACTTGGGCGATGGCGCTTATTGGGACGTGAACTTGAGTTTCTCACACGAAGAGCAGGCTCTGGAAACCGCTGGTGGAATTCGTAAAGCGTTAAGCTTTTTTGAAAACGAACCATTTATCGTGATTAATGGTGATGTATGGACCGATATGGATTATACCACTATTGCAAAAGCCCCCAAGGCTAGCGCACACATTGTTTTAGTACCAAATCCAGAGCATCATCCGAAAGGGGATTTTTGTGTTACCGAAGGGGGCAAGGTAAAGTCAGAAGGGGATCCTAAGCTAACTTTTTCAGGAGTGGGCGTCTATCAACCAAAAGTGTTTGCAGACTTGCCCAAAGACGAAGCTATTCCATTAGGTCCGATATTGCGCCAGTTGATGGAGCAGGATGAAGTGACTTATGAGTTATATCAAGGGCGTTGGCACGACATTGGAACGCCTGAGCGCTTGCAGAAACTAAACGAAAGTTTTCAGCGTAAACTGAAAACCATTGAATTTAATCTAGAGAACGATAAAAAAATATGAGTTGGTTTGGAAAATTACTGGGCGGTGTCATTGGCTTTTCGCTTGGCGGCCCTATCGGAGCAATATTAGGTGGTGTGGTTGGCCATCAGATTGATAAAAAAGGTGAAGAGCATTTAGAGCCAGGTTCGCAAGAGCGCGTGCAGGCGGCATTCTTTACCGCAACCTTTTCGGTGATGGGGCATATCGCTAAAGCCGATGGACGCGTCACTGAAGTGGAAATTCGCCATGCCGAAGAAGTGATGCGACGCATGGGTCTGGATCAGACTGCGCGCCAACTGGCTGTCGACTTATTCAGCCAGGGTAAGGCACAGGACTTTGATCTGAATGGAGTATTGGAGCAATTTAAGCGCGAATGTCACCGACGTCGCAACTTAATGCAGATGTTCATGGAAGTGCAGATCAGCATGGCGATGGCCGATGGTATAGTGCATGAACGCGAAAGAGCCGTTTTGCATGAAGTGGGCAAGTCACTTGGCTTTCCAGGCTTTATGATTGATCAGCTGATTAAAATGGTGCAGGCTCAACAACGCTTTTATCAACATTCACAACAGCAAGGCGGGCAGCATCATGGTGGTTATAGCCAGGCTGATGTGAGCGGCCCCAGTGTCGAGCAGGCCTATCAAGTGTTGGGCGTTAAAGCCAGCGATGACCAGCAAAGCGTAAAAAGGGCTTACCGTCGGCTGATGTCGCAGCATCATCCTGATAAACTGGTGGCTAAAGGGTTGCCTGAGCAGATGATAAAAATGGCTACCGAAAAGACACAGGAAATTAAAGCAGCTTACGAATTGATTAAGCGCCATAAAAGCTGGTAGTTTGAATGTGTGAGAGGCAGTTAAGTATTGTCATTCCCTAATAGTGGGGAGTTTATAAAGTATTTAAGGAAACGTTATGCCAAACAAAGACACTATGATTAAACAAATTGCAGTGATGCTCGAAATGCAGAACGCAATGAACTCCAAAGTGAATGAACAGTGGTTTGAAAAAGGTTTCGAATGGTATCGCGCAATCTGGATTGAGTGTGCCGAAATGCTTGAACACTACGGTTGGAAATGGTGGAAACATCAAAAGCCAGATGCGGAACAGGTGAAGATGGAACTGGTGGATATTTTCCACTTCGGTTTAAGTTCGCGCATTGATGGTGAGGCTTCTTTTGAGGCGATTGCTGAAGAGCTTGCTAACGAAATGCTTGAACCAACGGTAAAAGATGACTTTAAACAAACGCTCGAAGTAATGGCTGCCCAGGCCGTGATGTATCAACATTTTGATGGCGCCAGTTTCGCCGGTTGTATGCAACAAATGGACATGCCGTTTGAAGAGTTATTCAAAAGTTATGTCGGTAAAAATACCTTAAACTTTTTCCGTCAGGATAAAGGTTATAAAGAAGGTACCTACATCAAAGAGTGGGATGGTCGTGAAGACAATGAAGTGTTGGTAGAGATACTGAATAAGATGGATTCTTCAGAAGAAGACTTCAGACACCTTCTTTATCAAGAACTAGCCGATAACTATCCGCGTCCCGATAGTAAGTAACCTTTAATAGTAAAAAAATAGCTCAATGCAAATCGAGCAGGAAGTTCTCGATCTTATCAAAAACGCCAAACGCGTCTGTATTTTAACAGGCGCTGGCGTCTCAGCCGAAAGTGGCATCGCCACTTTTCGCGATGCACAGGAAGGCAAAGGCTTATGGAGTCAGTACGACCCGCAGCAACTGGCCAGTATCGATGGCTTCCTCAACGATCCGCAAACCGTCTGGCAGTGGTATCAATGGCGAAGAGACGTCAACAAAGATAAACAACCTAATCCAGCCCACCTTGCCATAGCGCGCTGGCAACATAGATCACATCAAGACGGCAATCAGCTTGTCAGCTTAATTACCCAAAATGTCGATGGACTGCACCAAAAAGCAGGTTCCGATCCCGTCACCGAGCTACACGGCAATATCTGGCGTAACCATTGCCTGCAATGTAATCAAATCCATCAAGCATCCGTTGAAGGTTTAAAGACGGTTCCCGAGTGTGCTTATTGTGGCGGCCAGGTGCGTCCCTCCGTCGTTTGGTTTGGTGAAGCCTTACCCGAACAAGCCTGGCGCGAAGCAGAAAGCAGTGCCTATTCCTGTGACCTATTTTTATCCGTAGGAACATCCAGTCAAGTCTATCCTGCCGCAGGACTCGCCGCATTGGCTAAAAGCCAAGGCGCAAAAGTGATAGAGATAAACCCAGATCCAACCAATAGCTCAGTGGTGGATAAGCAGATAGCAGGTAAGGCGGGCGAGGTCATGAGATATATTATTGGAGAATATGATGAGTAAAACGGTTTTTGTAATCGGCGCAGGGGGAAGTAAAGAAGTAGGGTTACCTACAGGTAATCAGCTTAAATCAAAAATAGCTGAAAAATTAAGTTTTGAAGTCGAGTGGCGAGAGCTTAAGGGAGGCGACGGGGCAATCAATAGAGTGTTAGTAGGTCGTGAAATTAACAGTTATATTAATGACTTTGATGTAAATAAGGCAGTACGAGATTGCGCCACAATTTCTGCATCAATGCCATTGGCTATATCAATTGATAATTTTATCGATTCTCATAAAGGAGAGAAAGAAATTGAATTATGTTCAAAGCTTGCAATAACTAGAACTATCCTAGAATATGAACAAAAGTGTAAATTATTCTTTAACAAAAACAGTGAGTTAGATTTTAATGGAGTTGAAGAAACATGGTTTACTAGTTTTTTTCAGCTGATAAATGTAAATACCGGTATAAAAGAATTAAGGCAAAAGCTGTCAAAAATTTGTTTAATTATATTTAATTACGATCGATGTGTTGAACACTTCCTCTTTAATGCAATTAAAACTTATTACAAAATTAATGAGCAAGCTGTCTCAGAAATTTTATCAGACTTGGAGGTTTACCATCCATATGGGTGCGTAGGCTCGCTACCTTGGCAAGATAAATCAGGAAATGTAGATTTCGGTGAGGAACTTTATGGACAAAGGCTCTTAAGTATAACTAGTAAAATTAAAACGTTTACTGAAGGTATTTCAGATAGTAATCACTTAAAAACAATAAGAAAGAGAGTTAGGAGTGCTCCAACCTTGATTTTTATAGGCTTTGCTTTTCATAAAATAAATATGGACTTACTATATTCTAGATCAATCATTGCAAATGATGAGATTAATATTTTTGCAACAGCTTATCAGGAGTCAGGTAGTTTCTGTGAAGACGTTAAAAACTCTTTAAGGAAATTAACAGGCGCTGAAGCGAACAATATAAAAATAAGAAACGAACTTGATTGTTATAACCATTTTAGAGAGTATCAACGTACTCTTTTGATATAAAAAAAGGCGGGATAACCCGCCTTTCATCTTTAAGTTTTAAATCTTATTAATCAACTAACTTAAATTCGTCTTTTAAGATCTTAACAATCTCTGCTTTAGGATTATCTAACAATTCAATTTTCTTGCTAGAAGTTTTTATAGAGAGACTTCTATAACTATTTGACTACTTCATTAATGTTCTTGGAGGTCAGGCATTATTCTACGATTGGTTGAGATAAGATCCATAGACTGAGCATGGTATAACCAATCATTAAAAATAGCAGTGGGATTTGACTCATTAGTGTTTGTTTGTGGCTTTGATAAATTTTCATTGCCGAATAGTGAGCTAGTACGACTCCTATAACATGTCCAATTATGATCGCGTATATGGAAATAAACCACACCGTTTTAGCGTTGATCACTCCAATATCTATAGCATAATTTTGAGTCCCAAAAATATCCCAGCCATAACCAAATGGATCTGAAGCAAGAGGAATAATTTGTTGTCCTGCGATCATTAAGTAAAAAATGTAATGGGCTATATGATATGCCAGCGCAATTGGAACCAGTGATAATATGTAATGTCCTGCTGCAACTGTTAGTTGCATTTTGCTTCTTCCAGCTTTAACGCTTAGATAACAAAACATTAAAAATACCACTAATAAAAAGCACGGCATCATTAACAAAGCTAAGCTCTTGATCAATATTATGATATCCACGCCACTGGCTTGCAGTTCTATTAGTAATGGCCTTATTAATTGATTTTCAGAAATATAGCCGAGCAGGTCCTTCCATAATGGTGTTTCTAAAATCCCGTCAAAAGATACAGTTGAAAGAAGTAAGATCACAAAGAATGTTTCAGAAAAGTGTAATGGCTTGTCATGAGCAAGTCCGGAACCTGGAACACGAATTGTAATATTGTTACTTTTTAGATTGAAGAGTGAGAAGCGACCGAATAGATTGAAAAAATGACTGAAAAGATCGGCTTTTTGTAACCAGTTGTTGATCCCGAAAATAGCCATGCCAATCCAGGTATATAAACTGTAGATTAGGATTAACCAGAAGAGTGTATTGGGTATTTCTGGTCCTTCGGCTATGAGTTCTAACCAGGCAAAAATTAGAAAGGTTATAACCACTGGCCAGGCGCCTAGCTTTTCGGGATATAGGCGCCGCTTTTCTACGGTAAATACACGACTCCATAGTGCAAGTGTTCGCCAAGGGTTAAGAATTGGCCATACATTGGCTATCAGAGCGACAATAAAGGTAAATCCAACCCACCAGATGACCCATACAAATGTCGGGGAGAAATTATTGAAGGTCTCATTATCTCCAAAGTAAGCTGTTAATAAGGTTAAGGAAAATAGTGCGACACCAAGAATCTGACAAATAACTTTAGTGATTTTTCGACTTATTGAACCGCGTGGCAGAAACCAGTTAAGCTCAATAGAAGTTGATAAACTCGAAAGTCTGGATTGTCTTAAAAAGACTGCTGCGATTATAAAGGAAACTAGAACGACTATGGCCGCTGAGGTGAGGTACATTGATAACGGTAGTGGAAGATCGTATCGCTCACCAAAGGAGTGAGCATACAGAGGGTCGCTAATTAAGCCACTAATGCCAAGTACAGCTAAGAATACACAAATTAATTTAACGCTCTGAACCTTCATTCAGGGTAAATCTCAATATAAAAAATAGCCCCGTGACTATCGCCACCATGAGCATCATGCTGAGTGACCGCAAACCTTCCTGCGGTCACTGCATCAAACTCTAATATGGCCAGCTCGTTTGCTTGTAGATTCAAAGTAATATCATACCCATGCACATGAAGCTCCATGGGTTTATCTGAGTTGATTGTAATCGCGACCTTGTCGTTTTGGTTGTACCTTAAGGTATCTGCGCCTTCTATCTTTCCTTGAACAATATTGACCAATACATCGCCAGTGGTATTCCCGGCATGAAGCGATATCGGGGTTAGAGAAAGCATTAAAACGAGTAGGGTGAGTGACGCAGTTCCGACTATGGTTGACAGTTTCATATAACAGCTCCTTTGCTTGGTTAAAATATAAACAAATTTGAGGTGAAATGCACCACTTTAGGATATAGTCGTTAGTTCCTCTTTTAGAGTAGAACAAGGAGTTGTTTATGTTTAAGTTAGTTATAACGGCAATTATTGTGGTGCTTGGAGCCTATTCCAGCACTAGCCAAGGTGAAATACTGGCCTTAATCAATTATGAGAGCAAGCCTGCAGACTCATTGAAATCCCTTAAGCTTTCTGGACCACAACAAAGGGAAGAAGGTATCGCAGTCATGGATGTTGACCCAAAATCAGATGCTTTTGGGCAAATCCTAGTCGATATTCCCCTACCCGCTGACTTAGTGGCACATCATATCTTTTATGACAAAACAATGACCAAAGCCTATATCACTGCCCTTGGTAAGAGTGAGTTACGGGTTATGGAAATGAATAAATTCCCGTATCGACTAAAGGTCATTCAGCTTGATAATTGTAAGATGGGTGAGGATGTTGTCTTTTCAGCCGATAACAGCAAGTGGTACCTAACTTGTATGGGCTCCGACAATGTTTATGTTGGAGATACTAAAACAGATAAGGTGCTGGAAGAGCTTAAAATGCCAAAACCTTATCCACATGGAATTGCAATTAATAATGACATTGACCGAATCTTAGTGACCAGCACGGTTAGTCCAGATATGACTAAAGCTGGTAATTATATTTCAGTGATTGAAGCAAGTACCCACAAGGTGATGGATTCCATCAAGGTTTCTAACAAAGAAGAGCCTGCTGGCGAGGCGCCTGTTGAAGTCTTGTTTGTACCCAACAGCAACCCTGTTGTTGCTTATGTGACAAATATGCAAGGTGGTACTTTATGGACCTTAACTTGGGATGAGAAAAAGAAAGATTTTGATGCTGCTGAAGTATTTGATTTTTCAACTGAGGGAGCAGGAGTGCCGCTTGAAATCTATTTTAGCAATGATGCTAACACTCTGTATGTTTCTACTGCAAAACCGGGGAAAGTGCATGTTTTTGATATTTCAGAAAACAGCGCGAAACCCAACTTGGTAAAAACATATGTGACTGCCGAAGGTGCTCACCATATTGCTTTCACAAAAGATGGTAGTTTAGGGTTTGTACAAAACTCGTTTATAAATTTACCGGGGATGAGCGATGGTGAAATAACGGTAGTGGATATGGTTAATAATGAGGTTACTCATAGGATTGATACCTTTAAAGCCAATGGCTTCAATCCAAACTCTATCGTGTTGTTACCCGAGTGGAATCATCTTGCAGGACATTAATTAAGAGTGGCGACTCGTGAGAGTCGCCACTTGTTATATCTGATTAATCAACCAGTTTAAATTCGTCTTTTAAGATCTGAACGATTTCTGCTTTGGGATTATCAGACAATTCAATTTTCTTGCCAGTAATCTTTTCAGCAATTCCGATGTAGGTTCTAGAAACATCCATCAAGGCATCAACAGGAAGGGCGTTGTCACGAGCTAACGCTTGACGTTCGTCCATGCGATCTTTGTTGAGTAGAATGTCTGAATCTTCGAAGTGGTTTAACAAGAATTGGCGGAAGCCTTCTTTGGAGTTTTCGACCACTTTACCTTCTTCGCGGAATGCTTTGCCATCCCAGATGCGCGATGAGTCTGGTGTGCCGACTTCGTCCATGTAGATCAATTTTTCGTTACCGTCTTTGTCGGTGACATAACCGAATTCAAATTTAGTATCAACGAACATCTGGTCTAATTTTTCCAGTTCGCTGCTGATGACGTCGAAACCTTCTTTCAGCAATTTCTCGTACAAGTCGATGTCGTCTTTGTTACGGAAGTTGAAGGCTTGATAGTTGTCGTCAATGTTTTGACGCGTGATGTTAACGTCGTCTGCTTCAGGCACGCCTGGGATACCTTTCAGAATACCTTTGGTTGATGGTGTGATTAACAACTCATCAAGCTTCTGGTCTTTTTGCAGACCATCCGGAATACGAATACCGCAGAATTCACGCTCGCCTTTGGCGTAGGCGCGCCACATGGAGCCTGTGATGTATTGGCGGGCAATCGCTTCGATCATGACTGGACGTGCTTTTTGTACGATCCAGACGAATGGGTGTGGAATTTCTAGAATGTGGCTGTCGGCCAGGCCGTTTTCACGGAATAGCTTGAACCAGTGGTTAGAGATAGCGTTCAGTGCAGCACCTTTACCCGGTACGCCATTTAAGCCGTCTTCACCGTGCCAGATGGCATCGAAGGCAGAGATACGGTCACTGATTACCATAATGGCCAGTGGTGCGTCCGCTGCGACGTTATAGCCACGCTCTTGAATCAGACGTTTGCTATCTTCTTCAGTGAGCCAATAAACGGAACGAACTTTTCCGCTATGGACAGGTTGGTTTGTACGAATGGGAAGGTCGTTGTTAACAGCTAAAACTTTTTGTGCAAGGCTCATACCAAGGTGTCCTATTCCAGAAATTACGAAGCCAGTCCCAATGTGGGATGGCTGAGTGAATTTAGAGCGCATATGATACCAGAATCTATTTTCTAGGCTAGTTTTCGCTCGCTTTGGAGTTGATTAATTAAAACTATGATAAAAGGCTAATAAGCACACATTTTACATGGGTTTATTTCCAAACAGGGGAGGAAGTGCGTTATAGTGATGTTCATATAACTGTCTGATTTAACGATCTTTTAATGGATAGGGAGACAAGAATGAGCAATTTATCGCAAGATAGTAAGCAGCAACTCAAAGTCAGTGGAGAAAGCTTTGATGTGTGGAGCCTGGCTGCTTTGAACAAGCAAGGCCATGATATTAAACAACTTCCCTTTTCGATTCGAATTCTTTTAGAAAATGCCCTGCGCAATCGCGATGGTTTGGGCGTCACCGATGAACATATTGAAACGTTACTGAGCTGGGAGCCGATGCCGAAGCAGGAAGAGGTTCCTTTTAAGCCGGCGCGTGTTCTGATGCAGGATTTTACCGGCGTGCCGGGGATTGTCGATTTGGCTTCTTTGCGCCAAGAGGCGAGCCGCCTTGGGGTTGATGCTCAAAAAATTAATCCCTTGATTCCGGTTGATTTAGTGATTGACCATTCGGTTCAGGTGGACTTTTTTGGCAGCAAAACATCTCTCAAACAAAACATTGATATGGAATATGAGCGTAATCGCGAGCGTTATCAGTTTTTGAAGTGGGCACAGACCGCATTCAACAACCTTACTGTGGTTCCTCCCGGCATGGGCATTTGTCACCAGGTCAATCTAGAATATCTGGCGAAAGGCGTGATTGAGCGTGAAGGTGCTTTATTTCCTGATACCTTGGTCGGTACCGATTCACACACACCGATGGTCAACGGAATTGGTGTGTTGGCCTGGGGTGTCGGCGGTATTGAAGCGGAAGCTGCGATTCTGGGGCAGCCTATTTACTTCCTGATGCCAGAAGTGGTTGGTTTGAAACTCACCGGTAAATTGCCATTAGGCACAACCGCCACTGACTTGGTATTAACCATCACGGAATTGTTGCGAAAGCATGGCGTGGTTGGCAAATTTGTGGAAGTATTCGGTGATGGTTTGGATGGGTTGGCAGTGACTGACCGCGCAACCATTTCCAATATGTCTCCGGAGTTTGGGTGTACTGTGACCTATTTCCCGATTGATAATCGCACCTTGGATTATATGCGCGATACCAATCGTGATGAATCGGTCATTAAGCGTGTTGAAACCTATTGTAAAGCAAACATGCTATGGCGTGCGGATGAAGACCAGATCCGATACAGCAGTGTAGTTGAGCTGGACTTGAGCTCTGTAGTGCCAACGGTGTCTGGTCCAAAACGTCCGCAAGATAAAATTGAAGTGACCAATTTAAAAACCCAGTTCCAGTCGTTGATGGAGCTAAATTATGGGCGTAAATATCAACTACTCGAAGACCGCTCTACTGCGGATAACAAAAAAGGCTTGATAAAAACAGTTGATGTACCAGGCGAAGATTATCAGTTGCACGATGGTTCGATCGCGATTGCGGCCATTACCTCTTGTACTAATACTTCGAACCCAAGCGTTATGCTAGGAGCTGGCTTGGTTGCAAAAAAAGCCAATGATTTAGGATTAAAAGTCAAACCATGGGTTAAAACCTCGTTAGCGCCTGGCTCGAAAGTGGTAACGGACTATCTGGAACACTCGGGACTAATGGATGATCTGGAAGCACTTAATTTCTTCTTAGTGGGTTATGGCTGTACTTCCTGCATCGGTAATTCAGGGCCTTTGCCTGATCCCGTCGCTAAAGCAGTTAAGGAGAATGACCTTGTCGTGTCATCGGTATTATCGGGTAACCGTAACTTTGAAGCTCGTGTACATCCTGATGTCAAAATGAATTTCTTGATGTCCCCCATGTTGGTAGTGATCTATGCTTTAGCTGGTCGTGTGGACATCGATTTTAAAAGTGAACCAGTAACTCATACCATTGAAGATAAGCCTGTATATTTTAAGGATTTATGGCCATCAAATGAAGAAATAGGCGCAGTTATGAGCGAAGTGCTCACGCCGGCGGATTATGCCAAAAGTTATGGTGAAATTTTTGAAGGTAACGAGCAGTGGCGAAATATGGAAGTGTCAAAAGATAAGGTTTATCAATGGGATGATGAGTCTACTTACATTAAACAGGCACCATTCTTTAAAGGGTTGAAACCTGAAGTTGAGGAGCCGGGCAATATCAAAGGCGCGAAAGTATTGTTAAAACTGGGTGACTCGATAACTACTGACCATATTTCACCAGCAGGCGGCTTCTCTGAAAAGTCACCAGCGGGTCAATATCTCAAAGAGAAGGGCGTTGAAAAACGACTGTTCAACTCTTACGGTTCGCGTCGAGGTAATGATGAAGTGATGGTGCGTGGTACCTTTGCAAACGTGCGCATAAAAAATCAACTGGTGGATCAAGAGGGCGGTTACACACGTTTTATTCCAACTGGTGAAACAATGACAGTGTATGAAGCCGCGACAAGGTACCATGAATCGAATACGCCATTAGTGGTGCTAGCAGGTAAAGAATACGGTAGTGGTTCGTCGCGAGATTGGGCTGCCAAAGGTACAAGCCTACTTGGCATTAAAGCGGTTATCGCAGAAAGCTACGAGCGTATTCATCGCAGCAACCTGGTTGGAATGGGTGTTTTACCCTTGCAGTTTAAGCCGGGAGAAGATGCCGAGACCTTAGGGTTGAGTGGTGATGAAACCTTTAACATCCTTGGGTTAGACGAAGGGATTTCGACAGGGCAAATACTTAAAGTAGAAGCCGAAGCCGGTGATGGTAAAACTATCAAGTTCGAAGCAGTCTCACGTCTCGATTCGCGTGTAGAACTGGAATACTACAAAAACGGCGGCATATTACACTATGTCTTGCGTCAGTTTATCAATGAGGCTTAAAGAGAGAATCACTGATATAAAATAAAAAACCTAGGAGTTTTATGGCCGAGTCATCCAAAGCTCAAGTAAACTCAAACAAAACCGCCTCGACCCTGGAGGCGGTTTACCAATCCCTCACTTCAGAAGATGACGGTAGAGTCTGCAAAGATATCCCTGAGTCAGCCTGTCGGCATCAGCCTAAAAATGTTGTTACTCATGTCCTCTCGTTAACCTCTACAAAGGTAGCGGATGGTTTGATTGATCCTAAACTGATCTTGAGCTGGTTGTTGTCAGTGCTGGGTGCTTCGTCTTTCATGATCGGTCTGTTAGTGCCAATTCGGGAGGCAGGAGCTTTGTTGCCGCAACTGTTTACTGCCGGTGCACTGCGTCGCTTACCACAGCGTAAATGGGCGTGGGCCGCGGGAAGTTTTGTGCAGGGTAGTTGTGCAGCAGGCATGGCGTTGAGCGCAGTTTTTTTAGCGCCAGAAGTTGCAGCTTGGACTATTTTAAGTTTGCTTGCCGTACTGGCGGTGGCGCGAAGTGTCTGCTCAGTTTCCTATAAAGATGTGTTAGGTAAAACAGTTTCAAAGTCGATGCGCGGACGCACCACAGGCATGGCTGCGTCGATTGCTGCTGGAGCTGTGATTGCTTATGCTTTGCTATTAAGTTCGGGTTGGTTAGAAAGAAAAAGCTTAGTGCTCGGTGGTTTATTCGTGGCTGGTGCTTTATGGATATTTGCCAGTGTCATTTTTACCAGCTTAGCTGAAGAAAAGGGGGCAACCGAAGGTGGTGGCAATCCATTAACTGTTGCTCGCGAAAATCTCTCGTTATTGATTAAAGACAAGCAGCTGGTTCGATTCATTAGCGTGCGCGGACTCTTAATCGCTACTGCTCTTGCCCCTCCCTTTATGGTGACTATGATCGGAGGGAGTATGGGCGGAGAAAGTGTCGGTGGTGATGAGTTGCAGGTAAGTGGGATCACAAATGGATTAAGTGGATTGGGGGCCTTGGTGCTTGCCTCAGCATTGGCGAGTTTGTTAAGCAGTTATGTGTGGGGTCATTTATCGGATCGATCAAGTCGCAGAGTCTTGATTTATTCTGGGCTATTTGCTGCTTTTTCTTTAGCTCTGACGGCGTTATTCGACTGGCAAGGCTGGCTACACAAATCCATAGTACTGCCAGCGTTACTGTTTATCTTAATGATTGCTTATCATGGCGTGCGTTTGGGGCGCTCTACCCATCTTGTGGATATGGCTGAGGCTGATAATCGTGCCGCTTATACGGCGCTTTCCAATACCATCATAGGTCTTCTACTGTTGGCGGGAGCCGTGTTCAGTGTGATTGCTGAATATTTTGGTTTACGTGCAGTGATGATAGTAATGACAATAATGTGTTTGTTGTCATCATGGATAGCGTTAGGTCTAAATGAGGTGCAAAAAGAAGAACAGCAAAAATAATAACCCATTGATAATTCAATAAACCTTAAGGTATAACAAGAGGGTTATTAAACAATAAAGCTACAACAAAGGGGGAAATATTATGAATAAGTTACCTATGTGGTTCTGGATTATTGCGATATTGGCTTTGGTCTGGAATCTTGTTGGCGTCTACCAGTACATCAGCATGCGTCTCATCACTCCAGAAGCTTTTGCGCAAATGAGTGAGGCCATGCAACAGCTGCATAATGCTACACCTGCCTGGGTGACGGGCGCTTTTGCAACCGCCGTTTTTGCGGGAGCTTTGGCCAGTTTTTTATTGCTGTTAAGAAAAAGTGTTGCTCAACTATTCTTTTTGATTTCATTAATCGCGGTACTGGTGCAAGCGAGCTACATTCTGTTTATGAGTGAAAGCATTGAGCTCATTGGTACACAAGCAGCGGTGTTGCCTGCTGTGTTATCTATAGTTGCTATCTTTTTACTATGGTTCTCTAACTTCAGTAAAAGCAGGGGGTGGCTATCTTAATTTGAGCCATCATCTTAAAAAAAGGCACGCGATGTGCCTTTTTAATGGCTAAATTTCCCTGCTGGTTAGAGTTCTTAAGCAACAATCTCTATAATACGCGGCCACAACCATTCTAGAACTTAGTGTTCGCTTGATATGAATTATCTTCAGTTCGTTAAATCCAATAAATATTTACTACTATTCGGTTTTCTCTGTGTCTTTTTGGGCAACCTTGGGCAGACCTTCTTTATTTCGCTATTTAACAAGGATTTAATCACTAACTTATTGTTAGAAAAGGATAATTTGAGTCTGGTCTATTCTGTAGCAACTCTGATTAGCGGTTTTACGCTGTTTTTTGTCGGTGCCAAGATTGATGATATTCCGGTTAGGAAGTTCACTACCCTGGTGGTGATTGGACTGGTTACTGCCTGTGTGATTTTTGCCAGCAGCACAAACTTGTGGATGCTGTTTATTGCCTATCTGGGCATTCGTCTTTGTGGTCAGGGTTTAATGACCCATATTGCTGTGACGACTTTGATGCGTTATATCCCGAACCATCGCGGTAAGGCGGTAAGTCTGGCCTTGCAGGGTATGGGAGCCGGTGAAATTGTGTTGCCGATTATGGCAGTGTATTTGTTACTTAACTATGGCCATACCAGCAGTTGGTATCTGTATGCTTTAGTCAGTAGTGTGATTATGTTCCCTTTCATGATGTGGTGCCTGCACAAAGCCAGGCTAGAGCCCATCAAGCGTGATACAGAAGGACAGGAGAGCGTTACTAACGACAATGATTGGACGCGCAAGCAGGTCATGTCGGATTGGCGCTTTTGGCTTATTTTGCCAGCAATTATTGCGCCAGCCTTCTTAATTACCGGTATTTTCTTTCACCAGACGTTGCTGGTTGATAGCAAAAACTGGCAGATTGAATGGCTGTCTGTCACTTTGGCTATTTATGGCGTGATTCACGTGGCTGGTGCATTAGTCACCGGGCCTTTAGTGGATGCCACACATCCGCGACGATTTTTGCGCTGGTACCTGTTGCCGTTGTTATTGGGTGTAGCCTGTCTGTGGTATGGACAAAGTGACTGGTGGCTAATGGCTTTCATGATTTTAGCGGGTATGACAGTCGCAGCGAATGGGCCCGTGGTCAATTCGTTTTATGCGGAAGTGTTTGGTAATACCCACCTAGGTGCGATCAGAGCATTGGTATCGGCTGTGATGATTATCTCAACAGGCATTGCACCTTATCTGTTTTCGTTATTCGATGATATCAATAACTTCCTGGCTTTTGCTTTTGCCTATGGTGTTGTCTGTCTTTTATTAATTCAGAAAAAAATCCTGGCTGAGAAGCCATAAAAAAAGGCGCTCAATTGAGCGCCTTTTTTATACTGAAGCAGTCTTATGGATTAGTTTGCTGCTCAATGTATCGTTGCACACTCTCCGAGTGGTGCTCTACTTTCGCAATACAGAGTTCGATGCTTTCAACTGACTGCCTAAAGGGACGTGGCGCGCCGGGGAGCTCTTCAACAATCGGTGCAAAGAAAGCGACAAAGTCTTTCTTTTTCTCTTCTGAGCAGAAACCACTACCAATCACCGGTAAGCGATTCTGCCCAAATGGAGGTATACGCGACTTTACACCTTCAATATTTTCCTTAAACCAAACCCACATTGCATCTTGTAGTTTGGGTTTGTCCATTTGCCCCATCAAAATGTAATAGATTTCATTATCCCGTAATGACTCGGACAGAATCAGCTCACGAAGTTCTGCCGCATACTCTGCATCTTGAACGGCACCCAAGCCCATTAATATACGTCCACGTACGGTGCCATCGTTAGATTCATTTAATTGAGCTAATAAATGTTCAGCAAAAGGAACGCCTAGCTCTTCAACTGCAACAATCATAGCTGTGTTAATAACGTTGCTGTCGGCTTTGTTTGGATGAAGGCTGTTGTCACTCTGATAGCCAGTGTAATCGGTGGCCATTTTAGTTAAATAATGGCGTAAGTTCTTGTCCCGTCCTTTGTCTGCTAAAAAGGTGATTAGAGCGTTACGCATCTGAACTTCATCGACAGAATCTTCCTTGCGGGTAATCAGCCCAAGCTCATCTAATTTGTGTTGATAAAGTTCACGATTTAAGGTGGCAAGAGTCGCTTTTTCTTGTTTGGTATTAACCACCTTGTCGTAAGCAAAGCTCAGTACATCGGTCGGCGCCATAGCAACTCTAGGCGATTCTGAATCAATAATCTCAGGTGCTATTTCAATCAGATCAAGGAAGCTAAGTTTACCGGCATTGATAGCGGCTGAGAAACTGTCATTGACTGAGATCATATCTTCGGTGGAAAGCATGTCTTTATGCTTCAACAGATTCTGCCAATTTTCGCCGGACATTGAGAAACGATAGTAGCCAGCGCCTTCCGAATTTGGCATGACGTAGTCGGGGCAACCGGCTTCAGGAAGCTCAAAGCTAAATTCAGGCGTGTCTATAACGCTACAATATTCGTGCTGATTACCATCAATAGCGTACTCAATACAGGCAGGCACTTCCCAGCTTTGCTGGCTCGACCCTTTTGAGCCAATCGGCAGGTAACGTGACTGGGTTAGCTCAACTGTGGCTTGTTCGTTATCACAATTGACCTCAAGGTGCAGGTAAGGAATACCCGGTTGCTCCAGGAAGCTGTTAAAGGCTGAGCGAATGGTTTCGACCGGTACTTTGGTAGACTTTTCACCGATAGCGGTAATGAAGTCATTAGCAGTAGCGGTTCCAAACTCATGCTTTTTCATATAATGCTGAATACCAGCGCGGAACTCTTCCGGGGTCATGAATGACTCAATCATGCTTAAAACACCGCCACCTTTGGAATAGGTGATGCCATCAAAAGCTGACTGAATATCGTGGTTGCTGGCAATTGGCTGACGAATCTGTCGTGCGTTGATTAAACTGTCTTGGCGCATGGCGCCTAGCGAGCGCTCCAGTAGGGTTTGGCGGAATTTTTGCTCAGGATAAAGCTTGTTATTGGAGACATGAGCCATCCAGGTCGCGAAGGCTTCATTTAACCAGATATCATCCCACCAGACCGGAGTGACCAGATTACCAAACCATTGATGCGCCAATTCATGGGCATGAACATTCATGTAGGCGCGTTTTTGGTCTAATGAAATAGTGTCATCAAATAACAGCAGTTGCTCACGGTAGATAATCAGGCCGACATTTTCCATGGCGCCAAAATTAAAGTCAGGTACTGCAACAATGTCGAGTTTGGCGTAGGGGTAGGGCATCTGGAAATATTCTTCCAGAGAGTTCAAAATATCTTTGGTATTCTCAAGAGCATAAGTTAGCTTTTTTCCTTTACCCTTTGTTGCAATACCGCGCAAAGGAATTTCGTGGTCACGCACATCAGTAGCTGGAATGGCTTTCCATTCAACGACATCTAAGTCACCCACAGCAAACGCGACAAGATAGGTTGGCATTGGCTTGGAACGAGCAAAAACAATTTCTTTCCAGCCATTATCCAGATCCGTTAGTGTCATTGCCGGAGTGTTGGTAAAGGCTTTATGGTCGGCGCGAACTGTTATCTTATAGTTAAAAGGGACTTTAAATGCTGGTTCATCAAAACCGGGGAAGGCCAAGCGTGCAGATGTTGCTTCGAATTGGCTAAAGGCATAATTTAAACCGCCATCATTAACACGATATAAACCTTCTAAAGCTTCGTTAAAAGGCGCCTGATAGTTAATGATTAAATTAAACTTGCCAGCGGGTAAAGGCTCCTTAAAACCAATTTTAACGACACCGGAGGGGTCAACTTCCTGATAGGTACCGCTGACAGACTCACCATTACTAAGCTTGGCTTCAACCGACTGAGCGGTTATGTCCCGGCCATGTATCCAGAGATGCTGAGTGGCTGTATCCAGCTCAATATTGATCTTAACTGTCCCTGTGAATGATTCCTGGTCCGGATCAATGGTTAAGTCGAGCCAATACATTGTCGGGCGTGCTAGATCAGGCAGGCGCCCCGTCGGAATCTGGTCAGGATAGTCGCTTTCAAATTCTGCTGGATCGGGCAGGACTGTCTCTTCTGCCGAAGACTCAGTTTCTGCGATTGATTTGACCAGGGTCTCATGCTTTGAAACCTGTGTCTTGCGAGTATCCTCTTGCTGCTTTTGATCATCGGGCTGGCAGCCAAATATTAACAATCCGGCCAACAGATAGATGGTGGCCAAACATGATTTACTCATTGTTATCCCCTTAAATACTATTTGCCTCTTTCCTGACTAACTCTCTATTATTAGATATTTGCTGAGAATTTAGTCAAGCTCTGTTGTCAGCATAATACTCTAAATAGGCTTGAGCCAGAGTGGTTTCTTAATATACTGTTACAATTCTTGTCTAAGGGCTCACTATATGGGCTATTTCTGCTTCTTAGGCGCAAAGGTTTCAGTAGTCTTGACTGTCATATTGTGCGGCTATAGCTAAACAAAGGCAGCAAGCGTAACATAGAGTACTTATACCTTTAGGGTGTTGTCCTGTTATGTTGAAAACCAATAATGGTCTTTCTAATCATGTCTTTTCTTCTTTTTCTGCATCGCTACAAAGACGTCTTTGCACGAGCGTTAAGCAGTTAGAATTGCCAGCAGGTAAAACATTGTTCTCAAGCCAGGAAGCTCTGAGCTACCTCTATTTTCCTATCAACTGCGTCATCCACATGATTTACGAGGTGGATGATGGTGATGAAGTGCAAATAGCCTGTCTGGGACGCCATGACATTTGCGGAGATGCCATGTTCACCGGACATAAAAAGTCGCCAGTTAGGGCTCAGGTGTTGTTGTCTGGCGAGGCTTTAGTATTACCCGCCAAAGAGGCACTGTATTGGTTTAATAATGAACGAGAGTTTCGAGAGCCAATATTAAAAGCCTGCGGTAGGATTAATCAGCAAATGATGCAGAAAGTCGCTTGTTATCGGTTTCATACCATTCATCAACAGCTGTGTTGCTGGTTATTGGAAGTTGTCGACCAGGTTGATGCTCCTATCTTAGACGTTACCCATGAAGAGATTGCGCATTTGTTAGGCGTGAGACGGGAAGGTATTTCCGCAGCGGCTCATAAGCTGCAACTGGAAGGCATTATTGATTATAAGAGAGGCCACATCAAAATACTGAACCGCAAGCGGCTGGAGCAGCTAACCTGCGAGTGTTATCACGACTTAAAGCAATTGCAAAACCTATAAATAAAACGCCCCGAAAGCGAACTTTCGAGGCGTTGAAAGGTTGGACTATGCTATCGAACGGGATTATTTCTTGCCGCTGCGGCTAGGAGCACTTTTAGCTGCATTTTGTTTTGGTGCAGCTTGTTTTGGGGCGCTTTTACTAGCTGGAGCTTGCTTTGCTTTATTACTCATAGGATTCTCCTTAAAGGTCATGAGATATCAGCTCAACACCATGTTGAAACTGATGGATATAATGTGTTCCTAAATACCACTATTATCTGTGCGCTAGCGTACACAGCAGGAAAAAAAATCAAGACTTTGGTTCGAGATGATTAGCGAGCGGAGAAACGGCTGAGTAGCGGTTTCTACTCAGCCTGCTTTCACAATGGTAGGGTGGTGTTAGATTAAGGCCAGGGGTAGTAACCGTAGGCTTGTTCTATAAGGGGTGGCAGGGGTTCGCTTGGACTTTTTTGACTGTGACATCCTGTTCATCTTCATGCTTATCGCACAAGAAAAGCAATAGTAGATTTTAAGGAGATAGTTTACAGAAGAATAAATAAATATATTTATTGTTCTTCACAAAAAATTGATAAAAGCGGATGTATAAATTAAATATTGTGCTTTGATTTTATATTAGACGGCGCTCGCCGATGAGAATGTATTAACATTCTCTTGCAGTGTTAAATTGCTAAAATAAGATTGGTGTGGTACAAAAACTGCACAGGAATATGAATATGAATGGATTGCATATTGGATAATTCTTTTAAATACTTACCCCTTTTGTTATTCGCTTGTTGTTTGTTAACACCTCAGGGGAGCCAAGGTTCTGAGTCAACTGACGATTCAGCCAAACCTGTGCATTTAACTTATGTTGGCTCCGAGTATTACCCGCCTCTCGAATCTTTATCTGATGAAAAATTGCCTGAAGGATTCATAACTGACTTGCAATATGCCATGGCACAATCTTCCGGAGCCAGCACTGAAATTCAGCTTATGCGTTGGGAAGAGGCCTTACAGTCGGTGCAGGATGGTAGTGCAGATGCCATTGCACTTATTCATTCAAAAGAGCGAAGTCAAACTTATGATTTTACCGAGCCATTTTATTACGTTGCCCATGGTCTGTTTACTCATAATGACAATAAGGAGCCATTGACACTTGCCGATATGCGAGGGAAAAAAGTTGCTGTGGTTAAAGGTGCCTATGCTAAGACAGCTCTTGAAAGTTCGGATTACGATGTTGAGCTTGTATTAACAGACACCGAGTTAGAGTGCTTAACGCTTGTTTCAAATAACGAGGCACATGCCTGTTTAGAAGTGATTGTTACATCGAAAAGGCTTGCAGATAGTTATGGATTGAGTGTGAAGTTGTCTAGCTCCCCATTTTGGCCCAGACCCTATGCTTTTGCTGTAAAAAAGGGAAATGCAAAAGTTCTAGAGGAACTGCAAAGTCAATTAGCACAAATCATCGTGGATGGTACTTACAGCGAAATCTACGAAAAGTGGGAGTCAGAACTAGAGTGGAAACCACAAAATTTCTGGAAGAGCTTTGGACAACTTTCTTGGTTAGTCGCCATTTTGATTTTCATACTTTCAGTTATTTTTATATTGAATACTCTGCTAAGACGTAAGATTGTTCATAAGACAAAACAGTTAGAGCGAGAACTAAAGAGTAGCCGAACGCTTCAGAAAAAGTTTGTTTTTAATGCAACGCATGATAGTACCACGAAGCTATTAAATCGTAAGACATTATTTGATCTCCTTGACGATAAAATAAGATACTCTATTGCCAGTCAAAAAAAGCTATTTGTCATTGCCATTAGAGTCACCAATATTGTTTCAATCATTAGTGTATTTGGATACCGAAAAGCGATTGATATTGTTGTCAGTGTAGCCAGAAAGCTATCAATCTTTGAGCAGGCTCTTTCGGCACACTTTGGTGACGGCGTATTTGTGGTTTCTACTAATTGCCAAAAAGATGTCGATGATATTATCCTGCTATTGAGTGATCATTCTGATTTGGATTTTAATGAAATTTACCCCGTTCCAGTGATTGGAGTTTATGAATTTGAATTAACATCAGAAGGTAAACCTCCCAGGTCTTCTGAGTTAGTAAGAAAAGCAATAACAGCGATGAACTATGCTGAGCGAAAGCGCATTCTTGTCACAGACTACAATCCAGATCTTGAACCTGACAGCCGAAATCTAAAGCTACTAAGTGACTTTTATAAAGTCGGTTGTGAGCAATTCATTTTGCATTATCAGCCGCAAATTGATGTTAAAACCAGTACCATTACCCATGTAGAAGCATTAATTAGATGGGTTCATCCAACGCTTGGTATGGTTTCGCCTTATCTATTCATTCCGCTTCTCGAAGAGTCAGGTAACATTAGCAAAGTAACCCGCTGGGTTATTCAGGAAGTGATCAGTTTTATAAACAGCCATAAACCACAAACAAATAACATCAAGTTCAGCGTTAATATTACCACCAGGGACCTGGTTGATGACTCATTTATTGAGTTTGTCAGAGAGGCCGTCAAAAGCTTAGAAACAAACAGTTTGATTTTCGAAGTGACGGAAAGTGAATTGCTGGAAGAAAAAGACAAAGCAAAGTGGGTTATGTTGGAGCTTGAGTCTATTGGCATAATCTGTGCCGCAGATGACTTCGGTTCAGGCTACTCTTCACTATCCTATTTAAATGAGTTATCAATTGATGAAGTCAAACTCGATAGAAGCTTTATTGCTTCGCTGCATAAAAATGAGCGTACTCTCAAAATTGTCAGTTCCACCATTGAACTAGCTCATGCACTGGGGTTAGTCGTAGTTGCGGAAGGTGTGGAAGATCTGAAAACTTATCAGGTGTTGTCAGGCCTAAATTGTGACCGTATTCAGGGCTACCTGATCTCCAAGCCTGTTGCAGGCACGGATGTTTTACCATTACTGGGTTCTGTGCCTGAGTTTAGAGGTAATGAACAGAAGCTTTCAAGCCAATCCTGACACGTCATTATTGATGTCACTGCTGGAAGGTGAGATTATGTCAAAAACTCCGTGACTATTAGCACAGGCAATGCCCAAAATTATAACAACCATCTTGTTGATATTGAGTATATCAACAGCACTGGCCAACTCTCCCGCCAATCTCCTCTTCAAGAATATCAAGATCATTGATTCTCAACAGACACTTGATGCTGTTGACCTGCTAATCGTCGATGGCCTGATTCAGGAGATCGCTCCCAGTATTCAATCGGAAGAACCATATCGTGTGATCGACGGAACAGGCTCAACGCTCATCCCCGGCCTTGTCGCTACCCACAATCATCTGCACATGCCCGGCGCAACCTTTCTCGGTGAGGCAGGTGCGAGACTCTATCTGGCCGGTGGTGTAACGACCATGCAGACCACAGGCGCTGCTGAACCTCTACAAGAGTTACAACTAAAGCAGGATATTGAGCAGGGAAAAATTGCAGGCCCGAATATTGTGGCGACGGGGCCATATTTCACTGGGCCAGATGGCAATGCCGTCATGTTGCGCATGACTGATGCCGAAGCTATCGATAAAGAGATTGGGCAATGGGTCGACAGAGGCGTGAGTTGGTTTAAGGTTTACCGTCACACCACTGAAGCCCAACTTAAAGCTATTATTGAATCTGCGCATAAACGAGGAGCGAAAGTCACCGGCCATCTGTGCAGCATCACAATGCAGCAGGCAACAAAGCTTGGCATTGATGCCATTGAACATGGTTTCATTCACGCCTATGATTTCGCAGAAGACAAATCAGCCGGAGAATGTGGTGGCAGTAACAGCTATCGAAGTTCGCTGGATATTCAGGGCGAAGCGCTAGAACAGTTACACAAGACGTTGATAACGAATAAAGTTGCCATCAGTTCAACGCCATCCATCTTTGAAGCCCAAACACCTAACACTCCGATAAACCCAGCCTACAAAACCTATCTTGCGCCGCATCTTTTGGAGCGTGCTGAAAATTATCTGCAAAGACGAGAGAAAGCGGGCGACAGCTGGTACTTTAAACAAGAGTGGTTGCAGAGAACGCTAGAGCATGACTTACTATTCCTCAAGCGAGGCGGCTTACTCACCATAGGCCCTGACCCGGGATTACACAGTATTCCTGGCTTTGCCGATCAACGAAATTTCGAACTGCTGATTGAGGGCGGCTTTACTATTCAGGAAGTGATTCAGGTGATGAGTGCCAATGGTGCTAAATTGTTAGGCTTTAAAGATAGAGGTTATATCAAAGAAGGGTATCGGGCTGATTTGATATTGGTAAAGGGCGATTTAGAAAGCGAGCCGCACAATATTAATGACATTAAAATGGTTATAAAGAATGGCGTTGTATACACGCCACAAGAATTACGCAAAGGGTTAGATGGCCAGTTAGGAAGAGAATCAGGAGGAGAATTAGGTAATGAAGACTAAAACAATTGGAATTTTATTATTGGTATCTTGTATGGTATTCCACTCTGTTCAGGGACTGGCCAAAGACAGCAAAAAAATTGCAGTAACCATTGATGACCTGCCATTCACTGCAAGCACCAATAAGTCAGTGGAAGAAAAGACTGCCTTGACTGAAAAATTACTGGCAAGCTTAAAGAAGTATGACATTGAAGCCGTTGGCTTTGTGAATGAGCAAAAACTGTTGGTAGAAGGTGAAGTCGATGGACATATCGCCATTCTGGAACAGTGGCTCGAAGCGGGCATGGAACTGGGTAATCATACATTCGATCATTCTGGAATGAATCAAACCTCATTAGATGGCATGAAAGAATCGGTTATTAAAGGCCGAGTCGTCAGCGATTGGTTATCCAAAAAATACAATAAACCCTATCGTTATTTCAGACATCCCTTTACCCAGACTGGCAATAGTGTTGAAGATAAAGCAGAGTTCGAAAACTTCTTGAAACGGCAAGGACTCCAAGTCGCGCCATTTACCATAGAACACACCGACTACCTGTTTTCCTGTGCCTATGATAGATCTAGAGAATCCGGAGAAGATATTGCTCAGATTAAGCAAGACTACCTCATACACTTAAACGATGCGCTGGATGCATTCGAAACCATGAGCGATGAATTATTCGAACGACAAATCCCGCAGATTTGGTTAATACACGCCAACGGCATAAATGCAGAAACACTAGATAAGCAACTGGAACTACTCAAAGCCAGAAACTATGAATTTGTTACGCTGGAACAGGCTATGAAGGATCCTGCCTATCAAATTGAAACGGCACCCAGCAGACGCTTCGGCCCATCATGGCTAATGCGCTGGGCGAAACAACTCAAGGAAAAACTCACGGTTTATGGACAACCAGAACCACCGGAAGGAGTAATGACTCTGTATAAAGAGCTATGCCAGTAATAAGCTGGATTGTTGATTGTACCTATATAAGGGTTGATAGAAAAAAGGTGGACTTTCCTAGGCTTGAGCTTGGGGTGTGCTAATAACAATACTCGATTAATACGTCGGTATATGTATAGCCTCAATGAGGCTGTGAAGCTAATTCGACATAACATATTAACGTAACATGTTGAATATTTTGGGGTTTTGACTTGTTATATTGAATAAGTTGTTTGCTTTATTATAGAAGATGGCACAAACCTATACCATATGTGGAAATAATCTGTATCATACTGCTTTTTGTTGGGTGTTTCTTTAGGTGTTGCCATATATGTCTGATGTTATTAAAGAGTTATTGAAACTAGACTGGGACTTTGAAAGTAGATCAAACTCAAAAGGAATTCATGATATTCACCCATATCCTGCAAAATTCATACCTGAGATTCCAAAGCAGTTAATTAGTAAACTTTACCAAAAAAATGGTACATCGGTATTTGATCCTTTTTGCGGCTCAGGAACAACTTTATTAACATCTCAACAATTAGGTATATCTGCTGTTGGTGTGGACCTTAACCCTATAGCATGTCTAATTTCAGAAGTAAAAACATCGCCTTTAGCTCGGAATTTACTTAAAATAGCGGAGGAAGTGGTTGATGTGTCTAGATGCTTATACCCGTCAGTAGAGGATGTTAATTACATACCTAACTTGGATCACTGGTTCAAAAAAGACATTCAAACTGCTATTATTTCTTTGAAGTTAGAAATAAATAAAATAGAACCTATCAGTATCAGAAAATCTCTACAGCTGTGTCTGTCGAGTATATTGGTTAGAGTTTCAAATCAAGACAGTGATACGAGATATGCAGCAATAGAAAAAAATATAAATAGGACTGATGTGTACAAGCTATTTATTACATCTGTACGTAAACTGGTTGAAGCAAAAAGTCGTAATCATATTAATAATGCAAAAGTAAAAGTTATAAATAACGATATCTTGAGTTTGAGGCCGCAAGCTATTAAAAGAGATATAGGTTTAGTTATAACATCCCCACCTTATCCAAATGCTTATGAATATTGGCTATATCACAAATATAGGATGTTTTGGTTAGATCATGACCCTATTTCTGTTAAAGAAAAAGAGATAGGAGCTAGAGCACACTTCTTCAAGAAAAACCATCATACAAAAGACGACTTCTTTCATCAGATGACTGGTACTTTTGCCTTAATAAGGTCGGTTCTTATTAATGATGGGTACGCTGCATTTGTGGTTGGCAGATCAAAAATCCATGGTGAGATAGTAGATAACTCAGAGATTGTTAGAAAGGCTGCTGAAAAGAACTCCTTTAAATATATTGGGAAGATCACTAGGACTATAAAGTCAAGTAGAAAATCATTTAACCTATCTCATGCGAATATTAAAGAAGAGCAAATTGTTATAGTGCAAAATAAATTATGACAGACATTATATTATATACTGCAAATTATAAATTATTTGAATACGAGAAGACTCTAGCGATAAAGGAAATATATAGCTTATTACAACCTAGTAATGTTGAAGTGATGGATGGAAACTATATCGTAAAGAGCTTAATAAAAAGCACCAAAGACCTTGTATTGAGAGCAAAAAAATTAACGTACTTTCATGGGTTTAAGGTTAAGGGGCATTTTTATTCTACTGTACAAAAAGAGCTGGAAGGTAAGTGTAAAACATCAGGAAATTCTCGGAGACAATCTACACGATATGGCGCTCACGGTTTACATGAGTATAAAGGAAAATTTAATCCTCAGGTTGTTTCTGCTCTTATTAATATATTCCAGCTAACTAATAATAGTTTAATCTTGGACCCTTTTTGCGGTAGTGGCACGGTTTTGTTGGAAGCTTGCTATAAGAATATTAACGCAATAGGTGTTGATATAAACCCAATGGCGGTTTTTATCACAAATACTAAATTGATAGCTAAAAATGAAGATATTATTCATGTAAATCGATTTCTAAAAAACTTATCGAAACGTTCAAAGTTAAAGAAAAATATGAAAATCGAAAATAGTCTTAGAATTAATTATCTTTCAAGTTGGCTTGATGAAGAGCATCTTATAAAGTTTGAAACTTTAAGGAATTGTATATTAGAAGTTGAAAATGAGTCGGTTAGGAATATATTGCTGTGTTGTGCTAGTAACATGATAAGAGATTACTCTTTACAAGAACCTGCTGATTTAAGGATTCGCCGCAGAAAGTCAGCAATGCCGAAATTACCAATGATGGAAAGGTTTTATCATGAATGCACTACGTTTCTTGCCAATATAGGAGGGCTAAGTATAACTGGTGATGTTCATTCAGAAGCATTAATTGGCGATATCAGAAGCGATACTGTACACAGAGGCAATGAGATGTTCGATGCGGCTATAACTAGCCCTCCTTATGCAACTGCTCTGCCTTATATTGATACTCAGCGCTTAAGTATTATCTGGCTTGAGTTAGCTGAACCAAATGCTATAAAAGATTTAGAGTGGTCCTTAATTGGTAGTAGAGAGGCAAAAAAATCAAAACTTAAAGAGTTAGACTTAATGTTAGAGTCTAACGAAAATTCAATACCTGCAGATTTGCATGAATTGTGTATAACGCTCAAGTCTGCTTTAAGAGATAGCGATGGATTTAGACGTCAGGCAGTTCCATTTTTGTTATATAGATACTTTTCCGACATGAAAAGTATGTTTGTAAATGTGCACAGACAGCTTAAGAAAAACTCTCCTTTTGCTTTAGTAGTAGGTCATAACCATACGGCATTGGGTGGAGTTAGATTCGACCTTGATACACCAAGTTATTTATGCATGCTCGCGGAGCAAGTTGGATGGAGGGTTATTGATAATATGAGGTTAGAAACTTACCATCGATACGGGCTACACAGCAAGAATGCTGTTAATTCAGAAAGTCTCCTATTTCTTGAGCGTAGCTAACTTATCAGATTGAGAAATGAACTGTTGTCAATATAACCATATCTCTTACCTTTGTGGCCGATAAAGGTGGTAGCGTAACTATCAAGCAAGGAGTGTTTAGAGCTATTTTGAGGGAAAATTCTTAACTCGTAATTGCTTTCGCCAATTCTGGTTAGGCAGGCAATATCGTCTGGTTGAGCCAATTTTGTATATCGCAATGCTCCAGTGCCTAGTCTGAAGTCTAAGTTGTTTTCAGCTTCAAAAGTTACCCTTTCCTTTCTAGATGTACCTAAATCAATATAGTTAATATTGATGAACGTTGATAACGTACCCTTCCATCCACGTTTATTTCTAATTGTTAAAGGGGGGAAAAAGTCAAAGCAGTCTTTACTTAACCAAAAATATTGACTTCCTTTCCCTTTAACGTCTCCCCTGTCAGATTGAATTCTATTTGTATCAGTTGGCATTAGTGTAATGATTAACGTTTCTTGCTCGCTTTCATCAATTACTTGCTCTCTTGGAGTTTCATCATATAGTAAGCCCCAAGACGGAGCTTTAAGGTCTAAGGTGCATCGGTAAATTTGCCAATTCTGAGAAAAAATTGACTTTACGATATCATCCCAATCAAAAGCAGAGTTTTCCAGTGTCTGTTTATGGAGGTAAACAGAGGCTTCTATGTTCTGAGATAGTCCTGGCCCGGTAAAATTACCAGAAGTTATTATAGCTGATTGGCCACCTGTGGTCTTTGTACCATAACATTTTGCGTGTAGTATACGTTTCCTGTTGATGAGATATACTTCGGCTCCACACTCCAAGAGGGCTTCCACGACCTGCTTTGTTGATAGTCGCTGACTTGTGCTGCCTCCCAAAATAGCGACAATCCGTCCGCCATTATCAGTGTGTTCTTTGAAAGTTTTATAGAATCTTGCTCCGCCATTAAAATTTGCAAAACCTGAAATAATGTAGATTGTACCCATACCAGTGTTCAGATTTCTGACCCATAAGTCCTCAAGAAGCGGCCTAAGGCCACTGAAGTTACCGCTTTGATAGGTGTTTGGGTGAATTGTAAAGTCAAACAAAACAGTAATCCTTGATTTATAGTTGATTTATTAAGGTTAGATTTGGCTCTAATCGGGGATTATAAGTTTAGTTTAGATATTTTTAGATTTTGCATGTTAAGTATTTTATGACCCTCCAGAAAATCATACATTAGCTTACGATATATACTTAATCAAGGGATCTTTTATGAAAAGGGTATTAGTTAGAATATGAAAGAATAGTGTGCATGTAGATGAAAGAAGTTATGGACATGCACAAAATCCAACCCCACTTACTAGTCGTGCTGAGTAGATAAGGTTAGAGGGAGTTAGGACTTGTTCGGAAAAATGGTGGGCCTTCCCAGACTTGAACTGGGGACCTACCGATTATGAGTCGGGTGCTCTAACCAACTGAGCTAAAGGCCCATTTTTCCAAGAGTAGTTGATCAGGCGGTGCCTAATTGTTCTACAAATTTAGGATGTGTTTCTTGAAAAAGAACGCGCAGGAGTTTACGAGAAATCTCCTGCGCTTGCAATATTTATGCTTAGTTTTATTCGTCTGGCTTATTCGTCAAGCCTATTCGTCTAGATAGGTACGAAGCTTTTCTGAACGGCTTGGGTGGCGTAGTTTACGCAGTGCCTTGGCTTCGATCTGACGAATACGCTCACGGGTTACGTCGAACTGTTTGCCGACTTCTTCCAGTGTGTGGTCAGTGTTCATATCGATTCCGAAACGCATACGCAAGACTTTCGCTTCACGCGCCGTTAGACCCGCCAAGATTTCATCAGTGACTTCTTTCAAGCTTTCGCCTGTTGCTGCGTCGACTGGTGAATCGATGGTGGTGTCTTCGATAAAGTCACCTAAATGCGAATCTTCGTCATCACCAATTGGCGTTTCCATTGAGATTGGCTCTTTGGCGATTTTTAGTACTTTACGGATTTTATCTTCCGGCATTTCCATTCGCTCTGCCAATTCTTCAGGCTGTGGCTCGCGGCCCATTTCCTGTAGCATCTGGCGAGAAATACGGTTCAATTTATTGATGGTTTCAATCATGTGAACCGGAATACGGATGGTGCGTGCCTGGTCAGCAATCGAACGCGTTATAGCCTGACGAATCCACCATGTGGCGTAAGTCGAGAACTTATAACCACGGCGGTATTCGAATTTGTCGACCGCTTTCATCAAGCCGATGTTACCTTCCTGAATCAAATCGAGGAACTGCAAACCACGGTTGGTGTATTTCTTAGCGATAGAGATAACCAGACGTAGGTTAGCTTCGACCATTTCTTTCTTGGCGCGGCGTGCTTTGGCTTCACCAATCGACATTTCGCGGTTGGCTTCTTTAATTTCCATCACGCTCAAACTACAGCTTTCTTCGATTAATTGAAGTTTACGCTGTGCTTTTAGAATCTCTTCGGCGTGTTCGGCCAAAGGCTCTGAGTATTTGCTTTTCTTTTTAACATGCTGCTCGATCCAGCTTGGATCGGTCTCTGAACCTGAGAAGGTTGAGATAAAGGTTTTACGTGGCATACGAGCGCCGTTGACTGACAACATCATGATGTAGCGTTCTTGCTCACGGATGCCGTCCATTTTCTGACGCAGGTTAGTGACCAGTGAGTCAAACATTCTTGGTGCCAGGCGAAGTTGCATGAACAACTCTTTCATGGCGTCCAGTTGCTTGATGGTTGATTTATGCGAACGACCGTATTTCTCAACGGCTTTAACCGTTTTGTCGTATTGCTTTTTCAACTCGCCAAAACGTGCTGCGGCTTCTTCTGGATCGGGGCCAGTATCTACTTCAGTTTCATCTTCGTCGTCATCATCGTCATCAGCATCATCATCGCTGTCCAGTTCTTCGCTGGCACTAGCTGCGATCTGCGCTGCTTCGGATTCTTCCTGAACAAATTCAGCTTCTTCGCCATCAGAGAAACCAGTCACGATCTCGGTTAAGCGTACCTGCTCTTCTTCGTAGAGCGCGTACTCTTCTAACAGAATGCGAATAGTGTCTGGATAGTTGGCGATAGCGCCTAGAACCTGGCGAATACCTTCTTCGATGCGTTTGGCGATATCAATCTCGCCTTCGCGAGTCAGTAGCTCAACACTACCCATTTCACGCATATACATACGTACTGGGTCAGTGGTGCGACCGAATTCGCTGTCTACGTTAGCTAATGCAGCAGCAGCCTCTTCAGCGGCTTCTTCATCAGTTACGGATTCGTCATTCATCAATAACTCATCGGCATCAGGTGTCGTTTCATAAACCTGGATACCCATGTCATTGATCATGCGAATAATGTCTTCAATTTGCTCGGGATCAACGATATCTGGCGGTAAGTGGTCATTCACTTCGGCATAAGTGAGGTAACCCTGCTCTTTACCTCGAGCAATTAGTAACTTTAATTGTGACTGTTGCGAATTCTCTGACATCTAGAATAACCTTTGTAGGGCCCGCAAGACATTTTGCGAGTCAAAAACCAAGCGACGGCTTGCGCATAGCGAACCGCGAATTATACAGAATTTGCCCCTGCTACAGCAAGCGCTACTTATTGGCGCTGTTACTGTTGGAGCTTTGTTTGGCCAGCAATAGTAATTGCCGGTATTCGGACTTTTCCTGATTGGTTAGACCTTGTTCTGCCGCTTTATGCTGCAAATAGTCCACCCGAATCTTGCGGGCGTGCAATAAGAGGCGATTAATACAATCTTGTAACTCCTGCTGCTCATGGCCTTGGATACGCTCTTCGCGCTCGCTCATGGCTAAGCTGGCCAGGCGATCATACAGCTTGGTATTGTCGCGCCAGTGCTCAAGCAGCATACTTGTATTGATCTTGGGGGTTTTGTGAATAATTTCAAGTAATTGGTGCAAAAGTTTTGAGCCTTTATCAGGCAGCGTCTGCAACCAGCCATAATTATTGATACTCAATGCCAGGCTGGGCTGCTGTAACAGCAGGGTGATAGCCAGTTGCAGTGTTTTATTGGCTTTCGGGCTTTGTGGCACGTTTGGCTTGGGTTTGCGCACCTGTTGTGACTGGGCTGGAGCCTCGATAATGGCGGCCAACTTACTCTCTGAAAGATTGGCTTTTTCGGCCAGCGCACTGCTGAAGAACTCGTGATAGATGGGATCCGTGATTTTGTCGAGATAGGGCTTAGCCAGGTGTACCAGCTGTCCGCGCCCCGAAACCGAGCCTAAATCAACCTGAGCAGACAGGTGTTCGAGGATAAACTCGAATAGAGGGGTTGCTTCGCTAATCATGTTTTCAAACTGTTCTTTGCCCACTTTACGGACCATTGAGTCCGGATCTTCGCCATCGGGCAGGAACATCAGGCGAATTTCACGCCCTTCACGCATCTGCGACAGGCCGTGCTCAAGGGCGCGTAACGCGGCGTCGCGGCCCGCTCTATCGCCATCAAAGCAGAGCACCAGCTCACGCGCAGCACGGAACAGCTGCTGTAAATGACTGGTTGTGGTCGCTGTGCCCAAGGTAGCGACTGCATAGTTGATGTCGAATTGAGCTAAAGCCACTACATCCATATAGCCTTCGACAATCAATAAGCGGCTAAGCTTTCGATTGGCCTGGCGTGCCTGATATAAGCCATACAGCTCATTGCTTTTATGGAATATTGGGGTTTCAGGCGAGTTGAGATATTTCGGTTCACCTTGACCCATAACGCGGCCACCAAAAGCAATTACCCGGCCTCGCTTGTCTTTAATGGGGAACATGATGCGATCGCGGAAGCGGTCGTACAGCGAATTGTCCTTGCGGATTAGCATGCCGCAGTCAATCAATTGTTGCTGTAGCTTTTTGTCCTGTTGCAGCTTAGGGAACACTTGTTCCAGATTGCGCCATTCACCCGGCACATAGCCGATCGCGAATTGTTTGGCGATTTCGCCACTTAAGCCACGGCTTTTCAGGTAATCTATCGCAGCTTTGTTGCTTTTTAGCTGCTTTTGGTAGTAGTTGGCGACTTTCTCCATCAAATCGTAAAGGGAAGTGTCGACTTTGGGTTTATTGGAGACCGTTTCATCGCGCGGCACTTCCATGCCCATCATGGCAGCCAGCTCTTCTACCGCATCGGGGAACTCCAGGCGATCGTACTCCATTAGAAAGCCAATCGCGTTGCCATGCAGGCCACAGCCGAAACAATGGTAGAACTGCTTATCCTGACTGACGGTAAAGGAAGGTGTCTTTTCACCGTGGAAAGGGCAGCAGGCCTTATAATTCGCCCCCGCTTTTTTCAGTGGCACACGAGAATCAATCAGGTCGACAATATCAACCCGAGCCAAAAGTTCGTGTATAAAATGTTGCGGGATCAGGCCCATTGAGTATTTATAATTAGGTAAGGCTTAATTGGGCAATCATAGCAGAGCTACTTGTTTTTACATAGTACGCGGATTGGAATAGTTCTTTGCTTGAGGTGTTGAATGGGTAAGGGGTGGTCATTTGGAAATTCCATCACTTATTGCTATGGCGAGGTATTATTAATGTTCATTTTTTGGACGAGCAAAAAACGAACCAAAAAACTCGCCCCAAAAAGTTAGGCGCTTCGCGCTCCCCTCACTTCTCAAAATTACTTTACGTGCCGCAAAACGAAACATCCTTGTTTCGAATTTGCTAAATTGGGCTGTCCTGCCCAATTTACACTATAATTTTGAGCAATGAGGCTAACTTTTAACGGGGGTATTGGGTGCCAACTGCAAGTGTTGTCAGTTTAAAGTGGCTTACTTATTTGTCAAAAAGGTACAGGTGCTATGGTATGGCGAAGTTTTATAAGGATTAGCGGGGGTGTAACTAACCCAGGCGGCTTTTGATTTTTCCGCTGACTTGTCCCATATCGGCACGGCCTTGTAATTGTGGCTTTAGAATGCCCATTACTTTACCCATGTCTTTAATGGATTCTGCGCCGGTGCTGCTGATTGCTTGCTCGATGAGTTCGGCAATTTCGTCATCAGTTAGTTGCTTAGGAAGGAATTCTTGAAGAACTTCGATTTCGGCGTGTTCAATGTCGGCCAGTTCTTGACGGCCAGCATCTTCATACTGCTTAATGGACTCACGACGCTGTTTGACCATTTTATCTAGAATGGCAAGGATAGCGGCGTCGTCTAGCTCAGTACGGGTATCGACTTCAACTTGCTTAATAGCAGACAGGACTAAACGTATGGTTGACAGGCGGGCCTTTTCTTTGGCGCGCATGGCATCCTTCATGGCTTCTTTAATTCGATCATTTAGAGCAGACATGTGTTTATCCTTCTATCTAATAGAATTTAGGCTTTTGCCCGGAACTAATCCAGGAAAAAGCCTAAAACAACTATTAATACAAGCGGATGCGACGAGCGTTTTCGCGAGATACTTTTTTCGCTGCACGCTTTACTGCCGCTGCTTTTTCACGCTTGCGTACAGATGTTGGCTTCTCGTAGTATTCACGCTTACGAACTTCAGCCAAAATACCTGCTTTTTCGCATGAGCGCTTGAAGCGACGTAATGCAACGTCAAAAGGCTCGTTATCTTTTACTCTTACGCTTGGCATTAAAAATCACCTAACCTTAAAATGTGGGTTTATTAAAAAGTAATAAAATCAAAACGTTACCATTGGTGAGACGTGAGAATCACCAAGAGGGCGCAAATTTTAATCATTTTTTGATCAAAAAGCAAAGAGAAAGCCATTAAATATTGATTTAATGCGGATTGCTGGGCTGAAATGGAATCCGTTGCAAACTCGCTAAATGCAACAAACTCGATTAAAATTGCCCGTTCTGTTGAAAGAGCTTGAAGAAAGCATTTGCTGCAAGCGCGGAATTCCGCGACAGGCAGCTAATTATAAGGTTGTAACTTAATGAAAATACTGGGTATTGAAACCTCCTGCGATGAAACCGGCATTGCTATTTATGATAGCGAGCGGGGGATCATTGCGGATGCGCTATACAGCCAGGTGAAGTTGCATGCCGAGTATGGCGGTGTGGTGCCTGAACTGGCTTCGCGTGACCATGTGCGTAAGACGATTCCGCTGATTAAAAAGGTAATGGCTGACTCAGGTTGTACGCCAGCTGATATTGACGCCATTGCTTACACCAAAGGCCCCGGCTTGATTGGTGCATTATTTGTCGGTGTCGGTATTGGTCGCAGCCTGGCGTATGCGTGGGATGTTCCTGCCATTGGCATTCATCACATGGAAGGTCATTTATTGGCGCCGATGCTAGAAGAGGAGCAACCTGAGTTTCCATTTGTGGCACTACTGGTTTCCGGTGGACATACCTTGTTAGTGGATGTGCAAGGTTTGGGTCAGTACACCATTCTCGGCGAGTCGATTGATGATGCGGCAGGCGAAGCGTTTGATAAAACCGCCAAAATTATGGGGTTGGGTTATCCCGGTGGGCCAGCTTTGGCGAAGCTTGCGGAAAAAGGGCGTCCCGGAATTTATAAGTTGCCGCGTCCTATGACTGATAGGCCTGGACTGGATTTCAGTTTCAGTGGTCTGAAAACCGCGGTAGCTAACCTGTATCGGAGTTCCGATAAGTCAGAACAGGATCTGGCGGATACTGCATTCGCATTCCAGGAAGCGGTGGTGGATACCATTTACATCAAGTGTCGCCGTGCGTTGGAGCAAACCGGCCATAAATATCTGGTGGTTTCCGGCGGAGTGAGTGCTAACGTAGCATTGCGCCAAAAGCTCTCTGATTTGCTGCAAAGCAAGGGCGGAAAGGCTTATTATCCGCGGCCGCAGTTCTGCACCGATAACGGCGCCATGATTGCCTATGCCGGTTATTGTCGCTATCAGGCGATCCTCAATCAGCAAGGGGAGTTTGAAGATCCGGTAATTCGCGCGCAACCGCGCTGGCCGCTCGCTGACTTGAGTTAGGGTGGGTGCTGATGGGTTACGGCTAACGCCGGGTCTGCCCAACCCATCCTATAAAGAGCGTCATTTCGTAAGAGTTAAAACATGGAGTTGAGAGATGAATATTGATGCAACAGTTGCTATGAATGTGATTTTTGTTTGGATTTTAATTGCTACTCCTCTGGCTTACTTTTTGGCAAAGACGCGAGTTAAAAGCGTTATCCCTGTGACCATTGTTCACTTCTTCCTGGCGTTTGTTCCTCCGCTGAGTCTTATTGGGTTAGTCATATTGAGCTTTATGAAGGAGAAAAATGCTGGTTCTGTGCCATCTGAGCAAGCGTGAGGTCTCCTTTTAAGATTCAGAAATGATGGATTACGGCTAGGCTAACGCTGCCTAACTCATCCTATAAGTAATATTTGCTTCTTTAGGTAGTCCCTTTTGACATTAGCTTAGGGCTTTCTAAATAGTTGTCCAGCTGCGCAGTCTTCTTGGGATATGTTTCTGGTTTTCGGGTAGCAGCTCTAAAACTCCTTTTGCACTGAGCCCGTTAAGAGGGTTGCTGGCAGGCAGCAAGCTATATTTTTGCTGTAATTGATAACGGCTTTGAGCATATCGAATGGCTCGATCAAATTGTTCGATGCACTCCGCTTCAACTTGAGAGCGAACTTGATTGAGGCTTTTGATATAAGCTTGTTTGTTGCTGGTATCAATACGAGGCTCAACTGTCTGCTGTTGGCAGCCAGCAGTTCCTAGCATTATTAACATTCCTGTGAGCAGAAGCCATCCTGAAGCTTTCATTCCGTTTCTCCGTTGCTATATGTTAATTTCTCTCTTTCTTGCTGTTAGTTTTAGCGCAAGATTATTTCATTGTTATGTATTTATTATTGTCATTGTATTACCCCCAAAAAAACCGACTCAAATGAGTCGGTAAGTTCAATGATAGATCATCAGGGGTAGGTAGAATTTTTCGTTACGTTAAGGAGCTCTTCCTATTTTTGGGCAACGGTATGAGTCTTACGACTGTTGATGTCTTGAATCACCCATTGCAAGCTTTTATCGTTTGCGCGCATATAATCTTCAGCGGTTAGCTCAATCGCTACATCAGGGAATATTGCGTCTTTTTCACCGGCTTTAAAGCGGTACATTCTTTTCGAGTAAGTCACGATTAAGCCAGAGTTGGGCAAACTAAACTGCCACATATCCTGATAGCCATTAGGCTTTGAGCCTGTAGGTTGGCCAACCAGGGTTGCATTCAATAATTGGGCATACTGGGAAGCATTCGACATCGCCGCTGAGTAGGTTTCATTATCGATCATGACATAGACACCCGACTTCCAGTTAATACTGTTAGCGAGTACTAACACCTGCGCCAGCTTAAGCCCGATAAAGAAGTCACCGCCTTCATTGCCGCGCAAATCAATAATGATGTTCTCTGTTTTGTAGTAATTGATGAAGCGTAGCAGCTCTGCTGACATTTCATCCATTTTGGTCATCGAGCTGTATTTCTCGAAGTTTACATAAACCGTTTTGCCTTTGTCGGCAGCACCATACCAAAGGTCATCATCCACCCCACCATAAGGCTTGAAGGGGAGCTTCTGTTTGAAGTTGATGCGTTGAGTGATTTGGGTTTTATTGCTGGCCGCTAAGTGATACTTAAAGCTTTGACCCATATTTTCAAACGTAAACTCAACAGAATTGAGGTCGTTAATAATGCCGAAGCCGCGTAGTAGCTCAGCTGTCATCATGTAGTCAGCGACGCGGACAGGGGTCGAATAATCGTTCTCGGCAAATGGCACTATCCCCGAAAACAGCTGGTAGACTTGCTCAATTGGTGTGTCATTAATGGCAACCAATTCATTACCGATTAAATTAACGTATTCATTAGACGAACCTGTGACTAGAACTTCATCATTGATGACTTTAAGTTCCAGCGGAAATTTTTGGTATTGCTGATCCCATAGAGGAATAGTGGTGTGGCCATCACCGACTTTACGAGTCAGGCGCATGAGCTCAATGACAATCTGTTCATGAGTCAAAGAGGGAAGCTGATTCTTGATGGCGTTGATTTCACGTGCGAAATCGTTATAGGTCAACTGGTGGTAAAGGTCGATGTGTTTTTCTTCAAGCACTCTCCAGTAAGCATCAATGTCCTGGCTCCATTTTTCAGCATCTGTCTGACTAACTGCAACTGCAGTATGAGAAGTAATAGCCGCTAATAAGGGTAGGGCTAAAAGGAGCGATAATGCTTGTTTGCTGAAAATCTTCATCTGGACCCTCCTGGTCGGTTACCTATTGAAGAAGTTGTATTAATCACTAAACTGTCAGGATTTTTTACATCTGTCTGATGCCTATAATATACCTGTCAGGATTTTTTACAACTAATTCTGTCCATAAAATGTAAAAAAATTTGACACTTTTAGGTCTGAAGTCTTTTCCCTAGAAGATAATTGATTAACATTTAACCATATAAGCATCGATTTAATGTGAATATCAAGTGAACTTTGCTGATCAATTGTAAAACCTGTGCCAGCAAGTGATTTGGTCACAAATTTGGGAGCTATTATTTTAAAAACAACAAGTTAGGTGAGTTTCAGGCGATGTCTTATCAGTTGCACGATCAGCACAACCAGAACCGATGTGAACATTAAAATAGCGAAATTAAGTGGTGTGCCATCGAATAATAGACCCAAAGCTGGCCCGGCAAGAGCGCCGCTGCCGAAGCGTAAGGTGCCGATCACGGCCGTTGCAGTGCCGGTTTGTTGTGGGAACTGATAGAGGATAAGGCCATCTGAGTTAACGGTTATCAGTGCTAAGGAGCCAATTAGCGGGAATAAGGCTGCCACCGTCCAATAAAGCGACCACTCGAAAATAGTGACCAATACCAGACATAAAGCAAAGAGATTGGCTGTGATAGTTCCAATCATTAGCATTCTGGAAGAGCCTGCACGCTCAACAACTCGGCTATTGATGATGTTGGAGATCATCAGAGCGACCACATTGGCACCAAATAAAATACTGAATTTACCCTCGGAAATGCCGAAATACTCGATATATACAAAGGAAATGGTGGTGATATAACAGAAAAAGCCAAAGGAGCCCATCATTGAGCTGATGATATTGAGCCTCGAGGCGGGATGGCTAAATACTAACTTGTAGTTGCTGGCAAATTCATGTAGCCAATTACGATCTGAACGTAAAGGCAAACCGCGTGGCAGTTTCCACAGCACCAACAGCAGGATCAGAACCGCATAACCGGCAAGACTCAGGAATATCGTACGCCAAACTGACAGCTCCAAAATAAGGCTACCAATTCCGGGCGCAATCATAGGGGCTACCATCATAATCAGGCTGACGTAGGACAGGCCTTTAGCAGTGTGCTCTTTATAAAGGTCGCGAATAATGCCGGGTACAACGACCGTAGCACCGCTACCAAAGGCTGCTTGAATAAAACGGTAAGCCAGAAATTGATTAACCGATTCGGTAAAAGCCAGTAATAAGCTAGTGATGATAAAGCCTGATAAACCGACCAAAGCAACCTTGCGACGACCAATCCGGTCTGCGATCGGACCGAACATCATCATACCCAGGGCGTAACCGGCCAGGTATAAGCTCAGGGAAACCTGAATGGCACTGGATGAGGTGCCTAGCTCCTTAGCGATGATTGGCATTGCTGGCAAATACATATCGATCGCCAACGGAGTAATGGCGACCATTGAGGCGAGCAGAGGGAGAAGTTGGGCAACTTTAAGCTTGTTTCGAATCATTGGGCTTCTTATCAGTAATTTTACGTTCGGTGCCATTCCATAAGTTGCGTATATTGCGGTGATGTCTTGCCGTCATGAACAGGAACATGGCGAATAGGGGGAAGAAATATCTATGATCCAGATAAAAGCCAAAGGCGGCAACAGCAAAACTGGATAGTATGGATGCAAGCGATGCATAGCGAGTAAAGAATGCGGTGATCAACCAGGTGGTGATGCAGTAAGCCAGCAATAATGGCGACAGGGCAACGAGAGCGCCGAAATAGGTGGCCATGCCCTTACCCCCACGAAAGCGGAAATATATCGGATAGAGATGACCAATAAAGGCCATGAAGCCAACCCAGCCAAGGTTTCGGGTGTGTAATTCGAGGGCGTAACCAATCAGGATCGGGATAATGGCTTTGAGCATGTCACCAAGCAGGGTAAATATAGCTGCCTTTTTTCCTCCCAGGCGCAGAACATTGGTCGCGCCAGGGTTGTGTGAGCCAAACTTACGCGGATCAGGCAAGCCCATAATACGACACACAATAATCGCACTCGAAATCGACCCCGTCAGATAGGCCAGCACCCAAAGCCCGGCAAGTTGCCATTCCATGGTTAACTCTTATCCTTTGCGCAGCTTATAAAAAAAACAACAGCAGACATGAACTAAAATAAACTCCATCTTATAAACAAACGTTAGATTGAAAATCAGAACGCCAGCGGATTTGTTATAGGATACTGTTATTTTTTAATCAGGTCATGGGAAAGTCTTTGATTTGTGTAATCAAATGCCTGTTTCTTTGCTATCCTATGGCCCACATCAAACTTTAAAAGCACAACAAGAGACGCCTGTGGACATCGTTTTTATTGAAGACTTAAAAGTAGACACGGTCATTGGGATTTATGACTGGGAACGACAAATCCGTCAAACCATCAGCATTGATCTGGAAATGGCCCACGATATTCAGCCTGCGGCACAGGAAGATACCATTGATAAGTGTCTTGACTACAAGTCGGTGGCTAAGCGCATTATTGCATTTGTTGAAGAGTCGGAATTCCAGTTGGTGGAAACTCTGGCTGAGCGTATAGCTCAGATTGTGCGTGATGAATTCAATGTACCTTGGCTTAAATTGAAACTCAGTAAGCCTGGCGCTGTGCGTGGCTCGAAAAATGTCGGCGTGATTATAGAGCGTGGCAGTAAGTAATTTATGGCAATCATTTTTATCAGTATCGGCAGTAACCAGGATGCAGCGAGGCAAATTCGCTTTGGTGTGCAGCGTCTTGATGAGATGTTTAGTTATTTAAAGCTGTCGACAGTTTATGAAAGTGAAGCGGTTGGGTTTGACGGGGATAATTTTCTGAATCTGGTGGCTAAAGCTGAAACTCAGATGACCATTGCCCAGGTGGAGCAGGTCTTTAAAGCCATTGAGAAAGAAGCGGGACGACGCAGAAATGGTGAAAAGTTTAGCGACCGCGCTCTGGATATCGACCTATTACTGTATGACGATGTTATCTGCGAGCAGCCAATACGTTTGCCACGTGGCGAGATCTTGTATCATGCATTTGTGTTGCAACCTCTGGCTGAAATTGAACCGAATCGCAAACATCCCATCGTACTGCAAAGCTATCAGGATTTGTGGCAGGCTTTCGATAATAAAGATCAGCAAAAGCTGTGGCCGATTAATTTTGATTGGCAACGGGAACAAAGGTAAATATTCATGAGTCAGCAACAAGTTGCAATCGTAACCGGCGGCGCCATTCGAGTAGGGCGAGCCATTGCACTTGAGTTAGCAAAACAGGGGTTTGCTATTGCACTGCACTATCATCATTCGATGGAGCAAGCGCAGCAAACTGCCAGTGAGATTAAGGCGTTAGGCGTGCCTGTTACATTGATTCAGGCAGACCTTGCTCATCCAGATCGTTGTGAATATCTTATTAGACAAGCGGCGGAACTAGGCGATTTGACTGTTTTAATCAATAGTGCAGCTATTTTCCCAGAACAGGACACTATGGCTGATATCCTGGCTCATTGGGATGAAGTGATGAATTTAAATTTGCGCGCGCCTTTGTTGCTCAGTCAGGCTTTTGCCGCAAGAAAACCTCAGCAAGCTCACATCATCAATATTTTAGATGCTCGTATTAACCATCCTGCCGGTGACCACATTGTTTATCGTTTGTCTAAGGCAGGGCTATGGCATTTGACCGAATCGTTGGCTCGCGACTTCGCACCAGCTATTCAGGTCAACGGGCTGGCATTGGGAGCTATTTTGCCACCGCCGGGAGCTGATGCGGATCATTTTGCACGAATGGTGGAACAGATACCGCTAAAGAGAACCGGTAACCCTCAAGCAATCGCCGATGCAGTAGCATTTCTAATTAAGCAGTCATTTATCGCCGGCACAATTATTCCGGTTGATGGTGGTGAGTTTTTATAATTAACAATATTTAAAACCAATTATTTATAAGAGATATATGACTCAGTTTTTAAAGGATTATCCAACCTATTTTGACTGGCTGACCCAGCAATGCAACGGGCTTAAAGTTCCCTGGGTCAGTGGTATGCAGGGAAAAGTCAGTTACAAATTAAGTCAGACTATTGCCGGAGAAATTGAAAAAGCAGGGGCAATTCCTTTTAGCCAATTTATGCATCATGCCTTGTATGAACCGGGTTTAGGTTATTACAGTGCGGGTAGTCATAAGCTGGGTGAGGGCGGTGATTTCGTGACGGCGCCCGAACTCTCGCCATTATTTTCGCAAACGCTGGCTAAGAGTTTTATTGCAATCTTTGAGCAAAGTACAGCCAATGTGTTGGAGCTAGGCGCAGGTACAGGCACTTTCGCAGTTGAGTTGGTGAAAGAACTTGAAGCGCAGGACAGCTTGCCCGAGCGATATTATATCCTGGAAGTTTCCGCTGATTTAAAACAGCGACAACGACAAACTATCGAGCAGAAGATCCCGCATCTGGCCAACCGTTTTGAATGGTTTGACCGATTACCTGAAGAGTTTTCTGGCGCGATTTTTTCTAATGAGGTGGCGGATGCATTACCGGTTGATCTGGTACGCAAACAAAAAGCTAAACTACAAAAAGCACAGGTTAAACTGGATGACTCTGGCTTCAGATTAAGTTGGCAAGATACAGCGCCAATGCTGGAAACCAATCCATATGTTAAGCAATGGCCGCATGGCTATACTACAGAGCAGCATGTGCAGACTGAGTTCTGGCTAGCTGGGCTGGTGGAGTGTTTAACCAAAGGTGCGATTATTCTGGTTGATTATGGTTACAGCGCAGACGAATATTATGCACCGCAAAGAAACGAGGGTACTTTACAGTGTTACTATCGTCAGCATAAACATAATGCTCCATTATTATTACCCGGCTTGCAGGATATAACAGCATCGGTCAACTTTAGCCAGATTGCCTACGCCGCACATAAGCTAGGTGCCGAGATCGTTGGCTACTGTGAACAGGCTCTGTTTCTGATGTCGAGCGGCATCGAAGAGCGGGCGGCAAAGCTAGCGGAAACGCTCGGATCTGGTACAATGACGCAGGTTAAAATCAGCCATCAACTGAAGAAATTATTGATGCCAGATGAGATGGGCGAGAACTGCAAAGTGCTCATCGCCTCAAAGAATTGCCCCGTCCAATTACAAGGTTTTGCGTTGAGCAATAAATTACACCGACTATGAATATCATCACCAAACTACTCTTCGTCCTGGCTCTACTGCTGTTGCCCCAATTGGCATTCGCCGCGACTAGCTTTGATAACTGGTACTGGCTGGTGGGACTGGCCGTAATCATCTCCGCCACCCTTTCCGCTATCTTGGTTTGGAAAAGTAAAAAACTCGATACCTTCGCCACCAAAGCCGTCGGCTTCGGCGCCTGGTTCTGGTTTTTGATTTTTATTCAGGTGATGTTGTATGGGTTTTATGTTGGCTTAACTAAGTAATTAATATTGCTGGTTATTTTGTTGTTATGGTTTGTTGGAGTTTTAGTAAATTGGTTCAGCTTAGTAGTATTTAACATTTTGTGGCTTCGCTACTCAGCGAGTTCCTTTTCTTTGGACGGGGACTGCAGGGAATGCCTTTGGTACAAAGAAAAGGACAGTTATATAATACTAATCTAACTATTAGATTGATATTAAAATTATAGTAAAAACATTAACCGGATAAATATATGGATTGGCTTCAAGCATTATTTCTAGCATTAATTCAGGGATTAACTGAGTTTCTTCCGATCTCGAGTTCGGCGCATTTGATTCTGACATCGAAGGTTTTGCAGTGGCAGGATCAGGGGTTGGCGTTTGATGTGGCGGTGCATGTTGGTACTCTGACTGCGGTGCTGGTTTATTTCCGTAAGGAAGTGGCTGAGATGATTGGTGCCTGGTTTAAGGCGGTACTGGGTGGTAAGCCGACGGCGAATTCTCGTCTGGCCTGGGCAGTGATTTTCGGCACTATTCCGGTGGGTTTGTTTGGTTTATTCCTTGAAGCTTTTGATATTGTCGATTTGTATTTGCGCGAGACTTATGTGATTGCGATTACCACCATTATTTTTGGTTTGTTGTTGTGGTATGCCGAACGTCAGTATAAAGGAAAGTCGGTTGAGCAATTTAAGGATGAGTATCAGCTGCGTTGGCGCGATATTTTTACCATCGGTGGTGCTCAGGCATTGGCTTTGATTCCGGGCACATCGCGTTCAGGTATCACTATGACTGCTGCGGCCTTATTAGGATTTTCTCGCACTGCTGCGGCCCGCTATTCTTTCCTGTTATCAATTCCAGCCATTGTGTTACCGGGTGGCTTAAAAGGTGTTCAACTGGCGCAAGAAGGCGCTAAGTTTGATTGGGACTTTTTGATTTTAGGCATTGTGGTTTCAGCACTGAGTGCCTTTGCCTGTATCCACCTGTTTCTGAAGTGGCTGGAAAAAATTGGTTTTATGCCATTCGTCTGGTATCGCCTGATTTTAGGTGTAGTTTTATTAGCTATCGTATTTATGGGCTAGGTATTCTTTAATAGCCTTGAGTCTTGCTCGGTCAATCGCTTCGCCGAGCTTGGCTCCTTCATATCCTTTTTCGATTAATGACTGAACATCAACCGTTTCAGAGACCTTGAAGCATTGCCTTAGCAAGTCACCTTGTGGGTAGGGCTTTTCTTCGTTGCCCAAGCGACCGTTAAAATCTGCTTCACAGGTCAGAATAAAAGCTTCTAAAAAGTCAGGATTGCGATAAGCACTCAAGCCTTTCAGCATTTTCAAAACAGTACTGGGGCGCAGCTCGAACATTTTGTGACTATGCAGATGATAGCGAGAAACCTGCGTGGCCAACTGTTCGTAGACTTTAGGGATTTTCAGACGCTTGCAGAGTTTTTTGATAATTGGGATGCCTGACTCTTCATGACCGCGATGTTGTGGCCACTGAGCACGTGGCGTGGCGCCTTTACCCAAGTCATGAACCGCTGCCGCAAAACGAACACGCAAATCAGACGTCTTTTTAGTGGCTTGCTCAATAACCATTAGGGTGTGAATTCCGGTATCAATTTCGGGGTGCCACTTTTCTGGGTTCGGAATCCCCCACAGGCAATCCATTTCGGGCATCAAGACCGCTAAAGCCCCGCACTGATGGAGCACATCAAAATAAACTTGTGGCGATTCGGTCGCTAATGCTTTTTCCGTTTCTGTCCAGACACGCTCGGGCGTTAAATGTTTTAGCTCATCACCAAACGAGAGCTGCTGCATTAAAGCAAAGGTTTCATCGGCGATGATAAAGCCTAAATGTGCAAAGCGGGCGGCAAAACGTGCCACGCGCAGAACACGTAAAGGGTCTTCGGCGAAAGCGGGGGAGACATGGCGTAAGATTTTGTTGTGCAAATCTTTTTGCCCATCGTAGGGGTCAATAAGATTGCCTTGTTCATCCTGCGCCATGGCATTGATGGTCAGATCGCGGCGAATTAAGTCTTGCTCTAAAGTGATGTCGGGTGAGAAATCGACACGGAATCCTTTGTATCCTTTGCCTGATTTGCGCTCAGTCCTGGCTAGAGCGTATTCTTCGCCCGTTTTAGGGTGGAGAAATACTGGGAAGTCCTTGCCCACTTCCTTAAAGCCCTTGGCTGTCATTTGCTCCGGAGTTGCACCAACCACTACATGGTCGTTATCCACAACATCAAGCCCTAAGAGTTTGTCTCTAACTGCGCCGCCAACCAAATAGATTTGCATACTTACCTTATGTCAGTTGTGTTATCCAGTTGCCCTAGACCACTATTTTATACAGCTTCTGGCATCTTTATTTTGTGCTACACAGTTTAGCAAAGCTCGGTCTTCAGGTTCAGCTTTTCTACAGGCTTCGGGATTAGTGATACTTCTCAAATCATCCAGTTTTTTTAGACTCTCTGCAAATTGCTCATCAGTAATCTGCTTTGCGGCTAATTTTTCCACCAGTTCGCCCCGATAGAGCGGTTCCGTGTGTTTAAGGTTGTCGATAGCCGATTGACATTCTGACGCCGAAAGCGGCGTTTGCTTCTGTGAGCGAGGCATACTGGTGATGGTCAGCTTACTGGAATCAATTTTTTGTTCTTCAACGTTAATAGACTGATCTTTGGGTGGTTTATCCGAAAAGTGGATTTTCCCATCTTTGTCAGTCCACTTGTATATTTTGCCTTCAAAGGCCTGGCTGCCCGCAGTAATGAAGAGCATCAGGACGAGCGTAAAAGTAAGTAAAAACCCGTGCATATTCTATGACTATCCCTTAGATTGAGAGGTGGTAAACTATGGGTCATAATATGCAAAGCACAATAACTATACAATATTCAATGGGGAACTTTGGGCACTAGTATGTATAACGACTTCTTTGGGTTAAAAGAAACACCGTTCACCATCGCCCCCGACCCTCGCTATTTGTTCATGAGCGAGCGTCACCGTGATGCCTTGGCACACCTGTTATATGGAATTGGTGCCGGGGGTGGCTTTGTGTTGTTAACGGGCGAAGTGGGTACTGGCAAAACAACGGTTTGTCGTTGTTTACTGGAACAGTTGCCAGCTAATGTACGTCTTGCTTATATCCTGAATCCTAAGCTGAATGCCATAGAGTTAATGGCCACTATGTGTGATGAGCTGGGCATTAAATATGATCCTAAAGAATCCAGTCTGAAAACCTTTACCGATCTCTTGAGTCGTCGTTTACTGGATAATCATGAGCAAGGCTTGAATACGGTTCTGATGATTGATGAGGCGCAGAACTTAAGTGTCGAGGTTTTAGAGCAAATCAGGCTACTGACTAATCTTGAAACCAATCAGAAAAAGCTTCTGCAGATCATCTTGATCGGGCAGCCTGAATTACAAGAATTACTAGCTAAGAAAGAGCTCCGCCAGTTAGCACAACGAATTACCGCTCGCTATCATTTACGTCCTTTATCACTTAACGAAACGAAATCCTACCTGGAGCATCGTCTACGTATTGCAGGCGTTATGCGCCCAGTGTTTAAAACTAAAGCTATGAAGCTGATTCATAAAGCCAGTGGCGGGATACCACGGCTGATTAATGTCATCAGTGATCGAGCTATGCTGGGAGCCTTTGCAGGCAATTTGCATCATGTGGACACACGGACGGTTGAAAAAGCCGTTGAAGAGGTGCTCGGCCATAAAACTGAATACCAGCAAGCACCATCGGTAATGGATCACTGGAAATGGGCAGTCCCGGTATTACTGATTGGGCTGATGCTAGGTATTACAGCATGGTCTTTTGGTTTGTTTGATAAGGCAGCCGATAAAGCGACTGTTAGCTTTGCTGAGAAGCAAGAGCCCGAGACAGGAACGAACCCCAGTACTGTAACTGAGCCTAATGGTTCAGGACTGGTCGATACCGCGCAAGAACCACCAAAGGTTGATGTGAATAAAAGCCCCAGTGAACTGGCTGCAGATTTTTGGGGAGAACAGAGCTGGGATCGAAGCGGTGCCATTGCCAGCCAGAATTTATTGGCGTTATGGGGGGTATCTTATCTTCCCTTTCAATCCAGTGATGCCTGTAGCCTGGCGGCAACTTATGGACTGGGTTGCGATCAGGGGCTGACCGACTGGAAATTTTTAGGGCAGTTGAATCGTCCTGCCAATTTGAAATTTACTACCACGCAAAGTGGTGACTTCTGGGGAACCTTGATTGCTATGGAGGAACAATCGGTGGTCATGCAATTTGGTGATAACCAGGTGACCATTGAACGCAAAAAATTGAATCCGCTATGGACCGGTGAGTATCAGCTTTTCTGGAAAAAGCCAGCGGGTTTTAATGAGCCTGTCGGGATTGGTGGTAGGGGAGCGGCCGTTAGTTGGCTGACTGCTTTTATTGAGGCAAGCGAAGGTGTTGTGATTGTTCCTGCTAATGTTTTTTCAGAACAGGTCTCTGATTGGTTGGCATTGTTCCAGATGGAGCATGGTCTGGTGTCGGATGGCATCTTAGGCAGGCATTCGATTATGGTGATTAACAATTTAGCCGAACCCAGTATACCCAAACTTAAATCAACCAGTTTTCAGGCGGTGAACTAAATGTCTTATATTCTTGATGCAATAAAAAAGACTGAGTCAGGTCAAAAAGACGGTGATGTACCTAACTTAAATAGTGAGCATCAGCACACCGCTTTTATTGAAGAGGATGAAAGCAAGCGCTGGTTATTACCACTGGTAGTCGTTATTGCTGTACTGGTTGGAGTGGTGCTCTGGTTGGTATTGAAGCCAGAACTTGGAGACACTAAGTCTGGAGTAGTCAGTCATAGCGAACAAGCCCTGCCTGTGAACAAAGGCTCACAACAGGAAACGGTTAAAACTACTGATTCTACTGGCGTTCTAATGAACAATATGAGTGTCGATGAGAGTAGCTCTGAATCAATGAAATCATCTGCAGCATCGGGCCTGGTTATCAAAAAAGAACCACTGAAAGTTCAGCAGCCGGCTGTACAGTTAACGTCATCTCAAGTTGTTGAAGCAGTTAGCCGACGTCCGATTACTGAGGTCGTAGAGCAAGCCGAAATACAGCAACAGGCACGGAACAATCAAGTAAGCAACACTAACAAGAAACCTGTCTTTTTGGCCGCCATTGATCATGACCATTGGCCAACTTTAATTTATACCACTCATATCTATGCTACGGAACCAGCAGACAGGTTTGTCATGTTGAATGGCAAGGCTTATAGCATTGGAGATACCATAAGCAAAAATTTATCGGTGGTTAATATACTAGAGAATGACTTACTGGTTGATTACCAGGGACAAAAAGTGATTGTCCCTAGTCTGACAGACGTTAATCCGTAACGGCCTGTTCTTCTTTGTCTTGCGATTCTGTTGCCATATTGGCATCACCTTTTGGTCGCATAATACTGGTCACCAGATAGCTGTCTTCAAGTAGCATTTTCGCAGTTTCTTGAATTTGATCAATCGTCACTGCGTCTAAACGATCCATGTAATTGGTGAAATAGGAGTAATCAATATTTTCACGCTCATACAGTGTGATTTGACTGAGCCAGAAATGATTACTTTGTTGCCCCTCTGTAAATGATACGCGACGTTGTTGTTTAATATTATCCAGTTTGTCCTGTGCCAGTGGCTTAGATAAAGTCGTATCAATAATGTCCTGGATGGTATCAATTAATAACTCTTCTCGGCCCGGCTCCGAGTTAAAGCCGATCAATAAGTTAAACCATTCGGTCGGATAGCGCTCGACATTGGCGCTGACGCCAATTGAATAAACTTCACCGAGCTCTTCTCGCAGCGTGGCCTGCAGTTCCTGTTGAAGTAATTCCTGGTAAAGCCCTAAGCGGAAACGAGTTTCAGAAACATAGTTGTGAATAGGTTTATGAAACTGCAGTTGAACCTTTGTTTTTTCATCAAGTGCTGTATCACGTGAAAATTCAACATCCCTCTGTACGGTACGAATCTTTTCATCAAGCCAAGTTTCTTTTTTCTCAGTTGCCGGCAAACTGGCAATGTATTGCTCGATCATTGGCTCAATTTCTTTGGGTTGAATATTACCTACGATGATAAAGGTAAAGTTGTTGGCCTTTGAGAATCGGTCTTCATAAAATTTTAAAGCAGCTGCATGATCAATTTTTTCTGCTTCTTCAACTGACCAAGGCTGCGCCTTGGGGTGATTATTAGTGAGCAACAGATGTAATTCGTCAGCATATCTTTGCTCAGGATCATTAAGGCGATTACGCTGATACTGAATAATGGAGTTCTTATAGTTTTCAGCAATGATCGGGTCAATTTTTGGCTGAGTAAAATACAGGTGGATTAATTGGAACATCAGCTCCAGATCCTTAGGGGCACTACTGGATGATAACTGAGAATAATAGCGACCAATATTCAAGTTTAGCTGTACGGTTTTATCGTGTAGTTTCTTGCCCAGATCTGTTCTTGAATAATCACCGATTCCCGACGATGCTACCAGTTTTGCGGACTCCATTGCTGAGCGTTGTTGTTCGGCGCTGGCAAGCGAGTAGCCACCCGGTGCATAAGCAAACAATAAGACTTCAGTATTAGTCAGATTGCTAGGGCGGATGATAACGGTTGCACCATTACTCAGTTGGTACTTGTTGGCTTCAACGGCTTCAATGGCAGTTTGATCAATAATCTTGCCTTTTTGCGGTAACTCACTAATCAGGGGAGTTTCTAGGTTGGATTCCTGATAAGGAGAGAGGCTCATCGGTTTACTGAGCAGTGTCACAATGTCTTGCTTCCACTCTGCTGGCGGAGGCTCACTTTCCGGAGCGTAAGCCACAACTGAATGAAGCTTGCTGGACAGTAATTGATTGAAGTGCTGCGACACTTCGGCTGCACTAATAGTAGGCAGAATTCTTTCCAGTAATACGTGACGTTGAATAGGGGAGAAGTAGTGCTCGCCATACAGGAAATGCGACATGTAGCGATCGGTCAAGCTACGCGAATGTATTGAGTCGAGATCTTCGATTGAGAGTAAGCTGCTATTGAGAACTTCTTTACGATAGCGCTCCAGTTCACTGGACAGGAATCCATGCTGTTCAACGCGTTTGATTTCTTCGAATAGGCGAGTATAGCCTTGCTCATACTCTCCATCTTTAGGGGTCACCGAGAAGTTAAACAATAATTTATCATTACCCAGTTGCGAATATCCAAGGTCTGCGCCTTCAAACGGTTTTTCGGCACTATCAACTAACTCATACATCCTACTGCCAAAGAGACTGACAACGATTTGGTTAAGAAGCCTGTAGCGTAGTGCATTAAAGTTATCCAAAGTAACGCTGTGGGTTTGGTAGCGAATATGAATGGATTTAGTAAGAATCTCAGGGTCTTTAACGACTTCAAAAACGGGCTCAGTTTTACCAGGAATTAAATATTCTTTGGGTTTGATATCGTTCGATGATTGAATTTGACCAATGGTATTATTGAACAATTTAATGGTGTTCTCTGGCTCGACATCACCAGTGATAATCAATGCCATATTATGGGGTTGATACCACTTCAGGTAAAAGGCTTTGAGGTCTTCTGCGGTCATGCTTTTGAGAGTCTCATCAGTACCAATCGGCATTCTTTCAGCATGGCGTGCGCCACTAAAACTAATCGGGTTGAGCACTTCGGATAGACGTTCGCCTAATCCTTTACGAGCACGCTTTTCTGACAGTATTACTTTGCGTTCTTTCTCAACATCTTCGGCATCAAATTTGATACCAGTCATCCAATCGTCAAGGATAAGAGTGATGGTGGACCAGTTATCAGGATTACCGGTTGGAATTTCCAGGTGGTAACGAGTGTTGTCAAAATTGGTAAATGCATTAATGTCTGAGCCAAACTGCATGCCCAGTTGCTCTAGTGTAGTAATCAGTTCATTTTTATTGAAATGGGTTGAGCCATTAAACGCCATATGCTCAACAAAATGAGCTGCCCCACGTTCGTGGTCTTCTTCCTGCAATGAACCAACATTGAGTAACAAAGTGATATAAGCTTTGTCAGTAGGCTTGCGGTTAGGATGTATATAATATTTGAGGCCGTTATCAAGTTCACCGGTGGTCACCGCCGGAGATAAAGGTAAACGGTAAGGGTCCTCAACTGGCTGCAAAGTTTGGCAGGCAACCAGAAATATCAGACTGAATAAAAGAAGTGTTATTTTGTATTTAATAAAATTAAGTGTCATTAAATTATCCGTACTTTAGAGCAAGCATTAACATTCAAGGGTGCTAAATGGTGTGTCTTGAACCAGATATCGGGGTAATGAATTTTTTAATTTGTTACCCAAATTTTTAGCAAGTCCAATGACAGCACCTTGATAGAGGACAGCTACTTCGCCTTTTTTAAGAGTCGAAAGCTTTTCTATAGCGATATCACGCCCCTGGTAATACTCGACAGCTTGTTTGCTGTTGAGTTCATAGGTTTGTTGATTAAATTCATGGCCAAAAGCAATAGCAGCCTGATGTTGCAGACGATAGCCACTGCGATGGCTTTCTGCCAGTTTAACACCAATTCGACTCATTCGTAGCTTGCCAATTAGCTTTTCAATACCTTGTGGGAAGAACCATATTTCGTTATCGCGCTTCCACAGTTGCTTTTTGATGGGCTCCATTTGCCAGCCAAGGCTTGAGCAGTGCTGCGCAACTTCTTGATATTCTTTCTTGCTTAGAGGAGCAAACGGAAAGCGGGAGCCAAGTTCGCTGTTGAGTGCTGATTCATCGTCTGAGATTGGGTCTTCTTTTTTTTTGAAGCAGGCAACAAAGAAACCCTCGCTATCAAAAAGGTGCGGATATATGTGCAAGTAGCCTTCGGGCGTTGCGACTTTACCAGCATCAGCAAATAATGCATTCAGCGGAAAAATTTCAACTCTATTGGATTGGTTATCCAGCAAGTGCTGGCATACTAACTGATTCTCTTCTTTGGATAGGGTACAGGTGGAATAAACCAGAGTGCCGCCAGGCTTGAGCGCATTGAAAGCGCTCATAATCAGTTCTTTCTGTAACTCAGAGATGCTTAAAACGTTAGCCAATGACCAGTTGCTTAATGCCTCAGGATCTTTACGTACTGTACCTTCGCCACCACAGGGCGCATCCAGCAAGATAGCATCAAAGGTTTGCTCGGCGGCTTTGCCGAACTGACGACCATCATGGTGGCACAGAATCGTATTACTGACTCCCGTGCGCTCTAAGTTGGCGTACAAGACTTTGAGTCTGGAAGAGGATAGTTCATTGGCGACAACTAATCCGTCGTTGTTCATTGTTGCGGAAATTTGAGTGGTTTTAGATCCAGGAGCCGCCGCTACATCGAGTACCATCTCTGGTTCAGGATGAGCTGCAAATAATGCACTTACGGGCAACATAGAGCTCGACTCCTGAATATAAAACTGCCCGGCTAAATGTGGTACCAATTTACCAAAACCATCTGCAAGCGGCTTATGGTCTTCATCAATCCAGAAGCCATCATCACACCAGGGGATCGGATCCAGCTTATAGCCAGCTTGTTGCCATTGGCTGAGCACCGCCTCTTTATGTGCTCTTAAGGGATTGATGCGAATGCTTTTGCGCAAGGGTTTTTGGCTGTAGTCCAGCAAAGCCTGCAACGCATCGGGGTCGTTAAGCTGCTGGGCAATGTGAGCAATAAAGTCTGGTGAGATGTTTTTCATAGAGCAGTGATCATAGTTAATAGGGCGTAATTTTAAAAAATCATGGCCATAAAAAAAGGGCACCAGGAGTGTTAATAGCCCCTGATGCCCTTTAGTTTACCTCGAATTGAATTAATCGCCTAACGACAGCAAGGTTGCATTACCACCAATCGCTGCTGTGTTATTGGTGCGTGTGTGCTCGGTAGCAAAGCGGTGCAGGTAGAAAGGGCCGCCTGCTTTCGGGCCAGTACCTGATAAGCCTTGCCCACCAAATGGTTGTACACCAACGGTAGCACCAATCATATTACGGTTGATATAGACGTTACCCACACGGGCACGTTTATCAATGTAAGTAGCGGTGCTTTCGTTGCGCGAATGAATGCCCAGCGTCAAACCGAAGCCATAACCGTTAATCTGGTCAATAACCTTATCCAGGTCCTTCGCTTTGTATTTTATGACATGCAAAATCGGACCAAACCATTCTTGAGTCAAGTCATTGATATGATTGATAAAGAATGCGGTTGGAGCTAAATAGCAGCCTTTCTCAAGGCCTGCAGGCATTGGCGTTTCCGCAATCAGGTTACCGGTTGCGCGCAATTGCTCAACGTGACCAGCTAATTCTTCACGTGAAATTGCATCAATCACTGGACCAATGTCAGTTGATAAGTCGGTTGGGTCGCCCAGTTTCAATTCCTGCATCGCGCCAGCAAGCACTTCCAGAATTCGGTCAGCTACATCTTCCTGCACATAAAGTACGCGTAGCGCTGAACAACGCTGACCGGCGCTGGTGAATGCTGATTGAATAACGTCAGCAACCACTTGCTCAGGTAACGCAGAGCTATCCACGATCATGGCATTTTGACCACCGGTTTCAGCGATAAGCGGTGATAACATGCCGTCGCGAGTGGCTAAAGTACGGTTAATGGTTTGCGCGGTTGAGGTTGAGCCAGTGAAGCAAACGCCCGCAACGCGGATGTCAGACAAAATAAGGTTGCCGAAAGTAGAACCGCGGCAAGGCACAAATTGCAAGACGCTGGTTGGAACGCCAGCCTGATGCATTAATTGAACAGCGCGATAAGCCACCAAAGTGGTTTGGTCAGCAGATTTTGCCAGAACCGTGTTACCGGCAACCAAAGCAGCGACCACCTGACCAGTGAAGATTGCCAATGGGAAGTTCCATGGGCTGATACAGGCAAATACGCCACGGCCTTGAAGATAGAGATGATTACTTTCGCCTGTTGGGCCGGGTAAGGTAATTTCCTGACCAAAATCTTCACGCGCTTTATTGGCGTAATAGCGACAGAAATCGACTGCTTCGCGAACTTCATCAATGCCGTCCTGCATGGTTTTACCACCGTCGCGACTACACAATGCAATCAATTCGGCTTCGTTTTCTTCAAAGACATCCGCTATTTTTTCAAGGATCTGGGCGCGCTGTTCTACTGGCGTCATGTCCCAGGCGATGAAATTTTTATGCGCAATAGAGAGTGCGTCTAACGCCATCTCTTCGCTGACTTTGTGTACGGTGCCGATTTGATGCGAGTTGTCATAAGGGCAAAATACGGCTTCTTCGTTAGTGGTAAGCTCTTTACCATCAATAATGGGCTTAGCGTGCCATTGATTGTCTAAATACTGTTCTACGTTGTGCATAAAAGGCTCGATCTGGCTGTTAATGTGGAGATTAGTACCTGCTGAGTTAACGCGGTCAGGACCATAAATATGTGGCGGCAATGGAATGCGATCATTGTGCAGCGTCGGGTAACGCTTAAGCACAAGGCATGGATGCTCGACCAGGCTCATTACAGGAGTCGCTTTATCGACTAACTGATGAACGAAAGAGGTATTGGCACCATTTTCCAATAAGCGACGCACCAGATAAGGCAGCAATTCTTTGTGATTGCCCACCGGTGCATAAATACGGCATTTCAATCCGGGGTAGCGTTCTAGCACCTTGTCATACAGAATTTCACCCATGCCATGCAAGCGCTGGAATTCAAAGTCGCGACGTTGATCAGCCATTTCCATAATGCTGAAAACAGTTTGTGCGTTATGAGTGGCAAATTGCGGGTAGAAGCTATCCTGGGTATTCATGATAAAACGTGCGCAAGCCAGGTATGACACATCGGTGCCTGCTTTGCGGGTAAACACCGGATAGTTGCTTAGGCCGGCCTGCTGTGACCACTTAATCTCAGAATCCCAGTAAGCACCCTTGACCAGGCGCAGCGGGATGCGGCGGCCATGTTTGCGCGATAGTGCATCAAGCCAGCCTAATGCGGGCAGGGCACGTTTGGAATAAGCTTGGATGACCATGCCCAATCCAGCCCAGTCCTGACAGATCTCAGAAGTATAAAGCGCTTCGAAAATATCCAGCGACAGCTCAAGGCGATCCGCTTCTTCAGCATCGATGGTTACAGCCACATCTAAATCGCGAGCCTGTTTGACTAGCTTAAGCAGCGTATCAACCATTTCGGTCATAACGCGATCTTTCTGACCCACTTCATAACGTGGATGTAGTGCGGACAGCTTGATAGAAATACTAGGTGCTAACTGACCTTCTTTAACTTTGACCTGGCCTATTTCCTGAATCGCTTTGCTGTAGGCTTCGTAATAACGCTGCGCATCGTGAGCGGTATAGGCAGCTTCACCTAACATATCGAAAGAGTGGGTATAGCCTTTTTCAACGCTTTTAGCGCCGCGTTTCATGGCTTCTTTGATGCTGCGCCCCAGTACGAATTGGCGACCCATTAAGCGCATCGCCTGATTCATGGCCTGGCGAATAACCGGCTCACCAAATTTGGCAATCAGGCCTTTTAATAAGGTATCAGGTTTACCATCACCGTCTTGATCAACGTCGACGATTTTACCGGTCAACATTAGACCCCAGGTTGAGGCATTGACCAGGATTGATTCGCTTTGCCCGGTATGCTTTTTCCACTCAGCAGCACTGAGCTTGTCACGGATTAAAGCATTGGCAACATTGGCATCAGGAATACGCAACAGCGCTTCCGCCAGACACATCAAAATCACACCTTCCTTGGTACTCAGACTGTATTGTTGCAAAAAGGCTTCAACGCCTTCTCGCGACTTACTACTTTGACGGATTTCTTCAACCAGTTGGGAAGCCTGGTGGGTAATAATATTGACGGTTTTGTCGTCAGGAGTGGCGAGCTCTAACAATTCTTGTAAGTAGCTCGACTCATCGACAGAGTAGTTTTGGGTGATAATTTCCTGCCACTCGCTCAGCGAGAGTTGCTGATAGGAATCTGACAGGATTTGACTGGCTTTAAACATTACGGCAATTACCTAATAACAATGTACTGACTAGGACTAACAGAGCCTAAAGTACAACCTGAAAACGTCAACGCCAACCGGAGCGCTGACGGCGTTTCATGCTAAAGCGGGATAATATCCAGCTGATTAGCATGCCCACTAGCAGGACAAAAGCACCTGCGTAAAACACATCGCTGTGAAAACGATCTTTTAGCAAGTCGTTTTGTTGGCGAAGTTTATCCGACTCATTTTGCAGTTCGGAAACCTGTTGTTGCAGCTGATCATTCAGTGCAATGACATTCTCTTTGTCAGCGATTTGCTGTTTGGTCTTAGCAAGCTCTTGTTTAAGTTCATCGTGCTCAATTTGTAGTTCAGCATATAAGGCGCGAACCGTTGGCTGATCAGTGATGTATTCGGACTGGATCCAACCTTCTTCACCGTCTGCTGTTTGCACCTGGCTACTTTTATTGTCAGTATCGGTGGCTAGAACTTCGATAGGTGTACCGGCAACTAAACGACCGATCACCCGATAGCGATTTGTCGGGCCGCTACGCATAATGACTCCAATATCATCGGATACATAATAATTGCTTTCTGCGGTTGTGTTTTGAGCTGGATCAGCTGCTTGTGCAAACTGGCTTGTGGTCAGCAATAAAAACACTAAAAGTAGACGAAACATAAACTATCCCAACGGTTAAAATTTGAGCTTAATCGTAAATAAAGGGGCAAGTATATAGCAGGTCAAAGAATGGGGGAAGACTTGTCGTTAAGACTAATTAGCATATTGCTTCAGGTGAGCTTGTCAGGCATAAAAAAACGGCTTTAAGCTACTGATTTAGAGGGCTTAAAACCGTTTGTTATGAAGTGTTAATTAGCCCGCAAAAGGGCTAATTAGTTGCACTTATTCAGAATATTTTAGCAATTAAAAGGTGAATAGTGCCTTAAAGATATAGAAGAATGTCACTGACAGGATTGCACCAGCTGGTAAGGTCACAACCCATGACACAAAGATGTTGCGAACAACACCCAGGTTCAACGCAGCGATACCACGCGCCATACCAACCCCTAACACTGCACCGACAAGCGTTTGTGTGGTTGAAATTGGCAGACCGGCACCACTGGCAATAATTACCGTTGAAGCGGCTGCCAGTTCAGCAGCAAAACCGCGGCTTGGCGTTAAATGGGTAATCTTTTGGCCGATGGTTGCCATCACTCGGCTACCCAAGACAATTAGACCAATGACAATACCAATCGCACCAACCAGCAGAATTCTTGGGTCAACCACAGCTTTAGCACCAATGTCGCCGCCGTTTTGGATAACGCTAACAATTGCAGCTAAAGGCCCGATCGCATTTGCAACATCGTTTGAGCCGTGGGCAAATGCCATACCACAGGCAGTCACAATCATCAGAACGGTGAAAACCTTTTCTACACTGTAGAAGTGGTAGTCTTTGTCCGCTTCTTCTTCAACTTTGATACGACTAATCACCAAAGCACCGATAATTCCAACGATAGCACCAAAACCAATGGCAAAAAGGTAGATCTCAGTCATGCTCAAGTTAATATCATGGTCCTTAAAGACATGCTTAAGGCCTTTCATGATGGTTACTAACGCCATTACAAAGCCAGTTAAGAACATGTAAATAGGAACATAGCGTTTTGCTTTTTGAAAGGGATTGTCGGTATTAAGAATCAGCTTCTGGACGCTCATTACAATCAGGAAGGCGATAGCACCAGCAATAAAAGGGGTCACAACCCAGCTACCGACAATGGAGCCAACTTTGCCCCAACTTACCGCGTCAACACTGACACCGACCGCAGCGAAACCCACGATAGCACCGATGATAGAGTGGGTAGTAGAAACCGGCCAGCCAAATTTAGAAGCTAGTACCAGCCACACGCCAGCAGCCAACAGAGCCGCCATCATGCCGAAAATTAAGAGCTCCGGTGTCCCAACAAAATATGAAGAATCAATAATGCCTTTGCGAATGGTCTGTGTGACCTGGCCACCGGCTAGATAAGCACCAGCAAATTCGAATATGGCAGCAACGAAAATAGCTTGTTTAAGGGTTAATGCCTTCGCACCAACCGATGTCCCCATGGCGTTGGCAACATCATTGGCACCAACCCCAAAAGCCATTAAAAAACCAAATGCTACCGCTATCCAGATAAATGTATCTGAGTTTTGTAGTATAAATTCCACGACTCCCCCCGGTTTATCGAGCTATCATCATTTCAAGGCGCGAACCGACGCTTTGAGCGCTGTCAGCTAAATCACCGATTTGTTGTACTACCTTATACATAAACATAACCTGTACAGGAGGTAGCTCGTTTTCCTGTTCAAAAATCTTGAACAATAATTCACGTTGTAAATCGTCTGTATCATTTTCAATCATGTCCAGTTGATCAATCATTTCCTCAACCAGACTGGCTTCGCGGCCTCTAAAGCCGGTTGCCAATAATTCATCCAGCTCGTTGATGGCCTTAAAAGCCTGTGCTGATGCATCGATTGAACGCTGAATCAAGCCCATCAAGTCTTCATTAACGCTTGCTGGGAATTGCATTTTACGACCGAAAACCAGACCAGAAATATCACGAGCAATATTGGCAATCTTATCTTGTTTGCTCAGGAGGGCGAGAAGGTCGGTACGAGCTACTGGCAGGAAAAGGCCTTTAGGTAAGTGCATGCGCAAGTCATGTTTTAAGTCGTCAGCTTCATTTTCTAGCTCACGAATATGGGTTTTAAGCTGGTCAGCTTGTTCCCAGTTGCCTTCGATAGTCGCTTTAAAGAAGTTTTTCAGTTCAGAGGCACACTCATGAACTTTCGCCATATGATCTTGCATAGGACGAATAGGTGATGACGCAAAAAGGTCAAGAATCGAATTAGCCATGTATCCCCCAATGGATTATTTGGGCCAACAAGTAAAGGTGCACATTATAAGCATGCGAGCACTCGCATACCAGACTTAACGATTGGCAATTTCTGATTCGCGCTGTAAACTGCGTTGAATGACTCAAACCAAACTGAGTAGAAATTAAGGCATGTCGATCGAAATAGAAATAAAACTATCAGCGACGCCCGACAAGATAAGCGATATAAAACAATGGGTTAGCGACCGATTCTCGGACACTAGTGATTGGCAGGAAAAGCAATTGGCCAACACCTATTTCGACACTGAGAATCATAAACTCAGAGAGATGGAAATCGGGCTACGAATCCGCCGAGACGGTGAAAAATTCATCCAGTCGGTCAAATCCGCTGGTCGAGTGGTTGGTGGCCTGTTTCAACGCAATGAATCCGAGATCGAACTCCCGTCCAAAGAATTAGACCTGCAGGCCGTGGCCGAGCCGTATCTGATGATATTGCTCGAAGAAGCCGAAGAAGAGGATGGCCCATTCAAGCCAGCCTTTAATACCGATTTTTTAAGACGCCAGATGGTGGTCACAGAAAGCGACAGTCAGATTGAAATCGCTTTGGATGTAGGTTCAATCCGTTGTAAAGAAGCTAAGCAGGATATCTGTGAAGTCGAACTGGAGCTTAAAGAAGGCGAGCCAGCGGTGCTGTTTGCCTTATGCCAGGAGCTGATTGAAAAATTTAATCTGGTATTAGACAGTGAAAGCAAAGCTGAGCGTGGCTACAGTCTGTGCCGAAAGTTGTCTCCATATCTAAAACAACTTAGAGTGGTCGAATTAAGCGCTAAATCTTCAGCTGAAGCAGCCTTCGAAACCATCGCGCATACTGGCCTTGGACATTGGCAACATTATATTAAGCAAATGAAGCGCGAAGTAACGCTGGATAATGTTTTGCAACTGAATCGTGCTTTAATGTTCATGCAGCACATGTACTCAGTGTTTGCACCCATGATACCGCGCCATGCTTTAAGTAGTTTGCGAAGTGACTGGCGCGAAATCACCAAAAACTTTGCCAAATTATTAAAAGTCGCACAAGAAATTAACTGGCTTAACAACGGCAAACTCTATGGTTTTAAATACTCAGAGTTAGAAGGTTTTGAACAAGGGCTACGCAAAGCCTTCAAGCGCGAAGGCACTCAATTTGTCGAATACCTTAAATCGCCTTCCTACAACCTCAAGCTGTTGCATTTCTCTCGCTGGTTGTATCTTAAAGAATGGCGGCTGGCCTTCAAAAATGGTGGTGGCCAACGCCTGAAAAAAGAAATTTTCCCTTTTGCCATTCGTCAACTTCAACACCAGCTGTTTGACATCAAACGTCACTTAACCGGCAAAGAGGAATTGACTGAAAACGACTATCTTTCCTATCTGCCTCGAATGTATCGAACCCTGGATATCGGATTATTCTTTGGCAGCCTGTTCGAAAACAAAAAACGTAAACCTTACCGTCAAAGATGGGTCGACCTAGTCGCCAGTATCGAACTCTTCAAACAACTCGAATTCATCCGCAGAGCCCTGAAAACAGAAGATCGTGTTGATGAGCGGTTGGAACGCACCGAGAAAGACATCCTCGAAGCACTAGTCACCATGCGCACCAGAGCGCTGGAAGAAAATCCGTATTGGAATTAGTCGCTTTAAGATAGTTTATTAATACATAAATCACTTTTGTTTGTTATACCGCGGTACCGATGACACTCCCTTCAGTCGCTTACCGCGGACAAAATCGTAGGGAGCGATTTTGAACAGCGAAGCTGGCCTTTGGTGAAATACATGGAGGTATTTCATAATCCAGTGACTTTTGATATCAGGTAGGAAGTGTATTCGAGATTAGTCAATCTTAAAAATCATATAGGTTATGGGAGTTCACTTAATGCGTAGAAGAAGTATTTCTGAAGCTCCTCAAAGACGGTTGTGCTACTCAAGCTAGTTTTGAAAATATTTATTTAACGTACTTAGAATCGCATCTTCTAAACTATCACTATCATATCGTATAAACAGATCATCGCCTTTAGTAATTATGCAAGTGCTAGCTCCTTGTTGGCCATCCACTTTCATTATAAATGTCGCTTTGTCGCTCTTTACACGGTCAATTAATGGGAGTGCGTAATCAAAAAAGCTTCTGTTACTATTCTCACTTTCGGCAAAAACTGAATTAAATATTATTTTGATGTTCTCATTCATACTAGTGTCTTAATGATGATAGTCACAGAGAGCGATTATTTCTTACGACTACAAACCAGAAAATAAGAGATGTAGCCAACCCATATACGATAAGAAAGCCCAGTAATTTATAAGTGTTTAAGATTACTAAGTAAGCATGCTTTATACTTGTACCTAGATTACTGATAATTACAGGTAAATAAAATACTAAGTAAATCAATATCCCTACAATAACACCAAAAAGAGCATAACCGAATATAGAGCTTATCTTGCGTTTCTTTAGTATTTTTTCATACCCCAGCCAGCCTAAAGAGAAAACAAAGAAAAGACTAAAGAAACCTATGAATAATAAACTCCATATTGTTTCTGAAGAGCTTGTTGGACTATTGAAAAACGTAAACATGGAATATGCTACTGCAGGTACAGTCGCTGCTAATAATGCCCCAAAGGCTTCTCTCTTGTTGTATTTTTGCATAATTTAGTGAGCCTAGGTTACCAATTAATTACCTTAGTTTATCCATTAATAAAGAAGTAAATATTCACTAATAAAGCTAATGATAAAAAGACTTTCCCCCAAACAGTAAGGAGCTTTCCACGCTCATTATAATTTCTTGGATATAGAGCCCACCAAGGGCCGGCGGCCTCAAATTTAGAGCTTGAAGGCACTCTATCTGAATAAGCAATAAAGCCTAAAATGATATAAAGAATTCCAACGAAAACTATACTGAGTGCAATAATACCTGTCATTGAAAGCATCTCGAGTGACTCTTTTAAGCAAAACTCTTGTATGAGTCGTTAATATTAAAGGGTGATTCTGATTGTATTAATTTGGGTCTCATTGAAATTAACACGAAGGAGCTTTCGTTGTGATATCAGAAATATAGTAGTTTGGGGATTTCAAGGCTATTCCCAGCATATTTGCTATAACCGCCAGTAATTTGTAGTTTTCTATTTGAGAAGGTTCGACTTTCTTACTTTGTGGTACCCACCCCATTGCATGAGCGTTAAACTCGCCACCATATATGATATTTGAATCAAAGGAATTAACTGATATTTTAGACTTCCCTTCAATTGAAGTTATTTCAATATAAAATGTCGCGCTATAGCCTATAGGCTTTCCACTCTGTAAGTAACAGGAAGATAAAAATGAGGCTCCCATTGAATGTATGAAGATTTTCTCACTATTTTCTGGGTTTGAGAAAAATTCATTACCCCATATCGAATTAGTTTCATCTTCTGCGATAAGCGGTAAGGGCGTATCATTGTTCTCATTACTTTTAAAGCCATGACTCCTGTAGTAAATGTTGTCTTTGAGTTGTTTAGCGTTAAAGGCTTCTAGTAATTTATCCCGAACATCTTTTTCTGATAGATTAACCACAATATATTGAGGCAAGTCCCCGTCGACTATATAGGACTCTACAGCACCTCCAGAATAGCTACATCCAGTTAACACAGTCAAAAATGCTACAATATAAATTTTAAAATGAAACACTTTCATTTTTTTTAGCTATTAATTGTAGGGTTTTCTTTCACCAGCTCATGCTGCGCCTGTTCCAATATCGGTGGAATAGGACAGTTTAAGCATTCGGCGATGGCGCGTAGTAGTTCGATTTCCTGGGGATGTACTTTGCCATCATAAGAAACGGCGTCTTCAAGCGCTTGAATCAATGGCTTTTTCAGCATGGGTGTTAGCTGATTGAGGCGTTTTAAGGCTTGATGGAATGATTCGGCATCGAATGTTTTTTCAATCAGAGGTGCTGTTTCTTTGACAAAGGGTTTTATCAGTTTGGTGTATAGTTCTTGCTTTTCTTCATCGCTTTGGCCGGTGCTGTGTACCGTTGCAGAAAGGATTACCTGGATTTCGTTTGCCACTCCGTTGAAGCTCTTGATGCTGTTGCTGGGCGGCTGTTTGATATCGCTGAGGTTCTTTTGCAGTATGGCGTAAAGCACATATTCGAATTCCGAAATATGGCTATCCAGATGAATGGCTTCTCTCAATAAGCTTAAAAACTCTTTTCGTTCTTTAGCGCCTAATCGTTTCAAGCTTGGTATTGAAATATCCAGCATGGTCAAACGTAAGTGGCGTTTATCTTTGGTGATGTGTTGCGCCAATTCTAGAACCTGGTCGGCTTCTTGCTGACTGGTTTTGTCGGCTATGAGATTTAAGACTGACTCAGAAACCTGATGATCATCGCTCAGTAGCAGGGCAAGCGCCAGATGCGTTGCGTTATAATTAGAGTGTTGGCCATGGGCGGCCTGGCGAATAATTTCGGGTAACCCCAGTAATAAAGCCCCAGCTGCGTGTTGGTGCAGGGTGGTCGGCTGACCGATGGTGTCGATAATGGCGCCAAATCCAAAGTCAGCTGCTTGCTTGCTTTCAGGTTCAAGCTCAATATCATGTTGTTGCTCTTGATTCATCTCACGCAGGCGCTGTTCTTCGATTCGTTCGGCAAGGTTACGCCAGCCGGGCATGATCGCTGTCAGTCTTTTTTCAATCGGCGGGTGCGAAGCCAGGCTATTTAAGTTGAGCTTGATGGGCTCTGAAATACACATATGGCTGGTTTCTTCGGCATGCGAGTTTTTCAGCAAAGAACCCTGCTGTTTGATCTTGATAAAGGCTCCGGCCAGGCCTTCGTTGTCGCGGGCATACTGAACGGCAGAAGCATCAGCGAGATATTCTCGTTGGCGCGAGATAGCGGACTTAATTAAGCGGCCAAAGAATAAGCCGATATATCCAATAATAAACAGTGATATGCCAATTACAAAGACGGCTACTACTGCGCCGCCACTTTCTTTGCTACTACGGATGTTGCCGTAGCGGATATAGCGCATGACAAAATAACCGGCCTGACCGAGTAGCAAAATGCCAGCCAGTATGGCGATTAAGCGTACATTGATACGCATATCAGAATTAAAGATATGGCTGTATTCGTGAGCGACTACACCTTGCAGTTCCTGACGAGTTAGGTTCTGTAGAGCGCCTTTGGTGACGACTAATACGGTATCGCTGGTTTCAAGCCCTGCCACGAATGCGTTAATCGATTCTTCTTCATCCATCACGTACACCGTGGGAACGGATGTTCCTGAGGCAATAGACATTTCCTCAACCACATTGAGCAAGCGTCTTTCTAACAGGTCGTTGGTGTCCGGCAAGACCTCGCGTGCCTTAACCATTGAAGCAACTGCTTTGCCGCCTGCGCTGAGCTGGAACCAACGAAATAAAGAACCTAACAAAATCAACAAAATAGTGCCAAGGGTCACGGCATAAAACCATGAATGCTGAAACCAGTCGCTGATCCTGAAGGGCATGTCGGGTGAGCTTTGAGACTTTACCAGCATGAAGCCAATAAAATTGAGGGCTGCGACAATTAAGATCACAGCCATCAGGAAGTAGAAAACCAGTAGCCGGGTTTTCTTCCTGGCTACTTCTTGATGTTCAAAAAAGTCCATTGTTGTTATTGCTTATCAGTTGATGAAAAAATGAGGGTTAGTCAAAAGATACTTTAACAGCTTCTCTAACCTGCTCATCTTCAACTTCAAACAACTCGGCTTCCTGGAAACCAAATGGATTGGCGATAAAGTTGTTAGGAACTTGCTCGCGATAAGTATTGTATTGCATGACGGCATCGTTATAAGCCTGACGGGCAAAAGCAATTTTGTTTTCGGTGGTGCTTAACTCTTCCATCAATTGAGCCATGTTTTGATTGGCTTTCAAGTCTGGATAGTTTTCCGATAAGGCAAATAAACGGCCTAATGCACCAGTTAATTGACCCTCAGCCTGATTAAGATTCTTGATGGCATTTGGATCTTCGGGATGGTCGGCTGCTGCCTGGTTTGCTGAAACTGCTGTGTTACGGGCGTTAATAACGCCTTCAAGCGTTTCGCGCTCGTGTTTCATATAACCTTTGGCGGTTTCAACCAGATTCGGAATTAAGTCGTAGCGGCGGTTAAGTTGCACATCGATTTGTGCATAAGCATTTTTGAAGCGATTGCGCAGGTTAACCAGCTTGTTGTAAATCCCGACGATAAACAGGATTAACGCAACGATGATGACTAAAGTGATGATGATGCCCATTCTTAAGATACTCCTTATTCATTGTTATCGGCCTATCCTATCAATGTTTGTCGGTCGGATAAATTATTAGTTTGCATTAAATTGTAATAAATCGTACAACATCAATAGCTTAAAACACCCCAAATACGATAGCATAATCCTCTTCCAGGCCAGTAAATACGACTAAAGTTGATTCATTGATGATGCAGATAGCTCCTATTCCAGAAACCTTGCAAGCTGAAGCAGAACAGCGAACCTCACAGTGGCTCGAGGCTCTGGGCACGGCTTATGCGGGAGATATGGTGCAGGTGGCAAGGATTTTATGCGGTAGTGATTACCTTTTTCATTGGGCAAAACGCCAGCCGCAATGGTTAGTGGAGGCTCTGGCTGCTGACTTGAGTAACTTGTCAGCCAATATTTTAAGTATTCAACAAAAGATGGATCTGTCCTGGCCTGAATACGAAGTGAAACAGTTCTTACGCCATCAGCGTCATTATTGGTCGATGCAAATTGCGGTGGCCGACATTCAGCAGCAACTACCCATTCGTCAAATCTGTTACCTGCAATCCATATTGGCTGAGCAGCTGATCAATTGTGCGCAAGACTGGAGTTATCTGCAAACCTGCCAGCAGTACGGCGTGCCAGTATCCAGCGATGGTGAAGAGCAGCATTTGTTGGTGTTGGCGATGGGGAAACTGGGTGGCGAGGAGTTAAATTTTTCATCGGATGTGGATCTGATTTTCGGCTATCCCGAAGAGGGCGAAACGCGAATTGGTGAAGAGCAGCGCAAGTCGGTTGAGAATCAAATGTTTTTTATGCGCCATGGACAAAAACTGATTAGCCTGTTGTCGGATAATACGGCGGATGGTTTTGTTTATCGGGTGGATATGCGGTTGCGACCTTATGGGCAAAGTGGCGCTCTGGTGGCTAACTTTAATGCATTGCAGGATTACTATCTGGAGCAGGGGCGCGAATGGGAACGTTTTGCCATGATCAAGGCACGCGTACTCCAGGCACATCATCATTTCCGTGAGCAGTTAGCGAATATTATTCGTCCCTTTAGTTTCAGACGTTACATTGATTTTAGTGTGCTCGAATCCATCCGTCAGTTAAAACAAAAAATTACCATCGAATTGCAACGAAAAGATGCGCAAAACAATATTAAGTTAGGCGATGGTGGTATTCGCGAATTGGAATTCATTGTGCAAAGTTTGCAGCTGATTAGCGGCGGCCGACATCCTCAGTTACAAGCAAAAAACTGGTGGCAGGCTCTCGAAGCGCTAGTGCAACAGGGATTACTCAAAGAAGAAGATGCTAGCGGCTTGAAAAATGCTTACGAGTTTTTACGCAAGCTGGAAAATAGTCTGCAAATTCATGCGGATAAACAAACACAGGATTTGCCGGATAGCGACAATGAAAAACAAAAGATTGCACTGTTACTGGGCTATGCGGATTGGGCAATGATCGAAACTGAATTAGCCAAACATCAGCAAGTAGTTGCTCGCTTTTTTAAAGGGCTATTTCATGATCCTAAAGAAGAGCATGATCACAATGATCAAGTGCCAGTTCTGAAAAAGTTAGTGCAAGGCCAGTTGGACAGCGAGCGCCAGTCTGAGGTCTTACAGCAGTATTCTTTGTCAGAGCAAACCTTAAAAGAGTTGCAAAATTTTCGGCAGGAGTTTTCAGAACGAAAAATTGGTTTGCGCGGCTTTGCGCGAATAGAGCAACTATTGCCGCACTTGGTGATTCAGGCCGGTCGACAGAAAAATTCCGACAAAACCATATCGCGTTGTCTTGAGGTGTTGCAGGGCATTGGTCGCCGAACGGCTTATTTTGAAATGTTGGCTGAGAACATTCCGGTGCTGGAGTTTTTAGTGCAGTTGGTATCCCGCTCAAGCTGGCTGGTACGACAACTTTCGATCCATCCTTCTTTATTAGACGAACTCTTGTTCCCCAGTAATTTTGGCAAGCAGCTGACTAAAGAGAACTTGGCCAACCAGTTGCAACAAGCCATGATGCGCATCGAAATGAATCAAACCGAAGAGCAGTTGTTGGCTTTGAGTCGTTTTAAACAATCCAGCCAATTTAAAATTGCGGCAGGCGATCTCACTCGACGTTTTGACATCAGTGAAGTCTCGCAACAACTGACTGACCTTGCAGAAGTGATCATGGAATATTTACTGCAAATGGCCTGGAATGAGTTGACAAGCAAACATGGCAAACCAAGGCAGGACGCTGGTGAATTAGTGTGTGATTTCTTAGTAATTGGCTACGGCAAGCTCGGTGGTGATGAGTTGGGATATGGTTCGGATCTTGACCTGGTGTTTTTATATCAGGGTGAGCCAGATGCTATGACGCAAGTATCAGGCGAGCAGGGCAAGCCTCTGGAATTACATCAATTTTATACCCGTCTGGCACAGCGTTTGGTGCATTACCTTGGAACTCGAACCCAGCAAGGCATTATGTATGAAGTGGATACTCGTTTGCGTCCATCAGGTCGCTCCGGAATGCTGGTCAGTCACATTGATGCCTTTGACAAGTATCAGATGAATGAAGCCTGGACCTGGGAGCATCAGGCATTGGTGAGAGCACGCCCGGTTGCTGGCGATTCCAGCTTGAGAGATCGTTATTTGCAATTGCGTAATAAAGTACTCAGTAGCGAGCAGCGCAAACAATTAGGTCAGGATGTTTTTACCATGCGTAAAAAAATGCGTGACAACCTTGATAAAACCGACGCTCGTCTTTGGGATATAAAACAAGGTTATGGGGGGCTGGTTGATATAGAATTTTTAGTGCAATATTGGGCACTACAATATTCGAAGTCGCTGCTGGAGCAATGCTCGGTAGACGAGTTGCCGTTTAATAATGTCGACTGGTTGCAGTTGTTGGCCGAGAAGGATCTACTTAATAAGAGTACACGTGATTGCATGATGGAAAACTACCGGCTACTCAGAGATATTTCGAACTCAAGAGCACTGCAAAACCAGCCGGCATTGCTTTCTAAAGATGAGCTGGCCGAACAAAGACAGGCAATTGTTGAGGTTTGGCAATCGACTTTTCAACACAGCGATGTAGAATGAGCGTAGAGAAGAATGGAACAAAGGAGCCGGTTATGAGCAAGCAGATGGCCAAGCACGCAACTGAAAAACAAAGCACTGAGAATAATGGTGCTAAACCAAAGCAAGCCCCGGTAATTACAGTCAATGATAGTGACTTGCCAGTGCACTGTCCTATGCCAGATCAAACCTTGTGGAATCAGCACCCACGAGTCTTTATGGCGTTTGATAAAGACGGACGCGCTAGTTGCCCTTATTGCGGTAATCGCTACCAGCTCATTAAATAATTCAGCTGTGTTTCTATTCATTAATAAAAACGATTCATCGGATAAATCATGACAAACCAAACACATTCATGGGTGGTACTCAAATTTGGTGGCTCCAGTGTGTCCAGCCAAACGGATTGGGATAACATAGCATCGATTGTAAAAAGTAATATTGAGAACGGAAAAAAAGTTGCCGTCATTCATTCGGCATTTAAAAACGTTACCAATGAGTTGGAAGCAATTGCGAAGTTAGCGGTAACTGATGACAGTGAGGATGCGTTGCATCAACTGCTGAATAAGCATAAAGCGATGGCGCATGAGCTAGAAGTTGATGCTACTTTGCTTGACCCTTGGTTTGACTCACTGCAAATCGCTATCGCTGATATTAGCCATAAAGAAAAGCTGACCGCAATGGACCGAGCGCAGGTGGTGTCGCACGGTGAGCTACTATCCTCGGTGCTCGGTGCGGAATTTTTACGCAAGGTTTTTGGTGACTCCTATAGCGTTCAATGGTTAGATGCGCGTCAAATATTAACTTCAGAATCCAATCATCATCAAAACGACAATGACTTGTATCTGAATGCCGTTTGTCACCCGCGGCCAAATGTAGAACTAGCTAACCAATGGGCAGCTCAAGCCGATGTGGTTTTAAGTCAGGGTTTTATTGCCTCTAATGATGATGGGCAGACAGTGTTGCTGGGACGAGAAGGTTCCGATACATCTGCCGCCTATTTTGCGACCTTATTGCAAGCGGATAAACTTGAGATCTGGACCGACGTTGCTGGAATGTTTAGTACTGACCCCAACACAATCGGCAGTGCTAAAAAGTTGAGTGCCATTAGTTATAACGAAGCTTTCGATATGGCGGAAGCAGGCGCGAAAGTTTTGCACCCACGATGTCTCAGCGCAGTGATGGCTTATAATATTCCTATTGAAATTCGCAATACTCATCAGCCTGATGAAACGGGCACAGTTATTACCAACGACTATCAACCCTCAAAATGGGTTAAAGCCATTGCCCTAAAACAACAAATTCCAATTATTACTTTGTTATTAGGACGGCGTGGGCAGCAACCTGATACTCTGCAAAAAGTGTTTGCCATTATTAATGAATTTGGCTTGAGCAGTGAATTAATGGCCTCCACCAAAAACTCTCTAGTCATGGCGATTGAAACCAATAACAGTATTTATTCAGACTCAATTCTGCAAAAGCTGTCTGAAAAACTGGCCGAAGTCTGTCGTAGTGTTTTCACTTCCCACAGCGCTATGCTGACTCTTATCGGCTGCGAAGCCAGTCAGGCCCTGTGGCACTTATTGCAAATTGATGCGCAATTACCAGATCAATGGTTACTGCTAAGTCACGCCACAGGCGATCATCATTTATCGTTTTTAGTTAACGATGATGATGCTTTAAAAGTGTTGCAATTACTGCATGATAATTTGATTAGATAATAAGAGCGAAGGGATTTAGGATGTTGGCATTTAAGTATCGCCCAGCGAAGGAAGAAGATCTTTCAGAAATAAGAGTTTTAACCGAAGGTGTTATTAGAAGGTTAAAGTGTGATGATGAACAAATGGAGCAACTACTGGAGCGATTCTCAAGAGATAACCTTGAGGCTTGGATACTGGCTGATGAAGTTGACGTATTAGTAGGAACTTATGTGGGTTTTGTTATTGGGGTTTGTTTTGTCCAGAACGGAAATGTCTTGGGACTTTTCGTTGGTAGAAACAACAAAGATAATGATGTTGAATCGAGTTTATGGTCTTATTCTAGAGATGTAACCCTTGCTAAGGAGTGTATCGGAAAATTATCAGGGGAAGTCCTAACTGAGTATGTTGAGTCAATAAAGAAAAATAACAATGTAAGCATTACCGATTTAGGGATGTTTTCCAGTGTTAGTGAAACACTGTTGGTTAATAGTGATACTGTTTATGAAGCTCAGCAAAACCTGAAAGATATTGATATCTACACAAAAATAGATTCAAATCGCATTGCCCGTATGGTTTTTATGTTCTTCATTTTTTTATTATGGCTAACTGATGTTCCTGCTTATCTTTTCAATCCGAACTGGAAGTTAGAAAGAATCGCACGTGAATCAGGCCCAGGTCGATTTGATGATAGTCCTAAGCCCTACTCGGAGTGGCAAGTTGATTTGCTTTTATGGAGAGGAGCCCAGCCAGTGTATTCCATTGGTGAGAATAGCTGCTATGGTGCCTTCCCTATTAGCATTATGTGGTTCAATCCAAAGTTATTAAATCATATAACTAGAGATATGACTCAAGAGGAAAAGAAAAATATTCTATCAGAGTGCGATGAGGTACTTTCTACTTATCATGAAGATAGAAAACAAAATGTTATAAAGGCTATTGGATACGAAAAAGGCGCTTAAAGCGCCTTTTCTTTTAGGACTCTGATATTACTAACTTAGTAATAAGGGTTCTCACCTTCAGCGTGTTCGGTGACGTCTTTAACGCCTTTCACTTCTGGGACACGTTCAATCAAGGTTTTTTCGATGCCTTCTTTCAAGGTGACGTCGACCATGCCGCAACCTTGGCAACCACCACCGAATTGTAGAACGGCGATACCGCTTTCGGTGAATTGAACCAATGATACCTGGCCACCGTGGTTGGCGAGCTCTGGATTGATTTCGGATTCGAGGTAATAACGAATGCGATCCGAAGCAGGCGCGTCGTCATCAACCTTGCGTGCTTTTGCGTTGGGTGCTTTCAGCGTTAACTGACCACCGGTTTGTTCTTTCGAGTAGTCAATCTCGGCTTCTTCTAAGTAAGGAGCGCTATCTTCGTCGATAAAGGCTGAAAAACCATCGAACTTCAATTCAGTGTCGGTATCTTCAATGGCGTCCGGTGGGCAGTATGAAACGCCACACTCTGCATGGCTAGTGCCCGGGTTAACCACAAATACGCGAATGCCGGTATCAGGCTCTTCCTGACCGGCTAATAAACGGCGAAAATGCTCTTGAGCAGCTTCTGAAATAGTAATCATAATAACGTTTAATGCCTTAGCATGTTGCTTTGATGGGTTCTATTATAACCTATGATTGGGCTTGCAGCTAAATTTACAACCTATAGAATGGAGAAAACCACGAAAAACTCAGTCTCATGAAACAATTATTGCTTGCCACATTTCTTGTCGCTTCTGTTGGCCTTTCGCAGGCTGCTCTGTCTCAGGAAAGTAATACTTCTTTTGACTACTATTTTAACCAAGCTATTGATTTTAAGCAGGATGTTGTAACGCCAAATCAGGTTTTCGGTAATCCTGTCGGTGAATGGCATGTTCGCCCAGACCAGTCGGTATCTTTCTTTAAGGCATTAGCCGAAAGTTCTGAGCGTGTGAATCTTACCGAAATTGGGCGCACTCATGAAAATCGTCCTCTGATCACCGCCTATATTTCATCGCCTGAGAATCTGGCGCGTCTGGATGAGATTAAAGAACAGCGTAAAAACTTAACTGAGTATCAGGGGCCGGCAATTATCTGGTTGGGTTATTCAGTGCATGGCAATGAGCCGAGTGGCACTAATGCGGCATTGTTGGTGGCTTATCGACTTGCTGCCTCTGATGAAGCGTGGATTCAGGAGTTATTGAATAATACAATTGTAATGATCGATCCAATGCTTAATCCCGATGGAATGGGTCGCTTTGCAGGATGGGCCAATCGTTACAAAGGTAAGCAACTGGTTGCAGACTCTGAGTCGATTGAGCATAACGAAGCCTGGCCGAGAGGTCGTACTAACCATTACTGGTTTGATTTGAATCGTGACTGGTTGTTGTTGCAACATCCTGAAAGTCAGGCGCGAGTGAAGCATTTTTATGAGTGGCGTCCGCACATTGTCGGAGACTTCCATGAGATGGGCACTAATTCGACCTTCTTTTTCCAGCCGGGCGTGCCAACCCGTCAGAACCCTTTAACCTCTGAGTTAAACTTTGAGCTGACCGAAAAAATCGGACGCTATCATGCCAAAGCGTTGGATGCGATTGGCTCGCGTTATTACAGCCAGGAAAGTTTCGATGACTTTTATTATGGTAAGGGATCAACTTTCCCGGACATTAATGGCGGTATTGGCATTTTATTTGAGCAGGCCAGTTCGCGAGGTCACTTGCAGGAATCGGTTAATGGCGATGTCAGCTTTCCTTTCTCCATTCGCAATCAGGTTGCCACTTCATTCTCGACCTTGCAGGCCGGACTTGAGTTAGGTGATGAGTTGCTTGGATACCAAAAAGATTTTTTCAATCAGTGGCCCGCTAAAGTCAGTCGCGATTCAGAAAAGGGCGTGATTTTCAGCTCCAATGATCAAGGTCGTATCAAAGAGTTTCTACGCATTCTAAACAGCCATCAAATTGAAGTGCAGCAATTGGCTGGACCCCGTAAATTAGCAGGCAAGGAATGGCCTGCGGAAACGTCCTATGTTGTGAATTTCAAACAGCAACAATATGGCTTGATTAAAGCCATGTTCGAAACACGCACAGAGTTTACCGATAATACTTTCTACGATGTGTCTGCCTGGACTTTCCCGTTAGCATTTAATCTGGACTACCATCATTTAAATAAAGATGAGTTGCAACGTTTGCCGCTTGAGTCAGTTGAGCTTGATTCGGCTAGCTCATATGTGGGCGGCGATAATCCAGTGGCTTTATTGGTCGAGTGGCAAAGCTTTCAGTCGGCAACGGCGTTGACGCGATTATTAAGCGATGAGATCGATGTTAAGTTATTAGAGAAAGGTTCGCGCTTACCAGTCAATGGAGAGGCCCGCGAATTTATGGCGGGAACTTTTATGGTGCCATTGTCGGCGGATAAAAGTGAGCGTGATGCAGTGATTGAGCAAGTGAACGCTGATGTTTCAGATTTAGGCTTAACCGTTTACGGTGTTGACTCAGGCTATAGTGGACAGGGGGCAGATTTGGGTAGTCCCAATGTGAGCGACCTGGAGATGCCAAAGCCTTTATTGTTGATTGGTGAGGGTGTTTATTCTTATGAAGCGGGTGAGGTCTGGCATTTGCTGGACACGCGCCTGGAACTGCCAGTATCGATGCAACATGGCGACGATTTGGGTGGTATTGATTTATCCAAATATACACACCTGCTGATGGTTAGTGGGCAATATCCTGCTCTTGAGCCGGAAGATTTAGAGTATATCAAGGCATGGTTGCGTAAAGGTGGCACTATAGTCGCTACTCGTGGTGCTAATCCTTGGCTGGTCGAGCAAGGGCTGGTAGATTTTGAGTTGCTTGAACCGGAAGCATCAGAAAATAAGAATCGCCCCTTCTCAGAACGTGATGATGCGCGTGCCGAACACATTATTGGTGGTGCCATCTATGAAGCTGATTTAGATAATAGCCATCCGCTGGCTTTTGGTCTGGAGTTAGACAAGCTAGCTTTCACCAAAGCGGGTACCATGGTCTTCAAACCCGCAACAAAAGATTTTGTTACGGTGGCTTCTTATACCGAAAGTCCGCTGATTGCGGGGTATTCGTCACAAACCAATGTGCAGCGTATCAAAAATACGCCAGCAATCTTGGCACAAAGGTTCGGGCGTGGCAGTATCATTATGTTTAGTGATAATCCTAATTTCCGAGGATACTGGCTAGGCTCAATGCGCCCGTACATCAATAGTTTGTACTTTAATAAGGCGCTATAAGAATTTAATTAAACTTTTTTTATCAGGTAGGGAAATAAGCCCATGTTAAAAGCTGTTCGAGGTCTGGTTGGGGGAGTTTGCTTGTTGGCGGTGATGATAACCGCTAACGCTGCAAGCTGGTCTGAAATTGAAAATAAAAGCCGTCGTGTAAATGGCTTTATGCCGATTTATCTCAGTACAAGTGAAGGTAAAGTTTGGCTTGAGGTCAGTAAATTTGAACAACCTTTTATAATGTATACAGGCTTGCCATTTGGTGTCGGTTCCAATGATATTGGGCTTGACCGAGGGCAGCTTGGTGAGTCGCGTCTGGTTCAGTTTGAGCGCTACGGTAACAAGGTCTTTTTAAAACACCTTAACACTCGCTATCGCGCCGATACAGATAATCCAGCGGAAAAGAGCTCTGTTAATGAGGCTTTCGCCAGCTCGGTGCTGCATGGTTTTGATATTGATGCCCGCTCAGGTAAGCGTTATCTGATCGATTTAACGGCTTTCTTGCATCAGGATTTGCATGGTGTCAGTGAGCGATTAAAAGCAACCGAACAAGGTAACTTTAGTGTTGATGTCAGCCGTTCAGCCTTAGTGGCGGATAAAGTCAAAAACTTCCCCAAGAATACACTTTTTGAAAGCATCTTAACCTTTAAGGGGGCAGGTGCGGGAAACTTTGTTAAGCAGGTGGTGCCCACACCTGACTCTATCACTGTTCATCAGCATGTATCTTTTGTGGCACTGCCGGACGATAAGTATCAGCCTCGTGTGTTCCATCCTAAAAGTGGTTTTTTTGAATTAACTTATGCCGATTATGCCTCGCCAATTGATGAGCCGATTGAAAAGAAGCTGATTTATCGTCATCGTTTAGAACGTGATAAAGATGGCAAGATTAAACCGATTGTTTATTATCTTGATCCAGGTGCTCCAGAGCCAGTACGAACCGCCTTGTTAGAGGGTGCTCTTTGGTGGGAACAGGCCTTTGCAGCGATTGGTCTGGAAGGTGCTTATGAAGTGCGCGATCTGCCTGCAGATGCCGATCCGATGGACGTGCGTTATAACGTGATTCAATGGGTGCATCGTGCGACTCGCGGCTGGTCTTATGGCATGGCGATGGCTGATCCGCGGACCGGTGAAATTATTAAGGGCCACGTCACCTTGGGTTCACTACGCGTCAGACAGGATTTGCTGATTGCTAATGCGCTGACCGGTATTTATGGCAAAGAGGGTGATAAGCAAGCGGCGATGGATATGGCTTTGGCGCGTATCCGACAGCTGTCTGCGCATGAAGTGGGCCATACTTTAGGGATTGCGCATAATTTTGCAGCAAGTCCGAGTAATCGAGCCTCGGTTATGGATTATCCGCATCCGTTGGTAACTCTTGAGGGAGATACTGTTGACGGCAAGACTGTTGACGGTAAGAAAATCAGTTTAAAAGGTGCTTATGCCGAAGGGATTGGTAAGTGGGATATTGAAGCAGTACGTTATGGTTACACTGAATTCGATCCAGAATTTGAACCAGAACAGGAAGTTGAAGCGCTGCGTAACATTGTTCGAGAAGCCAGCGCGAAAGGACTGATGTTTATTTCTGACCCTGATGCAAGACCAGCCAGCGGTGCTCATCCATCCGCTCATCTTTGGGATAATGCTCAAAATCCTGCAGCAGAATTGGCGCGAGTGCTAGAGGTACGTAAAGTTGCCTTAGACAAGTTTGGTCATAATAATTTAGCGGATGGTGTCCCTTATTCTGAGCTAGCCGAGACTTTAGTGCCGCTTTACTTATTCCACCGTTATCAAGTGGAAGCGGCAGTGAAGTTGGTGGGTGGTGTTAATTATGAATACAGCGTTAAAGGCGATACGTATCGCCCAGTTCGCCCGGTGGAGGAAGGTCTGCAAAAACAGGCGATTGGTGTTTTGCTTTCAACATTAGCTGTTGAACAGTTGATGATCCCCGACTCAGTACTAGAAGTAATTCCTCCCAAAGCCTACGGTTATTATAAAAATCGTGAAAGTTTTAATGGTTACACTGGGTTAACACTTGATCCGGTTTCTATGGCTGAAGCCTCTGCAAAACATACCTTGCAGTTACTGTTAACCCCAGAGCGCTTAGCCCGTTTATTACAGCAAAAAGCGCAAACATCTGAGCTACCAGGTCTTGAAGAATTCGTCACTCAATTGTTGACTACAACTTTGAGAAGCCCTGAGCAAACAGGATTGAAGGGCTTGATTCAGCAACGTGTGGATTATCTGACGGTCCTGCATCTATTAACCGTTGCCTCTGATCAAAAGGCCTCCCCAGAAGTCAGATCACACTTGCACCACGAAATAGGCAAGCTGGATGGCTGGCTGACCACTCAGGCCAAGCGCAACTCTATCCGTTACGCCTGGCTGAAGGATTTGGTTGTACAATATCTCAATGGAGATTTTGAACCTCAGGAAGAAGCACAAACCTTGCCAATACCACCGGGATCACCGATTGGGTCTTGATTGAGTTTTGGATTAGTCAGTAGGAAACAAAAAAGCGAGCTCAATGCTCGCTTTTTTATGAATAAAAAACTGACCCTGGACTCAGGAGAGAGGGACATTAACACTAAGGGGTAGTGTGTTAAAAGCGTCCAGGGTCAGGGGGAAAGCTTTACCAACCGAGTACACTACCTAAGATGATACCTACAGCAATCGGTTCCCAGTAGCGGTGGTGGCAATAATGGGTGTGGATATGGCCACGTGGGTATGGGTGGTAATAACCGCCGTAGTAGTACCAGTCCTGACCTAAGTAATACACTGTTGTTGGGTAGCTTCTGTATCGTGGGTAATAACGGTCATGGTACACACGATAATGTGGGTGCTTTGGTCTTGGGTGGTAATTGTCGTGGTAGCGATCATGCGAACCGTAGTGACGATCATGTCCACGCGAGTCGCTGTGTCGATGGTTATCTCTGCGATCGTCTCGGTGGTTATCACGCCAGCGATCATCACGACGATCATCTCGTCGATGTTCTAAGCGGGTGTCACGATTATGACGTTGTTCAAATCGGTTTGAATCATGACGCTTTTCGACAGCATTGTTACGTGCTTGGTTCGATTGTGGACCTTTGTGCTCTTTGGCAAAACCAACTTGAGACAAACCTAGGCCCAATGTCATGATCAGTGCTGTGGTTATCATTTTATTCATGGATAACTCCTTAGGATTCACTATAATACCAACTGAAGTTATATTGGGCGTTTAAGGCTCAATAACATTCATTAGTCACAACTTTACCGCCTGTAAACTGAATTCTTACTGAATACCTGAGAAAAATCGCATAAGGATACTGCTTTGAAAATCAAAACATGTGAAATCAATGACTTAAAACAACTTGTGCCTGCTTTTGACAGCTACCGTCAACGTTATAAACAACCCTCTGAACCACAAAAAATAGAGCAGTTCTTGCGACAAATGCTGGATCAGGAAACTTCCGTGATTTTGCTATCTTATGAGGGCGATGAGCTGACTGGTTTTGCTCAGCTGTACCCTTCTTATTCCAGTATTGGACTTGCACCGATTTGGACCTTGAATGATTTCTATGTGTTTGGTGGAACCGGCCGCAAGCAAACTGCCGAGGCTTTATTAAATGCAGCAAAAGATTTGTGCGAAGAAACGAATGCGATTCGGATCGAAGTCACCACCCGCAAAGAAAATCATCGCCTACATAAAATATATCGTGAATTTGGTTTTGAAAAAGACTTTAAATACGATTATTACTTCCTGCGTATTGATGAGCAGGACATTGCCTCGAAAATGCTGAAATAGAGTTTTGTAGCTGTTAACTAAGGCAGTTTTTAGTCGACAATCGTATTGGCCCAGCTTCTACGTTGCCATAGCCAGATGAAAGCTCCTGTTTGCAGAACTCGATAGGCAGCGTAGGCGAACCAGATGGTCAGGAAGCCAAAACCGAAATAAGGGCCAAGCAACCAGGCTACCGGCAAGAAGAGTAGCCATTGAGACAAGAGGGAAACATACATCGGTGGCTTGGTATAACCGGCGCCATTCAATGCATTCATGAACACTAAGCCCATCGCATCAATGATGATAATGCCCGCGGAAAGTTTAAATGGCCAGTGTGCAATCTCAAGCGCTGTCTGCTCCTTCAAAAATATCCCCATGATTGGGTCGGTAAATATAAAGAACAGGGTTGCAAGACTGATGGCAAAGATTAAGGCCATCTTGGCCACATCCCACCCCCACAAGTAGGCATCCTTTGGATCCTGCCTGCCGAGCGCCTGACCGACCAAAGTCGCTGCACCAATGCCCAGTGCAATACAGGGTAAAATGGCCACCAGCATGACGTTTGTGATGGCGTTAGCGGCAGCAAGCTGGTGCGTGCCGACCATGCCAATAATCCAGAACAGGGCAGTGAAACCGCCAGCGAAGAATAGCTGGTGGATCGAGGACGGGAATGAAATTCTGAAAATTGACTTAATAGTTGCCCAAGCGGCTAATCGTTCCATGTAGCCAAATTGCTTGGTGTGCTTTGTTGCTAACAGGTGATAGTAAACGGAACCAAGTGCCAAGGAAATACTGGTACCGATTCCGGCGCCTAAAGTGCCCAGTTCGGGCATGCCAAAGTTACCGAAAATCAAAGTGTAGTTAAGCAGGATATTCAGCGAGTGCATGACCAGCAAGGTGCGAAGGTAGTAACCGGTTTGCTTAATGGCGCTCCAGTAGCTGCGGTAACTGAAGTTCAAACCAATCGCTAAAATCCCCGCAAAGCGCGCCTGCAAATAAGGAATACCTTCTTCTAACAGCTCGGGATCGTTATTGAGCAAGCTTAGAATATCAGGGGCAAGAAAGAATAAAATAATACTGGTCGGCAGGGCCAATAGACCAATGATTAATAAAGCGGCATTGAGCGGATAAGCGGCCTCACTTTGTCGGCCTTCGCCCATGCGGCGAGAAACCATGGCCTGGACACCTGCGGCAAAACCAATAAAAAAGGCCACCGCCATAAAGTTGATGAAGCCTGCGATACCTACCGCTGCAATCGCAGCACTACCCTGAGTACCTACCATGGCGGCATCGACCAGATTCAAAATATTCTGCGAGATCATGCCACCGACAATCGGTAACGAAATCTGAAGAACTTGTTGTGAACGGTCTTTATTGAGCAAAAGGAATGTCCGAGCGCAGTAACATTTTATGATGCGCATTGTATCAGGTATTGCTTAAAGGGATAGGGTTTCGAATTAAATTAGAGGCTTTCTGCCGACATGTATGGCAACTATTCCTAATGACATACGTTGAAAAGACACGTCTTTAAATCCAAAGCTTTTTAACTCAGAAGCAAGTTCTTCTGCTGTCGGGAAGCCTTCAATCCCCTGTAGCAGATATTTGTATGCTGAGGGGTCGCCGCCCGTAGCTATTCGACCGATGAGAGGCATACAGAAAGACATATAAGCGAGGTAAAAAGATTGAAGCCAGGAAACTGGAATGTTGGAAGCTTCAAGAACTACCAATCGTCCGCCAGGCTTCAGTACTCGGTATGCTTCTGTCAGGGCTTTATGTCGGTCGCATATTTTCAGCCCTAAAGACATGGAGTAAAGATCGATGCTCTGGTTGGGAACGGCAGCCAAATTATGTGCATCTAATTGTGTCAGATTAATATTGGCATTGAGATCAGCTAGCTTTGTCTCAGCAATTGCCAGCATTTGCGGACTGATATCAGAGGCGGTAATGGTTTGTTGCTTAGAAATATTATTCTGTTTGACGATCCTCAGAATGATGTCGCCTGTGCCTGAGGCGACATCGAGTAAGTTACTCCAGGATTCTTGAGCAATGACCTTGGCTACTTTTCTCTTCCACAGGCGGTGGATGCCTAAGCTGAAAAAGTCGCACAACCTGTCGTACCGTCCTGAGATCCGGCCAAAAACGTCATCATTTTCGGTTTTAAAGCCAGCAGCATTCTTAGTGTTACTCATAGAGTCCATTTTTTTGTTATATGACCTAGATTAGATCCAATACATTGACCGATTGGATTGCAAGACGTTTTTTGCGTTCAGGTGAGTATAACGAGCTATTAAACAGACACCAAGTATGAATTGTAATACCTGAAACTATGCTGGGCTTTTACGTAACCATCGAACATTATCGATGACTTCATCGAAAAAGCCTCTTAGCGTGTCACCATTCATGCGGTAAGGGTCGAAATTGGCATCGGAGGAATATTTTAGAAATAGCTGTTTATTATCGTCAGTACGAGTAATCAGTCCCATCGACCATTCGCTGAATTGGCGTGCCGTTATTTCCCGATAATCAAGGATCGCCGGCTCTTTATGGCGCGAATCCTGCAGGATTTTGTGATAGACACGGTTAACGGTATTGCGGTCGCCTTCCAGAATTTGCAGGAAAATACCGTTTGAAAGGCATAAGGCGCCAGTAACACCATCGGCCTGATTGTTGGTTTGAGAATGTTGAAGGATATTTTTGATATCCTCCGAACCCAGCGTTTTACTAATTCGGCTGGCATAGGTTAGTTGCACAAGCATGGTTATCTCCTCGTTGTTTTTACGAAGCAAACTTTAGCCGCGAGGAGATGAAGAGATTGTGAAGACTTAAGAAGCATCCTTTTTGACCATGCTTTTCCATACATGCTCGCCGGCAAGGCTGTGTATTAAGACAGCGCCAACATGCAGGATAAGAAATAGTGGAATCAGTGCTTCGCCAACTTCATGGCCTTCTTCAACGGCCTCAAAAATTGCGGAACCTGTGCTGTTTTGAAGCAGAAAGATTAAAGTTCCTGAAACAGCCATCCATAAAAATAATAGTAAGCCTGAAAATTGGACTAATCCGGCAATACCTTCATGCATCTTTCTGTGCGGCAGTTTGAATCGGACTAATTGTCCAATATCCTGTGCGGCCAGTCGCCATTGATGCTTGTTAAAGATGGTCCAGCCCTTAAAGCTGAGCTTTCCACGCGTAAAGATGCCAGCGCCAAAGCGAGTCAGGACAAACACCAGTACCGCAAGGCCTAAATAGAGATGCAACAGGAAGCCATTGGTATTAAAACCATCATCGGCATTTTCACCTGTTAGCCAGGCTGCGATACCCAATATAGCTAATCCCCAGTGTATCAATTGAGCGCTGCGAGAGTAGGTTTCTGTCTTCATGGAATTGCTCCATTGAATTAATGTAATTCCAATTTAGGAGCTATAGTTCAATATAACAATGGACATCTGTAGGTGGATTGATCCAGCTCAAGAAGGGGTTACAGACAAATGTACTGCTTGTGCATGTGTCTGATGTTATGTCTTAGCTAAACACCAAACATCTATGCGTTGAACGCCATGCTTTAAGCACTGCTTTGAGGCTTCTTGAATGGTGGAGCCGGTGGTGACTACGTCATCGACCAGCGCGATATGATTCGGCATGGTCTGTTTGACGTCAAAAGCGTGCTTGAGATTTTTGCGACGTTCGACTGCTTTGAGGCCAATCTGGTGTGGGGTATCTTTAACGCGAAGCAGTGCATGGTCGAGTAGCGGCACTTGCAGTTTGCGAGTCAGGTGTTTGGCAATCAACTGTGATTGATTAAAGCCCCGTTCACGCAGGCGGTTTGAATGCAGTGGAATTGGCACTATCACTTGAGGAAAATCTTTATTCTTATAGTGACTGTTGATTTCTTCGATTAATAAATTGCTGAAGCTGCGGATATGATGCAGTTGCTTTTCAAACTTCATTTCACTGATGGCATGACTGACTGGAAACTCATAATGAGTCGCAGCGACTAAGGTCTGGTAGCGTGGCGGCTTTTTCAGGCATTGACCACAGGTAGCAGCAAAAGGTTGTTTTCCCAGGCTATTACCGCATTGTTGGCAGTATTGGCCCTGGCGTTGTACCGCTGATAAACAGGGCTCGCAAAAGCCTAAATGTTCAGCGTTTAAGCCACATAGGGAGCAGTTGCCGGTGAATTGCGGGGTATTCTCGCGAACGATAGAAAATAGATTGTAAACCATAATTCCCTTTATTTGGTTGACAGTGAGTGATGAAACCGTAAACTTCACGCTATTCTTCCTGAATCTTGCTGCGCGCGAAGCCATAGACTATAAGGGTTTTTAAAACAATGAGCAATCACAAAAACGGTCACACATTAACCAGTTTGGAAAAGTTGAATAGCGGTCAGGTTCGTCATGACTGGACTGTGACGGAAATCGAAGCGATTTATAATCAGCCTTTCAATGACTTACTGTTTGCTGCACAGAACATTCATCGCCAGCATTTCAATCCGAATCAGGTGCAAACCAGCACATTATTGAGCATCAAAACTGGCGCCTGTCCGGAAGATTGCGCTTATTGCCCACAGTCGGGTCACTACAATACTGGCTTGTCCAAAGAGCAGTTAATGGCGGTTGAAGAAGTGATTAGCAAAGCGCAACAGGCCAAGAAAAATGGTGCGACCCGTTTTTGTATGGGCGCAGCCTGGCGTTCGCCTCGTGAAAAAGATCTGGATGTGGTGCTGGAAATGGTTCGTCAGGTCAAAGGCCTGGGGCTGGAAACCTGCGTCACGCTGGGTATGTTGACCGATGAACAGGCGCAGAAATTGGGCGAAGCGGGTTTGGATTACTATAACCATAACCTTGATACTTCTCCTGAATACTACCAACAGATTATTACCACTCGTACCTACAAGAACCGTCTCGATACTTTGCAGAATGTTCGTGATGCCGGAATCAATGTCTGTAGCGGCGGCATTATTGGTATGGGTGAAGAGACCAGTGATCGTTATGGTTTATTACAACAGTTAGCCAATATGCCAGAGCATCCGCAAAGTGTTCCAATCAATATGTTGGTAGCGGTTGAAGGCACGCCACTGGGTGATGTGGAGAAACTTGATTCAATTGAGTTTGTGCGCATGATTGCTACTGCACGTATTATGATGCCTGAGTCGTATGTTCGCCTGTCTGCCGGTCGCGAAGACATGAACGAAGAAACTCAGACTTTATGCTATCTGGCGGGTGCTAACTCGATCTTCTATGGCGAGAAATTATTAACCACTGCCAATCCAGAAGCGGAAGCGGATATGTTGCTATTCAAACGCTTAGGTATTGAGCCTGAGCGTCGCGAGCTGGACAAAGAAGAGCTGGCTGAAGAAACGCCTAAAGTTGAAGAGCAGCAACCGGCTAAACCTTTATTTTACGACGCAACCAAGACGCATTAGCAGGAATTCGTTGCCATGTGGCAAAAACTGCAAGTCAGACTTGAGCAGCGAAAAGCTCAGGATTTGTTGCGTCAGCGCCTAACTCTTGAGGGTGCGCAAAGTGTACGCATTAATGCTGAAGGTAAAGAGTATCTCAATTTCAGTAGCAATGACTATCTTGGTCTGGCTAATCATCCAAAATTAATTGAAGCGATGCAAAAAGCTGCTAAGCAATATGGTGTTGGCAGTGGTGCATCGCATTTGATTATTGGGCACAGCGAACAGCATCATGCGTTGGAAGAAGAGGTTGCTGAATTCTTAGGTGTTGAGCGGGCCTTATTGTTCTCGACAGGCTATATGGCGAACTATGGTGTGCTGACCTGTCTTCCTGATAAAAATGATCTGATTATTCAAGACAAGCTTAATCATGCTTCGCTAATTGATGGCGGCATGGCCAGTTCAGCAAAAATGTTGCGCTACGCTCACGCTGATCTGGAATCCTTTGAGCGCCAGATGAAACAGCCTGCGGAAAGCCGCCTGGTGGTGACCGATGGTGTTTTCAGTATGGATGGTGATATTGCACCGCTGCCTGACCTGATTGCGAGTTGCAAAAAACATAAAGCATCCTTGATGATTGATGATGCTCATGGTTTTGGTGTGCTGGGTGAGCAGGGAAAAGGCAGCCTTGAGCATTTTAATCTAGCGCAGCAGACAGCCGATATTTATATGGCGACTTTGGGTAAGGCGCTGGGTGGCTTTGGTGCTTTTGTAGCTGGCAGTGAGTTGCTGATCGAAAGCCTGATTCAGTTTGGTCGCAGTTATATCTACACCACGGCCATGCCCTCAGCAGTGGCTGCAGCCAATCGAGCTAGCCTGCAACTGGTCCAGGAAGAGTCATGGCGGCGCGAGCAACTGCAAAAAAATATTGTTTATTTTCGTCGACTGGCCAGTGAATACGACATTCCATTGATGCCTTCTGACACGGCCATCCAGCCAGTGCTGATAGGGCGCAATGATAAAACGCTGGCCATTAGTCGTGCGTTAAAAGAAGCGGGTATTTTGTTAGTGGCCATCAGGCCACCCACGGTACCGGAAAACAGCGCGCGTCTGCGCGTGACCTTAACCGCAGAACACAGCACTGACGATCTTGATTATTTGCTGGAGCATTTAGCGCTTCAGATCAAGCAAGCTAAATACAATGCAGAAAGAGGCAACGGGTGAGTAAGTTACAACCTTATATTGAATCAAGAGGACAAGGTCCCGATCTGGTTTTGTTGCATGGCTGGGGATTGCACTCAGGCATCTGGGAAATGTTGGCTGATGATCTGGCTGAGCATTTCACTTTGCACATGATTGATTTGCCGGGCTTTGGCCGCTCGCCAATTCCTGGCGATCCTTACACGCTGAGTTTGTTGACCGAGCAGGTTCTCAAAGTAGCCCCGGACAATGCACACTATCTGGGTTGGTCATTGGGCGGCCTGATTGCCACCAATATTGCGATTGAATCACCTGATCGGATGAATAAATTGATTACAGTGGCCAGCAATCCCCGCTTTGTGCAGCAGGATGACTGGCAGCATGCTATGAAAGCCAACATTATGGATAGTTTCTGCCGCTATCTTGAAGAAGATTACCAAGGAACTATTATCCGCTTTCTGGCGATTCAGGCGATTGGAAGCGAAACACAAAAAGACGATATTCGCCGATTAAGAGATACCGTATTTATCCATGGCGTACCTGCGGGAAAAGCACTACGTGGTGGATTGGCTTTGTTGAATGAAGTGGATCTGCGCGATGACTTAGCCAATATAAAGGCGCCTATGTTACGACTCTACGGTCGTCTGGATTCTTTGGTGCCAGCTAAAACGGCCGAGCAGGTGGCTGAATTAATTCCACACAGTCAGCACAAGGTGTATCCGAAAGCGAGCCATGCTCCCTTTTTGTCCCATAAGCCTTTATTCGTTAATGATGTAAAAGAGTTTTTGTATGAGTGATTCTACGCGTCAAAAGATTAACCAGATTGCTAAGACCGATATTGCTCGCTCCTTTAGTCGAGCCGCAAAAACCTATGACGATGCGGCCTTTTTTCAAAAAGTGGCCGGTGAGCGATTATTGGAACGTCTTCAGTATTTTAAATTACAACCTCGGAATATTTTAGACTTAGGTTGTGGTACAGGCTACTTCACCCGCCAACTGAGCAAACGCTATCCGGATGCCAAAGTCACGGGTGCCGATCTGGCGCAAGGCATGATTGAGTATTGTAATGCTCAGTCGCACCAGGAAGAGTATCTGTGCGCCGATGCGCTGAGCATGCCTTTTGAAAGTGATAGTTTTGATTTTATATTTTCAAATCTTACTTTTCAGTGGATTGATGAACTTCCGGAATTATTTCAGGAATTGAATCGGATTTTAAAACCAGAGGGGTTATTGCTGTTTACTACCTTAGGGCCTGACACTTTATATGAGTTAAAACAAAGCTGGGCAGCAGTGAACGATTATCAGCACGTCAATAACTTTATCGATATGCATCATGTGGGCGATGCTATGTTAAGTGCACGCCTTTCTGATCCGGTGGTGGATAGTGAGCAAGTGGTGATCGGTTATAACAAAGCCGTTGAGTTAATGCGTGATTTAAAAAATCTTGGCGCACATAACATCGACTCAAGCCGCAATCATGGCTTAACCAGCCCACGTCAGTTACGAAAACTTGAGCAAGAGTATCAGCAGTTCAGGATGGAACATGGTCAATTGCCAGCAACGTATGAACTGGTTTATGGCCATGCTTTTGGAACCGCAGTTAGCCCAGCGATGGGCTATCATGATTACGCAGTTGAAATAGGCTAAGAGTTACAGGTTTGTGCTGAAAGAGTGAGTCAGCTTTTTTTGTTTTCAAAGTTAACAATTTTTTCTTTCAGTTCTTCCTGTTTTTCTTCCAGAGTTTGCTTGACGTTTTTCTTTTGTGCTTCATGCAGGAAGTCACGAAGGGTTTCGAATTCGGTGCGATAGAAATCACGTTCATCGCGTAAATTATCGATATTACGACTTAGGGTAGCATTCGCCTGAACCAATCGCTTGTGGCTCTTTTTAAGATGCTCGAATTCTGAGCCGAGGCTTTCTTTAAAGCGTTCTTTCTCATCGAGAGCGTCTTGGCGAATAGTGCGTACTCGTGTGTCGCATTCCTCTCGAAGCTGGTCCATTTCGTCATCAAGTTCTCGCTTGGTGTCAGCAATGGATTGCAATGCATTGAGATAGTTTTGTTGGGCTTCCTCGTAGGAACTTTGCACTTGCTTGTATTTGCCCCTAAGTTCGCGATGCTCTTGAGTAAGCGTAGTATTTCGCTCAGACAAACTTTGCAGAGAATTTTTGAGATCAGCATGGGTGGATTCAAGCTCTTTAATGCGTTGAGCTTTACCGGCGATATTACGAGTATTTTCTTCAAGAACTGTTTTCAGTTCCTGATTTTTAGATTCAAGCTGTCTAACCAATGCGTGTTTCAGTGCAGCAGTCACTACTGCAACCAGAAGCACAACAAGGGCTATAATAGCCAAAGTGAGTATGATAGTGTTGTCGCCAGCCAAATTAAGTCACCAATAAATGTGGACTATGTTTATATGCTACGCTTTTATGTAGCAACTTTGTATCAAATTATAGCGTAATCCTGAGCCGTTGTAGTGTGCGAGGGGTAACAGAATGGACAATATGAAAGAAAAATTATTCATTGCCGGCACTGATACTGAGGTCGGAAAAACCTTTATAACTCAACTGCTTATCAATGCATTGTTGCATTGCGATAAGCAGGTGACTGGTCTAAAACCCATGGCCTCTGGGGCGGAGCTACAAAGTAACCAATGGATCAATGAAGATGGCCAAAAAATCCTTGATTTATCCCGTAAAAGCCCCGGATTTGCACAATTAAGCTACTCAGAAGTGAATCCATTATGCTTTGAACCGGCTATCGCGCCGCATATTGCGGCTGCAGAAGCTGGTGTTGAGTTATCCATTGCCGAGCTTAATCGCCTAGCTCAGTTTCCACACAGTGAATACCTGCTAGTCGAAGGAGCCGGAGGTTGGTTAACGCCACTCAATGACACTGAGACCTATGCCGATTGGGTTGAACAGAAAGGGCTAGACGTGATTTTAGTGGTGGGTATGAAGTTAGGTTGTTTAAACCATGCCATGCTGACCGTTAGGGATATCGAGCGTCGCGGGCTTAAGTTACGGGGCTGGGTAGCCAACTTTGTGTTTGGTGAGATGAACCGAAGTGAACAGAACCTCGATTGGCTTAATAAGAATATATCAGCGCCTTGCCTGGGAGTTATTCCACATCAAAAAGGCTCAGAGCAACAAGACGCTGATATTGATAAAGCGAGCGAACTACTGGACTTGCAGACTTTGCTCTGAGGCTACGCACTGGTTATTCACACAACCAACGTTTGGTTTCGGAGTGACTACACAAATGCCCATGATCTGATTTTCTTTAAAGTAATCCTGGCGCTCTTTTTTGTAAGCGCTTGCTAACGTATGAAGCTTTTCTTCATCAACATTGGGTTTGGAATAGGCTTCGTAAGTTTCAGGACCTCCACAGGGCTTTGCGCCCACTTCTACCAAGCCACAATCAGTATTATTGCTGCAGCTTTTATCAGCAATCGCACTCTCTATTTGCTGAAGATAATCGGTAGCTGCCTTATCAGAAGTCATTGAATTGTCGTTGCTATTAACTTCGGAACAGGCCATTAATGGTGCAAAAAATAGAATTGACAGGTGTTTTAAGCATTTGATTTTCATAGAGTTGCCAAATTTTGTCAGTTTGCTCAAAAGATTAGCATACAGTAGTATCAATACATAAGCCCAATTTATTAAGTCAGTCACAATGTCACTAATGAAACCCGGTAAGACAGGTATTCCACGCATTCTTGATGCAACAAAATATTCTTGGCAGGGACTAAAAGGGGCTTGGCTTAGTGAAGCTGCTTTCCGTCAAGAATTAGCGCTTGCCGTGATTTTAATACCTTTGGCTTTTGTTTTAGGTGGCACAACAGGCGAAATCGCTATTATGCTATTAACTCTAGGCGTTGTTCTCATGGCCGAGTTAGCTAACTCGGCTATTGAGGCGGTGGTTGATCGCATTGGGCCAGAGCAGCATCCACTTTCCGGACGTGCTAAAGATATCGGCTCAGCCTTGGTCTTCATCGCTCTACTCTTCACTGGAATTGTCTGGGGCACTATCTGCTACTTTAACTTCTTCTCTTAAAACTCTTCGCTATTGTTTGAGTCGGGCTAATATAAAGTCCTGTGCCATCTGTGCGGCTGTTTGCCAGCTTTGCTCAGTGGTTATCTCCGAGCGCTTTAAGGTTTCTAAACTATGGTTGCCATCCTCCAGCCAGTTAACATTAATCCTCGGGGATAACTCATAAGCCGATACCTCTTCAGGTTTTCCAAAAGGGTCGCGGGTTCCCTGTAGAATTAATGTAGGAGTTTGAAGGTCTTTGAGATGATCGGTTCTGAGGTTTTCAGGTTTGCCCGGCGGGTGAAACGGATAACCTATACAGATCAAGCCATCAACCTGCTCTTCATCTGCAATCATGCTGGCGACACGTCCCCCCATCGATTTACCGCCAATAAAGACTTTCCGCCCTTTTCCATGTTTGGAAATCTGCTGCTTATAGGCATCAATCAGCTTAGGCATTCGATCCGGTGGCGACTTTGTACCAGTTTGCTGACGTTTCAGCATGTAGGGAAATTCAAACAGCACGACTTCTATTTGAGCATGGCTGATGAGGTTAGCCATGCTTTGCATAAACTCTGAGCTGGAGTCTGCGCCCGCGCCATGAGCAAATATAAAGACGGCTTTGGTAGTCTGTTTTGGTTTGGAAGCTGTGGGGCGAGTCATGCTTTTCCTATTTGAGTTGCTGATCTTGATGAATCAATTTTACCTTTCATTCGTGATCGGTTTTGGTACACTAGGCAGCAATTGTAAGAATAAAAACCGAATATGTCTGCACCAAAGCCCGCTTTATATCAAAGACCTTTCCTTAAATGGGCGGGTGGCAAGTTTCGATTATTGCCGCGAATTCTTAAGGTTTTGCCTGAAGGCAATAAGCTGATCGAGCCTTTTGCTGGTTCCGGCGCATTATTTCTTAACGCAGATTACGATCGCTATTTACTGGCTGATATTAACCCTGATTTGATTGATGTTTTTAATCAGTTGAAAAAAGGCAAAGCAACTTTCATTGATTACTGTTCTCAATATTTCACAGATCAATACAATAACCAGAAAACCTTTTACGAATTACGCGAACACTTTAATCAACTGAAACCGGGAAGAGAGCGAGCTGCATTATTTATCTATTTCAATCGCCACGGATACAACGGCTTGTGTCGCTATAATCGCTCAGGTGGTTTCAATGTACCTTTTGGTCGTTACAAGAAACCCTATTTTCCTGGTCGTGAAATGGAGTTTTTTGCCGAGAAAGCGAAAAGAGCAGAATTCCGCTGCCAGAGTTTCAGCAAAACCATGACCCATACTCGAGGTGGTAATGTGATTTATTGTGACCCGCCTTATTTGCCATGGTCATTAACCGCTAACTTCACCAGTTACAGCCAACAAGAATTCTCCCTCGATAACCAGCGGGAGCTGGCTTTAGAAGCACAGAAACTCGCCAAACGAGGCGTCCCTGTTGTGATATCCAATCACGACACCGACTTCGCCCGCCTGATCTACGCCAAAGCCAAAGACCTACAATCCTTCCCTGTACGACGCTTTATCTCCTGCGATGGCGCGGGACGCAACAATGCTCAGGAATTGATAGTGGTTTATCGGAAGTAACGGAATCAGCCACATGGCTATGGAAATCTAAGGAAACACTTAAGTATCATGTCACTCCAATAAACCCCTTTTGATTGAGCTAAGTAGTAGCCAAGACATAGCAATTCAAAACAGGACGTTTTGAATAGTAAAATTCGGGCCATGGATGGAACGTATTTTACGGTGCGTTAAATGGCTTGGTGGATACGAAGGGAGTTGAGCGTAGCGAAACCTCAATCACGGGGTGTCGTTTCTTTTCGTCCCTTTTCTTTGGACAAGCAAAGAAAAGGGTCTCGCCGAGGGGCGAAACCTTAACTTAAGTAATGTATTTGTTCTAAAGACTAGAGATAACACCAATAATTTAAGTCGATAACAAAAACTATCAAATTAATCTACTGTCCCGCGTTTTCCAGCGCTGAGTTCACGAAGTAAAGGATGGTAAATATAAACACAATAACGAATACGATGCCGCCGATAATGAAGTTTAACGCGCTGCCTTTTTCAAAATCTTTTTGGCGTTGTGCTTCGGATTGAACGCCGAACATGGCGCCAACCACACTTTTTATCGTCGACCAGAAGCCGGTGCCTTCTTGGTTTGGCTCTTGCTCGGTGTCGTTATTGTTGTTGCTGGTATTTTTTGAAAGGTTGTTTTGAGTATGGGAGTGTTGCTCGCTCATTCGTCACCGCCAAACAGTTCTAGAATATCGATAAAATGCAGACTTGGCATTGTATGAGATTCTGTTAGCCAAGAAAACCAGCTAACTGACTGTTCGGATTTTTTTTCGTCTTTTTTGGTGTCTTGCTGAGGAGCTGGCTGAACCAGTTCAGGATCAAGTTGAGTCAGAATGTGAAGCTGAGTGTCGTCAGTTGGGGAGTATTGAACATCAGAGCACATCTGGGCATTAGCAAATGCCTGACCTGACAGGAAAGAACCCGCCACAAAAACTGATACGGCTACGTACTTTTTAACAGCATTAGTCATTTTCATAATTGCTCCTCATACTATCCATCTTGGCTGAACACGCTTTCCATAGGGCTAGTTTACCTATTAAGGCAAACGAATCTCCCTAATATACGTGAACATTTGGTTACAATTCAAGGAGATGATACGTGTTTTGTGTCAATTTTATGTAAATGTTGCTGTTTTTCTTCAATTGAATCGATTAATTCAAAGACCTGGGCGGCATTTAAGCGTGGATCAACCAGGCTGGTATAGGCTTTATTCAGCTCTTGCTCGGTAACGCCATAGGTCCCGCCAACACACTCCATCACTGCCTCTGCGGTCATTTCCAGGTGTACTCCGCCAAGATGACTGCCGTGGGCTGCATGAATCTCAAAAGCCTGTTGCAGCTCGCTTTGGATATGTAGGAAATCACGGGTTTTGATGCCATGGGCGCTGACGCGAGTATTGCCATGCATCGGATCGCAGCTCCACAGTACTTTCAGTTCGGCTTCTTGAGTCGCTTTAATCATATCCGGTAATACTTGAGCGATTGACTGATGACCAAACCGTTGAATCAGAGTTAAACGGCCTGCTTCATTGTTGGGGTTGAGCACTTTACAGAGCTGTACCAGAGTTTCTGGCGATAAGTCTTTCCCAACTTTGATAGCGATCGGATTGGCAATGCCACGCAGATATTCGATGTGAGCACTGTCTTGAATAGTGGTGCGCATGCCAACCCACGGATAATGAGTCGATAGATTGTACCACTTACCATTATTCGCTTTGCGGGTCAGCGCTTCTTCGTAATGCAGGTGCAGTGCTTCATGGCTGGTAAAGAACTCAAGGCAGTGACGACTGTTATGCTGCGGGCCATTGGCCTGATGAAATAGTCGCATCGCTTCGCGGAACTGATCCAGGCTCTTATGCAGCTTGGCATTGGTTTTCAACGACAAAAGGTTCTGCGATTCCTGTTCGAGCTGGAACAGGTCGCTGATATCACCTTCTAGCAACGAGCGAATATAGTTGAGCGTTAATGAAGCATAGCTGTAGCCCTGCAACATGCGCGCCGGATCCGGCATGCGGGATGACTCACTAAAATGCACATGGTTCACCAGATCGCCGCGATAACTGGGCAAGGTGGTTTCATCTTGAGTTTCAGTCAGTTCAGAACGAGGTTTGGCATATTGACCAGCTATGCGGCCAATGCGAACAACAGGTTTTTGCGTCTGCTGACTGACCAGCAAACTTAAGCTCATTAACAGGCGAACTTTTTGTGAAATGGCTTCAGCATTGCAGTCCGAAAAGGACTCAGCGCAATCGCCACCTTGCAGAATAAAGGCTTTACCGGTCTGAGCATCGGCAATATGGCTTTTTAAGCTATCCACTTCACTGGCTGATACCAAAGGCGGTAACTGACGCAGTTTATTAATAACCTGCGCCAAGGATTCAGTATCACCATATTTTATTTGCTGACTGACCGGCTTGCGCTTCCAGCTATTGGGTGCCCAATCGTCAGCGGATCTGTTGTTCATGATTAATATCAGAAATCTACTTCAATAAAACTATTCTATCTCATAAGATAGGCGCTGGCGAATAGAAGCGCAATCTAGGACAAAAAGTAAAGAATGCAATGATGTACGACATGGTTTATCGCAAAGATCATCGATCATGCGCAATCAGTTAAAAGATTAAAATTAAGCGTTAGAAAAGTTGAGATAACGCTAATCGAGGCAAAGTCCGACGAAATAGCGGAGCTGATGTAACATCATCAGTGAGCATATTGAGTAGGGTGCAACCGGCTAAACAATAAGAAAACGGACTGAACAATCGTCTGACGAGGCAGAATGGGCGTGTTTGAGGAAGTTTATAAATAATAAATGACCGAAAGCTAAGTACATTCTAACAAAGTCAGACAGACGATCAGGCCGCTTGAAAGTAAGGTAATTATGGGAAAAGTAAAAACGATATATGTCTGCCAAGAGTGTGGCGCTGAAACCCCACAATGGGCAGGGCAATGTGGCGCATGCAAAGCATGGAACTCGCTGGTTGAGCAAGTCGATGCTAAAAAAGCAGCCAGCTCTAAAACGTCACGCTTCACAGGTTATTCGGGTCAGGCGACCAAAGTGGTCAAGATGGACAAGGTGGATTTGTCTGAGTTACCACGCATGTCATCAGGCCTGTCCGAACTTGATCGTGTTTTAGGTGGCGGTCTGGTCCCGGGTTCGGTGGTCTTGATGGGAGGCGATCCAGGAATTGGTAAGTCGACCATCTTGTTACAAAGCTTATGCAAAATCAGCGAAACCGACTCCGTTTTATATGTAACTGGTGAGGAGTCATTGCAGCAGGTGACCATGCGTGCACAACGTCTAGGATTAGCCACTGGTGATTTTTCGTTACTGACCGAAACTCAGGTTGAGCAAATTACTTCCCAGGCTTTAATACAGCAACCGAAAGTGATGGTGGTGGATTCAATTCAAACCATTTATACCGAAATGTTGCAGTCTGCACCGGGTGGCGTGGCGCAGGTACGTGAAAGCGCCGCTCAGCTGGTCCGTTTTGCCAAACAGACGGGTATTACTCTATTAGTTGTTGGTCATGTTACTAAAGATGGCGCGCTAGCAGGACCGCGTGTATTGGAACACATGGTTGATGCCGTTCTCTATTTTGAAGGCGAACGAGACGGACGTTTACGTCTGTTACGCGCCGTTAAAAATCGTTTTGGTGCAGTCAATGAACTGGGCGTTTTCGCCATGACGGATGAAGGCTTGAAGCAGGTGAAAAATCCGTCGGCAATTTTCTTATCGAAATATCAGGATCCGGTGGCGGGAAGTGCTGTGATGGCGACCTGGGAAGGGACGCGGCCGATGTTGGTAGAAATTCAGGCCTTGGTGGATACATCCCATGCGCCACAACCTCGTCGTATTGCCGTTGGTCTTGATCATCAGCGGATTGCGATGTTGTTAGCGGTACTCAATCGCCATGCAGGCATTGCAACTTATGATCAGGATGTGTTTGCCAATGTAGTCGGTGGTGTCAGAGTGATGGAAACCAGTTCCGACCTGGCTTTAGTGGCTTCGATTATTTCCAGTCTGCGCAACCGCCCTTTAGAAGCGCACACTGTGATTTTTGGCGAAATAGGGCTGGCAGGAGAAATCCGTCCTGTGCCGAATGGGCAGGAACGTTTAAAAGAAGCAGCCAAGCATGGCTTTAAGCGTGCGATAGTGCCGGAGGGTAATAAACCACCGAAACCAATGGAGGGCTTAGAGGTGATTGGGGTTAGCCGGATGGATCAGTTCATCCAGCTCATTTAGTTATGCTGCTATAGGGTAAAGCTGTTAGTTTTGCTTACCGAAATCTTCTGCTAACTTAAGCCAGAACATGCCTCGCAGCTCGCCTTCTTTAAAGCCGGTGGCTTTATCATTTGGATACTTTTCATTGATAGCAGTTTGTACTTCCGGTGCAATGTTTTGACCGTGACAGGCAAGACAAACTGGCTGGGTATAAATCGGTTCAACGTATAACCAGTCACCGCTTGGCAGTTGCGTAATCTGTCCGCTTGTTTCTTCACCCAGGCGTTCCATCTCAAGGTAATAATCAAGTGGAGCCTGTAATAAATCACTCGGTTCATTATCTGGATTGCGCACACGGTGGCTGGTGCGACCTACCTCAACGCCTTCAGGAACCATTGCAGTAATTTCGGGTGCCTCCAAATTACAGTAATCAATAGCCTCGACAACTCCCTGTTGCATCCCACTCATAAGCGTCTCTTTAAATTGCATTTTGATAGGCTTAAGGGTGTCTTCCGCCAGTTGCGCTTTTTCTTCCCACAATTTCGTTTGTGCTTCCTGGTACTGTTGCCAGCCATAGTAGCCAACGCCGGCAATGACCAGCAAAATGAGAAGAATGATCAATACTTTTTTCATGGCGTTTCCTTTACCGTTTCAGATAACGCTTTATACTACCTCTTCAAAAGCCCTTATTAAAGTTAATATCAGTGAATTATAATATATTATGACCGATGTCAATTTACGCCAGTTTAAACCTGAAAAATTGTATCCACCTCGTGGCTTTGTTAAGCCAAGAGTTAAGCCACCACAATATTTAGAAATCGGCGCAGGGCGAGGAAAACATGCACTAATGTTTGCCCTGGACAATCCGGATAAACATCTGATTGCCATCGAACGAACCAGAAATAAATATAGTGACTTTGCTGATAAATCCCATCAGTTATCACTTAACAATTTATTGCCTGTACATGCTGATGCCATTCCTTGGACCGTGCATGCCTTGCAACCGAAAAGTCTGGCCGGAGTTTTCATTCTTTATCCTAACCCAGAGCCGAAAAACCCAAGCCAGCGTTGGCTCAACATGCCATTTTTTGAATTTCTATTATCGAGAATGCAAGACAATGCCAAGCTGATTTTGGCAACTAATATTCAATCTTATATTGAAGAAGCGGAGCAGCAAGCTAAAGACTTATGGCAATTAGAACCAGAAGTTGCTGAAGTAGACAAAGGTTCAGAAAGAACCCATTTTGAAGTGAAGTATTTAGCGAGAGGAGAAATTTGCTGGCAGCTGGATTTGGCAAAACCAAAAGGTTATGAGACTCGATTTGATGGGTGGTTTGCAGATTAGATTACTGCTCACTGTCTTTATTGTCTTTTTCTTCTAACTTTGTTTCCCAAAGAGCTTTCGATTCGCGATGAATCTCATCGGGATCATCATTATGCATACTGATGATGGTTCTCAGCTGTAACATGCTATCAATGTCAATTTCTAAGGTTTTCAAACCATATTGTTGATCTTCATGATGAACAATTTCTGCTTTCAAATGAATGGCTGGTGAGAACTCATCGATAATGATTTGAACATCCACAGGTTGCGACTTATCTAGTTTTGATTTTGAGTCTATAAGAACACCATTGAGGGATAGCTCAATAACCGAGCCGACAGATTTGTGTTCCCCCTGTTCAATTAATACTTTGGCATTGTATTCAATGCGCGAGAAATTTCGTCGTTCCTGTTCTGACACTAATCAATCCCGAAGCAGTATTTTATAATGAATCTAAAGTAGCAGATGGCTTTTGGCTTGTCTAAAGGAATTTTGAGGGAGACTGGATAATCAAATTCAAGAATAATTTGTTTGCTTGTGGTGGGCCAAGACCCACCCCACACAAAGTTAGGCATTGATTTCAGGTAGGATGGGCCTTGGCCAACCGAAATAAAGGCAATTAATAGTGTTGGGTTACGAGACCGTAGCCTCTAACCCAACCTATAGATATAAGCTAATACTTACTTTGAGATCTTACGGTATTTAATACGATGCGGTTGATCGGCTTCTGCGCCAAGGCGGCGTTTACGATCGGCTTCGTATTCTTGGTAGTTTCCTTCGAACCAGACGGTTTCACTGTCACCTTCAAAAGCAAGAATATGCGTGGCAACACGGTCGAGGAACCAACGATCGTGCGAGATGACTACCGCGCAGCCTGGGAAGGCTAGTAATGCATCTTCCAATGCACGCAAGGTTTCTACGTCGAGGTCGTTGGTTGGCTCATCCAATAGCAATACGTTGCCGCCACTTTTCAGTAACTTGGCCAAGTGGACACGGTTTCGCTCACCACCTGATAACTGACCGATGCGTTTCTGCTGGTCGGTGCCTTTGAAGTTAAAGCGACCGACATAAGCACGTGATGGGGTGGTGTAGTTGCCGACGGTAATCAAGTCCAAACCGTCTGAAATTTCTTCCCATACGGTTTTGCTGTCGTCTAATGAGTCACGACTTTGATCAACATAGGACAGTTCAACGGTTTCACCCACCTTTAGTTCACCTGAATCCGGCGTTTCTTCACCAGTAATTAATTTAAACATAGTGGATTTACCAGCGCCGTTAGGACCAATCACACCAACGATGCCACCTTGTGGTAAGTTGAAGTTAAGGTCGTTATAAAGCAACTTGTCGCCATAAGCTTTAGTCAGGCCTTTGGCGGTAATGACTTGCGTACCAAGGCGCGGGCCTGGCGGGATATACAATTCTTTGGTTTCGTTACGCTGCTGGAATTCTTTGCTCGAGAGTTCTTCAAAGCGCGCCATACGGGCTTTGGATTTCGCCTGACGACCTTTAGTATTCGAGCGAACCCATTCCAACTCTTCTTTCATGGTTTTCTGGCGAGATTGTTCTTGTTTCTCTTCAATCTCTAGTCGCGCAGACTTTTGCTCAAGCCATGATGAGTAATTACCTTCCCACGGAATACCATGGCCACGATCCAGCTCAAGGATCCAACCGGCGGCGTTATCAAGGAAATAACGGTCGTGGGTAATGGCTACCACGGTGCCTTTATAATCAACCAGGAAACGTTCAAGCCAGGCTACCGATTCGGCATCCAAGTGGTTGGTAGGTTCATCCAGCAATAACATATCAGGATGCTCAAGAAGCAAACGACACATGGCAACACGACGACGCTCACCGCCCGACAGGTTTTTCACGGCAGCATCCCAAGGCGGTAGGCGAAGTGCTTCAGCGGCACGCTCTAAGGTGTTGTCGAGGTTATGGCCGTCTGCGGCCTGAATAATCGCTTCAAGCTCACCTTGGCGTTTAGCTAAGGCATCAAAGTCAGCATCCGCGTCAGCATAGGCCGCGTAGACCTGATCCAGTTCTGCCAAGGCTTCTTTAACATGAGTGACCGATTCTTCAACGATTTCAAGAACCGTCTTGCTGTCGTCAAGTTGCGGTTCCTGAGGCAAGTAACCGATTTTAATGCCGGATTGTGGACGCGCTTCACCTTCAATATCGGTGTCGACACCAGCCATGATTCGTAATAAAGTCGATTTACCTGAGCCATTAAGACCTAAAACACCAATTTTGGCGCCGGGGAAGAATGATAGGGAAATATCTTTTAGAATAGTTTTATTCGGTGGGACAATTTTGCCCACGCGATTCATTGTATAAATATATTGAGCCATTAATTAGAACAGGGTTGATCAAAGTTATGCGCATTTTACATTGCCTCACTGCACTAAGCCACCATAGCAAGCTTGCAAAACCACTCTCGCTCGCCTTTTTCACCGTCTTTTTAGCCAGTTGTGCCGCCTTAACACCAAAAGCTCCGCCTTGCATTGAATCAGCGGTACTGTATCGGTTGGCAGATATGCGCCAAATTAATGAGTCAGCCTTTAGCAAGGCACTGGCCTGTGACAATCTTGAGGCTGTGGAATTAGCGCTAATTAATTTAGGACGGATTGGTGATGAGCAGGCCAGCAACCTGATTCTCCCTTTGCTCACCCACTCTAATGCCAAGATACGCGAAACAGCGGCCTTTGCTTTAGGCATCAGTTTGCATAAGCCTGCAACCGCCAGCTTAATCGAGCAGCTGGAGCATGAGAAAAATAGTAAAGTGCGTGCCGCCATGGTGTTGGCGATTGGAAATTTAGGTGGTGAAGATTCAGTGCCAACCCTGGCACGTCTCATTGAGCAGACCGAGGATGCTCAAGTTGCCAATGCCGCGATGCAGGGCCTGGGTATCATGTCGGTGTTTCACCGTCACTTGCTAACCGGTGATACCGAAATTGAAGTAGCGCGTGTCATTGATCGATTGCGTGATAAGGATACGGCGTTAAAGGCCAGCTTCCTATTGGCGAGAGTGCCATTGCTAAGAGATCCACATATTCCGGAAGTTATTAGCATAGTGCGCGACAATAATGATTTTTTGGATAGCGCGACACAGGCTTTTATCATTCGTGCATTATCAAAACTTGGGCATAAAGACATCACGCCACTATTGGTGGAAAAAATTACCAGTAGTGATAACGCCATTCAGATTGCCGCTGCGCAAGCTTTGTCCATTAGAACACTAACCAGCACCGAACATATCCAACGGCTAAATGATTTAGCATTGGTAGAAAATCCTGCACTACAAGTGACGATATTGCAGTCTGGTAGACGCTGGATGACACCGCAAACCCTGAAAGCTCTCCGAGACAGTGATAATACCTGGGTCCAGTCGGAAGCTTTCTTGGCAACCAATGACAAGGCGCAACCTGAAGTACAGAAGTTAGTAAAAGCCTGGCTAGAATCAGATGACCCTAATCACCAACGAGCAGTGATTCAATACTTTGTTGAACTGGATATGACACCGGTGCTTAAGCAATTAGCCGAGAGCAATAAAGATATTATTCGTATCGGTGCGCAGCGTGCTCTAGAAACGTATGAGGAGCCAAAAACTGAGCCGATAGCAACTCCAACAGAGTTAGCAAACTTACCAGCTTTGGTAAAGTTCACCACTACTCAAGGTGATATCGTCATCAGACTGTTTAAAGACACTCCTTATACATCGGCAAATTTTCTTCGCTTAGTAGAAAACGGTTTTTATGAAAACACTTATTTTCATCGTGTGATTCCAAACTTTGTCGCGCAAGGAGGCAGCCAGCTTGGTGATGGGTCAGGCAGTGTTGGTTACAATATTCGCGAAGAACTTAATCAGCGCTCGCATCGCAAAGGAACGATCGGCATGGCAACTGCAGGAAAAGACACCGGCGGCGCACAATTCTTCTTTAACCTGGCTCCGAATTTACACCTTGATAGTAACTATACTGTTTTTGGTGAAGTCGTCGGAGGAATGGACATTGTGATGTCACTTGAGCAGAATGACCAGATTATCACCGCACAGATTATCCAATAATTAATTTATAAAGGATTTACTCATGGAATTATTTACAATCGAAAATTTATTCACCTTAGGAATGCTGATTGTTTTGCAGGCCGTGCTGGGCTTCGACAATTTGCTGTACATCTCGCTGGAATCAAAACGCGCACCTCTGGAAAAGCAAAAGCAGGTACGTTGGCTGGGTATCGGTTTGGCAGTAGTACTAAGAATTATATTGCTGTTTGTTTTGGTTGAGTTGATTAAATATGTTCAGGGTGAATTGTTCACAATTCCATGGTCTGGTGTGATTGAAGCCACTTTTACTTTTGAAAGTATTATTGTCTTATTCGGGGGTATATTCATTATGTACACCGCAGTCAAAGAAATCTGGCACATGATGGCGCTGGAAGTGGGGGATGGAAAAGAGCGGAAGCCACAATCAGCTGCAAAAGTGATCACCTTAATTGTCTTGATGAACCTGGTCTTCTCATTCGACTCTATTCTTAGTGCCATGGCTCTGACTGATAACTTCTGGATCATGGCCATTGCCATTATCATTAGTGGCATACTCATGATCTGGTTAGCTGATACGGTTTCGAGCTTTCTACAAAAGAATCGTATGTTTGAAGTGTTAGGTTTATTTATTCTTCTGGTGGTCGGTATTATGCTGCTTGCTGATGGCGGTCATAAGTCTGAACTTCTGTTATTCGGTTATCCGATTGAACCCATGAATAAAGCAACCTTCTATTTCGTGATCGCAATAATGGTACTCAGCGATATCGTTCAGTCGCGTTATCAGAAACGCATCATGAAAAAGAAGGAAGCAGCTGCACAAGCTAAATTGGAACAAGATGTTCAGGAAGAAATATTGTAATCGAGTGATATTGCAAAGCCCGCATTAGGCGGGCTTTTTTGTGTATAACTTCAAACTTTAATTAAGCGTCATCGTTCTGTCCCAATAAAGTCATTAACCAGTCAATTAAGTGTCATAACTGCTTTGTAGTCTTATGTCTTTTCAATAACACCTAAATATAAAAGAGGTCATAATGAAACGACAACACACCATATTAGCAGCAATCATAGGAGTCAGTTTTTCAGCAGCAAGTCATGCTGAACTGATGATTTCGGAGTATGTGGAAGGGAGTAGCTACAACAAAGCGGTTGAGTTATATAACTCGGGCACTGGAAGCATTGATCTTAGTAGCTATGAATTGAACTTCTACTTCAACGGCAATACTGCACCAGGCAAAACGATACCGCTATCTGGATCTCTAGTCGCTGGAGAAATTTATGTCGTTGCACACAGCAGTGCAGATCCTGAATTAGCAAATCTCGCTCAATTATTGAATGGAGGTAGTTGGTTTAATGGAGATGATGCAATAACACTAGAACAATCAGGATCTGTGATTGATTCAGTAGGACAAGTTGGTACGGATCCGGGAAGTTACTGGGGAACCAATACGCTTAAAACACAGGATATGTCTTTACGCCGAAATGGCGTGTTTTTTAATACTAATGTCTTAGATACTTTCGACCCAGCGACCAGCTGGACGGGTTCTGTTATGGATGACTTTTCTGATCTGGGTGTGTTTTCTGGTGGGAACACTCAACCCGGCGGTGTCGAGTTTGGAGCCTGCAATGATGATGCAACTTTTATCCATAATATTCAGGGAGTAGGAACTGAGAGTAGCATGCAAAATAGCCCGGTTGTGGTCGAAGCTATTGTCGTCGGCGACTTTCAAGGCTCTGAGCAGTTGAATGGCTTCTTTGTACAAGAAGAGAGCAGTGACCATGATATGGATAACAAAACCTCTGAAGGACTTTTCGTTTATGAAGGTAATTATGAGGTTCCTCTGAGTGTTGGCGACAAAGTCCGCATAGCAGGCACGGTACAGGAGTTTGGAGGTAAAACGCAGCTGACCAATATTACTGACCTATTGGTTTGTGGTTCAGGATTTAATATTCAACCTACTATATTGAATTTGCCTTTGACCAATGTTGATGAGTTAGAGTCATATGAAGGCATGCTGGTAAGTTTTAACCAACAATTAATCGTAACCGAAAATTATAATCTGTCTCGTTATGGCGAACTGGTTTTATCTGGAAACGAACGTCTTTATCAGCCAACACAGCTATTTAGACCGGGTACACAGGCACAGCAGCTGGGTGGTGAAAATTCATTAAATCGAATCATTTTAGATGATGGCCAGACAGGACAAAATCCTACCCAGGTCGTATACCCAACCGGTGGTTTGTCAGCTGATAACACTGTTCGTTCAGGCGATAAGGTAAGCTCTCTCGTTGGCATTCTGGATGAAGCATTTGCTGCCTATCGTATACAACCTACTCAGGCTCCGACATTTATTCATATTAATCAGAGAACCAGTCAACCTCAAATATCCAGTTTAGGTAATCTTCGTCTGGCCAGTTTTAATGTGCTCAATTATTTCAATGGAGATGGTCAGGGTGGTGGTTTCCCAACATCCCGTGGCGCCGACACTCTTGAGGAGTTTTACCGTCAACGCGACAAGATTATCAATGCCATTTTAGCCATGAATACTGACATTATTGGAATCATGGAAATGGAAAATGATGGTTTTGGAGCTGATAGTGCTATCCAGGATCTTGTAAACGGGTTAAATGCTAATTCAGGGGCAGGTGTCACTTACAGTTTTGTTAATCCAGGATCGAATCAGGTCGGTACTGATGAAATCGCGGTTGGTCTGATTTATCGTACTGAAACGGTGGAAGAAACCGGTCAGGCTGTTACAACCAGTGCATACCCATTTGATGCTAAAAACAGACAACCGTTGGTTCAAACATTTCGTCATATCGCAAGTGGAGAAGAGCTAACTGTTTCCGTTAATCATTTTAAATCTAAAGGCAGTTGTCCAACAGATGGAAGCCTCGATGAAGATCAGGGTGATTGGCAGGGTTGTTGGAATGCTCGTCGAACAGCTGCCGCGGAATCCATGACGCAGTGGCTTGCGACAAACCCGACCGGCGTTTCCGATAATGATATAGTGATCATGGGTGACTTAAATGCCTATGCAATGGAAGACCCCGTTTATGCACTGGAGCAGGCAGGCTACGTCAATATCGCGCGTCAACTCAAAGGTAACAAAGCCTACACGTATGTCTTTACTGGATTAGCGGGTAGTCTTGACCATGTAATGGTTAGTTCCTCTCTTGCCAATAAAGTTATTGATGCAACCGACTGGCATATCAATGCAGATGAGCCTCGTGCTTTAGATTACAATGTGGAGTTTAAAACGCCTGAACAGATTAACAACTTCTACTCAGCTGCTTCGTACCGTGCATCAGATCATGACCCCATCGTGGTAGAGATTGAAGCTGGCGCGCAACACAATCAGCCTGGAGAGACAGTTGTATACGAAAGCCTTTCAGCAGCTCGCAGAAGTTGGACTGACTTCCCCGTATCAATTCCAGCCAACACTGACACATTGCAGGTTACATTAACGGGTGGCTCAGGTGATGCCGATCTGTATGTCATGTTTAATATATTGCCCGATCGGAGTAATTTCGATTGCCGCTCATATAATAACAATAATGAGGAAGCATGTACCATCACAAATCCTCAGGCAGGTGACTGGTATGTTAGTTTGTATGGATTCAAAGACTACTTAAATGCAACACTCACGATAACCCTCCAGTAATTGTGGATAAAAAAGAAGCCCGCGTTCAGCGGGCTTTTTCATAATTTAATTCAAGTTATTTAAGCATCGGTTTTAGATATTTACCGGTATAAGATTGTTTAATTTTAGCGACATCTTCGGGTGTTCCAGTAGCGATAATCTGTCCACCTTTGCTGCCGCCTTCTGGGCCGAGATCGACTATCCAGTCAGCGGTTTTTATGACGTCGAGGTTGTGCTCAATGACCACAACGGTGTTGCCATGGTCGCGCAGGCGATGCAGAACTTTGAGCAGTTGATTGACGTCGTGGAAATGCAAACCGGTAGTTGGTTCATCTAGGATGTACAAGGTTTGCCCGGTATCGCGTTTGGATAGTTCGCGCGATAACTTCACACGCTGTGCCTCACCGCCCGAAAGAGTCGTTGCCGCTTGACCGAGTGTGATATAAGAAAGACCAACGTCCATCAGAGTTTGCAGCTTACGAGCAACAGCTGGAATCGGATCAAAGAATTCACGCGCATCTTCTACGGTTAAATCCAATACCTGGTGAATATTTTTTCCTTTGTATAAAATTTCCAGCGTTTCGCGGTTGTAGCGTTTGCCTTTACACACATCACAGGCCACATAGACATCAGGCAAGAAGTGCATTTCTACTTTGATGACGCCATCGCCCTGACAAGCTTCGCAACGTCCGCCTTTGACATTAAAACTGAACCGTCCAGGTTTATAGCCGCGAGTTCTTGACTCTTGAGTACCTGCAAACAGTTCACGAATCGGTGTGAAAATACCAGTGTAAGTTGCCGGGTTTGAACGCGGTGTACGGCCGATGGGGCTTTGGTCAATGTCGACTACTTTGTCGATATTCTCAAGACCTTCAATCGATTGGTAAGGTTTGGGTTGCAGGCTGGAACGATTGATATCACGGGCAACGATGGGATATAGCGTATCGTTAATCAGGGTCGATTTTCCTGAACCCGAAACACCAGTAACACAAGTCAAAAGCCCAATCGGAATTTCTAGATTAACTTCATCAAGGTTGTTGCCAGTTGCGCCGAGTACTTGAATGGTTTTCTTTGCATCATAGGGCGTGCGTTTTTCTGGTACTTCAATTTTAAGCTCACCCGTCAAGTATTTAGCCGTTAATGAGCCTTTGGCTTTTTTAATATCTTCGAAGGTACCTTTGGCGACAATTTCACCACCATGCACGCCTGCGCCCGGTCCAATATCCACAATATAGTCAGCGGCACGAATGGCATCTTCATCGTGCTCAACAACAATCACGGTGTTACCTAAATCGCGCAAATGTGTCAGAGTCTGTAACAAGCGATCATTGTCGCGTTGGTGTAAACCTATCGAAGGTTCATCGAGAATGTACATCACGCCCACTAAGCCAGCGCCAATCTGGCTGGCCAGACGAATACGTTGTGCTTCGCCGCCTGATAAAGTATCGGCGCTTCGTTCCAGGGTCAGATAGTCGAGTCCGACATTGACCAGAAAGCTCAAGCGCTGGCCAATTTCTTTTAGCACTTTTGAGGCAATCTCACCACGTTGGCCAGGCAAATCTAAGGTACTGAAATAGTCATGCGCCTGTTCGATTGACCAATGCGTCGCTTGCGGCAATGAAGTACCATCAATGAACACATTGCGTGAATCTTCATTAAGACGGGTGCCACCGCAAGAACTACACGACTGGGTGGTCATGTATTTTTGCAGTTCTTCGCGCACCGCACCAGATTCGGTTTCGTGATAGCGACGCTGCATATTTGGAATGATGCCTTCGAATCGATGCTTGCGTTGGTATCTGTCTCCACGGTCATTGCTGTATTCAAAATCAATTTGCGTTTTGCCACTGCCGTATAAAACCACATCCTGAATCTTTTTAGTCAAGCTGCTCCATGGCGCCTCAACGTCAAATTTGTAATGTTTAGCGAGTGATTGCAGCATGTGGAAGTAATAAACGTTACGACGATCCCAGCCACGAATGGCGCCACCAGCCAATGAAATATCCTCATTGGTAATGATTTTTTCCGGGTCGAAGAATTGATCGATGCCGAGGCCATCACAAGTTGGGCAGGCACCAGCTGGATTATTGAAAGAGAAAATGCGTGGTTCCAGCTCAGGAATTGAATGACCACAAGTTGGGCAGGCGTATTTGGCCGAAAAGACCATATCTTCCAGACCGGTACCTTCATCCATTGAGGCAACGCGAGCTATACCATCGGACAACTCAAGTGCGGTTTCAAATGACTCAGCCAGACGTTGCTGCATATCAGTTTTCACTTTAAAGCGGTCGACGATGACTTCAATGGTGTGCTTTTTATGCAGCTCCATCGCGGGTGCCGCGGACAAGTCATGCACTTCGCCATTGATACGCGCTCGAACAAAACCTTTCGCCTGTAGTTCCTGCAACAATTGAATGTGCTCGCCTTTACGGTTTTTAATCACCGGCGCTAACAGCATTAACTTGGTGCCTTCTGGCTGGTCCAACACATGGTCCACCATCTGACTGACCGTTTGTGCTTCAAGCGGTAAATGGTGAGTGGGGCAATGTGGTGTGCCAACGCGTGCAAATAGCAGACGCAGGTAGTCATAAATCTCGGTAATGGTACCTACTGTGGAGCGCGGGTTATGTGATGTGGATTTTTGCTCAATGGAAATTGCTGGCGACAGGCCTTCGATGTGTTCCACATCCGGCTTTTCCATGAGCGACAGAAACTGACGTGCGTAAGCGGATAATGATTCCACATAGCGACGCTGACCCTCAGCGTATAATGTATCGAACGCCAGGGATGATTTGCCAGAGCCGGACAGGCCGGTAATCACGATTAGCTTGTCGCGAGGAAGGACGAGGTCAATGTTTTTCAGGTTGTGGGTCTTGGCACCGCGGATGTCAATGTTGTCCATCAGTTTCCTATTTCGTTTGTGTGAGCTAACAGAAGTAGCGCTGTATTATGCATGTATCTTGTGAATTTAATGCCAATATCGTTATCGCTAGAAGCTGATTGAGTGCTTCGCCATAAACTATCGGGCGCTACTTTAAAATAAATTTGGGTTTTGCGGTTTAAAATGAGAAAATCGCAGCCGTTAACTATAACGTGAATCGCCTTAAACAGAAAAGGTTTGTTAGGGCTTCTGGTCAATTACGCTGATTAAAAACTAAACGAAAAGCCCTAAGCTATTGGATTGTGTATGAAATCGTCTTCACTGACCACACTAGAAAAAAAATCCGCTATTTCGCTAGCCAGTATCTTCGCCTTACGTATGTTTGGCCTTTTCATGTTATTGCCGGTTATTCGAGTGCTCGGCGAAGGCCTGGAAGGCGCTACCTTACCTTTATTGGGTCTGGCGATTGGAATATATGGTCTGTCGCAAGCCATCCTACAACTTCCGCTGGGACTGCTTTCCGATAAGATTGGCCGCAAGCCTGTGATTTACGCTGGCTTGCTGGTATTTATTATCGGTAGTCTGGTAGCCGCTAATTCTGAAACGGTGTGGGGATTAATTTTTGGTCGTGCATTACAGGGCGCGGGTGCGATTGCCAGCGCAGTGATGGCGCTGGCCGCGGATTTAAGCCGCCCCCATCAGCGTTCCAAAGTTATGGCCATGATTGGCGCCAGTATTGGCTTGGCTTTCGCCTTGTCGTTGGTGCTTGGGCCCTTACTTTCTAACTGGCTTAGCTTACAAGACTTATTCTATGTGATTGCCGTATTGGCATTTATTGCGCTACTGGTTGCCATTTTTGTAGTGCCAAGTGTGCCTTTGCTGGATATGCCGAAAATCGATTTAAGCTTCGGCGAGCGCTGGCGTTACGTCACGGCAAAAGGGCGAATTTTTGTCTTAGCGTTGGCGGTATTTGTGATTCACTGGGCTTTAATCGCGATCTTCCTGATTGTGCCCGATAAAATGATTGCCAGCGGCTTTGAGCTGTCACAGCACTCCTGGATCTATCTGCTGGTGTTGGCGCTATCGATTGCCATTATGCTACCGATGATGCTTAAAGCGGAAAAGAAGGGCTGGCACCGTCAGGTGATGCAGGCGGCCTTTGCTTTGTTGGCTTTATCACTGTTCACTTTGCTACCCAATTGGCAGAGCCTATGGTTCTGGCTGGTGGTTCTGACCTTATTTTTCGCTGGCTTTAATTTATTGGAAGCCAAACTGCCTTCCACTGTATCGAACCTGTATGGTGCGCAATATCGTGGTACCGCATTGGGTATTTTCTCAACCAGCCAGTTTTTAGGCGCTTTCCTCGGCGGAAGTGTGACTGGATATTTATTGCCGACTATGGGCTACACCGGTGTTATCTGGTTGAACATTGGCTTGATGGTAGTCGCGGGGCTGGCGCTCAGTTGGCTGGGTAAACTCCCCGAAGTGAAGCACTGGGTGTTGGAGCTGGACGAGAGTGATACGGCCAAAGCTGTGCAAGAATCAGCATTAAAATTGGCTGGAGTCATCGAGGCCATTGCGGACGACCATAAAGGCAAGGTATATTTGCGAGTGGACGACTCGACCATCGAGCGTGAAGAATTAGAAAAGTTAGGCCGAATTCAAGCCTAATATATTGATAATTAAAGATTTTAGTAGATTAAAAGACAAAGACAGGAGTAATCAATGGCCAGTCGCGGCATTAACAAAGTCATTTTAGTAGGAAATTTAGGGAAGGATCCGGAAATTCGTTACACACCAGATGGTAGAGCGATTGCCAACCTTACGTTAGCTACTTCTGAGACCTGGAAAGACAAGAACACCGGTCAGCAACAGGAAAAAACCGAATGGCACCGAATTGTCATCTTCGGCAAATTAGCTGAGATTGCTGGTGAATACCTGAAAAAAGGCTCGCAAGTTTACTTTGAAGGTAAGCTGCAGACTCGTAAATGGACTGATCAATCAGGCCAGGATCGTTACACCACGGAAGTGGTCATTGATATTAATGGCCAAATGCAAATGCTTGGTGGCCGTAGCGGTGGCGAAGCCTCTTTCGGTGGCAACAATAATCAAAATAACCAAAAACAGAATCAAAACCCACAGCCAGCTCCGGCCATGGATGATGATTTTGATGACGACATTCCGTTCTAGTCAGAAAGCGGTTTTCGTTAATAATCTAAAGCTTAAACAAAGGAGACATTGATGAGCTATCAACAAACAGATGAACAAGTTGTTGTTCGTGGTGGATTAGGTGATCGTGCGAAATTTATAACCAAAACTTATAACCATTTATTGGTCGCGATTTTTGCGTTTGTGTTGATCAGCGTGGGTCTATACGAGTCGGGCACTTCAGCAGAAATTTATAACTTTTTTAGAGGATTAGGAACATTTGGCCTAATTTCGATGGTTATATTATTTGTTGGAACTGGCTGGGTGGCTTCTCGCTTTGCACATACCGTTGAATCAAAAGCTGTTCAATATATAAATCTCGTAATTTTCACAACTCTTTATGCTGTATTTTTCTCTCCGTTGTTGTTAGTGGCAGCAGTTAAAGCACCTGGCGTTATTCAAAGCGCTGCAGTAGTAACTTTAGTTGGTACTGCCATCCTGACTGCTATCGTTTTTTATACCCGCAAAGATTTTTCTTTCTTACGTGGGATTGTGATGTGGGGGTTTGGATTAGGTTTGTTAGCCATTATGGGCGGCCTTACTTTTGGTTTCCATTTAGGAACCTGGTTTAGCGTAGCCATGATTGGTATTTCTGGTGCTGCTATTTTATATGATACTTCGAATATCCTGCATCATTACCCAGAAGACCGTTATGTAGGTGCAGCGATTTCTTTATTCTCAAGTATCGCCATGATGTTTATTTATGTTTTAAGGTTGTTCTTGGCATCAGAAGAATAGTCTTAACGAAAGATTAAAAAAGCGGCTTCGGTCGCTTTTTTTGTGGGCTGCAAATGATGATATTCGTTTCACTCATCACCAGCCTACGAATAGTACCTGCTTTATTTTGTAGTGATATAGGATGGGTTAGCATTTATGCGTAACCCATCTAATTGACGAGTGATGGTTTACGGCTGTTGCCTAACCCATCCTATAAATATAAATAGTACCTTTATTTTGTAGGGGCGAGCTGCGCTCGCCCTGGGACTAGTCCTCACCTTTGCCTTCTTTATTCAACTCAGTTTCTTCAATAACCAGCTGTTCTTTAAGCTGCTCAATTTTTTCTTTGGTTTTCTGTTGCTTGGCTTTGATTTTATCTTTTTGATCGCTATCCGAAGAGTCTTTGATTGTTTTAGACATTTCTTCAACGGTTTCCTGTAGCTTTTCAATCTGCTGACGGGTCTGATCCACTTGCTCGGCTTTATTGGCTTTATCAAAAATGACAGATTCAGGTTCGTGGCTCTTAGGCTTTTTAATGTTACCCGATTTATCCACTAACACTTCAGGGATGAATATCTTGCTATCCACCATCCGCTGATTTCTAAAGGATGGCGATACGATTTCAACGCCGGCCTGGTGCAGGCTATCAAGGACGCAGGCATTGAGTTTCGAGCGGCTGGATAGAAGAGTGTTGATATCGGTTGCCAAGCCGTGAATTTTATAAACTATGGCATGGTCGAGGAGTTTTTCGATATAGACGAATGGTTTTTCAAGCTCTGCTTTTTCAGCTGCTTCAATCAGTAAAGGCTCGATAACTTTATGGTCAACATCGTAACCGAGCGAAATTTCCGTTGAAATAATGGTGCCATCGCTGTGCATAACGGTGACCGGATTGGTCGCCAGAAACAGGTTAGGCAGTGTGATTAAATCACGTTCTCGATCCTGTAATTCAGTATGCAATAGTCCACGCCCTGACACTCGGCCAAACATCCCTTTTACTTCTATGAAATCGCCTAGCCTGAAGTTGCGAACTGAGCGAAGCCAGATGCCAGCCATGATATTGCCAAGGAAGGTTGCCGAGCTTAATGCAATAGAAGCAGATAGCACGATACCGATAAGGCCTATAATTTGATTTTTTAAGGTATCTTTTATAGGTAGAACTAATATAAAGATAATGATCAATAACAACATAAAAACAATATTGGTTAATTGTTTTTGTAACACCACATTAGTATTTTTGTTTTTACTTAGAGCAAAAAACTTTTGTAAAAGTTGATAGGCAAAGAAACCGATAACGAGGGTCGCAACTGGCCAGAACAGGCTGGTCCAATCAAAGCCGAGAAAATCTGACATGGTATTCGCTCCTTGGTATTTGTTCCTATCATAATTGTTTACAGGAGTGATGCAAGGAGTGTTGCGCTTGATGATTTAACTTAAATTATCGTGTCGTAGGGACAACTCATGAGTACCCAATGGGGCAGACCCTTGTCCGTACAAATCGTATGAGTCGTTATAGTTATAGGATGGGTAGCAGTAAAACTGCAATAAATCGTAGGGGCGACCTGCGGTCGCCCTTTAACAAGATCAAAAGGTAGAAATCTTACAGACATAAAAAAGGGCGCATTGTGCGCCCTTAATCATGAAACTAAATATTTCTGGTTTTGCTTAGAATACGTATTGGAAACGTACTGCTAATGCATCACCATCTTTATCAACGCCGCCTTCAGTCATGTCAGCCATCACGTAGTTCAGACCAATACGAACTGCTGCATTTGCATAGTAGTTCAAACCTACAGTGAAAGCTTCGGCTTCGTCTGTACCTGGTTCATAGCTACTGAAACGACCAAATACTTCCCATGCGCCTGCGTCACCTTTTGGCTTAACGCGCTTGAATACGCCTTTGCTGTAAGGACGTGATTCGCCGGTTAAGATGTAACCTACCTGAGCATAGTAACCTTCGATATCAGTATCAGCGGCCAAGCCACCGTCAACTTCACCATCGAAGTATTCAGCTTGTGCGTGGAACGGCCCCGTTGAGTAAGCAAGTTCCAAGTTGTAAGCGCTGATGCTTTGACCGATGATTGAGCCTGAACCCACTTTCTCGTCTGCAGTGTGGATTTCTAAACGTTGATCAGCTTCCCCATAAGTATCGCCAGCTAAACGACTTTGCGTGTAGCCAAAACCTAGGTGGAATACTTCGTCTTTAGAAACAACTGGGGCAAAAGTCACGCGTCCTGTGAAAGCTGTTGCAATGTTGCCGCCTTCTTCACCACGGTCATACACACCGAATTTCCAGCTAAAGTCATCTGATGCATTACCTAAAGAAGCACCATAGTTTTTACCTGGGGCTAATGCATTGATAATCATAGTGCGCTCAATAGCAGTGATGTCTTTAGATGAAGTGTTTTCTTCCAAACCGAAAGGCTCTTTGTGTTTACCTAACGTTAGGTCTGCAGTTTCCCAGCCTGTGTATTTGATGTAAGCGTCTTCAAGGTTGGCTTCGCTATCTGCGTCATTAAAGTTAGCCTGAACTTTAGCGGACCAGTCTTTAGCAATTTTGCCAGAAACAAAGATACGAGCACGGCGTAGTTCAGAATCTGAACCTGAGTCATCGGTGCCGCTAAATGCTTCACCATCAAACATGTCGATGTCATATTGCAAACGACCACCAACTGATAGGCTTACGTCACCAGTCTCCACTTTAAAGCCACTACCAGCTTTAGCAGAAGATTCGCCTTCGGCAAATGCCGGAGCAGAGATTACAGTAGCTACGGCTACAGCGATTAGTTTTAATTTCATTGTCTTCTCCAATAATGGGGTTTAATTAATTGACGCTGGCAATTTTACGGAGATTTTATGACATTTCCATGACAGAAAAGCGAAGGGTTTGTGAAACTCATTATTGTCATGAAACTTTTTATAAACCTCATGCTTATCACAATAGTGAAATTTGACTGTCACATTACCCCCCAGCCTCTTAAGAACCTTAATATAACTGTAACAATTCACCTCTATACTAACCTGCATCAATAAATGGTTAATTAGTCATGAATACATCAGTAAAAGAGACCACGCGCAAGCTTTTGGATGAACAGACCCGAAGTGGCAAACATAAGCGCAGAAAAATCAATGACTTAATCGCTCGCTACAGTATTGGGCTGGGCGGCCTTTCGGTGATCGGAGCCGTAGGACTGATCTGCTTCTATCTGTTTTGGGTGGTTTTTCCGATTTTTAAACCGGCCAGCGTTGAGTTACAGGAGGATTATAGCTGGCAACAAGACGAGCCGCAGTATATGGCGGTAGAAGAATACGGTGAAATTGCTTTTTCTATCAGTAAAAGTGGCGATCTTGGCTTCTTCAATGTAGGCGATGGTCAATTGATTGAGAAGGCTCGTTTTTTGCATGACGCACCCCCAACAGCATTCGCTGAGCTGGATTTGAAGGGTTTAATGGCTGCTGGCTTCGCTGATGGAAGCTTCCAACTCTTTTCACACAAATATAAGATCAGTTATCCCAATAATGAGCGGCACATTGAGCCGCAATTGCTGTATCCCTTTGGCGAGGACAGTTTTGAGCTGACTGATACGGAGATCACTCGATTGTTCGGCAGTCGTTGGGAAGACGGGATTGTGATTGCTTCAGTTGGAGCCGATCAGAAAGTTACAACAGTCACTTATTCCATCGATCAGAACTTTCTGACTGAAGAATTAACCCTTGAAGAAGAATCGCGCGACAGCTTTGATATTCCCTTTGCACCAAAATATGTACTAACCACTCCTGGTCCTGACTGGCTCTATATTATCAGTGAGGCGGGCGACTTAATTGCATACCGCCATATTGATGACGAGTGGGAGTTACATGAACGTCAGTCATTATTTAATGAGAAAGAAGTCGCTGACGGTAAAGCGGTTACTGAAGCCGTTTTCTTACTAGGGCAAACGTCCTTATTGATTGGTGATAGTGATGGTGTGATCAGTCAATGGTTCCAGGTGCGTGGCGACGAAGGATTCAATTTGCGAAAAATTCGTGACTTTCAATTATCAGAGAACGCCATTTCACAAATCATTATTGAAAAACGACGCAAAGGATTCATTGCAGCAGATAGCAACGGCAAGATGGGGATTTTCTACACCACCTCAGAGCGTCAACTGGAAGAATTTGATTTTGGGCAAGGGCTTCAGGCTCTGGCAATAAATTCTCGTAGTAAGCGTTTAGTTGGTATTGGCGAAGACGGCCAGGCCACAGTGTTTGCAGTAGAAAACGAACATCCCGAAATTTCATGGTCGGCAATCTGGAGTGAAGTCTGGTATGAAAGTTACGAAGAACCTAGTTACACCTGGCAATCTTCAGCTTCTACCAATGATTTCGAGTCCAAGTTTTCACTGGTGCCATTAAGTTTTGGTACTTTTAAGGCAGCTATTTACGCCATGCTGTTCGCTGTGCCTTTAGCCATCTTTGGTGCTATTTTTACCGCTTACTTTATGGCGCCAAAAATGCGTTCAATGGTAAAGCCCACCGTAGAAATTATGGAAGCCTTGCCTACTGTTATTTTGGGTTTCTTGGCAGGTTTATGGTTGGCACCCTTAATCGAGGAACACTTGGCAGGGGTGATTTTGTTAATCATCTTCTTACCCATTGTTACCGTTCTTTTCGGTTTAACCTGGTCAAAACTTCCGGGCAACATCAAGCATAGGGTCCCGGATGGCTGGCAAGCAGCTTTATTATTTCCAATTATTATTTTCGGTACTGTGTTGGCGTTCTGGTTAGGCGAGCCAGTGGAGTCGGCGATGTTCAATGGCAACATGCCTGCCTGGCTAAATGAGCAGGGCATAACCTACGATCAACGTAATTCGTTGGTAGTTGGTATTGCGATGGGTTTTGCGGTGATCCCCACCATATTCTCTATTACTGAAGATGCGATTTTTAGTGTGCCAAAACATTTATCCAATGGCTCATTGGCACTTGGTGCAAGTCAGTGGCAAACATTAACCCGTGTGGTTATTCCAACCGCCAGCCCAGGTATTTTCTCAGCTTTAATGATTGGTCTTGGTCGTGCGGTTGGTGAAACCATGATCGTATTAATGGCCACTGGCAATACGCCAATTATGGATATGAATATTTTTGAAGGTTTCCGCACACTGTCAGCCAATATTGCGGTTGAGATGCCGGAATCGGAAGTAGGAAGTTCGCATTATAGGGTCTTGTTCCTGGCGGCCTTTGTACTCTTCCTGTTTACCTTTGTATTTAACACTATTGCGGAAATTGTACGTCAGCGTTTGCGCAATAAGTACGGTTCACTATAAACCCAATAAGAATTGATGAAGAATATTAAGCGAGTTGAATGATGAGTAAAAAATTCTTTCAAGGCGGACAACATTGGGTTTGGCTCAATGCAGGCGCTATCAGTATTTCGATATTGATGGTAGTCGGGCTTCTTTTACTGATTGCCTATCGTGGTCTGATTCATTTCTGGCCGGCGGATGTTCAAACATTTACGTTGGATGCTGATGGAAAGCAGGAATTAGTACTCGGTGAAATTCATAGCCATGAAGAAGACACACAGGATGGTGTAATTCGCGAGCAATACCTGCTTAAAGTGGGCAACCGTGATATGTACGGTATCGACTTTCGTTGGTTAGATTTAAAACATTTGCAGTCTACTTCAACTAACGAAGATGTTGTTGTCGTTGAGCGCCGCGAGTGGGGCAATGTCTATGGTTTCGTCAAAACCGTCAACTTTGATGGGAAAGTAAATGAGGGTGATTTTGGTGCGCTAGAAAAAGTAGTCGAGCGTGCAACCGAGCTACACGAACAAATCCGTGAAATCGAAAGAGATGACATCGGTAGTATTAACTATGATATTGAGCAGCTTCGCCTCGAAGAGCGCCGCCTTGAAATTGAAGGCGAGTTAACAGAGGAAGTTCAAGCTGATTTAGAAAGACGCAGACAAGAGCTGCAGCAATCTTTTCAATCGTTTCAAGCCGAACTAAAAGATTTGTATGCACAAATTCAGAGAGACAGTGCGGTATTTGAATTGGTTGATGGGCGCACCATTAATGTTACGGCTAACAATATGGTACGTGCTTTCCAACCCAATAAAATGAGTACTTTGGACAAAACGGGACATTACTTTTCAAAGCTGGGCGAGTTCATATTTGATGAGCCACGCGAAGCTAATACAGAAGGCGGCGTATTTCCTGCTATTTTCGGTACCGTCATGATGGTGTTGTTGATGTCGGTGGTAGTAACGCCGCTCGGTGTGATTGCAGCTGTCTACATGCGCGAATATGCCAAGCAGGGGCCTTTAACGCGAACCATCAGAATTGCAGTCAATAATCTGGCGGGGGTGCCATCCATTGTTTACGGTGTATTCGGTCTGGGTTTCTTTGTGTATTTTCTGGGTGGATCAATAGATGACCTTTTTTACCCAGAAGTGAAACCTGCTCCTATGTTCGGCACGCCAGGTTTGATCTGGGCCTCATTGACACTTGCGCTATTAACTTTGCCAGTAGTGATCGTTTCTACCGAGGAAGGCTTGTCACGAATCCCTAAATCAATTCGTGAAGGTAGCTTAGCGTTAGGCGCAACCAAATTTGAAACACTTTGGAAAACAGTATTGCCGATGGCAAGTCCAGCAATGATGACAGGCTTGATTCTTGCGGTAGCGCGAGCAGCGGGTGAGGTGGCGCCATTGATGCTGGTGGGTGTAGTTAAGCTTGCACCAACCCTTCCACTTGATGGCAATGCACCCTTCCTGCATCTGGAGCGTAAGTTTATGCACCTTGGCTTCCATATTTATGATGTGGGATTCCAAAGTCCAAATGTCGAAGCTGCGCGTCCATTAGTTTATGCGACCGCTTTGTTGCTGGTACTGATTATTATTATTCTCAATATTGCAGCCATTAAAATTCGTAACAATTTACGCGAAAAGTATAAAGCGCTTGAACAGTAATTTTACTGCAAAAGACAAGATACTTTGAGCAACTGAAAGGTGACAGAGATGACACAAGAGCAAGACTTACAGCAACAAACACAGCAAAATGGTAGTAAGGCAAATCAAGAGCAGAAGTATAATCCTTTAGTGGATGAGAAAATTGCGATTGAAGTTGAGAGTCTTAACCTTTTTTACGGTGATAAACAGGCGCTATTTGATATTGACCTGCAGATCCCAGAAAAAAAAGTAACAGCCTTTATCGGGCCGTCAGGCTGCGGTAAATCTACGTTACTGCGCTGCTTTAATCGAATGAATGACCTAGTGGACATCGCACGCACCGAGGGGCAAATCCGTCTCGGTAACGAGAATGTATATGGACCCGGTGTTGATGTTGCTGAACTAAGACGAAAAGTAGGCATGGTGTTTCAGAAGCCTAATCCATTTCCGAAGTCAATTTATGAGAATGTGGCTTATGGATTGCGTCTACAAGGCATAAACAAACGCCGCGTATTGGACGAGGTGGTTGAGTGGGCATTGAAAGGTGCTGCACTTTGGGACGAAGTTAAAGATCGTTTGCACGAAAATGCATTAGGCATGTCCGGTGGCCAGCAACAGCGTTTATGTATTGCGCGAGCGATTGCGGTACAGCCTGAAGTCTTATTGCTCGACGAGCCAGCTTCAGCTCTGGATCCTATTTCAACCTTGAAAATTGAAGAGTTGATTAATGAATTGAAGAATGACTACACCATTGTCATTGTTACTCATAATATGCAACAAGCAGCGCGTGTTTCGGACTATACTGCATTTATGTATATGGGCGATATGGTTGAGTTTGATCATACCGATAAAATATTTACTAACCCTGACAAGAAAAAGACCGAAGATTATATTACCGGTCGCTACGGTTAATGACCGGGTTGCATGGCAAGTTAAATTCAGGCCTTGTCTTTAGAAACAACTGGAATTTAAAAAGATGAACGAGGTTTATTATGATGGATAACGAACACTTAGGAACGCACATCTCTAAACAGTTTAATGCTGATTTAGAAAACCTGCGTGAAGAAGTTCTGGCGATGGGTGGTATTGTAGAAGAGCAAATCACATTGGCGCTGGATGCTTTTACTAATAATGATAGCGACATCGCTGATAAAGTTATTGCTAACGAAAAAATGGTTAATGCCAAAGAAATCAAAATTGATGAGGCGTGCACTAAAATTCTAGCAAAGCGTCAGCCTGCTGCCGGTGACTTGCGATTGATTGTCACCATCTTGAAGACCATTACTGATCTTGAGCGGATGGGTGACGAAGCAGAAAAAGTAGCGCGCATGGCTAAAGCACTTGCCAATAAAGAAATGGCACCTGCTCATGTCAAACTTCACTATGGTGCGTTATTACATTTAGGCAACCATGTTAAAAAAATGCTACACGATGCATTAGATGCTTTTGCTCGCATGGACGTTGATTCTGCTGTTAATGTGGCCAAGTTGGATAATCAGGCAGATGAAGAATACAATGCCATTTCACGTCAGTTGATTACTTACATGATGGAAGAACCTCGTCGAATTTCAGAGGTGCTGGACTTTATGTGGTCAGCACGAGCGCTGGAACGGATCGGTGATCATGCTAATAACATCTGCGAGTATGTGGTGTACCTAGTGCAAGGAGAAGATGTGCGTCATAAAAGCTGGGATGAAATGCAGCGCCTGGCAAAAGATGAATAAATGGTCTTAGGATTCTCGAAGAAATAGCCGAATAAATAGCTGAAGAAGTAGCTGAAAAAAGGAAAACACATGAGTGCAAAAGTTTTAATATTAGAAGACGAACGCGACATCCGTGAAATGCTCGCCTTTTGCATGCAACAAGCGGGTTATCAGGTAGAGCAGGCAGCCACTGCCGAACGGGTATTCGGTTTGTTAAAAGAGGGATTCATGCCCGATATTATGCTGGTGGACTGGATGTTACCGGGTGCATCCGGCGTCGAGTTGACCAAGAAACTGAAAAAAGATCAGAAGTATCAGGATGTGCCGGTGATCATGTTAACAGCCCGCGGCGAAGAAGATGACCGCGTCCAAGGTTTGGAAGCGGGTGCTGATGACTATGTGGTAAAACCCTTTTCGCCCCGAGAGTTGTTAGCGCGTGTACAGGCGGTACTACGTCGTAGTGGTAAGGGAAATAATCCTAGCGAACAAATCTCACATGGAAATATACAACTGGATACGGCAGGGCATCGAGTGATGATTAACGGCGAAGAACTGCACTTAGGTCCGACCGAGTATAAAATTCTTCATTTCTTCATGAGTCATCCCGAGCGAGTGTATTCGCGTGGACAGTTGCTTGACTCGGTATGGGGACAGCAGGTCGTGGTTGAGGAGCGGACTGTAGACGTTCATATCCGTCGCTTAAGAAAAGCATTGCAAGATTATAATGTAGAAAACTATGTGCAAACTGTGCGAGGATCTGGTTACCGTTTCTCGGCAAAATAATTAAGCAAAAGGCGTACTATCATCATGTGGACGAATCGTTACTGGCAAACCGAAGTATGGACGCTGGCCTTTATCATCGTAGTTGTTGGTCTGATTGGTTCACTGTTTGATCGTGCCGCCGCTTCCATTGCCGTCGTCATTTTTGCGTATCTATTCTGGAATCTTGTTCAACTGTCTCGCCTGTATAAGTGGTTAGTCAAATCAAGAGCCCTATACCCACCTTCCGCACCCGGCATCTGGGGCGAGATATTTAACCATCTTTTTGTTCTGCAACGAAAACACCGTAAAGAACTTAAAAAGCTTAAAGGGATTATTTCTGAATTTAGAGCCTCAACTTCAGCGCTAAAGGACGGTGCACTGATTATCAGTAATAACGGTGAGATTCGCTGGTTCAACCGCGCAGCAGAACGCCTGTTGGGGCTAAAGTCGAGTACGGATATTGGGCAACGGCTCTTCAATTTATTGCGTCATCCCAGCTTTATCGAGTACGAACAAACGCGTGATTATAATAAACCCCTGATCATTAACTCTCCAGCTAATGAACGATTAATTCTTAATATTCGCATCACTCCGTACAACGACGATCAAAGGCTGGTCATCATTCGTGATATTACTGAAAAGCAGCACCTGGAAAGAGTTCGCCAGGACTTTGTCGCCAACGTATCGCATGAGCTGAGAACGCCGCTTACTGTGATCACCGGCTATCTGGAAATGCTCGATCCCGAAAATAATCCGCAACTTGAATCCGTTGCCAAGCCGTTACAAATGATGCGCCAACAAGCTTTAAACATGGGGCATTTAGTGGATGACCTATTGCTGTTATCCAAGTTGGATGCCAAGGCAGAGGAAAACGGCAAACAGCAAGTGGATGTCAATTTGATGCTGGACAGTATTTGTGCGGAAGCACGCTCAGTCAGCGGTGAGAAAGAACATCAAATTTTATTCCACTCTCATACTAATGCCAATCTGTATGGTAGTGAGAAACAACTGCGTAGCGCTTTCTCAAATCTCGTATTCAATGCTGTGCGTTACACACAAGCCAAGGGCCGAATCGATATCTTCTGGAAAGAAGATGACAACAACCTCATCCTTGAAGTACAGGATAACGGCCCCGGCATCGCCGAAGAACACATCCCAAGACTCACCGAGCGCTTCTACCGCGTCGACAGCGGACGGACTCGTTCACAAGGTGGAACCGGCCTCGGCCTCGCCATCGTTAAGCACGTCCTCGAAGGCCACAACGGCAAACTCAAAATCGAAAGCCAGATCGGAAAAGGCAGCACCTTCAGCTGCGTATTCGCGAAAGGTGAGTAGGGTAACCAAGATATACTGTAGTTAACCTTTGTCATCCTGAAATTTATTCAGGATCTAGGACAAGTCATTACTTGTTTGCACGATAAAGCTTGGTTATGGAAAGGGCGACCGCAGGTCGCCCTTACTAGAGTTAGGAATGTACTGGTAGGGTCGCGCCTACGCTAACTGGCCAATATGATGCATTTATAGGCTGGCGATGCACCCAAAGGGCTCATGAGTTGTCCCTACAGGATTGATAGGTTGGATAAGGCGTAGTAGCCGCCATCCAGTACATACCTTGTAGGGGCGAGTGGCGCTCGCCCGATTGACCATTGGAAGGTCTCTTGTCCTGACTTTTTAACTGGCAAAGGGAAAAAAAGGGCGACCGCAGGTCGCCCTTACTAAAGTTAGGAATATATTGGGAGCGAGGCCTGTCCATTAGTGCAATCAATCAAAAAGTGTAAAAAATCTTGACACTTATACCGTTGGTTGGTACGTTTTTCATACGGTTATGTGATGAATTTAGCAAAATTACGGTATTTACGAATCAATCCATACTAAAGATTCCACCCACCGTATAATTCAGACCAAGACTACAAAAAATAAACTCTCGGACTAAAAGGAAATTTTGTAAATTATTATGCGCAACTTTTCCCTGAGAACTCTGCTAACAGTACCTTTCCTACTACTTTTCATAGGCGCAGTGGGCACCATCAGCTGGATTTCCTATCACAATGCGCAACAGGGTACCGAGCGCGCTGCGCGATTATTTGGTGCTGAGCTAGGCGCACGCATCGAATCACATTTGGAGCAGTTCTTTGCTACGCCAGCTACTCTAGTTCAACTCAATCGGCAGCATGTGTTGCGCGAGCGGCCAGACCAGGGCGATGTTCGGGTTCTGGCTCCGATGCTCTATGACCAAATCCAGCAGTTGCCTTATTTGACCTTCATGACGGTTGCTTTTGCTGACGGGCGTTATATCGGCTCGACCCGCCCGCCGGGTGGTGAGGAGGCGGCGCATCTAATCTGTAATATTGATGGCGAGCCTTTAACGATTGCTCATTTTAGTGTCGATGAACAAGGCCTGTGTGATCGGCGCATATCTGAGGCTGAAAGTTACGACCCGCGCGTGCGGCCTTTTATGACTCCCGCCAGCAAGCATCAACAGCCTTATTGGTATCCTGTGTACCGTCATAGCACCTATAACAGTCTCGGTACCGGCATCGCGGCTCCGATCAGAGATAGCGAAGGAAAGTTAATTGGTCTGGCTTCAGTTGATCTTGCGTTAGAGCACATTGGTAAATATCTGCAGTCTCTGCCTGTGGGGGATGGTGGTTTGGCTTTCGTTATTGAACCCAACGGTTCTATGATAGCAAGCTCAACCCAGACACCGATTTATAATCACGACAGTGAACAATTGGAGCTTATTACCATTGATGCTCATCCTGATCCGCTTCTGCGTACTGTTGGTGAGAAGCTGCACGAGGTAAAAGAAAACCGTCAGGCTACTGTGGAGTTCGAAGGAGAGCGCTATCTGTTTGATTTGCGCCGATTAAGCAATGAATATGGATTGGAACTTGTCGTTGGAGTAGTTCTACCCGAGCGTGCCTTCACCGCGCCATTAGTTGATGGTGCCCGAAAGACTTCGATTTTTACTCTGTTGGCTGTAATTGTTGGTACAGTAATCGGCCTTATGCTTGCTCGGCGTATCGCTGCACCCGTGGAGCGGATCAGTCGGCGTGCTGATCGTTTGGCTCTTGGAGAGCTAGAACAGCAGCTGGAGCATAATAGCCCGATCCGCGAGGTTAATCAGCTTGGATTGAGTTTTTCTAAGATGGCCGGAGAGTTAAGGCGTTTGATTAATGACTTGGAGGCACGAGTAGCTGAGCGGACTCAAGCGTTGCAGCGGGCCAATGATGAGCTGGAAAAACTTTCCATGCTTGATGGTCTAACCGGCATTGCCAATCGTAGGCATTTTGATGAGGTGTTGGATGCGGAGTGGCAACGTGGTCGACGCGAGCATACACCTTTGGCACTGGTGATCTGTGATATCGACCATTTCAAAGAGTATAATGACCATTTTGGCCATCAGAGTGGTGATGAAGCCCTGAAAGCCGTCGCTCGAACCCTTGAGGCCAGCCTGCACCGCCCAGCCGACCTGGCCGCGCGCTACGGTGGTGAAGAGTTCGCCCTGATTCTGCCCAATACCGATCGAGTAGGAGCATTGAAGGTTGCCGAGGCGGCTCGTGAAGCGGTCCGTCAGCTCAACATTTTACGCGACGACTTGGACGGTAATGATCGGGTAACCATCAGTCTAGGGGTGGCAGTCGTCATTCCGGATGCCGAGAGCGAATCGGACCAATTGGTCAACACAGCTGATCAGCAGCTGTACCGTGCCAAGGAAGCAGGCCGAGATCGCACCATGGCTCAGTCAAAAGAGTAGATTGTAGCTAGCCAGCACACCAATATATGATTTGTCTGTACAAAAGCCTTTAAGGTTTTTCCTTTCCGAATATATTTCGGGCGGGCACATTGGCCCGCCCCTACCAGAATTATAGGGCATAAAAAAAGGGCGACCAATGGCCGCCCTTTGTAAGGTAGATGCGAAGCTTATTGGTCGTACTTTTCGAAGACCAGGCAGGCGTTGGTGCCGCCGAAGCCAAAGCTGTTGCTAAGGACGCGCTTAATTTCTACACCATCTTCACGTTTTTGTACGATCGGCATGCCTTCTGCATCTTCATCAAGCTGAGTAATGTTAGCTGATGCAGCGAGGAACTTGTCGCGCATCATGATCAGGCTGTAGATAGCTTCGTGTACGCCAGTTGCACCAAGCGAGTGGCCAGCCAATGATTTGGTTGAGCTGATTTTTGGTAGCTTGTCGCCAAATACTTCTTTGATCGCTTTCAATTCTGCGGTGTCGCCGACTGGTGTACTGGTACCGTGGGTGTTGACGTAGTCGATATCGCCTTTAACGGTTGCTAATGCTTGTTGCATACAACGCACTGCACCTTCGCCGGATGGGGCGACCATGTCGTAGCCATCGGAGGTTGCGCCATAGCCAACAAGTTCAGCGTAGATTTTTGCGCCGCGTGCTTTGGCGTGTTCGTATTCTTCCATAACCAAGATGCCGCCGCCGGAAGAGATAACAAAGCCATCACGGGTTGCGTCATAAGGACGCGATGCAGTTTCTGGCGTATCGTTATATTTACTGGATAGCGCGCCCATTGCGTCAAACAACAGGGTTAAGCGCCAATCTTCTTCTTCGCCACCGCCAGCAAATACGATGTCCTGCTTACCCATGGCGATTTGTTCAAATGCGTTACCAATACAGTGTGCACTGGTCGCGCAAGCAGAAGTGATGCTGTAGTTGATGCCTTTGATTTTGAACGGGGTCGCTAGACAGGCTGAAGTGGTGCTGCCCATGGTTTTCGGTACAGCATAAGGGCCGACGCGTTTTACGCCGCGTTCCAAGGCAATATCTACCGACTCGACCTGAGTGCCTTGTGAGCCACCGCCGGAACCAGTGATCAAACCGGTGCGGACGTTGGAAACCTGATCGTCGGTTAAGCCCGCATCTTCGATGGCTTGTTGCATCGAAATATAGGCATAGCCTGCGGCATCACCCATAAAGCGGACAATTTTGCGATCAATATGATCTTTAATGTCCATATCAGGCTTGCCAGCAACATGGCTACGCAATCCCTTTTCTTTATAGATTTCTTTGAATTTAATTCCGGACTTGCCTTGCTTTAATGACTCGGCAACTTCCTCAACATTGTTTCCTAAGCATGAAACGATGCCCATGCCTGTAATAACGACTCTTTTCATAATATTCTACGATTATCTTTTAAGATCTGTTCGATACTGAATTTGGGTTAGAATGATTCGACGCTGTCGAAAATCCCGACTTTTAAGTCTTCCGCAGTGTATATCTTCTTTCCATCTACAGAAACCGAGCCGTCGGCAATAATCATTTTTAACTTGCGCTGAATCACACGTTTAACGTCAATACGATACATGACTTTTTTGGCCGCGGGTAGCACTTGACCAAAGAATTTAATTTCTCCAGAACCTAGCGCACGCCCTTTTCCAAGACAGCCAAGCCAAGACAAAAAGAAGCCAGTTAATTGCCACATGGCATCTACGCCAAGGCAACCCGGCATAACGGGATCACCTTTGAAGTGGCAATCGAAAAACCAGGACTTAGGAGAGATATCCAGTTCTGCTTCAATGAAGCCTTTGCCAAATTCGCCACCTTCATTGGTGATTGTAGTGATACGGTCCATCATCAACATATTAGGTAAAGGTAAAGGCGACAGCTTGTTGCCCTGAGGTCCCACCAATTCGCCGTTGCCGCAGGCAATCAGTTCGTCGTAGGAGTATTGATTAGTTTGTAACATGAAACACCTTATGTGATGTGAATTAACTGATTTATTGAATATATCAATGGGTAGGCATTATGCCTGTTTCTGGAGCGGATACTGGTTTGACCTTGCATAATAAAGCGAACGGAGTGTTGGATCGTTGATTGAAGTCATATTATTGATTTTGGGGAGGGTCGGTTTGATTTATTGATGGGGTGGGGCAATGCGTCCGGTCGCAAGACGAGTGGGCGACCGCAAGTCGCCCCTACGGGATTGGTAGGTTGGATAAGCTGCGTTAAGGTACATCAGCTGTCATCAAATTGACATATCTCTAACTTAAGATACTAACCAACTGCTGGCGAATTAGGTTTGTTAAGAGGATTGCGTTCAGGGTTCATATTTGTCAGATAGCATGCAAATAGATGTCATAAAAGCGTCATATTTGAGTCATATCCTTTTAATAAAGTCTCAGCATAATGACTACGTTAGTTAATCATAATCGGTATCAAGAGACCCTTAGCGATTGATACCAACCAAAGATAAGTTGGAGAAATGAAATGAATTTATTTAAAAAAGTTGCTTTAGTGGCTGCGGTTTCAGCATTTTCTGCTGGCGTAACGCAAGCTAAAGTTGATGAAAACCTTCCTGTATATGAAAAAACCAGCGGCGTGTCTGGCAATCTTTCTAGTGTTGGTTCAGATACATTGGCTAACCTGATGACCCTTTGGGCTGAAGAGTTCAAACGTCAATACCCAAACGTTAATATCCAGATTCAAGCAGCGGGCTCTTCTACAGCGCCACCAGCATTGACTGAAGGCACATCAAATATCGGCCCTATGAGTCGTTTAATGAAGGACAAAGAGCTTGAAGCTTTTGAAAAGAAACATGGCTACAAGCCAACGGCTATCGCGGTAGCAATTGATGCTTTAGCAGTTTATGTGCATAAAGATAACCCAATCGAAGGTATGACCATTGCTCAAGTTGACGGTATCTTCTCTTCAACTCGAAAGTGCGGCGGTGAAGATATTTCTAATTGGTCAGCGCTAGGCTTGGCAGACTTAGGCGATATGCAAATTTATGGTCGTAACTCAGTATCAGGAACATACGGTTACTTCAAAAAGCATGCGCTATGTAAAGGCGACTTCAAGAACAGCGTAAACGAGCAACCAGGTTCTGCTTCAGTAGTTCAGTCAGTTGGCTTGTCTAAGAACGCTATCGGTTATTCCGGTTACGGTTACCGCACATCAAGCGTTAAAGCTGTGCCATTAGCCAAGAAAGAAGGCGGTGAGTTCTACGAAGCTAATGCTGAAAACGCCATTTCTGGTAAATATCCACTAGGTCGTCAGTTGGTTGTTTATGTTAACAAGCACCCGAACAAACCACTTTCACCAATCGAATTAGAATTCATGAAGATGGTACTTTCTAAAGTAGGTCAGGAAGTGGTAGTTAAAGATGGCTACATTCCACTGCCAGCCAGCGTTGCTGAAAGAGAATTGAAAAAGTTAATGAAGTAATAAAGTAATAAAGTAATAAAGTACAACCCTGTAGTAAGTAACAACGTTAACCGGCTCAATTGAGCCGGTTTTTTTTGTTCTATGGATGTACGGTTGCTAGAAGATAAAGGGGAATGAGAGGGCGACCGCAGGTCCCCCCTACGGAGGTGATCGGTGGGATAAGCTGATCCTCTAACGAAGAGCATGCGTTGGGTGTGAGTCAGGGGTGGGCATAGACATAAATAAATTGGTAGGGGCGACCTGCGGTCGTCCGAGCAGATGTTGGAAGGCAACCATGCAAAAGCTTGGTTTTTTACCTACGATTAGCATCTTTCGTAAAAGTAGCACCACATCGGTTATTTGCTTTTCAACTTGGCTATAATTTTGTAAGCTACGCCAGCTTATTATCTATAATTACACTAAGGACTGTTACATGAAACGAATATTAATACTTATATCAGGATTACTTTTAATTGTAGCTTGCAAGACAGCACCTGTTCTCAATGTTAATAATGAACCTGTAAACAACATTTCTGAACAAGGTGATTTAACGTTAAACCAAATTGAAAAAGTTATTGTTGGTGCGGCAATTAAGAGGGGGTGGAAGCCAAAGGTAGTTAAGCCTGGGTTGGTTGAAGCGAGACTCGATTTGCGTCAACACACAGCTATTATCAATATCACTTTTACCACCTCAGATTACAGCATTAATTATGTTGATAGCCAAAATCTGCACTACAAAAATGGCGAAATTCATAGAAACTACAATAGCTGGATTACACATCTATCCAGAGACATCCAATTAGGATTATGGGAAGAAGTTAATCGTTAAAACGATGCAGTTGAAAGAAGATAGGAGCGCCACAGTGGCGCTCTTTTTTTATAAAATATTGTCCGGTAGCAATGTGGTAGGGCTTTACGCGATGTTGGTTAATTATATGTAGGTTGGCGATGAGCAAAGCCATGTTATAGTGATATCAAACTTAACAGGGATCTTGATGTGTTAAGAACCAATCTTTCTATTTGCCAAAGAGTTCAGATGCCTTTTCTAGAGCAACATAGTGTTGAGCTGGAGGTTAAGCGCGATGATCTGATTCATCCTATCGTTTCAGGTAATAAATGGCGAAAGCTGAAATACTTGCTGATAGATGCGCAGGCTAAAGGGAGTAAAACATTGGTTTCGATGGGGGGCAATTGGTCGAATCATTTACATGCGCTGGCTTATGCTGGAAAAGAACTGGGTTTTAAGACCGCAGCTTTTGTGCGTGCTCATGAAGGGCAACGATTAACCCCAACCCTGGAAGATTGCCGCCGATGGGGTATGGAACTGATCTTTACCAGCAGAGTCGATTATGCACAGTTGCGACATAGTTTTCAGTGGAATCATTTCTCGGAACAGTTTCCCAGCAGTTACTGGATCAGTGAAGGTGGGTTTAGTGAGTTGGCGATTAAGGGTGTTGAAGAAATTGGGCAGGAGTTAGAGTGTGAATATCAACATATTTTTATGGGTACTGGCTCTGGTGCAACACTAGTAGGGGTTACCAAGGCTTGCCCTGAAAGCCAGGTTGTAGGAGTTGCTGCTTTTTCAGGGGCAGACTATTTATACAGTCAGTTAGAACCCTGCCTGAAGCCACAAACCAACTGGCGAATTGATACTGAGCATCATTGCGGTGGCTTTGCCAAATCAAATTCACAGCTTGAGTCATTGATTGATGAGTTCCACCGGTATAACGATGTGCAGCTTGATACGGTTTATAATGGTAAGTGCTTACTTGCGGTTAAAGACGCTGTAGAAGTAGGGAGGATTAACGAGGGAGATAAGGTATTGATGATTCATACCGGTGGGTTGCAGGGTATGCGGTAGAGGCGGTTTTGGTAGGCCCCTACCGTTTGGTATTGATCATATGTAATAAGGTGACCCTAAACCTGATCCTTTTTCAATAAATCACGAATCTCGGTGAGTAATTCCTGTTCCACTGTCGGTTTAGGCGGTGCTGCCGGTTTTGCTTCTTCTTTTCGCGATAAGCGATTCATAGCTTTGATCATCATGAAGATGGCAAAAGCAATAATAATGAAATCAATTGCCGTTTGGATAAAGCTACCATAGTTGAGGGTGACTGCTGTCTGATCGCCGGTGGCTTCTTTGATGGTTAAAGCAAGCTCCTTGAAGTCCATACCACCCAGTAAAATTCCCAGTGGTGGCATCAGGATGTCGTTCACAAATGAGCTAACAATTTTGCCGAATGCCGCTCCGATGATGATACCGACAGCCATATCGACTACATTGCCTTTCATAGCAAACTTTTTAAATTCACTGATCATTCCCATAATGATTACCCCTTATATTGCTTTGATTATTGTTTAATTCCACGTAACTCAATGAGTTACAGTAATGGTAATAGCACAACTTATGGAATCTGGGAATTAATCTTTGCTCGAATCGTCTACTTAATATGCTATTATCGGGCGAAATCGTCATCAATCGGTAGTGAGTCAATGAACGGGGTGGGCTATGCGTAGTGGACAAGAATGGATTGCGGAATACAGCGAAAGCCATCGCAATCCAACCAATAAATTACTGCACTGGATTTGCGTGCCAACCATTATGTGGACGGTACTGGCGTTCCTGTGGGTGATTCCTGTGCCTGAAGTGATGCAGATCCATCCGCTACTTAATTGGGCAGTGATTTTTGTTGCTGTGGCGCAACTTTTCTATATCAGTTTCGGCTGGAAAATTTTTACTGGTATGCTGCTGATTTCCGTCTTGATGCTGTGGTTTACCCATTGGCTGGAAAGTGTGGTGTTCATACCCTTGTGGCAAATTGCTTTCGTTGTCTTTATCATAGCCTGGATTGGTCAGTTCATCGGACACCATATCGAAGGTAAAAAGCCTTCATTTTTTAAAGACTTACTATTTCTTTTAGTCGGCCCTGCTTGGGAAATGAACTATTTCCTACGCCAAATTGGCTGGCTACGTTAATTAATATTGTTTGATTTTTAACCAATTCAAAGTTTGGGGATATTGTAATGGCAGTAACAGAAACTACTGAGAAAGTAGCTCTTATTCAATCAGATGCAGTGACGTTTGGTTTGATAATGGCTGTATTGGGGTTGATTTTTTATACCTCCAGCCGTGGGCAAGGCTTCTGGCATAAATTTTATAAACACATTCCGGCATTATTATTATGTTATTTCATACCGGGCGCCTTAAATACTTTGGGCTTTTTTGAGAAATCCAGCGCAGACAATATCTACTATATTGCTTCTCGCTATTTACTACCTGCCAGTTTATTCCTGCTTACCTTAAGTATAGATTTCAAAAAGATTATAGGCCTTGGCTGGCGAGCTGTGGCGATGTTCTTCGCCGGTACTGTCGGTGTCATTATTGGTGGCCCGTTGGCAGTGCTGTTATTTACCTTTATCGCTCCTGAGTGGGTGGGGATTACCGATCAAGCGGTACCCAAAGGCGAAGAGATCTGGGCGGGTTTAGCAACCGTTGCCGGTAGCTGGATTGGCGGTGGTGCAAACCAGGCTTCGATGCAGGTGCTGTATGAAGTGAGCGATACTCTGTTTGGCACTATGGCTGTAATGGACGTACTGGTCGCCGAAATCTGGATGGTTGCCTTGCTGTTCATGATCAAAAAATCAGACTCGATTGATAAGTGGATGAAGGCGGATAACTCAAGCATTGAAGAGCTTAAAGTCACGGTTGAAAAATATACTCGTGAAAATGAGCGTATCGCCAGCTTTGAAGATTATAAGATGATTCTTGGTTTGGCCTTTGCTGTTGTCGGCGTCGCTCACTTGGCCAGTATTTACTTTCCTACCTGGATTTTAGGTTCAGTGGAAAAAGGCAGTACAGCCTATACTGTATTCGACAATATTGGTTTTGGTAGCGCTTTCTTCTGGATCATTATTGTTAGTACAGCAATGGCCCTGATATTGTCACAAACCAGAATGCGTAAGATTGAACACGTTGGTTCAACCAAGATTGGTACTGTCTTTATCTATATTCTGGTGGCCAGTATTGGTATGAAGATGGATCTGACCAAGATCTTCGAACACTATCAGGTGTTCTTCATTGGCCTGGTCTGGATGATGATTCACGTGATTATTCTGTTTGTGGTCGCCAAGTTAATTAAAGCGCCGTATTTCTTTATTGCTGTTGGCAGTAAAGCGAATATTGGTGGTGCGGCATCTGCGCCTGTCGTAGCAGCGGCCTTCCATCCATCATTAGCACCAGTTGGTGTATTGCTGGCGATTTTAGGTTATGCAGTCGGTTCTGTAGGTGCGATTGCAACTGCGATTATGATGAGAGCTGTGGTTGGTGGGTAAAGTACTTTAGCTTGAAATTACTCTTGATCGAGAGAGCCCCTCCAAGTGAGGGGCTTTTTTGTAGTAAGCAATTATGGGGGCTGATGAACTGTAAATAGCCTCTTACTCAAGAGAAGTTCTGTTGCCACCAATTGATTAAATACCAACCTAAAAATTGGTAGCTGGACATATGATCTTTCGCTTTAGCTTTCATTTGCTTTATGGCCACTTCATCAAAGTAAACTCCGTCTTTGATTAATCCTTGTAGTGCCATAAATTCACTGAGGTCGTTTCTAGGGTCACCCTGAGTAATAACAAGATTCGCTTTATATCCCACGACAATTGCACCGCTACCATCAAGTCCAAAAGCTTGAGCTGGAGTTTGGGTTGCACTGGTAAAGATATCTTCAGGTGACACCCCATAGCCTTCAAGAAGTTGCATTTCTTCAATCGTTCCAAAGCCATTGATGGTGTAGTTGGCGCCCGCGTCTGAACCAAGAAGCATCGGTAGTTTGGCGTTATAAAGTTTCTTAGCCATGAACCCAAGGTAGTCAGCTTTAGTGCGCCATGATTGTGGGTTACTGTCTTTCATAATGTGTTGAATTGCCGGCTCGGAAAGGGCTCTTATGAAAGGCGGAATGTACTCAAGAGGCTTGTTTTCAACATATAGAGATTTTCGTTCAGCAGCTTGCGCCAGTTCGTCATAAACGATGAGGGTGGTGCTAATTGGTACAGGCGTTTGTTTGAGTTGCTCGATTAAAAGGTTTAGCTCCTGTTCATCGCGAGAATAATTAAGTGCAGCTTGATATAGCATCTCAATATGCTCGAGGCTTTGCAGTTCAGAATTCAACAACTCTGTTGTGGTAACGGCAAACGGGGAGTGTCCCGCAATAGGTATTTTCAACTCTTTGGCTGCTTTGTTGATAGCGCGGAAATTATTGCTGTCTAAGCCATCATAAATTTTGATTAAGTCATAGCCGCGAGATTCGTATTTCTCGATCAGTCGTTTAGCATGGGCAGGATTATCGATAAACTGATGGAACTTTGACGACGCATATTGACTGTGTTGGTTGATGGCCGGGCTTGCAACAAGCATATCCGGTCCGATGGTCAAGCCTGACTTTACTTCGTCTCTTAATCTCAGCTGTAGTTCTAGGCCATGCATAACTCGAACATGAGTAATACCATGGGCAAGGTTCAATAGTAGGTCGGTACGGTCATAAATATGAGTATGAGCATCGATTAATCCTGGTAGTAAAAACTGATTATTACCATCAATAACCAGAGCAAAATCATTGTGATTAACTTCATCAAGAGGTAGGTCTTGAATGACGCCATTGTTAATAATGATGGATCTGGCTGGTCTGATACTTTTGAAGTCATCCGATAATATATTGATGTTATGAATCAGAATCGTATCGGATCTGACACCTTGAACCAGAGGCGATTGCGGACGATATAAAGCATAGGGAATTGATAGCGCCACGATCAGCGTTAGCAGTACACTAATCAGCAGCAGATATTTAAAGATGGTTTTAGGTCGGAACACTGTTAACTCTCCAAGTAACGGTAAAAGGATAAAGTCAGCAGTATCGACAAAATCAAATAGAGCTTCGTCCAGAAAGATGATTCTGGACTATTTAAGTGAGTATTTATTAAGCCTTAAGGTATTGGCTTGGAGTTTGCCCTGTATGCTTCTTGAATACAGCATTGAAAGTTGATTTTGAGCTAAAGCCAGAATCCAGCGACATTTGTAAAATATTGCTTTCAGTACCTTGTTGAGCTAATTGTTGAAAATGCTGGATGCGAAGCTGGTTGATATAATCGCAAAAATTATTGCTGCTTCCTTTATTGATAGCCCAGGACAGATCTTTTTCATGGACTCCCAGTGAGTGGCGTAAGTCCTTTAGAGATAGGCGCGGTTGAAGATAATATTGGTTTTGCATGATATGTTCATGGATTTGATGGAATAAATTTTGCGCCTGCTCATTATCATTTAATGCATTGTTAGTATCTGATGTCATCTGTTCAAACTCAGAAAGAGCCTGAAACGTTTCGGGTTGCCGAATAGCTTTAAAAATCAAGGTGCTAATCAAAGCAAAGTAGGCAAGTTGCATGATCAGATACCAGACTTTAAGCAACTCGATATTGAGATAAGGCTGTAGGTTTACTCGGGCCAAATCAATCAGCGCGATTCCAATGACCACTACCAGTAACTGACTAAGCCATTTGAGTTGGGTTGAATAGGCGTCTGAACGCATTGTTTTATTGGCGTAGTGATAGCGCTTTACCAATCTCACACCGAGAGTCATATAAATAATCTGGCTCAAGGTTCCTAATAGCAACACCATTTGCGGCCAGGTGGTAAAAGGTATTGCCATAACCGCTGGCAGTAAGTGGATTGAATAGTGTTTTAAGCTTGCTGGAATTGGGTAGATCAGTTGTCTCACAAATAAATAGAATAAAGGACCATTGGCAAGTGAGAATATGGGCGAGATCAAATAATGACTTACCCCAGTTTCTTCCAGCAAGTTAAAGACCATCAAGCCCACTATGCTGAGCAATAAGAACAATAACCCTCGATAACGTTGTTGATTAGCAACTAACAAAGCGCCAAAACTGCTGATGACGATAAATATGATTTGTAAAATATTAACCGCTTCGAGGTGGTAACTATTCATGATCATTTCGGCATGAAGTTTTCTGCCAGCATGCAACGGGTGCTGCCACCGCCAACTCGTTCAATGGTTGGGATCGGGCAGGGTAATAGCCTACCGTGCTTTTCCAGCCTGGCTTTCTGTTCTTTAGTGAAACCTTGATAAGCGCTGTCTGACATGACAATGATCTTGTCGCCTTTGCTGTTGTGGAGCTGCAATATGTTACCGCAGAAGCTTTTTTCAGTTTGCTCAAAGCTGATGTCGATGACTTCTTTTTTAGTCTTTGCAAAGCTATCGAGCAGCAGTTTTTTCTGCTGATCATCGGTTATTGAGTCCAGGCAAATCACCACAAAATGCTCGCCAACACTCATCATCACATTGGTGTGATAGAAAGGTTTGCCGCTGCTGCTTTGGCTGTTAAAGCTGATTGGGGTATAGCCGCGCTGCTGGCAGAAGTGTTCGAACAGTGCTTTATCGCATCGCTCTGAGATGGCGGCATAGGCGATCTGATTGCTGTGATCGAAGATAATGCAGCCTGTGCCTTCCAGTATTTGTTGATGATTTTTGTCGACATGTTCCGTTTTGTTAACCTGATAACCGTTACGATTAAGTAAAAGGGCCAGCTCGTCAGGGCGGACTTCAGCTCGACGATTGGGTGTCTTCATGGGGTAGAGCGTCAGTGTGCCGCTACTTGAGGTTGAGAACCAGTTATTGGGGAATACCGCATCAGGCAGGTCTGGCAACTCTTGATGGCTTTGAGCATGTTTGTTGAGTAACAAAACCTCAATATGCTCGTCACGTAACAGGTTTACCATCTCATTGAATTCGCATAGAGCATCTTCACGAAGGTGTTCGTTCGGTTGGTGTGGCTTATTTTGAAATTCGTTGTCAGCACCGGTTTGCTCGTTAAAGGCAAAGTCGGTGGGCGGTACCATGATGACAGAGCTGGTGGTATGGGTTTGTTTGGTGGTCATGAGTTTTGGCACTTTTGGTTAGCCTGTTTGGCTGGAATGCTTGGAAAGAAGCAAGATAAAAAAAAGGCTTGCAAGGTGCAAGCCATTTATTAGCAATCTGCGAAACATAAGGACCAAATGGGGGTAGGTATATATATTAATGCTCGCTCGCTAAACAAAGGAGTCAGTCAATGAAACCAAAAACCAAGTTACCAACTTACAGGAGTTCCTCCCCTGTGGACTTAAACAATGCTAAGTCAAAAACCGTCTTCATAAAATTTTACAAAATGCATTATAAAAATTTTATAAAGTGTTTGCCTTGAGCTACAAAGGTTTGTCAAAATAGCTGCATCAAATGCATATTTGACTTTTCAGAGTCCTTTAAAAATAAAGGATTTCTTGAATAGCTCCTTGAGACAGGTCAAATATTAACCACTTGTAAGACCAGGTTCAAACGATATATTTTTATGTTATATATAAAAAAAACTAATGCAAGGAGAGGCGATGTCTAGACGTTTACCACCGCTCAACAGTTTGCGCGCTTTTGAAGCGGCTGCGCGACATTTGAGTTTCACAAAAGCAGCCGAAGAATTATTTGTGACTCAAGCTGCCATTAGCCACCAAATCAAAGCCTTAGAGGATTTCTTAGGTGTACAGCTTTTTATCCGTAGAAACCGAAAGTTGCTTCTGACTGATGAAGGGCAGCTCTATTGGCCGAAGATACGTGATATTTTCGAGAAACTGGTCAATGCTACCGAGCAGGTTAAAGCTCAAGGCGCGACCGGATCCTTGACGGTTTGTGTTATTCCAACCTTTGCCACTTTGTGGTTAATTCCTCGATTAGCCGAGTTTGGCGAGCTTCACCCTGAGATTGAAGTTCGTATTAAGGCCTCTGATGTGGAAGTGGATTTTGTGCGTGAAGATATTGATATCGCCATTTATTACGGCAAGGGTGAGTATGATGGCCTTTGTTGTGACGTCCTGTTTGAAGAACATTTGACGCCGGTTTGTTCGCCAGACTTCCCGCAGAAAAAGAACTTGAAGACTCCTGAAGACTTAAAGAATGTCACTTTGCTACATGATGCGACCACTGAAGAATGGCGTACCTGGCTAAAAAGTGCCGAAGTGACTGGGGTGAATCTGGATCATGGTCCAGTGTTCAGCCACTCTGGTATGGTACTTCAGGCTGCACGTCACGGTCAGGGTATCGCCATGGGCCATAGCGTCTTATCACAAATGGATATTGAAACGGGTCGCTTGATTGCACCGTTTGATATCGTTGTGGATAGTGGCCATTCCTATGATCTGGTCTGTCCTGAGAATTCTTATGATCGTCCCAAGGTTGTTGCTTTCCGTGAGTGGTTGCTCTCGAAGGTGAACGAAGATATGGATGATGATGTGATATTTTAAGCTAGCGTTGTTAGTCAAAGCCCCGGTCTGGTACTGGGGCTTTTTTTATGGGTAGATACACGGAAGAAGGTTACTGTTATAAGTTATAGTTAATAGTTGGAAGTTACCGTTTAACTGAATGAGTGACGCCCTATAGCTATAAATTGATGTAATTGAGGAAATTCTGTGTGAGTTTAAACTTGGAGTCGACAATTACCTGCCCTGAATGTGGTGGGAAAACTCAAGAAGTGATGCCAACCAATATGTGCCAGTGGTTTTATGAATGCCCCCACTGCAAAGCACTGCTAAAGCCATCAAAAGGGGATTGCTGTGTGTTTTGCTCATATGGCACCGTAAAGTGTCCACCAGTTCAGCAGGGTAGTTCTTGCTGTAAATAAGGAAGTTAAGTCGGCGTGGTGGGGTATTGTGGTGAGGTGGTATGAATTAGATAGTGCTCCAGTCATTTATGATGAATGACTGGAGCTTCCGGTGGAGCTGGTTTTCTTCCGGCTATTAGTCGCGGATAGAGAAATAATCCTGAGTACCGTGGGCTTCAATGGCTTCGCCTATTTTGCGCATGGCGTGGGTGTAGGCGGCATTTCTCATGCTGCGACCTTCTGATTGAGCCAGATCCCATATACGATTGAAACTCACAGACATAATTTTCTGCAGTCTCTCATGTACGGTTGGCAAATCCCAGGCGTAACCTGAACGGTTTTGTACCCACTCAAAGTAGGATACGGTGACACCGCCAGCATTGGCTAGAACATCAGGAATAACGTGAATGCCTTTGCTGTGTAACGTGTCGTCAACATCGCTCAAGACTGGGCCATTGGCGACTTCTACGATGTATTTCGCTTTGATGTTGTCGATATTATGACCGCCGATAACACCATCCAGCGCTGCTGGTATCAGAATGTCCACATCCAACTCTAGCAATTCTTCATTAGTGATGGCTGTATGTTCGACCTGTTCACAGACAGAGTGCGTGCAGTAAACGGCTTTTACCTGCTTGGTGGCCTGTTTTTCTTTGTAGATGCTGGGCACGTCAAAACCATGGCTCGAGTAAATTCCGCCGCGCGAATCACTGATGGCAACTATTTTATAGCCTCGCTCATGTAACAGGCGAGCTACATGGTAACCACCATTACCGAAACCTTGAACTGCAACAGTAATCTCTTCCGGCTTCCAGTTGTGTTTTTTCTCAAGCTCAAGAATACAAAGATAGGCGCCGCGTCCAGTGGCATCATCTCGTCCCACACTGCCACCGAGGCTTAATGGCTTGCCGGTAATTACTCCTGGGGCTTTCTTACGAGTGATGTATTCATATTCGTCCATCATCCAGCCCATAATACGTTCATTGGTATAAACATCAGGTGCCGGTATATCGCGGTCAGGGCTGATGACATCGGCCATTTGTCTCACATAAGAGCGTGATAGACGTTCTACTTCCATGCGTGACAGTTTTTTGGGGTCGACTGTGACGCCGCCTTTGCCGCCACCATAAGGCAAGCCAACCACTGCACATTTAATGGTCATCCACAGCGCCAGTGCTTGAACTTCTTGCAGGTTAACATCCGGATGGAAGCGAATACCGCCTTTAGTAGGCCCTAACGCATTGTTATAGCGGCAACGATAGGCGGTAAAATATTGAGTTGAGCCATCATCCATACGAACGGGCAGGGATGCGACCATAGTTCGCATAGGGTGCATGAGTGCTTCGATGACTTCATAATTAACACCCGCACTTTCACCGATTCGACGGACACGAGTAATCGCATCTTGATAGACTTGATCAGACATTGAAAATCCTATGTTGACTGTATTGTAGAGTTGAATTCTGTAAGTCGAGAGGTTATACCACGTCAGAAATGTGATGTGAAATGGAGTGCTTAAAAATCAGGAGTGGTCGGAGCTATAATTTTTGGCTATAAAGAAGCATGAACTTTCAATAGGGGCACTTATGAGCAACCATAATAATTCCGCATTCCAACATAAAACGGTATGGGTAACTGGGTCCTCTTCAGGGATAGGTGAAGGACTTGCTTATGTGCTCGCTAAAAAGGGGGCGCGTTTAATTTTGTCGGCGCGCCGACTGGATGAGCTGGAGCGGGTCAAAGCAAATTGCCAAAATTCAGAGCGGCATCACTGCGTTGAACTTGATTTAGCACACAGTGATCACTTTGAATCTTTAGTCGAGCAGGTGATCAATGAATATGGGCCCATAGATATCTTGATCAATAATGCAGGCCTGAGCCAGCGGTCGAAAGTACTGGATACGGGACTTGAGGTCCATCGTCGTTTAATGGAGGTGAACTATTTTGGCACGGTGCAACTGACACAAGCTGTACTGCCACATTTACTGGACCGACAGCAGGGTGGTGTCATCACAGTTAGTTCGTTGGTGGGTAAGTTCACCACGCCGTTGCGTTCGGCCTATGCCGCATCCAAGCATGCGATTACCGCCTATATGGACAGTTTGCGTGCTGAACTGCATGGTCATGGCGTACAGTTCACGACCATATATCCGGGCTTTATTAAAACCAACTTAACTTATAAAGCATTATTAGCTGATGGATCTGAACAGAACAAAATGGATGATGCTCAGGAAAAAGGCATGAGCCCTGATGTCTGCGCTGAGAAGATATTAAAAGCCTGGTGTAAAGGAAAAGCAGAAGCCTATATCGGCGGCAAAGAAACCTACGCGATTTATATCAAGAGGTTCTTGCCAAAGCTTTTTGCACGCATGGTCAGAACTGCGAAGGTGACTTGAATATAAAGTTCACAAGTCTGCATATTGTTAAATCCATACTCAAGGAACCAATTAAATATGAATATGACCTTTCTGCTTAATTTTGCCTTTGACTAAAATCTCATCGGCTTCTTCAATCATTTTTGCGGCAGTCATCATATCCGATGACTCTGCGACAAAGGCTCCAATGGTGATGTTGATTTCAATTGGCTCCCCCTTTTTGTCTCTAACAGGTTTTTCTACAATAGAACTGTAGATTCTTTTGAGTAATTGGATGGCATCTTTTTTATCAGAAACCTCAGCAGCTACAACAAATTCATCGCCACCATATCGCCCCAATAAGTCAAAATCCCGTAATGAAGCGCGAGTCCGATTAACCACCTCCTGTAAAACCTTATCACCAATTAAATGATTATGGTTGTCGTTAACTTCTTTGAAATTATCAATATCTATTAAGGCCACAACAATAGTGTTTCCGGTTCGATGGATGCGATGTATTTCTTCGGCTAAACGTTGCTCAAAGGAAGAACGTCTAAGGCAATTGGTTAAATAATCATAAGTTGCGTGTCGGTAATAGAGCCAGTGTTTGTGGATTAAAATAAAGGTGATAGCAATAAAAACAGTAATCAAGAATATGGGTGACAACAAACCCGCTATGCCGGTAATAAAAAGTGGAACCCATTGTTGGTCAATGGCAAAGTCAATCAAGGCGGTGAAAATATACAATGCCAAGACCTTGGTCATTAGGTTTGCATAAGGTAGTTTTTGTCGGTTCGACTGGTAAAAAATATAGAAATAATACGGAATAAGAATAAATACGCTAATTAGCTGAATCATATCAAGTACATAATATATCCAGTCTATGGGTAGAATGGTGACACTAATAATCCCTAATAACAGAATGAATAAAAGAACAGCTTTGATGGACCATGGAATAGGTTGTTTAAAAAAACTGGAAACGAACAGAAAGAAGTTAACCGTTAAAATAGCAAATAACAGCATATTGATGCGGAAAATGCTGGTTAGGTTAATGCCTGAATCCAGTGCTGCCTGTGAGTAGGTGAGTAAATAAATGGATTCAAAAACACAGAGGATGGCAAATAATAAGTTTTCCCGGTGTGCCGGTTGAGCTAAGTAATAAAAAATCTGCACCGCAGAAATCAAGAGAATCATGCCAATAAATATCATGAGTAGAGACTCTTGAGTTGCCGTATTTTGATAGGTGTTTTTTACGCTATCGATAACTGGTGCGCTCATCACCATGCCACCGGGGCGAGCATGATTATAGACTTTAATGACTAGCTCATTGGGTTGTTCATAATTAAGGATAGTAGAGGGGATAGGATAAAGACGCTGATATAAAGTTGCCTTTTCAAAGTTAGGTGCAAACTGACCCGTTTGGCCAATCAGATGACCATTAATATAGAGCTTGTCAGCATCACGTATTTGTCGAATATAAACAGCTAAAGATTGATACTGGAATTTCTCAGAAACGGTAAAGGTGGTTCGATAATATGCTAAACCATCGAACTCCGGGAATGCCTCCTCAATAGGGCCGGGGACATTGATTGAACTGCAGTCGTACTGATTTTTTGAGGTGGCGTATTGACATATCTGCCAGTCGCCCTCAAATTCCGCAGGCAGTTGTTCAACCGAATACTCCTGGGCAGCATTCAGCGAACATGAAAATAACAATAGGAAAATAAAACGCAACAAAAGCCCCTCCTCATTGAGCCAATACCAACAATTCCTTCGACTAAAAAGTGGATCGCTTATAGTTATATTTTTTTTGTTCTATAAACCTACTATACCAGCTTATTTTTTGTTCGATAGTAGTAAATTATGAATCAATCAAAAAAGCCCAGAGGATGTCTGGGCTTTTTGTTGTACGAACAGCTTAATTACTTATTCATGCTTTCATCACGAATGGCTTTAAACTCAGTACCTTCATACCAATTAGGGTAGTCGCCACTGTTGCTGAGAAGGTAGCCTGCTTCAAAGAAGACTTTGACGTCATCTAGAGCTGCTTCCCAAACCCAGTCTTCTTGATATTCATCACACACCTGGTGGTAGCATTCGCCACGCTTATTGTTACGTTGTTCAATGAGAGCCATGTCCTGACCTTCGCGGTATTTTGTACCGCCGCCAGCATAGATTGCTGGAACGCCGAGTTTAGCTAAGCTAAAATGATCAGAGCGGTAATAACCACCACGCTCCGGTTTTGCTTCCGCGACCAGTTCACGGCCTTGGCGTTCGGCTGCTTTGGCAACGTACTTCTCCATTTCTGATTTACCAAAACCAACGACTGTTAAGTCTTCAACACGACCACTGATGTTCATGCTATCGATGTTGAAAGCCCCGACTATTTTGTTCATTGGTACAGTGGGGTTGGCTGCGTAATATTTAGAGCCTAACAAGCCCTGTTCCTCAGCAGTTACTGCGATAAAGGTAACGCTGCGGTCAGGTTGCTCTGGCAACGCCTTGAAAGCTTGGGCAATGCTGATGATGCCAGCGGTACCGGTGGCATTGTCCACCGCACCATTGAATATTTGATCGCCTTCAAAATGCGGATTCATGCCCAGGTGATCCCAGTGCGCCATATAAACCACATGTTCGTCTGGTTTCGTTTTGCCCGGTATGGTCGCAATAACGTTAGGTGACTGTGACTTTTCGATAGTATTTCTGACCGTTACTGAAGCAGTTGCATCAAGTGGTACGGCTTCAAAGTCCGGTTTTAGGGCTGCTTCTTGCATTGCGGCTAAATCCAGTCCAGCCTGGCTGAACAGGTTTAATGCCTGGTCGTAAGTGATCCACATTTCCACATCAAGCTTAGGGTCATCGCCTGCTTCGGCTAGGTGGTATTGTGGACCTGACCAACTATTTGACACTACGTTCCAGCCGTAAGATGCAGGGGCGGTGTCATGAATAATAATTGCGCTAGAAGCACCTTGACGAGCGGCTTCTTCATATTTGTATGTCCAGCGACCGTAATAGGTCATAGCTTTGCCCTGGAACACTTCCGGATCTTGAGTATGGAAGCCCGGGTCATTGACTAGAATCACCGCTGTTTTACCTTCCATATCAAGGCCATCATAGTCATTCCAGTTATATTCTGGAGCGACAATACCAAATCCGACGAATACCAGATCCGACTTATCAAGGGTAACGGTTTCAACTAGCTTGCTGCTGTTAGCTACGAAGTCTTCAGGGAATTTCAAGGTGTTATCACCCAGTTGTAGCTCCATGTTTGCATCAGCTTCGATGCTGGTTAGCGGGACCTGTTGCAGATAGCTGTCACCGTTGCCTGGCTCTAACCCCAGCTCTTTAAATTCGCTCGTCAGGAATTCAACGGTTTTGCGGCCACCTTCGGTAGCTGGGCTTCGACCCTGAAAGTCATCGGTAGACATGAATTTCACGCGTTCTTTATATTGCGCCAAATCGATATTGTCATAGGCGGTTAAGAAGCTGTTTTGAGGCTTGCCACTAGGTTGTGGTTGAGCCTGTTTTGCTTCGACTTCTGTTGTTTCAGAAGAGGGCTGCGCTGATTCTTGTTGCTTGTCATCGCAAGCGGTTAGAAACAAGGCAGCTAAAGATAGAGTTATTAAGGATTTCTTCATCATTTGGTCCTACTCTTCGAGCTGTTTTAAGGTTTGAAAGTGGGCTTTATATTACCCATGCCCAGTATTTAACTCAACTTTGTTCGCTCATTGGGATGACCAGTTAACTTTCCGTTACATCGCAACACTTGACTGGGTGGCTCTGCTCGGTAAGCTAGTTGCACTTGTTTTGTAGAGTAGAGAGTCTCATCCATGAAAAAACAACAGATCACCCATAGGTTGCTCAAGCCATTGCTTATCAAGTCAATGCTGAGCTGTGCTCTTGTCTTCTCTGCCAGTATTCAGGCAGAACCCCTGACTTTAAATAAAGTCATGTCTGATCCGGACTGGATTGGTAATGCCCCGGAAAATGTCTACTGGCACGCGAATGGTGAGAGCATTTACTACCAACAGAAAATTGTCGGTAATAAAGAGAAAGCCTGGTATCAGCTAAATCTTGCCACCAAACAGGCGCAAAAACTTAGCGATAAAGAGCTACTTGAGCGTGATGGTAATAATGGCGTTTTGAACCCGAATAAAACTCTTAAAGCTTATAATTTGAATGGTGATTTATACGTTCGCTATCTGGAGTCGGGTGAAGTTCGTCAGTTGACTAAAACATTGGTTAATGAAGGTCAGCCAATGTTTATCGGTAACCAGAATGTGGCTTACCGTGAAAAAAACAGCTTCTATAGTATAAATTTAAATGATGGCCTGATCAGTCTCCTTGCGGATATTCGCTTAGAAGAGGACCCAGACAAGGAAGAAGATAAAGGCTATCTGAAAGAGCAGCAAACGCGTTATTTTGATTATATCCGTCAACAACAAGAGCAACGCGAGCATAACAAAAAACGCCAGCAACAAGTCGCTGAAAGTTCTGAAAGAGATGCGCCAGAACCATGGTATCTGGGTAAGCAAAAGGAAATTCATACCTTGAGTTTATCGCCCAATGGGCGCTATCTGGTCGTCGGTACCTATGATAAGTCTGAAGAAAAGGGTAAGGCCGACAATATGCCACGCTTTGTCACTGAAGATGGCTATGTTAAGAATGAAGAGGTTAGAACTTTAGTCGGTACATCTGAACCGCGCCATGAAACGCTTTATTTACTGGATCTCAACACTCGTGAAAAATCTGAATTAAGCTATGAAGATCTGCCTTATATCGAAGATGATCCTTTGGCGGATATCAAACGCGATACAGCACGCAAACAGGAAAAGGAATATGAAGCTCATAAAGGCATTCGTAGTGTTTCTTTGTTCGACTGGATCCCAAGCAATGGAATTCAATGGTCTCCAGATGGGAACAATGCGCTATTGATGCTTTATTCAGCAGACAATAAAGACCGCTGGATAGCGACTATCGACTTTGACGATAAAGAATTAGATAACCAGCATCACATACGTGATAAGGCATGGGTTAACGACTGGAATTTTAATGATTTCGGCTGGATTGATAATAAAACGATTTATTACACATCAGAAGCAACGGGCTTTAGCCAATTATATACTAAAGTGATCAATCGTGGCGATGATGCGCTGACAAAGGGGCGCTATGTAGTGGACTCAGTTACTCTGTCGCCGGACAAGAAGTACTTCTATTATCGCGCCAATAAAAAACATCCTGGGATTTTTGAAGTTTATCGAGTTGCCGTTAAGGGTGGTGATTCGCAGGCGGTGACAGATATGGGTGGTCTAAATGATTATGTATTGTCACCCGACGGGACTCAGTTGATCATTGAGCATTCCGAAGCTTTAAAACCTAAAGATTTGTATATAACTACTGCTACAGGCGGTGATGTTGTACAGCTGACTGATACGGTATCGGATGAGTTTAAATCCATCGCATGGACACAGCCTGAATATGTGGAAATTCCATCACGCGAAGCGGATTTACCTATTCATGCCCGTCTATATAAACCTGACAGTTTCGATGCAGAGCGAGCAGAGCATTATCCAGCTGTTATCTTTATTCATGGCGCGGGCTATTTGCAAAACGCCCACCAAGGTTGGTCAAATTACTTCCGTGAGTTTATGTTCCATAGTTTCTTGAATCAGCAAGGTTATGTGGTTCTGGATCTTGATTACCGCGGTTCAGCTAATTATGGCCGCGACTGGCGTACTGCGATTTATCGCCAGATGGGCACGCCTGAAGTCATTGATTTGCAGGATGGTGCAAATTGGATGGCCAGCAATGCCAATGTTGACCGCAGTAAGGTCGGTATTTACGGTGGTTCTTATGGCGGCTTCCTGACCTTTATGGCGTTATTTACTGCGCCTGATGAGTTTGCCGCAGGTGCTTCGTTACGTCCGGTTACTGACTGGGCACACTATAATCATCCTTACACTTCGAATATTTTAAATACGCCAGAAGTAGATCCGGTTGCTTATGAACGCAGCTCACCGATTGAGTTTGCCGAAGGTTTGAGTAAGCCATTATTAATAGCGCACGGCATGGTTGACGACAATGTGTTCTTTAAAGATACGGTCCGTCTGGTGCAGCGTTTAATTGAATTGGAAAAGACTGAATATTTCGAGACGGCGATTTATCCGATTGAGCCGCATGGCTTTACCGAGCCTTCAAGCTGGCTGGATGAATACAAACGGATATACTTCCTGTTCGAGCGTCACTTGAAGTAAGTATTTACGCACAAAAAAGGCTTCCAATCGGAAGCCTTTTTTATGGGTTAAGAGCGAGCGCCACTCGCCCTTACATTTAGAATTACAAAGTATTTTGTGATTTCTTAATATCACCCAAATAGACTTCGCGGTAAGACATATAACCAATACCCACCATCACCGGCATAAGTACAGCGGTCAGCAATGTACTTAATAATAGATCGGCAGCAACTGGCGGCAACACTGCTGAAACAAGTGCGCCAACGAGCATGGCTAGTAAGCCAACTGCGATGCCAAGCCCTATCAATACCAGAACCAGAACAATCATCGCTAGCAGATTCTTGATACCACCAATAAAACTGTTTAACAAAGCCGATAAAGGATTTTGTTGTTGAAACATAATCAGGTTTACTGCAAACCAGTTAGCTAGCGATAAAGCGATAAAGCTAAGGATGATCCATAGGACATAAGGGCCTATAACCGAGGCAAACGCCTCCATTTCAACTTGGACTGCATCAGGACTGGTACCGGCTTGTAATATTTGCCAATCAATGGTTTGGAGCTGCTCAATTCCAATGGCGCTCAAAATAACATAGACAAGAGCCCCTCCAATAACAGCAAAAATGCCACAGTAGGCCAGCAAGGCAAATTTTTTCGGGTGAGAAAAGCCCTCAAAGAACTGTTGCGGAGTAACTTCTCCCGACTTTTGTTGGACCTTGTCCGCTCCGAGGTAACCTCCGGCTAAAAAGAGAGGATTTAATATCAATACCAACATCGCTATGATTACGCCTAACATGGGTAATACAGTCGTCACAATGCTGTAGATTAATCCAGCCAGAAACCACTTGCCAAAATGGGGAACAAATATTTCGGATAAAGAACGCTCTACCCAGTGGTAGCCTCGGCCAGGTGATACCATTTGAGCCTGACCGTTGCCGGGTTGTGGCGTTTGTTCTTCATCCACATGAACAAATTCGTTGTTGTTATCCATTGAGTATCCTTGTTATCTTCAGATGGTTAAACGATTAGAGAATTTTATTGGCTTCATCAAAGTCCAAACGAGGGCTTCTTGGAAACAGGTCTTCTTCCGAACCATAACCAATATTGCAGAGAAAGTTAGCTTTAATGCTGGTATCAGCAAAGAAGGTTTCGTTAACTTTTTTCTGGTTGAAGCCAGACATAGGGCCACAGTCCAGACCAAGTGCGCGCGCTGCCATAATAAAGTAGCCACCCTGTAAAGAGCTGTTGCGGAAAGCAGTCGATTCGATGAATTTTTCTTTGCCAACAAACCAGCTTTTCGCATCCGTGTGTGGAAACAGTTGCGGAAGTTTTTCGTAAAACTCCATGTCCATGCCGATAATGGCGCACACTGGTGCGGACATAGTTTTATCCTGATTACCTTCCATTAAGCAAGGTTTTAACTTTTCTTTAGCTTCCTTACTTTTGACGAAAATAATACGCATCGGGCAGCAGTTAGCTGAAGTTGGTCCCATCTTGACCAGGTCATGAAGCTTATGTAGTAGCTCATCTGAAACCTCTTTGTCTTGCCAGGCATTATAGGTGCGCGCTTTGAAAAATAATGTATCTAAAGCTTGCTGAGAAAGTGGTTCGGTAATATTTCGTGACATAAAATCCTCATGATTTAGTGTGTTTAGGGTGCATTTTACGCATAGTTTAACGATAATACAGTCCGATTTGTTGTTTTGTGCCGCAGAATTTGTGGCTAACTCCTGATTGAGTCACTCTTACGTATTGAATATTTATTCGATGAAAATGTTGTCAAACCTTAAGTTATTGCTGGTTTTGCTGTCGGCAGGGATTCTTGTTGCCTGTAGTGGAGCTGAAGAAGATATTTTGCGTTGCGAGCAGCATTACCATGCAAAAAGTTATAAGGTCGCCGAACAATATTGCAAGAAAGCGGCTAAATCAGGGGATGAAAAGTCGCAATATCTTTATGCGATGATGTTGTTTCGTGGATTAGGCGTTGAAATTGACAGCGAAGAAGGTAGTAAGTGGATGTCTCGCTCAGCAGAGCAGGGCTACCAAAAGGCGGTATTTCATCAAGCCATTTCTCACTTAACCACTAAAGCTCCCAATGTCAGTATCAAGCAAAAAGAAAAAGCCTTAGAGACTATGCAGGGCTTTGCTGAAAGTGGTGACATGGTCGCTCAGTATTGGATGGGTAATACCTTTTACTTCGGCTATATTGATGACCGTAAGAGCTATAATGAGGCTGTCTATTGGTATCAACTGGCGGTTGAGCAGGACAGTTATCAAGCGATGAACAATCTGGCCTGGATAAAGGTGGTTAGCCAGGGTTCTGAATTATTTGATCCTGAACAGGGGCTGATATTGGCGGAGCGGGTTATTGAGAAATACCCTGATAATCATGGCTACCTTGATACTCTGGCCGCTGCCTATGCCGCTAACCAACAGTTTGACAAAGCAGTTGCCACTCAAATGAAGGTGATCGAGTTAGCTTCAAATGATGATTGTGGCAAGTGCGAAAAATTGGTCGATTACTATCAGTTGCGATTACAGCTGTACTTAAATAAAAAGCCAGTTGTTAAGTCATTTGAACATTAGGACTTTGTAGATAGAGCCAGGTTGGGTTAGTCTTAACGAATCTTCCAAGGCAATAAGTGAAGCAAGGATTTAAGCGACTTTAATATGGCACCGAATGCATCCCAAAAACAAACTCTACTGGCTATAAGCCTTACCTTGCTGATTGCTTCTTGCGCAAGCTCCTCAAATCTAAACTCTAACAATTCCGAAAATAATGATAATTACTGGTATTGCGCTCCAGGCGACCAGAGAACATGGCGTTGTGCAGAGGATGATAAAGCCCCTGGGTTAAACTATTATCGCCCCCAAGAGACGATGCTTGAGCCCGAAGAGTCTGTGCCAAAAGACTTTGAGCAAACTGCTGATGACCCCATTATGGTTCAGGGTGTAAAAGTTTCTGATGTCGAAGAAGTATCGCCAGAAGTCACCGATGAAACAATGGTGGATCTCTCTAATGATGCAGAAGGAGAGGGCTTAGATGATGAGTTGTTTGAAGAATCACCCCAAGAGCTACTTAGCGAGCAGCGCCCTGAGCAGCCCGCTGCAGAAACTAAGCCGGCTTATGCGCAGTATGGAAAAGTTCTACAATTAGCGGCCTACCACTCACAAAGCCAGGCGCGTTCATTTGTTGACTCTCTTGATAAAACGTTACCTAAAAAACCAAGCCTTATTAGAACAAGAGTTAATAACCAGATTTATTACACAATAGTTTTTGATCAACTAAGCTCGCAAATGGAAGCTGAACAACTTATCGCTGAGCTGGCAGAGTCCTTTCCTACCATACAACCCTGGTTAAGAAGTCGCTCCGGTTTTGAAGCTTTACGTGCAGACTAATGCTGGTCTGTCGATACACCGTTTTAATATAAGATATCGACCAAATCAGTCGCTAAATCCTGTTCAGGCTTTTCAATAATACGGCCGAGTTCTTTATCTGCTTGAAACACCACAATCGTCGGAGTGTAAAGGATATCATTGGCTCTGGCGCGTCCCAGTGGTTCTTGCTTTGTTTTATCCAGCGAAATTAACTGATAACTGATTTTGGGATTGTTGACCTCTTCCAGCAGCTTAACCAATTGAGGAATTTCGCGAATACTGTCATGACACCAGACACCAAAGTAGACGGTAAGCTGGGTTGGCTGGGAGACAGCTTTAAGCTTCTCGATAGCTTCTGGCGTTTCTTTTACTGTGGTTCGGCTAGTTTGAAAGTATGGGTAGGCTCTTATCAGTTCTGAGTAACTTGTATCACCCACCAACAAGTTCGTCTGCTGATGATTATTAGAACCTGTTTGGCAGGCAGTCAGAGTCAATTGGGCCGCTATTAATGCAATGCCTAATCTGATGAGTTTGCTCATGGTCAGTCTGTATTCTTTCTAATGGTTAGCCGGTTTAAAATCTAAACTGACTGAATTAACACAATAACGCTGTCCGGTATCTGTTGGACCATCGTTAAATACGTGCCCGAGATGGGAGCCACATTGTGCGCAACGAATCTCTACGCGCTGCATATTATGGCTGGTATCAACGAGGTAGGCTATGGCTTTGTTATTTTGTGCGCGATCAAAGCTCGGCCAGCCGCAGCCTGAATCGAACTTTCCACTGTCGTCAAATAATAGAGAGTTACAACACACGCAGCGATAGACGCCTTTTTCCTGATGCATAATATATTGGCCGGTAAAAGGACGCTCGGTACCGTGTTCTTGAGTGACGTGATAAGTCAGCTCATCAAAGTTCTTAGCCTTGGTTTCTGCCTGCTTTTTCAATGGCGGATACTGAATGTGGAACTGACTCCACAAAGCCCAGTGATGAGGTGCATGAAAAGCCTTTGCCTGGATCTGATCCAGCAAATAGCCATTGATGGCATCAATTTCGGTGACTTGGTCAGCCATCACATCCTGATACATGGACGAGTAGTTATCGGCAGTATGTTCAATGACATCAAGAATGATGGTTTTTAGATCGTCTGCAAAATCAAATTCCATGGCTTGTGCAAACTGGCGGCTCTCATTGATTAAAGCCAAAAGTTGAGATTTATGTTCTTCTTTGAGCAGATCACCATTTTTACAGCGATGAATAGCTGTAAATGGGTTAATGACGGCATTGATTAGCAGTTTGCGCCAGAGTATTGGCTGGATATCGGCACTCCATTCAAAAGCTAGCCCAGTGTCAATTTGTTGCAATTGGCTGAACCATTCAGGGATTGATTGATGCTCTAAAGCACCAATCACAATCTTTCCCGTTCCTGCATAAACCAGGCTCTGACTCGACTCACGATAGGCACCATGGGTGTTACTGGCAAAGAATATATTCTGCTTAGCGACATAGAGGCTGGCGACTTGTTCATGGCCCATACCATTTTGAAACAGCACTAACTGGCTTTGGTCGTGTAAGCGATGCTTGATAGAGTCTAGCGCTGATTGCAGTTGCGGTGCCTTGACGCAAACAAAGACCAGGCTCAGCGATGATGAGTCTTGTTGGCTAGAGCCGTGATCAGAGCTTAGTAACTGCTTAGCGCTGACTTTCTGGTTGAGATCGCGAAACTGCCAGTCGGGCGAGTCGTATTTGTCTGAATCGCTCACAATAAGCTGGCATTCAACCGAGGCATCAGTTAGTTTATGGGCTAGCAGCTGGCCTATAGCGCCAGCGCCGAGAATTGAAATCATGCTGTAATCAAAACCATTAACCAAATAAAAACCATCTTATAGTGAAAAATAACACAATTAAACTTCAATCTTACGCTAAGGGCTTCGTTTACTTTCATCCAGAAGTGATCCGTATGCTGTTGCTGGGTTTTTCAGCCGGTTTACCTTACTTGTTGGTGATGGGGACTTTTTCCTGGTTGTTAAAAGACGCGGGGATTTCCAGAACCGATATTGGCTTTGCATCCTGGATTGGCTTGGCCTATTCGATCAAGGTGCTGTGGTCACCGCTGGTCGATAATTTAAAAATCCCGTTTCTTCATAAATGGTTTGGTAAACGCCGTAGCTGGTTATTTGTAGCGCAAGTTGGCATTACATTGTGTTTGCTGGCGATTGCTACTACCGATGCAGGAACTCATACCGCACGCATTATAGGTTTTGCATTGGCGACTGCATTTTTAGCCGCGACTCAGGATATTGTGGTTGATGCTTTCCGTGTCGAAAGTGTCGATGAGAAGAAGCAGGGTGCAGCTTCTGCCATGTATATTATGGGCTATCGATTAGCCATGATTGCCGCCGGTGCCGGTGCTTTGATGCTGGCCAATGAAGAAACTGGTGGTACTTGGGAATTTAGCTATATAGTGATGGCGCTGTTGATGAGTATTGGTCTGATCGGCTGGTTACTGTCGCCAGAGCCACCTCATGTGGAGAAGGAAATCGGTACTTCAGAACTGGATCATAAAGTGACCAACCGCTTACTGACAGCAGTGCCAACCACTCAAGAAAAACTGCGAAGCTTTATTAAGACCAGCTCGATTTCTCAGCATATTATCCGCTCGATTATTTCACCCTTTGTTGATTTCATTATTCGCTATCGTTGGTGGGGCCTGGTGATTATTGCCTTTATCATGGCCTTTCGGGTCAGTGATCTGGTGATGGGTGTCATGACCAATGTGTTTTATGACGACATGGGTTTCAGCAAGGATGAAGTAGCCAAAATCTCCAAAATCTATGGCCTTATTATGACCATTTTAGGAGCTATCATTGGCGGAATTGCCGTCAATCGAATCAATATTCTTAAGTGCTTGCTTACTGGCTCCTTGATGGTCATGTTGACCAATTTGCTGTTCGCCTATATGGCCACGCAAGCTAAAAGCAATATGTTACTGATTGGTGTGATCAGCATAGACAATTTGGCGGCAGGTTTCGCTCAAGGGGTCTTGATGGCTTATTTCGCCACTCTGGTCAATAAAGAGTTCACCGCTACCCAATACGCGCTTTATACCTCTTTGATGACCTTAATAGGTAAAATTCTTGGTGGCTTTAGTGGTGCAGACATCGATCAATGGGGCTATGAATTCTTCTTTATTTACACCTGCTTATTAGGGATTCCAGCAGTGTTATTAGTGTTGGCTTTGATGTATCGGGATAAGCAAATAAAGATTTCTGTAAGTAGGGAATAGGGATTTCTATGGGCGAACTTATGGGTTCGCCCATAGAACAGGTTAGAAATGGAAGTTCAAGCTGGCGTAATAACCATCAAAGGTAAAGTCGCTTGATAGGTCATCAAAACTATCGAACTCAACCGTGAAGTTACGGTAACCCACTTCAAAACCAAAGCCTGTCTCACCTTCATAACCAAAATACATGGTGTAGTCGTTGATTTTGTCATCGGTGGTTTGGCCAATATTCATGGTTGAACCAACACTGAATCCCGAAAATGGTAAATCAAACTGAGCTTTACCATAGAGCATGGGTACTATGCCTTTGAAGTTGACGGTACCATTATTCGGGATGCTGCCAATGCCTGGCGGGTAATCCATTGAAACGTAGCCATCAAAGTCCTTACCAGTTATACCCAGATCAAGGTTTACCCAGTTATCTAATACTTCATAGTACAAAGTATAGTCAGTATTACTGAAATCGTAAGCGGAGACTATGTCCATTCCTTCTGGGAAGGTTCTAGTATTAAAAGTGATGTCTTTTGATGCAGTGCCTGTGGCATTGCCCTCAAGATTGTTCTGCTGGATTTTAATATTCGGCAAAACAGGGATTGGATGCTCTAAGGCAACGAAGTAGCTGTTATCATCGCTATCGTCATATCCCAAGTCATCATTGAAATCAACGTTGCCAGAACCGGAGCTAACATAGCCGTCGATATCATAGTTCCACTTTTGAGCACCAGCATAAATACCAACGACATCGGCCGACGCGATGCTTGAGGTAGCTAAAATGGTGGTTGCCACGAATAATTTATTTAATTTCATAGTTTACCCTCTAAACCTGGATCTGTATTAGTTCGGGCCATTTTAAGCACTTTATTGCCGAAAGCCCACCTTCAAGGCTATCAGTGTGTTAACTAATCGACGCATCAGTTGCTATAATCGTCACATCATTCTTATACCAACCTCTTTTGTGAATAATCGATTTGGCGGAATTGCTCGACTCTACGGGCAAAAAGCATTGGAAAACTTTCAGCAATCTCATGTCTGTGTCATAGGTGTCGGCGGTGTCGGCTCGTGGGTGGTTGAGTCATTGGCGCGATCTGGGATTGGCAAGATCACTATGATCGATCCGGATGAAGTCAGCGAGTCGAATATTAACCGTCAGCTGGTGGCGCTGGAAAACACCATCGGCCAGGGTAAAGCGGAAGTTCTGAAAGAACGTATTGCGCAGATTAATCCTGATTGTCAGGTCACCATTATTGAAGACTTACTTAAGCCGGAGAACGTCCGAGACTATATTTCAACAGAGTTTGATTATGTCATTGATGCGATTGATAGCGCGCGCAGCAAGGCAGCACTGATACGCTTTTGTAAGCGCAACAAGATCCGTATTGTCTGCGTGGGTGGCGCCGGTGGACAGGTTGATCCAACCCAAATTACTATAGCCGATCTGACGCGAACTCATAACGATCCCTTGCTGGCCAAAACTCGCTCTATCCTGCGTTATGACTATGGTTTTTCAAGTAACCTCAAACGTAAATATCAGGTTCCCTGTGTTTACTCAACAGAGCAACTTTCCTATCCATTACCGGATGGTGGTATCACTCAGGCCAAACCAGACTCGGAAAGGGCGCTGAGAATGGCCTGTGATGTGGGGATGGGATCTGCTACACACATCACAGCGACCTTTGGTAATTTTGCGGTAGGTTTGGTTCTGCAAAAGCTTGCTGAAAAGAAAGCGTAAAAAGAAAATTGATTTTTACAAGAAAAATCTTAGATAGATTGCTTCAAAATAAAGTTTCCCAGGTGTTTCTGTGTCTGTAGGTAAAGACATAAAATTATCTGGAACTGATACAAAAGGAAGCTATACAAATGCACTCATTCTCTTTATTGTAGGTGGGTTTTTATAATTCAAACAATGACCAGAGGAATGTCATGAAACAGCTTTTTAAACTAGTATTTACTTTGGCTATTGCGCTTTTTCTATGCGGCGCTGCTCAATCAAAAACTATTCCAATCGAAGACTTCGCAAAAAAATCACAATTCAAAAGCGCTAAAGTATCACCAGATGGTGAGCATATTGCCTTTACCTATGAGGATGGTTCGGAAGTTAAATTAGCGGTGATGAATATTGCCGACAATAAAATTCTAACTTCTTTTGAGGTCGGTGATGAACGTGAGGTCGCCGGGTTTAATTGGGTGAGTAACGAGCGAGTTCTAATGTTGGCCGGCAATATTACAGGCTGGTTAGACGGTGCAGATAAGGATTACCGTCTGGTTGCTGGTAACATTGATGGCACCAAGCGTGTTCAGTTATGGGACTTTCAGCGTTCTGGCATACGATTTATTAGTCGGTTAAAAGATGATGATAGAAAAGTATTAGTAGGAAAGACGCATTGGACCGAAGAAGGTGGTATGAAGCTTCATCGTATGGATGTGTATACGGGTCAGTTGCTTTATAACACTGACTCACCGAAACCGGCTGGCGGCAGCGATGCAAAGATCGTATCTATTGATGTAGATTTAAACGAAGTGCCACGCGTAGCTGTTGAACATGATCCTGTTGACAAAGACAATTATAGAGATGATGTTTTAAGACTCCATATTAAGGATCTTAAAGGAAATTGGACAACATTAAAGCTTCCGGTAAAACACGGTGAAATACCAGTGGTTAATGGGATTGGATTCAATCTGTCTAATGATAAGTTCTACTTTGCTTCCAACCATGATCTTGACCACGAAGGTGTTACCGGGTTGTTTGAACTTGATTTAAAGACACGCAAGATTAAGTTTTTACATCGTCACCCTGATGTGGATGTTGGCGGAGGGCTATACGGTGCTCAAGGAGAGTTGATTGGTGTCACTTACGAGCCCGGCTATCCAGAATACTTCTATTTAAGTGATGATTCTGTTGCTAAGGAAGTTGCTTTTCATAAATCACTTAGAGCCAGCTTTAAAGGTCAAGATATTATTATGACCAATTATAGTGATGATAATAAACTGGCGATGGTTGCGGCCTATAGCGATAAAAACCCAGGTGATTTTTTCCTGTTTGATCGTCAAACTAACAAAGCAAAATATATTGCCAGTGCTATGCCGCATATTAAACCAGAGCTTATGGCATCGGTAGAGCCGTTCATTATGACTGCTCGCGACGGTTTGAAGATGTATGGCCAGTTAACTATCCCAAATGGTGTAAAGCCAAAAAATTTGCCCCTTGTTGTTTTCCCTCATGGCGGTCCTTATGGCTCAAAAGATGGCTGGGGTTTTGATTGGCGGGCGCAATTATTAGCTAATCGCGGTTATTTGGTGTTGCAACTTAATTTTCGAGGTTCAGGTGGTTACGGAAAGGATTTTGCAGAAGCTGGTAAGGAAGAGTGGGGCGCAAAAATGCAGGATGATTTGACCGATGCTACTCTTTGGGCAATTGAGAAAGGACTGGCTGATAAAGACAGGGTCTGCATTCATGGCATCAGTTACGGCGGTTATGCCGCAATGAATGCAGTTGTTAAAGAGCCTGATTTGTATCAATGCTCCATTCCAGAAGCGGGTCCTTATGAGATAGATTTACAGTGGGCCAAATCTGATAGTTTCAGAAATAATACAAAAGCAGGTGAACAGTATAAGCGTTACTCATTTGGTTCCGAAGAAGGTGTGATTCGTGAACGCTCGCCTGTATACCACGTTGATAAGTTGAAGGCAGCACTATTAATTGTGCACGGAGAAGAGGATGTGCGTGTACCAATCGACAACGCATATCTACTTGAGGAAAAATTAAAAGAAGCCGGTAAAGAATACGATACTTTCTATCGAGAAGATGGTCATGGCTTCCAAAAAGTGGAATACCGTATTGAATCTTTTGAGAAGATTCTAGACTTCCTGGAAGAGCATATCGGCGAGTAAGAAAAGCAGTAAGATAATCGATAGCCACCTTCGGGTGGCTATTTTTTTGTCTGATATTTTATTTACAGGTGACTTGAAATATTTTCGGGCTATCCCCAAATAGGATCGTGAGCGCTAAGTCTCTGAGAGATTAGGGCTCTTAAACATTAACAATATATTGCTTCTATTGGAGGATATGATTATGAACAGAATAGATTTAAGTCCACTTTACCGTAGTAGTGTTGGTTTCGACCGTTTAGCATCTTTGCTGGATAGCTCATTACGTGGCGAGCAGTCTACTGGTGGATACCCGCCTTATGACATCGAAGTTCTTGATGAAAATAAATATGCCGTAACCATTGCGGTTGCTGGATTTGATCGCCATGAATTAGACATCCAGATTGAAAAGGGTGTGCTAACCATACGTGGTCGTAAAGAGAATACGAATGAAGAACGAAAGTTCTTGCACCAAGGCATTGCTTATCGTGCCTTTGAACGTAAATTTAACTTAGCTGATCATATTGAAGTAGTATCAGCTGATATGAATAACGGTTTATTAACCATTAACTTGAAGCAGGAAATACCTGAAGCAATGAAGCCTCGTACTATCGAGATTGGTACTTCAGAGAAACCCGCAGAAAAAGTCTTAGAGCACAAGAATAAAGCAGAAGAAGCTGCTTAACTCTTATTACAAATCTTGGGCACTGTATTGGTAAGCGGAGCTTAAGATTTGGCTAAGACTAAACCGTTAGTCATAAAAAAGCAGTAGTCATTGGCTACTGCTTTTTATTTTATCTTATGTAGTGTAAAAACTATAAGCGTTCCACAATCCAATAGCCTCCCATGATTGCAATTAGAACCGCAAGGGTGGGTACTAATCTGTATTGCAAAGTTTGAGTTTTTCTCAATCGAACCAGTAGTGGGTAAAGCAAAAAGATGATGGCTACCTGTCCTATTTCCACACCCAAGTTAAAGGCTACTATACTAGAAATTTTATAAGTCTCACTAAGGCCAAGTTCGGATAGCGCGCCTGCAAAGCCCATGCCATGCAATAAACCGAACAGGAAAGTAATGATGCCCAGTTGTTTGACCCAGTGGGTAATAATGTTAATGGCAGTGAAAGCAACTGAGATAGCAATACCAATTTCGGCCCACTGAGAAGGGATTGAAAGTATATTTAACGCAGTCAATGTCAGTGTGATTGAATGGGCCAATGTGAAGCTGGTAATTAATATTAGCAAATCTCTAATAGCTAGCTTCTTTGTGCCAGAAAAGCGTCCTTGTCGAAAGCGCAACCAGGCAAAGGGTAGAATCAACGCTAATACGAACAGAACATGATCAAGGCCAAACCAAATATGAATAACGCCCTGGTATAAATAAAAATTAATGGTATCCAACAGACTGCTTTTAACAAAAGCTAGTGTTGCTGTCTGGTTGGAATCATCAATTATGTAATAGCTTTCTCCACTCTCCTTATTTTCTACGTTCGCTTTGCTTCCTCCCTCTTTGAAATTCCAGCCCAAGAGTAACTTATGGTCATTGAGGTGTTCAAAAAATGCGTTGTACCGTACGATCAATTCTCCAGATGTGCCGGTTGATTGTGGACAAGTTACTGCTAGTGGAAGATGCAGTAATGTTTCGCCATACAGTTCTGAAAGCTGTGGTGAGTTGGACCAGTTAAGCTGACAGCTTATTACCGAATCGGAGGTGTTTTGCGAAATAGTAAAGTGCTCGTTTAGATAGAGTTGAATGACAGGCAGGCTTTGTTTCACTTCTTGCCATAATAGTTTTCCATCATTATTGGGATCGATAGACAGCGCTTGCTGGATATCCTGCACCGATAATGCCAGATGTCCCTGATATTGGTTTTGCCCATTGGACTCAAGCTTGGCGTGAGCAGTACTGAATTGATGTGCAAAACTGGCAGGGGTATTCAATAGCATAAACGCACTTAATAGAAACGCTGCAACAATCGACCAAGGTTTAATGTTTCTCATCAGTCACCTCTTGCTGATTCATTGGTTGAGCCATTTGTTGAGCAAGCATTAATAATTCGTTATCTGCGGGTTCTTTCACTGTCTGCCAGTTTCTTTCCGCCCAATACAGAGCTTGTTCAGGCTTTGGATCAATATGTAGGTAATAATAAGCAATATCAGCAGCATGCAGTTGATCATTTCTTTTAACTCTTAATTCAATTCGCTGCTTAGCTAAAGTCTGTAATTCGTTATTGTTGTCAAGCATTTTCTCGGCTCTGGCCATTCTAATGATCAATCCATCTTCCAGTTCAATATCTGAATTGTTGAGCGATTGCATTTTTGATAGCACTAAGCTGGCATTGCCATTACTCAGCGCCATATCGGCCCATTGAAACCACTGGCTATTGGGTGCTTGATTTAAGTTGAAGGAAAAATGCTGCTGGGCGTCGGATGTTTTGTTTAATATTCTGGCAATAGTTCCAGCAACTTGGTGGTACCAGTTAAGAACTTCTTTTGAGCTATGGGTGTACTGAGTTTCAAAGTTGTTGAGGAGTTTATACGTTTTTTTCGGTTGCCCTGCTAATGCTTCTGTTTCAATTAAGCACAGTTGAGCAAACAAGGGTAAATTCTGATTGAGTAATTGACTACATGACTGGCGTGCTTTGTCATACTGCCCTTGAATATGATGGATACGAGACTCGATTAAAAGTACCTGAGCAAACAGTCGCTCGTTGTTGCCTATGGTTTCTAATTCTTGCAGAGCTTCTGTAAAGCGGTGCTTCTTTTGCAACAGTTGTGCCTTGAATAGCTTTAATTGGGAAAGGTCCTCGGACGATAAAAGTGAGGGGTCTTTTTCAACAGCACTTGCCCAATCAGATACAATTCGTTGAGCTTGCTGTTCAAGCGAACTCTTTCCAGGAAGGCTTGATTCAATCAATAAATTCTGCAGTACCGGTTCTAGCTGTTTCCAGCTATTGCTTGAGTAAAGTTCATTAGCAGATTTTGTTTTAATATCAGGCTTGGGTTGGTAACTGAGGACCAGCACATGGTCATTCTCAGGAACCCAGGTGTTACTTTCAGCGTAGCCTATATTTGCGATAAAAAGTACTGGCAGGGCAAAAAGCCCTGACAGTACTTTGGTTAGAGAAGTGTTAAGTGAAGTTTTAAAGCTAGAGTTCTTCATTGATCATTGTTCTCCTTCAATGACCAAGTCTTGGTAGTAGTCGGTAGTCTCGACATCAAATATGAACTCACGGCCATTAACACCTGATGGCTCATCATTCTCAGCCTTGGAATAAGACGCTCGGCTGTAAGAACTGAACATTTCCTGCTTCACATTGATAGTGATATCAACGATGGCTGGGTCGGATGTTGCGCTGCCATCGCTAACCACAAAGCTAAACTGATCAGTTCCGGTATAGCCGTTCTCAGGTGTGTAACTGAAGCTACCATCAGAATTGATGCTTAAAACACCATTCAAAACATCTTGCGATACGCTGAAAGTTAAGCTGTCTCCATCAGCATCCGAGCCTTCGAGCTGCCCATCAACAGTGGTGTCAGTTTCAGTTATGATGCTTTGGCCTATGGCCTCAGGCTTAGTATTAACGGGAGGGTCATTTCTATATGATGGCCCATCGCTATCACAGCCACCCAATATGAGTGCGCTTAGTAACAGCACACTCAGCAAGGGGATGGGCTGCATATATTTTGCAATATTCATCAGTTCCTCCTTAGTTTGGTGAGCCAGCTAATGGCGTGCGTAAGTAAGGGAATTGCTCATCAATGTCCGAAGCTGATAAAGGAGCGCCATCGGTAAATGGTGCTGTACCAACATTGGCATCTTCAGGTTGGCATAGACCTAGATTAGTGGGTGTGCCACTAACTGGAATCTCATGACACAAACGGCCCATAACAACACGTAAAGCAATATCCACTACGTCATCACCTGGACGGCGACCGTTGGGGAAACCTGCCAGATCATCGCCGATAACACCAAGAGGCGATTGATTTGCCGCCGGTGTGGCTGGAATGGCTGTATTCAAACGCAGCATTTCTGAAGGAGTCACCGTTGCCTGTTGATTGACGCCCGCAAAACCGGTCAAGAAGGCAGCTATCAGATCATTTCTAGGGAAGTTAGTCGGTGCGATGGTTTCAAAGTTAGTTCCTAATGTCGCATTGACCGCATCACGGAATAACAGGTCAAGCAGCGCAGGGAAACTAGGATGCGTCACGTAGTCAGCGAACTGTATATCCGCGTTAGGATGTGCCGTAGAGAAGGTGTCTTTATCAGGCAGACCAATAACTACTTCATTGACCAGTGGAGCACTTAAGCGTGACACTTGCACCATTGCGCCACCATTCACTTCTGGCTTGTCGAATGTAGCATTTGGGTTCTGAATGCGAGCTTGTGGCAGGCTGGCAGTAGTCCAGGCGCCAATCACGCCATTACCATCCCCGACTAAACAGTTGGCTGGTAGTTCTAATGCCAGAGTAGTGACATTTTTGTCTCTCAGGTCATCATTAGCGACATCCTGAGTAATACCACCGGGGAAGCCGCCGCCGTCACCAGCGCCAGGTTCGCTATCGCCTTCGACTGGAACATAGTTAACCAGGTCAAAGCTTTCGCCAAGATTTACCGCAAAAGGATCTTTACGCTGACCAACAAAAACACGACCCGGCTGAGAGCAGTTAGGGAGTGTGACATTGTAAACGTATTGATCGGCATAACTTTGATAGTCAGCAGCAGAAGAGAAGGTTTTGTCACCAATATAGTCCCAAGGCTTGGTGAAGGTTGAACTACCCATGTCGCTACTTAATGCGGTGCGAGTACCTGAGCGAACCGGACCTTCAATTTGTGTCAGGTTATAGGTTTCAATAAAGTTTAAAGCGGAGCTATCGCCTGCGACAATGCCACCTGCATTTTTCAGAGGGATAGCAACTTGTCTTTGGTTACCATCGGGTCCGATAGTCAGTTTGATGCCTTCACCATTAGCTGCCAAGGTGTTGGTAAATTTGAATTGATAAGTAAGATCTTCAACTGCATCACCATCACTATCAATATGAATGTTATAGGCAGCAGCAGGATCCATAGCGAAATAGTTGGGGCCACCATAAGCATCTTGCAGCGGGATGTAGTTCGCCAAAATGGTGACATATCCAGTTCGATCAGTTTCATAGCTGTTAAAGAGATAAAAGTCGGTGGAATCAACCGTTGGATAACGGGTGATATTCGGAGCTTCGCGGTGGCTGGATGCCTCCGCAGCTTGATACATCAAAGTGCTGGCTAAAGTGAAGCAAACAGCACTGGTTATAAGTTGTTTTTTCATAACGAGTTACCTACCTTTTTTGTGTGTGTAACTCGTATACGGTTGGAAGATGCAGCTGGATGCAAAAAAAGTAATATATTTTTACATCCAGGTGAATTATTTAACTTTTAATCTCTAACCACTAATCTCAATCCACTGTGCCGTAAGAATTACTGGACCAGTCGGTGCACCAGTCGGCGAACCATTTTCAGGCTCAATACTCACCGCCAAGCCTGATTGAGTGAGATCAGGAAGCTGTGCTGGGATAACCAGCTCTTTATTACCCGTTTTAGGTAATAAGCCTAGGGAAATAGGGGCCTGACCATTGGCTGGCAGCATCCACAGTTCAAAGTCTTGCTCGGCCTGAATGTCAGGTAAAGTTTTTACCGACACTGACAATCTATCGTCAATTTGTTGCACAACCCATGCTGGCTGGTTTGCTTCTACCTGAAGAATGGCCAATGCCTGTGGAGAAGATGGCTGCTGCGGCGTAATTAACGGCTGTGCTGTCCACAGATAGGCGACCACTAACAGACTGGCAGCTGTCGCCAACCAGCCAGAGACTGTCCACCATGAGGAGGCTTTGGATTTACTGTTCCATCCAAGTCTTGCAGTGATGTTTTGCCATACCTGCTGATCAGGAACTATGGGCGCAAGCTCTTCAGCCATGGGATTTAAAATTTGCTCCCAATGCCATACTGCTTGCTGTAAGTGGCTATGTTTAATCAGTAATTTCTTGAATCGGCGACGAGCCAGAGGCGTCATAGTGCCAATCACATAGTGTTTAGCCAGTTCGTTAGAGAGCTCTTCGTTATGATACCTCATGACTTCAGGCACCTTTTCAGCGCTTCAAGACCGCGTCTGATCCAGCTTTTAATGGAGCCGAGAGGTGCACTTAGGTAGCGGGTAATTTCATGATGGGTGTAACCATAAAGGAAAGCCAGCTGAATGGTGTTTCTTTGTTCGCCTTTCAGCATACGCATACATTCATCAAGTTTTTGATTGGAGGCACTCATGTCCAGATCAAGTTGCGGACTAATGTCCGTGGGCTCAGGCATCTTGTGCTGATATTTTTGCTTAACTTGAGAGTGGCGTAGCTGATCAATACATTGGTTGCGTAGAATACTGATCAACCAAGTCATTACACTGCCACGTTCTGAGTGATACCCTTCCGGGTTGTGCCAAACTTTTATATAGACTTCTTGCAAAACTTCTTCCGCCAAATCTTTTCGCCCGAGCAACTTGGTTGCTATGGCCAGTAACTTTCCCGAGGAGTTTTCGTACAAGCTTTGAAACGCTTGTCGGCTTCCCATCGACATATCGTTTAACCAGGCAAGGTGTTGCTGGTCAATACTCTGTTGCTCAGACATGTTAATCCCATTCGTTTGAGTAACATTACTGTTACGGTTATTTAAGGCTATTGGATGCAGTTTTTGCACTTATTGGTTCAAACTACTCTCGGTAACGTGAATATTTTGTGCAAATGGTGGCCTGACCAGAGGTAGGTAATATGACAGTGTTCAAAAAAAAGATCGTGAAAGAGATAAAGAAGATCGAGTAAGGCGGGTTTAAATAAGTTCTCAGGCAGCCATTAAAGCTGCCTCGGATAGAGATATATAGGGATTATTCTTCTAGTGAGACTTTATCGTTCGCTATGTTCAAGAGAGTTGCTAAAAGCAAATTCGAGCCTTGTTCGACATCCTGCCAGTGTGACCACTCATCTGGAGCGTGACTGACGCCGCCAACACTGGGTATGAAGATTAAGCCGGTTGGAGTCAGATCGGTGAAGAACTGAATATCATGTCCGGCACCGCTCGGCATCCGCAAGTAATCATAACCAAGCTCTTCTGCCTGTTGCTCAATCACTTCAACCAGTTTTGGGCTAAAGTATTTTGGGCCCATCCAGCTCATTTGTTCGTACTCGAAACGGAGTTTATGCTTGCGAGCAATCGAGGACAGCACTTTGCCACAACTATTGGCAATTTGTTGCATCACTTCTTCGCTCATATCACGACCAACTAAGGTAAAGTGAGCTTCGCCGGGAATGGTGTGGGCATAGCCTGGTTTTAAATCAACACGCCCAATGGTGAGGCGACTTTTATCGGTGCCTTCTTCATCAATAATACGACTAATTTCATGGGCAAAGTCGGCGACACCCATAAAGGCATCACTGCGCATATCCATTGGCGCGGTACCGGCGTGATCGGCTTTCCCTTTTAATTTCACCAGCCACTTAAAAACACCAGAAATCCCATCAACGACACCGATAGATTTTTGTCGTTTTTCTAGCACTGGGCCTTGTTCAATATGCAGTTCTAAAAAAGCTTTCATGCTGCCCGGTTCACGGCGGCAGTGCAGAGCATTGTGGATATCCAAGCCACATTTCTGCATCGCATCTTTTAACAGTTCACCTTTGGGATCTTTGGCGGTTTCTAGCCATTGAAAGTTTAAATTGCCGCTTAATGCCTGTGCGCCGAGCATGCCACCAAAACGACCTTCTTCTTCGCTGGTGCCAATAATTTCGATAGGATGATTCGGTTCAATATTATTTTCTCGCAGCACCCGAATGCATTCCAGTCCGGCAATAACGCCAAGCGTGCCGTCGAACATACCGCCCGCAGGAACTGAGTCCAAGTGCGAGGCAATGATGATTGCAGGCTTATCAGGATCGCCCAGGCGACCGCATACATTGCCCACACCATCCATGTGGGTTTGCAGCCCATTGGCTTCGAACTGTTGCATGACCCAGCGACGAGCCTGCATATCAATATCAGTTAACCCCTGGCGATAGATACCTTTATCTTTAGGATTAAAACCGAAGTTCGCTAATTCATATAAATCCTTTTCGATTCTTTCAATATTAACGGAATAGATAAGCTGTACCTCTCTTTGAGTTATTGTTTTACCTTAGCAAATTCTTATAGGTTATTGTAAGTGTTTAATCTTTAAACAGTGAGTTTGATCTAAGCACTCAGCTTTGCTAAGGTTACTTGTCTTTGCAAAGACAATGTAAATTTTATGGCCATACAACTGATTGCGGTCATTTTTTTCGTTTTATCACTAAATAGCGCAGCGTTTAGCGCAGAAAACTCTTCAGCTTGTGAAGGAGTTGACTGTGAACTGAAATTAGAACCTGTTGAGCAAAGTTCTAACGCCGGTTATTTTAGTGTCGAATGGAATCGTTCAAATACCAATCAAATTGATCCCGAGCAAGTCTTAATTGACTCTGCTAGAAAATCTCCCCTATATCTTCAGTTATCAACCAGTGAGAATTTTTCTCCAGAGTTGCAACTGCTGGATGTGACTTATCAAGATAAGGTTCACCTAACGGGGTACGAAGATGGAATCTATTTCCTTCGTCTGCTGGATGAGCAGCAGAACGTCTTAAGCAATGTAGCCAGTGTTACTGTGGCACACCATCCCCTTGAACGAGTCTGGTTTGTGTTTGGGATCGGCGCCCTGATGTTTGTCATTCTTATTGGTTACATGATCTCTCGAGCCTTTCAATCAAAAGAGACTTCAACAGAAGGCTAAATCATGGACTTTAATCCTATTTCTATAACGATGGCGGCAAGCCTTTTGGTGGCTTTTGGCGTGATCTGGATCTTCTTCGGCTGGTGGTTAGGTCGTAAGAATAAGGATCTTGATGACTTCATGCTGGCCGGACGTAATGTGGGTTTTGCATTTGCTTCGGCAACCGCAATGGCCACCTGGATCACCAGTAACACGACCTTAGTTGCGCCGCAGCTGACTTACCAGTTTGGTATCTGGGGTATGGTCGGTTATTCAATGGCGGCACTGGGTTTGATTCTTTTCGCACCCATGGCGAAACGAATTAAAGAGTTGATGCCACAAGGTTATACCTGCGGGGACTTTATTCGTGTGCGCTATGGTAAACCTGCCTGGATCATTTTCTTAGTGGTGTCATTCTGCTATGCGTTAGGTTGGTTAGTGAGCCTTGGCATGGCTGGTGGTGTTTTGCTGTCCACCTTGAGTGGATTGAGTTATGAGTTGGGCATGACTGCGATCTTAATTATCTGCGTTGGCTATACCTTACTCGGTGGACTCAGAGCGGTGATCGCAACTGACTATGTGCAGACACTGATCATTATCACTGGCGTTTTAATTATTGGTTATGTTTGTTACCAGACCGTTGGACTGGAAACAGTTTATGAGTCGGCAAAAAAAGAACATCCGCAGCTTCTAAATTTATTGTTCCCGGCAGCGATTATGTTTCTGTTCAACAATATCTTTTTTGGTATTGGTGAAATATTCCATTCAAACGTTTGGTGGTCTCGAGCTCTTGCCTTCCGAGAAGGTATTGGCAAGCGTGCCTATTTAATGGCGGGTTTATTGTGGTTGCCGATTCCAATCGTGACCGGATTTATTGCATTGGCGGCACCGGCGTTAGGCATCTATCCGGCAGAAGCGGATATGGTTGGGCCAATGGTCGCAGCCAAGCTGTTAGGTTCTATTGGTGCGATTTTTGTCTTCGTAGTGGTCTTTTCTGCGCTGGCATCAAGTCTTGATTCATTGTTAGCAGCGACCAGCGATTTGATCACCAAGGATATTTATAAAGGGTTTATCAATAAGCAGGCCGACAATAAAAAGCTTGAGAAAATTAGTCGTAATTCAATTTTATTATTAGGCTTTGCCACCTGGATTATATGTTTGCCAAGAGTAGGCACCTTAGGCGAGGTCTTGAACTTGGCTGGTGCTTTCGTGGCAAGTGCTATCTGGCCAATTGTTTTAGGTTTGTATCAGCAGCGACTATCCGGAAAGTTTGCTGGCGCTGCGATGGCGTTAGGTACAACTTGTGGACTAATCGGTTATTTCAGCATCGGGTTCTACGTTGGCGCGCTGATTAGTTGCTGCGTTTCGTTTATTGTCTGTATGCTGGGATTATTGCTCGCTGACGAACGTTTCGACTGGAATCGATTAGCGAATATGGAGAAGTAATATGCTGATATCTTTTGATGCTCTTCAATTCTTAATTCTCGCGGCGATGGCAGTGACTTGCTTATCGCCAATCATCCTCATAGTGTTACTCGTTAGAGACTGGTTAAAGGACCAATTATGGTAGACCAAATGAAAGATGAAGATCTGGTGTTTTCCAGAGTGAAACCTGATGTATGTGGTGATGCTCATCCAAAGGCATTGCTGAAAACGATCCAGGAAGATGGTGATGCGCTAAAGAAATTAGCCAATCAACACATTATTACTTGTGATCAATTTGACCGCCAAACCATTTTGCAGTTATTCCGCTTGGCCAGTAAGTATGAAAGTAACCCTAAGCGTTACAATAATCCTTTGCAGGGCAAGATATTAATCAGTGCTTTTTATGAACCGAGCACACGCACTCGCTTATCATTCGAAAGCGCATGGCATCGTTTGGGTGGTGACATTATGTCAATTACTGACCGCTCAACAACCGGAATTGCTAAAGGCGAATCGCTTTCTGATATCGGCGAGATGTTTAATAACTATGGCGACTGTGTAGTGTTGCGAGAATCGAACGAAGATTCGGTAAAAGAAATGACGTCGACATTACGTATCCCCATTATCAATGCTGGTAATGGTACTGATGAACATCCAACGCAGGCAATGGCAGACCTTTACACTATTTTCAAATGGCGTCCAGAGTTGTTATTGGATAACCCTAAGAAAATTCGTGTTGGTGTGGTAGGCGTGCCTAGCTACATGCGTACGGTTCGTAGCTTGTTAAAGATATTTGCTCATTTTCCGGAAATATTTGAAGAAATTGTCATCATCCATGACCAGAAAGATGATGATATTTTCACAGAAGGACAAAGAGAGCAACTGGAGCAGGCTGGCTTAAATTTGCGTTTAACCAATCGTCTCAATAAAGAGCTACCAGAGCTGGATGTGGTTTACATTAATGCCATCGCCTGGGTGGACAATGGTTTTGAATCGCATGGTGATAAATTTGTATTAAACGCCGAGTCACCTCTAAAAGATGACGCCATTATTTTGCATCCATTGGCGCGTGGTGATGAGCTGGCAACGGATTTGGATGGCACACCTCACAATTGGTATTTCTCGCAAGCGCGAGGCGCAGTCTTTTTGCGTATGGCGTTGCTTACTTGCATGGTGGAAAGAACTGAAATGGTGATGGATGTGATCTAATTAACATCGTCTCAAAGGTAGAGGTGTTGATTACTACATACGTAATCGTTTAGAACTAAATTATAGATAAGATTCCAAGGAGAATTTTTATATGTGCGGTATTGCCGGTGTAATTCATCGTGACAAAGATCGAACTATTGATGCACAAACACTCGTCAACATGGCGGCCATTCAATATCATCGTGGGCCAGATAACTTTGGTTATTATAATCCTGTTGGCGTTGGAGTGGGCTTAAGTCATGCACGACTAACCATTATCGATTTAGATGAAGAGCGCGGCCGACAGCCATTAGTCAGTGATGATGAACGTTACATGATGGTTCACAATGGTGAGTTTTATGACTTCCAGCGCATTCGCGCTGACATGACTGCACAAGGTGCGCGCTATCATACAAAAAGTGATTCCGAACTTGTGTTACAAATGTACCCGCATTATGGCATCGAAAAGACTGTGGAAAATCTTCGAGGCGAGTTCGCTTTTTCGATTTATGATCGTGAAGAAGAGACTATGTACCTGGTGCGTGATCGCTTTGGTATTAAACCCCTGTACTGGACCGAAACTGAGCATGGCATTGTGTTTGGTTCAGAACTCAAAGTGTTGTTTGCTCATCCGGAAGTGAAACGTGAAATTGATTCCGAAGGTTTATATCATCAATTAATTCAAGTGATGATTCCGGGTTCCACTGCGTTTAAAGGCGTTAATCAGGTTCCTCCTGGTCACTGGATCAAAATTCAACGCCGTGATGGCAAGCTGGAAATTTCGCAGCATAAATATTGGGACATAGATTTCCCACAAGCCGAAGCTCATTTGAATGTTAAAGATGAGCAAGAATATATTGATGGTGTGCGCGAGAACTTGCTCGAAGCAGTGCAACATCGGCTAAACGCAGACGTTCCGGTAGGTGCTTATCTGTCAGGCGGTATCGACTCTTGCTCAATTATAGGTTTGTCCGCTTCAGTTCGTCAGGACCCGGTGAAAGCTTTTACGATTGGTTTTGATGATGCCGATTATGATGAAACACCGATTGCCCGTGAAATGGCGGATATGGTGGGTGCCGAGCAAATCATTCTGCCGCTATCAGCTGAACATCTGTATGACCATTTCGAACGAACCATCTGGCACACTGAAAGAACTATCTACAACACGCTAGGTGTTGCCAAGTTATTGATGAGTCAAAAGGTTCGTGAGCAGGGTTATAAAGTGGTATTGACGGGCGAGGGTAGCGATGAGCTATTCGCGGGCTATCCTGCATTCCGTAATGACATGTTCCTATATGGTTTAGATGACTTGCCAGAAAACCTGCGCAAAGAGATGCAATCAACGCTGGCCGAATCAAACAAACTGTTCAAAGGCGCCATGTTGCCGCGCGAAGCATTCCGCTCTGATGCGATAGATTCCAAAGTAGGCTTTACACCAACCTGTATTCAGAACTGGATGGGTTGCGATGGCTTTGCGCGTCAATTAATGAACAAAGATCATAAGGCCAATATAAGCGATTATGATCCGGGCACAGCAATGGCCGAGCAATTTGATGAAACGCAACTGGAAGGGCGTCATCCACTGGATAAAGCGCAGTATGTTTGGATCAAAACGATGTTAGAAGGTCAGATCCTGACCTGGGGCGGAGATCGAGTGGATATGGCCAACTCAATGGAAGCACGCCCACCATTCCTTGATCATCATCTAGCGGCCTATGCGGTCAATATTCCGCCACAAATGCGCATCAAAGGCCCGGTAGAGAAATACGTATTGAAAGAAGCGATGAAAGGCTTACTTCCTGAAACCCTGTATAAACGTCAGAAGTTCGCCTTCATGGCACCGCCAGCGCATACCGACAAGAAAAAATGGAATGCCTTGATGGAACTGATGGAAGAATTCGCCAGCGAAGAAAAAGTCGCTGAAGCAGGCCTGATTGATTATAGTGCTCTGCAAGATATGCTCAGGAAAAATGATGATCCCACAGTACCGCGCGAAGATAAAGTTCAGATGGATGCCATCCTAAATCATGTTCTCGGTGTACAACTACTACATCATCACTTCATCGAAAATGACGTGCCCAAAATGGCTGCCGCCAAAGCTCATGAGCTAGGGTGGGTTGCTCAAGCGTAAAAAAGACATACCACTAACAAAAAAACGGCAATTTCAACAGTTGCCGTTTTTTTATGCATGCAAAGGCGACAGATGGTTTGCAAAAGATTCGAGCGAAAGCAGCTAGGTGGGAAAAGAGCTACGGCTGATAGATGATTTCTGGTAATCTTGTGCGAGAACTTTATGGGTGAGCCCATTAGTTCCAAATTCCCACGTTCAGAGTAATTAACTTCTTGACTGTTATGGAGTGCGCAGAGATGAAGGCTTTTAAAATGTTGTGTATATGCATGCTAATAGTATCTTGTAGTAAAACAAGCTTTTTGCTTGATGCCGATGATTTTAGATATGATGAGTTTGATGAATATACAAATAACTGTAGCGAATTAGAATTTGAAGATAAGTTAACCCCACTCTTTTATAAAAACACAAAAAAAGACACCCCAGAATTTTATTTCAATCCGAGCTTGGTATACAACAAGTTGTATCATAATAAATGCAAAGGAGTTGAAAAAGAGAAAGTGACTATTGTTAATTCAGAATGGAGAACGTTTCCTGGGGGCTTAGGCGATCAAGAAGAAGTGGTTTATTTGGAAATTTTAATTGGGCAAAGTGAAGAAGTGCAAAGTTTTAAGGCTAAAAGCGATGTGTATTGGTTCTTATCGGGAAGTCGAGAAGCGGCCTTGAGGCAAGCAATCACAAGAGTATTAGAAAGTATTCATAGAATAAGACATCAGAATTAATAAGTCATGACATTTCGAGTTAGTTAACTCTGCCCCATTAACTTAGTTACCATGGTAATGTAATGAAGAAAATACTGTTTATTTTGCTAACTATAATTTCATTCTGCGTGCATTCTGCAGAAGTGGAGTTTTATTTTTCTTGGTCTGTTACTGATGACGACACTCAAGAGCTTATTTTAGAGAAGGAACCTTCTCGTCTATTTGTTCTTAGGGTAAATAAGGCTTTAGATAGTGATAGTAGAACTAGAGAAAAGGAGCTACTAAAACTCTCTCTTGATAAAGAAGATGGCTATATTGCAGAGTATTATTTAACCTTAGACAGCTTAAGTGCTTACCCCCTAGTAGACCAAGTTGATTTGTTAGAAAGTTTTGTGAGTAAAGGAATACTTAATGCAAAGTTTGATATAGCAAATGCCTATGTAAAAGAAGCAGAAAGTAACAAAAAGTATTTTGTTAAAGCTTATGAGCTTTATGACGAAATCTCAGATAGTTTTCCAGTAGCTTTATATAATATGGCTGTGCTTGCTAAAAAAAGTGATGATATAGAGCTTGAACCCAAGCAGATTGGCAACCTCTTGTCAGAAGCTTATCAAAAAGGATATAGTCCCGCGCTTATTGAGCTATCATATTACCATTTTAATGGGATTGAAGTAGAGTGGAATAATGATTATATGTTGGCTTTAGAAGGGATGGATGACAACCCCGTAGCACTCTCTAATGTTGGATTAGCCTACTTGAAAGGAATAGGTGTTGAGAAGAACATTGAAAAGTCAGTTGAGCTTCTTAAGAGGTCAGTGGAGATAAAAGAAACCAAGGCTGCTCTAAATAATCTTGGGGTTATTTATTTGAAGGAATACCAGAAAACAGATGAAGCAATTAAGTATTTTGAAAGAGCTCTTAGTAACGGACATTGTAAGTCCAGTCTGATGCTAGGTATTATCTATCATAAGGACAATAAGGAAGTTGCAACCAAATATTATAAGAAAGCGATTGAGTGTGGAGAGCTAAGAGCCAAAATTAATTTATCACAATTACTGTTGGAGAGTGGTGATATTGAGCAAGGGATAGTAATGCTTAAAGAAGCTGCTGAAACAGAAAATACAACTGCTATGTATAACCTAGGATTATTTTTAATAAGAGGAATGTATATAGATAAAGACTTTGATAAAGGTATTTCGTATTTAGAAAAGGCTGCCGAAAAAGGACATCAAGGCTCACTTAATATTCTTATCAAGTTAAGCAATGATCCTGAGGTAAAGGAGTATTGGGAAAAGATTTTAAGCGAAAGCAAAGTGGAAAATAAATAGGGTTCATTTAAAAGATGGAAATTAATTCCCTGACCTTAGTAACTCGAGGTACACAAAACGGCAATTGTTAAAGTTTCCGTTTTATTATGTTTATCCTAAGGGTTTCCATTCTTACTTCCAAGGCCAATAGTTGCTGTTAATCATGCTGACTCAAAGCTTCGATTGCAATTATTGAGCACTGTTGTAAGGTTTAGTGATTGAATTTAAGCAGATTAGGAATGAGCGATAATGTCTAATGAAGTGATTAAGTGTAAAGCTGCTGTGGCCTGGGAGGCGGGTAAGCCGCTGTCTATCGAAGAAGTTGAGGTGCAGCCGCCGCAAAAAGGTGAGGTGCGGGTTAAGATTGTGGCAACGGGTGTTTGTCATACAGATGCTTTCACTTTGTCAGGTGATGATCCTGAAGGTGTTTTTCCGAGTATTTTAGGGCATGAAGGTGGTGGCATCGTTGAGTCGGTGGGTGAAGGCGTGACCAGCGTTAAGCCTGGCGATCATGTAATTCCTCTATACACGCCTGAGTGTGGAGAGTGTAAATTCTGCCTGTCTGGCAAAACCAATCTATGTCAAAAAATCCGGGAAACTCAGGGTAAGGGTTTGATGCCGGATGGCACAACACGCTTCTCAATAAATGGTAAGCCGATTTATCACTACATGGGCACATCGACTTTCTCCGAATATACTGTTCTACCTGAAATCTCACTGGCCAAAGTTAATCCAAAAGCACCGCTTCAAGAAGTTTGTCTGCTTGGCTGTGGCGTCACAACGGGCATGGGCGCGGTGATGAACACCGCTAAAGTCGAAGAGGGAGCGACTGTCGCAATTTTTGGATTGGGCGGTATTGGTTTATCGGCAGTGATTGGTTCTGTGATGGCAAAAGCCAGTCGCATCATTGCCATTGATATTAATGAATCTAAATTTGAACTTGCTAAAAAGCTTGGTGCAACTGATTGCGTCAATCCAAAAGATTATGACAAGCCTATTCAGGAAGTGATTGTTGAGATGACCGATGGTGGCGTTGATTACTCATTCGAGTGTATCGGCAATGTTAATGTTATGCGTTCAGCGCTAGAGTGTTGTCACAAAGGTTGGGGCGAGTCTGTAATTATAGGTGTCGCTGGCGCAGGGCAAGAAATCTCAACGAGACCATTCCAGTTAGTTACCGGTCGTGTTTGGAAAGGTACAGCTTTTGGTGGCGTTAAAGGTCGCTCTGAACTTCCTGATTATGTTGAACGTTATCTTGCTGGTGAGTTTAAGCTGGATGACTTTATTACCCACACCATGCCACTTGAAGACATAAACGAAGCTTTTGACCTGATGCATGAAGGCAAAAGTATTCGCAGCGTGATTCATTACTAAGGGAGTAGTTATGAGTATTAATGAAATTTCAGCTAATAAAAGTTTCGGAGGTTGGCATAAACAATTTGCTCATACTTCTTCTGTATTGAATTGTGAGATGCGTTTTGCAGTGTACTTGCCTCCGCAGATTGAGCAAGGAAAGAATGTACCAGTTTTATATTGGCTATCAGGGCTGACTTGTACTGATGAAAACTTTATGCAGAAAGCTGGGGCGCACCGCATGGCTGCAGAACTTGGCATGATGATCGTAGCACCAGACACCAGTCCGCGTGGCGATGATGTGGCAGATGATGATGGGTATGATCTTGGCAAAGGTGCGGGTTTCTATGTCAACGCGACGCAAGAGCCTTGGGCTAAGCACTACCAGATGTATGACTACATTACTCAAGAGCTCCCCGCAATTATCGACTCCAATTTTCCTGTTAATGGCAAGGTAGCCATTAGTGGTCATTCGATGGGTGGTCACGGGGCTTTAATGATTGCCTTGCGTAACCCGGGAATGTTTGTATCCACTTCTGCCTTTAGTCCTATCACTAACCCTGTGAATACTCCTTGGGGGGAAAAAGCCTTCACAGCCTATCTAGGCAACGACAGATCTGCATGGCTAGAGTACGACAGTTGTTTCTTACTTGAGAAATGTGAGAAAGCGATACCAATGCTGATATCACAGGGTACAGATGATCAGTTTCTTGAAGAACAGTTAAAACCTCAAGCTCTGGAAGATTTAGCTGCGAGAATTCCTTTTCCGTTAACCTTGGAAAGACATGAAGGTTATGACCATAGCTATTACTTTATCGCCAGCTTTATTGAGCAGCATTTACGTTTTCACGCCCAGTATTTGGCTTAAAAATAGAAGGCGCTCTTGTGAGCGCCCGTGAAGTTGAGAGGCTTGCACTTTAGTTATTCTATAGCTATCTGCTTGCCCGAACGTGCCACCAGTGTTCCGACCTTTTGCGTCAACAGCCATAGGCCACCCAGAGTTAAACACAGTAACATAACCAGCAACTTTGCTTGTATCAAAGCGATAATACTTGTTAGTAGTAGTAGGTAACCAGCCAGTGCAACGCTGTTGAGCCATTGATGTCCTGGGAAAAATCTTCGGCTAATTATCGTGTAGATTAGGGCAGACAATGTCAGTATGCCCAATGCTGCATAATCTCCTGGGTTGATCACTTCAGTAATGGCTGTGCCAAATAGTACTGCAATTGATGCTGCCAGTATGACGGTTTGGCTTAACGAAATAGCAATCCTGTCGGCAACAGAAAAAGGTTGGTTTCTTAAACGCAGTGATTTGATGGTGATCCCCGTGACCATAACCAAAAGAAGCATCAGCGTTAGAAACCAGTAGATAAGCTTAAGCCATAAGTCACCAAAGCTAGCAAAGTGTAAGCTTGGTAAAACGCTATACATATAACCGCCAGCACCTTTATCGGTAAAATCGGTGATAAAAGTCACTCCACCATTGATAGCATCAAAAGTAACATGTTGCTGAGTTAGAAAGCCGTTCATCAATTCGCCTTCAAAAGTAACTCGCATCGCAGGGTCAGCATAGTTATGAATTTCTATGACGCTGATGTTATAGCCATCCCATTGCTGTAGGGCTAACTGATACAGTGAGTCCAGCGACATATAATCAACCGCACCGCCCATTGGCGAAGGCTGCGTTCCTAAGAAATCAGCAAACAATGCTTTAACATCGCCACCATAAGCAGCCATGGCCAGAACAAGAAGAATCAGCATGAAGATACCGAGCAGTGCGCCAGTAATTGACATCAAGGCGCTGAAAACTAGACTCCAGTTGCCGACTAGTTTATGCAGGTCAGTGGTGAAAATTTGTCTACCCTTATGCATTCGTAATTGATAAAAGTTTTTGCCGATATTTTTATGAGCCAAGAACCCTGTTGCGATTAAGTAGGTTAAGAGCAGCCCCATTAATCCAACCAGATACTTACCCCACGAACTTGGCAGTAATAATTTCAAGTGGAGATCATAAACGGTTTCGCTAAAACTGGCCTGACTGGAATCTAATGCTTCTCCAGTCGCCGGGTCGATAAATAGCATAGTTTCATGACCATTGGTTTTGTTAAAAAACAGCAGGAAATTACCGAAGCGTTCTTTGTCGTGAATACTAAAATCATTAAATCTGAAGTCATAGTCATTGCGAGCAATATCAACCAACTCCTGCAAGCTCTTACGAGCCGTCGGTTCAGAGGAGCTTGTATCTTTTATTTCTTGGGCTTGCTGAAAGCTAGTATGTGGCAAGTCATACTGCGGGAACTGCCATTGCAATAACTCAGCGCGGAATAATGACCAGAGACCAGTGAGTACGATGATGAGCAGCAATGGCATAAAGAGGATGCCGACCTGACGATGTACTCGGGTAAAGTTTTGAATGTTGATGGAAAACTTTTTGTTTTTCTTGTTGTTGCTGGAATCAGCCATAGATGAGCCCCAGAGTGATGATGATTGATAAAATAATCAGTGCGGATAATTGAGTCACTAGAACGCGTTTCATATTGTTTTTCTGTGTAACCCATAAGGCTATTGCTAACCAGATTGGAACAATGAAAACTACGGTTAGTAGTAGCTTATTGTGTAGCTCGACAGGCATAAACAAAACCATCAGCACGCAGATGGCTGTCGCAACCAGAAAAGCCAGCAGACTGGTATTTAAAGTTCTCAACATGATGATAATTCCTAATATCTAATAATCTCGTTGCTTATTGGCATTCAGCAATGGGTTTGTTTTTTGACTGTGTTGACCATAAAAAGATTAAGGTCACGCACGCCAAAATGAAGGCAATTAATGCTAATGGTAACCACCAGATCTTGAATGCGGGATAGTATAGGCCTGCTAACAAGCTGCCAAGTGGGTATCCCGCCGTATGGCACACCGCCAGTTTGCCGCTGATTTGACCTTTCCCTTCATCACATTGGGCCATGGCTGAGCGGGTATAGATTGGGGTTATCAATGCTATGGCAGCAGCAACAGGAATCAGGATTAACATTAAAGCCATCACGCTATTAATGGCTGACAGAGTCAGAGTTGCTCCGAGCATGGTCAAAGCTATCCCAGCCAACAGAAAAGGCGATCGCCAGTTCAATCGCTTCACAATCAGCAATTGGCAGAGTAAAGCGCTAGTGGCGACCAGCGTTAAAATAAAACTCAATGTCATGGTCGCCTGTTTAGCATCTCCTAACCAATCCAGCAGTAATGGGCCCAGCACAAATTGCAGATAGCCGACAAATAATGTGACGCAAAAGGCCATGACCAGATAGGGTAGAACCGGAGCAAGTTCTACCTGAACCGCTTCGCCACGGCTAGCCTGGTGAGCCTGTTTGTTTGAATGCCTGCAACTGTATTGGATGATGAGCAACACTAACGGAATCGCAATCAGGCTGTATAAAGCTAATAACCAATCTAGCTGTGAAAAAACAGCGATTAAAACTAACGGGCCTACTAATCGTCCGATAGAAAGCGAAGCAGATACTAAGCCGAGGTTTTTGAGTGACCTATCACCATTTTTTGTTTTAGCAGTAGAGCCTGACGGCTGAATGTCATGGATTGCTAATGATTGACACAGAGGCATAACACCGCTGGCGCTCATCCCATAAAGGATGCGTGTCACTGCTATAGCAACAAACCATAGGGCGGGAATAAAGGTGAAGGCTATCCCCAGCCACCACACTGCCGCCAGACTGATGATGGATAAACCAAGCCCCAATGCTGAATATCGAATGAGATAACTGGCTCCAATCCTGTCTGCCCATTTTCCCCACAGCGGTGACAATAGCAGGAACAGCAAAGTGGGCATGGATAAAAGTAGTGACCATTGAAGAGTGCTAAGCCCGGTGACACTAATGACAGTGGGGGTTGCAGCTATCAGTGAGCTTTGAAAAAGTCCCATCAATATAGGCAGTAATAACCAGACCGGTTTTGTGGCTGGAGTCGTTTTAGAGTCAACGAATATCATTTGTTTTTTCTGAAATACAATTTGAATGGATTCAAAGAAAGGGGAAATTTATCACAAATAGTAATCATTTGCTATTGATAATGATTCTCATTCGTTTTATTGTGTGCCCCATAATCAGAACAGCAATTTACAAAATTTAGCTGAAGAAAAAAGGAAAAACTATGTTTGATTCTGGCGCCAACTGTTTCTTAAACGCCTTAGTTCGAGAGTTTGAATCCTGGCAATCTGTGGACTTACCGGCTGAAATTTCAGCAAAAACCGACTGTAGTCAGGGCTATTGTTGTCAGTTGAATAATCAGCAGACTCTATATTTGCCCCTCATTCAAAGTTCCCGCTTTGGAAGGAGTTATTTTCATGCGCTAAGCTTTATTACCGATGATAATCAGCAAATCAAAGAAGTTCTATTTGATGATTTATTGGCGAATCTCGCCAACCATCCAGAGCTTTTCTATGACCGTAAACTGGGGGAGCCTGACCAGACCAAATTGCGCAAAATCTTACAGCGCGCCCAAGAGAGCCAGCACAATATTTTAAAAGTGGTGTCTTATAGAGGAAACGACTTAAGCAAAATCTATAATGATAAGTTGAGCTTTATTGAAAGTGAGCAGAGCTTACTTGTTGGCCACTCGATCCACCCATGCCCAAAGTCACGCAGTGGCTTTAGTGAATTCGATGAAGAAATCTATGTGCCAGAATATGGCAACAGCTTTCAACTCTCCTGGTTCGCCGTGAGTAGGAATAACCTGTATGTATTTGCGGGAAACCAGAAACCTATTGAGAAATATTGTGAGGAGTTGATAGGGGATGACTTTGAGCTAACCCTGCTGATGAATAATCTGGAAAAGGATTATTTGCTGATCCCTTGTCATCCGTGGCAGGCAAAACAATGGCTTAGTCATCCTGAACTCAAGAGCTACATTGACGATAAAACGCTGGTATACCTGGGCGAAAAAGGCAAGCCGTGGCGCGCGACATCATCCTTACGCAGTTTATATCAGGATGATTCACCTTGGATGCTGAAGTTTTCGCTAACCACCCAGCTGACTAATTCGATTCGCCATTTGCAGCCAGAAGAGATGATCCGTGGGCAAGTCATTGAAAAGGTCTTATCCACACAGCAAGCGCAGCAAATGGGAAAAGAGCTAGATAGTTTTTCAGTGATGCGCGAACCCATCAGTATTGCATTACAATCCCCGTCCGGAAAAGTGCTGGACAGCACCGCAATCATTTGGCGGCAAAACCCTTTTCATGAACCATCAGTCCCAGTCAATAACGTCGAAGTATTATCCGGTTTGCTACAGGATTGTGCCGACAGTCCGAACAATCGACTGAGCTTACGAATCAAAAATATTGCCGCATCAGGAGGGCGAGATGCGAGCGCAATTGCGCAGCAGTTTTTGGAACAATTCTTACAGCGAACCATTCGCCCGATCATTATCGCACAGGCTAAATATGGATTACTGTTTGGTGCGCATCAACAAAATATTGTGCTGCAACTTGATGAGCAGCTAATGCCGATTAAAACCTACTTCAGAGATTGCCAGGGTACAGGATTTTCGACGCTATCGAAAAAACTTTATGGGGAAACATTACTCAGTGACACCGCGAGCAGTGGCAATTTATTCGAGGATGACATGGTAATTTACCTGTTTGCTTACTATCTGATGGTCAATACCTGTTTTAATACCATCAGCAGCTTAACGCTTACCGACTTAATATCAGAAGAAGAAGCCCAATCACTCTATCGTGATTTTCTATTGCAACTAAAGAGTGAAGAGTTACCCGACTCTCGCGTGATTAATTATTTGTTAATCAGTAGTGACATCTGGTCAAAAGGGAACTTCTTTTGCAATTTACACGCCATCAATGAAAACACCATGGCTGATCCATTCGCAATTTATCACAAACTAAATAATCCTTTGTTGACTGAAGTAAAAGTTAAAACCAACGCGGCATAGAGGAGCAATAATGAACGCTATAAACAATACTGCCGAAGTGATTGAAAAACCTTTTAAAACCTATTCAGGTGATTGGCTTTATGAGTATACCGATGACACAACAGCCAATTCTTTTAAGTTGAAAAAGTTAAATATTGAAGAGCATCTGGATATTTTCCATGAGTGGCATAATCAGCCCTATGTTTATGAGTTCTGGGAGTTAAACCAAACAAAGGATGAGCTAAGAGAGTATCTGCAGAAGCTGGAGTCAGAACCTCAGGTTGAGCCGGTCATTGGATACATCAATGATGAACCTTGTGCCTACTTTGAAATCTATTGGGCCTACTTTGATCGAATAGCACCTTATTGTGATGCGACACTTTTTGACCGTGGGTATCACTTATTGATTGGTAATAAGAATTACCTTGGAAAGCACAACACCATGCTTTGGTTAAATCTGGTGAATGACTTTATATTCAAAGATGAACCAAGAACCCATCGTATTGTAGGTGAACCAAGAGCTGACAATGTCGGTATTCTCAAATATCTTGAGCATACCTCCTTTGAAAAAATAAAAGAGTTTGACTTTCCTCATAAACGAGCCGCCTTGTTGGTGTGCGAACGGGAGCGGTTTTATGAAGAGGTTAAGTTATGAGTCGCACAGCTTTAACCAAACAAATTAAAACTGAATTGTGGCAGTTAGCGAATCAACAATTGGTCGCACGTGCTCTTTCAGAATTAATCTATGAGCAAGAGTTAGAAGCTATTGCTATTGATGGAGGGCGTTATCAAGCTCAATTAAATGATGCAGTTTATGAGTTTGAAGCTCGCTATACGGTTTGGGATTCGATGGTAATCAATCATCAAAGCATAACCCGGAATGGCGTTCCACACTCTGATGCGTTGCAACTGTGCTTAGATTTAAAAGATGCATTGCACGTTGACGATATTATTGCTGGCAACTGGCTGGAAGATGTACAGAATACTTTAAATAATGAGTTTGAGCGACTGATCAAGCTACAAAGCTATAGTGCGAAAGAGCTGCTGCAACTGGATGAGGTAAAGCTACAGGGGCTGCTCGATGCGCATCCTAAAGTTATTGCCAATAGAGGCCGTTTAGGCTGGGGCATTAACGACAATCGCCAATATGCACCCGAGTCACTCCAGTCATTTCAGCTTGAGTATATAGCCATACATAAAAGTCTGTTGATCGCTGGTTATGGTCATGACATCAATCATCATGGCCTGCTGCTATCAATGATGAGTGACCAAGATTACTCTACACTTGTTGAGAGACTAACAACACAGATTGGATTAGATTCTGATATTAATGACTATCAAGTTATCCCATGTCATCCATGGCAATACCAACACAAAATTAATCCGCAATTTCAGTGGGCAATACAAAACAACTTACTGATCCATTTAGGTCAGGCGGGGGACTATTATCAACCCCAACAATCGATAAGAACCTTATCTAATATCACTCGTCCGCATCAGTTTGATGTCAAGCTGGCTATCACCATATTGAATACCTCCTGCTATCGCGGAGTGCCAGAGCGGTTTATTGGTGCCGGTCATCATATTTCGCAGTGGTTGACGAATATCTCTGCAAGGGATCCATTGCTGAATGATAGAGGCTTCCGCATTCTGCAGGAAAGTGCTGGTTGCTTTGTTCGGCATCATTATCAGCAACGGGTAGGGCAGGCACCTTATCGCTACCATGAAATGCTAGGTTGTATCTGGCGTGAATCTTCTGTCAGCAAACTGCGCTCATCAAGTGAACAGCATTTTTTATTGTCAGCATTGTTACAAAAAGATTGCGATGGAAACTCATTGATTAGGGATATGATTCTTGCCAGTGGTTTAAGCACTGCAGACTGGTTACAAAAATTGTTTGAGGTGATGTCAGTGCCGCTATATCACCTGATGGTTAAGTATGGTGTTGGCGTTATTGCACATGGTCAGAATGTGGTTGTCTATCTTAATAACTGGATTCCACACGCTGTAGCGATTAAAGATTTTCATGGTGACCTGAGGTTGCTGGATCAAAGTCTTACCGAACAGTCGGATCTTGTAGCGGAAGTTAAGTCTCTATTGACACATTTGCCAAAAGAGCACTTGATCCATGACTTGTTAACCGGACACTTTATTAGTGTCTATCGCTTCTTGTCTCCAATTGTTGAAGAGCAGCTCAATTTCACTGAGCAGAAATTTTATGGGCTATTGGCAGAAGTTATTGCTGATTACCAGGCTTCGTATCCTCAATATGCAGAACGATTTGAGTGGTTTAATTTATTTCGACCAAAGATTGAACGCGTTTGCTTGAACTCGGTTCGTTTCAAGATTGGCTACCAGGACAATGCCGAGCGCCCACTTCCTACGTTAGCCAAGGACCTCACCAATCCGCTGCATGCAGCATTGCTAAGATCTGCGACACACGATTTTCAGCCCTTACAACCCACCAAGAGTGCGAATTCTCATATTAATTATAGCGCTCAATCATAATGTATCACAGGAATACCACCATGAATAGACAGACACATAAGCCGACGCACAAGCAGACACATAACAAGATGAATATAAAAGACTTAGTTGGCATCGGCATTGGCCCCTTTAATTTATCCATTGCCGCTTTATGCCATGATATAGACGATCTGGATGTTGCTTTTTTTGACCAAAAAAGTCACTTTAATTGGCATCCGGGAATGATGTTACCCAATACATATTTACAGACATCATTCTTGAAGGACCTGGTGACCGCTGTTAATCCACAAAGTCCTTTTAGTTTCCTTTCCTATCTGGTCAATAAGAAGCGTTTTTATGCTTTTTTGAACAACGAGCGACCGGCTATCAGCCGCCATGAATACAATGACTATTTGCAATGGGTTAGCCAGCAGATTGAGTATTTACACTTTAATCAGGGTATAGAGTCTGTTGAGTTTAATAGGGATCATTTTGAGGTGATATTAGCCGGCAGCAAAGAAGTGGTCGCGGCCAACAACTTGTGCCTGGGAACGGGTAAGCGCCCGCATATTCCTCAAGCTGTCAATCATTTACATAACCAGCACAGCTGTTTCCATGCTATCAATATGGCAAATTTGCCACGTGATTTTAGTGGCAAGCGGGTGACAGTGATTGGTGGTGGTCAAAGTGGGGCAGAGATATTCTTTCATTTATTACAGGGGCATGATGGGGTGCCATCAGAAGTTAACTGGATATCCAGACGCAGTAATTTTCTGCCTATGGACGAGACCTGTTTCACCAACGAATGGTTTTCTCCAAACTATATCGATAGTTTCTTCCCACTGCCTTCCAGTACCAAACAAGATATTGTTGGCGAGCAAAAATTGGCATCCGATGGGATCTCAGAAACCACCTTGCAGGCTATCTATGAAGCGCTCTATGAAAAGCAGGTGGCGGGTGAACATGAAAATTATCGTTTGGCCCCAAATCGTGATCTTATTGCTGCGCATAACTCTAATGGCTATCTACTTGAGGCTCATAATAAATTCGATGGCAGCCATGAAGAGTTTCACAGTGATGTGATTATCTTGGCCACAGGTTTTGAGAATGTTATTCCTTCCTATCTTGACCCCATCAAAGAGCGTTTGCAGATTACTACCGATCAGCAGTTTGTCTTAAACCGCGATTACTCCATCGAATGGGATGGGCCGATTCACAATAAAGTTTATGCAGTTAATGCCGGACGATTTACACACGGCATATCTGAACCGCAGATGAGCCTAATGTGCTGGCGATCAGCAACTATTGTTAATGATTTGCTGGGACGAGATGTTTTTGATTTGAGTGATAACTGCTCATTTGTAGAGTGGGGCGGCTCGCAACATCTGAAAGTACTGTCGCAAAGGTTAACCGCTTAATTGGTCGGTTAACAATTTTTTTCCTCAGTTAAAAAAAGAAGGTGCCAGTCGGCACCTTTGTCGTGTTAGACTCATTCTCCAATCATTAATGCTAATGCGAATCACTATCATTTACAAGTAATGTGTATCTCTGTAAAATGCGCGCCACATTCACAATAAAGTTATACAGGGTAGCAACATGAAAGTGATAAAAGGCTTTGCATTGGCCGCAGTGGCAATCAGTGTCTCAACAGGCTTACAGGCAAATGACGAGACATCTACCGATGAAGTCATGGTCGTGGTTGGGTCACGCACTCCAACCAGCATCAGTCAAATCCCAAGCTCAGTCTGGGTTGTCGATCGCAATAGCATTGAGGAACAGCTGGAAACCGGCGCTGATCTTAAAACCATGCTTGGTAAGCTAGTTCCAGGTCTCGATTTTGCACCGCAAGGTCGCACCAACTATGGACAAAATCTGCGTGGCCGTGGTGTTCAGGTTCTCATTAATGGTGTCTCTCTTAACAACTCACGCGGGCTTTCTCGCCAGTTTGATTCCATTGATCCGTTTAACGTTGAGCGTATCGAAGTGATTTCCGGCGCAAGCAGTTTATACGGTGGTGGTGCAACAGGTGGTATTATCAATATTGTTACTCGACAGGGTTCTAGCAATGGTCTTGAAATGACGACCCAACTGGGTTTCACCACTGGCTTTAATGATAGCAATGATATGACTCATCGCGTCAAACAATCCATCAGTGGTGGTAGCCAGAATGTGCAGGGTTATCTAGGTGTGGCTTATGAGGATAACGGCCGTTTTTATGATGGCAAGGGCGTTGAGGTATTCCCGGATATTACTCAAACCGATTTGCAGGACAATCGCACCATTGATGTACTTGGTAGTCTCAAATTTAAACTTGATCAGCAGCAGTCGTTAGATGTAGATGCTCAGGTTTATCGTTCACAGTTCCGCGGTGATCGTGGGGTTTACTTCCCCAACATCGATGCGGCACCTGTGGGTAGCCTGGATGGCGCTAAAATTCGTGACGGTTTTGATTCTGACCGTGCCCCGGCAACTGATCGTGAGATGTTTAATGCTCAGTATCATCATGCTGATTTGTTGAGCCAAAATTTTTATCTACAGGCATTTTATCGCAACGAGGAGTCAAGCTTCAGTGCTTTCCCTTACCCTCGTCTGTTACCAGCTGAAATGCGCTACGGTATCGAGTTTGGGGCTTCCAAACAGAATACCAAGCTGTCAGGTTTTAAAGCACTGTTTGATGCCGAAGTCAGTGACACTTTCCGCATGACGTATGGATTGGATTTCGATGCTGAAGAATTTGATGCGAACCAGATGTTCTTTGATTTACCGACCACAGACGCCTCTGGTGGCCTGGTGCAAAATCAATCGCGCATAGAACCTCGTTACCCAAGCTATGAAGTCGATGGTTTGTCGGGCTTTGTGCAGACTGATTGGACTTTGGATGAAAACTGGAAGCTCGGTGCAGGTTTGCGTAAACAGAAAATGGATGTCACGGTAAAAGATTTTGATAAATACAGTTATGATCAGAGCGGGGAGCGAGTCAGCGTTTTAATTCCTGGCGGTAGTAATGATTATGATGCCAGCCTGTTCAACACCAGCATTATGTATCGTCTGGACGAGCACCAAAGCTGGTTCCGTTTCAGTCAAGGTTTCGAGCTTCCTGATCCGGCAAAATACTATGGAAAAAGCCCTGATGTTAACGTCAATGATAATCCGCTGACTGCTGTTGAAACGGATCAGTTTGAACTGGGCTGGCGTTTATTAGGGGATAACTGGCGGGCACAAACTTCTTTGTATTATTCGTGGTCAGATAAAGCCGTGACGAATGATGCGAACCTTAACGTCATTGTTGTGGATAATAAAACACGGGATTACGGTTTTGAAGGCGCGATAACTCGCTACTTCGACGATGGATTCGAGACCGGCGCAACTTTGAACTGGGTTCGTTCCGATCAGGAAGACGCTAGTGGTGACTGGCAAAAACGTAATGTCCGATATGCATCGGTTCCATCAGCAACTGCATACTTCGGTTGGAGCAATGTGGATTATACTGCACGTTTGCAAGCCAACCATGCATTCGACATGGAAGATGATGCGGGTCGCGAACTTGTGGGTTATACCACTTTTGACGTTACCTTAAACACTGAAACCCAATACGGTAAATTCAGTCTCGGCATCACCAATCTGTTGGATAAAGAATACACCACTGTGTGGGGACAACGTGCCACGGCTTTCTATTCGCCAACTTATGGCCCAGAGTATTTATTTAACTTCCAGGGACGGGGTAGAGCTTATACATTGAACTGGACAGTTAGTTACTAATCTGAACAAAAAAAGAGGTGCCAATTGGCACCTCAAGTTTTTGTAAATGTATTATTGATTGTATATTTATGCGCCTTCTTGAATCGGTTTACCAATTGGCTTAAGACCTTCAGCGGGTTCACGCAGACCTTTAATCACCTGCCAGGTCACTGCTAGAGCACCGACGATAAAGACAACATCACCAATGGTTCTGATCCAGCGTAAGGTGTAAAGGAGGTCACTTTGCATGACAGCTTCGCTACGCGCATACCAGAAGCCTTCGCTGACGCTGGCGTAGAATTGAATTAGGCCAACAGGTAGCAAGCTGGTTAGCAACATCATCATCAAGCCAATGTTTAACCACCAGAAACCTGTTTTCATCAACCTTTCATCGAACACCATGTGCGGACGAATGTAACGTAGGATGAGCAGAGCAAAACCAATCGCCAGGAATCCGTAGACCCCGAACAGTGCTGCGTGCGCGTGGGTTGGTGTCATGTTCAAACCTTGCACATAGTAGAGCGATACAGGTGGGTTGATCATGAAGCCCAGTACGCCTGCACCAAACATGTTCCAGAAGGCAACTGCGACGAAGCACATTAAAGGCCAACGGATGTTGTCCATCCAGGCTGCGCGAGTTTTCAAGCGATAGTTTTCCCATGCTTCGTAACCCAGCACAATCAATGGTACAACTTCCAGCGCAGAGAAGGTTGCGCCCACTGCCATCACAGGTGTTGTGGTACCTGAGAAGTACAAGTGGTGGAAAGTACCTGGAACACCGCCGAGTAAGAACAATGAAGCTGACGCGATACTTGCTGCGGTAGCGGTTGAACGATTGACCAGACCCATGCTGTGGAAAATAAAGGCTAGTGATACGGTAGCGAACACTTCGAAGAAGCCTTCAACCCACAGGTGAACGATCCACCAGCGCCAGAATTCCATCACAGAGATGTGAGTTCTTTCACCGTAAAAGAAACCTGCACCGTAGAATAAACCGATGGCAACTACTGAAGCAGTTAATAGCACCAGTAAGTTTTTATCGCCCGGTTTTTTCAATGCTGGAGTGATACCACGCAACATTAAGAACAACCAGAAGACGATGCCAAGGAATTTGCCCCACTGCCACAGACGACCTAAGTCCACGTATTCATAACCCTGGTGACCCAACCAGAAGCTCAGATTCTCAGGAAGAATTTGTGCGATGGCTAAGTAGTTACCAATGAAGGTACCCGCGACCACTGCAACCAGTGCCCAAAACAGAATGTTCACCCCAAGTTTTTGGTGTTTAGGATCTTTTCCACCGTTGATGATTGGAACAAGGAACAAACCTGCTGCCAGGAAGCCAGTAGCAATCCAGAACATGGCTGCCTGAATGTGCCAGGTACGCGATAGTGAGTAAGGGATCCACTTGGAAATTTCGAAACCGTAGAAACCTTGACCTTCAACCGTGTAGTGTGCGGTGAGACCACCGATTAACACCTGGAAGGTAAAGAGCGCCACAACCACAAACAAGTACTTGCCTAATGCTTTCTGCGAAGGAGTTAGCTTGAAAGTGGTGATCGGATCTTGCGCTGGAGCAGGAGGATCTACTTCGTCATGTTTGCGCATGAATGACCAACCCCAAACCAGACCACCGACACCGGCAATCAATAGAATGACACTAATGATAGACCAAACGATATTTTCAGAAGTTGGTACATTATCAATCAACGGTTCATGCGGCCAGTTGTTGGTGTATGTGGCATCAGTGCCAGGGCGATTTGTTGACGCAGCCCAAGCAGTCCAGAAGAAGAACTGGTTCATGACTTCGCGACGCTCTGCTTTGGGCAAAGTATTTTCTTTCATCGCATAGTTGTCACGACGCTGACGATATTCTGGAGCGTCACTAAACAGCTTGTGATAATAAGCGTTCACTTCAGCCATTGCTTTGGCACGACGCTCAGAAACAACCGCTGTATCAGTGGCAAGATCGTAAGTGTTGGTGCGGTAGTCTTGCTTTAAGCGATACTGCAACGTTTGTTGCTTTTCGCCATCAAGCTCAGCATAGCTCACGCCATACTCTTCTTGCGAAGCTAGCTCTAACCAGGCTTCTAACTCGCGGTGAAGCCAGTCAGCAGTCCAGTCAGGCGCCTGATAAGCACCGTGACCCCAGATCGAACCTAATTGCATACCGCCAATAGATTGCCAGGCAGTCTGACCATCAAGAATCGATTCGTTGGTCATTAATACGCGACCATCGGTTGTTACAATTTGCTCTGGTATAGGGGGTGCTTCGCGATACACTTCACGACCAAAATAGCCGAGGATAGTGAAAGTTACCGCTAATACACCTATCAGGGTAAACCAGAGTTTGCGATATTTACCCATAGTTAGTGTCCTCCAAGGTAGTTATCAATGCGTTCAAATAGAATATTGTTTTCGAGGTGAATATGGTTCATCAGATCTTCCTTGAAGGCGGCAAGCCCGGTGTAAAGCGCTTGCCAAGTATTGCAGGCTTCCGCTGGTAGCTGGAAGTTGTGTGCAAGTTGTTCCAGGCGAGCTAAAGACTCACCGTGATCGTCATGTTCCATGCGCATCACGGCGACTGGGCTTTTCGCCAAACCGCCCATGCCGCGCTGAATCATTGGGAATAAAATTTGTTCTTCTTTTTGCATATGCGCTTCCATTTCCTGCTCAACATCACTTAAGAAGTCGGCAAGACCGGTAGGACATTCAGGATGTCGGCCATGAACCGTTTCAACACGTTGCGCTAAACGAATGAGTTCAGGCAGTTGTTCGCGATGCACCTCGTGGTAACGCTCAAGAATGTGGTTAATCAGCTCATCATTTGGCACGAATTTCAGACTGTGCTGTTCCATCTGTGGTGATGTCAGCTGATTTAGCTGAGCCAGTACTTCATCTAGATCCAGGCTTTTCTCCTGAATGCTGGTTGCCAGTGGTTGATGTCCCCCGCAACAAAAATCCAGCCCATGTTTAAAGAATACTGCGCTGGCGCCAGGGATATCGCGGGCGATTTCGCCAAGCGATTTATCCAGTAAATTAATATCAAATGCTGTCATGGCATTGACCTCTTTTGCGTTGAGTAACCACTGAAGCATCATTAACTATTTTGGGCGCAGTTTTGGCTGCGGATGCTATTTTCAGTGATGCCTGTTTTTGTGAAGAAAGTAGAAAGATCGCCAGGGCAAAATATGCTGCTGACCAAGAAAGGGCCGAGAGCCATAGCAAGTTAGATCCTGTTAGACCAGGAGAGGAGTCAACAATGGCTCCGGCCAAAACTCTAAATACAGTCGCTAAACACAAGAGCCCCAAAATATTGATGATCATGATTTTTGGCTGAGGAAGGTGTTTAAACTGATGTAAGTTATTCTTCATCATGACTGAGGCAGATAAAGTGCCCAGAGCGCCAACAGTGATGAAATGCAGCAGTACGTAGGTCGCCAGCTCAAAAAAGATGGCAAAACCTAAGGCAAAGGTTCCAATCGCTAACCAGCTGTAGCCAATGCCAAGACCGATCAGGTCAGCACGGTCGCCGCAACGCCAGATTTTCCAGCGCACCAGGCGGACAGCAATCACGATTGCAACGGTAATAGATAATACTCCTGCTACCTGCGAAGCGCCTGGGATCAGGGCAGATATGGCGCTCGCAGGTAAAAGCAGAAGTATTAAAGCTTCAAGCTGTGGTTGAACACGAGCTTGTTGAGTGATGCCATGTTTCTGCATTTCACCGGCAACTGCTGGAGCAATTATCCGCCCTCCGATGAAAGCCATTAACATGACCAGTAAAAGAATCATGGCTTGTGATAGTTGGCTTGGCGCTACTGGCCAGCCCATTTCGCGTAGGAGCAACCAGGCCAAAGGTACACTACAGATAGCCATTAACAGTGGACTAATCATACGATTACGCCATTTCTTAGCGGCAAAAAAGCGTGGCACGATTTTCCAGGCCAGCACTAAAGCAAATAGTGGGCTGGACCACTGTCCGATAGCTCCTGCCGGATCGACCCAGTAGCCAATACGGGCAAACAGCCATAAACCGAATAAAGCCCACAACCAGCGCGCCTCAATCTGCCCGAGGGTATAGCCTGCTATTAACGCGAGTGCAAAGCCAAACAACATCTCATGGGCATGGCCTAAACCTACAAAAGCTAGTAGCCATTCGGAGCTGAACTGATAGCCAAGCACAGTTAAAACCGCGGTTATCGCTGCATGAATGCAGGCCGCGGGAAAGAATAGATTTTGTGCGCTAACTTTGTTCACTGATTTGCCCTGATCGTCTTATGTGTCTTTAAAGCTGTATTTTGTATACATGTTAAAAAGTAAAAACAAAGACGTCAACTAAAAAATATATTTTCAATACATCTTATTGGTTGGGACGCCTTGATTAGCGCCTATGGTAGTCATATTATCTTTATTATCCATGACATAGATCAATGTTTGCTCATTATTTATAAGATGTATTACATATATTGTTTATTTGTTCTATAATAGTAATTATGGATGCTAAAGCATTGTTTGAGATAGTTTTGCGAGGTGGGCTCGAATGAAAATATCGGTAGTCAGTAATAATGGCCAGAGTGGTTCCCATAAACGATTGTTCAATCGTCAATTGGGCTATCGTTGTCTGGCGTTTGTTACCACCGGTTTGGGTATGTTGGGGGTTATATTACCCTTGTTACCGACAACACCATTTTTAATAGTTGCGGTTTGGTCAGCCAGTAAAAGTTCACCGCGTCTGGAAACATGGTTATTGGAGCATCGTCAGTTCGGACCTTTGCTAACAGGATGGAGGGATAGAGGTGCCATACCCTTATTCGCAAAGTACCTTGCAGGTTTGATGTTGGCGTCAAGTTGGCTGGTTTTATGGTTATTAGAGATGAAAATTGGGGTGTTAATCTTTTTAGCGGTATTTTTCTCAGCGCTAATGACCTATATAATCAGCCGACCTAATGCCTAGAGCTTGATTTAAAATGTTTAGAGCTTTAAGCAGATTACGGAGAAGATAGATGCATATAACCCGTTATACCGATTACTCATTACGTGTTTTGTTGTTCCTGGCTTTGGAAAAAGATCGGCTGTCCACGATTCAGGAAATTTCCGATAGCTACAACATTTCCAGTAACCACCTGATGAAAGTGGTGCACGCACTAAACAAAAAAGGCTACATCGAAACCGTACGTGGTAAGAACGGTGGTATGCGTTTGCGCATGGATCCTGACGAAATTCGCATTGGAGTCCTGGTCAGAGAAATGGAACCTGATATGAGCCTGGTGGAATGCTTCTCTCCTGACAATAAGTGCGTCATTACTCCAGTATGTGGTCTTAAAGCCGTTCTCGGCGAAGCCCTTAAAAACTTCTTATCCACTTTGGATAAATATACGTTGGCAGATATGCTACCGCAGGAGTACAAACCTCAATTAGCCAGATTATTGAAAATATCCGAAGTGTCTTAATGGGTTAAAAGTACCGTGATCAGACTGATTAACAACTGAGCTTGTGATATTCATATTCAGTCTGAATGGCTGATTCGATCAGCTAAATCTAACAATCTTATGCTCGATTAAGTTAACTGCTCAGTTTGTTCTGCACGATATATCACCTTATCAGCGGATCGTATTAACAAGTTCCAGATATGCTGAGTCCCATAAAATCAATAAGTTACTTTCCTTATATTAGTTTTTGTTAAATTTCTCTTGACGAAAACAATATATTCATAAAAGATAGTAATCAATTACTATCTTATTTGTTTTGGAGTGTACCTATGAAAACTTCTTCAAAGAATTTGCGTGCTGACGAACGCCGTGAAGTTACGGTTGAAACGGTAGTTGAGTTAGCGGGAGAGCAAAACCCCAGTGAAATAACTACGGCAGCGATTGCAAAGAGAATGGGGGTGACTCAGGGCGCTTTATTCCGGCATTTCCCGAACAAAGAAGCGATTCTTTCATCGGTCATGGAATGGGTTTCAAAACGTTTATTAGCTCGCATCGACAAAGCCATCAGTAAAAACTCATCGCCCCTTGCGGCACTGGAGGCCATGTTTATGGCTCACGTTGATTTTGTCTGTAAGCACCCAGGTGTGCCGAGAATGCTCTTTGGAGAGCTACAAGGTGCAAAAGATAGTGCGCCCAAGCGTATGGTGCAGCTGATGATTGAAGGTTATAGCTTCAAGTTGAAGGCTCTACTTGATGAGGGAATCAATAGTGGGGAGTTAGATCCTGAGCTAGACACGCAATCAGCTGCTTTGTTGTTTATCGGTACGATACAGGGTTTAGTGATGCAGTCTTTATTGGCTGGCTATGTCAAAAAAATGCGTAAGGATGCCCCGGGAGTATTTGCTATTTATCAACGTGGTATACGGGGCTAGAGATGAAGCAGAAATTGATTAAAGGCTTGTCACTTAAAAAGCTATTTGAGCACAAACGCACTATGGCACTGATTGCGATCATGTTGCCGTTAGCATTGCTATTTCTCTACGTGATTCTACGCTCAGGTCCTCTTTCTCCGGTTTTAGTTACCGAAACGAAAGTGATTAATACCGGTATTTCACCAGCCTTATTCGGGATTGGTACTGTTGAAGCGCGCTACCGATATAAAGTTGGCCCAATAGTGCCTGGTCGAGTTAAAAAGTTGCATGTGGATATTGGCGAGGAAGTGGCAAAAGGGCAATTATTAGGTGTTATGGATCCGGTCGATCTTGAGGAACTGATGACTGCCCAGCAATCAACCTTGATGCAAGCAAAAGCGAAACTAAGTGAAGCCGAAACGCGTTATCAATTTGCTCAGGATCAGTTTAAACGATACCAGAATTTATTAGCTGCAAGTTCAGTAAGCAAAGAGCAATTTGAAGTTAAGCATCAGGAATTACGTATTGCTGAAGCAAGTTTAGCCGCTGCCAAACATGAGTTGTTGAGACAGCAAGCCGAGCAAGAAGCGATGAAGGCTCAGCAGCATAATCTTGAGTTGATCAGTCCGGTGGATGGTTTCATTGTCAGCCGTGGTGCTGAACCTGGCACCACGGTTGTGGCTGGCCAATCAGTATTCGAAATCATCAATCCTTCGGATATCTGGCTTAATGTGCGCTTCGATCAGATTCACGCAACGGGACTGAATGCAGGCCTAAAAGCCCATATCAAGCTGCGCTCTAAATCCAACCAGGAATTGCTGGGTGAAATTTATCGTGTCGAACCTATCGCTGATGCGGTAACGGAAGAGTTCTTAGCCAAGATCACATTTGATGACTTGCCAGAACCATTACCGTCAATCGGAGAGTTAGCCGAAGTAACCATCGAACTGGAGGCACTGCCTACCAATGCTGTGATACCTAATGCGGCAGTAAAAAGAATTGATGGCGAGTTGGGTGTCTGGAAGATTGTAGATGGCGATCTTGAGTTCGCACCTATCTCTATCGGGGCGACAGATTTGAATGGTCTGGTTGAGATTAAAAGCGGACTGTCGGTGGGTGACTCTGTGGTGCTTTATAGCGAAAAAGTACTGGCTGCAAACAGTCGTATCAAAGTCGTAGAAAAACTGGCAGGTGAAGCAAAATGATCAGTCTGGCTGGTCGTGACATTCTGCATTCCTGGGGCAAGTTTGTCTTTACAGGATTTGGCCTCGGTTTGTTGATCGGCGTTACCTTGATTATGGCTGGCGTCTATCGAGGTATGGTTGATGACGCCAAAGTTTTGTTAGACAACAGCAGTGCTGATCTTTGGGTGGTGCAAAAAAATACACTTGGACCCTATGCAGAATCATCAAGCATTTATGATGATGAATGGCGTGGTATTCGGAGTATGCCCGGAGTAGCCCGCACCGCAAATGTGACTTATCTAACCATGCAGGTAAGGCATGGAAACCGAGATGTACGCAGTATGATTTCGGGTATTGCTGCAGGGCAGCCAGGTCAACCCGGCTGGCCACCTTATTTGATTGATGGTCGACAAATTACCCGGGGGCATTATGAAGCTGTAGCTGATGTAGCAACGGGTTTTAAACTAGGCGATACCCTACAGATACGTCGTAACCAATATAAGGTTGTAGGCTTGACTCGCAGGATGGTGTCATCAAACGGCGACCCAATGGTCTTTATTCCCCTTAAAGATGCACAGGAAGCCCAGTTCTTGAAGGACAATGATGCCATCCTCGAGCAACGCCGCCGTAATGCACAAAACCCTGAGTTTTCTCAGCCGGGTGCTCCGGGATTGTTGGATGCTCTAAACAACTCACAGACCAATAATCCATACGTTAATTCGGTTCTGGTGCAGGTTAAAAATGGCTACTCACCCGACGAGGTTGCTCAGGCAATCGAAAGATGGAAGCGGTTAACAGTTTATACGCGCGAGGATATGGAAGGCATTCTAATTGGCAAGTTGATTGCCACATCGTCAAAACAGATTGGCATGTTCCTGGCTATTTTGGCCGTGGTCAGTGCCGCTATCGTAGCTTTCATTATTTATACGCTGACGCTGGGCAAGATTCGTGAAATTGCAGTGTTGAAATTAATTGGCACCCGCAACCGAACCATTGCCGGCATGATATTACAGCAGGCAATTGCACTTGGAGTGATTGGCTTTGTGGTGGGGAAAATTTCAGCAACCTTTGGGGCACCGGCTTTTCCAAAATATGTATTGCTGGAACCTATGGACTCAGCAGCGGGGTTTGTTGCTGTGGTCATCATTTGTATTTTATCAAGCATAATTGCGATTCGTGCTGCATTGAAAGTTGATCCGGCTGAAGCGGTGGGAGGCTGATATGAGCGGCAAAGGTATTCGCATCGAAGGATTAAGAAAGCGATATGGCTCAGGTGATACCGCTGTTGATGCGCTAAAAGAGGTCAACATGGTGGTTGCACCGGGCGAGGTGGTTGGATTAATTGGTCCTTCCGGATCGGGGAAAAGTACTTTGCTCAAATGCTTGGGAGCAGTGATTGAGCCCTCGGCCGGAACAATGACTCTGGGCGATGAAGTCATTTATGACAGTGAGTGGAAAGTAAAAGATATTCGAGCTTTGCGCCGAGACAAAATCGGTTTTGTGTTTCAGGCTCCGTATCTTATTCCTTTTCTGGATGTAACCGATAATGTCGCACTGCCACCAATGCTGGCTGGAGTTGCCAATAAAGAAGCCAGGAAGAGTGCGTTGGCGCTTTTGGAAGCGCTCGATGTGCAACATAGGGCCAAGGCAATGCCGTCGCAGTTATCAGGTGGTGAACAACAAAGGGTTGCCATAGCCAGAGGCCTGGTCAATCGCCCTCCAGTAATTCTGGCAGATGAGCCAACAGCGCCACTGGACAGTGAGCGAGCATTGGCTGTAATAAAAATTCTGAATGACATGGCAAAGAAATTTGAAACAGCCATTATTGTGGTGACTCACGACGAAAAAATCATTCCGACATTCAAACGAATCTATCATATTCGTGACGGTGTTACTTACGAAGAAAAAGGTGAGGGCAGAGCCTTTGATCTATAAACGATGAGGACAGTAATATGAATAAACTAAATTTAGCAACGAGCGTAAAAACACTGCTTATCAGTGTGACGATTGGCTTAAGCAGTCTTCCTATGCAGTTGAATGCTGCGGAAACAGTGGATGAGACAAAAAGTGATGCGGAGCCAATGGAGCTGCGACTAATCATGCAGGACCTGGAGCTGAATATGCAGCGAATTGCTAGCGCCATTATTCGCGAAGACCTGGCGACAGTTGCTGAGATTGCTCCCTTGGTTGCTGATCATGATGAACCGCCTATGACTGAAAAAATGCGCATTTTATCTTTTATGGGCTCGGATGCTGGAGCATTTAAGAGTCTGGATGGTGTGACGCACGATACTGCAATGATGTTAAAGGAGGTTGCAGAAAATGATGATGGTGATGCAGTAATAAAAACCTATGCAGATTTATTGCAGTCCTGCGTCGCCTGTCATCAAAAATTCAAACAGCCTTTTGTGGATCACTTTTATAGGTAGCCGCTGATGAATATCCGCTTTCCATTTGCTTTACTATTACTATCAACGGTGGCTTCCTGCGCTGTGACTCCCGACTTCAAAGAGCCTGAACCGCCATCAGTCTCTCAATATACAGCTAGTGATGATGCCGTTGTGGTAGGAAGCAATAGAGAATTGGCCACTGGTCAAACGTTGCAGTGGGTTGATGCAACTGAGCAGCAGTGGTGGCGCCAGTTTCAATCAGATTCGCTTAATCTTTTAGTCGAAAAAGTATTAGATCAAAACCCAAGTTTATTAGCCACCAATGCACAATTACGCAGTGCCGAAGAATTGTATCAGGCACGTGTTGGCACGACTCGCTATCCTAAGGTTGATGCCAATATCAGCGCACAAAGACAAAGATTTAATCCCGGAGTTTTTGGACAGCAGGGTTCACCGCAGGAATTTAGCATCTACAATGCTGGTGTAGATGTTAGCTATCAACTGGATTTGTCCGGTGGCAACAATCGCGCTCTGGAAGCGCTGGCTTCACAAGTGGATTATCAGCGTTATGAGTTGGAGGCAACGCAGATAGCCTTGGTGGCAACGGTAATTAATACCGCAGTCAATCAGGCTAAGTTAAGAAGTCAGCTTGAAGTTACCGAGCAGCTGGTGGCAAAACAGGAGCAGCAACTTGGTATCGTCAAGCAGCAACTCGAGTTTGGTCAGGTTTCAAAACATGAGGTTTTGATGTTGCAGTCTGAAGCTGAACTGACGCGTGCCAATATTCCAGTATTGCGCAATCAAATTCAAAAGACCGAGCATCTATTAGCTACCATGTCTGGGCAAAACCCTGGCTCAGAAATCATTGCTGAATTTACTCTGCAGGATTTTGCATTACCGGAAAATCTACCGCTAATTATTCCGTCAAAATTGGTTCGTCAACGGCCAGATATTCAGGCTGCAGAATCACTTATGCAGGCGGCCAATGCCGAGTATGGTGTTGCCATTGCCAATATGTACCCAAACATAAACCTGAATGGTCAGATAGGTTCACAGGCACTATCGACAGCCTCTTTGTTCAGTAGTGAGTCTGCAGTCTGGTCCTTGATAGGGCAATTAACCCAGCCATTATTTAATCCTGGGTTGCCAGCAGAGAAGCGAGCGGCTTTAGCTGAATTTGAGGCGGCCACCAGTAATTACCAATATGTTGTTCTGGAGGCGTTGCGTGAGGTTGCAGACACCTTACGTCAGCTTGAGAATGATGCGCAAAAGTTGCAAATGTTAGCTCATTCCAGCCAGAGTTCAGAAGAAGCCTTGCAGATTACAGCAAGGCGTCATGAGCTTGGAGCGGCCAGTTACGTGGAGCTGCTGTTAGCGCAACAACAATACTTATCGACACAAATGCAGCTGATTGATGCTCAATCGCAACAATTAATCAATAGTGTTTCTCTCTATTTGGCCATGGGAGCACGCTCTAGTGCTCAGCAAAAAGATTTAGAGGAACACTAGAGGAAAACTGACTGAATCAGGTAAGTAGTATAACCACAATAAGCGAGAAGAAGTATCGAACCTTCAACCCGGTTAATGCGTCCCTGGCCTTTAAAACCGTAGCCGATAACGAAAAGAGATAAGGTCAAGACACCCATAAACATTGCATCACGCCACAGTACTTCGGCGTCTACTGTGAGCGGATGGATAGCTCCTGCGATGCCGACCACGGCCAAGGTGTTGAATAAGTTTGAGCCAATAATATTACCCAGCGCAATATCATGCTCCCCTTTTCGGGTAGCGATAATGGAGGAGGCAAGCTCAGGAAGGGAGGTACCGATGGCGATAATGGTTAAACCAATTATCAAATCGCTAACGCCAAACATTTGCGCAATTTCAACTGCACCCCAGACCAGAATACGCGAGCTGGCAATTAAAACCAGTAGACCGACGATGAGCCAGAAGACGGCAATTTTTAGCGGCGTGCTGTGAGATTTCATTTCTTGCTCAACTTCACTGGCAAAAGCATCAGGTTTTTTTTGTAATCCTTGCCAGATTGACCAACCAATAAACCCGGCAAAACCAACCAAAAGAATAATGGCATCAAGCCTGGATAAAGTTAAATCCCACATGATGGCAATAACTAATAAAGTCGCGATCATTAACAGCGGCATTTCTTTGCGCAGGATTTTTGATTGGACCGCAATCGGGCTGATAACTGCGGTAAGGCCAAGAATTAAAGCAATGTTTGTGATGTTCGAACCAAAGGCATTACCTAGGGCAATACCGGGATTACCCTGGCCGGCTGCTAGAGCGGAAACGACCATCTCTGGAGCTGAAGTACCAAAGCCGACAATAACCATGCCAATTAACAGGGAAGGCATGCCAAAATGGCGAGCCGTTGAGGCTGCGCCATCAACAAATTTATCCGCGCTCCAAACTAATAAAGCCAAGCCAGCAATAACCGCTAAAATTGCAACAAGCATCGTAATCCTTAAAACTAGAATTGTAATCTATCGTAAGATTATTGTTTATGGGGCTATTCTAACGACAAATAAATAAAAGTCATAAGATTGATTGTAAGTTATTGTGCTTGGGAGGATGCTAAGCAGGTCACAGCCATATAAAACAATAACTTTGCGTAAACCAAGGCTAATGCTAGTATTAAATGGCGTTAATGAGGAATGAACAGACGCAATGCCCTTGGTGGGTATATTAGGAGTCCCCTGATGCTAAGGAGTAATGATTGAAACATGAGCAGGGTAACAATAAAGCGCTAAGGCTGATCGCGGTCTGGTACAGTCGATTATTGATTCTGCTATTAACCTTTGTCCCTTTCTTACTGATTCTTTACGTAGATTTTGAAAGCACCGCACAAGACCAATTTATTGCTCATACCTTTCATGTAATTGCTATAAGCATAGTTTTACTCTTTAGTGCTTTCCTCAGCTACATTACCTGGCGTTGTTATCTGGTAACCGGCGAAGAACTGCTACGCTGGTTAGTCTATGGTTTTGTTGGTTTTACGATTGTATATGCCCCTCATGGATTTTTAACTCATTATGGAATAGACAACATCTGGACTTTTATACTGCCGGGACCTGCTTCGCGCTTGGTGCTCGCTTTTTGCTTCCTCTTTGCCATGTTAAAGTATGGTCAAATGGTTAATCCTGAAACGATCAACAGAAACCAGCTTTACCTGCCTATAGTGATATTTTTGATCATCAATGTATTGGTGTTTTGGGCAGCTCATTTGACTAGGCTCGATTTAAATTGGTGGCGGGTCTTAGCTGAGTACACTTCGCTTAGTATGTTTCTCGGCGGGGTGTTATGGATGGTAGTGCAAAGAATCAGAGGCTATATGCCAATGTTGTATGGCATTGGCATGACCTGGTTTGCTCTGGCTTGTTTATCATTTTCTATCGCTACCGTTTGGGACCATCAGTGGTGGCTGGCACATATTATATTCGCCGCAGGAGTCCTGCTGTTAAGCTTTGGTGTTGTGCAAGCATTTCTCACAACGGGCTCATTTAAAACGATTTACAGTCAAACAGAACTCTTCCAACAGATTATTCAAGAAAAGAAAAAGTCTGAACGCGCGTTGTTCGAGCTAAGAATTGTGAACCAAAAACTTGAAGAGCTTGCTGCAACTGACTCGTTAACAGGCGTTGCAAACCGTCGAGCATTTATGGAGCGTTGTGAAGAAGAAATATCACGCGCAGATCGTAACAAAAGCGATATATGCTTAATGGTTATAGACTTTGACCATTTTAAAGAGATCAATGATCAATATGGCCATCAGGCGGGTGATGAGGTTTTACTTCATTTCGTCAGGTTATCAAAAGATGTGATGCGACCTTCAGATTTGTTAGGTAGGATTGGTGGAGAAGAGTTTGGATTATTACTTCCAGAGACTAACATTCAGTCAGCAAACAAAGTTGCCGAAAGGTTGCGTCAACATATTGAAACGCAAGCGATCAATATTGGGAGCGAAAATATTAAGCTGACCATCAGTATTGGAGTGACACAATATCAGCCCGCAATCGATACTGTGAAAAAGTGGATCCACAGAGCTGATGAGTTGTTATATCAAGCAAAAGATCGGGGGCGGAACCGCGTTGAAGTCGAGGGTGTCGATGCAAATGAGCTGGGGGGAAAGCATGGTCTATAAAGTAGGTATTAGTGCAGTCTTTGTTGCGTTATTAACGCTAGCAATGGTTTGGACTTTTAATAACGCCAACTCCAATGATGGCCGTGATGTGAAAGTTGGTCTTTACCAGAATCCGCCTAAAATTTATCGAGATGAACAAGGTAAACCGAACGGATTATTTATTGAGCTTATCGAGGCAATCGCTAAAGAAGAATCCTGGCAATTGAGCTATGTGGATTGCGAATGGCAGGAGTGTTTATCACTGTTATCGAATCATGAAATAGATTTAATGCCGGATGTTGCGATCACGGATAATCGAGCTAAGAGTTACGACTTTCATTCTATTCCTGTGACGCATAGCTGGTCAGGAATCTGGACAAGGAAAGGTTTCTCCATTTCGCAGCTTCCGGATTTGCGTGGTGCTCGTATTGCAGTGCTAAAGGAGTCAATACAGGAAGTTGCATTGGAAAAATTAATGATGGGTTATGACATTGGCTTTGAGCCCATTGCAGTCGATAACTACGCCGAAGGCTTTCAGGCGGTTGTTGACGGCCAAGCCGATGTCGCTATCTCTAACATTCACTTTGGCAATATGAACGCTAGCAAATACAACCTTTATGAAACTCCTATAATGTTGAATCCCGCCACGTTGTTTTATGTTACGGCCGCAGGCCAAAACCCAGAGCTTCTGGCTGCGATAGATAAAAACATTGAGGAATGGAGGTTGGAACCAGACTCTCCTTACTATGATGCCTTGGAAGGTGCGATGATGCCGGTGCAACAGCCTGCGATTCCACCAATATGGCGCTGGGCATTAATTGCTGGTATTGCCGTCATAGTTATTATGTTCGGTGTTAATGCGCTATTACGGTGGCAAGTGAGAAAGCGTACCAAAGTATTGGTAGAAACGAATGTGCGTTTCAATCATTTGCTTAAGGCAAGTCCGGTGGTTTTATATCAACTCAGACAAGAAGGGGTTGGCTATCGACCCGTTTGGGTCAGTAGTAATGTTAAAAGATTATTTGGCTATAAACCAGAACAGTTGTATAGCCATGACTGGTGGATTAGTGTTCTACATGAAGAAGATAGGCAGAAAACCTTAGATCAATTTAAGGAGCTCTTCGATACAGGACATATGGTTTATGAATATCGTGTTAAGGACGCTGAAGGTAATGTTCGTTATATCCGTGATGAGCGGCAACTGGTTCCTAGAAGTAGCCATAGTGAAAATGAAATTGTCGGTACCTGGAGCGATTTAACAGATGTTTATGAACGGGAACACAAGCTCAAGTTTTTAGCTCAATATGATCCTTTGACGCACCTGCCAAACAGACAGAAATTACAGGAGCGGATTCAAGAGTCTATCGAGCGCTGTAATGAGTTGAACAACAGTTTTGCTATTTTAAGTATTGATATCGACCGCTTTAAAAAGATCAATGAAACCTTGAGCTATCAGGTGGGCGATGCTGTAATTTTACGAGTTGCCGATCGTTTAAAGCATATTCTAAACGTTGATGATGTGCTGGCGCGTGTAGGTGGTGATGATTTTATTTTTGTCATTAATGGCGCGGTTGATGTTAGCAAAGTATCTGCGGTTGCGCGAAAAGTTCTTAAACGATTTGCCGTACCTTTGAGAATTGACGAGCATGAACTGATGATAACCGCGAGTATTGGTGTTGCTATCTTCCCTGAAGATGGGCGGGATACGGATACCTTGTTGAAGAACGCAGAGATTGCACGGTATTCGGCAAAAAGAGCGGGTAGAAATCGTTTTGAGTTCTTTAATGACCGACTGTCTGAAGGAATGCATGAAAATCTTATGTTGGAAAGCGCGTTGCGGATGGCTGTAGAGCGTAATGAACTGGTGCTTCATTATCAGCCGCTGGTAAGCTTCGATGATGTCGAAGTAGTTGGCGTTGAGGCATTGGTTCGTTGGCAGCATCCTACTATGGGTTTAATCCCACCATTTAAATTTATTCCGCTCGCAGAAGAAACAGGGTTAATTGGTGATATTGGACTATGGGTTTTACATGAAGCTTGTCAGCAGATGATTGATTGGGAAAAAGCTGGTTTAAAAGTGGGTAGTGTCTCGGTCAATATTTCGGTGCAACAAATCGAAACGGGATTATTGCCTAAGCAGGTCAAGGAGGTTTTAAATGAATCTGGTCTTGCTGCAGATCGTCTTTTCTTAGAGCTTACTGAGTCGACCATTATGCAAGATCCAGAGCAAGCTTCTTTGGCAATGTCTGAATTTCAAAAAATGGGCGTCAAATTAGCAGTCGACGATTTTGGTACAGGGTATTCCAGTATGGCCTATTTAAAACGCTTACCTTTGGATCGCCTTAAAATTGATCGTTCCTTCATTAAAGACATAGGAACCGATACCAATGATGAAGTGATATGCAAAGCGATTGTTCAATTAGCAAAATCACTTGCGCTTGAAACTGTTGCAGAAGGTGTTGAAGAGCAGCCACAAGCAGAGTTCTTGAAAGCGCTGGGTTGTGATGTTGCACAAGGTTATCTCTATAGTAGACCTATTCCAGCTCTTGAATTGTTGGAGAAGCTTAAGACATCCAAATTAGGTTAGAGTTTGTATTAATATTAATAATGAAAGACACGGAGCATTTCTAATAACTAGGGTTACTGCAATAGCAGGTCAAACTGCGAGCATAAACCATACAAATGATAAGGTTTTCTCCCTCCTAGTGAACCCGTTCATAGTTGTAGGTCATTTTTTTCGTTAGAACTATCAATGGATTAGGTTATTGGAGATAGTTTTGAGAAGAGCGGTTCGCCATCAAGTCGATCTAAGACCCTTGGCACAGGGACGATTAATAATACTGATCCAGATCATGTCGCAGATCCCTGTATGCTCCATACTAGCCTTAAATAAGTATTTTTAATATTGGTTAACAAGCAATCTCGGGAGATCATTCTAATGAGAATACGCAATTTTTTCAGAGCAAGTTTAGTTCAAAAAAGTTTTTTGGGTTTGGTTGCTGTTGGTTTAATAAACAGCGTAGCGGCCAAGAGTTTACCTGAAGAGCAAGCTATATTGACATCGCCACCAGAAGTGCCGCCTGCAATTGAGCGTGAGCACAACGCCAAAGTGGTCGTCGAGTTAGAAACGGTTGAGAAAGTAGGTACCATGGCCGATGGTGTTGAATATGTTTATTGGTCATTTGGTGGCACGGTGCCCGGTAGTTTCATCCGCGTAAAAGAGGGCGATGAAATTGAGTTTCATCTTTCTAACCACCCTTCTTCAAAGATGCCACATAATATTGACCTGCACGCAGTAACAGGTCCTGGTGGTGGTGCAACTTCATCGTTTACCGCACCAGGCCATACTTCAACTTTTGCTTTTAAGGCCTTAAATCCTGGTTTGTATGTTTATCACTGCGCAACTGCGCCAGTGGGCATGCACATTGCTAACGGTATGTACGGTTTGATTCTGGTTGAGCCAAAAGAAGGCTTACCTAAAGTCGATCGTGAGTACTATGTGATGCAGGGAGACTTCTATACCAAAGGTAAATATGGTGAAGCAGGCTTACAACCATTCGATATGGAAAAAGCGATTAATGAGCACGCGGATTATGTTGTGTTCAATGGCGCTGTCGGCAGCTTGACAGGCGATAAATCACTTAAAGCTAAAGTCGGCGAAACAGTACGTCTTTATGTCGGCAATGGTGGCCCTAATCTGGTTTCCTCTTTCCACGTGATAGGTGAAATTTTCGACAAAGTGTATGTTGAAGGTGGCAATCTTGTGAATGAAAACATTCAAACCACTTTGGTTCCAGCAGGTGGCTCAGCGATTGTCGAGTTTAAGGTAGAGGTTCCTGGTAACCTGATCCTTGTTGATCACTCAATCTTCCGTGCTTTCAACAAAGGTGCGTTAGGTATGCTGGCGGTAGAAGGTAAAGAAAATAAAACCATCTACTCAGGTAAAATCGATGACCGTATTTACCGTCCAGAAGGCTCAGCGGTGCAAAGCGTTGACAAAAAAGTGGTTGAGGTAAAAGCTGCAAATCTCGAAGAGAAAATCAAGTTTGGTAAACGTGTATACGATGCTAACTGCATGGCATGTCACCAACCTAACGGCCAAGGCATTCCTTCAGCATTTCCACCGGTTGCCAAGTCTGATTATCTAAATGAAGACCCGTTGCGAGGTGTACGAGCAATTGTTCATGGCCTTGAAGGTCCTATCAAAGTCAACGGCGAATCATTTAACAGCGTTATGCCTGCTATGCAATTAAGCGATGACGAGATCGCTAATGTAATGACTTATCTGCTTAACAGCTGGGATAACAAAGGTGGTGAAATCACTGTAGAGCAAGTGAAAAAAGTTAGAGCCCAAAAGCCTCACTAAGCACTATCTACTATTAAAGGATGTAAGCACTATGCTTAATAATCATCTAAAACTACTAGCTATGTCACTGGCTCTTTTCGGAGTCAGTGACAGCGGCTTGTTGTACGCGAAAGACGTTGCCAAAGCTCCAGATGGCATGGCACTGGTTGAAGGTGGAGAGTATCGACCGCTTTATATGAGCAAGGATAGCCCAATTCAGGTAGTGGATGACTTTTACCTTGATCAATATCCTGTCACCAACCATGAGTTTCAGCAATTCGTCAATGATAATCCTGGATGGGCAAAGAACCAGGTTCCGAAAGTATTTGTCGAAACGCAATACCTACAGCATTGGCAATCAGATAACGCCCACCCAGAGGCATTAGTCAATAGTCCGATAACCAATGTGTCCTGGTTTGCAGCAGATGCTTATTGCCGGGCACAGGGGAAGCGTTTGCCACGAGTGAGTGAGTGGGAGCTGGCGGCGTTAGCCAGTGAAAAGCAGGCGGATGGTAGCGTTGAAGAAGGTTATAAGCAAAAGATATTGATGTGGTATAGCAGACCAAGCCAGGAGCAACTATCAGCTGTCGGTCAGAACGAACCTAACTTTTGGGGCGTCTACGACATGCATGGTTTGATCTGGGAATGGACGGAAGATTTTAATTCAGCGCTGGTTACCGGCGAATCAAGGGGTGATAGTACTATTGATACTAAGTTATTCTGCGCCGGCGGTGCCAGTGGTGCAGTAGACCCTGGTGATTATGCGGCATTTATGCGCTATGGATTTAGAAGCAGCCTGGAAGCTAAGTTTGCACTACCGAACTTGGGTTTCCGCTGTGCCGCTGATGTTAATCAGCAATAAATAAGAGAGGCAATCATGAGTAAATGGCTTCAAATCAGTTTTGTAATCTTTATATTGGCGGTGAGCAGTCAGGTTTACGCCGATAATAGTAAAGAAAAGTTGCCGGACGACTCCATTTATCATCTGAACAGTGAGTGGCAAACTCAGGATGGAAAGAGCATTAATATCCAATCGTTATCGGGTAAACGGCAAGTCGTTAGTTTGATTTATACGCACTGTATGCACACCTGCCCAACTATCGTAGCAACCATGCAGAATATTGAGAAAAAGCTACCCAAAGAGGTGTTAGACAATACCGAATTCCTTCTTGTCTCATTAACACCGAATAGTGATACGCCAAGTGTTATGAAAGAGTTTGCCGATAAGAGAAAGCTTAACCAACAGCGTTGGAGACTACTAACTGGGGATCCGAATGATGTGCGTAGCCTCGCAATGGCATTAAATATTCGTTACAAAAAAAGTGAAGATAACGAGGTTGCCCATTCTAATATGTTTACCCTGCTTGATGAGCAAGGTCGCATCGTTTTTCAGGAAGTAGGAGATATCAACAAAGTTGATGAAGCTGTTGCGAGGATAGTGGGGCGTTGAGGCTTGATTTTCCTGTAGCTGCAAGGGAATCATAGGATGGGTTGGAGCAAACAGAAAATCATTGTAAGGGCGAACTGGGTTCGCCCTTTTTCTTGCCCGCTATAATATAAGGTTAGGGGTGATACCAAAGCATTCACCCAATTAAGATCGGAACATGGTGGGATAAAGCCAATCCTACAACAGCTGGGAATAACAATAATATCGAACTCTTTATAGGATGGGTTATACCCAAAGGGGCAGACCCGGCGCTAGCCGTAACCCATCGGAAGCCTTTGGATAAACGGCGGGAATTATTCGCACCATCCATGGTGCTCACTCCTTCGGGGCCATCGTCGCAAGCTCCGATGTTCCAATTTGCTCCCGGCAAATTGGTCGAACCCGCTACGCGGCTCCAAAACCAACAATCTATAGCCAATAAAAAACCCCAACTCTTGCGAGTTGAGGTTTTGTATTGGTGGAGACGGCGGGAATTGAACCCGCGTCCGCGAATCCTCTGCTCAAGGATCTACATGCTTAGGTCCATCTTTAATTTAATCTTTGACGTGCCGATGGGCAGGCATTCAAAGACGGTCTCGAGGAAAGTTTAACAGTTGGCTGCCGAGCACAGTTACCTGCGAGTCCCTGTATTGACTGTCTAGCTCCTACCAAGGACGCTCAGAGTAGACAGTTAGCCTTAAGCGGCTAAAGCGTAGTTGTCTTCGTTTGCAACTATTAAGTTTCAGCTTTGATTTTACGAGATTCGCTGACATCTCGACATGCACCAGGAGGTTCGTAATCCACGTCGAATCCAAATCGTCCCCAGATTCTTTTCCATTATAGTGCATTATTGGGTCAAGTACATTAATATCAAGGGTATGGGGCAAGATAATTTGTGGCTTGGTTAACATTCATTTGAAGATCAAAAGGCTACACTCCTTTGGAGTAACAGGAGGGGCAATGAGTAGTATACAAACGTCTAAAATACAGTTTGCCATGCTGTCGCATCAAGGAATGTCGCGCCAAAAAAATGATGACAAGGTTTTTGCATCCACAGAATTAGGGTTGTGGTTGTTGTCTGATGGTGTCGGTGGTCTTAAGCAAGGCGAACAAGCTAGTCAATACGCTGTCGAAGAAATTTCAAAGTCGATTTCTAAAGGTTTTAATCTGCATAACGCGGTGCATTCTGCGCATTCTGTTATTAAGGCGCATAATCGTCACGAACAGGAGGAGCGTGGGGCAACTGTGGTCGCGGTACACTCCAACGGCTCTGAGTATGAAGTTGCCTGGGTCGGCGATAGCCGTGCGTATCTGTGGAATCAGGAAACGGGGGAATTGACTCAGTTGACCGAAGATCATACTTTGGTCCAAAAGCTGGTTAATGCCGGTTTACTCGATCAAAGTGAGGTTAAAACTCACCCTAAACGTCATGTGATAACCCAGTGTTTGGGCATAGAAAATGAGAATCAGCTCAATATTGGCTCTTTGAAGCGTGAATGGAGGTATGGTGAATCTTTGCTACTGGCAAGCGATGGTCTTTATGAAGAGTTGTCCCGACAAGAAATTATTGCGGCTCTGAAGCTTCCTCGTGATAATCAGGCTAAGGTTGAGTATCTGGTTGAATTGGCATGTAAGAATGGGGGTAGCGATAATATTTCTTTAATGCTGATTTCATCGCCGGTAACTGAACCTGAGCCGAAGAAGCAAGAAACTGCGGTTGAGAAGTTTATAACAAAAATCAAAACAATCCTTAAACTAGGTTAATGTGAGGTAGGTATGTCTTCTGAGAAAAATCCTTCACAACAAAAGTCTGAATTTCGTGAAGATAAAGCGGGACCACAAGGGACACTGGTCTTCGATTCGAGTCAAGTAGAAAGGATGATTAAAGAGGAAATTCAAAAGTTGGAAGATGATGGAACAAAGGTTCCTGCTTTGCTTGCAACGACTAAACCGCATGCGGGACAGGCATTCTTATTGGAATATGGTAAGAATGTTATTGGACGCGGCAAGGGCAATAGCGTGACTTTATACGATCCTGCTGCCTCTTCAACTCATGCGCAAATTACCTTTTCTGATGGGCAGTGGCGTATTCTAAATTTATTGTCGTCGAACGGTACAATCGTTAATGGCGAAAAAGTATCTGAACGCATATTATCCTTTGGTGACCGCATTCAAATTGGCCACACCGAGTTTCTTTTTACTTTGGTTGATAGCAATGAAGCACAACCTCAGGAAGAGAAGGAAGAAATGAACTGGATGTTGATTGGTTCATTGGGTGTTGCTGCGCTTATCTTGTTGGGAGTGCTCACCTGGTTGTTCTTGTAATTTACCGATGACTCAAGATAACGAGCTGCGCATTGGGCGCTATAAAATTGTAAAAGAAATTGGTCGTGGAGCTATGTCTGTCGTTTATCAGGCAGAAGATCCAGAAATCGGCCGCATGCTCGCGATAAAACTCTTAAAGCACGAACTTGTGGAAAAAGAGGAGTATCGCGAGCTTTTTTTGCGTGAAGCAAAAGCTGCGGGGCGTTTAGGGCATCCTGGTATTGTTACTATTTATGATGTTGGGATTTGGCAAGAGCGTCCCTTCATAGCCATGGAGTTGTTGGATGGGCAAAATCTGGATGAGTACTTGCAGCAACATGGAAACTTCAGCCTTGAGCAAGCATCCAATCTTGCTGAACAATTAACCCTGGCTCTTGATTACGCTCATAAAAATGGCGTTATCCACCGTGATTTGAAGCCGGATAATATACTGGTACTAGATGGTGGACGCCGTTTTAAAATTACCGATTTCGGTATTGCTCACGTAGAACATCTTTTTCTTGAAGATGAAGGTGGCAAAAATAAAGATAAGATCATGGGCACCCCAGCCTACATGTCCCCTGAGCAAATCACCGGACATGGCGTTGACTTTAAAACTGATCTTTATTCGCTTGGCGTGATCCTTTATCAAGTGACTAAAGGCGAGCTTCCCTTTCAGGCACCTAACTATGCAGCCATGATGCAGGCAGTTCTCCATTTAAACCCTCAGCCTATTAATATTGTGTCTGAACAGGGCTTTATGTGGCAAAGTATTATTTTCCGTTTGTTACAAAAGAATCCTGATCACCGTTATGCTACAAGCGATGAGTTATTGGAAGAAATTGAAACGCTTGCTAAAGAGTTAACCCAGAATAAAGAGGGCTTGGCGGGTATTCGTTTTGTTTCGATGCGTGCACGATGGGCCATCAGTTTATCGGCTGTAGTTTTGCTGGTTATGATTCTGGGTATGATCTGGGTTTACAACAAACAGAACAAATTGATGAATCAGTTGGTTTTTGATTACGGAAACTCAATGGTGCAAATTATTTCTGCCGAAACTGCCGAGCCATTATTATTGGGGGAAGATATTGCTTTGCAGGCTATTACACTTGATATAGCAGATAATACACAAATAAAGCATTTATCGATTCGTGATGATCAGGGCATCGTGCAAAGTAGTAGTCAACCTGAGCAAATCAATAAACCATTTATATTGCCAGATGCTAGTAAGTTACAGCAACAAACACTTGATGCGAGAATTTACTCCAATCTTACCGATTATGAGCAGGAAGTGGTTTTGTTTGACTCACCAATCACATATCAGAGTAAACCCATTGGTCATGCGTTTATTGCTATTAGCCGTAGCAACTTGAAGAGCGCAACTCAGTCGTCACTGTTGGCAATGGTTATCTGGATGTTTTTAATCATGTTAGCTGTATTCTCAGGGGTTTACTGGTTAGCCAACCGCTTTATTCAGAGAGTGAACGAGACTCGCCATGTTATCCGCGAACTTAGAAATCATGGGCAGGCTGATATTTTAAAGGTTGATACTCATGATGAGGTGGGGCGTTTGCAACAGGAGGTCAATGATCTGTCTCAGAAGTTGGCAGGTTTGACCCAAACTCAGTATATAAGCTCGTCCCCCGACCCCAGCTTGCTTGAAACTATTACCGATTTGGATAAAACCTTGATTATTTCTCAGGATGAAACGGACGCTGAAATAAGAAAAGAGTCAGGTCGAGAAAAAGATTAGGTGACGAAAGTAGCGTGTTAGATATGTGTTTAAACTAAAAAGGCTATCGTTAGATAGCCTTTTTAGTTTTCATAAACTGGTTATGCTTACAATGAGTCGAGGCGTTCTTTTAATGATTTCACCCTGTCTTTATAAACTAATGCTAAATCATCAGAAGGGTTAATGGCTAAAATTTTATCCCAATAAAGCAAAGCCTCGTCTAGCTCCTGGTTGCGATAGAGGCGAAGTGCTTTTTGGTGATAGTTTTCGCTAACCTTATTACGAGTTCCTGTAAATAAAGCATTGGATTCCAAGCGAGTCCCTGACACTTGCCAAGCACTGAGTAATATGTCGTAAGACTTATCAAAGGCCTGTTGATCGGCTAGTTGTTTGGCCTCCGCTAAATCCTGCTCAACGTTAAGTGCAGCTAGGTTAGAGAGTAAAATTTGCTGACTTGATTCTGACAGTCGGCTATCGTCAATGAGTACCTGCAATAACTCTTCTGCTTCTCCAGTCAGCCCTTCTTGACGGTACAGGCGAACTTGGTTCTGAGTGGCAATGATGAGCTTCTCTTGCAGTTCATTGTTGTCAGATAGGTCTTCCTGGCCGCGAGCATGCTCAATAGCTTCGTAATAACGTTGCTCTGAAATCAAGGTGTCCATTTCTGTTGGTTGTGAGTCTTCCTGTGGGGAGCTGTCGAACGATTTTGAGGCTGTTTGAGATGAGGCTCTGGGTTTGACTAAAATCAGCCCTTTGCTGGGAAGCTGCAGCTGCTGGCCGACATAAATGGGCGCTTGAGGCTCAAGGTCATTTAGTTCTGCTATCTCAAGATAACGCTGCGCACTACCCAGCATCTTTTTTGCGATTGAACCCAAGGTATCCCCGGAGCGCACTGTATATTGGACTGTATCAGATTGTTGTTCGCTCTTACCGATCAGGTAAGAACGGCTACCATCACTGACATCTATAATTTCGACAGGCTCTTCACTTCTGTCTTCAACAAAGGAGCAGCCTGTTAGAACCAGTGCTAGAAAAATTGTGCTGTAACCTTTCAAGAGATAGTACCTTTTTCCGGTGGACGAATATCGTGCTTACTATATTCAAACTAAATGGTGTAAAATCTTATAAATCAAGAGCCTACTGAACCTTTTTTATGATATCAAACCGTTTAACTGTCTGATGTGGCTTATACCACACTTATACAGAACAACCACTTTACACGGATTTTAAGATTGTAGGAATAGCCTTTAGTGGCGCTTCAGGATCCGTTCTTTAGTTTTATTCCATTCGCGTTCTTTTTCAGTTGCGCGCTTATCATGCATTTTTTTACCTTTGGCAAGGCCAATTTCCAATTTAACACGATGCTGCTTCCAGTACATGGCTAAAGTAACTACGGTGTAGCCTTGCTGATCAACTCCACGAAATAGCTGGGCTAGCTCACGGTCGTGTAACAATAGCTTTCGAGTTCGTGTTGGATCTGCAATGACGTGGGTTGAAGCAGTGGTTAGTGGTGTTATGTGGCAGCCAAAAAGGAATGCTTCACCGTCTTTGAGTAAAACATAGCTCTCCGCCAGGTTAACTTTGCCTGCACGAATGCTTTTCACTTCCCACCCCTGCAAGACCAGACCTGCTTCGAAGGTGTCTTCAATAAAGTAGTCATGGCGTGCTCGCTTATTAAGCGCAATCGTATTGCCGGATGGTTTGCCCTTTTTCTTAGCCAAGGTTAATCCTATGTCAAGGTTGTTGCAAAGTTAGACCGCATTATAGGTGTCTGGCTGCCATTGCTCAATAGTTGGTATTTAAGGGGAGGGCAGTGTTACAATTGCCGCACTTTTAAACTTGATAACTAGCTTTTTTGGCAATGAAAACCATTCGGCGACAAGCGCTTTTACCCTTTTCGGCAAAACAGATGTTTGATTTAGTAGATGATATCGAAAAATATCCTGAGTTCTTGCCGAATTGCAATGAAGCCAAGGTTCTTGAGAGAACTGAGAATACTGTGACCGCTACTCTGTCGGTGGCAAAAGGCGGTTTCGCCAAAGAGTTTACCACACGTAATACAAACCAGCCTTATAATAGTATTGCTATGGAACTGGTAATGGGGCCTTTTAAACACTTATCGGGCCAGTGGACTTTTGATGAGTTGAGTGAGTCTGCCTGTAAAATTGAACTGGTGGTCAAGTTTGAATTTTCTAACCCCCTTGCTAATCTGGCTTTTGGTGCTGTATTTAATCAAATGGCAGAATCTTTTGTGGATGCTTTCTCAAAGCGAGCAAGAAAGGTCTATACATAATGGTAACCGACGATAAGATTACAGTAGAAGTTTGCTATGCTTTGCCGGATAAACAGACATTATTGTCGTTAGAAGTTGAGGTGTCAGCTACCATTGAAGACATTATCCATCAGTCTGGCATACTTGAGTTACATCCTGAGATTGATCTCGCTCGAAACAGGGTTGGGATCTTCAGTAAGCTGGCTAAGCTAACGGATACATTACACAACGGGGATAGAGTTGAAATTTATCGGCCTTTAATTGCAGACCCTAAAGAAGTTCGTAAGCAAAGAGCACAAAAAAATAAAACATAATAAGGTCAAAAGACCTTAGTCAATAAGGAAGACAGTTACTTGGTACGTTATCTTTATACATTGTTATATATCCTCGCCGCCCCTTTGCTGTGTCTACGCTGGGTCTACAAAAGTTTTAAGCCCCCACAGTACCGAGAACCCTTGCGCGAGCGCTTCGGCATTGTCAATAAAGAAGAAAAAAGCAGCATCTGGTTTCACGCCGTTTCAATGGGAGAGTCGAATGCTGCTATCGCCATCATCAAAAAACTTCTCGCTAAATATCCTGATCTCAATATTATCGTAACCACTACGACTCCAACAGGTGCTCGACAAATTCATAACGGTTTAGGTGACAGGGTTAAACATCATTATTCGCCCTGTGATTTGCCGGGAACCATCAAGCGCTTTATTCGCCGTGCTAAACCTCGATTACTGGTGATCATGGAAACTGAGTTGTGGCCAAACTGGTTGCACCAATTAAAGAAAAACAACATCCCAGTCATTTTAGCGAATGCTCGCATGTCCGAACGTTCGGCAAGAAAATATCAAAAAGTGTCCTCATTAGCATTAGAGATGATGGAGTCATTCAGAGCAATTCTGGCTGTAAATCAATCTGATGCTGAGCGTTATAAAGGATTAGGGTTGCCTGCTGAAAACGTGGTTGTGACGGGTAATATCAAATTTGACATTGATCTTCCGCAGTTTGCCGATCACTCTTATTATCCTGACTGGAAAGGATTGCCAGTATGGATTGCTGCCAGTACTCACAAGGGTGAGGATGAGCTGGTACTGAAAGCACATCAGAAAGTTCGTGAAAAAGTTCCTCAAGCACGTTTGATTTTGGTTCCTCGCCATCCAGAACGTTTTGATTCTGTGGCGGGACTTATTACTGATTTTGGCTTTAAGTTTTCACGTCGTTCGAAACCTAATACCTGGTGCAAAAGTGCTGAGGTTTTACTTGGTGATACGATGGGGGAGCTAATGCAGGCGTTTAATATTTCAGACCTTGCTTTGGTAGCTGGTAGCTTTGCAGAAATTGGTGGTCATAACCCGATAGAACCTGCCGTATTAGCTAAGCCTGTTTTAACGGGGCCCCACATTTTCAATTTTAATGAGATTTTTGGTGACCTAATTGAAGCCGGGGGCGCGCAGATGGTAGCTGATCAGCAAGAGTTGGTCGCTGCTGTCATTCAATTGTTTGAAAGCAAGTCGAACGCAGACAGTATGGGTTCTAAGGCTGCTGTAGTCATAAACACCAATCGTGGTGCATTGGATAAAACGGTCAGCGTTATTGAATCGTATCTGTAGTAATTAAGATGCTACTCAATAACACCGACATGAAGTTGTTCGGATTAGAATTGCTCTAACCAATTGTTAACTATCTTTAAATCCTGCTCAGTTAAAGTTCCGGCCGCTGCTTTGAGTTGTAAACTGCTGATGAGGTAATCATACTTCGCACGAATCATATTACGTTGGGAAGAGTAGGCTCCTCGTGTAGCAATTAAAACATCAACTATGTTGCGGGTACCAGCCTGATAACCCTCTTGGGTTGACTCAAGTGAACTTAGGCTTGATTCATAAGCACGCTTATTGGCTTCAAATGATTTAATAGCTGTTTGCAGATTGGTGTAGGCCGTTCGAGCATTTTTTTGAACCAATCGATCACTCTGATCAAGCTCGTGCGTTGTACGCAAGTAGTTCTGCCTGGCTTGCTCAGTTTGAGCTGAAGTTCTAAATCCTGAGAATAGAGGAATGGTAACGGTGATCCCCGCTTGATAACCGTCCTGCATATTCAATGTGTTTTGCTCAATATTTTGAATTGGAAAGAAACGGTCGGTATCGGTTTCCTGATCAGAATAAGTAACGTTGAAATTAGCAGTGGGATAATGGCCGCTACGATTACGTTTCACTTCTTCCCGAGCAACTCTCACCTCAAATTGTTTAGCTTTTAAGCTCAGGTTAGCTTCTCGTGCCGCTCGCATCCAGTCGTCAATATTTGCTGGTGTTGGAGGTGTTAAGGTGATGTCATTGCCTGTTGCTTCGAGCTCAGCATAATATTGACCGGTAATTTCGCGCAAGGTTTCCTTGGCATTATTATATTCATTCTCAGCAACCAGCTCACTGACTTGGGCCTGGTCAAAATTAGCTTGTGCGTCTAAAAAATCAGTTGCGGTTGAGAGGCCAGACTCAAATTGTTCCCTGGTTAAATCCAGTTGCTTTTGTAGAGCTCTTTTTTCGGAAGAGGTAGCTTCTAATACTTCTTTGCGACTCAGTGTTTGAAAGTAAGCCTGCGCTGTGCGAGTCATTAGATTCTGCAAATTGGCTGCATGGTTTAACTCCGCCACTCTGACTCGCATCTCGGCTTGCTCTAAGGCAACCCAAAGGCTCCAATCAAACAACGATTGATTGAGTTGTACTCGGTAAGTTGTAGAGTCAACTGCATTGTTGAAAGGATCAGAAGGGCTACCATCAAGTCCTTGACCTGAATAGTCATAGTCGCTTCTCCCTTTTATAGCAGAAGCACTAACTTGCGGTAACAGGCCTGAGCGATTAATGCGTACGCCTTGTTCAGTCGCTCGTAAGTTTGCTTCACTGATTTTATACTGCGGGTCATTTTTCAGTGCATCCTGATAGACCTCCAGGAGGTCGGTATTTGCATGTGTCGTTAAGCTACTCATTGATAGCACTGCAAGAGCGATCAGTTTAATTTTTAGCGTGGGTTTCATACCATATTCCAACATTAATTGTTTTAAAAGTACTGAGGTCTTATTACTTTTGTCTTGTAACTAGAATTCAAATTGTTCAGCGCGCTTTGCATTAATCAAATAAGGCAAAACTGTTTCAAATAAAATTTCTTCATGCCATTCATCCTCACCTGTTCGCGTAATCAATTTTGCTTTCATTGCGGGTTCTTGACCTACAATGCAAAACAGACGACCACCAATGGGTAAATGACGCTTGAATGTTTTTGGTAATTTATAAAAGCTACCCGTTATTGCGATAACATCGTAAGGCTTATAATGTGGCCATCCAGTCGCCGCATCGCCTTCTTCAAACTCAATATTCTCAAGGCCAAGCTCCAAAGTCCGAGCTTGTGCTTGCTCAATAAATTCACCAACTATGTCGACGCTATAGACTTTATGAGCCAATTGCGCCATTAAGGCAGTACAATAACCTGTGCCAGTGCCAATTTCTAATACCACATCACTCGGCTGTATGCGCAAAGCCTGTAACATTCGGGCTTCTTCGCGAGGTGGCATCATGCATTGACTATGTCCGATTGAAATTTGCGTGTCGGCATAAGCCAGTGAGCGAAATTCTTCGGGTACAAATCTGTCGCGGGGTAAGCCTGAAATCAAATCGAGTAACTGGTTGTCCAGCACATTCCATGGACGGATTTGCTGTTCAACCATGTTTTGTCGAGCCTGTTCCAAATCAAATATCGGCTGCTCCATGGACACCTCTCTTGGTTGGCTAAAGCATAGTAATTATTGGTATTTCAAACAATACAGTAAGTGTAACAGATTATGAAGTGCTAACCGTGTTGATGACTAAGGTCAGACTTGGGTTGGGCTGTGGTTGGTGCTACATTAGCCACTTCTACTAACACAGTTTCAAACAATCAAAGGTGGCGAAGTTGAAAAAACAATTTGGGCCAGATGATGTTGAGATGATTAAGACTGAAAATCTCTATCAGGGATTTTTCAGTATGAAGAAATATATTTATCGGCATCGACAGTATGCAGGTGACTGGAGCCCAATCATTCAACGTGAAATTTTCGAGCGTGGAAATGCAGTTGGTGTCTTGTTATTCGATCCAAGCCTTGATCGCTTTGTCATGATTGAACAGTGTCGCCCTGGTTCCCTCAAAGATAAAGACTCACCCTGGCTGTTGGAAATTATTGCAGGCATGGTTGAAGAAGGAGAAGAGCCGTATCAGGTTGCGCATCGAGAAGCAGAAGAAGAAGCCGGCTGTGCCATCGAAAAACTGATTGAGATGCCGGGCTACTGGGTCAGTCCAGGAGGTAGCACGGAATATGTGGATTTATTTCTGGGTTTGGTTGATAGCTCAAACTTGGTAGACTATGCCGGTTTGGATGGTGAGCATGAAGATATCAAGGTGTTAGCAGTGTCGCGACAAGAAATGTTGCAACTTCTGGCTAATGGCGGTATTAGTAATGCTATGGCTTTGATTTCCATCCAATGGTTTTTATTGAATGAGCAGCAACTGGAGCTTGCTGATGAAAGGGGCAACAGACCCTCGTAGCATGGACAGATAATTGATTATTAATGGGTGCTTATGCCTTTAGCAAGAAAGTATGTTCCGGACCTGAAAGAGTTTATGGCATTGTGCGCCAGCAACTACCTTAAGTTGAATAAACTGATTGGTAGTGCTGGGGAGTCAATGTGCCATGAGTCTGACGGGATTTGCCTGAGCGTTGAAAAGCAACCTGATGTGACAATAACACTGGAACAAATGAGTCGTTACACTGCTACCTATCGCTTGAGCCAGTATTGCGATAGCTCGGCGCCCTATGCTGCGGCTGTCAATCGTGAATTCCTGGTTCGTCTATACCACGATGCCCAGATGGCCGAAGTCTTGTCAGGATTGAATGAAGGAATGCTACCTCCTGTCTATATCTACCCCAATATCGAGATGAAACAGCCCGATGAAAAGCTCCAATTGAATCGATTCTTGGGGGAATGGCTTAACTTTTGTCTACAATTTGGTCAATCTCACACTGCGAATACGACCCACTTAGCGTTTTTGCAATAGCATATAAGCGATAATACTAATAACAGATAGGAGATTGATTTGACTTACGACTGCAAACGCCTATTTATTGGGCGACCTGAAATGACTGTTTTACACCTTTCAGATCCGCATTTGTTTGCTGATGACCAAGGTAGTCTGCTGGGTGTTAATACACAAGAAAGTTTCTGCGCTGTATTGGATGATATCCGTGCGCGAGCTATCGATCCTGACGTGATTATCGTCACCGGTGATATTTCCCAGGACTATTCAAAAGCCTCCTATCAGTTCTTTGCCAAGCAGATGGCTAAATTTGGTAAGCCAGTCTTTACGCTCGCAGGCAACCATGACGAAGTTGAGTACTTAGCCAACTTTCTATCCGAAGCCCCCTTGTTTAACCATAAACAAATTCTTACCGATCATTGGCAGATTTTAATGGTCGCGAGTCACATTGAAGACGAAGTTCATGGTCAGATAGATCAATCTGAGCTTGAGTGGGCTCGACGTTGCCTGGAACAAAACTCTGATTTACCTACCATGATCTATATGCACCACCACCCGGTTCCGGTGGGCAGTGACTGGCTGGATGAAATTGGTGTCAGTAATAAAGACGATCTGTTGGAGTTAGTGACCAAGCATCCTCAAGTGAAACTATGTGGCTTTGGTCATGTTCATCAATTCTCCGAGTATAAAATTGATAATGCCGTCTATTGCTCGGTTCCTTCTACCTGTGTTCAGTTTAAACGCCATTCAGCTGACTTTGCTGCTAGTGGAGAAACTCCTGGCTATGCAGTCTATCAATGTCATGCTGATGGGGCGATTGATAAGCAGCATTATCGGGTTGACCATTATTTACCCAATGTGAATTTTGCCATTTCTGGCTATTAATCAGCGGCTTAATTAGTCTCTGTTGAAAGCACCTTACACCATTCAATAATTTTACTTGCACTTGCTGATCGGCCTTTATAGGATAAGAGCCGAATAACAATATATTGAGTCAATTTGACTCTCCTAACACAAAATCAATAATTTACTTATGGCGAATAATCAATATACAGCTGAATCCATTGAGGTTCTCAGCGGCCTTGATCCAGTTAAAAAACGTCCCGGTATGTATACCGACACCAGCCGTCCTAATCATCTTGGACAAGAGGTGATCGATAACAGTGTGGATGAAGCTTTAGCAGGACATGCAAAAACCATTAAGGTGACTCTACACAAAGATGGCAGCCTTGAGGTTGAGGATGACGGGCGTGGCATGCCGGTTGATATTCATCCAGAAGAAGGCATCCCCGGAGTAGAGCTCATTATGAGCAAACTGCATGCAGGCGGTAAGTTTTCCAATAAAAACTACCAGTTCTCGGGCGGCTTGCATGGGGTTGGTATCTCGGTGGTTAACGCCTTATCCAAGCGCGTTGAAGTGACCGTTAAGCGTGATGGTAGCCAATACTTCATGGCCTTTGAAGACGGTTTTAAGGTCAAAGAGTTGGAAGTGGTAGCCGAAGTCGGCAAGCGCAATACCGGAACTAGCGTTAAATTCTGGCCGGATAGCAAATACTTCGATAGCGAAAAATTCTCAATCTCACGTCTAAAACATCTGCTAAAAGCCAAAGCTATTTTGTGTCCTGGTCTTAAAGTAGTCTTTGATAACAAAGCCTCGGGCGAACAGGATGAATGGCTGTATGAAGATGGCTTAACGGCTTATTTGTTAGAGCAGGCAGGTGGCTTCGAACGACTACCTGAAGAGCCTTTTACTGGATCTTTGCAGGGAGAAGCTGAAACGGTGGATTGGGCGTTCATGTGGTTGCCGGAAGGTGGTGAATGCCTGGCAGAAAGTTACGTCAACTTGATTCCAACACCGCAAGGCGGCACACACGTCAATGGTTTGCGTAATGGCTTATTAGATGCCATGCGTGAGTTCTGTGAGTTCAGAAATTTATTACCCCGCGGTGTTAAGTTAAGTGCCGAAGACGTGTGGGATCGCATCAGTTATGTGCTATCGGTCAAGCTGGATGACCCCCAGTTCTCAGGCCAGACTAAAGAGCGTTTATCGTCTCGTCAATGCGCTACCTTTGTTGCGGGTGTGGTCAAAGATGCATTTAGTTTGTGGCTCAACCAGAACCCCGTGATTGGCGATGCACTCGCCGAGCGTGCGATCAGCAATGCACACAAGCGGATGCGCGCAAGCAAGAAAATCGTGCGTAAAAAAGTCACACAAGGCCCTGCGTTACCTGGCAAGTTAGCCGATTGTGCAGGCACCGATGCCATGAGCAGTGAGCTGTTTCTGGTAGAGGGTGACTCAGCGGGAGGTTCAGCCAAGCAAGCACGCGATAAAGAATATCAGGCAATCATGCCATTACGCGGCAAAATCCTGAATACCTGGGAGGTGGATTCCAATCAGATTCTGGCTTCACAGGAAGTGCATGATATTTCGGTAGCGATTGGTCTGGATCCAAGTTCTGATGATTTAAGCAAACTCAGGTATGGCAAAGTCTGTATTTTAGCGGACGCTGACTCCGATGGTCTGCATATCGCCACTTTGCTGTGTGCTCTGTTTGTTCGTCATTTCAGGCCATTAGTGCGTGCTGGCCATGTGTTTGTCGCCATGCCGCCGTTGTATCGTATTGATGTCGGCAAAGAAGTTTTTTATGCCCTGGATGAAGATGAAAAACAGGGCTTATTGGATCGCATTAAAGCAGAGAACAAGCGTGGCAAAATTCAGGTTCAGCGCTTTAAAGGTTTGGGTGAAATGAACCCTAAGCAATTGCGTGAAACTACTATGGCCCGCGAAACTCGCCGTTTGGTGCAGTTAACCTTAGGTGGTGATGGTGAGGCCGAGCATATTATGGATATGTTGTTGTCGAAAAAACGTGCTTCTGACCGTAAAGAATGGTTGGAGCTGAAAGGCAATAAAGCAGAAATTTAAAACGAGAAGTGAACTGTCGTGGAAGAAATGAATTACGAAGGTATTGAGAAAAGGTCGCTGGCGGAATTTACCGAACAGGCTTATTTGAATTACTCCATGTATGTGATCATGGATCGTGCCTTGCCGCATATCGGCGATGGCTTGAAACCCGTCCAGCGTCGTATTGTTTATGCGATGAGCGAGCTGGGCTTAAAGGCAACAGCAAAATATAAAAAGTCCGCACGTACTGTTGGTGACGTGTTAGGTAAGTTTCACCCGCATGGTGATTCGGCCTGTTATGAAGCCATGGTTTTGATGGCGCAGCCCTTTTCCTATCGTTACCCATTGGTCGACGGTCAAGGTAACTGGGGGGCTCCGGATGATCCTAAATCATTCGCGGCCATGCGTTACACCGAATCACGTTTAGCAGCTTATGCTGAACTGTTGCTCAGTGAGCTGGGGCATGGCACGGTCAACTGGACGGCTAATTTTGACGGCACGATGGATGAGCCGGAAGTGTTGCCTGCGCGTATCCCGAACCTTCTGCTTAATGGCACCACCGGTATTGCGGTTGGCATGGCTACGGACATTCCGCCACACAATTTAGCAGAGGTGGGCAAAGCGTGTGTTCATCTATTGGAAAATCCTAAAGCTGAGTTGCCAGACTTATTAGAGTTTATACAAGGGCCAGACTTCCCGACTGATGCAGAAATTATTACGCCAAGGTCTGAAATACTTGAGCTGTATGAAAAAGGGCGTGGCTCGATTCGGATGCGAGCACGCTTTGAGAAAGAAGAGGGTGATATTGTTATTACCTCGCTGCCACATCAGGCGTCTGGATCTAAAATTCTTGAACAAATTGCTGCTCAAATGCAGGCCAAGAAATTGCCGATGGTTAGCGATTTACGTGACGAGTCTGATCATGAAAACCCGACTCGTTTGGTGATAGAGCCTCGTTCCAACCGAGTTGATGTGGAAGAGTTGATGCGTCACCTGTTTGCAACGACCGATCTGGAACGTACTTATCGCGTTAACATGAACATGATTGGTATCGACGGCAGGCCACAAGTGAAAAACCTGCGTGTGATGCTGAAGGAGTGGCTTGAGTTCCGCCACGAAACAGTTCGCCGTCGTTTGCAGCATCGCTTAGATAAAGTGATGGACCGGTTGCATATCTTGGATGGCTTGTTGGTTGCTTATCTGAACATCGATGAAGTGATTCATATTATTCGAACTGAAGATAAACCAAAGCCAAAATTAATGGAGCGTTTTGATTTATCGGATCGTCAGGCAGAATCCATTCTTGAGTTGAAGTTACGCCATTTGGCAAAGCTTGAAGAGATGAAAATCAAAGGCGAGCAGTCTGAGCTTGAAGATGAAGCGGACTGGTTGCAGCTAACGCTTGGCTCAAAGCAGCGCATGAAAACATTGATTAAGAAAGAGATTGAAGAAGTGATCGAGCAATATGGCGATGAGCGTCGCTCACCGATTGTAGAGCGTAAAGAGGCGAAAGCCCTATCCGAGACCGAATTACTACCGACTGAGCCAGTAACTGTGATTCTTTCCGAAAAGGGTTGGGTACGTTGTGCTAAAGGTCATGATGTCGATGCTGTGGGCATGAATTATCGCTCCGGCGACAAGTACCTAGATTCAGCACAAGGTAAAAGTAATCAATACGCTGTGTTCCTTGATTCAACTGGAAGAACTTTCTCATTGTTAGCCAATACATTGCCATCTGCACGTGGCTTAGGCGAGCCTGTAACTGGTAGGGTTAACCCTATTGCCGGCGCTGAGTTTATGGCAACTTTAATGGGAGAGGACGATGATAGGTTCCTGTTCGCAACTGATGCAGGCTATGGGTTTGTTGCTAAATTTAGTGATTTGGTGACCAAGACTCGAAACGGCAAAGCCTTTTTGAACCTTCCTTCGGGCTCTAAGGTTATTAAGCCTTGCACTGTTACTGATCCAGCAAGCCAGTTCTGTGTTGCTGTGTCTAATGAAGGTCGAATGCTGGTTTTCCCTCTAACCGATTTGCCGGAGCTGGCAAAGGGTAAGGGGAATAAAATCATCAGCATCCCAACCGCGAAACTAAAACTACGAGAAGAGTTTATGGTCGCTGTGGTGGCGATCAGTGAAGAAGATAGTTTGGTGATCCACTCAGGAAAACGTCACCTCACACTGAAGCCAAAAGATCTGGAGCATTATCGTGGTGAGCGAGGTCGTCGAGGACATAAATTGCCGCGCGGATTTCAGCGAGTGGAGCGTATCGAAGTGGACGCTAAAGATTAGACTCGCACTATGTGTGAAATTGAACACTCGAATAAAAGAAGGCCATCATATGATGGCCTTTTGTTTGTGTTTGGTTAACCCCATAAGTTAACTACCTAGCAGGAAGCGGGCTTGTCGCTCTATGCCACTTCGTTGCTGTGCTTCGATATCAGGCACCCGGGTTAACTCAACTTCACCGATTGATTCAACCTCAAGCTCAATATGTTCTTCACTATCTATAAATGATTGATGTTTGACATCCGACTCCAACCAGATTCCGGGCTCAATAACTTCAAAAAAGGTTTCATAGATATCACGGTCAAAATTTAGGTTGTGAATTAATATTACAGGCTCAAGCTTGAGTTGTCTCATGGCTCTTACCAGAACCTGCAGCTGTATTAATTGATTTGACTCTAGCCTATGGGAATCTTTGCCCAGGATGAGTAAAGAGTGTTTAAAGCTTAAAAAATAAATCTTGTTTTTGGGCAGCCAGCGATTAAAAACGGTTAATAGCTGATGGGTGGCTTGCTCATTAAGACGTTCCCAATTGGCTTTAATGACATATTGGCTGCCACCACCCTGCTGCTCTTTTTTACCATTACTATGCTTGAGGAGTTGGCGTAGCAATTGGTTTTGACTGGGTGGTTCTTTGCCGGTTACGCTGGATTGGTCTTTGGGTTTACGACTTTTCCACCACTTGCGAATATTTCTGAAAGATAGCACGAATAACAGAGTCACCCAGCTAAATCCGCTAATAATCCATATCATGATGGGTTGGGCAACAGCTTGTGAGATAAGAGAGGCTTGAGCGGTGGGACTGAAATACAGGGTTAAATAACCATTCTTCTCATCCTGGTAATAAATATCGGCTACAACAGAGCGTAAGTCGCTGGGTATTTCATCTGCTTCCATATTGGACATCAAGCTACCATCACGTTGGTAGATGGTTACTTTATAAATGCTATCGTTCTCATACAGGCCCTTGGCAACAGCTTCTATCGAGTCTTTATCCTCGGTATGAATAAAACTCCCCAACTGACTGGATGATGCTGTAGTTAGCATTTCAGTATAGCTATTAATATAATTCTGTTGCTGCTGATACTGCTGCTCTGTGAGCCACAAATGTAACAGGCTACTGGAAATAGCAAGAACGATAGCAGAAAAAAACAGTGCCTGTGTGTTAGCGCTTTTGAATAATGTCAATTTGATGCCAATATCCCTTATTCTATAAATTACCGTGGGCTTTTCTTGAGGGTTAATATACCATAGTTTTTTTATCTGAATAGAATCGTCTCAATTGTGATAACCAATCAGAAGCCTTTTATGTCTGACTATTATTTATATCTATTTAATCAACAAAACACTGAATACACACTTAACCCACTGCTAGATGCAGGTTTATTAGAGTCATTTACTCAGGAAAGTGCTGAACCTTCAACCATTGCCATATATAGGATTTCTGGTTCTGAGAGCATTATAAAGTCTACATTTTATGAGCACAGCTTGATCCATCGCTTTGACTATTGTTTACTGCTTTCGAGTAGGTCATATGGTCCTTTTAAGTTAGCTGTGTTTGATATGGATTCCACCTTGATTCCCATAGAGGTTATAGATGAGCTGGCGGTACAGGCTGGGGTTGGTGAGGAAGTGGCGAAAATTACTGAAGCCGCTATGCGAGGTGAGCTTGATTTTAATCAAAGCTTGGAACAAAGGGTAAAGCAACTCAAGGGGTTATCAATGGAGGCGATCGAGGTAGTCAAGAGTCAGCTGGTGTTTAATCCTGGGGTTGAGTCTTTTTGTCACTTTTTTGTTGAGCAAAAAGGAGCCATTGCAATTGCTTCTGGTGGTTTTATGCCTTTTGCAGAAGCGCTCGCCAATCGGCTCCCTTTTTCACAGGTTAAAGCTAATCGATTAATGAATGATAATGGAGTCTTAACTGGGGAAGTGGAGTATCCGATTGTTAATGGTGATGTGAAAGCCGACAGTTTACGAGAATGGGCAGAAGCGGGCGGTTTGCTTGAAAAGCACTGTATTGCCGTCGGAGACGGTGCCAATGATTTAAAGATGCTGCAAGAGGCTGGAATTGGTGTTGCTTATAAAGCAAAGCCGACTTTGGGTAAGTCGGCTGATTGTGTATTAAATGTAGGTTGCTTGGACAGTTTGATAGCATTGCTGCCCATCATTGAGCAGCGACATAAGCATAACGGCTAAGTCTGTAAGCGCTGTTACTTAAAAATCGTTATCAGCAAAGTCATAGTTTAGTTTGGACATTGGTTTCGAGATATAGTTACCCGTGACAAAGTCTACGCCCAGTGGCCAAATTTGCGCTAACGATGAGGCCTCTTCCAGGTTGGTAATAATCGCTTTAGCTTGAACATTATGGGCTGCTGTTATCAGGGGTGCTATCTTGTCAGTGCCTTGTTCTTTCAATACTTCAATCATGCGTCCATCAAAAGCCACGTAGTTAGGACGAACGGATTGAATAAGCTCTAATTCATTCGCTTGCACACCGGATAGACAGAATTGAATACCGTCTTTATTAAACACATCTTTTAATTCAATAGCTTTTTTCAGGTAGGTCGCAGCAAAGTGACTCTTAAGTGTTAAAATCAGGCTCTTACTATCAATGCCTGCTTTAGCGATGCTTTGGCGAACCCAACGACTGGCATCTTCTCTCAATAATGTATTAGGGTGTAATGTCAGAAATAGCTTGGTTGATTTGCCTTCGGCTTTTTCCTTTGCAAGCATCTTCAAACTATGGGTGAATGTGATTTTATCAATATCCGCATCAATACCAACCTTCTCGAAGATTGGAAATATACCCTTACCAAGGCCCCACTTGCCATCTTGCATCTTGTAGCGGAAGTAGCAGATATATTGCTGATCAGGACTCCCTTGCAGGCTCATCATAGGTTGATAGAAGAGGGTCATATGACCTTCGTCTCTGGCCTGGGCGAACTCATCATACAAGACTTTTTCTTCGTCGGTTAATAAGCTATCAATTGAAGGATTGAACAACTCATAACCATTACCACCATTGTCCTGAACCTTATGGCTGACTGCTGTAGCATGGAGTACCAGCTTGTCAGGCTCAAGATCATTGTCATGACAGGTTACGCCGCCAATACTGAAGGTAAGGTGTAGGGTTTGTTCTGATACCTCAAAAAGGTGTGAACCAATTTCAGATAGTAATTTCTTCGGTAGTTCGCTAGCAGACATTCCTTTTCCAAACGAAATGATGCCGAAGCTACTATCGCTGATTCGAGCAACGATAGCTTTATCGCTAACGTGTGCCTTCATCCAGTCGGCAACATCTTTTAGTAAGTCATCACAGGCTGCAATCCCGTATTCAGAGCGGTATTTTGAGAACTTGTCTATCTCAACCAGATAAAGCACGGTATCGATTTTGGTGTCGCGCGACTTATTGGTAATATCTTCTAATCTGTCCATAAATGCTGGACGATTAAGAAGCCCAGTTACCTGGTCAATCTCACTGACTTCTTTTAATTTTTTAAGAAGTTCCGTTTGATCGCTGACCTCACGAACAACCAGTTGTACACATTGCTCATCGTCATAAACTGCTGAGGAAACAATAAAGTCTGCTTCAAATGTCTCACCGTTAGCATTTTTGCCTTTGAGCACCTGGCTGACTTCTTCACCGCTCTTAGCCTGCTCTTTAAGCAGTGACTTGATTTTGTCAGTATCTTCAGAGTCAATCAGATCCATGATGGTCATGACAATAATATCATCCTCTTCATAACCAAAACGCTCAAGGTATGTTGGATTGGTGTAGATATGCATTCCATCATGAATGTAAGCGATAGCATCTTTTGAACTTTCTAACAGTAATTGGTTTCGTTTGCTTGTTTCCGAAACCATCTTGCTGGACGCAACTAATTTAGCTTCAGCGTTAACCAGCTGCTGTTCACGCTTAATAAGCAGAGTCAGTAAATCTTTAGCACTGCTGGGAATGCAGTCCTTAAGGCCTTTGGCAATTGCGTCGAAACGTTGTTGCTCTGAATAATTACTGCTTAAAAGGATTGCCGGTACTGGTTGTTTTTGGCTATTAAGCAAAGTTAATGCTTGTTGGATGGGCAAGTTATCAAGCTCATCCAATAAGAGAGCCTGTTGCCATTGTTTTTCATCAATAGCAGCTTTTAATTGCTCGCTATTAGCAACAACCTGATGGCGGATTGGAAGCCCCTGGTTTTTTAAATGACTGGCAAGCTGCTCGCTGTCATTGGCCGAGGCTGAGAAAATCAGGGTGTTTATGGGTGAATTATTGCTCTGTTTTGTCATCACGAATCGAGTTACCTTGAGGATCCCTTATGTTATCTGCTTTTACTTGAAAATGATTTAACTGCAGCACAAATTTAACATTAATCGACGATGCTGCCCAAGTTCTTTGTTAATTGAGTTATGGTCTTTTGCGATAATGAAATTGGATGAAATTATCAGTCTCAATCACCTTACGTGTTAATTCAACTTTATACTCCTCTTCGGGAGTAAGGATGGCAACTGTTTGACCGGAGCGATAGCCTAAAGGAGGTAAAATGATGCTGGAATCAATGCCTGCATTTGGCATTTCGGGCAACAGAAGTCCATTGTGGTGATAAGCGGGCTTAGCGTAATCCCAGTCCAGTGTTGCACGAATAGGGGTTGCTTCGGGTGAAATTAATTCCACGCCGATCAAGAATACATCATGACCCTGCCAACGATTCCAGCGAATCAATCCAAGGTTGTACATTTCTTGACCATTTTTAAAGTTAACTACAGTCACCAGTTCATTCGTTTCGGCATATTGGGATGGTGCTTTTTCAAATGCCACACAAAAACCTGCAGGGCTGACATCTTTAACAACGCCGTTTATCCACTGATATTTGACACGGGTTTTAAATTCTTTATAGGGGTGGTTTTCCTTCTCAAGCTTCCGTTGATCAAAAGTACGAGGCTTGTATATTGATGCAAAAGCATCTTCAGTTTTTCGTTTATCCTGTATGTCCATACTACGTGGACGCGATTGTTTCCAGACAAACCCGTGCTGGCTTTCTTCTTGTTCCAACTCCAGCGATTCGACCTGAAACGGTTCGGCTTTCTTGGATGTACCGAAGAAGCGCTCATGAACTGCTCGCCCCATGCGCTCAACCATAAAATGATGAGAGCTTGCCAGACCGACAGCAACCTGAGTCGTTTGATTAGAGTTGATGCGGATAAAGTTACGAGTTTTAACGGTATTCCAGCTTTCAAGTACCAATGCTTTTAAATCATCATCCAGCTTAAGCTCTGCAGATTTTTTGAAGCGTCCAAAGAAGCCACCTCTTTTTTCTCGCATACTGTTCTCAAGCAGCCCGATAGCTTCCGTTAAATCAATACCGTACTTTAACTGAGATTCGCTCTCTATAGCATTGGCTGGTTGTGGAGGAATTTCAGTCTCAGGCAGATAAGCAAACAATGTTTTATCGTTTATAGTCGGTGATAGCTCAATGTGATCCGCTAGCGTTTGAATAGCTTCATAAATGGCGCTTGCCTCGCCATGTTTCATTTGATACGGATTGCAAATAGACATGGTCAGATTTATAAGCAGTTGCTTTTTAACACTGACTAATGGCGTGGATGATTTTTTTAATTTGTGATCTAAAATGTCATTATTAGTTGCTAACTTGAAAATAATATTCTGCTGACGCCAGATTTTACCACCTACTGATTTGTATAGCTGGTAGCGCTGTAATTGAATTTGGCCAAGATAATGTAAGGCATTAGCACAAGCAGCAGGTAAAATAGTCTTGCTATATTTTTCTAGCAACTGTGGATTTTGATTCAAATCCTCTATAACGGCATTAAAACCAAAAACCAGCTCAGATGCTAAAGCATGTACTAATTCAGAGGCTGATTGTAGTTTTTGAGAATATTTCAGCGGACTATGGACATAAATTTCAGACAGGGAAGCCATCAGCATTTTACTGGTTGGGACAATGGCCTCAAGGATCTGCAAGCGTTCTTTGGGCTCTAATGGTGACTGATTGAGATCGTATAGGTAATGAAAAACCTTGGAAGCAGTTTCACCCATATCGGCAATTGGCAATTGTTCCAGCCAAGACTCAGCAGCTTTGACGCTGGCTGGTATATCAGCGACCATGGTTTCATTTCTGACTCTGACTGTGAGCCCCAATTGTCCTTGAGTTAAGGCCACTTCTTTCTCCTTAGCCTAGTGCTGGCAAATTAGCTTTTATTTTTCAATGAAGTGATTGCTTTTATATTAGCGAATAGGGGCACCAAGCGCCAGTTTTATTTACTACTAAGTCTTTGATTATTTGTAGCTAATAAGCCCAGATCAATAGGGGTTTTACTACTTCTACCTGCTTCTTCGCGAACCAGTTTAGGTACCAGGAAGCCAGCTAACAGACTGTTGAGTTCCTGCATTATCTTAATTGCTTCAGAATCATTAACTTCAAAGTGGTGTGTGCCACTAACTTTATCAAGCTGATGAAGGTAGTAGGGTTGTATATGATGAGCAAACAGCTTCTCACTAAGTTCGGCTAAAGTAATGCTACTGTCGTTAATATTCTTTAAAAGTACGCTTTGGTTGAGCAGGTGAATGCCGTTCTGATGCAACCTTTTTGCTGCTTTAGCAAAAAGCCCACTTATTTCATTGGGATGGTTGATATGCAAGACCATGACAGTTTGTAAGCGGCTTTCGGTCAGAGGCTCTATCAATCCTTGAGTAACCCGCTGTGGAATAACCACAGGCAATCGCGTGTGAATGCGTAGTCGAACCACAGACGGTATGAGTTCAAGTTGCTGGATAAAGTCCTTCAGATAAGAGTCATTGACTGCTAAAGGGTCACCACCGCTCAGAATGACTTCATTGATTTCAGGATGGGCATTTAAATAGTCAAAGATTGCTTGCCAGCCTTGACGCCCCGTCTGGTGTTGCTGATAAGGAAATTCACGGCGGAAACAATAGCGACAGTTGATCGCACAGGCGGTGGACAGCATGACTAGAACTCGTGAACGGTACTTATGCAGAAGCCCCGGCACTTCAGATTGTTGCTCTTGTAGAGGATCGGGCACAAAGCCGGCAACCTCCTGGTTTTCATCGCTTACAGCCAAAACCTGTCGCAACAGGGGATCGTATGGATTGTTTTTTTCCATACATTCGACAAAAGGCGCCGGCACTTTTTGTATGAACTGATGCTCAGGTAAAACCGTGTAAGGAAGATCATCTGTGGTAAGGTTTAATTGGGACAAGAGCTCAAAAGGTGAAGAAATTGCCTGTGACAGCAACTTTTTCCACTCTCGCTCCTGCCAATATGAATCATTTCGAGGTAGAATCTGCAGGTTTTGAATCATAAACTCATTGATATCCAGAGGAACACATGGGAACAATTACCACCAACGACATACGTAATGGTACAAAAATAATGCTAGACGGCGAACCATGTACGGTTGTCGACAACCAATTCGTCCGTCCCGGTAAAGGTCAAGCCTTCAGTAAGACCAAAGTATTATACTTACTAACAGGTCGCACCGTCGAAAAAACTTTTAAATCCGGTGAAAGTATCGAGACAGCCGACGTCATGGATACCGAAATGGAATACCTCTATAACGATGGTGAGTTCTGGTACTTTATGGATCCAAATACCTTCGAGCAAGTATCTGCCGATAAGAATGCCGTAGGTGACAAAGCCGTCTACCTGATCGAGCAAGACAAATGCTCAATCACACTATGGAACGGTAACCCAATCGATGTAACACCACCCAATTTTGTAGTGCTCGAAGTAACCGACACCGACCCAGGTCTGCGCGGTGATACCTCTGGCGGCGGCTCAAAGCCAGCCACTATGCACACAGGTGCAGTAGTCAAAGTGCCTTTGTTTGTGAATATTGGTGATAAGCTAAAAATCGATACCCGTACCGGCGATTACGTTTCACGGGCCTAGCTTGTTAAATTCTCGCTATACTGCGTTATGCTGATTTTTAAAGAAGCTCGTTTAGTTGATCTAAACTCCCTCCATTTAAAAATCAGCAAGCCTTGTCTAGCAAGAATTTCCCTGCGCTAGGTAGTGGTTGAATTTAGTTAGAAAGTTTGAGTTTAGCACCAATAATCCCCCTTCTATTGAGTTAAGACACGTACAAAATAGAGCAATCAAAATGTGTGACCGAAGGGAATCCCTTTAGGGAGATGATTTTGATAAGAATTTTCAGCACAAGGATGTGATGTAAATTCTGGTGCGTCAAGTATTTCGGGAGTGGCGCAGGGAGTCACGCGAAGCGTGGCCTCAATATCGGGGTGTCGTTTCTTTTGGTTCCTTTTCTTTGGAAAGCGACCGTAGGAAGTGCCTGTGGTACAAAGAAAAGGATCTCGCCGAGGGGCGAAACTCTAACGTAAGGTATGACTAAAATATAAATGAATACTCCCTTTTTAGGAATGACTAGACGTAAAACCATATCATCATAAAGCCTATGACCCACTGGAAACCTTCAGCTTCACTACAGAACCTCAAAGCCCGCGCGCAGTTGCTATCAACAATTCGTAGCTTTTTTGCAGCAGGTGACGTATTGGAGGTAGACACTCCAACCTTATCACATCATGGGGTGACCGATCGCTATATGCGTTCGATGACTGCTGATGTTGGTTTCTCCGCTGAAAATGGTTTCCTCCAGACCTCACCAGAATACGCCATGAAGCGTTTATTAGCGGCGGGTTATGGCTCTATTTATCAGATATGCAAAGCGTTTCGGCAGGATGAAGTGGGCAACAGACACAACCCTGAGTTCACCATGCTGGAATGGTATCGATTGGGGTTTGATCATTTCCAACTGATGGATGAGATTTTTGAGCTGGTTACTGAGGTGCTTGGGCCAAAGCAACGACAGGATTTAACTTATCAACAGGCATTTATCGATTATCTTGGCATAGACCCTTTATCCATCAAAGATGATGAACTTGAGCAGTTTGCCCGTTCTAATCTGGGGAGTCTTCCTGAGGATTTGGAGCGGGATGATTATCTAAGTCTATTGTTTGAAGACAAGATTGAGCCGCAACTTGGTCAGCAGGGTGTGGTTTCTTTCATTTATGATTATCCAGCCAGCCAGGCCGCTTTAGCACGTATTTCAGAGGCTGATTCGCGAGTTGCTCATCGTTTTGAGCTATATATTGATGGGATTGAGTTAGCCAATGGCTTTTATGAGTTGGCTGATAGTGCCCAGCAATTAGAACGCTTTGAAGCGGATAATGAATGGCGCAGCAATAATGGATTACCAGATATGACCATTGATCAGCGCTTTATTGCAGCGTTGGAGCATGGCTTGCCTGAGTGCTCTGGAGTTGCTTTAGGGCTCGACCGTTTATTGATGATCAAACTCAATACCAAGGATATTCAAAACGTCATTGCTTTTCCCTGGGATCGAGCCTAGCTAAGCAACAGATTGACTAAGCCGCTGACGGCGCTTTAGACATTGGTTGGCTTTTATTGCCTTCAATTCGTCTCGCTATATTCATTTTGTCGAAAGTACGTTTATCGGCTAAACCAACAAATCGTCTTTTATCTTTCAAGCGAGCCATAAATAATACCTGGTCTTGTGTTAAGTCATCCAGCATTCGCTCAGTGCGTTCGCTGACACCCAACATAGTGACCATGTCTCTATTGATCTTGTTGAAGGATTCAAGCTGGTTGATGTTAACCGTTTCGCAGAGGTAGTGGTTACTGTCTCCTGGAAGTGTAAAGTTACGAAATGAGAAATGACCATTGCCGCTTGGAAAGTCGCCGGCGAGAATTGTGATCTTAGACATAAGAACTCCTTGTTTCCTAAATCTGGCTAACCTGCTCTCAACCTATATGAGCTTGAGAAAAGCGTTAGCAGTTTCCTAAACATCCTGTATCTCCTTACCACCTGCTTTTTATAAGCGATAGTTATAAGGATTGTTTCTATTTGTACTTGAGAAAGGATTATTCGTCAATAATTGTTTAAAAAATATACTGAAAATAAGAATTAGAAACAGTTTAAAGAGAAACTATCAGACACTTAGCTTTTCCGCCAGTGTTCGATCAGAGTGCGAGAAATGGAGAATTTGTATGGCAGGATAAGCTGCCCACTGTCCACTAACTCATTGATTTGCGAGCGAGTAAACCAGGCAGCATGCTCGAGCTCATCATCTTTCAACTCAATTGAAGGGTGAGTTGCTTCGGCGGTATAGCCAGTCATTAATGACTGAGGGAAGGGCCAGGGTTGCGAACCAAAATACTGAATATTAGTAACCATTAGCCCTGCTTCTTCGTTAGCTTCACGTGCCACCGCTTGCTCCAGACTCTCGCCAGGTTCGACAAACCCCGCAATAACAGAATAGCGCTTCTCCGGCCACTGAGCCTGACGCCCCAATAAGAGCTTGTCCTGATAAGTGATAGCGCAAATCACGGCCGCATCGGTTCGTGGGTAATGCTCTTTAGCACATTCTTGATTACTGCATTGACGGACAAAACCAGCCAATTTGGAGTAGGTGGCATGTCCACAAAATCCACAATACTGGTGGGTGTTGTGCCAGTGTTCAATGCCAATTGCGACGTTAGCTAAAAATGACTCTGCCTCTGATAATGTCGGTAACAGCTCTCTCAAGCCTTTCAGGGAGACAGAATGAAATTGCTGGAGAAAATAGTCTGGTTCAGTAAGTCGGTAACTGAAATAGTGCTTATTCTGGTCGGTCTCTCTAACCTGTCCAAGATAGATTAAGTGCTTGTCTTTAATACCGTCAACGGTGTCGGATAATTCGCTCCAGTTTAGCCACAGCAGACTGTCATCTTGAGTCAGTAATTGCTGACGGTGGACAGGCAGAATGTAGCTGCCTGCTTGTTGCGCAAGCTCGCGAAGTTGAGCGGGGTTGACTCTTAGTTCTGCCTGGCGATCCAACTGATCAAATTGCAGTGCAAACATGATGTTCTCTTAATCTGCTATTGGGTTATGGGCTACGGGTACCACTGCATGACAACGTACAATGAGCTGATCGATACCGCAAGCCAAAGAATGATGCCCAGCAGCATTGAACGAATCGGGATTGCCTTGATCGCAGCTTTATTCAGGCTGGTGCCCATCCATAGCAGGCTCAGTGCAAACAGATTCTTTGAGGCCGGCTTGATGTAAGTGCCTACTTGCGCCATAAGGTCTGGTGACATAAGAAAACTACTCACCGAGCTAGCCAGCAAGAAAAATACGATAAACAGCGGCAGGCTGAACCTTATTTTGCCCGAATGTTGCGATAATGAGGCAATGATAGCCAGAGGAATAATCCATAAAGCCCGAGATAATTTAGTGGTTGTTGCGACATCCAGAGCTCCTTCACCATAGACGGCAGCGGCACCAACAACGCTACTGGTGTCGTGAATACCCAGCGCCGCCCAGAGGCCAAACTGGCTTTGTGTCAGCTCCAGCCAATGACCAATCGCAGGGAAAACAAACAAAGCCACAGCATTCAAGATAAATACAATCGCAAGTGATATGACCATGTTATGGCTACTGGCTTTGATCGATGAACCTACTGCAGCAATCGCGCTCCCACCACAAATCGCAGTTCCTGAGCTGATCAGCCAACCCTGTTGATTGTCCAGTTTAAACAGTTTCGCAACCAACAATCCCATCATTAATGCCCCAGCAATAACGCTTACCGTTAATACAAAGCTGTCTTTGGCGGTTCCCCATAACTCAGTTAATGGAAGACTGAAGCCTAGTAGTACAATCGCGATTTTCAGTAACAGGCTCGCCCAGCTGGCGAGGGGTAAAGACTGCTGATCAGCAAAAAACCAGCCCCAGATGAGTCCAGCTGCCAGTGCATAACTGGCAGGCAGAAGGCTGAATACACAGGCAAGGCTCAATACTAAGAGCACGATATTAGCTGGCGTAAATGGGAATATTTTAGCTGGTTGCACGTTGATAATTAACTGAAAAACTAAGCTAGGCAGTTTACAGGCCTTTGCTTTGAAGTTCATTAGCTTTCTTTAATATGGAGCGTCTCTCTAGAGCTGGTACACATTTTGTTACAGCCTTTTTATAAAAAAATTGCAAAAAGTGTTTTACAGAGTCGGTGTTATATCTTAGTATAACACCATGTCAGCAGGACACTACGATGAAAATTTGCTGTTCTGCTAGGTTAAGATGTTGATTTTGATAGGTTTGTATTAAAAACAACAACGGGTAACTGCCAACAGGTAGCTTAATATGCAAATACATTGGGATGACACACAGCCAATATACCTGCAACTGCGCGACAGGGTCTTAAATATGATCCTCGATGGTAGCCTGCAGGAAGGTGATGCCTTGCCCTCGGTGCGGAACATTTCAGCGGAGTACAAGTTGAACCCGATAACCGTATCCAAGGCGTATCAATTATTGGTGGAAAGTGAATTAGCTGAAAAACGAAGGGGATTAGGCATGTTCGTGATAGAAGGTGCGAAAGAAAAATTATTGAAGCAGGAACGTGAGCAGTTTTTGACTGTGGAATGGCCTGCGTTATTACAAAAGATTGAGCGTTTGCAGATTTCATTGGATGAGCTATTCAAGCGCACAAAGGACGAGGAGAGCGATCATGAGTAATATCCTTGAAGCTAAAGGACTCAATAAAAGATATGGAAGCTTCAAAGCATTGGATAATGTCAGCTTTGAGCTAGCGCAAGGACGTATTTTGGGCTTAATCGGCCCAAATGGTGCGGGAAAAACAACATTACTAAAATCAGTGTTGGGATTAACACCCTTCGAAGGCGAGCTTAATATTTTCGGCCTGGATCCGCATAAACAGCGCGATGAGTTAATGCAGCGCGTTTGCTTTATTGCTGATGTGGCCGTATTACCTCGCTGGATTAAAGTAAGTCAGGCCATCGACTTTGTAGAGGGGGTACATCCTCGCTTTAGTCGTGAGCTGTGTGAGAAGTACTTGGAACAAACAAAAATAAAAAGGAATAGCCGGGTTAAGGCCTTATCCAAAGGAATGGTGGTGCAATTGCACCTGGCCCTAATTATGGCAATTGATGCGGACTTGTTGATTCTGGATGAACCAACATTAGGACTGGATATCCTGTTCCGCAAATCATTTTACGAGCAACTGCTAAACGATTATTTCGACGAGAATCGAACTATTATTATAACCACGCATCAGGTCGAAGAAATTGAGCACATTTTGAGTGATCTCATTTTTATCCAGGATGGAAAGATTGTGCTGGATGACTCGATGGATGCGATAGCAGACTCGTATTTTGAAGTCATGGTTGAGAAGGAGTTTGAGGAAGCTGCCTTAGCGATGAAGCCAATGAATGTCAGGGAAGTCTTTGGACAAAAGGTGTGTCTATTCAACGGCGTCGCTAAGGAGCAACTTCAAGAGTTAGGTAAGGTTCGCAAGCCGAGCGTAGCCGATCTGTTTGTTGCCAAGATGAAAGGAGAGGCCGCATGAAAACGTTTCTAACCTTATTGAAGAGAGAGTATTGGGAAAACAAGACAGGTTTGCAGTGGGTGCCGATGATAATTGGCGGTATTGCAGTATTCGGTGTCTTCCTTGGGGTCTTTGTTTTTAGCACCAGTAACGTGCAGATCAATGGTGTCGGCAGTCATGATTTGACCAGTTTATTCAAGCTATATGACGTTAGCGTTGATCCGCGTGCTAAAGCCATTGGTGTGCAAATGGGCATTTATAGCGGTATCTTCAGCTTTGGAGTGGTGCTGGCAATAGTAGGTTTCTTCTACTGTTTAGGCGCACTGTACGATGACCGTAAAGACCGCAGTATTTTATTCTGGAAGTCGATGCCTGTGTCAGACAGCATGACAGTGCTTTCAAAAGTGGTCACTGTAATGGTTGTTGCCCCCTTATTTGTCTGGGTGATATTACAGTTGACCTCTATCGCCATCATGATTCTAGGAACCATTTTTGCCTGGATATCAGACGCCAGCGCCTGGCATAACATTTGGCAACCATCGAATCTGTTTGTGGTTGCGTTTTATCAGTTACAAGCGCTGTACGTTGCTACTCTATGGGCTGCGCCGATTATTGGATATTTATTGCTGGTTTCAAGCTGGACCAAGAAGGTGCCATTCCTGGTAGCAACAGTACCAGTAATATTAGTCATTATTGCTGAAAGCATCGTAACTAACACAGCTTACGTAGTTTCCTATATCGGCGAGCGATTTGTGATGATATGGAGTGCTTACATTACCCCGGTTGGAAAAATCGCAGGTGATTTCAGTGATGTCATTGAAGACGATGTTTCGGAATTTATTGAGGAGGAGTGGCTTCCTTTGAGCTTCGGTGAGCATCTGATGGATATGGATTTGTGGTTCGGATTAGCGTTTGGAGCAGTTTTAGTGGTCGGCGCTATTATGATTCGTCGCTACCGAGACGAGGCGCTTTAAGCCCTCATTTCGGTTGTATTTAAAGGAGAAAGATCATGGTTTACAATAAACGCAGTACACAATGGTTAAGTCGAGTGTGCTTATATATTGGAGTTGGAGCATTGTTGACGATTATTGCCATTCAATGGAATCACTCAGTACCAGAGATTGAGGTACTCAACTCTCTGGAAACAGTGAACAAGATCCAGTTAAGCATCAAGAACTTATTCAAATAGAAAACAAGGGCTGGAAATCAGCCCTTGCTTTATCACATCATGCCTCAAGCGCCATTGCTGGTTAAATATCAGACAGAATCGAATCATTTCATTCTCTGAAACCTGTAAACTGGCTGTTTCTTATACAAAATGGCGCTACTACTCTTCAAAGCACCTGCAAAAATTCTTGACAAATAAGCATCGTTATATTGCTTGCTTATAAGTAGAAATTATTGATAGTATGCGATTTATAAGTGGTATGACGTCTTACCGTCTTCCGTTTACTTTTGTTTATAGCAAACAGTTAATTCCTATCGATGGGGGAAGGAATTGTATGAAAAATACAGGGTTAAACCATAACAACTCTCCAATGACGCGCTTATCTAAGATTGCAGCCGGCGTTGCCTTAGCTTTATCTGCAGCTAGTAGCCAGGCAGTTAATTGGGATACTGAAAATTACGACGTCAACTTTGATACCACATTATCTGTGGGTGTCGGCGTTCGTGTTGAAGAACGTGATCGTAATCTAGTCGGTAAGGCCAACCTTTATGAACTAGAAACCGGGCAACCAATCTCTAATTTATACGGTACAGGTGTTAACGGCACTTTTACCGCTCCTCCCGGTGCATGGTCGAATAACTCCGATGACGGTAACTTAAACTTTGATCAAGGCGATTTTTTCTCGCAGGTCATCAAAGGTGTCCATGAACTGGATATGCGCCATAAAGATGGTGACCAAGGTTTATTTGCTCGTGGCCTTTGGTACTACGATCGTATTTTGATGGATACAGAACTTCCTTTCCGTAATTTGGACAGCTACCCAGCTGGTGGTTATGGCGGTGAGTACAACACGGCTAGAACTGAACAGGGTTATGATGCTCGTATGCTTGATGTATACGTCTGGAAAACCTTTGAATTCGATAACGGTAACGTTATGCAGGTTCGCTTGGGTGAGCAGGTGGTTAGTTGGGGTGAAAGTACCTTTATCCAGCACAGCTTGTCGGAAGCCAACCCTGTTGACTTAAGAGTATTAAGAAATCCAGGTGCTGAGCTAAAAGAAGCCTTCATTCCTACTAGCATGATCTGGACTTCGTTAGACTTAAGCATGAACTGGAATATGGAAGCCTTCTACCAATTCGAATTTGAAGAAGTAAAGTTTGATGAGCCAGGCACTTATTTCTCAACTCGAGATTTCTTGGGTCTTAAAGGCTATGAAGTACATCTGGGTTTTGCTCAATATTCTGAAGGCCAGCCTGGTACAGTGGCTTTAAGAGAGAAAACTCGTTTTGCTGATGATGAAGGTCAGTTTGGTGTCAAATTAGGCTACTTTACAGATTATGGTACTGAACTAGGCTTCTACTACATGAATTATCATAGTCGTCGCCCAATCATTTCTGCTAATGCGGCCAATTCCAGTGGGGTCGTAACGGGATTCCTTGAATACCCTGAAGATATTCAAATGGTTGGTATGAGTTTCAATACTGCAACCGATGGTGGTTTATCAGTTGCTGGTGAAGTTTCCTATCGTATCGATGAGCCATTACAGGTCGATGACGTTGAATTGTTATTTGCGACACTTGAGCCTATTGGCCAGATCCCAAGTGGTACGAGTCAAGTTGCTAACGGTGTTGGTTTAGGTGAAGAAATTTCAGGTTATCGTTTGCTGGATACTGTTCAGGCACAGATGACCATTACTTCATTATTGGGGCCGGTCTTTGGCTCAGACCAAACTGCTTTCTTGGTGGAAGTTGGTGCCAACCAGATTTTGGATATGCCTAGTCAGGACGAATTACGTTTCGAAGCTGAAGGTACTTTCCGCTCTGGCAACCCTGATCGAGCTGTTGACTATAACGGAAATGGCACAATTGACGGCTTATTTGGAATAGATCCTACGGGCACTTCTCCTTGTGGCTTTAATCATCCGGTAACCAATCAAAGAGTCTATACCGAGTGTGAGGGCACGACTCAAAATGGTTTCGCTGATGAGTTCTCATGGGGTTATCGCATGGCAATGCGCTGGGACTACAATAACATCTTTAGTGGTTGGAACATGTCTCCACGTATCGTTTTCCAGCATGATGTGAGTGGTAACACCCCAGCTCCAATTTCGAACTTCCTGGAAGGTCGTAAGTCGCTGTCAGCAGGCGTAAGTTTAAGTACCCTAAGTGCTTGGAAGTGGGATTTTGCTTATAACAGCTACTTCGGTGGCGGTTCTGCAAACCTGATTTCAGACCGGGATCATGTCTCTCTAGCATTGAGTTATTCGTTTTAATAAAAGGGTTGTATAAGATATGGCTAAAATGATGAATAAATGGTTATTGGCAGGTGCAGTCGTTTCGGCAGTATGCTCGGGCGTTGCATCGGCTAAAGTTTCAGCAGAAAAGGCTGCGCAATTAGGCGGAGATGTCTATACACCCATGGGTTCGATTCGAGCAGGTAATGAAGACGGCTCGATCCCTGCCTGGACTGGTGGTATCACAGAAGACATGATTCCAGAAGGTTATCAGGAAGGTGATCATCACCCTAACCCATTCGCAGACGATGAAAAGCTGTTTACAATTGATGCATCAAATTTTCAGCAGTACAGAGAGCATTTGACGGATGGTCAAGTGGCTTTATTTAAAGCCTATCCAGATCGCTTCAAGATGCACATTTACCCAACTCGCCGTAGTGCCTCGTATCCTCAACATGTGCTAGATGCAGTAAAAGCGAATGCTAGTCGTGCAGAGTTGATACAAGAAGGTAACGGTATTAAAGGGGCTGCAATTGGTGTTCCGTTCCCATTTCCGGAAAATGGTTTACAGCTAATCTGGAATTCAATTACCCGTTATCGTGGCGTTTCTGTTGAGCGTGAAGTCGGTCAGGCTGCGCCATTGCCAGACGGTAGTTACGTGTTGGTTAAGCTTAGAGATGAGCTTCACCATATCTATAACGAGCCTGATATGACTCCAGAGAAGCTGGAAGAGGGTAACGTTCTGTTCCTTTTCCGTCAAAACGTAACTGCACCGGCACGTTTGGCTGGTACAGCATTGTTGGTTCACGAAACAATGGATCAGGTTAAGGAACCTCGTAAAGCATGGACTTATAACACGGGTCAGCGTCGTGTGCGTCGTGCTCCTAATGTTGCTTATGATGCTCCAGGCACAGCTTCTGATGGTCTGCGTACCACCGATGATTTTGATATGTTCAACGGTGCTCCCGATCGTTACAACTGGACGATTAAAGGCAAGAAAGAAATCTATATCCCATACAACAGTTATAAACTGCACTCGGACGAAGTTACTTATGATGAAATCATCAAGCCAGGAGTTATTAACTCTGACTTGGTACGTTATGAGAAACACCGTGTATGGGTATTGGAAGCTAACTTGAAAGAGGACACCCGTCATCAATACAAGAAGCGCGTTTTCTATATTGATGAGGATAGCTGGCAGATTGCTGCTGAAGAGATGTATGACGAGCGTGGTGAATTATGGCGTGTTGCTCAAGCATACTTGATTAACTACTACGATGTACCAACGTTGTGGTCGACTCTTGAAGCATATTACGATCTTCCATCCGGTCGCTACCTGGTTATTGGTTTAGACAACCAGGAGAATATGTATAACTTCAATGCTGAGTTTAGTGGGTCACACTTTACTCCTTCAGCATTACGTCGCGCCGGTCGACGCTAGTTTGACAGTCCAAGCGGCCGTTCCTTCGGCCGCTTTTTTTATCATTACATGTTTATAATAACCAGAGAATTCAGTTCTGTATGAAAGCAATCATTAAGTATGCATTCCCTTTGGTGCTGTTTATCATCGGAGCTTTTGCTTCTTCGTGCTTGGAAGCTAAACCCGCATTAATCGCTGATAAAGCAACAAAGTCATTATTATTGGATATTGAGAAACTGCCATCAGGACGCTTAGTGACGGTAGGGGAGCGAGGTCATATTCTTTTATCAGATGATAAAGGGATTGAGTGGCGACAAGTGCCAGTACCGACACGTGAGCAGTTGACAGCGGTAGATTTTCTGGATGACAAGCGTGGTATTGCTGTTGGCTTCAGCCAAACAGTTTTGCTGACTAACGATGGTGGTGAAAGTTGGCAGTTAAGTCATCAGGAAGAGTCTTACGAACAACCTGCATTATTTGATGTGCAATTTATTAACAGCGACTTAATTATAGCGGTAGGTTCGTATGGTTTATACCTTGAGTCACCGGACGGCGGTGAGTCCTGGGAGTCTCGAGAAATTGAAGGTTTAGCAGATTATTATGGTTATTTCAGCCACTTTTATTCCTTTAAGAAAGTGACTGAAGATTACTGGGTTATTGCCGGCGAGAAATATATTGAAGGTATTGATGACGATGGTTTTGAAACTAGCTCGGCGTTAGTTGCTGAAACTCGCGATGGTGGTGAAACATGGCAGAAGCTGGAAACTCCTTATGATGGCTCTTTTTTTGGTATCCAGGTAGATGATAACGGTTATCTTTATGTCTATGGCCTTCGAGGCAACCTCTACATTTCAAAAGATCAGGGGCAATCATGGCAGGGGCAGTTCCTAAGTACAGCCTCAGGCTTCCACGATTTAGCCATTTTAGACTCTAATCGCTGGGTACTGGTGGGTACTGGTGGTGTGATGGTTTATAAAACATTGACATCGACTGATATCAAAAAGCGGAAGGACTTGAAAGGCCGTACTGCAGTTGTAGCTATTGATGATGAGACAGTAATTGTTGTTGGTGATGGTGGCGTTGAGCGTTTAAGCCTATCACAAGAGTAATTAGCCATAGTATTCGTTAAAGGTTATTCAGAATGACAAAAAACAAATTAGAAACATTAGTTTCGAAGATTTTTTTCTCCAAGCGAACGTTATGGATTAGTTTGTTTGCCGTATTTACAGTGATCATGGCGTACTTCGTTACACAGTTGCGAGTAGATGCGAGCTTCGAAAAAAATATTCCGCTAAAGCATGAGTACATGCAGACGTATATTGAATATCAAGAACAGTTCGGTGGAGCCAATCGTGTCCTGGTGGCTCTGGAGGATAAGAGTGGGGATATATTCAATGCCACTTTCTTCGAAGCTTTAAATGAAACAACCGGTAGAGTGGCTGGTATTTCAGGGGTTAATCAACCTCAGGTAGAATCTCTATTTACTCCCAATATACGATACATTGAAGCGAGTGAGCAGGGGCTTGAAGGTGGCCCTGTCATTCCTGCACGGTTTGATGGTTCTGAGCGTGCGCTAAACCAGGTTCGTGAAAATATTCTAAAAGCAGGAATTGTTGGTCGATTAGTCTCCAATGAGTTCGAGTCGGCAATGGTTTCGGCACAGTTGCTATCCGAATATAACCCTATAGACGATCAGTCAGCAGGACAAAACGGCGATCAGATGGTGCAGACTGACTTTGTCCGTGTGGCCCATGATTTAGAGCAGATTCGTACCGACATTGAATCGAAATACCCAAACATTGAAGTTCATATCATAGGCTTCTCTAAAATGATTGGTGATGTCAGTGACGCAGCAGGTGGTGTGATTGTTTTCTTTCTGATCGCTTTGGCTATCACGGCGCTGCTGGTCTATTGGTATTCCCGTTCTCTGAAATTGACTTTGCTACCGATTTTAACATCGATTATTGCGGTGGTATGGCAACTAGGCCTGCTCACAGCTATGGGCTACGGCATAGACCCTATGTCGATCCTGGTGCCATTCTTAATTTTTGCCATCGGTGTAAGCCATGGCGTGCAGATGATCAATGGTGTGCAGCATAATGTTGCACACGGCATGAAAACTTACAATGCTGCGATTGCGGCTTGTGCCGCCTTGATCGTCCCGGGTGGTATTGCTTTGATCAGTGACACGGTAGGCTTTTTAACACTGCAGCTGATTGAGATTGATATTATTCGCGAGTTAGCGGTCACCGCCAGTATTGGTGTTGCAGTACTTATTCTGACCAATTTGTTGTTGTTACCACTGCTATTATCCTATACCCATTTCTCAGATAAGTTTGTGCAGGGCGTTCGTAAGCGTGAACAGGCTCGTGAAAAGTGGTGGAAAATTATTGCTGGGTTTGCCCGTAAGCCTGTATCGACTATTGTCATTGTGGTCGGTCTGCTATTAGGAATCTTAGGCTATTGGCAGTCCCTGAATATGAAGATAGGTGATTTACAAGCTGGAGCACCAGCTTTAAAACAGGATTCGACCTATAACCTGGATAATAAATACATTACCGAAACCTATGCCATAGGTACTGATGTAATTTATGTTCTGGCAAAGACAAAGCCGGATGGTTGCACATACTTCGATATCATGAATAACATTGATCAATTCCAATGGGAAATGAACAACGTTAAAGGTGTCCAGTCTACTATCAGTTTGCCGCAGGTAGCCAAGGTGGTGAATGGCATGCTGAGCGAGGGCAACTTGAAGTGGAAAGTTTTACCAAAAGATGAGGCTGTACTGGTTCAGTCAATTAGTCGCGTTGAAACCGGTACCGGTTTATTGAACTCCAATTGCAGCATCATGCCAGTAATGATTTTCCTTGATGATCATAAAGCTGAGACAATTGAGCGACTGATTGCAGAGGTCAAAGATTTCCGTGCTAATAAAGCTCATGAGGAAGTTGAGTATCTTTTGGCAACGGGTCCGGTTGGTGTGATGGCTGCGACTAATGAAGCGGTTTCCGAAGCACAGATACCGATGATGATATGGGTATATCTGGCCGTAACACTGTTGTGCTTAATCAGTTTCCGTTCTGTGCGCGGCACTATTTGTGTGATTCTGCCGCTGGTGGTGGTGTCATTCCTGGCGCAAGCACTAATGACCTGGTTGGAAATCGGTCTGACCGTTGCTACTTTACCGGTAATTGCTCTGGGGGTTGGTATTGGGGTTGATTATGGTATTTACATCTTCTCAAGAATGGTCGGATTTATTCGTTCTGGAATGAGTGTGGCCGATGCCTATTTTGAGACTCTCAAGCTGACAGGTAACGCTGTATTATTTACCGGTCTAACGCTGGCTATTGGTGTTAGTACCTGGCTGATGTCTGATCTGCAGTTCCAGGCAGATATGGGCATAATGCTGACGTTCATGTTCTTAGTGAACATGTTAGGCGCAATTATCCTACTACCAGCATTAGCAGCTTTGTTATACCGCCGCTGATATTAAAAAAATATTAGTACGCTAACAGGGCGTACCAGTTGGAAATAATGGCATCTAAAGTAAAATTTAGGTGCCATTTTTGTTTCAAATGACCTAGAATTGACTCAATTTATTTTCGATTTTTTTCACCTATTTCAAGCGTATTTGGAAAGGATAATGGCCAGTTCAAACACTTCTCCCAAGCTGCTAAACGACGTGAAGCAGTTGATCGAACAAAAAGCACCAAAACGTCAATCCAACCTCATAAAACAATTTGCTGAAATTATTTATAACAGTGTCTCTGAAGATGAGTTCAGCGAGCGCACTCCTGAGCAAATTTACAATTCAATATTCAGTCTGTGGCAGTTCATTCAGGATTTTGATGGCACCTGTAAATTGCGTGTCCATAATCCAACAACGGATGAGAATCGTTGGAAAACGAAACATACCATTATTGAGTTGAATCATGCTGACATGCCATTTCTGGTGGATTCAATTCGAATGGAACTGAATCGGCATGGAATTGATGTCCACTTGCATATCCATGTTCCGATAGAAGTATTACGGGATAAGCAGGGCAAAGTTAAATCTTTAAATCTCTGCGTTGACGGTGACTGTGTTGATAGTAGCAACATCGAAACGCCGATGTATCTCGAAATTGATAAACAGCTGGACGATGAAACCATTAAACAGGTGGAGTCAGATTTATTGCGAATTTTAGCGGATGTTAGAGCCACGGTTCGTGATTGGCAGCCGATGCGAGACAGGCTGGGAGCTATTATAAATGAGCTGGAAACAACTCCGCCACCGCTGCGTAAAGATAGGATTGACGAGGCATTAGATTTCTTACGCTGGGTGAAAGCCAATCATTTTGTTTTGATGGGCTCTCGCACTTATGACTTGAAAAAGACTAAAGATGATTTGGTTTTAAAGTCAGTCAAGGATAGCGGACTGGGTACTTTAGCTGATGAAACAAAGCATATTCAGTATCGCTTGTCGCAGTCCCCTAAAGGTGCACAGAAACTGGCGTTATCCAATGAGCATATCTTGGTTTTAACCAAGACAAGCACCGTATCATCAGTGCACCGTCCAAGCCATATTGATTATATTGGAATTAAGCGCTTTAACAATAAGGGTGAAGTGGTTGGTGAATATCGCTTCTTCGGTTTGTTTACTTCTGCGGCCTATAACATGGACCCGCAATTTATTCCGGTATTGCGTAAGAAAATTCATAATGTCTTGGCTGAGTCCGGCTTAAAGGAAGGCGGCCATGATTATAAAGCGTTAAAAAATATTTTAGAAACCTATCCAAGAGATGAGTTATTCCAGATCCCAACATTGAAGCTATTGAATGTAGCGATGGGGATTCTGCACATTCAGGAACGTCGTCAGGTCAGAGCCTTCGTGCGTCGCGATCCTTTTGGACGATATTTTTCAGTTTTGTGTTTTGTACCTAGAGATACCTACAATACCAAAGTGCGCCTTCGCATGACGGAAATACTGTCTGATGCCTTCGGCAGCAAAGGTGAGACCGAGTTTAATACGCATTTCTCAGAATCAAATTTGGTACGAACACATTTCCGTGTTCCAGTAGAGAATGCCGAAGCGATTGAGTATGACTTACAAAAGCTCCAAGCTGATCTGCAAGAAGCTGCTTTGAGCTGGGAAGATGTGTTAATGGATACCATTGAGCATCATTATGAGCCATCGGAAGCGATCAAGTTACACAAGAAATATGCAACGGCATTTTCACCCGGTTATCAAAACCAACAAAGCGTATTGTCAGCAATAGCAGATATCAAACATATTGAACGTCTGAACGAAGGCAGACCATTCGATATGCTGCTCTATAAGAAGCAGATTGAAGGTGGGTTGTTGCGCTTTAAGCTGTTTAATCGTGAGCAACCTATTCCATTATCGGAAGTGTTGCCTCTTTTAGAAAATATGGGGCTGACCGTCATTGATGAAACACCCTATAAAGTTTCATCAGAAGCGCTGGGTACTATCTGGATCATGGACTTCAGTGTTCGTCATCACCAGGAAATTGATGTCGAAGCAATCCGCGATAACTTCCAGACCGCCTTTGCTAAAGCCTGGACTAATCAGGCTGAAAAAGATGGCTTTAATCGCTTAATCATTGCTACTGGATTGAATTGGCGTCAAGTTGCCATGTTACGTGCTTATGCTAAATACATGTGGCAAATTGGTTTTACTTTTAGTCAGACCTACATTGAACAAACCTTGTCGCAATATCCTAATATTGCACATGGCTTAGTAGAGCTATTTGAATTGCGTTTTAGTCCAGAACAAGAATTTAATGAGCGTAAATACAATAGTCACAAGCGCGAATTGCGTAAAATTTTTGAGCAGGTCAGCAACCTTGACCAAGATAAAATTGTTAATAAGTACCTTGAAGTAATTGATGCAACCTTGCGCACTAACTTCTATCAGAAAACCGAAGACGGTAAAGACAAAAGCTATATTTCCTTTAAGTTAAAGCCTGCATTGATCACCGGTATTCCAAAGCCAGTACCGATGTTTGAAATCTTTGTTTATTCGCCTCGCGTTGAAGGTGTCCACTTACGTGGAGGGAAAGTTGCCCGTGGTGGCTTGCGCTGGTCAGATCGTCGTGAAGATTTCCGTACCGAGGTATTAGGTCTGGTCAAAGCACAGCAAGTTAAAAACTCTGTGATTGTGCCGGTGGGTGCTAAAGGCGGTTTTGTCTGTAAACAATTACCTACAACAGGTGGCCGTGATGCATTCTTTGCGGAAGGTGTTGAGTGTTATAAAACCTTTATTCGTGCCTTGCTGGATATCACCGATAACTATGTTTCTGACAAGCTGGTTCATCCGAAAGATGTTGTGATTCACGATGAGCCAGATCCTTATTTAGTTGTCGCAGCAGACAAGGGAACAGCAACTTTTTCTGATATAGCTAATGGTATTTCGCTTGAATATGGCCACTGGCTAGGTGATGCATTTGCTTCAGGCGGTAGTAATGGTTATGACCATAAAGCTATGGGCATTACCGCGAAAGGGGCCTGGGAATCAGTAAAACGTAACTTCCGTGAAATGGGTATTAATTGCCAGAGCGAAGATTTTACAGTAGTAGGCTGCGGCGATATGTCGGGTGATGTGTTCGGTAATGGTATGTTGTTGTCCAAGCATATTCGCCTGCAGGTTGCCTTTAACCATATGCATATTTTTGTAGATCCTAATCCAGATGCGGCAGCTTCGTATAAAGAGCGTCAACGTTTGTTCAACTTACCTCGTTCGGGCTGGAATGACTATAACTCATCCCTGATTTCTAAGGGTGGTGGAGTCTTTGAGCGAAGTGCTAAATCAATTAGTTTGACCCCGGAAATACAAGAAATGCTGGGGGTTAAAGCTAAGGCATTATCACCGAATGAGTTTATCCATGCTGCCTTAAAAATGAAAGTTGATTTATTCTGGAATGGTGGTATTGGCACCTATGTGAAATCCTCTAAGGAAACACACGCTGAAGTTGGTGACAGAGCCAATGATAGTCTTCGTGTTAACGGTTCTGAGATGAAAGCCCGAGTAATCGGCGAGGGTGGTAATTTAGGTTGTACGCAGCTTGGCCGAATTGAGTATATGCTGAATGGTGGTCGTGCGAACACCGACTTTATTGATAATGCAGGTGGTGTGAATTGCTCCGATAATGAGGTCAATATTAAGATTCTTCTTAATGGCGTGATGGCTGAGAACAGCTTGACCGAAAAGCAACGCAATACCTTGTTGGCAAAAATGACCGATGAAGTGTCTCAGATCGTCATTGAAGATAATTATCGTCAAATCCAATCGATCAGTATTACTGAGTCTCGTGCGCCGAGCATGGTTAAAGAGCATCTGCGCTTTATTCACGCGCTTGAAAAAGATGTTCAGCTTGACCGTGAGCTAGAGTATCTACCCACTGATGAAGAAATGCTTGAGCGTGAGTCGAAAGGACAAGGGTTAACAAGAGCAGAGCTATCAGTATTGCTTGCCTACGGAAAAATGCAGCTGAAAGATTCACTGCGCATTCCTGAAGTCAGCGATGAAAAGTATTTTGAGCGTTACCTGATTGAGTATTTCCCAAAACCTTTGCGTACCAAGTATGCGAATGTTATGGCCAAGCATCCACTGCGCAATGAAATTATTGCCATGAGTGTTGCCAATGAAATGGTTAACCTGATGGGTACCAATTTTGCTTTCCGCGTAATTGATGAAGTGGGTGCGAATATTGGTGAAGTGGCTCAATGCTATGCAATGGCGAAAGAAACTTTCGACATGCAAGGACTGTGGAGCAGTATTGAAGCGCTGGATAACAAGGTTCCTGCCAACGTGCAGATCCAGATGATGTTTCAGGCGCGTCGAATTGTTCGACGGGCAACTCGCTGGTTCGTGCGTAATCGTCGCAAGGATCAATCCATAGCTGAGGTGGTAGAATATTTCCGTGATGGTGTTGTCGAGCTACAGCGTAATGTTCATAAGACACTGGAAGCTAAAGAGGCACAAGGCATTGAAAAAGAAGCCCAACAGCTGATCGCTCAGGGAGTTCCTGAGAAGCTAGCACGTCAGGTTTCTTTATTGAGCACCATGTTCTCAGCCATGGATATCATTGAATTGGCAAAACAATATGATTTACCGATTCTTCTGGTTGCAGAAGTCTACTACAAACTTGGTGCGGAAATTAACTTGCACTGGTTCTTAACCCAAATCATTGCCCAACCTGTATTGAATCATTGGCAGGCGTTTGCACGTTCGGCTTTCAGAGAAGAGTTAGATTATCAGCAACGAAACCTGATTGAAGCGGTTTTGCCTTTGACCAACAAGTATAAGTCTGCGGATACCAGGATTAAGCACTTTTTGGCTGAGCATGATGATCTGCTTTCTCGTTGGCAAGAGATGGTGACTGACTTCAGACAGAGCAGTACCCATGAGTTCTCTAAGTTCTCTGTTGCTCTTCGTGAATTACAGATTTTGGTGCAACGAAGTCATCGTCTTATTAACTAGTCTTTCAAGTGTTAATACCCAGCTTAGGCTGGGTATTTTTTTACTGAAAGTATCAAGCTAAGTTTTAGAGGTTTATTTGTAAAAAAAATAGCAATTGCCATAATTCGTCATAATTGACTCATATGGCTTTCAGAATTAAGTGGTGTAATGGAATCGTCAAATAAACAAAGAGGAAAAAGCCATGTGTACATTAGTATTATCAGAAGAGCTTAAAGAACCGGCCCGCTTTGCAAAGGAATTTGAGGCCTTTTGGAATTATCAGTCAAAAGACAAAGAAACCTATGTTAAACAAGAGCCTATCGATCAGAAGCAGATTGATGAAACGATTAAGCAAGATCTTGAGGTTGAGGACAATTTAGTTATTGCTGAAAGACGTCAGGATCGAGGTTTTTTAGATATGGTGAAATATCAGCACCAGCCGTAGGCTTTCTCCAGAGACTGCCATACGCTCAGGTGCTGATAAGGTTTGATACGGGTTGCTTACTGTAAGCGAGCTGCTGCATCAAGGCGAATGGTTGAACCATTTAAGTATTGATTTTCAACCACTTGCTCTACCGTTAACGCAAACTCAGAAGGCTTACCGAAGCGTGATGGATTTGGAATGCCCGCTGCGATTTGTTCGCAGATCTCAGGGGTAATCTTTTCCATCATTGGAGTTTCGAACACTCCTGGCGCAATAGCCATCACTCGAACATTGATGCGTGCGAATTCACGAGCCAAAGGCAAGACCATGCCGACAATGGCAGATTTAGTGGCAGAATAAGCTGTCTGACCAATCTGACCTTCATAAGCTGCAATAGATGCAGTATGAATGATCACACCCCGTTCGCCGTCTACCACTTCGTTATTTTGCATATGACGAGAAGCGGCACGAGTCAGAAGGAAAGTGCCAACAAGATTAATATTGACCACATTCTGAAAGTAATCAGCAGGCATTGGGCCTTTCTTACTATGGATCAGACCAGCGCCTAATACACCAGCGCAACCTACTGCTAAATTGATGCCACCCATAAAATCAGCTGCTTTGTCTGCCGCTGACTCGACGTCATGCTCGTCACTGATATCGGTTTTAACAAAAAGCGCACTGTTACCCAGTTCCTGAACAGCTTTTTTCCCTTGCTCTTCATTGATGTCGAGTAAAACGACTTTACCGCCTTTCTCAATGATATTCTTTGCTGTTGCAAAACCTAACCCTGAGGCGCCACCACTGATAATTGCTTTTGCTTGATTGAGTTGCATAGTGTTATCTCATGACCAAAAAGGGGCATTGTAGCAACAGTCGACCAGAGTGCCAATCTTAGTGCCAATCGGCTCGACCATTGAGGCAATGCAGGGTTAGGAGTAAAGCTGAGGTAAACCTTGGTCCTTATTCTGATTGGCAGGTTTAGGCAAATATTGAAGGGTTTCTGCCAAGCCTTGACCTTGCCACAATTGTTTCCGATGTGGCGAGTATAGGGCTTCTTGTAACTTGTCTAACTGTTCCACAAGCTGAGGATGCTGAGTAAGTTGTTTAAGCTGATTCAGATTGCTGACCTGTTTCAGGTGTTGTTGGTTGCGACACCATTGTAATAATAGTTGTTGAGTGAGTTTAGGTTTGTTATTACGGCAAGCTTTTTCAACTTCAGCAAGACTGGCTTTAAACATGTGTTCAGTTTCACTGAAAGACAGGTTTAAGTCGGTACGGGTATTAATACTCTGTTTGGGCTTGGTTACGCGCCAGAGGATAAGTGTTAGTAACCATAAAGCAGCGAGCACTATACTGATAATCTGCCATATATTCAGAGCATTGCTACCCGAAGAGTCTTGTACAGAACCTGGGGTTGTTGATTCAGGATTCGTTACAGGGTCATCAATGTTTTTGGACACGATAGGCTTAATTGAGGCTGACTGGCTGGATTCTGAACGCGGACTGACTTGAATAGTCATTGCTGGCAATACAGCATAATCCTGCCTATCGGTAACAGTATTCCACCAAGGTACTTTGAGTTCAGGGATGGTGACCTTGCCTGTAGCACTCGGCACTATGGCTAACTTCTCAATATGGTGGCTGGTTACGCCCAAGCGGTTAAAGAGTTGTTGAAATTCAGGGCTGTCACGATAGATTTTGACGCCATCCACTTCTGGAAAAGTGATATTAGGTAGCTGAGTTTGCAACAAACCGGTACCTTTAACTTTAAATTCTAAGGTGGCCGGGGTGCCAACTTCAAACGTCTGGTCGCTTGGTTGCCAGTTTGCTTCTAACTTTAGGTTGGTTGCCGGTAACCAAGGTTCTTTTGCCTCAACAGGTTTCGGTTTTACATTAACCTTATATTGCGGCGTGCTTAGTGAAATCGGCTTGGTGCGGCTTAATCCCCAGGGGTTGGTAGATTGATTTTCGTCTAAAATAGTGGCGGTATAGGTCATAGGCTCAATGAGAAGTTCACCACTTTGTTGAGGGAAAAGGGCAAACTGGCGTTCTACCACGCGGTAAGTGGTATTGCCCTGTACCATTTCAAACGTGCGGTCATTACCCAATTGCTCTAAGACAGCCCCAGTGGCTTTGGGTAGAGTTAAACTTTCGTGACGAGTGACCACTGAGCGATAAATCCTTATGGTCAGGATAAGCTGTTGCTGTACATAGACTTCATCAAGGTTTAATGCTGCGCGCAGCTTCACTTTAGCCGGGCTGCTATCATCTTTTAACTCATCAATAGCTGGCAACACACGAATAGTGTATGTCTCAGAGTTTTCATTACCAAACTTTGTAGCGGGGATGGTATAAGTACCAGCTTGCCTTGCCAATAATTTAACTTCCCAGCCCATTTCACTATGAAACTGACCATTGATCATGGTGCTATTATTAAATTGTTGGAGACTGAGTCTTTCCAATTCCGCAGGTAGGAAATCAAGGCTTAATGCATTTGCGAGTGTCGAAGAGTTTTGAACGATAATTTTCAAACGGAAAGTTTCATTCTCACGGATTTCACCACGATCTAAAATATACTGGACTTTCGCCTCAAGCGTCTGCGTAAGAAGAAGCCCAATTATTAAAAAGCAGTAAATAGAGATTTGCTTAATCATTTTCATTCCATATACATTCATTCAAAACATCATTACCATGTTTCATCAACGTGCTGTTGATGCCCTCGCTTGCGGTACTCTTGATACATTTTACGACGCAACAAACCACCAGGATCATCAGGTAGTCTTTTTAACCATTGTTCTAATTCTTGGTCTTTTTCTTCTTCTTTAAATTGCTGCTGCAATTCTTCTTCGGTTAATTCTGGCTTTTGTTGCTGTTGTTCGCTGGGTTCCTGTTGCTGATCGCTACTATCATCACTTTGTGAGCTCTTATCTTGCTGTTCGGACTCTTGCTGTTGCTCGTTTTGATTTTGTTCAGAATCAGAAGAGTCTTTCTGTTGTTGACTCTGTTCTTCTTGTTCTTGTTGCTGCTTTAGTAAATCTTCTACAATTTTCTTGTTATGCTGTGCGTCATCATGATTAGCATCAAGGGCTAAAGCTTGGTTGTAGGATTCAAGAGCTGCCTCGAGATCGCCAGCCAGGGCTTGAGCATTAGCCTTGTTATAAACCTGGTCTGCTGGTTTTAATTGTTTACCATCCTCAAAGTGATTTTTTGCTGTGTTATATTCACCATTACGATAGGCTGCGACCGCTTTCCACTGAGGATCTTCAAAGGTTTTATAAGCTTCTTCAAATTGCTCCTCATTGAGCATTTTTTTTGCTTGTTGATCCTTATTAAGGAACATTTTCTCAAGCGGGTTAGCCTGTAACTCGGGACTGCTAACTAGGCCAATGGACATGACAAAAACAACAGCGAACATCGAGCGGTGTTTAAACCCGAGCAATAAAATAGGCAACGCCAAAAAGAGTATCCAGAATCCAGAGTCTTGCCAGCTATCTGCCATGATGTCTTGCTTTTCCAGTTTTTCATCGATGCTGAGTTGTTCCTGTTGTAGCAATAACTCAATGTCGTCATTACCTGCAGTCATTGGGGTCAAAGTTGCATCAATCTCATCGGCGAAGCTTGCTAACTCGTCATAGTTCAATTTAGGAATAACAATATTGCCTTTATTATCTTTGACAAAGCCTGAGCTGTTTGGCATTGGAATAGGGGCGCCGTCAAAAGTTCCAATAGCAAGAATATTCAAGTTATAGGCTGTATTCCTAATTAGCTCTTTGATTTTAGAAAGTTCACTCGAGCTGGCACCATCGGTTATCCAGATGATGTCGCCAGTTCCAGCGGCACCGTTGTCTAAAAGCTCAATCCCTTTTTCAATACCTTTACTGGGCAGGGTACCCACCAAGGGCATTAAGTTAGTGGCTAATACTCCTACCATGTTGTCAATGGTATCTGTGTCTGTAGTCAGTGGGCTTAGCACGAATCCATCGCCTGCATAAACCACCAACCCAGTTTGGCCATCATCAATGGCTTTTAGTATATCGCTAAGCTTAAATTTGGCTCTAGCTAGACGGCTTGGTTTTACATCCTGGGCGTCCATCGAGGCAGAGAGATCCAGCACAACAACGCGTGCCGCCAAGTTGGAGAATACGGGTTGTGGAAGCTTCTGCCAGCTAGGTCCGGATAAAGCAATTGTCGCTAAAATCCAGAATGATAGAAGCAGAATTTTTTGCCACTTAATACTTTGACCTGCTTGCGACTTTGGCATCAACCAGCTTAAAAGGTGTTGATCAATGAGTTTAGCCCAACCGCTGGCTTGCTGACCTCGGGTTCGATAGAGCCACCATAAGATAATGACGGGAACCAGAAGTAGCCAGGCCCAGGGACGAATGAAATGCAATGAGCCAATATCAGGAAGAAAGTCAAACATGAGTTTTCTCCTGATTGTTGGCAGTAACTTTTCTCTGCGCTGTCATGCTTGAGTTAATTTTCCAGCTGATCAGGGTTCTAATCAAAATAGAGAGCAAAGAAATTAATAATGCAATAGAAAGCGGGATATAAAATAAAGCTTTTATAGGGCGATAGCTTTGATAGTCGTCTTCAACAGGTTCAAGTTGGTCAATGACTTTATAAATCTGTTCCATTTCTTTGGTGTCTCGAGCTCGAAAATATCTTCCCCCTGTTTTTTCTGCAACAGCGATTAAGGTTTCTTCATCAAGTTCCAGAGAAGGGTTTATACGACGATTGCCAAAGAAGCGATTTTTGACAATCATTTCATCGGCACCAACACCGATAGTATAAATAGTAATTCCTGCATGTTCAGCGAGCTCTGCCGCTTGAAGGGGGTTCAGCACTCCGGTGTTGTTCTGCCCATCGGTTAATAGAATGAGCACACGGTTATTGGCATCACGTTCGCGCAAGCGCTTTACTGCCAGACCAATACCATCACCAATCGCCGTACGTGATGAACCGGCAAGCCCGATTGATGTTTCATCAAGCATAATTTGCACGGTCTTTAAGTCAAATGTCAGCGGTGTTTGTAAATAGGCCTGCTCACCAAACAGGATCATACCCACACGGTCACCTTTACGGCGTGCAATAAAGTCAGTGAGTAAAGCTTTCACAGCTACCAGACGATCAACCTCTTTATCATTTATCACCATGTCCGGCATTTCCATTGAGCCTGAAATATCGATACTCAACATTAAATCGCGACCAGTCGCTGGCAAGTTCATTGTATCGCCGACCCATTGTGGGCGAGAGAGGGCGCAAATGATTAAGGCCCAGATCAAAAAAGTCAGCCATGGAAATCGCTTGCTGGATTTGCCTTCTTGCTCTTGAATACTTCGCCAGTATAAAAATAGTGGTGCCCTTAGTGCCTGCTGTTGACGCTTGCGTTCCGCCAGCCACCAGACCAGCAAGGGCAGGGGGAGCAACAACCAAATCCAGGGCCAGACCAACTCAAACATGAGATTGACCCCCATGAGCTTCCGTTGCGAAAGACTTGGTAAAGGCTGGCAACTGTTTTAAACGGGGTAAGTTATTTAGCCATAAACTGGCTTCTTGCAAAAATTGGTCTTTATATTCGGAGTCTATGGTTTCCGGATTTCTATATACGCCTTCTTCCAACAATTGCAGGCTTTGTTCTGACCAGATGTCGCTACCGGTTTGATACAATAATATAATCCAGTGCTTGGTATCCATTGAGGCTACTTGAGATTTCGGGAAATAACATAAACTGGCGCGACGCATAATCTGATGGGTTTGTATTAGCCAGTCTTTATCATCTTCATGTTTTATCTGTTCAAGCTCAACCAGTGCATAAATAGCAAAACGTTTACGTCGTTGCTGCATAATAGATTTGGCAATCAGTAACACAATGACGGCCATAATGATTGCAATTGCTATCCACCAACCGATAGCCAATGGCCACCAGCTGACACCATCGGGTAAATGGATATCGCGTAGCTGTTCTAATAATTGGGCCTGCTGTGGATTTGCCATAAATGTTTCGTCTATGCTCTTTTATTGGACGCCGAACGATGACGGTAGGGGTTGATTGCAAAGTCACTGAGTTCCTGCGCAGTACTGTATTCCACAAAACTGCATTGAGCTTCCTGGAAGAACTTTTGTGTCTTTATTAACTTGTCATGGAACAACTCCTGATAGCGGTTTTTAAAGCCAGGTCTTGCAGAATTTAATGTTATGGTATTATCGCCATCCGTGACCAGAAACTCACCTGCAGCCGGAATGGTTTGTTCTAATGGGTCCGTAATCATAACTGCATGAATATCATTGTGCTGGGCAAGGTGTATAAGATCCTGCTTGCATGCTTCAGAAAGGTTAGAAAAATCACTGAATATATAAATCAGGCTACCGCCCTTAACCAGGTGGCGAAGGCGGGATAAAGCATCAGACAATGCAGAGTGGTTGATAGCGAAAGGTTTTTCTTGCTGATAGATAGCTTGTAGCCTTTGGTTGTGTAGTTCAAGCATGTGTTGCAAAAGCTGTAGTCCATTCTGGCGACGATTAGACGGTTTCAATTCTACGTGTTCATCAGCCGTGCTTAATAAGGCTCCTACACGGTTGCCAGAGTTATGGGCAGTCCAGAACACGCGTGCCGCTTGCAAACAGGCCAGAGTTGACTTGAAGCGTTTCTTGGAACCGAAAAACATGGAGTCTTGCAAATCTAGTAGCAGGAATACCGGTCTTTCCCTTTCTTCCTGAAATATCTTGGTATGCACTTCGCCAGTGCGAGCCGTCACTTTCCAGTCAATAGTGCGAATATCATCACCGGGCTGATATTGACGTACTTCGGAAAACTCCATACCACGCCCTTTATAAGGGGATAAGTGCCCACCTACTAAATGCGCCTTGGTTTTCTTGTTCGGCAAGGGAATGCTGTCGCGCGCCCAATACTGACAGGCGATGAGTTGCTCCAAACTTAATTCAATAGAGTTTGAGCCTGCTTGCTGTGAGGTGATCGTTTTCGGCGTCATTAACAATATTCTTAAGGCGTTGGGATTTGTTTAATTAACTCATCAATAATGGTATCGGCGGTTACACCTTCTGCTTCTGCCTGATAGCTTAAAATAATGCGATGACGCAGGATATCAAACAATACCGCCTGGATATCTCCTGGTGTGACATAATCACGATCATTAAGCCAGGCATTTGCCCGAGCACAACGGTCGAGAGCAATGGTGGCGCGTGGGCTGGCGCCGTACTCAATGTAGTTGGCTAAGGCTCCACCCAGTTTCTCGGGTTGGCGGGTGCTGATAATCAGTTGCACCAGGTATTCTTCAATTTCTGGCGCCATATAAATAGAGAGAACTTCTTTGCGCGCTTCAAACAAGTCTTGTTGAGTGAGCGGGTGGGCTGGTGTTGATTCACCTGTTAATGCTTCTTGTCGATTCAGCGCCAGAATTTCGGCCTCTGCTTCCGCCTCAGGATAACCTACGATAACCTGCATCAAAAAACGATCCAGTTGTGCCTCAGGTAATGGATAAGTTCCCTCTTGTTCAATCGGGTTTTGTGTGGCCATAACTAAAAACAGCTGAGGTAAGACAAAGCTGTGACTTCCGACAGTTATCTGTCGCTCTGCCATGGCTTCCAGCAGAGCGGATTGGACCTTAGCAGGGGCACGGTTAATCTCATCCGCCAGAATCATGTTATGAAACAATGGACCTTTCTGAAAATGAAAGGTGCCTTCCTGCGGGCGATAGATTTCGGTACCCGTTAAATCTGCGGGTAATAAATCAGGCGTAAACTGAATGCGGTGAAAATTGCCTTCTACTGCTGTTGATAACTCTTTAATGGCACGAGTTTTCGCCAGGCCAGGAGCACCTTCCACCAGCAAATGACCATCGGCAAGCAAGGCGATAAGCATCTTATGAACCAGTTCATGCTGACCAATAATTCGAGACTTAAGGAATTGTTCTAATTCAATAAATTTTTGTTTGATACTCATATTATGGGGTATCCAGTTGTGATAATGCTTTGTAAATCAAATTGAGTAATAGTTCAATGTATTAAAAACGCTTCCTGAGTTGTATCAAAAAACACTTAAAAAGTGCAACTAATTGTTTCTAGGTGGAAAAAAGATTGAAGCGAATTAGTATAGCATGCGAGAAGGTATTCAAACGTTCGTTTGAAAAGTTGGCTTGTTCAGGTACAATCGAAGCAATAATCATTTTAAAGACTCTTGATCAGGAGACAGGCATGAGTGAAACAGCAGGAAAAAAAGCACGGACTAAGCAAGACCGTGTTGCCATCGTTTCAGGCTTGAGAACACCATTTGCAAAACAGGCTACCCATTTCCGTGGGATTAATGCTATTGAGTTGGGCAAGATGGTCGTTAATGAGCTGATGGTACGTAGCGAGCTTGATCCTAAATTGATTGAGCGCGTCATTTTTGGCCAGGTGGTTATCCTGCCAGAAGCACCTAATATCGCGCGTGAAATCGTACTCGGCACACCAATGAATGTTCATACCGATGCCTACTCAGTTTCTCGAGCCTGTGCCACCAGCTTTCAGACTGTTGCCAGCCTGGCTGATTCGATTGCCTTAGGTGATATCACCATTGGTATTGCCGGTGGTGCTGATTCTTCATCGGTGGTGCCGATAGGAGTTAGCCGTAAGCTACAGCTAGCTCTGGTTGACTTGCAAAAAGCGAAAACGGTCGGTCAGAAGCTCTCAATCATTAAGGGCCTGCGCTTTAAAGATCTATTACCTGTCCCGCCTGCTATTAAAGAATATTCGACCGGAATGACGATGGGAGAAAATGCCGAACAGATGGCGCGTGACCGCAGTATTACTCGCGAAGAGCAGGATGCATTAGCTCACCGCTCTCATACCTTGGCTGCTCAGGCCTGGGAAGAGGGCAAGCTGGATGATGAAGTGATGACAGCTTATGCAGAGCCCTATACAAAAGACTCGTTACATCGCGATAATATTATTCGCTTTGATTCTACTCTTGAAGGTTACGCTAAGCTACGCCCTGCCTTTGACCGCAAGTACGGTACTTTGACAGCCGCGAATTCAACGCCATTGAGCGATGGCGCCTCAGCAGTACTGATGATGAAAGAATCACAAGCTAAAGCGTTAGGCTATGAGCCACTAGGTTATATCAAGAGTTATGCTTTTGCTGCAATTGAAGCGACTCATGACATGCTGATGGGGCCTTCTTATGCAACGCCCATGGCGCTTAAGAAAGCCAAAATGCAGCTGAAGGATCTCGATCTGATTGATATGCACGAAGCTTTCGCAGCGCAGACTATTTCTAATATTCAGGCATTTGGCTCAACTAAGTTTGCTAAAGAGAAGTTGGGGCAGCGTACCAAGATTGGTGATATCGATATGGATAAATTTAATGTGCTGGGAGGCTCTTTGGCTTATGGCCATCCTTTTGCTGCAACTGGCACACGGATGATCACGCAAACATTAAGAGAGCTAAAGCGTCGTGGCGGCGGTGTGGGTTTAACAACCGCCTGTGCTGCTGGTGGTATTGGCGCAGCAATGATCCTGGAGGTTGAATAATGTCAGAATCAATTTTTGAACTTGAAATGCAAGAAGATGGTATCGCTATCATTACTATCGACCTACCGGGCGAAGCGCAAAATGTATTGAAGCCTGAATTTGGTGAGCAGGTTGGGGAGATTCTGGAAAAGTTGGGCGATGATATTAGCGTCAAAGGCGTGATTGTTCGTAGTGGTAAGCAAGGCAGCTTTATTGCAGGTGCCGATATAACAGTCCTGGAAAGTGTCGATACTGCACAAGAAGCTGAAGAGATTGCTAAAACTGGCCAGCGTTTATTTAACCAGCTGGAAAAGTTTAAAGTGCCGATTGTGGCAGCAATTGATGGTGCTTGTCTGGGCGGTGGTCTTGAGCTTGCCCTTGCCTGTCACGGCCGTGTCGTGAGTGATAGTTCCAAAACGAAATTGGGTCTACCCGAGGTGCAATTAGGCCTATTGCCAGGGAGTGGAGGAACACAGAGATTACCCCGTTTGGTTGGTATACCATCGGCGCTAGATATGATGCTGACCGGTAAACAGTTATTCCCCAAGCAAGCAAAAAAGCTCGGCTTGGTCGATGAGATTGTACCTGCGGCGAACTTGATGAAAGCGGCTATAAATCGTTTGCATGAATTACGCAAAGATCGTTCCAAGAAAAAACCTTGGACTTATTACGTCTCCCTGCCTGGGATCAAGCAGCTGTTATTAGAAGCTAATCCATTAGGACGCAACCTGGTTTTTAATCAGGCGCGTAAAACAGTGGATAGTAAAACTAAGGGCAACTATCCTGCGCCCCATAAGATTATTGAGTGTGTCGAAAAAGGATACAGTCAAGGGTTTGATGCCGGGCTTGCGGTAGAAGCAAAAAACTTTGGGCAGCTGGTGGTGACCCCAGAAGCCAAAGCACTGATTAGTATTTTCTTCGCAACTACTGAGTTGAAAAAAGATAAAGGTGTAGAGGGTGATGTTGAAGCAATAGCTGTCGATAAAGTAGGTGTATTGGGCGGAGGCTTAATGGGATCGGGTATTGCTTACGTATCAGTGGATAAAGCGGGTAAGCAGGTTCGAATTAAGGATGTCAGCGCCAAAGGCGTCAATGGCGCGCTCAATTACAGTTGGAAAATCATCAGTAAGAAAATGAAGCGACGCATTATTTCCCCCAGCGATGCTCGTAACACCATGTCGTACTTAACAGGCTCCACTGACTACAAAGGATTTAAAGACTGCGATGTAGTCATTGAGGCGGTTTTTGAAGATTTGGATTTAAAGCATCAGATGGTTAAGGACGTTGAAGAGAACTGTTCAGAAAAAACTATCTTCGCAACCAATACTTCTTCGATACCTATCAGTAAAATTGCTGAAGGTGCTAAGCGTCCTGAGCAGGTAGTGGGTCTGCATTATTTCTCACCTGTTGAGAAAATGCCGTTGTTGGAAATTATTAAAACCGATAAAACTGCCGACTGGGTTATCGCGACCTGTGTCGATTTAGGCAAACAGCAAGGCAAAACTCCTATTGTGGTTAATGATGGGGCAGGTTTTTATGTCAATCGTATTTTGGCACCTTATGTTAATGAAGCTGGAATTTTATTGAGCGAAGGTGTGGCCATTGAAACGTTAGATAAGGCCATGGTAAAAGCAGGCTTCCCAGTAGGGCCAATAACCCTGTTAGACGAGGTTGGGATTGATGTTGCAACTAAAGTAGCGCCAATCCTGCAGGACGCCTTTGGCGAACGGATGGAACCACCGAAAGCCTTTAGTAAGTTACTGGATGACGATCGCAAAGGTCGTAAAAATAACCGTGGCTTCTACCAATACCCAGCTAAGGGTAAGAAGAAGCAGGTAGATGAAACAGTTTATCGGGTGCTTGGCGTTGAACCAGGTAAAGAACTCAGTACAGCAGAAATTGCTGAACGTGGCATATTGTTAATGGCCAATGAAGCGGCTCGCTGTTTGGATGAAGGTATAATTCGCAGCGCGCGTGATGGCGATGTGGGTGCTATCTTTGGTATCGGCTTTCCACCATTCCATGGTGGCCCATTCCGCTATATGGATAAGCGCGGAATTGCTACCATTGTTGATAGATTGGAGCATTACCAGGAGCTTTATGGAGAGCGTTTCAAACCGGCCGATGTTTTGGTCAAGATGAAGCAAAATAAGGATAGTTTTTATAAAAAAGGTTAAGTGCAAAAGAGTTAGGAACAAAAAAGCCGAGCTATGTGCTCGGCCTTTTTTTGTTTAGATGACCATAAAAAAAGAAAAAATATAAGGTGACCAAAGCCACCTTGAAAAACTACAGGGAGGAGTTGTTACTCAAATAATTTCTTTAACAAGGGCTTTGAAGCTAAAGTCAGGGCCAAGGCAACAAACAGTTCTTTGTTTTCAACAAATAGTTGTGCAAAGTATGGTGTGTCTGCCAAAAACTTGATACCTGCTAGAGCAGCCACAATAACAAGTATATATTTCATCTCAATTTCCTACGTATATGGTTTGTTTACATCGGTATGGAGCTTATTCTAGAGACATTGGCCAAATGATCTGTGTTCTGATTCTCACTGCATTGTGGGCTTGTGTGAAACAGTTTGCAAAAACGTCGGAAATCTTTACAAGTTTATAATTGCTCGGAATATCAAGGACAGGGGAGAGCCAGGCGAAATCATTTGTTTAAAGCCTGGCTCACAGATTAGTTATGGCGTGAAACGTAAGGATAAGCCTGAAGTTAGGCCAGTTGCTTCTTCTGAAACTGAGACACCGACAGACCATAGTTTCGAGAAGTAGTAGTGAGTCTCAAAGCCATACACCGTATCGTTATCATCCTCATGATTCTCTTCATCGACGTAAGGTGAAAAATCCACATCGCGATATCCGGCAGAAAGCGTATACTCCCAATTGGCTGAGAAGCGACCACGGATACCAATATTGGCCAAATAACCATCTTCGTCATTACCATAGGTGTCGCCTTGAATGATTCCTTCACCGTCCTGCTTTAAATAGCCAATTTCGGTAAAAAAGTCAGTGCTTCGTCCCATTGGTGTGTGCCAACCGAATGATAATGAGTATTCTCTAGCTGTCACCTCACCATATACGGAGTTGGTCCAGATATCTGCAGACTGCTCTTGAATGATGTAGCGAAGGTAGGTTGAATCATCAAAACTACCCGTCAGATCAATTTTAAAACCAGTTTTATCACTAGTGGTTTCACCACCACTGTGAATGTAGCCAAATTGCCAATAATCGTAGCTAAGCTTGTCGCTGGCCTGAGCTGACAGAGCAAGAGAGCTTAGAAGTGCTAAGAATAAAGCTTTTTTCATCGTTATCATTCCATATATCAATAAATTTCACCGGGCATCATACTATAACCAAAACCGGATGAGAAAATAAAAAGCCACTTAAATGAAGTGGCTTTTTAAGGTTGTGTATAGAAAGCTTAGAAACTATAACGGAAGTTGACGCCAATATGCTCTTCAAGTTCATCGTCATTCCCAAACTCAAGTCCGACAGACATGTTGCGGTCAAAGTGATAACGCCCCTCCACAGTGATGTCTGTTGACTCTAGAACATCCGAGTGAGAAGCATAAGCACCCACCTCAAGGTCATTGGTGAACATGCTTCTGACGCCAGCCATGAAGTTATAACCGTTATCATCAAAACCGAAGTCGGCATCGATATCTTCATAACCAAACTCGGCAACAAAGTCAGTATTATTGGTTAGTTCCATATTGAAACCAGCGTTAATACGCATAATGCTAACGTCGAAGCCGCCATTATCTAGGTCACTGTAATCAATTTTACCGTAAATATTCTCGGTAAAACTTTTAGAAAATTCAAAGTTGACGCCATCAAGCTCATCGTAATCTATAAGACCACCTTGAATGTAGTCATAGCTGACGTTGTTCGCCATTGCTAGACCTGATGATAGTGCGAGCGCAGTTGCAACGAACAATTTTGTTAATGACATTGTGATCTCCTCATGTATTCTTGTTAAATAATGCGAGGTCAATTATCCTCGTAGGTATCTGAACGATAACTGAACCTTGGTCGATGGAATATTAAGAGGTTCACAGAACTTATATCTGGTAATTATATGCGCAAAAAATTGAATCCCGTCCTTGACCAGCTCAATAAGGTAGTTTTAGGAAAGCCTCATCAAGTTAAACTGGCGGTTGCTTGTTTATTAGCCAAAGGACACCTATTGATAGAAGATTTGCCTGGCATGGGGAAGACTACTCTGGGCCAGGCGGTAGCCAAAGTATTTGGGTTAGAGTTTCAAAGGGTTCAATTTACCAGCGATATTCTGCCGGGTGATATTGTCGGTGCTAATATCTATGACCGCGAAAAAGGTAGCTTCGAGTTTCATCCAGGGCCCATTTTTTCGCAATTAGTATTGGCCGATGAAATTAACAGAGCTACTCCAAAAGCACAAAGTGCTCTGTTAGAAGCCATGGAGGAGCAACAGGTCACTATCGAAGGTCAAACCTATCCTTTACCGCAGCCATTTTTTGTCATAGCCACTCAGAATCCTTCTTATCAGATTGGGACTTATTCTCTACCAGAGTCGCAACTTGATCGTTTCTTATTCAGAGTACAATTAGGCTATCCGGAAGCGGGGTTTGAAAAGGTGTTACTTCGCGGCGAGTCTGGTCGTGTGCAGATGAACAAAATAGAAACCTTACTGGAGTTGTCGGAGCTAATTGAGATTCAACGATTTGTACAAACAATAACCATCAGCGATCATCTTCTAAACTATGTTATGGATTTGATTAATGCGACTCGACAAAGTACTGACTTTGCCCATGGGTTATCACCTCGTGGAGGATTATCTTTAATTAGTGCTGCAAAGGCATGGGCGTTTTTGGCAGAGAGAGATTATGTATTACCTGAAGATATACAAAAAGTTTTTGTGCCAACCGTGGCTCATCGCTTGCAATCAGTCAAAACGTCCAGTGAGAAAATAGAAGTGCTGGTTGAACAGATTATTCATGACACTCCAGTGCCAGCGTAACGATCAAGTTGATGAAATTAATCAGAGATATTCAACGCAAGTTTTTTTCCTGGGTCGATAAACGCAGCCCTCAACAGCAGGAAGTGCATTTACGCCAGCGTAACATTTATATACTTCCAACACGCTATGGTTGGCTGATGTTATTGATCCTGATCTTGATACTGGTCGCATCCACAAACTACCAAAATAATATGGGCTTTATGGCTGGTTTCATTTTGTTAGCTTTGGGTATGTTGTCCGTATTTTATACTTACCGTAATGTTAGAGGTTTAAGAATTCGGCCATTAAAACCGCAGCCAGTTTATGTTGACCAGGAGTGTACTTTTCCATTTCAATTTATTAATCCTTCTGAAAGCTATCGTTTCTCAATTGGTGTCGGTACCAGTAAGGATAAAGTTGAGTATTTTGATGTGGAGTCACAAAATAAGGCAGTACTTCAGATCAGAATTAAAGCACATAAGCGTGGGCTGTTAAAGCCAGAACGTTTCGTGTGTACCAGCATTTTTCCTTTCGGAATTTTTCAGGTCTGGTCATGGTTTAAGCCAACTCATGTAGCGCTCATTTATCCAAAGCCCATTGAATGTCCACAAGTATTGGCGCCTCAGTCACAAGGTCAAGAACAGGGGGCATTTGCACAAAAAGGTTCAGAAGACTTTCATAGCCTTAGAGATTATCAGTCTGGAGATCCGATTAAACAGGTTATGTGGAAGGCTTTTGCGCGTGAACGCGGTTTGTTGACAAAGGAATTTGAAGAGCAGGTGGGTGAGCAGCACCTACTAACTTGGGAAAGCGTCAGCCAATATAATAAAGAGCTGGCGATTTCTTACTTAACGGATGCAATAATAAAAGCAGAACAGGCGGGAAGTCTTTATGGCCTTGAGCTTCCTCATTTGCGAATTGAAAAAGGACAGGGTGCCGAGCATTTACATCAATGCTTAAGTGCTTTGGCGTTGATGGAATAAGTGGTGGGCAATTAATCATGAATACACAATCATTACCACTGACTCGGCCAGGCATAATCCCATTACTCATTGTCGTTCAGTCCATTGTTCTTTTGCCGTTATGGTTTCATCTACCGGGCTGGATTACTGCTTCGACTATTGCGTTACTGCTGACACGGTACACCATTTATAAAAAAGCTTTCAAACTACCTTCATGGTTGATTTTAGTATTGGCACTGTGCGCACTGGGAGGTGTTTTCCTCTATTTTAGAACTATTAGTGGACGTGAAGCTGGAGTCGGTCTGATCAGTTTGATGTATACTTTTAAATTACTCGAAGCGAAAAATTATCGCGACGGAGCACTCATTCTGTTTATATCGTTCTTCATCCTGGTCACCGCATTCCTGTATGACGAATCCATTTTAATGGGCTTTTATTTATTGGTGTCCATACTAAGTATATTACTTGGATTAATTGCTTTAAATAGTATTAAAGGTATAGCAGGGATTCGCCATTTAAGTAAAATTTCGGGTGTTGCCTTATTGCAAGCGTTACCCATCATGCTGGTATTATTTTTCCTTTTCCCAAGGTTGTCTGGTCCTTTGTGGGCAATGCCCTCAAACCTTGAATCGGGTATGGGCATCGATGATGAAATGAGTCCAGGCGCTATCAGTTCTTTATACGGTTTTGATGAAATAGCATTTCGTGTTGATTTTGACGATGAAGCCCCTGCCGTTAATCAAATGTACTGGCGAGGTCTAGTGTTGTCAGAGTTTGATGGAATTGCATGGAAGATAGGGGTTGAGTCGCCAATTCGTGGTGGAAGCTATCCCAAAGGGGACCCAACTTACTCTTACCGGGTTCAGCTAGAACCTCATAATCGACATTGGATCTTTGGTTTGGAAGATTTAATTGAACCCCCTAAAGAAAAAGTTTATTTATTTAATAACTTTACCTGGCGTCGAGCACAGCGAGTTAATCAGAGACTGCTTTACAGTGCCCAAGCCTATCAGCTGGATTACAGTGATATCGAACTGTCTCAGTGGCAAAGACAGCTCAATACCCAGTTGCCTGATAATGGCAATGATCAAACTAAAGAATGGGCCATAAATGAATATCAGCAAATTGGTGAGCCAGAAGAGTTTGTTCGATTTGTCTTGAGTTACATTCGCCAACAGAACTATCACTACACATTACTACCTGAGGTAATTGAACAGAATGTTGTTGATGGTTTCTGGCTGAATAGTCGTGAAGGCTATTGCGAACATTACGCCAGTGCTTTTGTGTTTATTATGCGAGCTGTAGGAATTCCTGCGCGAGTGGTCACTGGCTATCAAGGTGGTGAGTACAATCCCTATGGTGACTACTACATTATTCGTCAAAAAGATGCCCATGCCTGGACTGAGGTTTGGCTGGATGGAGAAGGCTGGCGTCGGGTAGATCCCACTGCAGCAATTCACCCTTCACGTGTGGATGATTCATTGCTAAACCAGACCAGTTCAAGAGACGACTGGTTTGCTGATTTCGATAGTTTAACTACTACTGATAGTGAAGTTTCGAGAAATGTTTGGCAACAAATTAGTCTTCGTTGGGATGCACTACAAAGCTTCTGGAATGAAAGCTTGATGGGTTATGACCAGGATATGCAGTTTAGTTGGTTATCCAAGCTAGGTGTTAACCACAACCAATGGCGCTATTTGGGCTACGCCTTATTAGCAACAATTGTGTTAGCCGGTGCTGGTTTCGGGCTGTGGATTTTAAGTCAGGCCAAAAGCCGTGATAAAGTTGAGCGGGCCTATCGACACTTTCAGAGAGTGTTAGCGAAACAGGGCGTAGAGCTTAAACTTAATGAAGGCCCTAAAGACCTGCTTTATCGTATCAAGCGAGAGCATCCTGAACTGTATTCAAAAGCTTTACCGGTGATTAAACGCTATATTTCGATACGCTATCAGAAGGAAAAGTCATCTGCTAGCAATCAGCAAAATTTTATTAAAACTGCTAAGGCTTACCGCTAATCTGACCCTATCTCTTTGTAAGAAGCAGTTGTACCAACTGACAAGTAAAGGGTAAGTGGGTATAATGCGCCCACATTGCCCGAACCTTGTTTATATATAATGGCTGACATCACGCCAATTCATCAGTTTCTTCATTGTAAAACGCCAGAGTCCTGGTTAGAGCGTGCGACTAAAGAAATCGAAACTCTTTTAATTGACCATGCTCATTGCGAGAAAAAAGCAGCAGCTACGTCGGTCAAATTAATGTTTCGCTATCCCGACCGAATTGATTTGTTGAAGAAACTCTCGCAGTTAACACGTGAAGAAGTGCTGCATTTTGAACAGGTGCTGGAGTTTATGGAGCAGCGCAACATTCGTTATCGGGCGATTAAACCTTCCCGTTATGCTGCTAGCCTACATAAATATGCCAGTAAAGATGAACCACAACGCTTAATCGATGGCTTGATCATTGGAGCTATTATTGAAGCAAGATCCTGCGAGCGTTTTCATGCGTTGGCGCCCTATTTCAAAGAGAGCGAACCTGAGCTCTCAAAGTACTATCGTTTTTTATTAAAATCAGAATCACGCCACTTTGCGGATTATCTGGAGTTGGCACAAAGTTATGCCAAAGCTTCTATTGATGAGCGCGTTCAGCTCTTTCTTGAGAAAGAGCGAGAGCTTATAGAAAGCCCTGATAAACAATTCCGTTTTCATTCAGGCGTACCTGCATAAACTTATCTTAATGACTTGATGGAGAGACCTTTAATGTCACACACATCACAACAGAAATTATTATTACTCAGTGCTTCAAGAGAAGGGCAGACCGATTATCTTGAGCATGCTTTACCGTTGATGGATGCTTTTTTGCCTTCATCAGTCAGTGAAATCTTATTCATTCCCTATGCAGGGTTTGCCATGGGCTATGACGTTTATGAGCAAAAGGTTGATAGTGCTTTACAAGGCATCAACCGCAAAGTGATTTCAATCCATCAGTTTGATGATCCGGTTAAGGCAGTTGAGAAGGCGCAAGCAATTGCCATCGGTGGCGGTAACACTTTTTATTTGTTGAAACAGCTTTATGACAATGAGTTAGTTGATGCCATTCGTAAAAAAGTGAATGCAGGAACGCCTTATGTGGGTTGGAGCGCCGGCTCTAATATGGCGGGTTTAACAATTTGTACCACTAACGATATGCCTATTGTGCAACCAAGAAGTTTCAATGCTCTGGCATTGGTACCGTTTCAAATCAATCCTCATTACACCGATTATCAGCCACCGAATCACAATGGAGAAACTCGTGCGGAGCGTATTTATGAATACACGCGTGCCAATCCTCACCGCTATGTGGTAGGAATTAAAGAAGGTACTGCGTTGGAGCGCCAAGGAGATCAATTATTCTTGCGCGGTCAGAAAGATGGTTTGATTTTCCGTGATGGCGAAGTTATTAAAACCATTAAAGCAGGCAGTAATATCAGTTGGTTGCTATAGGTTCAGTCGAACAATGCAAATATGACCTGTTTTAACTGGCTGGTAAGACCAAATAATCTTTTAGTTTCAAATAGTTATCCTTTGCTATAGGATGAGAGTTAGCCAAGGAAGGAGCACTAAATAATTACAATGTTTTCATCGTCCTCCTTGGTTTAAATCATAGATGTTAAACCATATAGCATTAAGGAGATCTAACGATGAACAACTTTTCAAAGTTGAGTTCATGGTTAGGAGGGATCATCGTTGCTGGATCATTAGTATCATCCGCGCACGCCTCCGAGCCACAACACCCTAAACACGATGATGAGTTACACGGTAAAGTGCCATTTCTGACTTCTACCGCTCAGAATTTAAATTACGCCAACTCACCGATTCACCCTTTTCTTAACTCTGCATTACCCAACCCTCCAGAAGACGTCTATTCAGGGCCTTTATTTCAATTGCGCCATGACTATCCATCCACAGCGCCATCCGGACAGAGCTACCCCTGGAAAAAGGTGACTAATAATGGACCTATCACGATTCAAAACTCAATGGCTTATGTGGAAGCTTTAAAACAGTATGTCTCAAGTGATATGCGAAAACTTTTGTATAGCTATGATCAGTGGGATCCGCAAAGTGAACCTTGGTGGCAGTCGATCTGGTTAGGAACTGAGCGTGAGCCAATTCATGGTTTTTATGTGGGCTCAGGTTTTCCTGCCGGCACCATGCCTGAACAGACTCTCGATTTAACCACTTATGTGTTAACTCTATACGATGAAACTGCAGCTGTGACTTTGGGTAATATCTGGGGGACCACAGAAGAGCAGGCCTATAATCCAAACCTGACTAATCCTGCGGCGCAATACGCCGAAGGCAGTGTTATCGTCAAGTTCGCTTTCGTTACTCCTTGTGGCGCGGATTGGGCACCAATGGAAGGTACGGTGTCGTGGCCGATCTATTCGACCCTGAATGAAAGTAACGGCTCAGGCAATAATCCAAGCGTCTCGAAGTGTCCTAATAATGGTTCTGATGGTTCGACCGCAGATCCGACATTGACTAATGTCTATTTAATGCAGTTCGATATTATCGTTAAAGATAGCGTGGCAGCTCCTGAAACCGGCTGGGTATTTTCAACTTTGATCTATGATAAGAATGCACCGGGTAAAGATGCGTGGGACAAAATGATTCCATTGGGTGCTACCTGGGGCGGTGATCCGGAGATTATCAACACAGCCAGTACTGCATTAACACCACCGGTTACTGTAAACACCAATCTTCAGCAAAATTGGGTTAACCCAAAAGCGCCTGAATATTCAACAGCGACTTTAGGTTGGGATGGGCGCTTGTCAGGCCCCAATGACGGCGCGGTGGTTACGCCAGCCTGGGCAGGTAGTCATTATTATCCAAAAGGCTTAGCATCAGCTGGTTGCTTAGGTTGCCATAGTAGTGCTCAGTATCCACAAAAGTCATTCTTGTTGCCGACTACTACCTACCCACCTCAAGTCACTAATGCTCCCGGTTCAAGTACTAAGCAAGCATTGGTACTCAACGACCCAGGCTCTTCAGAATGGATGAAATGGTTCCAAAGCCGTTCTGGCACTGAAGCCATGGATTCGGACGAAGGCAGCATTGGTCTGGATTATGATATGGTTACCTCATTTAAAGCCATACCAATGTGGCAGGCAGCTCTGAAAGCGGTTGAGTCCGAAAACGCAGCAAAGCCATCTTTGAAAAGAAAGTAGCAAAAGGAAATAATCTAGTTATGAACTTAGATGATTTAACACGTGATGTGTTGGACTTCTGGTTCGGCGCGCCTGACTCGGCAGAGTTGGGCGCTGACCGTGCCATCTGGTTTCAGTCTGATCCAAAATTTGATCAGGAAGTTCGTGATCGATTTGGCGAAGCTCATAAGCTAGCAGCAGAGGGTAAGTTGGACGATTTGATGCAAACCCAAAAAGGAGCTTTGGTCTTAATCATTATCCTCGATCAGTTTTCACGCAATATTTATCGTAATCAAGGACAGGCCTTTGCCACTGACAAACAAGCACAGCAGTATGCAGCAGCAGCTGTGAACAATGGTTTAGATCAAGGTTTGTTAACAGTTGAGAGAAAGTTCTTCTATATGCCTTTTATGCATGCTGAAGATCTTAAGCTTCAAGAAAGTGGTATTGAGCTTTTTATCAAGCTCGGTGACCCTAACACGCTAAAATTTGCTTTGTGTCATCGCGACCAGATTGTGCGCTTTGGCAGGTTTCCTGGTCGTAATCAGGCCCTAGGTAGAAAAAGTACTCCTGCAGAAGAAGCTTTTTTAAAGAATCCTTTCTGTTAATTTATTGGGGAACCAGAAACTAAGTCATTAGCATCCACTTTAACTCTTATAACGTGATGCTGTGGATGGTGATCACGCCATTCCCAAATTTTATCTAAAAGTACAATATTTACGAGGCCAAATTTTTGCATGTCATTTATGGAGTAGTCGTAGCCTATTGTGCCTTTGAAGTAATGATACAAAAAATTCCAGAATGTGAATTCTTTATGGCCATACTCAGCTAACATCGGGTTAGTACTAATTTTTTTATAGAATGCATTTTCTGCATGTCTGTATTTTAGTGCAGACTCATCACCATCCTGAACCATTTGGTCAAAATCTTCCTGGTAAGAGTTACCATGCCATATGAGTGCTGAGTGCTTGTGAAGATATTTTATTTTCCCGGCGGGGAATACATAGTTAGCACATGATGAGGCACACACTTTATCAACTATGACGTCTAATTTATTATCAAAGACCCAGTTGCCTAGTCGAAGCCCCTCCATGACATTTCCACCCGGGCTCGAAATTTTAAGCTTAGTGGGTTTAATTTTGGTTTGATTGTAAAGATTGAATAAACGTAAATTTGCATCCTCATTGATGCTGCCTACATAATTTAAGATGTTGTCTTGCTCAATAAAGATTTTGGTCTCTGGTTTTCTATCTTTCTGATCTGTTTTAACCGTTGCACAGCCCGAAACCAGCAAAACTAGAAACAATAATACATAAGCAAGTTTTTTCATTCTATATCCTTATAAGAACTAATTTTATCCAAAATAATGACTGTCTATTTCATTACCTTCGATGGTCAGGTAATGGCCTTTGTCGCCCCAGTCACTTAATACGATGCGCTGACAGTGTTTGCCACCAACTTCAATGTCATGAAAGTCTGGGCGATGTGTGTGGCCATGAATCAGGATATCGGCTTGCTGGTTTTGTAAGACTTCTTTGACTGCATCAGGATGCACGTCTGTGATGGCGCTGGCTTTGTTGGCTTGAGCTTCGCGGCTTTTTTGACGCAGGTCAGCAGCGATTCCGCGGCGTACGGCTAATGGCTGAGAGAGTAGCTGCTGTTGCCACTGCTCTGAGCGAACCATTTGGCGGAACTGCATATATTCCTTATCGTCCCAACACAGACTGTCGCCATGCATCAGGATGGCTTCTTTATCCCCAATCGTTATCGGATGAACTTCGCCGACTATGACACCGCCAGTGGCCTTGGCAAATCCATCGCCCAATAAAAAGTCACGGTTGCCATGCTGAAAATATAATGGCTTGCCTGAGCTCGAATAGTCTTTGAACTTGGTTATGATAGTTTTAACAAATTCTGAATCGTCGTCATCACCAATCCAGCTCTCAAATAAATCCCCTAATACATACAAAGCATCCGACTTCGGCGCTATGTCATTCATGTACTGAGTGAAAAGGGCGGTCAGGTCAGGGCGTTCTTCGCAAAGGTGTAGATCGGAAATAATATGAATCATGCTGGTGTCTTTTTTTGATGATGAATGAAAAAGCTGTATTAGCATTGTCGCCAATACAGCTTTGAACTGACTTACAGTTATTCGTTAATAACAGCTTTTTCGATAATGACAGGTTCAACCGGAACATCCTGGTGAACGCTGTAGCTGCCGGTTTCAACTTCTTTGATGGCGTCAACAACGTCCATTCCTTCAACCACTTTACCAAATACGCAGTAACCCCAACCTTGCATGGACTCCTGAGAAAAGTTCAAAAAGTCATTGTCTTTAACATTGATGAAGAACTGGCAGGTTGCAGAGTGTGGGTCCATGGTGCGCGCCATGGCGACGGTGCCGCGGGCGTTAGTTAAGCCGTTGTTGGCTTCGTTCTCGACTGGACTATCGGTTGGCTTCTGGCTCATATCTTCGGTGAAACCGCCGCCCTGGATCATAAAGTTAGAAATAACTCGATGAAATATGGTGCCATCGTACTGGCCCTTCTCCGCATAACTGATGAAATTTTCTACGGTTTTCGGTGCCTTGCGAGCATTAAGCTCGATTACGATATCGCCGTAATTAGTAGTTAAAGTGACTTTTGGGTGTGTTGTGCTCATGTTCTTTATCCTGATTTTACCTGTTTTTTAACCTATCATTGGGCCCTATTTCGCATTGAGCTAGCCTACAGGCCTGATGATGGTTACAATATCGGGCTTCTAAGTTTGCCGCCTATGATAATGTTTTTTATCACTAAAAGCTAAATTCAAAACCGAGAAAAGATACTTATGTTACAGATCTACAATAATTTGACCCGTCAGAAAGAACCTTTCAAGCCCATGGTAGAAGGCAAGGTTTCCATGTATGTGTGTGGCGTGACAACTTATGATCTGTGCCATATTGGCCATGCTCGGACTTATTCTTCGTTTGATGTCATCAATCGTTACTTCCGCTTTAAAGGCTACGATGTTACCTATGTACGAAATATTACCGACATTGATGACAATATTATCAAGCGTGCCAATGAAAACGGTGAAGCATTCGATGAGCTTACTAAACGCTTCATTGCCGAAATGTACCAAGATTTCGATGCGATTGGTTTGCAGCGTCCTGATATCGAGCCGCGCGCGACCGGTACCATGGATGAAATTATCCAAATGACGCAAACCCTGATCGAAAAGGGCGCTGCTTATGCCACCGACAATGGGGATGTTTACTTCCATGTACCAGCTTTTAAAGACTACGGCAAACTGAGCAAGCAGGATCTCACTCAGCTGAATGCCGGTGAGCGAGTCGATGTTAATGATATCAAAAAAGATCCGATGGACTTTGCCTTATGGAAATCGTCAAAACCGGGTGAGCCTTCCTGGGATTCACCATGGGGTAAAGGGCGTCCGGGCTGGCATATCGAATGTTCGGCTATGAGTAAAAAATGCCTCGGCGATACTTTTGACATTCATGGTGGTGGTTCTGACCTGCAGTTCCCGCACCATGAAAACGAAATTGCTCAATCTGAATGTGCTAACGATTGCACCTTTGCGCGTGCCTGGATTCACACCGGCATGGTGCAGGTGGATAAAGAGAAAATGTCTAAATCATTAGGCAATTTCTTTACCATTCGCGATGTGTTAAAGCAGTATCGTCCTGAATCGGTGCGTTACTTTCTGATGAGTGGCCATTACCGCAGCCAGCTCAGCTACACCCAAGCCAACCTAGAGTCGGCCGATGCCAGTCTTGAGCGTTTGTATAATGCTTTGCGAGGTGTGGATTTAAGCCAGGCAAATGATGACAAGTTGGACATTTTGGAGCAAGCTGAAGCGCGTTTTATTGAAGCAATGGACGATGATTTTAACGTGCCGGAAGCCATGCCTGTATTGTTTGATCTGGCCAAAGAAGTCAATCGTCTTAAAGCTACCGATATGACTACAGCAGCTACTATCGCAGTAAAGCTAAAAGAGCTGGCAGGTGTTTTGAGCCTGTTGCAACAGGATCCCGAAGCCTTCCTAAAATCTGGTGCTGGGGACAGCGATGTTTCCGATGAGGAAGTCGACACATTGATTCAGCAACGCCTACAGGCGCGTGCCGATAAAAACTGGGCACTGGCCGACGAAATCCGCGACAAGCTGCATGCCATGAATATTGAGCTGGAAGATGCGGCAGGGAGCACCAGCTGGCGTAGGAAGTAACCTAAAGCTATCTGCAAAAACGAAGCCGCTTAAAGCGGCTTTCTTCTTAAATGATTAAATACTGACAATTCCCAGTTACGTAATCCAACCACCAGACTGGTTCCTTTTTTCTCTGCTAATTCCACATTCTTGTCTTCGCGTAGCTGCTGGCGGTAGGCGGTGCCTAATTCATCAATCAACTCCTGAATCTTTTGATTGGATTTATCACTTAACATTCCTGATATAAATAGCACCTTTTCATTTTTCTCGGTAAAGCTGGAGCGGAAAAATTCACTCTGGATGTGTTCGGAAAAGAAGTTTTGTACCGGCCCTCTGGGATGCCATTTGAAGTGTGGGCTGACGCGTTTACGAATTCGATTGCCTGGTAGCAACTCAATGAAATCAATTTTATCCAGTTGTACAAGATATTTAATCAGCTGTGGTTCGGTAAAGCTGTAGCGCTCGAGCATTTCATCAAACTTCCAATCCGACAAACACAGTTGAGCGATCAACAATAGGCGCTGATCACTGATCAGCTGGTTTTCCTGTTCCAGAGTCAGTTGTGAGATTTGTTTGCGTTGCTGATGAGCCGACTGTGCCAGTTGCAGGATATCAAGATGCAGTAAATCACATATCTTTTCCAGCCTCTCAAGGCTGATCTTATGCTGCGAGAACATGCGTTTGATATTGGCTTCGCTCATGTCCAGAGCCTTTCCCAGCTGCTTATAGGTGATCCCTTCTTTCCTAAGTTCCTGTTTTAAAGCATCAAGAATTTCCAGCGTTTGGCTACTCATGGTCTATCAATACTATACCAAATGGTCACATAAGCACGACTTTAGCATTAAAAGTAGCTTAAAGGTAGCACCTATGACAACTTAGCCCCATCAAAACAACGATTCGCAAGGAAATACCATGATTTCTGTTTATCAACTCAAACCCAAGTTTCAACAGTTATTAAGACCTCTGGTTAACGGGCTAGCCAATAAAGGTGTTACCGCTAATGAAGTAACCGTTGTAGCGATGTTGATGAGTGTCATAACCGGTCTCGCTATTGTTATCAGTGATAGCACCATCGCATTGCTGGCTTTGCCGATTATTTTATTGATTCGCATGGCGTTGAATGCCATCGACGGCATGTTAGCCAGAGAGCATCAGCAACAATCTAAGCTGGGCGCATATCTCAATGAAATCGGTGACTTGGTTTCCGATATCTTCCTAATTGTTCCATTAATCATTATTCCTTATATCAGTTTGTGGCTCTTGGCAGCCTTTGCTTTTACAGCTTTGCTAACCGAGTTCGCTGGCATTCTAGGCATCATGGTTGGAGCAGAGCGTCAGTATCAAGGGCCAATGGGGAAAAGTGATCGAGCCTTACTGCTAGGTCTGGTGGGTTTACTGGTTCCTTTCGTACCAATGGTTACTGTTTATCTAAATGCTGTTCTGGTGATAGTGATTCTATTGTCACTGTGGACTGTTATTAACCGAGTTCGTGCTGCGCTGTAAGCGTAAGCATTTTTAACAAGAGGATATGGGTATGTTTTTCGATATAAGTAGCTTACAACCGGTCACTAAGGTTTTTGGCAGTTTGTTTGTTCTGTTATTAGTGGCGACACTGGTGTCTTTTCTACTCAGCCGCTCCAAGCCACAAACTGATCATACCGAACTGAAACAACGCATTAATTCCTGGTGGATCATGATGGGTGTCTTCGCACTATCGCTCTACATGGGCCCGATGGTGACCATTCTGATGTTTGCCATGCTGAGCTTCATCGCGCTCAAGGAATACTTTTCGATGACACCAACTCGACTGGTTGATCGTCGGGTACTGTTCTGGGCTTACCTGACCATTCCGTTGCAATACTACTTCATATCAATCGGTTGGTACGGCATGTTCATTATTTTTATTCCGGTTTATGCCTTTCTGTTTATTCCTTTTCGCATGGTATTGGCCGGCGAAACCAAAAACTATCTGCGTGCTGTGGGAAATATTCATTGGGGATTGATGCTGACCGTTTTCACCTTGAGCCACCTGGCTTATCTGGTGGTTTTGCCAAATGAAGCAGAAGTTAAAAATCTGATGATTTCAGGCTCGGGCGCCGCTCTATTGCTATACCTGGTGCTACTGACTCAGCTAAATGATGTCAGCCAATATATTTGGGGAAAGTTATTCGGCAAAAACAAAATTGCTCCAGCGATTAGCCCGAACAAGACACGCGAAGGTTTGATCGGTGGTGTTTTGACCACTGGCCTGTTGGCAATGGCTTTGGCCGAAACTTTAACGCCGATGTTGTGGTGGCATGGACTATTAGTTGGCCTGGGTATTGGGGTTGCTGGCTTTATTGGCGATGTGTCTTTATCAGCTATCAAGCGTGATATTGGTATCAAGGATTGTGGTCAGCTCATTCCGGGTCATGGCGGCATTTTGGATCGTCTGGATAGCCTGACCTTCACAGCGCCTCTGTTTTTCCATGTTATTCGCTACTGTTATTACTAAGTTTGAGATGAGGAGCACGAACATGAAAATTATTAATAGAGCATTACGCTGGTTATTTTTCGCCATCATTATCAAGCCCATAGTGAAGTTGGTGATAGGCCTGCGTTATCAGAATAAGCCCATTCTGCCAGAGGATGGGCCGGCACTCATTATCGCTAACCATAACAGCCATCTGGATACCATGGTTCTGATATCACTGTTGCCCTTAAAGGTATTGCACAAAGTTCAGCCGGTCGCCGCTGCCGATTATTTCTTGAAGAATAAATTTATCGCTTGGTTCGCGCTGAACATCATTGGCATCTTACCAATTGAGCGTCAATCTGAGCGCCAAACCAGAAGCCCGGTTGAGCAGTGCGCAGAAGCCTTAAAGCAGGGCAAGATACTGATTTTCTTCCCTGAAGGATCGCGTGGTGAGCCGGAAAATATGTCGGAGCTAAAGTATGGGGTGGTCAAGCTTGCAGAGAAGTGCCCGGACGTTCCGGTCTATCCAATTTATATGCATGGGCTGGGTAAAAGTCTGCCTAAAGGTGATGCCTTATTGGTGCCTTTTTTTTGTGATGTGGTTTTCTCAGAGCCACTGCATTATCAGAACCTCCAGTATAATTTTTTTGAACAGGTTAAGTCTCGATTTGATGAAATGCAGTCGTCGGTCAAATTGCCAAAGTGGGATTGATTATCGATGTGTTTAACAATAGAAGTAGGGGAGAGGACCATGAAAAAAAGTTGGCTTAGTGGGGTTTGGGGATTTGCCGAGGCGACCCTCTTTTTTATCTTGCCGGATGTGCTGCTGAGTTATTATGCGCTGGATAAAAAGCATAATTTGACCCGCTTGTGTTGCATCACTTTATTAGGAGCTCTATTGGGCGGTGGTTTGATGTACTGCTGGGGACAATATAGCTTTGATACTGCATATGACCTGGTGGAATCTGTTCCTGCCATTAATGCTGAACTAATGGCTAAGGTAAATGAGCAATTGAAGTCTTCCGGAGTGCTCGCGATATTTACTGGGCCACTGCAAGGGTTGCCCTACAAGACTTTTGCGGTGCAGGCGTCTGCTGCACATATCTCAATCATTGAATTTTTACTGATGAGTATTCCGGCAAGGCTTGTGCGCTTTCTAGTGATAGCCTATGTTGCACGTTGGATTGCCCTCAATCTGTTGAAGCAGCTGCAGCGACGTCACTTAGTTGCTGTCTGGAGTGGCGTGTGGCTAGTGGTGTATGCTTTGTATTTCTATCATTTCCCTTCATAGGACTTTCCAATATAGAACTTTCCAGAACAAAGAAAAAAGCCATGCGCTATGGCATGGCTTTTCAATCTGCTATTGCTGTACCAGATTAGTCGTGTAAGTGCTCACAGGCAAACAAAGTGTTGCTCATTAGCATGGCGACAGTCATGGGGCCAACTCCGCCTGGGACAGGTGTAATCCATGAGGCACGTTCTTTAGCAACATCAAATTCCACATCACCGACCAGCTTACCGCTTTCTAATCGGTTGATACCTACATCGATGACTATGGCGCCTGGCTTTATCCAGTCGCCTTTGACCATTTCGGGTATACCAACCCCGGCCACGACGATATCTGCCTCTGAGACTTTTTTCGGCAAATCCTTGGTTTTACTGTGGCAGAAAGTGACCGTACAGCGCTCCATCAGTAGCTCTAAGCCCATCGGACGGCCGACAATATTTGAGACACCAATTACTACCGCATCTTTACCAATTAAATCGATGCCAGTTTCTTTAAGCATTACCATCACGCCATACGGCGTACAAGGCCTCATAGTAGGCATCTTTTGTGCTAAACGGCCCATGTTATAAGGGTGGAAACCGTCCACATCCTTATCAGCTTTAATACGCTCAAGAATGACATTGGAGTCCAGGTGCGCTGGTAATGGAAGCTGTACAAGAATACCGTCAATAGTTGGATCAGCATTTAATTCGTCAATATGTTGTAATAGATGTTCTTGAGTGGTGTTTGTTTCAAGAACGATTTTACGGGAAATAAAGCCGACTTTTTCACAAGCTTCTACTTTCTTGTTAACGTAGATTTGTGAAGCAGGATCAATACCCACCAGAATTACTGCAAGGCCTGGTGCGCGCAGGCCGTTATCAAGGCGGGCTTTGACTTTTTCAGCGAGTTGTAACTTAACTTTTTCAGAAATGGCTTTGCCATCAAGAATTTGAGCAGACATAAGGCGTAATATATTCAAATGAGCGTTTGAAAGGCGCTATTGTCGCAATATTTGCCTATTGGCTCAACGCTTTTATCAGAAGGTCCTTTTTTGTAAAAAAACAAAAGAAAAAGTGTTGACGGTTATAGGGGAAATCAGTAATATGCGCGTCTCGCAGGGGCAAGCCCTTGCGTGGCATCGGAGATTAGCGCAGTCTGGTAGCGCGCCTGCTTTGGGTGCAGGATGTCGGGGGTTCAAATCCCTCATCTCCGACCAATTTTTTTCTCGCCTCGTACGTCTGGATTCACATGCGTCCGTAGCTCAGTTGGATAGAGCAACGGCCTTCTAAGCCGTGGGTCGCAGGTTCGAATCCTGCCGGACGCGCCATTTTAACAGATGGGCGGTAAGAGGAGAGAGTTGAGGTTGATGGTGGGCGTAGCTCAGTTGGTAGAGCCCCGGATTGTGATTCCGGTTGTCGTGGGTTCAAGTCCCATCGTCCACCCCAGATTCTATCTGTGCGGTGTATTTTGATTCTAGGAATCAAGCAGTTAGAAGAACAATATGGTTCGATGAGGGCTTAGGGCCCGCATTCAAAAATGCGAAAGTGGTGGAATTGGTAGACACGCTGGATTTAGGTTCCAGTGCCGCGAGGCGTGAGAGTTCGAGTCTCTCCTTTCGCACCATTTTAATCTCGGTGCTTAATATAAATGCTGTAAAGCAGGTAGTGGACAGTCCAGAGGTTAAATGGTATTCCCTTCAAGTCTTCATCCAAAAGCCTTATCATATTCATTTTATGTAAAGAATAGCTATTGCTAAAGATAGCCTATTGGAGATCAGCGAATGCAAGTTTCAGTTGAAACCACCAACGGTTTAGAAAGAAAGTTAATCATTGATGTTCCTGCCGAGAATATTGATGGCGCAGTTGAAAAGCGTCTACAGGATATGGCTCGTAACGTTAAAATGAACGGCTTTCGCCCAGGCAAGGTCCCATTCAGCGTAGTTAAGAAGCGTTATGGCGCATCAGTACGTCAAGAAGTATTGGGCGATGTTATGCAGCGCCACTACTTCGAAGCGGTTCAACAAGAAAAATTGATGCCTGCTGGATATCCTCAATTAGAATTGCTTGAGAATAATGATGGTGCCAACCTGAAGTTTTCAGCAACTTTTGAAGTTTACCCGGAAGTTAAACTGGCTGATCTCAATACTATTGAGCTTGAAAAGGCGACATCAGAGGTTTCTGATGAAGATTTAACCAAAATGATGGATACCTTACGTGGTCAACGTGCTAACTGGGTTGAAGTTAAGCGTAAAGCTAAAGATGGCGATCAAGTGGTTATCGACTTTAAAGGTTTCATTGATGGTGAAGCATTTAAAGGTGGCGAAGCTAAGGAATTCCCATTGGAGCTTGGCGCTGGCAACATGATTCCAGGCTTTGAAGAGCAGTTAGTAGGCGCTTCAGCTGGCGATGATGTCGAAGTAACTGTGACATTCCCAGAAGATTACCATGTTGAAGAACTAAAAGGTAAAGAAGCTAAGTTTGAAACACATGTTCATACAGTGAACAAAAAAGAGCTTCCTACCGTTACTGAATTAGCAGAGCAGCTTGGTGCAGAAGACATTAATAGTCTGAAAGCTGATGTGAAGCAAAACATGGAGCGTGAACTTCGTAACGCTATTAAGTCTCGTGTTAAAGGCCAAGTGATGAGTCAATTGGTTGATAAGCATGAAGTTGAAGTTCCTAAAGCAATGCTTGATCAAGAAATTGAGCGTATGCGTCAGGAAATGGCTCAGCAAATGCGTGCACCAGAAGGCCAAACCCCAGACTTACCTGCATCATTGTTCGAAGAACAGGCAACTCGCCGCGTTAAGCTTGGTTTGATAGTTTCTGAAATTATCAAATCGGAAGGTTTGAAAGCCGATGAAGATAAAGTTCGTGCACAAGTTGAAGATCTGGCTGGTGTTTATGAGCAACCTCAAGAAGTCATTGACTGGTACTATGGCGATGCTAACCGTTTACGCGAAGTTGAGTCATTAGTATTAGAAGATACAGTAGTTGACTTGGTGCTGGAAAAAGCTAAAGTAACTGAGAAATCAGTAAGCTTTGATGAGCTTTTAAATCCTGATAAAAACCAGGGTTAAAAGTGACGCGACAAACAAGCGTTTATTCTCAATAAAAGAAGCGGACTTGTTCCGCTTCTTTTGTTTTCAGGCAAGGAAAATACAACATGAGTAAAATTATAGAAACTCAGGCATCTGGCCTGATCCCTATGGTCGTTGAGCAAACCTCTCGAGGTGAGCGCTCTTATGACATTTATTCCAGACTATTAAAAGAGCGAGTGATTTTCTGTGTCGGTCAAGTTGAAGACTACATGGCTAACTCAATTGTCGCTCAATTGTTATTCCTTGAGTCTGATAATCCAGACAAGGATATCCATTTGTACATTAATTCTCCTGGTGGTGTGGTGACGGCTGGGCTGGCAATTTATGACACCATGCAATTTATTCGTCCTGATGTCTCAACCGTATGTGTGGGTCAGGCTGCGAGTATGGGTGCTTTATTGTTAACCGGTGGCGCGAAGGGAAAGCGTCATACCTTACCGAACTCACGAATGATGATTCACCAACCGTTAGGCGGTTTCCAGGGTCAGGCTTCTGACATCGCAATACATGCTCAGGAAATTACAGAGTTGAAACATCGACTCAACTCGATAATGGCGGACCATTGTGGCAAGTCGGTTGAAGAGCTCGAGCGTGATACCGATCGTGATAATTTTTTGACAGCTGATGAAGCCGTTAAATATGGCTTGGTTGACTCGATTATTAATTCTAGAAAGCAAGCCTGATAGTGAAGCTCCCATCTTCGATGGGAGCTTCCATTTTCCATTCTGGGAAACACCTCCACACTTATACTTTATCTTTATCTATTTGAAATGCTTTCTTGCTAAAGCAGATTTATTCTTTTGTTGAAGGAATTATTTTGCTACTGTAAATACTAGAGATAAATAAAATGTGTGCTGAACCTTGATTTTGCTAGGTTTGGCCTCAGTAAGTTGCTATTAAAGTGCCAACTGTACTGGCTAGTGAAAATGTCTAACGGACTGTAATGACAGTCTTATGAGGTAACGATGAGTAGCGAGAACTCAGACAACAAAACGTTATATTGCTCTTTTTGTGGCAAGAGCCAGCATGAAGTGAAAAAGCTTATCGCGGGCCCCAGAGTGTTCATTTGTAATGAATGTGTGGATCTGTGTAACGATATTATTATTGAAGAAATTCAGGAAGTTGCGGCAAAAGAATCTCGCAGCCACCTACCTAAACCTAAAGAGATAGCTGATTTCTTAGAGCAATACGTTATTGGCCAGGATCGCGCCAAGAAAGTATTGTCTGTTGCTGTATATAACCATTATAAACGTCTGGAAAGCGAACCAGCTTCGAGCGAACATAAAGAGGTTGAGCTAGGTAAAAGTAACATCTTACTGATTGGCCCAACGGGCAGTGGTAAAACCTTGCTTGCTGAAACACTGGCCAGAATGTTGGAAGTGCCTTTTACTATGGCTGATGCCACGACTCTTACAGAGGCTGGTTATGTCGGTGAAGATGTTGAAAATATCATCCAGAAGTTACTGCAAAAATGTGATTATGACGTTGAAAAAGCGCAACGGGGCATCGTGTATATCGATGAAATCGACAAAATCTCTCGCAAATCTGATAACCCATCTATCACCCGCGATGTTTCAGGCGAAGGTGTACAGCAAGCTTTACTAAAACTGATCGAGGGTACAGTAGCGTCTGTTCCTCCGCAAGGTGGTCGTAAACACCCGCAGCAAGAGTTCCTGCAGGTAGATACTGGAAACATTCTGTTTGTGTGTGGCGGTGCCTTTGCGGGCCTTGAAAAGATTATTCAGGAACGAACTGAGAAAGGCGGTATCGGTTTTGGTGCGGACGTCAAACAAGTTAAAGAAAGCAAAGCCATAGGCGAAATGCTGAAAGCGGTAGAACCTGATGATTTGGTCAAGTTTGGTTTGATTCCAGAGTTCATTGGTCGCTTACCAATTGTTACAACTTTGCAGGAACTTGACGAAGAAGCTCTGATCAGAATTCTGACCGAACCTAAAAATGCATTAACGAAACAGTACAACAAGTTGTTTTCATTGGAAAATGTTGATCTAGAGTTCCGTAAAGATGCGCTAGTCGCAATTGCTCATAAGGCAATGCAACGCAGAACAGGAGCTCGTGGATTACGTTCAATCCTTGAAGAAATATTATTAGACACCATGTATAACTTACCTTCCCTCGAAGGCGTTAGCAAAGTATGCATTGATGCAGCTGTTGTAAAAGGTGAGGCTGAGCCTCTGCTGATTTATGACAACCAGCAACAAGCTGCCGCTGAGTAGCCTTCGCATCAAGCAAGAGAGCTTGATGTTGAACACAGATAGTTGAGTAAAGGGGAGGAAGGTTAACTTCGCCCCTTTTTTATTACTTATTCAGGATTAAACATTCATGCAAACAGAAACTACTACCAAACAACTTCCTCTGCTACCACTGCGAGATGTCGTAGTATTCCCTCATATGGTGATCCCACTGTTTGTCGGTAGAGAGAAGTCAATCTTGGCCTTGGAAGAAGCCACCAATGGTGACAAACAAGTCATGTTGGTAGCTCAACGTGAAGCCACAGAGGATATTCCGGATACAGAGCAGATTTACGATTATGGCTGTGTCGCGACGATTTTGCAGATGCTGAAACTACCCGATGGTAATGTCAAAGTTTTGGTCGAGGGTGTTCAGCGAGCCAAAGTGACCCGTTACGTTGATACCGATCCAATGTTTGTTGCTGAGATTGAACTTATCCCATCGGATGCAGAGCAAAATGATGAGGCAGATGCTTTGGCACGTGCGGCCCTAAGCAGCTTTGATAAGTATGTGAAGTTAAACAAAAAAGTGCCCGGCGAAATATTAACGACGCTTTCTGGCATTGAAAACCCAAGCCGTTTGGCTGATAGCATTGCGGCTCATATGTCTTTAAAGATAGAAGACAAGCAGCAAATTCTTGAAATGGAAAATGTGTCGGACCGTCTGGAACAATTAATGGGCAAGATGGAAAGCGAGATGGATTTGCTGGAAGTTGAAAAACGTATTCGTGGGCGTGTTAAAGGCCAGATGGAAAAGAACCAACGTGAATATTATTTGAATGAACAGATAAAAGCGATACAGAAAGAACTTGGCGAAGGTGAAGAAACGGTTTCTGAGCATGAAGAACTGGCTCGTAGAATTGAAGAGTCAGGTATGTCTAAAGAAGCCAAGGAGAAAGCCGAAACCGAGTTGAAAAAACTCAAGATGATGTCTCCTATGTCTGCAGAGGCGACGGTTGTGCGTGGCTATATTGACTGGTTGCTGGGTATGCCATGGAGTAAACGTAGCCGTGTTAAGCACAACTTAAGAAACGCCGAAGAGACCTTAGATGCCGATCATTATGGTCTGGAGAAAATTAAAGATCGCATTTTGGAGTATTTAGCCGTTCAGCAAAGAGTTAAAAAATTGAAAGGTCCTGTTTTGTGTTTAGTAGGACCTCCCGGTGTTGGTAAAACCTCATTGGGGCAATCCATCGCAAAAGCTACCGGCCGTAAATATGTGCGTATGGCGCTTGGTGGGGTTCGTGACGAAGCGGAAATCAGAGGTCATCGACGCACTTACATTGGTGCTATGCCCGGTAAATTGATGCAAAAGATGAGCAAAGTTGGTGTTAAGAACCCATTATTCTTGCTTGATGAAATTGACAAAATGGCTATGGATATGCGTGGCGATCCATCATCTGCATTATTGGAAGTATTGGATCCTGAGCAAAATCATACTTTTAATGATCACTACCTGGAGGTGGACTACGACCTTTCGGAAGTGATGTTTGTCGCCACCTCAAATTCAATGAATATTCCTGCACCTTTATTGGACCGAATGGAAGTTATTCGAATTCCTGGTTACACCGAAGCAGAGAAGCTGGAGATTGCAAAACGCTATCTGGTTACAAAGCAAATGAAGAATGCTGGTCTTAAAAAAGGTGAGTTGGCATTAGAAGACTCGGCTATTTTGGGCATTATTCGTTATTACACTCGAGAAGCCGGTGTGCGAAACCTTGAACGTGAGATTTCTAAGATCTGTCGTAAAACGGTTAAGCAACAGCTTTTAGCTGACAAGGCGGAAAAAACTGTTAAGGTTAACGAAGATAATCTTGATCAATATCTTGGTGTTAAAACATATGACTATGGGCGAGTTGGTGAGTCTAACAAAGTTGGACAAGTAACCGGTCTAGCTTGGACCTCTGTGGGTGGTGAGCTATTAACGATTGAGTCAGTAGTGGTTAATGGTAAGGGAAAAACGACCTACACCGGACAGCTTGGTGATGTTATGAAGGAGTCTATCCAGGCAGCTATGACAGTTGTCAGAAGCCGCTGCTTGGCGCTAGGAATTGAGCCAGACTTCTATGAAAACAAAGATTTTCATATTCACGTTCCAGAAGGCGCGACTCCAAAGGATGGCCCTAGTGCTGGTATTGGTATGTGTACGGCTCTGATCTCAAGTTTGACCGATATTCCTGTTCGCAAAGATGTTGCCATGACAGGCGAAATCACACTTAGAGGCGAAGTTTTACCCATTGGAGGGTTAAAGGAAAAGCTGTTAGCAGCGCATAGGGGTGGCATTAAGACCGTCATCATTCCTAAAGAAAATGAAAGGAATTTAGCCGATATACCAGAGAATATTAAAAAGGATTTAAAGATCGTATGTGTCAAGTGGATCGATGAAGTAATTGATTTTGCGTTAGAGCGACCACCAGAACCGATTACTAAACCAGTGACAGAAGCAACCGAAACTGAAACTGGCAAAGCTGACGAGCAAGGCAAGCTCCATGCTCACTAATGCACAAAAACCTTGTTATTCGAAGGCTTTTTGTCCGTTTGTCGGAAATTTTCTTGACACATAAAAGGGTCAGTTGATATAACAGCAGACCTTGAGTTGTGCAGTAGAACGCTAATAATTACTGCTTATTTTTTATACTTTAGATTACTTCTAAATAAAAGGGGAAAGTGAGTGAATAAATCAGAACTAATAGACGCCATTGCAGCTGGCGCAGATATTTCTAAAGCGGCTGCCGGACGTGCACTAGACTCTATGTTAGGCGCAATTACGGATTCATTACAAAAAGGCGAGCAAGTATCTCTAGTTGGTTTCGGTACTTTTGCTGTTAAGGAACGTGCAGCTCGTACAGGTCGTAACCCAAAAACTGGTGAAACTATTCAGATTAAGGCTGCAAAAGTTCCTGGTTTTAAAGCTGGCAAAGCTCTTAAAGACGCGGTAAACTAGCCGCCGTTTTTGCGGGTGGTTAGCTCAGTTGGGAGAGCATCGCCCTTACAAGGCGAGGGTCACTGGTTCGAGCCCAGTACCACCCACCATGCCTTTCAATTTAAAGCATGGTGATCGTAAAACGACAATTTAGGAGCGGTAGTTCAGCTGGTTAGAATACCGGCCTGTCACGCCGGGGGTCGCGGGTTCGAGTCCCGTCCGCTCCGCCAGTAAACTAAACGCGCCTACCAAGGCGCGTTTTTTTTATCCAGTAACCCAAGTCTGTCTCCTGAGCTTTCAGGTTATCCTTTTAATCGACTATGTAAATTATAGTGAAGTAATGCTGAGTGACTGGATAGTTTGAATTATAATTTAAAGTTTGATGTTCGGACTGAACAATTAACAAATAGGTAATTTCAGCCATGATGTTGGAAAGAATACAGCAAAGCATGCAAGGGCCGATAATGAAGGTGGTTTTATTTATCATCATCATCTTCTTTATCTTTGCAGGCTATTTCACGGGTACTCTGTTTAGCGGTAACCCCGATACAGTCGCCGAAGTTGAAGGCGCAGAGATTACTAACTCTCAGATTCAACAACGATTTGATCGTGTGCGTAATCAAATGGGCAGCGCTCAATTTGAACAACAGTACGCAACCGAGGCCAGTCAAAAATTGTTGCGTGAACAAATTAAACAGCAACTTATTAACGAGCAGGTTATTAAAGCAAACCTCAATAAAGCCGGGCTTACTGCTTCTGAGGAGCAAATTAAGACTTGGATCAGAGAGTTTCCACAGTTCCAGAGCGATGGCGTTTATTCAGCTGAGCTGGCAAAAATGGTCATTGGGCAAATGGGCTGGTCTGAAGCTCAGTTGCGGCAATATGCTCGTCAACAAATTGCCCAAGAGCAACTTAACCAAGGTGTGGGAGTAAGTAATTTCGCACTAGATTATGAAGTCGAGGCTTATTATCGCTTGCAAGAGCAGGCGAGGGATGTGCGGTTTGTGAGAGTGGCTCGTGATGCATTTGCTGACTCGGTTGAGGTTTCTGATGCTGAAGTTGAAGAATACTACCAACAGAACCAAACACAGTTTGAGCAACCTGAAAAAGTGAATCTCAGCTACGTCCGATTGTCTGTAGATGAATTAACTAAAGAGTACAGCTCACAGATCACAGAGCAGCAGGTTCAGGAGTTCTACGATAAAAATAAAGCTAATTATCAAGACCCCGCTGAAATCTTAGTGGCGCACATTCTAATCGACAACTCAGTCGATAATGCCGAGTCTAAAGCAGAGGACCTGTTGGCTCAGCTCAATAGTGGTGCTGATTTTTCAGAGCTCGCGAAAGAACATTCAAGCGATACTTTCAGTGGCGAGAATGGGGGGCAGTTAAACTGGGTCGACGCTGTTCCAACTTCGTCTGATAATCCTAGTGGTACAGGTTGGGTTCCAGAGTTTGAGTCTGCAGCTTTAGCACTCAATAATATCGGAGACTTAACTGACATTGTTGAAACTCAATACGGTTATCACATCATTAAGTTGGTTGATAAGAAAGAAGCTCAAGTATCTTCATTGGAAGATGTTAAAAGTGAGATTCAAAATACTTTGGCAAATGAGCAGGCTCAAAAAGTTTTCTTTGAGAAGCAGGCGAACTTAAATGAAAACTTGTTTGAGTTTGGTGATGATCTGGAAAAATTTGCTGAGCAGGTTGGCTTGAACATTCAGGAAACCGGTTTGTTCAGCCAAGAGACGGCAACAGGCATTGCTGCTAATCCTGTTTTCATGGAGAAAGCTTTTTCTGCATCAATTCTTGAGTCTGAAGAAGTCAGTGACATGATTGAACTGACCAATGACGACATAGTGTATGTGACGGTAAAAGAGCATCAGCCCGCTCAGGTTCAGCCGTTAGAAGAAGTTAAAGAGTCAGTCGTTGCGACTTTGAAAGAAGAGAAAATTCGCGATGCGACAAAAGACTTTGCTGACCAGGTGTTGGCAGCTATTGAAGCGGATGAAAGTGTCGAAGATTTGCTCGCTTCTAAAGGTCTTAGCTGGACTGAGCAACAGAATTTAAAAGCTCGGGGATCTTCACTCCCATTTGATTTGTCGAATGCAATTTTCAGTCTGAGTGCTCCAGAAAATGATGAAGCTAGTCGTTCTGTTGAATCATTGTTCAATGGTGATTTTGCAGTTATTGAGGTTCAGGCTGTTAATTATCCCGACCCAGAAACTATGGATGAGTCTACCCGTCAGCAAATCGCTCAACGACTTGCTAATGCAAATGCTCAATCAGAGCTTCAAGGTTTGATGCAAAGTTTCAGAGAAAGATCTGAAGTGTCACAATAATGATTAGCAGATTAAGTTAAATTTCAATTTAGAGCCACTCATAAGAGTGGCTCTTTTTTTTGCCCCAAGGTTACCTTTCAATGGCCCTACGGTAGGTGGCAGAAGCGTTAAGTAAGTTCACAGTGTGCTTTGATTGCGGTTGGCTGAAAACCTCACCAACTCGTCCATATTCTTTTTGCTCACCATTATGCATAACCAGAACCTTGTCACTAAAGTGCTGCACTAGACCCAGATCATGTGAGATGAAGATATAGGCTAAATCGAGTCTATCCTGCAGATCTAATAACAGGTTGATAATTTGTGCCTGAACGGATACATCAAGAGCTGATACAGGTTCATCGGCAACAATGACTTTAGGATTGAGCATTAAGGCTCTAGCAATTGCAATGCGTTGTCTTTGGCCGCCTGAAAATGTATGGGGGTAGCGCTCAGCATATTCGGACCTCAGACCGACTAACTCCAGAACTTCTTCTATACGCTCTTTACGGTGCTGGCTATTACCAATTCTCGCATTAATCAATGGCTCTTCTAGACTTTGCCTGATCGTTGCTCTTGGATTGAGTGAGGCTGCTGGATTCTGAAAGATCATACGAATATTACGGTACCAGCAAAAGGAGGAGCTTGTGAGTATATCCTGTCCTTCAAAAAGCAGATCACCACTATCAGGTTTTTCTGCTCCTACAAGGATGCGTGCCAATGTCGACTTACCAGAACCTGACTCCCCAACCACCGCCAAAGTCTGCCCTGGGTTAAGGCCAAAGCTAACGCCTCTCAGTACTTCGCGATAACGCTGCTTGAAAGGATTGTTCGACACCTTGTAGGACTTGCGGATGAGTTTGGCCGATAATAAATTTGGCATTATGAATCCTCCTCCTCAATGAGAGGGAAATAACAGCGGACTCGGCGCCCTTTGATGTTGGTTAACTCAGGGGGCTGGACACATTTTTTCGCCGCATAGGGGCAGCGTGGTCCTAAATAGCATCCAACGGGTAAATGGGTAATTGGTGGGGTAGAGCCAGGCAAGTTATATAGTCGCTTTCCTTTGTTGTAGCGCATACCAAAATGAGGAACACTATCCAATAAGGCTTTGCTGTAGGGATGATAAGGTTGGCTTAGTAAACTATAAGTTCTTCCTGATTCAACTATCTGACCACAATACATGACATGCACTTTGGAAGTGGTTTCCGCCAAGATGGAGAAATCATGTGTGATCAACATTAGCGCCATATTATGTTCTTCTTTGATTTTCAGCAGCAGATCCAGAATTTGTGATTGAACGGTTACATCAAGTGCCGTGGTCGGCTCATCGGCTATTAATAGCTTGGGCTGGCAAGCCAGAGCGATGGCGATCATCGCCCTTTGATTTAATCCACCGGACAGTTGATGAGGGTATTCTTTATAACGACGCTTTGCATCCATAATGCCAACTTGAGCAAGCAGCTCTAATGCTTTTTCTTTGCGCTGCTTAGGAGTGCCTCCTTCGTGGAAGCGAATGGTCTCATCCAGTTGGTAGCCAATCGTTAATGCCGGGTTTAGGCTTGACGTTGGCTCCTGAAAAATAATGGAAATATTGCTGGTTATGTGTTTTTGACGCTCTGCAGGGCTCATACGGGTAAGATCTTGACCGTCAAGCGTGAACAGGTCGGCTTGCATCTTAGCCGCTGGAGAAAGCAAACCTGCAATGGCCAGCGCCATAACACTTTTGCCAGAACCAGACTCGCCAATAACCCCAATAACCTGCCCTCTATCAATGCTCAACTTTACATGGTCAACGGCTCTTACCAGCTTATCGTTTATGGTGAAGTCAACATTAAGGTTTTCGATTTGCAGTAAACTCATGAAATTACCTGTTTAGCCGTGGATCAAAAGCATCGCGTAGACCGTCACCGACCAAGTTGATGGATAGTACTGTCAGGAATATAGCCAAACCGGGTAATGTCATAGTCCAGGGCGCGAATTGAATAAAGGCTCTGGCTTCCGATAGCATGGTTCCCCATTCGGCCATTGGCGGTTGAGCACCGAGTCCCAGAAACCCTAAAGCTGCGATATCAAGTAAAGCAGTAGAGAAACTGAAGGTGAGTTGGACGATGAGTGCTGGAATGATATTGGGCCATACGTGATGCAAAAGCAGTCGAATATGGCCGGCACCATCCAGGCGCGCAGCCATCACATAATCTTTTCCGAGCTCTTCAGAAATAGCGCTTTGAGTGACTTTTACGAACTGTGGAATTAACACAATGACCACGGCATAGACTGCATTTGGTAAGCCTGGGCCAATAATTGCAACGATAGCAATTGCTAATAAAAGAGAAGGCAGAGATAACAGTAAATCCATGAAGCGCATTAGCATAGAGCGCAATCCGGCATTTAGAAAGGCTGCTGCGGCACCTAAGATAATGCCAATGAAGCCGGCGGCAAACACTACCATGATAGTCAGCTGTAGAGATAAGCGAGCACCGTGAAGTAATCTTGATAGCATGTCACGCCCCAAATCATCAGTACCTAAGGGAGTGACAAAGTCGCCACTATCATACCAAAGCGGGGGAGTGAGGATCTTATCACTGAACTGCTGCGCAGGGTCATGCGGGGCAAACCAGGGGCCGACCAGACTCATCAGCAGGATGATTAATAGTATCAGGCTGCCTGTCATGGCACTTTTATTATGGCTGAAAACCTGCCAGGCAAGCTTGGTATTGGAGAGCGTCATGAAGGCCTCCGTAATCGAGGGTTCATATAGCTGGCTAGTAAATCAAGGGCTAGGTTAAATGCAATGACGAGTAGAGATAGCGCTAGAATTCCAGCTTGTATGCTGGCGAAGTCACGTCGTGCAACAGCTTCAAGTAACCATTTACCGACTCCAGACCAGGCAAAAATGTATTCGGTAATAATAACACCCGACATAATAATACTGATTTGTACTCCGCTAATGGTCAAAATAGGAATGAGTGCATTTCTAAGGGCATGTACCCAGATGATCCTTTGTTGACTCAAGCCTTTGGAACGTGCAGTTCGTATGTATTCTGCTTTGAGTACACCCAATAATGATGAACGGGTCATTCTCGCAATAATGGCCATCGGAATAGTGCTTAGGGTGATGGCAGGCAGTAATAAATGTAACAGAGCATTAAAAAAAGCACTTAATCCATATTGGTCCTGACTTAATAATGAGTCTATCAGCATAAATCGGGTGACGGGGGGAATGTCATAGATGTAGTCGATGCGGCCTGCAACGGGGGTCCAGCCTAAAGTCAGGGAAAATAGAAGAACTAATAACATGCCCCACCAATAAATTGGCATTGAGTAACCTACCAGGGTTACTCCCATTAGAGTGTTATCAAGCCATTTGCCACGACGATTGGCTGCCATGATGCCTAGGGTCAAGCCAAATATGATGGCGAATAAAAGGGCTAATAAAACCAGTTCAATAGTCGCTGGGAAATGAAGTAGAAAGTCGTGTAAAACAGGACGGTTATGGATACTCGAAAATCCCCAGTCGCCTGTGAACAGAAACTGCAAGTATTCGATATATTGGCCTATAAAGTGCTGGCTCTGATAAAGGTGCAGTGGTTGATCACTTTGTTGGCTGAGTATAAAGGTCAGCAGGGTTAATCCAAAGAGGCTGACAACTAAAGTGGTTCCATGTCGCAGAAGTAATCGAAGCATTACTTGGCAACCCCCTCTTGCTGGTCATCCTGGTAGCTATGTTCTTCTGCGGTGCCAAGCGATACTTTATCAAACTCGATATTGCCTACTGGTGATATGACCAGTCCTTTTACTCGGGGTTGACTGAGCAGACTTTTATTAGCGTGTGCGATTGTTAGCCAGGGCGCTTGCTCCTTAAATAGAGCTTGAGCTTGAAAATAGTATTCTTTTCTCTGCTGAATGTCAGAGGATTGGCTGGCATTTAATATCAGTCGATCAAACTCTGGATCACACCATCTTGCGTAGTTATTGCCACTTCGAGCGGAGGCACAACTTAATAGTGGATTCAGGAAGTTGCTAGGATCACCATTATCAGCATTCCAGCCGAGCAAGACACTGTGGTGCAGGCCTTGTGCAACCCGTGCAAGGAAAGTTCCCCATTCATAACTGATAATGCGTGTTTTTACACCGATCTTCTCTAAGTCCTGTTGCATCATTTCAGCCATTTTACGAGCGTTTGGGTTGTAAGCTCGTTGAATCGGCATGGCCCAGATGTCAATGGTAAAACCGTTTTCATAGCCCGCTTCAGCCAGTAGCTGCTTCGCTTGCTGAGAGTTATAGCGAATTCGGGTCACTTGCTTATTGTAAGCCCAGGAAGAAGGGGGGATGGGGCTGGTAGCAATTTGTGCCTGGCGATCATAGACCGCCTTCAAAATAGCTTCGCGATTAATGGCCATAGACAGCGCTCTACGCACCTTGACATCGTGGAAGGGTGGCTTCTCAATATTAAAAGCCCAATAAGCGACATTAAGACCTGGCACTTCCAGAATATTGAATTGATTTTGCCGAGCGATTCGTAAATGAACCGGCAACGGGTTACTCATAATGTCGCATTCTCCTGCACTGAAGCGTGCAAAACGCATGGCTGCGTCAGGAGTAATGGAGTAAACCAGGTCACGTACCTTGGGGGAACCCTCAAAGTAAGCTTGAAATGCTTCATAACGAATATGTGAATCAGGCTCGTAGCGCTTCAGTCGAAAGGGGCCGGTGCCTATTGGCTTGCTGTCTATTAATTCCGGCTGCTCCTGTTTCAGTAAAAAATTAGCGTATTCAGCGGATAGAATTGAAGCGAAAGGAGTGGCCAGAATCGCCAGAAATGGGCTTTCTGGCCTTGATAAAACAAATTCAACCTGATGCTCATCGACTTTTTTAATGTCAAGTATCAGCTCATCAAGCCCTTGAGAATAAAAATATGGATAGCGGCCACCTGAAACGGAATGATAAGGATGTGAGATTAATCGTTGGCGGTTAAAGCTGAAAATGATGTCATCTGCGTTTAAAGTGCGTGTTGGAGTGAAAATCTCATTACCATGAAAAGAGACGTTTTGTTTAAGCGTAAAGCGGTAGCGGGTGCCATCGTCACTGATCTGCCAAGACTCGGCAAGCGCGGGAGTAATGTCAGTGGTTCCCGGCGAGTAAGTGACTAACTGGTTGTAAATAGTGTGTGCTGTAGCATCGTAAGAAGTGCCTGAGCTGACCAGTTGAGGATTGAATGAGTCCGGGCTACCTTCAGAACAAAAAACCAGTAAATCATCAGCTTGCAATGACTCCACGTCAGTCTGGGGCTGACAAGACCAGCATAGGAGTCCACTGAAAAGCCCTAAAAAGGTAGATTTAACGGTTTGCTTTGTGCTCATGCATCAGTGGCTGTTTTTGTTAGAAGTTTCAATCATACCAATGTTAATTTGGCATGAATAGCCAAGCTTGGGAATAAACCCACAAAATACAGCTAGTTAGTCATAGAACTTGTGAGGTTTACCTAATTTTACAACGGTTCAAGTTGAAAGGAATCAGGCATTTACCTATACTGGACGAATGCAAAAAAGGTTTAACTCAATATTACGAATACCAACTAACTAATTGATATTTAAGTTAAAGTGAGTTGACCAGAAAATATAAGCTGTCATGCCATTTAACAAGAGTCGTGTAATGATGATGAATTCAATAGCAAAGCCATGTCGCGTGTCTCTATTTAAGACACTCACTTTGGCGTCGCTGGCTTCTCTAGCGGTAAGTAGTTACGCGGGAGACAGAGGGCAGGGTGGTTCATTCATGAGCGATGAAATATTATTGACGGATTCATTGGAGCGAACTCAAAATCTTGGGTTTACTCCGTTTGTGCTTGATAATCAGAGTATCAGGATCTCGGCGAATGATATTAGCGTAAACCTGTTGGCAAATGACAAGTACGATCATTTAAATGTGAGCCCTCTCAAAAGTGACCCTTTATCGTTTAGCCTTAAAGATGAGCAAGACGGTGAGTGGTTGGTATCATTAGACTTGTCACGCTCTGCACATATCAACGGTATGAATGGCGATATTTCGACGTCCTATGAAATGCCAAACCAAACCTCTCAATTTTTTATAACTTATGGTAAACAAAGTTTGCCTGTGTCCGTTAGTTTCGAAAATCCTGTGAATAACATTCTTGATGATAAGCGCTTTAATCAAAACTCGGTAGGGCTGGGTTTTAATCAGAAAGTTCATGAAGGATGGGATGTAACGATCAGTTATTTAAAGTCGGATGTTGAGCTGGTGACCACCGAATCGGCTCTTGCTCAGATGCGAGAGAAGCATGACTCAAGTTATCGATTCTATTATGACTTTAATCGGGATGGATCCCCTGAAGCCATTAACTTAATGTCAAACTTAGCTGGCATACAAGGCTTTCAGCAGAATCTTGAAGGAATTGAGATAAAGATTAGTCGTCAGGTCAGTGATAACTTTGCGTTGGGCGCATCGGTTGAGTTTGCAAAAGGCTTGTATCAAGAGTCGTCGCTGAGTCTCACGGAACGGGAAACGCCCTTTGAAGCGAGCGCACTTTCCTTATATGGTGGCATGCGTCTGGCTGAGGACTGGACCCTCGCTGCAAATGTAAACAAGCAAGATACCAAGTTTGGTCTCGACAGCTCATCCAACAATATTGTGGACTTTGACGAAACCACGTTAGATATTGGTCTTCAATATCAGACAAAATGGAATAAAACCGGATTAGTTATACGAATTGATTTGATGAATCTACTAGGTGCAGCACACCTTGAAGATTCTCCATCTCAATCCATGGACTTAGACGCCCGAGGCTTGGTTCCATATACATTCCAAAGCCCTAAGTACATAAAGTTAAGCGGTAGTATCAACTTTTAGTTAGGCTTGTTTTTAAATGCAATTCTGACCGATGCCAAATATATAAGTTAAAGTTATGTATTGCATAAAGAATTGTTAATTCGCCCGATACATTTGTTGACCCATTCCGGCTTTGTCTTTATAGTTGGCCTCTTTGACCACAAGTTTAAGCCGTAAGGCTGGCGTTAATGCTTTCTAATTAAGGCTTTTTTAGACGGGATAAATCATTTGGTTTGTTTGTCTTAAAGCTCTAGTTTTCAAAAGCATTGGCAATCAAAAGCAAAGATTTCTGAACAGAAATTTGGGTAAGTTTATGAAAAAACAACTATTTTTTAAGAAAACAGCTGCTGCCGTTCTGGCCACTGCTGTCATGGGCAGTGCATTTGCAGCTGGCCAGTTTGAATCTTCAATGAATATCGAAAAGCGTATTGACCGAGCTGCTGCTAGCACTCAAACCTCGGTTAATAAGTTAGCGGAAGAAGCTACTGATTTATCGCTTGAATATCGTAATACTCTGCAAAGAGTGGATAGCTTGCGTATCTACAACGCTCAACTTGAAAAGCAGATTGCTAATCAGGAAAAGCAAATTGTAGACAGTACCCAGGAAATGGAAAGCATCGATGAGACAGAGAAAGGTGTTTTACCATTAATGGATGAGATGATTACAACTCTTGATGAGTTTGTTCAATTAGACATTCCTTTCAATATTGATGATCGCCAGACTCGTGTTCAAAACTTGTATAACTTGATGGATGACGCGAACGTTTCTGTGTCTGAAAAGTACCGCAAGATTTTAGAAGCCTATCAAATTGAGATGCAATACGGTAATGCTGTATCTGTAGATACCGGCAAGATTAATGCAAACGGCGAAGCTCTTGAAGTAGAGTTTTTGCGTGTGGGTCGTCTGACTTACGTTTATTTAACACTTGATGGTACAAGTGGTGCATACTGGAACAAGCTAGAGCGTAAATGGGAATCACTACCAGAGGAATTCCTTGACTCAGTTAACAATGCGATTAGATTTACGCGTGGTATATCTCAACCAGTTCTATTTAAAGTACCAGTTCCTGTAGCGGAGGCAGCACAATGAGAAATATTCTAGCTATTACATTAGCTGGCGTCTTCGCGCTGGCATCTGTTGCAACTAATGCGGCGGAGAGTTTGTCACATGAAGATCTTTTGAAGAAAGTTCGTGATAAAGAGCGTATTCAAGAGCAGCTAAATGAGCAACGTGTTCAACAGTTCCGCTCACAGCGCAACCGTCAACAGCAACTGTTAGCGGATGCAAAAGCACGCTTGGCAGCTGAAGAAGCAAAAAGTGAGCGCTTGAAAGCAGAGTTTGACGATAATGAAAAGCAACTAACCAAGATTGCAGAAGATTTGCGAATTAAGCAAGGTAACTTGGGTGAGTTATTTGGTGTTGTTCGTCAAGCTGCAAACAGTTTAACCGGTGACATTGGTACTTCGTTAGTAAGTGCGCAATACCCTGGCCGTGAAGGTCTGTTATTCAACTTAACTGAGGCTGAAACATTACCTAAAATGGAACAGCTCCGCGCATTCTGGGTTTTGATGTTGCAAGAAATGTCTGAGCAAGGCGTAACGACAACATTTACCGCTGATGTGGTTAACGAGACTGGCCGTTCAGAACAGCAAACCGTCACTCGTGTAGGTACCTTTAACCTGATTTCTGGTGGTGAGTATCTGTATTTTGATAAAGGTGTGATTAAAACTTTGCAAGTTCAGCCTGATTCTCGAGTGCTAGACCAAGTTGAAGAGTTTGCTGCTACTAACTCAGGGTATGCAGGTTTGTTCCTGGATCCAAGTAAAGGCGCAATTTTAAAACTTGAAAAAGAGAAAATGAGTCTAGTTGACCGTTTATGGGAATTCAGTGGATTTGCTGGTAAAACAGTAATGGTGCTTCTAATAATCGGTTTGATTATAGCACTTGAAAGAATCTTCACTCTATACTTTGTTACAGGTCCGAAAGTTCATTCACAGAAAAAATCAGCTACTCCTGGCAACAACCCCTTGGGTCGTATCATGAAGGTTTACCAAGCAAACCGTAATGAGGATGTAGAGAATTTAGAGTTGAAGCTTGATGAGGCAGTTCTGAAAGAGACTCCTAGAATTGAGCGTGGTATTAATCTAATCAAAGTTATCGCAGCGCTTGGTCCACTACTAGGTCTGTTAGGTACTGTTGTTGGTATGATTGAAGTATTCCAATCGATTACTCTATATGGTACAGGTGACCCGAAAACAATGGCTGATGGTATTTCACAAGCATTGGTTACTACCGTTTGGGGTCTATTGGCTGCAATTCCGTTGACCTTCTTACATGCTGTAGTGGCTGGCAAAAGCAAGAACATCATTCATGTTCTTGAAGAGCAAAGCACGGGCTTGATGGCTCAGCATGAAGAAAGTAACAGCTAGGTAATTCTTATGGAATTAATCTATACGATACTTGGTTTTATTGATAAAGGTGGATGGGTCCTATGGTGGATAGGACTCGTTCTCTTCTTAATGTGGACCTTGATTATCGAGAGATATTGGTACATTTACGGACAATTTCCGAAAGATGCTAGAGTGATGATAGCTCAATGGAATGCCCGTGAGGACACTAAATCATGGCAAGCCCATAGAATTAGAGATGCTTGGGTGTCGATTGCTCGTGAGGCGCTTAATCAACGCATGTTGTTAATTAAGACTTTAATTGCAATTTGCCCATTGCTTGGTTTATTGGGTACTGTAACCGGTATGATTGATGTTTTTGAGAGTATGTCAGGGCAAGGTTCTGGCAGTGCTCGTCAAATGGCAGGCGGTATTTTTAAAGCAACAATTCCAACAATGGCTGGCATGGTTGCAGCATTATCTGGAATTTTCTTTAGTAGCCGTCTAGAGCAAACTGCTTATATGAAGTCACATCAATTAGCAGATAATCTTCCACATCACTAGAATTTTGGTGAACCTTAATGGCTATTCAGACTCAAAAGAAACAGGAAGATGTTGAAATTGATATGACACCGATGCTGGACATCGTGTTTATCATGCTGATCTTCTTTATTGTAACAACTGTATTTGTTAAGCAGGCGGGTGTCGATGTAGAAAAACCTACTGCACAAACGGCTGCTGAGCGAAAGAATGCTTATATCTTCGTGGCAATTGACGATAAAAATCAAATTTATATTGACAAAGATTTGTTGCAACCATCGGAGGTTAAAGCAAAGATTCAGTCACTAAGAACCGAAAACCTTGAAGGTGAAGTGGTTATTCAGGCGGATAAGAAAGCCAGAGCTGGATTAGTGTTGGAAGTTTTAGATATCGCGAAGAGCTCCGGTGCGAACGTTTCAGTTGCAACGGAAAGGGTTGAATAATATGACAAGAGCATTTTTAAGTGCATTATTAGCGTTTGGTATCGTACTTGGTATTTTCTTGTTAATGAATGCATTGATTAGCACTGCAGAAAATAAAGATAAAGAACGCGATAATGTCAATATTGATATCGGTTATATCGAAGAGGAAAAAGACGTTCAACGTAAAGAGCGTACGCCTCCTAAAAAGCCACCTCCGCCAAAAGAACCACCTCCACCTCAGCAACAAGATGTTCCTGAGCAAAAGCAGGTAGTTACAGCGCTGGTCGATATTAAAATCGATAACATTGATGCAACTATGGATGGTGGCGGAATCTTTATTGGCGGTCTTGGAAGTACCGACTTCTCAGGTATGGGAGACGGTGAAGCTATTCCGTTGATGCAAGTACAGCCAGAATATCCACAAAAAGCTGCTTTAGAAGGAATTGAGGGCTATGTCACGTTTGAGTTTGACATTGCCCCAGATGGTTCTCCTTCAAATATCAGTGTCATCGATGAGAACCCAAGAGGAATGTTCCGAAGAGAAGCTTTGAGAGCTATTCGTAAATGGAAGTTTAAGCCTCGTATCGTAAATGGACAACCGATCCATCAGCGTAATATGAAATATAAATTAGACTTCCAGCTGGACAACTAACTCTGAGTACAGTAAGAATTATGACTAAAATTACATATATTGTCGGGGTCATCGCTTTAACATTTGGTACTGTGGCAAATGCTTTGCCGCAGACCAAGTACACAAATACCTGTAGACTATTGGCGCCCACAGAAGGCAAGTACGATGAAGAAAAAGTGCCTACCATTACTTCTGAAGCAGCTTACAAGAAAATCACAGCTGCCAACGAAGCTTATGCGGATGCTAAATACGCTGAGTCGATAGCTATACTGAATGACCTCATTGCAAACTCTAGCGACAAAGCTGCTAAAGGTCGGGCTATATACTTATTAGGTCTAAACTATCGTGAGCAATCCCAATATGCGGCTGCTAAAAGAGAGTTTATAAGGGCTATGGAGACCGGCGTATTAGGTAAGCAAAATGAAGTCAATTTAAGACTTGCGCTAGCCAATATTGCTTCTGCACAAGAGAATTATGATGAAGCATTACGTTGGATGAAAGAGTACTTTGAGGAAGTTATTGATCCTCCAGCAACCTCTTATGCAACTTATGCAAGCTTGTTTTATCAAAAGCAAGATTTCCGTTCGAGCATATGCCCAGCATACCTGGCTATCCAGGAGGGCAGTAAATCTACCAAGCCTTTATATAGTATCTTGTTTGCGGCCCATATTGAGCTCAAAGATATGCCCGGTGCTGAGGTTATTGGTCGTGAGATGGTAGAGCTATTTCCGACTGAAAAATCTATGTATAACAATTTATTCGCAGTACTTAGTCAGCGTGGTAAGACTGCTGATATGTTAGCATTGGCTGAGCTGGCCTATATGAATGGCATGTGGGACTCTGAAACAAATTTCAAGCAGTTATCGGCTTTATATTCGAACAGTCAAATACCCCTTCTTGCCGCCGAAAGGTTAGAGGAAGGAGTTAATAAAGGTATTGTTGAAGCTGATGAGGATATATGGCGTAATATCGCAAATAGTTATAAATATGCTAAAGCAAGTTCTAAGGCTATTGCAGCATATAAGAAAGCTGCTAACTACACTAGTAGCGGAAAATATGATTACGAAATCGCCTATATTTATTTCAATGACGAAGAGTATAGAAAGGCGATAGACTCATTCAGAACTGCCTTTAGAAAAGGCGGTTTAAAAGCAGATGACGCAGGTTATGGTTATATGCAAATGGGTGTTGCTTATCAACGCTTAGGTCAAATCGATGAAGCTCTTAGCGCCTTAGAGCAAGCCAAGAACTACAGCAAGGTCTCTAGAAATGCAAATGCTTACATTGCTTATATTAAGCAGATAGAAGACTTAAAGAAAGAGTTGGCATTAAACGATTAATGCTTTATAAAGGCCTCAATAGAGGCCTTTTTTATATGCGAAGATTAATTCTATTTATATCATTGTTCTTATTTTCTGCTACTTCTTCCGCAGCAGATCTTTATACCTCTATAAAATCATCTTTATCTGAATCGATATCTGAGGGCATAAATGTCCAGCTTATTGATGCAAATATTCCTCATAGTTTTACTTTAGTCAAAGTAATAGCAGATACTGATTTAGTGGATCCGTTTAACAAGTTGAAGCTGCAGCTGATGGCTGCTGGGTATCAGGTTAATTATTCTTACAGTAAACCAGCTCACACATTTGTCATTAAACATCCTCGAGACACTGTTGAAGGTACGTTAGAGAAGCTAATAACGAGTCTTGAAGCGCATCAATTTTATGGCTTTGAGCTTGTCATTCTTGGCAGTATCAATCAGCAAAGATTACTCGGGGCTTTTAACCGTTTGGTAAAATCATCTGAATTTACAATAGTTGAGCAACCATACGATAAAAATTGGCTCAGATATGATATTACCCTTACGCCCTTAGACTTAGATAAAGAGCGGGTCCTTGAGTTCGATTGGAAATTAGGGCTTGCTACAGGTCTGTTAAATTGTAATTACGTAAAGGAAGGCTATGTTGCTTTTAGTTATTATCGGCAACAGTTAGCATGTGCTGACTATTTGCCTAAATCTTCATTGACTGATAAGGAAGTGGCTAATTTAAAAGATAAGCTATATGCTGATATTCAGCTTAGCATCCAAAATCCCTTCGGCTTTCTGCTTTATATTAGCTCTTTCGATACAGAGCGCCGACTTGAACTATCACAAACATTTTTTAGACACATCCCAAATTTGTCCATTGATAGTATTTTGAGTTATCACTATAAGAGATTACTAAATGTAGACCATGATGCTCAGTTTTCAGTCGATTCTAGTGTGGATAGAGACACTTCATATTCATACAGGCCACCCGAAAATTTTAAAATTAAGTCTGAATTCCAGCCTAAGCAAAGCAGTATTGTTGATTTTAATATTGTTATTAATAACCTGCACACATGTGTGCAGCTTAACTGCCAGAGCTTGGCAAATCTGCCATATATTACTTATACAAAAACAAAACATACGCACTTGTTTGCCATGCGCTTCCCGGCATCACACGAAACAAGCGTTATTGATGAGTTAAATAAAGTGTTGTTTATTCCTCTGTCTACCGCGAGTGACATTGCGCAAGAGGATCTGTATATATCACTCAATGGTGGTTACTTGCTTGAAGCTTATGATGAGAGTTTTCAATTACTTGCTAAGTTATCCTTAGTACAGCCGATTATGATGAAGGGCGGGAGTGACGACTTTGGTAAAGCTAAACTAGGCTTCTATCTTAATAAGAATAACCAAAGTAGTATCCAGCTTACAATCGACACAATACCTGGCGCAGAATTGTGGGAGGAGTCGGAGCTTTTTTACTTTGCACTATTAAATGAAATGCTCAAATCTGAACAAAAGATGACAGCGAGCAAGGCAAATACCTTAATATATTTGTCCTCCCCTGAGTTGATACATTTGGAAACTGTTGGCTCCACCATAGAGCTTAGCTATCAATCAACAAACCCAGCGACAGCAGAGAGTTTCATTAAATCTTTTCAAGAGAAGTATATCAAGATAAGACACAAGATTTCTCGCGACCAGTTTGTCAGTTATAAGAAAGCACTGATGCTTCATCTAAGTTTACAAGAAGCATCACATAATTCAGTTCGTCAGGTTTCGCAAATGTTCGACTTAGCGGTACCAGGCCAGTTGTTGAGTCAAAGATTGGAGGCTTTAAGTTATGAACAATTCGAAAGTTTTCTTGAGAAAAGTCTTGCCTACAGTTACATATCAATTTCTACCAATCATGAGCTAGACAGTACTTTCAAACAGGGGATTATTGAGCAGTTAAATTGGGCCAACTAAACATTAATCCTGACAGTCCACATTTAAATTGCAACTGTTCTACATATGTTCAGAAATATCTGTTTACTATTGTATATAACTTTGTCTGACTCAGTGATCTATACTAAGTAAAAATCGAGTCAAATCTATTATGAGTGATAAAAGGTCTGTTAAACGTCTTTTAAATAAGGCCGAGCAATTGGTGGAGCGCGGTATTGATAAGCGAGTCAGAATCGCTGTTACTGGCCTGAGCAAAGCAGGAAAAACTGCTTTTATAACCTCTTTAATAAATCAGCTGTTACACATTGGGGATAATGACCAATTACCTTTCTTCAGACCTGCCAAAGAGGGGCGTATTTTAGCCAGCAAATTTAGCTCCTATGATGAGATGCATATTCCCGAGTTTAGATATAAAGAAGCGATTAACCACCTGCTTAATCATGAACCTTCATGGCCTGCCTCAACTACTGGAATTTTCCAGGCGCAACTCAACCTTCGTTACACCATTAAAAATGAATGGTTACAAAAGTTTCAAAAGCAAAGTCATTTAACCATTGATATTATTGATTATCCGGGCGAGTGGTTACTGGATTTGCCACTGTTACGGCTTTCTTTTAAAGACTGGTCAATGCAATGTCTGGCTATGATTGAACAGGCTGAACTGCCTTCATCAACTGGTTGGCGAGACCATTCAGCACAACTGGTTTATCAGCAGGTCATAGCTGATGAGGACGTTACAGAAGCCGCTAATTGGTACAAAGATTTTATAAGAACTCATTTTAGTCAGGTAAAAACCTATAATCTGTTACAGCCTGGACGGTTTGTTTTGCCTGGTGAATTCGTTGGTGCTCCGGTTCTTGATTTTTTTCCGGTTCTCGACCCGGATATGCTAAGTTCTGACTGGAGCTCTTTGGCAGAAGATAGCTTAATACATACTCTGGAGAAACGTTTTAATTATTATAAAAACCAGATTGTTAAGCCTTTCTTCAAAGAATATTTTGAAAAAGTTGATAGGCAGATATTGCTGGTGGACTGCCTTGAAGTGTTAAATGGCGGTTATCAGAACTATCGTAATATGCAGTTTTCCTTGACTGAGTTATTGAAGAGTTTTAATTATGGTCAATCCAGCTGGCTTAAACGCATATTTAATCCTTCTATAGATAAATTGTTAATAGCCGCCACAAAAGCAGATCATGTTCCGCCAGAGCAACACCGAGCTCTTGAGGCGTTTATGCAGACAATGCTTCAAGAGGCAAAAAATGATATCCAATATGAAGGCATTAAGCTCGAAACTTTAGTGATTAGTTCGATTAAAACAACCGAAGCGGTAATGGCCGAACATCAGGGGCAAAAGTTGATGTGTGTTAAGGGCGTTGAACTGGAGACGGGCGAGGATGTTATTAACTATCCAGGTAAGTTGAGTGATAAGTTACAAACAAAAGAAGACTGGCTGGAACATCAGTATGACTTTATTAATTTTGCCGTACCTAATAATTTAGCCAGTAGCATTTTACCGCATATTCGGATGGATAAAGCATTACAGTTTCTGATTGGAGATAAATTCCGATGAAGGATAAGCCTGTAAAAATTAGCACTAAAGAAGGGATTAACGTTGAAAAAGTTGATGCAAAGCTTTATGAAGAACAAATCAACAAAGCATTGGTGGATAAAGTTGGTGGTCATCGACATTCATTATCTACAAGTTCAAAACCAAAACTGCTAGATGGAAAACATAAATCAGGTATTAAAAAACTGTTCTGGCCAGCACTTTTCACATTTGTGGCTGGTGCCGCTATTTATGAAAGTTATCTGTTTATACAAAACTTATTTGCTTTTAATGGTCTACTGGGCGGTATAGCAACAGCAGTGGCTGGCCTGGCATTAGTGAGTGGCGCTGTTGGACTCTTTAAGGGCTGGATAAGTCGTCGTAAACTTAGACAACGTAAAGATAAGCAGCAAGTCTTCAAACAGCTGATCGATGAGAACAGCTATGGTGAGAGTCAGCCAGTAATTGATGATGTGAATACTGAAATCAGCCAACACCTGGATATCTCTGGGCCGATGGCAGTGTATAGCAGCCAGAAGCAACAGGTACATAATGATCGAGAGTTAATTCAAATTTATTCGCAGACTGTTTTGGAAGGGCTCGATGAGATGGCTTTGCAGGCGATCAGTAAGCATGCTACCGAGTCGGCTGTTATGGTCGCATTAAGCCCGCTAGCGGCGGCAGACATGGCTTTAGTGGCATGGCGTAGCAGTAAGATGCTGCAAGAAGTATCGCGCATTTATGGTTGCCCGCAGACAACTTTTGGGCGAATTGGCCTGACCAAGCAAGTGATGACGAATATGATGCTGGCTGGTGCCAGTGATATGCTTGCTGATGCTGGGGCCGAATTGCTCGGTAAAAGCCTGACAGCGACTGTATCAACAAAAGTCGCGCAGGGTATTGGTGTTGGCCTATTAATAGCCCGCATGGGCATTCAAACCATGAAATTATGTCGTCCAGTTGAGTTTACTGATGACAATAAGCCTAAACTTAGTTACATTCGAAAATCTTTATACAGTAAGATTACGACTATTCTAAAGAAAAGCGAGCCGTCAAAGGGCGCTATCAAGTCAAAAGGGGAGCAACATGATAGAGATTAAAGGTCTCGCCAAAACCTTTGCCTACGATAAAAAGGAAGCAAAGAAAAAGAAGAAAGGAAAAACCGTTACCGACCCTCGTGAAGGTGAAGGTGTTTTTCACGCGGTAAAAGATGTGTCTTTTAATTGTAATGCAGGAGAAGTGCTGGGTTTACTTGGACCCAATGGTGCAGGTAAAACAACTACCTTACGCATGTTGTCAACGGCACTCCAGCCTACTGCGGGGCAAATCCTGATTAATGGACATGATGTGACAAAAGAACCTCGCTATGCACAAAAACAAATCGGTTTTTTGTCAGGAAAAACAGGTCTTTATCATCGCTTGAGTGTAAGAGAAAATGTAGCTTATTTTGGCCGTATGCATGGTTTGTCTCGCCAACAGATTGATGAACGTATTGATAAGATCTTTACCATGTTGGATATGCACTCGTTTGCAGGCAAGCGTGCAGATGATTTATCGACCGGTATGATGCAAAGAGCTTCAATTGCACGGGCAGTGATTCATGAGCCAAAGGTGTTGGTGTTTGATGAGCCAACAACCGGACTGGACGTGATTTCGGCGAAAACAGTATTGGACTTTATACAAAGCTATAAAGGCACCGAAATGGCTGTGATTTTTTCCACCCATCATTTGCATGAAGTTGAGAAATTGTGTGATCGAGTCAGTTTGATTGATTTGGGTGAAACAAAATTCTTTGGCCCAACAAAAGAATTCGCAGCGAGCACGGCATCAGGTAGTTTATACGATGCCTTCTTGGCCAGCGTAAATAATAAAGAGGTTGCCTGAGATGTGGTTAGTATACAAAAAAGAACTGTTAGAAATTCTTCGCGATAAAAAAACGCTAATATTTTCAATTTTATTACCGACTTTAATTTTTCCTGTGTTATTTTTTGCTATAGGAAAGTTTACCGCTACTAAAACCGAAGAAGCGGAAAATAAAGAAATTAAAGTGGCTTTTGTCAATAGCGACCAGCTACCAGGATTTGCTGGATTATTTACTCGAGAGAAGGGGTTTATCAAGGTTGAGCTTGAATCTGATGATTACCAAGCAGCTATACTGGACAAGAAAGTAGATTATATCTTTGAAGTTCCTGTAGGTGTGGCACTGCCTTCAATGACGCAAAAACAAGAGGTATTAAAGGTCTATTCAAAAGAATCCACCAGACTTGATAATATTTTAGGTAAACGAGTTGATGAGGTAGTGGAAGCCTTTAACAATACGCAAAGAATGGAGCTTGGACGAAACTTTAACCTAACAACTGATAATGTTAAAGCTTTTAATAAACCCATTCTGATTGAAGAAAATAACTTTGCATCGGAGCGCGAGAAGGTCGGTGAGTTTGCCGGGCCAATGTTAGCTTATCTGTTGATTGCTTTAGCTGTATCGGGTGCCATGTATCCTGCGCTAGAGCTGGGTGTTGGCGAAAAGGAACGAGGTACACTAGAAACACTGCTACTGACGCCGATGTCTAAAGGACAGATTGTTATGGCTAAGTTCGGGGTAATTTTTACCGCTAGTTTCTTCACGGTTGTTGTGACCTTGCTCAGTTATCTGTTCTGGGTCTGGATATTCAGTTTTGCCTTTGAACCCTCCGGAGTCACACCGGATGCGGACAGTTTAGCCGGAAAACAATCGGGTGGTGGTTTGGATTTCTTATCCAATATCTCCGGCCTCGATCTGTTGCTAGTAGCTGTATTGTTGGTACCTTTGACCAGTATTTTTGCTTCAGTCATGCTGAGCGCCTCTATATATGCTAAAAATATGAAAGAAGCGCAGGCTTATATGTCGCCGATCTTTATGATTGGTTTCATGCCGGTTATCGTGGCCTTTGTGCCCGGCATGGAGTTGAATGTAAAGACTGCTATGATTCCGGTAACCAATGTGGCTCTGGCCATGAAAGACCTAATCAAAGGTACAGTAGATTATGGCTTGATTACCATCCTGTTGGTTTCAACAGCCGTGCTGGCCGGTGCTTTACTTTACTGGACTACCGTCTTCTTTAAGAAAGAAAAGGTATTGTTCAGAAGTTAAGAATGGAAGTTCCGTCTGGAACTGATTACTAGTAAATAAAAAAGGGGCTAAAAAGCCCCTTTTTTAATGTTGGTATTCAGCAGCTATTTGCTATAAATGGTAAGCGTCTGTCCTGGCTTGATGAGGGATGAATTTTTCAAACCGTTCCATTTATTCAAGTCGCTGACCTTAACATTAAAACGTCTGGCGATGGTGTATAAGGAGTCACCACTTTTAACTTGATAAGAGGTTTTGTTGGAAGCGTAATTAGCATAACCACGTGGCCATACTTTCAATTTTTGACCGATGCGAATAGTGCTGTTTTGCGCTATACCATTCCAGTTGGCAAGTTGACGGGTGCTAACGCCAAACTTTCTAGATATAGTCCACAAGCTATCACCTGAACGAACTTTATATACCTGATAACGACGACGTTGTTGATTTTTGCTGAGTGTGGCAAAAAAGTTCTTCTCATATTCTGTGGCATTAATAATGCCCGGCATCTTGAGTTCTTGGCCAATCTTTAAGAAGTCAGACTTAAGGCTATTAAGTTGCTTAATCGTCTTCACTGTAGTGTTATGGCGCTTGGCAATTAAGCTTAAGTTGTCACCTGACTTAACTTTATAGCTTACAGATGCCATCAGCTGTTTTGGATCAATGTCGAGTAGTCCTTGATTAAAATGATCAGCTGTTTCGGCAGGAACAAGGATAATCGCTTTTTTATGATGGGCAGGAACAAACAAGCGATTGTATGCTGGATTAAGTCGATAGAAACTGTCCTTATCGATTTGAGCGATCTTGGCTAACTCCATCAGGTTTGCTGGTGCGTCAACTTCCACCTCAACGAATGCTGGTTGATTATCAATTAATGGCAAATCCACCTGATATTGAGGGGCGTTCAAGAAAATGTCTGAAAGCGCCAGCCACTTGGGAATGTGGCGCATGGTCTCTTTGGGTAACTTCAAAGACCAATAATCAGTAGCTTTCCCTTGGCGTTTATTGGCACGTATGGCTTTCATCACGTTACCAGGGCCAACATTGTAGGCTGCCACAGTTAGTAACCAGTCACCATCAAACATTTTGTTGAGGTATTGGTAATAATCGAGTGCTGCATGAGTTGAGGCTACAATATCGCGGCGCCCGTCATACCACTCGTCAATAGTGATACCGAAGCCTTTGGCCGTTTTAGGCATAAACTGCCACATTCCAGCAGCCTGTACCACCGAGTGTGCTAACGGGTCGAAATTGCTCTCAACCATAGGAGTAAACGCCAGTTCGACCGGCATATTACGATTTTCCAATTCGGTAATGATGTAATAAAGATAGGGAGCTGCTTTATCAGCGCGCTTCAATAATAAATGCGGGCTCTTAAGATATTGTTTTTTGAAGGTATCAATACGTGAATGGCTGATATTAGCAAAAGTTTGCTGGGTCGCTAAATGTTCCCATAAATTGGGGACAAAGGGGACTTCATCAGGATCTGCCAATAATAATGGGTTTTCGCTATCAAGCTCGGGGGCAGGCAGCGGAGCACCATCTTCGGCAGTTTTCTGCGGATCAAAACGACGATCAACCACTGTATCCTCTTGTTTTACAAGAGAACTACAGGCAGTCAAACTTAAACAACTTATCAATATCAAGCGCTTCATAGGCATTATTATTTATTAAAAATTATCTTTTAGTTGTCTGATTGTAGCAAAAGTTTCCACTGGATCAGAGATACTTTTATTTTTTGCTTGTTCAGCAATCTGAATCACAGTTGATTCGGAGCAGCGCAGAAAAGGGTTAGTTTTAAGTTCGCTATTAATAGTGGAAGGAAGAGTTTCAAGATCCTGTTGTCGTAATTTTTTGCAATTCTGTTCCAGCTCTAATAAATCTTGATTATCAGGCTCTATAGTTTTAGCGAAGGCGATATTGGCTAACGTGTATTCATGTGTGCAGTAAACTAGAGTATTCGGAGGGAGGTGTGCAAGTTTTTGCAGAGAATGGTGAAAGATATCCGGTGTGCCTTCGAACATGCGTCCACAGCCAACCCGGAACAGGGTGTCACCACAAAACACTAGGCTATGGCCTTTTAAGTCATGACCGGACAAATTTTGACCATAGTAGCCGATATGACCCATGGTATGGCCGGGGAGATGAAGGATAGAAAACTGGTAGCTGTGGTCAAACAGACTCATTGTATCGCCCTCATCAAGCTCTGTATCAGCAAAGCTGAGTTGATCATGTTTGGATGCATAAACATGACAGTGATAACGGTTTTTAAGTTCCTGAACTCCGCCAATATGATCGTTGTGGTAATGAGTAATTAGTATGGCGTCTAAGGAAAGGTTATTATCTTCAAGGAATTCAATGACAGGGCGGCTGTCACCGGGATCGACGACAGCTACTTTACTGCCATCGGGAGAAAAAATAACCCAAATATAGTTATCACTAAAGGCTTTTAAAGGAATAATACGCACTGGCTTGCTTGAGTCCATTTGTCGGGTTAGCATGACTCCTAATGTACATAACCCACTATTGACTGGCAACCTGCCGTATAATGCTTCTTTTAGGAAGGCGAGATAAAGATGACGAAGAAACTGTCTGAACTCAGTTGGCCAGAGTTACCTGCGGGTAACCGGATTCGTTATATTTGGCAAGAGTGGCTGCAAAGGCATTTGGAAGATTATCATGGTGGTTATTTACTGACGTTGGATAGTTTAACTCAGTGCTTAAGCTTACCGGATAGTGTGTTTGAGCATGAAATCCATATTGGGAAAAGTCTTAAGCACTGTGTTGACGCTGAGCCTGAACAGCTGCCATTCATGACAGACTCTTTGCAAAGCGTGATCATTAGTCATGCACTTGAGTTCACCGAAAGTCCCAGTATTTTGTTAAGAGAAATTCATCGCTGTTTATCTCCTCAAGGCTATTTATATGCTCTTATTTACGCGCCGGATAACCCTTGGTATTGGCAGTGTCGTTTAGGACTGGGGGCGACACGGAAATGTATTCCAGAGCATCGGCTAACATTGTATCGCTATACCGATTGGTTTAACTTACTTGGATTTAAGGTTTTAGAGGTCGAAACTATTGGCTGTCCCTGGTGGCGAGGTTTTAAGCATTTTCAAAGAAAAAGTGACATGAGTAAGCCGTGGTTATCAGCACCTATTGCATACATGGTAAAGGTGCAGAAAAAGGTTTCAACGATGACTCCTATCAGACCACTGGAAGAAAAAATGTCAGTGGCAATGGCTGGAAACCTGGCTAATATATCAACCAAACAAATAGAAGAATGAGCTTGTGAAAAAAATAGAAATTTATACTGATGGCGCCTGTAAAGGTAATCCAGGTCCTGGTGGCTGGGGAGCATTGTTGAGGTACGGCAAACATGAAAAGCATCTATTTGGCGGTGAGTTGAATACAACCAACAATCGTATGGAGTTAATGGCAGCAATTGAAGCCTTAAAAGCTCTAAAGGGCAAGTGTCAGGTTGATCTGACCACAGACTCTGTTTATGTTAAAAATGGTATCAACCAATGGCTGGAAAACTGGAAAGCAAAGGGCTGGAAAACAGCAAACAGGAAACCGGTTAAAAATCAGGACTTATGGCAACAACTCGATCAGCAGGTAGCCAGACACAATGTTACCTGGCATTGGGTAAAAGGGCATAGTGGTCATGCTGAAAACGATATTGCTGATGAGCTGGCCAATAAAGGTGTTGAACAAGTATTGCAGTCTTCTGGCGTATAAAGCGAGAACCAAAATCACATGAGACAAATTGTATTAGATACAGAAACCACAGGTCTTGAACCATACGATGGCCATAGAATCATCGAGATTGGTTGTGTTGAGCTTGTGAACCGAAAGTTTACCGGTAATCACTATCATCAATACCTGCAACCGGATCGAGAGATTGATCAGGGTGCGATGGAAGTGCATGGTATTACCAATGAGTTTCTGGAAGACAAACCAAGGTTTCTTGACGTCGTTGATGAGTTTCTGGAGTTTATCGAAGGCGCTGAATTGGTTATCCATAACGCTCCGTTTGACGTAGGTTTTCTTGATCATGAATTAAGTTTGCTTGATAGCAATAAAGGCAAGCTTTCTGATTACTGTAGTGTGCTGGATACTCTGGTTTTGGCAAGACAGATGCATCCTGGTCAGCGCAACAGCTTAGATGCACTCTGTAAGCGTTATGAAATTGATAACAGTCATCGTGAGTTGCACGGCGCTTTGCTCGATTCGGAAATTTTAGCCGATGTTTACTTACGTATGACCGGTGGGCAAACCAGTTTGACCCTGGGACGCCAGAACGCAGCCAATCAACAAACAACAGAAACTACGGTTCGTCGAATTTCTGCAAACCGACAACCACTGAAAGTAATTAAAGCAAGCGAACAAGAAGCCACTGAACATCAGAAAAAACTATCATCGTTGAATGATGCCATCTGGAATCAACAGGAAGGGTAGAATGTCAGAATTTGTATCCAGTTACATTGAGAATAAAGTCCTACATATTGAGCTAAACCGGGTTAGCAAAAAAAACGCCTTAACGTCCGATATGTACACTGCGCTGACGAAAGAGTTTATATCTGCTAAAAGTAACTCCGACATCCATGTTGTGCTTTTCAAAGGAGCTAAAGATTGCTTTTGTGCTGGTAACGATATTGCAGACTTTTTACAACAACCTGTTTTAGAAAGTGGTAGTCCGGTACTGTCTTTTTTGAAGGCGCTGTACAGTTTCAACAAACCGATTGTGGCAGCGGTTTCCGGCCCAGCAGTCGGTATTGGTACCACCTTCTTACTTCATTGTGATTTAATCTATGCGACTGAAGAAACCTACTTTAGTTTGCCGTTTGTTGATTTAGGTTTATGTCCAGAGGCAGGCTCCAGTTATTTGTTACCGCGTCAAATCGGCTATGCTCGTGCTGCTGAACTATTATTACTGGCAGAACCTTTTAATGCAGCCAAAGCAAAAGAGTGGGGCATCATCAACGATATTATTGATGCTGATAACTATTGGCAGTTTGCTCAGGAGAAAGCTGAAATTTTGGCTAAGAAACCAGCTCAGGCACTGCAGATGAGTCGTCAATTGATACGCTCAAATGCGGACATGGTTGGGCAGGCGATTGAGCGGGAAGCACGGAGTTTTTCAGAGCTTCTTAAAAGTGATGAAGCCAAAGCGATTTTCAAAAAGTTTTTAGAGAAATAAACTTCTTTTGTGAAGTTAACTTCTGAGTTTTATTCCTCCTCGCTATTTCAAGTGTGCTCTAGTAACCCCTTTTGATTGAGCAGAGTAGTAACCAAGTCATAGCAATTCAAAACAGGACGTTTTGAATAGTAAAATTCGGGCCATGGATGGAACGTATTTTACGGTGCGTTAAGTGGCTTGGCGGAGACGAAGGAAGTTGAGCGAAGCGAAACCTCAATCACGGGGTGGTCTTCTTTTGGTTACTTTTCTTGACCACGCAAGAAAAGTAACTCGCTGAGTAGCGAAATAGTGAGTATTAAAACATATTGTGAGAATCTCCGTTGGGCACGAGTTTTCTCTGGCTGTCCAGTCAGTCAGACAGCCAAGTCCTAAGCCGAGCCTAAGGTAAATAAAAGAATAATATAACTGTTAATGCCCGACCATAAAGTAAACGACTAAAGTAATAATAACGGCGCCAGCCAAATTCATAATAAAACCATTTCGAACCATCATTTCAACGGATAGCTTGTTGCTGGAAAAAATAACAGCATTCGGACCAGTCGCAACCGGTAGCATAAAAGCACAACTGGCACTTATGGCGGCGGGGAACATTAATATGGCCGGATCCATGTTGGCGGCAACGCCTGCGGCGGCGAGTATCGGCATCAGCAGTGCGGCAGTCGCAGTGTTGCTGGTCAGCTCGGTAATGAAGGTGACAATCAGGCAGATTGAAATGATTAATAATATTGGTGGTAAGTCAGTTAAGAAGCTCATTGAATTACCTAAAATCTCACTTAAGCCGGAAGCGGTGAATGCTGAGGCGATGGCGATACCACCTGCAAACAGGAGTAAAACCCCCCAAGGTATTTTATTCGCTGTTTCCCAGTCCACAAGCTTACCACCTTTACCGTTAGGGATCATAAACATGGCAATGACACCGAGCAGCGCAACAGAAGCATCATTGGCGTGGGTAAGGCCTAATAATTGACTCCAACCTCCAAAAGGTCCTGTTCTGAACACCCAAAGAAAAGCGACTGCTGCGAACACGGTCAGAGTGCGTTTTTCTTCTGCTCGCCATTTTCCGACAGGCGGTAGGTCATAGCTTTGATTAGCTTCGAGCTTTCGGGTCAGCCATAGCCACATAACTGGAACAAACAGAATGACAATCGGCAACGCCCAAATCATCCAGTCAATAAAGCTGATCACTTCACCTGTTGCTTGAGCGTAGAAGTTCATAAATAGAAGATTGGGCGGTGTGCCAATCGGCGTACCTACGCCACCAATATTGGCTGCGTAGCCAAGACCTAACAATAGGGCTATGGCAAATTTGCGAGTGTTTTCATTATCGGGACCGCACTGAACAATTGCCATGGCAACCGGCAGTAGCATAAGCGTGGTTGCTGTATTGGATATCCACATACTCAAACTTGCGCTGGCTATCATAAAGCCAAGTACAATCCGTTTTTCTGAGTGCGAACCCACTAGCTTGATCATGCCAAGCGCCAGTCTTCTGTGAGTGCCACTTTTTTCTAAGGCGGTCGACAAGATAAAACCGCCCATCAGCAATAGAATCAGCCAATGACCATAAGCTTCTGCAACCTGTTTGGCGCTAAGTACATCAAAGGCCGGGAAGGCAGCAATAGGGATTAATGAAGTTGCAGGAATAGGGATAGGCTCAAAGATCCACCAAACCGCGCACAGGCTAGCAATCGCTGCAGTGATTGAAGCAGGATGGGCAAATTCGGCATTCGCCATTAGATAGTAGACCAGAACTGCAAATATCGGCCCAAAAAATAAAGCTAGATGTCGTAAGTGTTGTTGCATTGCTTAACGCCCCCATTTTGTTAAGCGGTTCTGATTACTATTAATGTTTATCTTGTGAATCAGTGTCTGGTAAATCGGTATTTTTTGAATCGGTGCTTTTAGTCGAATATGATTGATCTTCTAGTTGAGGAGCTTCATTTACGTTATCGATCTTTTGCTTATCGTTTGCTTCAGTTTCCTCATCATCGTAAGGTTGAGCTTTGACCCCTTTAGGTATTTTCCAAAGATTTGCGGAACGCTTTAAGGCAATAATGCCCGCAAATAATATGGCAAAAATAATGAAGGTAACGGCTATCGCTTTTAACATCCTTAACCTCTCTTGATATCTTTCTATTAAATCAATCTTCCTTGCAAATTCTCATAACATACTTCTGCACGAGAGCATCGAGTTTAGGCATAATGAATTGTTTACCACCAATGTCAGACTGCTCCAATGATGTGCGAAACAATTCTATTGGAAACTCATCAAGTGCTCTCTCGGCTATTGGCTTATAGCTGATATGCCATGGCTCACAGGCGACGCCACCAATGTCTTGGGCATAAGGTTTAAAGAATTGATACTCACTTAAATGTTCTTCAAGCCAATCGCTTAAAAGTGCGCAAGGCCCGCTCTTATCAAATTCCTGTTCAGTGAGTTCGACATCATGACCCATATCGATAGCGCTTGCATCGAACACGTCAAAGTCGGTACCCCAATGATGGCGGCTGGCACCAGGTAAAGCAGAATAGTGCAAAATGGCATCCACTCTTTCCTGCCCATCAAGATCTTGTGAGTTGACGCTAGAACCATCACGTAGATTAAGCATCACTTCTTGGTAGTATTTTTTATTCCAGATGGACAATTGATGCTCAAAGGAGCGATAGCTACTGACAATGCGTAACGGAATGCCGTCCAGTTCAGAGCGTCGAATCAGCTTGGCAATCGGAACCAGTACTTCGTGATGACATTGAAATTTTTGCCCAAGTAATTCACTGTTGTCAGCAATATGCAAAAGGTGATCCTGATTAAGACCAAGAATTTGTTCGGCTGACATCATAGAAGTGTGCATAGAGTGCCTTATAGCTTTTGTTTAGAGTGTTTTTGCTGTCGCTAATAACTCTACCAAAATCTGATAGTAGACTTCAGTGAGTTTATCGAGGTCTTCAATCTTAACGCATTCATTAATTTGATGAATGGTTTTATTAACGGGACCAATTTCGACAATTTCGGCACCAGTCTTAGCGATAAAACGACCGTCAGAGGTTCCGCCAGTAGTTAATGGTGCTGTATTAATTTGGCAGACTGCTTTGATGGCGTTGCGCGCTGCAATGAGTAGATGACCATGATCCGTTAAAAATGGCTCGCCATTTAGCTTCCAATTAAGGTCATACTCAAGGTTATACTTATCCAGAACAGCAATGACTCTTTGTTGCAGTTCTTGGTGAGTGGTTTCAGTTGAGTAACGGAAATTAAACTCAACGTACTTTTCCCCTGGAATCACATTGCCTGCCGTACCAGCTTTGATTATGGCAATCTGGAAACTGGTGGCTGGGAAAAATTCATTGCCTTGGTCCCATTCGGTATGGGCCAGTTCATCTAATGCCTTGAGCGATTTATGAATCGCGTTGTCGGCAAGATGCGGATAGGCGACATGCCCCTGTGTACCTTTCAAGGTTAGAAAGCCTGTTAATGAGCCTCGTCGTCCGTTCTTTATGACATCGCCAAACTGTTCGCTACTGGAAGGCTCACCTACCACACAATAATCAAGTGGTTGGTTACGTTTCATCAATTCTTCAATAACGCGTACAGTACCATTAATAAAGGGACCTTCCTCATCGCTGGTAATCAAAAAGCCGATTGAGCCATTATGATCTGGAAAGTCCTTAACGAAACTCTTGGTGGCAACTAGCATGGCAGCCAGGCTGGATTTCATATCCGCAGCTCCACGACCAAATAGATAGCCATCTTTTTCCGTCGCTTCGAACGGTGGGGTAACCCACTTTTCTAATGGTCCAGCAGGAACAACATCAGTGTGGCCAGCGAAAACAAAAACAGGACCTGCTGTTTTCCCATGACGTAATGACCAGAAGTTACTGGTATCTTCAAAGTTCATGATTTCGTTGTTGAAACCAAGGGCTTGAAGATATTCCATCATCATTTGCTGGCAGCCAGCATCTTCCGGCGTTACGGAAGGACGGTTTATCAAGTCTTTACTGAGTGCCAGCGTTTCGCTCATGGAAGTGTCTCGTTAGTTGAAGATTGCCTGATACTGCTCAGGCTTAAAACTTAAATGGACATCAATATCGTTGCCGTCTTTTAACACTAGCACCGGGCGCTTAATCAAAGTGACTTTTTCAAGCATTAAATCCAAAGCAGAGCCACGGTCGATATTGTCTTTGACTGATTGGTCAAGAGGCTTCCAGGCAGTGCTGCGTTTATTTAAAAAAGTTTCCCAGCCAATGGCCTTGTCCCAGCTTTCGATTTCTTTTCGTGGCAAAGGGTTTTTACGATAATCCACAAACTCATGTTTAATGTCGTTAGCTTCCAACCATTTAACGGCTTTACGTACAGTATCGCAATTGGGAATACCATAAATAGTGACGGATTGACTCATAATAAAACCTACCTCTTAAAATTTGTCCATGCGGAGTAAATCGTTAATGCTGGTTTTTGCGCGAGTTTTGGCATCCACCTGTTTGACGATAACTGCACAGTTCAAATTGTATTTACCGCAATCAGAAGGCAAACTGCCCGGCACAACCACAGAGCCAGCAGGAACGCGACCATAAGACACTTCATCGGTAAGGCGGTTATAAATTTTGGTACTCTGGCCAAGGAAAACGCCCATCGAAAGCACTGAGCCTTCTTCGACAATCACACCTTCAACGACTTCAGAGCGTGCGCCAATAAAGCAATTGTCTTCAATGATAGTTGGGCCGGCCTGTAATGGCTCTAATACGCCACCAATCCCAGCGCCACCAGATAGATGAACATTCTTACCGATTTGAGCACACGAACCTACCGTGGCCCAGGTATCAATCATAGCGCCTTCATCAATATAGGCACCGATGTTGGTATAGCTTGGCATTAAAACAACATTCTTAGCAATGAATGAACCATGACGGGCAATCGCGTGTGGCACTACGCGTGTACCACCAGCTTTAAACTCATCCTCGGTCATGTTCTGGTACTTCATCGGCACCTTGTCGTAGAATTGAGCCAGACTGGTATCAATTACTTTATTGTCATTCAAACGGAAAGAAAGCAATACCGCTTTTTTCAACCATTGATTTACGACCCAGTCGTCATCAATCTTTTCAGCAACGCGAGCTTTGCCTGAATCGAGCAAGTTTAACGCTTCACTGACCGCGTCTTTAACGTCTTTTGGCGCCGATGCGGGCGATAATTTGTCACGGTTTTCAAAAGCTTGTTCAATAGTAGTTTGTAATGACATAGAGTTTCTCTTTTACAATCAAATAAGGATTAATTTGGTTAGCCAGCAATGGCTTCTAAAATGGTCTGCTTCACTTGTTTTAAGTCAGCCTTATCTTTTAACGGCTGGTTATCACGACGACTTAAAGTAAATGTATCTTCAACCCGCTCACCGAGAGTCACAATTTTGGCCGAGTGGACTTTAAGTTCGCACTCCATAAAAGCCTGTCCTAATTTTGCCAAAAGTGCCGGGCGATCCAAAGCGGTAATTTCCAAAGTAGTGAGATTAGAGTTCTCGTCATAACTAAAAGCTATACGAGTTTTGACATTAAAGTGCTTCAAACGGCTCGGGACCGCGCGGCTGACATCCAGCTTGCGGTGTTCGAGATCAGATAACCCTTCAATTAAGTTGTCTTGAATTTCTTGAATACGACGCTCATACGACAATGGGTGGCCCTGTTCATCTAATACGATGAAGGTATCAAGACATAAACCCTTAGGTGAGGTATAAAGCGTTGCAGCCTGAATATTCAGGTGATTCTGACTTAACAATGCAGTAATAGCAGCGAAGAGATCGCGTTGGTCTTCAATCGCAATAAAGACTTCAGTACCCGCCTGCGAGCGATGATTCTTGATGGCCACATAAGGCAATTCAGGTTGCGACATCAATTGCTCGGTTTGCCAGATAATTTGTTCCGGGTGATAACGTAATAAATACTCATCGCCCAACTCATCCAGCAATTCTCTGATCGGTTCAATCGAGTCGCCCACCTTGCCAAACTGTTCTAGTACCTGTTGACGCGTGTCCTGAACCATTTCACTTTGATTAGCTCGTGGCGTTGATTGAGTCAGGTATTGCTTGGTGGCTAAAAACAGTTCTTTCAGTAAAGATTCTTTCCAGGAATTCCACAGTGTCGGATTGGTCGCTCGAATATCCGACACGGTTAATACATACAGCAATTCCAGATGTAAAATCGAAGGGATTTGATTACCGAAGGTTTCGATGACATCCGGATCGCTAATATCTTTTCGTTGTGCTACCAATGACATGATCAGATGATTTTTGACTAACCATGAAATCAGTTCGCAAATGTGTGGCTCAAGGCCAATGCTTTGCGCATAGTCCAGCGCATCAACTGCACCCAGTTCGGAATGATCGCCGCCACGGCCCTTGCCGATATCGTGGAAGATAGCCGCTAAGTATAAAGGCGTTGGATCAACCAGCGTTTTCATAATTTTGCTACACAGTGGAAATTCCTGCTGAAACTCTGTTCTGTTGTAACGAATGATATGGCGTAATAAAAAAAGCGTATGCTCATCGACAGTGTAGGCATGGAACAGGTCGAATTGCATCTGACCTTCAATTTTAGCGAACAAAGGAATTAATGAACCTAAAACATTGGTGCGCTTCATCAAGGCAAAGCCACGACTGGTTAACTGCTTCGTCGATAGAAATTCTTTGAAGAAGCTGATATTGATCGGATCCTTGCGATACTGCTCATTAATAATCTGTTGGCTGGAACGAATAATCCGCAACGTCCGAGCTTCGATTTCATGAATTTCAGGATGCAATGAAATATGGCGAAATATTTTAATCAGGCAATGCGGTTTTTTATAAAATAAATCCGGATCATTAGCGCCTATGCGACCTTTATAAACATAAAAATCATCATCCAGGTCAATGACCTTTTGGCGTTCATCAGATTGCAAATGTTCCTGTTCAAATACCTGAATGAATAATTCATTCAGATTCCGAATCGACATCACAGCCCGATAATAGCGCTGCATCATGTGTTCGACTGCAAGTTTGTGCGAGTCATCTTCATACCCGAGCCATTCAGCGACTTTCTTTTGATGCTCAAACAAGAGTCGATCTTCACGTTTGTCACACAGCACATGCAAAGCAAAGCGCACTCGATTGAGATATTGCTGATGATTGATCAGACTTTTGTATTCGCGTCGAGTAAAAATGCCATGAACGATTAAGTCATGCAAGCTGCTGGTTTTGAAGTGCTTCAAGGTAATCCATTGCATTACCTGCAAGTCGCGCAGACCGCCCGGATTGGATTTGATATTGGGTTCAAGATTAAAGGAGGTATCTTTAAATTTGGCGTGTCGTACACGCTGCTCGCTAACCTTGGCCTGAAAGAATTGTTCTGATGGCCAGAAGGTATCTGACTTGATGACTTTGAGTAGATCTTTAAAGAGAGCATTTTCACCGCAAAGAAAACGTGACTCGATAAGATTGGTAGCAACCGAAATTTCAGTTCGCGACAATTCCTCGCATTGGCTGACGGTGCGAACACTATGACCGACTTCAAGCCCGATATCCCATAGAAAGGCGAGCCAGGATTCTAACTCCTGAGTATGCTCGGAGTTTGAGTCTTCGCTTAATAGCACCAGAATATCAAGATCGGAATAGGGTTGTAACTCTTCGCGGCCATAACCGCCCACAGCGATTAATGCTGAATGGCCATTAACCTGAAACTGTTGCCAGCTGGAAATAAGAATATGATCGAGCAGGGCGCTACGAGCCTTTAGCAGCTGATTGATACGAGTGCCTTTCTGGAACTGCTTTACCAACGCATCAAGACCAGCCTGTAAATAGTTTTTGTAGCTTTTAAGCCGCGCGCCAGGATCTCGCGAGTCGGCACTTTTAAGAAGCTCCGCAGCTTTCGGCAGATAATTGTATTTATCAGGACTGGCCACAGTTTATTTGAATGCTTCTTCGCTACGGCGTGTTAAAACTTCAACACCATCCGCAGTCACTAATAGAGTGTGCTCCCACTGCGCAGACAATGACTTATCTTTAGTCATCACCGTCCAGCCATCTTTCTTATGGTGTTTGACAAAACGCTTACCCGCATTAACCATCGGCTCAATGGTGAAAGTCATGCCTTCTCTGAGTTCAAGGCCGGTACCGGGTCTGCCGTAATGAGTGACTTGTGGTTCTTCGTGGAAGGTATCGCCAATGCCATGCCCGCAATATTCGCGCACAATCGAATAACCTTTGCTTTCGGCATATTTCTGAATGGCAGCGCCGATATCACCCAAACGTACGCCAGGCTTAACCATATCAATAGCCAGATACAACGCTTCCTGAGTCGTTTCAATTAACTTTTTGGCTTGAGGTGTTGGCTCGCCGACCACAAACATTTTACTGGTGTCACCGTGATAACCATTTTTAATGACAGTCACATCAATATTGACGATATCGCCATTGCGCAGAGGCTTCTTATTAGGAATGCCGTGACAAACCACATCATTGACCGAGGTACAGACCGATTTTGGGAAACCGCCATTGCGCACCGACTCGGTAGGCTGGCCATCTTCACCTAATGTCACAGGGTAGGGCGCTCCACCATAATATAAAGGCGCAGGGTAACAACCTTGCACCTTAACAATATGCTCATGACAGATGTCATTCAGCTCTTCGGTAGTCACGCCTTTCTTGACGTGCTCACCGATCATTTCCAATACTTCCGCCGCCAGACGCCCGGCAACACGCATTTTTTCAATTTCTTCAGGAGTTTTAATCTTAATCGTCATCTTCTGCCCAAATGATGCCCGCACAAAACCTTAATATTCAATATGTTAGTGAAAGCTTAAACGGTAACTCGTAATTTGCGGTCTATTCTAACGAATTGTAGGAAACAAGGGAAACTAGATAGCAAAAACCGCCAGCAATTATTGGCGGTTTTTTATAGGTTGATTTAGGCTAATGCCTGCAGAAATACTCTCTAAACTGCCAATTTGATATTAACGTGTAATAGCAATCGCCCTCTATTATGATTTTTTGCTCGGACGTATCTTGCGAGGGAGCATCGTATGATTTTATGAGGTAGTTATTGGTGTTAATCTGAATGACTTCATATTTTATGTCTAACTCAAGCGGCTTCCCATCAAAGTAGGCAGAAAAAGTTTTCTCTTTGACCTTGATAGTTAGCTTCCCAAAAAAGTCATTTCTAAACGCTTCTCGAGTTTTCTCAGGGATGCCTTTGGTTTTCTCCATACTTTGTAACGTAAGTTTTTCATTCGATTTCCAGGTGCCAACGAGAAATGAAGTCGCTCCGACTGGAAAGTTGAAACACAAAAAAAGCAATGTTACTAAAAATGATTTTTTAAGCATTAGTTTATATTCCATATTTTTTCATTGTTCTTGAACTAGGGCCTTATTTTGACTTCCTATTCTTAGCATCAATCGCTAAGCCAACGGCAAATCCAACAGCGATACCAATCGGGATTCCAAGCGCGATATTATCCAAAGCGACCCCTAAAGCCGCGCCAACACCAACGCCGACTGCCATAAAAACGCCGACAAAGGTTTGTGGTTCTTTCTTATTATTCTGTTCTGGTTGTTTGTTATCCATAATGTTCTCTCGAAAATATTAGTATGTTTAGACTTACCTATTAGGTATATCAAATCAGGTCGAAGATGTCATAAGTTCCTGTTTGTAGGATGCAAAAATAACACTGCCGAATATAAGCTCAATTGCGCCGCCAGCAAAAGCTCCGAACATTACGGGAGGGTTGAGGTAGTATAATGCAAAACCTGCTGCGACTAAGCTGCCACCCAGTGTCCAGAAGATTTTCATGCCGTAAAGGGTGGAAAAGGTTAAATAGCGCCCGCCAATGACTAATAACATAGCAGGGAAGAACCACTCAACTTTGTATAACGATGCCGCAAACGCAATCGGTATTGACAGTAACATCCAGAAAGTACCTTCCATCGCCAATGGCCCCAAGGGATTATTTTTATCGTGTTTGCCAGAAGCACCGAAAAGCTTACAAAGAAGGATAGAAAGCGGGAAAATAAACATGCCACCAATAACCAGCGCAGCAATTCCGTATTTCGGTGTGCTATAAACAGTGATCATTCCGGCGATTAACCAAATCAGGCCAGAAGTTACCACACCCGGCGCACCGCCGTAGTATGAACGTCGCATGTTTTGTTGTGCATCATTGATTGTCATCATCTTGGTTTTCCTTATTTAAGGTTTTTTATTGTTTGGTAATGTCTTGCAAATCTTCTCTTGAGTCTTCTGAGCGTGGGAGTTTAACTTCAATAATCCAGCCGAAAGATTTAAGAAGTTGTATAAAGTACCAAGTTGGATCGGATTGGCCTTTTTCAATTCCAATTCTGGCAGACTCTGGAAATGCATGATGGTTATTATGCCAACATTCTCCGTAAGTCAAAATCCCTAAGCCTGGTAAATTTGATGCCTGAACATAGGCGTCTTTAACTTTCCACCTGCCTTGACCGGGGTTGTGGCAAAAATAAGTGATGGTCCAATGTCCTGCGACACTTATAGAAACTCTTGCAAAGATCCCCCAAACCACAAATGGCAATCCCCCGAAATAATAAAGAATTAAAGCTAGCGGTATCTGATGCAGACGCCAAGTCTTTTCGAGGAACTGATAAAACTTGTCTTGGTAAAGACTACCTTCTATCTGAAGGTGTGGAGGATGAGCAAACTTAAAGCTGGAGGTAAGTTGCCACCATAAATCCTTCCAATAAGATCGTCTGTGTGAGAAAAAATCGTGACACTTGGCTTGCCTCTGGGCCCAGTCTCGCAAGTCATGAATCTTTATGACTCCATAAGGCCCAGACATGCCCACTAAGATACCAATATAAATTAAAACTCGTTCAACGGGTTTAATAGCTTTGAACGATCGATGAATCATCATTCTATGCATACCAGCGCTATGGCCAATCAACAGGGTAAAGTAAGTCAGTACAAAGAAAAGGAGAACTGAGCCGGAAGTGGTATAAAAAGGTATTAAAACAATCGAAGCCAGAATCATTCCGAGATTCCAAACGGCTTTGGGCCAATCAACTACGACCTTACCCTCATTGGGACTGGCGTTAGCTCCATTGATCCTTAAGACGGGTTCCATCATGCGGCATTAATTCCTAAGTAATTTTTAGGGGGCGTCCTTACGGCCCCAGAATTCCTATACTTTTCTAGTGCATTACTCAGTTTCAGGGCAGTCACCCAAGCGTGTTGATTTCCAATTCATACTTATTGCCATTTGCTGCCCCATTCCACTTAGTGCCAATTTCATTTTACCGTTACCTTTGTCACCGTTAACTTCATACTCTCCATCAATTGAGGATGTCATGCCAGCGTCCTCACAGTGCATAGCAAAGGTTAACTTATTACCACTAAGGTCATTTTCGGTCAATTTGCAGCCTTGCATGTCCTTAGTAAGCTCCTCAGGATCAAAATACCTTTCTTTGATGCATTCTTTTTGAGTGTCAGTGGTTTCCTGACCACTGAATGGGTCAATTCGTGTCATAGTGGTTTCCCACAGTCCTGGTTCTACTTCCAAACCTTTTGCCAGAGCAAGGGTAGGAAGAAGCAAAGAGCCAATTAAAAGTGCCTTGTATTTCATGATATGTATTCCTTTAGGTTAATAGCAGTAGCTTACTTTAGTCGATTTGAAAGGCTATGTCAGGAATGAACTTCAAAATTCAACTTGGAGTATATCAATACAAACTAGCTCAAGCGTAATCACCACCATCTTCTCAAAATACCCTCAGCCAGGTTTATTGGTCAGGGCTCACGTATACCAATGACGCTGCAAGCTAATGAAGGCCAATAAATTCTTCCGATACTTTATCAAGGCTAATTAAGAATATAAGTCAAAAGAGACATTATTAATTGCTTCAAACCCTTAAAAATGGTATAAAGCGCGCCGTGGCTGGCAAGTGCGTCTGTTTTTGATGGATTTCTAGTCACTAAACCTAAATCCACACGCAGGTCGACACATTTGCCGGGGTGCCTTTTGCTGTTTTAAGCTCTGAGGTCGGGAAATGGGATTTGCGGAGGCTTAACCCTAACTTAAAGAGAATATATTATGTCTAAAGTCAGTATGCGTGACATGCTACAGGCGGGTGTCCATTTCGGTCACAAAACCCGTTTCTGGAATCCTCAAATGCGTCCATATATCTTTGGTGCGCGTAACAAGATCCATATCATCAACCTTGAAGAAACTGTTCCTATGTTCAACGACGCGTTGAATTACTTGGGTAAAGTTGCTTCGAACAAAGGTAAAATTCTGTTTGTTGGTACTAAGCGTGCCGCCAGCGAAATTGTTAAAGAAGAAGCGACTCGTTCAGGTCAGTTCTTCGTTGATAAGCGCTGGTTAGGCGGTATGTTGACTAACTACAAAACTATTCGTGGCTCAATTAACCGTTTGAAAGACTTAGAAAAACAGTCTGAAGATGGCACGTTTGAGCGTTTGACTAAGAAAGAAGCTTTGATGCGCCGTCGTGAGATGGAAAAATTGGAAGCTTCTATCGGTGGTATCAAGAACATGGGCGGTTTGCCTGACGTATTGTTCGTGATTGACGCTGACCACGAAAACATTGCTATCGCAGAAGCTAACAAAATGGGTATCCCAGTTGTTGCGGTTGTTGATACCAACTCTAATCCTAAAGGCGTGGATTACATCATTCCTGGTAACGATGATGCGATTCGTGCGATTCGTCTATACTGCGCAGCGGTTGCTGATGCGGTTCTTGACGGCAAGCAGAGCAATGCTACAACTGCCGATCAAAGCGACGAGTTTGTAGAAGCTGCTGACGAAGCTTAATCAGCAGGCTACATAAGCTATTCTAAGGGGGCAATGCCCCCTTTTTTGAACTATTTACTGATATTCGTTGCGGAGTCCTGGCAACGAAATACATGCGGAGAGAAATCATGGCTATTACTGCAGCATTAGTTAAAGAATTACGTGAGCGCACTGCCGCTGGCATGATGGAGTGTAAGAAAGCTCTAGTTGAAGCTGACGGCGATATCGAGTTAGCGATTGATAACATGCGTAAATCAGGTCAGGCGAAAGCGGCTAAAAAAGCAGGCCGTATCGCTGCTGAAGGTGTTATCTTGGCAAAATCTAACGGCAACGTTGGTGTTCTAGTTGAAATCAACTCTGAAACCGACTTTGTTGCTCGTGATGAAAGCTTCTTGAATTTCGCCAATGCGGTTGCTGATTTAGCGTTGGAAAAAGGCATTGGTGATGTTGAAACTTTGAACAACACTGAAATGGCATCAGGCGAAACGGTTGAAGTTACTCGTGCTAACCTGGTTGCAAAAATCGGTGAGAACATGACGGTTCGTCGTGTTACTAAAATCGAAGGCGACAACTTGGGTGCATACATCCACGGCGGTCGTATTGGCGTTCTAGTTTCAATGAAAGGTGGTGACGAAGACTTGGCTAAAGACGTGGCTATGCACGTTGCAGCAAGCAACCCACAGTTCAACAAAGCTGACGACGTTGCTCCAGAAGTTATCGAAAAAGAGAAAGAAATCATCAAAGCTCAACCTGATATGGAAGGCAAGCCTGAAGAGATCGTTGAGAAAATGATGGTTGGCCGTATCAAGAAATTTGTTGCTGAAATTACTCTTGAAGGTCAAAGCTTCGTTAAAGATCCATCAACAACAGTTGGCGATTTAGTGAAATCTAAAGGCGCTGAAGTTGTTTCATTCACTCGTTTTGAAGTGGGTGAAGGTATCGAGAAGAAATCAGAAGATTTTGCTTCTGAAGTTGCTGCTCAAATGGGTAAAAAATAAGCTAGAATTAGCTTAGGTAACATTTCTCGATAGTCGCGATAGTTAAAGAGGAACCGCGCATGACAAACCCGGCTTACAAACGAATCTTGTTGAAATTAAGTGGTGAAGCACTAATGGGGCAGGAGGCGTTTGGAATCGACCCTTCGATTCTGGAGCGTATGGCAAAAGAAATTAAAGGGTTGAGTGAGCAGGGAATCGAAATTGGCGTGGTTCTTGGTGGCGGTAATATTTACCGTGGCCAGAAGCTATCCGAAGCCGGCATGAACCGTGTGACAGGTGATCACATGGGCATGCTGGCGACAGTAATGAATTCGCTGGCTCTACAAGATGCTTTCGAGCGTGTTGGACAGCCAGCGAAAGTCTTGTCGGCAATGCCTATCGATGGTGTTTGCCAAGGCTTTTCTCGTCGTGGTGCCATCAACTCCCTTGAAAAAGGTCGTGTCGTTATCTTCTGTGCCGGTACTGGCAATCCTTTCTTTACTACGGATACTGCAGCCTGTTTGCGCGGTATTGAAATTGATGCGGATCTGATTTTGAAAGCGACTAAAGTTGACGGCGTTTACTCGGCGGATCCAGCTAAAGACAAGAATGCAGTGCGTTATGAGCAATTAAGCTATAAAGAAGCACTTGATAAAGAGCTTGCGGTTATGGACTTAACAGCGTTCTGCCTGGCTCGTGACCACAACAAAAATATTCGTGTTTTCGATATGACTAAACCGGGGAACCTCGAAAAAGCGGTTCTGGGTCATGCCGAAGGCACATTGATTCATCCTTAATATAACCTAGGCGTCCGGAGACAAGCCGGCCGTTGATCCCAGCCCGAAATTGGGCATAATAGCCCTAGCTAATAAAAAACAAGCAAAATAGGAGAGTATTCTGTGATTAACGACATTCAAAAAGACGCTGACCAGCGCATGGATAAAACCATTGAGTCCTATAAAGGTGACTTGGCAAAGGTTCGTACCGGTCGTGCTCATCCTAGTTTGCTTGAGCATATTATGGTGCCTTATTACGGTGTAGACACGCCGATCAGTCAGGTAGCCAGTATTGGCGTGCAAGAAGGCCGTACTTTGGTACTACAAATTTTCGATAAAGGTGCGATTGAAGCCACTGAGAAAGCAATTCTTAAATCTGATTTAGGGTTAACGCCAAACGTCGCTGGTCAGGTGATTCGCATTGCTTTGCCACCGCTGAGCGAAGAGCGTCGCAAAGAGTTCATTAAAGTGGTTAAAATGGAAGCTGAGAATGCAAAAGTAGCGGTGCGTAATATTCGCCGCGACGCTAATAACTCATTGAAAGAACTAGAGAAAGAAAAAGAAATCTCTGAAGACGATTTGCGTCGTGCAGAGGATTTGATCCAGAAATTGACTGATACCAAAATAGCTCGTATTGATGAGATTTTGGCAGAGAAAGAAACAGAATTGATGGAGATATAATCCCCACAATGCTATTTCACAAACGCCGTGGGCTTACGCTTCGCGGCGTTCTTGTATTTAAGTCTTTGAAATTTAGGGTAAAACAGGGTGCCGAGTAATCAAGTAGCCACAACAGATAAACTGCCGCAGCATATTGCTATCATTATGGATGGTAATGGACGCTGGGCGCAGGCTCGCGGCAAAAAGCGCGTATTTGGTCATAAGGCGGGTATGGAAAGAGCACGCGAAATGGCTGAGACCTGTGGCGAGTGGGGCATTAAATATCTGACTTTATTTGCCTTCAGTAGCGAAAATTGGAACCGTCCAGCTGATGAAGTCAGTTTTTTGATGGATTTATTTGCTACCAGCCTTAAAAATGAATCGAAAAAGCTCAATAAGAATAACGTAAAATTAAAAGTTATAGGTGACAAAGCTGGTTTTGATAAGGGCTTACAAAAAGCCATTGATAAGGCCGAGGAACTAACGGCTAATAATGATGGACTGATACTCAATATCGCGGCCAACTATGGTGGCCGTTGGGATATTATGCAGGCTAGTCAACAACTGTTAACAAGCGGGCAGGAACAGACAGAGGCTAATTTGACACAGTTTTTGGCAACAGGAACTACACCAGAGCCGGACTTGTTGATTAGAACCGGTGGTGAAAAACGGATCAGCAATTTCCTGTTGTGGCAGGCTGCTTATTCTGAGTTGTATTTTAGCGATGTATTATGGCCAGATTTTGATAGTGAACAATTACAGTTGGCGTTGGCCGACTACGCACAAAGACAGAGACGCTTTGGCAAAACCGGTGAACAGGTAACAGGATAAACTATGTTAAAACTAAGAATCATAACTGCGTTAGTGTTATTGCCGTTGGCTATGGCGCTGTTGTTTTATCCTGGCCTGAAAGTTTTTTCGCTTATTTTGATTCCAGTCTTTGCCATTATAGCTTGGGAGTGGAGCCGATTATTACAAACCAATAGTATTGTCAGTGCGCTATTTATCTTATTAGCGATTGCCAGTCTTTGTGGTATTTATTATTGGCTGAATCAAGGCGAGTTTTTTGATTATCCGGTAATTCCGGTTAATTGGACTGAAACTCATCCGTTCAAGCTCTTAATCGTATCGATTATGGCCTGGGTTGTGGCTTTTGTGCTGATTTTACTATACCCGAAGGTTGGTCGTGTCTGGTTACGCGGTCCCTGGATACGCGCCTTGTTTGGGCTGATTTTCCTGGTCAGCACCTGGTTGGCTGTGGTTCTTATTCGTAGTACTGATATTGTACAAAATCATTATTATGGTGGCTGGCTGTTGTTGTTGATGTTTGTGGTGATCTGGGGCGCAGATGTTGGCGCTTATTTTTTTGGTAAAGCAATGGGCAAGCGCAAATTGGCGCCGGTGGTTAGTCCTAACAAAACCTGGGAAGGCGCCATTGGTGGTTTGCTTAGCGCCACGGTGTTATCAACCATTGCGGCATTCTTTATTGGGTTGTCGTTCTCGTTGATTTGGTTTGTGTTGTTAGTAATAGCCCTGGTTGTGGTTTCTGTTATTGGTGATTTGTTTGAAAGTATGCTCAAGCGTCAGGCGGGAATTAAGGACAGTAGTCAGATTTTACCCGGCCATGGTGGCCTGTTGGATCGTCTGGATAGTACACTTTCAGTAGCCCCTTTCTTTATTGTCGCTTTGCTGATCTTTAAGCATGGCCTGAGCCTTAGTTTATAAATATGTCCATTCAACGTCAGTCAATATGCATTCTCGGAGCAACCGGTTCAATCGGTACCAATACGCTGGATGTGATTCGACGTCATCCAGAGCGCTACCATGTCTTTGCGTTAACCGCGAATCAGAACGCCGACTTACTTTTTAAGCAGTGTGTTGAGTTTGAACCTGAGTACGCAGTATTGACCAGCGACGAACATGCCGAATTATTACAGAGCAAACTCAATGCAGAGAATATATCCACCACGCTATTGGTGGGTATCGAGCAACTTGACTGGGTGGCAAGCCATGAAGAAGTGGATACTGTTATGGCCGCTATTGTGGGTGCTGCTGGATTGCTGCCAACCCTGGCCGCGGTCAAGGCATCCAAGAAGGTGCTGTTAGCCAATAAAGAAGCGCTGGTGATGTCTGGTGCTATTTTTATGCAGGCTGTCAGCGAAAGTGGCGCAACTTTATTACCCATTGATAGCGAGCATAATGCTATCTTTCAGTGTTTGCCGGAACATTTTGTGTCACAGGGCATCCAATCTTGTGGCATTCACAATATTGTATTGACTGGATCTGGTGGTCCATTCTTGAAAAAGCCACTGGCGGAGTTTCCGGTAATTAGTCCGGATGAGGCTTGCGCGCACCCTAACTGGTCAATGGGGCGGAAAATTTCGGTCGACTCAGCGACCATGATGAATAAAGGTTTGGAGTTGATAGAGGCTTGCTGGTTATTTGATGTTCAGCCGGAGCAGGTCGAAGTGATATTACACCCGCAAAGTATCATTCATTCCATGGTTCGTTACCAGGATGGCTCTGTAATTGCACAGATGGGCAATCCTGACATGCGAACTCCGATTGCTCACGCATTGGCTTTCCCTGAAAGAATTAGCGCAGGTGTAGAACCATTAGATTTTATGCAAATTAGTCAGCTTACCTTTGAGCAGCCCAGCTACGAGCGCTATCCGTGTTTAAAGCTGGCTAAAGAAGCAATGACAGAAGGGGGCAACGCTCCTGCGAGACTGAATGCCGCCAATGAAGTGGCTGTAACGGCATTTTTAGATGAAAAAATTAATTTTGACCAAATCGCTTCGGTGATTCAGCAGACATTAACAGAAACTGAGTATGCTGAGGTGGTGGATTTAGAGTCTGTGCTGGCAGCCGATAGTGCGGCAAGAAAGCACGCGCAGCATATTGTCGATGCGTTAAGTGCAGATTAGAAAACTTATTAAAGCTTAATGCGACCGAGATAGATAACACATGTTGAGAATATTCATTTAATGACAGATTTTTTATACAGTATTTTTGGCTTGCTAATCCTGCTGGGGGTCCTAGTCACTTTTCACGAGTGGGGACACTACTGGGTAGCCAAGAAACTTGGCGTTAAAGCGCTTCGTTTTTCCGTAGGTTTTGGTAAACCTATTTGGGGACGAACCAATAAGCACGGCACTGAGTTCGTCATTGCTCCGATCCCGTTGGGCGGTTATGTCCGATTTGTCGATGAGCGTGAGGGTGATGTGGCTGATGAAGACCTGCCTTATGCCTTTAATCGTCAACCAGTCTGGAAGCGAATTTTAATTGTATTGGCAGGCCCAATGGCCAACTTTTTGTTGGCAATAGTGGTGTATGCGGCTGTTTATATGATGGGTATTGCCGTGGGCAAGCCATTTGTTACAAACGTCCTGCCGAATACGGTTGCCGCTCAAGCTAACTTTCCAGAAAACAGCGAAATCCTTTCCGTCGACGGTGTGCAAGTTAAAAGTCTGGAAGATGCCGTTTTTGCATTTGTTGATCATATTGATGACAACAAAACCATTGAGGTAGTAGTTAAGCCGCTTGATCAAGAAGAAACCACGGTGACTCTTGATGTCAGTCAATGGCAAGAACCTGATGAAGGTACTATTTTTGATAGTCTTGGTTTAGATTTTGGCCGTGTTGATGGCACGCCGTCGTTAGGATTAGTTGCGAAAGACTCTCCAGCAGACCAAGGAGGGCTTAAAGTGGGTGATACGATTGTATCGGTCAATGGTGAGTCGATAAGCCTGTGGAGCGAATTTGTTTCCTTCATAGAAAAGAACCCTGGTAAACCGCTTGAGTTAATCGTAGCTCGTGACGGATATCAGCAGCCACTTGTGGTAACTCCAGAACCTAGTGAGCGCGATCCAGCCATAGGCTACCTGGGAATCTCACCGGCTTTTCAAGGTTATAACGTCATAAACTACGGCTTCTTCGAGTCTTTCGGTAAAGGCGCTGAGCAAACCTGGGTGATGGTCGAAAGAATTGGCAGCTTCCTGGGGAAATTGGTTACAGGTAAATTATCGATTAAAAACCTGGGTGGGCCGGTTGGAATTGCACAAGGTGCGGGACAGACTGCACAAGCTGGAATGGTTGCATTCTTGCTTTATCTCGCTATGATAAGCGTCAATTTAGGCTTCGTGAACCTTCTGCCAATCCCAATGTTGGACGGTGGTCATTTAATGTACTATCTTGTCGAACTCGTTCGTGGCAAGCCTGTCTCTGAAAAAATTATGGAACTTGGTATGAGAGTTGGCATCATACTAGTGCTGACAATCATGGCGATTGCGCTATTTTTCGATATAAACCGAATAAACCAATAGAGAACAATCAATGCGTTTGATAACAAAAACAGTTACGGCTTTAGTATTTTCTGCACTTTTTTCCAAAGCAGCCGCAATCGAGCCCTTTGTTGTAGAAGACATCCAAGTAGAAGGTTTGCAACGAGTTGAACTGGGAACGTTCTTTACTGAGTTGCCTATCCGTGTTGGTGAGACATTAGACGATGCTCGTGCTCCGAGTATTATCCGTGCTATTCATCAAACAGGCAATTTTGATTTTGTGAAGCTGGAGAAAGAAGGCAACACCCTCAAGGTTGTTGTGGTGGAGCGCCCAGTTATTACTGACATTATTTTAAAGGGTAACAAGGTTCTTAAAACAGAACAGTTAATGGAAGGTATGAAAGGCGCTGGGATCTCCAAAGGTGAAGTTCTTAATAACTTCATTCTTGAAAAGATCGAGCAGGAAATTGCCAATCAATACTACTCCAATGGCCACTACCATATCAGTGTAGACAAAAAGCTTGCTGAGTTATCAAGAAACCGGGTTCAGCTGCATATCACTATCAATGAAGGTGGCTCAGCCAAGATTAAAGAATTCAATATTGTTGGTAATGATTTATTTTCAGATGAAAAACTCTTATCTCAATTTGAATTGACTACTGGTGGTTTATTCACCTTTATTACCGATGACAATAAATATAACAGCGTTACTCTTGAAAAAGATCTTGAAACCTTAACCTCTTATTATAAAGACCGTGGTTATCTTGAGTTTAAAATTAACTCAACCGAGATATCGTTAGCTAATAACGAAGAAGATATTTACATCACGATTGTGATAGAAGAGGGTGAGGTTTATACAGTTTCAGGAATTGATATTCTTGGTGACTTCACCTTGGATGTAGAAACTATTAGAAACTTTATTCCTTTGAAAGAAGGGGATACCTATTCTGCTGCCGCAATGACTTTTGCTGAAGAGCAAATTAAGCAGTTATTGGGTATGTACGGTTATGCGTTTGCACAAGTGCGGACCATTCCTGAAGTATCACCAGACACGCCCGAAGCTAAATTAATCGTTCTGGTTGAGCCTGGCGAAAGACATTATGTGGATCGCATCAACTTTGAAGGTAACGTGAGTACCGATGAAGAGGTTTTGAGACGTGAAGTGCGTGTTCAAGAAGGTGGCTCCCTATCATCTGCATTGGTTGAGCGATCTAAAATTCGCTTGCAAAGACTCCCTTATATAGAAAGTGTCGAGGTCGATACGGTTAAGAAAGAAGGTACAACTGATCGTGCCGATGTGAATTTTAGAGTTAAAGAGCGTAGCGCAGCACAAGTTAGCGGTGGCTTTAGTTACAATGATTTTTATGGCATGTCCATTAATGGAGAGTTATCCCATAGTAACTTTATGGGCTCTGGTAACTCTGTTGGTTTAGCTTTAAATACTAACAAAGCAATTAAGAGTATTAGCCTGAATTATACAGATAATTATTTCACTCAGGATGGTATTGGACTGTCATCGAACCTTATTTACAGTGAAACAGACTACGGCAAGTTAAATCTAATCGCCCAGAGTTTGGACACACTTGGTTTAGGAACAACCGCCTATATTCCTGTTAATGAATATTCAACTTTTAACATCGGTTTTAACGCATCACAAAATGAACTGACGTCTCCTATTACAAACTCACAAAGAGTTATCGACTTTTTCGATCTGTTAGGTTATGACGCAACCGTTGATTCAGAAGTTAATTTTGATATTTTCTCAGTGAAGTTAGGGTACAGCATTAACTCATTGAACCGCGCTGTATTCCCTTCAAAAGGAACTCGCCATAGTTATGGGTTGGACATAGGCACCGCAATTGGTGATCTTGAGTTCTATAAAGCAACATACGACTTTGATTATTACTTCCCGATTACTAACGATGGCTGGATTTTCTCTATTCGCGGTGGTCTGGCTTATGGTGACGGTTACGGTGATACAGAAGACTTACCTTACTTCCAAAACTTTTATGGAGGTGGTAGCTCTTCATTAAGAGGCTTTGAAACTAATACCATCGGGCCAAGAGATATTCAAAGAATTCGTACGACTCAGTCAGTACCAAGCCCGATTCCAGGAGCTGGCAGCACAACCATTATTTTGCCGAGTGAATATGACCGTTTATATATTGGTCGCTATTCTGTAGGTGGTAATGCGCGCTTCTTGAGCTCTCTTGAGTTGATTTTCCCAACCCCGTTTGTGGAAGATACTGCTAATGTAAGAACGAGCTTTTTTGTAGATGCAGGAAATGTTTGGGATACAAAATTTGACGCGAGCCGCTTTGAAGGGTTAAATGTCGAGCCAAATAGTATTTTGCCTTATATCCCTGACTACAGCGATTATAAGGATTACAGAGCGTCATACGGGATTTCATTGCAGTGGCTCTCACCTATGGCGCCATTACAATTCAGTTTATCTAGACCATTGAAAAGCGAACCTTATGATGATTCGGAAACTTTCTCTTTCTCAATTGGTCGAACATTTTAATTAGTTAATACGCAAGTATCGGAGAAATATTTTGAAAAAATTATTAGCAGTATTTTTATTTGTAGCAGCCAGTATGCCAATGATGGCAAATGCTGAGACGAAAATTGGCATTATAAACTTTGCCGAAGTTATGGCGAAAGTCCCACAAAAAGACGCGATTAATCAAAAACTGAAAAAAGAGTTTACTGGTCGTGAAGATGAATTAAAGCGTTTGGGCGAAGAAATTGAAACTGCGCGCACTAATTACATTAATAATGTAGCAACTATGTCTGAGTCTCAAGCGACAGAAAAGAAGCGTGAAATTCAGAAGAAAATGTCTGACTATCAATTAAAAGAAGCAGCATTCAAAGAAGACGTGGAAAAGCGTAGCCGTGAAGAGCAGCAAAAGTTAGGTGATCAGATTCGTAACGCTGTAAATTCAGTAGCGAAAAAGGGTGGTTACAACATACTACTTGATCGTCAGGCAGCTCCTTACATCGACGCTTCCATCCCCGATGTAACTGAGCAGGTTCTTGCTGAGTTATCAAAATAAGCTGATAAGTTATTAAAATTATTGCAACCTGTTGATAAGTGAGTAGTATTATCTTTTAAAAGGTACTGTTAGGTAGTCAAAGGTTTGCAAAAAACACTTCAAGAAATTGCTGAGCTTATTGGCGCTGAGCTTAAAGGTGAACCGCAGTTAGTGATAACTGCGGTTTCGCCGTTAAATAAGGCGCAAAAAGGTGAGCTCAGCTTCATCAGCGATAAAAAATATCTAGACCATGTTGAAAATAGTAAAGCATCAGCTTTAATTGTGGATGTTGCTATTGCTGAGCATATGAATGGCAATCTCTTGGTTATGAAAGATCCTTATTTAGGTTATGCCAAGGCTGCTCAGATATTCGATACCACGCCTCGTCCCGTTCAAGGCATAGCTTCAAGCGCAGTTATTTCTGAGTCAGCAAGTTTGGGCGAAAATGTGACGGTTGATGATAATGCTGTCATAAAAAGAGGGGCCGTGATTGGTGATAATGCCATCATTGGCGCTGGTGTAGTGATTGGCGAGAACGCTAACATCGGCGCTAATACACTTATATACCCGAATACGGTTATTTATCATTCAGTTCAAATTGGTCAAGATTGCATTATTCACGCTAACGTTGTGATTGGCTCTGACGGCTTTGGCTATGCTAACGACCAGGGGATGTGGGTCAAAATCCCACAGGTTGGCAGCGTCGTTATTGGTGACTCGGTAGAAATCGGTGCACATACTGCGATAGACCGCGGGGCGCTAGAGAATACCATCATTGGAACGGGCGTTAAACTCGATAACCATATTCACATTGCACACAATGTTGTGATAGGCGATTACACAGCAATTGCGGGCTGTACAGCAATTGCGGGTAGCACAACTGTCGGAAAGCACTGCACAATCGCGGGCAGAGTGAGTATAATTGGCCACCTTGAGGTATGTGATAAAGCACATATCACGGCAACAACCTTTGTTAATAAATCAATTACCGAGCCTGGGGCCTATTCTTCAGGTACGACATTCCAGACCAACAAGGAATGGCATAAAAGTGCAGTACGTTTCAGACAACTGGATGAAATGTGGCGTAAACTAAAACAGCTGGAAAAAGAACTAGGGCAGCTAAAAGACTCAAGAGACGATAATGATGAGCGATAATAACGTAACAGAAATGAATTCTATGGATATCTATGAGGTGATGAAGCATCTACCGCATCGTTATCCTTTTTTATTGGTTGACCGTGTGGTTGACTATAAAGCGGGGGAGTATTTAAAGGCAATCAAGAATGTCACGGTAAATGAGCCATTCTTTCCGGGACACTTCCCACACCGCCCAGTTTTCCCAGGGGTTTTGATGCTTGAAGCAATGGCGCAGGCCAGCGGCATTCTAGCATTCAAGACTACTGAGTCATTGCCAAGTGATGACTCTCTGTTCTATTTTGTGGGGATAGACGATGCGCGTTTTAAGAAACCTGTTGAACCAGGCGATCAAGTGGTAATGGAGGTTACCGTCTTGAAACGTAAGCGCGACATGTGGAAGTTTTCTGCAGTTGCCACGGTTGACGGCAAAGTAGTCTGCTCCGCTGAACTCATGTGTGCAAAGAAGGATATTGTGTGATCCATCCAACCGCCATTATTGAACCATCAGCAAAGATTGCTGACGACGTAGAAATTGGCCCATATTCAATTGTTGGTAAAGAAGTTTCGATTGACTCAGGTACTGTAGTTGGTCCGCATGCGGTTATTGGAAGCTATACCACCATTGGTAAAAACAATCGTTTTTTCCAGTTTTCTTCGATCGGTGAAGAAAATCAGGATAAGAAGTATGCGGGCGAACCCACTCGAACCATCATTGGCGATGGTAACGTGTTCCGGGAGTGTTGTACGGTACACCGAGGTACGGTGCAGGACGGTTCGGAAACCCGAATAGGTAATAATGGCTGGTTCATGGCTTATACCCACATCGCGCATGATTGTGTGCTTGGTGACAATATCATCATGTCCAATAATGCGACGCTGGCAGGGCATGTCCATGTGGGTGACCACGTTATTTTGTCTGGTTTTGCTAAAATCCATCAGTTCTGCAAGATCGGGGATCATGCCTTTATTGGTATGGACTGCGCAATTAGTAAAGACATTCCGCCGTTTGTGCTAGTGGCTGAAAATGCGCCCTATGGCCTTAATTCAGAAGGTTTGAAACGTCGCGGATTCTCTGCAGAAAGTATCAGCGAGTTAAAGAGAGCCTACCGCACCATTTACCGTAAATCCTTGAAAACCGAAGAAGCTATTGCTGAAATGTCGGAAAGTTCCGATCCCCATGTTCAACAAATGGTAGAATTTTTGCAGAATGCGAACCGAGGTATTTTGCGCTAAGCGAGTCATCGCTAATAGACAGACTGTCGCAAACGCCCGATCTGCTTATATCAATCTTAAGTACAAAAGAATAAAGGGGTATAGCGATGCAGACATCGCCTTTTGCTGACAATACCGTAGCAGAATCAGTGACCAAGATTGCCATCATCGCCGGAGAGTCTTCCGGCGATATTTTAGGTGCCGGTTTAATTAAAGAACTTAAAAATCACTTTCCCAATGCCGAATTTGAAGGTATTGCTGGGGATTTAATGCAGGCCGAAGGCTGCAAAAGTCTTTATCCCATGGATTCTCTAGCAGTCATGGGCATCGTACCTATCCTAAAACGTCTACCGGAACTGTTAAAAATGCGTCGCGAGCTAGCTAAGCGCTGGATTGAGTCGCCGCCCGATATGTTTATCGGGATCGATGCGCCCGAGTTTAATATCGGCCTGGAGAAAAAACTCAAGGCAAAAGGCATCAAAACCATTCATTACGTCAGCCCCTCAGTGTGGGCCTGGCGGCCAAAGCGTATTTTTAAAATTCGTAAAGCCACCGACCTAATGCTGTGTCTGTTTCCGTTTGAACAGGATATCTATCAACGCCATGCGATTGATAACTTCTGTGTCGGCCATCCGCTGGCCGATCAGATCCCGATGGAGATGGATAAGTTAGAGGCTAGACAGCGTTTAGGATTGTCTGATGTTGGTGCTAAGCGTGTTATCTGTATCATGCCCGGCAGCCGTGGTTCTGAAATGAAGTTTCTGGGGCAGGACTTTATCGAAACCGTCAAGTTGATTCAGGATTTTTACCCCGACACACATTTTATAGCACCTATGGCCAATCTGGCTCGACGCCAGCAGTTTCAAGCTTTATTACAAGAAACAACCGATGCACCAGATATCCAACTGCTCGACGGTCAATCCAGAGACTGCATGGCAGCCAGCGACTTATTGGTCATGGCATCCGGTACCGCGACCTTAGAAGCCATGCTGATTAAGCGCCCAACCGTGGTTGCCTATAAAGTCGGAGGGTTAAGTTATCAGATATTCAAACGATTGCTGATTATTGATACCTTCGCTATTCCCAATCTGTTGGCGAAAAAGCCTTTAATACCTGAGCTTATTCAGGACGAATGTACGCCAGATAATATATTTGCCGAGGTTCGCGCCTGGCTTGAAGATGATGGCCAACGTTGGCAAGAAACAAAAACGGTGTTTGATGAATGGCATGATAAGCTACGCAAAGACGCTGATGTGTATGCCGCCAATTCGATTACACAATGGTGGTTGGCTAATACACGCTAAAACTAATTCTGATTATAAAAAGAGTGGGCTATGGAGCAAACAATTTTAATCGCAGGTGTTGATGAAGTAGGGCGCGGTCCATTGGCAGGGCCAGTGGTTGCGGCTGCGGTGATTCTCAATCCAGCAAATCCTATTATGGGACTGGCTGACTCTAAAAAACTGACTGAAAAGCGACGCGAGGCGTTGTCCCTTGAGATTAAAGAGAAAGCCCTGGCCTGGTCGATAGCGCGGGCTGAAGTCGATGAAATTGATCGAATTAATATTTTGCAGGCCAGTCTATTGGCTATGAAACGTGCAGTTGAAACATTGAGCCATTTGCCCGAGTTGGCTTTGATTGATGGCAATCACTGTCCTGAACTGGATTGTCGTATGGAAGCTATCATTAAAGGTGACAGCAAAGAACCCGCTATCAGCGCGGCATCAATTTTGGCGAAAGTGGCACGTGACAATGAAATGGTTGAAATGGAGCAGACTTATCCGGGTTATGGTTTTGCCAAGCATAAAGGTTACCCGACTCAGCAACACCGAGAGGCTATTGTAAAGTTGGGAATCACGCCGATTCATCGCCGCTCATACGCTCCTGTCCAGAGGATGCTAGACTTCTAGAAAATCATAGCTAAGTCATTGAAATTATAATTAAAACTATCAAAGCCATTAAAACACTGGAAACAATTTGGCTGGCTTTTATAATAAGTCAGATCATACAGATATCTAACAAGTTAAAACTACAAGAGCTAACAGACAGAACACTATGACACCACGCTTTATTCACCTCAAAATGCATACCGAATACTCTATGGTGGATAGTGTTGTGCGGATCAAGCCACTGATTGCGACCTGCAAGGAACACAAGATTCCGGCTATCGCTATGACCGACCAGATGAACATGTGTGGCCTGGTTAAGTTCTACTCTCAGTCAGTGTCAGCGGGCGTCAAACCGATAGCAGGCGCTGACTTATTAATACAGAATCCTAATGATGAGGACGAACATTTTCGTGTCACAGCTCTGTGCATGAACAATACCGGTTACCTCAATCTCAAGTATGTGATTTCTCGTGCTTATCTTAAGAACCAGCATCGCGGTTTGCCCTTGGTCAAAAAAGAGTGGCTACCAGAATTTGCAGAAGGCTTGATCATTCTATCTGGTGGTCGCCAGGGCGATGTGGGTAAAGCCTTGCTCGCTGGCAATATGGATCAGGCAGCCTCAAATCTTGGTTTCTGGAATCATCATTTCAAAGATCGTTATTACCTGGAGTTACAGCGCACCGGACGCCCACAAGAAAATGAATACATCCATCAGGTCATTGGCTTGGCGCAGGGTGCCAGTACACCAGTGGTGGCAACCAATGATGTGCGTTTTATCAATAAAGAAGATTTCGATGCGCATGAAGCGCGGGTCTGCATCAATCAGGGCCGTGTATTAGCCGATCCGCGTCGTCCGCGTGAATACAGCGAACAGCAGTATTTGCGTAGTGAAGCCGAAATGGTAGAGCTATTCGAGGATATTCCTGAAGCGCTGGAAAACAGCGTAGAAATTGCTAAACGTTGTAATTTGGAGATGCGGCTTGGGGAGTACTTCTTACCGGAATTCCCAATCCCAGAAGGCATGACCATTGCCCAATACTTTGAGAAAGTCTCTAAAGATGGTCTGGAAGAGCGGCTCAATCAGTTGTTTGATCGTAACGCAGAGGATTTTGCCGAGATTCGCAAAGAATATGATGAACGCTTACAGATCGAGCTGGACGTAATCAACGACATGGGTTTCCCCGGCTACTTTCTGATCGTTGCCGACTTTATTCAGTGGTCCAAAAATAACGGTGTGCCGGTCGGCCCCGGTCGTGGTTCCGGTGCCGGTTCCTTAGTCGCATACGCGATGAAAATTACCGATCTTGATCCGCTGGAATATGACCTTCTTTTCGAGCGATTCCTTAACCCTGAACGTGTTTCGATGCCTGACTTTGACGTCGATTTCTGTATGGAAGGACGTGATCGGGTGATTGATTATGTGGCCGAACGCTATGGCCGCAACAGTGTGTCGCAGATTATTACTTTCGGTACCATGGCCGCCAAAGCGGTAATTCGCGATGTGGGACGTGTATTCAGTCATCCGTATGGTTTTGTGGATAAGCTGGCTAAGTTGATTCCATTTGAAGTGGGTATGACTCTGGAAAAAGCCTTTGAGCAGGAGCCTGAGCTTCCTCGCTTATACGAAGAAGATGAAGACGTTCGTGAATTGTGGGACTTGGCACGTAAGCTTGAAGGTGTCACTCGAAACGCCGGTAAACATGCTGGTGGTGTGGTTATTGCGCCAAATGATCTGGAAGAGTTTGCGCCGCTGTACTGCGATGAAACTGGCCACAACATCGTTACTCAATTTGATAAAGACGATGTAGAAAGTGCAGGTCTGGTTAAGTTTGACTTCTTGGGTCTGCGTACCTTAACCATTATCGACTGGGCAATTGAAACCGCCAACGGCATCATTGCCAAGAAAGGCGAAGAACCGATCGATATCACTACCATCGACACCGAAGATCAGCAGGTTTTTGATTTGTTGCAACGTGCCGATACCACTGCGGTATTCCAGCTCGAATCGCGTGGCATGAAAGATTTGATTAAGCGCTTAAAGCCTAATCGCTTTGAAGACATTATCGCATTGGTAGCGCTTTTCCGTCCGGGCCCATTGCAGTCAGGCATGGTTGATAACTTTATTAATCGTAAGCACGGTCGCGAGATTGTTTCCTATCCCGATGCGAACTATCAACACGAATCCTTAAAAGAAATTCTTGAGCCAACCTACGGCATCATTCTCTATCAGGAGCAGGTGATGCAGATCGCACAGGTGTTGGCTGGCTACACGTTGGGCGGCGCTGATATTTTGCGTCGTGCCATGGGTAAGAAAAAGCCCGAAGAGATGGAAAAGCAGCGTAGCATCTTTAAAGAAGGCGCGATTAAGAATGGCGTCGATGGCGATCTCGCCATGAAGATTTTCGACTTGGTAGAGAAATTCGCCGGTTACGGTTTCAACAAATCGCACTCAGCAGCCTATGCACTGGTTGCCTATCAAACGGCATGGCTCAAAACCCATCATCCGGCAGCCTTTATGGCCGCGGTTATGTCTTCCGATATGGACAACACCGATAAGGTCGTTACTTACGTTGAAGACGCCGCAAATAATAACTTAACCATTACACCGCCTGATGTTAACAAAGGGCAGTACCGCTTCTCTGTGGATGAAGAAGGGCGTATTGTCTATGGTATCGGCGCCATTAAAGGTGTCGGTGAGGGAGCGATTGAAAGCATCGTCAATGAACGTGAAGCCAATGGTCCTTATAAAGATTTGTTCGACTTCTGTAGTCGTGTCGATTTAAAGAAAGCCAATCGTCGTACTTTAGAAGCCTTGATTCGTGCAGGTGCCATGGATCTGATAGGGCCGAATCGTGCAACATTGATGGCCTCGTTGGATGAAGCGGTAAAAGCCGCCGAACAATTCAATAAAAGCCAGGCAGCGGGGCAGGATGATTTATTCGGTAGCGTGGTTGCTACAACCGCCACCGAACAGCATCAATATATTCGCGTTAAACCGTGGACCGATGAACAGGTTCTACAAGGCGAAAAAGAAACGCTGGGATTGTATCTGACGGGTCACCCAATCGACCGTTACATTCCAGAAATCAAACAAATGAGCATTACCCGACTGCGTGATCTGCAACCAACCGGTCGCGGAAACTCGGCAAGAGTAGTGGGTTTGATTGTTGGCATGCGCGTCATGAATACCAAGCGCGGTGATAAAATGGCGATTCTGACATTGGACGATAAGTCCGGTCGTTGTGACGTCACTGTTTACGCAGAAACCTTCGAAACCTACCGCCATCTACTGAGCCGCGATAACGTCATCGTGGTTGATGGTGAAGCGCGCCATGACGATTATTCCGGTGGCACCAGTGTCAGCGCCAACAGCGTGATGTCGTTTGAGCAGGCTCGTGAGCAATATTGCAAAAAAATCGTCATTACCATGTCCGACTCCATCATAGGCCCAGATACCATGGTTGAGCTCGAAGAAAAAGTCAGCCAAAACCGCGATGGAGCCTGCCCAGTGGTTATCAACTTTCAATACCAACAAGCTCAGGTCGCAGGTGACTTCATCATGAGCGAAGACTGGTGCGTACAGCCTGTTGATGCCCTAGTATTTAGTTTGAAACATATTCCTGGCTGTGTTGATGTGAGAGTAGAGTACTAGATTTCATCTGCTGGGCTCACCCCAATACCCCATAAATCAAAATACTCCCGAGCATTAAACAGCCAATTGCATATACAGGAAGTAAACGAATCACCCAGGGAATGACTTTGTCAGCAAACTTTTTATGCCATCTCCAGGGAACGCCCAATAACCCTAAACTGGTTATAACGATAAGCCAGCCAAGCGCCAGGTGAAAGTGCATAAACTGCATCTGTGGAGCATAAAGAATTAGAGATAAGCCGAAGACGATTCGAATCAATTGTTCGCTGTAATGAGCTTGGGCGGATGAAGCGAACTGGCGTAAGAAATGTTTTGCAGGTGCAGGTTTGATAAAAGCAATGAAAGCGAAGCCAATCAGGAATAAGGCTGCGACTAGAATGATGAAGCTATAAATCCAATTCATCGTGAGCTACCTATAGAATTGAGCAGACCCTTGAGTCTGCTCAATGTCATTACGGATTACAACTTTTTCTTTAAACGCTTTTCCACCATCTTCTTTTCCCAATTGATCTTGAAAAGGTTGATGACTTCGAAGGCTTGTAATCCATGAATGGTAAGACCTAGTGCCCAAGCACCCCAAGGGATTAGCATCTCGGAAATTTTTCCAGTGAAAATAAAGATGACTGTAAAAATGATGAAGAACAGTAAATGTCCATAAAAGTCCTTAATCCCTTTGACGTACTCCATTGCTTCAGCTTCTTCATTGCTAACAGTTTCAATAGCTGGTTTCGGTTTTGCAACTTGTTCAGCTTCTTGAGTCGTTTCATTGGTATTGGTGGTGTTCATATCAGGCTCTCCTGTGCTGTCCATAGCTATGGACGGTTCGAATGTTGCTATATCAACCTCAAACACAGCGGCTAATGACTTTTGAGTTTCAAGACTGGGTTTAGTCTGGCCGCGCTCAATCCGCTGAATCGTACGAGTGCTAACACCCATCAACTCGGCTAAGTGCTCTTGTGACCAACCTCTTTTCAATCTCAATTTTCTAACAATCATAATCAATCCGTTTGTGTGTTTAGTAGTAACGCTGGCTGATACAGCGGTGAGCCTGAATTATGGAAACTCAACGCAAAGTATAACACGACATGTCCGCGAAGGATTAGCGACATTGAGGTGACATCCTAGTGACAGACCATTAATAATCAGTGGGTTAGGTAACAAATTGTCATTCTGAACTGGATTCAAAATCTATTTCTTTATGTAAAGCTATAGTGCGAAAGGTACCAATATACGGAATTATCGGCACCAGGGCATTCCCTTCGGTCATCCGCTAATCCCCGAAATATCCAGAGAATCGACACTTGTAAAAAAATATTAATGATAATAAAGTCTTACGATTGAATTCGTATAATAAAATGTTAGATTGAGAAAGCGATGATGGAACTCATAGAGAAGTACCGCAGCGAGATATTGAAACTTTGGAAAGCCCCGGAACCTGACTATGGCGGGAGCGTAATCCCGGTGATGCGATTTTACAAAGGGCTGAGCAACTCCGAAGAACGCCAAGCGTTCCAGGATGCAATGGAGGGCTTGCTGTCGGATAGTAGCGAAGAGGTCCGCAGCAAAGCTATAAACCAATGTATAGGCTTTTTCGTCTTTCGTGACGCAATCTAACAAGCAAATGTACTTCGCGCGCAAACACCGCGCGCCGGACAGCCTACACTTCGCTTCGCTGCGTTACGGCTGCCGGTAATTTGGGCGTTATGTGTAAATCAGAATGAGTCAGATAAAAGTAAAATTCTCAAGGTTTATTGGTCCCGGCACTCAAAATCCCGTTTTTAAAGATGGCGAAGGAAACGAGTACTATTGGCCCGGTGGTGACAACGTCGAAATGAAAGTGGCTGGCAGGCACTTTTGGGATGAGCTTGGTTACAACCAAAGGCTAACCTATACAATTTCAGCTAGGGAAGAAAATGGTGTAAAGGTGGTTTCAGGTGTCTATAAACTCAAATAGTGCAAAACACATAACAAGGTGGTCAAGTTCACTCCGGCCGCTAGAAAACGCGGCCTGCGCGGGACAGCCTACGCGTTGCTCCGGCTGCCCCTTACCACGGCGTTAGGTGAACATGAGATATAGAACGTGCCCAAGTTGCAACGAAAAGTCTATCTCTTTAGCTAAGCTTGCACTATTTGGCCGCCCAAAATGTACAGAGTGCTCAAAAAGTGTAGGTTTTCATTGGTTGTTTGCAGCATTGTATGCATGCTTTTTAGCTGTTTTTTCAGGTTTCATCGGCTTGTATTTGGTGGCCTCAAATATAAATGTTATTTTTAGTTTTATTATTATTTTCGCAGTAGTGTTTGTTGTGAGTACTTTGGCTTCAGTCGTTGCGCCCTTAGAAACTAAATCTAAATGGTGGGCGCCTTGAGTTCACCTAACAAAGCACATCACACTCATTCGCTATGCTCATTGGACGCTTCGCCTACGGCTTCGCGCCCGTGTGTGCGACGTTAAGCGTCAAAAACATGAGCCTGAGTGAGTTTGAAAAAATGGTGTTAGAAGCGCTGATTGAGGATGACCTAGAAAAAGAAATCATTCTGGATCAGCTGCGAGAAGCGACTGTGCTAGAAAGAGATTACACCGGTGTAGGTCTGTTTACCAAAATTCAGATTTCTGTAAATGCTCCTTTGCTTAGTAAAAGCAATAGATATATTGAAGAAGCCCCAAAAACACATTTAGCTCACCCTGAGCTGGAAGCTGGGGCTGGAGTTATACTCTGGTTCGAAGAAGGAAAAGTATCAACATTAGAGTGCTATACATATGAGGGCGAATGGCCAAAAAATGAATCTCTTTTCACCATCAGCGATTAACAAGTGTGTGTCAATTTGACGCATTCACGCTACGCTTCAATGCGCAAATTACACAGACCTTAACGAAATATGACTAACAATCTACTTCTCTACCCAATGGCTGCCCACATCGCATGGGTGGCTTTTCTTTATGTATTATTGACGATTGTTCGTGCTCCAGCGGTTTGGGGTGTTATTAAGAGCAAAAAAGAAATCTGGACGTCAATCGAACCACGTATCAGTGCAAACCTGTCTAATCAGTTCGAGTGGCCTTTGTTCTTCCATATTACCTGTGTGTTGTTAATCGTCATGGGTAATACTGATTCTTTGCAATTATGGCTGGCCTGGATATTTGTGGCAGGTAGATTAATGCATAGTGCCGTGCAAATACTAACTAACAATATCCGTTTAAGAGGCCTGGTTTTTACGATTAACTTCTTGGCGGTATTAGTTATGTGGGTATTCTTACTGTAGAAGAACAAACCCAATTAAAATTTAATCAATAACACATAGTCAATAATAATGAGATAGGGACATGACAGATAATAACTCTCATACATTTAACCCATCAACTTCGGGTTTAAACATCATACCTTTTGCCTTTATGGCTGCAGGTTGGTTAGCACCGATGATTATGTTCTGGCTTTATGTTTTGGGGCCGATGAGGCCATATGACTATCCCAATGGAAGCTTTATGCCGGATTTCTGGTTCGGACTAATAATTATTGGGTGTATTTCACTTTGGTGGTTAATACCGGCGAGCTATTTTAGTGTTTTTAATTTTGAAAAAGATGGCAGAGTTTATCGATACTTTGGCGCTAAAGTTTTTCGTCAGTTTGTGCCTGATGGCGACTTGGCTAATCGATGGGAACGTCGTAAAAATCCCTCTCATAAAATGATTCGTAGCAAGTATTCGATAGAAGCCTTTATTGTGCGTACAGAGCAGAGTGAAAGAGGTCATATTGTTTTGCTTATGATAGGTATTGCAACTGCAGTACATGCCTGGAACATTGGTTGGCAGGGTTGGGCTGTGTTCCTCAGCGTAGGAAATCTGGTCGTTAATCTTTATCCCATTTTGCTGCAACGATATACCAGAAGTCGACTGTATACTGTATTGAAGCGATTTCGGTCTAAAACTAATTAGCCTTGCAAAGACTTATATGTCGATGAGGCAGACATCTATCCCTGAATAAGCTGGCACATTTACTGACTTTACATATTAAGATGAAAACTAAATATAAATTACTGATCGCAATAGCTATTTTTATTACTTCGGTCTTAACGCTTCGATATAATGGTTGGTTAGGTATAGGTGCAGCCATTACCTTTCCTCTGATCATTTTATGGTGGATCGATTTGGGTAGAGAGTTAAGAAGAGCTAATTCAAAAATAAAGTGGAAGTATTTTTTAGGGCTTGTGATGGGTGTTCCTCAAGCTCTTTTAGGCCTGCTAAGTATTGTTATAGGACTTGGCATAATTGGCTGGGTTATCTATAACTCTTTCTGGGAGCCTGATCCTCATTTCACCAGTAGTTTTCTTAGTTTTGGAATAGGACCAGCTTTAATTCTGACAGGGATTGCATTTGTGTATGATGCCTTCAAAAAGGATGACTATTGAGCGAAAGATGTTGCCCGTATCATAATGATACTTAACTCGATATTCTGTACCATAATTCAAATCCACTTCGTTTCCACATCATGGCCGTAAGCCCAAAAAAGAACGACATGTACAGAGCGAAGTGCCACTCGATTATGTTCTCTGATTGATCAGCCCAGCTGACGCCGGTTGCTTTTATTACCACGTTGGTGATGCCCAATACCCAATAGATGGTAATCAAAACAAATTGAATTGAAAGGCAGCGTTTAATCTTTAGGTCTAACGTGCCTTTTAATTTTTGCAGACTGCGGATACTTAACATCTGCGCCAGAATGGTCATGGCAAAGTATAGGGTGATTCCATAGCGACGCATAAACTCATAAAAGTCACCTTCCGTGCCGAGAAAGTCTGCATATAATACTAAGAAGACAGCACCAATGGTTCCCAGCATGAAAATAGTATTGTGAGATTTTTGTGTGAGTTCCTTGAGCCAGATACTCTGTAAATACCAGAACACAACTAAGAAAGCTGCTATCGGCATCATCAGACCACGAAACAAGAAGATAGCATCGCCATTGCGCGCGGCACGACTAATTGAAGTGCAACCTTCAAAGTAGGGTACACACTCATTCGCCACGCCTTGCCACAGGCCTATAAAAAAAGCCCCATGTGCAGCGATGATAGGAACTAAGCAGACTATCCAAGCTATATGAAAAGGGCGAATAATAATCTCCATTAGTACATACAATGATTAATCATAGGACTGAACAGATCATAAATTCAAGCTTGTATTAATGAGCAAACGCCCATAGATATAATACCTATAACCATCTCTAATACAGAATAATTAATAGGAATCTCATGAAGCTTGATCATATTACTATCCTTGTGTCATCGCTGGAACAAAGTATGTCCTATTATGACCATTTACTTCCTCTGGTAGGTTTTACCAAAAAACGGAATCATGTATGGACCGATGGCGAAGGCTTCTTTTTTCAATTTTTGCAGGCGAAGCCTAACACGTCCGACTATGAAAGGTATGGCGCTGGGATGAATCATTTGGGCTTCTCTGCTCCTTCAAAAGAGCATGTCGAATCAATACAAACTTCAATGCGTCAAGCAGGATTTGAGGCGCCAAAGATTCAGGATTTAGGTGGCGTGACTGCATTATTTATGAAAGATCCTGACGGGATCAGATTTGAGGTTAGCTATTATCCTCCGGGTGTCAATATCTTAGACTGAGCCATAAACGAGAGCTCTTTATCGAAATGCTATCAAAATAGGGGAAAGGTATGTTAACAGTAGAGAAGGAAAAAAAGTCGGAGCAAATATACATTCATGGCTCACCTGAAAAATTAAAATGGCTAGCTCAAAAGATACTGAATATTGCAGAGGCTAGTGAGTCAAATGGTAAAGCTCATGAGCATTTCATGACTACTGAGTGGGCGGGAGATGAACTCACTAGTGAACTTCAAGGTTCAGAGGAAGAGTTCAGTTTAATTAATAAATTAACAATTTATAGCTGGAAGTAGCATTATTTGATCTGTCACGTAGGGTATTCTTGAGGCAGACCCTCAAGCTCGACCATGACAAGTTGGATAGGATGGCGTGTCACCAACAGCTATAGTTTAATTCACTCAATCACAAACATAGAAATACTCATTAGTTTTTCACATTTCGCTCTGTATAATCTTTTGTGTCTTTGAATATAAACCCTAAGGAGCGATCTAATGAAAGTACTTTTTGTATTAACCTCGCATGATCAACTGGGTGATACTGGTGAAAAAACAGGTTTCTGGCTTGAGGAATTTGCCAGTCCTTATTATCGTCTTAAAGATGCCGGTGTTGATATTACGCTTGCTTCTCCACGTGGTGGGCAGCCGCCGCTTGATCCGAAAAGCCACGAGCCAGATGCGCAGACAGAAGATACTAAACGTTTTGAAAATGACCAAGATACACGGAATCAATTATCGAATACGATTCGACTGTCGGATGTGAATGCTGAAGATTATGATGCTGTGTTTTATCCTGGCGGTCATGGTCCACTTTGGGACCTGCATGATGATGAGCATTCGATAAAGCTTATTGAAAATTTTATTAAGGCCGGTAAACCGGTAGCTACTGTATGTCACGCTCCAGCGGTATTACTTCAAGCCAAGGATGTGAATGGCGAGCCATTAGTTAAAGGCAAAAAGGTGACTGGGTTCAGTAACTCAGAAGAATCCGCCGTAGGCCTTTCCGAAGTTGTTCCTTATCTATTGGAAGATCAGCTTGTTGAAAAAGGTGGTATTTATGAAAAAGTGGATGACTGGAATTCGTTAGCCATTGTTGATGGGCAGTTAATCACTGGTCAAAACCCTGCATCATCTGCTGCTGTAGCGGATGAATTGGTCAAGGCCTTAAGTTAATCCCTGCATAAGTCAAAATCAGCCAGAATAGAAATATTATAAATTCTGGCTGATTTTTTTATATCTCAATATTAAAAAAGTGATATTTTGACCTTTTATATTTGTTAAAAAATCAAGGGGTTTGACAGAACATGATTCGAGGAAGATACTTATAAGACGAATTGCATTATTCGCATCTCATTTACTAATAGTATCTATAGCTTGCGTTTGGTATTTAAGGGATTCCCCGCTAACTAAGTTATCAAGGAGAATCATATGCCAAAGTACATTATAGAGCGTGAAATTCAAGGCGCAGGCCAATTATCATCTGAAGACCTTAAAGACATTTCGCAAAAATCCTGCTCAGTTCTGAGTGATATGGGTCCACAGATTCAATGGCAACAAAGTTATGTTACCGGAGACAAGGTGTATTGCGTTTATATTGCACCTAATGAAGAAGCTGTTAAAGAACATGCTCAAAAGGGAGGGTTCCCTGTCAACAGTATTTCTAGGGTTTCAGCAATTATTGATCCGATAACTGCCGAATGATAACCAGTCAAAAAGGTGCCAATTGGCACCTTTTTGACTGGTTACGATTTAGCGGAAACTTGAATCGATGAACCCATCTCCGTCTTAATCTCCGCAGATTTTTTTCGCACATATCTTCATATTTATAGTACCTTACGGAGTTATATGGGTTTGTGCCCGGTCTGTACTGGCCTGAATGACATATTTCTCGAGCATTACATAATGCGCCATCGTGAACAGTAAAATTGAAGCTTTGAGTAAAGTTGGTGATTTGTAGATGGGTCTGAGTTGTTGAGTTACGAGACTATGTCTCTTACCCAACCTATAAGAGCAGATTCCAAATCTAGTTTGGAATGACAAGCCTTTGGGATTTCGATTTGTTTATGCAGAGCAGATTCCTCCTCGTAGACCGGACAGGCAACTCTCCGACAGTTATTTAATTATCCCTTCATGTTTCAACAACCACTCTTTTATTGTTAACCCCCCTGCGTAGCCGGTAAGGGTGCCGTTGGCGCCGATAACGCGGTGGCAGGGGACTATGATGGAGATGGGGTTTTTGCCGTTGGCGGCACCGACTGCGCGGCTGGCGTTTTTGTTGCCGATGGCTGTTGCGAGCTGACCGTAGTTCCAGGTTTCGCCATAGGGTATGTTGCAAAGGGTTTGCCAGACGGTTTGCTGGAAATCTGTGCCGTCTGCTTTGATCGGTAGACCGAACTCAGATCTTTGGCCTTTGAAGTATTCCTCGAGTTGGCCTTGGGTTTGTTCGATAATCGTATTACTTTTGTTGAGAAGGTTCTGCGCTGGTACTTTGTCCCAAGCTTTGAATAACAAAGCTTTGAGGTGTTGGTCGTCGGCATAAATATGCACTGTGCCGAAAGGACATTCTGTTTTCTGGTAATAAAGTTTTGTATTCATAAATAATTCTTCTCTTACTTTTCAAAGGCTGTGCCATAGGTGCAGGGTGGCGTAGCTGCGCCAGGGTTGCCATTGTTCGGTATTGGTTAGATTGTGTTTTTCCATGGCTTTGATTACGCCGAGATCTTTTTCGGGAAATGCATCGCTATCAAAGCCGCTGCGTAATTTGATGTATTCATAAGTCCAGGGGCCGATGCCTTTTATATTGAGCATGGATGATAAGTCTTCGCCCTGAGTGTCGAGATACCATTGGGCAAAGTTGTGTAGTGTCTGTTTGCGGCTATTGGGCATTTTGAGAAAGCTTAAATCGCCATCGACTATTTGCTGTGCTGTTGGGAATAGTTTGTATTGTTCGTTGTAATCACTGCCCAGTTGTTCAATGACGCTGGCGGTGTGGGTGTAAGCAGCTTTAACCGAAACCTGTTGCCCGAGAATGGCTTTGACTCCTGCTTCAAAGGTATTCCAGGTGGCGGGTAGTCGTAATCCTGATTTCAGCAGAGGTTGTAGATTGCTATCTTGTCCCAGTGTCTTTTCGATCAGTTCCAGATCACTGTTCAAATCCAACACGCGACGAATGTGTTGCGTGACTTCCAATAGTTTGCTCATGTCACTCAGTTCAATGGTGACCTTGAATGATGAGCTGGCAGCATCAAACTCTGCGGTAAAAAAGCCATTAGCGCCGCTCAGACTAAAAGTGCGGCTGTAGCTGTGGTCCGTTACTGATTCGATTGCCGACAGTTCTCGCTGCTGTAAAAAGTCTTGCATCATTGACCAGTTATACGGTGGACGGTAATGCAATTTCAACTTTATCGCTTGCGACTCATGTGAGGCTTGTTGATTGTTCAATTTTTTCCGTAAATTACTGGGACTCAGCTTCATGATGGCTTTAAAGCTGTCATTAAAACGTCGTACGCTGTTAAAGCCTGCGATAAATGCAATATCCGTAATGGGCAGTTGGGTTTGATGCAATAGCTGTTTGGCGAACATCAGGCGTAAATGGTTGGCATAAGTTATCGGCGAGACGCCAAGATATTGTTGGAATAGCTTGCGTAGATAGCGGTCGCTAATACCCATGGATTCGCTAAAGTCCTGCAATGAGGTTTGGTTTAAAGCGCCAGCCTGTATGCGTGCCACTGCTTTTTTAAGCACAGCCTGATTGCCGAGCCAAGCCGCAGAGAGCGGGGCGGTTTCTGGGCGGCAACGCAAACAGGGGCGAAAGCCTGCTTCTTGGGCCTGCACAGAGCTGGGGTAATAAGTGACATTCTGTTCTTTAGGGGCTGGTGCAGGACAGACCGGCCGACAATAGATACCAGTGGTTTTCACAGCGACAAAAAAAGTGCCGTCAAAGCGCGGATCACGCGCCAGGCGTGCTTGCTGATAGGTTTTTAAAGTCGCTGAGTTGAGCATGAAACGTCGTTTGCCAGATTGATTTAGCCATATCTTAGCAGGATATGGTGAACTGAATAGCCATTTTCGGAACTGAATCGCTATTGGCACCGACAATGCTGTACAATTACAGCAGATGGTAAAAATGCCGAATTATTAATGTTTTAAGCCGATAAAGGCTGACAGTTTAGACCAGTCAAGTTACCATTCATTATCAAAGCAAATAAGGGTAGAATATTGCCCCTTATACGCCACTAACTAACCGTTTTATAAGGCATGAGTTTGAATTTTCTAGACTTTGAACGTCCTATCGCAGAATTAGAAGCGCAAATCGACGAATTGCGCATGATGGGCGAAGATACTGAAATCAATATTAGCGAAGAGATTGAACGTTTAAAAAAGAAGTCGAAAGACCTCACTAAGCAAATCTTTTCTGACCTTTCGCCGTGGCAGGTTGCGCAACTAGCGCGTCACCCGCAGCGTCCTTATACTCGTGATTATATCGAGCATATTTTCACTGACTTTGATGAGTTGGCAGGCGACCGAGCCTATGCTGATGATGCGTCTATCGTCGGCGGTCTTGCGCGATTAAATGATAAGCCTGTAGTGGTCATTGGCCATCAGAAAGGCCGTGATACCAAAGAAAAGATTAAGCATAACTTTGGTATGTCACGTCCAGAAGGTTATCGTAAAGCCAAACGCATCATGAAACTCGCAGAGCGTTTCTCACTGCCAGTGTTTACTTTCATTGATACGCCAGGGGCTTTCCCCGGTGTTGGCGCGGAAGAGCGCGGTCAGAGTGAAGCGATTGCCCGTAACCTGAAAGTGATGTCGCGCCTTGAAGTGCCGATTATCGCGACAGTGATTGGTGAAGGTGGTTCTGGCGGCGCATTGGCGATTGGTGTCGGTGATCGCGTTAACATGCTTCAATATTCCACTTACTCGGTGATTTCACCTGAAGGTTGTGCTTCGATTCTTTGGAAGAGTGCTGAAAAAGCTGAAGAAGCAGCGCAAGCAATGGGCATTACCGCTGAGCGTATTAAGAGCCTGGGTCTGATCGACAATATCGTCGCTGAGCCATTAGGCGGTGCGCATCGTGACTATCTGGCGATGGGCAAAAGCTTAAAAGAGCGTTTGGTGAAAGATATGGACGAGCTTGAGAAATTGAGTGTCGAGCAACTTCTTGCCAAACGTTATAACAAGCTGATGTCGTTCGGTACTGTCAGCGAAGAATAATCTTTTCCTATGTCAAAATTAGAGCCAGTTTCTCAAGCCATTGATGAGTTTCTGGCTCTTTGCATTTCTAAGTCTATTAAAACCATTGTTGTTGCTCTAAGTGGTGGCGTTGATTCGCTGAGCTTGTTGCATGCGCTTCATTCCGCTAGAACTCCCGATTCCAAATATTCTTTGTCAGCTGTGTATATTGATCATCAGTTGCAAACAGTATCGGCAGACTGGGGAAAACAAAACCAACGTTTGTGTGAGTCTTTAGACATTCCTTTTCAGTCTGTCCAAGTTGAGGTCGATAAATATTCATCCAGCCTTGAAAGTGCTGCCCGTAAAGCGCGCTATCAGGCGTTATCTCAATCTATACAGGATCCCCAGACCTGTTTAGTAACCGGTCAGCATTTAAACGATCAGGCTGAGACCTTCCTGTTGCAGTTATTTCGTGGTGCGGGTAGCAAGGGACTGGCGTCGATGCCAAAAGTTACTCCGTTTGCAAAAGGCTATCTGGCGCGCCCGTTATTGGCAGTGACCAGAGAGGTGTTGGAAGCTTACTGTCATTCTCATGGCTTAAAAGCCATCGAAGATCCGACTAATAATGACACTGACATTCGCCGTAATTTTGTTCGCCACGAGCTGATTCCGCTTATTGAGAAAAAGTGGCCACAGGCTTCTAAAGTGATTGCTAGCGCCAGCCAGATTCAGGCTGAAAACCAGCAGCTTTTAGATGAACTGGCGGCAATGGATTTTGAAAACTGTTATGAAGTGCAACGTAACTCATTAATGTTAGCAGGAGTGAGGCAGTTAAGCCCGCAGCGCGTTAGAAACCTGTTGCGCTACTGGTTAGAAGCCTGTGGTGCAGATATGCCAAGTCAGGCGGTTCTAGAGCAAATTCAGATGCAAATGCTGGAGGCAAAAGAAGATGCCAGTCCTGTTGTTGAATTGGGAAGCGGCTCAATCAGGCGTTTTCGTGATGGGCTTTATTGGGTCACTGAAACTGGTAAGGATTATTCTGGTCTTGAACTAAGTTGGTCTGCAAAAGCTGATCTGATTCAAGAGGGAAAGGTTTTGATTGCTCTCGACTGGTTACAACAAAACTATCCACACTTGGTAGGTAAGGAGTTAATGATAAGAGGACGCCAAGGTGGTGAGCGCATTCGATTTGAAAAGAGCGGGCAAAGTGTTTCATTGAAGAATTATTTTCAGGAGCAGGGTGTTCCTCCCTGGTTGCGTGATCAGGTTTTATTGTTGGAGTTTGAAAACGAGATTTGGGCAGTGCATTTACCGGCTTAGAAAAATCAAAAAATTGCATTTAACTGTTCCACTGTCCAACCATGATGTTTAGCCCATAGGTTAACAATTGCCTCATCGGTTTTTTTATCTAAAGCTCTAAACCCCGTTTGCGTATTACTCAGTGCATCATCAATGGCTAAATTGTGTGCGTAAAAGATCGGATCGAGAAACTCCATCAGAGTGGGTTCTTTGAGAATAAAGTTAACCGGCTTTTTATCGGCTAATACCTCATCTGCTTCGAACGCAAAACCAAACTCGTCTTCGGCTCCCGCATTGGCCAGCAACTTATCTTTAAACGCACCTGAGTGATAGTTATCACTGATGATATCTTTCAATCCTGTGGCGGTGATAATCAGGTCACTGGCTTCAGCGGCATGTTCAACTAACTGCGCCTGTTTGGCATCAATACTTTGATAGCCACGCTGCTTGATAAGTTGTAAACGTGAACTATCTGCTTCGGCAATAATTATGTTGGGAGTGATTTTAGAGAAGTAGTAAGCGATACCAATACCGACTTTACCAAAGCCAAAAATCAGAATGTTTTTATGGGTTAAATCCACATTGGCAATTTCTGTAATGGCACGATAAACCCCTTCGCCAGTGCCGAGGCAGGTTTCAAGACACTTCAATCGAGTATCATCCACAGAGACAATGGGTACATGAAATTCTTTATGTTGTTGGTAACGCATGGCACCAGTGCGGGTCAATTCAACGATGCCTTTGTGAGCGTCGCAACTATCAACCAGTTCGGCACCGCAATCGAGTAGGAAATCAAATTCACCTTTAACGGAACCCAGTGGCAAGTACGGCACTTGCTCATTGGCTAAAACTTGTATCGCATCCCGGTCTTCATTCATGAAGCTTGGATTGGTGACGACTAGATCAGCACCAGCTGCTTTGAGGCAGGAAATTTTGAGCAGGGTGGTTTGGGTTAGTGGAACATTATGAACAATCGTGAATCCTTTATAAGGTTGAGTGGCTTTATAGTCGGCCAGCTTCTGGTGCATAAAAGGTGCAACATTCGATGGGTAGTGCGCAAACAAATCATCAAAGCTGTTCATAGCGGTTGCTCTTAGAAATGACTGATTAGAAACTAATGGTCTTGCTGAGATAGCTCTTCTTGTTGAGATGATTCTTCATATTCAGACTCATCTTCCTGTTCAGATTCTTCTTCTTGCTGAGTTTGCTGGTAGTTAAAGAAGTCTAAAATATTGTGTTCCTGCTTCATCGCATCTTGATAGCCAAGCTCGATTAAGTGGTTGGTAAAAGACTTGTCGAAAAGCAGGTAGCTTAAAATGCTTTCACCATTTTCTTCATCAACGCCAATCCGTTTAAAGAAGAAGCGTAGCCCGCGTGGCAGATTTTTAAAGTACTGACCGGCAAGTTCCATCGGATCAATGCTTGGTGAAATAATGAAGGTATCCACCTGCTTCAGCGTTAGCTGTTCGCGCACAATATCACGCTCAGGAATATGCGCCAGTAATTCATTAACCCGCATCATGCGTTCGATATCGCTTTCTAAACTGTCAATGAAAATACTGTCCAGCAAGTGGCCGCTGATATCACCTATCGACGGAATTTTGATTTCATGATCCACTTCGCCCCGTAATGGTTCTACCGTGACCACAAACAATTTATTAGCCCCTAAACGTAGCGTAGGGCTAAGCGGTGTTAGGAAACGCATTGAGCCATCACCAAAGTGAATATCATTGATAGGCTCAGATGGGAAAATCATGGGAATGGCCGTCGATCCCATTAGATGCGACAAGGTTAAATCTTCCGCTTTACCAAAACGACGAAAGCGTTGCCACTCAACCAAATCGGGTATGCCCTGAAAGAAGCTGACTGAATCGCCTGTGTTGTAGTTGTATGCTGTGATACAAGTTGCATCCAAGAAACCATTGTTAATATTCTCGCGAATATCATCGAAGCGAATGGCTTTGCTGAGCAGTTTACGTAGTGGTGTGTTATCAAGTAGTGCCAACGGCTTCTTCAGTTGGCTTGCTGGGCGTAAAATATTCCATATCCAACGCGAAGCATTACTGAGCAACAGACGTAATTTAGTGTGATAAATCTGATCCGGCGTCAGATTGGCCCAGAGATGTTCCAGTCGTTTGATACCTTCATCAAAACGGTGGCTATGTTCAGCAACCGCGCAGGAATTAATCGCACCGGCGGATGTGCCGGAGACGATTCTAAAGGGAGATTTTTCTGGGTGCTCCAATATTTCTGAAACAGCTTTTAGAACGCCCACCTGATAGGCGGCACGCGCACCGCCACCACTAAGAATTAGTCCTGGAATTGAAGGGCGTTCAGTCATTGGTTTTACAGTGCCCAGCGTTTGCGTAGGGCAGCGTAAACTTTATTAGGATACTTTGCTCTACCACGAGAACCATTGTAACGTCCAAGCGCATAGGTTAGGTTGCCTTTTTCCATATCGAGATACAGCTTTAGAATATAGCAGCCATAACGAACATTGGTTTCCATATCGAAAAGAGAATCTTCTGAATGGCCAATTTCATCTTTCCAGAAAGGCATGATCTGCATTAATCCACGAGCATTGGCCACCGACAGGGCATAGCGATCGAAGTTGCTTTCCACTTCCATAATGGCGAGTACCAGTTGAGGATCAACCCCCGAAGTGTTGGCATAGCGATGAACCAATGTAAGAATTTTCAAGCGTTCATCTTCGGGAATATGGGGTGCGCGGCGAGCGAGACGCCCTGACATGTCTTTCATCCAGACTTCAGCATCATAGCGATCAACGAAATGATTATCAGCTTCCATAAGAGCCTTAAGCTCATCATAGAATGCTTGGTTTGGTCGCTCTTGAGCCTGGCTGATTCCACTGAAACCAGCCAAAGCGACAAGAACAATAACGATAAAAGGTCTATTGAGTGTCATATTGCTTAAGGCCATAGCACTTATTGTTGTAACAACCCTTGAATATAATCTACAACATTTTCTACACTGACGTCATCTTTTGCGGTGTTTTGGCGGTTCTTATATTCGATAGTTCCGTTTTCCAATCCACGTTCGCTGACCACTAAACGATGAGGAACACCGATCAGCTCCATGTCTGCGAACATAACGCCTGGACGTTCTTTGCGATCATCAAATATCACATCAATGCCCAGTTGTTGTAAATCCTCATAAAGCTTTTCAGCAACTTGTTGCACTTGTTCTGAGCGGTGCATATTCATTGGGATAATGGCAACCTGAAAGGGTGCAATGGCTTGTGGCCAGATAATACCGTTATCGTCATAATTCTGCTCAATGGCAGCGGCAACAATGCGCGATACACCCACACCGTAACAACCCATCGCTAATGTCACTGCTTTACCGTTTTGATCCAGTACCTTGCAGTTCATGGCTTCAGAGTATTTGGTACCAAGCTGGAAAATATGACCCACTTCAATACCGCGTTTAATTTCAAGAATACCTTTACCGTCCGGACTTGCATCGCCAGCAACCACATTGCGAATATCCATCACTTCGGATATTTGCGCATCACGTTGCCAGTTCGCGCCCGTGAAGTGGAAGCCAGTGTTATTGGCGCCACAGACAAAGTCACTGAGTACCGCCGCATCACGGTCGACTATGACTGGAATATCCAAACCAGATGGTCCAACCGATCCGGCGTCGCAACCTGCAACAGACTTAACCTCTTCATCAGAAATCAGCTGTACGGGTTCAGCAACTAAAGGATGTTTTCCAGCTTTAATTTCATTAAGCTCATGGTCGCCACGCAAACATAAAGCAACTACAGGATTCTTTTCGTCTTCTCCCACCACCAATAAAGTTTTTACCGTTTGTTGCGGTTCAACTTTCAGTAATTCACAGACTTGCTTAATGGATCTGGTGTTTGGTGTTTCGATTTTAGTTAAATCCTGGGTCGGGGCTGCCGCTTCATTTTGTGGCGCGAGACTCTGCGCCTTTTCGATATTGGCTGCGTAATCACCTTCACTACTGAAAGCAATCGCGTCTTCGCCAGACTCTGCCAATACATGGAATTCATGCGAGTTACTACCACCGATCGCACCGGTATCCGCCAATACTGGACGGTAGTCTAAACCAATGCGCTCGAAAATATTGCAGTAGGCTTGATGCATGACCTGATAGGTGTCTGTCAATGACTCTTCATCAACGTGGAAAGAGTAGGCATCTTTCATCAGGAACTCTCGAGCACGCATAACGCCGAAACGCGGGCGTACTTCATCGCGAAACTTGGTTTGTATTTGGTAAAAGCTCGCTGGTAGCTGTTTGTAGCTATTAATCTCGTCGCGAATGACCGCCGTAATGATTTCTTCGTGGGTTGGACCCAGACAGAAGTCACGACCATGACGATCTTTAAAACGTAGTAATTCGGGGCCAAACTGATCCCAGCGCCCTGACTCTTCCCATAATTCAGAGGGTTGCACGCTCGGCATTAGCATCTCAACTGCACCAGCCTTGTTCATTTCTTCGCGAACAATGGCTTCTACTTTGCGCAAAACACGCAAGCCAGTTGGCAGCCAGGTGTACATGCCTGAGGCAATCTTGCGGATCATGCCTGCTCGGAGCATTAATTTATGGCTAATAAGCTCGGCGTCGCTTGGATCTTCTCTTTGTGTGGACAGTAAGTATTGGCTACTACGCATTAGTATCTCGTTGTTGTCATTATCAAAATCATAGAGGGCGTCTATTGTAGCAAGCTTTAATGGGGCTCAAAAGCGTCTTTGATAGATAAAGTGAATTGCTGATTGGTTAAAAATTATACTATTATGGTGGTGAGTCTTTTTATAGGAGGCTTTATGAAAACACTACCTTTAGCTCTGACCGTTGCCGCCTTTGCGGTATTGGCGACAGGGTGCAATTCAACCTCTTCTCGCTACGCTGCATCTTCCGATGATGAATATGTCTATGTTATCGATTGGCAGAAAGTACAGATGATCGAAAAAGCTGCACGTGAAGGGAATGCCCACGTAGAAACGGTGTGGGTTAATTACCCTAAAAAACGTGTTAAGAAGAGTGAATTAGCGAGTAATTAACAGTGCAAGTAGCGACTAGCTTATAGTCGTTACTTGAGGTTATATAGATATGGGCTGCGTGAGCACTGCGCTCACGCAAAGGTATTTTTTGTGAATTGATATTTATAGTAGAGCCTAGTGCAGGCGTTTTCCTCCGACCCAAGTTTGCAAAACTTTCACATCATCCAGCGACTCAGGCTCAACCGAAAAAATATCTTTATCGATTAGAATAAAGTCAGCTTTTTTGCCCGACTCCAGACTACCAATTTCATCTTCCCAGAATCCAGAATAAGCGGCATCAATCGTAAAGGCTTTTAAGGTTTCGGCGCGATTGAGTTTTTCGCCGGGCAGCCAGCCGTTCTCAGGCTGGTTATCGCTGTTCTGGCGAGTCACTGCGGCATGGATACCGAGGAAAGGATTGGCCAGCTCAACCGGAAAGTCTGAGCCTGCAGCAATCAACACGTCATGCTCGCGCATCTTGCGCCAGGCATAAGCACCTTTTAAACGCTCGTCTCCAAGACGGTCACCTGCCATGTTCATGTCACTGGTGGCGTGAGTTGGTTGCATGGAAGCAATAATATTGAGCTCGGCAAAACGCGGAATATCTTCAACCGCAACCACCTGAGCATGTTCGATTCGATGACGCAGTACTTCGGCAGACTGATCTTCAGGAAGCTTGGCAAAAGCATCTAACACCAGGCGGTTAGCCGCATCACCAATAGCATGCACATTGGCCTGAAAGTCGTATTGGGTAATCAGACTTAAATCCTCGGCCAGTTTCTTTTCAGTGGTTAGTAACAGTCCTTTGTTGTCAGGGTCATCAGAGTAGGGGGCTAATAATGCGGCACCACGACTCCCTAATGCCCCATCGCTGTATAATTTTACTGATCGGAATTTTAGGTAAGGCAGTTCGATTTTACCCATTTCGAGCATAGTTTTAAGATGAGGATCGCTGCCACTTAACATGCCATAAAGGCGTACAGGAATCTGATTTTGTTTGGCCATTTCCAGCATTAATTTATAAGTATCGAAATCAACACCAGCGTCATGCACGGAAGTAATACCCAGTTTCAGCATGTGGTCAAAAGCCAGCTCCAAGGCTGTGCGGCGCTCCATTGTATTTAATTCAGGGATTTTGCTTTCCACCAAACCCATGGCTGCATCAATCAATACTCCAGTCGGCTCGCCACTGGCATCTTTAATAATTTTTCCGCCAGCTGGGTCGGCGGTGTCTTTAGTAATACCGGCAAGCTCTAACGCTTTGCTGTTAGCCCAACCTGCGTGACCATCAATGCGACTGAGCCAAACCGGACGCTCGCTGATAATGGCGTCCAGCATTTGCTTAGTTGGGAATTCTTTTTTGGCCCACAGTACCTGATTCCAGCCTCGGCCCTGAATCCAGCGCAGCTCTGAATTAGCTTTGGCGTACTCGCTAATCTTCTTCATGGTTCCTTCAAGCGAATCAATACCACGCAAATCAATACGCATTAAATTGAGGCCTAATCCAAGAACATGCCCATGCGCATCGGTTAAACCGGGCAACAGAGTAGCGCTTTTGCCATTAATTGAAATACTGGCTTTGGCTTGATTGGCGAGTTCTTCGTGAGAGCCGTACGCGATAATCGTATCGTTCTCGAATAATATACTGTCAAACTCCACCAGTTCACCGTCAGAAAAAGTATAGCCTTTAACGTTATGAATCAGGGTGGGAAGTGCCTGAGCCGTTGTGAAGAAGCTCGAAGTGATAAACAGGGCAAAGCCCAGAATCCATTTGGTCGTATGCATTGTGATAGTTCTTGAGAAATTAGGGTAGTAGCACTTTAGACTATTTTTCAGTCTGTATAAAGAGTCTGCTTGTAGTGCCTGCACAGGTATTCTGTCGTAAAAGATTCACCTAGTTGTCGCTCACTTGTCATTGGGTATTGTTATAAATGAGAGTGAAATGAAAGAGGTGAATTATGCTAAAACAAGCATCATTAATAAAAGAACAAGCGACAAAAACTCATAGCAAAATCGAGCTGAATTATCAGTCCATCATGCTGGAACTGGCACAAAGTCTGATTCGAAAGCCCTCAATTACTCCTTCCGATCAGGGGTGTTGTGATTTAATTGGTGAGCGATTAGAGGCGATTGGCTTCCAATTAGAGTTTATGAATCAAAATCGGGTATCCAATCTTTGGGCAAAGCGTGGTGAAGGGCATCCGGTGGTGGTATTTGCTGGGCACACCGATGTGGTGCCTCCAGGTCAGAATGCAAAGTGGGATACACCAGCCTTTATTCCGGTGATTAAAGATGGCTTCCTGCATGGCCGTGGTGCTTCCGATATGAAAGGAAGCTTGGCAGCGATGGTGGTTACCGTTGAGCAGTTTGTTGCGCTGTATCCAGAGCATCAGGGCGCGATAGGTTTTATGCTGACGAGTGACGAAGAAGGTATCGCTGTTGAAGGCACAAGACATATAGTTAATAGCTTGCTGGCACGCAATGAAGTGATTGACTGTGCAATTGTGGGTGAACCCACTACCGAGCTCAAACTCGGCGACTCAATTCGTATTGGGCGACGAGGCTCTATTAACTGCAAAATCACTTTGCATGGTAAGCAAGGACACGTCGGCTATCCAGAACAATTAATTAACCCAATTCATAAGTCATCACGATTGATTCATAAACTTTCCTCAAAACGCTGGGATATGGCGAGTCGATTTTTCCCTTCGACTAGCTGTCAGCTGGTTAAAGTTCATTCAGAGAGTGGTGCCATGAATGTTACGCCTGCGGATTTGGAATTGTGGTTTAACTTTCGCTACTCGCCCAGAAATAGTTTTACGAAAATCAAATCCTATGTGGAAAAGAAAATTATCAAGTATGGATTAAAGGCTGATATTGAGTGGGATCATGAAGCAGAACCTTATCTGACTAAACGAGGTTCATTACGTAAAAGCCTGCAAAAGACCATTCAAAAAGAGTGTGGAATAAAACCAAAACTAACCACTGGTGGTGGAATATCGGATGGCCGTTTTATCAAGCAAATCGCTAAGCAGGTCATTGAGCTTGGTCCGAGCAATAAAACCATTCATCAAGCTAATGAAAGAGTCAGCATCAAAGAGCTAGATCGGTTGCGTCAACTCTATTTCAAAATATTAGAAGAGCTTTTGCAAAGCAAGAAAGCAGCAAGACCTGTTGAACTCCTTTAGGACAAAATCAGGTGTTCACATTAAATCGACAATTTTGCTGATAGGTTCTTCATAGTGAAATTAATATTATAAAAGGCAATGCTATGAAGAATAACGTTCTCTGTATCGTTTCGGTGCTTCTTTTGTTAATCGAAACTCAGTCCCGAGCTGAAGGTCTTAGCGAAGAACAAAATAATATTACTGAAAGTGAGCAGCAAGACATTGATGATGTTGTTCTTATTTTGGGAGAAAGAGAAAATCTTATTGGCGTTGCGCAATCAGCATCGCAAGGGGTGGTGAGTCGAGAAGAAATTCAACAAAGGCCAATGTCACGAACCGGAGAGATTTTAGAGTTTGTTCCAGGCATGGTGGTTACTCAGCATAGCGGTACAGGCAAAGCTAACCAATACTTCTTGCGCGGTTTTAATCTTGATCACGGAACAGATTTTGCTACTTCTATTGATGGCATGCCCATCAATTTAAGAACTCATGGACATGGTCAGGGCTATACTGATTTAAATTTTATTATCGATAAATCTGTTGATTCAATTAGTTATAAAAAAGGTGCTTATTACGCTGATGTTGGTGATTTTAGTGGGGCGGGCGCTGCTGAAATCAAAACGGTCAACCAGGTCAACCATGGAGTAGGCGAATTTACAGTCGGCGAGAACGCTTACTATAATTTCACAATACTCGATGGATTCGATAATGTCGAAGACAGCTGGATATATGCTGTTAATATCAACACAAGAGATGGACCTTGGACGGATATTAATGAGGACTTGAACAAAAGCAGTGTTTTGTTAAAAAACAGTCGTGAAGTTGGCGGTGGAATATTTGAAGTGACCGCTATGCTTTACGACAACAGCTGGAACAGTGCTGACCAAATACCTCAGCGCGCCGTGCAAGCCGGTATTATTGATGAGCTCGGCTCGATTGATACATCGGTAGGTGGAGAGTCAAACCGTTATAGCTTAAGCCTCAATTGGCAAAATAATAACTATCTAGCTAGTTTATATGCTATCCAGTACGACTTAAATCTATGGTCCAACTTCACTTATTTTTTGGATGCTGAAACTGATGGCGATCAATTTCAGCAGGTAGACTCTCGAAGCGTTTATGGCGGAAGAATTGTTCGTGATTTTAGCCGTGAGAAGAATGACCTTACAATAAAAAATAAAGTAGGCATTGAAGCTCGTTACGATGATATCGGCGAAGTCGGTCTCCATCGCTCCATTAACAGAATACGTAATGGAACGGTTCGCAGTGATAGAGTCGAAGAGTTGAGTGTGGCGAGCTTTTTTGAGAATAGCATTTCCTGGACAGAAAACTTAAAAACCATTGTCGGTTTTCGTTATGACTACTACCAGTTTGATGTCAGCAGTTTGGTAAATACTAATACTTATGGAGTCGATGTAAGTCAGAACGGTGGAACAACTGATGATGGCATATTTTCTACAAAAGCAAGTCTGGTTTACGCTTTGAGTGATGAGTGGGAATCCTATTGGTCAATGGGCCAGGGATTTCATTCTAATGATGCAAGAGGTATAACGATTAAGGTTGATCCTGTCAGTGGTCAGCCTGTTGAGCAAGTCGATCCACTGGTTCGTTCCTTTGGTTATGAGCTGGGCGTTCGGGGTTTTTGGAACGAGCAGTTGAATACTTCTGTTGCGTTATGGAACCTTGAGTTGGATAGCGAATTGTTGTTTGTGGGTGATGCCGGCAATACTGAGCCCGCTGGCGCATCGAAGCGAAAAGGGATTGAGATAACGGCTTACTACAGACTCACTAAAGACTGGGCATTTGATCTTGAATATGCCTATACCGATGCAGAGTTTGTTAACACAAGTGAGGGCAGGTTCGTTCCTGGGGCTGTAAAAGAAGTTATCCAAGCCGGCGTTAATGCCAATTTCACCAACGGTTGGTTCGGCAGTGCTCGGTTGCGATACTTTGGCGAGCGTCCTTTAGACGAAGCGGGCAGTGTCTTTTCAGACTCAACCAGTTTGGTCAATCTACGTCTCGGCTACCGCTTCGATCATTGGGTTATTACTACTGATATTTTTAATGCACTTGATAGCAACGACCATGATATTGATTACTTTTATGCATCAAGATTAAACAGTGAGCCAACAGGGGCCGAGATAGACGATCTTCATTATCATGTGCTTGAACCAAGAACTCTACGAGTCTCAGTAACGTACAATTTTTAGATAGTTTAGTATTAACTAAGTTAAATAATATAAACAGTCGTTATATTAACTCACAGATATAACGCTTACTCTTCTTTTCTTTTAATTTAAGCAGGTCAATCCACACCACGCTGTCAATGCAGTCTCCAAAAGCAGGATCCGAGCCAAAATCATGAAACTCAACACCACCGTCAATGCAAAGGTCGCTGTATTGTTTGAATAGGGTCGGCACACTAGAACCTAATTTCCCAAGCTCTGATTTCAATACTGCGAAAGCTTCTTTTTCGTCCAGATGGTTGAACAGCTTTTCAAGCTTAGTTTTCTGTACTGGCTTGATGCGATAAGCATTAAAGGATCGCGCTAATAGCAATGGAGCGCCATAAAACTTCTGGTAGAAGTAAATGATCAGATCTTTGGCAAATGCCGGATAGTCATTGCTCAGGCTGATAGGGCCAAACAGGTAGCGCACATGCGGATTTTCTCGCAGGTATGCGCCAATTCCAAACCACAAATAGTCGAGGCTTCGTTTTCCCCAGTATCGTGGCTGGACAAAACTTCGCCCCAGCTCCATGGCCATGGGAAACTTCTGTCGCAGTTGATCTTCGTATCCAAACAGAGTTTCCGAATACAGTTCCTGATCTGTTCCCAACCGATTAATGTCAGCTATGCGATAGCTACCCACAATCTCCAGGTCTTGTTCATCCCACAACACAATATGCTTGTAGTAATAATCAAACTTATCTATATCGCGACGGTTGCCAGTGCCTTCGCCAACTGCGCGAAATGCAACTTCCCGCAGACGGCCGATTTCACGAAGCAGAACTGAATCAATGGTATTTTCAAGCAGGTATATCTTTTTACCGTCATGGGTTTGACCAATCAGGCGGCAGCGGCTGAGCTCTTCTTTGAGTAACTGCTTTTTTTCCGGGTGAGCAATGGACTGTTCTGTTTCAAAAAGCCCGCTCTTATCTTTCTTTATGCCGTATAAATGCTCTTTGAAGCGAGCAATGCTGTCCTTGCTGGCAGGTGACATACCGCTAAAAGAAGCGTAGGGTATCAATTTGCCCACTTTAATAGGCAGAGTCAGCGAGATATTTTTGAACATTTCTCGAACCAGCAGAAGTGCGCTGATTGGTTTGGCAATCAGCGATAGTCCATAAAAGAATTTTGAGTTTTTACCGCCAACATGAATCGGCAAAATCGGCGCTTTGGCATGCTTTGCCATGCGCAGGAAACCTGAATGCCATTTGCCATCGCGCACGCCCTTGATGGACAAGCGAGAAACTTCGCCGGCAGGAAAGAAAATCACCGCCTGTTCATCGTCCAGAGCCTGATGAATTTGCTGGATTTTATCTCGACTATTTTGGCCGGTAAGATTGTTGACGCCTAAGAAGAAGGGGAGCAGTGGTGTCATTGACCCTAACAGTTCGTTAACCACGATTTTAACATCCTTGCGAACCGCATGTACTAAAGCTAGTAACGCGAGCCCATCCAATGAGCCCAACGGGTGGTTGGCAATGATCACCACGCGCCCGGACACGGGGATATTTTCTAAGGAAGAATTGCTAACTGAATAGCTTAATCCTAGATGTTCATTGACCTTTTCCAGAAAATCGCTGTGTGACAAATGCTGGTATTGCGCAATAAAGCCATTGACTTCCTGTTGGTGGAATAACTTGGCAATCAGATTCGAAACACCTGATTTGATACGAGGGGATTTATCCAGTTTGGGCAAAAAATGCTCGACCAGGTTATTGCTATCTATCATAAGCATCGACTCCCAAATGAGTTGCTTGCTGTGAAACTACTATGTGTAAATATTTTTTCATGTTGGCTATTTTTTCAGTACAAGGTGACAAGAGTGTGGCACTGGTTAGTAACTTTTATGACAGAAGGGCGCTTAACCTATGCTTAGGAACTGGGTTAAAATTCAGCAATTCAGGGGCTTCCAGCTTGCTACTCGGCAAGCTGTGGCGTACCATACTGCGTTTTTTCGGGGTTTTTCCCTTCTTAAATAATTCAGGTTTCAGGCAGAAATACCTATGACAAGCAAAATGCGAAGCCACTACTGTGGCGAACTATCAAAAAATGAAGTAAATCAATCGGTTACGTTGTCAGGCTGGGTGCATCGTCGCCGTGATCTTGGAGGGCTAATTTTCCTTCAGGTGCGTGATCGCAGCGGTTTGATACAGGTAGTGATTGATCCTGACTTTAAAGAGTTGTTTGCTACTGCAGAGCAGCTTCGTAATGAGTTTGTCATTCAGGTCAAAGGCCAGGTGCGCGCTCGCCCAGATGAGATGGTCAATAAAAATATGACCACCGGTGAAATCGAGGTGTTAGCGCAGGAGCTGACTATCCTCAATAAAGCCCAGCCGCCAGCGATTCCAATCGATGAGAATCTGGAAGCATCCGAAGAACAACGCCTGAAATACCGTTACTTGGATTTGCGTCGTCCAGACATGGCGCAGAACATGATTTTCCGTCATAAAGTGACTAGTGCCATGCGCCGCTATATGGACGAGCATGGTTTTATTGACGTAGAAACACCGATTTTGACTAAAGCGACACCAGAAGGTGCGCGTGATTACTTGGTACCGAGCCGTGTGCACAAAGGTTCTTTCTACGCATTGCCGCAATCACCTCAGCTGTTTAAGCAATTGTTGATGATGTCTGGCTTTGATCGTTATTACCAAATCGTCAAATGCTTCCGTGACGAAGACTTGCGTGCTGATCGCCAGCCAGAATTTACTCAGCTGGATATTGAAACCTCATTCCTCGATCAGGAAGAAGTGATGGCGTTAATGGAAGGTTTGATTCGTCACTTGTTCCAAGAATTGATGGCTATCGAACTGCCAACTTTCCCGCGCATGAGCTATGCCGAAGCGATGGATCGTTATGGTTCGGATAAACCGGACCTACGTACCGATATGGAGTTGGTAACAGTTGATGAGATCGTTAAAGACGTAGAATTCAAAGTATTTGCGGGACCTGCTAACGATGAGCAAAGCCGTGTGGCAGCGCTACGTGTACCAGGCGGTGCGCAATTAAGCCGTAAACAGATTGATGAATACACTAATTTTGTCGGTATTTATGGCGCCAAAGGTTTGGCTTGGATGAAAGTCAATGGGCAAGGTGCTGAAAACTTGCAAAGCCCAATCCTGAAATTCCTGGGCGATGACAAAGCATTAGCTATTGTTGAGAAAGTTGGTGCTCAAGAAGGCGACATTATTTTCTTCGGTTCGGACAGCAAGCGTGTGGTCGCTGATGCCATGGGCGCGTTACGCCTTAAAGTGGCAGCCGACCTTGAATTGCTTAGTGATGAGTGGAAGCCGTTGTGGGTAGTTGATTTCCCAATGTTTGAAGAAATTGATGGTGAAATTCATGCGCTACACCATCCGTTTACTGCACCAAAAGAAAACGATGTGGCTGCAGTGAAAGCCAACCCAACCGAAACCTTATCTAAAGCCTATGACATGGTTCTGAACGGTAGCGAAGTAGGCGGTGGCTCGATTCGTATTCATAACCAGGATATGCAGGAAACGGTTTTTGATATTCTGGGTATTGATGAAACCGAACAGAAAGAAAAGTTTGGCTTCTTACTGGATGCCTTGAAATTTGGTTGTCCTCCACATGGTGGTTTGGCTTTTGGTTTAGACCGCCTGGTGATGTTAATGGTAGGTGCAGACTCCATTCGGGATGTCATCGCCTTCCCGAAAACCACCACAGCCAGTTGTCCGCTGACACAAGCTCCAAGCATTGTGGAAGAAAAGCAACTGGATGAGCTAGGCATTCAGGTTAAGAAGAAAGAGCAGTAGTTATCATTATTAATAGCCCAAAGATAAAAAGCACTTTGGGCTTTTTAATTGGAATTTATCAAGATTAAAAAACGTGTATGAGAAGGTTTATACCCAAGCGGGCAGCCCCGGCGAAACTCTAACGCGGCAAATTGAAATTTAATAGCGGAGCGTAAAAATCTTAGCTCCGAAGTTACAGTAAGTTAAAGTATAGGCTTGAAGATATGAGAACGCTTTGAGCTAAGCAATTTCGCGGCATAAAGTTTGAGAGAATGAGGCGTTTATATTTCATAAATAACGAGCTCGATTAAACTTTATAACAATGAAATTGCGACGATCAAAAGTTCGAGAGGAGTGCATAATGGCTGGTCACAGTAAATGGGCAAACATCAAACACCGCAAAGCAGCACAAGATGCTAAGCGCGGCAAAATCTTTACCAAAATCATTCGTGAGCTAGTAGTAGCCGCGAAAGAAGGTGGTGGCGATCCGAATGATAACCCAAGACTAAGAGCCGCCATTGATAAAGCGCTTGGCGCTAACATGAAAAAAGATACCATCGAGAAAGCGATTGATCGTGGTACAGGTAATGCAGAAGGCGACAACTACGAAGAGCTAACCTACGAAGGTTATGGCCCTGGTGGTGTTGCGATTCTGGTTGAGTGTTTGACCGATAATAAAAATCGAACCGTTGGCGAAGTTCGCCATGCTTTTACCAAACATGGTGGTAATCTTGGAACCAATGGTTCGGTGGCATATCTGTTCGAGAAAAAAGGACAGTTCATCTTTGGCGATAATATCGAAGAAGATGCGCTGATGGAAGCTGCATTAGAAGCCGGTGCAGAAGATCTTGTTGCCCACGATGATGGTTCTTTTGAGCTTCAAACAGCCCCTGAAGATTTCCTTGATATTAAAGAGGCGTTAGTCAAAGCCGGTTTTGAACCAGAAAATGCAGAAATCTCCATGCTACCGTCAACTCAAGCAGAGCTTACGGTAGACGATGGAGCAAAAGTGATTCGCCTGGTGGACCGTCTGGAAGAGTTGGATGATACGCAGAATGTGTATACTAACGCGGATATTCCCTCGGAATCTTACGACCTCGTCTAGAAGCTCCTATTCTTTGGCGATACTTCGTTAAAGTGATTGTGAAACTAAGTCATTTACAATCAGTAAACTCCTGAGTTTCACAATCATTTTGCCTCGTCTCGCCTTCGCCTAGAGAGCTTCTAATAGTTAGGGGTATATTCGATGAGGCTTTGTTAAATTTATTTTTTCACAGAATCAGTTGAACATCGTTGACCTAAAAACTTACCTCTAATAGGTTGGGTTAGCCGAAGGCGAAACCCAACAATGGATTTTTGGGCAGACTCGCAGGTCTGCTACTACCTAATAATTGACAATTTGTAAGATAATCCTCGAAACAATTGGAACTTCGGAATAACTTGGTAGGGGCGCACCTATGTGCGCGCCCGATAAAGATGTTTATAATTGTTGGGATTCGCTTTGCTGATCCTGCCCTAAGGGTGCATCGGCAGCCTACAAACAACGTCTCCTTCCTCCCCGCCTTGACCATTGCTCCTAGAAAAAGTCTAATAGGCGATTGAGAATAATGATTACTTTCTGTTGGAGCTTTAATGCCTATCATCCTTGGAATTGACCCTGGCTCACGCCTGACGGGCTTCGGTATTATCGAAGTGGGTGGTCATATTCCAGCTAATCGGCCACGTTATATCACCAGCGGTTGTATTCGAATTAAGGATGAGACCTTAGATTTAAAGCTGAAGCAGATTTTTGATAGTGTGTGTGAACTGATTCAGGAGTTTAAGCCTGATGAATTTGCCATTGAGTCGGTGTTTCTGTCGAAGAATGCAGACTCTGCTTTAAAATTAGGCCAGGCGCGTGGAGCTGCCATAGTTGCCGCCAGCCATTATGCTTTACCCGTTTCGGAATACCCCGCAACAAAGGTTAAGCAGTCTGTGGTGGGAACTGGTGGAGCCGATAAATCCCAGGTTCAGCACATGGTCAAAGCCTTGCTCAAATTACCAACTAGCCCGCAGGCTGATGCGGCTGATGCTTTGGCCGTGGCTTTATGCCATGCCAATACATCTCAAGGTTTGGCCCAGTTGAAGGGCGCCAAAACGATAACTAGAGGACGTTTACGTTGATCGGAAGAATACGCGGTACATTAATCGAAAAAATCCCTCCTTTTGTCATCATCGAAACCAGCGCGGGCGTCGGTTATGAAATTCAGGTGCCAATGACCACTTTTTATCAGTTACCGGAAGAGGGCGAGCAGGTCATTCTTTCGACGCATATGTCGATTTCAGAAAACTTACATGCGCTTTATGGTTTTATCAGCATTAAAGATCGGGCTTTGTTCCGTGAGCTGATAAAAGTGAACGGTGTTGGACCAAAGCTCGCTCTGGGTATTTTGTCAGGAATGGAGTCGGATGAATTTGTCATGACCGTGCATGATGGCAATGTGGACCGTCTGGTCAAGTTGCCCGGTGTCGGTAAGAAAACGGCAGAGCGCCTGCTAGTTGAAATGTCTGATCGCTTGAAGGACTGGTCAATATCTGCAGGTTTTTCAACTAGCCAACCATCTGAAGCCAATATTGTACAAACAGCAAAAACCGATGCGTCGCAAGAGGCGGTAAGCGCATTGATTTCACTAGGCTATAAGCCTCAGATTGCCAGTAAGGCTGTGGCGCAAGTGGCACAAGACGATGCCAAAAGCGAAGAGCTTATTCGATTGGCGTTAAGGCAGTTAGCGAGTTAATAATTCATGTCGCGTAAATTTCTAATTACTTTGTTCTGTTTGTTGCTGGTTCCGCTTCCACTGTATGCGGAAGAAGATCCTGTTCGTGTTTACGCGGAGCAACGATACCAGAACTTTGAGCCATTCGATTTATTGGAGCAATCTGGAGTAAGTCGACAGCTAAAATTGTTGCTGGTTACTATCGATCAGCAAGAACTGCTAGAAAATGTTAACCAATATTACTATGCAGTCGATTTGTACGATGCCGGTCAAAAACAGGAAGCTTTCTATTATTTGTATTATTTAGCTCAATTAGGCTACAGCGCGCCTCAATTCTATATGGGCTATATGTATGATGCGGGCGAAGTTGTGGCGCAAGATTATGAGGAAGCCATCTACTGGTATCTGCTTGCGGCAATGGGTGGAGACGCCGATGCCCAGCGCAATCTTGGCTATTTATATTATGATGGTGAAGGGGTTCAGACAGATTATGAAGAGGCCATATACTGGTTAAGCGAGGCTACTTTCAGCGGTGATCCGGACGCCCAGTTTGAGCTTGGGTATATCTATGACATGGGTGAAATTGTTGCAGAAGACCACTTTAAGGCAATCGTGCTTTATGAAATGGCTGAACGAGCGAATCACTCTTCGGCCGCATATTATCTGGGTCTGTCGTACCGAGATGGTGATGGTGTAGAGAAGGATTTGCAGTTAGCGTTTCAGTATTTCAAGAAAGCCGCTGATCTAGGTCATTCCGGTTCAATGAACTCGCTTGGTTTTGCTTATTTAAATGGACTCGGGACCGACAAAAACTATCAACAGGCTTTCGAATGGTTTGAAAAGGCAAAAGAGCAAGATGAGCTTTACGCTTACTATAATCTGGGCTGGATGTATAACCATGGAGTTGGCGTAAAAAAGGATTATCAAAAAGCGCTCGAACACTATCTTGTAGCAGCAAGGGCAAACGATGCAGATTCGTTATTTCAAGTTGGTTATTATCATGAAGAAGGGCTGGGAACCAAAAAAAATATTCGAAAAGCGGTCTATTGGTATGAACGGGCGATAAACCATAATAGTCTTGCCGCAATGAATAATCTGGCGAATATTTATTTCTACCATGACGGAAAATGGAAGAACACCAAACAGGCCAAACAGTTATGGGAAAAGGCTGCCAGTGAAGGTTATGTGTTAGCCCAGTACAACCTTGGGACTTTGTACGAGACGGGGCAGAGCGTTCCCAAAGACGAAAACAAAGCTTTTGAGTGGTATATGAAAGCTGCAAAGCAGGATGATGGTGAGTCACAGTATAAGGTGGCGCAGATGTTTCTTGAGGGGATAGGAACTGAAAATAATTATGACCAATATTACTATTGGCTAACCAAGGCTGCGGAAAATAATTATGAGCCAGCTATAGAAGAGTTAGACGATGATAATGATGATACAGCCTGGGAGCAGGTTAATCGTCTGATAGAGGCGGCTCAAGACTGAGGATAACAGTGGCTCTTAAATCCTTTGCTTTTTTCGCTTTCGTTTGTTCTTAAACATGTTTTTGTCCGCCAGTTCTAATAATGAATCTGCGGCTTCATTGTCATCAGGATAAATTGCAATACCAAAACTTGCACCAAGTTTAAAATCTATACCTTCTTCCTTCATCGGCTCGTCAAGCGATTGAATTAAATTGCTAACTACTTCTTCGGCAGAATCTTTGCCGCTTACCGGTGACAAAATTATCGCAAATTCATCACCTCCAAAGCGCGCTACGGTATCGGAGCTCCTGATTTGTTCTGCAAACCTTGATGCAAGTGTTTGCAATGCTTTATCACCGATGTGGTGACCAAAGGAATCGTTGAGTACTTTCAAATCATCCATATCAATCGCAATCACTGCTAGTTTACTCCCATCTCTTTTGGCATGGGCAATATTTTGACGTAAGTGATCCATGAATAATGCTCGATTGGCGATGCCGGTAAGCTCATCCTGAGTGGCACGACGAAAAAGCTCATCTTGAGCATACTGCTCTGCATGATACATAGTGCTTGCCGCCAGATCTGACATGTAGGCAATGATTTTAAGCTCTGCCATCGAATAAAAGTTAGGTTTTTTTGAGAGAACTTTTAAAACGCCTACCACCTTTTGCTCATGGAATAAGGGGAAGGCAATCATCGAACAGTGACCAATTGCCGCCCGCGAAATTTGATCCACCCTTGGGTCATTTTCGGTATCGTTGGCAATGAGTGCTTGTTTGGTTTTGATGGCAATGGAGGACATGTTATTGGCGCTGCTTCTTCTCACTCCATAGTAATGTGAAGCGATACCAGATGCCGCTCTGATAACCATTTCATCGTTCTCAATCAGCTCAATAACCGCACCATCTGAGTTGGTCAGCATTTGAGATTGTTGAGCGGCCTCTTTGAGAATTGCACCAAAATTGATACCCAGGCGGGCAATGGCAGTTTGCGCTTGAATTATTTCTTCAAGCTTTTTATGAGAGAGCTGGGTGTTCTCCACCGTTGGATCACTATATCGGAACTGCATCCTTGATCCTCTGACTGATTACAAAATCTACACTTATTACTATGGTACAAACCGAATATGCCTGTCAAATGACTTGTCTCTAATTCTGTTCAAGTATCTATCATTGCATACCAGCCCAAGGCTCATTAAAATCTATACCAATGAACTAGAAAGCAGGTGTCCCACAGTGAACTATTACGAGTCGCAACCCGTTATGCCCAAAAAACTGCTGGTAGCAGTCGCAGTAATTCTGATCTTTTTATCCGCACTGTTTGGTTACTCGTTTTATGAGCAGGAATTCCTGGATAAGCCAGTTTCACCGAATGGTATTCCCAGCCATTGGGCACTGTTAATTTGTGCAGTGACTGCTCTAGTAGCCTGGTATGTTTCTAAAATCGCGATTATTTTAAGAGTTGAAGGTGAGCATCTTTACGCAAGCCTTGGCAAGTTTGGCAAAACCAAGGTTGCGCTAAAGGATATTGAATCTATTGAGGACAAGAAGGGTAACCCAGCCGCTGAATTTTTCGGCTATGGCTATAGAGTCAAGCTTAAGCAGCTGGGCTATATCGGTCGTGGCAAAGAAGCCATCGAACTAAAAATAAAAGACCAGAAAAGAGCTCTGGTATTAACCACCGACAATGCCTCTTCCTTAAAAGAGGCCTTACAATCTAATAGAGAGTCTATTGAAGCTCATTAGCTTCAAGCTTTATCATATGAACCATTCCTGAAGGTCCATTCTTGATATTCCAATTTCCAATCATTGCGCGATTGCTTACATCAATCTCAAGCGAATAGTCAATAGTTGTGCCACTGCTGTACTTTTTAGTGAACTTAAAAGTTTGACCGTTGATGCGTGGATTTACAACTTCAGCAACTTGTGCGTAATACTGAGGGTTAAGGTCGGGTTCTAAGATCATAGCAACGATGCTATTGTTTACCTTCTCCATCACCATGGAAAAGGTATTTGGGGGTGGCGTTTTGGCGTTTCGATTATTATAGTCATAGGTACCAACCCAGTGTCCTGTTATTAGCTGATCAGGAATGCTGGAAACGGCCTGTTGCTTGTTCGTGCCATCCAACATCTGCTTCAGCTTATCCTTATTAGACTCAGCCGCAAGAGCAAGACCGTTGAATAAAACCAGACAACTAATGATAAACAGTTTGCTAGCGCTTTTAAGGCACATCATATAACCCCCAATTCAATTTTTATCAATATAATGACAGTGCTCAGTCTAGCATTGGATTTGCAATAGGGAAATAATCAGTTTTGAAGCCTCGATTAGCAGATGTCTAATCGAGGTCTATTGAAAGAACCTGGCAGTTGTAGCTTGTGCTGGTCGGGGATGCTTATTGATGGTGTTAGATTACTCGGCTTCTTTTTTATCTTCCGCCTTTTTAACACGGATTTTACTGCCATCAACGCTGCGGCCATTAAGATTCTTGGTAGCAGCCTTCGCTTCACCGATTTTAGGCATCTCAACAAAGCCGAAGCCTTTCGAGCCGCCAGTAGCTTTATCTATGATCAAATTGCACCACTGAACCGTGCCGAACTCTTCAAACAATGCTTTGACTTCATCTTCAGTGGTGGTGCGGGCTAAATTACGAACTAATAATTTCATTGGGAGAATTGATTGGTGTGTATATGCCGCATCATACCATTTGTTAGCTTGGATAGGCCATCAATTGTATTTTACTTTTCAGCCAAAGGCCGCACATTCTGTATTAAAGAAACAAGGGTCTTGCCTGGTTCTTCCCAGGGTACCATATGCGCTGAGTGTTCAAACCAGACGGCTTTTTTATAGGGTGCTTTAACATTATCCAGCCATTCGGCGGTAGGCTGTGATGGCGTAGTATAGTCATGACGGCCCATGAACATAATAACGGGTATCGACATTTCCTTGATTGGCTTGAAATCCACAGCGAGAAATTCATCAATGACTTTTTCCAAAGTGAACATGCTGCCTTGATTAATGGCGCAAATTTCATCATCCAGATACTCAGGCGATAATCTTGCTGCTTTATAGTAATAGGTTGAATTGTCCCTATAAGCGGTTAATCCACCGTAATGCTGGGCCCACTTGCGGGCAAGAACAATTCGCTCTCGTGTAATCGGCTTGTCGCCGGGGTAGGGAGCGATGGTCATCATTTCATCAACAGCTGCTTGGTTGCCATGAGCTTTAGCTTGCTCCAGGCCGTAATTAAAACTGATACGTTCATTGTCGTGAGTGTTAATGACCTGTCCAATACCGACATAAGCATGAAACAAATCTGGGCGCTTAATTGCTGCGTGTAGGCCAACAATGGTACCCCAGCTATGTCCCATCAGAATCACTTTGTCCTTGTGGTATTTTTCCTTGATGTTCTCGGCTATCTCAATGGCATCTGCAACGTATTGTTGGATATGGATAGAATCTTTATAGCTCTCAGGATCATTTAAAGTATAGGTCTTGCCAGCGCCACGCTGATCCCAGGTCACCATTGTGAAATATTCTTCCAAAGGACGCTGAAACTGCCAAAGGCTGGGGGAAATCGGAGCGGCAGGACCACCATGCACAAACAAGATAATAGGATTGTTTTTATCTTTTCCTCGAACGGTAATCCATTGGTCAATGCCGCCAATCTTCTCGGCATAAGATTCTTGAACACCGTTTGGAGTAACGATCTTATTTAGATCCGATATAACCGCTCTAGCATCCGCGTAAGACTTTATGCTGCATTCAGAACTCTCTTTTGCCAGAGCACCTATTGAGAAAATCAGCAAAATGGTAGAAGTAATAATTTTGTATGTCATTCCAGCTTCCTACTATGGTGGTGTTATCTATCTAGTTGGATGCAGAAAAAGAAGAAAGGGTTTAGTTTAGACCCTGCCCTTGGGGAACCATTGGAGTTAATGAAAAGTTAAGCGGTGCGTCGCGACGCAGGGTCTGCTCCCTTGGTTACCCTACCTCAGTTACTCTATTCAATGAAAAATCCCAACCGCCAGCTCAGCCCAGACTAGCAAAAATGCCAGAGCAATAACAATGATCGAGACCAGTCTATAAGGTGGCTTCTTGGTAATGACAAGAACCAGCTCAATCGCCAGGCCAGCGCCAAGCAACATGATGCCAAACACCAGAAAATCCAATTTATCCCAATTAAACTCACCACTGAATTGATTGGCTGTCGCTGCGCTTAGCATCAACAGGGCTGCGATAATCCAGTAAGTGGTGCGTATTTTATTGGTTTTCATGTCATAACCTATTTCATGGGGTGTTCTGGAGAACGACATTATTCATCACTAGGGTTGCGGGTGAAGAATGCATTGACTTCAGGATCTGTGGAGAAGGCCAGCAATACATGAGTATCTTTTACACCTACTGCCAGAGCTTTGATAGGTAAATCCTCAGATGACTGTACGCTCTGAGTGTATTCAGTCAATTGTTCTCTTTGAATTCCTGCAACTTTTGCCAGACACATTTTAGGAGAGCACTGTAAATTATTGAGCTGTGCTTTGCCCTGAAGGTGAAATGGACTGGTATTAAAGAAATGTTGATACTTAACCTTGGTTTCATAGCTATATTCTGGCTCATAATAAGATTCCTCCAGTTTATATAAAGCCTCATCAAAGCCTTCAGGGTTAGACATCAACTTCTGAATCTCATTCGTACTAAGAGCGCCGCCTTGCTCAATTGAATCAATTAATTTAACAATATCTTCATCTGTATTACTTACTGGAGTTGAGTCAATAGCTTTATTGTTAGGGCTTTGAACAGAAGCAGTTTTGTGATCATTGTTGGCTAACTCAGAAGTTTTGATGGCTTCCTCTGCTTTAACATCCTCTACTTGGCTTTGAGTGACTTCGGCCTTTTGTGGGGTCTGCTCTTTGGAGTTAGTGTAAAAATAAGCGCCTGCCAGTGTGGTTGTTATTAAAATTAGTATTATCCAAATTTTAGTTTTCATGGTTTATATCCTTTTGATTTTATTAATTCACTCTGAACTAGTTCATTCCACTAGGTATAGATATCCAAAGAGTATTAATCCAATTAAGCCCAAGGCTAAAGCAAGAAATAAAAACAGCATTGAATAAAAGACAAAAGGTCGCTCTTCTTTATAGTATGGCTTTTGAGATAGGTGAACCATAACAAGTTTATAGCGAGTAGCAATATAATAATTATAGAAGCAGACTATTGGGGTAACTATTAACAGTCCCAGAAAGACTGCAAGGTCATAGTGAATATCAGTAAAAGTATTGGCCAACAGAGTAACAGCGGGTATTAGTATTAATAAATAGTATTGTCTTTTGACTTCTTTTTTATATAAATTAAGTCTTGAGGATTTTGTTTTCATAAGCTCTTTCAAATAAGGTCTTGGAATTTTGATGTAAGGGATTATTAAATAATAAGCATGCGCTGATTCTCTAATTAACTATTAGTTTCTTCGCACGACAGCTCCCAATGCTCTTCACTAGAAGCATTTCCCTTCTTTATACAACCGTCTAGGTAAGCTAGAGCCAATATCATTTTATAGTTTGCTATTTTTGATTTGCATAACTCAGCTGAACGGTAATTTAATATTTTTTGTACTCGGTTGGTGCTCCAGTTTACTCCGGTATAAATAATTACCTTAAACTTTCTTTCAGAAAGTTTTTCCTCAGAATAACCTGTAGTAAACCCACACTCACTTTGAACCGCAACCTGGGGGGTATAAGCACATGCATACAAAAAAAGAGTTATGAGCATTAAAAATGTAAGTTTTAGCTTAGGATGTCCTATCATCACATTAGCGATATTTTTTTGATTTCAAACGATACTAGCAAAACCAGCGGTTTGTGGGAAATTTTACTGGGACATCAAGATCTCGCCATCGCTGCTGATTCTGATTGTACTGCTTTGGCTAAGCCTTATAATGTCTGCAATTTCTATCAACTGATATTTCCATGCTATTTTTCGAGAATACGGCGCTTCGCCGTGGCAAAACTGTTTTATTCGAAGATTCGAGTTTCATCATTAATCCTAGAGATAAAGTCGGGGTGACGGGTGCTAATGGTACCGGTAAGTCGTCTTTATTTGCTTTGATTCGTAGTGAGCTGGAGGAGGATGCGGGTAATTTCTCGATGGCGGGCGGTATTACGATTTCCAGTGTACGTCAGGAGACGCCGTCGGTTGAAGCGCCTGCGTTGGAGTATGTGCTACAGGGTGACGAGGAGTTGTGTGACATCGAGGCGGAGCTGGCTCGATTAGAGGAAAGGGCGGTTTCGGGTGATCATAATGACGCGGATGGTCAGCGGGTGGCTAAACTGCATCAACGGCTGGATGAGATTGATGGCTATTCGGCGCGTGCTCGCGCTGGTGCTTTGATGCATGGTTTGGGTTTTAGCGCTGAGCAGGAGTCATTGCCGGTATCGAGTTTTTCGGGTGGTTGGCGGATGCGCTTGAATCTGGCGCAGGCTTTGATGTGTCGTTCCAATCTTTTATTGCTCGATGAACCGACTAACCACCTGGATATGGAAGCTGTGATCTGGCTGGAAAATTGGCTTAAAGCTTATCAGGGTGCTGTGCTTCTTATTTCTCATGACCGCGATTTTCTTGATCGTACCGTTAATCGTATTGCCCATATCGAGCAGCAGAAGGTTACGCTGTATAGCGGTAATTATTCTGACTTCGAAATTCAAAGAGCCGAGCAGTTAGCGCAGCAACAGGCGCAATTTGAGCGTCAGCAAAAAGAAATAACCCACATGCAATCCTTTGTCGATCGCTTTAAGGCCAAAGCTTCGAAAGCCAAGCAGGCGCAAAGTCGACTTAAGGCTTTGGAGCGCATGGAAAAAATTGCCCCAGCCCATATTGATTCGCCATTTGATTTTGCCTTCCCTGAGTTAGGCCACTTGCCGAGCCCTTTGCTGCAATTGAAAGATGCGGATGCCGGTTATCAAGTCGATGGTGGTGTTAAAAAGATTTTATCAGGCGTTGGTTTTTCATTGATGCCCGGAGATCGAATTGGCTTGCTGGGTAAAAATGGTGCCGGTAAATCGACCTTGATTAAAGTGCTGGCTGACGAGCTACAACTATTGGCGGGCGAAAAAGTATCCGCTAAAACGCTCAATATCGGTTATTTTGCTCAGCATCAGTTGGAGCAGCTACATCCACAAATGTCGCCCATCCAGCATTTTCAACGCGACTACCCCAAAGCCACTGAGCAAGAGTTGCGCAACTTTTTAGGCGGCTTTGATTTTAATGGCGATAAGGCGCTTGAGCCGGTTGCTCCGTTTTCGGGCGGCGAAAAGGCGCGCCTGGTGTTAGCCATGCTGGTTTATGCAAAACCCAATCTATTGTTACTGGATGAGCCAACTAACCACCTGGATCTTGAAATGCGTCATGCCATGACCATTGCTTTTCAGAGTTTCGAAGGCGCTATGGTGCTGGTGTCGCACGATCGGCATATGCTGCGAACCGTGTGTGATGATTTGTATCTGGTGGCTGATGGCAAGGTTGCACCTTTCAAAGGCGATCTTGACGATTATGCCCGTTGGTCATTAGAGGATACCTTGCAACAAAAGAATGCGGCTAGCGGTGCTAACAATTCGGAATCAGGCGAACAGACTGAGTCGAATAAAAGTGGTGCTGACAGTGAGCTTTCACGTAAAGAACAGAGAAAGCTCGAAGCAGAAAAGCGCAAGCAGCTACAACCGCTGAAAAATAAGCTGAGAAAACTTGAGCAAAAATTAGACGAATTACAGCAGAGAAAGGTTAAGCTTGATGAGGTTATGGCTGATCCGACGCTGTATGAAGAAAGCAACAAGCCCAAACTGGTGGAGTTGAGCGGTGAATATTCGCAAGTTAAGGACCAGTTAGATCAAGCTGAGGAAGAGTGGCTCGAGCTGCAAGAGCAATTAGAATAAGGGATTTAGCCGAATTATGACCAATTATGGAAATCGCGAATGGCGTGGTTCCATAAGTTACAGACACTTGGTAGACTAGCTTCACGTTATTTATCCGTAGTGCCTTTGCACGAAATCCAATGATTGAGCATGACCGCATCATCGCACCCTCTGAGTTTGCTGACGAAGATCAGTTTGATCGCGCTATTCGCCCGACCACGTTAGGTGAATATGTTGGACAGGAAAAAGTCCGTGAACAGATGGAGATCTTCTTAGGCGCTGCTAAAAAGCGTCAGGAAGCATTAGACCATGTATTGATCTTTGGCCCTCCCGGCTTAGGCAAAACCACCTTATCCAATATCATCGCCAATGAAATGGGCGTGGGCATCAAGCACACTTCCGGCCCTGTGCTGGAAAAAGCGGGCGATTTAGCCGCCATGTTGACCAATCTTGAGCCTAATGACGTTCTATTCATTGACGAAATCCACCGTTTAAGTCCCCACATCGAAGAAGTGCTCTATCCTGCGATGGAAGACTATCAGCTGGATATCATGATTGGTGAAGGGCCGGCGGCGCGTTCCATTAAAATCGATCTGCCACCTTTTACTTTGGTCGGTGCTACCACACGTGCAGGTCTTCTGACTTCTCCGCTCCGCGATCGCTTTGGTATTGTGCAAAGGTTGGAGTTTTACAACTTAAAAGATTTAACTCATATTGTGATGCGCTCTGCGCGCATTCTGGATTTGCCGATTGAAGAGAAGGGCGCGCTGGAAATTGCCCGTCGTTCTCGCGGCACGCCACGGATTGCTAATCGTCTGTTACGACGAGTTCGAGATTATGCGGAAATCAAATCTGATGGCGTCATTACTCAAGATATTTCCGACCGCGCCTTGGATATGCTCGACGTTGATCATAAAGGCTTTGACATGATGGATCGCAAATTATTGCTGACCATTATTGAGAAGTTTGCTGGCGGCCCGGTGGGGCTTGATACGCTGGCGGCAGCTATTGGCGAAGAACGCGATACGATTGATGAAGTGTTGGAGCCATTTTTAATCCAGCAAGGCTTTATTCAACGTACGCCACGCGGTCGAATCGCTACCAAACTTGCCTATCAGCATTTCGAGATTATTCCTCAAGATCCCGACCTGTTTAACTAATTACTCAATATATAAGGGAAATTTGCCAATGCCATTGCAGATTTTTCGAGATGCTATTAACACTATTTACTATTTGAATCGTTATAATACTGAGTCGCAAAAACAATGAGTGTGCGTGAATTTATTTGGCCTGTTAGAGTCTATTACGAAGACACTGATGTGGCGGGCGTGGTTTTTTACGCCAACTATTTAAAGTTTTATGAGCGTGGTCGTACTGAATGGCTTCGTTCTTTGGGGTGGGAACAGGATATCTTGATTGACAAGGGCTTAGCTTTTGCTGTGGCTCATGTGGATGCCAAATACCTCCTTCCGGCCCGTTTTAATGACAAACTTCTGATCAAAACACGAATCGCCAGCGTTCGCCGAACCAGCGTGATTTTCGAGCAAGAAGTGGTCACTGATGATGAACAACAATTAGTAGTGAATAAAGCAACTATACGCGTGGCTTGCGTTGATATGAAAACCATGAAACCTGCTGCCATGCCTGACTATTTAAAAGAGGAGATAGCTCGTGACTGGTGCTGAAACGACAACAACAGTTCTGTCAACGTCTGAAGATCCGATGTCGATTGCCAATCTGTTTTTACATGCCAGTATTCCGGTACAGGCCATCATGGTTTTGTTATTAGTTATATCGGTTATTTCCTGGGCCTTAATTTTCCAGCGTTCCAATGTCCTTAATAGAGCCGCCAGAGAAAGTAAGAAGTTTGAAGACCGATTCTGGTCGGGTATTGATTTAGGCAAGCTCTCTACGGATTTATCGCAGCGCCAAAAACCGGTATCAGGTCTGGAGTCACTATTTCAGGCAGGTTATCGTGAGTTTATGCGCTTGCGCCAGCAAAGTGGCGTTAGCCCTGAAGCTGTCATGGATGGCACGCATCGCTCTATGCGCGTGGCTCACAGCCGTGAAGTCGAAAAGCTGGAGCGCAATTTGTCATTTCTGGCAACAGTTGGCTCGGTGACTCCTTATATCGGTTTGTTCGGTACCGTATGGGGTATTATGAATTCTTTTATTGCCTTAGGTTCAGTTAAACAGGCGACTCTGGCCATGGTTGCCCCAGGTATTGCAGAGGCCTTGATTGCGACAGCAATGGGTTTGTTTGCGGCAATTCCTGCGGTTATTGCTTACAACCGATTCATTAATCGTCTACAGCGCATTGAAACTCAATATGAGAACTTCCTTGAAGAGTTCTCCGGCGTATTACACCGTAAAGCGCACAGCTAGGAGTAGTCATGACTCAACTGGTTCGAAGAGAGCGTCGCCGGCCTAATTCAGAAATTAACGTCGTACCTTACATCGACGTGATGTTAGTGTTGCTGGTGATTTTTATGATTACGGCACCTCTGATTACGGCGGGGATTGATGTTGAGCTACCCAGCGCTCATGCAGAGCCTATTTCTCCGGATGAGCAGAATCCATTTGTGGTGGGCGTTAAGGCCGATGAATCTTTTCATATGGATATTGGTTCGCGACAATTTCGTGATTTAACGTTGGATGAGTTGATGACCTTGATTGCCAGAGAGCGTGAAAACTCTCCGAATGCGCCGATCATGATCAAGGGTGATCGTAGAGTTCCTTATGGAACCGTGGTTGAGTTGATGGATCAATTGCGTCAACAGTTTGGTGTGGAAAATGTCGGTTTAATGACCGACGCAATGTAATTAAAGGTTAGGTATTTATTCGTGTCAGACAAAAAAAACATTGTCCCAATCATATTATCAATAGTGGTCCATGTGATCGTTATTGGATTATTGGTGTTCAATTTTGCCTGGGATGATGAAGTTGATGTTAAACACGAGTATGTGGACGCCCCCATTAATGCCAAAATAATTACAGCCAAAGAGCTACCAAAACCTGACGCTAATGCCATCAAGAAGCAACAGGAAGCTGAGAAAAAACGCTTGGAAGAAGAGCGCAAAAAACAGCTAGCGAAAGAGCAGGAACAAAAACGTCTTGAAGCTGAAAAACAACGTCAGCAGCAAGAAAAACTTGAGCAGCAACAGTTAGAAGAAGAGAAAAAGAAGCAACTAGCGGCTGAAAAGCAGAAAAAGCTTGAAGAAGAGAAAAAACAGAAAGAGTTGGAACAGCAACGACAAAAAGAGGCAGAAGAAAAGAAACGCCTCGAAGAAGAACAGCGCAAAAAAGCAGAAGCCGAGCGTAAGCGTAAAGAAGCTGAAGCTGAGAAAAAGCGCAAAGAAGAAGAGCTCAGAAAACTGGAAGAAGAAATGGCGGCTATGGATGACGAATTCTTCGAAGCGCAGCGCGATACCGTACGACAAGGGCAAATAATGTCTGAAGTTGATAAGTTGACCGCATTAATTACCGCTAAAATCATGAGAAATTGGTATTACCCACCCTCAGACGGTTTTTGTAATATCCAAATCACAGTAGGGCCTGGAGGCATTGTGTTGGACACAAAACCATTAGATGGTGATAAGGCATATTGCGATACCGGTGAAGCAGCCATTAAGCGTGCTGAACCATTACCATCATCCGAAGATCCAGAAGTTATGAATCAAATAAGAGATATAACTATAACTTTTGATTTAAAAGCAAAAAATGAAGGCTAAAGCATGAAACATATTTTAAAAACGATAGTAATTATCAGCATCAGCCTTATGGCTTTGGCCACTAAGGCTGAAATTCAAATTTATATTACTGAAGGGCGCTCTGACGCACGACCCATAGCAGTTGTCCCTTTTAAGTTTGAGTCTGAATCTGCTGTGCAAGGACAACCTCCGTTTGATTTTGCCAAAATAATAGCGGATGACCTGCGTCGTAGCGGTAAATTTAATCCAACTGAAATATCAAAATTACCTCAACATCCTTACTCTATTGACCAGGTGAATCTTGAACAGTGGCGTGAACTGGGTGTTGATGGCGTAGTCTATGGTACCGTGAGCCAAACAGCTTCCGGCAACTATATGGTGTCATACGACTTGATAGACCCTTATAACGACAAGGCCATTTTCAGCGCTGATATTGAGGATGGCAGTTATCCTTTGATTCCAACCTCATCCCACTTAATGGTCTTGAAAACAAAAGTGGTTGATAACGATAATTTTCGCTGGGGTGCTCATATTGCCGCGGATGAAATTTATGAGGCTTTAACTGGTGAGAGAGGAGCTTTTGCTACGCAAATTGCTTATGTAGAAGTTAATCGAAATAATCCCAGACCACATCAGCTATTTGTCGCCGATAGTGATGGCTTTAATGCCAAGCGTATTTTTGCATCAAGAAGTCCGATCATGTCACCAACCTGGTCACCGGATGCATCTCAATTAAGTTATGTGACTTTTGAGAATGGCCGTTCGGAAATTGTGATACAGGATATCGCATCAGGACAACGAGAAATTGTGGCCAGTTATAAAGGCTTCAATAGTGCTCCTGCCTGGTCGCCGGATGGATCTAAAATGGTTGTGGTTTTGTCAAAAGATGGAAATCCCGAACTCTATTTGTTGAATTTAACCACCAGAAAACTTGAAAGACTTACCCGACATTATGCGATTGATACCGAACCATCGTGGGCTCCAGACGGAAAAAGTTTGATCTTTACCTCAGATCGTGGAGGTAGACCACAAATTTATCGTATTACACTTGCAGATAAGAAGGTAGACAGGGTAACCTTTGAGGGTATACACAATGCAGGTGCGGAGTTTGCACCGGATGGTAAAAGCATCGTTATGGTTCATCAGACCAACAGTGCATACCATATCGCAGCTCAGGATTTAGCTACTGGCCAATTAACGGTTTTAACAAAAACCACATTGGACGAGTCGCTTTCAATTGCACCCAACGGCAGTATGATTATTTTTTCAACTGTTGATGGTGGGCAAAAAGTTCTCAGCGCGGTTTCAATGGATGGACGTTTTAAAGCAAGGCTACCAGCGACTGTTGGGGAAGTTAAAGCACCAGCATGGTCGCCTTTTATTTTATAAGTTAATAACAGTGACAACAATCCCGGAGGATAACAATGAAACGTTCGGTTCAATTACTACTAGCTCTTACAGCTGCTTTGACGTTGGCTGCATGTAGCACTACAAAGCCAGAAGAAGAGCAAGTTGATACAACAGCGCAGGAAGATGCCGCAGCACAAGCTGAAGCTGAAGCCTTAGCTCGTCAACGTGCCGCTGAAGAAGCTGAAAGACAACGTATCGCTGCTTTATTAGATAACAATGTCATTTACTTTGACTTTGATGATGACTCTATTCGTAGTGAATATGTAGAAGTTCTTGAAGCTCATGCTAAATACATCCAAAGCAGTGGTAAAAGTGTTGTTCTAGAAGGTCATGCTGATGAGCGCGGCACTCCAGAATACAACTTAGCATTGGGTGAGCGTCGTGCAAAATCTGTTGCTCAATTGTTTAGAACTTATGGTGTTTCAGATTCAAGCATTGAAGTGATTAGCTTTGGTGAAGAAGCTCCTGCTAATCCTGGTCATAACGAAGCAGCATGGCAAGAAAATCGTCGTGTAGAGATTAAATATCAGTAATGAAGAAAAGTGTATTTAATCTATTAGGTGCAACATTACTCACGGCTTCGGCTGTGAGTAATGGCGCTGCGCCGGTAGTTGACGCCAGAGATATTTCGGCAGTACAACAGCAGCAAACCAGCCAACAAAGCCAGGTCATGGCTGAATTGGTAATGCAAGTGAATCAACTTCAGCAAGAAGTTCGCCAACTTCGAGGCCAGGTTGAGCAACAAGATTATCGAATCAAGCAACTCACACAGCAGCAACGTGAGCTGTATCTGGATCTTGATCGTCGATTGCAGGGTGGTGCCACTTTGTCTACCTCTGAAACTGAAGAGTTGAGTTCTGATGCTGGTAGGCAAACTAGAACTAGTTCAAGTAATCAGGCTCAAGAGGCATACAACCAAGCCTTCTCTTTATTTAACGAGCAACAATACCCGCAAGCAAAAACAGCATTTAAAGACTTTGTCCGTAATTATGCCAAAGATCCCTTAGCATCCAATGCACACTATCTGTTAGGTCAGTTGCATTTCAGCGACAAAGAGTATTCAGAAGCCGAGAGCCAATTCAAAGCAGTGTATGAGCAGTTTCCTGATACCAATATCAAGGATAAAGCTATGCTCAAACTTGCTCAGGTTCAGGAGCTGAAAGGCGATAAAGCCGCAGCTAAGGCAACCTACCAGCAAGTCAGCAAACTATTTCCGAATACCACTGCTGGCCGACTGGCGAAAGCTAAGCTCGATACCCTATAAGATCATCAAATAATCGCTAAAAGCTGTCTTTAAAGGCAGCTTTTGCTACAATCCGCCCATATTTTCATCATTTCCGCCTTGAGCCCCTGTTTTGAGCTTACTCTATGAGTAAATTACGTATCACCGAGATCTTCCATTCGCTACAAGGCGAAAGTCTCACCGTTGGCGTGCCAACGGTATTTGTTCGTCTGACCGGCTGTCCCCTTCGATGTGTCTACTGCGATACGGACTATGCCTTTGGTGGCGGAGAATGGATGACCTTTGAAGAAATCCTGGCACAAATCAAACAATATGGCTGTGACCATGTCTGTATCACTGGTGGTGAGCCATTAGCGCAAAAACGTGTGTTCGACTTCTTTAAATTATTGTGTGATGAAGGCTTTAAAATTTCAACGGAAACGGGCGGTGCGCATGACCTCAGCCCAGTTGATTCACGCGTAATGATAGTCATGGATCTGAAAACCCCAGACTCGCAAGAAATGGCACGTAATTTATACTCAAATATTGCACTGCTAAAGCCAACCGACCAGGTCAAATTCGTCATCTGTAGCCGTAAAGACTACGAATGGTGCAAAATGACCGTCGAGCAATACGAGATAACCAGCAAATGCGAAGTCCTGTTCTCACCCAGCTATGGCCAGGTTGAGTATGCCGATTTAGCCGAGTGGATATTGAAAGACCGATTAAAGGTAAGAATGCAGGTGCAGTTGCATAAGATTATCTGGGGCGAGCGCACTGGCGTCTAATTGGAAGGGCTAAAATACTCATCTGCATTGTTATTCAATCTGTATAAATCAGTCACTTATCTTCAGTAAGCTCCTTCTTTATACAGATTGAATGCCGCGCATAGTGAGCATTTTCGCTCCTTCCAATGATAATATGGTAGGTGGAAAGCTCCAAGGCTAAAGCATTTTTTCAGTCTCAGCTAGAGTTAGACTGTATGAGTAGCTTAAGGTAAGTATTTTTGCTGCTTCCAATGCTAATATGGGAATGCAGTTGTAGGATGCGTCGTGACGCACCGCTTTTAATTTCAAATGGTAGCTATGAACAAACGAGCAGTAGTATTACTTTCCGGTGGCTTAGACTCAACGACAGCTTTAGCCATTGCTAAATCGCATGGCTATGACTGCTATGCCATGAGTTTTAATTATGGCCAGCGCAGCCTTGCTGAACTTAATGCTGCTAAAAAAGTTGCTCTATCAATGGATGCCAAGGAACATATCGTTGTCAATCTCGATATGAGTCAAATTGGCGGCTCTGCTTTAACTGACCATTCCATTGATGTACCCACCGAAGGGTTGGAAGAAGGCATTCCTATCACTTATGTTCCTGCTCGCAACACCGTATTTTTATCGATTGCCCTGGGCTGGGCAGAAGTCCTGAAAGCTGATCATATTTTTATTGGTGTCAATGCCGTGGACTATTCCGGCTATCCTGATTGCCGTCCTGGGTTTATTAAAGCATTTGAAACAATGGCTAATCTAGCCACTAAAGCAGGCGTTGAAGGGCAAAAGCTCACCATCGAGGCACCACTTATTAGTCTCACCAAAGCTCAAATCATTGCTGAAGGCATGAAGTTAGGCGTTGATTACAGTCAGACAGTTTCTTGTTACAAGGCTACTGATGATGGCAAAGCTTGTGGCGTTTGTGACTCTTGCCGATTGCGTAAGCAAGGCTTTGAAAGCCAGGGTTTTGCTGATCCAACGCGTTACATATAATTATAAACTTTCAGTGGCTGTCATCAGGTAGTCACATTACCGACAAAGATCTTTCAAGCAAATTTCATCGCTCTTACACACAATAAGTCACATCTGATTTGTCATAAATTGTTCACTCTATTACGGCCTAATGAAAAGCACTGCTAACTTCCTGAAAACAAATAACTCTCTGATAATTATGAAAATTACTGATTCGAAACGTTAGCTTTATTCATTTGTTCATGTTCTGATTCTGATCACAATGGAATGGATTTTCATCACTATTCAATTGTTAAAGGAGTAATATCATGAACACACAAAACAACATCATTAATTTATTGTTCGCAACTTCAATTCTTGCCGTTAGCACCGCTAAAGCGAGTGATGTGGACAGCTTTAATGACTATAAAGAATTCACCTCAAATTATGGTCAAAGCAAAACAGTTGCTCTGTCGGATCGTTTCGGCTCCCAATGGAAGCAAGTCAGTAACTATCTAGGAAAAGAGGTGATGTGGCTTAAAACTTCAGCCAACTCAATTTCAACCCTGTCTCAACAAAACCGCTCAGTAAAGCTGGTTAATTTTAATGATCCCATTGGTACAAGATATAGTGTCAACCTCGACTCTTGTACTCAGTCAGCAATTTTGGCCGGACAAGTCCAATCAATGACTACGTTGGCGGCAAACTTCGACTCGGTGGTGCGGGTGGACTTCGACGGGCATTGTAACGATGCAGGTTTGGTTTCAGCCTGGTTCTCACCGGAAGCAGGACTTATTAAATGGACCGAGCAAACCATCGCCGGTGCGGTGGACTATGAACTTGAGTATGTTAAGCTGGCTGGCATGAATTATCCTGCATATGAAGGCATCGAAGTTTCAGCAAACTTTCCTGCTGAACCCATAATGCTCAACGAAACTGATAGAGTCGAGGCTTACATCACTCTAAGCAATCAGACTTCCGAGCCAATTGAGCTGACTTTTAATAGTGGCCAGCTGTTTGATATTTATCTGTACGATAGTAATGATCAGCTCATTAACCAGTGGTCAAACGGCCGTATGTTCACTCAAGCCTTCCAGACTATCATTCTTGAACCGGGTCAAAATAAGCGCTTTGGCGACAGCTTGGAACTTAAGGATATGTCTGGTAATAAACTGGATATTGGCTCTTACAGGCTAAAAATTGAAGTTAAAACATCCACCAAAGCCTCCGGCGAGCTATTCCAGCTCATTCCCTTTGAGGCTGAGGGCCAATTGAGTCTCGATAGTAAGATGAGTCACTATTAGACTCAAAAGCCGGTTAAATCAACCCGGGCGCATTGCCCAAATAATAGACATTCAGTATAATGCGCGCGATTTTAAGGGGTTAGTCCGAGGTTAAATGACCGAGTACTAGCCCCTTATCCTTTTATCTTGAATCCTTAATATGATGCTGACTTATAGCTGAGGAAGCATTTGACTGAATTTTGATGGAGTCCGAAATGGCTATCGAACGTACTTTTTCTATCGTAAAACCTGACGCAGTTGCAAAAAATGTTATTGGCGAAATCTACAGCCGTTTCGAACGCGCTGGTCTTCGTATCGTTGCAGCAAAAATGATCCACCTTTCTCGTGAAAAAGCCGAAGGCTTCTACGCAGAACACAAAGAGCGTCCTTTCTTCGGTGCATTGGTTGACTTCATGACTTCTGGTCCAGTAATGGTACAAGTCCTAGAAGGCGAAAACGCAATTAAAGCAAATCGTGAAATCATGGGCGCTACAAACCCAGCTGAAGCGCTACGCGGTACTATCCGTGCTGACTACGCTGTTTCTGTAGACGAAAATGCTGCTCATGGTTCTGACAGCCCTGAGTCTGCTGAGCGTGAGATCAACTACTTCTTCAGTGCTGATGAGATTTGCCCTCGCACTCGATAAAAACGGTTGTTTTGTTCAATTTCTTTGTTGCCTGACTGATTTTCATGCTCAACGACAAAGAACTTAGCAAGACGAATATAAAAAGGGATGATTAATTCATCCCTTTTTTAATAAGAGACTTTTATCTGCGAGAGTGTTTTTGCTATTCGTAGCAATTGCGCATAAAATGTACAAAATTTGATTGTAGCTATCCTCCTGATAGCTATTAATCGTGTAAAGGTGTCCTGTAATGAGTAATGAAAAAACTAACCTACTCAACCTGACGCGCGATGAGATGGTCGAGTTCTTCGTTGAACTTGGTGAAAAGCCATTCCGTGCCCAGCAGGTTATGAAGTGGGTTCATCAATTCGGTGTTGAAGACTTCGATGAAATGACCAATATCAGCAAAGTGTGCCGTGAGCGCTTGAAAGACATTGCTGAAATTAAAGGTCCTGAAGTGCTCAGCGTTCAAGAATCCAAAGACGGTACTGTGAAATGGGCTTTGAAAATCCCGGGCGGTCAGGCTGTGGAAATGGTTTTTATTCCCGAACGTCATCGCGGTACCTTGTGTGTATCTTCTCAAGTAGGTTGTGCTTTAGAGTGCACCTTCTGTTCTACCGGCTACCAAGGCTTTAACCGTAATCTGACCACTGCTGAAATCATCGGTCAGGTCTGGCTGGCAGCTCGTTACCTGCATGGTAAGCATAAAAGTGATGAGCGGGTTGTAACCAATGTTGTGATGATGGGCATGGGCGAACCTTTGGCAAACTTTGAGCCTGTCGTTAAATCCATGCAGCTTATGATGGATGATCTGGCTTATGGCTTATCAAAGCGTCGCGTGACTTTAAGTACTTCGGGGATGGTACCGCAATTAGACCGTTTGCTTGATCAAGTGGATGTTGCTCTAGCCATTTCGCTACATGCGCCGAATGATGCTTTGCGTGATGTGTTAGTGCCTATCAATAAGAAATATCCCATTAAAGAATTAATGGCCAGCGTACATCGTTACCTGGATCGTTCTAATGCTGCTCGTAAGGCGACCATTGAATATGTCATGCTCAAAGATGTGAATGACACCTTGCAGCATGCAAAAGAGTTGGCAGAGCTTTTGAAGAATACCCCCTGCAAAATCAACCTGATTCCATTTAACCCTTTCCCACAAGCAAACTATCAGACGTCGACGCAGGAAGCGATTGATTTATTTAGTGATTATTTGATTAAGAAAGGTTATGTTGTGGTAACCAGGCGTACTCGAGGTGACGATATTGATGCCGCTTGTGGGCAGCTTGCGGGCAAGATCAATGATAAGACTAAACGTCAAGAGCGTCGTCAGGAGTATAAGAAAGACATTGTAGTTGAAAACGTGGCACTTTAATTACTCCATGATTGTGAACTAAAGTGCCTTGATTTATGTCCAACTAGCTGATTTATTAAGATAATATGTTTTGACATAAAGCGTCATGTGAAAACTCTACAATAAATAGTGATAAAAAATTGATAGGAAGTAAGCAATGATAAAGTATGCCAAGTGGTTTCTGGTATTTTCAACGCTAACATTGGTTGGGTGTCAAACCACGACCACGGAATCTACCCAGTCAGCAGCAAAAGACGGCGCTGTCCAAAGAACGAAATATGAGCCAAAAGAAGCGGCCGCTAAACGGTTGTCTTTAGGCTTGCAGTATTTGCAGGCTGGCCATATGGAATGGGCTAAGCAAAATTTACTTAAAGCTTATGAGCATGCTCCGGATATGCCTGACGTACTTTATGGTCTGGCTTACTACTATCAAACGGTATATGAATACGATACAGCCGAAGATTATTATCAAAGAGCAATCAAAGAATCTCCCAGAAATGCGGACTATCTCAATGCTTACGGTGTCTTTTTATGTGATTCTCGCAAAGAGTACGATGCTGGCATTCGCTATTTCCTAAAAGCAGTTGAGCAACCGAACTATACTGCCGTTGGAGGGGCTTACGAAAATGCTGGCTTCTGCGCGATAAGAGCAGAGAAGTATGAACTTGCAAAACAGTATTTCGAGAAAGCTATATCGTTTAACCCCGCTTTAGCGCGCTCTTTATATGGTATGGCTGAAGTTAATTATGAAATAGGTGAGTATCGTTTAGCCGAGGCTTATATGTTTCGGTTTGAGGCGAAAGCAAAACCGACTGCTAAGTCTTTATTGCTGGGTTATAAAATAGCAAAAAAACTACAGGCACGTAGTAATATGCGAGGATATGGAGAGAAACTAATGAAGCTTTATCCGACATCTGATGAGGCTCAAGAATACATTACTCTAAGATAATTAATGTCAGAAACTGATCAAACTCCAGAAAACGATATCCAATTCAGCCCAGGCAGCTTGTTAAAGCAGGCTAGAGAGAGGGCCGGTATCTCTATTGACGATGTGTCTCAGAAGTTGAAGTTGACACGTCAAACAATAATTTCGATCGAAAGCGATGATTACTCACCAGATCTCCCTGTCACCTTTTACAGGGGCTACTTAAGAAATTATGCCGAATTATTAAATGTGGACGATGACGATATCGTTGAAAACTTCGATAACTATTGTAAGCGCAGTAATTTATTCACCAGTCCTGAGCATTCCTTAGCTACCATTGAGTTGGAAAAGCCTTTAACATCAGGTAATTGGATGGTCAAAGTAGTAACCACTCTTATCGTTCTGGTGTTGGCCTTTAGTATTTATTACCTGTTGGTTGAAAAGAAGGTCTGGCAACAATTCACTTCCTCTATAACAACCTCATCTGAAGAAGAGACTATTCTGCCTATGGGGCAAAGTGAAGAAGTGGCTCAGATAGCAATTGAAGAATCTGCTGAATTATCTACTTATACCCCTCCGCAGGAGCAATCTACGCCAGCTTTAGACGATAGTGAGCTTGCATCGGAATCATTGGTGGTTGAAGAGTCTGCGCCAGCAAATGCGGCAGCAGAGACGGCTACTAACGCGGCTGGAGCAAGTGGTGAGCTTGTCTTGGTTTTTTCTGATGATTGCTGGGTAAGAATCACAGATGCCAATGGCAAGGTGTTGGCGTTAGGTATAAAAAAGGGCGGGACTTCAATGAGTTTATCGGGTCCAACTCCTATTGAGCTAACACTTGGCAAGCCATCTGCTGTACAATTATCCTATCAAAATGAACCTATTGATTTGTCGAGTTATCCTGATACTCGGGCAGCTCGATTAACTCTTGGCGACTGATACTCAGTATTTTGCCAATAGACTCAATAACCTATGTATAAAGTATTATGAACGGTCAATCTTGGATTAGCCGACGCAAATCGCGTCAGATTATGGTGGGTAATGTGCCAGTGGGCGGTGATGCGCCTATTGCGGTACAAAGCATGACTAATACAGAAACCTGTGATGTAGACGCGACTGTTGCTCAGATTCGTGCTCTGGCAGATACCGGTGCTGATATTGTTCGTGTTTCTGTACCCACTATGAAAGCTGCCGAAGCTTTTAAACTTATTAAACAACAGTCTCCAGTGCCTTTAGTCGCCGATATTCATTTTGATTATCGGATTGCTTTGAAGGTAGCTGAGTATGGCGTCGACTGCTTAAGAATTAACCCTGGCAACATTGGCTCAGAAGAGCGGGTTAAAGCAGTTGTTGAGGCGGCTAGAGCGCGTAATATTCCGATTCGTATTGGTGTCAACGCTGGTTCTCTTGAGAAAGATCTGCAGGAAAAGTATGGAGAGCCTACGCCAGAAGCTCTAGTAGAGTCGGCATACCGCCATATTGAAATGCTGGAGCGCCATAATTTTAAGGATTATAAAATTAGCCTGAAAGCATCGGATGTTTTCATGACGGTTGCCGCTTATCGCATTTTAGCAAAAGAAATTGATAACCCTCTTCATCTGGGTATTACCGAGGCCGGTAGTTTTCGCACGGGTGCTGTAAAGTCAGCTGTAGGCTTGGGAATGTTACTGGCAGAAGGGATTGGCGATACTATTCGTGTCTCCTTAGCCGCTGACCCGGTTCAGGAAGTTAAAGTTGGTTACGATATCCTGAAAAGCCTAGGCTTGCGTCAGCGTGGTATCAACTTAATTGCCTGTCCATCTTGTTCACGTCAGCAATTTGATGTAATTAAAACGGTTAATGAGCTTGAGCAGCGCCTGGAAGATGTCAATGAGCATATTGATGTGGCTGTGATTGGCTGCGTAGTCAATGGTCCTGGCGAAGCTAAAGAAGTTTCGATTGGTCTGACCGGCGGCTTCAAAAAAAGCATGTTGTATGAGAATGGTGAGAAGAGCCATAAGGTCGCTAATGAAGATTTGGTTGATGAGCTCGAAGCACAAATTCGACGCAAGTTAGCTGAGAAGCGTGAGAAAACGCAAGAAATCACCAAAGGAGCTGAGCAGGTTCCTGTCACTCAGGTCAGATAGTCCGATCATCAGCAAAGCGAAACAGACTCAAAGATGAGTTTTGGCGGAAAAAGCTACTGTTTTTCGCCAAATTCGCTATAATCTCGCACTTTCAATTCAATTAAACAATCGACGGAACAAGGTTAGTTTTGGCGGAAAAAATACAAGCAATCCGTGGCATGAATGATATCTTGCCGGATTCGACACCACATTGGCAAAAGTTAGAGTCGGTTTTGAGAGAGCTGATGGCCTCTTATGGCTATACTGAAATTCGTATGCCAATCGTTGAAAAGACTCAACTTTTCAAGCGCTCTATTGGTGAAGTGACTGATATTGTTGAAAAAGAGATGTATACCTTTGAAGACCGCAATGGAGATAGTTTAACCTTGCGTCCAGAGGGCACGGCCAGCTGTGTGCGAGCAGGGGTTGAGCACGGTTTGCTTTATAATCAAGAGCAGCGCCTATGGTACATGGGGCCAATGTTTCGCCATGAAAGACCGCAAAAGGGCCGTTATCGCCAGTTTCATCAGTTAGGTGTGGAAACTTTTGGCGTCGGCACGCCTGATGTGGATGCGGAACTGATTTTAATGACCGCTCGGCTATGGAAAAAGATTGGTATTCATGACAGTGTCCATCTTGAGATTAACTCGTTAGGCTCAAATGAAGCTCGGACTGAGTATCGGGATAAATTGGTTGCATTTTTACAACCCATTAAAGACCAGCTGGATGAAGATAGTCAACGTCGCCTGGAAACAAATCCTTTGCGAATCCTGGACAGTAAAAATCCGGAAGTGCAAAAACTGGTTAAAGATGCGCCAAAGCTGAGTGACCATTTAGATGAAGAGTCAAAGCAGCACTTTAAGCGTCTTTGCCAGATTTTGGATACTAACAATATTCCGTATCGCGTTAATACTAATTTGGTTCGTGGTTTAGACTACTACAACCGTACAGTTTTTGAGTGGGTGACCGACAAGTTAGGCGCGCAAGGTACGATTTGTGCCGGTGGTCGTTATGACGGCTTGACAGAACAATTAGGCGGTCATGCTACACCAGCCAGCGGCTTTGCCATGGGGTTAGAACGTATTGTCGCTCTCATTCAAGAGATGGCGGCTGAGGAAGTCACCATTGCTGATGTGTATCTGGTTGCTTTAGGCGATCAGGCCGAGTTGAGCGCTATGCAATTGGCAGAGCAGTTACGCGAGCTATGGCCAAACATTCGGACTCGAATGAACTGCGGTGCGGGAAATTTCAAAAAGCAGTTTAAGCGGGCAGATAAAAGCGGTGCTAAAATTGCGCTAGTCATCGGCGAGCAGGAAGTACAGGATGGCACGGTTGGGGTTAAATACTTAAGAGAACATAAAGAGCAGGTGGTGGTATCGCAACGTGATATTTGCCAGTTGCTTGATCAGTATTTGGTCTAGTTAAGAGTGCTGGATATAGAAGGTCTTTGGTAAAAAGAGTTATTACAAATTAAATCGATTATTGAGGAGGCCGGTAGTGGCTTACGAAACAGAAGAACAACAGGTCGAAGCGATAAAACAGTTTTGGAAGGAAAACGGTGCTGCCATTATTTTAGGGGCCGTGATTGGTTTTGGTGCTTTGTTCGGTTGGAATTACTATCAGGAGTACAAAGAAAAGCAAGGCGGAATGGCCTCAATGGCTTATTCTGAAGTCTTGTCTTTGTCTGAAACAGCTGATTCAGCTGCCTTGGCCGATAAAGTTGAAGGGGTGAAAACTGAGCATTCAGCATCAAGTTATGCCTCGCTTGCAGTACTGAAATTTGCTGAGCAGTTGGTTAATGATGATAAATTTGCTGAAGCTGCGGAACAATTGAAGTGGGTTGTTGACCAATCTAACGACACTTTTGAGTCTATCGCCCAGTTGCGTTTAGCCCGTGTGCAGTTGCAACTTGAACAATATGGTGATGCCATAGCGACGGCTGAGACTATTGATGAACAAGCCTACCGTGCAAATGCATTATTGATTAAAGCTGAAGCTTTAATTGCACAGGATAAAACAGAAGAAGCAAAAAGTGTCTTAATTGAAGCTCGTGATGCAGGAGATGGGGCGGTTAACCCGTTACTTCAGATGCGTTTAAGCGAGTTTGGCATTGATAAATAATAGATACTTATAACGGGATATGTTTATGATTTCTGGTTGGACACAACGATTATTCGCTTTATTGATTGCGCTAAGCTTCTTAGCTGCTTGCTCCGATGAAGTGGTCAACCCGCCGAAAGAACTGGATGATATTGACGAGAAATTTTCTGTTGAATCACAGTGGGTTGAAGTTATTGGAGATGGTGATGGGAGTAAGTTCAACAGTCTATCCCCAGCTTTGTGGGAAGATAAAATCATCACTGCTGATGTAAAAGGTCTGGTCACAGCTTTTGATATTAAAAGCGGAGAGGTGCTATGGGAAAATCAGTTAAACCAACCGCTTTCTGGTGGTGTTACCGCTAATGCGGGTTTGGTTGCCATCGGCACAAAAAATGCTCAGGTTCACGTGTTGGATGTTAAAGACGGTAAGAAGTTATGGCATGTCAACGTTACAACTGAGGTGTTAGCAAAGCCAGCTATCAGCGATGGCCGACTCGTTGTACGCACGCCTGATGGTCGTATCTTTGCCTATTCGCTGGCCACACAAAAGCAGGAATGGTTCTATGATCGAATTATTCCCAACCTGACATTACGTGGTACATCGGCTCCGGTAGCAACCAGCGGTGTTGTTATAACTGGTTTTGCCAACGGTAAAATGGCTGCCTTTAATTTGCGATCAGGCGATATGCTTTGGGAGCAGAGGATCTCAGCTCCGCGTGGCGGCTCTGAGATTTCAAGAATTGTTGATGTCGATTCTACTCCCGTAGTTTATTCAAATTATTTATACACTGCCGGCTTTAATGGTTTTGCCATTGCTTTAGATTTAACCAATGGGCGTTTTTTATGGCGCAAAGAAGCTTCGGTGACGCAAGAGCTATTAGTGGATGCGACACGCGTTTATATGGTCGATACCAGCGGTACAGTTATTGCTCTTGACCGTCTTACCGGTGAAGAGATCTGGACTCAGGAAGGGCTGCTCTACCGTAAGTTAACCGGGGCGGCAGACAACGAAGACTATATTATCGTAGGTGACTTTGAGGGTTACTTACATTGGTTAGATAAAAGCACTGGTGAATTTGTTGCCCGGACACACTTAGATCGGTATGGCGTGGCTCATACACCGATAGTGACCGAGGATAAAATCATCGCAACAAGCCGCTATGGTTATCTCTATTCTTTGAGTAACCCGCTGGCAACAGCTTCTGAAGAGTAACATTCATGCTACCAGTAATCGCTCTCGTTGGTCGTCCCAACGTTGGTAAGTCAACATTATTTAATCGATTAACAAAATCGCGCGATGCACTGGTAGCTAACCTGCCTGGTCTAACTCGTGACCGTCAATATGGGCAAGCCACGTTAAAAGGACAAAAGTTTATTGTCGTTGATACCGGAGGTATCGCTGGCGATGAAGAGGGTATTGATGGCTTGATGGCTGGTCAGTCATTGCAGGCTATCAACGAAGCCAATATTGTTTTATTTCTTGTTGATGCCAGAACTGGTATGACAGCCGCCGATGAGTTTGTTGCTGACCATTTAAGGCGTCAGAACAAGCCTATCATCGTACTGGTCAATAAAGTAGATGGTATTCATGCCGAGGCAGCCCTGTCAGATTATTACAGCCTTGGTTATCAAACCGTACTGCCCCTAGCAGCCGCTCATGGTCGAGGCGTTAACACATTAGTCGATACGATTTTTGATGAGCTTCATCTGGAGTCTAACGATGAAGATGAGCTGGTCGGCTATGAAAAAGCCAAGGGAATCAAACTTGCTATTGTTGGTCGTCCGAATGTGGGTAAATCTACTTTGGTTAACCGCTTTTTGGGTGAAGAACGTGTTGTGGTTTATGACTTGCCTGGTACAACTCGCGACAGTATCTATATTGAAATGGAGCGACGTGAAAAAAAGTACACCCTGATCGATACTGCTGGAGTCAGGCGTCGTGGCAAAGTTAAAGAAACCGTCGAAAAATTTTCAGTCCTAAAAACCTTGCAGGCGATTGATGACTCAAACGTATCAATAATGGTGATGGATGCACGTGAGCCGATTACTGATCAGGATTTAAGCCTGATTAGTTATATTATCGACTCAGGCCGCTCAATGGTCATCGCGATCAATAAATGGGATGGCATGACCGAAGAGCAACGCGATAACGTCAAACATGAAATTGATCGCCGCTTAGGATTTATTGATTTTGCACGAATTCACTTTATTTCTGCGTTACATGGCTCAAACGTTGGACATCTTTGGGAGTCTGTCGATGAAGCCTGGGCCAGTGCTCAAGTGGAAATGAGTGCTTCGAAATTGACGCGCTTGCTTGAAGAAGCCAGCGAAAAGCATCAACCTCCTACTGTTCGCGGTCGTCGCGTTAAATTACGCTACGCACATCCGGGTGGCCATAACCCACCTTTGATTGTGATTCACGGTAATCAGTGCAGTAAACTTCCTGAAAGCTATAAACGTTTCTTGATCAACTTTTTCCGTGACAAATTGAAACTGATCGGCACCCCGATTCGATTAGAGCTGAAAGAGGGTGATAATCCGTTTAAAGGTAAGAAAAACGAAATCACACGCCGTCAACGCCTAAAGCGTAAGCGCGCAATCAAAAAATGGGGTGGAAGATAACCTAGTCTTTCACCGGCTTACTTCTCACTTCACCATCTACAAAGCGGGTAGTAAGCTCATGTGCTTTGCGAGCCTGTTTCACCGACGTTATTGCTCTTCCTGTTTCATCTTCCGTTATCGTATAACCTCTTTCGAGTGTAGCTAGCGGACTGATGTTATTCAGCTTTTGTGCCTTGAGCGCCAACATCTGTTGTTTCTGTTTCAGTAGATATTTCCATGATTGCACTAAGCTTTTATTAGTCTGCTGTAATGAGGTTTTAGCCTGGCTAAGTTGCAGCTTAGGGTTGTAGCTACGTAGCCGAGAATTCAAGTCTTTATATTCAGCTTGTTTGCTCTGTAACAAATATTTTTGTGCGCCTAACAAGCTTTTGTTGAGTGACTGCAACTCAACCTTATAGCTGTTGAGTTGTTGCTTTGGATGGATAATGCGAGCAATTAGTGTATCCAGCTTGGATTGAGCGACCTGTAGTCTATGTTCAAACTCGCCAGTTAAGCGGCGCTCAAGTTGTACCAGCTTATGTAGCAGCTCTCTTTGATCAGGAACCAGCAACTCTGCTGCGGCAGAAGGGGTTGGCGCTCTTAAGTCGGCGACCCAGTCGCTGATTGAGGTATCAACCTCATGACCAACTGCTGAAACGACCGGTATACGACTGTCGCGGATTTTTCGAGCCAGAGTTTCATCATTAAAGCACCACATGTCTTCCAATGAGCCGCCACCACGTGTTACTAGCAGCACATCACACTGGTCATGCTGGTTAGCGATCTCCAATTGCTCTATAAGACTTTTTGCAGCTTTTTCCCCTTGAACCTGGCTTGGATAGATAATCACAGGAATTTGTGGCATGCGGCGTTTGAGCACGCTTAAGACGTCTCTGATTGCCGCACCGCTGGGCGAGGTGATGATACCAATCTTTTTAGGGTGCTTAGGAATCGGGCGTTTGAGTTCTGGGGCAAACAATCCCTCAGCCTGCAGTTTTTCTTTGAGACGATTGAAAGCAATTTGAAGCGCCCCTTCGCCCGCTGGCTCAATATATTCGCCAATGAGCTGAATATCGCCACGCGGTTCGTATAAGCTCAGCTTGGCTCGTAGCAAAACCTGCTGACCATCTTCTGGTGTAAAGCGGGCACTGCGGTTACGGTTCTTGAAAATGGCACAGCGAAGCTGAGCGCCATTGTCTTTAAGTGTGAAGTACCAGTGTCCAGAGGCCGGAAGGGCAAGGTTTGATATTTCTCCGGTAATCCATACTTGGCCAATAACATCCTCTAGTTGTTTACGAACTTTGAACGCCAATTCGCTCACAGAGTAAATTTTGCGGGTTTCGCCTGTTTTTTGTGGCTCAAGAAAGGGTTTAATCATAGATAAATCGAATTAAATAGTTATTTACCTTGCAATGGCTAAAGCGTTATAATAACGCGCTTCATCAAGCCAGTGCCTTCCGCATTGGCGGAATAATACGTGGAACACAATATGCGCATTATAGAGGAAGCTCTTACCTTTGACGACGTTTTATTAGTGCCGGCACACTCCAACATTTTGCCTGCTGATGCAGACCTGCGCACTAAGATTACCAGCGAGTATACCCTCAACATCCCCCTTGTTTCTGCTGCAATGGACACGGTCACTGAATCGCGTTTAGCTATTGCGTTAGCGCAAGAAGGCGGTATGGGCTTTATTCACAAGAACATGACTATAGAGCAACAAGCCGAGCATGTTCGTCGCGTTAAAAAATTCGAGAGCGGAATTGTCAGCGATCCAATTACTATCACTCCAGATATCACTATCGGCCAAGTTAAACAAATGACCCGTGAACATGGTATTTCAGGTATGCCGGTAGTTGATGGCAATCAGTTAGTTGGTATTGTGACGAACCGCGATATTCGATTTGAAACCAATCTTGATAAGCCAGTATCGAAAGTTATGACGCCCAAAGAGCGTTTAGTGACTGTTAAAGAAGAAGCTAGCCAAGAAGAAATTTACGACAAGCTGCATGAATTTCGAATTGAAAAGTTGTTAGTGGTAAACGACAACTTTGAATTGAAAGGCCTGATCACAGTTAAAGACATTAACAATGCTGAGACTAAGCCTAACGCCTGTAAAGATCGCTATGGCCACTTGCGTGTGGGCGCTGCGGTTGGAACTGGCACCGAAACACCGGATCGCGTTGCTGCGATTGTTGCAGCTGGGGTCGACATTATTTTAGTGGATACATCGCATGGTCATTCGCAAGGTGTATTAGACCGTATCAAATGGATTAAACAAAACTACCCAGACAAACAAGTGATGGGTGGTAATGTTGCTACTGCTGCAGGTGCTCGCGCTTTGGTTGATGCTGGGGCGGACGGCGTCAAAGTAGGGATAGGCCCAGGCTCAATCTGTACAACGCGTATCGTAACGGGTGTTGGGGTTCCACAAATCTCAGCGGTATCCAGTGTTGCAAAAGAGCTTAAAGGTTCTGGTATCCCATTCATTGCTGATGGCGGAATTCGCTTCTCCGGCGATATTTGTAAAGCTATAGCCGCTGGCGCTTACAGCGTTATGGTTGGTTCAATGCTTGCAGGTACTGAAGAAGCTCCGGGCGAAGTTGAGCTATTCCAGGGACGTTCATACAAGTCTTATCGTGGTATGGGCTCATTAGGCGCCATGTCACAAAAGCAGGGCTCAAGTGACCGTTATTTCCAGAGCTCAAACGCTGCTGATAAATTGGTTCCAGAAGGTATCGAAGGTCGTGTTCCTTATAAAGGTTCAATGACTCAGATTATTCATCAGATGATGGGTGGCTTACGTTCAAGTATGGGCTTAACCGGTTGTTCAACCATTGAAGAAATGCAGAACAAGGCGGAGTTTGTACGGGTAACTAATGCTGGCATGAACGAGAGTCATGTGCACGATGTTGCTATTACAAAAGAAGCGCCAAACTATCGCGTGAAATAATCGTCATTAAGCTGAGAGCAAGTCGATAAGAGAGCACTCAGCTTTGTTCCGTAATAAAAGCAGACGGATAGATTTAAAGCCGCAGAATCAGTCTGCGGCTTTTTGATTTGTTTATTAATGTGTTTATTTATACCTAACTTGATTAAAGGTAATGACAATGCAAGAAAATATTCATGAACATCGAATTCTTATTTTGGATTTTGGTTCGCAATACACTCAGTTAATCGCCCGTCGCGTGCGTGAGATTGGCGTCTATTGTGAGTTAGTACCATTCGATGTTGAAGAGGAATTCATTCGTGAGTTTAATCCTAAAGGAATTATCTTATCAGGTGGTCCAGAGTCAGTAGCTGGAGAAAATACCCCTCGTGCACCGCAGTGTGTCTTTGAGCAAGGTGTGCCTGTGTTGGGTATTTGCTATGGCATGCAGACCATGGCAGATCAGTTTGGTGGCCGTGTTGGTGGTTCGGAAAAACGTGAGTTTGGCTACGCAGAAGTTTTCACTAAAAGTCATAGCGCTTTGTTTGAAGGCATCGAAGATCGTTTTGATAAAGAAGGGCATCCGGTGCTCGACGTTTGGATGAGTCATGGTGACAAAGTGCTTTCGGTACCAGAAGATTTTGTGGTTATCGCTTCAAGTGATAACGCACCAATCGCTGCGATCGCGCATAAAGAAAAGCCATTCTATGGTATTCAATTTCATGCCGAGGTAACCCACACAAAACAGGGTGGTCGTATTCTTGAGCGCTTCGTAGATGATATTTGTGGTTGTGAGAAATTGTGGACGGCTGAAAACATTATTGATGACGCAATCGAGCAAATTAAACAACAAGTCGGTGATGATGAAGTTGTTCTTGGCTTATCGGGTGGTGTTGATTCATCCGTAACTGCCATGTTGTTGCACCGTGCCATCGGCAAACAGTTAACCTGTGTTTTTGTAGACAATGGTTTGTTGCGATTAAATGAAGCCGATCAAGTCATGGCCATGTTTGGTGATAACTTTGGCTTGAATATCATTCGCATTGATGCCGAGGATCGTTTCTTGGATGAACTCAAAGGTATAGACGAACCTGAAACAAAACGAAAAATGATCGGTAAAGTCTTCATTGATATTTTCGATGAAGAGTCCAAAAAATTAACTAATGCACAGTGGTTAGCACAAGGCACTATCTACCCAGATGTGATTGAGTCAGCGGGCGCAAAAACTGGCAAGGCACATGTTATTAAATCGCACCACAACGTTGGTGGCCTGCCTGAAAAAATGAATTTAAAGTTAGTCGAACCATTGCGCGAACTTTTTAAAGATGAAGTACGTAAGATTGGGTTAGAACTAGGCCTGCCATACGACATGCTTTATCGTCATCCATTCCCAGGCCCAGGCCTAGGAGTTCGAATTCTAGGCGAAGTGAAAAAAGAGTACGCAGACCTGCTTCGTCGTGCAGATGCAATCTTCATCGAAGAATTGTATAAACATGATCTCTACAACAAAACCAGCCAGGCATTTACCGTGTTTCTGCCAGTTCGTTCCGTAGGGGTAATGGGGGACGGCAGAAAGTATGATTACGTGGTAGCGCTTCGTGCCGTTGAAACCATAGATTTCATGACAGCGCGTTGGGCACACTTGCCGTATGAATTCCTGGAGCATGTTTCAGGTCGAATCATTAATGAGGTGGATGGGATATCGAGGGTTACTTATGATATTTCCTCGAAACCTCCAGCCACTATCGAGTGGGAGTAGACTGGTCTTTTGGTGATTCTACTTTGTTAAAAACAGATTTTAGTGCTCAGGGACTAGGTGTCCATTCCGCGCTAAAATCTGTTTTTGCCGCGTAGAGATCGCAAAAATCCTGCGTCTACAGAATTGGCGGAAAATATAAGTCTTTATCTGCTTTTGCTGTGTTGTAAGTTTGCCCAATCGGTCATGGACTCTAAGTCCACTCCCTCTTTGCGCGAACTTACGCCTTGCAGAAGTAGAAAAACCCTATATTTCTTCTCGCTAATTAGGACGTAAATTTATAGTTGGATAGGTGGAGCTTAATTTAGTGCTCAGGGACTAGGTGTCCATTCCGCGCTAAAATCTGTTTTTGCCGCGTAGAGATCGCAAAAAACCTGCGTCTACAGAATTGGCGGAATTTATAAGTCTTTATCTGCTTTTGCTGTGTTGTAAGTTTGCTCAATCGGTCATGGACTCTAAGTCCACTCCCTCTTTGCGCGAACTTGCGCCTTGCAGAAGCAGAAAAGTCCAATATTTTTTCTCGCTAATTGATTTGTTGGTTTTAACAGTATGATTGGGCAGTGCGCCTAACATCAAAAATCTTAGATTTATAATCAAGAATTGGTTTCATATATCTGTTCTTATAGGATGGGTTAGCTTATAAAGCGTAACCCATCAAAATAACTGACACTCGATTCTCATGGCTGACTTTACTGAATTTGATCATCATTGCATGCAACGAGCTTTTGAATTGGCGGCTATCGCTGAGGAGAAAGGCGAAGTTCCTGTGGGTGCGGTATTGGCTGTAGACGGAGAGGTTATTGCTGAAGGCTTTAACCAACCCATTCTTAATCATGACCCAACAGCGCATGCTGAGGTGGTTGCGTTACGGGCAGCGGGGCAGAAGGTTGAGAATTATCGGCTGGTTGATACGACCCTTTATGTGACTTTGGAGCCTTGTGCAATGTGCGCTATGGCGATGGTTCATGCAAGAGTGTCGAGGGTGGTTTTTGCAACCACTGACCCGCGAACGGGTGCGGCTGGTTCCGTACTGAATATTTTGCAGAATCCAAGCTTTAACCATCAATGTGTTGTTGAATCAGGCTTATTACAGGTAGAGTGTAGCGAGCAATTAAAACGATTCTTTCGCAACAGAAGAGCAGACAAGCAAAATAAATAACCAGTAATTATTTGACTTATCCGCTAAATCACTTATATTTCGCATTATGAATATGACTTTTTCTTTCAAGAAACATACTAAGAAGGCACTTAAAAAACGTGTCCTTTATGGCTGTGGGTGAAAGAAAAGTTAATTTATTTTCTATTTCAAAGCCCGCACAGGACATCCTCTGCGGGTTTTTTTATGGCTCATGATTTTATTAACACAATATTCGCATAACAGATTTGGAGATTGGCGATGACAACAACTAACACTGTGCACGTTTTGAAATTCGGTGGTACCAGCGTATCTTCACGCAATAACTGGGATACCATTGTCAAAATTGTCAAACGAAAACGTGCTAAAGGTATCAAGGTGTTTGTTGTTCATTCAGCGGTTAGCACGGTATCCAATCGTCTGGAGCAATTGATTGTTCAGGCTGTTGATGGTGATTATGCGGAGGGTTATCAGGAGGTGGTAACACTTCATGATCAACTCATTGATTCCTTGGCAATAGCGGATAACCTGCTAGCGGATGAGTATTTGTATTTAAAGCGGTTGTTGGATGGCATCAACTTGCTGGGTGAGGTGAGCGATCGCACGCGTGCTTTGGTTATGGCTCAGGGGGAGCTGTGGGCTACTAAGATTGGTGCAGAGTATTTGTCAAAAGTGCTTGATAATAAACCGTTATGGTTGGATGCCAGAAGCTATTTATACGCCAGCCCGCAAAGCCAGAGCGACTACCTGTCTGCAGGCTGTGTATGCGACCTTGATCAAAACTTAATTAATGCTACTCAAGATTCTTCAGTCGTTATCACACAGGGCTTCATTGCCAGTAATGATGAACAAGATACACTCTTGCTGGGACGGGGTGGTTCTGATACATCTGCTGCTTATTTTGCTGCAAAGCTGGCTGCGAGCAGGCTTGAAATTTGGACGGATGTACCAGGTATTTTCACTGCAAATCCAAACCAGGTTCCTAACGCACGTTTGCTAAATCACCTTAATTACGATGAAGCGCAGGAGATGGCTTCTGCTGGCGCCAAGGTGTTACATCCAAGAGCTATTCGTCCGGCGCAGCTATCTAACATCCCCATCTTTATCCGTTCAACCATTGATTCAGAGTTACCAGGAACTCAAATCCATCATTTTGATAATCGTTGGGGCATGGTTAAAGCGATTACAGCAAAGAATGGCATTACACTTATCTCGATGGAAAGCCAGGGCATGTGGCAACAAGCAGGCTTTCTAGCGGATTTGTTTGCCATCTTTAAAAAGCATAAGGTGTCAGTGGATTTGGTGTCGACTTCTGAGACCAACGTGACTATTAGTTTAGATAGTTTGACACAGGTAGTTAGTGAGCGAAGACTAAAAAGTCTGGTCGAAGAACTGGCGACCATTTGTCGAGTCAATGTCATGAAAAATTGCTCGGCCGTATCTATTGTAGGCCAGAACGTTCGCGCCATATTACACAAAATCGCTCCTGCATTTTCGATTTTTGAAACCTATAAAGTCTATTTGTTATCGCAGGCTGCATCCGATCTTAACCTGACCTTTGTTATTGATGATGAGCATTGCGATAAGGTTATCGCAGCGTTACATGAATTATTAATTAGCAATAACCCAAACAGTGAGATTCTTGGTCCAACTGCTAAAGAACTGAAAAAGCCAGCTGCAGAAGTTATTGTGAAGAAGTGGTGGCAGCAGCGACGCGGTGAAATCGAACAGTGTCTTGATGAACGAGAAAATGCTTATATCTATAACCTAAGCGCAGTAGCTGAAAATATTAATAACCTACAAAGTATTAGTGCAGTCGATCAAATCTTCTTTGCGGTAAAAGCGAACAATCATCCTCAGGTGTTAACAACTGCTTATGAGCAAGGCATTGGTTTTGAAACCGTGTCCATTTTCGAAGTAGAGCGAGTAAAGCAGCTATTTCCGGACATAGAAACAAGTCGAATATTCTTTACGCCTAACTTTGCCAGCCATAGTGAATACCAAAAAGCTTTGGATTATGGAGTAATGTTGTCACTTGATAGTAGCTACCCTTTGAAGCATTGGGCAAAGACTTTTACAAACAAGACTATTTTCCTGCGTATCGACCCCAATATCGGTAAAGGTCACCATGAGAATGTGCGTACAGCAGGGGCTACCTCTAAATTCGGTATTCCCATTCAGGAATTAGAAGAGCTGCTACCCATCATTAAAGAGCACAACATTAAAGTACTCGGTTTGCATGCTCATGCTGGCAGCGGCATTTTAACTAACGAACATTGGGCTGAACATGCTCGTCTTCTGGCCAGTGTTGCGCAACAGTTCCCTGATGTGAGGTATTTAAATTTGGGTGGTGGATTTGGTATTAAAGAACGTGCTCAACAAACTGAACTGACCATGGAACAGATTAATCAGAGCCTGCTCGAAGTTAAAGACTTGTATCCTGATTACCAGCTGTGGATTGAGCCAGGACGTTATATTGCTGCTAATACAGGAGTTCTTGTGTCTAAGGTCACTCAGGTTAAACAGAAGCAGAATTACTACTATGTGGGTATTAATACCGGAATGAACTCACTCATGCGGCCCGCGCTGTATGGTTCTTATCACAATATTGTAAATTTAACTCGCATCACTGACAGCAAAAACCATTTGGCGACCATTGTTGGGCCGATTTGTGAAAGTACCGACAAGCTAGGCATTGAAATTCCGTTTCCAGACACCTTTGAAGGTGACTTAATTCTGATAGAAAATGCTGGCGCATACGGACATGTTATGTCGACTCATTACAATATGCGAGCGCCTGCAGAGGAGGTATGTTTGCCGTAGGCGCTATGCTTTTAGGGTGATGCGGTAGGCTTTAAATATTTTTATCAAGGAGTATGATAGAGATATGTCTTCTGATATGGAGGTATATATGGCTCACTCTAAAATTGGTGTCTGGCTCGATCACAGAGAGGCCGTTTTGGTTGGGGTTAGTGATAAGGGAATTAGCACCCGCTTTTTTCAGTCTGGAGTAGAAGAGCATATTGATGAAAAACGTGGCGCTGGCTCTGAAACGCCCTACGGACCACAAGGTGTTTTTGCCGAAGACAAAGCTGATAGACGGAACCAGCAGATACTAAATCAATATTATTCACAAGTGGCTAACAGTGTGAATAATGCAAAAAATTTGTATATCTTTGGCCCTGCTGAAGCAAAGAAAGAGTTTGCAAAATATCTTGAAAAGAACTCACTTGATAATGGTATTAAGATCGAAGTCGAAGCGGCTGACAAAATGTCTGAAACGCAGATCATCGAAACAGTGAAAAAACACTTCAAATATCGACCAAAGTTATTTTAATCACCAATACCTAGTCACTAACTAAAAGGCGCCTAATCAGCGCCTTTTCAATAAACTAAATTGTAAATTCGAGCTTATACGAGTATCCAGTCGCTTTTACAGGCTTTTGATTAATAACTTTAGGCTTGAACAGCCACTTTTGAACAGCTTCCTTTGCAACCTGTGAAAAAATTTCTTCCGGCACTTCTTCTATTATAGAGATATTAGAAGTTCGTCCATTAGGCTCTATGTCGAAAGAAACTATTACATAACCTTCAATCTTATCTTCATATGCTTTAATCGGATACCTTGGAGTGGCTTGAGTTAAAGGCAATGCGGGATGCACTGTATCTTGGACAAAATATTCTATTTCTACAGTGGTGTCATCCGCCAACCCGGTCCACATCAAGCAGTAGGTTTCATCCATGTCTGCGGTAAAAGTTTTTTCAATCAGTTGTGTTTCATGATCTTCTACTGGGTAGACGACTTCTTCACCCTTGTGATAGTGGAAGTTAAACTTAACTGGTTTGTTGCTTTTAACACTGTAATTTAACTGCTGTCCTTTTTTTAACTCAGGGCAGGCTTCACCAATCTGCCCTTTACCAACTTTAAAGTAGCCGAAGTGCTTTTGCGGCTCCTCGGCAATGGTGCAAGGCATCCCAAGTAGGGAGCTGATGAGAAAAATGGTAAGCGCTAGAGTTTTCATAGTGACTCCAGTTGTTTCATTTGTTCAGCAACTTTACTCAAAGTTGATTCAACGTCTTCGAGCTTTTCTTTCTCTTTGCTAACAACTGCTTCAGGTGCTTTGTCAGTAAAGTTTTTGTTAGAAAGCTTACCACTAATGCGTTGTTGTTCTTTCTCAAGCTTTTCTTTTTCTTTATTGAGCCGAGCCATTTCCTGATCAACGTCAATCAAACCTGCCATTGGAATCAATATTTCCATTTTGCCTGCTAGCGCAGTAGCAGACATGGGGGCTTCCTGAACAGGTGAAAGCCACTCGATGGACTCAAGTTTGGCCAGCTTGCTTAAGAAATTTTGGTAACTATCCAGACGCGATTTGTCTTGCTCAGAACCATTGCGGAATAAAACTGTGAGCGGCTTGCCCGGTGCAATATTCATTTCGCCGCGAATGTTACGCACGCCAACAATGATGGTTTTTAACCATTCGATATCTTGTTCAGACTGTTCATCAACTAAGTTAGTCTGAACTTCAGGGAACGGTTGCAACATTATACTGGTTTGCTCTTTGGTATTGATACCAGTCAAAGGCGCCACTCGTAGCCATATTTCTTCAGTGATAAACGGCATGAAAGGATGCAGCAAGCGCATCAAACTTTCCAATACAGAAACTAAGGTATGACGGGTGGCACGTTTTTCGGCTTCACTGTATTCATCCCCATAAAGGATTGGCTTAGATAGCTCCAAATACCAATCGCAGTAGGTGTTCCAGGTGAACTCATAAAGTGCGTTAGAAGCCAGGTCGAAACGATAATTAGAAAGGGCTTTTTCAAATTCGGTAATGGTTTTCTGCAGTTCGCTTTGAATCCAACGGTCAGCAACACTCAAGGTCATTTCACCGCCATTAACCCCGGTATCCTGAGCTTCAGTATTCATCAGAACATAACGGGCTGCATTCCAGATTTTGTTACAGAAGTTGCGGTAACCTTCCACACGATTAAGATCAAAGTTAATGTCGCGCGAAGTGGACGCCATAGCACAGAAGGTAAAACGCATCGCGTCTGTACCATAAGGAGCAATGCCTTCTGGAAATTGTTTGCGGGTGCGCTTGGAAACTTTCTCCGCATCTTTAGGGTTCATCATGCCAGTGGTACGTTTTGCCACTAAAGAGTCGATATCAATCCCGTCAATGATGTCGATCGGATCGAGCACGTTACCTTTCGATTTTGACATCTTCTGGCCGTGTTCATCGCGAATCAGACCAGTGATATAGATTTCTTTGAAAGGCACTTCACCAGTGAATTTCAGGCCCATCATAATCATGCGGGCAACCCAGAAGAAAATGATGTCGAAACCTGTTACCAAAACACTGGTTGGCAAGAAGGTTTTCAGCTCTGGAGTTTCCTCTGGCCAGCCAAGTGTGGCAAATGGCCAAAGGGCAGAAGAGAACCAGGTATCCAGTACATCAGGGTCTCGGGTTAACTCTTGAACGCCAAGGTTATGTTTTTCGCGAACTTCTTCTTCGCTGCGCCCGACGTAAACATTGCCCTCTTTATCGTACCAAGCTGGGATTTGGTGGCCCCACCAAAGCTGACGGCTGATACACCAGTCCTGAATGTTTTCCATCCAGTGATAATAAGTATTCGACCAGTTGTCGGGTACAAATTTGATGTCACCATCTTTAACCGCTTTTAAAGCAGGCTCAGCAAGTGGTGCAATTTTGACGTACCATTGGTCTGTCAAGTAAGGCTCAATGACAACACCGCTTCGGTCGCCACGTGGCACTTTCAATTTGTGTGGTTCAATTTTTTCTAATAAACCAAGTTGCTCAAAATCTTCGACGACTTGCTTACGTGCTTCATAGCGATCCATGCCGCGATAAGCTTCTGGTGCTGTATCGCTAATGTGAGCAGTCGGTGTCAATATGTTGATCATTTCAAGGTTATGGCGCTGGCCCATTTCATAATCATTAAAGTCATGAGCTGGCGTGATTTTTACACAGCCAGAACCGAAATCTTTTTCAACGTAATTATCGGCAATGATTGGAATTTCGCGGTCAGTTAATGGTAGTTTGATGGTCTTGCCAATCAGGTGCTGGTAACGTTCGTCATCAGGGTGAACGGCTACTGCAGTATCGCCTAGCATGGTTTCTGGGCGAGTGGTGGCAACCACTAAATGATCAGAACCATCAGCTAGAGGGTATTTCAGGTGCCACAAGTGACCATCTTCTTCATGGGACTCTACTTCCAGATCCGATACTGCGGTTAGTAGTTTAGGATCCCAGTTGACTAGACGTTGACCACGATAGATTAAGCCTTCTTCGTGTAATCGAACAAAAACCTCTAAAACGGCATTGGATAGATCGTCATCCATGGTGAACGCTTCACGCGACCAGTCGCAAGAATCGCCTAATCGACGCATTTGGCGGGAAATGGTACCGCCAGAGTCTTCTTTCCATTCCCAGACTTTGTCGATGAAGGCATCGCGACCTAAATCATGGCGGCTCTTGCCTTCTTTATCTAATAAGCGTTCAACCACCATTTGTGTGGCAATACCGGCGTGGTCAGATCCTGGCTGCCACAAGGTGTTGTCGCCTTTCATGCGGTGATAACGAGTCAGCGCATCCATAATCGTGTGCTGGAAAGCGTGGCCCATGTGCAGACTGCCCGTGACATTGGGCGGAGGGATCATAATGCAGTAGCTTTCGTCACCACCTTTGGGTGAAAAATAATCATTATCTTCCCAGGTCTTGTACAAGTTTTGTTCGATCGATTTCGGGTCGTATGCTTTATCCATGATATTGGTCTTAGCCAGTTGAACGTTATTCGTAGTGAAGCCCTGAATTATAGCGTCTATGGCTTAGATATCTAGGATTTGTTGAACTTTCGTGCAGGTTTTTATGGCGCCAAATCCTAGAATTCAGGGGTTATTTTGCAGGTTTAGCAATATAGATGAATGAAGGAGGGATGTTCAGCGCAATCCATTTCGATTTCGTCTCAGGAAAATACTCTCTGATCAGTCTGCGGTCTTTGGGCAGGTACTGATATTGCACGAATAAACCGTCAGGAGATAGAACCTGATGAATTTGTTGTAACAGATCGCGTTTCATTTTTTCATCGAACAATGCAATGGGCAAACACGACAAGAGGAAATCAACACTGCCAGGCTCAAAGTCATTGGTTAACTCAAGCGCAGAATGATTGTTGATACTAAACCCTGGATGTTGAATACCTTGAAGTAATGGAAGTAACTCGTCCGATAGCTCATAAGCAGTTAATTGAGCATCGGGATCCATCGCAGCCAATATGTGGCGGGTAATAACACCATCTCCAGCACCGAGTTCAATCAGAGTCTTGGCTGATGGTGGAATGTTTTTAGCTATCTTTTTAGCGAGAAAGCGTGAGCTAGGAGCAATGCTTCCGGTGCTTCTTAAATTTTTGAGGGCGTATCGGGTAAACCCATTCATACAATAGTTCTCGTCTAAGCTATTAAAATTATTATAAATTTTAGTTATATACCTTTTAAATACAAAAGGTTAGTGTTTTTTATGCTGTAAAGGGTAGCCGTGTCCACGATAGTACTTATAGCGTTCTCGAGCGCTTTCTTTATGTTCGTCTTCGTTCGGGACTATTTCGTAGCACTTCAGAAAATAACTGAAAAAAGGCTGCACGTCACGCGAAAGATTGATCAGACAATCATGTTGCTCCTCGGGAGGTTGGGTGTAACCCACTTGGACTGGAGGTGCTTTAGCAGGTCCTTCGCCGACTAGATTATGAGGAATAAACTCATTCAAATCCAGTGTCCATAAATATTCATCAATGGCATGAGCCTGTTTTTCATCGTGAGTATGAATATAAACTTTGCGCCCTTGCTTATAGAGACTTTTAACACATTGCCCAACCAGGCGAAAATAGGCTTCTTCACCCGGTTGGCTTTCTAGAATGTGGAATTCGACCTGAGTCATGCTTATTTGGTTCGGTTCAAAACAATTTGCGACAATAGCGGCACAGGGCGACCTGTTGCGCCTTTCTTAGCACCACTGTTCCAAGCCGTGCCCGCTATATCAAGATGCGCCCAGCGATATTTTTTGGTGAATTTGGCAAGAAAGCAGGCTGCTGTGATCGAACCCGCAGCACGGCCACCTAAATTAGTGAAGTCAGCAACATTGCTCTTAAGCTGTTGATGATATTCTTCCCAGATAGGCAGGCGCCATACGCGATCATTCGTCACTTCGCTGGCCGATTCGATTTCATTGGCCAAGCCGTTGTTATTACTCATCATGCCGGATGCTTCATGGCCCAAAGCAATGATTACTGCACCAGTAAGCGTAGCAATATCAATGACAATATCAGGATCGTAACGCTCGATATAAGTCAGCGCATCACACAGAACCAGACGACCTTCCGCATCAGTATTCAGAATTTCGATCGTTTGACCAGATAATGAAGTAACCACATCACCTGGACGAGTTGCGCGACCACTTGGCATATTTTCTGCCGCTGCTACCACACCCACCACATTTACTGGTAGATTCATTTCAGCGATAGCCTGCATCACACCGAACACAGATGCCGCACCGCCCATATCAAATTTCATTTCATCCATCGATGCAGATGGCTTAATTGAAATGCCGCCGGTATCGAAAGTAATGCCTTTACCCACAAAAACCACCGGCTTTTCATCTTTACCACCGCCCATATATTCCATGCAAATCAGTTTGCCAGGTTGATCGGAGCCCTGTGATACCGATACAAAAGCACCAGCTCCCATATCTTCTAATTCAGACTCATCGAGGATGGTAGTTTTCATCGCACTATAATGCTTGGCTAGTTCCTCAGCACGTTTGGCAAGATAGCTTGGGTTACAAATATTACCAGGCAGATTGGCCAGATCTTTGGTCAACGATTGACCAACACTGATGGCTTGCGCATGTAAAATGGCTTTCTCGCCTTCAGACAGATCGGCTCGTGACTCAACAAATAAAGTAATTTTGCGAAGAGGGCGACGTGTTTCGGACTTTTTACTTTTCAGCTCTTCGAATTGATACAGGCTGTCGTTAGCTGCTTCGACTGCAAAGCGTACTTTCCAGTATAAATCCTGGCCTTTAACGTTTAATAAAGGTAGACAGCTAATGGCATCTGTAGTGCCTGTCTCGTGTAAAAACTTGATAGTTTTGTTCGAGAGTTTTTTGTACTGAGAACCGTCGAATTCTCGTTCTTTACCACAACCGACCAATAAAACACGTTCACAACTGGTGTGCGGAACATTATGCAATAAAAGTGTTTGCCCAAACTTACCTTCCATGTCACCACGACGAACAATGGCGCTGATATAGCCGTCACTAATTTCGTCGATATGTTGTGCCTGAGCTGATAATTTACGCGACTCAAATACGCCAACAATGAGACAACCGGTTTTTTGTTTTTCGGGACTGCCACTTTTTACAAAGAATTCCATAGATCACCTGCAAATCGTTGATTTTGGTTTATAATGCGCCATAGTTTAACCGATATGAGAATTAATACCAGCACAGCATCTTGCTGTTTGACACGGTATTAAAGCCTGAGCATAGTAGGGCTTGTTGGCCTTTCAATGGTCTACTGAGCTTAGTAAAACCAAGGATTTCCTTTGATTTTAAGTCGTTATTTAAATCGCGAAGTGTTAACCAGCACCACTGCCATTCTGGGCGTGCTTTTCGCCATTTTTATGAGCCAGCGTATCGTGAAGTATCTTGCACAGGCAGCCGCAGGAGATATTTCCGGTGCCATGGTATGGCAAATGGTTGGCCTTTATAGCCCTGTGCTAATCGGTTTCTTGTTACCTCTGGCTTTTTTTCTGGGGTGTTTATTGGCCTTCAGCCGATTGTATGTCGACAGTGAAATGGCTGTGCTACGTTCGGTGGGAGTAAGTGAGCGCTCTTTAATTAAAATGCTCGCACCGGCTGCTGTAATTATTGCGCTGATTGGCGGCGGGGTGACCTTATGGTTGTCACCACAAGCTAATGAGCTGACCTATCAAATTCGCGATGAGCATGCCAGCAAGTTAGAGCTGAGCATGTTGACGCCAGGTCATTTTCAAATGTTCCAACAGGGCCAAGGAGTGGTTTATGCGGATTCTTCCGATCGCTCGACACAGCTAGGTAATTTCTTTTTGGCAGAAATGCCCAGTGAAACTAACCCCGGTACACGAATCATCTCTGCGCAAAGTGCTGAACGTTTTTATGATGAGTCCATCGATAAAAACTTTCTGCAGTTGAATGATGGACATGTCTATGAGCTTGATCAAAATCAGCAGATAAAGAACATCACTCAGTTTGAGCGTTATTTTGCGCGGTTGGATGCGGATCGCAGCATTGTGTCACGACGCAAAATCAGCGCCACATCAACTCCAGAGTTGTGGCAAACAGCTGACGGTGCCAGCTGGGCTGAGCTTCATTGGCGTATCGCGGTTCCAATCTCGGTTCCTTTGTTTATGTTTCTCGCCATTCCATTAAGTCGTGTGCGTCCTCGCGAAGGTAAGTTCGCTAAAATGTTGCCAGCTTTGATGGTTTACATCGGCTATATCGTGTTAATCGTTATCTTCAGGCGATCTTTGGAGTCCGAGCAAATCCCGGGCTGGTTGGGTTTTATTCCAATCTATTTAATCATGGGCTTTTTAGCAGCAAGATTGCTGTATCTGCATGGTCGCTCTAATACCCCAAAAGCAAATGAAAAAGTAACGGATAATGAGGGAGCGAACTAGGTGAATATTCTTCGCTTTTATATTGGTAAAACCATCTTGGCCACCTCCATCATGACCTTGATGACACTGGCTATTATTCGGGTCCTATTTGCATTAATTGATGAGAGTGGCGATTTTGGCAAAGGCAGTTATCAGTTTGTTGATGGGCTAGCTTATTCCTTATTGCTCGCGCCGCAATATATTTACGAATTTTTTCCCATGGCAATTTTGATCGGATCAATTGCCGGGTTAGGCCTGCTAGCATCTCGCAGTGAACTGACGGTCATGCGTGCGGCTGGCAAAACAACGATGCAAATTGTTGGTGCTGCTTTGAGCTATGGTTTGATCCTTATTGCTTTTGCTATTTTCCTCGGTGAATATGTGTCACCAAAAACGACCCGTATGGCGGAGGATATTCGTAATCGAGCCATACTGGGCGAGCAGCTGGTTAAAGGTGAACAAGGGGTTTGGGTCAAAGATGGCGGCCAGATGGTTCATGTCAGGGAAGTTATAGGTGGTGACCGTATGGAAGGTGTTTCGATATACCAGTTTGATGAGAGCCGGACTCTGGAGTCTGTGACCCATGCCTCCAGCGCTTTGGTGGAAGCGAACGTATGGCAACTCAAGAATGGGTATCAAACGACGGTTTTGCCAAACAGAGTTGAACGGGAGCGATTTGATGCGATGGAATGGCGCACCAATATTCAAATGGATAATTTGTCGGTTCTCAGTGATGACCCTGAGACTCTGGATATTGTGAGTTTATATCGTTACCGGCAATATCTTGCTAATAATGGGTTGGATACGCAAAGTTATGATCTGGCATTCTGGCGCAAACTGATTCAGCCAATCAGTACTGCGATCATGATTATTCTGGCTGCTTCGTTTGTATTTGGACCGATGCGCAGTGTTTCTATGGGCGCCAGAGTTCTGGTTGGAGTCTTAACTGGAATGGCTTATTTCTTTGCGGTGCGAACCTTTGGTCCCGTTAGCCTGGTGTTTGGTATGCCCGCAATATTCGGAGCTATTTTACCACCAGCTATTTTTGCAGCCGGTGCCTGGTATTTGCTACGAAAGGCAGGTTAGGTTGAAACCCGAGTCCTATTCAAAGTCTTTTTGTCGTGATTGTTCTGAAGATCAGTTAATATGACCCTTTGGCACTGCCAGATCAGGTTCGGTGGTATAACACATCAGACCTAGTCTCTCTCTGCTATTACGCCTACCGAGACTAAAACATGCCTTCTTTACGCTTCCGTTTCCAGACCATTGAATTTGGTGATCGTGGTCAAATGGACATACATTTGCGCACCTTGCGTGACAAGCAACAATTTTCTGATCGCCACCAAGTTGCTGAAAATTTGGGTATAAGCTCCGCTACCTGGCCAATCTTTGGCGTGGTCTGGGACTCGAGTCGAGTATTGGCCGACATCATGCATGACTTTGATATAAAAGGTAAACGCATACTGGAAGTAGGTTGTGGTATTGGACTTGCCAGTTTAGTGCTGAACAAAAGACGGGCTGATATTACGGCAACGGACTACCATCCGGAAGTTGAAAATTTTCTGAATACCAATGCTTTATTAAACAATGATCAGGTGATCCCTTTTGTACGCACTGGCTGGGCTGATGATGACTGTGGCATCGGGCAGTTTGATCTGATTATTGGCAGTGACCTGTTATATGAAGATGAGCATGTTGCGCTTTTGTCAGACTTTATTGATCAACATGCCAAGCAGCAGTGTGAAGTCATTTTGATTGATCCGGGCCGCGGGCACCATGCGAAATTTAGTCGCAAGATGGTAGGTTTGGGCTATCAACATACACAAACTGCCGCCATTCCTAATGAAGAAGTGGCTAAAGGCTATAAAGGTCAGATTTTGCGCTATGAGCGAGGTTAGTCTTTTATCTTATCGGGTAGAGCTACTACGCGAGTACCGCTGAGCATATCGTGCCAGCCGAGCTTTTTGGCGTTAAACAGGCTAAATAACATACCAATGCCTAACACGGCAGTGACATCACGAAGCATCGCTTGGCCAAATGTCACCGGCTTACCATTGTTTTGCACCAACAGCAGCTTCCAGGAACTCATGCCAACAGTTTGACCGTAACGAACGTGTGAGCCGACGAAGTAAAATAGAATTAATAACGCTGGCAGAATTGAGTAGATTTTATAAGTCAAGGTATCCTGTCCCTGGTGGATGTCCTCAACACCTAGTAACCAGCGAATTAATGGGAAAGTGAATAATCCCCACAAAAACCAGATGGCTATGCAGATCAGCGCATCGTAAAGCCATGCACCTAACTTTTTGGTCAGTGGTGCTGGTGTTGTGATTAATGGTTGGGACATGTTTCGTTCAGCTCGTCAGTGGTACCTTTTCAAAGAGGCGCTAGTCTACCAAAAGCGCCGCCGTGACTCCATACGAAACGTTCGTTAACAGCATTTGCCAGTCTCCAGTCGTTCAGTGCTTTATCCAGCCAGCAAATCTTGCTATAAAAGATGCACGAATATTTCTTGGTAACGATAATGAAACTAATCAAAGCCCTTTTTATTTCAACGATAATCTCCAGCAGCTTGCTGGTTAGCAGTATGGCTGCTAACGCAGGCGAAGATTACACTCAATGGTTGTATGAGTTTTTTGACAAAGTTGAAGAATACAATCTCAAGCAGAATCCATTATGGGCAGCCAGCCGAGGCGATGAATCAGCCAAAGGCAAACTGCGTGATGTGAGCCCAGCAGCCTACCAAGACCGAAAGCAAGAATTGCAAAAGCTGATTGGCGAACTCAATAGCATTCAGCGAGATGATCTGTCTGCGGACGATCAAATCAGTTATGACATGATGCTGTTTCAATTGGAGCAGGAGGTCGCAGAAATTGACCTTAAAACTTATGAAATGCCTTTAAATTCAGAATGGGGCTTTCATGTTGGAATGGCGGGGCTGGCGCAGAGAGTGAGCTTTCGCACTTATGAGGATTATGAAAATTATCTTACACTGTTGACTCAAATCCCTGGTCATTTCCAACAAAATATCAGCAACATGGAAGCAGGCATGGCGCGTGGTTTTACAGTGCCAAAAGCGGTGCTGGAAGGTTACAGCGATGGGATCAAAGCCTATATCAAAGACAATGCTACTGAAACAGCCTGGTTTACGCCCTTCAATAATTTCCCCAAACACTTTACTGAACAACAGAAGCAGGAGCTGGTAGAGCAGGCCACGACCATTATCGGTCAGGTGGTGGTTCCCGAGTATCAAAACTACCTCAAGTTCTTCGAGCAGGAATATCTACCCAATGCCAAAGAAACGATTGCTGCGTACGATTTTCCAGATGGTAAAGCTTATTATCAGAATCAGGTGAAACTCTATACCACTCTGGATATGACGCCTGATGAGATCCATGAGATCGGCTTATCAGAAGTTAAGCGGATTCGTGCAGAAATGGAGCAGGTTATCGAAGACAGTGGTTTTGAGGGTACTTTCCCTGAATTTTTAGAGTTCTTACGCACTGACCCTCAGTTCTATGCCGAAACTCCAGAAGAGCTGATTAAAGAGGCTTCTTACATCGCTAAAAAGATGGATCATAAGTTGCCACAGTTCTTCGGTAAGTTGCCGCGCCAGCCCTACGGCGTTGTGCCCGTTCCCGAAGCTATCGCTCCGAAATACACCACAGGCCGTTACTCTGGTGCGCCATTAGACAGCACTCGTGCCGGCGAATATTGGGTTAATACTTATGCACTGGATAAGCGTCCTTTGTATAATCTTGAGGCGCTAACCTTGCATGAAGCCGTCCCGGGTCATCATCTGCAAACCGCTTTAGCAAAAGAGTTGGAGCATTTGCCCAGTTTCCGCCAAAACACTTATATTTCAGCTTTTGGCGAGGGTTGGGGCTTATACAGTGAAAAGTTAGGGCTTGAAGCAGGCTTCTACCAGGATCCCTACAGCAACTTTGGGCGTTTAACTTATGAAATGTGGCGTGCTATCCGCTTAGTTGTGGACACCGGCATGCACACCAAAGGCTGGACTCGTGAGCAAGCGATCAAGATGATGGAAGAGAATACGGCACTTTCAACTCACAACGTTCGAACCGAAATAGACCGTTATATCAGTTGGCCGGCGCAGGCACTGTCTTATAAATTAGGCGAGCTGAAAATTCTTGAGCTTCGAGAAAAAGCTGAAAAAGAATTGGGCGCAGACTTTAATATCCGCAAATTTCACGATGCGGTGCTAGCCAATGGCTCAATTCCGCTAAGTGTTCTAGAAGCTCAAATCGAACAGTTTATTGCAGATGAGAAAGCGTCAATTAAGAAGGGAGATTCGTAATAGTCCACTATTAATTAACAACAACCTGTAGATACAGAACCCAGCCTTGAGCTGGGTTTTTTATGCGCAAATAAAAACTCTTGACTTGGGCGTCAAAACTACCATAATGTAACCTGTAGGTTCCATAAAGGGTTATTTACCTCCCTTTTTGGAGTTGAAATTAACTTTATGGAGAAATGATTTATGAAACAAAATAACTGCGCAGAAACGGTCGATAGGATGCAACGAGGCGTTGCCTGGGGCATGCTGCTATGTGGAATTACCTACTTAATGATAATTGCTGAAGAGTTTACTCCTAAGGGTACGCTCAACAGTATATTGGATATGATTACCATGGTAGGTGTTGTCATTACTATGGGTGTTACCCTTATTGCGATATGGCCCGGTATAAAGCAAAAGCTTGGTGGACAACTTGTTGGAGCAAAGGAACCAGAAGGTTTTGTGTCGGGGGCAATGCTAGTAAGTTTTAAGAATGGCTGGATAGCAACAACATTGAGTGTCACAGTTTTGCTCGGTTTCTCCTCCCAGCTTGAACTGCTGGAACTGCCTATAAGGTTCTACTTTACTTCATTATTTGCCATTGCAGTTCTTTCTGTCAGCCTCAGTTTCTTCTGGCTTACTCGAGAGGATGATTTGGAAAACATGGAGGAGTAGTTTATGCACCCCGAACTAGATAATAGAATCCGTGTGTTTAGAGCTGAGCATCGAATGAGCCAGGGCGAATTAGCCGAAGCAATTGGTGTTTCAAGAAAAACCATCAGTACTATTGAGGTTGGTAAATTCGTACCTTCAACCATAATAGCGCTTAAAATTGCAGGGTATTTTAAAGTCCCTGTTGAAGAAGTGTTTAGCCTGACTGATGTGGAGCAGCAAACCGCTTAAAAAGGCGAACGCTAGTATTGCAAAAACAGTCTGTTAGTTTATAATGCGCCTCACTTTTGGAGCCTTGCCTCAATACAAAGTTTAATGCCAGATACTCATTTGAGAGAATGAAATTGGTATGACGAAGTACAGGACGTACGAGTGTCACGAAGGGCAGGAGCCTGAGAGTGACCGACCGAAGACAAGCAATACTGTAGCGGTGCGCACGGGAGTAGCGCGAAGCGCTACAAAATGCTTTAGGTTAACTCCTAAGCTAACAATCAGGTTTAAAGCCAGAGTGGTGAAATTGGTATGACGACCGACGGAGTCGGGAGTGCCCTCGGTGCACACGGGAGTAGCGCGAAGCGCTACAAAATGCTTTAGGTTAACTCCTAAGCTAACAATCAGGTTTAAAGCCAGAGTGGTGAAATTGGTAGACACACGGGATTCAAAATCCCGCGCCCTTAAAAGCGTGCCGGTTCGAGTCCGGCCTCTGGTACCACATCAAAGCCCTTGTTTTTACAAGGGCTTTTTCGTTCCTACCCTATCTTCTTAGAAAATCCCCTAAAAACAGCGCAACTGTATGCTTTTGTATCCAAGCTTGTGAGTTTGGTAATCTGACTTGAAGCCTCATGCAAACTGGTCTTTAATAGGAGTCTTATTATTATATGAGTAAAGAAATGCGTATTTATTTGTTGTTGACTTGCTCAGTTTTTGTTTTGTTGATGGTGGCTTGTAAAAACGATACTCAGGTGGAAGCCGAAGGTGTTGAAGAGCATGCAAATCAAGCTTCCGACTCTCAATTCAATCCACATAAAGGTCCAGTTAAACCAATCTGTAGTGCTCCAGCTCCTGTTAAAGATATCTGGAAACTTGAGCCGATGCTTATTGAGAAAGGTTTGATCACCGAAGAGATGGATAAAGAGCAGCGAGAATTGGTTATTCGAAATTATATCAACAAGAAAAATTCTGTGTATGAAAATTGTTTAAAAGGAAAGTGAAATGAAACACACCGCTATTTATAGTTTATTGGCAATTGCGCTTGCCACTCCAATGGCACAAGCCGCTGAAAAATCGGTTACCCCAAAAGACCCTGCGTTGGTCAATCATGAAAGAATTTTGTACTGGCTTGAAAAGCGTGGCGATATTAATGCTAATGCCAGCGAAGCTGAAAAAGAACAGGCAGTAAAGCACTATCTTGGTCAAAGTTTAAGTAGTCAGCCAAAGCAACCAACTTTAGTGGCTAACAGTTTAAAGCAAAAGAAGCAGTCCTTTATTAAGGGAGTGACAACTGAGCAAAAAACTATAAATAATAAAACGGTTAAAGTGCTTGCTGTATTAATCGACTTTCCTGACTTACCTTACGATGATAACCGCTTATCTCCAAGCGATACGAATATGTACTATGATTCGTATCCAGTATCGCATTATCAAAACCTGATGTTCTCAACCACTGGCTTTACCGGGCCATCGGGGCAAAACCTGGAGTCAGGTTACAATTTTTATCAAGATGAATCAGGCGGTATGTTCTCCTTCACGGGTGATACCTATGGCTGGGTAACCGCGGATAATAATGCCGTACATTATGGCGAGAATGATCCTGACAACAATGATAACGATAAAAATGTCCCAGCATTAGTTAAAGAAGCTGTTACTAAGGCTGTCCAGGCAAATGGCATTAATCTTGCTGATTATGACTTGGAAGATCCTTATGATTTAGATGGTGACGGTAACATTGAAGAAGCGGACGGTCTTATCGATCACGTGATGATTTACCACTCAAGCGTCGGCGAAGAAGCGGGTGGTGGTGTGTTAAGTGATGATGCTATCTGGTCTCACCGTTTCTTTGTTGACGGTCAGCAGGGCGGTTACACCATCCCCGGTACCGGTAAAAAGCTTTTTGGCTACACAATTCAGCCAATCGATGCGGCAACCGGTGTTGTTGTGCATGAATTTGGACACGACTTAGGTTTGCCTGATGAATATGACATCGCTGGCTCTGCAGAAGGCTCACCAGTAGGTATCTGGTCAGTAATGGCCTCGGGTAGCTGGGTGGGTAGCCCTGCTGGTACCAAGCCAACTGGTTTCAGCCCCTATGCTCGTTCATTCTTGCAAGCAACTTACGGTGGTGACTGGATCGATGAGTTGGTTGTTAACCTTGATGATCTAATGGGTGCTCCGCAAGATGTGGATTTAGTACAAGCCTCCAATCATTCTGGAACCTACAACCAAATCAGAGTCGATCTTCCAGCTCCGCTTTTTGACTTTATGACTCCTTATACTGGCTCGTATCAATATTACTCGGGCAAAGGTGATATGAAGTCTAACAATATGAGTTTTACTGTTGACCTGCCTGCGACTGGTACTCTTGAGTTGAGTATGAAAGCGCACTGGGATATTGAAGTTGACTATGATTATTTGCAGGTTAAAGCTAATGGTACGGCACTTGCTGGCAATCATACTAAAACTAATAATCAGTATCATAATGTGAACAACTTTGTTACTGGCAAATCAGTCGATATTGCTGGTTCTGAAGGTACTGAAGGCTGGGTTGATTTAACGTTTGATGTGACAGCTTATGCTGGACAAAGCGTAACCTTCAGTTTCAACTATGAAACGGATCAAAGCGTTGGTGGTTATGGTTTCGTCGCCGATGATATTACTGTTAAACAATCGGGAGCTGCTATCCATACCGATGGTGCAGAAGTTGCTGATACAGTAACCTTAGATGGCTTCTCTAGAGCTTCTAATAAAGCACCAGGCCTACCACAGAATTATTGGATACAGCTCAGAAGCGCTAATGGTCGTGATGTAGGTTTTGCTAACACCTTTAATAGCCCTGGCGTTTTAGTCTGGTTCGGTAATGAGAACTACAGTGACAATAAAGTTGGTGCTGATGATCATCCTGGCTACGGCTTTACCGGTGTTGTGGATGCCGACCAAAATATTATTATGAATGGTTCAAGTCCGGGTAGTACCTTAACTCAGATTAGAGATGCTGCATTTGGTCTCTACGATCAAAAAGCTACCAGTAACGACAATCATTTAGCGCCTATTTCGGTATTTGATGACTCCAATGATTATTCTGCTCCGGAGCAGCCAGCGTCAGGTCTTGTATTGCCAGAGCATGGTTTCAAAATGGAAGTGCTTAATCAGGCAGCAAACTCCAGTACGGCAACCGTTAAACTCAGTGTCGCACCTCTTGAATTAGCAGCGGGTTTTGAATTCCAACGTAATTTCCGAGAAGTTTCTTTTACCGATGAAACGGCTGGCGGGATTCCTGGTTATACTTATGAATGGGATTTCGGTGATGGTTCTGCAATCTCTACTGAAGCGGCTCCAGTTCATACTTACGCTACTAGCGGCAACTATACGGTTACATTGACGGTTACTGATCAGGAAAGCACTGTAAGTGTTGTTGAACAGGTAGTTGTGATTGGTGATGCACTATCGGCTGACTTTAATCTGGCTACCACTGGCGCAGTAGTAGAACTTGAAGCATCGATCACGGGTGGTGTCGAAACTTACAGTGTTCAATGGGATATGGGCGATGGTAACCAGGAAACTGGCTTAAATGCCAGCTATGGATATAGCCTCACTGGTACTTACACCATCACCATGACCGTCACGAGTGGCGATAACCAGGAAGCACAAGTATCGAAGCAGGTAAGTGTAGTAGCACCGCTTAATGTTAATTTCAGTTCTAGTCGCAACAACTTAACGGTAACTTTCTCAAGCACTGCGACAGGTGGTGACGGTAATTACACTTATGAGTGGGATTTCGGGGATGGAAGTAGCAGTACAGCTAAGTCTCCCTCACATACTTACTCAGCCGGTGGTACTTATGAAGTGACTTTCAAGGCTACTGATGGAACTGGTGTTGAAAGAGAGATGACTCAGTCTGTGACGGTAACTGCTCCCCCGTCAAGCGGCGGCGGTGGTGGTGGCGGTAGCACTAACTGGTTGCTGTTAATGCTATTAGGATTGGTGCTCTATAAAAGACGCTAAGACCACTGAGTTAAATAGGAAGCCGTGCGAATGCACGGCTTTTTTTATCGCATATTACGTGAAGTTATAGGATGGGTTTACCCAAGGGGGCAGACCGAGCGGAGCCTACCCTCTGGGTGCAACGCCAGTGTAACCCATCATTGTGCTACGAAGTTGTGAATTGATGGGTTACGCCTGTGGCTAACCCATCCTATGTTTCTAGTTATTACTTGAAGCTAAGCGATTTTGGATTGAGTTGTTTACTCGTCACATGCGGTTAGGTTCGGGTCTGCCCTGACCTGACCTGACCTGACCTGCATGTCAGCCCAATTAATCTTCCGTTTGCACTATCCTTCAAGGTCTAGCGAGAGCACGGTTTTATTTGCACAAAAATTAGTGACCCAAATCACAAACTGATCAAATTAATAAGTCATTACTGACTTGTTATCAGCTATTTCCTGCTACTTACTTCTACTAATGACTTGTCAATTTCAATTAGTTGTTTGAATGTGTGTATATTTATTTTAATTGCCTGTTTGAAAGTATGTAAAAAAGCTTTAAATAACAGTCGGTTGTATCAATCAACTGGTATGAAAATAGCGTAGCTTTTTAGCCTCGGATGTTTAAAACTAGCGTTTTTTACAATTAGTAAAACTGATGCTATAAACTTGTTTGCCTTATAAAAACTAATTAAAGGCTACGAAGGAATGCTTGTGACCAGTTACAGAATATAAAAAGGTGACAAGTGAGCAGTCAGCTAAAAAAACCTAGGGGGTAGCATATGCTGAAGATATCTTTCCTAAACAAGTTGTTATTAGGGGCGTCACTAATTGGTGGTTCCTTAATGGCAGCTTCCGCGAGTGCGAATGTTGGTGTCGCTTTTGTCCATGGCACAGGCCAGCAAAGCGATGCTTATAACGACTACTGGACCGGTTCAATGATTCAATCGGTCATTCAAGGCCTTCCCAACTCCAGTAACTATACGGTCATTAATTGCGACTTTACTCAATACATGTGGGACAGTCGTGCTTCAGGTTGTTTAGCAGGTCAATTAACTAACTTTATCAATAACAAGGGTATTACGCAGATGACCCTCATTACCCACTCAAACGGTGGCAATGTGGTGCGCTGGATCCTGTCAAACCCAACCTGGGATAGTCGTTTCCCAAATATTATCAACAAAACTAAAGAAGTGATTGCGTTAGCACCATCAAGTGGCGGTACGCCCTTGGCGCAAGCGGTATTAAGCGGTAATGCTTTCGAGCAATCGCTAGGCTGGTTGCTTGGTTATCAAAATGATGCGGTACGTCAGCAGCAGGAATCCTGGATGGCGAGCTATAACGCAAATTGGTTGTATGGCACGGCCGGTCGCCCAAGCTTACCCAAGCCATTCGTTAACGTAGTGGGTACTGACGTTGAGTCGGCGATTTGGGATGGAGACAGTTATTGCGGAGGCTATTCACAAAATGTGGGCCTTGAGTTCACGCAAAACTGGCTCGACAGCTGCTCAGATGGATTCCTCAATTGCAGTTCGCAAAGTGCTGCCGGTTCGGTCTGGTTCTATGACAAATGGTATACCAAAGGTGGTGAGCCGCTCAGTCATGCGCAAAGCCGTCGAAACTGTTTCTATCTAGACTCATACCTACGTAACCGAATTTAAGGAGCCCGTCATGAAGAATATCGTATTAATTACTTCTACCACGCTGGCTCTGATGATGAGTTCAGCCGTTAACGCCAATACTAATACCACAAGCACTGACACAGCCAGCTACAGTTTTGCAGTTGGGCAGAACAACAAATTTGCCATTACTCAAAGCGAACATATTCCAACAACACAAAGCCGCGAATACAGCCTTGACGTCAGTGGCCAATCACTTCAACGCGGAGTCTCATTAACCACCAGCGCTCCTGGCGCTCTGGTGCGTATCTCTGCTGCCGATGGCCGTTCAGCCGTTGAGCCACAGATGATGAATATCAGCCAGAAAGGTGGAAAAAGCTTCGCTAAAGGCAGTGGTTTTGACATGTTGGTGGACAGCAATGCGATGCAAGCGCAAGGTGTTGGATTCCAGCGCGGAACCACCGGCTTTAAGTTAGCTGATAATTTGGGTCAGGGTGAGTTTACCTTGCAGACCAACCAGAAACTTAATCCCAACGGCAAGTACCGCATCAATGTCTTTGAAAAAAACAGCGACACAGCCTTGTACCTGAAGTCACAGCGTGGCGGCTATTTCAAAGGTGACATGCTGAATGTTGATGCCCATGTGTTTGACCAAGGCCAGGCACAAACAATCCGCAACATCAAAGGTCAACTAGTATCGCCAACCGGTCAAAGTTACCCAGTGATTTTCAAAAAATCAGGTGACGGCTATCAGGTCAAAATGCCCATGAAAATGGCGGCTGATAATGTGCCCGGTGCTTTGTGGGAACTACACACCGAAGTTAAAGCTCATGTAAACGGCAAGTTGGTACAACGCAATGGTCGCGTACCATTCTCCTATGACGAAATGACTGCTTCAATGGGTAGTAATGTTCAAATCGTCGGTGGCGATAAGAACCTGAAAGCGATGGTTCCGGTGAGCGTCAAGCAAGACAGCCGTTTTGAAGTTCGTGGTGTTTTATATGGCACAGACCAATCCGGCAACATGAAACCTATCATGACGACCCACACCGCCCAAGACCTTGGACGCGGAGCGGGTCAAATCATGATGGAATTCGACTCGAAAATCCTCGCGAACAGTGGCCTTAGTGCACCTTATGAGCTGAGAAATGTAGAGCTTCGAGACCAAAGCCAAATGGCTATTCTAAAATAATCATTGTTTTGATTCCTACTGGCAGCTTCGGCTGCCTTTTTTGTTGGCGGAAATTGTTTACGAATGACGACCTTATCCAATACCGTGATTTACCTGTCATTTTATTATTAGTGTTAACCTTTAGCAGTGCTTTTTACTAAAGTTTTAAAAATGGCGCGCTGTGATTTCATGTATAACAAAAATTCGGGATGCCACTGCACTCCCAGCACAAAAGGTATGGCTGGAGCTTCAATAGCTTGAACAATGTTATCGGCATCTTTGCCAGTAACTACTAAGTTTTCACCGACCTTATCAATTCCCTGATTATGCAGGCTGTTAATCTTGGAAGGTTTGTGGCCCATAATAGACAAGAGCAGGCTGTTACCGATTTCTGAGGTGTCTGACTTATAAAGTGTTTTTAATGGAAAAATAGTCCACCGGTTTGAGGTTTTTACACGATGCAGGTGAAGTTGTTGAAACAGGGTTCCTCCGCAAGCAACATTAAGCAGTTGAGCTCCTCGACATATTCCCAGCAGCGGTAGGTTTCGTTTCAAGGCATCTTTGATGATTTTCATTTCAAAGGCATCGCGAGCGCTGTCGTATTTTGGTTCTACTTCCGGCTCGGTAGCATATAACACCGGTTCAACATCATGCCCGCCAGTGATCACCACGCCATCATATTCTTGCTGAAGTTGTTCGTCGCCTGGTCGCAATTGTAGCGGGCGTCCACCGTAGAAACGAATGGCCCATGCCACCAATAACCTGGGGCCAAAAGCACCCTTATTGGGTCCAGTAATCGCAATTACGGGTTTAGCCATTGCTTCTCCAATATCTTGCTCCAGTCGGTAAAAAGCCGCTTCAAGGGGCTTCTCAAATATTCTTCATAAGCTTGGCAACAAGCTTGTAAGCGATTTTCATCGGCAGCAAGACGTTCTACCTCAACCCAATCGTTCCATGCTTTGTATATTCCCCATTTGGGGTTATCAATATCACAATTGGGTAGCCGATAATGAAACGTAGGACGTGCCTTAATCAGTTCATCATCGGTTTTATCTAGTACTCGCTGTTCATCCAAATGCTTAAACAGAGGCAGCATATCAAGGGCTCGGTTGCGTGTTGGGTTATCCTTCAGGTAGTCATCAATCAGATCTGTCAGCTCAGGCCAGTAATCGGTTTTGATGATTCTCTTAATGTATGCAGTAGGGAAGGGGTCTACGTAGCTGGTTATGCGGCGCGTAAGATCAATATCGGCACGCTTATAAAGCCAATCATAAAGACACATGAAAGCCTTCAAACAAGCAGTAATATGGTTTGCTTCATGGCTGGCTAATTCAGGATTAAGTTGCAAGCCGAACGCATTAACAGCTCTGTCAGCCGTACCTTTAGCACCTTTTTTGCGTAAACGTTTAACTAAGCTTTCAACATCCTTCAATCTGTCCAAAGGTAGTGGTGGGCTGATAACTTCTACTGGCACCAGCGCTTTTGCTGCCCACGCCAACAGCTCTTCGCTAGAACGGTTAACCTTATCAGAAAATGTTTTATCTCCCAGCTCCTTGCGACCCATTTTTTTGAGCCGGTTGTAATCTAATTCGACAGTCCATTCTCCTGCATTATCACCTTTCAGTGTTCTAACATAACGCCCATCAGAGGAAGTCGTGAGGTTAAAATGATTAGCGACCAACGAAGCGATCGTATCAAGTTCGAGACCACTCATTTCAAGCTCCACCCCAATCCGCCGAGTCTTACCATCGGCATTCTCAAGCCAGGGGGGCGATTTTAATTTCAGGTCAGCATCAGGCATTTTGTACCCCTTAAATTAAATTCAAAAAAATGGTAGTGGCGCACGATGCATCTTTTTTAAGCACAAGTACCGGTAAAAAACTTTTATCAGCTCATTTGATTGATACAGCTAAGCTATTTCAATTTATTAATAAGGTTTTCATTAATTAAGACTAAATGATTCACCTCAGACCAACAACCTTAAAACTAACTGAATTAAGATTTAGAACATGCCAATATAGTTGTCTAACGCCTGTGTCCTGCTTATCCATGCTGAAATAGCGGGGTACTGGCTCAGATCGAATCCACCTTCATGGGCAACGTGAGTATAGCCGTACAGGCTGATATCCGCCGTGGTTAATGAATCGCCAGTTAGGTATGGAGAATTAGTCAGCTGTTTTTCCATGATTAATAAAGCCTTATGGCCACCAGCTTGTTTTGCTTCATACTCGTCGCGTCGATTCTCGGGTAAGCCCAAATATTTTGCGATAAAACGAGCAACTGCGATATAAGGCTCGTGGCTGTATTGCTCGAAAAACTGCCACTGCTGTACTTTGGCCAGGGCAAATGTATCCGTAGGAAGAAGCTCGCTGCCAGCGGCCAGAAAATTTAGAATGGCATTTGACTCAGATAAACAGCGCCCATCATCCAGCTCCAATAAAGGAATCTTGCCGTTGGGATTTTTACTTAAAAACTCAGGGTTGGATGTATTCCCCGCCAAAATGTCGACATGGATCCATTCATGGTCAATTTCAAGTAGAGAGCACAGCAATTTAATTTTGTAGCAGTTGCCTGACTTTATGTCACCGTAGATTTTCATGAGATTGAGCCTTCCTTTGTGCTTGAGAATTTCTTGGCAATAGTGGCAACACGCTTGCCAAGATAGCTTGCAGTCATTAAATCAATAGGATCGAGCTCACCATCTTTGGAATGAGCAATTAAGCCGGATTGAGCTCCTAGTCTGTTACGATTGAGAGGATCGCAATTGCCAGGGATATCAAGGCTGCTCCACAACATACCATGCTGGCTAGCAAAAACCTGCAGGTACTGAATCGTGTTGAGCTGATCTCCGCTCAAATTTGAGCCAATAGTAAATCCTGATGCAAACTTGTCTGCCCAGGCTTTTTCAGCCCACAGCTCACCCGTAGCATCTGCAAAAGCCTTGAACTGGGCTGAAACGCAGCCCATAAAAGTAGGGGAGCCAAAGATCATGGCATCTGTATCGCTGAGCTTGTCTATTAACGCTGAGTTCTTAAAGCGCCCTTCAATAATATCTGAGCCTAGTATTTCATACGGAATAGCTTTGACACCGTCTACAGATGATGCGCCTGATACAATCGACTCAGCTAGTTGTTTGGTGGTGCCGGTGGCTGAATGAAAAATAATGGCAACTTTGGTCACTGAAACTTACCTTATAAAATTAGTTAGTTAGAATTATTCCGACTTGGCTCATATGAATCATAGCGAGGTAAGTAGGCATCCAGAACATCCCAGTTAGCTTTTGATGAAACAAAGTTATGTGATATCGGTCGCTCAACAATGTCTGAATCTAGAATCCCCAATCGTAAGCGCAGTCGGTCGGGTGATTGCTCATTGCTACTGTAAATAGGCGACGCGCAGATCTTGCAAAAGTGGCGTTTTTTTCCGGGCGATGTTTCGTAAAACGTTAAAGCATCTTGTCCAGTTTTAATGACGAGATCTTCTGTGTTAATGAAGCCGTTTGTAGCGTAAGCCGTACCGCTATTTTTTCTGCACTTTGAACAGTGGCAATGAATAATGGACTCTATTTTACCGTGAACTTCTATCGTCACAGCGCTGCATAAACAGCTACCTTGGTACATAATACTTCCTTATTTGATTGTTCGATATTCGCTATCAACCAGTTTAGCAAACTCATCAAATTCTTCTTTCGAATTAAAGAAATGAGAGGGAATGAGAAGAAAGTTAATACTATTAAGGTAGATAAGAATTAAGGCTGTTATTTTTCTTTATCTTTCGTATATCAGACCATGGAAGAAGACTCTTACCATTTGTACTACTAAACTCCAGCCCTTTATCATTGAATGAAATAGAAGTTTGTTTTTGTATAGCGGAGTATTCGCGATATACCTTTTTGGCACGCCACGGAATGAGCACGAAAAAATGTACTGTGAGATACATAAGACAGGCTAATAATAACCACGAAAATGAAATGGTCAGCAATAAAATCGCTAATAAACAAAGAATTATACCCAGCACTGAGAATGCTGGATGGGGTCTTATATGTAAATACTGCGATCTTAGAAAATCAGACTGTGATACCACTCCCTCAATTTTCAATTGAAACTCCTTTTATAAACGTAGAGTAAATAGGATCATAATAACAGTTGCCCTTATGAGCTCTTATCCAAATTATATAAGCTCGCTGATTTTTAATTCATATCCATGACATGAGTTAAGTGTGACCTCTTCAATTCTATCTCCATCATAGTGGAATGTGATATTCGGTTCTTCTTCGTCATACCAAATCCTTTTTAATGTAACAGTCTCTAAGCAGTATTTTAGGTTTCCTTGACCATGGTTAAGAAAAGCTCTAATGAACCGCTAGAGTCAAAAAGCACCAGTGCTGTCTTTGGTAGGCCACTGTTAGATACCGCAACAAAGACTGTTTGATCTTTGGAAGCGGCTATGTGCTCAAAAGACATACCAGGAAACTCAGCTATTTGCTTGTTACCTTTATAGATCTTTATGTAGAACTCAGGAAAACGTTGATTTTCTCTGGAATCCATTCCCTTAACTATTTGCATTTCGCCAAAATTAAATTCAGTTTCGTCGAGTTCTGGTTCAAACCTCCATGAGTCGGCGAATAGTGGGCTGGTAGCCATGAAGGCCAAGATTAAAATCGTGGTTAATACTGCTTTATTCACAAGTTAGATCCATTTGGTAAGGCTGTTAAGGTTCCGTAGAAGATAAGGCTTTATAATAGTTAGGTTTTTTGGTATTGCAATGAGTTTGTGGGGTTGGTTGTCCCCAAATGCAGGTGTAGAGCTAAAGAGCAGATCCTGAATCTAGTTTAGGATGACATTACTTATGATATTTTGTTTGCTGTTAGTTTTGGGGCCGTCCTTAGGGAGTACCGTTAACCGTAAGGTGGTCCTATATATTAAATATCACGTATAATTGACAATATACATTTAAAGGCGTATAAACTGATTTATGAGTACTAATAATCATTCTACCGTCGCGGTGATTACCGGTGACATTATCAATTCCAGGGCCAAGAAGGACTCGAGGGATTGGCTTGAGCCTTTGAAAAAGGCGTTGGCGACTTTGGGCGAGTCTCCTCGTCAGTGGCATGTTTATCGGGGTGACAGTTTTCAGCTTCGCTTGGATAAGCCTGAGTTTGCGTTGGATATCGCTGTCTGGTTGAAGGCGGTGGTACGTTCGACCAAGGGGTTGGATGTGCGGATGGCGGTGGGGATTGGTGATATGACCCATAAGGCGGATTCGATTCTGGAGTCGAATGGTTCGGCTTTTGTCCATTCTGGGGATTTGTTTGATGATCTGAAGAAGCGGACTTTGGCGATTAAGACGCCTTGGGATGAGGTGGATGAGCTTTTGAATCTGAATCTTAAGCTGGCTTTGTTGACGATGGACGGTTGGTCCGCGTCGAGCGCTGAGGTGGTGCGGGCGAGTATGCAGATGCCGAACGCGACCCAGACTGAAATTGCTGAAATGTTAGGTATTACTCAAAGTCGGGTCAGTGAGCGACAGAATCGGTCGGGGTTCGATGCTATTATGGAGATGTTGGCTTACAGTCAGAAGCTGATTAAGCGGCATCTATAATTTCATCGTATTCTAAGGATTAGTGGGAAGCCTATGACATTACTCTTCTTAAAATTATTACTCGCGCATCTGGTCGCTGATTTTGTCATTCAGCCGTTAAAGTGGATTCAAGATAAGGAGCAAAAGGCTTTTGCTTCGACTGGTTTAATCTTTCATGCGGGTGTTCATGCCGTTCTGTACGCGATTGCTTTTTCCTTTAATCCTGAGTACTGGTTAGGCTTAGTTATTTTGGTGGTGACGCATTATTTGATTGATGGTTTTAAGTGTATGGCGGGGCGCTACGCGGATAACTACAGTCGCCCTGAGTCGTTAATCAATCGTCGTACTTTTTTTGTGATTGATCAGCTATTGCATCTGGCGGTGATTGCTTTCGTGGTTTCCTTGTATACGACTGGCATTAGCGAGTGGGTTGTTCCGCAGGAAAAGATTTTGGCATTGTTGATTGCGGTGCTTCTATTGACGCGTGTTTCATCGATTATCATTAAAGTTCTTATTTCACGTTGGGCACCGTTAAATGTTTACGATGGTGACCATTCGCTGGCTAATGCCGGTAGCTTTATCGGTATGCTGGAACGTCTTTTTATATTTGTTTTTATTCTTACTGGCAATTGGCATGGTATCGGCTTCCTACTCGCGGCCAAGTCGGTGTTCCGGTTTGGTGACTTGAAGGAAGCACATGACCGCAAGCTGACGGAGTATATATTGATTGGTACTTTGATTAGCTTTGGTTTGGCGATTGCGGTTAGTTTGGGGTATATGTTTTTTATTCAGTGAGTTTGTAACGGTATCTTTAAAAACGTATGGGCGCACACATCGGTACCCAATGGGGCAGACCCTGCGCCCATACCCATGAATCAACTGCGAGTTTATAGTTTTTAATCATCAATAAGATCTTCAAAGTCTTCGCGATAGTCTTCAATTTCGCTGATGACGTGACGTTTCTGTTTGGCGCTTAATGTGCGGTAGATTTTGAGCTGGTATTCTTTGTAAATATTACTGTTATATTCGCGTATTTTATTCATTTCTTCGCCGCCGACCTGGTATGGGTCGGTAATCAGGCTTTTAATTGCGGCTTGGCCGGATTCGCTTTTGCGTTCGGCTAGTGCAGTGCGGAAGGCATCGCGCCATTTGGCTCGATATTGATGAGTGGCTTCGCCGGAAGATTTAAGCAGGCTGGTCATTTCTTTGATCAGTGCTTCTTGTTCATCGGTAAGACTTCCAATCCATTCGTCAAAGCTGTCTTCGAGTTGCTCCAGCCTTTCTTCCTGTCGTTCTTCAACGGTGAGTTCTTTGAACTCTTCGTATTGTTCTTTAGCTTCTTTGTCGAGGTTATCCATCAACTGCTTAACCTGTTCATCAGTCAGGCTGGCAGTCTGAGCGACTAGATCGTCGCTCAGTTCATCAAGCAGGGTGTCATAAAAGCCACGTATATCACGACGGTAGCGGTCATAGGTTTGGTGGATAGCGCCGGAATTAATATCGGCTTCCATGCGGTTGAGCATGGAGACATATTTTGGCAGTTCATTGGAACGATGCCATTCGGTTTTCAGTTCCAGCAGTTGTTCGAGCGTGTCTTCCTGCTGGCTGCTGAGTTCTACGTAATCATCTAAATACCAGGGCACCACCCAGTCCATGCGGTTATACCAGAACTTAATACCACAAGCCTGTAACAAGAATATGGACAGAAGTACTATTAGCAAACGTGAACTTTTATTGTGGATGGTCATGTTTTTCCTTGGTCTAGTTTTATACACTTTGTTTGTGTCGTGCGTTAACGCACTTAACTATAAGCGATTCGAGTGAAGAAACTGTCAATTAGTTCCATGTTTCACACTATAGGCCTATAGGGTAGAATAAGCAGGTTTTTTTGAATCATACATTAGCGACTTAATGACCATAACAAAAGAGGGAATAGAATGAAGCGTTTTATTGGGGCCATTGCGGCGGCAAGTTTGGTGCTTTTTACGGCGGCTTGCTCAGACGACAAAAAAGAAACGGTTAAACCAGCCGACAAACCATTAGTTCAAGCTGCCTGGTTGCAGGCGTCATTGCCGGACAGCACTGTTGCTTATACCCGTGTGCCAACTGCCTGGTTCCTGTTCACAGGGCAGGACAACGGTTTCAAATTAGCACAAAATAACCAAGCTCATAATCAGCAGGTTAAAGCGATTCAAGCTGCGCTTAACCAAAATATCTTGAGTCACCTTGAAGCACCAGTTGATACTGTAGCAAAACTGTTTGTTGAACACATGACTTCGCCACTTGAAGTCGCCTTTATTCAAGAGTCAGCCGGCAAGCCAATGCCAATTATGGTGTATGCAACGCGCTTTAACTTTGTAGACAACAAGGCATTTAACGATACGTTAGTGGCGCTAACCGCAGACTTAAAGTCTCAGGGAATCCAGCACACGGCTAATGATGATGGTTCTGGGTCTTTCTCGATGCCGGGCGCGATGGCGCGTTATCAATATGATGCGAACACTCAGCAGTTTGTTATGGCAACTGGTTTCGCTACTTCATTTACGGTCTTGAGCAATGTGATGGAGTCGATTAAAGACAACCCGCAACATGCTATGCAGGATATTCAAAACCAGATAGATAGTAGTGGCAAAGGCTTATTCGGCTGGGTTAACACCAAACAAGTGATGCCGATGCTGACCATGAGCTTGCCACCTCAGCAGCTAGCAGAACTCAAGGAGTATGGCCTCGACCAGATGAATGCAATCGGTTTCGGTTATGGCGTCAGCAACGGCAAAACGCGTTTGACCATGCTGGTTGATATGCCAAAGGTGGGGATTCGCGATTTTATTCCAGCGGTTAACAATGATTTCGATATCAAAACAGTGGGTACGCCGCGCACTATGGCGATGTTGTCGATTCCGACCTATGAAGAGCAGGTGCGTTTATTTGACAGCATCAATAAAGCTCAGGGTGGTGATGAAGATAGCCTTAAAGAGCTTAACCAATTAGTTATGGAAAACCTTGGCTTTAGTGTTGAGCAACTGGCCAGCGTGTTTGGTCCAGAGCTGATTTATTTCAGAGATGACGTTGGTGGTTTCACGGCGACTAAAGTGAATGATCCTGAATTGATGCAACAGATGATTGATAGCCTGATCAAAAATGCACAAGGCAACTATCAGGTTGCAAAGCATCACGGCAAAGAAATTCACGCATTAACCTTTAAGACGATGGATCAGGAAGACTTTGCAGACCTGTCTTCGGCAACACCACTAAGCTTTGAGAAAACCTTTTCCAAGCTTAATTCACGTATGTACTGGACTATCGAAAACGGTTATCTGATTTACTCATCAGTGCCACAAACATTGATGGAGCGCGCCAAACGTAAGCCAAATGTTTCTTTAGCTGACTGGGTTAAAGATACACAAGGTCAGGATGTTAGCCATTCACTTTTTTCGGCAACGACTTCGGTGCGTGATTTGTCGCGTAATTCTTACCATTATTATTTGGAAGCCTTGCTGATGGTGGCGGATCTTACTGAAGCAGAGATCGATATTATGGCTCTGCCAACCGCTGACCAAATGGGTTTTGCAGAATACGGCGCTGTCGGTTTCAAATTAGATTCCAGCGATAAGTATCTGGGCGTTGAATTTACGTTTGAGCAAAGTGCCAGTGATATTTTATTTGCCGGTGGTGGTATGCAAACCGTCGCAGTAACCGGAGTTCTGGCAGCTGTGGCAATTCCCGCGTATCAGGACTACACCAAGCGAGCTAAACTGGCTCAGGCTACAGTAACCGCCAACAGTTTGAAAAGTCAGGTTACTTATGCGCAAGCGATGGGCGAAGCATTTGAAGAGCTGGACTTAGGCAAGCACGGCATCGGTGCTGAGTTATCTTCAGCAGAAGCGGTGGAGTATGTTGACGTGGAAGATGGGGTAGTCACAATTTATCTTAACCCAGTGACTTTCGGCAATGGCTATTCTGAGGTCTATGCAAAGTTTGAGCCAATTGTTGAAAAAGATCTTATTGTCGGCTGGAATTGCGACTCTAACGTAGACTTTAAATTACGCGCACGAATTTGTGGGCTTTGATAAAGACTGCAGCTTGATGTACGGACAACTCATGAGTTGTCCGTACGAGAGCAGAATATACAGCACTAGTAGCCTCGAAGGAGCAAAGCGACTTCGAGGCTTTTTGTATTAAAAGGGTTTGAACCTCGAAATCACTCCGTTCTTTCGAGGCTACAGACTGAATATATTTTCTGTGGTAAAAAATTAAGAGCAGATCCTGAATCAAGTTCAGGATGACAAGCTTGTTGGTTTGTGCAGTTCCTTATGTAAGGGCAGAGTTCGCAAAGATAGGGGGCTAATCCTTCGGTACATTACCAACCTGCGAAGAGCACTCCCTTACAGAAGAAATATTACCATAAAGTCTGTCATCCTGAACTTGATTCAGGATCTGCTCTTTAGTGTACTTTTAGTATATCTAGCCTTTTGGTGACTTTCTTGGCTAGATAAAGCAAAGAACCAAAAAAAAGCCCGCAAAACCTGATGGTCTTGCGGGCTTTCTGCTTTCTCACTAATCAAGAACAGCAGAGAGTACTTACAGTCGTTTATGCAACGATATCAAGCAGCTCAATCTCGAAAATCAAAGCCTGGAATGGGCCAATCGCGCCACCAGCACCTTGTTCGCCATAAGCCAATTGGTATGGAACGTATAGTTTCCACTTCGAGCCAACAGGCATTTGTTGCAACGCTTCAGTCCAGCCTTTAATCACGCCGCCCACTGGGAATTCCGCTGGTTCGCCGCGCTTGTATGAGCTGTCGAACTCCTGACCATTAACCAAAGTACCTGCGTAATGAGTGCGAACGGTTGAATCAGCGGTTGGCTTTTCGCCAGAACCTTCGGTGATGACTTCGTACTGCAAACCGCTTTCAAGTACAGTCACTTCATCACGCTTGGCATTTTCTGCTAAGAAGGCTTCACCTTCTGCTGCATATTTCTTAGCCATCTCAGCTTGTTCTGCTTGTAGACGCTCTTGCATTGCCATAAAGGCGGCATTGATATCGTCAGCAGGGATTTGAGGTTCTTGACCAGCGAAAGCATCTTGGATACCGGCAACAACCGCGTCGATTGATACACCTTCAAAAGCACCTTTCACTTGCTGACCCATTTGTAGACCAATACCGTATGAGGCTTTGGCTTCTGTAGACGAGAAGTCTGGAGTGGACATAATAATTAATTTCCTAAATTACGAATCAATTAGCTATGTGGGGATGGATTGTTGAAATTAAAGGCTTTTTGGGCAATTCCTTGATTTGAGTCCCCTGAATCAACAATTTGCCTTCTGCTGCTATAGCGGATGGATACGAATTTCGCCATAATACGCCCCCTAATTCTTGCGCAAATGTAGTCCTCATGTGGTTTCGTAATTGTTATATCTATCACCTCACATCTCCATTTCAACATTCACCCGAAGAGCTGGCAGAGCTTCTTGAAAATCAACGCTTTAGTTCGGTTGGCAGGCAGGATACCGAAACGTTAGGCTGGATTTCTCCATTAAATCGTCAGTTTGAACACCTGGTTCATTCGGCCAATGGCTGCATCTTGCTGTGTCTTCGTAAAGAGCAGAAAGTGATTCCGGCCAGTATGGTCAAAGAAACATTGGAAGAACGCGTGTCGACCATTGAAGCCGAAGAAGGACGTAAGGTGTTCGGCAAGGAAAAAACGGCGCTGAAAGACGATATTCTGAGTTTGTTAAAGCCGAAAGCCTTGAGTAAATCCAGCCACACCTTCGGCTACATCGATCCTCGCCACAATCTGTTAGTCATTAATGCTGGCAGTAATACCGTTGCGGATAGCTTCATTGAGTTGTTGATTGATAGCCTCGGCACGCTGGGTGCCGTTCGCTTGATGGGCGAAGAAAGTCCATCAGCGATTATGAATCGTTGGTTGAAAGAAGGACTGCCGCAGGACTGGACCTTAACTGGCCAATACGAATTTAAAGATCCGCAGAATGATCGCGTGGCAAAATTCAAAGACAGTGAAGAATCGAATCCATTGATTGATGATTTACTTGAAGATGGATACTGGATAGAAAAGCTCGGCATTCGTTATAAAGATCAATTTAATGCAGTGATTCAGTCTGATATGCTGATAAAAAGCATCAAGTTCGACGATGAGTTGCTTAAAGAAAACGAAGAGATCGACGATATCGAACCGTACGCCAGACTGGACGCCGATTTAGTCTTAATGAGCCAGACATTGGCAGAATTTATTGCAGAACTGAAAACCGAATTTAAAGTAATTACCGAGAAGGAATAAATTGTGGTTGAACACGATAAAACCCTAACGACCGAACAGAAGGCCCTGGCGGTCAATCTGAATCCTACTCAGTACGGAACCATTGTAGAAATTGGCGCAGGACAAGAAGTTGCGCGCCAGTTCTTCTCAGCAGGCGCCGCTGCCGGAACCATTGCTAAAACCATGTCTGCTTACGACATGCAGGTGAGCGATGATATTTATGGTAAGGCAGGGCGTTACGTTAGCCGTGAGCGCGTTGAGCAGATGCTGGTGCATGAATATGACCTTCTGCATTCGCGACTGGACGAAGTTCGCGCTGAAGATACGCAGTATTTCAGCTATGCAGCAACGGTGACTGCGCGCAGCTACAGTCAGAAGAACGAATGTCATGGCTGGATTGGTATTCGTTTGCAGCTAGATGCTAAAGCACCTCCGAGTGAAATTGTCATGCACGTTCGAATGCTTGATGAAACCAATAAAGAGCAATCCGAAGCACTGGGTATTTTCGGCGTTAACGTGGTTTATGGTGCATTCAATTATCACGAGAACCCAAAAGTTTTTATCGAGTCCTTGCTTGATAATTTGGTCAATGATCTGGGCCAGAAACGCATTGAAGTCGACCTGATTCATTTTGCAGGCCACACCTTTGAAAAAGTCGAAAACCGTCTGATGAATTTGCATCTTGTCCGTTCGTGGTGTTGCCGCGCGGTGATGTTCGATGCGACAGGCAGTTCAGAAGTTCCTGGCAGCATGTTGCGCAAAAAAGATGTGTTAGTCATTCGTGGATCTTTTAAGCCACCAACCAAGGTTCACGTCGACATGACACAAGCTGCCATGAAGCAGTTTCTAGAAGAAGAGGGCGTGCAGGGCGATGAAGTTTTCACGGTTGCTGAAATCACCATGGCAGAACTGGCTAATGATGGTGAAACGGATGATACTGGTTTTTTGGCGCGTGTCGACTTGCTCAATAAACTTGGTTACAACGTACTGATTTCAGACTACTTACGTTTCTTCCGTTTGCGATCCTGGATGCGTCGTTACACGCAAAACCGAATTGGTATCGTGCTCAGTATCCTCGACTTCGATCAGCTATTTAATGAGTCTTATTATGACGGCCTTGAAGGCGGTATTCTCGAAGCGATGGGTAAACTTTTCTCGGGCAACACGAATGTTTATGTGTACCCAACACGAATTGGTGGCCAGCTAGTCACTCTCGACAATGTCGAAGTCGCCGAAAACACAAAGTATTTATTAAAGCACCTGACCGAAAACAAACACCTCGTCGCCACCAAAACCTGGAACGACGAAAACCTGCACATATCCGCACGCAACATCGCCAAAGAAATACCGCTTGGCCAAGGCGACTGGGAAAAGCAGTTACCCGACCCCATACGCGATGAAATTAAAGCGCGCTGCATGTTTGGGTATTGTGAGTTGCCGGAGAAATAGTCTTTATTCTGAAGGACGCAAGAGTAAAAGGACTTACTATGAAGCAATATTACGTCTATATAATGGCGTCGAAAAAGAATGGTGTTATTTATATTGGTGTAACAGGTAATCTCATAAAGAGAGTACATCAACACCGAGAAGGTTTAGTTGATGGATTTAGTAAGCAATATAAAACTAAACGGCTTGTCTACTTCGAGCCATCCATTGACATAAAATCATGTATTGAGCGCGAAAAACAGCTTAAGGGCTGGAAACGCCAGTGGAAGATAGGGCTGATTGAGGTTGTTAATCCTGAATGGGAAGACCTTTGGATTGATATCGCCTCTTAGCCAGTTGTGGAGGCAGGTTAAAACCTGAAGGAAAGAGCAGATCCTGAATCAAGTTCAGGATGACAGGCCGGTATGGTCTTCTTATCAGGGAGCGGAAAGTGATGCGAAAGTATAAATTATGAAAAAGGGATCAAGCTTATACTTAGTACGCTTCTTCGAGACATCATAAGCTGATGACTCTGTGACTGTAAAACAAAGCACCAGCTCTAAAGCTATGTCATCCTGAACTTGATTCAGGATCTGCTCTTCTGGCTCTAACAATCGATTGCAATCTTTAAAAGGCTAGCTTATGGTTTCCTTCAAACGAGATTATTGTTCTATTGGTTAAAGGAGCTTTTCCTATGTCTAATAAAAAAGTCTCCGGTGGAGTGGTTCATGAGCTCCCTAAAGATTTGCTGAACACTTTAGTGAATGATACTGACGCTCTTGAGTTTTGGGAAGATATCACTGAACTGGCTCGTAATGAATGGATCTGTTGGGTAGAGGATGCCAAGAAAGCTGAAACCCGTCAGCGTAGAATTGAACGAGTTGCCAATGATCTTAAAAAGGGCAAACGAAGACCCTGTTGCTGGCCAGGATGCAAACATCGAGAAAGGACTGGTAAGGCATAGAGGGTATTTAAAAAAGTTTATAACATGACCCAGTTATTACCACTAATGGAGATACAATGAGAAAAGTTATTATTATTTTTTTTGCATTGGCTTTAGTTTCATGCGCTTCTATTGAGCCAGAGTCATATAAAGCTGCCCCTTCCATAGAGTTATTTGATCATGAGGCAGCTGAAGCTATAGAGTTATCACCACCATTATTTCCTACACAAGCAGCTAAAAGAGGAATTGAAGGCTGGGTTCTTTTTGAGCTTGAGTTGGATGAAGATGGTAAACCTGAAAAGATCACTGTGGTGGATTCCTATCCTGGAGAAACTTTTGTAACCGTCTCGACCGATGCAATAGAACATTCGACATTTAAGACCGTTCCTGGTGCTATAAAATATAACTACTTAATCGAGTTTAAGTATGACGATTGAAGTGTTGATATTGTTATGACCTCTAATTGCCCTTGCCGCATAAAAGAAAACTCTAACCTTTTGGCTTACAGCGATTGCTGTGAGCCTTTTCATTTGGGAAGTGCTTTACCCGAAACACCTGAGCAATTAATGCGGTCGCGTTACAGTGCTTATTTCTTGGGGCTGGGTCAGTATATTTTCGACACACATCATGCTGATTACCGAGGTAATATTTCGCCGGAGGATTTCGAGCACAGTGCTAAGGCAACACAGTGGTGTGGTCTTGAGGTGGTTCGAGCGGAGCAGGAGGGGGATTCTGGCCTGGTAGAGTTTAAGGCTTATTTTCTGGATAAGGAGAAGTTGCACTGCTTACATGAGGCTTCTAATTTCGTTCGTGAGAATGGTCGATGTTTGTATACCGATGGTGAATTTAAGCCCAAACAAGTATTAAAGACTTCACGAAATGAGCTTTGCCCATGTGGCAGCGGCAAGAAAGCGAAAAAATGTTGTTTAAATTTATAATTGCACTAAACCTTTTACGAGTTACTTGCATCTAAGTTAAGTTAGTACTTAATTAATAATCAACTAAAACAATAAGTTAGGAGAAGGGATGATTGAAGTCCGGGGTATTTCTAAGCATTACGGGGATCTCAAAGCCGTAGACAATCTTTCGATTACGATTGAGAAGGGGCATATCTTTGGTCTGCTAGGACCCAATGGAGCTGGTAAAAGTACTACTATCTCCATGATGTGCGGCCTTATCAATCCTGATCAGGGTTCTGTTCAACTCAATGGGGAGCTACCTACCGCTAAAGCAACTAAACAAAAGATTGGCCTGATTCCGCAGTCGATTGCTCTGTATGAAGAGCTGACGGCGTTGGATAATTTGAGCTTTTTTGCTGATTTGTATGGTTTGTCTTCAAGCCTGAAAGCTGAGCGAATGGAGTGGTCGCTAAAGTTTGTTGGCTTGCAGGACCGCGCTAAAGATACTGTGAGCGAGTATTCTGGTGGCATGAAGCGTCGCTTGAATTTAGCAGCTTCTTTATTGCATGACCCAGAGTATATTTTCATGGATGAACCCACTGCTGGTGTTGATCCTCAATCCCGCAACAAGTTGTTTGAAAGTGTCTTTGAATTAAAAGATTTAGGTAAAACCATTATTTACACCACCCATTACATGGAAGAAGCGGAAAAGCTTTGCGACCGAGTAGGCATTGTTGATAAAGGGCAATTGCTGGCGCTAGGGACCGTTGATGAGTTGATTGAGCAGCATGGTGGGCACTCAAGCGTGAACATAAGTTCTGAGCAGGGGGAAGAAAGCTTTATGACAGCCAATCCGGTTAATGATCTGATGGCTCGTTTAAAAGATCTAAACACAGTGGAGAATTTAAGTTTGCGGCGACCAAACCTTGAGACCGTCTTTTTGAATTTAACTGGCAAACAACTGAGGGATTAATGATGAAAGCTGTTATAGCCTTAATGAAGAAAGACTTGAAATTATTGTTCAAGGATAAGATGGCAGTATTTTTCACCTTTGTTTTTCCTTTACTGTTTGCCTTTTTCTTTGGCTCGATTTTTTCCAATGGCGGTGGTTCGCAAGGGTTGAAAATTGCTGTGACTGATTTAGATAACACTGAAAAGTCACAGGCTTTTATACAACAACTCAAAGAAGCAAATGAGTTTGTTGTCACCGAAACTGATGAAGCCAACGCTAAAGAACTGGTTCGAACCGGTAAGCGGGTAGCCTTTATTATTTTGCCGGAAGGGTTCGGTGAGAATTACGGTGGCATCTTTAGTGGTGAAGCTCCTGAGATCCTGGTTGGCATCGATCCGGCACGTAAAGCTGAAGCGGGTTATCTTGAGGGTTCTTTGATGAAGTTAGGTATCAAGCGCTTTGAGCTTGCCTTTTCGGATGCTAATGAAATGATTAAGCAGCTGGACTTTTCTATAGATGATATTCAGCAAAGTGATGATATGCCTACTGAGTGGAAGTCATTGTTGAGTGATTATCTACCCAAGTTTAAAGAGCTAACCGAGCAGGAACTTGCTAAGCAACCTGATGGCACTAGTTCGACAGGGTTAAATTTTGGTTCCGATGGCGACAATCCAATGATGCCGTTGAAGATAACCAAGGAAGAAGTCATGGTGCAAAAGACCGGACCGCGAAATGCTTTCTCCATTACGATCCCACAAGGCGTTATCTGGGCCATTATGGGCTGCGTCATTGGATTTGCCATTAGTCTTGTGCGTGAAAAAACGTTGGGTACTATCGATCGATTAGCTATTGCGCCAATTAGTCGCACTCAAATTTTGGCTGGTAAAGCGCTGGGTTGTTTTGCAGCACAAACTATGGTGGTGACAATGCTGTTCACTATTGCTTACTTTATACTGGATGTGCGCTTTGATTTTATCAAGCTGGTCTTGGCCGTTCTGGCTGCCGGAATTTGTTTCGTTGGTGTCATGATGTTTTTCGCATCGATTACCAAAACCGAACAATCGGTTGCCGGTATGACCAATGCGTTCCTGATCTTGATGGGGATGATAGGTGGCGCCATGATTCCATTGTTCGCAATGCCTGGCTGGATGCAGTCGGTCAGTCATATCAGTCCAGTCAAGTGGGCTATTCTGGCATTTGAAGGCGCCATCTGGCGCGACTTTAGTTATATCGAAATGATGACACCACTGGCTATTTTGACTGCGATTGGTGTTGTAACCTTCTTTATCGGAACTCGTATGCTAAAATTGAAACAGGCGTAACTCTTGAAAATACGAGTACTTATTTGCTAATTATGGGGCTGCAAGTTGACTAGTGTGTTGATTATTAGCACCAAGAACCCATTTATATTGAGCTAAGACACGCACAAAATATAGTAATCAAAATCTTGGATGATTTTGATAAGAATTTTCAGCACAGGGATGTGATGTAAATTCTGGTGCGTTAAGTATTTTGGGAGTGGCGCAGGGAGTCTCGCAAAGCGTGACCTCAATATACGGGTGGTCTTCTTTTGGTTACTTTTCTTGACCACGCAAGAAAAGTAACTCGCTGAGGAGCGAAATGTTAGCAAAAGGAATGATTGAAAGATCATGGATTCCCGCCTTCGCGGGAATGACAGTGGTTGGTTTATAGCGCCGGGCTAGGCACCTAGCTTACCTGTACTTTCTATCCAAAATTAACTTCTAAGCAAGAGACGACTATGAGTTCCATTGAAGACTTACAAGAACAAATCCACGAACTGCAATCTAAACTAGCATTTCAGGAAGATACCATTGAGCATTTAAACAAAATGGTGACCAAGCAGGATGACATTATTCGCGCTCTTGAGCGTCGATTTATGAGCCTTGGCGATAAAATTGATGATATTCGCTCACAATTACCGGACAAACCTTTTAATCCGGCAGATGAAATTCCCCCGCATTATTGAGCGTTGAACATTAATTGAGTTGAACTTTTGCTGTCTTGCCTGTTACCTTGTAAGTATTGGACTTTACAGAAAACGAGGTGAGTAATGAGCTTTCGTATCGAAAAGGACAGTATGGGTGAGGTTAAGGTCGCAGAGGATGCGTTGTATGCTGCACAAACTCAGCGTGCGTTGAATAACTTCAATATCAGCGACCTTAAAATGCCGTTGGCATTTATCGACAGTATTCTTGATATTAAGCTGATAGCAGCAGAAACCAATCATGAGCTTGGACTTCTTTCCAAAAATAAATTCCGGGCAATTACCAAAGCCATCAAAAAAATCCGCAAGGATAAATTAGTCAATCATCAGAATTTCCCTCTCGACGTTTTCCAGACAGGTTCTGGCACCAGCACCAACATGAATGTGAATGAAGTAGTCGCGCACCTGGCTTCAAATTCAAAATTGAAAGTCCATCCTAACGATGATGTGAATATGGGGCAGAGCAGTAATGATGTGATCCCAACCGCCATTTCTGTGTCAGCGACGAAGTCTTTGGTGCATGAGTTAATTCCAGCTTTGTTGACTTTGAAATCTACGATTGAGAATAAAGGGAAGCTGCACAAGAAGGTCGTTAAAACCGGACGCACCCATTTAATGGATGCCATGCCTTTGAGTCTGCAACAGGAGCTTTCGGGGTGGGCGCATCAGATTCAAATCAGTATTGATGCATGCCAAAAGATCGTGCCCACTATCGCGCAACTGGCTCAAGGTGGTACGGCGATTGGAACTGGCATCAACAGCTCAGCAAAATTCCGCAGTCTTTTTGCGCAAAAACTTAAAGCACATAGCGGGTTACCTTTCAGCAAAAGTAAAAATACCTTCGCTAGCATTGCTGGGCAGGATACCAGTGTGGCGTTATCGGGTGTGTTGAATACGCTGGCAACTGCGCTAATGAAAATCAGCAATGATTTACGCTGGATGAATAGTGGGCCAGTCAGCGGACTAGGAGAAATACAGCTCAAAGCCATTCAACCGGGCAGCAGCATAATGCCCGGTAAAGTTAATCCTGTGATTCCGGAAGCGGTGGCGATGGCAGCGGCGCAAATCATGGGCAATAATACGACCATTACCATCGGCGCTCAGGCTGGAAATTACCAGCTTAATGTGATGTTGCCAGTGATTGCTTACAATCTGATGCAGTCATTACATTTGGCTACCACCTCTGCAGAGCATATATCAGAGACAGTCGCCCACTTTGAAGTTAATGAGAAAGCTTTGACTGATAAGCTCGATAAGAATGCTATTTTGGCAACTGCGCTGGCACCGGAAGTTGGTTATGAGAAAGCTTCTGAGATTGTTTACAAGGCAAGACGTGAAGAGCGAAGCATTTTGGATGTGGCCGTAGAAATTACAACCATTTCAAAAGCTAAACTCAAGAAAATATTAGACCCGAAAAAGCTGACTTAAACTTACTGGAGCAGTTGCGGTCTAACTTTAAATTGGTATGTGATTGCCAAGGTGAGGTATAGGTATGATAAATAGTAAAGCAACGGCGTTCTTTTTTGCTCTTGGGCTAATCTATGGGAGCAATTTAAGTGCTAATGAAGGTGGTCCCTTGTTAATATCTGAAGTTCCTTCGAGCCAAGTCTATACGGAGGAGCGTATAAAGCAGGTAAAAGAGCTAAGTGATGCAGCTCTAAAAGGAGGGGCGGAAGATTCCTTAGTTAACGAATATCTTCTTTTCAAGAAAGTCAGTGATCTGAATCCTGAGGAACTGTCCCAAGATGATATTAATTTTTTAAAGCAGGCCACAATACATAAAGTCACTGCCTATAAGCAACATCCTGAAGGCCCGATTGCCGTTCCTATCTTTGATATTTCATCGTTGGCTCAACACAAATTATTCATGAATGAAGTTCATTCTAAGAAATCAGAGTTCACGACTTTACTGCAAACTAACCCTGTACTTTTTGCTGAAGCAAGCACAAACAACTTCGTCAACCTGCAAGCTGCAAAGAGTACACTGCAAAACTCTCCATCATTGCCAATATTAACAGTTGATTTACTGGTAGCTAATTATAAGGATCATGACAATCCCGATAGTTTGAAGTTGTTAGAAACTTTAGTTGTGACAAGTCGGAGTTACAAAGCAGCAGAAGCATTATTGAATTCGCAACATAAGTCTGCTTCAAAGCACCAGCTTTTGAGGGCGCTGGATCAGTATTTCTCAGAACATGAGCGAGAGGCTTTATTAAAAGAGCTCATTTCGAATCGATCGGGGCTAGCAGCACAGGCTATCATTGAGTATGGCAAGCTGCCGCAAAGCGTACTTGATAGAGATGTTCTTTATTCCCATCTGTCTGACGAAACTTTAGGTTCAAGTAGTGCTTTTGCTTTATCAAAATTAATGAAAGACCATTCTGATTACTCCACTATTGTAGAATTCCTGAGACAACATCAAACTTCTCGTTATGCGGTTGCAAATTGTTTGCTCGCGCTGAAGCTTGCCAATACTCCCGATTCAAAAACTCAGCTGAGAGATATTCTTGAGCAGGGTTATATTCAGTTTGAAGATATTAAAGCCGAGGTGAACACATGGTTAAATTAACAGCATGCATCGTAACTTCAGCTTTAGTTATCTACTCAGGAAGTATTGAAGCAGAGGTCTTAAGCTATACTGAAAATACCAATTCGAGTAATCAGTTGGCGATCGGTTATCCGGTACCTATTCCTGTTGACTCACTTACAGGTGTCGACGGCTTTAGAACTTATGATAGCTTACACAGCCAACATCAAGCCTTGGCAGTCACTCACCCCGAAGTAAGAAGTAGCGTGGTGGGCCAAACTCATAATAACCGTGATATTTACGCCTATCGTTTTGGTGATAGTGATAACCAAACAAATGATGGTCGTACAGAACCTGCATTTTTAGTTAACGGCACGATTCACGCACGTGAGTGGCAAAGTCCGGAGGTGGTTACCGAGTTGATGGAGCAGCTGACAGAAAAGAAAAATGATCAGAGTGTGGTTCAATATTTATTGGACAACACTAACATCGTTATCCTGCCTGTTATGAACATCGATGGTTTTTTGCAGACTCAGCGCTTCCCCACTGAAGTGACCCAATCACCCGGAACGAACTCAGGCTCGTCACCTGGACAGAAGTTTGCAGAGCCAAGAGATGGGCGTATGCGCCGCAAAAACATGCCCAATGTTGATGAGGTGTTATCAACTGAAACCGATCGTTTACGAGGCGTCGACTTAAATCGGAATGGGCCTGTTTTCTTTGGAGTACAAGCTGGCAATAGTGATCCAAACAGTTTGATCTATGGTGGTGCTTCAGCACAGTCCGAGATTGAAACTCAGGCACTTCTAGCTGCCGCGCAACTGGGTCCAAGAAATCGTCTACGTTTTTATCAGGATACGCATTCTTTTTCACGAGTTTTGTTTGTGCCGCAACCCAATAACAACCGCCTCAATGCGATTACCAAAAGTTTAGCTTCAAAATTTCAAAATACGACACAAGCGCAAGGCGCAGATTACGTCCCTGTCTACAATCAGGTGGGGAGCGGGATACCGGCTACCGCGGAGTACTTTGCTTACACCGATTTAATTCCAACCTGGACCTTAGAACTGGAACCACCGCAAGGCTTTGCCAATGAGCCAAGCGGGGGAGCTTTTTATGGTGGCACTGGTGCTAGCCATTCAGGCTTTATTATGCCGGACAGTGAAATTGCACGTACTCGAGATCAACTTGCTCCTGCCCAGATGCTGATGTTTTACCATCAGGCTGGACCGGCTTATGTGACTAAAGTCCAGCTTGTAGATAGTGATGGCAATGATGTTTATGCTGCAGCCTGGACTAGCGGTTCGAGCAGGAGTTTGAATGTTACCGCTAATAATGCTCTACAGGGCGGGCAGAACTATTCCTTGTATGTCAGTTTCAGTAAGCCAATGCGAGTGAGAAATTCGTCTGGTGTTATTACTCAATACACAGGGCAATCAGTAACCTTGTCGCCTTCGGTAACCATTAGCGGAAATGGTGGAAGTGGCAATTTTACGCGTACCATTAGTACCAATAGAAGTGTTTGGTTAAACCAGGAAGTTGATGGTTTTACGTTTGATCAATACCACGATGATGCTTTCAAAGTCGACTTTACACTTCCAACGGATATTCCTGTCAGTTCGACAACGGGCACAACAAATATCAAAATTAATCTTGCGGTTCAAGATTTGGCTGGCCTGTCCTTGGATGCCAACCCTACAACTGTGATCGACTGGAATCGCGGAGCATGGACTAACTATGAAAACTCTAATGGACAAGCGGGTGACTCCGGGGGCACAGACTCTTCGTATACGCTGACAGTATCGAATCAAAATTTAACACTCTCAGAGCCGCAGTCTAGCGGAGGAGGAGGGGGTGCTTTGCACTGGTTCTTATTGTTATGGTTGGGTGTTTTCGGATTCGCGCGCCGATTTAAGACGAAGAGTTCAGCCTAATTATCTATCGCTAAACAAGTTTTTAGGGGCGAGTGGCGCTCGCCCTCGACAAAATTATTACTTAACCTGACACACCAGTTTCGAGCGAATTTTCAGTTCACCCATCAAGGTTCTATGCACGGGGCACTTGTTGGCTATCTCCAACATTCGCTCCTGTTGCTCTCGATCAAGCTCACCTGTGACCTTGATATGTCGCTCTAAAATATCGATATAGCCTTTGTCGCTTTCGGATTCCTCACAATCTTCTGCTTTTATTTTCTTGTGAGTCATATCCACTTTGATTTGTTCAACCGGCCACTTTTTTCGAGTGGCGTACATATTAAGAGTCATGGCAGTACAGGTACCTAAGGCGGTGGCCAGATAAAGATAAGGGTCGGGGCCTTTATCATGACCGCCAAGATCTTCAGGTTCATCAGCGACTAGCTTATGTCCGCCAGCATCAATATTGCAGAATAATCCATCTTCGAAATTATTGATGATGGTTGCTTTATGCACTTTGTCTTCAAGCATGATGACTCCTTATTTTTTCTTGATGTCCTCTCGGTTTATCACAAAGACATTACCGAGTCCAATCAGCACAATGCCGCTAGCGATAATCCAGGTCCAGACAAAGTCTTCAAAGAAAGTTGAAATAATTAAGGCAACAGCGGGGAAGAGAACCACCGCATAAGTTGCTTTATGGATGCCGATGCGTCTGAGTAAGGTCAGATAGGCGCCAAAAGCCAACACCGAACCAAACACCGACAGGTAGATTAAGCTAATGGTGTAACCTGGTGCCATGTCGTAGATCAACGTCTTACCTTGAACTATTCCTACCATCAGACTGAACAAGGAGCCGTAGCCCATTGCGTAGGCATTCATCTGAATGACCGGCATATCGTACTTTTGAGTCTGAACCGAAACCATATTACCAATCGAAGCGCAGAGCACACCAAGCAGCGCAATTAGCAGGCCATACAGCTTGGCATTTTCCAGAGTAAAGTCGCTTAACTCATTCCAAAAAATCATCACCATACCGAGCAATCCGAGTGCTGAACCAATAATGACACGGGCGGTAATTTTGGCTTTGAAAAATAGCCATGAATTGAAGATGTTAACGATCAGGACCGCTGAGAAGATAACCGATGCCATCGCGGAAGTCAGGTACTCCTGAGCTTCGTAAACTAATAAATAATTAAGACCGAAGAAGGTGATGCCCATCAGGACAAGCCAGGCGTGTTGCAGCAAGCCATAGCGCATGGGAAGTTTCTTAAACCAGCAGAAGACAAATAGTAATAAGGACGCCAGTCCGAAGCGATAAAACGATGAATATTCGTGTGGCACAACACCGAGCTGAAACTCGATTGCAAACCAGGTGCTTCCCCAAATTAGAACGCAGAGAGCGTACAACACTGGGGTGCTCATAATAAAAGCCATAACGAGGTGTAACTTTTGGATGAAGAATAATGTTGTGATGATGCCACAAATGCTAGAATTGTTCCGCATGATTTTTTCTATGGGCTAAATAGGCTCGCTTTTTCAAGGTTGGGGAATGCAAAAGAAAGACGTAATTATCATCGGTGCAGGCGCTGCCGGCTTGATGTGTGGCATCACTGCGGCTCAACGTGGTCGTTCGGTAGCGATCCTTGATCACGCCAATAAAGTCGGCAAGAAAATTCTGATGTCCGGTGGCGGACGTTGTAATTTTACTAACTACTACACCGAGCCAACCAATTTCCTTTCACACAACCAACACTTCTGTAAATCAGCTTTAAGCCGTTATACCCAATGGGATTTTATTGCCCTGGTCGAAAAACATGGTATTCCTTATCACGAGAAAAAACTGGGCCAGTTATTTTGCGACAACAAAGCTAAAGACATTGTTAATATGCTGCTGGATGAATGCGCTCAGGCGGGCGTTGAGGTTAGAACCGAATGCTCAGTGCAGCAGGTCGATAAAGTGGATGATGGCTTTATTATTCAAACCAGTCAAGGCAAGTGGCATTGTCAGTCGCTGGTGATTGCCACCGGTGGTTTGTCAATTCCAACGATGGGCGCGACTGGCTTTGGTTATGATATCGCTAAACAATTTGGCTTAAAGCTTTTCCCAACTTACGCTGCACTGGTGCCTTTTACTCTGACCCCAAAACTACTGGAGCAGTTTGCCGGTTTATCCGGCACTTCAGCGGATGCATTGGTTAGCTGCAATGGGCAATCTTTTCGTGAAAATATTCTGTTTACGCATCGTGGACTTAGTGGGCCATCTATTTTACAAATCTCCTCATACTGGCAACCAGGAGATGCCATCTCAATCAATTTATTTCCTGATGTGAATTTGTATGACCACCTAAAACAGGTTCAACAGGAAAGGCCGAAAGCTCATATCAGTACAGTGCTCGCTGAGCAATTAACCAAGAAATTAGCTGATAGATTATGCGAGATCTGGTTTGCCGATTATGGTCAAAAACCATTGGCAGAACTGTCCAATGATGCTTTGCACACCATTGCCGAGCAACTGCAGAACTGGCAGCTTAAGCCAACTGGTACCGAAGGTTATCGCACAGCAGAGGTGACTATGGGCGGCGTTGATACTGACGAAGTGTCGTCGAAAACCTTTGAAGCTAAAAAGGTTAATGGATTGTATTTCGTTGGTGAAGTGCTGGATGTTACCGGTCATTTAGGCGGCTTTAATTTTCAATGGGCCTGGGCCAGCGGTTATGCCGCCGGGCAATATGTCTAACTGAAATAGCCCACACTTATAACGCTATTCATGTGAGCTATTTTTGTCCTGCTTTATTTACTTGCTTTAAGATCTTCAACCGGAATCATGATGTGCGCATAAGGTGTCTCACCCCACATCACATAGGGCCCGCCTTCCGAAGGGTCGTCTGTGATTCCTGCGAGCATTTCTTTCGGCACAACGATCATCAAATGAGGCCCAGTTTCAACATAGTCCTCTGCGTTCTTGTGATCGTGATGGTGTGGATTGGAGTTGCTCACCCCAGAACCTTTGTCACCCTGTAGCATGTAAGAAATACCTATCTTATTGGCTGTGAAGGCTTCTTTTTTACCCATCGCCTGCATCATTTCCATCCAGACGGCATCAACGCAGATTGGGGCATTGTCGCCGGGGAAAGTGTCTGGCATGCAGGTCCAGCCATTATTACCTTCCACCAGCACTTTATCACCATCGACAATGGTTGCGTCAGCACTCACCGATGGCGGTGCTGCTGAGCGAGCTTGCTTGATTCGTTTCTGGTCACTGGCAGTAGCTGTGTGGCTGAGAATTAGAAGAGTTGAACAACATGTTAGGGTTAAAGCTTTGTACATTCGAGATCGGATTTTCATAACATATCTCCCTGATATAAAAAGAAAAAAGAACCGATCTGGCAAGGAAGTGGTGTAGGTTATAGAGTTTCCATCGGCAGATTATAAATACCTAATCTGTCAATTCTGTCGCGGTGTGGTTTTTATGCCGCTGGCAGGCCCAGATCCTTGTCAGCCCAGCCTGCCAGTATAGCAAAACAATCAAAAGATCGGTTAAAAAACAATCAGTTTGTTGACTGGTTACCATTCCGCAGGATCGAGGCAGTAGTAATGTTGAAATTCTTGATAGAGCTTTGAATGAAGACTTTTCAGTTTCTGCGGCTTCTCAAAGAAGATTTCGGTAGCAACTGCGAAAAACTCCGCTGGGTTTGTGGCTCCGTATTTATCCAACAGAGTTTCTTCACCTGTAGAAGCTTTTCGTTGCAGCTCCTGGAATTCCTGAGACATAACTTTGGCCCATTGCTCATAACTTTGCTCGGCTGATAGCGGCGGCGCACCATTAGTCACGCCTGACTCGCCATCCAGTTGGTGAGCGAACTCATGAATCACCAGATTATGGCCATCTTCAAAATCGGCACCGCCATTGGCGGAGTCAGTCCAGGACAGAATGACCTGGCCGCGATTCCAGGACTCGCCAAGTAATACCCGTGGTTCTTCGCTTTGAATGCCGGAGGCATCATAGCGGTTGTGTCGGGTAATAAAGGCCGCCGGGTAAACCACGATGGTTTTCAGGAAAGGGTAAAAGTCGGTGGGACGATTGAGCAGCAGCATACATGCCTGAGCGGCAATAGTGACTTTAACTTCATCGGTAATGTCCTGGCCTTTACGACCGACAAAATCCTTTTCAGCCAGAAAGATCTGCATTTTATTTTTCAGCTGTAGCTGGAGGTCACTGGGCATCTTATAAAAGAAGGGCAGGTTGTTACGCAGGATCTGGCGCCACTCTTTAGGGAATGGTTGGCTGGCAACCTGTTGTCTCTTACGTTTTTTACGGTAATTGGAACTGAGAATCCAGATAATGGCGAAAACAGAGGCGGCGAGGACAATATAGAGTGCTGTCATAGATCGTTATTATTGATTGTGTTTAATCAAGATTGGGGTGGTTGTTTAATTTTCAAGCATACGCAGACTTTTCAAGCATATAGATGGCTCTAAATGGCTGATAAGACCTGAGTTTGCTTGAATATGGCTTGCTAGATAAGGTATAACTTTGCACTTGGCTTAATTTGAGGAAATGAGATGGATAATAACAATGGGGTAGCGCCGACTGGGGCTATCGCTCGTTTTTTGAATGGGATTGAGCGAGTCGGTAATAAATTGCCTGACCCGGCGATGATCTTCTTATCAGCAATGCTGATTATCTGGGTTCTTTCATGGATGCTTTCTGGCATCAGCTTTGACGCAATCGACCCGCGTACCGGCGAAAACATTATCGTCAACAATCTTTTAACCGGTGATGCGTTAGCCAGCTTCCTGTCTAACATGGTAGTGACCTTTACCAGCTTTGCGCCACTTGGCGTTGTATTGGTTGCAATGTTAGGTGTTGGGGTTGCTGAGCATTCTGGCTATATCAATACCGGTATTAAGTTAATGCTCAAAAGAACGCCACAGTTCTTATTGACGCCTACCATTATCTTAATTGCGATTGTCAGTCACACAGCCACCGATGCGGGTTATGTATTGGTTATTCCATTAGCGGGTGTGATTTATTATGCGATGGGACGCCATCCATTAGCGGGTATTGCTGCGGCGTTTGCCGGCGTTAGCGGTGGCTTCAGTGCTAACTTTATTCCTTCAGGCATTGACCCATTACTGCAAAGCTTTACCCAGTCAGCTGCTCATATTATTGAGCCAGGTATGTCGGTAAATCCTTTGAATAACTGGTTCTTTACCGGTATTTCGAGTCTATTTATTATACTTCTGGGTTGGTTTATTACCGCGCGTATCGTTGAGCCACGTCTACAAAAAACGCCAGTTGATGGTGATACGGACGATTTGCCAGAGTTCCATGAAATTACGGGTAAAGAGAAAAAGGCATTCGTGATTTCTACTTTGGTAATGCTGGTTGGTATTGGCGTACTCATTTATGCGTCTTTAGGCACTGACTCTTCACTACGCCACGACGGTTCATTGACTTCCTTCCAGGCTCCGTTGATGAAATCCATCGTTCCTTTGATCTTCTTATTATTCTGGGTTCCGGGTGCGGTTTACGGTTTCACGGCAGGTACCTTTAAAACCACTAAAGATATGATTGATGCCATGAGTAAAGCAATGCACGGTATGGCTTACTATATCGTAATGGCTTTCTTCTGTGCCTTGTTCATTGCAGCTTTCTCGCAATCAAACTTAGGTGCATTACTGGCCATTGAAGGTGCGCAGGTGCTTAAAGCTATGGCTCTGCCAAGTGCTATCACTATCGTCGGTATTATTTTCTTAACCGCTTTTGTTAACCTGTTTGTGGGTTCTGCATCAGCGAAATGGGCGCTTCTGGCTCCTATTTTTGTACCGATGCTGATGCAACTGGGTATTTCTCCTGACTTAACCCAGGCTGCCTATCGTGTCGGTGATTCAAGCTCGAATATCATCACACCATTAATGCCATACTTCCCATTGGTGGTGGTTTACTGTCAGAAATACGTTAAAGGAACAGGTATCGGCACCTTGGTCGCCATGATGCTACCGTTCTCTATCGCATTCCTGATCGGCTGGAGTTTGTTCCTGTTAGCATACTGGTGGATTGGTATTCCGCTGGGCTTGCAGGCGAGTTACATTTATCCGGCTGGATAACTCTTAGTTAGTTACAATAGTCAGTTGATAAAAATGCCGCTTTCTAGCGGCATTTTTTATGGAGAATTTTATAAAAGGTCATAGAGCTTTGAAGGGGCAGTTCATGAATCGCCCCTGGGAGTAGCGATATCTATACTGCTTTTAAATTAACAGCCGCCTTGATGATATCTTCCTTGCTGGGAAGAACGTACTGCCATGAGGTGCCAATTGGGATGAAGGTGTCGTGGCCGGTAATGCGTTTGATTTGTGGTAGTTTGTCCAAACGTTCAACCAGGCCGGTGATGACTTCTTCGCTGACCGAGCCTGTTTTGCGGCATTCGTCGACAATCAATACTTTCTTATATTGGCCGGCTATTTCGGCAATTTTTTCGTGATTCAATGGCGCTAACCAGCGCAGATCCATAATAGTGGCATCCAACTTGTGTTTATCACTTAAGTCTTTCTGCGCCTGTGCTGACAGGAAGTAGCCATTGCCATAGCTGATGATCAGCATGTCTTTGCTATTGACTTCTTTGCCTTTATTGTTGACAGGTTTGCGAATGCCTGGTTCACCAAATGCAACGGTATCATTGGGCTCGGGATATTCAAATAGCCAGCCATTGTCGCCGGCTTCATGAAGGTCTTTGGCGTGATAAAGCGCAATCGGTTCTAAGAATATCACCACTCGTTTTTGCTCGTCGGCCAGACGGAAAGCTTCGCGCATCATCTTGGCGGCATCCTGACCATTGGAAGGGCAGGCCAGAATGATTCCCGGAATCTCACGCAAGAAACCAATGCTGTTGTCGTTATGGAAGTGGCCACCGAAACCTTTTTGGTAGGCTAAGCCTGCTACTCGAACCACCATTGGATTGGTGAACTGATTATTTGAGAAGAAGGACAGGGTAGAGGCCTCGCCACGGATCTGGTCAATCGCATTATGGGTATAAGCTAAAAACTGAATCTCTGGAACCGGTAGATAACCGAGGTGAGCTGCACCAATGGCAGTCCCCAGAATACTGGTTTCATCAAGCAGGGTATCGAAAACACGATGCTCGCCAAAACGATTCTGTAAATTGGTCGAAATGCTGTAAACACCGCCTTTTTTACCGACATCTTCGCCGAACATAATGGAGTTTGGATATTGTTCCATCAGATCGGTTAGTGCATAGTTAATCAGTTGCGCCATGCTGCGTGGCTTATCCAAAAACTTAAACTGGCGACCAATCTCGAATAGCTCCTGACGACGCGTGATTTTAGCGACAGGAGGCTTCTCTTTGGCGGGAAGCTCTGGCGCAATGGAAGCGCATACTTCCTCAGCAGTACTGATTTTAGGTAGCTTGATAGCCTGTTCTGCGATTTTTTCTACTTTTTGACGAGTGTTCTCGTACATATCAAGTACGTCTTCGGTGGACAGGTAGCCAGCTTCAATACAGACACGCGCCGAGTGCAGCAAAGGATCCTGTGCTTCAGTCTGCTCGATCTGTTCTATGCTGTGATAAATACTTTCGGTGTCATTACCAGCATGCCCCATCAGGCGCACCGTTTTCATATGCAGGAATACTGGGCGTCGCTCATGGCGGGCTATCTCTTCGGCTTCAAGAGCGGCGAGATAAACATCCGGCAGGTGCAAACCATTACACTGAATGTATTCAATGCTCTGGCGATTTTTAACGTTGTTTTCGACCCAATTCGGCGGCGTTGAAACCGAAATGCCAATGCCATTGTCTTCGCAGATATAGACCAGCGGTAGAGGCTCACCTTTATAGGATAGGTATTGAGCAGTATTCAATGCAGACTGTGCAGTAGCGTGGTTAAAGCTGGCATCACCAAAGTTGCACAGAATAACGCTGTCGCCTGGAATGGCTGCATCAAAATCATTTCGTTCGGCACGACCCAGTGACCAGGCGGCACCCATCGCTTTAGGCAGGTGCGAGGCAATGGTGCTGGTTTGCGGTGGAACGAACAGCTGCGCGCTACCGAAAACCTTATGACGGCCCTGCGAAATGGGGTCTTCTTTTGCTGCTACCAGCGACAAAATCTGGTCGCGAATAGGATCGATATTGGGTAGCTGGCGCGACCGTTGAGTCATCAAAGCACCGGAACGATAATGCAGAAAGGCCATATCGGTATGACGAAAGACCTTGCCCATTACGGCATTGCCTTCGTGCCCGCTACTACCAATAGTGTAATAGCCAATACCCTGATCTTTAAGGATCCGCGCACGCAAATCCAGATGGCGACTGATGACCTGAGATTCGAATAGTTCTACGAATTCGTTAGGGGAGAGCTGCGTCACTGACGCCTTGATATTACTGACTTTTTCCGGAAATTTCGCTGTTTTCACAGCAATCTGAAAATTGTTATCAATGACACTGGCACGATCTAACATTTTATAGCTTTTATATTCGATGAAAAATTGGCGGTTAGTATGCGTTATGGTTATAAATATGTCACTGATGTGACAACTGGTTGGATCTGATCAAATGGGTTTATTCGATTGTGCAATATGGTAAAGTAGCGGCCATTCTACAAATAACCGGTTGTTATAACCAAACGCGAAGGTTTTATGAAGGTACACAGCAATATTCTTGAGATGATTGGCAATACGCCAATGGTGGAATTCCAGAATCTGGATACGGGCAAGTGCCGTCTGTTCGGCAAGATGGAATCGCAAAACCCAGGCGCCTCGATTAAGGATCGCATTGCGGTCAGCATGATTGAAGCTGCTGAGAAAGCAGGCCATATCAAACCGGGTGATACGCTGATTGAAGCGACTGCCGGTAATACAGGTTTAGGCCTGGCTTTGGTGGCATCTCAAAAAGGCTACACCTTGAAAATCGTTATGCCAGACAAGATGAGCATGGAAAAAGAATACAACTTACGTGCTTTTGGCGCGGAAGTGCTTCGTACTCGTTCTGACGTTGGCAAAGGTCATCCAGAATATTATCAGGATGTTGCTAAGCGTTTGTCGGAAGAAAACGGCTGGTTCTTTATTAATCAATTCTCTAACGATGCCAATATTCAGGCGCATTATGAAACCACCGCCCCTGAAATCTGGGAGCAGCTGGACGGTAAAGTTGATGCAGTCGTTATTGGCGTTGGTTCTGGCGGTACTATTACAGGCATTGGCCGTTACATGAAAGAAAAGAATCCTGATATTGAAATGGTTCTGGCTGATCCTGAAGGTTCGATTCTGGTTGATTATTTGAAAACCGGTGAAATCAAAGAAGCTGGAAGCTGGGTAATTGAGGGTATTGGTGAAGATTTTATCCCTGACATTTGTGATATGAGCCTATTTGATAAAGCTTACACCGTTACCGATAAGGATGCGCTGATAGCAGCGCGTGACTTGATGCGTAAAGAAGCGGTTATGGGTGGTTCTTCAACCGGTACCCTGTTAGCAGCCGCTTTGCGTTATTGTCAGGAACAAACTGAACCGAAGAATGTGGTCACTCTGGTTTGTGATACCGGTAATCGTTATCTCTCAAAAATGTATAACGATGAGTGGATGAAAGAGAAAGGGTTTTTGTAATGACTCAACGCTCGGAACAAAATACACAGCAACCAGAAGTTTTCAAACTTTCTCCGATTGCATTGTTACTTGATATTATTGGCATGGCATTAGTGGTATTTGCCGGTTATGAAATCTATATGAACAATGAACAAGGTGGTGGCTATCTGGTGAATGTTATCAGCTGGCCTTATTACCCTTGGGTCATAATGGTGGCTGGTGTCTTATTGATGATCCCATTCCACAAACAAATTTTTAAAGCCTATCGTATTGTAAAGCAATACAAGAAAGAGCAGGCCAAAGCCGACCGTCCTCGCTTTTAAAAGTAATCCTTAAGGTTTAAAGGTAAAGAATTCTATGTCTGATAAAAAATTGAAATTTGGTAGCCGTGTGATTCATGCAGGTCAATCACCAGAGCCGATTACCGGCGCGGTTATGCCACCTATTTTCACAACTTCAACTTATGCACAACCAAGTCCTGGTGAGCACACGGGTTATGAGTATTCTCGTAGCCAGAACCCAACTCGTATGGCGTATGAGCGTTGTGTTGCCGATCTGGAAGATGGTAAACAGGGCTATGCTTTCGCTTCTGGCATGGCGGCGACCAGCACCATTCTTGAGTTATTGGATGCTGGCTCTCACGTTATCGCCATGGATGATTTGTATGGCGGTACTTTCCGTTTATTCGACAAAGTGCGTAAACGTACGGCCAATCTTGATTTCAGTTTTGTCGACCTGTCTGATCTAAGTCATTTGGAAAAAGCACTTAAGCCAAACACCAAGATGATTTGGGTCGAAAGTCCAACGAATCCGATGTTGAAAGTGGTCGATATGCAGGCGATCGCTGATTTTGCTAAGAAGCATAACCTGATTGCTGTAGCCGATAACACTTTTGCTACACCTTACAATCAACAACCATTGAATTATGGTTTTGATATCGTTATGCACTCAGCCACTAAATACTTAAACGGTCACTCTGATATGGTCGGTGGTATGGCAGTGGTTGGTGACAACGATGAGCTTCGTGAGCAAATGGCTTTCCTGCATAACTCAGTTGGAGCCATTCAGGGCCCATTCGATAGCTACCTTGCCTTACGTGGCCTTAAAACCTTAGCACTTCGTATGAAGCAACATAACACCAGTGGTCAAATCATTGCTGAGCATTTAGCCAAGCATCCGCAAATTGATGCGGTCTATTTCCCAGGACTTGCTTCGCATCCTCAGCACGAATTAGCTAAGAAGCAGATGAAAGGTTTCGGTGGCATGATTTCGATTCTGGTCAAAGGCGACACAGAAGAGCAGGCTGCTAAGAATTCACGTACCTTTATGGAAAAGTTGAAGTTATTTACTTTGGCAGAAAGTTTAGGTGGTGTTGAAAGCTTGTCTAATCATCCTGCTATTATGACCCATGCGTCGGTGCCTTATGAAATTCGTCAGGAAATCGGCATTTTGGAAAACCTGGTGCGGTTATCGGTAGGCATTGAAGATGTTGAAGATTTGATTGCTGATATTGATCAGGCGTTGAAGTTCTAACACTTATCACGCACTCAATAAAAGAGGCGCTTTAAGCGCCTTTTTTTGTTGGGGTTCTATGGATCACCATATTTTGTCTTTATCGCCTTTACGCACTGTCCAGGCGCCAAGATAAGCACTCAGAAAGAGAGCTGGCGTCACCGGCATTAGTTCTGGTTTGAAAAAGCTGCTTATCCAGAACAGGAAGCCCAATGCAATACAGACACCCTCTATACGGATTAAGTCTTTACGACGCTTGATGCCAAACATATTGAATCGCATCCACCATGGTTGTGCTTTCCACTCTTCGGTTTTCTTGTCTATCACGATAATCTCCTTTTGTAATGTTTCGATATCAGTTTCGAAAACAGCAGCGAGAGACTTTAATGATTCCAAACTGGCGCGATTGCCACTTTCAATCCGCTGAATAGTGCGGATGCTTAAACCACTTAAGGTGGCTAATTGTTCTTGTGACCATTGTTTTTGTTCGCGTAGTTTTTTGATAACCATTAATGTCTCCGTTTGCTATATTTCCGATTAGAGATTATCCATAGAAGTGTCACTGGCGGTGACGTCAAACGCCCGCCAGTGGGGTGACAGCATAAAAATCAACCAGAATATGCCTGCTATTTAAGCAAATTAGCTGGTGAATATTGGTCAGTTAAGACTCTAGCCTCAGTATCCCAATTGACCTCATCACTGATAGCATCAAACAGAGCGAGAGTATCGACGCCATAAATTTGCAATATTCCTTTCATCTCATTGGCTTTTTTCAACAGCTCGCGTTTTTCTGGCAGCTCTTTGTTACTAACCACGATAACGCGATTGGTTTTCTTGTCCTTGAAGTTGATTTGATACATTGACCCAAAAACTTCAGCGTATGTGGCTGACTCGTGATGAAACAAATCGCTGGTGCTGAATGTATTGGCCATGATGATGCCATCGTCTTTTGCCAGTGCTTTAACTTCTTCCAGATATTCCTTAGTCATCATATGCTCTGGAATATAGTCACTGTTAAAAGCATCCAACAGAATCAAGTCATACCGCTTGTCGTCTTTCAGGGCACGCTTAACAAATACTCGACCGTCGCGAATATGAGTTTCGAAATTTGGCTTGGAGTCGTCATAAGAAAAGTATTTCTTGGCCATTTTGGCGACAACTGGGTCAATCTCGACTGAAGTGATATGAGCTTCAGGATAAAGTTCACCAAATGTGTTCGCTAACACACCACCGCCCAGACCAATAATCAAAATTTCTTTCGGGTCTTCAACAAAGAAGGTGACACCCATGGCTTGTTTGTAATAATCGAAGACAAAAATTTCGGGTGCATCAAGGAATATGCAGGACTGGCTGAGGTCATTTTTATTTTTCTTACGAAAGCGCATACAGTGCATTCCATATTCTTCAACCATATAGACGTTCTGATAAAGCGAGCGCTCTTGTTCAATAATTTTGGCATTGGCTTTTGGGGCTGTCGCGAGTAAAAGGAATGACGCAGTCAGCGAAGCCAGAATCGTTTTTATGATAAATGATTTCATAATCATCCTATTCGGCCGGTTCGTTAGTGGATACTGTTCTTGCGGACAGAGGCGGTTGTGGGAAGAAAAAAGCAATCAGACCGATAGCAAATAATATCAGTGTTGAGCCGTACAAAATGTGATCAATTTTAAACCATAGTACTAAATAAAATGAGGTGGCTAAAGTGCCTCCTGCGCTGCCCAGAGTGGAAACGAAGTAAAGAAAGCCTGCGGTTTGTCCACTGCTGTGAGTGGTTCTGACCAGTAATCGAACAGAGTAGGGCGCAATCATACCCAAAATGATAGTTGGGATGAGAAACAGAATGGTGGAAGCGAGCAAAGAGCCGTATCGAGGATCATCTGTGAAGTCGAACACCCACTCAGAAACAGCAACATGCCCCATGGTTAAAGGCACTACTGATAATGCAGCCAGCATGAAGATGATGCCATATTTACGTGTGTTAGGATTTTTTAGCGACAGTTTTCCGCCAAATAGATAGCCAATGGAAAGAGCCAACATAAAGACCGTAATAATACTTCCCCAAACATAGACGCTACCGCCAAAATAAGGTGATAGAATTTTACCGCCAAGCAATTCGATGGCCATGATCAGGAAGCCACACATAAAGGCGCAAGTCAGTATGAATATTTGCATAATTTTCTTTTATTATTGATGAAATGAACAATGATAATAAGGGAATGGCAGGGAATGTCAAAGCCAATTAAAGGGCAACAGACTCGACAAATTTGGCCTTACGATAGCTTGGCTCTATTGGGTCGTAGAATTGAACGTGTTAGAATGTATGCCCTTTACAGTGACGTAACAACTTATTTTGTAACCCAATTTTCAACCCAGGAGATAAACATGGCAATTGAACTTCCTGCATTACCATATGACCGTGATGCGTTAGCGCCACATATTTCAGAAGAAACGATCAATTATCACTATGGCAAGCACCATCAAGCCTATGTGACTAATTTGAACAAGATGATTGACGGCACTGATTTCGCAGGTAAATCATTGGAAGATATTATCCGCACATCTGAGGGTGGTGTTTTCAATAATGCTGCACAAGTATGGAATCACACATTCTACTGGAACAGCTTAAGCCCAAATGGTGGTGGTGAACCATCGGGTGCATTAGCTGATGCCATTAATTCAGCATTCGGTTCATTCGCTGACTTTAAAGAGAAATTCACAGCAAGCGCGACTGGTAACTTTGGTTCTGGTTGGACTTGGTTAGTGAAGAACTCAAGTGGAGCTTTAGAGATCGTTAACACTAGCAATGCTGGTACACCAATTACTGACGCAGGCATGACTCCATTGTTGACTGTTGACGTTTGGGAACATGCTTACTATGTTGACTACCGCAATGCTCGCCCAGAATATTTGAAGCATTTCTGGGAATTGGTTAACTGGGACTTTGCTGCGAAAAACTTCGCGTAAGCTCAGTATAGCTAGAGATAAAAAAACCGGCGATTGCCGGTTTTTTTGTGCCTGCTAATTGATTTACTTAGGATGAGGTTTGATCCAGTGCTTTTGCATCTCAATGTAAAGTAACGATGCAGTCCAGGCGATAAAGACCAGTCCGATGACCGCTTCTGAACCTGCCATAAAGCGGATTGGGCCCTCAGGTACGATATCACCAAAACCTAAACTGCTGTATGAAGCAAAAGAAAAGTAAATGCAGCTAAAAAAGTCATTCACGATTTCCCCATCTACATTGACTAGCTTATCTGGCCCTTCGTGATAGTTACCCATTAAATAATAGGCAATTCCAAATACCCAAATCTCAATGAAGTGGGCAACCAAGGCCATCAACACGCCTAGCATCACCTTGTAGCGGCCCGCTGTGTTTATTCGCTCGAGAAATACCGAGATACTATAGAGCGCCTGGTAGTGGACGCCAACGGCAATCATGATCAATATAATGGTCACGACTAGAATAAATACCATGGTTAAAGCCTTTGTTTGTCAGCAACTTACAATACTTTAGCAGAAAAAATAGGCAATAGGCATCTGTTAATCTCAGTGCTATAGTGTTGGGTAAACGATAAACGGAAGGATCTCATGGAACCTAAACAGTGCACTAAAAACCAAAAAAGCTGGCTAGAGTCTGAGTCGGGAGATTGGGTGGAGCAGGGGATTATTGGGCGAGAACAACAAACCCAAATACTCAATCGATATTCCACCAGCCATGTCGATAGTTTTTATTCCAGCTGGAGCAGTTTATTGCTCATCTCGCTGGGTGCCATTCTGATTGGCGGCGGTATTATTTTGTTAGTTGCCCATAATTGGGAAAGCTTTGGCAAGGGAACGCGGACTGTTCTGTCTATCCTGCCGTTAATACTTGCGCAGGCCCTGGCCTGGTACTCTGTCCGTTATAAGCCGCAGTTAACAGGCTTAAGAGAAGCAGCCGGGACCTTATTATTTTTTGCTACAGCAGCAAGTATTGCTTTAATCAGCCAGACCTACCATATCTATGGGGATCTGGAACGATTTTTAGTGACCTGGCTGGTGCTCGGCATTCCAATCCTTTATTTAATTGGTTCAGCGGGAGTTCTGATCCTTGTTTGCGCATTAATATTATGGCTCTGTGGCTTAGAGCGTGAACCTTATTGGCTTTATTACCTGTTGCTTGCTCCTTATCTCTATCACCTTTATAAACAGCAACGGTATCTGTTGTTTCAATGGGCGCTGTGGTTTGTCATCGTTGGCAGTGCCTTCTCTATAATTTATAGCGTTGGTTGGAAATCCCCTATCGACGACTGGATGATATACATCCTGCTCGCACTATCAGTTTTATATTATTCTTTAGGCAAGTGGCTCTTTGGTTTTAAGAATCATGGCTTCTGGGGCAATCCTTTTTCATCTGCTGGCGCCCTGGGTATTGCCAGCATCAGTCTCATGCTGACCTGGGAAGATTTTTATCGGTACAGCCACTTAGATTCAGACTCAAAGTTTGCATTTAATGATTATTTAATTTTGCTGGTGTTTGCAATATCGATATTAGCAACGATAGGTTTTGTCATCCTCAAGTTTAAGCGTCTGGGGATCAACCAGTGGGCGTTGATCACTAGCATGTTGCTGGCGATATTAGGAATCATCGGCATTCAAATTAAATTGCCAGAATTGGTCTATATCACTCTTGCTAATCTTTATGTGTTGATTGCATCAGTCGTCATAATGTCGCAAGGGATCAATCAACACAGACTCATGTTGCTTAATGCTGGCTTGCTCTGGTTCTCCTTCCTGGTGTTATTCCGTTTCTTTGATAGTGATATCCCTTTTGTACTTAAAGGGATTGTATTTATCTTTATTGGTAGCGCCTTCCTCGGAGTCAATATTTGGTATAACAAGAAACTCAAACGGGATGGGTCAGCACAACAGGAGGAAACAGCATGAAACCAACATTAATTCTATTAATTGTACTGTTTGCCGTTCAACTTGCTATTCCGGGTTATATGATTTTTGAGCAAAATCAAATTTTGACAGAAGGAACTGCCTATAAATTCAAAACGCGTCCAATCGATCCTTATGATCCTTTTCGCGGACGCTATGTCACCCTGAGTTATGCTGCTGACCAAGAAGTGATCCCTGTTATGGAAGGAGCAAATATTGAAAGCGAAGACTGGGTGTACGCATTAGTCGGAGTGGATGATGATGGGTACGCCGTACTGGAAGTTTTAACTGATGTTAAGCCGGAAGAGGGGAAGGACTATCTGTACCTGGAAACTTTTTATCGAGGTTACGACGGGGGCTTTTTGGTCAGTTTACCGTTCGATCGCTATTTTGCCTCTGAGGAAAACGCTCCTAAGATAGAGTCGGCAGTATGGCGCCGCCAAAGAGATGAGGTTGAAGATGTATATGCCAAGGTGCGTGTGTACAAAGGGAAGGGCACCATTGAAGAGCTAATGGTCAATGATATGCCAATTCATGAATTTATCACCCAGCCCGAATAATTAAAAAAACTACTCTATGTAGCAGCAGGGAGTATTCATTCCCTGCTTATTTTTCAACAACTTAACATCCTCTATTAATAAAAAGTCTGATCTAAGTCAAAGACCCTGAATCTTTTTCAATAATCTTAATAAGAATGATTTGCATTTAGATATTGGTTCTTATATAGTGCGCACGTTTTTGAACAATTAACCATTATTTCAGGGGAACAAGATGAAATTCAAACTTGCACTTGTAGCTGCTGCACTCATGTCTTGTGGCGTTGCTTATTCAGCAGAACCTACCAATAAAGAACTGCTCGATTTAATTAAAAAACAGCAGGAAGAACTTAAAGAGTTGAGAGAGGCTGTTGAAGAGTCTGATAAAAAATCAGAAGAAACAATCAAAGCAGTTGAAGCCAATATGAGCTCTTCAAATACTTCAAATGTTTCTTTAGGTGGCTATGGTGAGCTTCACTACAACAACATTGAAGACAACGAGAGCATCGATTTCCATCGCTTTGTATTGTTTATGGGTTATGAATATAGCGATGACATTCGTTTCTTCTCTGAGCTTGAAGTAGAGCATTCTTTGGCTGGTGATGGTAAGCCCGGTGAAGTTGAGCTTGAGCAGGCGTATGTTGAAATTGATTTGAATGATTCAACGTCTGTTAAATCAGGTTTGTTCTTAGTTCCAGTGGGTATTCTAAACGAAACTCATGAGCCGCCAACATTCTATGGAGTAGAAAGAAACCCAGTTGAAGGTAAGATCATTCCTTCAACCTGGTGGGAAGCGGGTGCTATGATTAACCATAGATTTACTGATGGTGTATCTTTTGATTTTGCAATCAACTCAGGCCTTGAAGTTCCTAATGATGCAGGTGTATATGACTTCAATATCCGTAGTGGCCGTCAAAAAGTGGCTAAAGCGAATGCTGATAGCTTGGCGTATACTGCTCGTTTGAAATATACAGCTGTGCCTGGCTTGGAATTAGCAGCATCGGTTCAGCATCAAACTGACTTAACGCAAGGTGTGTTAAACGCTGACGCAAACCTTTACACTGCTCATGCGATTTATAACACGGGTGGTTTTGGTTTGAGAGCTTTGTATGCTAACTGGTCTATTGATTCAGCTGAAGCTGAGGCGACAGGTCAGGACAAGCAGGATGGCTTCTTTGTAGAACCAAGCTACCGTTTTAATGATAAGTTCGGTATATTTGCTCGTTATAGTGAGTGGGATAACCAAGCTGGCGATAGTTTAGATACAACCATGGAGCAAACTAATGTTGGTTTTAACTACTGGCCACACGAAGACATTGTTTTCAAGTTTGATCTTGAATCCCGTTCTGGCGCACAAGATGGTGACGGATTCAACCTTGGTGTTGGTTACCAGTTCTAAGCTAACGCTTGTGTCATAAAATTACAAAGACAGGCTCTATGCCTGTCTTTGTGCGTTAAATATTATGATGAAAAACAAACGACTAACCACAACTTTATTAGGGCTTGCGGTATCCATTTCGATGACTGCAAATGCTCAGGTATATATAACTCAGGATGAGTTTCTAGCTCAGCGATTTGAGAATGTGAAGTCTGATCAAAAACCGATAGTGAAAACACTTTGGCTGGATCAGTCTTTACAGGATTCTCTAACAAGTATTTTAGGCCATCCCTATCCAAAGCTACGTTTACGCTATTGGAAACTGGATAATCAAACAGTGTGGTTTCTCGATGAGATTGGTAAAGAGCGGCCTATAACTTTTGGTGTCAGTGTCATTGATAATCGTATTGATAAAATTGAGGTTATCGAATTCCGTGAAAGTCGTGGTTATGAAATCCATATGGAAACATTTTCTCGCCAATTCGATGACTTGATTTTAACTGAGGATAATGATTTGAATGGGCACATAGACGGTATCACCGGGGCCACTATGTCAGTCAGTGCCATGAAAAAAATTGCTCGAGTGGGGTTACTTCTACATAAGTTGGTTTCAGAGGAGTCATAATGGGCCGCAATAAGCAGGCAACACAGAAATGCTCGTCTAGATATCGCTTACATTTTAGGAAGTGGCATCGTCGTTTGGGTTTTTTAGCCGCTGTATTTCTTTTGAACTTGTCTATTACCGGTCTTCTATTAAATCATTATCAGGCTCTTTCGCTTCATAAAAACTTTATCAGCTCTTCATTATTGCTAAATTGGTATGGTGTGAAAGCACCGCAAAGTGCATCTTGTCTGTCGCAGCAAGATTTACAAATCTGCCAGATTGGTGAGCAGCACTTTATCAATGGTAACTACTGGATGGAATCTTCCAGTAATACATTACTACTGCAAGATTCTCCCTTGGGTGTAACGTTTGTGACCAATGATGCTATTTACTGGCTGACTGATGCGGGGCAGTTGATAGACTCGATGTCTATTACCGATTCTGTTGCATCGGCTGCAACCGCTGCAACCATTCACAAACAAACTCTGTACATCGAAACGGTAAATGGTGTCTATTACTTTGATGATGAAATTTTTGGCTTGAAGCAGACTGATGCTCAGATTGGCCTTTTAAAACCTACTAAAACTGAGCTCAAGGATGAAGTCCTGTCTATGCTCCAGGACAGCTATCGTTCGAGACAAATCACGCAACTGAAGTTGGTTCAGGATTTGCATAGTGGAGCAATATTTGGACTAACAGGGACATTATTCACTGACATATCGGCATTAATCTTAATATGGCTTGTCATTAGTGGTTTCGTCACATGGTATAGGCGTCGAAGTAAAACAGTCTCTTAAGTTATTGTTACTAAACATGCTATAGTGACAAGCATGTAGATTGATACAAGCGCGTTGTCGATAGATTGAAAAAAGTTAATGTTCACAGAACGATAACCCTAATCCTGCAGTCCATTTTGGTCGCCGAAATTCTTTTGGCATTATGGAATGAACAGTGGTTTACCGCACTTATTACTGCTGGAATTATCTTGATTACCCTCGCTCCAATTTTTCTTGCTAAGTTCCTTCATGTTTACATCCCTCATATTTTCACACTGATGGCAATTGCCTTTATCTTTGCGTCACTCTTTCTTGGTGAAATCAGGGGCTATTATACGCGCTTCTGGTGGTGGGATATGGCATTACACACCACATCAGGGTTCTTGCTGGGTATTATTGGTTTCCTAATGGTGCATATACTCAACGAAACTGAAGAAATCGGTTTACATATGAAGCCAGGATTTGTGGCCTTCTTTGCTTTTCTTTTTGCATTGGGTTTTGGTGTTATATGGGAAGTATTTGAATTTACTATGGACAGTCTTTTTGGTATGAATATGCAGAAACCTATGTTGGGCGATCCATCAGGCTTGACCGATACCATGTGGGATTTAATTGTGGATGCCGTGGGCGCATTAACCATTACTATCATTGGTTACATTTATCTTAAGAGAGGGAAGAAGGCATCCTTTTTAGAACGATGGGTGACAGTGTTTATCAGGAGTAATCCAGACATGTTTAAACGACGGAGAGGTCGTAAAAATAAGTTCTAGTTGCTTAGTTTCAGGATGTTTTTTGAGAATCGAATTTAAGAGGAGTTAAGAAGTAGCGCCAAAGACTGGCGCTACTTTTTTGCCTTGAAAAGTTCAGCTCACACTTACTACTACTCAGCTGCCGTTTCTTGTTTTAGTAACGCAATCCACGTATCTACTGTTACCGAACCATTGAGGTTATGCTTGAGTAAAACCGTATCATCCTGGGATTGACTTAAGACGCTCATAATATTGATAAACGGCTGCCCGTCATATTCCCCATTGACCATTCCTAGAGCATACTCATCAATATACTTTTCAGCATTGTTTTGTTGTTTTGCCAGTTCCTTGTTGCTTGATTGTACAGCCGACTGTGAAAAAACTGCTTCATTAGCCGCATACAAGGCTTTGGATACGAACGAGGGTGACTGAGCAATAAACTGTATCATTCTTGGCTGCACTTCCTTAGGAACTGAAGTTAAATAAACCCAGGAATCTTTGTCGGTTTGCGCTAAATAGTCTTCCCCAACTGATAAAGTTGCTTCAATCAAGGGGCGGTACAGCAATTCGCCATGTGAACTGTTGGTTAAAATGACCAGTCCTTCCCCTGTATCAGTCGACACAGTTGCAAAAGCTCTGACACCAGGCTCGCGGCCGTCATGCATCAAAAAAGTCTGCTTATTGAATTCAATCAACCGCCAGCCCAGCCCGTAGTACTCGACAGGGTTGTCATGTTGAGATTGCAAAGTTTGCACATCCGATACAATCTCATCAGACAGTCCAGCACCTTGCGCGACCCAGGCAATGAATTTGGAATAGTCATTAATGGTTGTCAGGGTGCAGCAGGCCGCGGAATGCCCCTCTTTATAGAAAGGTTTGTTCTCTATTGCTTGTGCTGCTTCATCATAGCGATTGGCAATATTAGCATCCATTTCGGGCTGCCAGCCAAAGTAAGTATTGTTCATCGCAAGCGGTTGAGTGATGTACTCTGCCATAAGCTGTGGCATTGTCTTTTCAGTTTTCAGCTCAACTGCTTTGCGCAAATAATCAAAACCCTCACCGGAGTACTCATGGCGTTCACCCGGACTAAACATGAAAGACAGCGGGTTACCGCCGCGCCAGTTAGTAAAGCCAGTTTGATGGCTGAGCGCGAGTCTTGCAGTTAATTGAGTGTGTCTTGGGTCGTCTTTAACGTCCGGATCAATCCAGTATTGTGAAAGCGATTCGTCGAGCGATAATTTACCCTCGTTCACTAACTGCAAAGTCAGCATGCTAAATACCGGCTTAGTCAATGAAGCGACATTAAATAAGGTGCTCTCTGTTACAGAGCCTGACTCATTCGCCTGGCCATATACTGATACCCATTGAGTTTTGCCATCTTTGATATAAGCAACAGCGACACCTGGTATTTTAGCTGTTTCTGCGTAGTGTTTAACGATCTTTTCCACTTTCTGAGGAGAAGTAAAGTCTTTAGTTGACAGTTGGGTTTTAGCTGGATCGCTGCTTGCCGTACAGGCTGTTGTGCAAATCATACAGGCGAGCGCGAGCGTATGTTTTATAAACATAGTAAGTTCCTTTCTTTGATGGAAGTTAAAGGTTTTAGAAGCTGTGTTTAACCGAGTTAAACGTTTGAGTTATTGTTACCGCTTAATTCTCAAGAATTGATGGCAAAACAGTAGTGCCAGACCCGCAGCAATAAAGATAATGCCGTAAGCCAGCGGGTCATCTGCGCTAAGATCGAAGATACCGATAACGACCATCGCCACGCCAGCCATCATAGTGGAGAAGCCCCAGCAAAATAACGAGCGTCTGTGTTGTTCTGCCTGGCTATCGAGCAATGAGTCAACCACCTCTTTTTCGGTTTGTGTTTCTGCAAGGCGTTTGCGTAAACTGGTATCATTAATGATGCGCACAATAATGACGATACATATAGCTAGTATGACCGGGATAAGTATGGCAATAATGTCGAACATAAACGCCTCGCAATAAGGATTTCAATGAATTTCTATAACAATAGATACCATGTATTCAAGTTCGGTTGCACTTTTTTTGTATAAATTGCAACCGATAGGCGATTAGCTGCATCTATTTAGGTATGAATGACTTAACTCTTGTCAAAAGAGTTTTGAATAATGAACCCGGAAGCTTTGAAGTTTTGGTTAAGAACTATCAAAAGCTGGTCTGGCACATTATTTCAAGACTGGTTCAAAATTCTGAAGATACCCTTGAGTTAAGTCAGGAGGTGTTCTTGCAGGTGTATAACAAGTTAGGTCAGTACAAAGGCGAGAGTCAATTATCCACCTGGATTGGCCGAATTGCTTATCATTTTGCGGTACGCTTTTTACAAAAGAAGGGAAAGCAACTTGATGAAGTAGATGTTGCAGCAGAGGCGGCTGAAGACGAAACTGGTCATTCGCAGTTTGAAGAGCTTCAGAAGCAACAACTACAACAGCAGATGCAAACTGCCATGAAGCAACTCCCGCTTCTGCAGCAAACCATCGTAAGCCTATATCACCTTGAAGAGCTGACCTTATCCGAAATTTCTGAAATAACCGATTTACCCCAGGGCACCATTAAAAGTCATCTGTTTCGAGCCAGGAAGCGCTTAAAACAGTTACTGCATGCCAAGAGAGAGTACTTATGAGTAACGACATTGATAAAAAATTGTGGCGCATTCAGGAGCAGGCTATGGATAAATCTGTAGCCAGTGGAACTGATGAGCGTCGAGAAGATGAATTACAAGAAAATGATCTACAGGAGCTGATGGAATACCAGAACCTTTATCAGCTATTGGCTCAGGAGCCTGAACAGCAACCATCGCCATTGCTAGCGGACAAAATAAGAAAGCACATTAGCCGACGCCATAGTAAGCAGCGAGCCAGTAAGCTATTAATTTATTTACTCTGCACACTAATGGCATTGGCCAGTATCATCGGATTTATCCTGTTGTTACCGCAGTCTGTATTGTTAAATCAGTTAAGCCAATCGATTCCATTACCGCTTGTATTAAGTGCTTTATTCGCCATTTGTGTTGTTGGTTGGGTGCAACGGCAGTTGATAAAAGCTAATAAAAAAGCCTGAGTAGGTAATCTTGATATTATTTGGAAACTGCAAATGGCTGCTTAAGGCGTTAGATATGAATAGTTAAGAAAGTTATTTTTTGAAGTCACTTGAAAGCATTAATGATGCGGCTGAGGGGTTATAATAGCCTACCCCTTTTAATTGCTTAGCAATCACTCTTCCTTCTTCGGCAAATATTCTAGTCATTTCATTCAGTGTTGTGATGGACTTTACATCGATGACCATTTTGATAGCTGTTCCATGAAGTTGATGATTTAGTTTAATATGTCTCTTTTCATTATTTTTAAGATATACACCATGGCTTCCACTTTTAATAAAAAACTCTCCCCCATTGCGACACAGTCGGTTTAGCATATAAAGTCCATATCCGGAGTTTTGCCAGACGTCATAGTGGTCAATTGTTTTTCCTTCATACATTTTTCCAGAAATCCCAGGCATTAATGCTTGCTGTATTCCTTCTAAATCAGTAGAAATATTCATGAATGGATTTTCGGATAAGGATTCTCGAATTCCCCTTCCACAGTCTACTATTGCAACTTCTACTTTATTGTACGATGGCCAGTATTGAGCTGAGTAAATAAAGTTCTTAGAGTAGCTATGCTCATATATGTTCCTTATAATTTCTCGAAAGCTATATGTTAGAACTTCGTGTAACTGCTTGTTGTTTCGAGACAAAATTTGAGCGAGTTTACTTGATAGTCTTTCGATAACCTGCTGCTCTTCCTCCCAAGTTCTCGCTGCGACTTGTGAAATGTATTCAATAGGCCTAATACTTATTGGTAAATAGTTTTGGTTGCCATTCAACTCACCCGGTTTTTTACCATGATTTAAGTATATAGCTTGGAAAAACCCCATATTTGCAGGGTAGGGCTTGGAGTGATAGTTTCTATAATTTACTAAGGTATCTGGATTGTTAAGCCAGAACTCTCTTATGGCTAAAGCAAGATATACTAATCCAAATGGTTCAACACGGCCCATATTTTTAAAGTCAATTATTACTTCATCTATATTGCTTAAAGAATATAGTCTATCGGTAAAGTCTATAATTGTGTCTACAGATGGATTATTACTAAAATATAACGTTTCCTTTTGCTTCATTCAGATATTCCTTCTAGCAGCTATAGAAACCTGCCAATCCCATGAGTTATTATTTGTACGGTGCAATTAACTTTAATTGCTACAGACCTCAGATATCTCAATTGTAAACTGACAATTATTCGACATGCTGGAATCTCTCCAATGATGTTTGTCAAGCTTTGATGTACATACGGCGTCCTCTAATAGTCTGTTTTGTCCATCTTCTGTGCATATCAGAATTATTGCTGACTTATTATTTGTTTTAGTATGAATTGTATAATTTAAAAATGGAGCAGCTAAGGACGGGTCATGAGCTGTAGATATAATTATTAACTCTCTGTCTTGAATGTTTCTCGGAGGGTTTTTATACCTGACCGTCGATTCAACTGCTGCTGAAAGTTTTGTAAGCTTTGCTGCTAAGGTATAGTATTTGTCATCATTGCTATTTGCTGCACAACTAGACAAGAACGCCATAGTTATAACTAAGAATATTGTTATTTTATTCATGCGAAACTTTCCTCCCACATTGTAAGCTTGCCTGCTAAATTCTCTCCAGTGTCTAGGTTCCAATCTTCTATATGCCCAATGCTTCCATAATCATCCCAATAAATAGCTCTTGCAATTATGTTCCAAACTTCCAATACGTTATTACATGCATGGTCAAATACATAGTCATAGTTTTTTAATCCATGTGGCGTTACTAAATTGTACAAAAACTTTTTTTCCACGCTATCAATATGAGGATATGTTACTCCTGCTTTTTCTGCCATATGCCGGGCAAATGCAAAAAGTTTATTTCCTTCTGAGGCTATATTGTCAACCATGATTCTGAAATTATTGTGCCAGCTGTTGAAGTTAGGAGGGTTGGTATCAAAGCTGCTTGGAAATACACTTGAAAGCATATACTCCCAAGCAGCTTTAATATCAGGGTCAAGTTTATTTTCATCTTGTGGGTGTGAGCAGTTTTGTAAACTGTCTGTAAATTCTGAGTGGCCAACATCTGGGCCTAAGTTAAGTCTTTGAAAAATATAAACATCCTGGTTCATTTCACAGACTCTGTGGGCTTTTTTGTTTAATTCATATGGGCCTACAATCTCTTGAACAACTGGGTGTATAGTAATGTCTGTTATTACGTGGGCTACATACCCTAAAAGCCATGCGAAAGTTTTTCTTTGCTCCTCATTTGCAGCTGTTTTAACATGCTTAATTCCAGCAAGAATCATATCTTTAGTATTCTTATAATGCATAAGATCAGCCCACTCCTTAGAGTTGCCATCTAGTAAAGAAAGATATGGGTAATCTGGACTTACACAACCTAGTTCGCAGTATTTTGCATAGTCTAATAGGCTTGATATCTGCTCACCCTCAAAACCACTTAAGCTTTCGAGCCTTGATGTTTCTCTTGCTTGATTCACTAATGTTAAATGCGCATATGCTCCGGGCATTTCTTCCTCCTAATTTGCTATACGATAAATGGTATTTATTATTATTATTTAATAAAAAAGCCTGACAATTTCTTGCCAGGCTTTTGGAAGAGGAGTTAGACGTCTCTTAGCTCCTCTGTTCCCCCAACTGTTAAATGTGGTATCAGTCCCAAGATAGGGCGCCACCAGTTTGATATTCAATAACACGAGTTTCAAAGAAGTTTTTCTCTTTCTTCAAGTCCATGATTTCGCTCATCCATGGGAATGGATTTGAGACATTTTTGAACTGCTCAGGCAAGCCTAATTGGGCAAGACGACGGTTACAGATGAACTGTAGGTATTCTTCCATCATGCCGGCGTTCATGCCTAATACACCACGTGGCATAGTGTCACGTGCGTATTCAATTTCGAGCTGCGTGCCTTCAAGGATCATTTGCAGGACTTCTTGCTTGAATTCAGCTGTCCACAAGTGTGGGTTTTCCAGTTTGATCTGGTTGATGATGTCAACGCCAAAGTTTAAGTGCATTGATTCATCGCGCAGGATGTATTGGAACTGTTCAGCAACACCTGTCATTTTATTGCGGCGACCCATTGATAAGATCTGAGTGAAGCCACAGTAGAAGAAAATGCCTTCGGTAACGCAGTAGAAGCCGATTAGGTTGCGTAGTAATTCCTGGTCCGCTTCGTCTGTGCCGGTTTTAAAGGTTGGGTTGGAGATACCTTGCGTATGCTTAATACTCCAAGCCGCTTTTTTAGCGATGCTTGGCACTTCACGGTACATGTTGAATACTTCTGCTTCATCCATGCCCAACGACTCTACGCAGTATTGGTAGGCGTGGGTGTGGATGGCTTCTTCAAATGCTTGACGCAAAATGTACTGGCGGCACTCAGGGTTGGTAATCAAGCGATAAATCGCCAGTACCAGGTTGTTGGCAACCAATGAGTCAGCGGTTGAGAAATAACCCAAAGAACGCATCACGATTTTACGCTCATCGTCAGTTAAGCCGTTTGGATCTTTCCAGGTGGCAACGTCTTTAGTCATGTTAATTTCTTGCGGCATCCAGTGGTTCGAACAACCATCTAGATATTTTTGCCATGCCCAGTCGTACTTGAAGGGTACTAACTGATTCAAATCAGCGCGGCAGTTAATCATTTTCTTATCATCAACTTCGATACGGGCCGCGCCCATTTCTAATTCTTCTAAACCCGGAGCTACGTCGAGTTCTTCTAAAGCTGCTTGTGCTTTAGCAAGATTGTCTAACGCTTCTGGCTCTACATACTCTTCTTGAGTTGCTTTTGGCTCAGTGGCTACCTGTTGCGCAGGCGCAGCTTGCTCTTGCTGCTCTTCGACTACGGGAGCAGGAGCGGGTTGTGCTTTCTTCGGCGCTTCGGCCTTTTCCTCTTTGTTGTAATCATCCCAGTTGAACATGTTTACCTCTCTTAAATTTGGTTGTGCTTTTCACGCTTTTGCATTGCAATTTTATTTTCGTGAAAAAAGGGGCGAACTTTCGTTACGACCCCATTCCATTGTCGTCACTTCTCTTTTTAGTTATTCACTTAAGCGAAAAGCTTGCCTTATTGGCAAGCCTCGCAATCTGGGTCATCAAGTGCACAAGCAGCTGGTGCTGCCGAGCCGACTGGTGCTGGACCAGAGGATACGGCGTTGAGCTTGCCATCACTGATGGTTGATTTCTCAGTACTGGTTGCGCCTAGTGAGCGCAAGTAATAAGTGGTTTTCAAGCCACGGAACCAGGCCATGCGATAGACCATATCCAGTTTCTTACCGGATGGTTCGCTCATGTATAGGTTGAGCGATTGCGCCTGGTCGATCCATTTCTGGCGACGGCTTGCCGCTTCCACTAACCATTTTGGTTCCACTTCAAAGGCGGTTGCGAACAGCTCTTTAATTTCGTTTGGAATGCGGTCAATGTGCTGCAAACTACCTTCGTAGTATTTCAGGTCATTAACCATCACAGAATCCCACAGCTTGCGAGCTTTCAGTTCTTTAACCATGTATGGATTAACTACCGTGAATTCGCCTGACAGGTTCGACTTCACGTACAGGTTCTGGTAGGTCGGCTCAATTGATTGAGAGACGCCAGAGATGTTAGAGATGGTTGCGGTTGGTGCAATGGCCATCACATTCGAGTTACGCATACCGACAGTTTTCACACGCTCGCGCAATGTATCCCAATCCATCGTTGAACTGGTATCCACTTCGATGAACTCAGCGCCACGCTCTTCGATTAACTTCTCAATCGAATCAATCGGTAGAACGCCTTGTGACCATAGAGAACCGGCGAAACTTTCATAAGAACCGCGCTCTTCAGCAAGATCCGTTGATGCCTGAATGGCATAGTACGAAATCGCTTCCATCGCATTGTCAGCAAACTCAACCGCTGCTTCGGAGGTGTAAGGAATTTTCTGCAAGTACAGAGCATCCTGGAAGCCCATTAGGCCAAGACCCACTGGACGGTGACGCATATTCGATTTACGCGCGGTTTCTACTGGGTAGAAGTTAATATCAATCACGTTGTCCAACATACGAACTGCAGTGGCAACGGTTTTCTCCAGCTGCTCAGTATCCAACTTACCGTCTTTCATGTGCTTCGGCAGGTTGACTGAACCCAGGTTACAGACCGCAATTTCTTCGCCTGCTTTGGTGTTCAAGGTGATCTCTGTACATAAGTTAGAGCTGTGTACGACACCAACGTGCTGTTGTGGCGAACGCAGGTTACAAGGATCTTTGAAAGTAATCCAAGGATGGCCTGTTTCGAACAACATCGACAACATCTTACGCCATAGAACATTCGCCGGAATGGTCTTAGCGGTTTTGATCTTGCCGTATTTAGCCATCTCTTCGTAGTATTCGTAACGCTCTTCGAATTCTTTACCATAGAGGTCGTGCAAATCAGGCACTTCGTTGGGGCTGAATAGCGTCCAATCGCCATCTGTGCTGACACGCTTCAAGAACAAGTCAGGCACCCAGTTGGCAGAATTCATATCGTGCGTACGACGACGGTCATCACCGGTATTTTTACGAAGCTCGAGGAACTCTTCGATATCGATGTGCCAGGTTTCAAGGTAAGCACAGACCGCGCCTTTACGCTTGCCACCCTGGTTGACTGCAACTGCAGTGTCATTAGCCACTTTCAGGAAGGGCACAACACCTTGTGATTTGCCGTTAGTACCTTTGATGTAAGCACCAAGGCCACGTACTGGCGTCCAGTCGTTACCTAGACCGCCGGCAAACTTCGACAATAGGGCGTTATCTTTAATCGCGCCGTAGATGCCGTCGAGGTCGTCAGGAACATTGGTCAGGTAGCAGCTTGAAAGCTGAGGACGCAAAGTGCCTGAGTTGAATAGAGTAGGGGTTGAGCTCATATAGTGGAATGTAGATAGCACATCATAGAACTCAATCGCACGCGCTTCACGATCATCTTCGTTGACCGCCAAGCCCATCGCCACACGCATCCAGAACACCTGAGGAAGTTCGATACGGACTTCGTCTTTATGGATGAAGTAGCGATCGAATAGCGTTTGAATGCCAAGGTAGGTAAACAGCATGTCGCGCTCAGGCTTGATGGCATTAGCGATCTTGTCGAGGTCAAAGCTCAGAAGCTCTGGACTTAACAATTCATTTTCAACGCCAACGCTCAAATATGCTTTGAAGGCTTCTGGATAGATCCCAGTCATTTCACTTTGGGTGGCACGTTTAGCAACACCTAGTTCTCTTAAGGCTTCAGAGCGAATACTGTCGAGCAACAGGCGAGCGGTTACGTAAGTGTAGTTCGGCTCTTTCTCGATCATGGTGCGAGCGGTCATGACCAATGCCTGGTAAGCGTCTTTAATAGCAACACCATCGTACAAGTTACGCATAGTGTCTTTAAGAATTTGGTCTGGTTCAACGTCAGAAAGGTCTTTACAGGCTTCAACCACAACCGTATGCAAACGCTCAACATCTAAGGGACGCTTGCTACCGTCTTCAACGGTTACCATCACCTGATTGTCGCCAACCAGTGCATCAAGCTTGGCTGTGTCGCGAGCGGCGCGTTCGCGTGAACGTTCTTCGCGGTATAACACGTAAGAACGAGCGACTTTCTGTTCGCCATTGCGCATCAAGGCCAGTTCAACCTGATCCTGAACATCTTCAATGTGGATGATGCCGCCACCTGGCATTCTGCGTTTGAATGCTTCAGTGATTTGCTTGGTTAATTGACGTACCGTTTCATGTACACGGCTTGATGCTGCTGCTGCTCCACCTTCGACGGCTAGAAACGCCTTGGTCATGGCGACTTCGATTTTGCTGTCGTCATAAGGCGTTACTTTTCCATTACGGCGAATAACACGAATCTCACCAGGTTTGGTAGCTTCGATTTCCGGACGAGATGGTGTATTAGTTGGTGTTTTGGCAGCTGATTGTTCAGGTTTGCTGACTTCGGTTTCCATTATTCCTCCACAGACCTCTTTGCATTATTGGCGATTGGCTGTTTTTTGTTCATTTTTTGACTGAGATAACAGAGAATCAACAAGTTAGACGAACTTCTTGATTCACTATATATAGTTAGTTGCTGTCGCAATGAATACAAGATAGTGCGTTTTTGAGCGCTTGGCAAGAGTATATCTTGGGGAATTTTCTGTGGATAAATTGTTAGCAAATGGTGGGTAAGTCGCGAGGCCTTGCGGGGCTTGGGCTTGCGCTAGGTCAAGCGTTTTAAGTCATATTTGCATTTTTTTTGAGTTGGTTAAAAATTTTACAAAGAAATGTGATCTGGATACACGATCAAGTGCTTCACATCCAGGTCGAACCCTATATCTTGTGATAATGGGTAGTCATGGTGGCTGGGGAAAATCGCCTTTAATTGCTCTTTATTAGCTAATTCCAGCTCATATTCAATGATCGCGCCTTTAAAGACCTTGTGAGTGACTTTTCCGCGTAAGGGCGAGTTCATATTAGGTTTGACGTCATCAGGGCGCATCAGCACCAGAACGCTGTCATTTGGCGTGAATTTCTGGCCATTGGCGATGGTGAAATTGCCGAGTACGGTATTGACGTGCTGATGATCTGAAATCTGCCCCGCGATGAAATGACCTTCACCAATAAAGGAAGCGATTTGGGCATCTTCGGGCTTGTGATAGAGATTGTAGGGCGTATCCCACTGCAGCAACTGACCTTGATGCATGACCCCGATGTAGTCAGCCATAGCAAAGGCTTCCTGTTGATCGTGAGTCACTAGCAGGCTGGCGATGTTCTGTTCTTTCAGTAGGCTTTTCAGTTCGCGTGCCAAAGAGCGCCGTAAATGGGTATCCAGACTGGAGAAAGGTTCGTCCAACAGGATTAGCTCAGGGCGCGGTGCTATGCTGCGTGCCAGGGCAACGCGTTGTTGCTGGCCACCAGACAATTGATGAGGATAGCGCTTCTCCATAGCTTCCAGGCCTACCAGCTCGAGACACTCCTGCACCCGTTCACGTCGCTCTTTACGAGGTAAATGGCGTAAACCGAAGGCCACGTTATCGAAGATGTCTAAATGGGGGAAGAGGGCATGATCCTGAAATACCAACCCTAAATGACGGTTTTCCGGCGGTAGGGTGAAGTCAGGCTTTGAGCAAAATTGACCATGAATGCTGATAAAACCTTCATACACAGGCTCGAGCCCGGCAACAGCACGTAATAGAGTTGTTTTTCCGCAACCGCTGGGACCCAAAAGGCAGGCGCTATCACCGGCTTTGAGTTTAAAACTGATGTGGTTAACAATGATTTGTTCGCCGTGGCGACACTGAACGTCGTTCAGTTGCAGAATAGGGTGGTCGCTAAATTCGCTCATAGAAGATGAATTATCTGCCCTTAACAGTACTAATCGAACTCTAATTGAAACTAATTCTCATTTGTAACGCATTGTAGCGACAAGAATTCAGCTTGCATAGATGCAGATCAAGATTTCTTTAGATTAACGGTGCTCATAGCCCTTGAAAAGCGTTATAATCGCCGCCATCTGATACAGGGCTGGGTGCCCCATTAACGAAATTCGAGGTTTTACATGAGCGACACTATTGAGCAAATCAAACAACAGATTGCAGACAACAAAGTTTTAATTTACATGAAAGGTTCACCGAAACTACCGATGTGTGGTTTCTCAGCTCAAGCGGTCCAAGCTTTGATGCAGTGTGGCCATGAGTTTGCTTATGTCGATATTTTGCAAAACCCAGACATTCGTGCCGAACTTCCAAAATACGCTAACTGGCCAACATTCCCACAGTTGTGGGTTGATGGTGAGCTTCTAGGCGGTTGTGACATCATTCTTGAAATGTTCCAGCAAGGCGAGTTGCAGGAAGCGCTCAACGAGTCTTACGGTAAGCAGCCTGAGTAAAACGTCGTTTTACCCAAACTGCTAATATGATTAAATGCCGCTATAACGCGGCATTTTTTATGGATGGAATATTATGGAACACAATAAGCATATTGCATTATTTGTTGATGCGGATAATGCCTCGAGCAAATACTTCGATTTGATTTTATCGGATCTTGCTAATCATGGCATGGTCATTATCCGCAAGGCCTACGGTAACTGGAAAAATGCCAACCTGAGAGGTTGGGAAGATATCTTGCTGGAGTTTGCCATTCAGCCGATCCAGCAATTTGATTTAACCAAAGGCAAGAACGCTACCGATCTGGCTATGGCTATAGACGTTATGGATGTTCTATATGGCAAGGATGTAGATATCTTTTGCCTGGTAACATCCGATTGTGACTTTACTCCTTTGGCCACTCGTCTTATTAATGAAGGCAAACTGGTTTTCGGTTATGGGGAAACCAAAACGCCGGATGCGTTTCGTAATGCCTGTACCCGCTTTTTAGAACTCGGCGCCAAGCTCGATAATGCTGATGTTTCTAAGTTCTCTCCGAGTAAGCTTAAGCAAGATACCAAACTTATCGAACTGATCAGAAATGCTATTGAAATGACATCCGATGATGATGGCTGGGCCTCATTGGGACCTATTGGTTCATTCATTGCCAATAAATCATCGATTGATATCCGCAACTACGGCTATAAGAAGTTAAGCGATCTGATTAAGGTGATTGATCTGTTCGAGACCAAATCTTTTGGCACCAACTTGAAAGTTAGGGATAAGAAACAAAAAAGCGGTAAATAGCATGAAAGTCATCGGCCATCGCGGTGCTATGGGACTAGCGCCTGAGAATACACTCTTATCCTTTCGCAAGGCGCTGGAACTTGGTGTCGATGGTGTTGAATTTGATGTGCAAAATATTGATGGTCACTTGTTGGTTTTTCATGATGATACTTTGGATAGAACAACCAATGGCTCAGGGCTATTGCTCGATCACTCAGTAGACTATTTACGTAGTCTTAATGCGGGGCAGGGCGAAAAGATTCCTTTTCTGAATGAAGTGATTGAGCTGATCGATGTTGACACTTTTATCAATATCGAATTAAAAGGTGTTCGCACCGCCAGCCTGGTGATGGAATTGGTCAAGATGCTGGACAAAGACCGTTATAAAAAAGAAAACTTTATTATTTCTTCCTATTTGTTTTCTGAATTGTTTATGGTGCGCCAACTTGATCCAGACATTCAAATCGGTGTCATAGCCGATGAGCAACCGGATGTAGCCTTAAGCTTTGCTCGTGACGTTAACGCCTATAGCTTTCATCCCAGCCTGTCTTTAGTGACGGAAGAGCTAGTCCAAGAGGTGCATCAGGAAGGTATGTTGCTTTATGTTCATACCGTGAATGAACCTGATAATATTGTTAAAGTTAAAGCGATGGGTGTTGATGGCATTTTTACCGATTATCCCGATAGAGTGAGAATCCTTTATGACGTTCCAACAAAAAAAGGGTAGCAGTTGCTACCCTTTTTTCAAAAAACTCTCGACAATTAATTGCCGCCTTCCTTCATTTTTTCAGCCAGATAGTTCTGGATACCAATCTTTTCAATTAAACCTAATTGAGTTTCCAGCCAGTCGACGTGTTCTTCTTCACTTTCCAGAATGTCATTGAGAATATCGCGGCTGACATAATCACGAACTTCCTCGCAGTATTTAATGCCGTCGCGTAAGTCCGGAATCGCATCAAGCTCTAACGCTAAATCGCACTCCAGCATCTCTTTGGTGTTTTCACCGATGCGTAAGCGGCCTAAATCTTGCAAGTTCGGCAGGCCTTCCAAAAACAGAATGCGCTCAACCAGCATATCCGCGTGCTTCATCTCATCAATCGATTCTTCGTATTCATGATCGGCCAGTTCTTTTAAGCCCCAATCTTTGTACATGCGAGCATGCAAAAAATATTGGTTGATAGCAACTAACTCATTGCCCAATGCTTGGTTAAGAATTTCTATAACTTTTGCGTCGCCTTTCATTGTTTTTAATCCGATGGTTAAGAATGTATCCAATGATTGTACGACTTTGACCTGGATCAAGCAAGTTAAGGGTAACGTAACTTGTTGAATTTAAATGTAAATTAGAATGATTGCTAAATGGTATGAGTTCTTATTTGAGAGTGATTTTTGATATTATGAAAGATTGTTTTGGATGGGCTGTTAAATAAGGAGGAAAAAAAACCGCTCGATAGGAGCGGCTTTCTGAAGTAGTGTTTTTACTTTAAGGCTTTGCCTAAAGTTGCATCCACAAAGCTGGGTGTCGTTTGCGGATCGAACTGAGTGACCTGACTATGATGTTCGCGCAAAATCTGCTTCGCAGTTACCGCACATTTGCCACACTGGGTAGCAACGCCGAGTTCTTTATTCAGACAACGCATACTGGACGCACCGTTGAAAGCGGCGTCTTTAATTTGCTTATCTGTGATAGCTTTACAAAGGCAAACGTACATAAGAATAGATTAAATAGTGTTCGATAATTGAGATTATATCTAAATGAGAATGATTGTCAACTGCTCTTGCATTGGCATTTAGATATTTTTTCCAAGGTTAGTATCAGTCAAATAAGCAGCAGGTTGGTATACAGGCAAAAAAAAGGCCACGCGAGGTGGCCCGGGGAAGTGTCACAAATAACTTCCTTGTTTCAGACGAGTCTGTTGAATACAGATTTCAATAAAAAGATTGCAACAGCACGTTTTGCAACAACACAGTTTAGGGAACTGATGTTCTTAACATACCTTAAGCTCCGTGAAAGTGACGTGAAAATCAGATTAAACATACTAACTAGTTGAATTTTTTAGCTATTTCAGCAACCCGCGTCCCGAGTATGCGTGCTGTTTCACGATCGCTTTGTGGCGGTGCCAGGTCCGCGCCCTGATCAGTATTGCTCTGCGCCATGGCTCCCAGGTAACCGCCAATTCGGTTTACATCATCAGGGGAAGCTTCGCTACTGGCGTTACCGGGCATCAGACCTAAACTAACCCATAGCATGCTTTGTTGGGCGGCAAACACCGACATTTGAATCAATGTATTCAGTTTATCGCCGCTCATAGACCCAGAATTGGTAAAACCTGCCGCTAATTTGTCTTTCCAGCCTTGTTCAGCCCAGACTTTGGAAGATTTATCCATGAAAGCCTTAAAATCAGCACTCACGCTACCCATATAGGTCGGGCTGCCGAAAATGATGGCATCGGCCTTAGCTAGCGTATCCCATTGTTCATCGACTTCATTGACTGAAACCAGTGCGGCATCCGCATTAGCATCCAGCACACCTTGATGAACTTGATTGGCAAGTACTTCAGTGTGGCCATAACCACTGTGATAAACCACGGCTACTAGTTTTTTACTCATTTTTTTAACTCCAAATTGAATTTATTGACTTGATGGAGCGACTGTAGCTGGTTTATAGTTATGCTTGAAATGCATTAAATAGATATCAAGTATGCAAGTTGAGAATATTCGCTCTTTAGATATGAATCTGCTGGTGTTACTGGATGTGCTGCTCGAAGAAAAGCATATTTCTAATGCCGCTGATCGACTGCACATGAGCCAACCGGCGGTCAGTCGCTCTTTACAGAGATTGCGCGAGATGCTGGATGACCCGTTGTTGGTGAGGGTTGGTAACGGTTATCAGCTAACCGACAAAGCAATGGAGCTACAACCGAGGCTTAAAAGCTGGCTAGCTGATTTCATGTGCATGATCCAGCCGGAAAAGTTTGACCCGACAAAAGCCAAAGGTGAAATCAGCATTATGTCGATGGATTTAGAGATGAGCCTGTTCATGCCTAACCTATGGCAAGATTTGCAGGCTCAGGCGCCTAACGTTGCGTTGCGCTCCTTTAATATTCGTCCCGATGGAATTTCTTTGCTGGAGCAGGGGGACATCGATTTTCTGGTCGGTGAAGAAGATAAGTCATTTGAAAGCACCAAGTATCATAGCTTCCACCTGATTCAGCATGATTTTGTATTGGTGATGTCAAAGCAACATCGGCTGGCAAAACAAAAATCAATCAGTCTTGACGAGTATTTAAAGCAACGACACGGACTGGTGACGGTAACCGGTAAAGGCAAGCCGTTCATAGATCGTACTCTCGAAAAGCAGGGACTATCGCGAAAAATCGCACTCTATGTTCCCACTTTTCACTTAGCGCTTGATATCTGTAGCCGCACCGACCTGATGTTTTCGATGCCGCGTCTGGTCGCGGAGAAAGAATGCGATCGCTATGGTGTGGTTATGAAGGAAATGCCCTTGAAACTGCCACTTCTGGACATATATCTCTACTGGCATGAACGACAACACCAGACCGCACTTCACAAATGGTTCAGAGTCCTGATGCGAGAAAGTTTTGAGCAAACCCGTAAAGTGATTAGTGCTTGCTCAGAAAAGCCCAGTTAGGGAGCGAGTCTGCGTCATCGTTCAAGTTTTAATCGATTTCAATCAGACTTTTAATCTTTTGTGAAAGGTCTTAAGAATTATTGTCATATCAGCGTATAATACGCACACCTAAAATTGAATAAACACACTCTTGGAGGAAATAATGGGAGTATTAGTAGGCCGCAAGGCACCAGATTTCACGGCAGCAGCAGTATTAGGCAACGGCGAGATCGTAGAAGACTTTAACTTTGCCGAAACAACCAAAGGCAAGCCAACTGTTGTCTTTTTCTACCCGTTAGACTTCACATTCGTATGCCCATCAGAGCTAATCGCATTCGACCACCGCTTAGAAGAGTTCAAAAAGCGTGGTGTAGAAGTGATCGGTGTTTCAATCGACTCTCACTTCACTCACAACGCATGGCGTAACACCGACATCAACAACGGCGGTATTGGCCAAGTAGGTTATACCCTGGTAGCTGACGTAAAACACGAAATCTGCCAAGCGTTTGATGTTGAGCATCCAGAAGCAGGCGTAGCTTTCCGTGGTTCATTCCTAATCGACAAAGATGGCGTAGTCCGTCATCAAGTCGTTAACGACCTACCATTAGGCCGTAACGTTGATGAATTAATCCGTATGGTTGACGCGCTACAGTTCCACGAAGAGCACGGTGAAGTTTGTCCAGCAGGTTGGAACAAAGGTGATAAAGGTATGGATGCGACGCCTGAAGGTGTAGCTAAGTATCTATCTGAGTCTGCCGACAAACTATAAATTACTGGTTAAATTATCCAATTTCTTTGTTGTCTGATCATTTTTGATGCCCAACGACCCTAAAGGCCGCCTCCGCTAAAAAACACTCAGGCGCCTCGAACTTGAATAATTTTCCTGCGTAATTACTTGTAAGAAAGCCTGGCGTTTTGTCAGGCTTTTTTGTGCTGAATATAAAATTAGTGAATATTATAGGGTGGGTGCGACCCATCGCTTCTGACAATTAATGCCGAGGTTATTTCGACGAGTGGAATCGTTCGTTTGGAAATTAATCACAGGTTGCTTTATGGATAATGCCTAGTAGCTTCTGAGGCTGCAAGGTTTCTGCTTCTTCTTTATTTATTTGAGTTTCGCCCACAACTTCAACAAATAGTTTTTGTCCGTCAGTTTGGCTTAGTGAGATGTAAGTAGAATGGAGTCGGCTGACATCTTGGTTGATATCAACCCCGTATTCTTTGCCTGTTTTACAGTCTTCAAATGTACCTTGCCCATTGCTCTCGGAGTAGAGGCCAACTTTTCTTTCGCCGTTTTGGTGTGTTTCTAAAACGGGTTCTTCCAGATAGGGTTCCAGCACTCCAATCTCATCATCGTTACGGGTTTCTGGTTTTGTCTGATTGGATTTGTTTGATGAGTCGTCGCTGCAGGCGCCTAACAGGCTTGAAAGCATTAAGATGCTAATGATGCCCAATGTTTTTGTGTTCATACAAAACTCCTATTCGCGCCTGCTATGCGCTTTATTTTTGCTGGTAGATTTCTATCGTGATCTTGCCGTCAACATCGATGGCGCCTCGGTACATTCCGGGTGTGTTGAAGCTCATCATAATGTTGCCGTCTTTATCAAGGCCAATGACGCCGCCATCGCCGCCCATCTCTTTGAGTTTGTCTTTGATGACGATATCGGCTGCTTGCTGAATGGTTTCGCCTTTGTACTCCACTAATGCACAAATGTCATAAGCCACGGCAGCTCGAATAAAGTATTCGCCATGACCGGTGGCAGAAATACCGCAATGAGCATTGGCGTAAGTGCCAGCACCAATAATCGGCGAGTCGCCAATACGCGCGTAGCGTTTGTTGGTCATGCCACCGGTAGAGGTACCAGCGGTGATTACCCCATCTTTATCCAGCGCTACAGCACCTACCGTACCAAATTTAGAATTCTTAGCTTCATCTTCCGACAGCTGCATTTTATCGGGATCTTCTTTGAGTATTTTTTGCAGCTGGTCCCAACGATTCTGAGTAAAGAAGTACTTAGGGACAACCAGTTCAAAGCCTTGCTCTTTGGCGAACTCTTCAGCGCCTTCGCGTGCCATCAGGACATGCTTGGAGTCGGTACGAACTTTATCGGCTAACAGAATTGGGTTTTTAATATGGCTGACACCTGCAATGGCGCCGGCTGATAAATCACTGCTGACCATGATCGAAGCATCCAGCTCATTCTTACCGTCATGAGTAAATACGGCGCCTTTGCCAGCATTAAACAGCGGTGAGTCTTCCATGGTGACAATGGTTGCTTTGACCGCTTCGGTGCTAGAGCCGCCTTTTTCCAAGATTGCATGTCCGGTTTTTAGCGCATGCTCTAAGGCCTCGATGTATGCCTGTTCAATCTCTGGCGTCATTTTCGACTTTAATATAGTTCCGGCACCGCCGTGGATGACGATGGCTGTTTGAGCCTTTTCATAGCTGGGTTTGTCCATAGCGTTTGCTCCAAATGCTAATCCGGTCAGCAGGGTAATGGCGGTAAGCGTTTGTTTTATCATCGTTAATTTAACCATATTGAGTTGAACTGATTGCTCTAAGCATAAGTGCAAATTTATCGGATTGCACCCCGAGTTGTGAACTTTTTAATAAAAATGTTGATTAACTATTGCATATTATGTAAATGATAACTATTCTCATTTGGGTTGTTTGGAAACATTTGAACGATACGATAACAAAAGGGTGAGGAATGACTTATATGATCAATGCCTGGCTGGATAAACCACAGCCAGAGTTGCAATTAGTAGAACCGGATTCTGGAGCCGTAGTAGCTTGCTGGAAAGGTCGGCGGCTGAACGATTTGTTTGATTCGGGCCTGGTCAGTTATGAAGAATTAAGAGCGACCACTCCAGACCGATTGAAGCTGGTAGAGAAGGCGCTCATTTTACAGATGACCTGTGAAGAATTGTGTGGCCGTTGTTTATTCAACAGCCAATAGTTCAGTAGCGGTTTTAAAATTGATTAGCGCGATTAACCAGCAAACAAAATAATTCAGCGGTTTTAGTCGCATCATACAGCGCTGAATGAGCTTCTTTCTGGCTGAATTCGATGCCAGCCAGATCGCAAGCTTGCGCCAGTACTGTATGCCCAAGCATCAAAGCTGACAAAGAAGCGGTATCAAAACTGGTGAAAGGGTGAAAAGGATTACGCTTTATGTCAGCCCGTTCAGTGGCGGCATTCAAAAAACTTAAGTCAAACCAGGAGTTATGGCCGACCAGCACGCATCGATTACATTCGGCATCTTTCTGCTCATTGCGCAAATCCTTGAATAAAGATTTTAAGGCTTTTTGTTCTGCAATGGCTCCGCGCAAAGGGTTGTCAGGGTCAATGCCCGTAAAATCTAATGCCTTTTGCTCAATATTGGCCCCTTCAAAAGGCTCAATATTGAAATGATAGCTGTTTTTGATTTCGAGTCTGCCTTGAGCATTAAACCCAGTAGTAACCGCTGCCAGTTCAAGCAGAGCATCAGTTGCCGCATTAAAGCCACCTGTTTCCACATCAACAATGACCGGGAAGAAGCCGCGAAATCGCTCCTTCATGCTTAAGTTAATCATTGTCTTTAATTTTCCATTGGATAGTTTCACCTGCTCGGAATGGAACCAGGTTATCGTTTCCAAGGCATAATTTCTTAGGCACTTTCCAAGGCTCTTTGACCAGCTTAATGGTCTCGGTATTGCGTGGTAGGCCGTAAAAATCTGGGCCATGGAAGCTGGCAAATGCTTCTAACTTGTCTAAAGCGTCATTAAGTTCGAATACTTCTGCATACAGCTCTATTGCTGAATAAGCAGTGTAAACACCAGCGCAACCGCAGGCCGCTTCTTTTTTATCTTTAGTATGAGGGGCGCTATCGGTACCCAGGAAAAACTTGGGAGAGCCGGAAGTCGCTGCAGCAATCAATGCTGCCTGGTGTATTTGTCGCTTTAGGATGGGCAAGCAATAAAGGTGCGGGCGAATACCGCCGACCAGCATATCATTGCGGTTAAGTAACAGATGATGCACGGTGATGGTCGCTGCTACATTAGGTCCTTGTGAAGAAACGAACTCGACCGCATCTTTGGTAGTAATGTGCTCCAGCACGACTTTGAGGTCGGGGAACTGCTCAATGATAGGGCGCAGCTTGGTATCAATGAACACTTTTTCCCGATCAAAGACATCGATTTCAGGGGAGGTCACTTCACCGTGCACCAGCAACGGCATCCCAAGCTCCGCCATCTTTTCAAAGACTGGATAGGCTTTCTCAATATCGGTCAGTCCTGAATCTGAGTTAGTCGTAGCGCCAGCAGGGTAAAGTTTACATGCTTTAACGAAATCAGACTGAGCGGCTTCTTCTATGTCTTCAACTGAGGTGTTATCAGTTAAATACAGGGTCATTAGCGGTTCAAAGTCAGCGCTATCATTTTTATAACGCATGATGCAGTCGCGGTAGTCTTTGGCTTGCTCAACGTTAGTTACTGGTGGCACCAGATTCGGCATAACAATTGCGCGCGCAAATTGGCGAGCGACATCTTTAACCGTATGTTGCAAGGCTGCGCCGGAACGCAGGTGGATGTGCCAGTCATCTGGACGAGTTATAGTAATGCTTTGCATAAAATTCGTGCCTTAAGGCGCTTAACCATTTACTTGCTATAATGGCGGGTCATTATACCCAATCTGCTTGGAAATGCACGGTTTCAGCGGGAGATATAAAGTGTTTTAGACAGGGCAGATGTTGGAAGATCTGGTGAGCTCAAACCAACAACATCTAACGCGGTATAAAGCGCTTTTAGCCTCGCCCTTTGGGAGTTTTGCCATGATGACATTGCCGTGGTAAAAGTCTCATCAAGGGTGTGGACATTCCCTTAAAGTCGCGTATTTGCTAGTCGTGTTTTGCACTAGCATCATGGCTGAACTCTGAAACGTACATTTCCAAGTAGATTGGGTATATTTGCAAGTCATGCTTGCAACTAAAGCGTAACCGACAAATAACCTTCGGAGGAACAATGAGAATCTTACACACTATGCTACGCGTTCGAGATCTGGATAAAGCGTTAGACTTTTACACCGACGTTTTAGGGATGAAGTTAATTCGTAAGCACGATTATGAATCTGGCCGCTTTACATTGGCTTTTGTGGGTTATGGTGAGGAAAAAGACAATACGGTGCTAGAACTGACCCATAACTGGGATACCGATGATTACGATATGGGCAACGCTTTTGGTCATATTGCCATTGCAGTAGACGATGTGTACGAAGCTTGTGAAAAAATCCGCCAGGCAGGTGGTAACATTACTCGCGAACCAGGGCCTATGAAACACGGCACTACAGTATTGGCTTTTGCTGAAGATCCGGATGGATACAAAATTGAACTATTAGAAGACAGACATAACCAGTAAGCTCAAAACAGAAAGTAAGATTAAAAGACTAAAAGTTGTAAAAGGAGTGTATGTATGAATAGGCTTTCAAAGCTAGTGTTCTTGAGCGGTATTATGGGTTCTGCTCTTCTATTATCGGGTTGCGCAAAAGATTCAGTGAATGAGTCAGTCAATGACGATGAAGGTGTTTCTGAAAACCAGCAAACGGTAACACCAGAAGAAAGTAAACCACTTACAGAAATTTCAAAAGATACGGAGCTGAAAGAGCAGGATTGCAAAGATCAATATAAAAACGAACAGGGTATATGTGAAGTGCCTAACCCTGAATATCCACAAGAGTTAATAGATAAAAAATACAAGGAAGAAGATAAGGAAGAAGATAAAGATTCCGAGCAATAGATTTAGCTTTCCTTTTTGAATAAATAATATATATAAACTTAGCAGCAAGATAGCTACAAATAACTACAAGTCTCTACAGTATATCTGAGAGGGTTGTGTTATAAAATCGTGGCTCAGGAAAATCACCTACCTAAAAACAAAGTGATGGAGGGGGGGCTTAATACTCATCAAATAATCAAATCTATTCAAGGAGTTATTGTGTCAAATACCAATAAAACTTTGGTCAGGTTATGCATAGCGGGTTTGTTAGGTACAACTGCTATCTTTGGGGGAATGAACATTGCTGAAGCGGGAGACCGTGATTCAGTCAAAGTTGTGTTATCCAAACCAAAACTCAGTGAGCCTTTGCGCACTGTGGCGAAACCTTTGCCAGAAGTCACCAACGCTCGTAAATATAAGCTCAGCCAGTCAGGTGAGAAGATTCCTGGTGTTGATTTAATCCGCGAGGTCCCAAATCAGAACCATCCTTTTGCAAAAGAAATACTACAAAAAAATGTAGACTTTGCAGGTGATCCTGTTCTTCAAACCAAGCAAAAGCGTGACGCTTTTTCTCCATTAATTCCTTCAATCGAAACTGGTTTCGATGGCATGGGCAACGTTACCGGTGCGGTTCCGCCAGATACGGTTGCTGATGTGGGTCCTAACCACGTTGTGCAAATGGTTAATACTGCTTTAGCTATTTGGGACAAAGATGGTAATCAATTAGTAGGCCCAATTGCTATCAATCAATTGTGGTCAGGTTTTGGTGGTTTGTGTGAATCAACTAACCGTGGTGATCCTATTGTTTTATATGATAGTGCAGCCGACAGATGGATGCTGAGTCAATTTGCATTCACTGATGGATTTACTGATAACAGAGAATGTATTGCCATTTCTCAAACAAACGATCCGACAGGTGCTTACTATCTGTATGATTTTGCATATAGCACCACCAAGTTTAATGACTACCCTCACTTGGGTGTTTGGACGGATGCCTATTATATGGGTGTTAACCAGTTTGCAGGTAGTTCACTGTCTTTTGCGGGCTCAGGCGTGGTCGCCTATGAACGTGACAAGATGCTTGCTGGTCAACCTGCACAGCAGGTCATTATTGATCTTGAATCCTCTCACCCTAATACCTTCACGCCAATGCCAGCTGACATTGATGGCAGCTATTTGCCACCAGAAGGTATGCCAGGTTATTTCGTAACGTCGGGTACTTCTCTTAACACGATGGATGTATGGACATTTGATGTTGATTGGGACACTCCTGCCAATTCCACTTTCAACCTGAAAAATACGCTGGCTGTTGCAGATTACAATGGTGGAGTCTGTGGCTTCTCGCGTGACTGTATTGTTCAGCCTAATGCTCAGCGACTTGATGCTATTGGCGAACGCATGATGTTCCGCCTGGCTTATCGCTTTTTGAATGGCACGGATCATAAGTTAGTCGCAAACCATACAGTGGTTGGCTCAGCAACTGATTCGAATATTGCTGGTGTGCGTTGGTATGAATTTGATATTGATGGTACCACCGGTGATGCTTCAGTCGCTAATCAGGGTACTTTTAATTTAGACGATGGTAATTCGCGTTGGATGGGTAGTGCTGCGATGGATGCGGTTGGTAACATTGGTGTTGCTTACAGTGTGTCTGGTCCAGCAACGTTCCCTTCAATTCGTTTCAGCGGTCGTTATCAAGCTGACCCGGCTGATACTTTAACGGTCGCTGAGCAAGAGCTCAAAGCCGGCGAAGGTTCTCAGTCAGGAGCTAACCGCTGGGGTGACTACAGTAGTTTAAGTGTTGATCCTGTAGATGATTGTACTTTCTGGTATACCACCGAGTATTACAAAACTGCTAACGATAACTCTACGGGCTGGGCAACCTATATTGGTAGTTTTAAGTTTGATAACTGTGTAGCGGGTCCTAAAGGATACATCGAAGGGACGGTAACTGATAATTCTGGTAATCCAATCCAGGATGTAAGAGTTGCTGCCGGTGGCGCAACTGCTACCACCGATGCTAGTGGTAACTATTCGTTAACCTTGCCTGCTGATAGTTTGTATGACCTTGAGTTTACAAAATATGGTTATCTTGCTGGAAACGTTAATGGTATCGATTTAGCTGAAGATGAAGTGGAAGATGTTGATGTGTCACTTGATGAAGCTGATCAGGTAACTGTTAGCGGCACCGTAACCGATGGTTCGGGTCTGGGAACTCCGCTTTATGCCGAAGTAACCATTACTGCTCCAGGTGCAACGATTTCTACTTTCACAGATCCTTCAACTGGGCAATATTCACTAGAAGCCTATGAGGGTACCTTAGTCAAAATTGGAGCAACAGCGATAGATGCTGGTTATCTAACAGTAAGCTACGACATACTTCCAGAGAATACTCCTGTTCGTGACTTTGCATTAGAAATTGATTCTAACTGTACTGCGCAAGGTTATGTCTGGAACACCTTCTTTGAAGGTTTTGATGCAGGTGTGCCACCAACTGGCTGGACCGTTCAGGACATCACAAGTTCAGGCATGGAATGGCAGGCAGCTTCGACTGCTCCTAAAGGCAACTTGTTGAATGTTAACGGCGAAGCGGCAGCTATTGATAGTGATGCAGCTGGCCCTGGTAACCTAGTTAGCTCGGTGCTCGTTTCTCCAGTGATTAATGTCGCTGATATTGAGTCTACAACACTGACGTTCACCAGCTTATTTAGAACTTTCGCTGGTAGTGATGTGTATACAGTCGATATCAATGTTGACGATGCTGGATGGGTATCAGTGTATGACTTTGTAGCGACTAATACTGTAGATAATCTTTCTATAGATTTATCAACACAGCTCGCTGGCGCTACCAGCTTCCAGATTCGATTTGCATATGAAGCTGACTACGAGTGGTACGCTTATATTGATAACGTTGCTTTTGGTACTCCAAGCTGTGTCGCTGATGGCGGTTACTATGCAAGCGGCTATGTTATTGATAATAACACTCAACTGGCACTTAATGGAGCAAGTGTTAGCGGTTCTTCATCTTCAACCAGCTCTGTAGCAACTCCGGATGATGCGAGCCTGGATGATGGTTTCTTCAGAGTGTTCATCGGTTCTGATGGCGTCACTGAAGTCGAAGTTTCTGCAAACAATTACCAAACTCAAACCGTTGATCTTTCTCAATTTGATTTAAGCCAGCCTGTGATGCTTGATGCGGGCTTGTTAGAAGTTGGTGAGGTTGTGTTAGAGGTTGCCGCTGAAGTCGAGGAAACAGCAAGTGTTTCTCTTGAAAATAGTGGTAACGCAGATGCCAACTACGAGCTTTCATTGTTCCTCACTCGTGACGTTGAGCAGGTGAGTAAGCCCTATGGTATTTTTGACCAGGCTACTCGTCGCTTTGGCCCTAAAGCGTTACAAGAGTTCGATACTAAGAAGATTCGTTATCGTTCATATGCACCTAGTGCTCCAGAAGTCGCTGTAGATTTTGTTGCGCAATTCCCAACAGAGTTAACGCTCGGCTGGGGTATTGGATTCGATAAATCAACTTCAGACATTTGGGTTGGTGATGTTACTGCAGGTGGAGCCGCGCTTGATGCATTGCATCAATATGCTACTGACGGCACTAAGACTGGTGAGTTTATTGATACCAGCGCGGTAACCGTAGGCTATGCGGCCGATCTTGCATACAATGCACGTACTCAGAGCTTGTGGCAGGTTTCGGTTACTAATAACACCTGTATCCACGAAATTGATGCGGTAGCTAAAACGGTAACAGGCAATAAAATCTGCCCTACCTTTGGCACATCACAACGTGGTTTAGCTTACGATCCTATTTCAGGAACCTTCTATGCCGGTTCTTGGAACGACAGCGTGATTCATCAGTTTGATGCAGAAGGTAATATTCTTCGCTCTATCAACGTTGACTTATCTGTTTCGGGTCTCGCATTAAATCCATCGACCAATCATTTGTTCGTCATGTCTAACGATGTGGCTGGAAGTGTTGAACCAGATATTATGGTTTTAGATGCTTCGACTCCTGAATTGGATCCGATTGGTCAAATTGTTATTCCATCTGTTGATACCGATGGAGATGATATTCTTGAGGATTTAATGGATGGCGGTCAAGCCGGTCTTGCCATAGATTGTGATGGCAACTTATGGGCTGTTAACCAAGCCAGACAAACTGTGGTAGGTATCACTTCAGGTGAAACTGGTGTCTGTGATATTACTCCAACCTGGATAACGCTATCTGCTACAACGGGTACGGTTGATGCTAATAGTACTGCTGATCTGGAGTTTAATGTTTCGACGCTAGACTTACCTCTTGGTACTTATGAAGCTCAAGCCATTTTTAGTAATGACACTCCGTATGGGACCATCACTAAGAATATTAGCTTGACCGTCAGAGAGCCTGTTTTTGGTGAGTTAGGCATCAGTGGTAACAGCGGTGCTGTGAGAAATGGTAGTTCAATTCAGATTACTGTATCTCGCGTTGATGGTTCTGATCATCAGGTAACTGTTGATTACACAACAGTTGATGGTACAGCTCTTGCAGGTACTCACTTTACTGAAGCATCAGGCACTTTAACCTGGGCACATGGTGAGACGGCAGACAAGGTTATCACTATCGAAACGCTTGATACCGATCAGGAATCTGACTTGAACTTTGAGTTCGAATTGTCAAATGCCGGTAAAGCCGACTTGGGGGCGAGTCAAGCAACATTGACTATCAACAAAGACCCTTCTCGTGGCGGTGGCGGTAGCACTGGATTTGTTATCTTGGCGCTATTGGCACTAGCTGGTCTAGCACGACGTAGAAAATATCTTTCCTAATAGTATTTTCTAAAAACAAAAAAGCACTGGTGGTTTCCGCCAGTGCTTTTTTCATTATGATTTAGATTTTCAAAATGTGAAAAGAATGACTAAATACTTCATATTCAGTTTACTGTTAATGAGTTCCTACAGTAACGTTGTAGGCGCAGAACAAATTTCAGAGCTGCCTACAGAAAAAAAAATAGAACAAAAAAAAGTGTGTAGTGAGAGCGCTGCTCAGACGGATGATGAAAGTGCTAATGAATTATGTAATAAAGAAATGGTGGATAGCCTCGACACTCCAAACAAAATTACAATCCTGGCAACATCCTCACCAAAGCATTTCACTGACCTGAATACGACTTCAAGTTTAGTTTCGCCAACACAGTTAACCATAACCCCCTCTGATATTTTAGACATGCTGGTAGAAGTTCCAGGTGTTGCAGAAAACGGTCAGGCCGGATTGTTTCAGGTGTATTCAATTCGTGGACTGTCCCGTCACAGAGTCTTAACTTATGTTTCTGATATTCCTTTAAAAGCAGAACGCAGAGCCGGAGTGGCTAGCTCATTTTTGCATCCTCTATTATTAGATCATGCTGAAGTTTACAGAGGTCCAGCATCGACTCTGTACCAATCCGGAAGTTTAGGTGGGGTGGTCAAATTATCTCCCGCTTTTTTCAATGGCTCATTCCTGTCAACTGATTACCAGACCCAAGGTAATCGAAATAGCCAGATTTATGGAACCGGCGATATGGACTGGTCCATAGCCATAGCCAGACAATACTCAAGCAACAGTGATGATGTTTATGGTAATGAATTAAACAATGGCTACGAGCAACTTTCCGGAACTTTCATTAAGCATTGGACATTGGATGGAGTCGATTTCGAATGGCTGCTGTTAATGAGTGATGGGGATGCCATTGGTCGTTCAAGCACACAGTATCCGGATCGCTTGGTAACGGTTCCTTCTGAAAAGCATTGGTTAAATCAGCTGAGTGCGCAAACTATGGATTGGAGAGGCAGTCTTTATTTCCATCCTAATGAAGTTGAAACCTTAACCATCCGACCCGAGCAAAGAGAAAATCATGTGGCCAATGAATCACAAGATTATGGGTTTCACTTTGAAAAAAACTGGAAAACATCTGCTTCGGCTCTAGAAGGTTTATGGGGTGTTGATGGTTTTCAAAGGGCTAATATTAATGCCAAAGAACAGGAGTTATCCTATTTAGATAACAATGTGACACATAGTCAAAGTCTAGACGGCGCGTCAGAAAGAGAGCTCGCTACCTTTGCGACTTTAAATTGGTTTTGGATTGATACTAAATGGCAAATGGGAACCCGCCTGATTAATAATCATCAATCCAATCGAGGTAACGCATCCATCTCTGATAATGCCATTACCGGATTTCTAGGTTTATCAAAGACTCTCAGCTCCAATACGATGCTAACCGCTAATGTTGGCACTGGAGTTCGCTTTGCCACAGTCAGCGAGCGCTTTTACACTGGAACAACCGGGCGAGGTGAAGTGATGGGTAACCCTGGCTTGAGTAAAGAGCGCTCGCTAAGCTTTGATCTGGGATTACGATACGGCACGCAAAATAAGCAGTTCAGTCTGAATGTTTATCATCAAGAAGTCAGCGACTATATTGAACGAATTGAAATATCACCGGGTCTGTTAACTTATCGCAATCTCAACAATGGTGTTATTTATGGGGCTGAGTTTGATACTAATTTTGTTGTCAATGAGCAATGGCGATTGGGCTTAGGTGGTATGTTTGTTAAAGGCAAAGATGATGATGGAGAGACTCTGTCTGATATCCCGGCAAACCGTTTGCAAGGTCGAGCCCAGTATTTTGCTAATGGCTGGTCGCTCGACTTTTCGCTACAATACCGGCTTTCTAAAGATGACTTCGGCGCTGGCGAAAAAGCCACACCTGCGGCCTGGATAAGCAACATAGCCTTTAAGCAAGAGTTGAGTGATAACTTCAACTGGTCAATGTTTGTCGATAACGCTTTTGATGAAGACTATTTTTCATCATCCGATGACGTTGCTCCTTATGCTGAAGGCCGAAGTTTTGGAGTCAGATTAACAAAGAGTTGGTAATCAATGCCTACACCGATGCCTAAAAGTACAAAAATTGTCGTGTTAATTAATACAGTGATCATATTGATAGCTCTATGGTCATTGTACCGTCTATATGTTCAATCTAGCAGCGAAATGCTCACCGCCTTGTCTGATTGGACTTTGCTCGGCGGCATGCTAATCAGTAATCTGATCATCGTGTTTAAGGTGCGCTCTTGGTGGAAATTTATGCGCGCCATGTTGTATGTGGTAGCACTATTACAAGCGCTTAATCTGCTGATTATTGCCAAAGATTTTCTAACCTTGGGCGGCTTCTTAGCCATGGTTTACAGCTTATTGGTGATTCTCTATTTGATCGGCTTCCGAGGTTATTTAAATAGCCACGTGTTCTTCGAATGGTTTATGGGCAGTTATATTAAGAAAGAGCAGAATTCGTAGTAGTGTGTGCTGGGTTACGGCAGAAGCTTAACCGAGTCTGCCCCCTTGGGTGCATCCTGTAAAATGACCCCCCAAACTTTTATAGGATGGGTTAGCGTAGCGTAACCCATCAAACCACAAGCTGGAGTCAAAGGAATGACTAATTACAGAAGGACCTACAATCCAAACAGTGCCTATTTTCTTACGGTTAATTTAGCTAATCGTAAATCTAAGCTATTAACGGAAAATATTGATTTGTTAAGAGAAGCTTTTAATAAGGTAAAAGCTCAATATCCATTTAATATCGATGCCATAACAGTCCTTCCTGAACATTTTCATTGTGTACTGACGCTCCCAGATATTAACCAAAATTACTCCACCATTATTCGTTTAATTAAAAGTTATTTCTCCAGGGGGATTAGCTCTACCGAATTCATAACACCATCAAGAGCCAACAAAAAAGAAAGAGGGATATGGCAAAGACGTTTTTGGGCACATCTCATTGTTCATGAAGAAGATTATAGAAAACACATTGACTACTGTTACTTTAATCCAGTTAAACATGGTCATGTCAAACGAGTTATTGATTGGCCGTATTCAAGCTTTCACCGTGACGTTAGAAAGGGTTTGTTTCCAGCTGATTGGGGTGGTGCGGTGGCTCCTGAATTTGGCTGCGATAAGAGTTATGGTGAAGGCTAGTTGATGGGTTACGGCTAGCGCCTAACCCATCCTATAACGAAGGTAACGGTTGAGCTCATCATAGGATGGGTTTACCCGAGGGGGGGGCAGACCCAGCGTAGTACCTATAGGATGGGTTAGCGGAGCGTAACCCATCAAAATGATCCATTAATCTATGCAATCAACTGTTCCTTTCTTTCATCCTTACAAAAACTAATCCAAATTAATTTTGCCCATACAAAAGATCCTGCAAAGAGCGTGCAAAGCCCCTTGTATACAATGACCTGCACGGTATGATGGTTTTAGCCTTGACTTAGGTCAATTCTCTCTTGAAATAAAGGAGGTTATGGATGGAGCTGCTCGATGCTGTGCTGCTGGCGAGAATTCAATTCGCTTTTACCATCGCGTTTCATATTATCTTTCCTGGCTTATCCATCGGGTTAGCCGCTTATCTCGCAGTTCTCGAAGGCCTCTGGCTGAAAACTGGCAAATCGGTTTACCTCGCTACCTTTAAATACTGGCTCAAAATCTTCTCTATCATTTTTGGTATGGGCGTGGTGTCCGGCGTGGTGATGAGCTATCAGATCGGCACTAACTGGAGCATCTTTTCCGATAAAACCGGGCCCGTGCTTGGCCCGCTCATGGGCTATGAAGTTCTGTCAGCCTTTTTCCTTGAAGCCGGTTTCTTGGGCGTCATGCTGTTTGGCATGAACAAGGTGGGCAAGGGTTTACATTTCTTCGCTACGCTAATGGTTTCAATCGGTACCTTGATGTCGGCCTTCTGGATTCTGAGCGTTAACAGCTGGATGCAAACGCCCACTGGCTATGCCATAAATGAAGTAGGGCAGTTTATTGTCGCCGATTGGTTCGAGGTGATTTTCAATCCTTCTTTTCCTTACCGATTAGCGCACATGACAACGGCGGCTTTCTTAAGCACTGCTTTCTTGGTCGGTGGTGTCGGTGCCTGGCATTTGTTCAAGGCTCGCAAAAAGGGGGAGCGCAATGAAGTGGCACGTTTGATGTTCTCTATGGCAATGTGGATGGCAGCCCTGGTTGCACCTTTACAGTTACTGATTGGTGATCTGCATGGACTCAATACGCTGGAGCATCAGCCTGCTAAAGTCGCGGCAATGGAAGGCAATTACCAAACTCAAAAAGGTGCGCCACTGTATTTATTTGGTTTACCGAATAGCGAAACAGAGACTGTTGACTACGCCATCAAAATCCCCAAAGCGGCCAGCTTTATTCTGACTCATGATCCTGATGGTGAGCTGGTTGGCCTCGATCAATTTCCTAAAGATGAATGGCCCAATGTGCCAATTGTGTTCTGGAGTTTCCGCATCATGCTTGCGATAGGTATGAGTATGATTGCGATAGGTTTGTGGAGTCTGTATTTACGTGCTCGCAAGAAACTCTATGACTCTCCCATGCTGCTGCGGGTAGCGATTGTGTTCACTCCGTCAGGTATTATCGCAACCCTGGCGGGCTGGTTTGTTACCGAAGTAGGGCGACAACCTTATACGGTTTACGGTTTATTAAAAACGGCTGACTCGGCTTCGCCGCTAGACGCGCCAGCTGTCGCGACCTCATTACTGGCGTTCATGATTGTTTACTTTATTGTGTTCGGCTCAGGCGTCTGGTACACCATGCGCTTGATGAGTAAACGACCATCGCAAGTCATCGAAGTCGATGACGATTCGGAAACTACCGTGTTCCTGTCAAATCGCGTGGCCAGCAAGTCAGACGGCACAATAAAGGAGGGTGACCAATGATTGATTCTATGACGATTGCTTCTTCTGGCATAGATTACGCTATGATCTGGGCTGGGCTGATTGCCTTTGCAGTGCTCGCCTATATCATCCTCGACGGATTCGATCTGGGTATTGGTATTCTATTTCCCTTCATTAAAAACAAAACCGATCAAGAAACGGCCATGAACTCAGTGGCACCCATCTGGGATGGTAATGAAACCTGGCTGGTGCTCGGTGGCGGTGGGCTCTTTGCTGTATTTCCACTGGCTTATTCAGTCATTATGCCGGCTTTATACATGCCGATAATATTGATGTTGCTTGGTTTGATTTTCCGTGGCGTTGCTTTTGAATTTCATTGGCGCACCAAAAATTCGCAAGACTGGTGGGATCGCGGCTTCTTCCTCGGCTCGTTAGTCGCGACTTTATGTCAGGGCATCGCGCTCGGCGCATTAGTGCAGGGTATTACCGTGGCTGATCGCGCCTATGCTGGCGGCTGGTGGGATTGGTTAACGCCTTTCAGTATCACTACCGGCATTGCTTTGGCGGTGGGCTACGTACTCTTAGGTGCAACCTGGCTCAATATGAAAACCACAGGCGAATTACAAAAACAGTCCATTCAATTTGCCAAAATTGCCGCTTGGCTGACATTGCTCTTTATTGGCATCATCAGTCTGTGGATGGTGTTTATCGAACAGCAATACCTGCATCGCTGGTTTGATGCACCGAACCTCTACTATTTGATCATTGTGCCATTAGCCGTGTTGTTCTGCGGTTTCCAGCTACTCAATGGCTTGCGTAAAGGTCGCGATAATAGCCCCTTCTTCTATGCCATTGGTCTGTTTGTGCTTAGCTACATTGGTATTTTAATCAGCTTCTATCCAAACCTGGTGCCACCTTCGGTCACCATCTGGCAAGCAGCCGCTCCGGATGATAGCTTGAAATTCCTGCTGGTGGGCGCGGCGGCATTGCTACCGATTATCATTGGCTACACTGCTTATGCTTACTGGGTCTTCCGCGGTAAGGTTAAAGCCAATGAGGGGTATCATTAATGACTAAAGCCGGTGAAGAGCTTAGAGAAGCATCCAACAAACCAGCCTGGAAAAAGATCTTATGGTTTGTTGGTTTATGGATAGCCGGCGTTTTAGCGCTGGCAACTATCGGCTTCGGCATCAGGCTTTTTCTAGGTTAACCAATTGGCGGGGAAAGTATTATGAATCTTAATCAAGTCACGTTACCCGTAAACAATATTCCTAAAGCGACTGAGTTTTACCGGCGACTGGGGTTTATGCAGATCGTCGATTCGCCACACTATGCCCGGTTTGAATGTCCTGCACGCTCTGATAGCCATGAGCCCTCAACTTTTTCACTGATGCTGGAACCGCAAACTACCGGTTCGGGAGCTACCATTTACTTTGAACATGAGGCTCTTGATGAGTGGGTTGATGAACTGATTGCCAAAGGCATAGAGTTTGAGCAGCTGCCCACCGACATGAGCTACCTATGGCGAGAGGCTATTCTCCACGATCCCAGCGGTAATAAAATCAAGTTGTATTGGGCCGGCGAAAACCGCTTGAATCCTCCATGGCGCGTCGAAATCACGTAATCTCACTCGATACATTGCCGATTTGTCATAACAATCAAGTAACTAACCATGACCTGATATATGTCAAAAACTAATAACACTCTTAATAACCCCACAAATTACCTGTGTTAAAAATGTACAGTTTCTGGTATAACGCTAGCGCTACCAAGGGATCCGGGCTGTATATTTTCTACTCTTAGCGCATGATTTTGGATGAAATGCTCTGAGAAGCTGTCAGGCCCGATCCTCCTTTAGCTGTTTGAGCCTGCCTTTGAGCCTATATTGATATAACGAATATGACACAGAAGAGCGGTCCTATTTCATCAGATCTGCTCGCCGAAGCTTTAAAAGCGACGGTGGATGGCATTGTTATATCTGAAATTACCGGTGATGATTGCCAGATCATTTTTGTTAATCCCGCCTTTGAATCATTAACAGGTTATACAGCTGATGAAGTACTTGGTAAAGATTACTGGACTTATATTGAAGGTACTGAAGAGCAACCGGAAATTGAAGTGCTACACCAGGCCGTTTTTAACCAAGAGTCTTGCCGTGTCACCCTGCTTAGCCACAAAAAAACAGGTGAGCCTTTCTGGAGTGAGTTAAGCATTTCTCCAGTGTTTTCTGATGGCGGTTCGTTAACACACTACATCGCGGTACAAAAGGACGTTACTGAACGAGTTGAGAAAGAGAGGCATATTCAAGAAAGGCACGAGAATCTTTTGAATTTGAAAGACGAGTTGCAGGAATTGGCCAGCCGCGACTCATTGACCAGCTTACACAATCGCCGCTACTTTGGCCAGGAACTGGATCGTCTGTGGGCGGTGCATCAGAGACTTGAAGCGACCATGGCGGTGGTCTTTATCGATATTGACAGTTTCAAGTTGTACAACGATCACTACGGTCATCTGGAAGGCGACAAAGCCTTAAAAGCTGTAGCGGATAAAATTTCAGAAAGCTTCTCGCGTAAAGCCGATTTGGTAGCGCGTTTTGGCGGTGAAGAATTTGTAATTGTCGCAACCCTGGAAAATGGTGTCGATTGTTTTATTGACCATCTTGAGCGACTGAGACAATCCATTATCGATCTCAATATCGAAAACCAATATTCAGCGGTTAGTTCATACCTAACTATTAGCACCGGTGTTTGCTACGGAATACCGCCGAAAGACTCCAGCTCTTCTTTGTTCACTCGTGACGCAGACATTGCCATGTATCAGGCAAAGAAAACCGGCCGCAATCGAATCGAAGTGGTCAGTTACGAACCGGATGAAGGTGCAGCCCTAAAACCGGCTTCCTGATTTGCCAATCAGCACCATACTGATCCAGAATGGCTTATGCTTAGACAAATCGAATCCACCATCAACTGTCCCTATTGCGGTGAGCCGCAAACTATTCTGATTGATCCATCCGTTTTGCAACAGTCGTATATTGAAGACTGCCAAATTTGTTGTCGGCCAATTGAGTTCCAAGTTCAGGTATCTGCCGATGGCGAGGATGTCAGTATTAACATAGCCACAGACAATGATTAATCATGCGTTGAGGGCATATCTAATATCAGTTTCTATGCGTTGAGGTTATTTCTGGCAAGGCCTAAACTAACTCCTGTAAACCAAACTTAAGGAGTTTGTTATGTTAATTCGTCGAGCTAATGAGCGTGGAAACTTTGACTTCGGTTGGCTAAACACCTCGCACACCTTTTCCTTCGGACATTATTACGATCCGAAATTTATGGGTTATGAAAGCTTGCGGGTGATTAACGATGACAAAGTACGAGCTGGTGCAGGATTTCAAACCCACGGACATCAGAATATGGAAATCGTCTCCTATGTTCTGGAAGGTGCTTTGGCGCATAAAGACAGCATGGGCAATGACGGCGTGATTCGTCCTGGCGAAGTGCAACGCATGTCCGCCGGAACAGGCGTCACCCACAGCGAATTTAATCATGACCAAGAAAACACCACAGGCTTTTTGCAAATCTGGTTTTTACCAGCGGAGCAGGGCACAGAACCCGGTTATGAGCAAAAAGCCTTTAGTGAGGATGAGAAGCGTGGCCAATTAAAACTAGTCGCCTCGCAGAATGGTCGTGACGGCTCTGTGACCATTGGGCAGGATGTGGACATGTATGCCGGCCTGTTTGATGGCGCAGAATCAGCATCGCATCAGTTGTCAGCAAAGCGCAAAGCATGGTTACATGTAGCGCGCGGTAGCGTGCAGGTTAATGGCGAAGATCTTAACCAAGGTGATGGTGTTGGTTTTGAAGCTGGCGAAACTATTGAGCTTGCAAATGGCAACAAAGCTGAAGTGTTGATTTTCGACATGGCTCCCTTGAACTAAGCTCGTTATCGCTTATCTCGTAATCAATAGGCGGTAATGCATAAGGATAATCGTTGATTGACTTAATTCTATACTGGAGCGTTGCGGTAATCGCTGTCCTCATCACAGGTATCTCCAAATCCGGATTTGCCGGTGGTGCTGGCGCGGTTGCCGTACCGTTGTTGTCGCTGGTGATGTCCCCATTGCAGGCCATCGCCCTGATGTTGCCACTGCTAATCATCATGGATGGATTCAGCCTCAAACTCTGGTGGGGACAATACAATCGCAAACTGTTAATCGCACTGATCCCAGCTTCCCTCATCGGCGTCGCCATCGGTTATGCCACCGCCGACCAATTATCCGAAGACTGGATACGACTGTTGTTAGGCGTTATAGCGATCGTTTTTGTCGTGATTCAACTATGGCCCAACCAAAATAAAAAAGATCAGCAAGATAAACCCAATGCAGTTTTTGGAGCCGTCGCCGGAGCCAGCGCAGGCTTCACCAGCTTCTTAGCTCATGCAGGCGGTCCGCCACTCAACATGTTCCTGCTCAAGCAAAAACTATCACGCTCAGAATTCCTCGCTACAGCGGTTTACTTCTTTGCTGCCATCAACCTGTTCAAACTCTATCCTTACATCGCTCTCGAACAATTTAACAAACAGATCCTATGGCAAGGCGCACTCCTAATCCCCGTCGCTTTAATCGGCGTGGCATTAGGCAAATGGCTACAGAGCCATTTACCACAAAAAACCTTCCTTAATATTATTTATGTGCTGCTTTTTGGGCTCGGCTGTAAGCTGATTTATTCAGCCTTGAGTGAGTTGCTTTAATCTTGTCATTCCGCTACTTGATAGCGGAATCCAGTGACTTTAATAAAATTAAGGATAGCTCTTCAAATCATCAGGCGACTTCTCAGCGCTTTGTTCCTCAAACTCTGACACCACTTCATCACCGGTCATCATTTTGGTCTTGGTGGCGAAATCATAGTAATGCGGCTTTTGCTCAACATAAATCTGCTCATCGAAATGAAACTTGTCGCTGTCGGCAAACAGCCCGACGGGAATGTAATACTTATCGCTATCGACGAGGCGGTAAAAAAGGTGAGTACCACAGACATTACAAAATCCGCGCTCGGCCCACTCGGACGAATTGTAGACGCTGATATGGGCTTCGTTCTCAAGAATTAATCCTTCGCCACCATCGACGCCAAGCATCGGGCCACCGGACCAGGTGCGGCACATCACACAATGGCAGGCACCAATACTGTCGCCGAGATTGGGGGCGCTGATTCCTGTTTTTCCACACAGGCATTGAGCGGTTGCATAACTCATAGCGGTAATTTCCTTAAACAGCTTTAAAAATGATAAGAATATCCATAAAACCTGATGTTTTACAGGGCTTTTTGCTATATCCTATTGCATATATTCGTCGGGTTCCCCGATAATTTCACATTAACGCCTCAATCAGCCTCATAATCCAGGTTGACGGGTGTTTTTTGCGACTGTGTTTTTAAAGCTCATTCGCTTTTGTACTATTAATTAACCGATTGAATAATAGCCCATTCGTAGGGGCTATATTCGAAAGAGAGAGTAAAAATGCCTGTAATTACATTACCTGATGGAAGTAAGCGTGAATTCGACCACGCAGTCTCAGTTTATGACGTTGCAAACGACATAGGTCCCGGATTAGCCAAAGCTGCATTAGCTGGCAAAGTGAATGGTCAGATGGTAGACACCAGCTTTGTTATCGAAAACGATGCGAATTTAGCAATCATCACCGAGCGCGATGAAGACGGCCTGGAAGTGATTCGTCACTCAACCGCCCACTTGTTAGCGCAGGCGGTACAGCGTTTGTTTGATAACGTCCAAGTCACCATCGGGCCAGTAATTGATAATGGCTTTTACTATGATTTCGCCACTGAAAAGCCGTTTTCAGAAGACGACTTGCGCGCCATCGAAAAAGAGATGGAAAAAATCACCAAAGAGAACCTGCAAGTTGAGCGCACTGAAATGGGCCGTGACGAAGCAGTGGCTTTCTTTCGCAATATGGGCGAAGAATACAAAGCTGAAATCATCGAGTCGATTCCGCAGAACGAAACCTTATCCTTGTATCGCCAGGGCGATTTTATCGACCTGTGCCGTGGCCCACACGTGCCTTCCACGTCGAAACTGAAAGCCTTCAAGTTGATGAAAGTTGCCGGTGCTTACTGGCGTGGCGATTCGAACAACGCCATGCTGCAACGTATCTACGGTACAGCCTGGACTAACAAGAAAGAATTGAAAGCCTACTTGCACCGCTTGGAAGAAGCGGAGAAGCGTGACCACCGTAAAATCGCCAAAGCTTTGGACCTATTCCATATTCAGGAAGAAGCGCCTGGCATGATTTTCTGGCACGACAAAGGCTGGACCATTTATAAAACGCTTGAGCAATACATTCGCGAGCGTTTGAAAGAACACGATTATCAGGAAGTGAAAACGCCTCAAATGGTTGACCGCAGCTTGTGGGAAAAATCAGGCCACTGGGACAAGTTCGGCGACGACATGTTTACGCTCAAATCAGACGAGCGTGATTATGCGATTAAGCCAATGAACTGCCCATGCCACGTCCAGATTTTCAACGTTGGCCTGAAAAGCTACCGTGACCTGCCATTGCGTATGGCCGAGTTCGGTTCTTGCCACCGTAATGAACCGTCGGGTGCCTTGCACGGCATCATGCGTCTGCGCAACTTTGTGCAGGACGATGCACACATTTTCTGTACTGAAGATCAAATTCAGGAAGAAGTGTCCAAGTTCATCGCAATGCTTTATGACGTTTATGCAGACTTTGGTTTCACTGACGTTATCGTCAAGCTTTCAACCCGTCCAGAAAAACGCGTCGGCACTGATCAAGAGTGGGACAAAGCCGAAGCAGCACTGGCCGATGCACTGAAAGCCAATGACATCCAATTCGAATACCAGCCGGGCGAAGGTGCCTTCTATGGCCCGAAACTTGAGTTCACGCTAAAAGATTGTCTCGAGCGACACTGGCAATGTGGTACTATTCAGGTGGACTTCTCAATGCCGGGTCGCTTAGACGCAGAATATGTGGCGGAAAGTGGCGAGCGCGAAACTCCGGTGATGTTGCACCGAGCCATTTTGGGGTCACTTGAACGATTTATCGGTATTTTGATCGAAGAATTCGCTGGAAAATTCCCTGCTTGGTTGGCGCCAACTCAGGCTGTTGTCATGAATATTACCGACAAACAGGCCGATTTTTGCCAAAAAGTGGTCGAATCCTTGAAAAATAAAGGTTTTAGAGTGAATTCGGACTTGAGAAATGAGAAGATCGGCTTTAAAATTCGCGAGCAGACTCTAGCACGCGTGCCATTCTTGTTAGTGGTCGGTGATAGAGAAGTCGAAAATAACCATGTTGCAGTCCGTACTCGTGATGGGGAAGACTTAGGTAGCATGAGTATTGAAGCCTTTGCTGAGTTGCTAGAAGCAGAAGTTGCGAAGCGAGCCAGAAAGGCTGACTAGGCAATAATTAAAGAGGAAAATTACCATCAGAAAAGGTGATAAGCGCTCTGATAGACAGCGCATAAACGAAGACATCCGGGTGAAAGAAGTTCGCCTGATAGACGCCACCGGTGAAAACGTCGGCGTAGTAGGAATCAAAGAAGCCTTGGCTCAAGCGAAAGAAGCTAACCAGGACTTAGTGGAAGTTTCGCCAGATGCGGATCCTCCAGTTTGTAAAGTGATGGATTTCGGTAAGTTCCTTTTTGAGCAGAAGAAAGCGAAAGCAGCTGCTAAGAAAAAACAAAAAGTAACTCACGTGAAAGAAATTAAGTTTCGCCCAGGGACGGACATAGGAGATTATCAGGTAAAACTACGCAACCTGATACGTTTCCTGGAAGATGGGGACAAGGCGAAAGTAACAGTTCGCTTCCGTGGTCGTGAGATGGCGCACCAAGAACTCGGAATGGAGTTATTGAAGCGTGTCGAAAAAGACCTGGAAGAATACGGAGCTGTTGAACACCGCCCTTCAATGGAAGGTCGTCAGATGACGATGGTGATTGGCCCCAAAAAGAAAAGGTAAGTAAGAAGAGTCTCGCAAGAGCACTTACACTTTTCATAGGTTGGGCAGCATGGTGTAACCACTGAGCTGTCCGTTTTTATAACTAGTCATGCGCTCAAACGATTGCACAAATTAAAGCAATGGCCATGACGGGTAACAATGCGAGTATTTTATTATGCCAAAGATGAAAACTGACCGCGGTGCATCGAAGCGTTTCAAGAAAACTGCTTCTGGCCGTTACAAGCACAAACAATCACACTTGCGTCACATCCTGACCAAGAAATCAACGAAGCGTAAGCGTCATTTACGTCATGCTAAGTTAGTTGATGCTGCTGACACACGTTCAATCGATCGTATGTTGCCAAACGGTTAAGGTGAGGATTAAGAGATGCCAAGAGTAAAACGTGGTGTGACTGCCCATGCGCGTCACAAGAAAATCTTAAAGCAAGCTAAAGGTTATTATGGTGCACGTAGTCGTGTATACCGTGTAGCTAAACAAGCTGTTATCAAAGCGGGTCAATATGCATATCGTGACCGTCGTCAGCGTAAACGTCAATTCCGTGCTTTATGGATTGCTCGTATCAATGCTGAAGCTCGTGTACACGGTTTGTCGTACAGCCGCTTTATCAATGGTTTGAAGAAATCAAACATTGAAGTTGATCGTAAAATGCTAGCAGAATTAGCGGTTTTTGATAAAGTAGCCTTTGCTGCTTTTGCAGACCAGGCTAAATCTGTCCTTGAAGCTTAATAAGCTGATAACTGTTCTTTAACGAGAATAGTATTTTAGTCGCCCACGGGTGACAAGCGATTGAAGTAAAAAGGAAGGGCAGAAATGCTCTTCCTTTTTTTATGCATTTTCAATTAGAGGCTTTTTTGAGTCACTTATTAGACATAGCACTTAACAACGAGAATTCTCATGGTCGATACACAGGGTACGAGTCAGCAGGACTCCAGTTTACAAGAGATTATTTCGCAGGCTGAACAAGAGATTTCAGCGGTTCAAAGCATTCCAGAACTTGAGCAGGTAAAAGCCCGCTTCGTCGGTAAAAAAGGCTTGATCACAGCTCAAATGCAGCAAATGGCAAAACTTCCCCCTGAAGAAAAGCCAAAGTTTGGTGCTCGTGTTAATGAAGCTAAAAAAGAAGTCTTTGCAATAATTGAAGCAAAGCATAAAGCGATTAAAGATGCTGAAATTGCTAAGAAACTAGCAGGCGAAACCATCGATGTCACCTTGTCTGGCCGTAATATCCAGGACGGCGGTGTCCACCCGGTCAATCGCACCCTGCACAGAATTGAATCTTACTTTGCGCAAATGGGCTTCTCGGTAGAAGAAGGCCCGGAAGTGGAAGACAACTTCCACAACTTCACCGCGCTCAATATCCCTGAGCATCATCCAGCGCGCGCTATGCACGATACTTTCTATATCGATGCCGAGCGTTTATTGCGTACCCATACCTCACCGGTACAGATTCGTGTGATGGAAGAGCAGAAGCCACCATTCAGAATCATTGCACCGGGTCGTGTTTATCGCTGTGACTCGGATTTAACGCACACCCCAATGTTCCATCAGGTGGAAGGCTTATTGATTGACGAAAGCACTACTTTCGTTGACCTGAAAGGCATTCTGGACGAGTTTCTGAAGCATTTCTTCGAGAAAGATCTGGCCGTTAGATTCCGCCCGTCCTACTTCCCATTCACTGAACCTTCGGCCGAAGTCGATATCCAATGCGTAATGTGTAATGGCGATGGTTGTCGTGTATGCAGCCACACCGGATGGCTAGAAATTCTAGGCTGCGGCATGGTCCACCCGAAAGTACTCGAAGCTGTGGGTATCGACAGCGAAAAATACACCGGCTTTGCTTTCGGTATGGGCGTCGAGCGTCTGACCATGTTGCGTTATGGCGTGAATGACCTGCGGTTATTCTTCGAAAACGATTTGAATTTTCTTAAGCAGTTCAACTAATTATATATTTTGTCACTCCCGCGAAGGCGGGAGTCCACTCTTTTAAAAGAGCCTTATGGATTCCCGCCTCCGCGGGAATGACAGCATGAAATGTAGGTGTAGGGACAAGTCACGACTTGTCCTCAAAACAGATTTTAAATTTAGCCAATAGAAAAGCTACCCCAAGGTAGCAAACTAGGTAAAGCATTATGAAATTCAGCGAAAAGTGGTTACGAGAGTGGGTAAACCCTGAAATTTCTACTCAAGAGTTAGTAGAAAAATTAACAATGGCTGGCCTGGAAGTTGATGGATTTGAATACCTGGGCAATAAATTCTCAGGAGTTGTGGTCGGCGAAATCGTCGAAGCCGAACAACACCCAGACGCCGACAAACTGCGCGTCTGCAAAGTCTCGGTCGGTTCAGTCAGCGACGAAGACCTACAAATCATCTGCGGTGCGCCAAACGCACGCGCAGGCATCAAAGTCGCGGTCGCCATGATTGGCGCGGTATTACCGGGCGACTTCAAAATCAAAAAAGCCAAGCTTCGCGGTATCGAATCACAAGGCATGTTGTGTTCTACAACTGAGCTTGAGATTGGCGAAGACGGCGACGGCATTGTTGAGCTGGATAGCCAGGCGCCGCTAGGCCAGGACCTAAAAGATTATTTCGAGCTCAATGACCACGTTATTGAAGTGGACCTGACGCCGAATCGTGGTGATTGCTTAGGTATTCGAGGCATCGCGCGTGAAGTGGGTGTATTGACGCAAACTGCGGTCACAGAACACAAGCCTCAAGCGCTGACACCTGAAATCAGCGACACCCTGCCGATTAAACTATCGGCTCCTCAAGCCTGCCCACGTTACCTTGGTCGTGTCATTAAAGGCATCAACCCACAGGCCAAAACGCCTGACTGGATGGTTAAGTACATCGAGCGCTCAGGCGTTCGTGCGATTGACCCTGTAGTCGACGTGACTAACTTTGTGTTGCTGGAACTCGGTCACCCAATGCACGCGTTCGATCTCAAACAAATCGAAGGCGGCATTGATGTTCGTATGGCGAAGCAGGGCGAGAAACTCACTCTGCTAGACGGTCAGGAAGTCGAACTGACTGACGACACTCTATTAATTGCAGACCATAACAAGCCATTAGCCATTGCTGGCGTGATGGGTGGCGAGCACTCGGGCATCAACAGCCAAACTGATAACATCTTCCTCGAAAGCGCCTACTTCGACCCGATTGCGATTGCCGGTCGTGCGCGCCAATACGGCCTGCACACTGACGCATCGCACCGCTACGAGCGTGGCGTAGACTTTGAATTGCAGCGTACTGCCATAGAGCGCGCTACAGAACTTCTGCTAGACATCGTCGGCGGCCAGCCAGGCGACATCATTGAAGCAGTTGATCTTGATGCCATGCCAAGCAAGCGGCATCTGCGTTTGCGTCGTCAACGCATCGAGCGCGTTGTGGGCTTCCCATTCGCTGATGATCAGGTACAGGACATTTTAAAGCGCCTGGGCCTCAAGCTGACCGCTAACGCAGACGGTTGGGACGTAGTAGTACCAAGCTTCCGCTTCGACATCGACAACGAAGAGAGCCTGATTGAAGAGCTGGTGCGCGTTTACGGCTACAACAAGCTACCGAGCCGCAAGCCACAAGCCGAAATGGCGATGTTCGACCAGCCGGAAAACCGCGTCTGGAAAAACGACATGCGCGATGTACTGGTCAAGCGCGGCTATCAGGAAGTCATCACCTACAGCTTCGTTGAACCAGAATTCCAATTACAACTGCACCCGGGCATAGAACCATTGCCGCTGATGAACCCGATTTCCAGCGAAATGGCGGTCATGCGCACCAACTTATTGCCGGGCCTGGTGCAAACCGCAAAATTCAACATCAACCGCCAACAGAACCGCATTCGGATCTTCGAACTCGGTTTGCGCTTCATCAACTCCGGCGACACGCTGCAACAGATCCCAACCATTGCCGGGCTGGTCTGCGGCCTGCGCAATAAAGAAAGCTGGAACACCGATGGCGAGAAGGTTGATTTCTACGATCTGAAAGGCGACGTAGAAGCCTTATTGCAAGCCACCAACAAGTCATACGACTTCGAAACCCTGCATATGGACATCCTTCATCCGGGCCAGGCAGCCGAGATTAGCATCGACGGTCATGCAGTGGGTTATATCGGTAAAATCCACCCGCAGGTACAGCAGGAAATCGACCTGGATATGGACGCATTCGTGTTCCAGATGGACCTTGCGCCGCTCTCTGAGCGTCAATTGCCTGAATTTAAGCCATTATCCAAGTTCCCGTCGATTCGACGCGATCTTGCGCTAGTTGTAGCTGATTCTGTGAATGGCGGCGAATTACTTGATTTTATTGTAAAAAATGGTGGGAATTTACTGACAGACGCCCATATTTTTGATATATACAAGGGTGAGCACTTGGAACCAGGCAAGAAAAGTATTGCATTGGCCATGACACTCCGTCATCCGGACAAGACACTCGAAGACGCAGAAATCAATGCTGTAGTCGAAAAAGTAGTGTCTGGACTTGCTGAGCAATATGGAGCGGCGTTAAGAAACTAACGGCTTCGACTGGAATCAAAGGGGATATATTATGGCACTGACTAAAGCTGACATGGCAGAACGTTTGTACGAAGAGCTAGGGCTTAACAAACGTGAGTCTAAGGAAATCGTAGAAGCGTTTTTCGAGCAGATCCGTGATGCCCTGGAAGATGGATATAACGTCAAACTTTCCGGTTTCGGAAACTTTGAACTCAGGGACAAGGCACAACGGCCTGGACGTAACCCGAAAACCGGAGAAGAAGTTCCAATCAGCGCGCGACGCGTTGTGACCTTCAAGCCTGGACAAAAATTAAGAGGAAAAGTCGCCGACTATGTTGGAACCGAGCAACAATAACGAATTGCCGGCAATCCCCGGCAAACGCTACTTTACTATTGGGGAAGTAAGCGACCTTTGCGCAGTAAAACCACACGTCCTACGCTATTGGGAACAAGAGTTCGACCAACTTGATCCGGTGCGTCGTGGTAACCGTCGTTACTACCAACGCGACGACGTCCTTATCGTACGCCAAATCCGTTCGCTACTATACGAACACGGCTACACGATAGGCGGAGCAAGACAATGCCTCAGCGAAAGCAACGGCGAAGACGCTCCAGTCAACAAAGCGCAAATCGATGAGTTAATCGAAGAGCTCGAAAAACTCAAGCAATTCTTAGCCGCCTAAAGCCCGCTGAGAATAAGCTAAACAAATCATTGCAAAATTAAGGAAATGCGGTACTATTGGCACCGCATTTTTTATTGCCTAAATGAAAATGCTAGTCGGAGCGTGGCGCAGCTTGGTAGCGCACTTGCATGGGGTGCAAGGGGTCGGAGGTTCAAATCCTCTCGCTCCGACCAATTCATAACCAAAGTTAGATACAGTTTAGATTAAATAGTAATCAAAACTGACCGGTTATTGAAAATAACAGTAAAAACAGCGAATTTTTTACTAAAAAGGCTTCCATAAGGAAACTTCATACGGTATTATTTCGCGCAATTCGGAGAGGTGGCAGAGCGGCTGAATGCACCGGTCTTGAAAACCGGCGTGGGTTTGTAGCCCACCGTGGGTTCAAATCCCACCCTCTCCGCCATATCTCAAAAAAGACGCTAACCAGCGTCTTTTTTTGTGCCTGGAATATATCTTTTTAACTTCTTTCTATACTCTATTTCTTACATGGGCTTTAATGGGACCTAACAACGAAACCCGTGTTGATGTCATCAACAATTGGTGACATATTCTGTCGTCAATCTATGCATAATGCGTATTATGCAGCCTAATAAATTTATGTTACATTCTTCTTGTTATGTAACATAGATCAGGGTGCGTTTTATGAGTGTTGGAAATAGTGGTCGTATAGTTGTAGAAATAGATCCAGTATTAAAAAAACAATTATATCAAGCACTTAAACAAGATGGTGTAAATATGAAGGACTGGTTTTTACAGCAAGCTCAAGAGCTGCTTAATAAAGACCAGCTTTCTTTTGACTTGGAAGTCCCAGAAAAAAGAGCATAAGTGATGAAGCTAATAAAGAATGAAGTTGCGTTCGGTAGACATGAGTCGTTTGCTTTGCGGTATGGTTGGTTAACGAAAGGTTACAATGCTTTTACAGCTGACCCCGACATATTTAAGAAAGACGAAGCTACCGTTGAGCTGGGTGTCGGTAGAAATATGGTCAATGCTATTAAATATTGGCTTACAGCATGTCAAATCATCGATGATAAATCTTCAACACCAACCACTATTGGTAGCTTCATCTTTGATAATAATGATGGAGTTGATCCTTATCTTGAAGATGAAGCTACTATTTGGTTATTACATTGGCTACTAGCTTCTAATCCGTCAAAAGCTACTTCAATCTTTTGGTTCTTTAATAAATTCCACAAAGCAGAATTTACTTCTCAAGAGGTGCAGACGGCCTTGAGTGATTACGTGAAGGATCAAATTGAAACAAAAGTAAGTGCAACAACTGTTAAGAATGATGCACAGCTAGTTCTTAGAATGTATACACCATCTAAAGCAAACACCAAGGCACCAATAGAAGAAGCACTTGACTCACCTTTAAGTTTACTCAGGTTGATTCAACTTGGCTCAACGTCAAAACATTACATTTCTAAACCAGATGAAAGAAGTTATTTGCCATTAGGTGTGATTGGTTATGCAGTGACTTCATTGATGATAAATAGAGGCACTTCTTCAATACCAATTGAAGACTTAATGTATGCCAAAGATGTTTATGTTGCTCCTGGAGCTATTTTTCGTATGACCGAGAATGAACTGGTTACAAAGTTAGAGCAGTTAGTGAATTACATCCCCAACAAGCTTACTATCCGCGAAACAGCTGGAATACATCAAGTCTATATTCTTGATGATAAACTTTGTCCTTCAGAATTTATTGCTAAACATTATAAGGGTTCAGTAAAAGGAGTTGCAGCATGAGTATTATTGAAAAGGTGGAATTGAATACTCATTACACTCGTTCAGTTAATATTGAACGTGATGCAACTTCAGCAGATGTTGTTAAATCGTATATCCCTACCTCAAGAGCGCTAAGAACATTAGAACGTGTGGTAGATGCTTTTGGAGAAAGGCAAGCACCTAGAGCTTGGTCACTAATTGGCCCTTATGGTTCAGGCAAGTCATCCTTCTCTATTTTCTTGAATCACTTGGTGGGAGAGCCCAGCTCAATTCCAACCAAAGCTGCATACAGTGTTTTGTCTTCAGAAAAAAAATTACTTTCGGCCTTTAAAAGAGAAAATCAAAAGACCAGAGGCTTTTTTAAGATATTGCTAAGCGGTGCTCCGGAGCCTCTTTCAAAGAGACTTGTTCAAAGTCTTCATAGCGCCGCAGATCTCTATTGGAAATCAAGCTCACGTAAGCCCAAGCTTTTAAAAGAGCTGTCTAAAGCTACCAATAAACAAGAAGTTAGCCCAAATGAAATACTTGGTTATATTAAAGAATTACAAAGACTGCTTGATGGAAAGTCTAGTGGCATTTTGCTTGTAATTGACGAGCTGGGTAAGTTTTTAGAGTATGAAGCAAGACATTATGGCGTCAATGATATATTTCTTTTACAAATTCTTGCTGAACACGCCTGCAGTAAGAATAAAGTTAATTTGTATTTATTTGCCATGCTTCATCAGTCATTTGAGCAATATGCAAAAGGTTTAGGGGAGTCATTAAAAAAAGAGTGGGCCAAAATTCAAGGACGATTTGAAGATATTCCTTTCTTAGAAGGGCCGGAACAAACATTAAGAGTCGTTAGTCGGGCTTTTAAACATAAATTTAGCACCAAAGAAATTAAGTCGAAAAATAGTTCGGTAAAGAGCATTGTTAAAGTTTTAGAAAAAGAGTCTGCATTACCAGGAGTACTAGACATAAATAGTGCGGTAGACCTATTTTCAGGTTGTTATCCATTGCACCCAGTTTCAGCATTGCTTCTGCCAATGTTGTGTCAGAAAGTTGCACAGAATGAAAGAACCCTATTTAGCTTTTTAGGTAGTCATGAACCTAATGGATTAAAGAGCTTAATAAAAGATTTCAATTCAGTAGACGAATATGTGATGCCACATCATATATTTGATTACTTTATTATGAATCAACCCGCATCAATTGGCGACCATTTGACACATAGAAGGTGGGTTGAGGTAATTACAGCTATAGAACGAGTTGGGGATGTTTCAGTTGAAGAAATGTCTTTACTTAAAACTATTGGTTTATTAAATATCATTGGTGCTCATGGTGGTTTAAAAGCATCAAAGGAAATCTTGGGGTGTTTAACTACAACAAAGCTAAGTAGCGCGATAGCAACGTTAGAGAAACACTCCGTAGTTCAATTTAGAAAGTTTAGCTCAGAATACCGTGTATGGCAGGGTAGCGATTTTGATGTAGAGCTATCTCTTCAAGAGGAATTGTCTAACTTAGGTCAGTTCTCTTTATCAGAAATACTGAATGAACGAGCAAATTTCTTGCCACTTGTAGCAAGACGCTACACCATAGAAAGCGGAGCGCTTAGATACTTCATGCCTGTCTTTATTGATGCGCAAAGTTATAAGCAGCTTTATGTGAATGATGATAAACCTAGGGCTTTATTCTACTTATCTTTGGGTAAGGATGATGAGTCATTATTTGAAACCCATGTCCGTAATTACTTTGGTGATCTAGATATTGTTGCAATATGCAAAAATGCTGAATCTCTTAGAGAGGCCGTTGCAGAGGTTGAAGCTTTAGACAAAGTACGAATAAACAAACAGGAGCTTAACTCAGATCCCGTTGCAATGCGTGAATATCAAGATCGATTGGATTCAGCAGAAAGAACCGAGCAACTGATCCTTAGAGAGTTAATTGATTCTCCAGAGTCATCTGAATGGTATTGGAGTGGGGAGAAGCTACAAGTTAGAAATCGTCGCCAATTCCAGGAGCAGCTATCAAATGTACTTAACAACGTATATCACGCATCACCAGTAATTCATAATGAATTAATTAATAGGGATAAGCCTTCTAGTCAGGCGGTTGCTGCACGAGGAAAGTTGCTTCAAGCAATGCTAGCACATAGCGATTTGAAGGATTTGGGGATAGAGAAGAACCCACCTGAAAAAGCAATATATAATTCATTGATAAAGGCTTCAGGTCTGCACTCGCTGGACTATAAAGGCGGATGGATGCTCACCGAACCCTCTCTTGATGGGAGAAAGCATAAGAAAACACAGTTCCATAAAGTCTGGACGGTAATCAAAGAGTTTATTGAAAGTACAGAAAAACAATCTAAGTCTTTTGGTGAACTTGATAGAGTCCTTGTCGCGCCACCATTCGGAGTTAAAGCTGGTTTACTTCCCATACTTTACATTTCAGCTTGCCTTGTTTACAAAGACGAAATAGCCATATATGAAAATAGGCGCTTTGTTCCATCTTTAGGAGCTGATCAAATAGAGCGCTTTGTAAAAAGGCCTGATGAGTTTGAAATCCAATACTTTAAAATTGAAGGTGTAAAGAAGAGTATCTTCTCAGAGCTTAATTTGGGTCTTTTCGATTCAGAAGATGGTAAAAAACAATCTGGTGAAGTACGCACTGTTCTGGACATAGTCAAACCTTTAGCTAAGTTTATGGCAGAGCTACCTGATTACACTAAGAAAACTAAGCAACTTTCCAAAGAAGCAATAGCTGTTAGAACAGCTTTTAACCTTTCAAAATCTCCTATTAAGTTGCTTTTCGAAGAACTTCCAAAAGCACTAAGCTATAAGGTTGATGATGCTAAAACAAACTTTGATGGGTTCACCGACAAAATCATGGAGGTTTTTAGAGAGCTTAAATACGCCTGCGACAAATTAAAAGACAGAGAAGTTGGCTTACTTGCTAATGCTTTAGGCTTCAATAAATTCTCATCAATGAAGGAGTTAAGGGCTGATATTTCAGGGAAGGTCTCGGGTTTAGAAGACTTTACAGTTGATGTTGCTGGAGTAAAAGCATTCCTTAAGCGTCTAGCAAAACGTTCTGATTCAGACCAAAACTGGTTAGAAAGTCTGTTCGTATTCTTAGGACACAAACCTATAGATAAATGGTCAGATGCAGATCAAAGTCAAGCTGAGTATCGTCTTGCACAATATGCTAATCAGGTTAATGACCTGCACAAACTCTGGCTGCAACACAACATAAATAACAAGTCAGGTAAGGAAGATTTTGAAGTTATTCTGTTACGAAGCATCAAGAAAGGGCAGGGTGAGTTAGATGAGGTTGCGACTATTAATAAAGATTGTTCGCAAGCTATACATAAGACAAAAGATAAGATATTTGAAGAATTAAGAGAACTCGATGATAAAGAGATGCAGCTTGCGGTTGTCGCTGAGCTTGTAAATGACTTTTTAAGTGAGTATAAAGAGTCTAATAAATTAAAACAAAGTCAAGTAATGGTTTCTAAAAACAAGGAGGCTTAAGTGTCTGAACACTTTGCTGAAGTAGCCAAAAAAGAAAATGTTAGGCATGTGTTGGGACTATCGGGGGGAAAGGATAGTGCTGCACTTGCAATCTATATTAAAAATCATTATCCAGATTTACACTCCAAAATGGAGTATTTCTTCTCTGATACTGGTGCAGAGCTGCCAGAAGTCTATGAGTTTTTAGATAAAATGGAAGCCTATCTTGGTAAGGAAATTAATAGACTTGCTTCTGGGGAAGACTTCGAGCACTGGTTAAAGGTCCACAACGACTATCTGCCATCTGTACGTCAGCGTTGGTGTACAAGGGTTATGAAAATCAAACCTTTTGTTGATTTTGTAAAAGGTACAGCAGCAATTAGTTATATTGGTATCAGAGCCGATGAGTTTCGTGAGGGTTTGAATACTGGTGTTGGTAAAAAACCAAATTATTACACCATCGAAGATGTAGATGCTGTTTATCCTTTCATAGATGACGGTTTAGTCAGAGATGACATTTTCCAAATTTTAGAGGATAGCGTAGGAATACCTGAATACTATAAATGGAGAAGCAGGTCCGGTTGTTATTTTTGCTTCTTCCAAAGACAAGATGAATGGCTGGGCTTAAAAAGAAACCACCCAGAGTTATATGAAAAAGCAAAAGCTTTTGAAGGCCGCTCTAGAAAAAAATGGCAATATGGTGAGGGGTTAATAGCTGTTGGAGATGGGGAGTATACCTGGAGCACTCAGGGTTCACTTGACGAGTTAATAGCTAGAGCAGAAAAAGCAGAAAAAGAAGGCCGAACTTTTAAAGCCAAACAATATAAAAGATGGCAAGATGAGCTTCGATATAACGAAGAAGATGAAGACCCAGAAGACCAGTCTTGTTTGATATGTAGTTTATAAAGAAAAAATATAAAGTTATGAGCAACTTATCTGAATTAAAGCTGAAACATGTGTATAGGACAGGAGATGACGATCTTTTTAAAGATTTCTATCAACCAGTTTTATCCAGAGCTATAAATTACGATCGTGCCGTAGGCTTTTTTTCTTCAAAAATCCTAGCTGCAAACCTCCGTGGGTTAAGTTCAATAATTAAGTCCAAAGGAACAATGCGATTGATAATTGGGCATCCATTAGAGCAAGATGAGTTTGAAGCAATTCGCTGTGCCGTTAGTTCTCCTGCTGAGTTATCAGATCAATACACGAATACTTTATTAGGCTGGATACAAAATGATAAGGACGTTGTATCTCAAAGACTAGAACTCTTAGCCATCTTAATAGCTTCGGGTCGTTTAGAAATTAAGTTTGCTTTTAGAAGGGCAGGTATGTACCACGAAAAAATTGGCATCATTCATGACTCCCATGGAGATGTTGTGGTCTTTCAAGGCTCGGCTAATGAAACCCCCTCAGGAATGTTTGAACATCTTAATGCTGAATCAATAAGTGTTTATAAAAGTTGGGAGCCTGAGCTGTTTGAAGCATATGGTGATGTCTATCAACAAGGGTTTGAAAAACTTTGGAAGAGCGAACAAAAGAATACGTTTGTGGTCGATATTGGTTCTGATTTTTATTCAGAAGTATCTAAGTACGTAGAAAGTTCACCTAAACTTCAGAAGTTATCTTTACATGACATTGAAAAAATTGAAGAACTAATAACACAACATGAGGCAGAGCAATCAAACACAAATTCAATAAGTACTCCTCACATTCCGTTTTTTTTAAATGGTTATAAATTTAAAATTAAAGACCATCAAAAATTGGCTTTAAATAAATGGAGAGCTAATGGTTACAAAGGAATCCTTAAATTAGCAACAGGTTCTGGTAAAACCATTACATCCATATATGGTGCTGTCAAAGTATATGAAACACTTAAAACCCAAAATAGAGGTTTGTGTTTAGTTATTGCTGTTCCATACATTGAGCTTGCAACTCAATGGGTTGAAAACTTATTGAATTTTGGAATAAGCTCTCACAAGTGTTACAACACGAAAAATAGCTGGTTGCCAAATATTAAAGAGTCTATCGCAACATTTAATGCTGGCATAAAAGACTTCATTTGCTTGGTAGTGGTAAATAGAACTCTGGTTTCAAATGATTTTCAACAGGTATTATCTTTAGTAAATCCTAAAAGCATGATGTTTGTTGGTGACGAGTGCCACAATCACGGCTCAAATAAGGTAAATAGCTTATTACCACTTTCAGATTTTAGAATGGGATTATCAGCAACTCCTTTTAGGAGTGACGATGATGAAATTGATTCTATGTTTCCTAATGTATCTAGAGAGAATTTGCTCTCATACTACGGTGACATTGTCGCTGAGTATGGACTTGGTGATGCAATTCATGACGAAATATTAACACCTTATGATTACCATTTGGTTCCTGTTTATCTAAACGATGAAGAGCAGAAGTCTTTTGAAGAATTATCGGAAAAAATCTCTTCAATTATTACTAAATCCGGTGGCCATCTAAGTAAAGATGACAAAGAGAAGTTAACTATTTTTTGTGGTCAACGAAGTAGGCTGCTCGGTTCGGCTTCTGACAAATTAAAAAAGTTGGATAAACTAAGCGCTATGATTCCTGAGTCAATGCGAAACTTAACTTTATTTTATGCAGGAGAAGGGAAGCCATTTCAACAGAATGAAGATTCACATGATTGTAAGGTAATAGATCAAGTTTCTGATATACTTTATAAGAATGGATGGAAGACTTCTCAATTTACTAGCGCAATAAATAGTGCTGAACGTAAAAACGTAATGGAAGCATTTAAAGATAAAGCCATTAACGCTTTAGTAGCTATGAAAGTTTTAGATGAAGGTATTGATGTTCCCGCATGTCAAACTGCTGTAATACTTTCTAGCACTAGAAACCCTCGGCAATACGTTCAAAGGAGGGGTAGGGTTTTAAGACGATTCCCCAACAAAAGAAAAGCCATTATCTACGATTTTATAGTATTGCCTAATTCTGACTTTGAGCAACCAGCGTCAAAAAAACTAATATCTGCTGAAATGGAAAGAGTGAATGATTTTTTACTTTTGGCTGACAATAAGCTGCAAGTTGAGAAGCAATTAGAACAACTAGGATTGTATTATGACATCTAAATCTGAATTAGAAAGAATGTTTCAGGAAGCCGCTAAGGAAGTAGAGAAACCTACGCCTCTACAGGAACTTACATCATCAATTATAAATGTTGAAAGAAAGCATATTTATGGAGAAGCAAGTTCAAATAATCGACTTCGATTGATACGTGAACTTATAGAAAATGCAAGGAAAAAAGGTGACATATGCTAATAAAGAAAATAGTACTAACAAATTTCCGTCAATTCTATGGTGAGCAAACAATTCATTTTTCTACTAATGAAGATAAAAATGTCACTCTAATTCACGCAGAGAATGGAGTTGGTAAGACAGCCCTATTAAACGCAATTTTATGGTGTTTTTTCAAGACTTTCACCCCTAACTTTAAAGATTCAAGAAGTTTAATAAATAATGCAGCTAAAGCTGAAGGGAAGCAAAATTACAAAGTTGAAATTGAGTTTGAAGAAGAAGGAAGAAATTATTCAGTACAAAGAGCATGTGGCCCTGTAACTCAAGACACCTTTAGGGTCTTCATAATTGAAGGTGGAGATTTTAAAGATGTTTCTAATCCAGACATATTTATAAATTCAGTTATACCTAAAGATATGGCTAATTACTTCTTTTTCCAGGGTGAGGGTGTTGGTTCATTTACGAGTAAACATGGTGGTAAACAAATAAAAGAAGCAATTCAGAAGATCCTTGGTTTCACCGTAGCAAAGAACGCTTTAGAGGATGTTCAAAAAATTAAGAAAGAGTATAGTAAATCTCTTCAAAGAGCTGATAAAGATGGTGAAATATCAAAAATTCAAAGAGATATAGATCGGCTTGAATCAGATTTACAAGAAGATAATAAGAGACTCGAAGAAAAGAACGAATCTGTTGAACGTTATACTTATGAAATTAGAAAAATTGATGCTCAGCTAGCCTCTTCAAATAGTGAGTTCATTAAAGCGAAGCATAAAGAAAGAGCTGAAGCTGAACGAGATCTAAAAGATGCACATAATAATCTTTCTAGATTCGAAAATAATCGAGTTAACTTGATTAAAAAATACGCGGCCAATGTGTTTGCCCATGATATATCTTTTGAGGTTTTAAATTTTATCGATGAAGATGAGTTTAAATCCACTATACCTTCTCCGTATAACGAAAATCTCGTTTATAAAATTTTAGAAGAAACGCAGTGTATTTGTGGAGCCGATATCACAGTTGGAAGTGAGGCATATAATAGAATTCAAGATCTATTAAAATCGGCAGCAGATCCCCAACAAGAAAGCAGGGTAACAAAAGCTCAAGCTGAGTTACGAAGTATTAAAAAAATTTCTTCGCAGGCTAAGGAAGACTTTGAGTTTAATCTAAAAGGTATTTCTTCTAGCCGAGATAATGTCAGCAAATTTGAAGAAAGATTAAAAAACATCTCTATTGAAATTCAAGGTGCAAAAGATATTGGAGATATCCAAGAACTTGAAAAGCGCAGAAGTCAATTTCAAATGCGCTTAGGGGATGACAATCGAGCTATAGGAAATTTAGAACGACAAGTGAAAGACAGTGCATCTTTACTTGAGAAGAAGAGGGGGGAAGTATTAAGGCTTAAATCTAGCTCTTCGGAAGTTAATAAATATCGAGAATTAGAAGAAATCGCTCAAAAAGTTCAGTTAACAATCGAGAGAACATTAGCATTAACTCAGGAGAATGTTGAGTTAAAGATCATGGAAAAAGTTAACTCATATCTAGGGCAGTTTGTACGTCAAGATTACCGTGCAAAAATGGATAAAAACTCCTTTGATATAAGGCTCTTTGACCGCAATGATGTACAAGTAGCTGAAAGTGATGGACAAGGGTTACTTTTAAGTTTGACATTTATTTCTTCTTTAATTGAACTTGCGAGAGAAAGGAAAAATGCCTCTGGTGAAATATTAACGCCGGGAGCAATTGCGCCTTTTATCATTGATGCACCTTTTGGTGTTCTTGATAACAAATACAAAGGAAATGTTGCTAAATCAATTCCTGAGTCTGTAGGTCAGGTTGTCTTTTTCCTTTCTTCTAGCCATTGGGAAGGTACTGTTGAAGATAATATTAGGGATAAGGTTGGAATGGAGTATAACCTTGTTTTAGAAGTTCAAGCTGATCGAGATGCTAAAGCAGTGGATGAAATTACAATTCAAGGGACAAAATACCCAACTGTTAAATATAACTGTCCAGTTGATCGCACTGTAATAGAAAAGGTAGGTGCTTATGTCTAGATTAGATGATAGAAAGTGGCTAGGGATCAATGTAAATCGAGATAGGAAGCATGAACCTTTAGTAGAAAAATTGACTCAAGGTGATCATGTTATTTTCAGTCACAATAAAGATTTAATGGTATTTGCTGCTATGGTTGGCTACTCACACGATAAGTTTGAGTCAGTAACTTCTGACAAAATCCAGATCACGCTAGGCACTTATGCCAATACTCAACAAGATACCTACATATATTTACTAGCACTATTAAAAAAGAAAGATGCTACATGTTTGAAGTATGAAAATTTAAATGATGCAGTAAAGGTATTTGAAGGCTATTGCAACGCGGGTTTATCAATTATTCAAAGTTGGATGGATGAAAACCCCGGAGATCCGACAGGCATAGATACGTTAGAAAAGAAAATTGTTGAACGGGCGTTGTTAAATGAGCAGAGATCACAAGAGAATTTAGATAACAACAACTTAGACATTAAATTCTAGTAATGGTAAAGGCCTTATTGGACATATATGGACGCCTTCCTGATGTCAAGTCAATACCAGTCCGCTGCTGGCACTGGTCAGCAGTTTCTTTTCCTTCATATCTTTACTATTAGCGCCGATTTGATTCTTTTTGGTGCAAGTGTCGTCCATAGAATTTCAGTATCTTAAAAAGAAAGCCCGCTTTTGAGCGGGCTTTTTTTTGGGGTGGATTTATTTAATCTCTAGCTGATATTGAGGGCGCCTGCTTTTTGTTTCGGCGCTTGCTGGCATATCAGGCCAGATCATGTCGATTGAGTTTGTGCCTTTTTGAAGCATTTCTTTGTCTACGAAGGCGTAGAAGGTGGTTGCTTGGTGTGGCTCAAACTTGGTCAGTACTTCTTTGCCGTTCACTGTGATGATGGGTGAACTGGACAGGTACAAGTTGACGGGTTCTTGTGTTTCCACTTTGATCACCAGGTCGTCTTGTTTGAGTTTGCGTACTGAGCTTTTGCCATAAATATTGGCTTGTTGTTTGGCGTCGAGCTTAACAACTTGTGCCGTTTTGATGTCTATGGCGCTTTTGCCTTTGGCAGGTTCGGCTCTTTTGTCTGGGCTGTCGCCGGCGGCGATGCTGGTCGCGGCGATAAGACTTAAAGCTATCCCTGCTAGTAAGCTCTTAGCGTGAGAATTCAATATCGTCCACATAGATCTCTCCTTGTGATGGATTGTTAAATTTGAATCGAATAACGTCAATGTCAGTTAGGTCGACATTGGAGTTGTTTACGATGAATGAGTGCAGCGGAATTCTGACCGTGGTCATAACATTATAATCGTTTGCTGGGCGATCATAAGGCACTGGGATCTGGTCAAAGTTTGCGGCGTGTGTCGAGCGCTGGTTGGCACCACTGACGAGCTCTACATAGAAGTCTTGAGTTCCTGAGACAGGGTTAGTGCCTGAGTTGGTCATAGCGACCCGGAAGGATAGGACTTCGTAGCCGGATACGTCTTGCTGGCCTGCTGGAATCGAATATTCCATGGTGGCTGAGCTTGCGTTCCAGGCTGCTTGTAGCGCTTGCGTTGTGTGGATTGATGGGCCATTGACGGATGACTTAACCACTCCAGAAGAGCTGCTGGTGTTGTCTGAACCTGCTTCGACCTTTTGGTGAATCTTTTCATGGTGGAAGTGGTAGTTGTTGACGCCAGCGGTTGATGGAAAGCTTAAGTTTCCGCGCAACATGTCTTGATAGACTGATTCGCCTTTTAAGTGAATCAGGTTAAAGGCAGCGAGATAAGCTTCGCCAATACGTTGTTGCTGTGCTGCTGGAATGTACTGTGGCCTTGCTGCGGATGCATCATCGCCGTGCGATGCCCACACCGTATTAAAGAAGTTGTGGTTTGCGCCATATAGATGGAAACCACTTTTAACGGTGTTGTCGCTGACGGTGCTTCCTGCTCGGTCATACAGACGAATGCCTCGCAAATCCGACACATCGCCATCTGCTGCGGGCAGCATGACAAAGTATGGGATGTCGCCAAGGGTGTAGAGCGGGTTGCTGAAGTCATAACGATCAGTTGGTGCAATGGAGGATACTGCGACAATGTTAAAGGCAGTATTTTGCACATAGGCTGAAACGGAAGCTTCGCCACCACGCGAGTGACCGCTGACGGCAATTTTGTTCATATCTACATGGTTGGTGAATAAGCCGGAACTGGGGTCAGGATAGCTTGGATAGCTCGCACTGTTGTTCATGTGTGACCACAGCTCAATGTGACGCAGAATTAATTCACCACGCTCCGGAATCCACTGTGGGACATAACCGCTCAGATCGAATGCATCAATGGATACTGCAATCACGCCATTACTGGCTAAGGTTTCCAGCAAACGCATATAGCCTTCATGGTTTGGCGTCCGTTGGTTAACCGGGCAATTAACGTGGTGTGGTTGTGGAACTGATATTTCACACACGCGGTGGTTACCATGTTGGATCAGGAATATCGGATGCTGACCTGCGGCGACTGGCGTGTTGGTGCCGGCAACTGTTGCTGGATAGCGAACGATAGCGCGTAAGTCGACATCGGATGCATTGCCCATAGTGGCAAAGTAGTCATCATAACTGTATTCGAATTCACCAATGGCGTAGTTGCCTAAGTCATATGGGTCATCGGCTACGATAAAGCCAATCTGCGTTGAGCCATCGAGGAAATCAATGCTGCTGTCGTAGTTGTTGTCTGAGACGTACTGTGCGGGAGTCATGGCTACCGTCGAACCGAAATCAACCACCACATCATATTCGCCTTCGTTCAGCGGTGCGTGCCAGATAATGGTGTCGGTGCCGTTAATGCAACCGGATTTGACGCGCATAATTTCTATGCCGCCAGAAACATCAACCAGGTTGGTCGAACCGCCCATGCCGGGATCCCATTGCGGTGTGCTTCTGTGATTGACCACATAGTAAGCGGCGTAATTACCGCCAGCGTGACCTGCCTGAACATAGGTTGGGTCAACCGCGCCCCAAACGTCATCGTTTTGGTCGGCGAATGAGTCGGCAAATTCAAAGTAGGGGAATCCGCCTGTTAGTTGACGACCTGCAATGTCCATCAATGGGCCACCCGGAGGGTAGTAGAGATAGAGCACAAAGGCGGTGTCCTGTCCGTACGACACGCGGTCTGCCAAGTCTAAACGGTCATAATCGAGTTCGCGATCTTCGCGCTGGACGATAATGTCGTATGCGCCGCGACGTTGTAACGCTCGATCCCAGCTGCGAACGGTAAAGTCACCGTTGCCATCAGCTTCAACCCATTCGGCAGCTGCGGCACTGAATTCGCCGGTGATGTCGTTAACCAGGTCGCCTTCTGTCCAACGGCGTTGGTTGGGGACCAGTGAGACCCGTAGTTTTTCGCCAGGCTCAAAGTTGCTGCCCGAGATAAACAGATCCTGCTTTTGGCTGTGCATACTGTTGTGTAGGCAAGCTTCGCGATCGGATGGGTAGACGAGTGGTCTTTTGTCTTGAATGACCGGGAGATGAAGTTGCTGAATGGGTTTGCCAACTCTGAGCTTCATCGGCGGAATCTTTCCTGATTCGTCGCGTTCAACTTCGTGTAGGCTCACCGCTAACTTTCGTCCTGCCAGTTTTTCACGAGCTTCTTCGAAGCTACGAAAAGCAAAGGGTTGTTCTAACTCCTGTTTTGAGCGATAAGAACAGCCGACAACCCCGGTGTGATACCACAAAATAAAGTTAGGGATTTCACCGCGTGCATTGGTGCTAACGCGGGCGAAACTGACTGCTTCTCTATAGTCCTCGACATACTCAGTATCGATACCAAGTCGAACTTCATACAGTCGATTTTTCTCTAAGCCAGAAGCGGCGAGTGTAAGGGAGGAACCTGTTTCCAGGTATTCTTGGACATTACCATTTTCATCGACGGGAACTAAGCCGTCATACTTTTCAGAAGCGAATAGGGTGCTACTAAAAAGGAGGATAAAGGATGGTACTATCCATTTGCTAAATGGTGTCATAGTGTAACTCCTTGTTAAATAATCCATAATTGAAGAGGCAGTCTTGATAGAACGACTGCCTCTTGCACATGATAGGCGACTTGGACTTTTTTGCTATAAGAGAAAGCGGTATGTTGTGTAAGAAATATCTGTAAAATCAATGCGTTAGCGCATTGGTGGCAAGTCGAATATGAGAGGGTTTGGTGATGGCCGAAATGTTTATGTTGGGTTTGAGTTTAGGTGTTGGTGAAGTTTGTAGGGATAACTCATGAGTTGTCCTTACATCATTTATGTCCTCTCTCTGAATACTTGCTCTTAAAGAGTGCGACAATTTGTCGCAGTGTTTTTTCCTTTCGTATCTATACAATTAGCGCCGATTTGATTCTTTTCTGAGGGCGTTATGAATTTCTTTTCTATTGATTCTTTTCGTGTGAGCGCGGTTGCGTTGGCTGTGTCTGGTTGTTTCTTTTCTGGGGTTGTGTTGGCTGAGGATATTGAATCTGAGGATGAGCATATTGATGTGATTACGATTAGTGCGTCGAGTTCCTTAAAGAGAGCTTCGTCTGATGATTTGTCGGTGGCGGATGCGGATCCAGTTGAGTCGGATGTGGCGCAGTGGTTGAAGACGGTGCCAGGGGCGAATGTGAATAAGAATGGCCCAGTAACGGGGATTGCGCAGTATCGCGGGATGTTTGGTGATCGTGTCGGCGTTAGCTTGAATGGTCGTACGGCGATTGGTGCTGGGCCGAATGCGATGGACGCGCCTTTGACTTATGCCGTGCCATTAAGCGTTGAGGCGATGACTGTGTATCGAGGGATTGCGCCAGTGACAGCGGGTATCGATACGCTGGGCGGTGCGGTGGATGTGCATCTGAAACGCGCGCGCACTTCTGAGGAGCTGTCGGTCGAGGGTTCTTTGAGCAGCTGGTATTCGGGGATTAACGACGGCACGACTTATGCTGGGGATATCAATGTCAGCGCTAATGATTTCGGTGTGTATGCCTTTATCAGCGACCAGAGTGCCAATAATGCAGAGGATGCGCTGGGCCGTGACATCATTACGACTGCTTACGATAAGCAGCAATTGGGCCTGGATATGGCTTATGAGTTCGGTAACAGCCGCATTGGTGTGCGTTATGGCAAGACTGACACCGGCTTCTCGGGAACGCCTGCGTTGCCGATGGATATCAATTATGTGCATGGCGAGCAGTGGAGTCTGGATGGCGAGCATCAGTTAGGCAGCGCTGTGCTGGAGTGGCAGTTCGGGGCTTCGGACTATACCCATGGCATGGATAATTTTAGTCAGCGCGAGAACCTTAATCTTAGCGCGCAGCGTTATACCTATGCGGCAGCCAAGAGCTCAGATTATAATTTGCAACTGACAGCTGGTGACTGGGTGTATGGATTGCAGGGGTATTTGTCTGAGCATGATGTGGATATTAGTAATCCCAATAATATGATGTTCAGTGTGGTTAATTTTAATCAGGTTGAGGATGACCGTCACAGCGCTTATGTGCAGTGGGGGCAGCGCTCAGAAGCGCGTAGCGATACCCTTGGCGTTCGGGTTAAGTATAACCACGCCGATGCTGGCGAAGTGGCGCATTCGATGGCAATGATGAGTTCTGCGATTGCGGGTTTGCAGAATGACTTTAATCAGGAGGATCGCAGCGTTAGTGATACGACTTATGATGTGACTTATCATGGTAAGTCGGTACTGAGCGAGAGTTTTATCTGGAACTACAGCGCAGGCATTAAGCAACATGCGGCCAGTTATCAACAGCGTTATCTGTGGATTCCGATGCAGTCAACCGGCGGCCTGGCAGATGGTAAGACTTACTTTGGCGATATCAATCTTGAGCCAGAAACGGCTTACCAGATTGATACGGGTTTTGATTACAGCAATGGTGGTTTTAAGGTGTCGCCACGGGTCTTTTATTCGCAGGTTAAGGATTATATTGAAGGAACGCCAAGTACCGACCCCAGAGCGATCATGGTGGCTGGCATGATGGGTGACCCAGCCCCATTGCAGTTCACCAATGTTGATGCAACCTTATGGGGCTTTGATGGTAACTGGCGCTATGACATGCCATCGGATTTCTTTATGTCCGGGGTGGTGAGTTATGTGCGTGGTGAGCGCGATGACAGCGATATCAATTTGTATCGTATTGCACCGCTCAATACGCGATTTGTGTGGGGCTATCAGGGCGTTCAGTTCAGTACCCAATTCGCTGCGCAGATTTATGCGGATCAGGATCGGGTGTCGAGTATCAATAATGAAAACGAAACCGCCGGGTATGTGGTTTGGGACTGGATGGCGGATTATATGTTTGATAATGCCCTGACCGTGCGGGCGGGGATTGAGAACCTATTCGATAAGCAGTATGTGGAGCACTTGGGTGGCATTAATCGTGCTGCTGGAAGCGATATTGCGGTTGGCGAGCGTTTGCCAGCCAATGGCCGAAATGTTTATGTGGGGTTTGAGTTTAGGTTTTAAAAGAAGGAAGAGCAGAGCTAAAGAGCAGATCCTGAGTTAAATTCAGGATGATATTCCTTGGGGATGGAGCAAAATCACAAAAGCTTGTCATTCCAAACTGGATTTGGAATCTGCTCTTAATTGATGGGTTACGCTTTGCTAACCCATCCTATGGCATTCCTTGAGGGGGTGTTTGTAGGGACAACTCAAGAGTTGTCCGTACGTCATATTCGTCTTTCCGGACTCGATCCGGAAACCAGTAACTTCCAAGAACGAAAGGCAGATTCCAAATCCAGTTTGGAATGACATTACTTTAGGAGTTATGTTCTCTGTGGGTCAAATGACATTCCTTGGGTTGAGGAGGTTTGTAGCGGGCCTTGGACCACCTATACAGTGCTTATTGGGCGACCGCAGGTCGCCCCTACCGTACATTTGGAATTTAATTCATCCTATTAAAGAAAGGTGTGGCAAGGCACTCCCTACCGTAAAAATTGGTCTATTATTCAATACGAATGACGCGGTAGCTTTTGTTGCGGCCTTTGACGTTCATGTTGTAGCTGCCCATGAAGCCTTTTTCGATGGTTACTGTGGGGTTGGTAACTTTGTAGTAGCCGGGACGCAGGTCGGTGATCTCCCAGACTTGACCATTATCAAGTTGGATTTGCAGTCCTTTTTCCCAATCAGTAAATTCACCTAGCGCGGTGGCAGTGATTTTATCGAGGGTTTCTTCTTTTTTAATTCGTTCTTGGCCAAATTCTTCGACTTTGTCTTTTTTCGCAGCAACGTCTGGTTTAGGAGCTGGTTTTTGCGCCTGTTCAGGAAGCTCTGGCTTAGCGGGTTTGGCCGGTTTTTCAGGCTGTGCCGCTTGTTCTGGCTTGGCTGGTGCTTTCTTCGCTTTTAGAAATTGGTCGTAGCAGGCCAGACGTTTATCGTCGTTTGTTATGGCCGCGCAATCTTCCGGGGTTGAGGCTGCTGTGGCGAGGTTGGCCCATGCAGTTATCCCAAATAAAATGCAGATGTGCTTTATATTCATATTAGTTCTCATTCCTGTCTTAACTGTGCTTGCTATATTAAAGCAATTTCATAATAATTGAACCGCTATTTTATTCAAAAATATAAATGATTTATTGAGGTTTACATGATTAAAGTCTTGCTGGTAGATGATCACGATTTGGTTCGCATGGGATTGGGTCGTTTACTTTCGGATGCAGATGGAATTGATGTGGTTGGCGAGGCTGAATCTGGGGAAGAAGCAATTAAGAAAGTGAAGGAGCTGAATCCTCATGTGGTGATGATGGATGCTAATATGCCGGGGATCGGCGGCTTGGAAGCGACTCGTCGTATGCTGCGCTTTGAGCCGGATTTGAAGGTAATTGCTTTGACGGTGCATGGCTCTGAACCTTATCCATCGCAGTTTATTGCTGCTGGCGCTATGGGCTACCTGACTAAGGGAACCGATATTGATGAAATGGTGAAGGCCATTCATTCAGTTAATCGCGGTAAGCTTTACCTGGCGGCAGAAGTGGCGCAACAGATGGCGCTGAGCCAGTTTAACAAATCTGAAGACAACCCTTTCAGTAATTTGTCTGAGCGTGAAATGCAGATCATGTTGATGATCACGCGTGGCGAGAAGGTGCAGGCCATTTCGGACAAGCTACACTTAAGCCCCAAGACGGTGAACAGTTACCGTTATCGTTTATTTGAAAAGCTCGGCGTTGAAAATGATGTGAGCCTGACTCACATGGCGCTTCGCTATAAAGTGATCGAAGCTCAGTAGTAGATAGAGCCATGAGTCCTGTGGACGAGACTTCATCTTCAATTAAACCGCATATCAAAAAAATCCTTGCTCACCTGAGTCATAAGCCTGGCGTCTATCAGATGCTGGGTAAAGACGGCGAAACCCTGTATGTGGGCAAGGCCAAGAATCTTTCCAATCGTGTTAAAAGCTATTTTACCAAGCAGCATCAGTCGCCCAAAACTGAACTGATGGTCACCTATATTGAAGATATTCATACAACGGTGACCGAAACAGAAACCGAAGCGCTGCTGCTCGAAAACAATCTGATCAAGAAATACAAGCCGCGCTTTAATGTGCTTTTTCGGGATGATAAATCCTATCCTTTTGTCTTTTTATCGGCGGGTGATTTCCCGCGACTGGCTTATCATCGCGGAGCCAAGAAAGAAAAGGGCGAGTATTTCGGGCCTTTTCCCAGTTCCAGCGCTGTGCGCCAGAGCTTGTCGCTGATCCAAAAGACCTTCCAGATCCGTCAGTGTGAAGACAGCTATTTTGCTAATCGTTCTCGGCCTTGCTTGCAGTATCAGATTAAGCGTTGCACCGCGCCGTGTGTTGGTTATATCTCGAAAGAAGAGTACGCCAAGGATGTGGAGAACGTGAAACTGTTTTATCAGGGCAAAAGCGAACAGGTCATTAAGCGTCTGCAGAAGAAGATGGATGTGGCCAGCCAGAACCTGGAGTTTGAAATTGCCGCGCGTTACCGCGACCAGATTAAGCAAATGCGTCATGTCATGCAGCAACAAGTAATAAGCGGCACGGCTTCGGATATGGATGTAATCGGTGTGGCTTACGCTTCCGGTGTCTGCTGTATCTTGTTGGTCTTTATTCGCCAGGGCACGATTGTTGGCAATAAAACCTACTTCCCGAAAGTACCGAAGCACAGTGATTTACAGGAAATCGTTTCAACCTTTCTTGGGTTTTATTATTTATCTGGCGCAGAAATCCCTAAACAGGTGGTGATTGAGAATTTGCCGGAAGATATAGAAGCGCTTCAAGAAGCCTTTACTGAACAGCGCGGCAATAAGGTAACCATTCGTCAGGCCAGCCGCGGCCAGGTTAAAGAATGGCAAACCTTTGCCAATAAGAATGCTGAACATTCCTTGCGCGCCAAGCTCAACAGTAAATCCAATTTCACGCAACGTTTGCTCGACCTGCAAAAAGCATTGCAGATGGAGCAGATGCCGAAGCATGTGGAGTGCTTTGATATCAGCCATACCCAGGGCAAGCAAACGGTGGCGTCTTGCGTGGTGTTCGATGAGAATGGCCCTAAGAAAGCTGACTATCGCATCTTTAATATTTCGGGGATTACCGGCGGTGATGATTATGCTGCGATGCAGCAAGCCCTGACACGCCGCTACAAGCGTTTGAAAGACGAACAGCAGGCTTTGCCTGACCTGGTGATTGTCGATGGCGGCAAAGGGCAGCTGGCAAAGGCAGAAGAAGTCTTTAATGAGCTGGAGCTGCAGTCTGTTTATCTGATCGGTGTTTCCAAGGGCAGCGACCGCAAAGTGGGCATGGAACAGATTTGGTTTCCGGGGCAGCATCAGCCCTTATTGCTGGATGATGACTCGAAAGCATTGCACTTTATTCAGCACATTCGCGACGAAGCACATCGCTTTGCCATCACCAAACATCGTCATCAACGTAAAAAGTCAGCTACTAAGTCTTTGCTGGAAGAAATCCCCGGCGTGGGAGCTAAGCGGCGACAAGCGTTGCTCAGGCATTTCGGTGGCTGGCAAGAGGTCGAAAAAGCCAGCGTCAAAGATATTGCTGGAGCACCGGGGGTGAGCATGTCGCTGGCACAAAAAATTTATGATTATTTGCATAGTTAGCGGTATTTCTTAAAAACAATCCGCTACAATGAGGCCGTCAATAACAATCAATCTGGAACCTGAAAGTCATCATGTGGAATTTACCTAACGTACTCACAGCTTTTCGAATTTTATTGGTCCCGCTGTTCGTCTTATTCTTTTATATTGATAGTCCTGTGGCACGCTGGATTACCTTAGGCATTTTCTGTTTTGCGGCGGCGACCGATTGGTTGGATGGCTTTTTAGCACGGAAAATGAATATTGAGTCGCCATTCGGGGCCTTTTTAGATCCAGTGGCCGATAAGCTGATGGTCGCGATAACCCTTATCCTGCTCGTAGAAAGAGAAGGAAGCCTATGGCTGGCGATTCCTGCTATGGTTATCATTGGCCGCGAAATCACCATTTCGGCATTACGCGAATGGATGGCAGAAGTGGGCAATCGAGCGGTAGTTGGTGTGTCTGTGATTGGAAAGCTTAAAACCCTGAGCCAGATGTTCGCGATTTTCTTATTCCTGTTAGCGCCGCCGAGCGTATTTGGCCTACCTAAGACCTTTGGATTCGTCTTCATCTGGTTATCAGCGTTGCTTACTTTATGGTCTATGTATACCTATTTAAAAGCTGCCTGGCCGTACTTGACAAGCTCAGAGAATGACGCATAATAACCAGCTCCTGACGCGGCACCAGGATTTCGGCTTAAAAAAAGAACATATTGTTCAAGCCTTAATCAGCCTCAGGATGCGTGCTAAAAAAATCGGTTTTTTGTGTTGACACATTAAGATTTCACAGTAAAATGCACGCCATCAAATGACGCGGGAATAGCTCAGCTGGTAGAGCACAACCTTGCCAAGGTTGGGGTCGCGAGTTCGAATCTCGTTTCCCGCTCCAAATTCAAAACCTCGGTGCTTCTAGGCCGAGGTTTTTTATATCAGCACCAGCAAAACTGATTTATGGCTGAGTGGTAGAGTGGCTATACAGCGGATTGCAAATCCGTGGACGTCGGTTCGACTCCGGCCTCAGCCTCCATAATTAGACTAAAGCTGTAAAGTTGGTGCGATAAAGCAAGTCATCTGCCCAGGTGGCGAAATTGGTAGACGCAAGGGACTTAAAATCCCTCGGTGGCAACACCGTGCCGGTTCGACTCCGGCCCTGGGCACCATCATTTAAACTCTGTATTTATAGCATATTTCCTGTTTTAACTCTCAAGCTCTAACCTTTGAAAAACTCTCAATTTAGCCCTTTCCGAATATCATTTCCTAATATTTTAGCCTTTATGGACCGGTAATGGCCTGTCCAAAGTGGGAGCTTTGGTGGATTTTTTGTCGTAGGTGTTGAGCTAGTGCTGGTCTTATGGCCATTGAATTGCTGCTTGCCGTGTTGCCTGTCTTTAAAGCCCTGACAGCGTCAGGGCTTTTTTTATGCCTGGAATTTGTTAAACGCATTATCGTTTGGATGAATATTCGCGATATGTAGGAAGAAAGTCTTTGGGTCCTTCATCAGAATATAGGATGGGTTAGCTCTTTGAGCGTAACCCATTTGTTGCTTGATTGATGGGTTACGGCTGACGCCTAACCCATCCTATAAGTTGTCTCTACAAACCGCGTGAGCCGCAGGGGCGACCGCAGGAAGCGCCTATGGTGAAATCTCTGTAGATAATCTGTTTTGGCAGTTAAAGTACTGATCGTTAAATTTTAAAGGCAATTCACAAGGTTTAAGAAGAAGGTTCCTGGGAGTCTCATCAGAATATAGGAAGGGTTAGAAGCTTGCTTCGTAACCCATCAAGAGAGCTTATCTCTTACTATCAACTTGCAACATGGCGGCAAGCTCAATATAGTTGGTTGAAAGTATTCACAGGCCATAATAAAAGCTAGGCGTATAGCTTGCCTTGGACTCTAATATAAATAATATTTTAGGGAATATAATGAAAATAAAGTTATTGCTTGTCATGTTTACATTGTTTGGGTCAAACAGTCTTCTAGCTAAGAATGAAATAATATTTAAGGATTATATCGAGCGCCAAGAAATACGAATAGCATTCGATAAGCCTGTACAAAGAGTTTCTCCGAGTCAATTACCCATTCACATATCCCCCGAACATTCCTGTAACTGGGTGTGGAGTGACCGAAAAAATTTAGAATGTGAGTTATATAATGCATCTACTTTGCCTCCTGCTGCAAGCTACAGTATTAATGTTAAGGATGGGCTTTATTATACGGATGGAACAAAAATTCCTGGTTTTAGTGTAAAAGTATCCACTAGCCGCCCTGAAATAGAGCATTTTTCAGTGCATAAATGGCAGAGTCCCGACCTTCCAGTCATTTTGGCATATTTTAATATTTCTGTTGTTCCCGAATCTCTTAAAAAGTCAATTTTCCTTAAAAGTGATAAAGGTGACTTGATTGAATTGACTGTTAAACCAGCTGAAAAAGATAATTTCAGTAGAGAAACTGAAGATTATAAAAAAAATACTGGTTGGCTCTTAACTCCGAATAAACCATTAAAACTGAATCATCAATATCAAATTTTCCAAACATCAGGAATAAGTACACCACACGGTTATTTAAAGTCTGAAAGTATTACGTTTAAAAAAAATATAGAGCCTTATAAGACATTTAAATATCTTGGTAGCACTTGTCGTGACCATTGGGAAGACCCTCTTAAAGAGAATGAAGCTTGTAAGGCTAATTCGGCCGTTTCCCTAAAATTCAACGTCCCTTTGGATAGCGAGTCGGTAGAAAGCTGTATGGCTTCTATCTCTGAATTAGAACTTGCAAACAATTATATTAACTCCTCAATAGAAGTCTTGATCTACAAACCAAATACCGATATTAGATTAGTGTGTTTTAAAGATGTCAAAGATATCTTTGGTCGAAAGTTAAAAAATAGTGATATTGTTCTTAGAGCAAATGACTTTGATCCGAACGCAGAAAACCCTTACAGAGAAGAAGTGTTGAGCATAAATGATGAGATTAGCTTATTTGCACACACTCTCAACGTTGATCGCTTGGAGGTTGCTATTGATTACCAAGACTACGTTTCTGTTAATCATAAGAAACACTTAGATACTGTTCCTGGTAGAAATAAATTAGTCAAGACCAAGGTGGACTTGCCAGGACTTTCAGATGCGAAGCAACTCTCTGGATCTATTTATTACGATGACGATCAAACTTATTTCTCTAATTTTTCTATACAAAGAACGCGATACAACATCCATTTTATAAAGAGTAAACATGAAGCTTTATTCTTTATTACAGATTTATCAAGTGGAGAACCTCTAGCTAATACCCAGTTTTCACTCAGTACCATTAATAGCCAGCAGCAGTATCACTTAATCGACTTAGAAACGAATAATAGTGGTATTGCTAAAGTTGATTCTGTTTCAGCCATTAACAAACTGAATAAGTTCAACTTTGATAAAATATTATTTTCATTTGATGACAAGTGGGATAGTAAAGCATTTTTAACGCAATACCATAGTGCAAATACCGCTGTAACAGGTTCTTTATCTTACGAATCAAGTTATATAAATGAAGGTGAATATTGGTTGTGGGGAATTACTGATAAGCCAATATACAGGCCTGGTGAAATCGTCAATTATACTGTTTACTTAAGAGAGTTGCGTGACAATGAATTGATAATTCCTCAGTTATCTGGTGAAACAGTATTGTCAGTCAGTGGCTCAGATTATGATTGTTATAGTATAAGAAATTGTGAAGGGTTTTATCAGAAGAAAGACCCTAAGTTTGACGAGTTTGGAACATATTCTGGACAGATTCATTTGCCGGAAAAAATCAACGACGGTGATTACTCAATTATACTTGAGGGAAAAGGTTACTTTGATAGCCAGGCTTATTTCAAAGTTGCCAATTTTAAAACGAATGATATTAAGGTTACTACGAAGATCGAGCAAGAAAGCTTGTATGGAAGCGAGCAATTAGATGTTTCCACCAAAGCAGAGTATTTCTCGGGCGGCCCTTACTCTGCGGGGCAAACAGAGGTAATGATAAAGGTTGAACCCTATTCAATCAGTCAAAGCCACATTCAGTATGGTGATTATGTTTTTTATGAAAATTCTTGTGGTTATTGTGATGATGTAACAGAGTTTTTCTTTGGTGGGCGACTTGATAGTGATGGTTTGGCTAGTAAAAAGTTATCTGTGCCCAAGAATACCTTCAATTACGGAAAAATAACCGTTCAATCGTCAGTGAGTGGTGGAGGAATGGATGATGCAGTTAGTCGAATAGTAACTATCCCTTACTCCAGCAAGCCATACTTTGTAGGTATAAAGTCAATAGGCTGGTCAATACCTTCCAATAAGCCCTACACCATTGAGTCGGTGGTTGTTACACCTGAAGGGGACGAAGTTGAGGATATCCCCGTTGATTATGCTATTAGAAAGTCAAAACCATTCTGGGGTCGGTCAGCTGATGATAAAGAAAGCCCCGACGAAGATATCGAGTGTTTACAGAAAGATCTTAACTCCTGTACTTTCACTCCGGACCTTGAAGGTTATTACGATATTTTAGCGACCATACACTATGATGATGGTAGCCACCAAACATCCTACGCTCAAAAATATTTTTATAAAGACAGCTCGGACAATAATAGTCTTCAAGATATGACTATTCATTCCGACAGCGATATTTATCAGGTTGGTGATACAGCTACTATCTCGTTTACTAATCCATTTAAAGAAGCTACTGCTCTACTGATTGTTCATCGAAATAAAATGATTGAATATCATGTCATGGAAGTGGGTAACGGATTGAATTCTCATGACTTAAAAGTTATTGAGGAAATGGCTCCAGGAGTTGATATTACAATAAACTTATTTCCGAAAGAGTTAGGAAGTTTGCCCAAAAACTCAAAGCTTATTGATTTTGCTCCATCCATTACTCAGCGAGTAACGGTAGAATCTCCTGTTAGGCCTGACAGCTTCAAAGTTGAGCTGGATGATTCTATTAAGAAACCGGGCGAGGTTGTTGAGCTAGCTATTGAGAATCTAACTGGCGGGCATATGAAGTATACCGTTGCGGTTGTTGATGAAAGTATTGTAAATCAAATGGTTGATGCGCAGTACTATGATATCTATCAGTCAGAAATGTCTCCCGATAAGATCAGATGGGATTCTCCAAATACTTATACCTTATCCAAGAAGCTATACTCGAGCAGCCTCTATCAAGATAGCGATCTTAAGAGTATGGAGTTAGATATTTTTTCTGATTCGGAAATGATTGTCGTTACTGGCTCTAGGCTTAAGCGATCAGATGTTGGATTGGGGGCCGCTCCAGTCACAGTAATGACTCGATCGAAGGATTTAAGCTTTGAGGCATCTTTGTCTGGTCAACGTTCCTTGATTGACGTTGGCGGGCTTAAAGTCGACACTTCACAGCTCAGAACTTTGTTCAAAGAATCTGCTTATTGGAACTCAGATGTCATTGTAGAATCCCGAGCTAAGAAGGTCTTGGATATCCAGCTACCAGATAACCTTGCCAGCTGGAAAGTGTTGGTTATAGGTACTCGTCTGGACGGAGATATTTCGGCAAGAACAGCTTCTGTCAAAACTCAAAAAATGTTAGAAACTCGTCTTAGTATTCCCAAGCAGCTTTCTGTTGGAGATAGTTTTATGGGGCGAGCAACGGTTATTTCTCGTTCGGAAGAAACTTTACCAGAGGTCAGTATAGCTGCTCAGGCCAAAGCCAATAAAAAAATATTCATGGAAACAGATGTTGAAGTATTCAGTTCAGTGATTTCACATGAAGAAAATAAGATTGAGTTTGATATCACTACTCCTAAAACTGATAAAGTAGTAGTTACTGTGTTGAGTTCTTCAAAAGACTCTGCTGATGGTTTAATCAAATCAATTCCTGTTAGTAATACATTAATACCGCGGAGTAATACTTATTACGCTGTTATGCCTGCACAAAGTTCTATTCTTTTGGATAAAATAACTGATAGCACGCATGATCATGCCGATATGACTGTTGCATTATCTTCCAGCATTAGTTCTCAACTATCTGGAACATATGATTATATGCAAAATTATCCTCACAATTGTTGGGAGCAGCGCGTGAGTCGTGCATTGGTAGCAGCCTATCAATTAAAATCCGGTGATTACCTGCCAGGGGATAAGCCACAGCTGTTAGCAAATATTGATTTAGCTGTTAATCATATTGAAGATTTCCAAGCCCCCAATGGTGGAATGTCATTTTTTGAGCCGAAGAATATTGCAGTTAGCGACTTCCTGAGTGCTCACACACTTTTTGCCGCAGAAAAGCTTCAACTTTTGGGCTATGAGATGAGCCCTACTGCTTTGAAGAGGCTTGAGGCGTTTGTATTGTATCAGTTAAAAGATGAAAAGTTGTCAGACGAGCTAAGAACCATTTTTCTTCATTCACTGAGTGGTAAATCTAATTTCCAGCATTCTATTAGTACAGTTTATAAGAACAGAAAAAATTTAAGTCATTCAAGCAAAGGGTTGTTACTTGCTATGCTCTCTAAGTACGACGAGTTTACTTCTGAAACTGAAGCGTTGGCTAATGAAATTATTGCCAAAAGTAGGGAAACCAATAAAAAGTTAATCTTAGTTGAACAGGACCAATTACCATGGCGGTACTTCAATTATGATGCCAAAACATATTGTAATATTATTAATGGCATGACTTCAGCAAACGTGCCTCAGCAGACAGTGAATAAATTAGTCAATGCTGCTCTTGAGTATAGACGGAAGGGTAAAGGTGATTTCGGCAATACCGTTACTAACGCTTATTGTACTGTTGCACTTTCGGAATATATTAGTAAGTTTGAAACCGTAAATGATGCCTCTCTCTTCAATTTTCAAATAGAAGATACCCATTTTACTATAGAAAATAATGGTGTTTCGAAACCAATAAGCATCAACATTGATAACAATAGTCAGCTTAAGCTTGTTAATAATCCTTCTGGGAATACTTATGTCAAAGCTAGCATTAACTATTTGATAGATGGCATGGTTGCTAAGAGCGAGTCAAAAGGATTGTCTATCTCACGTGAGTACTCCGTCTACAAAAATGGCGAATGGGAAAAAGTTGCAGGGGAGAGTTTACAGCGTAGTGATTGGGTCAAAATAACACTGAATATACAGAATCCTGTTAATAGACGTTTTGTTGCTGTTACTGACTTTATACCAGGAGGTTTTTTCGCGGTAGAGGGTGGCTTAGCAAACTCTGCACCAAGAGCCTTGTTTGATAGTTTAGAATCGAACTATTATTTTGGTGAGTCACAAGTTGGCAATCGTACAGCAAAGTTTTATGCTGAATTCTTGCCGGCTGGAGGCTATGTTATCGAATATGTGGCTCAGGTTACGCATCAAGGGAAATTCTCAGCCTTACCTGCCATTGCTGAAGAAATGTATGACGATGATGTTTTTGGTTCTAGTAAAGCAAATATTATTATTGTTGAGTAGGTATCTATATAGAAATAAATAAGTCCACCGTACTGTTCGGCAGGTAGTCTTTAGTATTCAGTGAGGGGCCGTCTGGATTAACTGCTTGCAGTAATCCAGACTCATATGGTCGTAAGTTTGATTTAGTTTGGTGGTTTGTTCATAACTTGAGGGTCGCAGTTGATCAGATGGCCTAGTTTGGTGTCTTTAACCAGTATAGAGAGGCTAATTAATTGCTTTTTAGTGTTTCTATCTGTAAAGCTGATACTACGTCCATCCTCGGCAATTTTGATATCTTTAAATTGCTTGCCAGAACCTGAGACGAACATATCGATAATTTTATAATGTGGTTGTGTCTCTTCAGATAATACAAAGGTGATTGGGCACTCACAATCTTCGACCAGTAATATCGCTGGGTCGTAGTTGTAAAAATATTTCCCCAGATTGGAGTTTCCATTCACTCCAACATAAACCACAGTAAGTTCTGTTTTCATAAGTTTTCCTTGGTTAGTTTGCTATAGGTGTATCAAAGTTGTTGGTGTATTCCGGATGTTTCATTTGCGTGCTGAGTTGTTGGCTGTTTTTCTCATGGCACTGACTCGCATCCAGTTGGTTAAGGTGTTTTTTTATCTGACAATAAGGAAGTTGGTAGCGTAATGATTGATTGTCTTTAATGAGCTGCTCGAGCAGAGCCTGGGCCGTGCGAAAATGTGCTTCTGTCTGTTGTTTAGGAGCTTTGCTTCCAAATTCCATCAGGATGAGCTCAGCAAGCCGTAGGTGAATTAATGCAACTAACTCTTGGTGATAGCTCTCGTTAGTTTCTATAAGGTTTTGTGTCAAAGCCTTCTGGTATTGGTTATAAGCACTTTTTAAATGGCCTTGAGTCTGTTGATAGCGTCCTAATTCATAACGTATCTTGCTTAGGTAGAAGTGTCCTTTTTTTGATTGCGTTTGTGGAGTGGTGAGCGATTGAGCCATTGCTAATGATTGGCTCAAGTGTAATTGCGATAAGTCATACTGTTCTAGTAGTCGATAGATCTGTCCGAGCATGGTTAAAGTAAAGACTTTGGATTCTTGATATTCCACGTTGCTGGGCTCGTACTCTATTAACTCATTAAGTATGATTAGCGAGCGCCTCAAGTCATCCAGTGCGTCCACCAGATTATTGAGGATAAAATTAATATTGGCCATATTCTGATGAGCTACTGCAAGATAATATTGTTGCGATTTGGAGCTGTTATTTTGTTTGTTAATGTTGATTAACGTGTCCAGTTGTTTCTCATAGTGACTTCGACTCTTTTCGGTTTGACCTAAATAATCATAGGTTCGAGCAATCCATGAGTAAGTATCAACAAGCTCAATTTGGATATCAACGGATGAATCAGTGACCAGTTGTTGCTTAAGATGGGCCGACTCTTGGAAATGGTATAGCGCATCCTTATGCTGATGGAGAAGCAGAGCAAGTGTGCCCAGGTTATTATGAGCATAGGAGAGCTCATTGAGGTATTGGCTGTTATGCTGATCAAGGGTGACTAGCTGTTGTGATAGTTGAAAATACTGTTTCCAGTGCTGTTTGGCTTCGGAGTAGTGAGTGTCCAGATAGGCAAGGTAGCCTTTCCAGTAATTAACCTGCCCTAATTCGAAAATAGCTTTTGGTAGTTGTGGTTGCTTATGGAGTATCTCGTTTAATAGGGTTTGTGCCTGTTCGAAGTGGTTCTTAGCTTTGCTGCGTTGTCCTTGTTGAGTATAAACTTCGCCTAATAGCTTTTGTGCCATTGCAGTATGTAATGTGGCATTCACATTGTTAATACCGCTATTTCTGAAATATCCCAATATCTCGATACCAAGACTTTCCATTAAGTCTAGTTTGCCTAATGGTATTAGCTCTCGTTTAAGCTCCTGGTTCATAAATGAAATCAGTTGTTCTGCATCGTGCCTGGCATTTTGCTGGCTGATTCTGGCGTTATTAGCCACTAATAAGGCGCTGGTGGAAATCAATGATAGGATGCAGACGGCGCTAATCATGAGCCTTTTAAATCGTTGTTTTTGATTAACGGCTTTGAGTGAAGCTTGTATATATTCTCTGTGGTTATGGGCTAAGTCATTTTGATTGAGTTCAAGTAATTGTTTAGCATCCTCCAGTGGCTTGCCCGGCGATAATAAATAGCCGTTACTTTTATTATGAGTCAGCCAAAGTTCACAGTTGGCTGAAATATGTTCCTTGCTGATCAGGCTTTGATAATGTTTATTGACCCATTGCTGAGTAAAGGGCAGGGCATGAATAACTGCTTGGTCTATAAAGCTGATAAATACCAGGTCTTTTTTGACATAGCAGGTTAGTAACTTGTTATCGATTAGCTGACTGATCAGAGCTAATATTGGCAGACTATTAAAGCTGGCCAGTGGTGCTTCAGTGAGCTTAATATGAAAGGCACCGTCAAATTTCACTTTAATCAGTTTCTTTAGTAATGGGTTTAACGTTTCGGAATTGGTTTGGAATTCTTCAACTATATGTGATTGCCGATTTAACCATAGGTCGGTTCTTTCTCGCTTGAGCTGCTCGAAACTTTCAAAAGTGAGCTGTCTGTTGCTAGTCCTTTGACACAGTTCGTAGAGCAGGCCTTGTAGTTGTTTCAGTGACAGCTGATTCGTAATACACAGTTTGTGTAGTTCTTGAGCAAGAGTCATACCTGTCTTTGGGCTTATTTCAAAATCTAAATGATATTGAGTAGCTGGCTGGGCAATCGCCAAATATATTTCGGTAGTGCTCGGTTTGTCCAGTATGTAAAGCTCGCCCTTGCATAAAGAGCAGTATTCAGTTTTTTTGCTGAGTATGGCTAAATCGAAAGGTCGCAAGCAAATTATTAAGGTGACATAAGTTATCTGATTGAGCTGGTTGGCCAGTTGCAGTAGTTGAGTAGCTCTTTGTGTTGTGTCCAAGCGTACCGATTGATCATTGGATTGCATGATTAATGACTTGAGTTCTAAGTGATCAATCAGAATGAGGACAGGCTTGATGTCTGTTTTGTGGTCAGAGCTGCCGCTGTTGATATAGCGTGCTTTCAAGCCCTCTAATTGTTTTGTAAACACCTGCTCTGAAGCGTGTCCATCAATACTCTCAAAATCAATGTTAAAACTGGCCAACTCAGATCTAAGCCCTGCGTGTATCAATGAGCTTTTACCCACCCCTTCTTCGCCAACCAGTAATATATTGCCTTTATGATTGCTGATGCTGCGTTGTTTTATTAGGTAGAGCAGTTCTTGGACCTGATAGTCACGCCCATAAAAAAGTTTGCTTTCACTGTCATTAAAAGCACGTGGACCGGGGTAGGGAGGTTTGATGTCAAGATTTTCTTGCGACTCAAATTCTGTATCGACCGGCGCTAACAAACGGTAGCCACATTTAGGAACTGTCAGGATATAGCGGGAACTGCGAGAGCTGTCTTTAAATGCTTTTCTAAGCTGGTTGATACACTTATGTAATGGGTTGTCACTGAGAAATTGATTCGGCCAGCAACGGTCAATTAAGGTTTCTGTGCTGACGACCTGACCTGCGTGTTCGATTAAACAAGCAAGCACATTCATGACTTTAGGTTCAAATATGACTTGCTGATCGTTGTCTTCAATCAGTTGCATTTGATTGCTTTCAATGTCCACAAGCCATTCACCAACTTTAATTGGTTTGTTTTTCATCATTTTCTCTTCAGCTATTGTCTTTTATTTATGGTGTAAAAATTTTTGTTGTTGTGTAACTGTTTGAAAAATATAGTTTTTTTAATGTCCAGATTTTCGCAAGATTTCTCCAGCTTTTCAGAAGGACTTTCGTCTCAATCTTCTGCATAACTTAATCATCCTAACCGCATGACCGCTGTTTGTCAGCAGATGCAAATATGACTTATTTAAGGGAGTAAAACGATGATTAATTTAGAAGAGTTAGTTTCCGCCATACAACAGAGTGCTCTATCGGCATCGTCAGTAGTAGCTAAAAAGAATCTTGAAATTCTTGATGATTTTTTTGAGCGTTATGAAGAAGAGTCTGAAGTTGATGATTTAGCTAAATCGGCCTTGTCTGCCATCGCCGACTTAGATAGTAAGGATGCCGAGCAGGCGGAGAAAATTAAAGATGTATTGAATAGTCTTTCTTCAGCGCTGAAAAAAGCAGGCCATTACAAAGCAGGTTCACTCGCTCCAAAACTGGTTAACATTGAATATCCTAATGTGACCAAAAACGGTGTTGAAACTCATACCGTCAGCGTTCCGCTGCTAAGTTTAATCCCTATTAATTCCATTCAATTGTCTGAACTGAAATTTACTACCGATCTGGATATCAGCCTGGTCGAAGATAAATTGCAGATTGCGTTCCCCGATAAACCCAAAACTGGCCGCTTAGGTAAATCTAAAGACGACGGCCAGAGCAAGTCGCATCATGCCACTTTGGAAGTGGTTATTGACTGCAAAGAGCCACCACAAGGATTGCAGAAACTTGTGGAAGGTTATGACCGAGCACTAAGAGCGCAAATCCCAGGATAGAAGAAGTGGGTTTGGGTTCTGCTGCACTTAACTACATAAACTTTAAATATAAGGAGATTTACTATGTCTGATGCACAACCACCATTAGTCAGCATGGCTGAGCAGTTCACCGGATTACCAATGGGTGACTTGATAGGTGCGCCACTGTTAGCGGCTGCCAAAGCAAACTCAGCAATGGCTGCAACACAGACCAAGTTTTTGCTTGATACCTGTTTTGCGAAGGAAACCACCGATGATGGAAAAGATCATTATCAGCCTGTGCTGATCAAAATGACCTTATCACGCGGTGTATTGGTTCCTGTTGATCCGACACAACCGGATCAAGAGCCGACCATTAGCGAAGTAAAAACAACTTTCGACCTGCCACTCTTAACTATCCTGCCTTTGAACTCATTAGCCGTTGATGATGTTTCGATTGGTTTTGATATGGAAGTTAAATCGAGCTTCAGCGAATCTACCAATGACAAAACCGAGCAAGCACTCAGTGCTGAGTCGAGTTTTTCTGCCAAAGTAGGTTACGGCGTTTTCTCTGCTGAAGTATCCGGTAGCGTGAGCTATGACAGTAGCAGTTCCTCTTCTCGTGATACCCATTATGAGAAAAGCAACTCTGCTCAATACAGCGTTAAGGTACATGCTGGTCAGATCCCATTACCGCAGGGTGTTACCACGATCATCCAGGCCTTCACTAACAGTATTTCGCCGATTGAAATGCCTGTTTATGGTGAAGCTGGCTAATCATTGGTCGAACCAAGGCTATGCTCTTGCATAGCCTTTTTTTAAAGCTATTTAAGCAAGGAGTTTTATATGTTCACGCAAATTAATTGCCCTAATTGTCAACAACCCATTGCGATTAACGTAAAAAAATTAGTTGCTGGTGACTCATTCAGTTGCAAAGGATGCTCGGCCAAAATTTCTTTAGCTGGCGAGTCATCGAATGTTGTGACGAAAGCCGTTAATTCATTTGAAAAAGTTGCTGCGCAAGCCAAGCATTAAAATGCGTTGTTATTTATTAACCATTAGTGAAGGAGAAAGACAATGGATATAGAAGTTGGACAACTGTCGATTGGAGCAATCGGTTATAAGGCTGCAAATTTTGATGTCTGGAATGCTGCTATCTATCAGCAGAATGCTGGTAACGATGCAGATTGGTCAGGTCTGTATATTGCCGAGGCAGAATCCACTGCGCGTGGTTATTTACCGGATTATGCCGGTGAGGATGGTAATGGTGTGGGGTATATTCACCGCGCTTCAGTTACCAGTGATTTACCTTTAATAACTTGTTTGGATGAGTCGTTTAAGCATGGTGATATTGATGTTCCCGCTCTTAAACAGGCGTTGCGAGATGCAGGAATTGCTGTTGCTGATGATCAACTGCTAATTCCCAGATTGGGACAGTTAGGTTATTCCTTTCGTTGTTACAACAATGAAGAGGGTGATATTGAAGTTATCGTTCCTAACAGTCTGGCACAACACATCGCTATGACCTCTATCAAGCGTTGCACCATTCAAGCTTATACAGTGCAAAACTGCCAAAACATTTAATTTACTCTTTAATAAAAGCAAAGGAGAACTGTTATGCCATGGGATCAAAATAAATGTCAGTGGGGTTATCCGGTAAACTTTACCGACCAGGATGCTGCGCAAGCCGTGGCCGATGCTGATTTTAGTCAGTCGGTTTTCGTCAATACTTCACAAGCTGGACAGACTCGCCAGGCTTATACCTATGTGGTAGTGCAAGGGTACAGAATTTGTGTGGTGGGGCATATTCACCCACAAGGCAATCAGCCCCCTCAAGTTGGTAATGCCTTTATTCCGGGTTGGATGAACTGGGCGATGCCAACACCGACCGCGAGTGCTCAAGTGATCGCTGGTTTGCCTGATGGCGGTCAATTTCCAGGTGACGATCGCTACCCGCACCCGGTTTAGGCAAAAGAGCTGTCTATCGTAGCGATAGAGGTGGCCGTTGTTGGACAATATTCGACTGACGACGGCTATTTTTGCATTACCACCTGTAAATTTGTATTCGATTGCCTATAATCATGCGAGAACTTATCGTTAGGATAGCAATCGTCTTTCATGACTCAATACCAGATTTTCCCCGTAGATCCACATGCACACCTTTTTGAAGTAAACCTGACGCTTGATAAAGCTTCCGGCTCTGAGTTAGAGCTGTATCTGCCCAATTGGATTCCGGGCAGTTATATGATTCGTGATTTCGCCAAACATATTCAGTGGCTTAAAGCCGAATCCTCAGGCAAGCCTTTGCCGGTTAGAAAGTTAGATAAGGCTCGTTGGCTGGTTGAGAACATTGAGATGGGCTCTGGTCCGGTTGAAGTCCGTTATCAGATTTATGCCTGGGATTTGTCAGTGCGAGGAGCACATCTCGATCAGACTCATGGTTTTTTCAATGGCACCAGTGTGTTTCTGGCGGTGAAGGGCGAGGAAGAGTCATCCTGTAAGGTCAATATTCAGCCTGCCATAGGCGAGCAATTCAAAACATGGCGCGTAGCCACTGGCTTGAAACCTGTTGATGGAACGGAAGAGTTCGGTTTTGGCTGGTATGCCGCGGATAACTATGATGAGTTGATTGATTGCCCGGTGGAGATGTCGGATTTTCGATTGATCAGCTTCGAAGCCTGTGGTGTACCGCATCACATGGCGCTGACTGGTAAGCATCAAGTTGACGAGACACGCCTAAAAAATGATTTGATTAAAATCTGCGAGCACCATATTCGCTTCTTTGGCGAACCAGCTCCAGTTGAACGCTATATTTTTATGACTTATGTGTTGGGTAAAGGTTTTGGTGGACTTGAGCATCGAAACTCCACAGCGCTGCATTGCAGTCGCGAAGATTTACCCTTGCCGAGCGATGATCCAGAGAAGGTAAAAGATTCGTATCTGACGTTTTTGGATTTATGTTCGCATGAGTACTTTCATACCTGGAACGTGAAGCGTATTAAACCTGCGGAATTTTTACCCTACGACACGCAGCAGGAATCCTATACTGAGTTATTATGGGCTTTTGAAGGCTTCACTTCCTACTATGATAATTTAGCCTTGGTACAGACAGGTATCATTCCGATCAAACAATACCTGTTAAGCATCGCTAAAACTATTACTGTATTACAGCGAGCGCGCGGACGTTTGATTCAGTCCATTGCGGATTCCAGCTTCGATGCCTGGACCAAGTTTTATAAGCAAGATGAAAACGCACCGAATGCAGTGGTCAGCTATTATGGTAAGGGTACTGTGATTGCTCTCTGTATGGATTTGTTCATTAGACAGTTAACGGATAATAAAAAGTCATTACGAGATGTGATGGTGCGGTTATGGCAGGATTTTGGTCAACCACAGGTTGGCGTAAAAAATGATTCGATTCAAAATATCACGATTGAAATCTGCGGTGAGCAACATCAATCCGAGCTAGAGAGATTTTTCCAGCTAGCACTCTATTCTACTGATGAACTACCCGTGGAGGAGCTGCTGAAAACTGTCGATTTGGAGCTTGTCTTCCAGCCTAAAAATGATCGCAATGATAAAGGGCAGGTCAAAGATGAAATGCCTCATAACAAACCAAAGCCCAGTTTAGGAGTTGATTATCAGGCGGCCAACCTTGGTATAAGTATCAAGTCGGTCTATTGGGATTCCGCAGCTTGCGAAGCTGGTATTTCCGCCGGCGATCAGTTAATCAGCATGAATGATCTTAGAATTGATAACGATGAATTCATTAAGCGTCTGGCCGAGTGCGACATTGGGGAAACTGTTGTCATCCGTGGGTTCCGCCGGGATGAGCTTATGACCTTTGAGGTCACACTACGCGCTAGCGTGGCTGATACTGCTTATCTGGTATATGGTAGTGAAGAAAAAGATGAGTCGCCAAAGCTCAAGCAGTGGCTAACACCTTAATTAACTTAATAGATTGTTTAAGAGTCTGGTTTAAATGTATTAGTTTTGAATAAAGAACGGGATATTGAATGAAAATAGTAACTTTTAATATTAATAGTATTCGCACACGAGCGCATCAGATCGAAGCATTGGTCGCAAAACATGATCCGGATATTATTTGTTTACAGGAAACCAAAGTCCATGATGATGCTTTCCCGTTTGAGTTGTACGAACACTTGGGATATCACATCGACATTCATGGTGGAAAGGCGCACTATGGTGTGGCGACTTTTAGTAAGCAAAAACCATTAACGGTTGAGAAAGGATTTCCTAATGATCCTGAAGATGCGCAACGTCGAATGATTATTACCAGCTATCAATATGGCGATGAGATTATCAAAGTCTTAAATGGTTATTTCCCTCAGGGTGAGAATCGTGAGCATCCACTGAAGTTCCCCTATAAGCGAAAATTTTATGCGGATCTACTAGATTATTTGAGCAATGATCAAGGCAATCACCGAACCATTGTTTTAGGTGATATTAACATTTCACCAGAAGATATCGATATTGGTATTGGCGAGCCTAACCGCAAGCGATGGCTGCGAGAAGGTAAATGCAGTTTCTTGCCGGAGGAGCGAGAATGGTTGCAAAAGATCCTCGCAACAGGATTGCATGATACTTACCGCACGATTAATCCAGATGTTGATGACAAGTTTAGCTGGTTTGATTACCGCAGCCGTGGCTTTGAGCGTGAACCAAGACGCGGTCTTCGGATTGATTCTGTATTTGCTTGCGATTGGTTGAACGCGAGAGCGGTTGCTTCGGATATTGATTATGAAATTCGCTCGATGGAGCGGCCCTCTGACCATGCACCTGTATGGACAGAGTTTGACTTAAATCGGCAGTAGCTGTTTTAATTTAAACATCATCTTTTTGATCGAAACAGGAAGCGTATGACTAAGTTATGGAAGTGGAGTAAGAGGCTCCTTTGGGTATTGGCAGGGTTATTTATCCTGCTGATTCTTTCTGTTTCGATTTTGGTCTATCTGATTAATTCGGAAGCCTTTTTAGAAAAGCAGATTCAACAACAATTAGGCATGAGCTCACAAGTCGGTGAGCTTGATGTGTCGATATTTTCCGGAACCGTCAGTATCTCTGCAACAAGAGTGGGGCCGGAAGATAATCCTGCCATTACTTTTGATCAACTCACCGCAGAAATTTCTTACTCCGGTCCATTCAGTAGTTTGCTGATTGATAGTATTGAGCTTGATAAAGCGGTTATCCGATACCCCTTCGATTATGAGCTGCCAGCGACTGAAGATGAAGACAGTGCAGATAGTGACAAAGGCTTCTTTTTTGAGCGCTTAAATGTTGCTGAAATTCGTATTAAAGATTCAGACTTTGTTTTCGATGATGAGGTGAGGTTAGAAGCGACTGGCATTAACTTAGTCATTACAGATTTACCGGTTGCCGAGCGCGGTATTTTCCTGTTTAGTCAGCTCAGTGAGTTCTTTGTTGAAAGCAACACTCAGATCACTGCCGATATTGATCAGTTACATACGGATAAAAGCACCCTGCATAAGGTTAAGCTACAAGCCAAAGTTTTAGATCAGGATGTGATTATCGAAAAGCTTTCATCAACGTCGGCGGATATTACTATTAGCATTGCTGAGAGTCGTTCGGCCAGTAATGTTAATAGCAGTGGTCAGGTGACAGAGCCGCTGACGTTACCGTTCAATAGTTTATTGGTTGAGTCCATTGATATTGGGACCACTCATTTTGAGTTGGAAGGGCAACACCAGCTCTCGGTCAATGATATAAAAGCTACTTTCTCTCAGTTGATGCTGGTTAAAGATAAAAAGCCTCTGTGGAGTGACTGGAATGATTTTTATCAGCAGCAAAACAGTCAATATACTCTGTCTTCGCAGGAGCTGGACTCTGAATTTCTCAGCTATAGAACACTGCAAATGCAAGGCGACTTAGCCGACAGTTCTTTTGAGGTTAAACAACTTACGCTGGCCGGTCCGGCAATTAATTATCAGACCGCGACTCAAGCACCCGACAGCGCTACCAGTCAGTCAGCAGATGCTTCGGCTGAGGAAAGTGCGGATCTTCATTTACCTTTTGCGCGGATTCTTTTGCATCAACTCACTGTTACAGACGGAAGTTTGAATCTGGAGTTGGCTGATAGTTACAAAGCGCAGTCAATTAATGGTGAAGTGCAGCAGTTACCGGTGATACTTGATCATAAATTAGTCATTGCTAGCCCCGAGCTATGGACGCAAAAGACTAATGCCAAGTTGCAAGCTTCTGACGTCAGTTTGCCTCAAGTGGCAATAACAAAAATCTCTACCGATATTGAAAGTGAGTCCGGTAATCTATTGATATCTCTCCTGAATCTAGAGGGTATCGACCTTGAGTTTGATTTAAGCAAAGCTGAGAAAACTGCTGACAAGTCTTCGGCCAATAGTGATGCCATACCGTTCAATCAAATAACCATTAAGGACGCTCAAGTTAAGCAATTAAATGCTGTAGCTAAATTGTCTGATGGTGAGTTTAAAATAGATAAAGCTTCGCTAGAAGTTGACGCTTTTCCGTTAATGGCAGACAAGGTGCTTTTTAGCTTTGATACATTGAACCAGCTTGATACGGCATTTAAAATTAGCGCTGAAAAATTAGAGTCGAAACAGCTGGCGGTTCGTTCTTTATCAGCTGTTGGTTCCATTGCCGAGAGTCGTCTGGAGCTTGAAACTCTTAGCAATCAGTCGGGAAGGTTAACGCTTAATTTAGATTCACCATCAAAGCAAAAGGGTGCTTCAGAAGGAGAGACTTCGGCCGAGCGCCTGCCGATTCAATCTGTTGTCATTAACAGTCTTAACCTGCGTAACTTAAATGGCGTTATTGTTAACATGACTGATGGTCTGGATGCGGATGGTAATGAAGTTCGGGTTAAGGAAACTTATAAAATTACGGATGTGGACATGTCTGCGTCAAGTCTATTGCTAGTTAAAAATAACCTTTTAATCAGCGAGTGGTTCGACTCGCAACTTGAAAATTCATTTAAAAGCATTGAGTTGAAAGCTGCTCAGATTCAGCAAGATGAAGATACTTATTCCAACCTTGATATTAAAGCCGTTCAATCGGCTCGTACCATCACCGTTAAGCCTTTAACCGTTAAAGTGAACGAGGCTGATCTCAGCGCAGACTGGCTGATTGACCTTGCTCAGCCGGGCTATGCATCGCATTTTGAATTTGATTTTCAAAATCTTGATTTAGAGAAGTTGGTTCGTCCCGAAAATGAAAAGGGTATTAGCCTTCGCGGCAAGCTTGATGGCTTAGCAGACTTGACCTTTACCGGTTTAAAAGAGGAGGACATTTACTCCAGCTTAAATGGACAAATTCTGCTTACGAACAAAGAGCCGGTGCAATTGGTCAATCTGAACGTGAATAAAGTGTTAGAACGCTTCCTTGAAAGCCAGGAGTTCGGTTTATTGGATATAGGTGGTTTCGTTTTAGCGGGACCTGCGGGCTTATTGTTATCACAGGGCGTCAGTATGCAGGGAGTTTTAAGTAATTTAGGTGCTGATGAAGGTAATACCATGTTTGGCCAGGTTCATGTCGACATGATGATCGAAAATGGTGTTTTGAAAACCCGAGATGTTGCCGCTTCCACTCAGTATTATCGCTTTGCTTTCGATGGCAATATTGATTTGTCGATTAAGGCGTTTAATGAATTCGAGTTTATGATCCTCAATGAAGAAGGCTGTAAGGAATATAGCCAAACCCTTAATGGTAGCTTGAGCTCTCCGGAAATTGAAACCTTCCGTACGGCTTTTGATGCGGTGACGGGTTCTGTGGTTGGGCTTTTGAAAACGGGTGTTGGTCTGTTAACCGGTGGTTACTGTGACAGCGTGTATGATGGTAAGGTTGCGCATCCCGAGGAAGGGGTAGACATTCCGCATCCAGAGCTTAAACAGGAAGAGCCGGACATTGACGGTGAGCTTGATCCGGATGGTGAACTAGACAATAGCTCAGAGGATGGTACTGAGTCGGGCGAACCGACTCAGTAGGTGTATTTCTTAATGCGGATTAAGCAAAGGCAATGGCGCCTTTGTTAACGCCTTCATAAGCCTTAACTTTAATGCTTGATTGAGGATTCTTTTCTTTCAGTTGATCAGCTATGTGCTGCGCGATAAGTTCAACCGTAGAGTCCTGTTCCATAATATGACAGCGCTCAGCGGGTAGCACTAAAGAGAATTCACCTTGCTCGCTTTGATAAGAGAATTCAAAATACTGCATGCCATTGTCTTCGAAATCTTTCTGTAAATCCTCAGCGGTACCAATATAGATATCACGCCACAACTCACACCAGTAAGTTTCGAGGTCTTGGCTACGTTCGCCATTTTCAAAAATATGTATTTGTGAGCGGTGGCCATGAGCGATGCGCTGGCAGTCGCCCAGATGCTTTTTCAGGCCGTGGGCATAATGGTAGTAGTCGCCACGAATGTTTTCTGTGCGCAGATTAAGATAAATTTTCTTCACATTATCCGGCACCACTTTCGAGCATGCATCATGCAATATAGAAAGAGTGCTTTCACGGGTGACGCTGACTGCAGGAACTAGAGCAACCGCCTGTTTGGGTGACTGGTGGCGGTAGAAGTGACCTTGTGTGTCTCGCATCTCAAGAGTCAGTGTATCGTCATCTTCTGAAACGGACATTTCGGAGTACTGGCTGGGAACTGCAAACTTATGATCGAGGGTTGCGTCAATCGCTTGTTTGATGCGCTTTTTCACGTCACCAAAATCAAACACCATGCCTTGGTCATCGAGCTCTCCTTCGAGCACCAAGTCTACGATCCAGCTTTCACCTACGATGCCGCGGGCCGGATCAAAGAAGGCAAAATCAATTACAGTGAGTTGGTCAACAAATAATGCAGGCATAACGATTGGTTCTTTAAAAGCCATTCAATAATGAGCCAAATTATAGCATAATCCCTGCATCGCAAAATTAACTTTTATAAGCTATTAGAATTTTATGAAGCAATATGATTTATACGCCTTGGGCAATGCATTGGTTGATATCGAAATTGAGGTCAACGAACAGGAACTGGAACGCCTTGGCGTCGAAAAAGGGGTTATGACACTGGTTGATGAAGAGCGTCATGATTACCTGCTTAGCCATTTGCACGGTAATATTCACCAACGCGCCTCTGGCGGTTCAGCGGCAAACAGCGTTATCGCACTTGCTCAATTGGGCGGCAAAGCCTTTCATTCCTGTAAAGTGGGACGTGATGAGGCGGGTGTGTTTTATGCTTCCGATCTAAACTCTGCCGGTGTCGATAATGGCCTGCATCAGCTTGAAGACAATCACGGTACGACCGGAAAGTGTCTGGTGATGGTCACCCCAGACGCTGATCGCACCATGAATACCTTCCTTGGCATCAGCAGCGAGCTTAAAGAGCAGGATGTCCACTTTGATGCCCTGGCTGACAGTCAATATCTGTATCTTGAAGGCTACCTGGTGAGCTCACCTGAGGCGCATCTAGCCGCTTTAAGTGCTAAAAAGCACGCACAAGAAAATGGCGTCAAAGTTGCGACCACACTGTCTGATCCCAACATGGTGCGCTTTTTTAAGCCTCAGATTGAGCAGATTCTCGAGGGTGGCGTTGATTTGTTATTCTGTAATGATGATGAAGCTCTTGAATTTACAGGCGCGTCCGATGTTGAACAGGCCATCGAAATTTTAAAGCAGTCAGCAAAACAGGTAGCGATCACGTTGGGCAAAAAAGGAGCTATCTTCTTTGATGGTGAGCAGATTCACAATATTGAAGCTCATCCGGTGAAAGCAGTAGACACCAATGGTGCGGGTGATATGTTTGCTGGAGCATTTCTCTACGGCTTAACTCAAGGCTATAGTTTTGCTGAGTGCGGAAAGCTGGCCAGCTTTGCTGCCGGACACTTAGTGACACAGTTTGGTCCGCGCCTGTATGGCAAAGCGATTGATGAGCTAAAAGAGTTTAATCAACAACACTTCGGCAAGTAACGAGACGGACTTTTTTAGAACCAATTCAGGGTTTAATTTAATCGATTATGAAAGTATGGATTATGCGACACGGTGATGCTCCCTATATCGATGGGGAGCGTCAATTGTCTGAGCTTGGTAAGCAGGACGTAGCACAGATGAGTCAACGTCTTGCTGAAATTTTAAAGGAGCAAGAACTGGAACTAGAGGTGATGTTGGCCAGTCCTTATCTTCGTGCCCAACAAACGGCCGATATCGTAGAACAGCAGTTAATGGCGGCTAAAGTCAGGCCGTTTTTAACTGAGCAGGAACCTTTGTTGCGCTCAGAGTCAGACCCTGAGATGACGGCTTCCTATATTGAAGCACTACCGCAGTCGACGATTTTGCTGGTGAGTCATATGCCACTAGTCGCTAATTTGCTGGCCAGTTGGTTGCCAGGGCAGGGGCGCTATTTCCCGACTTCAGCCATTGCTGAACTCGAATTTATTGAGGGAAAGCCCAGTCTTATTAACTTTTACGAGCCTAATTGATCAGGATAGGGTGAACCCAGTTCATTAGTTTGGTAGGGGCAGACCTGTGTGTCTGCCCTTAATTATTTGTGATGTATTAAGAATTCGGGCGCACACACAGGTGCGCCCCTACACAGAGATGGAACATAACTAGTGGGCAGGATCGTAGGGACAACTCATGAGTTGTCCGTATATTCTGAAATGCCCCCTGATACAAGTTAATACTGGAAGTTAGGGCAAAAAATGGCTAGCATTGCCACTTCATTGATGATTGACCTTCTATAACTTTGAATTCTTCAACTCAAACAGCACAAACAAAGACCGACAAGCCGCGCCCGCAACCGAAAAAGGCTGGCTTACTACGAGCGCTATGGGTAATTTCCTATTCGATTCTAGTAACCGGTAAATATTGTCTGAAGACTTTGTATTTTGCCTTCTTTTCGAAAAAGAATATGCGCAGCAAGGTAGACAAAATCCTGTTTGACTGGTCGAGTCGACTGATTCGCGCTGGGCGTTTGGAGTGGGAAGTAGAAGGCGATTTAGAAGCGCAAGTTGAAGAAGGGCGTCGTGTCATCATTATGTGCAATCATTCCAGCGCCTATGATATTCCCCTCGCTTTTACTGCTTTGCCAGGCAGTATTCGCATGATTTCTAAAAAAGAAATGTTCAGTATTCCGCTACTTTCAAGTGCCATGAAGGCCGCTGAAATCCTTTCCATTAACCGTCAAAATCGTCAACAAGCGATTAAAGATCTGAAAATTGCTCGTGAAAAAATGGAAAGCGGTATTCGAATCTGGATGTTCCCCGAGGGTACTCGCTCAAAAAATGGTGAGGTTATTCCCCTGAAAAAAGGCGGTATTCGTTTGGCGATTGATACCAATGCGCTGATTATTCCAGTGGTCATGCAAGATATCTATAAAGTGTTGCCTGAGAAGAAATGGCTCAAGATGCGTCTGCATCAACCGGTTAAGGTTAAAGTCGGACAGGCGATTGATTGTCGTGAGTATGATGTAGAACATCGCCATGAACTGTCCGATCTGGTATATAATTCAATGAAAAGGATGTTGGAAGAGAGAAGCTCATGACCTTAAGTCCCATTTATCAGGAAGCGGAGCAGTCTTTAGAGACGGTTGCTGACTTCATTCGTTTTGCTGCTTCGCAGTTTCATCAGTCAGACTTATATTTTGGTCATGGTACTGATAATGCCTGGGATGAAGCAGTTGCCATCGTTCTGCAAATGCTCGATCTGCCCCAGGATTATCCGCAAGGCATGTTAACGGCTAAATTGTTAGCCGATGAGAAAAAGCATCTCATTCACGCCATTTTTGAGCGGGTTGAACATCGTAAGCCTTTAGCCTATATCACCAATAAAGCGTATTTTGTTGGCCTTGAGTTTTATATTGATGAGCGCGTGCTTGTGCCTCGCTCACCGATTGCTGAATTAATCGAAAATGATTTCTATCCCTGGTTGGAAGCAGACAACCCTCGTATTCTCGATTTATGCTGTGGTAGCGGTTGCATTGGTTTAGCAATTGCGGCTTATATCGAAGATGCAGAAGTGGTTCTGTCGGATATTTCCGAAGATGCCATCACGGTTGCCGACATCAATAATGAGCGCCTTGGCTTGTATCCAAAAGCGCAAACGGTGGTCTCTGATTTATTTGAAGCGCTGAGTGATGAAAAATTTGATTTAATTGTTTCTAATCCGCCCTATGTGGATTCAGAAGATTTGTCTGATATGCCGGCAGAATATCAGCATGAACCTGAAATTGGTTTAGGTTCTGGCGAAGACGGTCTGGATATCACGCGTCGCATTTTAGAGCAGGCTGCTGAGCATCTAACTGAGCAAGGCTGTCTTATTGTCGAAGTGGGCAATAGCTGGCCTGCACTGGAAGAAGCTTTCCCGGATGTGCCTTTCAGCTGGCTTGAGTTCGAAAAGGGTGGTGACGGCGTTTTTCTATTGACTCGTCAGCAGCTACTTGAGCACTTTTCATAACGTTTGTACTTAAATGATTTATAACCAAGACTTTCATAAAGTTGAGGATGTTCTCGAACTCTTTAATCAAGAGTTTTCCGACTACAATACCCGCCTACAGGCTGGTACCGCTGAACCGTTTTATCAAGCTCCTAACGGCGGTGAGTCAGCGATCATTTATTCAACCCATGATTATGTTGCCAGTGCTTTGCATGAATGTGCGCACTGGTGTATCGCCGGTGAAAATCGTCGTCAGATAGATGATTATGGCTACTGGTATGCGGCTGACGGTCGAACGCCTGAGCAGCAGCAGGAGTTTTTCAACGTCGAGCAAAAGCCGCAGGCACTGGAATGGGCTTTTGCCTTGGCAGCTAATCTGCCGTTCCGACTCAGCCTGGATAATCTGAACAATCCTTCCGGTGACGCCGAAGCTTTTCGAGAGCAGGTATATCAAGTCCTGCAGTATTATTTTGAATATAGTTTCCCCCCTCGTGCATTGCGCATGATTCAAATGCTTTGTCGCTATTATCGACAGGGTCAGCCCATTCAATTTCCTGATATTTCTGCATGTTCTATTTAGGTTTTATTGTAAATCCATTTGCCGGCATTGGCGGCAAAGTGGGCCTTAAAGGCAGTGATGGCCAGGCCATCCGCGAAGAAGCCTTTGCTCGTGGTGCTGTCAGTCAGTCTCTTAATCGAGCAAGACTTGCCTTGCAAGTATTACAACCCTACAAAGAACAGTTGTTTTTTTATACCGCCTCAGGTGATATGGGCGAAGCGTTGCTTAAAGAGTTTGGGTTTAACTATGAGTGTGTCTACTCATTCGAAGGTCAATCCACGGCACAAGATACTATTGAGGCAGCAAAAAACATTCTCCTCAAAAAAAGTAACTTGCTGTTGTTTGCCGGCGGTGACGGCACAGCCAGAAATATTTATGAAGCCGTAGGCGAAGATTTACCAGTGTTAGGAATACCTGCCGGCGTCAAGATTCATTCGGGTGTTTATGCGGTGACTCCTAAGGCCGCCGGATTGGTGATTGAGCAGATGCTGAATAATGAGCTGGTCAGTTTGCTGGAAACGTCAGTGATGGATATTGACGAAGATGCTTTTCGAAAAGGTCGGGTACGGGCTAAAAAATATGGCGAAATGCAGGTTCCTGCCGAACATCGATACGTGCAGTCAACCAAGTCCGGTGGCAGAGAAGTGGAAGCACTGGTGGTTCAGGATATTGCTGAATATGTGGTTGAGAATATGGAGGATGACTTCCATTACCTTATCGGCTCTGGCACAACCTGCGCAGCGGTTATGGACACATTAGGGCTACCGAATACGTTGTTGGGTATTGATCATGTTTTTCAGCATCAGCTGATTCAGACTGATGTGTACGAAAAGCATTTATTGGAGCTGGTTGATAATAATCCTGGCAAGGTTAAAGCCATTATTACCATTATTGGCGGGCAGGGGCATATTATTGGGCGGGGTAACCAGCAGCTCAGTGCCAATGTCCTGCGCAAGCTTGGGCGCGATAATCTGATGGTGATTGCTACTAAGACCAAATTACAGCAGTTAAACGGCAAGCCTTTAATCATTGACAGTGATGATCCGACGCTTAATGAAGAGTTTTCAGGGCCTATCAAGGTGATAACTGGCTACGAAGACTCAGTTTTATATCCTATTGGCCGAATCTAAATCGGCGGTTATGACGAGATTCGCCACTATCTTTGTGCGAGATCTCTCACAAGCCCCTCCGAGATCGCTGAAAAGACCTGGGTAAAACAACCTTAAAAATGCATGTTTAACATCTAAGCTATTGATTTATTTGTATATTATCAACTTTGAATGTAAGCCTTATTTAAGAAAACTCAATTTTGACTTGTTGTACAAACCATCATTTTTGCTAAAGTAGCCCGCGTAGTCAGGGAGATTACACAATCTACAAATCGAGTCTGGAAGAATATAGGAACATGGAAACGAGTATACGGATATACCAACCCAAGGTAGGGAATCAGGGGATCTAACGATTCACAGTTGAAAGCGGCTTTTAGCCGCTTTTATTTTGCCTGTCTGTTTTGCAATAATTTATATTTCTAGCGATCTTGTGTAGACTCAAAGCATAGTAAGCCTTACTGGCCGCATGAAAGGAAAAACTATGCAAAACAGGGTCTTAGTCATATTTGCCCATCCCGCTTATGAGCAGTCAATCGCTAACCGCGCTATGGTTTCTGCCATTCGAGATCTCGAAGGCGTGACATTTAATGACCTCTATGAAAAGTACCCTGATTTCTTTATTGATGTTGAAGAAGAGCAACGCCTGCTCAAAGAGCATCAAATCATTATTTTCCAACACCCTTTCTATTGGTACAGCTCACCGTCTCTGTTAAAAGAATGGCAGGATGTGGTGCTGGATTATTCCTTTGCCTATGGTGATGGAGGCTATCAACTGTCTGGCAAATGCCTGCTCAGTGCTGTGACCATTGGTGGCAGCGAATCAAGTTACGGTTCAACAGGATTTAATCATTACCCGGTTGAAGAGTTACTCAAACCTTTTGAACAAACAGCTATCTTTTGTGGCATGCGCTACCTAAAACCATTTGTCTTATATGATGCATTGGCTTTGACCGATTCGGAGCTCGCAGATCAGGCTCATCGATACGCTCAGTTATTGCGCTCGTTAAGGGATGATGATTCTCTGATTGAAGGGGAGAGTTACTAATGGAAATGCAAGGCGCTTTATATCAGACTTTTATATTTCTTCTGGCGGCAGTTATTGGAGTAACGCTTGCTAAGCGGATGGGGCTTGGTTCAGTGCTGGGCTATTTAGGAGCCGGCATTATCATTGGTCCATTCGCTTTAGGCTTAGTGGGTGATGATGTAACTGATGTCATGCACTTTGCTGAGTTTGGTGTGGTCATGATGTTGTTTTTGATTGGTCTTGAGCTAGAACCCAAAAAATTGTGGAAATTACGAGTACCCATTTTAGGTTTAGGCGGGTTACAGGTATTAATAACAACCTTATTGATTACCGCTATCTCCATCTCTATCGTTGGCTTGCATTGGAAAATGTCATTAGCGATCGGCATGATGTTGGCGTTGTCGTCAACGGCAATCGTTTTACAAACCCTGTCTGAAAAAGGACTGCTTAGAACTCATGCTGGAAAGTCGTCCTTTTCGGTTCTGTTGTTTCAGGATGTTATCGTCATTCCCATGATTGCGGTGATGCCGTTACTGTCGACGCTGCAAGTTGATGCCACAACTTCTGTTGGGCATGTTGAAGAGTTGGGCTTGCAACAAACTTTCTTAATTCTTGGTTCGGTTGTGGGAATTATTCTGGTCGGCCGTTACCTGATTTCTCCAATATTTAACTGGATTGCACGGACGGGGCTTCGAGAAATTTTTATTGCTACCTCGTTACTATTGGTCATCACTATAACCTTGGTGATGCAGAAAGTCGGCCTGTCGCCAGCATTAGGTGCATTCCTGGCCGGTGTAGTTCTTGCAGAAAGCCAATATCGGCATGAGTTAGAAGTTGGTTTAGATACTTTTAAGAGCTTATTGCTCGGACTGTTTTTTATTACCGTTGGAGCCAGTATTAATTTAGTGCTGCTAGCAGAGTCGGTCTGGCTCATTATTGGATTATTGGCACTGCTTTTAGTGGTTAAGATTGTGGTGCTCGGAATGCTGGCCAGGCAGTTTAAAATGCCTCTGCTGGAAAACCTGATCTTTACCTTCTCTCTTGCACAAGGTGGTGAGTTTGCGTTTGTGCTATCGACCTATGCGGCTCAGAATGGCGTGCTCGATCAAGATACTATATCAATACTGACTGTTGTAGTTACCTTGAGCATGCTGCTAACACCACTACTGATTATTTTTGCTGAGCGAGTGTTACAGCCGCGCCTGAAAAAAGATATTGAGCGTCGTGATTTTGATGAAATTGATGATGGTGAAACTCCTGTAATTGTGGCTGGTTATGGTCGCTTCGGTCAGGTAGTTTCGCGTTTACTTCGTTCACAAGGCTTTAATACAACTCTGTTGGAATACGACGTGATGCAAATAGAGTTGGTTAAACGCTTTGGCACTAAAGCTTTTTATGGCGATGTGACCAATGTTGATATTTTAAGAGCTGCAGGCGCAGAAACCGCAAAGCTGATGATCATAGCGGTGGATAATCAGGACAAGTGTTTAAAAGTGACTAAGTTATGCAAAGAACACTTCCCACAATTAAAAGTCCTGGCCCGCGCAAAAGGTCGCCGCGAAGCGCATGAAATCCGGAAAGCCGGTGCTGATTATGTGATTCGAGAAACTTTAGGTTCAGCATTGCTGCTTGGGCAGGAGGCGCTTAGCGCACTTGGCTATCGTCATTATCAGGCACATCGCGCAGCGAAAACTTTTTTACATTATGACAATAAACACCTTGAAGAGCTGGCGGATATCTGGGGTGATGATAAGCAGTACATTCTGGAAGCGGCAGAAAAAGCAGAATTATTGGAAACGGTTTTACGTGCTGATCAGGAAGCTAATAAAGTCGAGCAGCGTCAACCCTGGATGGCTGACTGGACAGCTGAAGAGGGTGCTGAAGAGTCCCAATACAAGAATGAGGATTAGCAACCTTGACCTTACCTGAAATTGGTTATTTAGAGCTTATATATGTAATTCTTCCGGTTGCGTTAGTGGGTATTATTTTTTACCGCTGGTCGATACCCTTATCTGATTTAATCATTGCCACCACTCGCATGGTGGTGCAGTTAATCGCTATCGGTTTCGTGTTGGTTTACCTTTTTACTACTGATAACTGGTTGCTCGGGCTGGCAGTTTTAAGCTTCATGTTAGTGGTCTCCAGCTGGATTGCTCTGCGCCCTTTAAAAGATAAAAATCGCCACCATTATATACAGTTAGTAACGGCCTTAATGCTCGGATGTGGATCGGTTCTCGCTCTAATTATTGTTGCTGTGCTACATTTAGATCCATGGTATCAACCACGCTACGTTATTCCACTCGGAGGAATGTTGTTGGCCAATACCATGAATAGTTTGAGTCTTGCAGGTGAGCGATTAGATAGCGAGTTATTAATTGCTCAACCTCAAGAACAGGCACGAAATAAAGCCTTTAATACTGCGATGATACCGCAAATTAACAGCTTGCTGGCGGTAGGCTTGGTAGCTTTGCCCGGCATGATGACAGGGCAGATCTTATCTGGCGTGTCGCCCTTATTAGCAGTCCGTTACCAGATTGTGATTATGGCGACCATACTGTGCTCAGCGGCATTTTCGGTTGCGATATATTTGGCTTTACGACTCAAAGCTCGGTTAGACAGCCACCAGGATTAGGTGAATGATTTAGCATCGAGTGTAATACTTTTCGAGACATTAAATTCACGAAAAGTGTAAATAATAGATTGTGTAACTCTGATTTGGAGACCTTATGAATTTACGCGGCATTTTAATGAAAGTGCGAGCCGTGGAACTCATGGAAGGTGGCGGCTTTAAAGTGCGACGTCCGTTTCCAGGACAAATTCCTGACAGGATAGTTGACCCCTTTCTTTTAATTGATGAAATGGGGCCTGCGGAATACAAGCCTGGTGAAGCAGTGGGGGCGCCTGACCATCCGCACCGTGGCTTTGAAACGGTAACCTATATGCTTGACGGGGTCTTTGAACATAAGGACTCAGCAGGCAATAGTGGGCGAATTGCGCCAGGTGATGTGCAGTGGATGACCGCTGGCAGTGGCGTGGTGCATTCAGAAATGCCTTCCAGTTTGATCATGGAGAAAGGGGGCAGAGTGCATGGCTTTCAAGTCTGGATCAACTTACCCGCTAAAAATAAAATGGACCCACCTCGGTATCAGGAAATTCCTGATGAGTCGATCCCAACCGCAACTTCGGAAGATGGTCGCGTATCGGTTAAAATTATCGCTGGCGAAGCTATGGGCAAACAAGCAGTCATTGATACCCATACTCCGATCACTTTTCAGCATTGGATCATCAACCCTGGAAGTTCCTATACTCAAGAGCTCAAAGCAGGCCTTAATGCCATGCTCTATGTGTTCTATGGTAACGGTTTAAGGATTGATGGTCTTAAAGTTGATGATGGTGAAATGGTGATCTTGCACGATGGAGATGGGGTTAAATTTTCACTCGACGCAGAAGCCGAAAGTCATGTCGAGTTTTTGCTACTCGCTGGTGAGCCGATTAAAGAACCTGTCGTCCGTCATGGTCCATTCGTCATGAATAAACCTGAAGAAATTAAGCAGGCCATTCTTGATTTTGAAAATGGTAAAATGGGAAGGATAGAGTGAAAGCAAAAGGCTTATTAAAAGATAATAGTTTACCTAAACCTGCTTTATGCAGGTTTTTTTTCGAAATCTTGTCCCATATATCTTTAATGCATATTGCTGAAGAGTAGATGGATTAAGGTTGCACGGAAATAGTCTATCTGCTTATATTGGTTAAGAATGTTCTAGGACAGTTTGTTATACAAAATGGCTATTAACCAAGCGGTAAATCCGCTAATAATTGACCAAGCCAGCAGTCCTATGACAAACCCAGAAACTCCGAAGTGCCATTGCATATTCATGTCACTACTGTGCATCATATCGGCGAATATATTCATAGATAGTGCCGGCAATGCCCAAACAAAGATGAAGCATAGTATCCAGACGATGGCGAAACCGATTGCAGTTGCTATTCCTAATGTTAATGGTTGAATTTTCATTTCAAATCTCCTTGTTACCAAATAACTAATAACCAAGTTATAAGTTACAGCAAATTAAACTGTGCTGTATTGATATGGCTCAACTCGTTCGAAGTGTTAAAGAACAGCAACGAACTACAAAAAACAGCTCGTATCATGACAGGAAGGGTAAGAAAATCTAACCGATATAATTAATTAATCTAATCTCTATGATGTAAAAAAAGCCTTACATTACAAAAAGATATAAGATTTTAACTTTTCATTGACCAACCTATTTTGTTGACTTAGAATCCGCGCCGCACTTTAATAAAACACACGGAGACTAACAAAGTGAAATTAAAATTAATTACTACAGCGGTTCTTTTTTCATCAGCGATTTCAGTTTCAGCAGAAGAGTATCAGGTCCTATCTGACATTACTTGGAGTAATGTAGACACTGAGTGGAGCGATTTCGGTCTTGAAGATGATTCATACGACACTGTAGAGCTGTCTGGTACTTATTATTTCGATAAAAAAGAATCATTAGGTCCATACAATGAATTCGAATACATCAATAAAGTTAGCAAAATTGATGCAGCTTACGTTAACAGGGATAGTGGTGAAAACCACTTGACTCAAGTTAAAGGTGAGTTATTTGTCGAGAACTTCTTGATCGGTGCTGGCTACGCAGAAGATAAATTCGATAACGATACGACTTTGTTTTCTTTGGGTTACTTATTCAATGACGATTTGTTAGTTCGTGTAGATGCAATTGACTCTGATTTTTCTGATACTTACTACTATATCTCTGCTGCGTACAATCACCAAATCAATGAAACTGATTACCTTGGTTTCACTTTGGCGACTGACGACAACACTGACTATGTGACTTTGTCTTCTAAGTACTTCACTCACTTAGGCGATGACCAGTATTTTACAGCGAATGTTTCATTCACTGATACTGATTTTGGTAGCACTTGGGCGTTAGGTTCAAGCTACTACTTCAGCAAAGCAACTTCAGTTTCTGCAACTTTAGGTGACGATGACTTGTATGAAGTTGGTGCTCAACACTTCTTCAACGAGAACGTTGCGTTGTATGCTAGCTTTGCTTCACAAGATGATCTAGTTGAGACTGAGACTTACACTATCGGTTTGCGTGCTCAGTTCTAATAGGTTGCTTTGATAGAACAAAGAGTCTGTTAGTCATAGAAAGCCGAGTAGTTTACGCTTCTCGGCTTTTTTTATGCTTTCTGTACACGTTTAGGGCTGATTCTTTGCAGCAAGAATTTAGGCAGAGGAAGGGACTCATGATTGATAGCGCTACTGATAATTTCTGCACATAAAAGAGCAAGGCATAAGCCACGAGTACCGAAGCCGTAGTTTGTCCATATCATTGGTGAGTTATCAAGTTGTCCGGTGAGTGGGCCACAAAAAGGGTAGCGGTCATAAGTTGCAGCGCGAATGCCAACATAATCCTGGCATTGCCTGTTGTCTTTGAGATTCAACCCAAATCGCTCATTTGCTTGCTGTAGATTCTTTTGCCTGTCTTGTGGGTTGATATTTTCATCCAAACTCATATCAAAAGTCGCACCGACAACGAGTTTGTCATCACACTTGAACAGGTGGCCATCGTAATTGATTGGATAGTCTAAGCCTAAACACTGGTTTGGTTTTTGTGACAGTGACGTTAACTGACCTCTGAGTGGGGAAAGTGCCGGTTCATTCTGTGCTAACTTATTGAGCAGACTGTGGTGGCCTGTGGCTAAGATAATATGATCAAACTCTTTTAGCTCGTTTAATGACTCAATAGCATGGTTGAAACGAATCCGGTTACTTGGAATGGCATCTACCATTGCTTCACAAAAATCAGGGCCATTAACCAGAATGCCTGGGAGCAATAGTCCTTGGTGCTCCTTATTGTTAATCTGAGTTTTTTTCCACTTGAGCAACTCGCGCTGCCAATAGCGACTCTCATAAGTTTTCACATATTGCTCAAGCTGCCACTCAGAATATTTTTCACAGCCTAGCTGTAAACATCTTTTGCTGTAACTGAGCTTCGAAAATTCTTTTTGATGGCGATGTAAGAATCGTTGTAGATGTTCCATACCCATAAAGGTCAACTGACTGAAAGCATTATGGTCAAGCGAGATATTCGGTGTTGCTAATAGTGCAGGCATTTTCGAGGCGCCGCTGGCCAGATTGTTGCCTTGCTCAAATATGTGAACTTCGATCCCTCTTTGATGCAGACTATAAGCTAGCGCGCAACCTGCCAGACCTGCTCCAATAACAGCCACTTTCTGATGTGGTGTGTCGCTCTTTATAAAGTATTCATCAGCGAGTGTTGGGTGTGGGTTTGAAATGGTTTTGCCTTGAAAAGAGCCAATAAGCATTTCACGCTTAGAGCCAAATCCTTTTTGTTTAGACACGTCGAAACCATAATGATGCAGTTGCTTGCGGACAACTGATGCTGCGGTAAAAGTTGCAAAGGTAGTTTGTCTATCCACCGTGTTAATGCCATGCAATGCCATAAAATGGAGCAGACCTTTAGCCCACATTTCAGGGTTTTTGCTAGGGGCAAAACCATCCAGATACCAGGCATCAACTTTAAAGTCTGCCCCAGCAGCAAATTCTTTGAGAGCCTTATCAATGGGGTTGAGTATCAGAGTCAATTTTATATTGTGTGGCAACTCAATGGTATAGACACCGGGCATGGCGGGTGGGTATTGAGCCAGCAGCTGTTCGGTAAACTCTGATTCAATAGCAAGCTCTTCATACATTTTTTGCAAATCGCCGGGGCCAATCGGATATTGCTCTATGCTGATAAATTCAAGTTGAGCATTGGGATTTGCTCTTTGTTTTTTCAACTCATGCCAAAGCTTACAGGTACGAAGAAAATTGAGCCCTGTACCAAAGCCTGTTTCGATAATGACAAACCGGTGTTGAGTCAGGTCTTTGAATCTTTCAGGAAGTCGGTTGCTTTGCAGGAATACATAGTCCGTTTCAGCTACGCCATCTCGTGTATCGAAGTAGATATCATCGAATGTTTTAGAGTAGGGAATAAGAGGAGCTTGTTCAGTTGAGCCCTCTAAAACTGTGGCTGGGCGCCATTCGATTCTAGCGGGCTCAACGCCTAAAAATGCATTATGCATTACAAGGTTTATCGTTTCTCAATCAGGCTTAAGAATTCGTTGCGGGTGTTTTGCGAAGAGCGGAACTGGCCAAGCATAGTGGAGCTGGTCATTACTGAGTTTTGCTTTTCCACACCACGCATCATCATACACATGTGTTTTGCTTCAACAATCACACCAACGCCTGCTGCGCCTGTGACATCTTGAACCGCGTGAGCAATTTGCTTGGTCAGGTTTTCCTGAATCTGTAAACGGCGGCCAAACATATCAACGATACGGGCAATTTTGGATAGACCAATCACTTTACCGGTCGGCAAATAGCCTACATGAACCTTGCCTATAAATGGCAATATGTGGTGCTCACACATTGAATAAAGCTCGATGTCCTTAACGATAACCATGGCATCATTGTCAGAATCGAAAATCGCACCATTAACGACTTCGTCTAAGTCTTGTTCATAACCATGGGTCAGGAATTTCATCGCTTTAGCAGCGCGTTTGGGAGTATCTAAAATACCGTTACGGGAAATATCTTCGCCAATTTCCACCAGGATTTCGCGGTATAAGTTTTCTAATTTGTCAGACATTTATCTTACTCAGCGGTCGTTTCAGTCGTAATTCTAATAGATATCGCTACAATACCCAAATAATTATGAGTTTTGTGTGAAGGCTTGACCGTTAAGTATGAAAATTGTTGCCGATGAAAATATGCCTTTGGTCAAAGAACTGTTTGGGCCGTTTGCCGAAGTGAAGTTAATGGCTGGTCGAAAAATAACCTCTGAGGATCTGGTTGATACTGATGCATTACTGGTTCGTTCAGTAACGCAGGTTAACCAAAGCCTGTTACAGAAGAGTAAGGTCAAGTTTGTCGGCAGCGCCACTATTGGCACTGACCACATTGATCGGGGCTACTTAGCAGAGCAGGAAATTCAGTTTTCTTATGCCCCCGGCTGCAATGCGCAGGCTGTGGCTGAATATGTTTTGTCAGCAATCGCCTACTGGGCGCAGCAGCAACAAAAAGATGTTACTCAGTGTCGAGTCGGGATTATTGGCGCTGGCAATGTCGGTTCAAAAGTTGCGCAGGTTTTAGAGTTATTGGGCATTGAATACCTGCTCAATGACCCGCCGTTAGCAGAGCAGGGCGATTCGCGTCCATTTGTATCGTTGGCAGCGATCCAGCAGTGTGATGTGGTGACTTGCCATGTGCCATTAACTAAAGATGGGAAGCACCCTAGCTACCATTTAATTAGTCAGGGATTTCTTGCGGGTATGGCAGACGACAGCTTATTGATTAATAGTTCGCGTGGTGCAGTGTTGGACAACAAGGCTGCATTGCAAGCCAGGCAAGCCGGTCATAACATCGACTTTATCCTCGATGTTTGGGAAAACGAACCAGATATTAATTTAGATCTGATGGATGAAACCCTGCTTGCAACACCGCATATTGCCGGCTACAGCCAAGAAGGGAAAATAAGGGGTACCTATCTGCTTTATCAAGCGTTTTGCCAGTGGCAGGGTATTAAACCTGAGATGACACTTAAGGAATTACTGCCGTTAGCGCCAAAGTGGGCTGTTCCAGCTCAGGTATTTAGTGAGCCTGAAAGACTCTATCAAAGTCTTCAACCATTTTATGATATTCGACAAGATGATGAGCAAATGCGACAAGCAGGGGCGACTATTGCCGAGGAGTTTGATAACCTGCGAAAAAATTACCCGCAGCGACTAGAGTTTATGGAGTTAGCGTGAACCCTATTGAATACATCATTACCAGCCGTATGCCGCGAGGCTGGAAAATCATCAGCTTAAGTTTTGCTATGGCACTTTTTATAGGATTGCCATTGCTATGGGGATCAGCTTTCTTACCGAAGGGTGGTTTTCAGGTGTTCGTTGGATTGGTAGCGCTCTTTATCGTAGTAGCGGGGCTTGTCAGCATGATAGGTGGCTTTATTGTTCTGCTGGTGGATATATACCGCGGCTAGGATTGGTTGAGCTTGTAAATAAAAGCCTTAATTCATCGATATATGTTGACAATAGTTCAAACTACTATATGCTGGCCACAGCTAGAAAGAATGACCTAAGTATTTATACACTCCAAATCGCAGTTTTATTCGTAGTACTCCGTTCTGTAGTTTCAAAATTCTCAGCCAGTATTTCACGCTATTCATGCCTCATGAAGGCACCATTATTTTTGGGTCAAAAGCCCAGTTTAAATTACAGGATATTTATTATGTCTAAAACAGTTAAAGGAACCGTTAAATGGTTCAACGAAGCTAAAGGTTTTGGTTTTATCGAGCAAGAAAACGGCCCAGACGTTTTTGCTCATTTCAGCGCTATTGCTAGCTCTGGATTCAAAACTTTGGCAGAAGGTCAACAAGTTGAGTTTACCTTGACTGACGGCCAGAAAGGCCCACAAGCTGAAAATATTACTGCTCTTTAATACTGTTAAATAAACAGTCTTAAATCGTAATATAAAAAAGCAAGCACCTAGTGCTTGCTTTTTTTATGCCTGATGGAAAAGTGTTAATAAAAGAGTTAAGGCATCAACCGTTCAATATTCCAACCATTTTCAGAAGGGGTATAGACAAAGCGATCATGCAATCTATGGGCGCCCCCTTGCCAAAATTCAATGCTTTGAGGTTTAACTCGATAACCGCTCCAGAAGTCCGGCAAAGGTATCTCACCCTCGGCAAAGCGAGCCTTCATCTTTTCAAACTGTTGCACCAATAATTCGCGAGTTTTGACTGGGCGGCTCTGTTGTGATGCCCAGGCCGCAATCTGACTTTCGCGTGGCCGCTTGGCAAAGTAAGTCAAAGTTTCCTTAATGCCCATTTTTTCCGCTACGCCTTTAATCGAAACCTGTCGTTCCATTTTGTGCCAAGGAAAATGCAGACTGACCATTGGGTTTTGCGCAATCTGCTGTGCTTTCTGGCTTTGGCTGTTGGTATAAAAGACAAAGCCTTTATCGCTAGCATCTTTGAGCAGAACAATGCGTTGGCTGGGGCAGTTGCTCTGATCGACAGTGCTCAGGACCATAGCGGTTGGATCGTTAAGTTCACGATCTATGGTTTGCTGTAACCATAACTTAAATTGTTCAATGGGGTTGTCAGCCAGATCCGAACGTTGGAGTTTGGCCAGTAGGTATTCGCGGCGCAGATCATCTATTGCCATAATATCGACTTAATTGTTGAAACCTTCTTTGATAGTAAAATGCAAAGCGAGTGGTGTGCAAGCTTCTGGATCACGTTAACCGTAAAATTCTTCACTAGAGGTTTAAGCTAGATTAAGACTTCTTCTTCATCGGCGTATCGCCAGAGTCAACCAAAACCGCACCAAACTTTTTCTTTGGCTTCTGCTTCTCTGATGAAGCGGCTGATGAACCCGTCACTTTTTTCTTTTGCTTCTTCTCAAGGCGTTTCCTTTCACGCGCTGTTAATTTCTTAGCGCCATCTTTCTTCTTTTTACTACCAGCTGCTTTTCCACTCGATTTAAGTTTCTTGGGGCCTTTGTAGTTCGCTGGAAGTTCTTTAATGCTTCGTAGCTGGAAACTGCCGCTAATGGCTTTTTCGATAGCCGCCATTAGATTCCATTCGCGATGACTGATTAATGAAATGGCAGTACCCGTTTCAGCAACGCGTCCAGTTCGTCCGATTCGGTGAATGTAATCTTCTGCGTTATGCGCCATATCAAAGTTAATCACCAGATCGATATCTTTAACATCAATGCCGCGAGCAGCGACATCAGAAGCAATTAGTACTTTAATTTTACTATCACGGAATTGGGTCATAACATGATTGCGAATGCTTTGTGATATATCACCATGCAGAGTGCCGGCAGCAATCTTATGGTAACGAATAAGCCCGCCTAAACGGTCCACCTGTTCTTTAGTGTTACAGAACACGATGGCCTTACGATACTCTTCATTGGTTAGTAGCCATTGGGTTAGCTTTTCTTTATGGACTAAGTCATCAGCAGTGATAATGAACTGTGCAATGGAATCATTTTTTGCTTCAAAAGAATTCAGAACAATCGCCTGTGGATCATTCATCAGATAATCAGTTAAATGTTTTATGCCTTTGCTTTTCAAAGTGGCAGAGAATAAAAGCGTTTGACGTTGAGGACTGCAATATCCAGCAATGGCTTGTACATCATCAGTAAAGCCCATTTCAAACATCTTGTCCGCTTCATCAATTACCAGATACTCAAGGTCATTAAGATCAGCACCTTGCTTTTCGCAGTGTTCTAACATGCGGCCCGGGGTGGCAATGATAATTTCTGGGTTGTCACGGAAAATTGATTGCTGATAGTTGTAGTCAGCGCCACCAATAATCAAGCCAGTTTTAATCGAGGTGAATTGTGCCAGATCTTTCGCTTGCTTATTAATCTGACGGGCAAGTTCACGCGTGGGTGCCAGAATCAAAACTCGTGTACTGGTGTGGCGTGAAGGCTTTTCCAATAAATTATGGATAATCGGCAGCAAAAAAGCCGCCGTTTTACCAGAGCCAGTTTCAGCACTGACCATCAGATCCTGTCCATCAAGAATAGGCTCTATGGCTTTTTCCTGAACTTCAGAAGGAGTGTGAAACTTTAATTTCTGTAACGCTTTTTGTAGTCCAGAATGGAGTTCCTGGAAAATAGAAGTATCTGACACGTGAATAACCTATTGAAAATAACTGGCGGTATTTTAGCATTAAATGTTGTGAGGTGTTTATTTTTAATCCGATTTATAGCAAGTATTGCTGTCTCAGAGCCTGTTTTCTTTTGTAGGGTTTGTAGTGACAACTCATGAGTTGTCACTACGGTAAAGTAATTGAGGACAACCGTCATTTGTCTTTAAGGCTTTCTCTGTGGCGCCCTCTTTAACAACGGCTTCAGCATAACCTCAAGCCCATTGAGTTTCACTTCATAAATAAGTGCTAATTGGCGGCCTAACTTATTGTTGGGAAAGCCCTCTTTGTGGAACCAGACCAGATAAGGTTCCGGTAGCTCCAGTAAACGACGCCCCTGATATTTGCCAAAGGGCATCACTTGGTTGATAGCGTCTATAAGTTCTTGTTGTGGATTGGGCTCTTGATCGGCGGAGTTTGGCATTTACGGGTTTGTCGATTGCAATCTTTGATTGAGTGTTTATGATGCTATAGAGTTTTAAAGTCAAGCGAATAATCGAGAGAGTGGTCATGAAAAATAAGTTTCTTAATACATTAGTAGTAGCGCTTTCATTGAGTGCATTGGCTGCCTGTCAGCAGGAAGAATCAGCTCAAGAGTCTGTTAACACTGAGGTGATGGCTGAAGTTGAGGTTTCTGAGAAGCCGGTAGATTTCAGTGCTAAAGCAGAAGAAATCAGTAAAAAATATATCATTGCAGACACTCACATCGACGTGCCGCATCGTTTGCTGGAAAAATATGATGATGTCAGTGAATCCACTGAAGGCGGGGACTTTGATTATCCGCGTGCGGTTAAGGGCGGTTTAGATGCGCCTTTTATGTCGATTTATACGCCAGCCGATCTGGAAGAGAAGGGCGGTAGCAAAGCACAGGCTGAACAGCTGATCGATATGGTTGAAAAAATGGCTGCTGATGCTCCTGATAAATTTGCTCTGGCCATGTCACCAGGCGATTTGTTACGTAATTTCAGACAGGGTCTTATTTCTCTGCCGATGGGCATGGAAAACGGTTCGCCATTAGAAGGTGAGCTAGCCAATGTGCAATACTTTTTCGACCGTGGCATTCGTTACATTACTTTGGCTCACTCCTTGAGTAATCATTTATCGGATTCTTCTTATGACGAAGCTCGACCAAATGATGGTTTGAGCGATTTTGGTCGCCAAGTGGTTAAGGAAATGAATCGCTTAGGCATGATGGTAGATGTATCTCATCTATCCGACAAAGCCTTCTTTGATGTGCTTGAAGTATCCGAAGTGCCAGTCATTGCCAGTCATTCATCGGCCCGTCATTATACTCCTGGTTTCGAGCGCAACATGAGCGATGAAATGATTAAAGCTTTAGCTGAAAAGGGTGGCGTCATATTTATTAATTTTGGCTCAACTTTTGTCTCGCAGGCGTCACGTGATAACTATGATGCCTATAAAGAAGCGCGTCAGAAGTTTATGGATGAAAACGGTGTTTCAGTTGAGCATGAAAGTGTTATGACGTTTACGGAACAGTACCGCGCTGAAAAGCCGTTTGAGTTTGCAGATCTGGAAATAGTTCTTGACCACTTTGATCATGTTATCAAGTTAGTTGGCGTTGATTATGTAGGTATTGGCTCAGATTATGACGGCGTAGGTGACAGCCTTCCCACAGGGCTTAAAGATGTTGCTACCTACCCGAATCTAATTGAAGGATTGCTTGTTCGAGGTTATAGCGAAGAGGAAATCGCTAAGATTTTATCGGGTAATTTACTTCGTGTATGGACTCAGGTTGAGAACCATGCCCAACAACAATAATTGCTAACTGTTTGAAATTCACTATGATGGTTGATGAATAATCAACTATCACCTTATAAAGGAGAATCAAGAATGAACAACAAGATTATAGCTATCGTTCTACTGGTCGTTGGTATTGCTCTTTTTATCTGGGGCTATAATATGACACAAGCGGCAGAGGAACAAATCCGCGAAGCCTGGACTGGATCCTTTTCCGATAAAGCTACCTGGCTAATGATTGGTGGCGGTGTTTTAGGGCTGATTGGTATTTTGCAATTGGCGTTTGGGAAGAAATAAATTTAGTAAGTTGAAAAAGCCCGCATTATGCGGGCTTTTTTTTATTGACGCACAAACTTTTTCTGTAAGTTTGAAACCTGTTGCATCAAAACTCCATCTACTGCTTTCGCCCAGTCTGCTGTTTGCCGATTAACAAAACCGGTTACTCGATAATTGAGTTTGAGGTTTGTTGTGTTGTCTTCGGTTGCTTCAAAAGTCCATGTCATATAGCCGTTAATCGCAAGAGATGCCAATGGGCCTAACCCACCTGTCATATGAACGCTGTGGCCTGGGTTGATATGCGAGATGTTCATATGCAAAGCTTGCTGCTCTCTATTACGCTCACAGAAGCAGCCACCAGCATGGGATTCTATGGTCATTTTAGAGGCATCACCAAACCAGGTGTGGCTGTCCTGCCACCATTCGCCGATCTGGATGAACTGGTCATAGACTTGGTTGCTGGGCGCATCAATGGCGATGTTTATACTGATGACGAAATGCTGTTCTGAATCTTCTGTGACTTCTGCCTTTGTTGCTGCTGTTGCGAACACAAAAAATAAGAAAGTAATTATTCTCATTGGAATTCCCAGTTCTGGATTTGGTTTAGATTACTGCGGTTGATGCAATAAATCTACTAGGGCTTGCGCTGCATTAGAAAGCGTTTTATTGGTGCGATAGATGATGCCCATGCTACGCACAGAAAGATTCTTTTCTTCACTGATAACGGTTAGAGGACTTGTAACCAGACGTTCCGGCAGCAGGGTCCAGCCCATTTTGCAGGCCACCAGTTTAGCGATGACTTCCAGATAGTTGGCCGTTTTGACTTTGCCCAGATGAACGCCAAGTGCTTCCAGCTGATGTTCAAACAGCTCGCGGGGGAAGGTGTGGGCTGGTGGTAAAATACAGGGGTAGTCGCTGAGCTGGCTCATGGGATTTGTATGGTTAAGCAGCTCGTAGTAGCGGTGACAGACTATTTGCAAAGCTTCCTGCCAAATCAGTTGGTGTTCTAATCGTGGGTTAGCCTGGCTGGGGAAAGTCAGCAATGCCAGCTCCAGATCACCGCTAAGTACTCGATCATAAGCCAGTTCTGAATCAATAAACTCGATATTAAGATCGACCTCGGGATAGGTGTCGATATATTGCTCAAGGTAATCGGGCAGCAGGTGCAATCCAATATAATGGCTGGTGCCGATATGCAGCTGACCGCTGACTTTGCCGGTTAGGTCTCTGATATCCTGAAAAGTGCTATCAATGCTACCAAGTATCGCAGGGGCCTGTTCACGTAAAAGTCGCCCGGCTTCCGTTTCGATAACATGGTTACCGACTCGATCAAACAAATTGGTACCAACGATAGCTTCCAACCTTTTGATGCGTTTGCTCAAAGCGGGCTGGGTCAGTTGCAGTTTTTTCGCTGCCAGGGTAAAAGAGCCAATGCTGGCAACGCTTAGAAAGGTTCTCAGTAAATCTGTATCCATGTCATTCCTGTTGGTTATCGATTTAATGACAATAATGAATTTGAGTTATTATAGATGAAGTTCTATCATGCTCAAGTGATAGTTGTCACTGTCAGGACAATCCCATGCCTACGTTTGCGCAATAACAGTAAATAGTAGGCAAACCTGACAGCCGACATTAACCTAATTCAGACTCTTTTTTATACAGACGCTTTTTTAAGATAATAGAGGTGCCAAATGGCAGCAAAAACCCTTTTTGACAAGTTATGGGATGACCATCTTGTTGCGCAAAATGACGACGGTTCTGCGTTGATCTATATTGACCGTCAACTACTCCACGAAGTGACTTCGCCGCAGGCTTTCGAAGGCTTGAAGCTGGCAGGCCGTAAACCGCGACGTATTGAAGCGAATTTAGCGACGCCGGATCACAATGTTCCTACAACGGATCGCACCAAAGGGATTGAAGACCCGATTTCACGCATTCAGGTGCAAACGCTTGATGATAACTGTGATGAGTATGGTGTAACTGAATTTAAGATGGATGATGTTCGTCAGGGCATCGTGCATGTGATTGGTCCCGAGCAGGGCTATACGCTACCGGGTTTAACCATGGTTTGTGGTGACTCGCACACAGCTACCCACGGTGCGTTTGCAGCGATGGCCTTTGGTGTCGGCACATCAGAAGTTGAGCATGTGTTAGCGACCCAATGTTTGCGCCAGAAGAAAATGAAGAACATGCTGGTCAAGGTTGATGGCAAGCTAGGTGTTGGCGTAACCGCAAAAGATATCGTGTTGGCGATAATTGGCGAAATTGGTACTGCTGGCGGTAATGGCCATGCCATCGAGTTCGCTGGTTCAGCGATTGAAGACTTGTCGATGGAAGGCCGCATGACCATTTGTAATATGGCCATCGAAGCCGGTGCCCGTATTGGCCTGGTTGCTGTTGACGATAAAACTATTGAATATGTCAAAGGTCGTCCGTTCGCACCAAAAGGCGAGCATTGGGACATGGCTGTTAAAGCCTGGAGAGACCTGAAAAGTGATGCTGATGCGCACTTCGATAAAGTGGTTGAATTAAAAGCTGAAGACATCATTCCACAAGTGACCTGGGGAACTTCGCCAGAAATGGTTAAGCCAGTTACCGGCATGATTCCAAATCCAGCCAACGAAGCAAGCCCTGTTAAGAAAGAGGGGATTGAGCGAGCGCTTAAATATATGGATCTGAAAGCGGATACGCCGATCACGCAAATTCCGGTGGATAAAGTGTTTATTGGTTCCTGCACTAACTCACGCATTGAAGATTTGCGCGAAGCAGCGGCTGTGGCTAAAGGCCGTAAAGTAGCTGCCAGCGTTAAGTTAGCGATGGTGGTTCCGGGTTCCGGTCTGGTTAAAGAGCAAGCTGAAGCCGAAGGTTTGGACAAAATCTTTACCGAGGCAGGTTTCCAGTGGCGTGAGCCGGGCTGCTCGATGTGTTTGGCCATGAATGCTGACCGTTTAGAGCCGGGTGAGCATTGCGCTTCAACCTCGAACCGTAACTTCGAAGGTCGTCAGGGGCAGGGTGGACGTACCCATCTGGTAAGCCCTGGAATGGCCGCGGCAGCAGCTGTTTTTGGCCACTTCACCGACGTTCGTGAATTAGAACTGCAATCGATTACTGGAGGTGCGAACTAATGGAAGCCTTTACTCAACACACAGGTTTAACGGTGCCTTTAGACCGTGCCAATGTCGATACTGATGCGATCATTCCCAAGCAGTTTTTGAAATCCATTAAGCGCAGTGGCTTTGGTCCGAACTTATTCGATGAGTGGCGTTATCTGGATCATGGCGAGCCGGGTATGGACAATTCACAACGTCCGATTAACCCAGATTTCGTTTTGAACTTCCCACGTTACAAAGGCGGTTCGATCCTGCTGGCGCGCGAAAACTTTGGTTGTGGCTCAAGCCGTGAACACGCACCATGGGCATTAGAAGATTACGGCTTTAAAGCTGTCATAGCGCCAAGTTTCGCCGATATTTTCTTCAATAACTGCTTCAAAAACGGTATCTTACCGATAGTTTTAGATCACGATACGGTTGATTTGCTGTTTAAAGAATCTGAAGCTAACGAAGGTTACAAGCTGGATATCAATCTTGAACAACAGACAATTACTCGACCCAATGGCGAAGTAATAAAGTTTGAAGTTGAGCAAGATCGTAAACACAGCTTGTTGAACGGCCTGGATGATATTGGTATTACCTTGCAACAAGAAGCGGCGATTACGGCTTATGAGAACGAGCGTAAGAAACGCGCGCCTTGGCTGTTTAACAGGTAAAATTACTCCAGTGCTTTGTTATTTAGAATTTTTTTCTGGGTCATTGACCAGAACGTCAACTCCCCATTAAAAAATTCTAAATGCCTCGCTCTGAAGCAATTTTCCAGCATTTTCTTGATTGAAAAGTGAAACTATAGTTTGAATATATAACAAGTAGGGTGCGTCGCGCCGCACCGCTCTACAAAAGTAGCCGTCGCAGTGTACTTTACTAATCAAGTTAACAACTAGAGATAATGATTATGAAATGGATGCTTTTTATATTGGTTTTAATGGGAACTGCCTCGGCTCAAACCACAGACTTGAGTTTCGACCAAGCGCTATTTAAAGCGCATAGTATGGAGTCAGGTTTAGGACAGCAGGATACTTATCGTTTAATGGAGGCTCAAGGTGAGTTTTTGGGTAAGGCGATCCCTGTCTGTATTAATAAAACAGGTAGTTTTTCAGAGAAATTTACTGTAGTTGTGAGTCTTGATGCATCGGGTAAAGTGGATCAAGTATGGCATCAACCTGAGAACGCATTCGTTGCATGTTTTGTGAGTGAAATGAAGCGACAATTTTCATATGTTGGTGATAAGACTCCGTTCTTCACAGCAATTGAATATACAACAAACAATTAAATTGAGTTGAATTATGACTAAGAAAATTTTGGTATTACCGGGCGATGGTATTGGTCCGGAGATTGTGGGTCAAGCGACGCGTGTATTGGATGCGTTGATAGCTGATCATGGTTTGGATATGACTTATGAGTCTGATTTGGTGGGCGGTTCATCTTTTGATGAGCATGGCATGCCTTTGACTGACGAGGTGCTTGAAAAGGCGCGTCAGGCAGACTCAGTATTATTGGGCGCGGTGGGCGGCCCTAAATGGGAACAGTATGAAATTGCGGTTCGTCCTGAAAAGGCGTTGTTAAAACTGCGTTCTGAATTAAAGCTGTTCGGTAACCTTCGTCCTGCGATTTTGTATCCACAATTGGCGAGTGCTTCGAGCTTAAAACCTGAGCTGGTTTCTGGTCTTGATACGTTGATCGTTCGTGAATTAACGGGCGGCATTTATTTCGGTCAGCCTCGCGGTATTCGCACCAAGGATAATGGCGAGCGTGAAGGTTTTAATACGTACGTTTACAGCGAAAGCGAAATCGAGCGAATTGCTCATGTGGCTTTCCGCGCGGCTATGTTGCGTGACAAGCGTTTATGTTCAGTGGACAAAGCCAATGTGCTTGAAGTGACTGAGTTGTGGCGTGAAGTGATGACGCGTGTCGGTAAAGAGTATCCTGAAGTCGAGTTGACGCACATGTATGTGGATAACGCCGCTATGCAATTGGTGCGCGCGCCGAAGCAATTTGATGTAATGGTAACCGGCAATATGTTCGGTGATATTCTGTCTGATTGTGCCGCTATGTTGACGGGTTCGATTGGTATGTTGCCTTCGGCCAGTTTGGATGCCAATGGCAAGGGTATGTATGAGCCGATTCATGGTAGTGCACCGGATATTGCGGGTCAGAACAAGGCGAATCCATTAGCAACTATCTTGTCGGTTTCGATGATGTTACGTCATAGCTTCGGCGAAGAAGCTTTGGCAGACAAAATTGATAATGCGGTTTCTACTGTCCTGGATCAAGGTTACCGTACCGGTGACATTTATACTGACGGCATGAAATTGGTATCGACCAGTGAGATGGGCGATGCAGTATTGGCTGCTCTGAAATAAGGGTCACTATGACAAACAAAGGCTTACTGGCCTCTGATTTGACCATATCGCGTGCCGAGCACGTTTTGTTGGAAGGCGCTGAACTTGAGTTGGCGCCTTCGACTATCACCTATCTCTATGGTGAAAATGGTGCTGGAAAAACCAGTCTGATGCGCTGCTTGTCCGGTTTATTGCAAGCTGACAGCGGCAAAATTCATTGGAATGGCCAACCTATCACCAGCCTTGATTCTGAATACTTTCAAGATCTTATCTTTCTCGCTCACGCCTTATCCATGAAGGCGGAGCTGACTATTGTCGAAAATCTGAGCTTTTATGCACGCTTGCGTGGCATAAAAGACCCAAAACCATTAATTGATGAAGCGACTTCACAGCTGGGGATTGCTCAATTGCAAAATCGTCGTTTTGCCGAATTGTCTGCTGGCCAGCAACACAAAGTGGCTTTATGCCGACTGGTCATTGAGCCTGCCAAGATCTGGATTCTGGATGAACCCTTCGTCAATCTGGACAAGACTACGCGACACTGGCTGGCTGTGCTGATTCAGGAATTTGCCAAGCAAGGCGGCGCGGTGCTATTTACCTCGCATCACGAAATCGAAGAGCTGGCTATTGACCAACGAATAGGGATTGAGCACTGATGTTTGGCGCCTTGTTGAAAAAAGAGTTAATGGTAGCTCGCCGTAACTGGATTGGCATTGTCATTCCGTTATTTTTCTTTGTTATGGTGGTCAGCCTGTTTCCTTTTGGTGTGAGTCCTGAAGCCCCAACATTACAAAAGATCGCCCCCGGCATTATCTGGGTGGCAGCTTTACTGGCTGCGTTGCTGTCGCTGGAACAGTTTTATCGCAGTGATTATCAGGATGGTTCGCTGGAACAGACTTTGCTGATAGCTGGCCCCACTCAGGTTGCCAGCGCCAAAATTCTGGCCCATTGGCTATTAACTGGCTTACCGTTGGTGATCATTTCGCCATTGCTCGGTGTTTTGATGCAGATCAACCATGGCTTTGTCGACTCCAATCATACTTGGGTACTGATGTTGAGTTTATTACTTGGTACGCCAACCTTGTGCTTGATCGGTGCGGTGGGCATGAGCCTGGCTTTAGCCGCCAATCGCAATGGAATGTTAGTGGCGGTTCTGGTGTTGCCTTTGTACGTGCCAATTTTGATTTTTGGCACCTCAACAGTTACAGCATCGCTGGAAAATTTCAGTTATAATGGCCAACTTGCGATTTTAGCTGCGTTATTATTGATTGCGCTGGTTATGAGCCCTTTTGCAGCAGGGCGCGCATTGAAAATTTCGGTCAGCTAGCGAGTGTTGCTAGCGGCCAGATAAATTAAAGACTGACTGACAATAGGTTTACAATTAATGGCTTCTCGTTGGCGTTGGTTTCATCAACTCGGCTCCCCTAAATGGTTCTTCGAAAAATCTGCTAAATGGCTTCCCTGGATTTGGGCTGGCACGCTGATTTTATTAGCGGTTGGCTTATATTACTCATTATGGGCTTCGCCGATTGAAGCTCGCCAGGGCCAGGGTCATACCGTTCGTATCATGTATATCCACGTACCGGCCGCTGCCTTGTCGATGATCGGTTATGTAGTGATGGCGATAGCTTCTACCATAGGTTTGGTCTGGAAAATGAAAGTGGCCTTCGCTGCGTCGCGCGCGATCGCGCCGATTGGTGCGGCCATGACCTTCATTGCGCTGTTCACTGGTGCTGTCTGGGGCAAACCTACCTGGGGCACCTGGTGGGAATGGGATGCGCGTCTAACCTCTGAACTATTGTTGCTCTTCTTATACTTGGGCTTTATTGCTTTGCACTCGTCTTTTGCTGAACGCGCCAAAGCGGACAAAGCTGCAGCAGTTCTGGCGATTGTCGGCGTCATTAATGTGCCTATCATCTATTTCTCCGTCAAATGGTGGAATACACTGCATCAGGGATATTCGGTGACTCAAAAGGGTGCGTTAGCTCCTGAGTTCCAAGTGCCACTGTTTACCATGATTGGTGCTTTCTATTTGTTATTTATTGGTCTGGTGATCATGCGTTTGCGTGTAGAGATTCTGATGCGTGAACAAAAATCGCGTTGGGTTGCCGACTGGGCTACCGAGCAAAAGGCGCATAAAACACCGAAGCGAGGTGTATAAATGAATAGTTTTCATGAGTTTATTTTTATGGGCAAACATGGCGCCTATGTCTGGTCGAGTTATCTAATGACTTTTATCGTGTTATTAGGCATCTTCTATTGGTTCCGATATTTATTGAAATCTCTGCGTAGCCAAGTAAAATCTGAGCTCAATTCCAGTGATTCGAATGATGCTCGACCTAAAGCACGTAAGTTGAAAGTCGAAAAAAACGAATCCCGAGATTAAAAGATTTATGAAAGCACATCGTCGTAACAAACTCATCGCTATCATCTCCGGCCTGATTTTATTATCTGGTGCCGTTGCCCTGATTCTCTACGCTCTCAATGAAAACATTAATCACTTCTATGCTCCTACCGAAGTTAAAGAAGGTAGTGCACCTTTAAACAAAACCATTCGTGTTGGTGGTTTGGTGGTACCTGGCTCAATTGAGCGTTCTGGTGAAAGACTCTATGTCGAGTTTAAAATCACCGACAATCAGAATCAGATGGTCATTAGCTATGACAATATTTTGCCGGACATGTTTAAAGAAGGGCAGGGCGTGATTGCCGAAGGTCAGTTAGTGGACCAGAATAAACTGGTCGCGACTAAGGTGCTGGCCAAACACGACGAAACCTATATGCCACCAGAGGTGGAAGCTTCTTTGCAAAAATATGGCCATCCCATGCAGCCACGTGATGGTGACGAATCTAAACAACCTTCAGACCAATACTAGTAGGTTTTCCTTTGATACCTGAACTCGGTAACTTCTTTCTCATATTGGCGTTTATTAACGCCATTTTATTAGGTACTTTGCCATTTTATGGTGCGCACACCAACCATAAAGGTTTGATTCAATTTGCGCACCGGGCATCGACCAGTATTTTCCTTTTAATGCTGGTCAGTTTTGTCTGCCTGACGATTGCTTTTATCCAGAATGATTTTTCGGTAGCTTATGTCGCCAATCATTCCAATACTCAGCTCCCTATTTACTACCGAATTTCTGCGGTATGGGGATCGCATGAAGGTTCCCTGTTGCTATGGGTGCTTATTTTAACCGGCTGGATTTTTGCTGTATCCAAGTTCAGCAAATCTTTACCTGACGAAATGACCGCACGCGTGCTAGGTGTTATGGGTCTGATTGCGGTTGGCTTTGTTTCCTTTACCTTATTCACCTCAAACCCTTTCGAGCGTGCTTTACCTTTTATTCCCATTGATGGTGCTGATCTCAATCCTTTACTGCAAGACTTTGGTTTAATCGTACATCCGCCCATGCTGTACATGGGCTATGTTGGATTCTCAGTGGTGTTTGCTTTTGCTATCGCTGGATTGTTGCAGGGTGAACTCGATCATAAGTGGGCAAAATGGTCGCGTCCATGGACAACGATTGCCTGGATCTTTATGACCATAGGCATTGCGCTAGGCAGCTGGTGGGCTTATTACGAACTTGGCTGGGGTGGCTGGTGGTTCTGGGATCCGGTTGAAAATGCCTCCTTCCTGCCTTGGTTAGCGGGTACTGCTTTGATTCACTCCTTGGCGGCTACCGAAAAGCGTGGCGTATTTAAGTCATGGACTGTGTTGCTGGCGATTTTGACCTTCTCTTTAAGTTTGCTGGGAACCTTCCTGGTTCGTTCCGGCGTCCTAACCTCGGTTCATGCTTTCGCTAACGATCCGGTTCGCGGTAAGTTTATATTGGTGTTCCTGGCAATTGTCGTAGGTGCTTCATTACTGCTGTACGCCATTCAATCGAGCAAAGTTCGTTCCAAATCAAATTTCACCTTAGTATCACGAGAAGTGGCTTTGCTGTTTAATAATGCATTGTTAGCAGTGTCGACCTTTGTGGTTTTATTGGGTACTTTGCATCCGCTGATGGTCGAAGCTTTTACTGACGGCAAGTCGTCAGTTGGCCCTCCTTATTTTAATTTGATGTTCTCTGTCTTCTTTATTCCAATCTTGCTATTGATGCCTTTTGGTCAACAAATCAAGTGGAAAAAAGATGACCTGCCTGTATTGTTGAAAAAATATATCTGGTGGTTCTCAAGCTGCATTATTCTGGCCTTGATTTTAACTTTTGGGCTTAATGGCTTTACCTTTGAACAGCTAGAGCCAATGGCTGTGATAGGAACTATTTTAGGCTTGTGGGTAATCGCTGGCACGGTTAAATATGTGCAGCTGCAATCCGAGAAGGGGCAGACGCGCTGGTCCGGTATACGCAAAATCAGCCGTAGTTATTGGGGTATGATTTTTGCCCATATTGGTGTGGCGGTAACAACTCTGGGTGTTGTATTAACCTCTTACTACAGCATCGAAAAAGATATTCGTATCGAGATTGGTGAGACTGTTGAAGTGGAAGGTTTGTCCGTTCATTTTAAAGATTTCAAAAATCTCCAGGGACCTAATTACATTTCATCAAAAGCTATATTTGCCGTGTCGAAATCAGGTGACTTTATCGCTGAGTTGAAGCCCGAAAAACGTCGCTACAATGCATCACAAATGGTCATGACCGAAGCAGCAATTGATCCCGGTTTATTTAGGGACGTTTATATTGCTATGGGTGAGCCGTTGAATAATGCTGCCTGGGCGATTCGAGTGTATTACAAACCCTTCGTACGTTGGATTTGGTTAGGCGCTATCTTTATGGCCTTGGGCGGACTTTTAGCGATGACCGATAAACGCTATCGGGAAAAGAAGTTTAAGAGAAAAGATTCTGAGGAGGCTGTTTCCAATGGCCAATAAAAAATTACTGATAACATCGATCCCTATCGTTGTTTTCATAGCACTGGTAATTGTCTTCTGGTTCTCTTTGGGCTCTGACCCTACAGAGTTACCCTCGCAACGTATCGGTAAACAGGTTCCAGAGTTTCATTTAAGTAACCTGCATAACCCTGAAGAAGCTTTTACCAATAAAGACTTGCCCAATAAGCCCTTCTTACTGAATGTGTGGGCGACCTGGTGTGTATCTTGCCACGTTGAACATCCGTATTTAGTTAAATTCGCAAATCAATATACTATCCCGATCATTGGTTTAAACTATAAAGATGTGCGGGTTGATGCTTTGCAATACTTGCAAAAAGGTGGCGATCCTTACCTGTTTTCAGTAGCCGATGAAGACGGCACTATGGGTATTGATCTGGGGGTTTATGGTGCTCCAGAAACCTTTATTGTGGATGGTGACGGTGTTATTCATCATCGTTACGTCGGTGTTATTGATGATAGAGTCTGGAAGACAATGATTTTGCCAAAAATGAAAGAACTGGATCCATCATTAGTCGACGTGGAGGCAACTCAATGAAGCAATTTGTATTGTGCATCAGTATCTTGTTTTTTGCACAGCTTAGCCAAGCTGTCATCGAAACTTACGAGTTTGATAATGAAGAACAAGAGCAACTGTATTATGAAATTATTAATGAGCTTCGTTGCCCTAAATGTCAAAACCAGACCATTGCCGACTCTGATGCGCCTTTATCCAGAGACTTGCGTTTTATTGTGCAGCAGAAAGTTAAAGCTGGCGAAACCAAGCGTAACATTTTAGGTTATATGCAAGAGCGCTACGGTGATTTTGTGTTGTATGATCCACCGGTTCAGCCTGCCAACTATATTCTCTGGTTTGCTCCACTGGCGATATTCCTGATTATTTTAATCGTTGTCATCACACGTGTAGGCCGTCGAAAAATAGATCCTGAAACAGGCGATGTTCAATCTAATGGCCCTCATTCAAAAGATACTCTTTCAAAAGATACTCTTTCAAACGAAGCTCTTTCAAAAGACACTCACTCAAAAGACTCTCAATTAAAAGAAAAGGGCGAATAATTCATGGTAGCTTGGATCACATTAGCGCTGATTGTTCTTGTTTGGGCTGCCTGGCTATTCGGTGGTGTCTTTAAAGGCTCAAATAGAAAGCTGCTGTATGTCAGCATGTTGTTGGTAAGCGGTATTTTGAGCTTGTTTATCTATTTCAAGATGGGAGCTCATGCCGAGCTGGAACAGCTTTCTGAGAAGCATCAGTCCCTTGCCGAACTTGATCTTGTACAGCTGGCCGATAGGGCACAAAAGAAAGAGATTACGGTTCTAGAGTTTTTAACTGAATTACGCTTGCGTAGCGAGATGGAGCCTGGCAATAAGGAAAAGTGGTTTCAGCTTGGGCAAATCTTTTTAAGGTTTGGTGAGATTGATGAAGCCGACCAGGCATTTGTGCGCGCTATCAGTCTCGAACCTACTGATGCCAGTCATCTGCAAGCAGCTCAATATTTCCTGGAATCAAAGGAGCAGGCTGCTTATCAGGCTGCAGAGCGGCATATCAACCTGGTTCTCATGAAAGATCCCAGGCATGACGGTGCTTTATTAATGCAGGGTGTTAATCAGTTCAAGCAACAGAACTATGAAGCGGCCATTAACTATTGGCAACGCCTTTTAGAGATGCGCGAACCAGGGAGCCAGTCTGCAAAGTTAATGCAAGAGCAGATTGCCAGAGCTGAGCATCAGCTCAAATTGCAGCGCACCAATAACATTAAAGTGTTTGTCGATAACTTATCTGAGCTGCCTTTGGAAAAGTTCAGTAAGGCCTTTGTTATCGTGCGTTCTAAAGCTGGCGGGCCTCCCGTAGCGGTACGTTCAGTAGCCTTAACCGAGCTCTACAATGGCGTGCTGATGACTCCCAATGATGTCATGCTGCCGGACGTAGATTTATGGCAAGCTCAAGATGTTATAGTTGAAATTCGTTTGTCAGTGGAAGGTATTGCTCAACCTGGCACCGGTGACCAATATGGTAGAACTGAGTTGTTAGATAAGTTGACGCCTGGTGAACAGTTTCACATTGAGATTAACCAAACTGTGAATTAAGTTCGATCCTTCCTTGTTTTGACGTGACTTTCACAGGGAATAGTGGAAATTTGTTGTTAAGCTATTAATTTTATGTAACAAATAGCGATTAGGTTGGTCTAAAACCTGAATATTCTGTATTCAAACCATTTTTAAACAACAAGTTAAACCACAAGTTAGGAGTTATGTCATATGTTAAACAAAGATAAAACCAAGTTAGCCCTTGTCGTGTCTGCTTCGCTTGCTGCTTCTGCAGCAGTCGGTACCGCCGCCGCTGGCGACAACCCTTTCACATTGAATGACCTGCAATCTGGTTATAACCTTTCTATGTTTGACGGCCATGGTAAAGATGGCGAAGGCAAGTGTGGTGAAGGTAAATGCGGCGAAGACAAAGCCGAAAAAGCCGAAGAAGGTAAGTGCGGCGAAGGTAAGTGTGGTGAAGGTAAATGCGGTGAAGACAAAGCCGAAAAAGCCAAAGAAGGCAAATGCGGTGAAGATAAAGCCAAAGAAGGTAAATGCGGCGAAGACAAAGCCGAGAAAACCGAAGAAGGCAAATGTGGTGGCGCTAGCTAATCACTTGAGTCAACCCAATTAAAGTGGCGCTTTGTCGCCACTTTTCCTTTCGATTCATTATTTCTCTGGGAGTGAATGTGAAACAACAAAAGATCATTACTGGTGCAGGCTTAGGACTTCGTCGAGACTTTCTTGATGAATATGACGCTTTGGATCAGTCTGATGTTGATTTCATGGAAGTTGCTCCTGAAAACTGGATTCCATACGGTGGCCGTTTGCAAGAGCAATTTAGACGCTATACCGATAGATTCCCCTTTGTCATTCATGGACTGTCACTGTCGATAGGTGGTCCAACGCCATTGGATACTGACTTTGTCAAGCAGGTGGCTGACTTCATTAAGACTTATGATATTCAGTGTTACAGCGAACACTTAAGCTATTGTAGTGATGACGGTCATATGTATGACTTAATGCCGATTCCGTTTACTGAAGAAGCGGTTCATTATGTAGCAGGTCGTATTAAACAGGTTCAGGATATTATCGGCCAACAGATCGCAATGGAGAACGTGTCCTACTATGCGGCACCTGGGCAGGAAATGTCCGAGTTAGAGTTTTTGTTAGCGGTCTTAGAAGAGGCAGACTGCAAGTTGCTGCTAGACGTTAACAATATTTATGTAAACAGTATTAACCATCAGTATGATGCTGAACAATTTCTAAAAGCTCTACCAAAACATCGCATCGCTTACGGTCATATCGCTGGTCATTATGATGAAGCAGATGACCTTAAAGTTGATACTCACGGTTCTGATGTTAAAGCTGAAGTTTGGGACTTGCTGGATCTGGCTTATGAGCAGTTTGGCGTTTTCCCAACATTACTTGAGCGCGACTTTAATATTCCGCAAATGAGCCAGTTATTGAAAGAAGTAGAGCAAATTAAAGTATTACAGAACAAATACCAGCAAGCCCCAGCAGCCATAGCTTAGAGGTTTATGCGTAATGAATAACAGCTCCGAGCTACCCAAGTTTCAACAAATCCAATACGAGTTCGCTAAAAATTTGCGTAACCCTTCTAAATATCAAGCGCCTGAAGGTATTGAAGCTCGGCGCATGAAGGTTTATCAGGATTTGTTTTATAACAACGTTCAGAATTTCTGTGCCAGTAGCTTTCCGATTTTGCGTTCCTTAACACCAGACGATAAATGGCATCAGATAGTGCGAGACTTCTTTACTGAGTATCGAGCTCATTCACCTTATTTTGCAGAGATTTCTGCTGAGTTTTTAAACTATTTATCTGAACATCGCCAGCCAGAGCAGAATGACTATCCTTTTATGCTGGAGCTGGCTCATTGGGAGTGGATGGAGGTGGCTTTATTAGCTAATAAAGACAATATTTTGTCCATCCCGCATGACAGAAATGGCGACTTGTTTGAACAGAGTATCGTCATATCACCTTTAGCTAAAGCACTGGCCTACGAATATCCGGTGCATCGTATCGGCAGCGCATACATACCTGAAGAGAAACCCGAACAGCCCAGCTTTCTGATTATTTGCCGTGACCGTAAACATAAGATTGAATTTATGGAAACTAATCTGTTCACTTACCGCTTGCTGCAGATTTTTCAGGAGCACCTGGAGCAGGAGCGGCAAATTACCGGCCAACAGGCATTGCAACAACTGGCTGAAGAAACTCAGTTTCCTAATCCGCAACAGCTTATTGAAGGTGGCAAACAAATGTTAGATAGCCTGTTGCAGCGTGATGTGATTTTGGGAGTTAACTCGTGAACCAGGGCCAACGGCCCTTACAACAGGTCTGGCGCAAATCCACTGAAACCTTTATCATTGCGCCATTGGAATACCAAAGGAAAAAATAATGACGTTTCACCGATTGATATTGGTTTTGGGTGTATTAACCTTATCAGCTTGCGCCACAACCGATTCTAATAACTCCAAAGATCCCTATGAGGAATACAACCGTAGCGTATGGGAATTTAACCGTGCCATTGATAAAGCTATCCTAAAGCCCACAGCAGAAGGGTATCAAGCAGTAACTCCCGACCCTGTTGAAAAAGGTATTTCTAATTTTTTCAGTAACTTAGGTGAGGTTGGAACCATTATTAATGACATCCTGCAAGCTAAATTCGGCAAAGCAGGGCGTGATACAGGTCGTTTTCTCATTAATAGTACTCTTGGCTTGGCCGGTTTTCTTGACCCTGCGACGGAAATGGGACTAAAGAAGGAAGAAGAGGACTTTGGGCAAACGCTTGCTGCCTGGGGTTTTGACTCTGGACCTTATTTAATGCTGCCTTTTATTGGCCCTTCCACTGCTCGTGATGGTATTGGCTTTGCTGTAGACAAAGCCGCTTTATATAGCCCCTATGATGAAATGGATGACACGCAAACCGAGTGGAGCTTAAGAGCCTTGGATCTGATTCAGACTCGCGCATCTTTATTACCTTTGGAAGAACAGCTGGAGCAAGCATTAGACGAATACTCAATGGTCCGCGATGCTTATTTGCAGCGTAGAGAATTCTTAATTTACGATGGTCGTCCGCCGATTGAAGATGATTGTGAGTTTGAAGAAGATTGCGAAGATTGGTAGTTTTACCCAAGCAATACTATTAGGATAACCAAGCTATGCCGATGGATTTTAAAGACACTCTAGTCATTGCCATTTCGTCAACTGCCTTATTTGATCTGGCAGAAAGCCATCGCATTTACATGGAAAGTGGCGTTAACAGTTACGCTCAATATCAAATCGACCATGAAGATGAGCTGCTAAAACCTGGCGCTGCATTTGGTCTGGTCCGCAAATTGCTGGCGCTTAATGAGGGCGCAGAAGACAAACCTCGAGTTGAGGTCATTCTGCTGTCTCGAAACAGTGCTGATACTGGACTTCGTGTTTTTAATTCTATTGAAAATCATAGACTGCATATAACCCGTGCTGCCTTTACTTCGGGTAATAGCCCTTATCTGTATGCCGAAGCTTTTGGTGCTCACTTGTTCCTTTCCACTAATCCAGTTGACGTTACCCAAGCAATAGAGGCTGGCATTGCCGCGGCAACTATTGTAGCGCCCACTCAAGCAGGTAATGAAAGCGATATCATCAAGTTTGCTTTTGATGGCGACGCAGTTTTGTTTTCTGATGAGTCCGAGCAGATTTTCCAAAGCGGTGGACTGGAAGAGTTTACCAAGCACGAAAAAGCATCGGCTCAGAAACCTCTCGAAGGCGGCCCATTCAAGAACTTCCTGGCAGCACTTCATAAGCTACAGAAAGAGTTTGGCACCGAAGACTGCCCAATCCGTACTGCTTTAGTGACTGCTCGCTCAGCTCCCGCACATGAGCGCGTGATTCGGACACTCCGTTACTGGGATATTCGTATTGACGAAGCCTTATTTCTCGGTGGCATGGATAAGACCCGGTTCCTTAAAGCCTTTGGTGCAGATGTATTCTTCGATGACCAAGAAGGCCATATTGAGCGCGCCAGAGAGCATATTGCCAGTGGTCATGTACCTAATGGCGTCATTAATAAGAAGAAAGCCGAATAAGTCACTTTGCTTCCTAAAACTTCGTTACACCTCCTTCCTTGATATTTAAGACTGATTCGGGCATCTTGCTGAATACTTTTAGAATTATCAGCAAGGTATCAGTGTGAACATCAGTATCAAATACTTCATCTCAGCAATTCTATGTTTTGCAAGTCTTACCTCATTAGCAGCTACTATTGATGCACCAGAAAGAACTGAAGGCGAAGGTCCTTTTAATCGGCTCATCTTGCGGGGCGGCATTATCATCAATGGTGAAGGCGCACCGCCAATTGGTCCGGTCGATATTATTATTGAAGGAAATACCATCAAAAGTATTCGTTCGGTTGGTGCGCCGGGTGTTGCTATTAATGAAGCTAAAAGACCAAAAGCAGGGCCAAATGACAAAGTAATGGATATCAGTGGCCATTATGTACTGCCTGGCTTTGTTGATATGCACGGACATATTGCAGGTAGTGTTGATGGTTTGCCGGCTGAATATCCTTTGAAGTTATGGTTGGCTCACGGCATTACGACGGTGCGCGAACCGGGCAGCTTTAACGGCCTTGATTGGACTCTAAAACATCAAAAGCTCAGTCAGCAGAACAAGATCACAGCGCCACGCATTGTGCCTTACATTGGATTCGGCATGGGTTGGGACAAAGAGATTACAACCCCTAAAGAAGCTCGCAAATGGGTTCGCCATATTGCTAACGAAGGAGCTGCTGGGATTAAGTTTTTTGGCCTGCCAAAAGACATGATGGAAGCCGCATTGGATGAAGCTACTAAGCAAGGTTTAGGCACCATGATGCACCATGCGCAACTGAACGTGTATGGTACCAATGCATTGGATTCTGCGCGTCTCGGCTTAACATCAATGGAGCATTGGTATGGTTTGCCGGAAGCCCTGTTCACCGATAAAACTATTCAGGATTATCCGCTCGAATATAACTACAACGATGAATCGCACCGCTTCACCGAAGCTGGCCGTTTATGGCAACAGGCTGCCGAGAAGGGCAGCGAACGATGGAACACTGTGCGTGATGAGTTGATCGAGTTGGACTTTACCATCGATCCAACACTAACCATTTACGAAGCCAGCCGTGATGTCATGCGTGAGCGAGAAGCTGAGTGGCATGATGATTATACTCATCCCAAGCTGCTTGAGTTCTTCGAACCTAACCGTCATTCGCATGGTTCTTACTTTTTCGATTGGACTACACAAAACGAAATTGACTGGAAAGAAAATTACCGTATCTGGATGGGCTTCTTGAATGACTATAAAAATCATGGCGGGCGGGTAACCACAGGTTCAGACACAGGCTATATTTACAAAATCTTTGGTTTTGGTTTGATTCGAGAGTTTGAATTGCTACAGGAAGCCGGTTTTCATCCACTCGAAGTCATTCAATCTGCGACGCTCAATGGCGCAGAAGCTTTGGGCATGGATGATAAGATTGGCTCATTACGTCCAGGTAAGTTAGCTGACCTAGTGATCGTCGATGAAAACCCTATTGCAAACTTTAAGGTTCTTTATGGCACAGGCCATTACCGTTTGGGACTTGATAATGTGCCGCAACGAGTCGGGGGGGTAAAATACACCATTAAAGATGGTATTGTTTTTGATGCACGCCAATTAAGAGAAGACGTTAAGGCTATAGTTGAGAAAGCAAAACAAGCTAAGTAAATAATTACCAATACTGTTATTGGCTAAAAACTAAAATCTTGTCATACCGCGGTACAGAGGGCATTCCCTTCGGTACCGCGGATATAATCGAAGGGATCGATTTTAAACAGCGAAGCTGGCCTTTGGTGAAATAAAGGTGACCAAAGGAAATCCCTTTAGGGAGAGGTATTTCATTATCCAATGACTTTAGTCTTTTTTATTTCAAAATTTGAGTTAAGGCCGGTTCCAATTCTGGATAATTAAATTTAAACCCCGACTCTTCAAGTTTGTGCGGTAAGACCCTTTGTCCAGTCAATAGAATATGGGCCATTTCCCCCATAACAAGTTTCAAAGCAAAACCGGGAACCGTCATAAAAGTAGGGCGGCCGAGGACTTTACCCAATGTCTTGGTAAGGGTTTCGTTAGTAACAGGATTTGGTGCGGTTAGGTTAAAAGAGCCGGTTAGACTGTTATTGTCGATCAAGTGTTTGAGTGCTCGCACATGATCCTGAATATGAACCCAGGAAAAGTATTGATTTCCAGAGCCCAGCTTACCGCCCAACCCAAGTTTAAAAGGCAAAAGCATCTGTTGCAGGGCACCCTCGTCACCGAGTACAACACCCGTGCGAATGCAGCATACACGAACTCCAAGGCTCTCAGCTCGATAGGCCGCATCTTCCCATTTTGAACATAGTCGAACCTGAAATTCCGAAGCGTTGCCCGAGGTTGAATTTTCATCTAGCGTTTCATTGCCGCGAGGGCCGTAATAACCGATAGCAGAACCACTAATTAGGGTGTGGGGCTTATGTTCCAGATTTGACATCCAGTCGATCAGATTATTGGTTAAATTTAATCGGCTGTTAACAATTTCCTGTTTGTATTTATCAGTCCAGCGCTTGGCTGATAAATTCGCACCAGCCAGATTAATGACAATATTCGCATGCTTTACTTCAGCAAGATCTCCCACCAGCTCGACATGCTTAAAATAGAAGTCGTCTTGATATTTAGAAGGAGTTCTACTCAGAACAATAATTTTATAATTGTCCTTCTGTAGTAAAGGAATCAAATTACGACCAATAAAGCCGGTACCACCTGTGATTAAAACCGTTCCCATATAATCCCTCAATAGCCATTAAGACGTTAAATTAGTATAACAAGCTGACTGTGCAAAGTAAGTGAAGGAGTTAGATTTTTAGCTGGATGTTACTTTATCCAATTTAGATAACGATGTAGGTGCGGAGAATAGGAGTTTGAGAGTAGGGGCAACTCATAAGTTGTCCCTACACTCACAATAATTGATTAACACTCAATAATATGAACGGCCAAACCGCCACGTGCTGTCTCTTTATATTTGTCACGCATATCCATACCGGTATCCCACATGGTTTTGATGACTTTATCGAGAGAGACTTTGTGTTCGCCATCTCCGCGCAGAGCTAGGCGAGCAGCGTTTATGGCTTTGATGGATCCCATTGCATTACGCTCAATGCAGGGGACTTGTACCAAACCACCAACTGGGTCGCAGGTTAAACCGAGGTTGTGCTCCATACCAATTTCCGCGGCATTTTCGACTTGTAGTGGGCTACCGCCCATGACTTCTGTTAACGCACCGGCAGCCATTGAACAAGCCACGCCCACTTCACCTTGGCAGCCAACTTCAGCACCGGAAATCGAGGCGTTTAATTTATATAAAATACCGATCGCACCAGCGGTTAATAAGAAGCGGATAACGGCTTTTTCGTCAGCGTTCTGATGAAAGCGCATGAAGTAGAATAGTACTGCAGGAATAATACCTGCGGCACCATTGGTTGGCGCCGTTACCACTCGGCCACCTGCTGCATTTTCTTCATTCACAGCAAGCGCATACAGGTCAACCCAGTCCATGGCACGCAACACATCATTTTCATTCGAGTCAGATTTTAACTTTCGATAAATGCCCGGGGCGCGACGTTTAACTTTTAAGCCGCCAGGCAAAATGCCTTCACGATTACAGCCGCGCTTGATGCAGTCTTCCATCACTCGCCAGATTTCAAGTAGTTTGGCTTTGACGTCTTCTTCACTACGCCACGACTTTTCGTTTTCCAGCATTAAAGTAGAAATACAAATCCCTTCATCTTTACAGATTTGCAAAAGTTCAGCAGCACTGGTGAAAGGGTATTTAACTTTGGTGTCATCTTCCATGATTGGCGTATCTGCGTCGATATCTTCATTGACTACAAAGCCGCCACCAACAGAGTAATACGTTTTCTTCGCAATCTCATTACCGTCTTTATCGAAAGCTAAGAAAATCATGCCGTTGGAATGCCGTGGTAACGATTTTCGACGATGCATGACTAAGTCTTTATCTTCATTAAACTTAATATCGGCATTACCGTTCAGCTTAATTTTTTTCTCTCCACGAATGGTTTCCAAACGGGCAGGAATAATATCGGGATCAACATCTTCTGGAAGATGCCCCTCAAGACCAATCATAACCGCTTTATCAGAACCGTGACCCTTACCAGTTGCGCCGAGAGAGCCATAGAGTTCGGCTTTGACTCTTGCAACCGAATCTAACAGCTTTTTCTCAGTCAAAAATTCAATAAAACGATGAGCTGCACGCATCGGTCCAACGGTATGAGAACTCGAAGGGCCGATACCAATACTAAACATGTCAAAAACACTAATTGCCAAGGTAAAACCTCAATAATTTAATCAAAATTAATATCCCTGATTGTACTCGCTATAAGTAGCAGTTGCTATGGCTAGCTACTCAGACCAGAGAAGCTTTATAAAGGAAGGTTATTGCAAAATGGCGGGATTAGAGCCTGTGGATAAGCTTTGAAAACTGGACAATGATATTGGCGGTAGCGCCCCAGATGTTGCGCTCCAGATAAGGAATGGAATACACCGAATAACGTTGACCATTGTACTCTTTGTAGAAGTGGTTTTGATTATCCGGATTTAACACGAAGTCCAGCGGCACCTCAAAAGCATCAGCCACCTCAGCTTCACACAAACGCATTTCGTAATGTTCCTGAATCTGCGCGACTATGGGCTGAATCATAAAACCTGAAACGGTGGGTTGCAGCGGGAGCTTGCCGAGGACATTGATCAGTTTATCCGGAATGCCCACTTCTTCGTGGGTTTCGCGTAACGCAGTATGGATTAGATCCTTATCCGTGTCATCCATGCTACCGCCGGGAAAGCTGATTTGACCGGCATGATGGCGTAAGTGGAAAGTTCTTTGAGTCAGCAATAATTGTAAACCTTCTTCACGTTCGACAATTGGCACCAGAACAGCACTGGGTCTAAGTTCTGTTTCTTTCGGTGTGATCTGGTTTGCGCGCGCCAGAGCTTTTTCTATATCAATCAGTTTAATCATCTTTAAGAACGGGTAAAATTTTACTCAGTTTATGCAGCGTTTCCTGATACTCACTATCCGCCTCGGAGTCAGCAACTAATCCACCGCCACCCCATGCATAAATCGTATCATTTTCAGTGACTAATGTGCGGATAGCGATATTCGAATCCAACATACCTCTAAAGTCATAATACAATACTGACCCACAATAGATACTACGGCGATGCGGTTCCAGTTCTTCGATGATTTGCATGGAGCGAACTTTAGGTGCGCCTGTAATGGAACCACCAGGGAAGCAATACTTTAATAATTCAATGGCGTCTTTATTGGGTGCCAAATCAGCTTCTATGGTACTGACCAGATGATGCACTGAAGTAAAGGTTTGCAGTTCAAACAGTTTTGTAACCTTAACCGAACCAATCGCTGCGCTACGACCAATATCATTACGCAGCAAATCAACAATCATCAAGTTTTCTGCTCGGTCTTTAACACTGTTCTGTAATTCATCGGATAGGCGTTGATCCTCAATCGGATCTTTAGAGCGTGGACGGGTGCCTTTAATCGGTTGCGTCACAACATGACTTTTGTGTTTTTGCTTCTTAACCTCAATGAAACGTTCTGGCGACACAGAAAGAATCTGTTGTTGTTCGAGGTTCATGTAAGCAGAGAAGGGCGCTTGATTGTGCTCGGCTAGTTTTAAATAAGCATTCCAGGGATGGCCTTGATAAGGTGCTTTGAAACGTTGTGCGAGATTGGCCTGATAGCAATCACCTGCATGAATATAATCATGCACTTTCTGGAATTTGTCAGTGTAGCTTTGCTGGCTCATATTTGATTGCCAGTTGTCGGCTAATTGAAATTCATCGAAACGCGCAGGTTCGGCTTGCTCAAAATAACCTTCAAACTCACGAATAATATCTTCCCAATAACTTTCGCAGTAATCGGAAAACTTAAGCAGGTAGCATTTTTGCTGTTCGTGATCACTGATTAAGCCCCACTCATACAGAGCAAAAGCCATTTCCGGCAACTGAATATCTTTTTCAGCGATGGTTGGAATTTTTTCAACATAACGACCGAGGTCATAGCTACAGTAGCCAGCGATGCCGCCATGAAAAGGCAGGCGCGATAATTCTTTAGGCAGTGGCAGATAGTCATCAAGGCCAGCTTGATAAAACTGACGCAAATCCTCAAAAGGCGTGTGGCTAAGTTTCAGATCAAGGCCAGTAACTTCGGTCTTGCCATCGCTGAAGCAAATGGTTGCTCGTGGGCGAGCTAAAATCAGATCAAAACGGGCTGCCTGATGAGTGGTTTTGCCGCTATCCAGCAATAAGGCCCATGGCTCGTTAGCGAACCAGGAGAAAAGGTCACGTAGGGCTGCTGGGTCTCGGTAAGGAAATTCAACAAATTGAGCTGTGATTTGTGTGTTTTTCATGCAGATAGTTTAAAAAAGAGTCAATTTGACGGCTAAATCTGAATAATTAGCGTCCAAAATTTGGGAAACGCCATTGCCAGCCTGTATAATGTTCTGCCGATTTTAGAGGTTTGTTTGCTTCTTGTATAGCGAAGCACAAATTTACTCATTCTGAGCCGTCCACGGGAGAGACTTAATGGCCGCCATTAAAGCAGAAGACTTTATTGCAAGTGTTGCTGATGCCTTTCAATATATTTCCTACTACCATCCAAAAGATTTTATCCAGGCACTAACCGCGGCCTACGAAAAAGAAGAAAGCCCTGCGGCTAAAGATGCCATGAAACAGATTCTGGTCAATTCACGTATGTCTGCCATGGGGCATCGTCCTGTCTGTCAGGATACCGGTATTGCCTGTGCTTTCGTCAAAGTAGGGATGGACGCGCGCTTTGAAGGTGGCATGACGATTCAGGAAATGGTTGATGAAGGTGTTCGTCGTGCTTACTTGAATCCTGATAACCCATTACGTGCTTCAGTACTGATGGATCCTGCTGGCAAACGTCTTAACTCAAAAGATAATACGCCAGCTGTAGTACACGTTGAGATGGTTAAAGGCGATAAGGTTGAAGTCACCTGTGCCGCGAAAGGTGGTGGTTCTGAAAATAAATCCAAATTTGTCATGCTCAATCCAAGTGATTCGATTGTCGACTGGGTGGTAGAGACTGTGCCTAAGATGGGCGCGGGCTGGTGTCCTCCAGGTATGCTGGGTATTGGTGTTGGCGGTACTGCTGAAAAAGCCATGGTATTGGCCAAAGAATCCTTGATGGATCCAATTGATATGCAGGAGCTATTGAAGCGTGGTCCAAGCAATCGCGTTGAAGAACTGCGTATCGAGATTTACGAAGCGGTCAATAAGCTCGGTATCGGTGCACAAGGTCTGGGCGGTGTTACCACTGTGCTTGATGTCAAAATCAAAGATTGGCCAACCCATGCTGCTTCTAAGCCGGTAGCGATGATTCCAAACTGCGCTGCCACACGTCACATTCATTTCACATTAGACGGTACTGGGCCTGCTATGCTAACCCCACCATCGATTGAAGATTGGCCGGACATGGAATACGAAGCCGCTGCAGATGCCAAGCGTGTAGACATGAATAATATTACGCCGGAAGAAGTGGCCAGCTGGAAACCGGGTCAGGTTCTGTTGCTAAACGGCAAGATTCTAACCGGCCGTGATGCAGCGCATAAAAAGATTAAAGATTTACTCGATTCAGGCGAAGGCTTGCCAGAAGGCCTCGACTTCACTAATCGTTTTATTTACTACGTTGGCCCAGTCGATGCAGTCGGCGATGAAGCGGTAGGCCCAGCCGGCCCAACAACTGCAACCCGTATGGACAAATTCACTGAGATGATGCTCGATAAAACTGGCTTGCTTGGCATGATCGGTAAAGCAGAGCGCGGTGATGAAGCCATCGAAGCCATCAAGAAACACAAATCCGTGTATCTAATGGCCGTTGGTGGAGCAGCCTACCTGGTTTCTAAAGCGATCAAGCATTCAGAAGTCGTCGCATTCCCTGAATTGGGAATGGAAGCGGTCTATGAGTTTGATGTTAAAGATATGCCAGTGACTGTCGCAGTGGATTCAGAAGGTGAAAGCGTCCACAAGACGGGACCAGCGGTGTGGAAGGTTAAGTTAGCAAGTTAATGGCTTGGCTACTGCGCTTGGAAATACTGCGTTAAAAATAAAATTTAAGTTTGTCATTTACGACTTAGTAAAATCCGCACTTAAATTTTATTTTGCGCCTTGTCTTTCCATCGCTCGCTACGCCAAATGAAATGAAATATGTAGGGTACCCGAGGGGCAGACACTGCGTCGTGACGCACCGGCTTCTAAGGCATGTCATTCTGAACTGGATTCAGAATCTGCTCTTAGAATGCTCTTTGAGTAAAAAAGCAAGGTGCATAGTAACGTACCACAAGAAACAATAAGGTTTAAATTATGAGTGCAGGTTTAAAATTTCGTAAAGCGGTCGAAGAAAACCATCCGCTACAATTAATGGGAACCATCACAGCTTATACCGCACGTATGGCTGAAAAAATTGGCCACAAAGCCATTTATTTATCAGGTGGTGGTGTTGCTGCCAATTCATTAGGCATGCCAGACCTTGGCATCTCAACTGCTGAAGATTTATTGGTTGATATTCGTCGAATCACAGACGTCTGTTCATTACCGTTGATGGTTGATATCGACACAGGCTTCGGTGGCGCATTTAATATTGCTCGTACTACGCGCGGTCTCATCAAAGCTGGAGCTGCCGGTTTCCATATGGAAGACCAGGTAGCGACTAAGCGTTGTGGCCACCGTCCCAACAAAGAAATCGTCAGCCAGCAAGAAATGGTTGATCGAATTAAATCTGCCGTTGATGCGCGTACCGACGAAAACTTTGTCATCATGGCACGTACCGATGCGTTAGCCGTTGAAGGCATGCAGTCTGCCATTGATCGTGCCAATGCCTGTATCGAAGCTGGTGCTGATATGATTTTCCCGGAAGCCATGCGCTCGCTGGAAGATTATGAAACCTTCCGTAAGCACGTTAAAGCTCCATTCCTGGCTAACATCACTGAATTCGGTGCTACGCCACTGTTCTCCTGTGACGAACTAGCAGGTGTTGGTGTCGATATCGTTTTATATTGTTGTGGTGCCTACCGTGCTATGAACAAAGGCGCTGAAACTTTCTACAAAGATGTCATGGCGAAAGGACATCAACGCGACGTGATTGATATCATGCAAACACGTGATGAATTATACGACTATCTTGGCTACCACGAATACGAGCAAAAGCTCGATGAATTATTCGCGCAAGAAAAAGCCAAAAAGAAATAAAACAGACTAGGAGTTAACCATGTCAGATTTACCAAAACCAAAAAAATCCGTAGCACTGTCTGGAGTAGCGGCAGGAAATACCGCATTGTGTACCGTAGGCCGTACTGGTAACGACTTGCATTATCGTGGTTACGATATTCTTGATTTAGCAGAAAACTGTGAGTTTGAGGAAGTTGCCCATTTATTGATACATGGCAAATTACCCAACAAAGCTGAGTTAGCAAACTACAAACGTAAATTAACAGCGCTTCGTGGTCTTCCTGCTCTAGTTCAGGATGCACTGGAATTGATCCCAGCTAACGCTCATCCAATGGATGTATTACGTACTGGCTGTTCAATGTTGGGTACTGTGTTACCAGAGCGCGAAAGCCAGCCGATGAATGAAGCAAAAGATATTGCTGATCGTTTGTTAGCCTCTTTCCCATCTATGCTTCTTTACTGGTACCACTTCTCGCACAATGGCGTAGCGATTGATTTGGAAACAGATGAAGAGTCTATTGCCGGACACTTCCTGCACTTATTACACGGCGAACCATGCCCAGATTCGTGGGTTCGCGCGATGCAAATCTCCTTGAACCTGTACGCAGAGCATGAGTTCAATGCATCAACCTTCACCAGTCGCGTGATCACAGGTACAGGCTCAGACATGTACTCAGCCATCTGCGGCGGTATCGGTGCATTACGTGGTCCTAAACATGGTGGTGCAAACGAAGTCGCACTGGATATTCAAATGCGTTACGACAGCGCGGATCACGCTGAAACTGATATTAAAGAACGCTTGGCACGCAAAGAAATCGTTATCGGTTTCGGTCATCCGGTTTACACCGTTTCAGATCCACGTAATGAAGTGATCAAAAAAGTGGCCAAAGAATTGTCAGAAGAGCAGGGCGACACTAAATTGTATGACGTTGCAGAGCGTCTGGAACAAGTCATGTGGGACGAAAAGAAAATGTTCCCTAACCTTGATTGGTTCTCAGCCGTGTCATACAACAAGATGGGCATCCCAACGGCCATGTTCACTCCTATCTTCGTAATCTCGCGCATCACCGGTTGGTCAGCGCATGTTATGGAGCAACGTGTTGATGGCAAAATTATTCGTCCGAGCGCGAATTATAATGGGCCGGAGAATAAGGAATTCGTTCCTATCGATAAACGATAAAATGTTTTTTAGCGCCAATAGCTGCGTTACGCAATCAATTTATTATCGTCGTTTACTGCATGTAAACTTCCTCAAATAAATTGATTGCAAGCCTTGCTCTTGGTGCTAAAAATTCATTTTATGAGTTGAGTAACTTATTAAGTCTCAATGTTTTTCTAGCCTTACCGCTAAAAATTCATTTTAAATATTAAGTAATACCCTGATGAATGATGTTGTTTCAAAAGTAATGGTAAAACAAACAAGCATGTCATCTGACCCACAGGGATGTGGGGAATGCAGTGGCAATTCCTGGAGAATTGCCTGCCTGAATGAAAATCAGAATCTGCTCTTGGCTATTGCAAGAAAATGTTGGGTTGCGTCTTCAACTAACCCAGCTTATAAGTTGCAAATTAAGTATTGGTAAACAACAAAACCAAATCCAACAAACACAATCGTGTGGACACTTATGAACACAAATTACAGAAAGAAACTTGAAGGCACCAACCTCGATTACTTCGATACGCGCGAAGCGGTTGAAGCTATCCAGTCCGGTGCTTACGATAAACTCCCTTACACCTCAAAAGTCCTTGCTGAAAACTTGGTGCGCCGTTGCGATCCTGAATTGCTAACGGACTCTCTAAAGCAACTTATTGAGCGTAAGCGTGATCTTGATTTTCCTTGGTTTCCAGCGCGTGTGGTGTGCCACGATATTCTCGGACAAACAGCGTTTGTAGATTTGGCAGGTTTACGCGATGCGATCGCGGAGAAAGGCGGTGATCCTTCCAAAGTGAATCCAGTGGTTCCGACTCAGTTAATCGTTGATCACTCGTTAGCAGTTGAACATGCTGGTTTCGAAAAAGATGCCTTTGAAAAAAACCGAGCTATCGAAGATCGTCGTAATGAAGATCGTTTCCATTTTATTAACTGGTGTAAAACGGCGTTTGAAAACGTCAATGTTGTTCCACCAGGCAATGGCATTATGCACCAGATCAATTTAGAACGTATGTCGCCAGTAATTGAATCACGTGATGGCGTTGCTTTTCCAGACACTCTAGTGGGTACTGACAGCCACACTCCAATGGTTGATGCATTAGGCGTTATCGCAGTAGGCGTTGGTGGTCTGGAAGCTGAAAGCGTCATGCTGGGCCGAGCCTCATACATGCGCCTTCCTGACATTATCGGTGTTGAATTAACGGGCAAACCACAACCAGGCATCACCAGTACTGATATCGTATTAGCGATTACCGAGTTCTTGCGTAACGAGCGAGTGGTATCTTCCTACCTTGAGTTCTTTGGTGAAGGTGCTTCACACTTAACTTTAGGCGACCGTGCCACTATCTCCAACATGACGCCAGAGTTTGGCGCAACAGCCGCCATGTTCTATATCGATCAGCAAACGATTGATTATTTAACACTGACCGGTCGTGATGATGAGAATGTAAAGCTGGTTGAAACCTACGCCAAGCAAACCGGTCTTTGGGCAGATAAACTGACTGCTGCCGAATACGAACGTGTACTGACGTTTGATCTATCGTCAGTAGGCCGCAACATTGCGGGTCCTTCGAATCCTCATGCACGAGTTTCCACTTCAGACCTGGCCAGCAAAGGTATCGCCAAACATATCGAAACCGAAGAAGGTAAAATGCCGGATGGCGCCTGTATTATTGCCGCGATCACCAGCTGTACCAACACCAGTAACCCACGCAACATGATTGCGGCTGGTTTGATTGCGCGTAACGCCAACAAATTGGGCTTAACCCGTAAGCCTTGGGTGAAAACATCATTGGCACCTGGGTCAAAAGCGGTAACTATGTATCTGGAAGAATCTAAGCTGCTTCCGGAACTTGAAAATCTCGGCTTTGGTGTCGTCGGTTATGCCTGTACTTCCTGTAACGGCATGAGCGGTGCGCTTGATCCAAAAATTAAACAGGAAATTGAAGAGCGTGATTTGTATTCGACTGCGGTGTTGTCGGGCAACCGTAACTTTGATGGTCGAATTCATCCTCATGCAGATCAGGCATTCCTCGCGTCACCGCCATTGGTCGTTGCTTACGCGATTGCTGGTACCATTCGTTTCGATATCGAGAAAGATGTCTTGGGAACCGATAAAGACGGTAACCCAGTCACGCTGAAAGATATTTGGCCAAGTGATGAAGAAATTGATTCGATCATCAAAGAAAACGTTAAACCTGAACAGTTCCGCGCGGTTTATGAGCCGATGTTTGATATCAAAGTAGATATGGGTGAGAAAAGTACACCGCTTTATGACTGGCGTCCGCAGAGTACCTATATCCGTCGTCCTCCTTATTGGGAAGGCGCATTGGCAGGCGAGCGCACCATGAAAGGTATGCGCCCGTTGGCGGTACTTGGTGACAACATCACAACCGATCACCTGTCACCTTCGAATGCGATTCAAAAGTCGAGCGCAGCAGGTGCCTATCTCGACAAGATGGGCTTGCCGGAAGAAGATTACAATTCCTACGCAACCCACCGCGGTGATCACCTGACCGCACAACGCGCGACATTCGCCAATCCAAAATTGTTGAATGAAATGGTGCGCAACGAGGATGGTTCAGTTAAGCAGGGTTCTTTGGCGCGTCTTGAGCCAGAAGGCAAAGAAATGCGCATGTGGGAAACGATTGAAACTTACATGGAACGCAAGCAGCCGTTGATCATTATTGCTGGTGCAGACTATGGCCAAGGCTCATCACGCGACTGGGCCGCAAAAGGTGTGCGTCTTGCAGGCGTAGAAGTAATTGTTGCCGAAGGCTTCGAACGTATCCACCGCACAAACCTGATTGGTATGGGCGTATTACCGTTAGAATTCACCAATGGCGAAACACGCAAAACCTACAACATCGACGGCACAGAAACCTACGATGTTGAAGGCGAAGTCAGCCCGGGCGCAAACTTGACCGTGATAATGCATCGCAAAGATGGCGAGCGTGTTGAGATCCCTGTGAAGTGTCGCCTCGATACCGCTGAAGAAGTTTCTATCTACGAGGCCGGTGGTGTGTTGCAGCGTTTCGCACAAGATTTCCTGAGTGGTAACGCTTAAACGACTATTTTAACCGCTAGCTACGTTCGGAGTGCTCAAGTATTCTTATACGTTCCGCGCTCCTGCCTTGCTAGCGATTAAAATATTTCGTTTAATCATTGCTCTATCATCCCAGCTAGCTGGCGCTGTCTTGGTAGTAAGACAAAATAATCAGGCATGTCATCTGACCCACAAGGATGTGGGGAATGCAGTGGCAATTCCTGGAGAATTGCCTGCCTGAATTTAATTCAGGTGACTGAAGGGAGAGCCTCTGGTGCGACTGAAAGGAATCCCTTTAGGGAATCTGCTCTTTGCTCTGTCACCCCGCGACTAGATCGCGGGATCCAGTGAAAGCGTTGGGTTACGTCTGCGGCTGGGTCTGCCTCTTTGGGTAAACCCAACCTATAAATAGAACTATGTAGGCTAGCGATGCATAGACCTTGTGCCCCAACCATGAGTAATACAAAGCTAATTAATAAAAGGGACTAAATTTTGAAACGCTTAATATCAGCAATTACTTTATTTTGTTTGCCATTCTCTGGGCTTGCCATAAGCGAAAATATTGCTCTAGATCCTTGCAAAACGCCTGAGCAGTGCGTTACTAAGATTTATGAAGTGTTTGATAGTGAAAGACGGCCAGGAGCGTATCCTTCAGAACCTGTACAAAGCATTATAAAAAAGCTCTGGTCATTTAAAGAAGATGGGATGCCATTTATAGTGGGTCTGCTTGAAGAAGAAAATGAACTCATTGCCAGGATAGGAGCGGTAGCACTTAGAGATATTGATTATATTGATAAGAAATATCTGCCTGAAATCATTAAAGGGTTAGATAAAGATATTAGTTGGCTCGCTCCAGCACTTGCTCGAGTTGGAAGTCCAGAGGCAGCTGAAGTAGCGGTAAAAAAATATTTAGTTTCTAAAAGTGCACCGCATAACCAGGAAAGGTACGCCATTGAATTATTCGGTTTACGTATTGTACCTGCCTTAATTAAAGCCATAAATTGCGAGTATGGTTGTAATGAAGATTCATATTATCTATTAGGTAGCGCTCTAGAAGATTTTCCTAATGATGAAAAAGCTAATATTGCAATACGTTTAGTTGATATTGCTATGGATACTTCTAAGTTAATTGTGGTAAGGAGTGGCGCTTTATACGTTATTAGTTTTTTAGGTGAGCCTGGAAAAGTCGTTGAAAAAGAAATTCTAGACCTACGAGATAATGAACCTGAATTAGCTGATGCAGTCAATTACACTTTAATCGGCATTAAGTCCCAACATGCTGGAGAAATTTACCTAGATATTCTTAATGAAGGAACGGGGGATTACATTCTTAGGGATATTGCAGAGCTAGGGGTTAATGGAGCAGGTGCTGGGCCAGGAGTTGTTAAGCTTCTTGAAAGTGATGTGCCTGAGATAAGGGTTCTTGCAGCTAGAACTTTAGGTTTTATCAAGTATGAAAAAGCGGTGCCTAAGTTAATTAAACTCCTTACCGATAGCTCTAATATTCAGCTAAATTATGTGGCTGCTGAGTCCCTAGGAAGAATTAAAGACAAGAAAGCGTTAAGCGCGCTTGATGATGCGTATAAAAACCATTGGTATCCTGCTGTAAGAGAAGCAGCTCAAACAGCAATAGAGCATATCAAGAGTGGAAACGGTTATCAGAATGAATTCCATAAAAATAACTTAGCATTTGACTATTTCAGTTACGAACATATGAATGTTGAAATGTGCGATGAAGTGACGCTAACTGCCATTTCTGAGTCTGTTTCTCAAAAGCTCTATAGTTCCAATGCAAAAGAGCAGCTCGAAAAGTTGAAATATAAATCCATAATTTTAAGTTATGGTGCTAGTGATGAAGAGCAACAAAAAGCAGAAAACCCTGGCGGCGTTGTAGAAGTCAATCCTTCTAATATAGTTGAGCATAGAGAAGAGATTGAACAGACACCAGATATCGCACTTAAAGCTACAAATGGTTGGCTTGTAGGTAGTAACCGTGGTGAATGGGGGGGCGAATTAGTTCATCTCGACATCAATGGAGAGCAAACTATCATTCTCGAGGAAAACATTGAAGACATATATAAGTTAGGTGACAGATATATTGCTATAACTGGTTTGGCTCATCTTACTTTAAATAGTGGTTTGATTTATGAGGTTTATCAGGAACAGGATGGCTCATGGAATAGCAAGCCGTGGTTGACGTTGCCGGGCTCTCCAATTTCCTCTTGGTTTGTGGAGACTGGGGAGCTGCTAATAAATACATATGGCGGCGGTAGTTTATTGTTATCAGAAACTGGAAAGTTCAGGATGGCAGAATGTAAGTAACCCCGAAAGTATGTATGAATTATTTAAGATTTCCTTTAATCTATTTTCAACGATAGTCTATTAATAGGTCGCACAATATATGAAGTTTCCTCCACAGATCAAAATCCCAGCCACTTACATGCGTGGTGGTACCAGTAAAGGTGTTTTCTTTAATCTGGCCGACTTGCCCGAAGCAGCACAAGAGCCGGGTGCAGCGCGCGATAAATTATTGCTGCGTGTCGTTGGCAGCCCGGATCCTTACGGAAAACATACCGATGGTATGGGTGGCGCAACCTCAAGCACCAGCAAGACGGTGATTCTTTCAAAAAGCAGTAAGCCTGATCATGATGTGGATTATCTTTTCGGCCAGGTCTCTATCGACAAGCCTTTTGTAGATTGGAGTGGCAACTGCGGTAACTTAACTGCCGCGGTGGGCTCATTCGCCATCACGAGCGGACTGGTTGACCAAAGCCGTATTCCAGACAATGGCGTTGCCGTGGTTCGTATCTGGCAAGCCAATATCGAAAAAACCATTATTGCCCATGTGCCCATCACCAATGGTGAAGTGCAGGAAACCGGTGACTTTGAATTGGACGGAGTTACATTCCCAGCAGCAGAAGTCAAAGTTGAATTCATGGACCCAGCCGATGGTGAAGGTTCCATGTTCCCAACCGGTAATCTGGTTGATGATTTGGAAGTACCCGGAATCGGCACACTTAAAGCGACCATGATTAACGCGGGTATCCCAACCATTTTCCTCAATGCCAACGAAGTTAATTACAACGGCACTGAGCTGCAAGAAGCGATCAACAATGATGGTAAAGCCTTGCTTATGTTTGAACTCATTCGCGCACACGGTGCAGTTAAGATGGGCTTAATTAAAGACATTGAAGAAGCCGCCAATCGTCAACACACACCAAAGGTTGCGTTCGTAGCACCGCCAGCGGACTATGTATCTTCCAGTGGCAAGCAAATCAAAGCCAGCGATATAGACCTTAACGTCCGTGCCTTATCCATGGGTAAACTGCACCACGCCATGATGGGCACCGCCGCGGTAGCCATTGCAACCGCAGCAACCATTCCTGGAACATTAGTTAATTTGGCTGCTGGTGGAGGAGAGCGTCAGGGGGTTACCTTTGGCCATCCATCAGGTACTCTAAAAGTTGGGGCTGAAACTCAAAAACAAGGTAACGACTGGGTCGCCAAAAAAGTCATCATGAGCCGAAGCGCGCGCGTCTTAATGGAAGGCTGGGTGCGAGTACCGGGTGACTGCTTTTAAACGAACAAAAAACAACAGGGATTTAAAAAGGGAATCTACCGATGAAAAGAATAATACTCTTTGTAGTACTACTGTTAGTTGGCTGCGAAGCTTTACCCACAGGTGATACAGGCCATTATCGAAGAGTCACTGGCTACGACTATTATTATGTGGACGATAATCAGTATCAGCTAAAAGTTCGCGATGAGTTGATTAGAACATTCTATAGACCTGGAATCCACGGAAACACCGGCACCAAGAAGCTTGCGGTAAGTGAAATCAATGTCACACTTCAACTGAATGAGGATCTTGATAAGATAACCGCGACATCAGAACTTGGCCGCTCTATAACGACAGAAGAGCTAAAAAATCACCCTTACGATAGCCCAATGTCAAGATTCTGGTCAGGTTACGGCGTCAGAACCCAATGTCAGGAAGAGGCTCATGAAGTTGTCAAACTTCCATTTGAGCGAATGGAAACCGCTCACTACAAATTGCACACATGCCCTGACACCCTTGTGCTAACTGAAAAAGCAACCAATCAACAATGTACGATAGATCTTAAAGCATTTAACGATAAATATTTCAAAACCAGTTACAGCGATGAATATCCATTATCAACAAACTTTGATTACGCTCTGCAAGATGCAGACGGCTCTGTAATCGTACGTGCAAACAACTGGGGCTATATTCGAGCTAGAAAAATCAGTCTTTATCAACTGTCTTGTGATGGCAAAGCGTTAGAGAGAAATATCGATATTGATGGCATGGGCGAAAAGTTCTTCATCTTACATGTCAGTAATTACGGTACCCCAACAGCAGTGCTGCAATACAATAATCGTCAAAGCAATCGCATTGTTTCTCTTGAGGGTGAAATCCAATACGACGGTCCTAAACTACAGGACCTCGGCTGGACGGGTTTATTGCTTCCTGAACAGAAAGTCTATTACGACTTCGACACCAAGCTCAAAGAAGAAAAAGGGAAAGATCAATTTGAACTGGTTATCACACGATATAACTATGGTAAGGGTAGCGTAGAAGAAAAACGAATCCTCATCGAACCGCCTACACAGCAATAAGATATTGATTGATAAGTCATATTTGCATTAAAGCCGCACTTAACATGCGCTTTTATTTGTGGGAGGATTGCGCGAAATAAAATGTAATTAGGGAATAAAAATGAAAAGTAAATTTTATATATTGTTTGTTTTAGTTGTATTACTAGTAGCTTGCTCTGATAACAGAAAAGAAACCGTTAATAGAGAAATCGAAGCTATCAAATTACTTATTGACGAAGGTGGACAGACAGAAGAGTATTTTAAAAAGGTAAAATCAAAGTTAGAAAAAATTTCGGCGGTTGCTGCTAATAATCCTCACTACTGGGTTCAAAAATCTCGTTTTGAGCTCAGTTGTGGATATTACTCTAAATTATGTGATAAGCAGGGTGTTTGGCAAAGAGCATTAAAGAATATTGAATATGCTAAAACTTTAGATTCTGATAACGTAGAAGTTCTAAGTCTAATGGGACATATCTATAGAAACTTGAAAAGATATAAGGAGTCTGAAGATAATTTACTAAAAGCACTAAATGAAGACAGTACACATGCCTGGGCAAATCTAAACTTTGCTATGCTTATTGAAGAAAGAATTTATCCTGAAGGCATTAAACCTCAGGATAAAGATTTCATGGATAGACGTAGTAAGCGGATACGAAAGGCTTTTGATTCTATTAAGCTTGTTTTAGAAGGTGATTACAGAAGAAGAGAGCAGCTGGTTGCTTTGAAGTATTGCGATAAACTAGCAAAGCACCTTGATTTTTCTGATCGTAAATATTGTTATGAGTCAGCTTTAAAGAAACAGTTTTTTAAGAATTATAAAGAAGAAGCTTGGGCGCATGGTAATTACGCAAGTATGTTGGTGACACAAGGATATTATACAGAAGGGATGTTGCAGGCTAAAAAAGCTCTTAAAATTATGAATTACCCTCATGCAAGAATGACTTTGGCAGCTGCATATATTGGACTTTGGTCAGAAACGGGTTACAAAAATCAGGAGCTTTTTGATAATGCAATAAGTATTTATCCAAAGACAAAAATGGTAGATGTTGTAATTCAACGTTTGTATCGCATGATTTTGGATGATGAGCTTATGTCAGCTCTTCACAAGAATGCTATTAACTTAAGTGCAAGAACTAGTAATGGTAAAACCCTATTGGGTTACCAACTGATTCCTGTCAGTGGAAAACACCATGAGCTTTTTGATAGAGTAAAAAACTTTATTGAAAGATACGAAATCGATGTTGATATACCTTTTTATGAAATTAATATTCTTGGGGGAAAACGAAAGCTGACTACTCCGATTAAATTTGTCGAAGATAGTTTAGAAGGTAGAGAAAAAGGAAGTGTTATCCATAGTCAATATTTATTATTAAAAGACTATCTACTAAAAAAGAAATCTGAACCTAACCCCAAAGAAACTTAAGTTTACGCGCTGCAGATGGAGGCGATCACCAAGGTGTCACCTTCGGTTATCCATCCGGCACCCTAAAAGTCGGCGCTGAAACCGAAAAGCAAGGCAGCGACTGGCTTGCTAAATATGTCATTATGAACCGCAGTGCACGCGTCTTAATGGAAGGCTGGGTGCGAGTACCGGGCGACTGCTTTTTTAGATTTAAAATGGGCTTGTTAATCTATAATTATTTTTGATTTGAGGTGGAACAGTAAGGCCAGAGCTTAAAGTTAATATTCAGGAGGATGTATTGAGAATTCTGATTTGTTATTAGTTTCAGTATATTGGACTTTGAATTCTGGACCATCAGGGATCTTGATAATTCTAGTTACCTGTTTAGCGACTCCTGAATCATTTTTAATTATTCTATATGTAAAAGCTTCTAAAAAGAGTTGCTGAAGGTGGATTTTTGATACTTCACCTTCGAAGTCCATATCGATGATGGTATATGTATTGTTATCAATCTTTAGATAATATTCAAAATCATCATTAGGCATTACATTTGTAACTATTGATACTTTAGGTCCATTTGGAGTCAATTCCTGCCATATTTTTTCATAATCATCATGCCCCCTAAAACTACTTAAATATTGTTTTTTTAAACTGCTTCTTTCACTACTATTAGAATTAACTAGCATAGGACAATTTAACTCTTTATCTCGAAAAAACTCTAACAACTTTACTGTATCTTCTGATTTTTTATTAGTGCTAACTTTTACTTTTGCTTTATTTAAAACAACGTGTTCATAAATAATATTTGCTTTAATTCTTGGGAGCCAATCAATATTGTCTTCTTTTGTTTGCTGTATTTCTCTTAGCTCAATTCCTAATTTTTCTGCTGCATTAATTTCTGGGTCTGAAAAGCCTGTTGTTGAGACAGCTGTAACTCTATCAAAATTATGTAGGGTTCTTCTTCACGCTAATTGCTCGACCCAGGAGGTACCTTGCTTTCCAGTTGAAGGCCTATCTCTACATTCGATGAGCCAATTAACTGTCGTTGATCCAAAGGAACCTTTTACTATAATATCGAACTCAGCATATACGACGCCATCAACAATTACTTTGTCATTTACACTAATAGTTACATTATCTTCTTTATATAAAGCTTCAATCTTTTGAACAAAATTCTCTAATAGTTTTCCTGTCTATTGCAGATTTAGGCTTGGATAATTAACTTAACAAGGTAAGCATAAACTAGCTACTTTAAGTTTATTCTCGATGAATTTTAGATTAGTAATTAATTACTGTTGCTTAGCCATGAGTTGATAAGGACTGTTAGTATGGAGCGTGCACTGAATGGCATAGTGAAGCTTGTGCAGGGTGGTTCTTGATGCAACTCTTTAAAGATTTGTAGTGTTTGTCTTTTATTCTTGTCATTCAATTTCTCTTTTTAATCTCTCCCCCAAAACTTTGTCTTGTATAGCTCTAATAGCTTTATCAATGGCTTCAAATATATCCACGCCAATCTCTTCAGAAATACTATCTACCAATGTCGCTGATTGCTTGAGGTATTCTTTTATCTTTTTGCTTTGCTGTTTGCCTTTGCTAGTTAATGAGTAAAGCGTTCGTCTTTTGTCTTCTTTGTCTGAGTGTTTCTGTATCAGTCCCAGCTTTATCAGTTTCGGTAGTTTTTGTTTAACTAGCTGATGAGATTGTCCCAACTTCTTGGCTATATCCACCAAGGATGCTTGTTCTAATTCGAGTAAGGTGAGTAGGGTGGAGCAGGATTTAATCGGGACTATAATTCCTAGGCTATCGAAGATAGGTTGAGTTTGCTGTTCTATGAGATTGCTGAGGTCTTCTGCTCTTTTTCCCAGCAATGCTTTCTGGTTGATGTTTTCTTCTATACCCATGACGTTTTGTCCGCTTGTGATTCGATTTCATCTTACAGCGTGCCAGTTTTAGCCGCTGGTTAACATTCTGTTTCGATTTAGGCGTTGAGTTGAACATGGGAGAAATGTAACATGTTGCGCAATATGTTGCAATAATTCGCATATGCGTACATTTAAATCATCAAAGGAATAGAACAATGAATAGACGGTCGTTTATCAAGAACTCGGCTCTAGTTACGGCAGCTTTGGGAATCAATCTTGGTTCAGGAGGCTTGCTAGCCTCTAACAAACCTATGAATATGATAACTCGAAAACAATACAACGATTGGTTTGTGTTTGATGGCTTGGGTGTTCTTTATGACATAAATGATCCTACCGGCGGTATCCAGGATGACTGGCGCATGACTGAGCGGTTAAAGCGTGATCTGTTAGCCAGTGGCTTGGATTGTTACCGACAAACGACTGGGGCACCGTTTCCAGCCTATCCTGGCGATGATGTTTTTGAGACCAGTGTCAGTATCCTGAGTCAGCACCACAAGCTCATTGATGCCAATTCCGACGTGCTGATCTTGGTGCGTAAGTTCGATGATATCGTACAGGCGAAAATGGATAAAAAGATTGCCGTGACTTTGGGATTCCAGAATAGTCACACCATCGGAAATAATCTGGAGCATATTGAGACCTTTAAGCACCTTGGCGTGCTGACCATGCAGCTTACTTACAACGGGCAAAACCAAATTGGCGGCGGGGCGAATGTTAGTCCTCGATTACCCTTGACCGAGTTTGGACATAAGGTGGTTGAGAAGATGAATGAACAGAACATTCTGATCGATTTAAGCCACAGTGGGGAAAGAACCTGCCTGCAAGCGATAAGAGCCAGTAAAGCACCAGTCACCATCAGTCATAGCGGCTGCAGGGCACTTGCTGACTTTCCCCGTAATAAAACGGATAAGGAGTTGCGTTTATTGGCTGATAAAGGGGGCTTGTTCGGTGTCTACTTTATGCCGTTCTTAGCGCCGGACAGCAAAGCCAACTCAGATCACCTGGTCACGCACATTGAGCATGCCATCAATGTCTGCGGCGAAGATCATGTCTCCATTGGTACAGACGGTGGCTATACCAGCATTGATGATTTGGACAAGGTTCGTCAAAGTACCGATAAGATGACACAGCACCGGATTGATAATGGAGCCGCTGCCGCTGGTGAGAAAATTGGTAATTTAAACTTTATGCCTGATATCGTTGGCCCAAGTCAATTTTACTTATTGGCAAATAAGCTTGCAGAAAGAGGGCATAGCGCTACCAGAATTGAAAAGGTGTTGGGTTTGAATGCCTATAATTTGATGCGCGAAGTGTGGCGTTAATGGTATTTTAATCATATTTGAACTAAGGCAGCACTTAACATGCAGCTTTATTTATGGGATAGTTTTGTCAAACCATAATAAGGAAAAAACATGAATAATATAAAATACTTAACAATGCTAACCACTATTTTTTTTACAATTGTTACTCCAAGTCTAGTGAGAGCTAACGATGTTGAGACCATTGTAGTAACAGGCTCTAGAATAGATTGGTATGATTCTCCAGCTGTCACGTTAGTTAAGCCTGCTGATTATTTAGTGCAACAAGTCAAATTGCTTAATGACTCTAGGGATCAATCTTTGCGAGAAAAGGAACTTACCAATACGGTAAAGGACATTCTTAGGAGCGCGAATAAAAGCAAACTTATTGAGTTAGGCGTTGGCAAAGATATCGTCTATCCAATTACGTTAGATGATTTACAGTTGGACTTTGAGGAAGGCGAGCGCACAGATACTTCTGTCGTTAATTTGTACATTAAGACTCCAATAAATAATAAAAGCCAAGTTGAAAAGTTAGTAACGCGCATTAATGACTTTATAACTACAATTTCTGTATCAGGACGAACTGAAGTTGAAAAGAATGGTGAGCTTGTTTTGAGTATTGTAAACCCAGAAAAGTACCGTCAAGAGTTGCTGGCTGCAATTGCTAAAGATGTAAACTCCACCATTAAAATTTTTGGTGATAGCTATAAAGCTGAAATTGATGGGTTAAGTCAATCTCTAATGTGGGAGCGGGCTTCGGTATCTGAGTTACGTCTTTATCTAGAGTATAATTTTACCCTGATCGCAAAATAGCTTAGGCGATTTGTGCAATTCAAGGCTTCGTAATATTTTTTTAGTTTGCTACAGGCTTCTTTGCCAGACTATTTTTATCTACTTATACTGAACTCCTGTGCTTGATTACAGGAGTTCTTTATGTCGCTAACCTCTCTGAAGTTTTTGTTCCTTTCTTTGTTCTTTTCTGAGTTGTTCATCGTTTCCGCCAATGCCGCTGATGAAGTTACGGCTCCAAGTAAACTACCGTCACTGCTTGAAGTAACATCTTATGAGGTTGAGTGGAAGGGGCGGCCGCGCGATCCTTACGTAGCTCCAAATGGAATGGTGTGGTTCTGTGGGCAGGCAACGAATTACATTGCTCGTCTTGATCCTGAGTCGGGGGAGATGACGAAGTTTGAGGTTCCTGAGGGTAGCCATCCGCATAATTTGATTGTGGATAGCGATGGCTATGTTTGGTACGCAGGCAATCGGAATGGCCATATTGGTCGTATCGATCCTGAGACGGGTGACATCAAGCAGTTCCCGATGCCTGATGCGGTTAAAGATCCGCATACGTTAGTGTTTGATGCTGATGAGAACATCTGGTTTACCGCGCAGCATTCGAATGCGATTGGTCATCTTGATGTTGAGACGGGCGATGTGCAACATGTGTCTATGACAAAAAAGCGTTCACGTCCTTATGGAATCAAAACCGATGCTAATGACAATGCGTGGTCGGTATTGCTGGGTACTAATAAGTTAGCTTTCGTTGATAAAGAAAGTTTTGCCTTAACCGAAGTTACTATCCCTCGAGATAACGCTCGACCACGCCGTATGGAGATTACTGAGGATGGTAACGTCTGGTATGTGGATTTTATGGGCGGTTATTTAGGGCGCTATAACCCTGAAAACAAAAAGTTTGAGGAGTGGTTATTGCCAGCAGGAGAGGGCAGTCGTCCCTATGGAACAGCCCTAGATGATCATGGCATTATCTGGATTGCTCAGACAGGGCCTTACCCGAACGAAATGGTTGGCTTTGACACCAAAAAGGAAAAGTTTATCAGCAGTACAGTAATTGACGAAGGTGGCTCCATTCGTCATATGTACTATGAGCCGGAAACTGATGCTTTTTGGTTTGGTATTGATACCGGGTATATTGCGAAGGGTGAGATGATCAACAAAGATAAAGAAGCAGAAGAGTAAAGCATCTTTCAGGTAGGGCCAGGCCAGTGTGCCTGCCCTTATTTATTTGGATTTCATCGGTTAAAGGAACGCCATTGTTCCTCGCAATGACAGTTTAATTATTTATTCGGTTTTTTCTTTCATCCAATCTTTTAGTTCATACCACCAATAACTCATCTGGGCGGCCATTGGGCCAAATGGGCCGCCGTTCCAGGGGAGCCCCCATGGTTGGAAGTTTTTATAGGTGTCATTCTGCTTGGTGATAGCCGCGGCGAGGATTTCACCGGCCGTAGTTGTGGGCGCTACGCCGTGACCACCAAAGCCGATGCCGTACCAGACGTTCGGGGCGACTTCGCCGATTTGTGCCATCTGATGGCGTGCATAGCCCATCCATCCTTGCCAGTTGTAATCGACTTTCACGTCTTTTAGTTCCGGGAATACTTTAGCCAGGTCGCGACGCAGAATATGGTCGAGGTCTTTGGGTTTATTGGTATTGGCGTTGATACGTCCTCCCCACAGAAGGCGAGTGTCTTTGAGCGGGCGATAATAATCAAACGCGAAGCGTGTGTCGTAAACGGCGGCTTGTGTATTGATATAGTTCTGTAATTCATCGCCTAGCGGTTCAGTAGTCATGACATAAGTGGCAATCGGAAGAATCGAACGCGCAACCGGTTTGCACAAGTCGCCAATATAACCACCGCCGGATAAAACAACATTCTTGGCTTTAACGTTCCCATTAACGGTTTTAACAATCTTGGTAGCACTTTGGTAATCGATATCCAGCACTGGGCAGTCTTCGAAAACTTGGCCGCCCTGTGATTGAATTTGTTTAGCGATTCCGCGCGCATAATTAAGCGGATGGAAGTGCATGGCATTGGGTTCAAACAAAGCGCCATGGTAGCGGTCAGTCTTCAGCTGCTGGCGCAGTACTTCTGGCTCAAGGTACTGCCAGTCAACATCCATCTTGTCGTGCATGAAAGCTTGTTCGTCGAGTAACAATGACTGGTCTTTAAACCAGTTGGCCCATAACACGCCCTTATCTACCAGGTCACAATCAATGTTGTATTTTTTAACCCGTTCACGGATCAGGTTTACTCCGTCCAGCGTCAACTGATAAAGCTCTTTAGCTTTTGCTTCACCCACCTGTTTGATGAGCTGTTTAGGTCCAAGAGAGTAACCGCCGAACACGAATCCGCCATTACGCCCAGAACAGCCCCAACCAACCTTATGTTTCTCAATAATGGCGATATTGGTATGGCCGCGCTCTATCAGGCTCAGGGCCGTCATCAGACCGGCATAGCCACCGCCAATAATACAGGTCTCAACCTCAAGGTTCTGAGGAAGTGGATTGGTTTCCAGTTTGGAATTCAGCGTTGCCGCGTAATAGCTGTTCGGATAATTGGCCATGATTAACTGATAGTCATTAGTGTTGTGAGAATCATAGAGAAAGCGTGTTAATAGTCAACTGGGCCTGTAACCTATTTGAGCAGGTTGGAGGAGATGAGAACACATAGTTGCAGTTGTAAGTATTTATATATTAACGATAAACTATGGCCGCTAATAACTTTCTAAGGCATCAACTTGATGAACCGTTTCCGACTCTACCGATACCTTTTGGGTATCAATTTACCTCCGATACTAGGCGCTGTACTGTTTTATATTTATGTGGATTTTAAAGCTCATGGCACTGTAACTTTCATAGACTCGGGTGACGATCCTTTTCTACCTATCCGTGCATTGTTAGAAATCATTGGTTTTGCCTATATGTTTGTTGGAGTTCAGGCAATAACCGCCACAACCATTATGGAATTCCTCGTTTTGAAGAGGATAAAGCGTTATTCAATACAAATGTTTATCGCCGGGTGCTTAGGATTAATAAGCGGAGCAACGCTTGGGGAATGGCCGTTTGTTGTAATTGGAATCCTTGTGGGATTTTGTGCGGGTTTTGGACTGATAAAATTACAGCAGAAGGAAGTCTCAAGAATTTAAGCAAACCGTTAGTTTCAGCACATGACATCAACGCTGGGCAGCGTTAGTATGAGGGTATTATCTTCAATACATGGATTAAGGATTAGCTATGAGTACTAATGTTGAATCAAATATTCGCCAGCAACCGGATCAGGTACTGGTGGATATCGCCGAGTACGTTGCTGATTATATGGTGGCTAGCGATGAGGCGATGGAGACAGCACGCTTTTGTCTGATGGATACTCTTGGCTGTGGCTTTTTAGCGCTTCGCTATCCGGAGTGCACTAAGCATCTTGGGCCCATCGTTCCGGGGACTCTTGTTCCATTTGGTGCGCGAGTGCCGGGTACTCAATTTGAGCTGGATCCGATAAAGGCTGCATTTGATATTGGTTGTATGGTGCGTTGGCTGGATTTCAATGACACCTGGCTAGCGGCGGAGTGGGGGCATCCATCGGATAATCTTGGTGCGATCTTAGCTGTTGCAGACTTTTTGAGTCGACAAGCCATTGCAGAAGGCTACTCGCCGTTAACCATGAAAGAAGTGCTGGAAGCCATGGTCAAAGCCCATGAAATTCAGGGTGTCCTGGCACTGGAGAATAGTTTCAATCGAGTTGGCCTGGATCATGTCATTCTTGTGAAAATTGCTTCCACAGCGGTTGTGGCGCATATGCTGGGCGGTGAAAAGGAAGACATTATTGACGCAGTGTCGCAAGCCTTTGTTGATGGCCAATCATTACGCACTTATCGACATTCGCCAAATACCGGATCGCGAAAGTCCTGGGCGGCTGGCGATGCCACATCCCGTGCAGTGCGTTTAGCGATGATCACCATGACTGGTGAGATGGGCTATCCGGGAGCTTTAACGGCTAAAGGCTGGGGTTTCTATGATGTGTCCTTTGGTGGTAATGAATTTAAATTCCAACGCGATTATGGTTCCTATGTCATGGAAAACATCCTCTTTAAGATTTCTTATCCGGCAGAATTCCATGCACAAACTGCGGTGGAGGCTGCCATTCAATTACACAATGAGATTACGGGCCGATTAGATGATATTGAACGAATCGAACTGACCACTCATGAGTCGGCGATCCGCATCATCTCTAAAGAAGGCTCACTCCATAATCCTGCTGATCGAGATCATTGCTTACAGTACATGGTTGCCTGTGGCTTATTATTCGGTGATTTAGTTGCAGACTATTATGAAGATGACGTTGCCAGCGACGAACGGATAGATGCATTACGTGAAAAAATGTCCGTGGTGGAAGACAAAAACTATTCAGAAGATTATCACAACCCCGAAAAACGTAGTATCACCAACGCCATCCAGATATTCTTTAAAGATGGAAGCTCAACCGACAAAATAGAAATTGAATATCCACTAGGCCATCGCTTCCGTCGCGACGAAGGGATCCCAGTGCTCATCGATAAATTCAAAAAGAACGTATATACTCGATTCCCCAAAAAACATGGGCGGGAAATCATCGATCTCTGCCTTGATGAAGAAGCCTTCCTTGAGACACCGGTTAATGAATTTATGAACTTGCTGGTGATATAGCTTTGGAGTGTGCTTTTTAGATCTTAGGCTGGGAATGGTTGAGGAGTTCTTGAGGGTTTAGGAGTATCTCGATAGAGAATCCCTTACCGTAATTGACTGTCTTTGCTTCCTCGACGATTCATGCCAGCGGAGGCTTGTTTTTCTTTCTCGCAGTCTTCCTGGCATTGAATACAAAAGCGTACGCCTTTTATCGCCTGTCTGCGAAGTTCAGGTATTTTGGCATCACACCATTCACAGTGAGTCAGCGACTCTCCTGCATGGTTCATTTCGTTGCGCGCACGCTCAACGCCATCTTTGATGGTGCTTTCAATTTGTTCCTGTACCGCGCCTTCGCGCGCCCAACCTGAAGCCATAATATTAGGGAGAGTGGTGTCTGTTACTGACTATTGTGGGACTTTTGATTTAAATTTCAAGTTGCACAGGGCTGGTGAAGGCAAGTTGCTGTTCACTGATTGGGTCAATGAAGCTGAGTTTGTAGGCCAATAACTGTAATGGCTGCTTGAAATTGTCCGGCTGCCTGGGTTGTAGGGAAGGGTAGAAACGATCGTTAAGTATCGGAAAGCCGATGGACATCATGTGTAGGCGTAACTGGTGTGTGCGTCCCGTTATAGGTGACAAGGTGAACAGTCCCAGCTCACGGTTATCAACTTCACAATGGATAAGAGATTCTGCATATTGAGCATTTTTATCGTGTGGAGGTGTATCGAAGTTCTGGAAAATAAACTGAGGTTCTGAGCGAGCTAAATAATTGTTAACATGCCAGCTTTTACCACTAAGACTTTCGACTGTTTGAGTCTTAGCAATTGCCTGATAGTGTTTTTTGATATTTTGCTGGGCAAATAATTGATGATACTCGCTTCGAGTGTGTGGGTTGGTTGAAAACATAACAAGTCCGGCGGTGTCTCGATCAAGTCGATGAACCGCTTGAAGGCTCTGGTTGCCAGTTTTATTGATTAATCTTTGTTGTAAACACTCGTTAACGAAGACGCCACCCGGCATTACCGGTAGGAAGTGGGGTTTGTAGGCAATTAAGAAATGCTCGTTGTGCTCAATGATGACCTCTGGAAAAGGAATAGTCGGCTCTTGTTCCACCTCGCGATGATAATATACAACACTACCTGCTTTATATTCTGTATCGACTGTAACGTTAGCGCGGTTTTCCCAATAGACTTTCCCTTCAGCCATTCGAGTTGCCCACTCAGCTTCAGATACATGAGGAAAGGTATCGATCAGGAATGACAAGACTGATTTGTAACCGCTTTGAAACGGAAGTGTTACTTTCGAGGGTTTTTTAGCTTTGGGCACAACAAAATACTTTGTATTGATTAGGACAACATTGTATGTGTTTGGTGGGCAAAGCAAAAGCTTCGATTTATGTGTGGCTTTTTTTACATTGGAGAAACAAAAAAAAGCTCCCGGTGAGGGAGCTAAAAGCGATATAAGATAGTTGGGTTAGGAGGGTATCTTATATCTAGGGTAAGAACCTTTAACGTTCAAGGTTTATGACTAATCCATCAGGCTAACCTGTTTAAATCTTTAGTGACTTGTTTGCATGAAGTCGAAAGGAATGACAGTTTCGATTTTATCACTCAGTAATTTTAGTTGTGGATGACTCTGATGAATCGATTGCACAACGGGTTTTAAATTCCTTTCTTTGACATCAATCAGTAATAAGTATTTGCCTTCTTCTACAAGTCTATAATATTTTCGTAATTTGTAGTTTTTACTTTCAAGGCCTAGCAGGCCACCAAGCCAAGTGCCAAAACCACTGAATAGTATGGTAGTGGCAACAAAGCCAAAGGTGCTGTATAAGCCATTAAGTGCTTGAGCGTTATACAGTATCGTCGCGACAATTAAACCAATTAGGGTTCCGCCTATAAATCCCTTAAAGCTACCGTTCAGTACATTGGTTTTGTACCAGAAATTTGCAGTGTTTAATCCACGGCGAAGTACTTTGCCTTGCTTTTTAGCGATAACATGCAGATCGCTATCTTGAATACCGTGTGCCTTTAAATCCTCATAGGTGGCTTGTACATGTTTGAGCTTGTCTGACTCATAAAGTAAACGACTCATAATGTAACTCCTGTAACACGAATTTGTTTTAAACTTATCAGGCCTTATGTGAAAAATATGTAAATATCACGACTCCCTGAACAATTATTAATTGTCAGACCGGATAATCTGGTTAGAATGTCTTTTTAGTCGGATGACTATGACTGTAGATATAAAAAGAATGTTAAGTATTGGGGGATTTATGGAGTATAACTTTAAAAACGATAGTAAAGATGCCGATGAGGTAAGGTTCAGTGAGGATGTAGGGCCTGAACTTGAAGAGTGTAAGATTAAAATCAGGCGGGGCTTTTGGACTACTGTTGTGGTTGCAGTATTAACCTTAATCATGACTATTGTTGCTCATTATGAGAATGGCCTGCTTGCCATACTTGATTCAGCACTTTTTTATGATGTTGTGGCTTTTGCGCTTTTAGCAACTGGCATTTACCATAAAAGTCGCGTGAGTGCTCTACTAATGCTTGGCTATTATGTGATAGCTAAAATTCTTTACTTTAGCCAAGCTGGAAAGGTGTCTGGAATTCTTATTGTATTGATTATAACGGTTCTTTTGGCTCAAGCTACGTTAGCTGCTTTTAAGTATCACCGCTTACGGAAACAACAGAATCCAGAGTATAAAGCAACCAGCAAACTAACCTGGTGGTTGGCGACACCGTTCCATGTTGTTCTAGGTTTTCTAGTAGGAGTTGTTTTGCTCATGGAAGCGGGCGTTTGGGTTCCTACATCGTTGATGAGCGAAGATACTCTTTCCATATCTCATGTCGAAACTTTACGTGATAGCAACATTATTAATAGTGATGAAAAAGTTGAGTTATTTTTCTCAGAAGGTCTTACTTCTATACTGGAAGGCGGTAATGTTGTTACTGATTCACGCGTCATAAGTTATGAGACTCTGGATGGTGAGCTGTATATTTATTCTGCACCATTTTCTGAAGTATCTTTTGTTGGCATTGAAGAAAAAGGAACCGCTTTTAGCTACAGCCAAATCTATGTTGAAACTTATGATGGTGACAGTTTTTATTTATTGGCACCGCATGAGCAGAAAGAGGATGAGAGCTTTGTGAATACTATCAAGACTAAAGCTGATTTGGCTCAAGCTGGATCTTGATTCTATCAAGGCTTCACCATTCTATGGTGGAGCCGTCCCAGGCAAAGAACTTGCCATTATCTTCTAGAAAAAGGTTATCGATAATCTGAAACATTTTGCGTGCCGAGTACTCGGCTGAAAATAGCTTTTCAGGCTTGACGTTTTGTTGAAAGGGCTTTGACAGCTTGGTGTCTGTTGTGCCGGGGTGGAGTGCAATGACCGCAGTGTTTTTATTGCGTCGTGCTACTTCAATCGATAATGTTTTGATGATTTGATTGAGAGCGGCTTTGCTGGCGCGATAACTGTACCAGCCACCCAGTCGGTTATCACTGATGCTTCCCACCCGTGCCGACAGGCTTGCCAATATGGCGGGTTGTGCGTCAGATTGTTTTAATAGTTTTATGAAGTGCTTTGCAATTAAGGCTGTCGTTGAAGCATTGACTGTCATCACCTTAATGAAGTTATTAAGGTCAAAATCCTCCATTTTTTTCTCTGGTTGCAGTTCTTTCAAGTTGTGCAATATGCCTATGGCATTAATAATAAGGTCTGTATGACCGTACTGGTCGCTCACATGCCGGGAAAAGCGCCGCAGCTGCTCTTCATCAAGAGTATTCAGTTGAACCTTGACCAAACCGTTATCCAGTGCCTTAATAGCGGGAAATTGATCATCACCAGATGCACTGCTTTGAGCACGGGAACAAGCAAACACCACGGCATATCGCTCTAGTGCCTGTTTGACAAACTCCTGGCCAATGCCACCACTGGCACCAAATATAATTGCAATGCTCATGTGGTTATTATTGCTGACAGCCGTGAACGCAAAGTGAAAGCTTATCAGGGGAAATAAATCGTTTATGCAAAGCATAACTATTCGAAAGGTAACACCGTCAGACTTGCCTGAAGTTGCAGAGTTAGCAGTTATCATCTGGCGTGAACATTACACGCCGATCATTGGCTCCGAGCAGGTTGAGTATATGCTGGAGAAGTTCCAGTCGGTTCCGGCAATGGCTAAACAGATATCAGAGGGTGTTTCATATTATTGTATCGTGCTTGATGGTGGCTTGGTTGGCTATCTGTCCTTTTACCTTAAAGAGGACGCTCTATTTTTAAGTAAAATCTACGTGTCTTCTCAGCTAAGAGGGCAGGGGATTGGACGTCAGGCGATGCAATTTGTCATTGAGCAAGCCCAATTGCAGGGGCTGGCGAAAGTACAGCTGACTGTTAATAAATATAATTCAGGCAGTATTGCTGCCTACCAGAGAATGGGCTTTGTAACGGTTGATGAGTTGGTAATGGATATAGGAAACGGCTTTGTTATGGATGATTACATGATGCAACTATTTTGTGGAGAATCATGAATAAATATTAGAAGGAGCATTTATTTTCAAGTAAGATGAGGGCTGCTTAAATAAGAGGGAAGCACTATGACAATTTTAATCCGTTCGATTTTTGTTTTATTTTTAGCGTTGGGTTTAGCAGCTTGTAGCAGCGAACCAACGTTTGATGCCACTAATGATCAAACCATGGAAGCCTCAATGGAGGAAATGACGAAAGACATGACCGAAGAAGAGAAAATGGAATTGGGCCAAGCAGTTATGAGCATTGCGATGCAGGTTGGTTTTAGCTCTATGGGCGATGAAGAAAAAATTGAGAAAGAACTTAAAGAAAAGCTTCATGGCAAGACAGCAGAAGAAATTATTGAACAGGCTAAAGACACTAAGTAATTAGTTTTAAGAGTCTTGAAACCCGGCTCAGGCCGGGTTTTTTGTTGCCTAACCTTTGTATTAGCCAACCCTAATTGACTTTAATCATTGGTGATGCAAAAAAGACTTGATCTGATAATAAGAATTGTTATCATTTGCATCCTCATTCAAAGGTTTTGCAATAATCATGAAACAATCAGTCATTTCAATTGCTGTTTTTGCAGCATTATCGAGTGTATTTCTACCGGGGAAATTATACGCAGCGGAAGAAAGTACTTCTGAGCAGTCAACTGTCAATGAAGACGCTGAAGTCCTGACTATTATGGCCACTCGAGCGCCATTACCGGCAAGTTCCGTGCCAGCTACCATCACAGTCATTGACGGTGAAGAAATCCGTCTGCAGTTGTCTGTAGCGAATTCTCTATCGGACATTTTGGGTAATCTTGTTCCTTCGTTCAGTCCTTCGCGGCAAAAATTAACCAGCTCTGGCGAAACCTTACGCGGCCGCAAGCCTTTGTATCTCATTGATGGAGTTCCGCAGTCTAATCCACTACGAGATGGTGCGCGTGCTGCAAATACAATTGATCCATTGATGATAGAACGGGTGGAGGTTATCCACGGTGCCAGCGCTATCCAAGGTATGGGCGCCAGCGGCGGTATTATTAATATTGTGACTAAATCAGCCAGTGGTACATCGAGTGAAGTCAATGCTGGCTTCTCAGCGCAACCGACCGGTACATCTGATGGAATGAGCTATCATGCTGGTTATTTGTGGAGCCATGGCACAGATGATTATGAAATCATGCTGGGTGGTCATTTGCGCGAATCTGGCCTGTATTTCGATGGTAATGGCAATGCCATTGGTGTGGATACCACTCAGGGCGACACCATGGATTCATCAAGCCAGGATTTCTTTGGAAAATTCGTCTATCGCATGAATGATGAGCAAGAAATTCGAGTGATGTTGAACCATTATCAGTTAGCTTCAAATGGCGACTATATTACGATTACTGGTGATCGTGCCGCGGGTATTCCGGCTATTTCCAGACGTGGTGTATTGGAAGGTGATCCTGCGGAGAATGACATTACTACTGCTAGCGTAGAATTGCGGGATAGCGATTTCCTAGGTGGGGCGCTGAATTGGCAACTGTTCTCGCAAGATTTTTCTGCGCTTTACGGCGGCGGTCGGTTCGCGACTTTTCAGGATCCAGCTTATGGTACTGACATCTTCGATCAATCGCGCAACGACTCTAACAAACTGGGTTCGCGTATAACCATTAACTGGCAAAAAATTGCTGATATGCCTGTGGACATGACGGCTGGTGTCGACTTCCTGGAAGATACGACTTTCCAGGAGTTAGCGCAAACAGGACGTAAATGGGTTCCTGAAACCAGTTTTGAAAACTGGGCTCCTTATGTTCAGGCACGCTATATGCACAATGGTTTAACTTTAAGTGCTGGCTTGCGTTATGAATACGGTAATTTAAAAGTTGATGATTTTACCACCCTGTATTCTTACAACAGTAGTTTTGTTGAAGGCGGCAGTCCGTCTTTTAATGAGCTACTGACGAACTTTGGTGCCGTCTATAACTTCAACTCCGAGTGGCGCGGTTTTATCAGCGTTTCTGAAGCCTTCAGTATGCCTGATGTTGGTCGTGTTTTGCGCGCCATTGATCAGCCCGACCAGCAAGTGGAAAGCTTCTTAAACTTGCAGCCGGTGGTCACTGATAATAATGAGATTGGTGTTGAGTATCGCGATGACGCCTTGTCTGTGTCAGCCAGTTACTTTGAATCCAATTCTGATTTAGGTGCGAGATTATCGCCTAATTCAGATGGCATTTTTATTGTTAACCGTGAAAAAACTGAGATTTCTGGTTTTGAGCTGGATACACGTTATGCAGTCAATAACGACACGACGTTTGGTTTGATGTATGCCGATACTGAAGGTGATTTTGATAGCGATGATGATGGCCAGGTAGATACACCATTAGGTGGCAGCAACATGACGCCGCGTCGTTTGAATCTTTACTGGACTCAATATTGGAATGGTGACATCAATACCCGTTTGCAGTGGAACCAGTTGTTTGACCGTAATATTTACTCAGGTGCACAAGCTATCAACAACTTTGATGGTTATGACACATTCGATTTCACCATGAATATTGCCACACAAAATATTGGTGAGTTTACTATCGGTGTTGAGAACTTGCTGGATGAGTATTACTTTACCTACTATGCACAAACCGCGGGTAACGATGCGCGTAACTTTACCGGTCGCGGTCGCACGATAAGCGTGAATTGGCGCAACCAGTGGTAACCGTCTCAATGGTAACCGTCTCAATGGTAAGTGTCTTAATGGTAATTCATAAAGTAAGAAGCGATTCGCTAAAGCGTAACCGATAACCATATATGCGATTTAGACGAATCATTACCATCCTACACAAATGGCTGGGCCTTGTGCTCAGCCTTTGGCTTTTATTGATTGCCTTAACGGGTAGCTTACTGCTTTTTAAAACGGAGCTGTTGCAGCTCACCTATCCTCAATTGAACTTGTCTGCCATTCCTTCACAGGAAGAGGCTGCCAGGGTTTTTGACAAGCAATCTGCCAACTATGCTTTCCTGCCTTCTGAATATCATCCGTGGATTGAAACCGTTGATGACGACGGCACCCATCATTATTATTCCGCCGAAGGTGAGTTACTGCTTTCGCGTCCTGCGATGTCTGATTGGATCGAGTGGATGGTTGAATTTCACCATCATCTATTCCTGCATGAACTGGGTAAGGAACTTCAGGGGATTTTTGGGATAGGCTGTCTGTTGCTGATTTTTTCTGGACTCATAAAGTGGTGGCCGCGCAAGCGGTGGAGCAAGAAAGACTTTTCGGTTCGGTTGTCAAGGCCGGGGCTGAAGCAGTGGGGGCAGACTTTGTGGCAGTCCCATCGAACAATTGGCGTCATATTATTTGCACCTATTCTCATTGCTGTGGCAACTGGCACTGCCATGATGTATAGCGGAGCTGTTGGTTCAACGCTGAAAACATTGTTTCCGCAGGAAGGGCAGCAAAGGCCGTCCATCACAGTACCGAAGCTCAATAGCTCTAGCTGGCAAGAGCGTTTTGCAGCAGCGCGGCAGTTGATGCCTGACGCGCAACCGAAGCTTATCTCCTGGGCTTCCAATAGCATGAGAATGGCGCAGTCAGAGGAATGGCACAAGAATGGTAGAACACGGATAGCATTTGATCCCGATACTCATCAAATTACCGAGTGGACCAATGTCCGGGAACAAACTCTCGGTTATCGACTAGCGCAAAAAGTGTATCCGCTGCATATTGCCAATATTGGTGGAAATACCTATCTAACGCTGATTTTCCTGAGCGGATTGGCCTTGATCTTATTATCGGTTAGCGGTGTCTGGTTTTGGGTATGGTGTAGACAAAAGCGTAAGGTTAGAAATTAGGAAGTATTGAGAGGTCACATTTGCTGACTTGATGGGTTACGGCTATTGCAAATCGCCTAACCCATCCTATATCCGGTGCTACCTTCAATCGAGAATTTATAAGTTACGACTTTTTTACGTAGGCGGCAATAATGACAATTCTTTGCCCGTTAACGCGTCCTTCAATATGCAGAGGGTTGTCGCTTAAGGAAATACCGCGTACTGCGGTGCCTCTTTTGGCGGTAAAGCCTCCGCCTTTAACGTCTAAGTCTTTAATTAAAACCACATTATCACCAGCTTGTAATGGCGTGCCATTGCTGTCCAATGTGGGTTCACGCGAGTCATCGGCCAGGGTCATTTCAGCCCATTCACGCGTATCTTCTTCCATGTACATCATATCCAGCTGATCCTGTGCCCAGGTTTCGCCCATGCTGGCCAGCTTCTTGAGCATTCTCCAGGACACGACCTGAACGGCTGGAACCTGACTCCACATCGAGTCATTCAGGCAGCGCCAATGGTTCACATCGATTGATTCGGGAGTTTCAAGCTGACTTGCGCAGGTTGCACAAACTAAAATGCATTTGTCGGAGTTTGCTTCTGCTGGTGGGACTTCATAAACAGATAGGTTGTCGCTAGAGCTACATAATTCGCATTGATTGTTCGCGCGCTCAGTTAGGGTATTAAGAATGCTCATGGCAATGGCTCCCTGAAAAAGGCGCTATTATGCCTCTTTCAGGGGGGAATTGGAACGCAGTGCTTAATTGATAGCGTTAATGCATACGTTCCATAATGTGCATTGGGATGGTGGTTTCGACCTCATCACTGACCAGCTTGAGACTTGGGTGATAATGAAGCACGGCTTTAATGTGCTTTGCCTCAGCCGCACTCAAGTCAATCAGTAGAAGATACTCACCTTCATCAACAAAGTGGAAGAAGTCTTTTAAAGCATGATTCTTGGTTTGTAGACCGATAAAGCCACCTAACCAGGTTCCAAAAGCAGTGAATATTATTAGCGTGAAGAGGATTCCAACAAAGCCATAGTAACCACTAAAGACTTCAGATGCCGCGAACAATAAGCTGGCGAGAATACCGGCCGCCAAGCCATAACGAACACCTTGACTCCAGCCATTCAATATATCGGTTTTGTACCAGGTATTGGCAGCATTTAAACCACGCCTGAGTAGGCGTCCATCTTGCTTGGCTATGACATGCAGGTGGGCATCTTCGACGCCTGCGTCGCGGAGATCCTTGTAGGTGTTTTCAATTTCTGCGAGATTGTCGCAACGGTAGAGTAAGCGTGACATAAAAACCTCCTTATCGAGTCTTACCTTAAAACATTTTAACACGCTTGCTGTATGAAAAGTGTACAGCTGTGCGCATTGCCGACATTATTCTCTGCTTATTTTTTATGAGTGAAGCGGGGGCACAGGCTGTAAAGCTACGCTTGCAACCTGTGTCATAGAACAGCCATTGATGAGTAACCTATTGTTTTTATTGTTGTTTACCCATTTTTACCCTATATAAAGCTGGTTATTTTCTGTTGAGGTGCTTACATTGTAGGTTGAAAAGTAAAACAAATGATTGGAGTCTCCCAGATTATGAAAAAATTATGCTTTGCTATGACAAGCCTAGCCTTATTTTCACCTTTAAAAGCTCATGAATTGCCGATTGATGCCTTAAATACACAAACCAATGTGGCTGTGGCCACGAGTTTCAACTTTAGTGAAGCCCAGCTCAATCATCAGTACTCAAATTACGCCCAGTTTTTTGATTACAAATCTTGGCTGCTATATAAGAAAGGTGCCGAATTGGAGGAGAGCTGTGAAATACAAAGTGAAAGGTTAGCGCAGCAAAAGACTTGTGGCCAGGTTGACCATTTTTATCAGGCTGCAATGATTGGCACTAATACCTGTAATGCTTATGCTTCGTTGCATGCCAGTCAATACCCACAAGGGTTGTTACCTCGTTTTACTGCACCAGCCAGTTTTGTGAATAATCTAGAGGCGGCTGATGGCCATCATGAAAATTATGACTTTACCCAGGGCCTGAGCTTTGACTGTGTTTATGAAATCTATGAGGCAGAGCCGGTAAAAGTTCGTAGCACCTTCTAAAATTTAGCTTTGCTCCATAGACCGGGCTTTAATAAGAGACATAACCTGTTCAAGTTTATCCTCTAGTAAGGCTCGGTCAGTTGGAAGCAGGTCGCATTCTGCTAAGACGTAGTGGCTGGTTTTGACCACGTTTCGCCAGCGTGGATTTTGCGGTATTTTCTGAATATTAAGGTACTTATCCAGTGAACGTGTTCTTAATCGTCCTTCATCAATGGATACGCGCCAGATACGGCTTTTTTCCGCGAGTTCAATTCGATCCAGCTGAGTTGCTTTTTCCCACAAATTAACGGTTTCTATCAGCAGCTCTACCAAGGACTGTCTGAACTGCTCATCGGTGCGAGCTTCTGCATCTGAGCCTTCTTCGATTGTCCTACTTTCTTCTGTGCTATCTTTATCTTGTAGTGCTTCTGATTCCAGTAGTAGCAATTTTTCTTTGTGCGATTTAATGGAAGCCAGTAATGCCTGCCTTTCTTTACGCTTGCGGTAGCCTAGAAAAATTAACAGAAAAGCTAGCACTAACAGAATGATTAAAGAACCGAGGATCAGATTAGAAAGGGAGCGGATTCGATTACTCTGCTTTTCATTAGCCAGTTGTTCAGTGACCAGTTGCCGCTCCAGTTGCTCCTTGGCTATTTGCTGGATGATTAACTGGTGATCTGTTTGGTATTGCGCCTGCAATTCCTGTTCTTTGTATTGATAATATTTATTCAGGTGATCGAAGGCTTTTTCATATTGACCCTGCTGCTCGAAGATAGTGTACAACAGCTGATAAGAGTTACTTAGCACTCGCGGTTCACTATGTGCTTTGGTATGGCTTATAGCAGTATTGGCTAGCGATATTGCTTGCTCATAGTTCTCCTCTAAGTAGCTGATATAGGCTTCAATGTAGTAAATTTCATCAAGGTAGTTTGAGTCATCTCCGGCGAATTTTCGTGCTTCAGCTATAAATTTGCGCGCTTCGGTGCTTTGCTTTTGCTTGGTATGGACCAGAGCAAGGTTTTTGAGGGCCCTTACTTTTTCATTGTCTGAAAGCTTGGTTGAGAAAGTGGCAATAATTTTGTCTATGTATTGGTTTTGTTTTTCATTGTTACCGCTGAGGGCATACACCACTGCAAGATCTTCGTAGAGGTGGGAAATATTCGACATGACGCGAACATCAAAGTCATCAAGCTGAGTGTAATCCAAATAGGTTTGTAGTGCCTGTTCGTAATAGTTGATCGACTGTTCGATATCCCCCATATCTTTATTCAACAAGCCAAGATTGTTAAGTGTGGTGCCGACATAATAGAGATTGCCAATTAATTCCTTATGTTTAAGGCTTTCTTTGTAATAGAGAAGAGCACTTTTATATTTGAGAAGTTTGTGATGAATCAGTCCTAAATCATTACTGCTTTTAGCTAGCCATTCGATGTTCTGTTCTCGCTGTGCAATGGTGTTAGCCTGCTCTAATTTCATTTTTGCCTGTTCGTAATCCTCTTGATGTAAGAGCCTGAGGCCGACCATTCGATACCAGCGATATTGGGTTTCAGTGTTGCTCAGAAAGAATTCACTTTGCTTAATTTTGGCTAAATAGTAATCAGCATCATCGTAATGGCCTTGTTGCGAGTACAAATCGGCTAATTCAAGCCAGAGCTGTGTCGTTACTGCAGAGTTTTTACCTTCCTTAGCTTCCAACGATTGCAAGCAGATGCTGAGAGCCTCGGTGTGTGGACGTGACTTGATGGCGTCCTGGCATTGATAAAGCGGCGCTGAATCCTTCGCCAGACCAGTGCTGGATATGGCCAGGAACAGCAAAAGTACCCCAATTCGCATAGTGTTTTATTTTTTTGGCTGATGATCGCAAAGCATAGCATATCAATAGCTTAACTGAGTATTAACAGAATGTAGCTGGGCAGCAAGCGGGGATAAATTGAGCTCAACCATTTAATTTGTTGAGATTTGTTACATATTAGCGGTTAGCGTGCCTTGCCTATTAGTTGCAGAGTCCGTATAAACGATGGGTTATGTAGGATTTTGGCGCGCTTGTTTACAGGTGCGCATTGGGGAAAAGTGAATATTAAGTCACTATTTTTTAAGCAAAGTAGCATCAAGGTAATAATTGATTAAGGTATATATGATGAAGAAACTAACCGTAGCCGCAGCCGTAATGTCTGCGTTCATTGCAGCAGGGTGTTCGAACGACAGTTCGGAAAAGCAAAGCTCTGCTGATTCGGAAAAAGCTCAGTCTATAGAGTCAGTAGATGGGGCTAACGGTACGGATACCCAGAATAATGCCACCGCGGCGAATCCATTTTTTGAAGCGTGGGATACGCCTTACGGCATGCCACCTTTTGAGCAAATCAAAGACGAACACTTCAAACCTGCTTTTGAGAGAGCTATCGCTGAAGTACGTGTGGAAGTGGATGAGATTGCCAATAACCCAGCAGAGCCGACTTTTGAGAATACGATTGAGGCAATGGAATATAATGGCAAGCTGTTAAATAAAGTCACTAATGTTTTTTATAATCTGACGTCTGCTCATACCAACCCCACGCTGCAGGCTATTTCAAAGGAGATTGGTCCTCAACTTTCTTCGCTGCGCGATGATGTTAATTTAAACGAGAACTTGTTCAAGCGCGTATCTGCCATCTATGCCAAGAAAGATGAGCTGGGCTTGCGTCCCGATCAAATGCGCTTATTGGAAGACAGCTATAAAACATTTGTGCGTGGTGGTGCTGAGCTTAACGATGAACAAAAGCAAAAGTTGCGTGAGTTGAATAAGAAAGAGACTCAGTTGTCACTGCAGTTCGCTGAAAATGTTTTGGCAGAAACCAATAACTGGGAGCTGGTTATTGATAAAGAAGAAGATTTGGCCGGTTTACCTCAATGGTTTATTGATGCGTCGGCAAAAACAGCTGAAGAGCGTGGGCATAAAGGAAAATGGGTGATTACCACTCATCGCACAAGTAAAGATCCTTTCCTGGTTAATTCCACCAAGCGCGACCTTCGAGAAAAAGTATATTACGCCTATACTCATCGCGGTGATAACGATAATGAATATGACAACAAGGTAATCGCCATTGAGTTAGCTGCGCTTAGAGCAGAAAAAGCCGATTTGATGGGCTATAAGTCACACGCTGACTTTGTGCTTGAGGAGCGTACTGCTAAGAATGCTGAAAACGTTTCTGAATTGTTAGATAAAGTGTGGCCAGCGGCCATCAAGCAGGCGAAAGCTGAAGTAGCTGCCATGCAGGAACTGATTAATGAAGAGGGCGGAGACTTTACTTTTGCTGCTCATGATTGGCGTCACTATGCGGAAAAAATCCGTAAATCTAAGTATTCGCTCAATGATGCTGAAATTAAGCCTTACTTCTCGTTGGATAGTACTTTAGAAGGTGTGTTCTATACGGCTAACCGCCTATTTGGTATGAACTTCAAAGAGCGCTTCGACTTGCCTAAATATCATGAAGATGTCCGCACTTTCGAAGTGACGGACGAAAAGGGCGAGCTGATTGGTATTTACCTTGCTGACTTCTATGTTCGCGACAGCAAGCGTGGTGGTGCCTGGATGAACTCTTATCGCAAGCAGTTTGTAACTGAAGAGGGTGAGTTCGTTAAACCTATTATCGTTAATGTCCTAAACTTCCCTCGTCCAGTCGGTGATGAGCCAACATTATTAACCTTCGATCAGGCGAGCACTTTATTCCATGAGTTTGGCCATGCTACTCACGGTTTGCTTTCTGACGGTGTTTATCCATCGCAAACCGGTACCTCTGTACCTCGCGACTTTGTGGAGTTCCCATCACAAGTGCTTGAGAACTGGATGCTGGAACCAGAAGTATTGGGTCAATTTGCCAAGCATTACAAAACAGGTGAAGTTATTCCTCAGGAAATGATTGACAAAATCCAGGCTGCTGCCCAGTTTAACCAGGGTTTTGCAACCACTGAATATATGGCTGCTACTCTGTTAGATTTAGCTTGGCATACTCAGGAAGTCGGCACCGTCGTCAAAGATGCTGATGCGTTTGAGAAGGCGGTACTCGATGAGGTTGGACTAATCCCTGAGATTGCTCCCCGTTACCGCACCACTTATTTCTCACACATCTTTTCTGGAGGCTACTCAGCAGGTTACTACAGCTATATCTGGTCAGAAATCTTTGGTGCCGATGCTTACCAGGCATTCCGAGAAAACGGTATTTTCGATAAAGAGACGGCTGATAAATTCGTCAAATATATCTTATCGAAGGGTGGTACCGAAGACCCATTGGAGTTGTATAAGAAATTCCGTGGTAAAGAAGCCGATCCAAAGTACTTGCTGAAAAGTCGTGGTTTGATCGATTAAATCAAACGGACTAATCATACAAGTCTCTAAAAGCCACCTTCGGGTGGCTTTTTTGTGGGGCAAACTTATTACCCAGTTAAAATTTTCGCTGTCAATATGAGGGAAAAACACAACCAGTTAACACTTTTGAATCAACAGCTTAGCAAGCTTTTACTAACTACTGAGCAATGATCGCTTAGCCTTCAACAAAAAATGTCATTTATGCCTTCACTTTTTTTATAAGGATTAGAGTAACTTAACCGAATTAACGAAATATAATGCTGATATAACATTGCAGAAATGACTTTTTTTATAAAAAAAACTAATGCTTGCCCCTAAAAAATATCCAGCGAATTTGTCTTAAAAATGTCACATAACAGGAGTAGAATTCACTCCGTAACAGAGACATAGAGTCATTAACTGAAGGAGATAGACATGAACGAGATTACTGAAGGTGCATTAGAGCTAGTAATTGCAGCACTTGTTGTTTCAATGTTAGTCATTGCATTACTATAAATTATGAGTCTTGTCAGAATTTATAATGAATTCTGATGACTCGCCCCTTATGGCGTCTTAAGGGGCACCCCTATAGATTGTTTTGATTTAAAACTTACCCCCAAGTTTAGCCCACTTATGCTTTTGAGTGGGCTTTTTTTTGCTTAACGTTTCATGATAGCTTTAATCTTATCTTATTAAAGGCTGCCACTCTTGAATCGATCCCCAATCCAAAACTCCGATAGCGCTACTACAGATGGCTTAAGCATCACCTTTATTGAGTCGCTAACTTCGATTTCCAGTGCTCAATGGCTGGCTTTGGGGTATACCGCCGGTGAAACCAATCCTTTTATTGATTACCGCTTTTTGCAGGCGTTGGAGGAAAGTGGCTCAGTCACAGCGGAGAAGGGCTGGAAGCCTATACACCTTGTCGCCTATTACAATGACCAGCTTGTGGCTTTTATGCCGCTTTATATTAAAGGCCACTCTTTTGGAGAATTCGTCTTTGACTGGGCGTGGGCCAATGCTTACCAGCGGCATGGACTTGAGTATTATCCTAAAGCTTTGACTGCATCACCTTTGTCGCCCATCACAGGCCCTAGATTGTTGCACAAGGGGCTTAGTACAGAGCAGCAAATTGCGATTATCAATACCGTATCTGAGTGGCTAAAACAGAACCACATCAGTTCATGGCATATCAATTTTCTGGATCGGAATGGCGTTGAGTTGCTGTCTAACAGTCTATTATTGCCCCGTCGCGATATTCAGTTTCATTGGATGAATCAGGGCTACGCTTCTTTTGATGACTTTCTATCGAACCTTAAAGCAAAAAAACGTAAGAATATTCAGCGTGAACGACGTCAGGTTAATAGTCGTGGCTGGAGCTTTGAGTGGTTGTCAGGAACCCAGGCGACTGATGCCGATTGGCAGCTGTTTTACGAGATGTATAAGAAGACCTTTGATGAGAAGGGCAGCTGGTCGCAGTTAACGCCCGAGTTTTTCCCGCTATTGGCAAAGAGCATGGGCGATCAGGTGTTATTGTTGTTTGCCAGGAAAGATAATCAACGGTTGGCTGGAGCCTATTTTATTCGCTCAAAAACACACCTGTACGGACGCTATTGGGGTTCTTTGGTTGATGAAGAGTTTCTGCACTTTGAAACCTGCTATTACCAAGGGATTGACTATGCCATTGGGCAGGGGCTTAAGGTTTTTGAGCCGGGTGCGCAGGGCGAGCATAAATTATCCCGAGGCTTTAACCCTGTGTTGACCTATTCATATCATGACATTGTTGAACCAGCCTTTCGTGAAGCAATTGATAAGGCGTTACGTTATGAATCCAAAGAAATTGATCACTTGTTAGACTACTATCAGGCGCATTCAGCCTACAAACCTCCCCCAAACCATTCATAGTCGCTATGCAGTAAGTATGCTATTGTTTTGCCATGTTTTCTCGAATGGAATAATGAATAAATGAAAATTGGTGGTATGAAAGATATTAGTGCAATTTTCCTGCAGGGATTGATTGCAATTCTGCCTATTTTGCTAACCATTGCCCTGATTGGTTGGTTGCTAGGTACGCTTGAAACCTATCTGCGTGAGATTTTGTTGCTGGTTATTTCTGAAGATGCTTATTGGCCAGGATTGGGTTTGATTTTAGGCCTGCTACTGATATTTGGTTTAGGGCTTTTGATTAAGTTTTATCTGGGGCAGTTGATTCTATCAGGGCTTAATAAGTTAATGGAACGCATTCCTTTTGTTAACACCATCTACAACGCTTTCAATGAGATCATGCGTTTCCTGTCCCCCGATAAAGACGAAGACTTGAAGCAGGCAGTTTTGTGCGAAGTGAGAGAGGGTGTCGAGGTGATTGGGTTTGTTACCGCCAATGATGTTAGCTTAGGAGAGCGTGATGAGTTGGTTGCTGTTTATGTGCCCATGAGCTATCAAATTGGTGGCTTCACATTTTTCATGCCAAAGTCAAAGTGCAAAGATCTGGATATGTCACCCAGCGATGCCATGAAGAAAGTGCTAACTGCATCAATGGGAACGGATAAATCTGTCGTCACGCCAGACAAAGCCGATCTTATGAAAGATAAGAATGGCAATAAAGATAAAAATGATCCTGAGCAAGATTCTAAGAAAGACGCCAAGAAAGATAAGGGCGACGATGATTAAGGCTAACTTTTTATGAGCGAGCAGTCGCAAGCACACCCTTTTAATAAGCTGACCCCAGATTTCATTCTTGATGCGATTGAAGCCCTGGGGTTTTATAGTGATGGCCGAATCTTAACTTTGAACAGCTATGAAAATCGAGTCTATCAAATCGGTATTGAAGAGCAGCAGCCGATCATTGCTAAGTTTTATCGTCCAGAAAGATGGACGCAAGAACAAATTCTAGAAGAGCATGAGTTTACCACCGAGCTTGCAGAATCTGAGTTGCCGATCGTTGCGCCAGTGTCACTGCACAGCAAAACACTGTTTGAGTATGAAGGCTTCTATTATGCTCTGTATCCGCGCAAAGGCGGCCATGCACCGGAGCTGGATGATCTGGATAGCTTGTTTACTCTGGGACGATTTATAGGGCGCATTCACGCCTTGGGTGAGATCAAGCCTTATCAGTTTCGTCCAAGCTTAACAGTAGAAACTTTTGGCCAGCAAAGCTTTGAATATCTGATGGAGCATGCGGTGCCTCGTGAGTACCATCTGGCTTATCGAACTCTGGCTGAAGATATACTGAAAGAAGTTAACCGGCAGTGGCTGGAAGTTGGTGAGCTTGACTATATTCGAACTCATGGCGACTGCCATATCGGTAACATTTTATGGCGCGATGACAACCCTCACTTTGTGGATTTTGATGATTCGAGGATGGCGCCAGCGGTACAGGACCTATGGATGTTATTGTCCGGTGAGCGACCACAAAAGCTGTCGCAGATAGCCGAAATAATCGAGGGCTATGAAGAGTTCCAAAAGTTTCCAGCAAAGCAGCTAAAATTAATCGAGCCATTAAGAACCCTACGCATGTTTTATCATAGTGCGTGGCTTGCAAAGCGCTGGAACGATCCTGCATTTCAGCAGGCTTTCCCCTGGTTTGACTCGATACGCTACTGGGAAGAACAGATTCTGGATTTACGCAGTCAATTTGCAGAGCTGCAAGAACCAACATTAGAGTTGCCAAACTTGTGATTCCGGTTATATCTTAGGGCTAGCAAGGGTATAGAATGAATGTGCGCTGGTTTAGGGTAAGTTCAGATTTCATCTGCTAGGGTAGAGCAATGCATAAAAGACTCTTACTATTAACTCTGATTACTGTCTCGGGCCTATGGCTTGGGGCTTGTTCCAGTTCGCCTGAGCGAATGGCCAAAGATACTCGTCAGTCCAGTGAAGTGAAAACTGATGAGCAAGGCTCCACCAAAGGTGAGAATATTGCCAGAATGGCTCAATCGATGCTGGGCAAGCGCTATCGTTATGGTGGCTCGACGCCTCAACAGGGCTTCGATTGCAGCGGACTGGTCTATTTTACCCATACCCAGGTTGGTGATTATGTGCCACGCACTTCAATCGATCAGTTGCAATCTTCTAAAACGGTACCTTTGGATGAGTTGGAACCGGGCGATTTATTGTTTTACCGTATCAATGGCAAACCATCGCATGTGGGCATTTATATCGGCAATAAGCAGTTCGTTCATGCCCCTTCGAGCGGCAAAACGGTTTCTGTAACTACTATGGATAATCCTTATTTTAAACCACGCCTGATTCGCGCTGGTCGCCTGTATAAAGAGTAAGTAAAGAATAAATAATGAGTAAATCAATCTAATGAACTGGCATTTGTATATTTTACGTTGTGGTGATGACACCCTTTACACGGGTATCACTAATGATCTGCATCGTCGCTTTGAAGAACATCAATCCAATGGCCCGAAATGCGCCAAGTATTTGCGTGGCCGACAGCCGTTGACCATGATTTACCACACCGAATTTGAAAGTAAATCGGAAGCGCTTAAAGCAGAGATTAAAGTTAAGCGGTTGACCAGAGAGCAAAAAAAATTATTGGCATCAGGTAAGCTGATAGTCAATGAGATCCCGCCTAAAAGTAAAATCAAACTATAAGTCATGCAGCACGAACCTTTTAAGCTAACCATCACGCGTAGCAAGCGTAAAACCCTGGTCATCTATATACGTGACGAAGGCGTTGAAGTGCGTGCACCCTTAAAAGCACCGCAAAACTGGATTGATGAATTTGTCGAACTCAAAAAGCCGTGGATTCTAAAAAAGCTGAAACTCCAACAGCAAAAGAACAGTGAACGCTTAAAGCTGGAAGACGGCGAAACTGTTTTATATTGCGGAAAGCCTTATCTGTTACAGCTATCAAAGGGCAAAAATCAGGTTGGTTTAGAGCAAGACAGCTTGTTCATTCAGGCTCGCCAACTTGAAGAAGGTTATCTCAAAAAACAACTCCAGCAATGGTTGCTGCAACAAGCTAAAGAAAGCTTTGAGCCTAGAGTCTGGCAAATTGCTTCAGTCATGGGTTTAGATGACAAAGTCCAAGACGTACGATTCCGCAAAACCAAAACCAAGTGGGGGCACTGTACCGCCAAAGGAGTATTACAATTTAACCCGCTTTTAATGATGGCTCCGATCTCTGTGCAAGACTATTTAATTATCCACGAACTGTGCCATCTGAAATACATGAATCACTCCAGCTACTTCTGGCAACTGGTTGAAGCCAACTATCCTGATTATCGAGAGTCAGAGCAGTGGCTTAAAGAACATGGGCATAAGGTGTGGTGTTAGCCCTTTTTCTTTTCTGGTTGGTACATCACCAACCTACGATTCTTTTTTCTTGGTTAAAAAGTAACCACAAACCCTACACATCGCTTTCAAAAACCGTTACAATCGCGCCTGAATTTTGCACTGGTTTTACGTTCCAGCGAGCGAGAGGTAACAATGAGTCAAACCAAATCTGTTTCAGCAGAATCGTCTGCTGTGTCTACATCATCTTCTGTTTATAACGAAACGACGCATCCGTTTGTCGTTTGCGCCATGTATAAGTTTATCTCCCTTGATGATTTCGAGGCTATCCGTCAGCCATTGCTGGATGTGATGCTTAAGAATGAGATCAAAGGTACGTTGCTATTGGCGAAAGAGGGTATCAACGGTACTGTGGCGGGAAAACGTCAGGCGATTGATAGTCTTCTGGCCTGGTTTAAGCATGACGAGCGCCTGGCCGATATTGACTATAAAGAGTCGTATGACGAAGAAATGCCCTTCTACCGCACAAAGGTTAAGTTGAAGAAAGAAATCGTGACCATGGGCGTTGAGGGTATTGATCCGAAGCGTGTGGTGGGGACTTATGTGAAGCCAAAAGATTGGAATGCTTTGATATCTGATCCTGAGGTGGTGCTGGTGGATACTCGTAATGATTACGAAGTTCAGATTGGCACATTCAAAGGCGCACTTAACCCGAACACAGAAACCTTCAGAGAGTTCCCTGAGTACGTTAAGCAAAATCTCGATCCCAATAAGCATAAAAAAGTGGCTATGTTCTGTACTGGCGGAATTCGCTGCGAAAAGTCGACCGCCTATTTAAAAGAGCAGGGCTTTGAAAATGTTTTCCATCTGGAAGGCGGTATCTTGAAGTACCTCGAGGAAGTGCCGAAAGATGAAACTCTATGGGAAGGCGAGTGCTTTGTTTTTGATAATCGAGTTGCGGTGGATCATGACCTGAAGAAAGGTCAGTATGACCAGTGCCATGCCTGTCGTATGCCGATTACTATAGAAGAAATGCAACACGAGAAATACGAGAAAGGCGTGAGTTGTCCTCATTGTTTTGATCAACAAACACCTGAACAACGCCAGCGTTATGCAGAGCGTGAACGTCAGGTGCAATTGGCAAAAGCACGCGGTGAAGAGCATATTGGTTCTGACGTGCTTACTGCAATTGCGCGGCGTCGCCAACAGAAAAAGCGTATGAGAGATCTACAAAAAAAAGCGCAGAAACAAGCACAAAAGCAAAAGGCCAAGCGTTAAGTATGCCTTTGAACATTTCAAACAATGTTGTTCTTGCTGATTCTGAAATAGAGTTAACCGCCATCCGTGCGCAAGGCGCGGGTGGTCAAAACGTTAATAAAGTCGCTAGTGCGATTCATTTACGTTTTGATATTAATGCTTCCTCATTACCTGATTTTTACAAGACTGAATTGTTAGCGCTTAATGACAACCGTATCACTCAAGAAGGAGTGGTAGTCATTAAAGCGCAAAAACATCGCACTCAGGAACGCAATCGTGATGATGCCTTATCGAGATTACGTGTCCTAATTCAGTCGGTTGCCAAGCCCAAGAAAAAGCGTATCAAAACCAAACCATCCAAAGCTGCTAAACAACGACGTCTCGATAAAAAAACGCAACATGGGCAAAAAAAATCGATGCGCAAGAAACCGCAAATCTAATTCAAGCTTTCAAAGGTATCTTTTAACAGTTTCTCTGTTACTTCCCAACTAATGCAGCTATCTGTAATCGATTGTCCATAGGTTAGATTAGTGCCGAGCGACTGATTGCCTTCTCTTAAATGACTCTCCAGCATGACGCCTTTAATGTGATGGTTGCCCGCTATGATTTGTTTAACCACATCCTGCATGACCTTGGGCTGATTGTTATGATCCTTGTTCGAGTTTCCGTGACTGCAATCAATAATAACGGCTGTGCTGAGCTTTTTCTGCTGCAATTTATCAATACAGTTGGCAATGCTTTGTTGATCATAGTTCGGCTGAGTCCCGCCCCGTAAAATGATATGGCAGTCAGGGTTTCCTCGCGTATGAAGCAGGGCGGTTTGACCACTGTTGTCTATGCCAATAAAACTGTGCGGCGATGATGCAGCCAGAATGGCATTGACCGCCGAATCGAGCGAACCGTCAGTGCTGTTCTTAAAGCCGACTGGCATCGATAACCCCGACGCCATTTCGCGGTGAGTCTGCGATTCGGTGGTACGCGCACCAATGGCTGACCAACTGATGAGATCGGAAATGTATTGTGGAGAGATGGGGTCGAGCGCTTCAGTGGCTACGGGCAGCCCTAATTCTGCAAGCCATAGCAGAAGTGAACGAGCCTTACGAAGGCCCAGGTTAATATTATTGCTACCATCTAGTTCTGGATCATTTATCAAACCTTTCCAGCCAACATTGGTTCTTGGTTTCTCAAAATACACTCGCATAATGATGAAAAGCTTATCGCTACACTCCTGATGAAGTTTATGTAGCCCTGTGGCATATTCTTTAGCACTATCGATGTCATGAATAGAGCAGGGGCCACTAATAACCATTAGCCTTTTATCATGGCCGTTTAAAATATTCTGAATGGTTGAACGGCTGTTTAAGACTGTACTTTTAGCCTGCCCCGAAAGTGGTAGCTGGTGTTTGAGTTGCTGTGGCGGAGTGAGTAAATCCAACCGCTCAATATTAGCGTTCTCAACTTTAGTCTGTTTAATTGGTATGGAATTAGTTGAGTTCATTGTTGTGCTCCGAGTGTTCAATAATCGAGGTATCCAGCTTGGTAGCGACCACATCATGTTTCGCGTAACAACCTAGGCAATGTAATGTGTTGGCAGTTTTTTCAAGTTCCATCAGAGCTTCCGATAAATTGCCATCGTTCGTATTTGCTTCCAGATCAATATAAAAGCGCTCATGCCAAGGTTGGGTGGGGATTGGACGCGATTCGAGTTTACTCATATTGATCTGATATCTCTTCAGGATCTGCAAGCAGTCGAGAAGGGCACCCGGCTGCTGTCCGGTCTCCAGAGCTATAGTGGTTTTGGCAGGTATCGCGGATGGAACTCGAATGTCTTGTTTTGCGATCAATAAGAACCGAGTGTAGTTCTCCTGATAGTTGTTGATGGCATAGGATAAAACTTTTAAGCCAGACTGTTCGGCGGCTTGCTCGCTGGCAATGGCGCCAATGCTTGGATTCTGGTATTCGGCCACTAGCTTAATTGCTGAGCTGGAGCTACTGCGGAAATGACTCTCGATATGAGGATGTTCAAGGAAAAACTTTTTGCATTGGGCAATCGCTTGAGGATGTGAATAGACATTTCTTAACGTTTCGATAGAAGATTGTTCAGTGCCTACCAGGCAATGACGAACTTTTAGTTTTTCTTCTCCGACTATTTTAAGATGATGCTCCGCAAGCAGGTCGTAGATTTCGGTAATGTTTCCTGAGGTAGTATTTTCGATTGGCACAATACCCAAATCCACGGAACCATTGTCCACCTGCTTGAAGATTTGCATGAAGGAGTGGCAATGAACTGTTCGTAGCTGCTGCCTTTTTGTTGAGAAGTGATTCTTCAAAGCAATATGGCTGTATGATTCCGGTTCCCCTAGAACGGCCACCTGGGTTGTCTGTACTTGATTCGCCTGCTGTTCCTGTAGAAAGAAATCATACTGGCTCCTTACCGAGTCTTCGATAATACTGTGGAATAGCGTCAGTGTTGTGTTAGGAGCTATGCCGAACGCTTTCCCTTTATCAATAAGACGTGCAAGTAATTTCTTTTCTTGACTCTCATCTCTAATCTTACCTTCATTTGCCAGCTTGTAGGCGGCAACTTGCAAGCTCAGTTGACGCCTCTGAGCAAATATACTGAGAAGTTCTGAGTCGAGATTACCGATCGCCTCTCGAAGTTGATTTAGATCTGCTTCTGGTTTATTCATGTTCTAGTCTCTTAAATGGTTTTTTCTTAAAATGTTGTGGGCAAAAAAAAACCTCCCAGAAGGGAGGTTTTTCAGCTGTTCTTTGTGTTTTACTTTTTAACTTTTAACCATGCGAACAAGACTCCTCCGAAAATTTCAGAGTAAATAAATAAAAGTAAAACTGTTGGATGCGCTTGTTCATGACTCAATCGTATTTAGCTATGATGATTCTGTCAACAGTATTATTTGTTTAACCTCCCGCTTATTCACTTAGGCTATATGAACTTGCTTGAACATGGAGTCAAGTGTAGATATATCTGAGAGTGTTGTGTAGAATCCATTTCGTTCGCTTTCCACTACTGATTGTTTGAACTGTCATAACGTAAAGGGATGTTGCGGAATGACAAATGGCGGTTTATCACTGTTAGGAAAACATTAACGGTTCGGGATAGTATTTAATAAGTGGCTTGATTTCTCGCTTAAGCCAACTCAAATTTACTTATTGAATACTCGCCATGATGAGCAATCGGTATATAGCTGAAGGAAAGCTAACTAAGACCTTTCTTAATTTGTTTTACGTAAGGTTCTACCCCAGAGCCGCTATATGACTGTATGACTGAGCAGTCTGTAGCGGCTCGCCTTTCCATTATTAACTTCTTGAACTATCACAAAGATTTACAAACTCCTCGTTGGTCAGTGAGCCAGGTGTTGCTATGCTGTAACGGTACATTATTCAATTAAGGAGAACTCTATGGCAGAGCTTAAGCGCACTAAAGATCGTGTGATTGCAGGTGTCTGTGGTGGTTTGGCAAAGTGGTTGGGTTGGGATCCTACGCCCACACGCTTACTCTATGTGTTATTGACTATTTTCACTGCTTTTGCAGGTGTTCTGGTTTATTTAATTCTTTGGATAGTGATGCCAGAAGAGGGAGTATAGGAATAATAAAATAGCCTCTGGTAATTTACCAGAGGCTATTTCTGATGACTCAATGTGTCGTTTAATATCCAGCTGCTTGTCCATCTTTACGAGACTCTGAAGCACCATAATAAACACCTTCTTCTTTATCCCACATAATGGCCTGGTAACCACCAAAGCCACCGTTACCAAAACGAACGTCATGACCACGTTGCTGTAGGTCACGCAACACCTCTTGTGGTACGCCTGATTCAAACTCAACATAGCCACCATTTTTCAAATAAGCAGCCTGGCTTTCCGTCGGTTCTGTTGAGCCCATATGCTGCCAACGTGGGGCATCGCCTGCTTCCTGAACATTCATACCATAATCCACCATGTTGATCAGGATTTGTACATGTCCTTGTGGTTGCATGGCTCCTCCCATTACACCATAACTCATGAATGGTTTACCGTCTTTGGTGATGAAGGCTGGAATAATGGTGTGGAAAGGGCGCTTACCGGGTGCATACACATTAGCGTGCTTAGGATCCATGGAGAATAATTGGCCGCGATCCTGAAACACAAAGCCAAGTCCCGGAGTGACTACACCAGACCCCATGCCGCGATAGTTACTTTGAATCAGGGACACCATGTTGCCGTCTTTATCTGCTGTGGTCAGATAAATAGTGTCGCCTTCTTCAAGTCTGGGGTTGCCAGCTTGAACCGTGCGAGCCGCACGTTTACCAATCAACTCAGCCCTGTGCTTGCCATATTCCTCTGATATCAGCTCATCAATTGGCTGCTTACTAAAGTTTGTATCTGCATAGAACTTGGCTCGATCTTCGAAAGCCAGTTTTTTAGCCTCAACCAGTGTGTGCAAAGATTCCGTGCTATTAAAGCCCATGGCTTTTAAATCGAAATTTTTAAGAATTTGCAGCATTTGCAATGCAGCGATTCCCTGACCATTGGGTGGCAGTTCCCATAAGGTGTAGCCTTTGTAATCAACGCCTAACGGCTCAACCCAGTCTGAAGTGTGTTTAGCAAAGTCTTCGTAACGTAGGTAGCCGCCATTTTCTTTCATGAAAGCATCAATCTTGCGCGCGATTTCGCCTTTATAGAAAGCATCACGACCTTTTGCAGCAAGAGTGCGATAAGTATTCGCCAAATCAGGGTTCTTGAATATCTGGCCTTTACGAGGAGCTTTGCCATCAATGGTAAAGCTTTCAGCGAAAGCGCCGGGTTGCGGGCTTAGGCGGGGAACACTCAGATTCCAGTAGTAAGCAATCAATTCAGTAACCGGAAATCCATTTTCAGCGTAGCTAATCGCCGGTGCTAGAACTTGCTTCATTGGTAATTTGCCAAATTTATCGTGTAATTCAAACCATCCATCAACTGCTCCCGGTACTGATATGGGTAACATGCCGTAGGGCGGAAGATCGTGGCGATTTAATTGATCAAGTTCAGTTTTTAACTCGTTATAAGATAAGCCAAGAGGCGAGCGTCCAGAAGCATTGAGGCCATGGAGCTTCTTGTCCTTGGCGCTCCAGACAATGGCGTATAAGTCGCCGCCAATGCCGCTACCTGTGGGTTCCATTAAGCCCAGAGCAGCATTCGCTGCAATGGCCGCATCAATGGCATTGCCACCTTGCTTCATGATATCCAAAGCAATTTGGGTCGCTAAAGGATGGCTGGTTGCCGCCATACCATGCTGCGCAATAACTTCAGAGCGTGTGGCAAAGTCTTTACCTGTGACTCGGTCGGCGGCTTGCAGGCTTGTTGCAAGCATTGTGGCGGATAAGCCTAGTGATAATGTGAACAGAGCGAGGTTTCTGAATGATAGTTTCATGAATTTTCTCCTGTGGTGTACTGGCACTCTAATAAACTTTGCCCTATAAATAAATATAGCGTTAAGATAATAGTTCAAATAACAGAGAAATATAGAGGATAACTATGATTGGAGTAGGTGATACTTTACCTAACGTAACCCTGAAAGTGATGGGCAAAGATGGACCACGGGATATCTCAACCGATGAGATTTTCTCAGGTAAGAAAGTTGTTTTATTTGCTGTGCCTGGTGCTTTTACCCCTACCTGTAGTGAAGCACACTTACCTGGTTTCGTGGCGCAAGCAGATGATATCAAGTCTAAAGGCGTTGATACTATCGCCTGTATGTCGGTTAACGATGTGTTTGTGATGGATGCCTGGGGTAAAGCTCAAAATGCTGATGACATTATGATGGTGGCGGATGGCAATGCTGACTTTACCGAAGCAATGGGTATCGAAATGGATGCTACCGGCTTTGGGATGGGTGTACGCAGCAAACGTTTTGCAATGATTGTTGATGACGGCGTTGTAAAAGCGCTGGAAGTTGACGAGAAGGGCTTCGAAAAAAGTTCTGCGGAAAATATTTTGAGTAAACTATAATAATTAGTCCATCTAATAGAAAAAAGGCCAGCTTGAAAACTGGCCTTTTTTCTATGCTCGATTATTAAGATTTCTGGTTTGCTTGCTCGTCACTAATTTCAGTGGCATTTTTTGCTTTTTCGTTTTCTTCGGCCAGTTCTTTCAAGGTTGCTTCAATACCAATTTGAGCAATTCTTTCACGATATTGAGTGGCATAACTTTTAGCCATACTTACACCTTCAATAATGACATCGGTTACCAACCATTTGTCGTCAGCTCCCAACTTCAGGCGATAATCAATCAGGATGGGCTCGCCTTCTTGAGGAACAATAACAGAACGGACATTGGCTGTGTTGCCACTGGTTGAGTATTGGGTGTCTTCATAGGTGATTGGTTGACCTTCGTAGTTAGCCAAGCCTTTGGCATAACTGTTAAGTAACAAACTGATGAACTGATCAATGAAGGTCTGGCGCTGCTCTTCTGTGGACTCGGTCCAGTATTCACGACCTAAGATACGCTTGGCCATGTACTCAGTGTCTACCACAGGAAGCAAATAAGTTTCAATCAGCCCTTTAGCATAATCAGCATCAGTTTTGATTCTGTCTTTATTTTCAAGAATCTCGCTACTGATTTGTTTCGTCACTTCTTCTAAGTGTACTTTCGGGTCGACTTTTGCATTTGCGGCAAAGCTCAATCCAATAAGTACCAACACTGCAAGCACTTGATTAATGATGCGTTTCATAGGTTCACCTTAACCTTATCAATATTTGGTTGTTATGCTTAGACGCTATTAACGTCAGAAATAGCCATTTCTAAATTGGCTGTTATTTTACTATTGCTTGCTATCCTAAACAATCAAACTTAACACAAGCTTAATGTGAAATTTGTAACACCTCACACATTATGGATACAATTGAATAACTATTGGTAAATCAACTGGTTAAGCTTGTTTGTTGATGTCAGATACAGCGCGCGGGCTTGGGTAATCCTGCAATTTTAGTAGCCTGCTTAGCGGGGCCTTCGGGAAACAGGATGTGCAGATAGATACTGGTTCCTTTTTCCGGTGACCACTCTTTCGCCAAATACTTTACTAATGGGCGAATCGAAGGGCTGGTATTGAACTCTTCGTAGAACTTGCGAACGTACCATACTACCTGCCAGTGGTCATCGGTCAGCTCAATGCCATCTTCGTTGGCAATGGCGTTGGCAATGTCTTCATTCCAAAGGCTCGAATCGGTTAAATAACCCTGTTTATCTCGCGGTAATTCTGCCAGTAAGTCTTTCATCACTAAACCTTACAGCCAGGAAACTGATTTGTCGTATTCTAGAGTCAATTTTACGAATTGAGGGTAGTCGACCAATTCCCATCGGTTTTCTGTTTTTTCATGTAATCCACGAGCGATGAGATCTTCCTCTAAAACATACTGCTTTAAACCAGATAGCTGTTTTGTCTCACCGGTAGCCAATACAACAGCATCTTCAATTAGCAAAATACCGTCATGCTCGCTGATATAAGGTAATGCTTCATCAAGTTTTTGTGGCTGGTTAATAATATATAGGTTTTTCATAAACCAACCTTCACAGTGTTAAAACAAAATCGCTTTGCGAGATTGTCGTTTTTATTTGGTCTCTTGCCACCATTTTTAGATCTTCAATGTCAATTAACTCATCTTTAGTTAGATCGAATTGTTGCATGGCTGTTTGTTCAACAAGCACTTCTTCAATGCCATACAATTGCAGTGCTTTAAAAGTGGCCGAGTGGTTTTTGATATTAAGAATATCCGGCTCTTGTCCTTTTAATAACTGATAAATACCGTGCTCAACAAATACAGCTGTTATGGGCATATCGAAAGCTGCTGTCATTAAAGCAATGTCCAGTAGCTCACGGCCTGCTTGTGAGCCGTAGGGTGCTTTGTTAAATACAATACAAATGGATTTATTCATAGCAATCATCCAAATGTAATGAGGCGATCACTTTCCAGCATCGCTTCTGTTAATTGTCCGAGACCACTGATTTCAAATGCTGGATCCAGGTTGTCACCGGTTAAGGCATTACGCTCTGCCTCAGTTGCGTTTACGACTCCACGTTTATTGGCGGCGGTAACGCAAGCAACAAGTTCGATATCTTTTTCAATGGCCAGCTTGGCCCAAGCCTTAGTCAAATTGATTTCATCAGCGGGAGGAGCGTGTAAACGACTAGCTACTAGTACACCATCCGCATAAAAGAAGACGCGCATGAGCTGGTGCCCTTGTTCAAGCAAGGTTCTGGCAAATTGAATAGCGCTAAACTGCCCCTGAGAAGAGTAGGGATTAGCGGTAACGAGTAATGAAAAAGTTGCCATAACGAAAAGCGGTATGCTTTGTTAGCCTGGTCAGTTAATGCGATGCGCTATTTTAGCAGAGAGTGACAGGTAGTCCTAGCGGTGAAGTAAATAGTGACATATGAAAAAGGCGTCCGCAGACGCCTTAAAACTGCTAGAGGATTAAGTATTAGTCGAGGCCTAGCACTTCTTTCCCTTGTTTAAAGACAACGTCAACAGGGATTTGTTTTTCTTCCAGCATTTTCAGGTCACTCGCCAATTGGTCATCAATAATGCCTTGCTGTTCTAACAGTTGCTTGGCAGTTTCATAATCACCATCGCCCTGGATGGTCAGGATTTTATTGGAAAGGGCATCAATTGCTGCCGTCATTTTGTCAAAGTTGACCTTGTAATAACCTGTCTCCGGATCGCGGCTGAAAGCGCCAGCTTCTTTAAAGAAGTTAAAGCGAACCATATTAGCACGCCCGTGAGCACTGGATGCACCAAAGCGAACTGAACGGAAGATACCGGCAAGGAAGGTGACGTAGTTGTCCATCAACTCGCCATCTTTAATTTCACCTTTGTCGTACAGTTTGCTGACCATGTAGAGACCAAGAATATCGGCTTTACCTTCTTCCAGAGCTGAAGCGGTGTCTTTTAGTGCAGCGCGGACAGTGTTAGATCCATCGATGGTGTTTTTAATACCAAGGCCATGCGCCACTTCGTGGAACATGGTGTTGGCGAAGAAAGCATCAAAAGTAATATGCTTACGCTGTTCTGGCGCAATCAACTGCTCAGAGATGGGCACCAGAATTTTGTCAAACTTGGCGCGCATAGCATTTTTAAGCTGCAGGCGACGCGTACCTTTCGCTAGCTGTACCTGTTCGTCATTGGGTAAGTTAATGGCAATAGTTTTTGAGCCTGCGTTGCTATCGCCCGCATAATAAACTACATCGTATGCATTCAAGTCGCTGTCTGTGCCTGGCATCTCTTGTTTGTAGTTGTCTTCAACAGGTAAGCCTTTTTGTAGCTCAGGTAGAAAAGCAGCAAAGCGTGATAGACGTTCGCTCCACTCTAAATCTTTGATTAGCACATAAGCGGAAAAAGCGGTTTTGTACCCAAAAAGCTGATCTTCGTAGTTTTCAATTGGGCCAATCACAACTTCAACTGGGTTGGTTTTCATGTCCATCCAGGCCAAATCAGACGGTTGATAGTTATCGGTTAATAAGGCGTCAGCACGCAGCTCCAGGTATTTCTTGAAACCTTCATTTTCAGCGAGCAAGGCGGCTCCTTTTAATAAACGACTGGCTTCTTCAAGCTGATCTTTATAGGCAACCGAATACGGGACAAGTTTTAGGTTGCCACTGTCATCGCGACGCACCAGTGAGTATTGCCCGTCTTTATCTTCCTGCTCCCAGGCTTCGAATTGAGCAACAGTCATATCGGCAGGGTAAAATTGTGCGCCTTTATTTTTAACCTCGTAACCTTCAATAAAAGGTTGGTTACCGTCCAGGCGATCCCAAGGGCCGTAGTTAATGATGGCAAACTGTTTAGCCTTAGGATTTTCAATTTTGGCTAGCAGGGCTTCTTTATCACCGTAAGCTTGTTTCCAGAAAAGGTTGTCCATGATTTTCGCAGCGTCAATCAGTAGGCTAATCATTTTCTTCTGGTTATCAGATAAATGCGAAAGGTCACTGGTTAGCGTAAAAGGCGCATAAATGTCAAAGCGGCTATAGTCCGTACTTTCCTTAACAGCATCCTGATCAGAGCTTGGAGTTTTTGTTTCGCCAGTAACTTCAGCTTGTTTCTCGTTAATCGCCTGTGTTTCAACTGTATCTGAGTCATTGCTGCAACCGCTAAGTGCTAATGCGATGGCAAATGATAATGTGCATACTGTTTTATTCAAAAAAAAGGTCTTATTCATAATAATTTCCTGATATTTCTAAAATCGATTAGTACTTACTGAATACGTATTTTTCGCGTTTTACTTGTTTTACGCCAAATTCTTTGTCTTTTAATAGATCAAATACGTCATCAACCATATTCGGGTTACCGCACAAATAGACCAGATCGGTTTCTGGGTTGGGTTGCAAACTTTCTAACTTGTGTTGAACGTAGCCTTTTGAGCAATTGGATGGTAACGGTTCTTCTCTACTCAAACAGCGATGGAAGAATATATTATCTTGTTCAGCGGCATGCTTAAAATCGTCCAGATAAAACATGTCTTCTTCATATTGAGCGCCAAACAGTATATGAAACTCTGTGTCTGGATAATTATTGAGCTGGTTGAGCATACAGCGATAGGGCGCAACCCCTGTTCCGGTGCCTACTAAAAATACCCTTTTTGGCAACTCTTCAGGGAGGTATAAGAGTCCAAATGGACCGGTAATATCAATCTCTAGCCCAGGCTCAGCATTAAAGAAGAATTCAGTTGCCTTACCGCCTTCAACGTAAGCTACCACAATCTCAAGGTATTGTGTGTTCTCGGGGCTTTGCTCAAGGTTGGCGATGGAGTAGCTGCGTTTTAATGGCTTATCGCCTTCGTGTGGCAGGATAAAGGATACGAACTGCCCTGGAACGTAGGTAAAGTGCTTTGGTTCCACGAACTTGAATACAAGCTTATGGACTTTCGGCGTTATTTGTTGGTTTTCGGTTAATGCAACACGAAAAGTGGGTAATGGCATACGAGCTCACAATCTTCTATTTTGCTGTCATTATAGGTTATAGCTCTGAAATTTCCACAAACGAAAGCGTGCGGTCATTTGCAAATACTCTGTTTTTTAATTCAGGAAGGATTCAGTTGACGATTGTTTTAATGGAGTCATTAATCAGTAATTGCATGGTTTTATCTGCCTTTCATAGCAAGATTCAAGCAGTGAAAAGGCATCGGGTACTAGGAGTCCATTATGAAAATAGCAAGAACATTATTACCTCTTGGGGTGACCTTATCCTCGATATTGTTTGCAGGACAGGTAGTAGCAGGGGAGCCTCAGGTTCGTATTGCTGCCAAATCAGCTACCACCAGTATAGTTGAGAGTGAGAAGCGAGCTGAGAGCACCACTAATGAAGTTGAAAAAGAGGCTACTGATGTTAATCGTACTTCAACTTACTCCTCGAAGCAGGTGACCACAAATTTGAAAGCTGAGTTGCAACTTGAGCTGGATAAATCACCCGAAAAAACTCGTAGCGCTATGCGCGCGCAGAAGAGTGAACTTCCAAAAGCATCCGAGAAGGGTACTAGTTCAAGCCTCAACCATCTATATTTTTATGATGCGTCAGTTTATCTCTCAGAAGATTATGATGCTGATGGCTATTACACCAAGCTAAGCGTTAACTTTGATGTGGATGCTTATTACGATGAATATTATGACGTTTATGCTGAAATGTTTATTCGTAAAAATGGAGACAGTGAGTGGACGCATTATTACACAACGAATGTGTTTAGCATTTATGGTGATAACTCTTCTGATGATTATACGGTCACCACCAAGCTTAACAGTGGCTTTCCACCGGGACGTTATGAGGTACTGATTGATTTGTTTGAGTATGGCTATTCAGGTGTGGTGGATACTTTTACTGAATATGATGACCCTGATTTAGGTTGGTTGCCACTTGAGGACAAAACCTATGAGTCTGGCAATGTATCAAGCGATACTTGGGTGAGTACGGTTAAAACAGAGATCTGGACGGATAACGATAACGATGGATTCTATCGTGATTTTACCATTAGTTTCGATGTAGACATAGAACAAAGCTCAAGAGATGTTTATGCAGTGCTATACCAAAAAAGACCTGGTTACAGCTGGGAATATGAAACTGAAACTACTGTGTTTACAGTGGTAGGCTCCAGCGCTGATGATGTGATTTCAGTCGATGCAGAGTGGCAGTCAGGCTACCCAACGGACTACTATGACTTCAGAATTGAGCTGATTGATGCCGACACCGGCGAAATATTAGACGATGTGTCCAGTGAGTTTTCACCACTGCTTGAAGTGCCATTGGAAGATGCAGGTCGTGATACACAAAGCACAGTAGTAAACCCACCTCCATCATCGACCAGCTATGGTTCGGGTGGCGGAAGTTGGGGGCTGCTTGGACTTTCAATGCTGGGATTATTTGGATGGATCCGTAGAAAGAGCTAAGCAGTAACGGCAATATATATTTCTCACTTGAAAAGCAGCTGTGTCCCAGCTGCTTTTTTTGTCGTTTATGATCAGACCAGAGCCTTCTTGTACTCTATGATTGCTTGTAATATCCTGTTACAAGTTTTGCCACCATAAGCTTTTGTTTAAATTACAATAACGACCATTCTGAAGGAAACTCAAAAACTATAATGTGTCTGTTTAAAATTAGTATTACTTCTCTAGCGCTTGCACTTATTTCATCAGCAACCTTCGCTAAACAAATCGATTCGCTGACAGTCCCCTTTGTAGAAGGCGAGATAACTCTGGACGGCAAGCTTGATGAGGCCATTTGGCAATCTGCAACGCAAGTCACTTTGGATTATGAAACCCGTCCAGGTGAAAATACAGCGGTACCAGTAAAGACTACTGCCTACATTGCTCAAAATGGCTCGTCATTATTAGTTGCTTTTATTGCAGAAGATCCTGAGCCGCAAAACATACACTATTCTTATTCTGATCGAGATACTACCTGGGGCGATGATCAAGTCGGCTTTAAGGTGGACACTTTTAATGATAGTCGCAAAGCCTATAACTTCTTTGTCAATGCCGCCGGTATTCAGTCTGACAGTATTGAAGATGATATTACTTTCTCCGAGGACTCTTCATGGAATGGTATTTGGTATAGCGGCGCTAAAATTACAGAAACGGGTTACGTTGTTGAAATTGAGCTTCCTTTTAAAGTGTTACGTTTCCCAGATGATAACAATGTTAAAACCTGGGGTATTGATTTTGTTCGCTTTTATCCACGTGGTTTTATGCATCGTTTTGCGCTGGCACCTCAAAAGCGCGATGTAAATTGTTACGTTTGCCAGATCGATAAGGCAAAGGGTTTCGAGAATATCGAAAGTGGTCGTAACCTTGAAGTAACGCCTTATGTTGCGGCACAGGATTCTCAAACCCGCAACCCACCTACCGAGCCTGAGTGGCAAGGCAATGGTGTCGACTGGGAGACGGGTATGGACGTGCGTTGGGGAGTAACGGATAGTTCAACACTTAATGCCACTATTAACCCTGATTTTTCTCAAGTTGAAACAGATGCAGCTCAACTTGACGTTAACGCTCAATTTTCTTTGTTTTATTCAGAAAAGCGTCCTTTCTTTTTAGAAGGAGCTGAGTACTTCAGAACTCCATTTACTTTGCTGCACACGAGAACAATTGCTGACCCAGATTTTGGCGTTAAATATATCGGTAAATCCGAGGGGCACTCTTACGGCATTCTGGCCAGTAGAGACCAGCAAACATCCTTCTTAATTCCTGGCAGCCTGAGTTCTAGCTTTGCAACTCTACGAAATCCAGATGGCAGCAATATGGAGTCTGATATATTTGCTGCTCGCTATGCTTATGATCTAGGTGAAAAATCCCAACTAGGCGGCATGGTTACCCACCGTGGAGGTGAGGGGTACAGCAATAGTGTGGCAGCTATTGATGGTAAATATTCAATAACAGATGTCGACGAGTTTCGGTATGAAGTGATGTATTCAGACTCTGAAAATCCACAACAGTTACAACAGGAATATGGACTTGCTCCAACCAGCAGTGGTTTAGGTTATCGACTTAATTATTCTCACAATGGTCGCAATTGGGATGTTTTCGCTACTCATATTGATTTTGATAAGGACTTTCGGACAGATGTTGGTTTTAAACCTCAAGTCGGTTATGACCGACAGGCCTTTGGAGTGAAGCGTGTATGGTATGGCGATCAGGCGAAAGATGACTTCTTTTCGGATTATAGTGTTCAATTAAAAGGTGAGCGAGTTACAGAGTATACCGATCAAAAGCTATGGGATCTGGCAACTGTTACTTTGAATGCAAATGGTGCTTATCGTTCTGGCTTTAACCTGGTCGGTAATGTGAGTTATGAATTTTATCAGGGTGGTTGGTTCCCACAAAAATACTATTCCCATGACGGATCTTTTTATCCTGATAACTCCCTACAGTTAGGTTATTCAATTAAGTGGGGAGACAGTCTTGATTATCGCCATGCAAGAGCTGCCAAGCGAAACGTCTATGGTCTTTTTGCAAAGTGGCAAGTGACACCTCATTGGGCCTTCAATGGGGAGTGGGAATTTACTGATTTTGATGTTGAGCAGGGACAGTTATTTAAAGCGGATATCTTTAACTTTGATTCACGCTACCATTTTGACGAATACAGTTATGTTAAGTTAGTGATTAGATATACGGATGTTGACTACAATGCTGCTTTGTACTCGAATCCTGATCAGGTGAGCAAGGAAACGCTAATCAATAGACAATTACTTTATGGCTATAAGTGGAATCCAAGAACTGTATTTTATTTAGGGTACTCTGATAATGGATTTGAAAATGATACCGTGAATCAGTTTGAAAGAACCGGCAAAACGTTCTTTTCGAAGTTCAGTTACGCATTTCAGTTTTAACCTGGTATATAAGCATAAAAAAGCAGCCAAAAAAGGCTGCTTTTTTGTGTCCGACTTGCTTAAATTATTAAGCAAAAAATCGCTTATGTGCTTCTTCCGACAAAGCCAACCCACTGATATGGGCTCGCTCTAAAAGCTGCCAATAATAACGATAGGTGGCGCGGTCATGGAGTTCACCATCATATTGTATAGGGCCCCAGTGGTTATCTTGAGCTGCGATTAAAATATTGGCAGCATCTTTGACTTCTGAGTAGTCCGGTTTCATGGCATCAACAATAGATTTGATTTGAGTGGGATAAATACTCCACATACGTAAGAAACCAAATTCATTACGAGCGCGCTCTGCATCTTTGTAAGTTTGGTAAGGATTCTTAAGATCAAGTGTTACGTTATGCGAAGGAACTACTCCATTGGCTAAAGCCGCCGCTGACATTTCGGTTTTCGCACGAGCGAGCATTGGATGATCAAACTGGCCAGGACTACGCATGGACGAGGCTGGAATCGCTCCTTGGTGACTACTGACAAAATCCATCATGCCAAAGTCTAAAACTTGTACTGTATCAATTTTGGCAATCTCCCAAACCTCTCTTAAAGCACCATGTGTTTCGATTAAAACATGCACTGGAATCTTCCGTTCAATTCCGTGTTTGTTGCATAAGGACTTTATGTATTCGACCATCTCCTGAATATGGGCGGCGCAGGTTGTTTTTGGCAGTGTAAAGTAAGTAACGATGTCTCCAATTTTAGGAATCAGAATATCAAGGTCGGCTTGCCAGTGAGGATGTTGATAGTCATGGATTCGAACGCCAGCCATTTTGTGCTTGTTGGCATCGCTTGAAAGCACTTCGGCAATCATGGTCGCATGCTCTTTTTCTTTACCAGCCTGGGCGCCATCTTCGCAGTCACAGGTGATGTCGAATACGGGGCCAATGGTATCCTGCATTTCGAGTGCTTTTCGGATTAATTTTTCACTGCCAGCGAAGTGTTCGCAGCTTGGAATGACCGGAAACGGCTTTTCGGCATCAAATAATGCATCTTTAGGATGAACCATTGAACTCACTATATTCTCCTTGCTTATCAATAAGATAATTTAAGTTGCAACCTATTAGCTGGGTGCGATGTCTAATTAATACTATCGTGCACCGAATAAAATTCAAACAAAAATTTGAAATAATCGTTTGAATATGATTTATTTATGTCAAATAACTGGTCGGATTAGTTAAAATGATGCAAGAGCATTCTTTTTTGGAAAAAGTAGACGAACAGATCGTGTTGGGGGGCTTCTGGCCAGGAATTCAGCTGTATTATCCACCAGTTAAGTACTCTCCGGCCGATGGTGTTTATGAAACGATGGAGCAGGCCTCTGCTCGCATGCGTAAGTACGCACACAATACCAGTGCGCACACTTTGCTATTTGATCTTGAGGATGGCTGTCGGCAGAAAGCCATGAGCCGAGAGTTATTACGTCAAGAACTCCCATTATTCGAAAATCGCACCTTTCAAATCGCAGTCCGCATCAATCCCTTCCGAACCGATGAATATGAAGAAGACTTAAAGCTTATTCGCGACATGTCAGAATATATTGATGTGATCGTTTTAGCCAAAGCGGGCGAGGTGTATGGGGCAGCTGAAATTCGCGACTTATCATCATGGCTGGTCAGTGTTAATACTAAGATTGAAATTCAACCTATTATTGAACATCCACGCTCTCTGAAAATATCCCCTGAACTGATGCAGTACTCAACCGTGCGCCATGTGGTGTTTGGTATTCATGACTTTTCTAAAGCAATGGCTATTCATCTCACTCCCGAAGGCTGGATTGATGAACTGAAAACTTATCTACGCATGTTACTACTGGAAGCACGCATTGCCGGCACAGGTGTGATAGGTGGCGTTGAAGTTTTAATCAATAAAACACCGATGCCAGAAAATTACATTGAGCCACATGACGTTCGTCGCTGGCTCGATCTACATGGCGAAAGAGAATCTCACGTAGTGCATCGCCATGCTTTGGTTGAAGCGCAAATGGGATTAACAGGTAAGCAGGTCATTCATCCATTTCATATTCATTTGTGTAAAGTGGCGTTCACACCATCGCCATTACAGATTGAGCGTAACGTTAAAGTGCTGCAGGCAGCAATTGATGCCGATGCATTGTTAGGCGGTGCCATTAAGTTTGAAGGTGAAATGCTGGATCCTCCTATGTTTGGTAAAGCGCTGCAAAGTTTGCTACGAGCCTATGCGCTGAAATCTCTTGATGAGAAAGATAAGGCTTTTGCCCTGGACGTTCTGAAACGCTTACCGGTTCATGTGATTCGTGAGAACTGGCCGTATGGAATGATTTAAGGACTATCATGAAATATTCCTTTGAAAGCATTGTTCACTACAATCAGGATGTCGACGAGTGGCAATGGCAACTGCCCAGTCACTTTAATATTTGCGAGGCTTGTGTCGATCTGCATGCGAGTACCGAGAAAGCCAATCAGGCAGCGCTTATTGTCGAAGATGAGTCACTAGGAACCAGTCAGGTAACTTATGCTCAGTTAGCTCAGAAAACTTCACAGTTTGCGAACCTCTTGCAATCTTTGAATGTCGACGTGGAAAATCGAATATTAATTCGCCTGCCTAACTCTCTGGAATATCCGGTAGCATTTTTCGGGGCGATTAAATACTCTGCGATTGCCGTCCCAACGTCCACCTTGCTGGCTGCCAATGAGATCGCTTATCTGGCAAATGACTCACAGGCTAGTGTGCTTGTTACCCACAAATTCATGTGGCAAGAATTAGAAGACGAATTAAAAAATACGGCCATTAAAATCGTGTTCTTAACGGGGATCGGGGAGTTACCGCAATCCGACGAATTTCAGTTGGTTGATTTTAATGATGCATTGAATGGTGTATCAGCTGAATTTACACCGGTCAAAACCACTGTCAACGATCCCGCCTATCTTGTTTATACGTCTGGGACTACAGGCTATCCCAAAGGTGTACTGCATGCGCAAAGAGCTCTATTAGGTCGCTTGCCCGCCAGTCGGTACTGGTTTGATTTTCAGGAAGGTGTCACCGAGCGTATTATGCATTCCGGCAAATTTAATTGGACCTATGTGTTAGGTTCCGCGCTTATGGATCCATTATTGCATGGCCACACTGTGATTGCCTATGAAGGACATAATGATGCGCATACTTGGCCGAAATTGATTCAAAAGCACGAGTGCAGTATTTTCATCGGTGTACCCACCATATATCGGCAGATTATTCAAAAGACTGAATTCAGTGGTAAAGATTTACCATCCCTTAAACATTGCATGAGCGCAGGTGAACACCTTTCCGATGAAATGCAGTCCTTGTGGGAGGAGCGATTCAATGCTCCGATTTATGAAGCAATCGGTATGTCCGAGATTTCTTACTATATTTCTCAGCATAAACAAGCCAAAGTTGTGCCAGGGGCTGCCGGTTTTGTGCAACCTGGGCATCAGGTTGCGCTGTTGAATGAAGACTTGCAAGCTGTGGCAAATGGCGAAGAAGGGATGATTTGTATTCGGGCCGATGATCCAGGTTTGTTTTTGTCTTACTGGAATCTGCCAGAAGAAACGGTAAAGGCGATTCATGATGGGTGGTTTTTTACCGGTGACTATGCCAAGCGAGATGAACAGGACTATATCTGGTTTTTAGGTCGTAAAGACGACATTATCAATACTTTCGGGTTTCGTGTTTCACCACATGAGATCGAGCGTGTTATTAAAGCTCATCCTGACGTTGCTGACTGTGTTGCTTTGGGGGAGGAAGTTGGTAAAGATAAAGTATTGGTTGTGGTATGTGTTATACCAGAGCAAGACAAAGAACTTACAGAAGAGCAGATTTTAGATTATGGCCAACATCAGTTGGCAAAATACAAAGCCCCAAAGAAAGTCTATTTGGTGCGTGATTATCCTCGTACCAAGAATGGCAAAGTGCTTCGCAAGAAGCTGCTGAAAGATTTAGAACAACATTTACTTTAACTCATGAACCGCAAAGTGATTAACCCTATAGGAACAATGATGGAATCAAGTCTTAATTATCGTCCACGCAGAACCATGCTGTATGTGCCCACACATGTTGAGCGCTTTTTGCAGACGGCCAGAGGTTTAGCTGCTGATAGTGTCGTTTTCGACTTGCAGGAATCGGTTCCACCACAACATAAGCAAACGGCTCGGCATTTGTTGCTTAAGGCTTTTGAGCAGTCGCCAACTTTTGAGTACTCAGAGCGTATCGTACGGATTAACCCGTTACATACTGAATGGGGTGAGCAAGATTTAAAGGCGATTAACAATCTGGATATCGATGCGATATTACTCCCTAGAATAGAGTCTGCAGAAAGCTTGCTAAAATATATCGACCAGATTGATGAAGCTCGAAAGGATAACATCAATGTCATGATTAACATTGAAAGCCCATTAGGCGTCTTGCATGCCGAAGAAATCTGCGCCGCCAGTGAGCGTGTATCCTGTGTTGTCATGGGGGTTACTGATCTATCTAATGAGCTGAAAATCACTCAGACCAATGATCGTGCCGGCTTGCTGACCAGCTTGTCTTTGGTAGTATTAGCAGCACGGGCCTATAAGAAGTGTGTGATTGATGGTCCACATTTTGACTTAAAGAATGTCCAAGCCTGCGAGTTTTCCTGTCGTCAGGCACGCGACCTTGGCTTCGATGGTAAAGCAGTGGTTCATCCTATTCAATTGGACTATACCAATGATGCATTCACTCCAAAGCTGGATGATATTAATCGGGCAAAAGCTATTATCACTGCAATTAAACAAGCTAATGAAGAAGGGCGTAATGTTGCTGTGATAGATGATCGACTGATTGAACCTTCGTTAAGAGAGTGGGCTGAACGGGTGCTAACACTTTATGATACCGTTAAAGAGTTGGGGCAAAACGAACTGATTGGCACTAGCCGATAGACGCTATTTAAGGTAGTGTTTAATCCAGTTATATAACGATAAGCGGTAGGACATGAACAAATCATCGGTTGGACGTTTTTTCGAAGACTTTTCTTTAGGCCAAATCATTGAGCACCCAATTCCTCGAACTATTACAGACGGGGATGTGAGTCTTTATATTGCACTAACCGGTAGTCGCTTTAGCTTATTCTGTAATCATCATTTGGCGCGAAAGGTTGGTTTTGATAGACCGCCTGTGGACAACCTTCTTCTTTTTCATATTGCTTTTGGCAAAACCGTTCAGGATATCTCACTGAATGCTGTTGCCAATCTTGGTTATGCTGAAGTGCAGTTTGTATTGCCGGCTTTTATTGGTGATACCATTTCGGTCCTATCTGAAGTCATTGGCCTCAAAGAAAACTCCAATGGCAAGACTGGTATTGTTTATGTTCATTCGCGAGCGATGAATCAGGATGGACATTCTGTAGCCAGCTGGAAGCGTTGGGTGATGGTGCACAAAAAAAACGAAGGGATGCAGAATACTTTTGCAGTAGAACCTCAGCTCAATTCTGAAGTAAGCCCAGCTTATCTTGCCTTGCCGGATCAGTTTAATGCTGATCAGTACAGTTATATTGCCAGCGGCGAAGAGTTTGCATTCAAAGATTATCAAGTCGGTGAGTGGATTGATCATATTGATGGTCTGACTATAGACGCCAGCGAGCATACTATGGCAACTAAACTGTATCAGAACAATGCCAAGGTGCACTTTAATTATCACCAGATGCAAGACAGCCAGCATCAGCAACGTTTAGTCTATGGTGGCCACATTATTTCTCTCTGTCGCAGCCTGTCGCATAATGGACTGGCCAACGCGCAATGGTTAGCGGCTATCAATGGCGGGGTGCATCTTAATCCTTGTTACGCTGGCAATACAATTTACGCTGCGACACAAGTCCAAAACAAGTATGAACTAGGCTTTGGATTGGGGGCATTAAGACTTAGGACTATTGGCTTTAAGAATGTGCAATGGCAATCCATTAAAGAACAGGTGTCCTCAGCCACAAATCCGAAAACAGACTTTCCAGAAAATGTTGTACTGGATCTCGATTACACTGTCTTAATTCCCAATACCTGAGCTTTTTAAAACGATAGGTCTTGATGCCACTTTATGATAAGTTGCCTTATCTTTTGGCTTTCGCCACTGTATTGAGATTGATGTATGACTTTTGGCTTAGGTGAGATATTCGCTCTTTCATCCGCGATATGCTGGGCAACGGCGATTATTTTATTCAAACATTCTGGCGAAACTCTTAGCGCGACCGCGCTCAATCTCTTCAAAAATATCCTGGCGTCATTTCTGTTAGTACCCACTGCTTTACTGATGGAAGGATTTCAATTGCCACGGTTGGATGCTATTAATTGGACAATCGTAGCTATTAGTGGCTTTATTGGGATTGCGCTGTCCGATACCTGGTATTTTCTGGCTTTGCGGAAAGTTGGGGCGGGCAATACCGCTATTGTTTCCAGTCTATATAGCCCGTTCGTTATAGTACTGTCGGTTCTATTCCTAAATGAGACGCTTCACTGGAGCCAGTTTATTGGTTTCTTGATGGTGTTAATTGGAATTGTTCTGGTAACCTGGCAACGCAACCGAAAGAACGTTGATACACCAGTTTTATGGCAAGGGCTTGCGTTAGCAGCCGGAGCTGTTTTCCTGAATGCCGTTGGTGTGGTGATGGTTAAAAGGATTCTGGAAGGTGATGGCTTCTTCTGGATCATCAGTTTACGCCTTATTGGTGGAATAATGGGCTCAATTGTCCTGTTGCTCATTGGGGGTAAATTTTTACGTGTAATCCGAGAGCTAAAGCAACCCAGGGACTGGCGCATCTTGATCATCGCCAGTGTGCTTGGAACCTATATCTCGATGATGCTTTGGCTGGGCGGCTATAAATATACTGATGCCATTATAGCTTCGGTGCTGAATGAAACGTCGATTATGTTTATTGTGCTATTTGCCTGGTTATTCCTGAAAGAAGAAGTGAACCGTCGTCGTTTAGCGGGTGTGGTACTCGCCTTCCTTGGCGTGATTGTATTTGTTTATAACAGTGGTGGTTAAGACTGTTATTTTGTCATTAATAAACCTGGCCAACACGAACAATTTTCATGGCATTAGTGCCACCCAGAACTCCCATAGAATCCCCTTTAGTAATAATTACCAGGTCTCCATCTTCAACGAAGTTTCTCAGTCTTAATTCTTCAACGGCTAGCCGATTAACATCATGCTTTGCTAATACTGTTGGATCAAACTCAATCGCTTCTACACCACGATAAAGCGCTACCTTGCGAAGAGTCTGCTCATTGCGACTCAATGCAAAAATCGGCATACCCGAGCGAATACGCGACAACCATAATGCCGTTGATCCTGACTCCGTTAATGCGACAATGGCTTTAACTCCTTTGAGGTGATTGGCGGTGTACATAGTTGCCATGGCAATTGCTTCATCAATCAGTTCAAAAGACATCTCATTACGGTGACGAGACATTCGAATCATGGATTGTTTTTCGGCACCAAGACAGACGTTAGCCATTGCTTGAACGGTGCGCGCAGGGTTGTCGCCTGTTGCGGTTTCAGCGCTTAGCATTACTGCATCGGTACCATCTAATACTGCATTAGCCACATCGAAGACTTCGGCTCGCGTCGGAATAGGGTTGTGGATCATGCTTTCCATCATTTGTGTGGCAGTAATGACCACACGATTAAGAGCTCGAGATCTGGAAATGATATGTTTTTGAACACCAATTAATTGAGCATCGCCAATTTCGACACCTAAATCACCACGTGCCACCATGACCGCATCGGATGCCATGATAATGGCATCAAGTATTTTGTCATCGTTTACAGTTTCGGCACGTTCGATTTTTGCCACCAAATTGCTGTTACCGCCTGCCTTTTGCAGCAGCTTACGTGCTTCATGCATATCGTCAGCACTTCTTGGAAAAGAAACCGCCAGATAATCTACATGCATGGCGGCGGCAATTTTGATGTCTGAGCGATCTTTGTCGGTAAGAGCCGGGGCTGAAAGACCACCGCCTAACAGGTTAATCCCTTTATTATTACTTAATACGCCACCAATAATGACTTCGGTAATGATTTCAGTTGAAGTTAAACGCTTAACCTCTAACTGAATACGACCATCATCCAACATCAAGTGATTGCCTTCTTTTAAATCAGCAGGTAGTTGTTTGTAATCAATGCCAACCCGTTCTTCGTCACCGGCTTCTTTTTCCAGTTCGGAATCAAGGATAAAAGTCGCTCCAACTTCCAGGTTTATTTTGCCATTTTTAAAGCGAGCGATGCGGATCTTTGGGCCTTGTAAGTCACCGAGAATAGCAATATAGCGGTTCATGTCGCGCGAGATTCTGCGAATCTGTTCAGCTCGATGAATATGATCTTTAGCTTCACCATGAGAGAAGTTCAGCCGAAAAACATTGGCGCCAGCTTTAATTAATGATCGAATGGTATCGTCTGATTCAGTGGCGGGACCCAGGGTGGCAACAATTTTGGTGCGTTTAAACATATGGTTTTTGCTCAGTTTTTGATAGATATGTTTGATAATTACCAGTGTAAAGGCAAGCACTGGAAAAACAACACCATTGTAGAGAAAAAAGGGCAGGGCTGCTATTGATCAGTATTAAGTTTTTATAAAACGATTGATATAAAAAAAGGGGCGTAAAGCCCCTTTAATTAAACACCGCTTTGTAGTTAGTTGTTCTCGTATGCTTCTTGATCTTTAGCAATACTTTTGGCATCGCGACCAAGGAACCAATCTTTGACGCTACCTAATGCGACGTATAAGCAGGGTACCCAGATTAGCGTAATCACTGTTGCAAAGACGATACCAAATGCCAGTGAGACCGCCATCGGGATCACTAATTGTGCCTGCAAACTGGTTTCAGTTGTGATTGGTAACAAGCCGAAGAAGGTCGTCAATGAGGTCAAGATAATGGCTCGGAAACGACGAGTACCGGCATTAACAGCAGCCTCAATACGTGACATACCTTCTGCTCGCGCCCGGCCAATAAAGTCGACCATCAACAAGCTATCATTCACTACAACCCCCGATAAAGCAATGATACCGAAGAAGGAGAACATGGATAAATCAAGTCCTAAAAGTAAATGACCTACCATTGCTCCAATAATACCGAATGGAATCGCTGACATAACAACGACAGGTTTGATATAGGATTTCAAGGGGATCGCCATTAAACCGTAAATTAATATAAGAGCGATAATAGCCCCTTGAAGAAGTTCTCTTTTTAACTTTTCGGCATCTTCGCTTGGCCCACCTTTCTCCAGTTTTACCGTAGGGTGTTGCGCCAATATGTTTGGAACAACGTTAGTATTCATATCCTCTTGAATCTCTCCAGAGGTGATCGGTGCCTGAGGACTAACATCCGCGCTAATGCGATTTGCGCGAACACCATCAATCCTTGAAATTCTTGCGTAACCTTCTTGTACCTTATAATCAGCTACATCGGTGAAAGTCACATATTCCCCAGAGGGTGTTCTGATTGGCATTTGTTCCAGATTGCCGATTGAGCGTCTGTCTTCTAGCGGATATCGAACAAAGACTTTTACTTCTTCGTTATCGCGTAAGAAGCGCTGAGCCTCTGAGCCATAGAATGCGTTACGAACCTGCTGAGAAAGAATTTGCGTGCTTAACCCCAGGTTATAGCCGTGAGGCTTAACTTCAACAACGACTTCTTCTTTACCACCGGACAAGTTATCACTGATGTCATAAACACCATCATACTCAGCCAGTTTGGCTCGGATTTTCTCTGTGACGATCTGTAATTCTTCAATATCTGAACCTACTAGACGATATCCTACTTGATCTCCGCCTGGGCCACCGCCGCCGCCGCCAAAGCTTATTTCTTCGATTGCGGGTAATGTTCCGACCTTGTTTCGCCAGCGGTCAATCAATTCAAACTGATGGATTGGTAAGTTTTCACTTTTCACCAACTCGGTCCACATATAACCGCCTGTGTTTTCGCGAGTCCACATAAAGGCGTGTTGAAAAACACCAGTGCCATGCTCAGCTTTGACTTCTTTATGTAGCTCGTTGAGTTTGTCCCAGACAACCTGAACGTTGCTCATGGCTTGCTCGGCAGTAGCACCTTCAGCCATTTTGATTTCGACAAACACACCATCATTTGGAATACTTGGGAACAAACGCGCTTTTACCCAACCGCTGCCAATAAAGCCGATGGTTGTGATAAATAACAAGCAGAGAAAGGTTAGAATAGTCAGGCCTCTGTACTTTAAAAATAGCTCAAGTTTTGGCCTGTAAACATTATTGATAAAGCGCGATAATAGATCTTTAACTTTTAAACGTATTGCGCGGAAGAATCCTTTGACGGCTCTTACTTTGAGGTTTTTAGTATCTTCTACTTTATTCAGCTTCATGTGAGCCAGGTGAGCTGGCAGAATGAGTTTTGACTCAACCAACGAGAACATTAAGCAGAACATGACTACTAGCCCCATGGATGCCATCGCATTGCTCCATGGCCCGCTGATTGCTAACATCGGATAAAAAGCAGCAATAGTCGTCAATACACCGAAGGTTGCTGGAAGCGCGACTCTTTTAGAGCCTTCCACGACACTATCAATGCTGTGTCCCTTTTCCTCTATCGAAGCCCAGGCGCTCTCCGCAATAATAATCGCATCATCGACCACGATCCCCAGCACCAGAATAAATCCGAAGAGGGTGATCATGTTGATGGTCATGGCAAAGCCAGGATACATGTACATCAGGGCGAATGCACCTAGGAAACACAAGGGGATACCAACCATAACCCAGAAAGCCAGTTTAAAGCGCAAGAAAAGAGCTAAAACGATGAAAACTAGGATCACACCTGTGATCATGTTTTGCTGCATCATCTCAAGACGACCTTTCAGGTAATAAGTACCATCTCCCCATGCTTCAATGCCTATTCCTGCCGGAAGTGTGGGAGTTTTCTTATCCAGATACTCGTAAATTTGCTCAGCTATCAGTAGATCATCAGACTCAAGGGACGAGCGAACTCTCAAGCTGACCGTTGGTTGGCCGTCAAAGCGTGACAGAAAATTCCACTCAGCAAAGCCATCATCAATCGCTGCAATATCTGCCAATAATAAAGTGGTGCCATCTGGACGTGTTATGACCGGTATTTTTGCAAAGTCGTATGCATCGTAGGCCTGGTTCTTGGTTCTAACTAAGATATCACCACCTAGAGTTTTGATGGTGCCGCTAGGCAAGTCCAGAGAGTGGCTACGGACAGCATTGGCAACATCCTGTAGGGTTAATCCATATTTGCGTAATTGATAATCGCTAACCTGAATACCTACTTCGTATGGTCTTGCGCCTTGTACCTCAACTAGTCCAACGTTCGAAAGTGTCAGGAGTTCATTTTTAATATCCTTGGCATACTCTTTAAGGGTCTGCTCATTAGCATCACCAAATACATTGATGCGCATGACATCGCGTTGGTTGCGATTTTCGTAGATCACAGGGCGTTCAGCTAGTGCTGGGAAGTTAGGAATAGCATCAACCTTAACTTTGATTTCATCCATCACGGCAGAAACGTCATAGTTGTCCTGAATTTCTACAGTGATACTTCCCATCCCTTCAGACGCGGTTGAAGTAACTTTTTTTATCCCCTCAATTTCTTTAATATTTTCTTCAATGAGGATGACAATGCCTTCTTCAACTTCCTGCGGCGCTGCGCCTGGGTAGGGCACTTGTATACTTACCGAGTTGATAACGATATCCGGGAAAACTTGTTGGCGAAGGTTCATTAAACCTATGACCCCAGCAACAAAAATGAAGATCATTAAAAGGTTTGCCGCAACTGAATTACGGGCAAACCAGGAAATGATTCCGGTATGTGTATCGTATTGTTTGACCATCTGCGAATTCCTTATTGCTTAGCTGTGTCAGCGCTTGAACTTAAAGCGGTGTCATTGGTATTTGCAGTGCTGGACTTTGACTGGCTGCCAACTTTTTGGACTTTCATACCGTTAACGGGATTATGAACAGGAGTAGTGATGACCTCGTCACCTGACTTTAGGCCACTATCAATATAAATAGTGTTGGCCTCAGTTCGAGCTAAGGTCACTTCCTGTAAGCGAATTTCACTTTCATTTTCCAGGATCAAAACCGTATTGCCAAAGTAAAGAGCTTGACGTGGAAGAGCTATCAGCCCTTCGCGCTGCTTACCTGCAATTTCTGCTCGGACAAATGTTCCGAATCTCAGCGGTTTGTCATCACTATTTTGTGCATTTAAATTATAAGGGTCTTGGATTTGAGCGACCAGGTAGGTTAAACGGTTGGTTTGCTCAACAACACCTTCGGTACGAACAATTTTACCAAACCAATTTTGCTCCTCTCCTGCATAGCTGCCCAGTAGGCGCACATCAGGTTGTTTTTGCGGATTTTCCATATCCGGTAGGCGAAGGAAAGCTAATTCTTGATCAGGAACCGGTAAGCGAACTTCGGCGTACTCAGTGCCGTACAGAGTGGCTACCTGACTGCCGACATTAACGAACTGACCTAAGCCAACCATTTTACTTTGAATCAAAGCGTTAAAACTGGCTTTAACTTTGGTTCTCTCTAAATCGCGACGGGCACGCATCAGATCTGCTTCTGCAGATTGAACCGAAGCTTCAGCTTGTTTGAGCTGTGGGAGTCGTAAAGCCAGATCAGAAGGTTCGCCTTTACCAATCTTCTTCCAGTCTTTACGAGCTTGCTCGGTTCTGGCTTTAGCATCCTGATAACTTGCCTGGGCTTGTGCAAGGGCGGCTTCTGCACTACGCACATTCGCAATATAGTTAGCCGGATCAATGGCAAACAGGGTTTCACCTTTTTCGACAAAGGCACCTACCCGAAAGTTATCAGAGACATTGATAATACGACCGCTAACCTCGGCAACCATAGTTGAGTTTTCAACTGGCAGGACTGGCCCTTGGCTGTCAACAATGAATTGAATGTCTTCACCTTCGACAGTTTTAGTTTCAACGACGATGGCTTGGACAAAAGGTTTCTTTTTTGGTGGTTCAGGCTTCATCTGGATAAGGCCGACAATAATTACAATAGTTGCAATAACTATTGAAGCACCAATTACGATTCTTTTGGTCATTATTTTTTCCCGCTTAACAAATTTTAGGATTACTCCAACTCGAAGCTATTATAACTCTCGACCATTTTTATAACCTAATGTTCAGTAATGACAAAAGGTTAACAAATGTTTCAATCCTGTATTTTAAAGGCTGAAGTGTGAAAAAAAGGTGCCCAAAGGCACCTTTTTGTTGTTTTTAGATAGTAATTAACTATGAAGGGTTTAGTTAGATAGTTTGAATTACTTGGCTTTTAGCCACTGATGTAACCAATTATTGACCACTTGATGCCACTGAATACTGTTATTAGGCTTTAATACCCAGTGATTTTCATTCTCAAAAATTAATAATTGGCTTGGTATATCCTGACGCTGAAGCGCAGTGAAAGTGGCCAATGACTGTGTTTCTGGAACTCGGTAGTCTTTGCTACCTTGGACCACTAGCATAGGTGTTTTCCAGTTTTTAACAAAATGAACTGGATTATGTTTCTCAAAGTTTTCCGGCTTGTCGAAATAGGTACCACCATTTTCCCATTCTACAAACCAAAGTTCTTCTGTTGAGTAGTACATCATGCGGTTGTCGAAAATACCGTCGTGATTGACCAGACACTTGAACTGATCTGGCCAATTACCCGCGATCCAGTTGATCATATAGCCGCCATAGGAAGCACCTAAGGCACAGGCATTATCGGTATCAACAAACTCATAATTCTCTTCAACGTAGGCTAAACCTTTCTGTAAATCTTCCAGTGGTTTGCCACCCCAGTCACCTGTAATTGCATCTGTGAAGTCCTGGCCATAGCCTGTAGAGCCATGGAAGTCGATCATGACTGCAACAAATCCCTGACCAGCATAAGTCTGAGGATTCCAGCGATAATGAAAGTGATCACCAAAGCTGCCTTGGGGGCCGCCATGAATCAAGAAAGCGAGTGGGTAGGTTTTGTCCTCTTCAAAATCGACAGGCTTAACGATATAGCCATAAACGGTTTCATCATTCCAGCCTTTGAAACTGAACTGTTCATAGTCGCCAAGCTCAAGCTCGGACATGACATCTTGATTAACATGAGTAAGTTGACGTTTGTTAGCGCCATTAAGATCCATAACGAATAAATCAGCAGGTTTTTTTAGATCATCATATTGATAAATGACTTTATCGGAACCCACATCAAGTGCGGACACATAGCCAGTATCAGTAAGCTGCTGCTTTTGTCTGGTTGCTAAATCGTAGGACCAGATAACATTTTTACCAATGTGATTGCCGTACAGGAATACCTGTTTGCCGTCTTTGCTGAACTGGAAGCCGTAGAAAGAGCGATCCCAGTTTTTGGTAACGTTTTCGGTCTTGCCAGTTTTTAAGTCACGGATATGTAATTGACGTCGATCTGCTTCAAAGCCCGGACGATCCATAGCCAGCCAGGCCAGTTTTTTGCCGTCGGGACTAAATACAGGTTGGGTATCCCAGGCTAGGTTTTCCTTGGTCAGGTTGTTAACTTTGCCACCAGCAATGGAAACTTCGTACAAATCAAAGTTAGTCGAAGTTGGCTCACCGTTATCGGCGATACGTAAAGTAAAAATGACTGTCTTGCCATCTGGACTAATAGTGTACTCTTCGTCGCCACCAAATGGGCTGGAGGGAACATTACCGTTTAAGCTATGGGAAAGGGCAGTTGCATCTGTAAAAGGCGACTTAGAAAGCTTGGCACTAAACAAACGACTTTGTGTACCATCTAACCAGTTATCCCAGTGACGGACAAAGATCTTGTCATACAGTTTGCCCTCCTGCTTGCTGTTGCTCGCGGCTTCAGATTTTTCTTTGCTGCACTTTAAAAAGTCACATTCAGGATAAACTGAAGCACTGAATACTACGCGATCACCTTTTGGAGAAAGCTTGTAGGTACCGATACTGACCGGCACATCAGAAACTTGCTCAATAGACTCTGACTCAACCGCGTATCGCCATAGCTGGTTGCTGCCACTACGACTTGATAAGAAATAAAGGTAGCTGCCATCAGTCGACCATTTTGGGCTAGTATCAGCAGCAGGGTCGGTCGTAATCTGTTTAGGTTTACTCTTTTCATCAATCGAGCTGCTTAAGTAAATATCAAAAGTACCTTTATCAGCTTCGAGATCAGTGGTTCGTAGCATATAAGCGACTGTCTTGTCGTCAGGTGAGAGAGCAGGAGAGGCAACTCGCTTCATGGTCACCATATCTTCAGCTGTAAAAGGCTTTGATGCCATAGCTTCACCAGCGTTTAAAGCCAGTAAGCCAAATACCAAGAATAAATGTTTCATAACAGACTTAAACTTTTGTTAGTGTTAGATGGACAAAACTATACTGAGCTTTTCGAGCTAAGTCGATAATTTGCATCAAAATACAGTTGACAGTAGTAAGCTCCGTGCTAAAATGCGCGCCATTGTTTTGGGGCTATAGCTCAGCTGGGAGAGCGCTACACTGGCAGTGTAGAGGTCAGCGGTTCGATCCCGCTTAGCTCCACCAATTTTGTTTTATTGCTTTGTTGGATGACTCGTCGTTTGCTACAGCAAACGTCCTTATCATCCGCCGCGCACTAAGAACAAAATATATAGTTACAAGTGAAAGAATAGTAAGAATTGTGTCCCGTTCGTCTAGAGGCCTAGGACACCGCCCTTTCACGGCGGTAACAGGGGTTCGACTCCCCTACGGGATGCCACATTAAGAAAGCCCGACCTTCAGGTCGGGCTTTTTTTATGTCATTACGAAAGTGTAGGAGAACCAGTTCGAGGACAACCAGGGCAGGATTTGTTCCCGACAAATCCCTGCATTTCCTCCATCCATGGAGGTCAGATGGTTGAAGTGCCGAAAATGCAGGAGCAATTTTCGGCCTCCCCGATAGCCATGGCACAATATTGATCTAGGCAACTTTGTCTCTGAGCTTTTTCCACGGTGTTGCCTAGAGAGTTTCTGAAAGGCCAAAGATCAGATACTGACTTCCGTCAGTATGACATGACTCTGAATAATATTATTGGTATACGACGGGGCTACTGTATTGGCTTTTCCCTTGCTATTCACACTGAATCAGAGGACATTGGCCTGTCTCTTCTAATTAATATGACTTTACTCCAGCTGTATCATTCTTGACCTATCTGACTGATTTATCGCCACTTTCGATTTAAAACAGTAAAAAACATAAAAAGAGCCATAAAAATTTTGACAAACGGGGGTAGGGGCATTATTATTGCGCCCGCGTTTGAGAGAACAGTTTCAAACATTGTGTCCCGTTCGTCTAGAGGCCTAGGACACCGCCCTTTCACGGCGGTAACAGGGGTTCGACTCCCCTACGGGATGCCATATACAGAAAAAGCCCAGCTATATGCTGGGCTTTTTTGTATCTGTATTTTATAGCGGAGCCCTTAAACACTTCGACGACAACCAGGGATGGTTGAAGTGCCGAAAACGCAGGAGCAGTTTTCGGCCTCCCCTACGGGCAGCAAATGCTCCCGGCATTGTTGCTGCATTCCCCACATCCCTGTGGGTCAGTGCCATATAAATAAAACCCAGCCCTTGTGGCTGGGTTTTTTTATATCATATCGAAAGAGAAGGAGAACTCGTTCGACGATCGCCAGGAAGGCGAAAGTGCCGAAAATGCAGGAGCAATTTTCGGCCTCCCCGATAGCCATGACACTATATTAAGCTTAGCTCCCGTAGCTGGGCTTTTTTGTATCTGTATTTTATAGCGGAGCAGGGCGACGCTGGCCCGAAGGGCGAAGAACAGCTCGATATGACGTCCTTGTCAGTCAGAAGTGCTGAGTACTCCCCTACGGCTGCCACAAAAAAGCCCGACACATAGCCGGGCTTTAGAAGAGTTACAGCTGGTTTAAGCGGTTTCTTCTGAATCTTTCTCTGAAGGTGCCATAAAGAATAACAATGCGCCCACTACGACTAGGCCACCGCGGATAGTCCATGCGATGTTTTCACCCCAGTTGTTAATCCAACCGAGTAGTTTTAACTCATAGTCGAAGAAGAATAGCGCGATGGAAGCAACCCCCAATAAAGCAATGAATGAACCTAAGTTTTTCATAATAATATCCCCATTTGCTGTGTTTTGTTTTAGTGTTCAGGATTCAAAATACGGAACAATGGATAGAAAATCAACACATTAATCAGTATTAATGACAGAGAAGGTATTGTCGACATGAGCCATTAATATGGTCATTTCTGCGAAGTCCTAAATTGTTTATGCTAGATAATCCTTTAAAGTTTTATCCATTCTGGGTGATTCAATTTATGCTATAGTCGCTAACAATTTAAGGTATAAACTTTGAGAAAATATCATGTTAGACATTTTAATTAATCGAGTTTCTTGTGGCCGCTTAAAAGCACCAGCTCCAACAAGAGAAGAAATGACTCAGGTTTTTAAAGCAGCTTTAAGAGCCCCTGATCACAAGCGTTTGATGCCTTGGCAATATATTGTGTTCGAGGGTGAAAATGCTTTGAATGAGTTAGGAGAGAAGTACCGTTTGGCTTGTGTGTCTGAAGACCCCAACGCTGAGATTGAAAAGCAGGAAAAGACTAAGTCATTACCCCATCGTGCACCTATGGTGGTTGTTGCAGTGGCTAAAGCTCGTGGGCATGAAAAAGTCCCGCATATTGAGGAAGTGCTGTCTACGGGAGCGGGTGTACAGAATTTAATGCTAGGCCTTGATAGCTTAGGCTATGGCGCTTACTGGCGAACAGGACCTTTGGCCTTTAATGAGCATCTCAAGCCATTACTAGGCTTAGATCACAATGATACGATTGTTGGCTTTATCTATATAGGTACACCTGACATGGAGCTTAAGGCGAAGCCAATTCCTGAAGTCGATGACTTCGTCAGCTGGGCTTAACTGATATAGAGAAAGTGAGAGAGTGGAAAAGAGAAGGGCTAGAACTCTTCCCACAATTTAGACTTTTTATCTTTGTAGTCTGGGTTATCACGCTTTTCATTAATCTCATCATACTTGGCTTTTTCCGCTCGACGAGAGGGAGAGTCAGGCTTAATCGTCTCATCTAGCTCTTGCAAAAAGTCTGTGATTTCGCTGGTGTAATTCTTTTTTGACATCACTATTTCCGTTGACTGTGTATTGACTTCATACTAGCTCAATGCAATAAAAAAGGCCACGTTTGTGGCCTTAATCATTTGAGTGAAAATTTGAGTTATTAGAATTTTACATTGTTCGGTACACGTGGGAATGGGATCACATCACGAATGTTTTGCACGCCAGTGACATAAGATACGCAGCGGTCAAAGCCTAAACCAAAACCTGCGTGTGGCACTGTGCCATAACGACGCAAGTCGCGATACCACCAGTAATCTTCAGCTGGTAAGCCCATTTCTTCAATTCGCTTATCGAGCACGTCCAAGCGTTCTTCACGTTGCGCACCACCGATAATTTCACCAATGCCCGGAGCTAAAACATCCATTGCGGCGACTGTTTTGCCATCGTCGTTTAAGCGCATGTAGAAGGCTTTAATGTCTTTCGGATAGTTCATGACGACGGTTGGACGACCAACATATTCTTCTGCTATGTAGCGCTCATGCTCTGATTGCAGGTCGATACCCCATTCGACAGGGTAGTCGAACTTCTTGTCTGCTTTTTTCAAAACTTCGATTACTTCGGTGTAGCTCATGCGCTCGAAGTTGTTGTTAATGACATTTTCAAGACGGTTGATGCAGTCTTTGTCGACTCGCTGCTGGAAGAAGGCCATATCATCAGCACATTCGTCTAGAACCGCTTTGAAGATGTATTTCATCATGGCTTCGGCCAAATCGGCGTTATCCGATAAATTGGCGAAAGCAATTTCAGGCTCGACCATCCAGAACTCAGCTAAGTGACGGCTGGTGTTGGAGTTTTCAGCACGGAAAGTAGGGCCAAAAGTATAAACCTTAGACATGGCCATACAGTAACTTTCAACGTTAAGTTGACCTGAAACCGTTAGAAAAGATTCTTTGCCGAAAAAGTCCTGACTGTAGTCGATATCGCCTTTGTCATTCTTTGGTAGGTTGGTCATGTCCAGCGTGCTGACGCGAAACATTTCTCCGGCACCTTCGGCATCCGATGCAGTAATAATTGGCGTGTGGATCCAGTAAAAACCTTGCTCATGCATGAAGCGGTGAACCGCTTGCGCCAGGCAGTTACGAACACGAGTAACTGCACCGATTAAGTTGGTGCGTGGACGCAAATGTGCGTTGTCACGTAAGAATTCAACCGAATGAGGCTTTGGCTGAATAGGGTAGGTGTCAGGATCATCAACCCAGCCTAATACTTCAACTTCAGTGGCCTGAATTTCAAAGGACTGACCTTTACCCTGAGACTCAACCAATTTGCCAGTAACACGTACTGAGCAACCGGCGGTAAGTTTAACCACTTCAGATTCATAGTTAGCCACATTATTATCGACTACTGCCTGAATGGGATTAAAGCAGCTACCATCGTGAATATTAACAAACGATAGTCCGGCTTTTGAATCACGACGAGTACGTACCCAGCCTTGTACGGTGACTTCTTCACCGGCGGCAGGTTTGCCCGCTAGGGCGTCGACAATAGATACTAACATGATATTAAGGCTCCGATTTACCTTCTAAATTAGACGTGAGAATTTATATTAATTTTCAATTTAAAACTTTTGTTTTCCTTCGAGTTTCAGGCGAAGGTTGACTGCTTTTTTCTGGTCATCAGTAAAAGTATGCCAGTTAAGGACTTCGTCAAAGGTGCGGCCACAACCACGACACACTTCATCGCCCAGAACGGTACTACAGACGCCAATGCATGGCGAAGCAGTAGGACTTCTTTGGCCTTTGCTTGACATGGACACGCTCTCTCCTGCAAAACTCACGAAAAAACAAACGCAGTATGTTACCGTGAGAAGCTCTCATTGGCTAGTGATAATCTTAATCCATCAGCACCAGATAGGGTCATATTCAGTTACCATCTAAGGCTTGTAATTATTGGGGCTGTCAGCTATCTTGCCGCTATTGTAAATTTGCTGAAAATACCATGTTTCAACTAGACGAATCACAAATCCAAGAGTATCAGAATGATAAACCAGAATACTATCGCCAGTTAGCGCTTCAGCTTGACGCTTTATTGGCAGAAGATAGTAACTGGATTACCAATATGGCACAAATGTCAGCTTTTATTTTTCAGATGCTGCCTGATTTGAACTGGTCAGGCTTTTATCTGGTCAATCCTGAGAAAGCCGACAGCCTGATCCTTGGGCCATATCAGGGCAAAGTGGCCTGTGTACATATTCCTTTTGGTCGTGGTGTCTGTGGCGCGGCGGCGGCTACTCTGGAAACTCAGTTGGTAGAAGACGTGCATCAATTTGAGGGTCATATTGCCTGTGATGCCGCCTCGCAAAGCGAAGTAGTGATTCCAGTTGTGGTTGATGGCGTTTTAAAAGGGGTGCTGGATATTGATAGCCCAAACACTAATCGGTTTGATCAGCAGGATGCGGATGGCCTAACCCTGCTTTTGAATACCTTCATCAAGCAAACACAATTTTAATAGCAGGCCCAGAATGAGTATTCGTCCTTTCCACTTAGCCATCCCAGTGCATGATTTAGAGCTGGCCAGACAATTTTATGGTCAGGTCTTAGGCTTCGCCGAAGGTCGCTCCAGTGATCATTGGATTGACTATGACTGCTACGGGCATCAGCTAGTGGTGCACCTTGATGAAACCATGAGTGTTGATCATGACAAAGTGAATAATCAGGTCGATGGTCATGCCGTTCCGGTACCACATTTTGGTGTTGTGTTGGATATGGCGACCTGGCAAGATTTAGCCGAACGATTAAAAGAACAGGGCACCCAGTTTGCCATCGAGCCTTATATTCGCTTTAAAGGCCAGCCTGGCGAGCAAGCGACCATGTTCTTTTATGACCCCTCTGGCAATGCACTGGAATTTAAGGCGTTTAATGACCTAAGCCAGTTATTTGTGAAGTAAAAGCTCTACGCTTCAACTGCGGGCTCTATGCTGCAGTTGAGGGAGCCAGTCGAAAACGTTTGATTCAGCATTTCTTCTAATTCGATTAAGTGGGTTAACCCTCTTTCTTCGGCTTTAATGTGGGCACTACTTATGGACAACTTCACCCCAAACTTTAAGCTAGACTCAAATACCCAACCGTAGCCGTCAGGACGAATTTCATTGTTAGCGCTTAGCTCAATCTCATTGAGTATTTCATCCACTTTATTTAATAAACACCTGTAGTCAACATCGGAAACGGGATGTTTGCCCCCATATATCTCCTTAGGGACTTCCTTGTATAGCTCTTGAATATTAGGATATTGGTATCTCAGTAAATAATAGTCATCACGAAACTCATCATTGAGTTGGTAAACAGTCACAGTTTCAAAGCTAGGGGCAATAATTAGACGAAACTTATAATGATCTGGGAAATGAATATCGCTACTTTCTATAGACTGCACAGAGCTAGAAGCTATAGTCAGCACGATACCAATTAATCCAATTAGTTTTTTCATCTTTTAACCTTAAAAATTCATCGCCTTAATCACTTCGTCCGGTAGTTTAGGCAGTGCCGAGCGTGGAATCAGGAATGTGGTCAGGTTAAATAAGTCACGGAAGAAGCGGTTGTTTTGGGTGGTTTGCTTTAAATAGTCATGGCCAGCCGAGCCACCAGTACCAATTTTGGAGCCAATCATCCGCAACACCATAGTGGTGTGGCGGTAGCGCCAGGTTGTAAACTTCTCATCAATTTCCACAAGGCTCTGCAATAATCTGAAGGGTCCATTCAACATTGGCTGTTCACGGTATAAATTGATAAACAACGCGCTGAGCGTTGCTTCCTGACTCATGCGGAAACGGCCCTGGGTTTTCAGTTCATCGTATTTTTCTTTATCGAATAACGCATCAAAAGTGGCGTGGGTATTTTCCAGATCATTCAGCTGGAAGGTCTTTTCTGCATCGCTGAGATAATCAGCTTCTTTAAGCACTTTTTCGTCGTGAGCGAGCATGGTTTCGACGGCATCTTTGAAAATATTCCAGAATTTAAAGTCACCAAACTCAAGAAATGGCATACGTTCCAGCCACTTTTCTACCGCATCAAATAGTGAGGGCTTTTCTTCCAGATCCATCAGGTAGTTGCGATCTTTTTCGTTAAGGCGGCTGTAGAAAGACTTCTTATCGAAATTAATGCGGTATTCTGATTTCAAACCCAGCAGAATCTCAATCTCTTTAAATTGAATGCTCTGAAAACCTGATGCTGGAATTAAGTAGTCTCTGAAATCCAGAAAGTCCAATGGTGTCATCGTTTCCAGGATGTCGATTTGATCGACTAGAACATCCTGAATGCGGTGGATACGCTCTAGACGTAAGTTGACTGTGCTGATGTTGCTTTCGTCCACATGACTTTGCGAGAGTACGGGTAGGATAGAGTGGATTTCATGCAGAACTTGTTTGAACCACAATTCATATGCCTGATGCACAATAATAAATAAAGTTTCATCATGTGCCTCGGTACCATACTTGGTGCTTTCAGGATGCTGAGCATCTAACAGCTTATTAAGCTGAAGATATTCAGGATAGTAACAAGGTTTAGTGTTCTTTTGCATGGTCCACCACTTATATTTTATCGACTGTTTAGAAATTGTTTATCGTTATTTTTAGCACGTTGAATATAGTACTTAGAAAATATTCGGATAAATAAAAAGGAGCACCTCAAGTGCTCCTTTAAATTATAGACCTTTGAAAAAAATATTGTCAGCAATAATTTTTCAAAGTAGGGCGATTAGCGCTTATTAAGATCAGTATAATCACGCTCAGTTGCGCCCGTGTATAACTGACGAGGACGGCCAATACGACGATCATCTTCACCAATCATTTCGTGCCACTGAGATACCCAGCCGACAGTACGTGCCAAGGCGAAAATCACCGTGAACATATTAGTCGGGATTCCCATAGCATCTAGAATAACGCCCGAGTAGAAGTCTACGTTTGGATATAGTTTCTTCTCAATGAAGTAAGAATCTTCAAGCGCGATCTTTTCAAGCTCAAGTGCAATTTTGAAGATTGGATCATCATGCTTGCCCAATAAATCTAAAACTTCGTGCGCACTTTCACGCATAACTTTAGCGCGAGGGTCAAAGTTTTTATAAACGCGGTGACCAAAGCCCATCAAACGGAATGGGTCATTTTTGTCTTTCGCGCGTTCAATAAATTCAGGGATACGGCTGACATCGCCAATTTCACGCAGCATGTTCAAGCAGGCTTCGTTAGCACCACCGTGTGCAGGCCCCCACAAACAGGCAATGCCTGAAGCAATGGCAGCGAATGGGTTAGCGCCAGAAGAACCGGCTAAACGCACGGTTGAAGTTGAAGCATTCTGCTCATGGTCAGCGTGCAGGATAAAGATTCGATCCATCGCTTTAACCAATACTGGGTCAGGTTTCCAGTCATTAGTAGGCATGCTGAACATCATATTTAGGAAGTTCTCAGCCAAGCTCATATCGTTATCAGGATACACAAAAGGATGGCCTACGCTGTAGCGGTAACACATAGCCGCAATAGTGGGCACTTTTGCAATTAGACGCAACGCGCTGATATCGCGGTGTTGCGGGTTATTGATATCCAGTGAATCGTGGTAGAAAGCAGATAGAGCACCTACTACCGATACCATGATCGCCATAGGATGGGCATCACGACGGAAACCGTTGAAGAAGTTCATCATCTGTTGATGAACCATGGTGTGATTATTAATTTTCGCGACGAAATTTTCGTATTCTTCTTTGCTTGGTAATTCGCCGTTTAATAGCAGGTAAGCAACTTCTTCAAAATTCGACTGTTCGGCAAGCTGCTCAATAGGGTAGCCACGGTAAAGTAACTGACCTTTTTCACCATCAATAAAGGTAATTTTAGATTCACAGGCGCCGGTTGATACATAACCAGGGTCATATGTGAAGTAGCCAGCTTTGCCTAACGCTCGTACGTCGATAACGTCTTTACCCAAAGTAGGGGAAAGTACGGTCAAATCCAATTCTTCGCCATTGGGTAAGCTAAGTTTAGCTGTTTGTTGCGACATAAAGTCTCCTTTGGACTATAAATTGCTTACTTTTTACTCAAATAATCGAGTCTAATCTCAATCAGGTGGTGCATTCTACAAAATTTTGTCACATTTTACATGAGATATTTTTGTGACTCTTGATGATGATCAATAAGATTTTGGCATATATAGAAAATCTATTGGGTTAATTAATTGTAATCACCGACAAGCACTTATATAATTTGCCTCCGAAACTTTGTATCACTACGGGGTTCCTGTCTGCAGCGTACTTTTCGGTCGCATTTCACGCAATGAAGCAAGACGGGACACAGAGACTCTCACGCCCTGGCGACCTGGGCAAAAATAGATAAGATACGTCGTGAATCAAAAGAGACCAACAAACCTGAATCTTGCTACGATAAGATTCCCTGTACCTGCAATTTCCTCAATCTTGCACCGTATTACAGGCGTTATATTATTCTTCGCTGTACCTATCCTTTTATGGATGCTGCAAAAATCCTTAACTCCAGCCGGCTTTAGTGAATTGCAAACCATGTTTGCAGAGTCATTTTTATGGCAATTCATCCTATGGGCCATTACAACCGCTGTTGCATATCACGTTATTGCAGGTGTCCGTCACCTGTTAATGGATATGGACATCGGTGAGTCCTTAGAAGGCGGCCGTCGTGGCGCCTGGTTGGTTATCATTCTATCTGCTATCGCAGCAGTAGCATTAGGAGTATGGGTATGGGCGTAGTAACAGCTTCTACAAGTCTAGGTCGCTCAGGCTTACATGACTGGATTATCCAGCGTGTGTCAGCACTCGTTATGCTGGCCTATGTGATTTACCTGGGTTATTTCTTGTGCACAACTCCTGAGCTGACTTTCCCGGTATGGCAAGAGTTGTTTGCATCAACCTTTATGAAAGTATTCTCTCTACTGGCACTTTTGTCAGTCATCGGACATGCTTGGATCGGTTTGTGGATCGTGTCTACAGACTATATGCCTAAATTGGCGATTCGTTTCATCTTCCAAGTATTAGTAATTCTCATCTGTCTTGCGCTGTTAGTGTGGGGCATTCAGATTTTGTGGAGCCTATAAAGCATGTCTAACCCAATCTCCTCGATTCCAACCTATACCTTTGATGCGGTAATAGTTGGTGGCGGTGGCGCTGGTATGCGTGCATCGCTGCAACTGGCGCAAAGTGGCCAGAAAGTCGCATTGATTTCAAAAGTATTCCCAACTCGTTCACACACAGTTTCTGCTCAAGGTGGTATTACCGTTGCATTAGGCAACTCGCACCCTGACGACTGGCGCTGGCACATGTTCGATACCGTAAAAGGTTCGGACTATATTGGTGACCAGGACGCTATCGAGTATATGTGTGAAAATGGCCCGGCGGCTGTTTACGAACTTGAGCACATGGGCTTACCTTTCTCGCGTTTGGACAACGGTAAAATTTACCAGCGTCCTTTTGGTGGCCAATCCAAAGAATTTGGTGGCGAGCAGGCCGCTCGTACCGCTGCTGCTGCTGACCGTACTGGTCACGCCTTGCTACATACCTTATATCAAGCCAACTTAAAAGCTAACACTCAGTTCTTTAACGAGTGGTATGCGATGGACTTGGTGCGTAATGAAGAAGGTGATGTGTGCGGTGTTACAGCAATGTGCATCGAAACTGGTGAAATCGCCTTATTTAAATCGCGTGCGACAGTCTTCGCCACCGGTGGTTCTGGTCGTATCTACGCATCAACCACCAATGCATTGATCAACACTGGTGATGGTGTTGGTATGGCACTGCGTGCTGGCTTGCCGGTGCAAGATATTGAAATGTGGCAGTTCCACCCAACCGGTATTGCTGGCGCAGGTGTGCTGGTAACTGAAGGTTGCCGTGGTGAAGGTGGTTACCTCATCAATAAAGACGGCGAGCGCTTCATGGAGCGTTATGCTCCTAACGCTAAAGATTTGGCATCGCGTGACGTTGTTGCTCGTTCGATGATGAAAGAAATTTTAGCTGGACGTGGTGCTGGTGCTAATGGCGACCATGTATTCCTGAAGCTTGACCATCTGGGCGAAGACGTTCTTAACTCTCGCTTACCAGGTATCAGTGAGCTGGCTAAAATCTTTGCTCATGTTGATCCGGCAAAAGATCCAATTCCTGTGGTTCCAACCTGTCACTATATGATGGGCGGTATTCCGACCAATAAATATGGCCAGGTTATTGACCGCACTCCGGCCGGCGACGAAAAAATCGTTAAAGGTTTCTACGCAGTCGGTGAAGTGGCATGTGTATCGGTACACGGTGCTAACCGTCTGGGCGGTAACTCGTTACTTGACTTGGTGGTATTTGGTCGTGCTGCTGGTTTACACCTTGAAGAATCATTGCGTGAAGGACTACAGTTTTCTGACTTTAATGATTCTGATGCAGAGCGTTCCCTTAACCGTTACACCCGTTGGAACGATTCTAACGAAGGTGAAGATCCGGTTGAGCTTCGTCGCGAGCTACAGAACACCATGCAAAACCATTTCGGTGTATTCCGAACTGGCGACTTGATGAAAGAAGGTCTGGACAAAGTTAAGCAGCTTCGTGAGCGCATGAAAAATGCTCGCCTCAAAGATAAGTCACAGGCTTTCAACACAGAGCGTGTTGAGTGTTTGGAGCTTGAGAACTTGATGGAAGTTGCTTATGCAACCGCTAAGGCTGCTGAGTTCCGTACTGAAAGTCGTGGTGCTCATAGTCGTGAAGACTTCCCAGATCGTGATGATGAAAACTGGTTAGTTCACTCTGTCTATTACCCAGCAACTGAAGAAATGGGTAAGCGTGATGTGAATATGAGCCCAACCAAAATCGAAGCTTTCCCTCCGAAAGCCCGTACATATTAATCTGTAGCAACAGAATACGGAGTGAAGCAAATGAAATTTAGTATTTATCGCTACAACCCAGAAACGGATAAAAAACCTTATATGCAGGAATATGATTTAGATGTTCCTGAAGGTTCAGACATGATGTTGTTGGATGCATTGGTTGCATTAAAAGATCAGGATCCTACTTTGTCTTTCCGTCGTTCTTGTCGTGAAGGTGTTTGTGGCTCAGATGGCATGAATATCAATGGTAAAAATGGCCTGGCTTGTATTACTTCATTATCAAGCCTGAAAACGCCGATTGTTGTTCGTCCATTACCGGGCCTGCCAGTTGTTCGTGACCTGGTGGTTGATATGGCTCAGTTCTACAAGCAGTACGAGAAAATTAAACCTTTCTTGATTGCTAATGATGAGCCACCAGCAAAAGAGCGCCTGCAATCACCTGAAGATCGTGCCAAGTTAGATGGTCTTTATGAGTGTATCCTGTGTGCCTGTTGTTCGACTTCCTGCCCATCATTCTGGTGGAATCCGGACAAGTTTGTTGGGCCGGCTGGTTTGTTGCAAGCCTATCGCTTCTTAATTGATAGCCGTGACACACAAACTGAAGAACGCCTGGCGGATCTGGATGATGCATACAGCGTATTCCGTTGTCGTGGCATTATGAACTGTGTTGACGTGTGCCCGAAAGGTTTGAACCCGACTCGAGCTATTGGTCACATACGCTCAATGCTTCTGAAAAGCGGAGTCTAGTTCGACTGATTCTTAAGAAGATTACAAGACGAAAAGATCGGAGTTTATCTCTGTTCTTTTCGTCTTTTTTTGCGATAAACAGGCTACTTTTTGATACATAACGGTTATCGCCTTAAGAGATTGTCAGATTTAGTGCAAATCTTGATTTGTCACTGGATCATAAAAACAATGAGTTAATCAGGCTTTTTTACCCAGTACTTTTAACAATTAAAGAGCTAATACTGTGTTAAGACCCCTGATTTTTAGTTATCATAGCGACTTATAAATACCAAGAGTGGTGTTACGTACATGAAAAATGGGTTAGAGGCGATGTTTGAGAACGCCTACCTATCGGGTAGTAGTGCAGGCTATCTGGAAGAACTATACGAGCAATACTTAGAAGATCCTCAGTCGGTCGACTCTGACTGGAGACAAAAATTCGATGAGTTTGCAAAGAGCAGTGATACGAAGGATGTTCCTCACAGTGATATTCGTGAGCATTTTCGTCAAATTGGCTTAAATCGCCAGAAAATTGCCTTCACTCAAGGTGGTGGCTCTTCAGTTGCAGACCCAAAGCAGGTCAAAGTATTGCACCTGATTGAATCTTATCGTGCCCGTGGTCATCACCACGCTAATATTGACCCATTAGGTCTTTGGAAGCACCCTTATCCTACTAATTTAAGCCTTGAGAGCTTCGAGCTGTCTGAGACTGATCTGGATACAAAATTCCATGTCGGTAATTTAGCCGGTCCTGACCAGCAAAGCCTTAAAGAGATTCTTCAGAGATTAAAAGATACTTATTCCAACTCTATTGGTGCTGAGTTCTTACATATCAATGACCTGACTGAGCGTCGCTGGATCCAGGAAAAGTTGGAAGAAGCAAATTCTTCACATAGTTTCCGCGAAGAAACTCGCAAGAAAATTTTAGAAGGCTTGACGGCGGCAGAAGGGCTGGAAAAGTATTTAGGTTCTAAGTTCCCAGGTGCAAAACGCTTTTCATTAGAGGGCGGCGATAGTTTAGTGCCAATGATGCGTGATTTTGTCAATCAAGCTGGTATTGTGGGTGCTAAAGAAATTGTTATCGGTATGGCGCACCGTGGCCGTTTAAATTTGCTGGTCAATGTCTTAGGGAAGAATCCTCAAGTATTGTTTGATGAGTTTGAAGGCAAAAATGCGGTCGTTAAAAATGGTTCTTCAGGTGATGTTAAATATCATATGGGTTACTCCAATGATGTTGAAACAGAAGGTGGACCAGTTCATTTGGCGTTGGCATTTAACCCTTCACACCTTGAGATCGTTAGCCCTGTAGTGCTTGGCTCTGTTCGAGCTCGTCAGGAGCGTCGCAGGGATAAAGATTGCGACCAGGTCATTCCAATCCTAATCCATGGTGACGCTGCGATAACAGGTCAGGGTGTTGTCATGGAAACGTTCAACATGTCGCAAGCACGCGGTTTCTATATTGGCGGCTCTATCCATGTTGTCATTAATAATCAGGTTGGCTTTACTACGTCCAAGCTACACGATGCTCGCTCAACGGCGTATTGCACAGATGTTGCTAAAATGATTGAAGCACCAGTTTTCCATGTTAATGGAGATGACCCAGAAGCGGTATTGTATGTATCGCGTCTTGCATTAGAGTTCCGCAAGAAGTTTAAGAAAGACGTAGTGATAGATCTGGTGTGTTATCGCCGCCATGGGCACAATGAAGCTGATGAGCCGAATGCTACACAGCCTGTCATGTATCAAAAAATCAAAAAGCATCCTACACCTCGTAAGATTTATGAGGATCGATTGGTCGACAATAACATTGTCTCCTCAGAAGATGCAAAGAAGATGCTAGATGACTACCGAGATCTGCTTGATGCTGGCAAAAGTGTTGTACTTAATCGCATTGAAGATAGAGAGCGTGAGTTTAACGTCGACTGGACTCCATTCTTAGACCAGACATGGCAGTCACCAGCAGACACTGCGTTGGATAAGTCAAAATTTAAAGAATTGGCTGAAAAAATTTGCCACTATCCAGACGATTTACCCTTGCAATCACGTGTTAAAAAATTAATGGGTGAGCGCAAGAAGATGGCTGCTGGCGACATCAAAATGGATTGGGGCTTTGCTGAAACCATGGCATACGCCTCTTTGTTGGATCAGGATTTCGAAGTTCGCTTATGCGGTCAGGATAGTGGTCGTGGTACGTTCTTCCATCGCCATGCGGTATTGCATGATCAAGACGATGCCGAGGTTTATATCCCACTACAGAATATCAAAGACGATCAGCCACAATTTATGGTGATTGATTCCGTTCTTTCCGAAGAAGCGGTGTTAGCCTTTGAATATGGTTACTCTACTAACGAACCAAACTCAATGGTCATCTGGGAGGCTCAGTTTGGTGACTTTGCCAACGGTGCTCAGGTGGTTATCGACCAGTTTATCAGCTCTGGCGAACAAAAATGGGGCCGTTTATCGGGCTTAAGTTTGTTCTTGCCACACGGCTATGAAGGTCAAGGTCCTGAGCATAGTTCTGCAAGATTAGAGCGTTTCTTGCAACTGTCCGCTGAGCATAATATTCAGGTCGTTGTGCCATCGACACCGGCGCAGGCATTTCACATGATCCGTCGTCAAATGATTCGACCATTACGTAAGCCACTTATTGTTATGACGCCCAAGAGTTTGTTGCGTCACAAGTTAGCTGTTTCAACGATCGATGAGTTGACCAAAGGTCAATTCCAAAATGCTATTGATGAAATTGATAGTTTGGATAAAAAGAAAGTGAGTCGTATCGTGATGTGTTCCGGAAAAGTTTATTATGACTTGCTGGAGAAGCGTCGTGCAGAAGAGTTGGATAATGTGGCCATTATCCGGATTGAGCAACTCTATCCTTTCCCTCATGATGAAGTAAAAGAGATTCTTGCTCAATATAAGAAAGCGAAAGAATTTGTCTGGTGTCAAGAAGAGCCACAAAATCAAGGAGCCTGGTACTGTTCACGTCACAATTTAGACGAGGCTGTTCCAAGTGGTGCAAAAGTGGAATATGCAGGAAGAGAAGCATCGGCCGCTCCAGCAGTTGGCTATGCATCTATTCATAATGAGCAGCAGGCAAAGCTTGTTAAAGATGCACTTGGCATCAAATAATCGAATTAAATTTATTTAGGTAAGGTAAAAGGTTAAAACATGGCTATCGAAATTAAAGTTCCTGTGTTACCTGAGTCAGTAGCTGACGCTACTATTGCTACATGGCATGTGAAGCCAGGTGAGTCTGTATCACGTGACCAAAACTTGGTTGATATTGAAACGGATAAAGTCGTTCTTGAGGTTGTTGCTCCTGATGATGGTGTGATTTCTGAAATCATCAAAGAAGAGGGCGACACAGTGCTTCAGGAAGAGGCTATTGCAAAGTTTGAAGCGGGTGCATCAGGTGATGCTAAAGCTGATAGCAGCGATGACAAGAAAGATGACTCTTCAAAAGAGAGCAAGAAAGACGACAAAAAAGAAGAAGCGAAATCTGAAAAAGAAGAAACTTCTTCTGCAGACCTGGACGTTCTATCACCTGCAGTCCGCCGTTTAGTTGCTGAGCATAACCTTGATCCTAAGCAGATTCCAGCAAGTGGAAAAGGTGGCCGCTTAACTAAAGAAGACGTTGAGAAATTCATCAAAGATGGTGGCGCTTCTGCTAAATCATCTGAGAGCAAGAAAGAATCTGGTTCTGCGCCTGTATCATCAGGCTTACGCGAAGAAAAACGTGTGCCAATGACGCGTCTCCGTAAGCGTATTGCTGAGCGATTGGTAGAAGCGCAGCACACTGCGGCGATTCTAACTACTTTCAATGATATCAACATGAAAGAAGTGGTTGAGTTGCGCGCACGTTATAAAGAACAGTTTGAGAAAGTTCATGGCACACGTTTAGGTTTTATGTCTTTCTTTGTGAAAGCTACTGTTGAAGCACTAAAGCGTTACCCTGCAGTTAACGCATCAATAGATGGCGATGATATTGTTTATCATGGTTTCTACGACATTGGTGTTGCCGTTTCTTCACCACGTGGTTTGGTTGTGCCAGTTTTGCGTGACGCTGACACTATGAACCTTGCTGAAATTGAAGCTAAGATCCGTGAGTTTGGTGAAAAAGCTCGTGATAACAAGCTAACAGTAGAAGATATGACAGGCGGTACATTCACCATTTCTAACGGTGGTGTTTTCGGTTCATTGATGGCGACGCCAATTATCAACCCACCGCAAAGCGGTATTCTTGGTATGAACCGTATGGAAGATCGTCCTGTGGTTATTGATGGTGAGATTGTAATTCGTCCAATGATGAATGTTGCCTTATCTTATGACCATAGAATTATTGATGGACGCGAGTCTGTAGGCTTCTTGAAAACGATTAAAGAATTCATTGAAGATCCAGCTCGTATGTTACTGGATTTGTAAATTCCAGAATATAAGCGCTGATGCCGAACCTAGGTTCGGCATTGGTGTTTTTAATCACCCTAAGTTTTTAAATTTTATGTGCGTATAAAAGCACTTATGCCAAAGCAATAGGAACATAAACATGAACCTACATGAGTATCAAGGTAAACAGCTTTTTAAAGAGTATGGTTTACCAGTATCCGAGGGTTACGCAGTTGATAACCCTCAGTCTGCATTTGAAGCAGCTGGTCGCATTGGCGGCAATGTGTGGGTGGTTAAAGCCCAGGTACATGCCGGTGGTCGTGGTAAAGCTGGCGGTGTAAAACTTGTTAAGACCAAAGAAGAAGTTAAAGATTTTGCTAAGCAATGGCTTGGTAAAAACTTGGTGACTTATCAAACCGATGCAAACGGTCAGCCAGTTAGCAAAATTTTGGTTGAAGAGTGCACCGACATCGCTCAAGAACTTTACTTGGGTGCCGTGGTTGACCGCTCTAGCCGACGCGTTGTATTCATGGCTTCGACTGAAGGTGGTGTTGAAATCGAGAAGGTTGCAGAGGAAACTCCAGAGAAGATTCTTAAAGCAACTATTGATCCACTAGTTGGCGCTCAACCTTACCAAGGCCGTGAGCTTGCATTCAAGTTAGGCCTGGAAGGCAAACAAGTTAAGCAGTTTACTCATATCTTCCTGCAGCTTGCTAAGATGTTTGTAGAAAAAGATTTAGCACTTCTTGAAATCAACCCATTGGTAATTAAAGAAGATGGCGACTTGCATTGTCTTGATGCCAAAATCAACATCGACGGTAATGCAATGTACCGTCACCCTAAATTATCTGAAATGCACGATCCTTCGCAAGAAGACAAGCGTGAAGCTCACGCTGCTAAGTTCGAACTTAACTATGTAGCACTTGATGGCAACATCGGCTGTATGGTTAATGGTGCAGGCCTGGCGATGGGCACTATGGATATTATTAAATTGCATGGTGGTGAACCAGCCAACTTCCTGGACGTTGGTGGCGGCGCTACTAAAGAGCGTGTCACGGAAGCGTTTAAGATTATCCTTTCAGACTCTAACGTAAAGGCTGTATTAGTTAATATCTTTGGCGGTATTGTTCGTTGTGACTTGATTGCTGAAGGCATTATCGGTGCCGTGAAAGAAGTTGGAGTTAAAGCTCCAGTGGTTGTTCGTCTTGAAGGTAACAATGCTGAGTTAGGTAGAAAGGTTCTAGCTGAATCAGGTTTGAACATCATCGCGGCAGAAAGTTTAACTGATGCGGCGACAAAAGTAGTTGCTGCAGCGGAGGACAAATAATGAGTATTTTAATCAATAAAGACACTAAGGTTATTTGTCAGGGTATCACTGGTTCACAGGGTACTTTCCATACTGAGCAAGCGATTGAATATGGCACTAACATTGTTGGTGGCGTGACTCCTGGTAAGGGTGGTCAGACTCACCTGGGCTTGCCTGTATTTAATACCGTTAAAGATGCTGTAGAGGCGACGGGTGCAGAAGCTTCTGTTATCTATGTACCAGCCGCTTTCTGTAAAGATTCGATTTTAGAAGCCGCAAATGGCGGTATTAAGCTGGTTGTTTGTATTACTGAAGGCATTCCAACTATGGATATGCTTGAAGCTAAGATTGTTTGTGACAATCTAGGTGTTCGTTTGATTGGCCCTAACTGTCCGGGTGTTATCACTCCGGGAGAGTGTAAGATTGGAATTATGCCTGGCCACATTCACTTGCCAGGTAAAGTAGGTATCGTTTCTCGTTCCGGTACTTTGACTTATGAAGCGGTTAAACAAACCACTGACTTTGGGTTTGGCCAATCGACTTGTGTCGGTATCGGCGGTGACCCAATTCCAGGTTCTAATTTCATTGATATTTTGAAGATGTTCCAGGACGATCCAGCGACAGAAGCCATTGTAATGATTGGTGAAATTGGTGGTTCTGCAGAAGAAGAAGCTGCAGCCTTCATTAAAGACAATGTTACCAAGCCGGTGGTTTCATACATTGCAGGTGTAACAGCACCTCCAGGTAAGCGTATGGGCCATGCTGGTGCAATCATTGCTGGTGGTAAAGGTACAGCTGCCGAGAAGTTTGCAGCCCTTGAAGATGCAGGTGTTAAGACTGTACGTTCATTAGCTGATATCGGTAATGGACTGAAAGAAGTAACTGGTTGGTAATTAGCTAACCGTTTGAAATTAAAGCCGCTCAAGGTGTTTTGAGCGGCTTTTTTGTATCTGTAATATTTGCAGAAAGATATTGTAATACTTATTAACAAATAGCGACTACACAGTTACATCGCTTTCAAGGATACTCCATGCTCGTATTGGAATGTCTTATTGTTATTGAAAATTAAGAGGGATATATGACTCTAAAATTAAAAACAGCAGCTTTAGCTCTGGTGCTTACGACCGGTGTTTCTGCTGCGTTTGCCAAACTCCCTAAAGGCGTAGAAAAAGTTACTACTGTTGAGGGTATTTCTGAATATCGCCTTGATAATGGTCTACAAGTATTGTTATTCCCTGACAAGACTCAGGAATCAATTACCGTCAATATCACCTACCATGTGGGTTCAAAACATGAAAATTATGGTGAAACAGGTATGGCCCATTTACTTGAGCACCTGGTTTTTAAAGGTACACCAAACCATAAAGATATCCCTCAAGAATTGAGTGAACGAGGTGCTGAGCCAAACGGCACTACTTGGCTTGATCGCACTAATTATTATGAAACATTCGCTGCCACAGAAGACAATTTAAACTGGGCCCTGGATCTTGAAGCTGATCGTATGATCAACTCCTTCATTGCCAAGAAAGACCTGGATAGCGAAATGACGGTTGTTCGTAATGAGCTTGAGAATGGTGAGAATAGTCCGGTTCGGGTTTTAATGCAGCGTCTAATGTCGGTTGCTTATGATTGGCACAACTATGGTAAGTCGACTATTGGCGCTCGCTCAGATCTCGAGAATGTGGATATTTCCAATCTTCAAGGTTTCTATAAAAAGTACTATCAACCTGACAACGCGACTTTGATTATTGCCGGCAAGATTGATGAAGAAAACACCATCAAGAAGATCGACAAATACTTTGGCGACATTAAAAAGCCCAAACGTCAGCTTCCTGAACTTTATACTGAAGAGCCTGTTCAGGATGGCGAAAGAAAAGTAACCATTCGTCGCACAGGTGACGTACAAGTTGTAGGTGGACTCTATAAAACTCCAGCAGGGTCTCATGAAGATTTTGCAGCAGTTCAGGTGTTATCACAAATCTTGGGTGACTCTCAAACCGGACGCTTGCGTAAAGAGTTAGTTGAGAAAGACCTCGCAGCATCCGCTGGCGGATTTGCTTTTCAGTTAGCGGAGCCTGGCGCATTATTATTTATGGCACAAGTTGCCAAAGACAAAGAGTTGTCCCAAACAGAGCAAGCCTTTGTTGATACATTGGAAGGTGTTTCTGAAAACCCAATTACAGAAGAAGAAGTTGAACGCGCTAAAACCAAACTATTAAAAGGTATTGAGCTAAGCTTCAATAACACACAAAGTGTTGCGCTTCAATTAACTGAATGGGTTGGCATGGGTGACTGGAGATTGCTTTTCTTGAACCGTGATCGCTTAGAGAAAGTAACTGCAGAAGATGTGCAGAGAGCTGCTGAAGAATACTTGGTTAATGACAACCGTACTTTAGCATTGTTTATCCCGGAGGCTCAGCCTGACCGTGCGGACTCTATTGTTAGACTGAACGATGAAGATGTTAGTGAAATGCTAGAAGGTTACACTGGCCGTGAGGCAGTTGCTCAAGGCGAAGATTTTGATGCATCGTACGCCAACATTGATGAGCGTAGTGAGCGCACTACATTGTCTAACGGTGCGAAAGTGGTTTATCTACCAAAGAAAACACGTGGCGAGTCAGTGGTTATGACCGTCAAGCTTGATATTGGTAACCTTGAAGACCTACGCAATGCTGGTGTTGTTCCATCGCTTACTTCTAGCATGTTAATGCGTGGAACTGAAAACCATACTCGTGAAGAGCTACAAGCCGAGTTTGATAGTCTTAAAGCCAATGTGAGTATTTCAGGGGGCGCGACTAATGCTTCAGTACGAATTCAAACCGTAAAAGAAAATCTACCTGAAGTATTATCGCTGGTTGAAGAGGTACTAAAGAAGCCTGCGTTCGATGCCAAAGAATTAGATGTTCTTAAAAATCAGCAAATTGTTGCGCTTGAACAGCAAAAGCAACAGCCACAATCGCAAGTTTTCAGACAATTGAGCCAGCACTTGAATCCTTATGACCCAAGCCATCCGCTTTATAGCATGAGCATTGAAGAGCAGATTGAAGCGATTAAAGCTGTTGAAGTAGACAACTTGAAAGCCTTCCACAGCAATTTTATTGGGGCAAAGGATGCAGATATCGCGGTAGTTGGTGATTTTGATCGTGACTCTTTACAGAATCAATTAGATGCGATTTTAGGTAACTGGAATGCGGAAGTTGATTATCAGCGTATTAAACAAACTGTGGCTGATGTTGAAGCTATCAATAAGTTTATTGATACGCCGGATAAAGCCGGTGCAGCATTTGCTGCTATGACCAAGATTGCTCTAAGTGATCAACACCCAGATTACCCCGCGCTAGAGATGGCTAACGAAATCTTCGGTGGCGGTTTTTTAAATAGCCGTTTAGCAACTCGACTTCGCCAAAAAGATGGCTTAAGTTATGGCGCAGGCTCATTCTTTAACGCAAGCTCTGAAGATGAAAATGCCTTGTTTGGTGCTTATGCAATTTCTGCACCAGAGAACTTGCCACGCGTTGAGTTAGGTTTCAAAGAAGAGCTGGAGCGTGCATTAAATGATGGCTTTACTCAAGAAGAGCTGGATAAAGCGCGTGACGGTGTTTTACAGAATAACCGTATCGATCGTTCAAAGGACTCACGTTTAGTCAGTACTTTGGCCGGTAATCTGGATCTTGACCGCACTATGGAATGGTCAAAGGAATACGAAGAGAAACTTAAAGCTTTAACCCTTAAGGATGTGAATGAAGCCTTCCGTCGTCATATTAAGATGGATAATATTTCAATCATTAAAGCGGGTGATAAGGCGAAGCTAGAAGCAGAGTAGATGTATGTAATCTGCGTTTATAAAAAAGCCACGGTTTCTGCCGTGGCTTTTTTTGTTTCTTACTCGAATCAACTAATTTTTTACCAGTCATATTCTACGGTATAAGTAACTTTCGTTTCTCCATTTGCGGGGACTTTGACGGTAAAGTGAACATGGCGCGAATCTTGTTTTTCGTAGTCATGAGATTTACGCGTAATGCTCCAGTTTGACCAGCGGTAAAGATTTTCCCTTATAACTACATTAACTGCTTCATCTTTATGATTCTTTAGCGTTATCTCAAAGCTTTCAGTAAGTTCTTTATTATTACTGTCAATTCTGTAGTCCGTTTGCTTACGTTCACCTTTAATGTCGAACGCATTCCCCACTTTGATTAACACGTCTTCGTTCTTTGGCGTGTGAGCAATAATATCTTCACCAATAAACTCCAGACTTCCATCCGTATCACGTTGGTTTACTCGAATTCTGCCTGCAGGTAAGGGAATACCTAAAGCGTTCTTTTCTTCATTAGCAAACCGTAAATAGACATTGACGTCACCGGAAGAGTTCTTGCCATAACCTTCGTTGGTATTCATTCCATGATAGCTATAGAACTGGCTGGAAGCATCAAAGACTAATTCTTTATTACATTGAACATCTTTCACAGAAGGGAACAGCTCAAGTTGCTTTGTGGAGTTGTTGGGTAAGTCAGCAGGGCGCCCTAATGTGTAGAGGTGGTATTCAAAAAAGGCTTTTTCTTCAAAACCTTTATCCATCCTGGCTTCTTCTGCAACACGTGAGGCCATCACTCTAAGCGGTTCATTTTGTTGTGCGCGATTAACATCGCCAGCAATCAGCTTAAGCTTTGCATTGTTAAAGCTGGCCCCCGACTGATTGATAATACTGACCCAACTGGATAAATCCATCTTGCAAGCATCCGACTCATCATAAGTTACATTGTAATCTGTCCACCAGGTCATGCCTTCAGTTTGATAGCTGAGCTCGATAGTTTGATTACCGGAAGTGGGGGAGTTGAGCTGCCAAATAAGCGTCGGTTTGGTGAGGAGACCTTCGGGCAAATCTGGGAAGATGATATTAGTGTAATAACTGAGAGTCTGAATACTGCCCTTGTCGGTTTTAATGACCAGGTTGCCATCAGCGCTTAGAAGCTCGCCTTTAACTTCTACTAACTCATCCCCAGCACTTTGTTGGACGGTAATGGTTTTACCTATAAATCGCTGTAATAGCTGCTGCCCATTAACAAGGTCAAACTGATAGCTTTGTTCCAGCACTCGAGTCTGTTTATTGTTCAATGAGCGAATTGAGACGGTGGTAGGATCTATATAGGCAGCTACATCCGTGACCTGTAGCTTATTCTGACCTTTGTTGAGTTCATAGTTACGAGTTGATTTAACAACCCCGTAGCCCGGGATCGTGTAAAGCCCTCGATTTTGGCCAGGTATAGGACGATACAGGTCTGGGTCAATGGCGCCTGGTTGGGCGCTGCTATAGATGGTCACTGCATCTTGCTCTTCAGCGCTGGCATTGGAATTACAGCCCAATAGGGTAAGCGCTATAACTGTTGGTACTATTCTCTTGATGAATAGTGACTTTGTGTTTGATGTTATTTTCATACTCATTACCTTATGTTGTAATCGTGTCCATATAAACGCCAGATTAACCGAAAAGGGTTACTACGGCCAACTAATGTATTTATGTCGAGGTGTTATGGTGTTTCTCAACAGATTAGCAATGCTTGTATTGGTATTTTCTAGTGCTTTTGGCGTTAACAGCCTTTCTGCAAATGAGCCATTTGCAGTTAAAGCCAGTGAGAGCTATATCAAGTTTAATGGTGTGCAAAATAAGAAGACTGAATTTAATGGCGAGTTCCAATCTTTTACCCCAATTATAGTGTTTGATAAGGACAATCTAGCGATGAGTTCGATCCGCGTTGAGGTGGATTTAGCGAGTGTCGAAAGTGGTAGCGAAAAGCGTGATGGGATGCTCAAAAAAAGCAATTGGTTTGATGTTGAAAATACGCCACAGGGCTTGTTTGTTAGCAATAAGATCGAGCTTGAAAGTGATGGGAAATATAAGGTTGAAGGCTCGCTTACTATCAAGGGAATTGAACAACCTGTGACGCTGTTCATGAATTATGTGGAACTGGGTGGCTTGATAGAATTATCAGGAAACTATACATTAAACAGACTCGATTTTAAGCTTGGGCTTGGTGCTTGGAAGAACCCTGATTGGGTGAAGCATGAGGTCGAAGTAAATTACAAAGTAGTTTTAGAACAATAACCCTGGCTCGTTAACAATATGTTTTAGCGGGCTGAAAACCATATAGCAAAAGTCCGTATGAAACATTCCGTTTTATTGGTTGTAGTGGTATTTTTAGTATCACTCAACGCACAAGCTGGCGTTCTTAAGATTGATTCGCAAATGGCGAGTCAAATCGCTTCTATTTGCAAATTTGTTCAAGGAAAAGGTCATCCGGAAGACTTGCGTCTTAAAGGTATGGCTTGGTGCAAAGTCGGAGTTGATTACTTGCCTGATGAGTTCACTGAGCAGAAATTACAAGTCAAAGAACTTTATGAATCTGAAGAGTTCAGTGAGTTAAAAGAGAATCAAAAGTTCGCAAAATATTTGAGTCAGGCTCGACGTAGAGTTGCTGAAGTGTCGCTAGGATTGGCTAGCTTCAGTGAGTAATTGTTTAATACATTTAAAAAAAAAGAAATCCCACCAGTTTACTAACATAGCGATAGTAAAGCAGAGCAAATGGCGCTCTTAATTGAGCGCCTTTGCATTTCTGTTTAGCAGTCCACTTTATTGGATGCTAGGCAACTCCAGTTCATCAACCATCTCATTAAAGAAACCTTGATCAATTAGCGCTTTGATTACTTCAATGTCAGGGCCAAAGTGACGATCCTTTTCATAATATGAAACTTTTTCACGAATAGCGTCATAGGCCTTTTGCAAGCGAGGCGAGGTTTTGAGTGGCGCTCTAAAATCAATACCCTGAGCAGCGGAGAGTAGCTCAACGGCAATGACCCCAGCGGTATTGAAATTCATATCACGTAAACGTCGTGCCGCAAAAGTCGCCATTGACACATGGTCTTCCTGATTGGCTGACGTTGGTAGGCTGTCGACAGATGCTGGATGCGCAAGGCTTTTATTCTCTGAGGCAAGCGCCGCTGCCGTCACTTGGGCAATCATAAAACCAGAATTGACACCCCCATCTTGCACTAGGAATGGAGGTAGACCACTCAAATGTTTATCAAGCATCAGTGCAATTCGACGTTCCACAATGGCGCCAATTTCGGAGATAGTAATTGCTAATAAGTCAGAAGAAATGGCTACCGGCTCAGCGTGGAAGTTACCGCCAGAAATAATATCGCCTTGTTCAGGGAACACGAGAGGGTTGTCTGATACCGCATTTGCCTCAGTGAGTAAGACTGAAGCTGCGAAGCGCATGTGATCCAAAATGGCTCCCATGACCTGCGGCTGACAGCGCAGCGAGTAGGGGTCTTGAACTTTTTCGCAGTCTTCATGCGATTCGTTTATTTCGCTGCCTTTAATCAAATTCAGCAAATTCAACGCAACCTGCTGTTGTCCTTTGTGGCCACGCACTTCATGAATGCGAGCATCAAACGGTGCAACGCTACCCATCACCGCATCCACAGAAAGAGCTCCAGCAACGATTGCTGCGGCAAAGTTATTTTCAGCACCGAATAAACCGGCCAGGGCCAATGCTGTTGAACATTGTGTACCGTTTAATAAAGCTAATCCTTCTTTGGCACCTAGTGTAAGCGGTTCAAGTCCAGCGAATTTTAAGCCTTCAACCGCAGACATGATTTTTCCCTGGTGACGAACTTCGCCAACACCAATCAGAGTACAGCTCATGTGAGCTAGAGGGGCTAAATCACCAGATGCGCCGACAGAACCTTTCTCGGGGATACAGGGATAGACTTCGTGATTCACTAAGCTGATTAGAGCATCGACTGTTTCACGACGCACCCCAGAATGCCCTTGCGCTAAACTGGATAGCTTTAATACCATCAATAAGCGTACGATATTATCTGGTAGCAATTCACCGATACCGGCTGCGTGAGAAAGCACCAGGCTCTCTTGTAGCAGTTCTAGCTTTTCTTTTGGAATCCGGGTTGAAGCTAGTAGGCCGAAACCGGTGTTAATACCGTAAACCGTTTCATCATTCTTGATGACATCAGCTACAGTCTGTGCGGCACGGTCGATGACAGGATAGAAGCTGTCTTGCAACTTTACGGATACCGACTCTTGATAAATTTTTCTACAGTCGGTTAATGAAAGCTCGCCAGGGGTTAAAGTAAATTGAAACATATCAGGATAACCTCTTAGGAATTTTTGTCGTTGAGCATGGGCAGATCGAGACCCTGCTCTTTAGCACAGTGTTGTGCGATATCGTAACCCGCGTCTGCATGGCGCATTACGCCGGTCGCGGGATCGTTAAATAAGACTCGCTGAATACGCTTGTCGGCATCTTCACTGCCGTCGCAACAGATGACTACACCCGAGTGTTGCGAGAAGCCCATTCCAACGCCACCGCCGTGATGTAATGATACCCAGGTTGCTCCACCTGCCACATTGAGCATGGCATTCAATAACGGCCAATCGGATACTGCATCAGAGCCATCCATCATGCCTTCTGTTTCGCGGTTGGGGCTGGCAACTGAACCAGAGTCTAAATGGTCGCGACCAATGACTACAGGAGCTTTCAACTCGCCGTTACGCACCATCTCATTAAAAGCCAGACCAAGTTTATGACGTAAACCAAGACCTACCCAGCAAATGCGTGCTGGTAAACCCTGGAATTGGATACGCTCACGAGCCATGTCCAGCCAGTTATGCAGGTGTGGGTCGTCGGCAATAATTTCTTTGACCTTCTGATCGGTTTTATAAATATCTTCAGGATCGCCGGAAAGTGCTGCCCAACGGAACGGACCAACGCCACGACAGAAAAGTGGGCGGATGTAGGCTGGAACAAAGCCCGGGAAATCAAAGGCATTGTTAACGCCTTCTTCAAGCGCCATCTGGCGAATGTTATTACCATAGTCTACAGTTGGTATGCCGTCATGATAAAAGTCCAACATGGCTTGCACCTGAACCGCCATCGATTTCTTTGCTTCTTTACTGACTCGCTCAGGGTTAGCTTGCGCTTCTTTGCGCCACTCTTCAACGGTCCAGCCAATTGGTAAGTAGCCGTTTACAGGGTCATGTGCTGAGGTTTGGTCAGTGACCAGGTCAGGTTTGATTCCTCGCTTATGCAGCTCAGGGAAAACATCTGCCGCATTGCCTAACAGGCCAATAGAAATTGCCTGGCCTTTTTCTAATGCTTCGTTAAGCTGTGCAATGGCTTCATCAACACTGGTCGCTTTTTTGTCGACATAACCCGTACGGATGCGGAAATCTATTCGCGTTTCATCACATTCAACTGCAATCATGCAGTAACCAGCCATTGTGGCTGCTAGTGGCTGCGCACCACCCATGCCACCAAGGCCTCCAGTTAAGATCCATTTGCCTTGAGTATTGCCATCAAAATGCTGGCGTCCGGCTTCGACAAAAGTTTCATAAGTCCCTTGCACAATGCCTTGGCTGCCGATGTAAATCCAGGAACCAGCTGTCATCTGGCCATACATCATCAAGCCTTTTTTATCGAGCTCGTTAAAATGTTCCCAGTTAGCCCAGTGTGGAACTAGATTAGAGTTAGCAATTAACACTCGTGGTGCATCGCTATGAGTTTTAAATACACCCACCGGTTTGCCAGACTGAACCAATAAAGTCTCATCGTCATTCAGACGTTTTAGCGTTTCCACAATCTTGTCATAGCATTCCCAGTTACGCGCTGCACGACCGATACCACCGTAAACCACTAAACCTTGTGGATGTTCTGCAACATCCGGATCAAGATTATTCATAAGCATACGAAGTGGTGCTTCGGTCAGCCATGATTTTGCGTTGAGAGTTTTGCCATGTGGTGCTCGAATGACGCGATCGGGGTCTAAGCGATTCTTGTCAGTCATATTCATATCCTCTTTATTGAGTTTTTTATAGCTCGGTTAATTGATGTTCGGTTTTAAAGCGTCCGGTAATACGGAAGCGACTCGCAGGGTGATAGAGCTGGCTGTAACTGACCAATGTATCATTTGACCAGGTCACTCGATCAATACATAACACAGGCTCATTTTCTTGAAGCTTGAGCGTGACTTGCATGAAAGGATCAGCTTCGCGAGCCTCTATCTGGTGCTCCGCTTCGGTTAACGGTGCCACTTTGGATAAATACACATTGGGGGTGATCCGTGCATAATCTTGCTTCAAATAATCAGGTGCCGCCTTTGGGTTAACATAACGCTGCTCAATTTGAATCGGTTTATCGCTATCTTTATGGACCATAATTGAGTGGTAGATATCATCACCTTCTTCAATTTCAAAGCGATCCAGCAGGTGAATAGGGCAGTGTTCTTTCTGCAACAAAATGAGCTCATTCGAGTAATAACCACCTCTTTCTATAATTTCCTCCGCTATATTTCGAATCTTGAGCATCGGAGAGTAGAGCTTTTTGGGGGCGACAAAAGTACCACGCCCCTGGACTCGATAGAGAACGCCTTCTTCCGTCAGCTCATCAAGGGCACGACGTGCTGTCATACGACTCACTTTGCAGGTTTCAACCAGTTCATTTTCAGAAGGTACACGCTTGTGTTCTTTCCAGCGTTGCTGTTCAATGCCTTGCTTAATAAACTCTTTCACCGTGACATAAAGGCGAGTATTCTGTTCAGTCATTGTTGGAGCCTATATTGTTAGTTATCAGTCAGTTTCAGCTCATTTTCCAAGTAGCCGGTTGGAGTCTGTTTGACTAATAAAATCAATCTTGTATGCTAGGTTGTATATACAACCAAAAACGCTGCTTAAAAGCAACTCCAGTAACCAAATTTTTATCAACAAACTTCCTTAACGTTGAACATCTACACTTAAGAGAATCTACCTAATATATGAATATCAATGAGTTAATTAAACAATTTGAAGCCCAGTCTATTGCGGCGAGTGACTTTAATCATCGCAACCACTTGCGAGTTGCCTGGTTCTACATTAACCGTTATTCGATCAATATAGCTCGTGAGAAGATTCACCAGGGCCTCATTAAACTGACTCAAGCACTTGGCGTGGAAGATAAGTACCACAGAACACTGACCGATTTCTTCATTGACTATCTGTTGCAGGTCAAATGGCATTTGAACAGTGGATCATGGGATGAGGTTGAAGCACGTTGTGGCTTCCTAATGAAGGATGCCAAGTCATTACTTAATATCTACTACTCACCAGAGGTGATTGATTCTCAGCGAGCGCGTGAAGACTTTGTTGAACCGGACAAACTGGCTTTGGACAGGGCGACCTTAAAGCTACAAGCAGCTGACTATCCTGTTTTTGACTGCCAGCAATACGACTCTCCGATTATTGTGTCCATGCCTCATCATGGTCAATTTATTCCTCATGATGTGATCAAGCAAATGCAGCCTGCAGCTTACGATAGTGCTGATACCGACTGGTATCTGGTTGATTTGTACAGTTTTTTGGATGAGATGAGAATCACACGAGTCAATGCCAATTACTCGCGCTATCTGATTGATTTGAATCGCGATAAATCGGGAGAAGTTCTCTATGCCGGAGCTGATAATACTGAGCTTTGTCCAACCAGTAATTTTGATCGTGAACCCTTATACACAGAAGATATGTTGCCGACTAATGCTGAGATAAAGCGCAGAGTTGAGCAGTATTGGCAGCCTTATCATGACCAGCTAGTGCGCTTGATTGAGAAAGCGAAGCAAGAGCATGGCTTTTGTTTGTTGTTTGAAGCTCATACCATTCAATCGGAAGTGCCACGCTTTTTTGAAGGTCAGTTACCTGACTTTAATTTCGGTACCAATAATGGTGCAACCCTTAATGAGTCGCTTGCTAAAGTATTAGAAAGTTTCGATACTCATCAGTACAGTAAAATTATCAACGGTCGCTTCAAAGGGGGCTATATTACCCGTCATTACGCCGATCTAGAGAATCAAGTTTACTGTTTGCAGCTTGAGCTTTCGCAGATTACTTATCTTAATGAACAATTACGGTTGCTGGATAAGGTTAAGACGGAGAGTGTACAAAAGGTTATTGCTAACCTGTTCGAGCAATTAAGTTTGTCTTTGCATAAAAAGAAGTAATCTTTATCGGCTTATTTATGAAAAGATATACCGTGAAAATGTGCTCAAATTCATGCCTTATTCAGACTAAACTGGTATGCTGAATGCGTGTTTAATCTAACCTGAAAGGTGACAAAATGCGTAAGATTTTATTTACAGTTTTTCTATCTTTACTTGCTATGCCATTGTTTGCAAAAGACGTTGTTGTAAACAGCAATGACGCTATGAAGTTTGATGTCAGTGAAATAAAAGTTAAGGCTGGTGAAGAGATCAAATTGACGTTGAATCATACAGGTAAGTTAGGAAAAGACGTTATGGGCCATAACTTTGTGGTGTTAGCGCAAGGCACCGATGTTCAAGCCTTCTCCAACGCTGCGATTCAGGCTAAAGCCAATGATTATATTCCAGAAGGAAACGATAGTGTTTTAGCGCACACCAAAGTCATTGGTGGCGGTGAAAGTGATACTATTACATTTACCTTGAAAGAAAAGGGCACTTACGAGTTCATCTGTAGTTTTCCTGGTCACTCTTTCATGATGAAAGGTGTGATTATTGTAGAATAGGCTGTTAAGCAAGCTGAAACTAAGCTAACTACAACAAGATCTATTTCTAACAATGTAAAAAGAGCGCTTTAAGCGCTCTTTTTTTTGCGTTGTTGAATTCTTAAAATTTGCCCGTAGTTTGGACATGGAAAGCTTTGAACTTGAATACTTTGCAATTAGTTTAGCTCTTGAAAGTTCGTGTCCAGTTACTGCCACCAAGTTGGTAACTTAATTGATTGGGATGTTCAATATCCCACAATACCATATCGGCTTTTTTTCCAACTTCAATGGAACCAACTTCCTTTTCAAGTCCTAGTGCTTTTGCTGCATTGATGGTTATTCCTTGTAGAGATTCAAGCGGCGTCATTCTAAAGAAGGTACAGGCCATATTAAGCATTAACAAAATGGATTCTGCAGGCGATGTGCCGGGGTTGCTATCAGTGGCGATTGCCATTGGCACTTTGGCATCACGAAGCGCTTGGATAGGTGGTAGTTTGGTTTCTCGTAGGAAATAGTAAGCTCCGGGCAACAGTACTGCGACGGTACCACTTTTGGTCATCTTCTCAATGGAGTCTTGTGATAAATACTCAAGGTGATCGGCAGAAAGAGCATTGTAATCTGCAGCAAGCCCTGCGCCTGATTGATCGGACAATTGTTCGGCGTGCAGCTTGACCGGGAGACCCAGTTGTTTGGCCGTTTCAAAGACTTTTTGTGTCTGTTGATAGCTGAAACCAATATTTTCACAAAAGGCGTCAACCGCATCGGCCAGTTCAAGTTCAGCAATTGTGGGAAGCATTTCATTGCAGACTAGATCAATATAGTCATCGCCACGCTCCTTGTATTCTTCTGGCAGTGCATGAGCACCTAGAAAGGTGGTTGTCACTCGAACTGGAAATTCTTTACCCAGTCGTTTAGCGACTTTTAGCATTTTAATTTCTGATTCCGTATCAAGGCCATAACCGGATTTAATTTCAATAGTAGTCAGGCCTTCTTTTAATAATGACTTCAATCGTTTTGAGGCACTATCAAATAACTCTTGTTCGCTTGCATTACGAGTCGCGCGAACAGTAGAAAGAATGCCGCCACCAGCGTTGGCAATTTCTTCATAATCCGCACCGTTCAAGCGCATTTCGAATTCGATGGCACGGTTTCCACCATAAACCAGGTGAGTGTGGCAATCAATGAGGCCCGGCGTTAACCATTGATTATGTGCATTAACTAAGTTCTCAGCATTGTGCTCCAAGTCATTGGGGTGCTCCAATTGTTCCGGGGCACCCATAAAGCGAATCATCCCTGACTTTACACCAACACATGCGTTGTTAATGATCCCATACTCGTTGCTATTGGCCATGGTAGCGACATTAACGTTATGAATAAGGTAATCAAAGGGTTTCGTTTCTGCTTGGCTCATATTATGATCTCGTTTAACTTTTCGTTTTTTAACTTTACTTTCAACTTTGGATTGACGCTATTATGCCTGAAAACAATGATAAGCAACTGTTTGCCAAACATCTCCTCACCGAATCAGGTTGGGCTAAAGATGTTTTAATCAAGCTAGATTGTAATGGCGTTATATTAGAATTGAAACCTGATACGCAACTTGATTCTGATTTTTCTGGAGAACAGTTACGGGGCAGTGTGATTCCTGGTCTACCCAACAGCCACTCTCATGCCTTTCAATGGGCGATGGCGGGCCTAGGCGAAAAGAGTGGCAAGGGCGGCGATAGCTTCTGGACCTGGCGTCAGGCTATGTACGGCTTTGTCGATGCTATCAGCCCAGAAGATTTACAGGCAATTGCATCGGCGCTTTATATGCAGATGCTGAAAGCAGGCTATACCTCGGTTGGTGAATTTCATTATCTACACCATAATACTAACGGAGCTAGCTACGACAATCCTGCGGAAATGTCGCAGCGAATTTTCGAGTCAGCAAAAGAGTCTGGTATTGGTCTGACATTACTACCTGTGTTTTATCGGTACAGTGGTTTTGGCGATCAAGCTGCTAATTCAGGCCAAAAGCGCTTTATTCACGACCAACAAGCTTATGCGGCATTGATTGATAATGTGGCGAGTTTGTCCAAGCAATATCAGCAGTCTTTTGGTATTGCTCCTCATTCACTCCGTGCTGTGAACCTGCATGACTTAAGTTTCGCAATCGACCATTTAAATACGCTCGATAACCAGGCGCCTATCCACATCCATATTGCCGAGCAAATGAAGGAAGTGAACGACAGTCTGGACTATCATGGCAAGCGACCTGTCGAATGGCTTTTGGATAATCTGAAGGTGGATGAGCGCTGGTGTTTGGTTCATGCAACCCACATGACATCGCAAGAGATTCGACGCGTGGCTGAGTCAAATGCAGTGGTTGCAATCTGCACTACCACTGAGGCAAACCTGGGCGACGGTTTTTTCCCGATGCTGGATTATAAATCGCATCAGGGGCGGTGGTCGGTTGGAAGCGATAGCCATATATCAGTTGATGCAACGGAGGAATTGCGCTGGCTTGAATATCAACAGCGATTAGCGCATCAGTCACGCACGATGTTGGTTGAAGCTGAGCACAGTTCTAATGGCTTGTGGTTATGGCAACAGGCTACAGCAGCAGGGGCTCAATCACTTGGTCGGCAGGCAGGGGTAATTAAAGTTGGCAACAAAGCGGACTTTATTGAGTTGAATCCTGAGAGTTTTGCGCTATTAGGAAAAAGTGATGATGAACTTCTCGATGAATTTATCTTTAACCATCAGTTTAGTAATGATGTGATTCGCTCAGTGTGGGTTAATGGTCAATGTTGGGTAAAAGATGGGTTGCATAGGAACGAAGATGAAATTAAGAAGCAGTATCGAAAAACGATTAGTCGACTACGTCAGTACATAAATTAAGCAGCATACTTTTAAGTTCATTAATATCAATTGGTTTTGCAAGATAGTGGGCATTTAAAGATTTGAATAGTTCGGTATTTTGAACGCTTGAGTCACTGCTGATGACTAATATCTTGGTTTGTTCGAGTTGATTGCCAAGCTCGCTTTCAAAATTCGTGAAGAAAAAGGGATCGGGTTCATTAAAGAAGTCTGAGTTCACCATGATAACATTAAATTTTTCATGACGAATTTTTTGTAGAACCACCTGTTTGGCTGAGGCTTTTTCGGTTGCTACACCGAGTTTTTCCAGGTATCCCATTAGCACCATTTTGTCGATGGGATCCGAGTCGAAAATTAAGGCGCTGATGTCAGTTTCAATGGGTGTCACACTCTCAGTCATAACCTCTGGAGCTTCCCCAGCTAAAGTCGCAACGGGTATCTCGATTCTAACTTCTTTTTCGAAGTAGAAATACTCGCCACCAAATTTTCGTAGTAAATGTTTTGCGGCAATTAAATGAACATTATTGCTGTAGCTTGTGATTGGGGCATCGTGCATAAATTGGAAGAGACTTTGCGAGTTGATAGCATTAATAAAGTTATCAGCCTCCGATGCAATAGAAATTCTGAGGATCGTATTGTCTTTTATCGCTTGGCGCTGATCGAAAGAAAGCCTCAGTTCATGACCACTGCATACCTTTATAAGTTCAGACAATAGCAGTAGCAAGAAGCGTTTAAAGTTATCTTTGTCGATGATTAATTGGCGGTTAATACGATCGCCGCTATAGGAATCGTAGATGGTCACCTGATTGTTTTTTGCTTGTCTGGATAGCTCTGTAATGATCTGCTTTAGTAAATCTCTTGACCAGATTGAGCTTTTGCGATCACCTATGTGCTGAGTGATGGATTGATAAAATAGCTGAATCATTTCGTCATCATGCTGGATAGGGTTCTCAAGTAAGAAGCCTAGAAATTCCTGTAGCTCCGTATTAGCATCACGCCTTGCCTGAGTGACTTCAGTTTTGAGTAGCGTTAGTTGATGCTCAAGATTCTTATTATTAAGAAATATATCGATAATTGCTTTAATTAAAGCTTGGGTTTCCTGTGTTTTGCTACTGTAAAGAATGTTTTTTGGGAGTACTGACCGATTCAGAGAGTCAGTAATTTTTTTCATGATTCGGCTGGTATAGCTTAATCGGAAATACATATAGACCCACAACAGCGCCATCAAAAGAATGATCAAAATATTAAAGATAGTGCGGTTGGTCTCCAAGTCCTCAATGGCCGGGCTATAGGATAGGGGAGTCATACCTAATGTCACTTCGCCAAGTCGTCGCTCAAGTTTGACATTACGTAAAATTTCTTCATTTATAAGCAGTGAGTCACTTAAAGAGCTGTTGTGTGTCTGGTCGATTGGCTGGGTGAAATTAATGAGTTGCGTATCATTTGGAATCGATAAAATATCGCGGTTATCAAGCTGCGCCATGATGTTTTTTTGGTTGTCTAAGACAGTAATCATGGCAACCCCATTATTGTCTCTCAGCGCCTCTAAGGAGTTTTTAAGATCAACTTTGTTACCAAACGATAATCCGTATTCAAGTTCAATAGTTAAATTGGCAAGTATTGATTGACTCAAGTTCTGTTGTTGGTAGAAATGTTGTGCTTTACTAGCATTAGTAAACAGATAGTTGCTTATTAGAAGCAGGGCTATGACTGCAATAATAAAAGCAAAATTATATTGGTTAACATACTTGGCACGTTTCAAAGCGTTACCTTTTAGAGTCAGTTGACCGATCTACTTCGGTAATGAGTTTGTCTATCTGTGATTGTAACTGCTGTTTGGAAATTGTTTCCAGTTCCAAAGAGCGCGCAACTTCATTGTTATATTTGATATCGTAGTATTTGCTATGTCTAGTAAAGTTCGTAAATTTATTGTTTAAAATGTCTAGTGCTGATTCTCTAATATCGGTAACCAGCATTTCTGGTGTTGTGTAGGTGGTTGCCACTGCCCCAGCATTGACCAATCCTGTCGAGTAGCCAATGATAACCTTTCTTTGCCGGTAGCTGCTTAATAGAACCCTTGGCAGGGTTTGGCTGTTATAAATGACCGGGTCTGGCTGCGCAATAATAAAGTCAGCCTGTTGAGCTAGGGCTGGAAATTGACCGGCTACTTCTGTTGTTTGCTTTATCTGTGTCGTCTGTAATGTCAATCCAAGTGACTCTAAGCTGTTTTTATATTCTTCCAGAAAATAGGGGGTGTTCATGGAGTACATTACACCTACAGACTTAGATAAAGGTAATAATAGCTTACCCAGAATAATTTGTCGCTTTGGGTCAGGATCATAAAAGATTGCACTGACCGATTGTGGAGGAGAGTATTTGCTAGTCAGTTCTTTCCAGTCCTGAAAGGTAATTAATGCTGCTAAGACGGGTTCTTTATGTTGCGACTTGAGCAATTCGGCTAGTGGTGTTGGGCCCAAACTAATAATGAGTTCGGATTGAGGTTTTTGCCGTTTCCAATCTTCTAAAGAAATATTGGTCACTTTGTAATCATTAGCAAGAGAAGATAAGGATAAACTTTTAGCTATGGTTGAATAATGACTCGAAAAGTGCTGGGCAATAATGGTAATGTTTTTCGGAGCTGTTTGTTGCGGGCTTGTCTGGACGTTGTCCTGAGTTTGCGCTGCATAGGCAAAGTGGTGCCCACCCGCAAATAGTGCTAAAGCTATAAGCAGATTGGTAGTTGTTTTCAAAGCTCTAAAAAAGCAGTTCATAATCCTTCAATATTTGTAATATTCCTTGCTAATCATGCGCAGTAATATCAGAGTCTATGGTTGAGGTATCCTAATAGCTCAATCCAAGGCTAACCTTATCTATTGCAGGCAAGGTTATATCCATTCTATAGGTGTTTGTTTGTTTTCGACAAGTATTTGATTTGTTTTAGAAAAATGCTTACAGCCGAAATATCCGCGATGTGCCGATAGCGGCGACGGATGCGGAGCGGTTAAGATAGTGTGTTTGGGGTTATTTATCAAGCAGGATTTAGCTTGTGCATGTGAGCCCCACAACAGGAAAACGATGGGCTGAATAGCCTGGTTAAGACTTCTTATAACTTCGTCAGTAAAAAGCTCCCAGCCTTTGCCTTTGTGCGAGTTTGCCTGACCGGCTTCTACCGTTAGCACCGTATTAAGCAGCAACACTCCCTGTTTCGCCCAGCTACTTAAATCGCCATCTTCTGGTGGTGGGCAGTTTAAGTCGTTTGCTAGCTCTTTATAGATATTTCGTAACGATGGTGGAAGTGGCTGACTTGGATTGACCGAAAAGCAAAGGCCGTTGGCCTGTTTTGGACCATGATAGGGATCCTGGCCTAAGATAACCACTTTAACCTGTTGGAATGGCGTCTGCTCAAGTGCTGAAAATACTTGTTCCCGAGGTGGATAAATAACCTTGCCCGCTTGCCGCTCTGATTGTACAAAAGCCATTAATTTGGGGAAAAAAGGTTGTTTTTTTACTGGGGCGAGTGCTTCTGTCCAGTTGGTGATGGACTTTGACATTATTCTTTCTAGTCGGTCTGATTGATGATGTTGATTATAACTTATGGTTTTGTGATGACCAGAGATATTGCTAGGTAGTTGATTTTCTGAGGGCGCATTGAGCCAATGCTTCCATTACACAGAAACTGTAATATTCAAACGTCGTTAGAATCGATGATATTAAGTACATCATCCAGCGAACTGGGCGCTAATTCTAACTCATCGCCAAGGGTATAATCATCCACTTCTAAGGCGCCGCTCCAATCTTCTGGTGCCGCTGCTTGACTTAATTCGAGTAATTCCCAACTGTTTAAGTCTAATTCTTCGACCTCACCACCAAAATACTGAACTTCAATGGTTCCTTCATCGTCGTCTAACGCGACGACTTCAAAGATAGTGTTTAAATCCGCGCGTTTATACCAATGGCCACGCTGGGGCAGTAGTTCTTGTGCCATGTGACCTCCTTAATTTATGTGAGTATTCAGAGTAGCACATTGTTCAAAAAATGCACGGCTCTTACTATTGATATTGTCTATTATGCGACCTGTATTACTAAAGAAACCTTGCTGGTATTTGACCACATCATTATTTACAATGGGCGCAAATTACAGACCAACTAGTATGGAAACAATGTCCCACTATAATTTAAAGAAATTCTACATTTCTAGCTTATTGATTTTATTCTGTTTACCAACATTTTCTGCCGAGTGGCGTGGTGTTGTGGCTACTGAAGCTCGCTACTACTTTGAAGAGGGAGATTCGGGGCAAGGTCAGGAACTGGCATCGGTCATGATTGAGCCTGACTTTTACCACCGCTGGGATGAACACAATTTAAGCATTACCTTCAAACCATTTTTTCGCTGGGACAGTATGGACAGTGAACGTACGCACGGTGACATTCGTGAGCTAATGCTGCAATACGTCGGCGATGAATGGGAAGTTAGAGCGGGTATTGGTAAGGTGTTCTGGGGAGTGGCAGAGTCTCAACATTTAGTTGACATCATCAATCAAACTGATTTTGTTGAGAATATCGATGCTGAAGATAAATTAGGCCAACCGATGGTTGCCCTGTCCACAGAACGTGATTGGGGCTTATTGAGTATTTTTGCTTTACCTGGTTTTCGAGAACGTACGTTTGCCGGTGTGGATGGACGTTTGCGTTTTCCGTATGTGATTGATACTGATAATCCGATCTATGCGGATCCAGAAGGGCAGTCTCGGTTGGATGGTGCTATTCGCTGGTCACAATGGATCGGGGACTGGGATATCGGAATTGCACACTTTTCTGGAACCAGCCGTGATCCCCAATTTGTTCTTGACAGTAGCAATCCACTGGATCCAAAGTTAAGACCTGTTTATGTGACTATTGATCAAACCAGTATCGATGTTCAAGCAACCAAAGGAGCCTGGTTATGGAAGCTTGAGGCCATGTCTCGCTCAGGCTTTGAGCAAGATCGTTACTCGGCAGCAGTCGGTGGGTTTGAATATTCTTTTTATGGAGTGACTGAGTCAGGTGCAGATTTAGGCGTAATCATGGAGTATCAGTATGATTCCCGTGACGTACTTCCCGGTGGCTTCAGACAGGAAGATATCTGGGTAGGAGGTCTACGCTTGGCCATGAATGATATTCCATCGACAGAAGTGTTGTTGGGGTACTCATATGCGGAAAACCAACAGTTTATTAACCTAGAAGCCAGTCGCCGACTCGGCGATAGTTGGAAGCTGGTGATAGAAGGGCGATGGTTCGAGGGAATTGACGAAACCAGACCAATGGATAGCATGCTTTATCCATTTAGAAATGATGATTATTTATCGATAACCTTTGAGAGATATTTTTAGTTAATTGACAGATAGCACTCATAATAAGGCGCTAGTGTAGCGCCTTATTATTTTGTATCGCCAGTTTCAGTGCTCAAAATATACTCAAAAATATCGTCATCAAGCCCGAGTTTCAGTGCATAAATTTGCCGATAGGTCATAACACGTTTTATGTAATCACGAGTCTCGGTATAAGGAATGGCTTCGATCCAGATTTCAGTCGGATACCTGCCATACTGTCTCCATTCCTCAATTCTACTTTTGCCAGCGTTGTAAGCAGCAGATGCATAAACAGGGTTCTGCTCAAGTTCTTCAAAACGCATCTGTAGATAGCGGCTCCCCATCTGAATGTTAATAGCGGGATCTAACAAGTCGCTACGATGCTTGTAGGAGCTTTGGAACTTTTTGGCGAAAGTTTTGGCCGTTCCTGGCATTACTTGCATAAGACCATAGGCACCTGCTGGTGAGACCGCTCTCGGTCCATAAGCGCTTTCTTGTCGCGCAACACCCATTAGCCAGTGCGGCGGCAGTTGTACTTGTTTGCCTATATTGATGTAGTCTTCTTTGAAGGCGGTGGGGAAGCGAATGTCAGTGTCATCCCAGATTTGTGCTTTAGCAATTGTCAGGATACTTTGGTTATACCAACCCCATTCATTAGCAATCACTGCTGCTGCCTGGATTTCTTCAGGGGTTTGCAACTTACTCAGTAAGCTACGCCATTCTCGAGTGGCGTCAAGGTAGTGTCCTATAGCATATAACTCACGTGCTCTTTCGACATTGGCTGACTGGCGGACAGAGTCCATTATTTCATCTGGGATGATTAAAGGTGCATGATTAAGCTGAATGGGAAGCTGTAAGCGCGTAGCGGCCTTATATCCATAGTAATCTCGCTCTTTTGCCAGCTCCGCTAAGAGTATTTGAGCTTCTTCCTTTTGTCCCAGCTCTTCCAGAGCTACTGCGTACCAATAACGCCACTGTTCGTTACTTTGTTGCTCAAAGGGTAATATTTCATACAGTTCTGTAATGGTTTTCCAGTCTTGAGTTCGTAAAAAAGTGACGAGTTTCCAGTGGTTTACTAGAGCATCATTTAGGTTGTCCTTGATGTTATCTTTTGCCATATCAATGGCTTTGGGATTGTTCTCGGTAGCTAGAGCCAGAAATAAGGTTCGTTCTACATCGGACTTATGGGCTCCAGCGAGAGGAACACGGTTTTGTGTTCGTTTCCAGGCACTATAAGCATCATCGCGGTCGTCCCATGCTAAGCGCTTAACTGCGTAGACTAAGATAGGGGCTTCTTTTTCCGGATTCTTTCCTGGGAAAAAATTTGAACGAGTGACCACTGTAGGGTTACGTCTAACCTTCAGCCACAGGTCGGCTAAATACTGTTCATCACGTGGCAAGTAGCGCTTGAGATAACTCAGCAAACCTATTGGGCCTTCGTGCGCCGTTTGATAAAACCGTTGATAGGCAACATCCTGTTGTAACTGGTTGTTGTCAATCCACTTTTCGAAAACGGCATCACACTCTTTGGGTTGAGATTTTGACACATTCCATAAATTAGATACCTGCTCAGACAGAGCGCTGATTGGTTTGCCTTGTTTGAGTTGATGATTTAATAACAAGCAGTCATAACTGGTGACAGAGCCAAAGGAGTAGTATTTTGTCATTAGGTCGTAGTCTTTAGCTTTAGCTAATAAACGAATGTAGTCCCAGCGCAGGCGGCTGCTCAGTGGCGAAGAATCGTATTTCTGAATAAAGTCATCGACTTGCTGATGACTGTTTTTATTGAGTTTTTCTTTAATTTCCTCATATTCGAGATAGGGGAGCAGTGAATAATGAGCAAGACTTTTTTTTAGTTTTTGATACTCAGCCAATTTTCCCTGCTTAAACGCTTCTTCAGCTTGTAAAAAGGCCTCTTGATCAGGGCTGTAGGCTGGTTTGGCCTGTGCTGAATTAAAAAAGGTTACAATAGTAAGGGATAAGGCAATCGTAATTTTACGCATTGTCATGACATCCTTGATTGACGGGTTGCATCGTTACGTTAGTTAGACTTAGGTTCTTATAGAATACGCTAGTTTGATTATTTTGCATTGGTTAGTTAAGTTTTAGAGCTCTATTGATAAATTAATTGACGATGAGTTTATAACAAGAAGTAGTGCCTACTTGAAGTTAAATGATCGTGAAAAGTGTTACTAAACTTTAGTATTGTAGGTCACTTAAAAGTTCCACCGGTTAATTGAAATGTTTGGCAATTTTTACTTGTTTTCGTAGTCCAAGGTATTGATAATGTGCCGCGTGATGCGCGAAGTTAGAGATATAGGGTTAGATAAACTAATTGAAACATTGAAGAGGTAATTACATGGGTACAGGTACCAAGTATAAAGCTCGTCCAATGGATGAAGATGGCTTTATTCACTACACAGACGAAGAACATCAGGTTTGGCATGAGTTAATCACACGCCAGGAAAAACTGATTAAAGGTCGTGCCTGCCCTGAATATTTCGAAGGTCTTGATAAAATTAATTTACCTAAAGACCGCATTCCACAGTTAGAAGAAGTCTCCAGCGTGCTAAGAAAGGAAACCGGCTGGGAAGTAGCCTGGGTTCCGGCGTTAATCAATTTTGACAAGTTCTTTGCTTTATTAGCAGATAAGAAATTCCCTTGTGCGACTTTTATTCGTACCCGAGAGGAAATGGATTATTTGCAAGAACCTGATGTTTTTCATGAGATTTTTGGCCATTGCGCCATGTTGACCAATCCTTATTTTGCAGAATTTACCAGCACTTACGGCAAGTTAGGTTATGAAGCTTCGAAAGAAGATCGTGTTTTCTTAGCGCGACTCTACTGGTTCACCGTTGAGTTTGGTTTGGTCAATACTGCAGAAGGTCAGCGTATTTACGGTGGTGGTATCTTGTCCTCGATTGGCGAGACGCCACATAGTCTGGAAAATCCGGACGTCATTCGTAAGCCATTCGACCCTATTGATATTCTGCGGACACCGTATCGTATTGATATCATGCAGCCACAGTATTTTGTAATTGATGACTTCAAGCAGTTGTTTGATTTAGCTAAGTCTGATGTCATGTCGATGGTGCAAGAGGCTAAACGCCTAGGTTTGCACAAACCATTATTTCCACCAAAAGAAGAGAAAATGGCCAGCTAACATATAGCTGAACATTCTACTTAAGCAGCCCGCGATATTGTTAATATTGGCGGGCTGTTGCATAATGAAGGGATCGTAAATAGCTACTTTAAAATCAAGCTGTTACAGGGCAAAAGACTATATGTTATTGATGTTTACCAAACAAATCACACCAACGTTTATCGTTGCCGACCAAATTCGCGCTCAATGGAGTTAGCGTTCAGTTTTCTTAGCGTATGATTTCATGCGCCAGGTCTGTAATCTTTCATCGAGTTATTAAAATTATGGACCAACCCTTTAAATGGGCGAATGTCAGTACAAAATAGTCCGAATTCGCCGCATAGCTTTAAATTCGAGGCTTAGATGAAAAGAGTTAAGCCTCTCATTAGATTTAGGAGTCAAACATGACTGATACAACATTTAACCCGCTAGGCACCGATGGTTTTGAGTTTGTTGAGTATACAGCGCCCAATGAAGAGGGCGTACAGAAGTTAAAAGAACTATTTCAATTACTTGGTTTTACTGAAATCGCCAAGCATAAATCTAAGAATGCTGTTTTATTCCGTCAGGGCGACATCAACTTCATTGTGAACAGCGAAATGAGTGGCTACTTCCATGAGTTTAGCAAAGATCATGGCCCTTGTGCCTGTGCTATGGCATGGCGTGTTGCCGATGCGCAAAAAGCCTTTGATTATGCGGTAGAAAAAGGTGCTAAACCTTTTGATCAGGAAGAGCACATGTCGCACCCTGGAGTTTATGGGATTGGTGGTTCTGTGCTTTACTTCATTGATAAATGGGGCAATAAGCCGAACAGCTTCTATGATGACGACTTTGAATATTATGAAGGTGTCGATAAATTCCCTAAAGGTAAAGGTCTACTGACACTTGACCATCTGACTCATAACGTTAAGCGTGGTGGTATGGATGTCTGGGCGACTTTCTATGAAAATATTGCTAACTTCCGCGAAATTCGCTATTTCGACATTAAGGGTAAGCAAACGGGTCTATTCTCAAAAGCAATGACTGGCCCATGTAACAAGCTACGTATCCCAATCAATGAGTCTTCAGACGAGAAATCACAAATCGAAGAGTTCTTGAAAGAATACAATGGTGAAGGTATTCAGCATATCGCGCTGTCAACAGACGATATTTATAAAACCATTGAAGATCTTCGTGCCGGTGGTATGAAGTTTATGGATACACCAGACACTTACTACGACATGATTCCAAAGCGTATTCCTGAGCACCATGAAGACGTTGATGTATTGCGTAAAAACCGTATCTTGATCGATGGTTCATTGGATCATGAAGAAGGTATTTTGCTCCAGATCTTCACCAACACTGTGATTGGGCCTATCTTCTTCGAAATCATTCAGCGTAAAGGTAATCAGGGTTTCGGTGAAGGTAACTTTAAGGCGTTGTTCGAGTCTATCGAATTAGACCAGATCCAGCGCGGAGTAATTTAACATGCGTAAATGGATTGCGTTCCCTCATAAAGAAGGAACCATTTCACGTCAGGCGCACGCGGATTTTCCAGAAGAGGCGATCTACGAGCGCGAAGCAGGGCGAAGTGGTTTCTTTGGTCCAACGGCGCACTTTCATCACAAACGTGCGCCAACTTCGTGGGAAAAATGGGAAGGCCCATTACGCCCACGTGCGTTTGATTTAAATGATCTCGACAAGGCGAGCCTTTCGCCTTGGAGTGCCAAAGAATTGTTGCACAACGCCAGCTGTAAATTCCGTATCTGGGATTGCGATGAACCAATGCCAGCACTGGCGCGCAATGGTGATGGCGACGAATTACTCTTTATTCATAAGGGTAAAGGTGATTTGTTCTGTGACTATGGGCATATGGAAATTCGCGATGGTGACTATGTGGTTATTCCGCGCGGAACCATGTGGCGTCTTGAGCCACATGAGCCGATGACCATGCTGTTAATCGAAGCGACCAATGATAGTTATCAGCTACCTGAAAAAGGATTAGTTGGTCCGCAGGCTATTTTCGATCCGGCAATGTTGGACGTGCCAAGCGTTAACGACAAGTTTTTGGCGCAGCAGGATGACAAACCCTGGTCGGTAGAAATTAAGCGCCGCGAACAAATTTCGAAAGTTCATTTCAACTATTCGCCGCTGGATGCGATTGGTTGGCATGGTGACTTATCGGTTGTGCGCATCAACTGGCGCGATATTCGTCCATTGATGTCGCATCGTTATCATTTGCCACCATCGGCACACACAACTTTTGTCGCCAGTCGCTTCGTGATTTGTACTTTTGTGCCACGTCCAATTGAGTCGGATCCCGGTGCCTTAAAAGTACCTTTCTACCATAACAATGACGATTTTGATGAAGTGCTCTTCTACCACGCAGGCGATTTCTTTAGCCGCGATAACATAGATGCTGGTATGGTCACATTCCATCCGTCTGGCTTTACTCATGGCCCACACCCGAAAGCATTCGAAGCAGGCCGCAAGCATGCCAAGAAAGAAACGGATGAAGTGGCTGTGATGATCGATACGCGTGATGCCTTAGAGGTTTCCGATGCGATGAGCAGTGTAGAGAATGAAGAGTATTGTAATAGCTGGAAAGCCAGCAAATAACTTCATCGAAACCATTCAATTGATTTGATAAGAATTTAGGAAGTAATAATGAAATTAGCAACATTAAAAGATGGCTCAAGAGATGGCCAGTTAGTCGTAGTCAGCCGTGATTTATCACGTGCAGTAAAGCCTGGTTTCGTAAAAACCATGCAAGCTGCTTTGGATGATTGGGATAATTTCAAACCAAAACTGGAGCTACTTTATACTGAACTGAACGAAGGCAAGGCTGCGGATGCGTTTAAGTTTGACCAAACTGCCTGTGAGTCACCTTTACCACGTGCCTATCAATGGGCCGATGGTAGCGCTTACGTCAACCACGTTGAATTAGTACGTAAAGCTCGTGGTGCTGAGATGCCAGAAACATTCTGGACTGACCCATTGATGTATCAAGGTGGTAGCGATACTTTCCTTGGTCCTCGCGAAAATATCAAAATGGCCAGCGAAGAGTATGGTATTGATATGGAAGCGGAAGTCGCTGTAATTACTGGTGACGTACCGATGGATGCAACACCTGAGCAAGCAGAAAAAGAAATACGCTTGTTGATGACAGTGAATGACGTGTCATTACGTAATCTTATCCCTGGTGAGCTGGCTAAAGGCTTCGGCTTCTTCCAGTCTAAACCATCTTCAGCATTTTCTCCTGTCGCTGTAACTCCGGATGAACTGGGTGATAAGTGGGATGGCAAAAAAGTGTTTTTACCATTGGTAACACATCTTAATGAAAACTTATTAGGCAAGCCTGACTGTGGTGTCGATATGGTTTTTGACTTCCCAACCCTGGTTGCACATGCTGCTAAAACTCGCCCATTAAGTGCAGGTACTATCGTCGGTTCGGGGACTATTTCTAATAAAGACCAGTCAACTGGCTCATCCTGCCTGGCCGAAGTTCGTATGTTGGAAATCATTGCTAATGGCAAGCCATCGACCCCATTCATGCAATTTGGTGACCGCGTTACTATCGAAATGTTTGATGCGAATGGCGACAGTATCTTTGGTCAAATCAACCAAGTTGTTGAGAAATACGAACCGAAAGTCTAGCACTTAAGAATAATATCAGGAGGGTTTATGCTGAAGCTTTATAGTTACTGGCGGTCAACGGCAGCTTACCGAGTTCGCATTGCGTTAAATGTTAAGCGCCTGTCTTACCAAATGATACCTGTTCATTTAGTGAAAGATGGTGGTGAGCAGCATAAACCCGAATATCTTGTGCAAAACCCTCAAGGGCTGGTGCCGTTATTGGATGACAATGGCAAGCTCCTAAGTCAGTCAATGGCCATCTGCGAATACCTCGAAGAAAGTTATAACGGACCAGAGTTATTACCCAGTGAACCTTTTCTTAGAGCTAAAGTCAGAAGCCTATGTCAAATCATTGCTTGTGATATTCATCCGCTTGATAACTTGAGAGTGCTTAAGTACTTGAAAGGTGAGCTTAATGTCAGTGATGAGGCTAAAGATACATGGTATAGGCATTGGATTCATGAAGGATTCAGGGCGATAGAGCTAGAATTGCAAAGTTACAAAGGACTGGGACCATTTGCCTTTGGCGATTTGCTGACTTTAGCGGATGCCTTTATTGTGGCACAAATGTACAATGCTCGACGCTTTAACGTTGATTTAACGGATTACCCGCGTCTGGTTGAAGTAGAGCAACATTGCTTAACCTTAGACGCATTTAAAGATGCCAGGCCAGAATCACAGCCCGATGCTGAATGATATCCGATCGTGACACTCTGATGTCACATGATTGAAGTGCATTGATTACACCAAATTCGTCAATATAAGAGAAATAGAATGAAACAACAGCGATTTAAGAAAACATTACTCGTGTCTTTACTCACCCTAACTAGCGGGATAGCAGTTTCCGCACCTTATGACATTGTTGACTTGGGTGGATTAGAAGGTAATTACAGTGTTGCTTATAAGATTAATGAGATGGGTATTGGAATTGGTGTCGCTAATGGCCCAAGAAATGAAGACGGTAGCAGAGAGTTTTATGGTCATGCCGTAAAGTATCAGTCAGGTGGTAATGAGGATCTTGGTGTGCTTACTGATGGAACAGTCAGTGAAGCCGTAGGGATTAATGCTTCAGGCGTTGCCGTTGGTTATGCCAATGTGCTTACCGAGGTTGAGCAGGAGAATGGAAGCCAAATAGTTCGTGAGGATAACTTTGCAGTGATCTTTGACTCAGGAATTGAAACGTTAGTAGAAAAAGAGCACCTGACCCAAACAAAAGCTGTTGCTATTAATGATGACAATCTTATCGTTGGATTTGGACGCTTTGATGTTGATCCTGATGATACTGAAAGTCCTGTGGATAGAGGCTTCATCTATAATAATAACGATCAGACCTATACTATGGTTGCATCATTAGCTGATGAAGTAACTCGTAAGTCTTATATGACGGGAATAAATAATACAGGAAAAGCACTGGGCTTTTCAGATGCAAAAGTCCCTGATACAGAACAATACACCATTAAGTCATTCATCATAGATACCAATAATAGCAATTCATTGACTGAACTGCCGACAAAAGATAACCGTGCGACATTCGCCCATGATATTAACCTTTATGACGAAGTTGTCGGAAGTGTTTACATTTCAGGTAGTCGCAATAATCAAGAAGCTTTCTATTATGATGCGCAGAGTGGTTCAGAAGAGTTAACTTTTTTGGGTTTCTTAGGTTCCAGCTTTACGGACTCTAGAGCGAGAGCTATTAATGATAATGGACAAATTGTTGGTAGAGCACTTGTATCAGCGCCGACGCTAAACGAATTTGCAGCTTTCATCTACGAAAATGGTGAAATGAAAGATTTAAATAACCTAATTGGTTGTGATTCTGGTTGGAAATTAACTGAAGCAACAGATATCAATAATGCAGGTCAAATTGTCGGTTTTGGTGTGAAAGATGGAGAAGTAAGAGCCTTTAGACTTGATCCCACTGGTGGGGCGATTGAAACCTGTGAAGAAGAAGATAACCAATCTGGAGGAGGGAGTGTTCCTTTCTTAATGTTGATGGTGTTGGCTTTGTTTGGGATCAGACGAAAACTTAATTGATCTATACACTTAAAAAAATAAGGTTTGATATAAAGAAACAAATAAAAGCGACTTTTGTCGCTTTTATTTGTTGCTTGACCATGTAATATATTAAAAGGTAGTTAAAAGTTCTTATAAATCAAGGAGAAACTATGAACTATAAAGTTTGTTCGGCACTTGCGGGGTTTCTGATGCTATCTACAGCATCCCATGCCAGTTACTATCGGGTTGTTGATTTAGGTGATTTGGGTGGTAGCAATGCTGTTGCATATAAAATTAATAATAGTGGAATGGCTGTAGGTCATTCACAGGGACCGGCCGATAGTTTTATTCATCACCCAGCATTATACGATGGAACTTCTATCGTTGATTTGTCTGGCACACAGGAATCTGATGAAGGTGATGCATTTGCCATAAATGACTCCATGGTTGCCGTAGGAATATTTTCAATATCTAACCTTGGAGCTGTTCCTGTTGTGTATTCTAACGGGCAGGTTTTAGCTTTGCCTGAGCATGCTACTCTTAAATTACACCAGGCTCTAGATATTAATAACAATGGGATTGTAATAGGTAATGGACTTTTAAAAGAACTCAACGGTAAAGAAAACTTCCCACAAGTTTTTGCTTATGACCTTAACTCATCAAACTATATTTCAATCGATGAACAAACTCAGGTTTTAACTCCTAGTGCAATTAATGATAACAATGTAGTGGTAGGTTACCGAGATCATTTGTTGAGTGATAATGAAGAGGATTTCACGACCCGCTCGTATGTAGTTGATCTTGATAACCTTGAGAACACTAGAGAAATACCTTCTTTAGAGCTTGAACTTATGCAAGCAAAAGATATCAATATTAACAATGAAGTAGTGGGCTATATAAGAGATAGAGAGACTGGTCTCTACACAGGCTTTTATTATAACTTCAATGCTGATCAAGTTACCTTATTAGAATCAACAATTGAGGGCTTTCCAGAGCTACTTCCCTTAGCAATCAATGATCTTGGACAAATTGTTGGCTATGCAACTAATGATGACTTTGAGTCAATACCATTTATTATAGATAATTCAATGATGAAAAATATCAATGAGTTAATCTGTGATCCTTCTTGGAGCGTTGGTCGTGTACTTGATATTAATAATTCGGGTGAAATGGTTGTTTATGGTGGCAAGGATGGATCGGGACGAGCACTTAAATTAATTCCTGTTGCCGACGAAACTTCATGCAAACCCACGGAAGAAGTAGAGAATGAAGAGGTGGCAGACTCAGGGGGTGGCAGCGTTCCTTTCTTGATGTTGGTGTTGTTGACTTTATTTGGATTTAGAAGAAAGTTTAATTAATTTATATCGTTAAATTAATTAAACCAGTGAGACAAAAAAAGCGGCAATAGCCGCTTTTTTTATGAGTAACAATCGAGCAGTGAATTACATATTAGGATAGTTTGGACCGCCGGTACCTTCAGGAGTAACCCAGTGAATGTTCTGGCTTGGGTCTTTGATATCACAAGTTTTACAGTGCACACAGTTTTGTGCATTAATCACAAACTTGGGGTTATTGCCATCATCATCACGAACCACTTCATAAACCCCGGCAGGGCAGTAGCGTTGTGCAGGCTCATCGTATTTTTCTAAATTAACCTCAATCGGGATGGAAGGATCTTTCAGCTGTAGATGAACTGGCTGATCTTCTTCATGATTGGTGTTGGAAACAAACACTGACGAAAGCTTATCAAATGATAACTTACCATCCGGTTTTGGGTAGTTAATCTTTTTGCATTCTGAAGCTGGCTTTAATTGCGCGTAATCTGGCTCAGGGTCGCTTAAGGTCCATGGCAGCTTGCCATTGAAAATATTTAAATCAATGAAGGCATAAGCCGAGCCTAACAGGTTGCCCCATTTATGTTGTGCAGGACCGAAGTTACGTTGTGCATGAAGCTCTTTCCATGCCCAGGACTTCTCGTAATCATCTGCATATTCAAGCAAATCATCATTAGCACGTTCACTAGTTATAGCTGACATAACCGTTTCAGCGGCAATCATGCCTGACTTCATGGCGGTATGTGAGCCTTTAATTTTGGCAAAGTTTAAGGTACCTGCATCATCACCAATCAATAAGCCACCCGGGAATGACATTTTCGGCTGTGACTGTAGGCCGCCTTTAGTAATCGCACGGGCACCATAAGAAATGCGCTCGCCACCCTCAAGGTATTGCTTGATTACCGACTGGTGCTTGTAGCGCTGGAACTCATCAAACGGACTAACGTGTGGGTTTGAATAGGAGAGGTCTGTAATCAGGCCAACAACTACTTGCTCATCTTCAATATGGTACAGGAAGCCGCCGCCAGCAGAACCTGACTCTTTTAAGGGCCATCCCGCTGTGTGTATGACCAGCCCCGGCTTATGTTGCTCGGCTGGCACCTTCCATAGCTCTTTAATGCCAATACCGTAATGTTGCGGCTCTTTGCCTTCATCGAGCTTAAACTTGCTTATTGACTCTTTGCCTAAGTGACCGCGGCAGCCTTCAGCAAACAGGGTGTATTTGGCGTGCAGTTCCATTCCCGGCATATAACCATCTTTCTTCTCACCATCACGTCCAATGCCCATATCGCCAGTTGCAATACCTTTGACAGAACCATCATCATTGTAAAGCACTTCGGAAGCAGCAAAGCCCGGGAATATTTCAACGCCCAACGCTTCTGCTTGCTCGGCTAGCCAGCGGCAGACATTGCCTAAACTGACAATATAGTTGCCATGGTTATGCATGGTTTTAGGCGCAAAGAAGTTTGGAATCTTGATTGATTTGTCCTGACTTCTAAAGAGGTAAATATTATCTTCAGACACCTTGGTCAACAGAGGAGCGTTCTTTTCCTGCCAGTCAGGAATGAGTTCGTTCAGAGCAGTCGGTTCAAACACAGCTCCAGATAGAATGTGCGCACCGACTTCGGAGCCTTTTTCAACCACACAGACCATTAAGTCCTGGTCTTTTTCGGCTGCCAGCTGGCGAAGACGAATCGCTGCTGATAAGCCCGCAGGGCCTGCACCAACGATTACGACATCAAACTCCATAAATTCACGTTCCACTTAATTCTCCCCTTATCTGTTTTTTTACTCAAAAACGGTTAAAATCTGTTCAAATTCGGCGCAAATTGACCGTTAACTATTGACCTTAAGGTCTTAAAACGTCACCATTGCGGCCTATTTTACTAAAGATAGGCGCTCCAGTCGTCTATATCTGGCGAAATTATACATAGATAGGGTTTTCATGAAAATTCTCGTTGCAATAAAACGTGTTATTGATGCGAATGTTAAGGTTCGTGTTAAGGCGGACAACACCGGCGTCGAAACCGCCAATGTTAAAATGTCCATGAATCCATTCTGTGAGATTGCTGTCGAAGAAGCGGTGCGCTTGAAAGAACAGGGCGTGGCCAGCGAAGTGATAGTAGTTTCTATTGGTAATCAGCAGTGCCAAGAAAGCTTGCGTACTGCGCTAGCTCTTGGTGCGGATCGTGCCATTCTGGTTAAAACAGACGACGCAGTTGAGCCTTTAGCAGTGGCCAAGGTTCTGAAAACTCTGGTTGAGAAAGAGCAACCTGAGATGGTTCTTCTGGGCAAACAGTCAATCGACGGTGATAATAACCAGACTGGTCAGATGCTTGGCGCTCTTCTAGGTTGGGGACAGGGTACTTTTGCTTCTAAGGTAGAAGTTGCTGATGGTAAAGCTCAGGTTACGCGTGAGATTGATGGCGGTCTGCAAACTTTGTCTGTTAAGTTGCCAGCGATTATCACGACAGACTTACGTTTGAACGAACCTCGTTTCGCTTCTTTGCCAAATATTATGAAAGCAAAGCGTAAGCCGCTTGAAGAGCTTGCGATAGGCGACTTGGGTGTAGATGTAGCGCCACGCACAGAAACGCTAAAAGTGGAGAACCCACCAGCACGCAAAGAAGGTATCAAAGTTGAAACCGTTGCCGAACTGGTTGATAAATTGAAAAATGAAGCGAAGGTGATCTAATGGCCACTTTAATCATTGCAGAACATAATAACAGCGAGTTGCAGCCTGCAACTTTTAACACCATTGCTGCCGCTAAGCATTTAGATGGCGAGACAGTGGTTTTGGTTGCCGGTCACGATTGTAAATCAGTGGCTGATGAAGCTGCTAATGCAGAAGGTGTCGATAAAGTTCTTTTGGCTGAAGCTGAGCATTATGAGCACTTGTTGGCTGAAGACTTAGATAAGTTAGTGGTTGAGCAAGCCGAGAACTTTACTCATATTCTTGCGCCAGCAACAACCTTCGGTAAAAACATTGCGCCCCGTATCGCAGCTTTACTGGATGTCCAACAAGTTTCAGACATCATTGCGATTGAAAGTGATGATACTTTTAAGCGTCCTGTATATGCAGGTAATGCAATTGCTACGGTAAAGAGTAATGATGGCAAGAAAGTCATCACTGTTCGTGCAACAGCATTTGATGCCTTGCCCCACGAAGGTGGTTCAGCTTCAGTAGAGTCGATCGGCACAACAGAGCATGGTGCTTTAGTGGATTACGTTGGTGAAGAGCTAACTGAGTCAGAGCGTCCTGAATTAACATCAGCCAAAGTCATCGTTTCAGGTGGTCGCGGTATGGGCAATGGTGAAAACTTCGCCATGCTTGAGCAACTGGCTGATAAATTAGGTGCAGCAGTTGGTGCATCGCGTGCAGCAGTGGACGCCGGCTTCGTGCCTAACGATTATCAGGTTGGTCAAACCGGTAAGATCGTTGCTCCTGAATTGTACATAGCAGTCGGTATTTCAGGTGCCATCCAGCATTTGGCAGGTATGAAAGATTCTAAAGTGATTGTTGCCATCAACAAAGATGAAGAAGCTCCTATCTTCCAGGTCGCTGACTATGGATTGGTTGCTGACTTATTTAAAGTGGTACCTGAGTTGATCGAATCGCTTTAGTATATAGTTTTTCAGCTTAAATAAAAAAACCGCCAGTTGGCGGTTTTTTTATGCTTGTCTATTGGTACGAAGTTAGGCCGCAGCGTTTGTCGACTCAAATATTTTGTCGGCGCTTGCTGCAACGAACCCCTGATAAAGCTCTCCATTGTTCATGGAAAAACGCTCTGCAAATTCATAAAAGCATGAACGAATAGGGTAGGTGCCGTCTTCAAATTTCCAGTCGACCATGTTAGCCATGGTAGAACTTTGTTTTAAGCAGACTTCTTCATTGCCTTTGATTTCGCCACCGCTGGTGTTGAGTTCAAAGTTTTGTTGCTTGAGATACTCGTTTACCTCTTCAATCGTTCCTAATTTTGTAAGATGGTTGATTGAAACGGTAAAGTGATTTGCGCGTAAGCCAAAGGCTGCTAGCCAGGCTGCATACTCACTTTCTTCCAGCAACTTTTCGTAAGCTGTGCGAGAAATTTTGCCCCAAGGACGGCTTGGTAGCTGTAAACCATTTTTGCCGATAGTCCAGTTAGCTTCTGCGATTAAGCCACGGCAGAACATTTGTAGCTCTGGAGAAAACTCTTCCAGTAGTAATTCGCTGACGAAGATTTTCGGTGCATCTTGATCAGTTTCATGAGCAAAGTGTTTGGCGTAGAGTTTTTTTTCTTCAAAATGGTATTCGCCAGCTTCCTGGTAACCAAATTGCTTAAGATGCTCGCCAATGTGCTTGAGGCTAATCAATCCGTCATTGAAGGTTCTTAACGCGATGTGATCGTTGGTGATAACTTCTTCACCTAACTCTTTGAATTTATTGTGAATAGTCAATGCTTCTGGCGTGATTTCAATATAATCTTCCCAAAGTGCATTAAAAAGAGTATTCATATCAATAACTACCTTTGTACTTTTGTGTGAATCTGGTAAGAGGACAGACCAATTGTATAATAATTGGCCCGTCGTTCTCTAGTAAAATCTGAAAAGAATGAGTGTTGTTGTGGATTAGATGCTTTTGACCGTCTGCAAGAAATGCTTAAAGACGCCAGGGTTAGCGGCCAGAATGCTCGCTGAATCACCTGTGTACTGATTACCTTTGATGTCGCTGACCATACCGCCAGCTTCTTTAACGATTAAAGCGCCTGCGGCGGTGTCCCAATCGCTTAGACCAAATTCCCAGAATCCATCGTAGCGACCAGCAGCAACATAAGCCAAATCCAAAGCAGCTGAGCCTGCGCGACGCATATCAATGCAATGTGGGTAAAGAGTTTGGAAGTATTCCATGTACTTTGCCAGGTCTTGTCCTTCACGGAATGGAAAGCCTGTTGCGAGTATGGCATGTTCCAGCTTCTTGGCATTACTAACGCGTAGGCGCTTGTTATTTAGCTGTGCACCTGAACCATTGGCTGCACTGAACATTTCATCTTGCATTGGGTCGTAAACCACTGCTGCAACGGTTTTGCCTTTCTGACGAACAGCAATGGAGATAGAGAAGTGAGGAATACCACGAAGAAAATTGGTAGTGCCATCGAGAGGATCGATGACCCAGACAGTATCACTGCTGCCTTGATGGCCGCTTTCTTCAGCGAAGATAGCATGATCAGGATAGCTTTTTTTGATGGTATCAATAATCAAGTATTCGGCTTGTTGATCGATGTTACTGACAAAATCATTGAGGCCTTTGCTTTGCGAAATAATGCGATCACGATCAGTAAACGCTTTTGCAATAAAGTCACCCGCACGGTTAGCCGCACGCACGGCAATTGTTTTGTACGCATTCATATTGATATACCACCACTGTCAAAGAACTACTGGCTCAAAGGCCAAAATCGGGCGCATCATACCAAATATTTATACTGGGTAAAATATTTATCATTATAAATAGGGGATTCCTTTGCGCTTTGTTATCATAACGCTTAACTTTTATGCTTCTTTTCAACGCGTTATGAGCTATTCCACCCCTTCAGAACCACAATTTGATCCTCAATTGCTCGATAGCATTAAAATAGTGCTTTGTCAGACCAGTCATCCCGGCAATATCGGTGCTGCAGCGCGCGCAATGAAAACCATGGGCCTGAAGCATCTGGTCCTGGTTAAGCCTAAGGATTTTCCCTCTGAAGAAGCCATGGTTCGCTCATCCGGCGCTCTGGATGTGCTGGAAAATGCACAGGTCGTTGAAACTGTTGAGGAAGCTTTGGCGGATTGCCGGTTAATTATTGGCACCAGCTCGCGTAACCGTACTTTACCCTGGCCTTTGATTGAGCCTCGTGAGATGGGGGAGCTCATCCAAGAACAAAAAGAAGCGCGTCCGGTAGCGATTATGTTTGGTCGCGAAAGCACTGGCTTACTCAATGAAGAATTACAACTCTGCCATTATCACGTCAATATTCCAGCAAATCCTGAATACATGTCATTAAACCTTGCTTCGGCCGTTCAGCTGATTGCCTATGAAATCAGGCTGGCCAGTAAAGTTACAGCTGGGTCAGCTGAGCAAGATTCACATCCGGTTGATGCTGAGCCAGGTTATAATACGCAAGCTGACGCGGAGCAGGATAAAGACAGTGAGCAGCTGGCAAGTTTCGAAGAGGTGGATGGATTATATAACCATATGGAATCCACTATGAACAAAACGGACTTCTACAACCCCGAGCAACCTAAATTATTACCTGCTAGAATACGCAGAATTCTGGCAAAAGCCCGCCTTAATAAAGGTGAGGTGAATATCTTACGAGGCTTTCTATCCTCGATAGATAAGTATATAAAACGGCATGTAAAAGGCTCATAGTATGTTTAAGCGCATGAAAGAAGACATTAAAAGTGTTTACCACCGCGATCCTGCCGCGCGTAACAACTTTGAAATCTTGACTAATTATCCTGGCCTGCATGCCGTCTGGTTTCATCGTTTGGCTCATAAGTTATGGCAGGCGAATTGGAAATGGTTGGCGCGCACCTTATCCACCCTGGCTCGTTGGTTAACAGGTATTGAAATTCATCCCGGCGCTAAAATTGGTCGTCGCTTTTTTATTGATCATGGTATGGGGGTAGTGATTGGCGAAACAGCTGAGATTGGCGATGACTGCACTTTATATCATGGCGTGACATTGGGAGGTACCAGCTGGAAAGCTGGCAAACGTCACCCAACTTTGGAAGATGGGGTGGTTATTGGTGCCGGTGCTAAAGTGCTTGGCCCCATCACCTTACATAAATATGCTCGCGTTGGTTCAAACGCCGTGGTCATAAGAGATGTTCCTGAAGATACTACAGTGATAGGTATCCCTGCGCGTGAAAGCTCTCGCTCAAAACATGACGGCGATGAAATTTTTGAAGCTTATGGCATCAGCGCCGATCAGCAAGATCCTTTAACTCAAGCCATTCGAACCATGTACACGCATGCCAATGCGATGGAAGCGCAACTTCATGCCATTTGCTGTGCATTGAAATCAAAAGGGTTTGATCTGACTGAGTTTGACCTGCCGGATATGGACTGCGGTAAGATTCTTGATGGTAACGGTCATCCAAAAGCTCCATTAGATGCTGGCAAGCAGAGCAACTCTACGCACAATGATTTTAGTGAAAATGAAGCTTCCCAAACCGATAAAAACGATAAAGATGGCTAATCAATTAATATCTGACTAGTTTATTCAGTCTTGTGTTCAATTATGTGGCATGAAATATTTTAATGGTTATTGGCTTTCTGATAAGTTTCTTTGCAATCAAGAGGTTGCGGACGGCTACTTGCTCCCTGTTTGATTAATGAAAGTTGACTAAATTACTCGGGTATGGGATCATTAAAGGGTAATTTACGGGAAGAGCTTATGAAACTAAGTACTAAAGGTCGATATGCTGTGACTGCCATGCTGGATTTGGCGTTGCACAGCGGAAATGGCCCCATCACATTAGCTGAAGTCTCAAGCAGGCAGGATATTTCCTTATCCTATCTTGAGCAGTTATTTTCCAAGCTGAGAAAAGCCAGCTTGGTCGACAGTGTGCGTGGTCCCGGTGGTGGATATGAGCTGAAACGTCCATCAAGTCAGATTTCGATTGCAGAGGTTGTGCTTGCGGTCAATGAGCCGATTAGCGCAACAAAGTGTAATGGAAAAGGCGGTTGCCAAGATGGTGACCTGTGTTTATCACACCAGCTTTGGACAGAGTTGAGTGATCAGATTTACCAGTTCTTGAGTGGCATCACTTTAGAACAGGTTGTTCAAAGGCGTTTTGTACAGAAAGTGGCAGAGCGTCAGAATCAGCGTTTTCGAGAAGAAGACGTTATTTTATTTAGTTAACGATTTATCAGCTGCCAGTGATTAGTGGTAGCTAATAGGCAAACGAAACAGCGGAGAAAAGCATGAAATTACCCATCTATCTTGATTACGCAGCAACTACGCCGGTCGATCCGCGTGTTGCCGAGAAGATGGTTCAATACATGGGTGTTGACGGTATCTTTGGTAACCCGGCTTCTCGTTCTCATAAATTTGGTTGGGAAGCAGAAGAAGCGGTGGATATTGCTCGTCAACAAGTAGCTGAATTAATTAATGCAGACCCTCGTGAGATCGTCTGGACCTCAGGTGCTACTGAGTCTGACAATTTAGCGATTAAGGGCGCTGCACATTTTTATGGTAAAAAAGGCAAACACATTATTACCGTAAAAACAGAACATAAAGCCGTTCTGGATACTACTCGTCAGCTTGAACGTGAAGGTTATGACGTCACTTATATGGACGTTCAAGAAGATGGTTTGCTTGATCTTAAAGCCCTTGAAAATGCCATGCGTGATGACACAATTCTAGTGAGCGTGATGCATGTTAATAACGAAACGGGTGTGGTTCAGGATATTGATGCCATCGGTGAAATGTGCCGTGAACGAAAAATCATTTTCCATGTCGATGCAGCACAAAGTGCTGGCAAATTGCCAATCGATGTTGAGAAAACTAAGGTCGACTTATTATCCATTTCTGGTCATAAAATGTATGGTCCGAAAGGTATCGGTGTTTTATATGTGCGTCGTAAGCCGCGTGTTCGTTTAGAAGCGCAAATGCATGGCGGTGGTCATGAGCGTGGTATGCGTTCCGGTACTTTACCTACGCATCAAATTGTCGGTATGGGCGAAGCTGCTCGTATCGCCAAAGAAGATATGGCCAGTGACAATGAACGGATTATGCGCTTACGCGAGCGTTTGTGGAATGGCGTGCAAGATATGGAAGAAGTGTATCTTAATGGCCATCCAGAAAAACGTGTGGCCGGCATCATCAATATCAGCTTTAACTTTGTTGAAGGTGAGTCATTGATTATGGCACTTAAAGATTTAGCAGTTTCTTCTGGTTCGGCTTGTACTTCAGCCAGTTTGGAGCCTTCGTATGTATTGCGTGCATTAGGTCGTGATGATGAATTGGCACACAGCTCAATTCGTTTCACTATCGGTCGCTTTACGACGCAAGAAGAAGTTGATCATGCCATTGAGAAGGTTCAAGGCTCAATTGGTCGTTTACGTGAATTATCACCTCTTTGGGAAATGTACAAAGAGGGTGTGGACTTGTCCAAAGTTGAGTGGCAAGCCCACTAAACAATTGTAGGAGATACTACTATGGCTTATAGCGAAAAAGTAATTGATCATTATGAAAACCCACGCAACGTTGGCTCTTTTGAAAAGACTGACATCAGCATTGGTACAGGTATGGTCGGTGCACCGGCGTGTGGTGATGTAATGAAACTGCAAATTAAAGTGAATGAGCAGGGCATTATTGAAGATGCTAAATTTAAGACTTACGGTTGTGGCTCTGCGATTGCCTCTAGTTCTTTAATCACTGAGTGGGTTAAAGGCAAAACAGTCGATGAGGCACAAACCATTAAGAATACGCAAATTGCTGAAGAGTTGGCTTTGCCTCCAGTGAAAATTCACTGTTCAGTGTTAGCTGAAGATGCGATTAAAGCAGCAGTGAAAGATTACAAAGAAAAGCACGGTCAGTAATCGAGTATTCATCAAGTAATAACTAGGTAAGTAGATTAGGATTTAATATGGCAATCACCTTATCCGATGCAGCAGCTGAACGCGTTAAAAGTTTCTTAGCCAATCGCGGCAAAGGGCTTGGAGTTCGTCTGGGAGTTAAAACCACAGGTTGCTCCGGCTTAGCTTATGTCTTGGAGTTCGTTGATGAACTTAATGAGGACGATGTTGTTTTCGAAGATAAAGGCGTTAAAGTGATTGTTGATCCTAAGAGCAAGCTCTATCTCGACGGTACTCGTCTGGAGTTCATAAAGGAAGGTCTAAACGAAGGCTTTGAGTTTGTGAACCCAAATGTTAAGGGTGAATGTGGTTGTGGTGAGTCTTTCACAGTTTGATAGTCTGTAAAGCTTTCACAAATTAATAAGACTGCTGGTTACGCACCAGTTGCTTTAAACTCTATCAACAAGAATTCCTGTTATGGCTAATTCACAGCAAAACTATTTTGAAATGTTCGGCCTTGAGCCGAATTTTTCTATCGATATTCCAAAACTTTCAGCTAAATTAAGAACCCTATTAAATAGTGTTCATCCCGATCGCTTTGCCAGCTCTGGTGCTCAGCAACAAATGCTTTCCATGCAAAAAACAACCCAGCTTAATGATGCGTTTGCTGTTCTTAAAAATCCCGTTAAGCGTGCTCAATATTTATTACATCTCAAGACAGGAATCGATACCGCTAAAGATCACACGGTTAATGACCCTGAGTTTTTGATGCAGCAACTAGAGTTGCGTGAAGAGCTAGAAGATATTGTAGGTAATAGTGATATCTCCCGATTAAATCAATTTGCTGATAAAATTGGCCAGTTGGAAGAAAAGCAGGAAGAGCAGATGGCAGAGTTATTTGCGAATCAGCCCCTTAATACCGATGAACTTGAGAAAGCGATTTACAAGCTCCAATTCTTGCATAAAACCTTGTCGAACATTGAACAAGCAGAAGACAAGCTTTTAAGCTAAATACATTTGAACCAGTAAATATTATTTATGGCGTTACTACAAATTGCAGAACCAGGCAAAAGCACCGATCCACACCAGCATAAACTGGCGGCGGGCATTGACCTGGGAACGACCAATTCGCTGATTGCTACCGTTCGTAGCGGTAAAGCAAAAACATTGCCTGATCTCGAAGGCGATCATATTATGCCTTCGATTGTTCATTACGCAAAAGATGGAACAGTGTCAGTCGGTAAGTCGGCAAAACTATTTGTCTGCTCCGATGCTCTGAACACCATTAGCTCCGTTAAGCGCTTAATGGGCCGCGGTCTAAAAGACGTGCAAAAGATTAAAGAGTTCAGCGCCAACCGATTAACAGCATCTGGTACAGGAATGCCAGCGGTAGAAACGGATTGCGGTATTAAAAACCCAGTAGAAGTATCCAGCGAGATTTTGAAGGCACTGGTTAAACGGGCAGAAGAGTCATTGGAAGGTGAGCTGGGTGGTGTTGTCATTACTGTACCAGCCTATTTCGATGAAGCACAGCGCCAGGCGACTAAAGATGCTGCGCAGATTGCAGGGGTTAAAGTCTTGCGCCTGATCAGTGAACCAACTGCTGCGGCCCTTGCTTACGGTTTAGATACTGGTAGTGAAGGTATTCATGCCATTTATGATTTAGGTGGCGGCACTTTTGATATTTCCATTTTACGCCTTGAAAAAGGTGTTTTCGAAGTAATGTCCACTGGCGGTGATAGTGCCTTAGGTGGCGATGATTTTGATCGAGCTATTGCTGGTTATCTTGTTGAGCAAGCGAGTATCGATAAGGATGATCGTAATGCTTATCAGATGGCGATGATCAAGGCGCGTGACGTTAAGGAAGCTTTGACCGACCATGACAGTGTTGAAATTAATTTTAAACACTGGAAAGGTTCAATGGATCGAAAGCTCATGGAATCATTGATTGCGCCAATTGTTGATAAGACTCTGGCAGCCTGTCGCCGCACATTAAAGGATGCAGGACTTAAAGCGTCAGAAGTACAAGATATTGTAATGGTTGGTGGTTCAACTCGTGTGCCGCTGGTTCGGCAAAAAGTTGAAGACTATTTTGGTAAGAAGCCGTTGACAGATATCGACCCAGATAAGGTGGTTGCCATTGGCGCTGCAATTCAGGCAGACGTTTTAATCGGCAATAAAAGTGATGAGGATATGTTGTTATTAGACGTTATTCCTTTATCACTGGGTGTCGAAACCATGGGTGGTCTTGCCGAAAAGATCATTCCAAGAAATACGCCAATACCAATTGCTCGCGCACAAGAATTCACCACTTATAAAGATGGTCAAACCGCCATGGCTATTCATGTAGTTCAGGGCGAGCGTGAGCTGGTAGAAGATTGCCGTTCGTTGGCCCGCTTCGAGTTGCGTGGTATTCCACCGATGGTTGCCGGTGCCGCACGGATTAAAGTTGCCTACCAGGTCGATGCCGATGGCTTGCTCAAAGTGACTGCTGAGGAGACGATAACCGGTATAAAGTCCGATATTACGGTTAAGCCTTCTTATGGCCTGAATGATGAACAAATTACGACGATGCTACAGTCTTCTGTGAGTCATGCTGAAGAGGACATGAAGGCGCGCATGTTGCGCGAGCAGCAAGTTGAAGCCAGACGTGTAATAGAAGCTGTCGAGGCTGCATTGGCAGAAAGTGGTGATAAGTTACTGTCAAAAGATGAGCGTAACGCCATTGAACAAGCATTAAAGCAGCTGGCTTACATCAGCGACAATGGTGATATTGAAGCGATTGAAGAAGCTATTAAAGTGGTCGATAAGAGTACTGAAGAATTTGCCAGCCGACGGATGGATGCGAGTATCGCAAAAGCCTTGGTCGGCCATGAAATTGATGAGATATAAGGGTTAAACATGCCTAAAGTTATTTTCTTACCCCATGAAGAGTTATGCCCTGAAGGTGCTGTGTTTGAAGCAGAAGAGGGTGAAACCGTTCTGGATGTTGCCTTGCGCAACAATATTGAGATTGAACATGCCTGCGAAATGTCATGTGCCTGTACAACCTGTCATATCATTGTCCGAGAAGGCTTTGACTCGTTAGAAGAGAGCGACGAGCTTGAAGACGACATGCTGGATAAGGCGTGGGGGCTTGAGCCTGAGTCGCGTCTAAGTTGCCAGGCAGTGGTGGATGGCGAGGATTTAACTGTAGAAATCCCTAAATACACCATTAACCAGGTGTCTGAGCGCCATTAGTGGCTAGTTTTCAGAGGCCGGTTTTAAGAGCCAGTTTTTAAGAGCTAGTATTAAGAGAGTATTGCTATGAAATGGATAGATAGTTTAGATATTGCCATTGAGTTATATGAAAAGCATCCTGATGTGGACCCAAAGACCGTTAATTTTGTGGAATTACAGAAAATGGTCATGGGACTGGAAGACTTTGACGATGACCCAAAGCGTTGTGGTGAGCGTATTCTGGAAGCGATTCAGATGGCGTGGATAGAAGAGGCCGAATAGGACGATTTTTGAGCGTATAAAAAGCCGAAAAGAGCCAACAAAAGGTTGTATTTTCTGCAAAAAACAGTATTATACGCGTCTCACCAAAAACGCACTTTGGTGACTCTCGAAAGAGAATTTGGGTTGCTAGCTCAGTTGGTAGAGCATCTGACTTTTAATCAGGTGGTCACAGGTTCGATCCCTGTGCAACCCACCAAATTCTTAAACCGCTAATGGAAACATTGGCGGTTTTTTTATGCCTGACTTTCAACCTACTTTCCACCCTACATCACACCCAAGAATAATCGGCTGATAGAAATGTTCAATTAAGTGATATTTTATAGGAATTTAGGCTTGAGTTTTCAGCTCAAAACGGTATTATACGCGCCATCGAGTTAGGCCACGGCCTGACAAGAGATTTGGGTTGCTAGCTCAGTCGGTAGAGCATCTGACTTTTAATCAGGTGGTCACAGGTTCGATCCCTGTGCAACCCACCAAATCCTGAAACCGCTGATAGAAATGTCAGCGGTTTTTTTGTGCCTGCGATTTATGTTTCTTTAGGCCTTATTGGATGGATTCATTTGTGTGACTTTCACAGTTGGATGTTCTGAGATAGTTAGCAGCGCGGGTACTTGAGTTTTAATTAAACATATAAAAAAGCCGCAGGGCTCTTAGAAAGAGGACTCCCGCGGCTTCGGCATAGGGCTAGTCGACCCTATTGCTCGAACGCTTTTTTAAAGCACTGGCTTAGTAGTGCTTAGCCTGGCCTTGGCCGGTAACTACATATTTCTCTGTAGTGAGCTGTACCAGTCCCATTGGACCGTAGGCGTGCAGTTTACTGGTTGAGATACCAATCTCGGCGCCTAAGCCTAGCTCGCCACCATCTGAGAAGCGCGATGAAGCGTTGACCATAACCACTGATGAGTTGATGCGGCGGATGAATTCGTTACCGCGGTCTATGTTTTCAGTGACAATCACTTCGGTGTGACTTGAGCTGTGTTCAAGGATATGAGCAACGGCATCATCATAGGAGTCCACCTGTTTAACGCTCATGGCAAGACTCAAATACTCATTATGATAATCTTCTGCGCTGGCTTCGGTGGCATTGTCCAGTTGGGCGGCTGAGTCTTTATCAGCTTTAAATTGGATACCAAACTCGTTGCCCAGCTTTTTAACGCGCTTTAAGAACTTGTTAGCGATGTCTTTATGGATCACCAGGCTTTCCAGTGCGTTACAAACGCCAGGACGTGAAACCTTACCGTCTTTTAATAGCTTTTCAGCTTTGTCGAGGTCAGCAAACTTATCGACGTACAGGTGACAGACACCTTTAAAGTGCTGAATCACTGGAATCTTACTGTTGTCGGTTACTGCACGAATCAAACGCTCCCCACCACGTGGAATCACCAGATCAATAGTGTCACGGAATTGAAGCAGGTGATTGACTGCTTCGTGGCTTTGCGATGGAACAATGCAGACCATTTCTTTGCTGTGTCCACAATCGACCAGCGCATCATGCCAGCACTGAATCAATGCCTGATTAGAGTGCCATGCTTCTTTACCACCGCGCAGAATCACTACATTACCTGACTTTAGCGTCAGGGCAGCAGCTTCTACCGCTACGTTCGGACGCGCTTCGTAAATCATCAGGATGACGCCTAGAGGAATACGCATTTTGCCGACGCGGACACCATTAGGACGCAGGGTGCTTGGGCCCATCTCGCCGACCGGGTCGGCCAGACTCATCACATTGTGTAGCGCATCAACCATACCATCAACGCGTGCTTCATCAAGAAGCAGACGATCAACCATTGCATCGGACAGGTCGTTATCTTTGGCGTATTGAATGTCTTTTTTATTGGCTTCCAGAATCTGGTCCTGGTTGGCTTTTAGTTTTTTAGCCATCGCCGCTAAAACATCATTCTTTTGGCTGCTGGTTAAGTTGCCCAGCGTTTGTGCTGCCTGTTTGGCGCGCACGGTTAATTCATACAGCTCTTGCTGTTCTTTACTTTCAAATGAATTGTCTTTCATGGTCATAAATTCCTCCTAGGCTACCGATACTTCTTTGCAAGTACGGTGGATCAAAGTCCCTGGGTTCTGGTTACTGAACAACCTCATATAACTTTCGTTCTTACCATTACATATAATGGTGTCGATACCGTTTTCTGATGCAAAGCGTGCAGCTTGTAGCTTGGTTTGCATACCACCGGTACCGCGTGGGTTATGACTACCTTTGCCTACTGCTAAGGTTTCATCAGTAACGCCACTGAATTGAGTGACTAACTCTGCTTCAGGGTTGGTCTTCGGATTGTCATCATAGACACCATTAATATCACTACAGATGATAAGCAGGTCTGCGTCAGTTAATGCAGCAACCTGTGCGACTAAGTTATCGTTATCACCAATCGTCAGCTCCTCTGTGGCAACTGTGTCATTCTCATTCACGATTGGCATAGCACCCAGCTCAAATAAGGTCTGGAAGGTGTTACGCGCATTTTCAGAGCGTTCAGGGTTTTTGATATCGGCAGAGGTTAATAATACCTGAGCTACCACATCATCAAAGAAGCGCTGCCAGTGTCGAACAACCATAGATTGGCCAATCGCAGCCAATGGTTGCTTTTCTTTTCTGGTTAACACTTCGTTTTTCGGCTTGACCAGGTTAAAACCTGCAGCCACGGCACCAGAAGATACCAAGGTTACATTCTTGCCAGCTTTGTGGCATTTACGAATAAAGTGTGCAATCGGCAAACAATATTCTGATGAGCAGGAGCGACCGTCAGGAGCAATTAGCGCTGATCCTACTTTAATGACTATATTTTTGTATTGACTAAAATCGATGTGTTCGAGCATGGAATACCTTATATTTCATTTAAAGGATATGTGAATGGAAAAATCGAAAGGATGTGCCTGAAGACAGGACTGTAGTCAGTGGTTGTCACCGACTCAGTAGTAACAGAAATAGCGTCCGACTGGCTCAAAAAGCCCGCCGTTGCTGTCTTTTTCGCTGTTGAATAAATAGTAAGCACGGTTCGCATTGTCACCATACAGATCCTTATGTCAAATTCTAACCCGAGAAAATCTGAGACGGCCTCTAAGCGCCTCTTAGCGGTGTTCTGTTGCTTTAACTGGTAGGGTAGTAGCATTAGTTTAAGTATTGCTAACTATCCATCAGGCCAAACCTCAGCGATTTCTCAATCTGAGAAAAATTATTTGAAATAACAGTATCTTATGCTTCGGATAAGCTGTGCTCATGCGAAGATCGGTTATTCATAACTTTTAGCCGATTTGGATGAAGCCAGGTGCCAGGGTTCTGGTTTTCCCATAAATGGTTATAAGCCTCATTTTTGCCGTTACAAATAGTCACCGCAATACCCTGAGTGTTTGCTAAAACCGCTGACTGGAGTTTGCTCAGCATGCCGCCGCTGGAACGAGGATTGTGCTTAGTCTTTGCATAGCCGATAAGGTCCTGTTTGCCGTAATCAATGGTTTTAATCAGCTGCGCGTCTGGATTAGTGTGCGGATTATCATTAAAAACTCCATCAACATCGCTACAAATGATTAAGAGATTCGCATCAGTTAGTAGAGCAACCTGTGCTGCTAGCATGTCGTTGTCGCCAAACTTGAGCTCCTCAGTAACCACTGTATCGTTTTCATTCACAATCGGTAGCGCGCCAAATTGCGCTAACTGAGCAAAGGTCTTCTTGGCATTAGTGGCTCGTTTTGGATTGTTGATATCATCCGAGGTTAACAACACCTGGGCAACATCCTGATCAAAGAAGCGTTGCCAATGCCCCATAACGATGGACTGGCCTATAGCCGCCAGCGCCTGCTTCTGTTCTAGGTTTATGGTTTGGGTTGCAGGTAGCTGTAATTGATTGAAACCGGCTGCTACCGCGCCAGATGACACCAGAATGACCTGTTTCGAAGTCGCATGGCACTTTTTGATAAAGTTGGCGATTGGTAAGCAATATTCTGCAGAACAGGCGCGCGAGTTCGGTGCAATCAAGGCAGAGCCCACCTTGATGACGATTTTTTGATAGTGACTAAAGTCTATTGCATTCATCTGTATTTCTCTCAGGCATTAAAAAACCCGCAAAGCTTTTGGCTTGCGGGTTTCTGTGGTTAATCGTTTCTATTAAGTCGTTATCGATGACTCAGTAAAACATATTCACACAGCGCAAGCCGAGACTTTCCGGGTACGGGAAGACTTGTGGGGATAACCGCTAAAGGTTGTGCTGTGTGAAGGAATTTATTCATCCCTTTGATAATCGCTGGAAACGGTATATTCGTCAATAAATTTTTAGTTATAAGCTTGCTTTTGAACCAACAGATAGATAAGAGAATAGTAATAAAAAAGGGGCCCGAAAACCCCTATCTAACATAGGAAAATGCCAATCCTATTTAAGCTGATCCGCCAGATAAGTATGAATCAGCGCATAAAGCTTAGCTGACTGGTCATTATTGGCTGCGCCGCCATGACCACCTTCGGTGTTTTCATAATACAAAACATCGTGTCCCATGGCTTGCATTTTGGCTACCATCTTACGTGCATGCCCAGGGTGAACACGATCATCACGGGTTGATGTGGTAAAAAAGATTTTTGGGTAGTCTTCTTCTTTATGAACATTATGATATGGCGAGTAGGTTTTGATGTAGTTCCACTCATCTTCATTGTCCGGATTACCATATTCCCCCATCCAGCTTGCACCAGCCAGTAGTTTGTTGAATCGCTTCATATCCAATAGAGGAACCTGGCAAACGACAGCACCAAATAGATCCGGGCGCATTGTCGCAACAGCACCAACTAAAAGACCACCGTTACTACCACCACGAATACCTAAATGTTCTTCGGAGGTGATTTTTCGCTTAATCAAATCCTCAGCAACGCTAATGAAGTCATTAAAGGCCACATGACGATTGTCCTTTAAAGCTACCTGATGCCAATCTGGACCATACTCGCCACCGCCGCGGATGTTGGCAAGGACATAAACACCACCTTGTTCTAACCAGTTCTTGCCTATTAGCGCGGAATAGCTTGGACGTAGGGAAACTTCAAACCCGCCATAACCGTAAAGCAGGGTTGGGTTTTTACCGTTGTATTCGACATCTTTGCGCATGACAATAAAGTAGGGCACCTTAACGCCATCTTTTGCTTCAACAAAATGCTGCTCAACCTTATAAGGTTCGGCATCAAAGAAAGCGGGCAAGCTTTTCAGTTCGCTGAATTTTTCTGTCTTCTCATCAAAGTAAGAAAAAGTACTTGGAGTTAGGAAACTGGCATAGTTAACAAAAAAGTTATTATGCTTGTCACTGGTTCCTGCCACACTGAGCGTACCAAATTCGGGTAAGTCTACTTTTTTATGATGCCACTTACCGTCGGTGTACCAATAACGATGCAGTTCACTACTCACATCTTTTAGCAGATTAACCAGTAAGTAATCTTTGGTTGAAGATATACCGCTGATTGCTGTGCGCTCATCGGGCACTATCACTTCAGTAAAGGTCTTCTCGCCTGCAAGATAATCGTCAATGGCAATTGAAAGGAGTGTAGCTTGCTGATAGTTCTTGTCACCAATGGTCCAGTCAGATTTTAGCTCGATCAGAAGTTGTCCGTTGTTGATTCCGCGGAATGAACTATCTTTAGGACGGTCAAGCTTTGTTAAGCCATCTTCGGTGAATAAATAAATTTCTGAAGTGTAAAAATCTAAACCCTGATAAACAAATTTATAAGTGTCTTTTTTATCGCGAGTGACAAAGGCTTGAACCGCGACATCACTTTGATTGCCTGCGAACACAGCTGTCGCATCTTCGAGTTTCTGTCCACGTTTCCATAGTTTTACAATGCGCGGATAACCTGAGTCAGTTAAGCTGTCTGCGCCAAAATCAGTGCCTACAAAGACAGTGTCTTGATCAATCCAGCTTAAATTACTTTTTGCTTCAGGTAGCTGGAAACCGTCTTTGATGAAACTTTTACTTTCAACATTGAACTCGCGAACAACTGTAGCATCAGCACCGCCGCGAGATAGACTGATCAGGCAACGCTGATAGTCTGGGTATAGACAGTTTGAGCCTTTATAAACCCAGTTCTCGTCTTCCTGTTCAGCGAGTGCATCAACATCAAGAATGACTTCCCATTTAGGCTCGTCTTTCTTGTATTCCTCTAACGTAGTTCGACGCCAAATACCGCGAACATGTTTTTCATCACGCCAGAAGTTATAGAAATAGCCATTCATCTCAGTGACATAGGGGATACGGTCGTCAGAGTTTAGAATGTCGAGATTGGTTTTATACAGTTCTTCATACAGTGGCTGAGACTGCAAGTAGCTCAAAGATACTTTATTGTTTTCTTCAACCCACTCAAGGGCTCCTTTACCTTCGACTTCTTCTAGCCAGATATAAGGGTCATTGGCTTCTTTGGCAGAAACCGAAGTAGTCAATAAAGCACTGAGCAAGCCAGTCAGTAATAGTTTTTTCATTGTTCTTTCCACATGAGCCTCCACACAAACACACTTTTCCAGGTCAAAAGACCTAATGTTCTAGATTAACTTTCCACATACAAAATCGCTACTGAGCATAGCAAAGGGGCAGGTGTTCCGCTAGGATACAAATGTGTTGAAATATTACAGAAGGAAAGTGGTTTGACGCATCAAAGAACAATTATTGAAGAACACTATGATACAAAAGCGAGAATACAGTTAGCTTTTATAAGCTATATAAAAATAGCTTTATTTGTATGTATAGGTTTTGCACTGATGTTTGCTTTGTTTTTATTAACCGTATCACCATTTGAAGAGACTGCTGTTTCAGTAGGGAGTATGCTGATTAGTTTTCTTCCTACAATATTTTTATATTTTATTTTTGCAATTATGGGTAGCTTGTTAATGTATCCGGTTTACCGTTGGTGGTGCGAAAAGCATCGTGGGCAGCTTATGTCTGGGAAGTTTGCAATGATAAGAGAAATAGAGAGTGAAGAAGGGAAATAAAAAAGCGCAGGCTAGGAACTAGCACTACGCTTTTTGAGCTGACTATTGATTACTTTATCGAGCTAACTGTAAGTCTTCCATCACAGCCGCCAGGAAGCGTGCTGCTTCACCGCCAGTACAGGCGCGGTGATCGAAAGTTAAGGACAATGGCAACATTTTTGCGTTGGTAATGCCTTTATCGGTTAGCTTCAATTCGTTACGGAAGCGGCCAGTACCTAGAATCGCTACTTGAGGTGGCGAAACTACTGGAGTGCCGTAACGACCTGCGATTGAACCAAAGTTTGAAAGAGTAATGGTCGCGTTTTGCTGGTCTTCCTGTTTCAAAGATTTAGCTTCAATCTTTTCACGAAGTTCCTGAACTCTTGCACGAACTCCGGCCATATCCATACGATCTGCGTTATGAACTACCGGTACGTATAAGCCGTCCGGAGAATCTACCGCGATACCGACGTTCACGTTCGGGTGCAATAAGCGCTCGAAGTTTTCACCATCAAACCAGGCATTCATTGCTGGTACTTGCTTTGCTGCAGTGACCAGGGCGCGAACGTAGCGAGCCAGTGAGTCAGTACCTTTTGGCCATGCAGTAATGTCGACATCTTCAACCAGACTGGTTGGAACAACCGTGGCATGAGAGTTGGCCATACCCATTGCCATGGCACGACGAACACCGCGAACTTTTTCAGGTTTCACTTCCAGATTAACGGCTGGCAGGCCTTTTGCCTGTTGCGCAGACATGGCTGGTTGCGATTGGCGAGGAGCTGATGAGCCGCCTTTAGAGGCTTGTTCAACGTCATCGCGAGTAATCGAACCTTTGCGACCTGTTGCTTGGCAATCGCCTAAATCAACGCCCAGCTTACGCGCTAATGCACGCACGGCAGGAGAGGCTTTATAAGCAAGAGGGTTGGAAGTATCAACGCCAGCTGCTTGCTGAGGTTGTTCTGCCTGAGTGGTTGAAGTCGTTGCACCAGATTTAGCCGCTTCACGCACGTCTTTTTGTGTGATGGCACCGTCTTTGCCAGTACCTTTAACTTGCGTCAAATCGACTTTCAATTTTTTGGCTAATGCTTTAACTACTGCGTTGGCTGTTTCGGCAACAACATTGTTGCCGACTTCAACAGCACCTACGACAGTACCACTGTCGGCACGTTTTTCTTCGCCAGCTTCTTCTTTAGCAGGAGCGGCAGGTTTGCTTGCGCCTTCTGTACCACCGCTATTGTCACCAAAAGCAACCAATGGCGCGCCAACTTCGATGACGTCACCGGCCTGGCCATAAAGCTTTGAAACTTTGCCAGCAAAAGGAGAGGGCACTTCAACCACAGCTTTCGCTGTTTCCATTTCAACCATAGGCTGATCGACAGTAACCGTATCGCCTTCTTTAACTAACCAACGCACGATTTCTGCGTCAGGTAAGCCTTCGCCTAAGTCAGGAAGTAAGAAAGTGTCGCTACCGGCAGCTGGAGCTGATGCTTGTGGTTGTGCTTCTTCTTTTGCTGTTTCTGCAACAGGTGCTGGCTCAGGAGCTTCTTCAGCTACTTCACCGACTTCACCAAAAGTGACCAGAACGGCACCCACATCAATTACATCGCCAGCTTGGCCATGTAATTTTCCAATACGGCCAGCGAACGGAGAAGGCACTTCAACTACGGCTTTAGCAGTTTCCATCTCGACCATAGGTTGGTCGACAGTTACTTCATCACCTTCTTTAACTAACCAGCGTACGATTTCCGCATCTGGTAAGCCTTCACCTAAATCGGGTAAGTTAAACTGTTTCATTTGTACTCCATGATTGTGCGCGCTTCATCGAGGATACGATCCACGGTTGGCATGTATTGTTTTTCTAAGCGGTAATAAGGCATCACTGTATCATAACCTGATACGCGGCCAATTGGCGCGAGTAAGCTCATAATCGCTTTTTCGGCAATCTCAGCAGCAATTTCAGAACCAACTGAGCCAGATTTTGGTGCTTCCTGAACGATACAGACGCGACCAGTTTTATTGACTGACTCTAAAATAGTATCCATATCGATCGGGCTGATGGTTGCTACATCAATCACTTCGGCATCAATACCTTCAGCAGCTAGTTTCTCAGCTGCTTGCAAGGTTTCATGCATCATAGCACCCCATGAAATCAGAGTGATATCCGAGCCTTCACGGTCCACGAAGCAAGCTTCTAATGGATACTCTTCACCAGTATCTTCAACTTCATGTTTAACGATACGGTATACACGTTTTGGCTCAAGGAAAATTACCGGATCAGGATCGCGGATGGCTGCCAACATCAGGCCATAAGCACGGCTTGGGTTGGAAGGGATAACCACTTTAAGACCTGGAATGTGAGCAAATAATGCTTCAGTAGATTCTGAGTGGTGCTCCGGAGCATGGATACCGCCACCATAAGGTGCGCGAATCACCATCGGCAAGGTCAAGCGGCCGCGCGTACGATGACGCATACGTGCTGCGTGACCGAAAATTTGATCAACTGCCGGGAAGATAAAGCCCATAAATTGCATTTCTGCAATTGGCTTCATGCCTTGTGCGGCCATACCAACCGCTAAACCGGCAATCATAGATTCCGCGAGAGGCGAGTCGATGACGCGCTCTGCGCCAAATTTCTTTTGTAGACCGTCAGTGGCGCGGAATACACCGCCGTTTTTACCGACGTCTTCACCAAACAATACAACATCTTTATCGTGCTCAAGCTCATAAGCCATTGCTGCATTGACTGCTTCAATTAAAGTAATCGCTGCCATTATTTTGCACCTCGCGCTTTTTCGGCCAGCTTAATCGCTGCTTCACGTTGTGGTTTGGTATTTTCAGGTAGCTCAGCGTAGAGATGATCAAACATCAATTCTGGGCCTGGCTTTGGAGCCTCTTCGTATTCTTTAACTGCGGCATCAACTTCTTTCGCAATTTCAGCCTTCATAGCGTCTTCGTCTTTGTCAGACCAAGCTTTGTTGGCTTCTAAGTATTTGCGCAAACGAACCATTGGCTCATTTTTCCAGGCCTCTTCCTTAACTTTAGGATCGTCGTAACGAGAAGCATCATCCGCAGTGGTGTGGTCACATAAACGATAAGTGATGGCTTCGATTAAAGTAGGGCCACCGCCATTGCGTGCTTTTTCAAACGCATAATCAGCAACCTGTTTAACGGCAATAATGTCGTTACCGTCCACTTGAACGCCTTCGATACCTGCTGCAATTGCTTTCTGCGCATAAGTTTCGCAGGCAGTTTGAATTTCGGTTGGTACAGAGATTGCCCATTGGTTGTTGTTAATCATGAAGACAACACCAAGGTTCCAGATACCGGCAACATTAATACCTTCGTAGAAGTCACCTTCTGAAGTACCGCCTTCACCAATTTCAGTGGCAACCGCACGTTTTTGGCCGCGCATCTGAATCGCTTTGGCTACGCCTGATGCATGAACAATCTGGTTAGCAATCGGTACACAAATAGGGAAATCATCTTTGGCTACAGAATAGTTAGAGCCTTCTTCATCGCCACCCCAGTAAAGAAGAATTTCTTTCATGGTGACGCCGTGTTTTAGCATGGCGCCAGTAGAGCGGTAGTAAGGAATAAGAACATCATCAGCGGTCATGGCATCGCCATAACCAATGCCGATAGCTTCCTGACCTAATGAAGCAGGGTAGGTACCCATTTTACCAGTACGTTGCAAAGCGTATGCTTTTGCATCAAAAGCACGTAGCAAAGCCATTTCACGGTAAAGTTTACGCATTGTGTCCATATCTTTGGCAAATGCGGGTAGTTTCTGGGTTGGTTTACCCTGAGGATCAAGATACTGGTGGTACTTGATTTCAAAAGAAGCAACAGTTGTAGTCGTCAAGGCTACATTCTCCTAAGGTTACTGGGAAAAAAATTCTGTTCGTTTCAAGGCTCTATTGAGCTTTCACGACTGTTTTCACGCAATCTTTTTATTCTGTGATCAGAAATAGTCCGATTATACGTGAACTTTCTAGTGTTTTCGTTAACGGTTTATGAAGAGTGGTTTTTAGTCAGCCACTTTATAAAATAAACTTATTTTTTAATAAGTTAGAGCGTTCGCTCGGCCGTTAATTTGAGCTTTCCCATGGTTAAAAACAGCTGTTTTCGGAGGCGATTGTACGGATTTTTAAGCCTTTTGTATAGTAAATGGCAGTTCTGACCAGTGAAGCATCAGTTTTGTTGTGGGTTGTTCGACTATTGATTAGTAAAACTTATTAATGAATGTAGGTAATTTTCTAAAATTCAGTGGGTTAGTCGATTATATCGAGTCATCATGACTAGAATAAGTATCCAAAATCAGGCCTTGATATCCATCTCAAAATAGGCGTGTTGAGGGCAGAAAGCCAGGCCTTTTACGCAGTTCTTATTGCACTGTTTCCACTTACAAATTTCGAAACTTAAACCGCCGTGATTTTGTACCATTAAGTCAATTCGGGCATGAGTTGTATCCAGTTTTTGCCAGGCTGCTCGGTCAGGCACTTTTACGCATATACCGATCTGATTCGCTTTGGCAATATCAATATGCCAAAGTTGTCCGCATTCCAGGCATTGGTTCAAGCAGGCCCACTGCGATGGGTTCCAGTCCACTTCATCAAGTCCGTGCAGAGGGTGTTGCGGGCTGTTGCTGATAATTTCATCATCGCCTAATAAAATGTCGGCTAGTTCAGAGCATTTACACATAGTTATTTTTTTCTATTGGTTAGTTATTTTTGGCGAAGTCTTTTATATCGGATAGTTTGCATGATTGCTACAATAGCGGCAATTTACTTTTAACCAACCATTGGACTTCTAACTAAGAGTTTTTATGAAAACAAGCGATAGCATCCCAGTAAAATACCGCAAAGATTATAAACCATCAGCATTCTTGATTGATGAAGTGAATTTAAGCTTTGAGCTGTTTGATGACCATGCCATTGTCAATGCTCGCTTAAATCTACGTGCTAATCCTGATGCAGATTCTTCGGATAGTTTAGTGCTTGATGGTGAAGAGTTAGAGTTGTTGGAAATTGCTATTGATGGTCACAAGTTAGAACCGGCTCAGTATGAAACTGACTCTGAGCAGTTAACGGTTTGGTTGGATAAGGTCATGGACCTGGATTATCAGCAAAGTTCTTTTGAGATGACGACTAAAGTAAGAATTTATCCTAACACCAATACTAGTCTGGAAGGCTTGTACTTGTCTAATGGCAAGTTCTGTTCTCAATGTGAAGCCGAGGGATTTCGTAAAATCACCTACTACTCCGATCGCCCTGATGTGATGAGTATCTTTACCGTTCGTATTGAGGCAGCGCAGCAGAAGTATCCCTATTTACTTTCGAATGGTAATCAAATAGAGCACGGAAAATTAGCCAATGGTCGTCATTATGCGATCTGGCATGATCCGTTTCGTAAACCCAGCTATCTGTTTGCATTGTGTGCTGGTGACTATGATTTGCTGGAAGACCATTTTAAGACTCAGTCAGGGCGTGACATCAAGCTCGAAATCTATGTGGATAAAGGCAAGCTTGACCAATGTCATCATGCAATGGAGTCTCTCAAAAAAGCTATGGCCTGGGATGAAGAGATCTTCGGGCTTGAATACGATCTTGATATATACATGATTGTGGCTGTCGGTGATTTCAATATGGGCGCCATGGAAAACAAAGGGCTTAACATCTTTAATACCAAATATGTCCTGGCCCACTCAGATACTGCTACGGATCAAGATTTTGAAGACGTCGAGGCCGTTATCGCTCACGAGTACTTCCATAATTGGACCGGTAATCGAGTCACTTGCCGCGACTGGTTTCAGCTCAGTTTAAAAGAAGGATTAACCGTCTTCCGTGATCAGCAGTTTACTGCTGACCAAACGGATCATGCGGTTAAGCGTATTGAGGACGTTAAAGTTATTCGCTCGCACCAGTTTGCTGAAGATGCTGGCCCCATGGCACATCCGATCCGTCCTGACAGCTATATTGAGATGAATAACTTTTATACAGTGACTGTGTACAACAAAGGTGCCGAAGTGATTCGCATGTATCACACCTTGTTAGGTGCTGATGGTTTCCGTCGTGGAATGGATTTATATTTTGAACGTCATGATGGGCAGGCAGTCACGTGTGAAGACTTTGTTAGCGCTATGGAAGAGGCTAACGGTTATGATTTGAAGCAATTCAGACACTGGTATTTGCAGGCTGGTACGCCAGAGGTCACGGTCACTAGCGAATATGATGAGTTACATAAAAAGCTGACCCTACATATAGGACAGGCTTGTCCTGATACACCCGGGCAATCGAACAAGCAGCCTTTCCATATTCCGCTTAAACTTGGTTTGCTTGATAAGGATGGCAATGACTTGCCACTTGAACTTGCTTCCCACAAGGAACAGCTAACCGGTGATATTTTGCATCTAACTCAATCGGAGCAGTCCTTCGAGTTTGTTGATGTAAAGCATACACCTGTTTTGTCGCTTTTACGTAATTTCTCAGCGCCTGTGCGCCTGCATTATGACTATAACGATCAAGATTTAGCATTTCTGTATGCTCATGACAGCGATCCCTTTAATCGCTGGGAGGCAGGGCAGCGGTTATTTGCGCGCGTGATCTGGCAGCTGTGTGCAGAGCAGGAAGCGGGCGAGCCTAAGCAGTTCCCTTTACATCTGGTCAACGCAGTGCAAAACCTGCTCTCTGATGAATCGCTTGATGGGCGCTTTAAGGCGTTGGCTCTAACCTTGCCCGATATTAAGGCTCTGATCGAAGAAGTGGAGCGGGTCAATCTTGACCATTTGATTAATGCTCATAACTTTTTGAAAAAAGAACTGGCTAGTCATCTGGAAATGGATTGGCTGGTGCATTATCAGGCCAATCATCATGTTGGCAATTTTAATCAGGATAAAACTTCAATTGCTAAGCGAGCCTTTGCGGGTGTTTGTTTAAGCTATCTGGTTGTGTTGGAAAAGCCGAAGGCTTATGAATTGGCAGTCAGCCAGTTATTCAATAGTAACAATATGACGGATGCTGAAACGGCGCTGAAATTGCTTATGCATTCCAATTATGAGCAGAAAAAGCAGATAGCTGAAGATTTTTATCAGAAATGGCAGAATGAGGACTTAGTCGTTAACAAGTGGCTCATGGCGCAGGCTACTGATCCAACCGATTCCACGATTGATAGAGTAGAAAGGTTAATTAAGCACCCGGCCTTTGATATTAAGAATCCCAATAAGGTTAGATCTGTGGTAGGAGCCTTTGCCGGTTCAAACCTACCGCAGTTTCACCGTAAGGATGGGAAGGGCTATACATTCCTGGCGGAACAAATCAAAATCCTCTATAGCGTGAACCCGCAAACAGCTGCACGTTTGACCGGTGCCTTTAATCGCTGGAAAAAGTTTGACGATGAGCGTCAGCGCTTGATGTGCGAACAATTACAGGGTATTTTGCAACTGCCTGATCTGTCCAAAGATGTTTATGAGATAGCTAGCAAGGCTTTAGGCTGATTTAAATTAATCGATAAGAGTAAGAGTGAGTTATGTCAATTATCAGATGTATTGTGTGCGGTAAGCGAATTTCGAGCAAAGCGGAAGTTTGCACGCATTGTGGTGCCGTACTGAAAGGTAGCAGTGAAGAGCAACTAGAGCGTGCTATTCATATCCAGAGAATTAAGCGTAATCGTCGTCTGCAGAGTTTGTCCTTCCTGGCCGTTCTTCTTTTTGCCGCCGGTTTTTTACTGAAATATGTCCACCCTGATGAAAACGCTGACTTATGGGTTCTAGCGTCCCATTACATGATTGCTGCTGGATTTGTTGGCTATATTGCATTAAGAGTTTGGATAATGTTCAGCAGAAAGAAGTAGTTAGGGCTGATTTTTAGAGTTCATATTGATTCCTTTTTTGGTGTTTTCGGAGAACTAAATTGAAAAAAGTTAATGTTGCCATCGTCGGCGCTACAGGTGCCGTCGGTGTTACTATTCGTGAGATTCTGGAAGAGCGTGATTTTCCAGTTGAGAATTTGTACTTGCTGGCAAGTGAGCGTTCCGCTGGCGAGCGCTTGATGTATAAGGGTAAGTCGGTTCGAGTTGAAAACCTTGCGGACTTTGACTTTTCGATGGCAGATATTGCTTTATTTTCTGCGGGCGGTGATATCTCTGCTGAGTATGCTCCTAAAGCTGCTGAAGCGGGCTGTGTCGTGGTCGATAACACTTCTCACTTCCGTTATGAGGATGATATCCCGCTAGTCATTGCAGAGGTCAATCCTGAGCGAATTGCCGATTATAAAAATCGCGGTATTATTGCTAATCCGAATTGCTCAACCATGCAACTTTTAGTTGCTCTCAAGCCGATCCAGGACGATGTGGGTATTGAGCATATCAATGTGTGTACCTATCAAGCTGTTTCAGGTTCAGGCCATAAAGCAGTAGAAGAGTTGGCCAGCCAAACCGCTGAACTGCTCAACGGCCGTGCAGCAGTCAGCAAAGTCTATGACAAGCAGATTGCTTTTAATGTGTTACCGAATATTGATGCAATCCAGGAAAATGGCTACACCAAAGAGGAAATGAAGATGGTATGGGAAACTCATAAAATCTTTGAAGATCCTACTATTGGCGTTAGTCCAACTGCAGTGCGTGTCCCAGTTTTTTATGGGCACTCTGAAGCCGTTCATATTAAAACCCGTGTACCACTTGATGTTGAGCAGGCCAGATTCTTGTTAAAGCACGCAAAAGGGGTTACGGTGGTTGATGATATGAGCAAGCTTAATTACGCCACTCCAGTCACTCACGCAAGTGGTAAGGATGCTGTCTTCGTCAGCCGAATTCGCCAGGATGTTGGCATGGAAAATGGCCTTGCCATGTGGGTAGTTTCCGATAATGTTCGCAAAGGTGCGGCATTGAACACAGTTCAAATCGCTGAAATACTTGTAAAAAGTTACTTATAGTCGCAAAATTAGCACTTAACAATAGCTAACTTAAAGTATAATCTTAAGTTCCAGCATCAAAAAGCCGCGTTAGAATGTCGGCTTTTTGCTTGGGATTTTCATTGTGGGTATTTAAGAGGGAGAACTTATGTTTCGTAAATTAGCTGCGACTGTCGCTGTATCGACGGCACTAATGACATCTCAGGCCTGGTCACTTGGACTTGGTGAAATTAAGACTGAATCAGGTCTCAACCAACCGCTTGACGCTGAGATCGTTCTTCTTTCTTCCAAAGAGCTTCAAGAGTCAGACTTGCGTGCTAAAGTAGCTTCATTTGAAGCTTATGAGCGCTATGGCGTTACTCGTGAGCCATTTCATGGCCTATTACGTTTTGAGATATACACCAAAGCTGATGGTTCAAAGGCCGTGCGTGTTTCCAGCGATTCACCAATCAAAGAACCTTACGTAAACATCATCATTGAACTTGATTGGCCGCAAGGCAAGTTGATGCGTGAATATACTCTGCTGTTGGATCCTCCTGTTTTTAACAGAACGACTCCGGTTATCAGTCAAGAACCGGCTCAAACTCAGGTAACACCAACCCAGCGCCCATTATCGGTCACCAAAGAAATAAAGCGGACCCCCACTCCTGAACCTGCTCAAGAACAAGTCGATACCAGTCCTGCTGAAACGCCAGTATCAAAAGATTCCGGTGAAGTGAAAGAAACTGCTGTGACTCAGCGTCGCTCAGCGCCTGTTTTTGATGGCAATAACTGGAGCGTTGGCCGAGGTCAGACGCTATGGAGTATTGCCCAGCAAGTTCGTCCAAATAATGCTACGGTGCAGCAAACACTGATAGCCCTTTATCGCAGTAATCCAGACGCTTTCATTAATGATGATGTTAATCGCTTGAAAGCAGGATCAAAGCTGAAAATTCCAGAGCAAACCTATATTGATAGCATCACTCATGCCGAGGCATTGAGTGAATATCGTGCATCATTGGCCGGCAGCCAAGCGCCCTTAGATGTGCGTAAAACAGTAGCCGAAACTCAGTCTAGCAGTGAATCAAGTACCCAAGGTGGTCGTTTAAGCATTGCCAGCGTTGAGGATAGCTCATTAAATCAGGCGGGTGGTTCAGAAACAGACTCTAATACAGTGGATGAATTGCAAAGTGAAGTGAATACCCTAAGAGAAGCAGTTGAAACTTTAAAGCTTCAAAATGAGCAATTAAAAGAAGAGTTACAAGCTAAGGACGATATTGCCGATACTGGACTTCAGGTTGAAGATGACACTTTGGCAGTCTTGTCTGGCTCTGCAGAAGCAGCCGATGACACCTTGCCTATCGAATCATCTGAATCTGAGGTTGCTGAAGAGCAGGATTCCAGCAAAGCAGCTTCAGAGCAACCTGAAACTACAGTAGAACAAACTGTTGCAGAAACAACCCCCCAAACATCCCCAGCAAGCAGTTCAAAATCTGAAGAGTCATTCTATCAGGCGGAAGGATTCTGGTATTGGGCCGGTGGTGGACTGTTAGCATTGCTGGTAATTGCCGGCGGCGCTGTTTATTGGCGTAATAGACAACCACCAGAAGAGGGTGATTCTGGTCTGGTTCCAAGTTTTGGTGGGGGGATTGCCAAGAAAACTCCTGGAGATTCGTTCTTAAGCAAGGACAAGATGACTTTTGATGAGGCGCCTTCAAGTCCAATTGAGGAAGCTGATATTTTAATTGCCCGCGGTAAGCTGACGCAGGCCAATGGAGTATTAGAGGAAGCATTGGCTAAAGAACCGAAAAATGATGAAGTTAGAGTTAAGTATATGGAGATTTTGGCTAGCCAGAAAAATGCCGAGAAATTCCACCAGATTAAGCAAGGTCTATCAAAGGACTTTGATCATGACTCTAAGCTAGGGCTTAAGGTTGCTAGTTTATCATCAATGGTGGCACCGCCAGCGGCTAAGCCTGCTCAACCTGTTACTAAAACAACTAAGCCCTTACCTGATGAAGATGATGTTTTTGCATTCAATGACCAGAATGATGATAAGGAAGTTAAGGTTGATTTAACTGCAGAGTTGGAAGCGACGGAAGAACCTGAGGTCGATACAACAGCTGCCAACGAACCTTTAGACTTTGATTTAAGTGACTTTGATAAAGAAGTTGAAGAGACTGCTGAGCAGGATAAAGTTAAATCTGAAGTGGTTGTTGATGAAGCGAAAAAAGACGACAACAGTTTAGATTTTTCGTTAGAGGCAGACGATGAAAGTCTGGTAACCCAAGAATCAGAAGCATCTTCTGAGGTTGCTGCTGATTCTTCAGGTATTTCTGAAGATGAAGTGCAAACCAAATTAGAGTTGGCGAAAGCCTATTTAGAAATGGGTGATGAAGAATCTGCAAAAGATATTTTGCAGGAAGTTCAAAAAGAAGGTAATTCAGCACAGAGTGCAGAAGCCACTAAGTTATTGTCTTAAAAGTAAGCCTGCTATATTGGGCGCATATATTGTCCAAACACACAGCACCGGGTTTAGCCCGGTGTTGTGCATCTAAACAGTACAAAAGAGATTCCAGTTATGGCTAAAGTCGCGCTCTGTATCGAGTACGATGGGCACAAATATCATGGTTGGCAACGCCAATCTCATGCATCATCTGTGCAGCAACAGTTAGAGGATGTGTTATCCAAAATTGCTGATCAGCCCATTGAGGTTTTTTGCGCCGGCAGAACGGATGCAGGCGTGCATGCAACAGGCCAGGTTATTCATTTCGAGTTAACTAATGAGCGCCCATTAAAAGCTTGGACTATGGGCGCAAATACCCAGTTGCCTGACGACATTGCTGTTAGGTGGGCACAAGAAGTCCAAGATGACTTTCATGCGCGATTTAGTGCTACGGCACGTCGTTATCGATACATCATTGCCAATACTTCAACTCGTCCAGCCATTTCTCGCTCAGGATTGACATGGTGCCGAGCTCCGCTGGATACCAACGTCATGAATGAAGCGTGTCAATATTTTCCCGGTGAACAAGATTTTGCAGCATTTCAAGCTGCAAGTTGCCAGTCAAAAACATCTTTCAGGAATATCCATCACCTATTTGTTGAGCGTTTGGGTGAGTATGTTGTCATAGATATAAAGGCAAATGCTTTTTTACATCATATGGTTCGCAACATTGCTGGTAGCCTGATTGAGATTGGGCGATATAACCAAAAGCCTGAATGGGCAAAGCAGTTACTGGATGGAAAAGATCGTACTCAGGCAGCATCGACTGCCAGCCCTAATGGCCTATATCTGGTGGATGTTGAGTACCCTGAGCAGTTCGACTTGCCAAAAGTTTCCCCTGGCCCTTTATTTTTACCATCAAGGATGTGACTGGGTGCTGAAATTTTAAAGTGGTTAAACCAGAGGTTTATTCCGTTTGCCACTAAACCTGTTACAATGCGTGCAATTTGTTAAGCGACGAATAAAAGACTGAAATTATGAGTTGGTTAGAACGATTATTACCGAAACGCAACCCTGAAGGGTCGCAAAAAAAGAAATCCATTCCTGAAGGGGTATGGAGCAAATGTACTGCTTGTGAAGGCGTTCTTTATTACGCAGAACTTGAGCGCAGTCAACACGTTTGCCCTAAGTGCGGCAATCATATGCGGCTTAAAGCTCGCACTCGATTGGAGTTGCTTATGGATGAGGCAAACCGCAAAGAAATCGGCGCTAACATGAAGCCAGTGGATATGCTCAAATTCCGCGACTCTAAAAAGTACAAAGACCGCATTTCTGCTGCTCAAAAGCAAACTCATGAAAATGATGCGCTGATTGCTTTTAAAGGTACAGTGAATGATGTCCCAGTTGTGGCCTGTGCCTTTAACTTCCAGTTTATGGGTGGCTCAATGGGCTCGGTTGTTGGCGAGAAGTTTGTTCGCGCCGTTAATGCTGCCATCGAAACCCGTTCGGCTTTGGTTTGTTTCTCAGCCAGTGGTGGTGCTCGTATGCAAGAGGCGTTAGTCTCATTGATGCAAATGGCCAAGACCAGCGCAGCTTTAGCCAAACTGTCCGAAGCAAACTTGCCTTATATTTCTGTATTGACTGATCCAACTATGGGTGGTGTGACAGCAAGTTTGGCAATGTTGGGTGACGTACAGATAGCTGAACCTAAGGCGTTAATTGGTTTTGCTGGACAGCGCGTTATCGAGCAAACCATTCGGGAAAAACTTCCTGAGGGTTTCCGTTTGAGTGAGTTTTGGTTAGAGCATGGAGCGATTGATATGATTGTTGATCGACGTGAAATGCGCGATACCATTTCTCGCCTTGCCGCAAAATTATTAAATTTATCTAAGCCTGCTGCCTGACATTTTCAAGATTGCGCAGTGAGTGCCTCACCAGATTTTGATACTTTAAATGAATGGATAGCCTGGCTTGAACAGGCTCATCCTATCCATCAAATAGAGCTGGGCTTGTCGCGCATCGAAAAGGTTGCCAAACAGCTAGAGCTTCTCGAGCTAAATGCCCCAGTGATTACCGTGGCCGGCACTAATGGCAAAGGTACGGTAGTTGCTACTTTAGACTCCTTAGCAGTAGAACATGACTTGTCTGTTGCCAGTTACACATCCCCTCACTTATTAAAGTTCAACGAGCGTGTAAAAATTAACGGGCAACCCGTTTCAGACGACTTACTTGTAACGGCTTTTCGTCATATAGCTCAACATCAAAATGATACCCCTCTGACTTATTTTGAGTTTACGACCTTGGTTGCTCTCTGGATATTTAAGCAACAAGAATTGGCTTTGATTGTGTTAGAAGTGGGTCTTGGCGGACGAATGGATGCAGTTAATATCATCGACCCCAATGTAGCTGTAATTACCTCGATTGGTCTTGATCACGTTGATTGGCTAGGCGATACCTTAGAAAAGGTAGCTCATGAGAAAGCGGGGATTATGCGTCCTGATAAGCCAGCTATTATTGCTGACCCAGAAACTCAATATCTACTGCTGCCAGAAGTTAGTGCAAGGCAGGCCAAAGGTCTTGTTGCTCAACTTGATTATCAATATGAAGATCTTGGCTCCGAATGGACATTTAACACTGTTATTGAAGGTCAACAGTTCTCCATTAATGGCTTGGCAAATAATGATTTATTTGTGAGTAATCTGGCATCTGCACTTCAAGCGTTTTTGCTGGTCTTTCCGGAAAAAGTTAATCCAGAGTCAGTCAGACGATCATATCAAGAGTTACACTTTATCGGACGCTTTCAGTATCTTTGCAAAGCGCCTATAGTGATTGTGGACGTGGCACACAACCCTGACTCTGCAAAAGTTCTGAACCAAAAGTTAGAACAGCTTAAAGGGCGTGGTGTGGAGCACATTACGGCTATTTGCGGTATGTTAAAAGATAAGGATGTTGTTGGCTCTGTGGCTCACTGTACGGCTGTTGATCAGTGGAGCTGTATTGATCTTCCTGGCCCAAGAGGCGCTAAAGGTGAAGAATTACTCAATAAACTGCCTGAAAATTCACGAAAAGACGCAAAATCTTACCATTTACTGGTTGATGCTTTAGATGAATATTGGCAACATCAACGTCAGAATGACGCTTTGGTTGTTTTTGGTTCTTTTGTTACCGTTGCCGTGATGCTTGAAACTTGGCCCCAATTTAGCCAACACAATGCTAGAACGACTAAACACGTAAAATGAGGCTTTAGCTGTGGATGAAAAATTAAAATATCGTTTAGTGGGTGCTTCAGTAATTTTAGCATTAGCAGTTTTCTTTTTGCCAATGATTCTAGACAGTGAAAAGTATCGCTCTCAGATCCAGTCGCAAATTCCCGAAATTCCGAGCGAGAAGCAACTGCAGCAATCAGACTCCATTGATCAACCAGATGGAATGACTCCTTTTGAAGCTACAGGCCCAATCGAAAAGGGACCTTTGGTCATTAATCTTGATGATGAGGGTACCCAACAAACCAAGCAAGTTGCTTCAGACCCAGTAACGGTTACAAAGCCGAATGACCAGACACAGCAAGCAGAGCATCAACTAAAACCTCAGCAGTCAGTAGAAATGGCTGAGCATAACAAGACAGAAAATACTCAAGGGCAGGAAATTGCTACCAAGCCAGTAGAAAAGCAGCAGCCGGAGGAGGTTGCTCAGGTCGACTCTAAATCAAACGTTGCGTCTGCACCCAAGACTCAGATAGAACCTAAATCTAAGCCTCAACCTCAAGCTGAACCACAATCCAAAGAAAGTACTGAGAGCGAGCTGGCTTTCTCTGACAGTGCCTGGCTTATCCAAATCGGATCTTTTTCCAATAAAGAAAACGCAACTAAATTAGTAACCAGCTTACGAGACCAGGGTTACCGAGCCTATCAAAGAGTAGGGGATACTTATGCACGGGTTTATGTAGGCCCTTATCCAGTAAAAGGAGAGGCCGAGAAAAGAACCGATGGTCTGGAAAAGGTCGTTGGTTCAAAAGTTAAGGTGATTGAGTTTGACCCAAAACAACATTAACCATTTCACCTGGCTGTGACCTCTGTTAAAATAGCCGCCAACACAACACAGTAGCCTCCTTAATGATTTGGGTCGATTGGGTTATTCTCGCCATTATTGGCATCTCAGCTTTAATTAGCTTGCTTCGTGGCTTCGTTCGCGAGGCGTTATCGCTAGCAGGCTGGATTGTCGCTTTCTTTGTCGCTAAAGGTTTTTACGAACCATTTGCCGCGCTTCTCGTTAATCACATTGATACCAATAGCTTGCGCTTAGGCGTAGCCTGGGTTTCTATATTTGTTATAACTCTTGTGATTGCAGGAATCATTAACTATCTGATTGGTAGAATGGTTGATGCGGCTGGGCTTAGCGGAACAGACCGACTGCTGGGAATGATCTTTGGAGCCTTGAGAGGTGTGTTAGTGGTCGCATTAATAGTATTGGGTTTAAAGCAGTTTACCCCAGTACCTGAGGATGAGTGGTGGGGACAATCAAGTTTGCTCCCTAATATGGAGATGGTCGCCGAATGGTTTTATGAGCAACTTGGTGAAGTTGTTCCTCAGCTTAAAGAGGACGCTACACCACCAACCGAAATAGACGAGCAAAAGTAATATGTGTGGTATTGTTGGAATCGTAGGTAAGAACCCTGTTAATCAAAGCATCTATGATGCATTAACTGTTTTACAACATCGTGGCCAAGATGCTGCAGGTATTGTGACCACCGACAATGGTCGTCTCTACCTACGTAAGGATAATGGCCTGGTTAGAGATGTTTTTCATACTCGCCATATGCGTCGATTGACCGGCAATACGGGGATAGGGCATATTCGTTACCCAACTGCCGGTAGCTCGACCAGTGCTGAAGCCCAACCGCTTTATGTTAACTCTCCTTATGGCATTACTTTAGCTCACAATGGCAATTTAACTAATTCTGAGCAGCTGAAAGAAGAGCTGTTTTCGACAGATCGTCGACATCTGAATACTAACTCTGACTCGGAAGTACTGTTAAATGTACTCGCCCACGAACTCCAGCTTAAAGATAAAAATCAGTTAAGCCCAGATGATATCTTCGATGCCGTTGGAAATGTCTTTAGGCGTTGTAAAGGCGCTTATGCGGCGGTAGCTCTAATCAGCGGGCATGGCTTACTGTGCTTTAGAGATCCGCACGGCATTCGACCTGCGGTGTATGGCAAGCGTGAGACTGAAAAGGGCACTGAATATATGGTTGCTTCAGAGTCGGTTGCTTTAGATGCACTCGGTTATGATTTGATTGATGACATCGGTGCCGGTCACGCTGTCTTCATATCCGAAGATGGCACCATGCATGAGAAGCAGTGCTACGAAGATAGCGAGCTTACACCTTGCATTTTTGAGCATGTCTATCTTGCTCGCCCCGACTCAATGATTGATAACGTGTCTGTTTATAAGGCGCGCCTGCGCATGGGTGAAAAGCTGGCAGAAAAAATCCTGCGTGAGTGGCCGGATCACGATATAGATGTGGTTATTCCTATCCCTGATACTTCATTAACTTCCGCTGTCCAGTTAGCGCATGAATTGAATGTAAAAATGCGTCATGGCTTTATTAAAAATCGTTATATTGGCCGTACTTTTATTATGCCCGGTCAGCAGTTGCGTAAAAAAAGTGTTCGCCAGAAACTGAATGCGATTGAGCTAGAGTTCCGAGATAAGAATGTTCTTCTGGTCGATGACTCAATTGTACGCGGTACCACTTCAGAGCAAATCATCGAAATGGCTCGTGAGGCTGGGGCTAATAAAGTGTATTTTGCATCAGCGGCACCTCCTGTGCGCTTCCCTAATGTTTATGGTATTGATATGCCAGCTGCAAGCGAATTAGTTGCACATGGCCGTACTGAAGAAGAAGTCGGGCAAGTTATTGGTGCTGACAAGATGATCTATCTGGATATTGAGGGTATGGTAGAAGCAGTGCGTGAAGGTAACCCCAGTATTAAGCGGTTTGACCTATCTGTTTTTACGGGTGAGTACATTACGGGTGATATTGATACTGCTTACCTGGATAGACTACAAAAGAAACGCAATGATTGTGCGAAGAAAAATCAGGATATTGAAGACCTTGACGACTCTGCCATGGTTATGGATTTACATAATCAATAACGAGGTTATATGCGTTATATCATGAAGTTAATTCTGCGTCTGCTTGGTTGGAAGCTGGTAGGGCAGTTACCTGATGAGAAGAAGTACGTCGTCATTTTTGCACCTCATACATCAAACTGGGATTTTGTGTTGATGTTGATGGTGCGCTTTTGCTTCAAAATGAAAATTGCGTATTTGGGAAAACATACTTTATTTAAACCGCCTTTTGGTTGGTTCTTCAAAATGTTTGGTGGTATTCCGGTCGAACGAAATTCTGCCAATAAAGTTGTTGATCAAGTGGCTGAAATTATTAAACAAAGGGAAGAAATCCAATTTGCACTTGCTCCGGAAGGAACAAGAAGTTATAAACCATATTGGAAGAGTGGCTTTTACCATATTGCACTAAAGGCAGAAGTCCCCATTCTAATGACCTTTCTTAATTCAAAAACAAAAGAGATTGGTCTAGGGGAGTTGCTGTACCCTTGCGGTAGCCAAGAGCAGGATCTTGGTAAGATAAGAGCTTTTTATAAAGATAAAGCAGGGATAAGACCAGAGTTAGCGAGTGATATACGATTCGAGGAAAAGCGTTAATCAAAACACCTGCCTGAAGGCCAGGCGCAGAAACTTTGTCTGCGCTTTTTGCTTATTACTATGTCTAGTATTTGTTACTGACATGATTGAGGCAAAAAATAATTTACAAAGAATTCGATTCCATACCTACAATATTGAGAATGGGCTGAGCCAAAGTACTGTATTAAGTCTTGCCCAGGATAGTTTGGGTTATACCTGGATCGGTACTCAAGACGGCTTAAATCGTTTTGACGGTGTGCAAAATACAATCTTCCGTCATTCTCCAACCAATTCTGAAACCATAAATTCACCTACCATCAGTAATCTGTTGTTTGATGGTAATAGGACTCTGTGGGTTTTAACGCCCCAGGGTCTTGATAGCATCGATATCCATACCTTAAGAGTTACCCATTGGACCAATTCACTACAGAACTTGTTGGTGGATAGCAATCGCAGTTCAACCGAGCGACAGCTCAAGGAAGTCTGGTCGATTGCTTTAAATCCCGATCAAACATTATCAGTGTTGGGGGCCGATTATTTTGCAATCATTGATATTGAAAATAAGACTGTCAATCATAATCAGCGCTTAACTGATTTTATTGAGGACAAGCAGCTGCAAAAAATGACTGTCATTGGACAGCGTATATATTTTATGCAGAAGAACTGTATTCTTCATGTCGATTTTGCTGGGGCACAACGAAAAGAATACTGTGCAGAAGAAATAGATAAGTTCGATGCCTTTTTCTCTTTTGAAGAGGACTCGGATTACCTTTATCTCACCAGAAGCACCGGTTTCTCCAGTTTTGAAATGAATAGTGGTGAATTTAATCATTTTAATATTTATGACTCAAAGACAGACTCACTTGTTGAAGTAGAGTCTTTGTTGCCTGATGATAAAGGATTTTGGCTAGCAACAATTACTGGCCTTAAATATTGGGATGCTCAGTCGCAAGCGGTAGTGCAGGAACATCATGCAAACTTTAGCGACAAGCATTCAATTGCCAGTGATTATACTTTGTCTCTAATGAGAGGCTTTGATGGCTTAATATGGTTAGGAACAGGCTTAGGTGTGAATTATTGGGATTCTCGAGAGCAATTTATACATTTATTGCAGAAGTCTGAAGTGGCCTCATTTGAGCGAGACAATATAACCACCACTTTATTGAAAGATTACCAGGGGCACTTGTGGATTGGAACTGAGTCTTCGGGAATCTATCAATATAATAAAAGTTACACAGAGCTTAATCATTACTCATCACTTCCGACCGAAGAGGGCTTTGTTAATACTGGTTATGTTGCAGACATGTTGGAAGATCGGGATCGTAACCTTTGGTTGTTAACGGGCACAAGTCTCTTCATTAGACCTTATGGAAGTGATAACTTTCTATCTTTTGGCAGTCTTAAAGATAATAATGGCCAAACTGTTAATCTAAAAGATCTCGCTACTATAATCGAAGGTCGGAATGGACACATATGGCTTGGAGGAAAGCAGGGTTTTTTTAAGGTAACTGTTAATAAGTCTCCTGATGGAATTAGACCCCAGAATATCATTATTGAAAACCTTACAGAGCGATTACCAGCCAGCTTTATTCAGTCTAAGTACGGTGTTTACACCATGTATGAAGATTTGCAGGGATACATTTGGTTAGGCGGCTCCAGGGGGCTCGTTCGCTTTAGTCCTCTCACTTTTGACTTGCAATATTATTTAAGTGATCCCAATGATCCGGAAACACTTTCCAGCTCAGATATCAATGTCATTTATGAAGATTTGCTCGGAGTTTTATGGGTAGGGACAGTTACGGGTTTAAATCGCATCCGCTACAACGTTAATGGTGAAGTCTACTTTCAGCGCATTACTGTGAATGATGGATTCATCAATGATTTCATATGCTCCATATTGGCAGATCGTTCAGGCAACTTATGGGTTTCCACGGCTAACGGACTGGTCAAATTCCATCCCGATAAAGGTCGCCCCATAAACTATACTTACTCAGATGGCTTACAGTACAGTGAGTTTTTTGCCAATGCTCAATATGCGGACAGTGAGGGATATTTGTACTTTGGTGGCTTGAATGGCATCAGCTATTTTAAGCCAGAAGAGATCATTATTGATAAAGAGCATCAACCCATAAAAATCACTGAAGTGGTGCAAAATAATGAACGTCAGCCACTATCAGCCAACCAAAATAACTCTCAATTTACTGCCAGCATTCAGTATGGCGACATTACTGATATTAAATTCACCGTTTTTAATTACATTAATGCTAAAAATTTAGAGTTTCGCTATAAAATTGAAGGTCTTAGCAATGACTGGATCAATTTGGGTCATTCACGCTTAATTCGTCTGCATACCATCGAGCGTGAAAATATAAACATTCGGATTCAAGTACGATATGAAGATGGTGATTGGAGCAGTAAAGAGTCTCTATTAAAAATCAACGTAGAGAAGGGATTTTGGCGCAGTACAAAAGGATTTGCTGTGTACTTTATTGCACTATCCTTATTTGTTTTAGGAGTGGTTTTTTACATTTATCGTGGTATAAAAAAAGCGTTAAGGTTGAAAGAAAGGCAGTTGAAAGAGTCTGAATCAAAAAGCCAAATGCTGCTTAAAGATAAAAAGTCGCTGCTTTACCGTGTCGAGGATCTGCAATATTCGTTATCGGAACAACGTTATCAAGTTGAACTTTTGTCATCAAAACTCGAGCAGTCCAGTATGGATGACCAGATTACTGGGTTCCGAACACGTAGCTACTTAAAATCCAGTATTCAACAAGAATTAGATTCTATTTTAGCTACCTGGCGCGATAAAGCCGATCTTCAAGGTGTTCACCTTGGCGTCTTTGCAGTTGATATTGATAACTTGGCGACCATTAATCAGCAGTACGGACAATTGTGCGGAAATGAAGTCATTAAACAACTTGCTGATTGCTTACGAACGATTTGTTACGGCACCGATACTTTAGTTCGTTGGCAAGGAGCAACCTTGGTTATTCTAAGTCGTGGTATCGAGAAGCGGGAACAGATGTTACTGGCGGAGAAAATCCGGAATATTGTTGCTTCACGGAAGTTTGATTTGGGCAACGGCAGCACAACGGATGTAACCTGTAGCATTGGTTTTACCCATTTTCCTTTTATGGATAATATTGAAAATCCTTTAACTTGGGAGCAAATTATATACGTGACCGAGAAGGCACTAGCGGTTGCCAAAAAGAATAGCCGCAATGCTTGGATAGGGATCTTCGCCAATCAGTTTACTCGTAGCTCAGAGTTGGATGCAAAATTAGCTTCCGATCTTCCGGCGTTAATTGTTAGCGGACAGTTGGATTATGTTTCATCGATTCCAAAGTCGAAAAAATTGCTTTGGATTTAATGTTGATGAATCAAGTGAAGAACGAACAGTAATATAGAAGCAAGCACCATTCCTAACGCAAAATACCCTTTATGTTTAATTACAAGTCCATGCGAATGATGAGCTTCTGTTGTCGCATGCGAGTGATGATGGTTATTAGCAGCTTCTTCATGAATGACCGAGACAGGAACAGAGTGGTCGTGATGATGAATATGACCGTGATCGTCCACATGAGGGCGATGAATAATAACGTGGAGCAGGGTACCGGAGATAAAGGCCTGAAAGTAATCAATGAGGTTGTTGTGAAGCCCTGTTAATTGTTGCTCACCAGCGTAGAATCCAATTACAGTAGTTACAAACATAAAGGCAAATACCAGCCAGGTTCTAAAATTCCCCCACTGTGGTTGCACAATCCACCAAATGCTTAAACCAACAACTATACGATGAAGAATAACTGCGTAAGCAAGCATCGGATTGGTATCGTTAGTAACTATTGCTGCACCATCAAGCAGTGAGTGGATCATAAGACCGCTTATGCCTAAAAATATTGCCAAACTATGTGCTTTATCTGCGGCTCTTCTAAAACTTACTTCAATCAAGCCAGGACCGAAAAAGCCAAGCAGTACGGCTGGGATAAGTGCGTAGCTAATGTGTTCCCATATGGCTGGCAAGACATCAATCAGTAATAGTCCGCCTACTGAAACCAATACAAAAGCGAACAGAAAGTTATCCAGTCTGCGGTTATAAGGGAATAGACCCACCAGAAAGGGACCAATCAGTAATGCGACAAGGCTTAGGGCTAATAGCATCAATCAATAACCTTACCGGGATTCATAATACCATTAGGGTCAAAAGCATGCTTAATGGCTCTTAAATAACCCATTTCCAATTCACTTCGTGTATAGCTCAGATAAGGCTTCTTTAGCAGTCCGACGCCGTGCTCTGCCGAAATACTGCCGCCCATTTCTTTCAGTAGGCCGAATATTTTAGGGTTTACTTGCTCACATGCTTGAGTAAAGTCCTCATAGGCCATATCTTCAGGTGCCAGAATGTTCAGATGCAGATTGCCATCGCCGATATGACCAAACCAAATCACTTCAAAGTCGGGATAATCTGTAGCGACAATCTCATTGACGCTCGTTAAAAAGCTAGTAATTTTTTCTGGAGTGACAGAAATATCATTTTTATAGGGCTTACGACTGGAAATCGTTTCAGAAATAAACTCGCGATATTTCCAAAGTTCCTCAACCTGCTGTTGGCTTTGACTCATGCTGCCATCAACGATCAGCTCATCAGCCAGGCCGCTTTCAAATTTTGCCAATGCCGTATCCATGCTCTCTTCGCTACTGGCATCGAACTCTAATAAACAGTAATAGGGCGCTCGTTGCTCAACAGGGCATGCAAGATTATGATGTGCCATAACCTTTGCCAGCGCTTCATCAGAGAAGAATTCAAAGGCGGTCAGGTCAACCGCTTTCTGGAATTGCTGTAAAATTGGCATCAAGCTATCAAGGTTCGGAATTGCCAGTAGTAATACGGTTAAGTTTGCAGGTTTTCGAGTTAACTTAAGAGTTGCCTCAGTAACGATGCCCAGGCTGCCTTCGCTGCCAATAAACAGGTGTCGAAGGTCATAACCGGTTGCATTTTTAATCAAACCTTTATTTAACTCGAGAACATCGCCTTTGCCGGTAACAACGGTTAACCCCTGTACCCAATCACGCGTTAAACCATAGCGGATCACTTTTATGCCACCAGCATTGGTTGCGATATTGCCACCAATTTGGCTTGAACCGCTGGAGGCAAAATCTACCGGGTAGTAAAGATCATTATCTTCGGCAAATTGCTGAATCTGTTCAGTGATAGCCCCAGCTTGACAGTGCACTTGCTGGCTACCAGCGCTGAATTCAATGATTTTGTTCATCTTATCTAATGCAATAACCAGTTCGCCGTTAGCAGCCACCGCGCCGCCACTGAGACCAGTTCGTCCACCGGAAGGAACAACCGCTACTTGATTCTGGTTAGCCCATAAAATGAGCTTTTGTACTTGCTCGGTAGTTTTTGGCAAGGCAATTGCTAGCGGAGCAGGCTGCTTTATATTGGTCCAATCTTTACCATAGTGGTCAAGTGACTCTTTATCAGTAAGTAAGCAGTCATCATCAAGTAAGGTTCGTAACTGGGCGATGTAAGTATCTGAAGACATGAGCAATTTACAAAGGTGGTTGAATATGCCAAATAGGCGCATATTGTGCCAGAGCTGGCGACTAAAAGGAATGTGCTAATAATATTGTGACCAAAAAATACGATGAAAAGAAAAAGTTCTGCTAGAAGTTGTAGTGGATATTAAGCTGGTTAAAGGTGACAGGCAAAAAAAAAGCTTCTGAAATCCAGAAGCTTAAAATAATCGTATCAATACATCATACAATACTGTCATCAACGTCAACGCTATCAACATATATCGTAAGGGGGACGGAAGTTGGTGGGTGGTACTGGGCTCGAACCAGTGACCCTCGCCTTGTAAGGGCGATGCTCTCCCAACTGAGCTAACCACCCAATTTCCATCTGTTCGTCAAGAACGGAGCGCATTATAAAGTGGTTATAGATTAGGTCAACAACTTTTTAAGGAAAAGTCTAAAAAACCGTTGTTTTGTTTAACAATTAATCAAGAGTGAGTCGAAAGCGTCAGCAACAAATAGATTAAAGTGGTTTTGTAAAGCAAGGGCACTTGCTAGAATAGCGGCACTTTTACTTCACAACCAACAATTGACTGATTATGACCGTAAAAACTCGTTTTGCTCCAAGCCCAACAGGCTATTTGCACGTAGGTGGCGCTAGAACAGCTCTTTACTGCTGGCTGTATGCTAAAAAACATCAGGGCACCTTTGTATTAAGGATTGAAGATACTGATCGCGAGCGCTCAACTGATGAGTCAGTACAAGCCATTCTGGATGGAATGGAGTGGTTGCATTTGGAACATGACGAAGGGCCTTACTATCAGACCAAGCGTTTTGAGCGCTATAAAGAAGTCATAGGTGAAATGCTTGAAAAAGGGGAGGCCTACCGTTGCTATTGCTCAAAAGAGCGCCTCGATGGCTTGCGCGAAGAGCAACAAGCATCTAAGAAAAATATTGGCTATGACGGTCATTGTCGAGATCTAAGTGAAGCGGAGCAGGACTTATCAAAACCCTACGTCATTCGTTTCAAAAACCCAAAAGAGGGTGCGGTAGTATTTGATGATTTGATCAAAGGGAAAATTTCGGTTAATAACAGCGAATTGGATGATTTGATCATTGCTCGTACTGACGGCACTCCAACCTACAATTTCACTGTGGTAGTGGATGATTTGGACATGGAAATCACTCATGTCATTCGTGGTGATGACCATGTTAACAATACACCACGTCAGATTAATATGATTAAAGCGCTTGGATACGATGTTCCTTTATACGCCCATGTTCCTATGATTCTGGGTGATGACGGTAAGCGTTTATCAAAGCGCCATGGCGCAGTGAGCGTTATGCAATATCGTGATGATGGTTACTTACCGCAAGCGCTACTGAACTATTTGGTACGTTTGGGATGGTCGCATGGTGATCAAGAAGTATTCTCCCTGGATGAAATGATAGAGTACTTCGACTTGTCTGATGTGAATCGCGCACCGTCTGCATTTAACACTGACAAGCTTAATTGGCTGAACCAGCATTACATGAAAGCACTGCCTGCCGAAGAGGTGCTCAAGCATCTGCAGTGGCATCTTGAACAGCAGTCAGTTGATACCAGCAATGGCCCGGATATTAAACTATTAATCCCGGAAATGGCTGAGCGTGTTAAAACGCTTAAAGAACTGGCATCAGCCGTTCGTTATTTCTATCACGATTTTGAAGATTTTGATGCTGGAGCGGCCAAGAAGCATTTACGTCCAGTGGCGAAAGAGCCGTTGCAAGTGGTGAAAGCCAAGCTTGAGCAAGCCAATGATTGGACCGCACAGTCTTTACACAGTCTGGTCAGTGCCACCGCTGAAGAGCTGGAGATTGGCATGGGTAAAGTTGGAATGCCGCTACGTGTCGCAGTGACTGGAGCTGGAATGTCACCAGATTTAGGTATTACACTTGAATGGATTGGTAAAGAACGTGTCATTCAGCGTATTGATATGGCGTTGGCCTTTATCGTTGAGCGAGAAGCGCAAGCCTGATCATTAACTTATCTCAGGATGAACCTAGCTCGGAATTAAAAAAGCCTGCATATTGCAGGCTTTTTTGTATAGGTTAATACTTTTTACTAGCAGGACTATTTCGACTCGATACTTTTAATCGCTGCTAAAATTTGTTGAGCATATACCCCTTGCAAATCATCGACACCTGCCGTGATGGTGTACTTCATGCCACCAACATGGAAGTCAGAAGCTATCACTGAACGCCAATGAGAAAGAGGGAATACCTGATAGCACTTTGTAGCAGTTCGACAGGTATATTGAGTGTAACCGCCGACTTTATGATGATCATCCAGAGTTAGATATTGCTGTTCTTTATTAGTTGCCCCTGCACGATACAGTAGAGTAACATTTTGTAAATCTTTTCGACTTTTAGCATGGTTGAAATTGGAACGATCAGTAGCATAGCCACTGATAACTATGTGCAGATTATTATTTTTGATAGTGTAGCTGACAAAGCCTTTTGGCATGATTGAGGGTTTGAGGTTCCAGTTTGCGGGAACAGTCATATAATTGCTGGCACCAATGTTAACCGATTTTGTGCTGGCGACCGGTTTGCTTGGTGCATCGTCCGTCTGAGCTACTGTTGCAGGTTTACATGCAACAAAGAGCAGTGTTGAAAGTGCAAAAGTTAAAGTTTTGGCAAGATGTTTTGTCATCGATAATCACCCAATTGTCAGTTAAATATAGTACTCAATTTTTGGCGTACAGTTTCGCTAAGCCCAGTGCTCGTCAAACGCATCACGTTCTCCGACACTAAAGCGAGCTCCCTCCGCCAGAATATGCATTTGTAGTCCAAACAGGGAAATCGGATCACCATTTCCCGCTGACCCCATAGACGAATATTGTAAGTTAGAGGGGTCAATTAAAGTAGCTGCGCCACCTCCATAAACCTGTAATTCATCTTTAGGGCTTATAAATAAAGCCGTACCATCGTCAATTCCTACCCCGATGGTAAATGGGTTGTAAGACAAAGCAGTTAATAGCCTGCCAAGCCGTCCTTGTTGTTTAAAGTGGTAATCCACCATAAAGCGATTAGTTAATCCAAGCCCCGGAGCCATGGTTACACCAGATTGACGTGGAATGCTGGCTTCATCACCACCGGCAATCATGTGTTCGCTCAGTAGTGCAGCGGCACCACACAAGCCAGCGATATGAATGCCATCAGCATTTAGCTTGCGAAGCTGTTTCGCTAATGACGTGCCACCTATCAACGTGGAAATCTGTAATGGGCGCTCCCCAATGATGATCACCAAGTCTACTCCGACGAGATGCTGCAGTGTAATTGGACTTGCGCCATCTTGACGATTTCGTACCGTATGAGTTTCACATTTATCGAAACCATTCTTGTGTAAAATTTGTTCAAGCTCAGTTTCTTGCGGGTCTTCGCTGATATTTAATACTAAAGCATTGGCTTTAGCGGTCAGGCAGATACTTCGCATTTCTTCAGCAACTCGGTCGCTGATTGAATTCTGACATCCGCCAATTGGAATGATGTAACCACGTTCAAACTTACCGCTACCTTGTGATGGCATGAGTGAATCCTTTAAAAAGGGTAGTAGGTTATCAGCTCCAACTCGAACAAATGTCTACGGGTTTTAATTCGCAACTTTGATTGCAAATTAACCTCTTATCTTGGAGCGAGCATAACACTAAATAACACTAAAAAATGTGGCAGAGTTAATGGTAATCAAATCATGGTGTTTGATTAAAATCATTAACTTATCAGCCAAACTTCATACAGAGACTTGTAACTCGTTGATCTGATAGCCTCGGATAAAATCTACATTAGCACTGCGCTTAAATCAGCGTCAATAGGTCATTCGGGTTTAAACCTTTACAGATAAATTGTTTGTTGCTTAAATGACAGACTTTCAATTTCACGGGTAAATAGAATGAAAATACAACAAACGTTGTTCTGCTCACTGGTAGTGATTGCCGCGCTAGCAGGATGTCAGCAAGAAACAGAAGAAAACAGTAAGCCTCAAACAGAGCTGATTGCTGCAGAGTCACAGCAAGAACAGGCGACAAAAGCTGAACCCAGCGCAGTTAAGAAAGCTCATAATCCAATCGATGATCATACTTACGGTAATCTCCATGAAGTAGATTTAAAACACCTTGATTTGAATTTGACTGTCGATTTTGAAGCGAAATCACTGAAAGGATATGTTGACCTAAGCTTTGATCGCTTAAAAGAAGATGTCAGCGAGCTCATTCTGGATACGCGTGACATTGATATTTCTAAAGTTGAACTTAGCCAGAATGATCAATGGATTGCAGGTGAGTTTGATTTAGCTAAAAAAGATGAAGTTATGGGCTCTAAGTTAACGGTAAACCTCAAAGAGGGCGTTAATAAAGTAAGAGTCCATTATGCAACTCAGCCTCAGGCCAGCGGCTTGCAGTGGCTAACTCCTGAGCAGACTGACGGTAAAAAGCATCCGTTTATGTACAGCCAGGCTCAAGCTATCCATGCCCGTAGCTTTGTTCCTGTTCAAGACAGCCCTGCTGTGCGTATTACTTATAATGCTACGATTCGTACTCCCAAAGAGTTATTGGCAGTCATGAGTGCCTTTAATGAGCCAGATACAGAGCTTGATGGCGAGTATCATTTTGAAATGCCACAGGCGATTCCTACCTACCTGATTGCAATTGGTGTGGGGGATCTGAAATTTAAGGCGATGAGTGATAGAACCGGTGTTTATGCTGAGCCAGCAATGTTAGATTCAGCGGTAGCTGAGTTTGATGACACCGAAGAGATGGTTCAAGTCACTGAAGAGCTTTATGGTCCTTATCGCTGGGGACGTTATGACCTATTAATTTTGCCACCAGCTTTCCCTTATGGCGGCATGGAAAATCCTCGTCTATCATTTATCACGCCTACCGTTATTGCGGGTGATAAAAGCCTTGTTAGTCTGATTGCTCACGAGCTTGCTCATTCATGGTCCGGAAATCTTGTAACCAATGCTAACTGGCATGACTTCTGGCTTAACGAAGGCTTCACCTCCTATGTTGAAAATCGCATTATGGAAGAGCTTTTCGGCCGTGAGCGCGCTTTAATGGAGCAGTCATTGGCTGTACAGGATTTACGTCAGGCGGTTCAGGATTTGCCAAAAGAATATACGGTTTTAAACGTTGATCTGAAGGGTGCCGATCCCGATGATGCTTTCTCAACTGTGCCGTATACTAAAGGTCAAATGTTTTTGGTTTGGCTGGAAGAGAAGTTTGGCCGTGAGGTTTTCGATGCATTCCTGGTTAAATATTTTGACCATTTTGCATTCCAGAGTATTACCACTCAGCAGTTTAAAGCTTATTTAAAAGAAAACCTTTTAGACAAGCATCCGGGAGTTGTTTCCGATGAAGAAATCGATACCTGGATTCACGAGCCCATGTTGCCAGAGATGATGCCCAATCCAACATCGGACGCCTTTAAAATTGTTGATCAAAAAACCAAACAACTTCTTTCTGGTGAAATCACCTTAGCGCAGCTTGGTACTGACAAGTGGACAGTTCACGAGTGGTTACACTTCATTAATAATCTGCCGGCAGAGATGTCCCCAGATGACATGATGGCTATGGATGCTCAGTTTAAATTGACTGAATCAACCAACAATGAAATTGCCCATGCATGGTTACTGCTATCAATAAAGGCTGGATATAATGTGGTCTTACCGCGACTTGAGGACTATTTAATTAGTATAGGGCGCCGTAAGCTAATTGTTCCTTTGTACAAGCAGTTGATGGAAACGGAACAAGGTGCCGAATTCGCCAAACGCGTGTACAAGGTTGCACGTCCTGGCTATCATCCATTGGCTCAGGCAACGCTGGATGAAATCGTAAAGTAGTCATTTAGCTATAATTAATGATTATAAAGGCTTTCCTCGGAAAGCCTTTTTTGTGCTATGACTTTCGTAACATTTGTAGATGGTGGTAGTCTATGTAGATAAAAGTTATGGAAACATTCTATGAAGCATCATGTGTTTAGTAAGTTAATAACGACTCAGCCAGAAGCAGGGCAACAGATTGCCACTTTTGCTATGGGATGTTTCTGGGGAGTTGAAAAACTGTTCTGGCAACAGTCAGGAGTATTAATGACCAGTGTTGGCTACGCAGGTTCAGACTTTAAAGATCCTACTTATGAGCAAGTCTGTAGTGGGTTGACTGGCCATGCCGAAGCTATACAAATTATTTATGATCCCAGCATCATTTCATACCAAGAGTTTTTGCAGCTATTCTGGGAAAATCATGATCCCACTCAAGGCATGCGTCAAGGTAACGATAGGGGCAGTCAGTATCGCTCCGTCATTTTTACCCATTCAGAAGAGCAGCGTGAGTTAGCGTTGAAGAGCAAGAATGAATACCAAAAATTATTAAGCGCAAAAGGTTATCCAGCAATTACTACAGATATTGAACCACTAGAAACCTATTACCTTGCTGAAGATTATCATCAACAGTATCTTTCAAAAAATCCAGGGGGCTATTGTGGACATGGTGGCACTGGAGTCTGTTTCATATCGAATAAATCATAATATTAGAGGAGTTATTGATGGCACATTTAAAGCCACTATCAGCAGATAGTCATCCGGAACTTGCGGACGACTTTAGAATTTTTGAAGAGATTTTGGGATTTATTCCCAATAGCCTACTAACTATGCAACGTCGCCCTAAAATGGTGCAGGCATTCGGAGTCCTAACTAAGGCGGTAATGGATCCTGATGGAGAAGTAGACTTAGGTTTTAAGCGTTTGATTGCACATTTTGCAAGTCGTGCTGCAGGCTGCCAGTACTGTGAAGCCCACTCATTAATTGCAGCCAATATCCATGGCATATCACAAGAAAAATTAGATGCTATCTGGGACTATCAAACCTCTCCTTTATATAGCAATGCTGAGCGTGTTGCGCTGGATTATGCATTAGCTGCCGGCTCGGTACCCAATGCAGTAGATGATGAACTTATGCAACGGATGAAAGAGTATTGGTCCGATGAGCAGATTGTTGAGATTTTGGGAGCTGTTTGTCTGTACGGATTCTTAAACCGCTGGAATGATTCGATGGCGACTGATCTTGAAGATTCACCAAAGCAAATGGGTGAGAGAGTTTTGTCCAAAGGTGGCTGGACTGGTGGTAAGCACACTAGCTAGTGCAATTTTAATGTTAAATTTGCGCACCGGTACTTGCTGTTGTTTAACAAATAGAGGATTATTGTTGCTAGCTGATTCATTCATAAGCAGCTGTGTGATAATCAAATAATTTTCAGGTGGAACTTATGGCAGGTAAATTTGTTATTTCAAAAGGAAAAGATGGGAAGCTATATTTCGTGCTAAAGGCGGGTAACGGTGAAGTTATTTTACAAAGCCAGGGTTATGGTTCGCAGGTAGCTTGTGTGAACGGTATCGATTCTGTTCGTAAAAACTCGTTAAATGCAGATCGGTTTTCAAAAGAAAAAGCCAAAGACGGTCGTTTTTATTTCACGCTTAATGCCACTAACGGCCAACAAATTGGTAAGAGCCAAATGTATAAGTCTGAAAGTGGGCGTAATAACGGTATAGTTTCAGTAGCTCAAAATGCTCAAGATGCAAAGGTTGAAACAGAAGCCTAGACTTATCCTTAAATGTAAAAAACAAAAGCCCTCGTTTAAGGGCTTTTGTTACTTAAAGAGTGTTACTTAATGAGTATTACTAATGACTATTTTCAGATTGTGTTGTGAGATAGTCCATAACCGCAAATAGCAATCCTGATATGACAAAGGTTCCATGTATCAGGAGCTTCCACATAACTACGTCGGTTTCTATTGCTTCAGGCATCTTATCCAGCTGCATATAAGTTCTCAGCAAGTCGATACCAGAAATGGCTACGATTGAGCTAATCAGCTTCACTTTCAATGTGGAAAACCCAACTTTCCCCATCCATCCGGGCCTATCTTCATGATCAGCAACATCAATTTTGGAAACGAAACTCTCATAACCACTGAAAATTATGATAATCAGCAAATTAGCCAATAAGGTCATGTCGACTAGCGCTAAAATACCTAGAATAGTGGCAATTTCCCCAAACTCTCCAAAGTGAGTAATCAAGTGCCATAATTCTTTGCTGAAGCTGCCTAGAAGAATAAATATAGAGATTATCAGTCCAACAAAAAATGGCGCTAATACCCAGCGGCTACTAAATAGAGCTGCTTCAAAACGTCTTTCTATATTTTTCATTGTTACCCTTATTGTTTTACTGTGAATTGTTTTGTGCCCATTCTAATAGAATCTACACGAGTCTGCACAATAAAATAGATTCAGGTTTCATCTAGCTGCAGAAATTCTGGCAGAGAGCTGTTATCTGGCGCTATGATAATGCTTAGCAAGCTAGGATAAAGGAATAAGATACTATGAGCCAAACTCAAGCAGATTGTGAAAATGAGGAGAACTCCGGGAAAAAGCTTTATATTTTTCGGCATGGAAAATCTGACTGGGAAGCAAGCTTTTCAAGCGATCATGAGCGACCTCTAGCCGAACGAGGAAAATATGCTGCTGAACAAATGGGAAAACATTTAGTCCGTATCAGGCAGGCTCCAGAGTTGGTTTTATGTTCAACATCAATCCGCACTAAGCAAACGTTAGCGCTCGCCAAAGAGAAGGGCGGTTGGATATGTGATACCAAGTATTATAGGGAGCTGTATTTAGCCAGTGCTGAGGAAGCGTTGGAGATTATTCAAAAGCAGGATGACACTGTAGAGAAATTAATGATCGTATCTCATGAGCCTATGTGCTCAATATTAATTGGTGAACTGGTTAAGGGGGCTAACGTTAAGTTTCCAACAGCATCGCTTGCCAGAATATCCCTTCAAGTAAACCATTGGAAAGACGTGAAGATAAATCAAGGGCATTTAGATTGGTTATTGACGCCTAAGGCATTGTTTAAATAAAAAAGTCCTAATAGAAAAAGGCGACCGAGGCCGCCTTTAATAATTCAATCCAACTTTAAAAATACCAGTTAAAAAATGCACCAATATTGTTGCCGTCAAAGGTTTCGCCGGTTGGATCATAATCATAGTCGATATGAGTATAACGAACACCCCAGGCCCAGGTGTCATGGTTATTTTCATACTCTAGGACTAATCCAAGTGCATTTTCAAATTCTGCAGTACCGTATAAGCCTGGCAGGTCAATATCCAGCTCAGGGTTCAACTCGTAGGTAAAACCAGCACCAAATAGATGCCCATTATTATTGAGAGAGGCAATCATGGTTAGAGGCGTACGTGAAAAGGTTGCATTTCCATTAGAAGCAACAACGCCACCACTTTTATAGCCAATAGTGCTTTTCAGAGCCCAATCCTGAAAGTCTGCTCTAAAGCCGAAGTCTATCCAAAAGCCTTCACCAGCTTTAACTTCGTCACTGGAACCGTCGGTGAAGTTAATGTCGTCAATCAGAGTTTCCCCACCAAATGAGAGGCCACCACCAAGAATGCCTGATATCTCAGCTTCTTCGGCATGTACGGTAGTGTTTAGTGTCAAGCTTGCAGTTAATAATGCCGCTAAGCCCAATTTATAAATTGTCATTTTTGTTTCCTAATAGTTGTAAAAAAAGCCTCGCTAATTATAGACTGTATATATCTGAATAGAAACTTAATGCAAAACTTGAACTTGCTTACCTATGGCCCCATTTATGCCATAATGATAGAGACATTTAGCGAAACGAAGTTGCTATGAGTAACGACCAAAATCACAATCAGAACCACGATCACGAACAGGAGCATGAGCACGGCCTCGCAGTAGCCGATGCCAAACCTAAGCTCAAGCAACCACCTATGTATAAGGTGTTGATTCTTAATGATGATTACACCCCGATGGATTTTGTGGTTGATGTGCTGCGCAAGTTTTTTACGATGGACACCGAACAGGCAACCCGTGTTATGTTGCAGGTTCATCACGAAGGGCAGGGTGTGTGTGGAACTTTTACGCCTGATATTGCTGAAACTAAGGTAGTTCAGGTTAATGAGTTTGCTCGCGCAAATCAGCACCCTTTGTTATGTGTTATGGAGCCGGAAGACGGTGAATAACTCAATCAAGCGTTACAAAAGGTAGGTGGTATTATGCTCGATAAAGCACTTGAACAATCATTAAACCATGCGTTTCACGATGCTCGTGAAAAACGTCATGAATTTATTACCATCGAGCACCTGATGCTGGCCCTGTTAGATAATAAGGATGCCCTGGAAGTCTTACGTGCATGCGGTGCTGACGTAGGGGTTCTAAAATCCGATCTTGAAAAGTTCGTTAATCAGACCACGCCTCAATTCTCCGATGAAGATGATGAGTTTGAAATTTCGCCAACGATAGGATTCCAACGAGTCTTGCAGCGTGCGGTATTTCATGTTCAGTCATCAGGTCGTGAGGCAGTGAGTGGCGCTAATGTGCTGGTTGCGATGTTTAGCGAGCCTGAGTCGCAAGCTGTATTCTTATTATCGAAACAAGATATTTCTCGTCTTGATGTGGTTAACTACATTTCTCATGGTATTGGCTCTGAAGAGGATGAGGATTTTCCTGAGCTGGAACATGAAGAGGGTGAGCAAGAGCCACAAGAACCGCGACCACTCGATCAATATGCCGTTAACCTCAATAAATTAGCAGAGCAGGGAAAAATTGATCCCTTAATTGGTCGTGCTAACGAGATTGAGCGGGTAGTGCAGGTATTATGCCGCCGCCGCAAAAACAACCCTCTGTTGGTTGGTGAAGCTGGTGTTGGTAAAACCGCCATCGCAGAAGGGCTGGCCAAGCGCATTATTGATGGCGATGTGCCTGAAGTGATTAAAGACGCTGTGGTTTATGCTTTAGATCTAGGTGTTCTTTTGGCTGGTACTAAATACCGAGGTGACTTCGAAAAACGCCTCAAAGCGGTGCTCGCGCAGCTGAAAAAAGAATCTCATGCCATACTATTCATCGATGAAATTCACACCATCATTGGTGCTGGTGCCGCTTCTGGGGGCACTATGGATGCATCCAACCTGATTAAACCAGTGTTGGCCAATGGTGAGCTTCGCTGTCTGGGATCAACTACGTTTCAGGAGTACCGCGGAATTTTCGAGAAAGATCATGCTTTGGCGCGTCGATTCCAAAAAATTGATATTAATGAACCAACGGTACAAGACACAATCGGTATCTTAGAAGGTCTAAAAGATCGTTATGAGAAACACCATGGCGTGAGTTATTCAAAGCAAGCCATTCAAGCTGCGGCAGAGCTATCCGCCAAATACATCAATGATCGTCAATTACCTGATAAGGCCATTGATGTGATCGATGAAGCTGGTGCAAGACAGAGAATTTTGCCCGAAGAGCAGCGTAAGAAAACCATAACCCCTCACGAGATAGAGCAGGTTATTGCCAAAATTGCCCGAATTCCTGAGAAAACGGTGTCTTCTTCTGATAAAAAATTACTGCAAAACCTTGAGCGAAATCTCAAGATGGTTGTTTTCGGCCAAGATCCAGCGATAGAGACTCTTTCAGAGTCGATCAAGCTATCACGTGCAGGATTGGGTCAGGAAAATAAACCAGTAGGCTCATTCTTGTTTGCAGGCCCAACAGGGGTGGGTAAAACAGAGGTTACTAAACAGTTAGCCCGATTGATGGGTGTGGAGCTGATCCGCTTTGATATGTCGGAGTACATGGAGCGTCATACTGTTTCGCGTCTGATTGGCGCACCTCCAGGGTATGTCGGCTATGACCAAGGAGGCTTATTGACGGAAGCGGTTAATAAAAATCCGCATGCTGTAGTGTTGCTGGATGAGATCGAGAAGGCGCATCCCGATGTGTTTAATCTGCTATTACAGGTCATGGACCATGGTACCTTAACCGATAATAACGGGCGTAAAGCCGACTTCCGAAATATTGTGCTAGTAATGACCAGCAACGCGGGAGCGCAGGAAATCATAAAAGGTAATATTGGTTTTAAAGAGCAGGATCGCTCACGCAACAATGAAGAAGCCATTAACCGCACTTTCTCACCAGAGTTTAGAAACCGTCTAGATGCGATAGTCTGGTTCAATTCGTTACCACAAAAAGTCATCATGTCGATTGTCGATAAATTCTTAACCGAAGTTCAAGGTCAGCTTGATGATAAGCAAGTGAATCTGCATGTGGATGATGCAGCTCGAGAGTGGTTCGCGAAGCACGGCTATGATGAGAACATGGGGGCACGTCCAATGGCACGTCTTATCAGTGATAAGGTTCGACGTCCATTAGCCAATGAAATCTTGTTTGGTAAGTTAATGCAGGGCGGAGATGTCTATGTCAGTTTGAAAAATGATGAGCTGGATATTCGTATTGAACCACACATGGAAAAACTACCACAGGGAACTTCCTGATTTCCTGACCTGCAGCTATAAAGGGGGCGGCTCTCACCCTGACTTAATATTTTAGAAAACAAAAAAGGCGCTTCTAGCGCCTTCTTTATCTAATGCTACCAAATTAACGGGCACGGAAAGTGATGCGACCCTTGGATAAGTCATAAGGGCTGATTTCAACAGTAACAGTGTCACCGGTTAAAATGCGGATGTAGTTTTTGCGCATCTTACCTGAAATATGTGCAGTGACAATATGACCATTTTCGAGCTCTACTCGAAACATAGTATTCGGCAAGGTTTCTAACACTTTACCTTCTAATTCAATTACGTCTTCTTTCGCCATGTTAAGCCCGTTTCTCCTCTTTGACTTTCAACAGAATGTTCAAAAATTGCGCGCGTATGATGCACTATTTAGATAATAATCGCAAAGATTTTGTGTGATTAAGCAAGATTTAGCCGTATTTTTGAGCAATTGAACGGCTCTCGCGTCATTTGCATAAGATCCCCCTGGAAGCGGCTTCAGCTGATGTCTGAGCTTGGTATGGTTTCTGACAGGAGTTTCCAGCGATTGTTGTGGAGAACTTCTGCTGGTTTGTAGGAGCTTTTATAACTCATTTTATGGCAGTCTTGGATATAGTAACCAAGGTAGGCATAGGGTAGATTGAGCTTGCGAGTTAAGGCGATAGTTTTTAGTACCAGGAATACCCCAAGACTTTTATGCGGTGTATTGGGATCGAAAAATGAATAGACAGCTGATAAACCATCATCTAATAAATCCAGACACATGATGGCCACCGTCTGGTCACCATCTTTGACTCGGATCTGTGCGGATTTGCACCAGTCTGAAAATAAAAAGTCTGCGTATTGGTTGTATGAAGGCGGGTACATATCTCCATCTTTATGTCTTTCAGTGACATAAAGCTCATAAAGCTCATAATCTTTATGGTCAGGCTTTGCCGGTTCAAAATGAACACTCAAGTTTTTATTAGCTTTTATAATTCTCTTTTGGCTTCGGCTTGGTTTAAATTGCTCTGCGAGCACCCTGAAAGGCTGGCATGCCGAGCAGTGAGGACACTTGGGACGATATACATGATTACCGCTACGACGGAAGCCAAGGCGACTGAGTTCTGAATAGAGGGTGTTATTCATGGGAAGTGACGGATCAGCGAACAGGGAAACAGCTGTCTGATTGTCCAGATAGCCACAAGCGTGCTCTGGCCCTGCATAGAGCTTAATATGTTGAGTGCTCTTTTCTTTGTTACTCATAACAAGAACCGCGCATATTTAGCTAGTCTTTCCATTCCTTCAATATCTTACTTTGCCATAGATTTGGGGGCTGTTGCCAGTTAATTTCTTGCTTTAAATGCCACAAAAACTCATCACGAGCCATATCTCGTGCGCCCATTCGATACAAATGGGGATTGGCAACCTGGGCATCAATCATTAAAAAACCAGCTTGTTTTAAGAAGTGTGCCAAATAGACCAAGGCTATCTTCGAAGTGTTGGGGAGACGGCTGAACATAGACTCACCAAAGAAAAACCGGCCAATACTGACACCGTACATACCACCAACTAGAACTTCCTTATACCCTGTGTTTTCCCAGACTTCGATAGAATGAGCTATTCCTGCCTGGTGGAGTTGGACATAGGCTTGTTGCATTTCAGGCAAAATCCAGGTTTCAGGTTGATCAGCTCTAGGTGCGGCACACTGCTGCATGACTTGCTCAAAGGCTTGATTGATGGTTATGGAGTAGAGGCCTTTCTTGAGCTCTCGTTTCAGCGAACGCGACACATGAATCTCATCCAGCATGAACACGCAACGCGGATCGGGTGACCACCACAAAATAGGTTCATCCTCACAAAACCAAGGGAATATGCCATTGCGATAGGCTTCGCTAAGCCTTGTAACTGATAAATCGCCACCAACTGCCAGTAAGCCATTTGGCTCATCCTGAGCCAACCTTGCATCAGGAAATAGAGGCGTTTCATCGAGAAGAAATATGCTATTAGCCATAGAGAGTTCTGTGATTCTTAACTTTCTTGAAAGTAACAATTTTAAGAGGTGTTGGCGAGTTCTTTATGGATATGTTGAGTTAACCGCTCATAGCAAAACTTAATAGCCCTCATGCATTAAGCTGATTGCACCCTATACAGGAGAGCTATATGATCCCTCGAATTGAGCACCGTCGGGATACTCCATGATCAACCCAAAACACCATCGCATCGTCTTTTCATTCTTCATGTCACTACTAATGTCATGCATTATGTCATTTATCATCAGCGTCTTTAACGTCGGTTTAGTGAACAATATCGTCACCATCTGGTTGAAAGCCTGGGCCTTCGCCTTCGTTGTTGCCTTCCCAGCGATTTTCCTGGTATCGCCACTGGTTCATAAATTAGTTAGCATGGTTTTAAAAGAGTCAGAATAAAGCAAGCTTGGGTAGGGACAACTCACGAGTTGTTCTTGTTTGGGTAGGGGAAGACCTGCGTATCTGCCCAATAAATGATCTATAACAAATAAAAAAGCCCTCAGGTTCATCCATAAACACTGATGGCTTTTACCCTGTGACGAAAAGTGGAAGTGTCAAAAGGGGGCGAGAAAACAGACCGCAAAACTATTTATCGCGGACCATGGCTAAAATACTTCACAGCCTGTCTCCTCAGACTTGATATTAGCTCTGCAGTGCGTCATATTGCGTCGTAATTGCTCAATGATATAAAAGGAAGCACATGGCAGCTAAAGAACTCAGCCAAATCGAACGACAGCTTGCGATTCTCAGGCGTATTCCGACTGAACCACAAAAGGTCACTGTTAATGACCTGATTGAATATCTTGAGTCGAGTCATAATCTTGGCAACCTAAGCAAACGTAGTATCCAGCGCGATATGGCAATGCTTGAGCGTGTGTTTGGTGTGCATGTCAAAACCGTGGGCCGCGAAAATTATTATTACTTTCCTCAGGGTTCACACATCTCACTTAAGAAGATGGGACCGGATTTGGCACTTGGCTTTCTTTTGATGGAAAAATATACCCATAGCTTATTGCCTGAAGCCAGTCTTGATGCGCTTGCACCATACTTCAAAGAAGCCAAGCTAGCGCTTAAGAATGAAAAATATAAATATGCGGATTGGGAAAAGCGAGTTGCCATCTATCCGAAGGTTTATCCATTAGAACCTGCAAAATTTAACGCCAATCATTTACTGGATATCTATAAGGCACTGCTGCTGAATAAACAATTCAAAATGAACTACACCAAAAAGGGCGGCGAAACCAAAGACTATATTGTCAGCGCGCAAGGCGTAGTGCAGCAGGAACAGGTGAGCTATCTGATTGCAACTTATGATGGGCAAAAAGCAGAGGGACTCATTCAGTTTGCTATCCACCGTATAAACGATATAGAGATTCTCGATAGTCAGCCTAAACGAGTGGCCGGTTTTGACATTAGGCAATATTTGGAGCAGGGCGGTCTTGATATTAGTCTGTATCCGGAGCAAAGCCTTGAACTTGTTTTCAGCAAACCAACAGCGCAGCATCTGAGTGAAACGCCCTTATCAAAAGATCAGCAATTGACAGAGCTACAAGATGGCAGAGTACGTGTTACCGCAACGATAAATGTTACTCAATCTATCAAATGGTGGTTACTTGGCTTTGGCGATCAGGTAGAAGTTATACAACCAAAAGCTTTCCGCGATGACATGAAAAAGACAGTGCAGGGCATGATGGACCTGTATGGCAGAAACTCTAAATAGAGCACAAGGCAAATAATGAACATCTGGTATTTACACGGCTTTCGAAGCTCAGCCAAAAGCCCTAAAGTCAAAGCGATGCAACAAGCTTTCCCTAACTGCCATGTTCAGGGCATTAACTACACGCCACACTCGCCAGTCGTGGCAGAAGAAATTCTTATCAATGAGTACGAAAAACTAATTGGTAAAGATGATGAACTCATTGTCGTAGGAACCTCGCTCGGCGGCTTCTGGGCCAGATGGCTGGCATCAGAACTTCCCGTTAAATCCTTAATGATTAACCCTTCGCTAGACCCAGACAAAACACTCGAAGCAGGAGAGTTTAAAGTCTTTGGCAAGTTTGATGAAATTATCAAAGTTACTAATAAAGACCTACAAGACTTTAACTATTATAAAGTCACCAGCGAACCTTATGGTCAATGTGAGGTAGCCCTTGCCATGGATGACGAAGTGCTGGACTCAGAAAAAACCGCCAAAGAGCTGGAAGACATTTATCCCATGCATAAATTCGACACTGGAACTCATCGCTTCACCGAGTTCGAGCGAGTGTTTCCGATCATTGAAAAGATGATCGGCAAATAAGGTTTGAGCTTGGGGTATTCTAATGACATCCAGTACAATGCAATCATCTTTAAAGCAGCCTTAATCTTATGACTACTTTTTACATCATCGCAGGGTTGATATCTCTCGGTCTTGCCAGTTATGCAGCAGTCCTACTGTTTAAACTTAATAAGCAAAAGAAGACCATGCAGCAATCAGAGTTAGCTCAGGCTGAAAAGCATGATGCTCAAATGAAGTCGGTTATTGAAAGTATCACCTCTATCGCAAAAGCCATGCAGCAGGAACAGTGCCCGACGATTGAAGGGTGTATTCGGTTAAAGGTTCTAATCGATCAATTACGGTTGGACGAAGAGCTACGAGAAAACTTCACGGTCTTTTACACCATTTACGACAAAACAGCCCATATCCCCACTCACCAAGGCTGGAAAGATTTAAAAACCAAAGAAAAGATGACTCATACCAAGCTAATGATGGAACTGGAAGCAGAGCATCAATCGGATATTAGCGAAGCTGTGGATAAAGTTATTGTGCATTTTCAGGCTTTGGAGCAAAAAGTTTCTTAGAAGGAGCTCGGGCGACCGCAGGTCGCCCCTACAATTGGATTCGAGGTAGAAGGATAGTCGCAGGGATGACCTGCGGCTGCCCATCGTGAAATAGAGTTTGTTGATCAGATTGCTCGGTTTCGACCGTTGTTTGTTTAAGCCTTAAAAAGGTGGCCGCCTGAAAGGCAATATAAAGAATAAATATATGTGTAGGGGCGACCTGCGGTCGCCCGAATTAACAAGGAAGTTAATATGGAATTTACATCATGTAATAAACGTCGTTCTATTCGATTATCTCATTTTGATTATTCTCAGGCAGGTGCCTACTTCATAACACTCTGTGCACATGAGCGCCAATGTCTGTTTGGAAATATTGTTAATCACCAAGTCAAATTAAACCATCTGGGAAAAATTATTGCGGACGAATGGGAAAAGACTGGTTTGATAAGAAAGCAAGTCGAGCTGGATTCTTGGGTCATAATGCCTAATCATTTTCATGCAATCTTATTTATTAATTGGAATGATCAGGTGAACCAGGGTTTTAATAATAATCAAATCCCTGCAATAGGTCCTAAAACAAAATCATTAGGTGCGATAGTTGGCGGATTTAAAGCTGCTGTAACTAGGCGTAATAATTTACGTTTATCAGATAATAATCAAAAGGTTTGGCAGCGTAATTATTGGGATCGAGTCATTCGTAATGAGGAAGAGTTGAGTCAGATACGGGAATATATCCAAAATAATCCATTGAAGTGGGAGTTGGATAAGCTTTATGTGAAATAAATAAATCTCCGTAGCGCTGCTAAATTAGGGCGACCTGCGGCTGCCTAATGTGAAATAGAGTTTGTTGATCAGATTGCTTGGTTTCGACCGTTGTTTGTTTAAGCCTTAAAAAGGTGACCGCCTGAAAGGCAATAATAAAGAATAAATATATGTGTAGGGGCGACCTGCGGTCGCCCGAATGATAGGCGGAATTTGTTCAATTGTTTCAGTGATGAGATTTGGTATTGCTCAGGCCGAGTGCAACTAGGTCCTACGGGAAAGAATATGGCGCACCTGAGAGGATTCGAACCTCTGACCTTTGCCTCCGGAGGGCAACGCTCTATCCAGCTGAGCTACAGGTGCTTAATGTTTTTTAACTGTACTAATATCAAACCTAAACTAGCTGAGAATCTTTAGAGCTCCGCTCTATCCAACTGTACTCTGTCTTCTGACGAAGACGGGGCAGGCCCAGCTACAGGTGCTTATTATTTGTTGAGGTTATCATACCAACATCTGTCGGCTCGCAACGACCACATCTTAAAGCGGGCGTATTTTCACAATTATTCTGGTGTTTATCAAGCTAAAACGGGCAGGGTGATTCTATGGTGATGATTTTGCCGGTTTTAGGGTGTGTAATAGTCAGGCTTACTGCGTGCAGTAGCAGCCGTTTGGCCTTAGTTTCTGAGCCGTTTTTATGATACAGGTTACAGCCTAGGATAGGGTGGCCTAATTCAAAGCAGTGGAGTCGTAGCTGGTGGCTGCGTCCGGTTATCGGTTTAAGTTTGAGGCGAGTGGTTTGTTTATCCAAATCGCGCTCCATGACTTCCCATTCGGTTACGGCTTTTTTACCTTGTTCAAAGTCTATCTTTTGTTTAGGTCGATTTGGCCAGTCGGCGATCATAGGCAGGTCGATAATGCCGCTATCTTTTTCAACGATATCGTCCACCACGGCGATGTAGTATTTATCGGTCTGGCGTAACTCAAACTGCTTACTGATTTCTCTATGCGCGAACTTGGTCTGTGCTAATATCATAACGCCTGATGTGGCCATATCCAGGCGGTGCACGATTGAGGCGGTTTTTGATTTGGGATGGTGTTGCAAACGTGTGACCACACAGTCTTTATTTTCTTCATGGCGCCCGGGAATACTTAATAATCCTGCAGGTTTATTGACGAACAGAAAGTGCTTGTCAGGATGTAGAATGCGTACCGGCTCAGGGCAAAAGGGGACAATATGATAATCAGCCATTATTTGCCAGCCTTCGTGTTTCCGCGCTTACCCGGTTTCGTAGCAATCAGCACTGCTCGTTTTGGAGCAGGGTAGCCTTCAATGGTCAGTTCTTTGTTCTGCGGATCAAGGTAATCCTCAAGCGACTGAAAAGTCATCCAGTCAGTTGCACGTTGTTCATCAAGTCCGGTCTTTGCGACGTTAGCAACTTTAATATCCTGAAAATCCAATTTTGCCAGCCAGTTTTTAAGCATGCCTGTTGATGGAATAAACCAGACATTATTCATTTGTGCGTAACGCCCCTTAGGGATTAGGCACTGATCAGGTTCTCCATCGATGACTAAGGTTTCCAATACCAGTTCACCGCCGGGACTCAGCAGGTTTTTCATGTGCAGAATATGGTCGATTGGCGAACGACGGTGATAAAGCACGCCCATCGAGAAGATGGTATCGAAGCCTTGGTCTGATAAGTTTTCAGGCAAATATTCAAGACCAACTGGCAAGTAGTGAACCGGATAGTCGGATAAATAGGTTTGCATTACGGCAAACTGCATTAAGAATAATTGCGATGGGTCGATACCGAGAACCAGCTTGGGGTTTTGCGCAGCCATACGCCAACAGTGATAGCCATTGCCACAGCCTACATCTAATACAATACGATCTTCCAATGGGCTAATTTGATCTTTCAATCGATCCCACTTCCAGTCTGAGCGCCATTCAGTATCGATATGCTGGCCGAATAAATGATAGGGACCTTTACGCCAGGGATGAAACTTCATCAAGAGTTTTTTCAATTCTTGCTGTTCAGTTTCAGACAGTTGCGAGGCACTACCAATTTCAACCTTGCTGGCCAGCTCAATATGATCAGGGGTAATGTCTGGTAGTTGTTTAAGCAGCTTGATCCAGTCACTAAGATTTCCGTGGGTATAATCGGCCATGCGGTCGTTGACCGATTGCTTAAATTGGTCGAGCCAGGGGTGAAGTCGAGTATCGGCTATGGCTTTATAAGTGTTACTGAAATTAATCATGGCTACTAGATAGTTATATTATTTAACGGCGATGAATGAGGCAAAGTTGTACTGCTGGAACCAGCTGTCATATTGACTAAAACCCGCACTGGCAAAACGCTGGTAATGTTTCTCGCGAGTATCTGGCAATAATACATTTTCAAGAGCTGCACGCTTTTGGGCTATTTCCATATCGCTGTAACCGTTTTGTTTCTTAAAGTCATGGTGCATCTCGATAATGTGTTCATTTAATGCTTCATGCTGCAAAGTGATTTTCTCTGATAAAACCAGACAGCCACCTGGTAGTAAAGCGTCATAGATACGGCTAACCAGTTCCTGTCTATGGCCGCGTGGAAGAAACTGTAAGGTGAAATTAAGAATGATCATGCTCGCCGATGACATTTCAAGATCAGTAATATCAGCTTCTTTAACTTCAATAGGCATGGCAAAGTTATAGCTCGACTGAATCATCTGGCAGCGTTCAATCATGGCTGGAGAGTTATCAATTGCCATGATCTTACAATCAGAGCGGTCTACAGTTTGACGAATCGCTAATGATGCCGTTCCAAGCGAGCAACCCAAGTCGTATATTTTACTATTGGGCTGGACAAATCGTTGGGCAATTTCAGCAATGCCTTGAATGATAGTGGTGTAGCCGGGTACTGAGCGCTTGATCATATCAGGAAAAACTTCGACCACTTTGTGATCAAACTCGAATTTCTTGATGTCCTGTGGCTCTGCGAAAATAGTATCTTTGCGTTCGGTCATGATGATTTAAACAAGCCGAAAAGGCTTTTAACAACTTTGTGCGCAATTCTACTATAATAGACGCCACTTACCCACGATTTTATGAATACGGTAGACGAACGGTGAATTCAGAGGTTATACAGAGCATACGCTCAGACATTGATAATTTGGATAGAGAGCTTTTGGTGCTGGTTGAAAAACGAGCGCAACTGGTTCTGAGGCTCAGTGAAGCAAAAAAAGAGCAGGGTATGAGTGATTATGATCCAGCAAGAGAGCAGGAGATCCTCGAGAGCTTATATCAAGAGTTCAGCCCTACTTTTAGTCAGCCCGAAATTGAAGCGATTTTCAAACCGATATTTAAGGCCAGTCTGCGAGTTCAGCAGGATAAAAAAAAGCCCGCCTAAAGTAGGCGGGCAAAAGTTGCGTCTCAAAATGAGAAGGAGGTATTTTGAGATGCGGGATTTAGCACTAAGGGGTAGTTAATACTAATTCCACACCCCCACTTTAACAAAGCCGCCAGCTCTGGCAATTTTCTAAATGTAACAAAGCATTTCTGCATTGATTATCTTTACAAAGCCAATAAGTTTATGGGCTGGCACTGAGGTTGAATTTTTTATATCCTGTCCGCTTTGTAATTTTTATGTTCTATATTTTTTGGCTTAATTGATACGTTGATAAGGGGACTAATGAAAAAGCTATTGATTTGTATGAGTTTGCTTCTTGCCACTACAGGCTTGATGGCAAAAGATGACGGCATGAGCTTGGAAGATATTTCTAAGTTACAGTCTGTTACTTCTTTAGATGTTTCACCGAACGGTGAATACATTGCATTTACACAGTCTAAACCACGCACACCTTATGTTGATGAAGACGGTACAGCATGGAATGAACTGTTTGTCATGAAGAAGGGTGGCGAAGCGCGCCCATTTATCACTGGCGAGGTGAGTATTGGTGGTGTTCAATGGGCGCATGACAACTCGGCGATTTATTACACAGCCAAGCGAGGTGATGACAAGCACAATTCACTTTACATGATTCCTGTGGATGGCGGTGAGTCACAACAGGTTTTAAGTTTTGATACTGATATTGGCGGTTACACCATCAATCATACTGGCTCAAAGCTGGTTTTCCTGGCCAAAGAGAAAGACCCAAAGCATCTAGAAAAGCTTGATAAGAAAGGTTTTAAAGCAAAAGTGTATGAAGAGGGACTTAAGTTAACTCATGCATGGGTTTATGACTTAGCCACCTCTGATGACTCTCAAAAGCCCGAGAAGCTAGAGATTAATGATCATGTATTATCGGTAGCTTTTTCTCCAGTGAATGATCAGTTAATGATTCAAACTTCACCAACTTCATTGATTGACGATATTTACATGAAGAAATCGCTTCAGGTTGTTGATTTAGACGGTGATATCGTTGCTAACTTCAAAACTGAAGGCAAGCAGGGTAAAGCGGTGTGGTCAACGGATGGAGAGCAGATTGCTTTCCTGGGTGCAAATGATTACAACGATCCAACCAATGGTGCTTTATATATTGCTGACGTTGATGATGAAACGATCTATAAGCGTGTTGCTAATTTGAGCAGCCATGTGATGGATATAGCCTGGAATGGCGATGATGTGATTTATATTGAGCATCAAGGCGTTGAAAGTCGCATCGTAAAAGCTGCGGTTAAGCGCAAAATTGCTGACCGTCCAGTGGTTGATTATGGCAATGGTATTCATCGTCGTTTGAGCGTCTCAGCTGATGGCGAGATATATGCGCTGGTTGATACAGCATCTCATCCACGTGAAGTCTATGCCTTCACTGCAGAAGGCTTCGAGCGTTTGACAGACAGCAATCCTTGGTTAGCTGAGCGTGAGCTGGGTAAGCAGGTTGCTTACGAATATGAAGCTCGCGATGGCCTGAAAATTCAAGGTGTTCTGATCTATCCATTGAACTATAAGAAAGGCAAGCGTTACCCAATGATTGCTTTTGTTCATGGTGGCCCGGAAGCGCATGACTCTAATGGTTGGGTAACCAACTACGGTGATACCGGGCAATACGCATCAGCTCAGGGTTATTTCGCTTTCTACCCTAACTATCGAGGTAGTACCGGTCGTGGTGATGAGTTTGCTCGTTTAGATCAACATGCTTACGCTGACCCTGAATTTACCGATATTCTTGACGGTAAATTGTCTATGGTTAAAGAAGGTTTAGTCGATACCGATAGAGTGGGTATTACTGGTGGTTCTTATGGTGGTTATGCAACGGCATGGTCTGCTACAGCGCTATCAGAGCACTATGCCGCGGGCGTTATGTTTGTGGGTATTTCAAACCAGCTTTCTAAATTCGGTACGACAGACATTCCTAACGAAATGCAGGCCGTTCATGCACGTGCATGGCCATGGGATGATTATCAGTGGATGCTGGAAACCAGCCCAATTTATCATGCGCCAAAAGGTAAAACGCCTTTACTGATTATGCATGGTGAAGCCGACACTCGTGTACATCCTTCGCAATCAATGGAAATGTACCGTTACCTGAAAACTTTAGGTAACGCACCAGTTCGATTGGTTCTATATCCGGGTGAAGGTCACGGTAATAAGAAAGCCGCTGCACAGCTGGATTATTCAATGCGTTTGATGCGTTGGATGGATCATTACCTGAAAGGTAAAGGGGGTAATCCACCTCCGTATGATCTTCAACATGAAGAGAAGTTGGAGAATGGTTCTGATAGTGAGAGTTAATATCGGAATTAGATAAAGAGAAAGCCCGCATTTTGCGGGCTTTTTTGTGATTATCTGTTCAAATTATTGTTCAAATACTCCGTGCTGTAAAAAGTGTTCGATCTGTTGCTGTACTTTTTTGTTGTTCATGATGAAGGTATGGCCGTGTTTGACGGTGATGAAGTCTTTCATTTCAGGAAGCTGGGCGCTTTCGACGGAGACTTTGCCATCATGGGGGCCAGCAAAGGCGTGATTAAACCAGGGATCGGAGGATTTGGTGCCGATCATTATTCCGACATCTGCAGGAACGGGCTTAAGCTGCTCGAGTAGAGGGTTGTTATTGATATACAGTTGCTGGCCCGGTTTGCCAGTGGCTAGCTTGTACCACAGTTTATCCCGATAGAGTTCTGCCACCTCGCTGCCCTGGTTGGGTGGAGCGATCATGACAATGCGGCCTAACTTTTCGACTTTATGATGGCTTAAATAGTGGCGCAGCATGATGCCGCCAAGAGAGTGGGTTACGAAGTGAACCGCTTCAACGTCACTAATATTGATGGACTGCAGAAGCTGTCCAATGTGTTCTTCAGCAATGACCTCAATTGGCTTGCTCCGTGAATCATAGGACTCATTAAGCACTTGATAGCCCTGACGCTTAAAGTATTTCTCTAAAGAGTACATTGAAAAGCGGGTGCGGCCCATGCCGTGAAGTAAGATGACTAACTGCTTCATTATTATCAGTTTTATGGAATGTTTTTCGAATTGATAGGCTCAGTGTAGCTTGTTTCTTGTCTGACCAGAAGATTTTCACTGAAGATTCTTCATATTCTCTTCGGTTACAGCAAGCATTCTCGAACTATTGTTCGGCTTCTGCCTATTGTAATTATAAATATTCGTCATTTCTGGTAGTATGCCGAATATCATTCAGTTGAGGTGAGTCTAAATGGTAACATATTCACATGAGATAGAGCTGGATTCTGTGGATCAGAAGATCCTACAAATTCTACAAAACGATGGTCGTCTGACCAATGCTGAGCTTGCCAAGCAGGTTCATCTATCACCGCCAGCGGTACACGCCCGGGTGAAGCGGCTGGAGCAAAAGGGCGTTATTGCCCGTTACGTTGCTTTGGTCGACAGGCAAAAAATTGGTTACGACAATTTATGTTTTGTTGAATTTAGTTTGCAGCTACATCGTTTTGAACAGATTCAGAATATTTTAGACAAGGTGACGTCCTGGCCAGAAGTTTTAGAATGCCACAACGTCACTGGCGAATATGATTATGTGCTTAAAGTTGCGGTTAAAAGCACTCAGTCTTTAGAGCACTTTATATCTAAGAAGATGATTCCACTGGAAGGAGTCGCCAAAGTTCATACTACGCTGGTATTGAAGGAGGTGAAGGCCACGACGGCTATCAACATTCTTGATGATTAATTTATGGCGAAAATCAAGAGCGAGAGTCGTATGAGTTCAGGTAAGTTCATTAATATAGAAACCAAAGCTATCCATTCAGGCCGTATTGGCGATCCAAGTTTTGGATCGCTATCAACACCTATCCACCAAACATCAACTTTTGTCTTTGACAACGTTGAGCAGGGCGCTAGTCGTTTCGCCGGTGAAGAACAGGGTTACATTTACAGCCGATTAGGTAATCCAACAGTACGCGAACTAGAGCAGAAAATGGCGGCTTTGGAAAACACCGAAGAAGCGGCTGCTTTTGGTTCTGGTATGGGGGCGGTTTCAGCAACCTTATTAGCGAACTTAAAAGCCGGAGATCATCTGGTCGCGTCTGCTGCCTTGTATGGTTGCACTTTTGCTCTAATCAATCATAAGTTTAAAGACTTAGGTATCGAAGCAACCTTTGTTGATATTACAAAACCTATCGAAGTTGAAGCAGCCATCAAAGAAAACACCAAGCTAATTTATTTTGAAACGCCCATCAACCCGAACCTGGTTTGTGCTGACATGCAAGCGATTTCTGATATCGCAAAAAGACACGATTTATTAACCATTCTTGATAATACTTTTATGTCGCCAGTGCTTCAGCAGCCCAGTGATTTTGGTATGGATTTGATTATTCATAGTGCGACAAAATACTTGAATGGTCATGGTGATGTCGTCGCCGGTATTACCTGCGGCAGTGCTGAGCAGATTGAAAATATTAAAATGACAACGCTGAAAGATATGGGTGCTGTCATGAGTCCAAATGATGCCTGGTTAGTTCTTCGTGGCCTGAAAACACTTTCGGTGCGTGTAGAGCGTCATTGTGACAATGCTGAAAAAGTCGCTGACTTTTTAGAAGCCAACGATCAGATTGAGCAGGTTTATTATCCTGGTCTTAAAAGTCATCCTGCGCACCATTTAATTGGTAAGCAAATGAAACGTGCTGGTGGTGTGATTGCGTTTGAAGTGAAGGGTGGATTTGATGATGCTGTTCGCTTTATGAATAGCCTGAAAATGTGCCGCATTGCAGTGAGCTTAGGAGATGCTGAAACTTTGATTCAACATCCAGCGTCAATGACGCACTCGCCCTATACACCAGAAGAGCGTGCGAATGCAGGCATCAGCGAAACGCTCATTCGTATTTCTGTTGGTCTTGAGCATGTGGATGACATCATCGGAGATCTTGAGCAGGCGTTACAAGCAAAGCAGATTAAAGCAGCTTAATTAGCTATTGTTTGATGTAAGAAGGGCGACTGTTTAGTCGCCCTTTGTTTTATTTCTTCTTCTTCAACTTCTTAACACCAATCATATCCATAATAAACTTTTCCCAGAACGGCTCGGAAGTCCCACGGCGTACTTTGTGTAAGAAGTATTTCTCAAATACTACCTTAGCGTAATGCACCCACTTACCGCTACCAGACCAATTCAAGTTACGAGGTGGTATTTGTGGCTTGGCGATAAATGCTACACCACCATCACCAAAGTCTGCCAGGCACATGGCATTTAAGCTTGGTTCTGTATCGGGCTCCCTGTCTTCAATCAGAGCTTTAATGTTGTGAACGGTAGCCGTAACCATGGATTCAATCATATAGCCAGTTTTTGGCACACCCACTGGGACTAGAGTTTTACCAATGGGTGGAATAGCAACACAAACACCAACAGCAAAGACGTTTTTGAAGGCAGGGTTACGTTGATACTTATCGGTCAGGATAAAACCTTTCGGATTGGTTAAACCCTCAATACCAAACACCGCATCGATGCCGCGGAAAGAAGGAAGCAACATTGAATGTTTAAACTTTATTGGGTCATGCTTGATGGTCTGTCCATCGCGGAAATGTTCAGTAACGTGGATTTCATCTTCAGTGACTTCATCAACTGAGGCATTGGTGATCCAGTTAATATTGGCATCACGTAACTTTGATTCCAATAAACTTTTGGTATCGCCAACTCCATCCAGTCCTAAATGTCCAATATAGGGCTCTGAAGTGACGAAAGTAATCGGCACCTGGTCGCGTATTTTTCGTTTGCGCAGGTCGGTGTCGAGAATCAGTGCATACTCATACGCAGGACCAAAGCAGGAAGCACCTTGCACAGCTCCTACAACAATCGGCCCTGGGTTTTCGACAAATTCATCCCAATGCTGACGAGTGCTATCCGCATGGTCAGTTTTACAAATCGAATGAGTGAAATGTTCTGGGCCTAAACCTTTGATGTCATCAAACGCCAGTGCAGGGCCTGTAGCGATGACCAGGTAGTCATAATCAAGCGTGTCGCCATTGTCCAATTCAACCTGATTACTATCGGGCTTAACCTTTTTGGCAGCACTATGGATAAAGTTTATGTTTCCTTTGGCAAACACTTCTGCCAGATCGACTCTGATCTGTTCTTTCTTTCGCCAATTAACCGCCACCCAAGGATTGGAGGGAGTAAATTCAAAATAGGGTAGATCACTGACCACGGTTATTTCGGCAACGTTTTTGAGCTCATCCCTCAACTCGTAAGCCATTGGGATGCCGCCAATACCTGCACCTAGAACCACTATTTGCTTCATTTCAGTCTCCTTTTTACTAGTCTCGGTTGAGTTGAGACTGCTCATTAGATTAGAGTAATCTAATTTAATGAGCAAATGCTTGACCTTGATCAATAATTGAACACTTTCCGGGACATGAAGTTCTGAACAATAGGAGAGAGTAATAGGCACAAAAAAGCCCGGCGAACCGGGCTTGATTGAATCTAATGCATGAAGACTAGATTATTTAGCTTTGAAGCTGGTCTCTGAAATGACACCTTGGTCAGTAATATCAAGTGTACCTTTGATAGTACCGTCTACTTCTTTAAGCTTATCAAACATAGCTTTCTGGTCTTGAGCCATTTCTGAATTGGCATCCATGTCGTTCATCATCGTAGAGATGAGCTCCATGTATTTACCAAAGTTCATGCTCATGCTGAATAAGCCATTGCTTGAAATATCGTCGTTTGACTTGATGCTTGGAAGTTGAGACAGAGCATCCCCGCCTACTAATAGAACCAGGTCATGGCCACGAAGCGCAATACTTGCTGGCATGCCCATCTGGTCTTGCAACGATACAGCATCACCACCATCTTTCAGTTCCATTTGAGCAAATTGCGGAGCAAATGAACTCATAGTCATCAATAAGTCTTGTGGTTTTTGTGCGCTTACAGTGACAATCATTTGCATGCTGTCAGCCATAGCCATTGGGTTGTTAGAAGCTTGCTCTAAACCAGCCATATCCATTTCAACGATACCGAAACCGATACCTTTGATACCCGCAACCATACCAGTCATCATGCCTAGCATCATTGGGTTTTGCTGCTTTAAGCCAGCTTGCATTTCAGCTAAAGGAGGGCACTCGTAAGGAGTTTCCGTCAAACGCTGCCATACATCAGTAATCACAGGAACCATCTGGTCCATGTCAAAACCCATGCCGAAGCTCATGACATAATCATCGTTGTTCAAGTTTTCTGACAAGTGACCACGAATACCTTGTAGGCTGTTAAGCAAATCAGCGTTAGCACCTTCAAGCATGAACTTATAACTTGCTTCGTTCGCGCTGAATTCCGTGTAACCGCCTGACATAGTAGGCCAATTCGCTGTAAGGGCTGTAAACTCAGATGCACAAGCAGGAGTTTGCATATCTGCCAAAGCACCCTGAGCGCCATTAACCACTAGTAACTCGTCTAACATAACGCCAAAGCTGTTTGCTTTCGGGTTAGTTACGCCTTTCATGATAGCAAGGTTATCAACGAAGAACAGAGAATGACCTAGATAGTCATTGTCAGACATCATGCTAGTCAAGCGACCTGTGTCGGCGATGCTTTTCTCTGGCTTGTTCAAAGCCACTTTGATGTCTTTATCGTCAGATAGTGGAGTGTTTACAGTCATAACCGCTTGGTTATCGTGTGAACTGATCACTAGTGTATAAGGAACTGAAGGGTCACTTGAGAGCGCATATTCGCGGAACTCAACGCCATCCATGTTTTTAACATCAGCAGTTACGTTTTGTTCAGTTTCGATTTGCTCGATTAACTTGGCAAAAGTATCAGTGCCGTCTAGCTCGATACGCATAACTGGTAAAGCACCAACTGTATAGAACGCTGCATTAGGAGCTTCAGTGATACCTAAAGTCTTAACTGTCGTATTGTCAGCAAATGACTTCATGTATTTGGTATAAAGACCTAGACCAATGCGAGCTGCATCAGGAGAGTCTGGACCCAATTCAAAGCTGTCATCTTGCATATCAATAAAAGTTGCTGGATCAAGACCTAGCTTGTGGCTCATGGCCATAGCTTCTTCAAAACTGATTGGTGTTACACTTCCTGTAAATAGAACGGTGTCAGCTGGAACGTAGGCAAGAACAGAATTATCCTTGGCCGCTACAGTAGCGTTGCCACCCTTGTAGAAGTAGATTCCCGCTGCAACTGCAAAAGCAATTACGATAATAATTAATAATTTTTTCATGTGTTTCCTTCTCTTTGTTGTAGTACCGTGGCAAATTATAAGGGATACAACTATTAAGACCAATGGCTTTTGTGTATCTTTGACTTACAATCGGTAAAAGAATGTTTCAAAAGGAGCGATTATGTCCGATTCCACCGCAAATCAGAACGATATTCTCATACTATCCGAAAAGCTAATGCAAGCCCTGGATAGCGATCATGACCTGTCAGATAAAGAAGAGGCCGTTCTCACCAAGCTAGAGTTTATGATTGAATCTAAGTTGTTCTTGCAGGATAGCCGTGAAGCTCCCGATGAGTTTCTACTAGAGCGTTTTAAGGATCGTCTGGTTGAATTTGAGCAGGAACACCCGTCTTTAGCAGGCTTGGTGCGCCGGATTTCAAACAGTTTAAGTAATATGGGTGTCTAGGCTCATTACCTGAACTTGATAAGGCTAATGCATTTAGCCTTATCATCCTTTTCCTCCTCAACAATTTTTCAAATCATTTCTATAGCCTGTTTTTGCAATACTTTGTTACCCAAAGCACCTCTTTTACACAAACAAAGACTAAACCTTTTTCTCAATTAAGCGCATCTTAAAAGGGTAGTCAAAATATATGGCTATGAATAAACGGAGGAAATTCTATGAACTATAAAATAAAAACCTTAGCCATTGCGGTATTGATGGCAACTGGTGCGGGTGTAGCAAATGCAAAAAACCAAACATGTGACGTGGATATGGCTTATGACGTTAATCTAAACGGTAATGAGATTGTTTTTACCAAAAATAAGCAACAATCTGTGGTCATTAAAGACAGTAATTCATTGTCGTTAGATGGCAAGACACAAAGCTTGTCGTCGAAGCAAACTCAGCTGTTGCATGAATATGCTCAGCAAATTCGTGAACTACTGCCAGCTGCCAGCGATATAGCAGAAGATGCCTCATTATTGGCATTGGAGGCAGTACGCGATGTGACCGGTGTTCTATTGGAGCACAATCCAGCAAAAGCGGATGAGATCATTGCTCGAGTCGATACCATTGCAGCTGAGCTAAAACAGCACATCAGTGACTCACATTTACGTCCCGAAGCTATCGCTGAATATCTGGAGGGTGCTGAGTTTGAAAAAGAGTTCGAAGCTTTAATGGAAGAAAGCGTTACTGAGTTCGTTGAAGTCAATATCCCTTCCATGATCGCTGCCGCTATGAGCGGTAACGAAGAAAAAGTTAAGGCGTTCGAGGAACGTATGGAAAAGTTTGGCCAGGAAATGGAAACCAAATATGAAGCTAAAGCAAAACTTATTGAAGAAAAAGCGGATGCTTTGTGTGACCTGGTTAAACAAATCGAAGCCAAGGAAGACTCCTTTGTGAGTGCTTTCGAACAGTATGAGAATTACCAGCTGATTCCGTAATTCGATTCTGCAGAATACTTTTTCATAAGCCCCCCAGCCCCGGATAGCCTTTATGGTATTTGGGGCTTTTTAAGTCGCAATTGCTTAGGCGGGGCATGCATTGCCTTAACTTGTAGGCTGGGATGAATACAATGAATCCCAGCTCTCTTTTGGGTTCATAGGTATACCCAACCCACCGCAGGCGTAACCCTTCCTATAACTTTTACTGCTAATGTGCGATGAACCTTTTTTATGCACAACTATTTACATTTTCTCATGACCTCCATCTAGACACTGATTCGACACCTCTATAAGCTCTTAGAACACAATAAGTTCAACGGGGAATAATAATCATGAACACCAAGGCAATCTTCAAAGTAGCCGGTATCGCATTGCTAGTCAGCCAGCTCATCGCTTGCGATGACAAGCAGGATGAGCAAGCCTCTAATAATGCCGCGCAGATGAGCCAGACTGAAAACTCAGTCCAGCAACAGGACACACAACAAGCTCCAGTCACACAGTTAACAAAGTACAATATCTACAACAAAGAAGACCAGGCTGGCTCCCTGTCTGTGCAGCAGTCTGGCAATGTGTATAGCAGTGATATGGAACTTGGATGGAACAACCGTGTAGTAAAAATTGAAGAAGTCATTACTATTGATGAGCAAGGTTATATCACCAGTCAAACGGTCAAAGGGATTTCAGCATTTGGTGCTCCTATCGATGAGTCTTTTAGTCAGAAAGGTAGTATCGCTCAATGGCAAAGCACTAACGAACAAGGTGAAGAAAAAGTTGACGGCAAAAAGTTTTATGTTTCTATGGACGGAACTGGAGTTGCTAACAGCGCACTGCTAAAAGCAATAAGCAACTCTAAAACCGGCAAAGTAGAATTGTTGCCAAGCGGTGAGGCCGGCATGATCAAGCTGGATTCCGTGACACTTAATAATGGTCAGGAAGATAAGACCGTTCATCTGATCGGTATCACAGGTTTTGGCTTCTCACCAGATTTTGCATGGTATGACGATGATTATAATTTCTTCGCTACTGATGGTGGTGGCTGGTTTGGCGTTATTCCGGAAGGATGGGGGCGCGAACATCTGGAACAGCTTCAAGAAATTCAGAAAGAAGCGGATAACCAATACCTCGAAGATTTAGCGGATAAGCTCATCCATACCTCAGAAAAACCAATTCTTGTCACTAACGCTAATTATGTGGACGTGATTTCGGGCAAGTTGGTCGAAGAGCAATCTATTCTGATTCAAGACGGTAAGATTGCGCGTATTGGTTCTGAAATTCCAGCCGGTGATTACACTCAGGTTGATGCACAAGGTAAGACATTGATTCCAGGCCTTTGGGATATGCACGGCCATCTAAGCAAAAGTGATGGTCTACTTAATATGCCTGCCGGCGTGACTAATGTACGCGACATGGGTAATACCCACGACAATATCGTAGACATTGAGCGAATGAGTGAAGCCAATGAGATCTTAGGTAGTGATGTGTATCGCTCAGGCTTTATGGATCGTGAAAGCCCATATGCCATGAAAATGGGCAAGACGGTCGATTCATTGGCAAGCGCCATGGCTGCTGTCGATTGGTATGCAGAGAATGGCTATCCGCAAATTAAAACCTACAGCTCAATGGAGCCCGCGTGGATTGAGCCACTAGCCAAGCATATCCACAGTAAAGGAATGCGCTTAAGTGGCCATATCCCAGCATTTATGACTGCTGAAGAGGCTGTAAATGCAGGCTTTGATGAAATTCAGCACATCAATATGATTTTCCTCAATTTCCTCGGCAAGAACATCGATACCCGTCAGCGCTTACGCTTTACTATTCCGGGTGAAAAGGCTCATGAGCTGGATTTAGACAGCAAAGAAGTCAACGACTTCATGGTGTTGCTCAAAGAAAAGGGCACTGTAATTGATCCAACAGTCTCTGTTTTCAGAAGTTTGTTATTGGGCGAGGCGGGCAAGGTTGATCCGGAAAATGCTGCTATTTATGAGCACCTACCTGTAACCGTTGCCAGGAATTTTAAGAAAGCCTGGATGGATATCAAACCTGAAGAGCGCGATGCCTATAACAAGTCAGCAGATGCCATGGTCGCGATGGTCAAGAAACTTCATGAATCGGGCGTGACTATAGTTCCGGGTACTGACAGCATTGCTGGCTTTACATTGCACCGCGAATTGATTCTATATTCCCAGGGTGGCATCTCCAACGCCGACGTTCTGAAGCTAGCGACTATCACCTCCGCTGAAGTTGTTGGTAACGAAGAGAATGTAGGATCTATTGAAGAAGGCAAACAGGCGGACTTAGTCTTTATTGACGGCAATCCGCTTGAAGACATGAACGATATCCGTCAGGTTGCCTTGGTTATCAAAGGTCAAAATCTTTATAAGCCTGATGAAATCTATCAGGAAATTGGAGTTAAACCATTTACTAAGTCAGTGGATTTTGAGCTATAAGATGAGTTGTTAATACGTATGAAAAAGCCCTCGTTTGAGGGCTTTTTTTTATCTTTCCAGATGTTCCAATTTATTTGGCTTGCCATCCCACTCTTTGGCGTCCGGTAACGGATCTTTCTTTTCGGTAATGTTGGGCCATTCTTCTGATAACTCGGCGTTGAGCTCAATAAAGTGTTCCATACCAGCTGGAATATCATCTTCTTCAAAGATAGCTTCGGCGGGGCATTCAGGCTCGCACAAAGCACAATCAATGCATTCGTCGGGATTAATGACCAGGAAATTTGGTCCTTCGTAGAAACAGTCTACCGGGCAGACTTCTACGCAGTCGGTATATTTACATTGAATACAATTATCAGTTACGACGAATGCCATTAATTTCTCCTAGCTATTTTCTACGGCAAGCTAACTGCCGTTATTGTAGCGATTCTTTCAGCTTATACAATAGTTCTAGCGCCTCGCGAGGTGTCATCTCATCAAGGTTGGCAGAGTTCACAAGCTCGGCCATCGCTTCAAGTTCAGGATTGGATTGCGCTGATTCTATGAGTTCCAGTTCAATCTTTGGTAGCTCGCTTTCATGAGTGCCATGCTGCTCAAAATGCTGGAGCAAAAGGCGCGCTTGTTGGATCACGGTCCTAGGCAGTCCGGCTAGTTGCGCCACCTGAATGCCGTAACTTTGGTTGGCTGGGCCAGGCTGAATTTGGTGCGAGAAGATCAGCTTTTCCTGACCACCATCCTTATGCTCGGTCGCTGAAAAATGCAGGTTGACCATGGCATCCCACTGTTCCGCCTGCTGTGTCAGCTCAAAGTAGTGAGTAGCGAAGAGGGTGTAGGACTGTAACTTTTCATGGATATATTGAATAGTTGCCGACGCTAAAGCCAAGCCATCAAAAGTGCTGGTGCCGCGACCAATTTCGTCGAGCAGGATTAAACTGTTGCTGGTGGCATTATTTAAAATATTAGCGGTTTCGGACATTTCCACCATAAAGGTTGAGCGGCCACTGGCTAAATCATCAGATGCACCGATACGGGTAAAGATGCGATCAATCGGTCCTATTTCAGCGTATTCTGCTGGGACGTAAGAACCTACATAAGCCAGTAAGGTAATCAGTGCTGTTTGGCGCATGTAGGTGGATTTACCGCCCATGTTAGGGCCGGTAATAATCAGCGAACGTTCCTGATTATTAATGTTCAGATCATTTGGGATAAAAGGTTCTTTACTGTGAAACTCTACCACAGGGTGGCGGCCCTGTTTGATTTCAATGCCGTCCTGATTTGTTAGTGTCGGGCGATTAAAGCCGAGGTTAGTGGCGCGCTCGGCAAAGCAGGTCAGCACATCAATCTCAGCTATGGCACTGGCAGTGGATTGAATCTCTGCCACATGCTTTTGCAGCTCCTGAATGAGCTCGTCATACAGGCGCTTTTCAAGAGCCAGCGCGCGGGTCTTGCTGGTTAACACTTTCTCTTCGTATTCTTTAAGTTCAGGGGTAATAAACCGCTCAGCATTTTTCAGGGTTTGGCGACGAATATAGTGCGCCGGGGCTTGGTGGCTTTGTGCGCGAGAAATTTCGATATAAAAGCCATGCACTTTGTTATAGCCAACTTTTAATGTGTTAATTCCTGACTCTTCTTTTTCGCGTCGCTCCAGTGATAGCATGAACTCGTTGGCATCGTCAGCCAGTGAGCGTAATTCATCAAGCTCAGTATTATAACCTTCTGCGATAACGCCGCCGTCGCGAATAACCATCGGTGGTTGTTCCACTAAAGCATGCTCTAGAAGCTGCTGAATATTGGGTAATGGCTCAATATTTTGCGCCTGATCCAATGAGATGTTGAGTTGACTGAATGCTTCGAGCAGTAAGGTGGCTTGAGTTAAGCCCTGCTGCAATCGCTTTAAATCGCGAGGATTAGCGCTGGCCAATGCGATGCGGGTGACAATGCGCTCGATATCAGCAATTTCAGACAGAATCGGCTGGATAGAAACAAAGGCATGGTCATGCGTCAGATTAGCCACGCTGTCTAAACGTTTTTGCACGTTGTCATGATTGCGAAGCGGGGTGTGCAGCCAGCGTTTCAGTAAACGCGCGCCCATCACGGTTTGCGTCGAATTCATGACTTCAAACAGTGTGTTGCTGTGACCACCTTGAATATTCTCGGTCAGTTCTAAATTACGACGGGTTGCCGGATCCAGCACCAGTTGGTCGCTGTGTTCCAGTTTCTGCAGTAAGCGAATATGGGGCAGATTGTTAAGCTGAGTCGCCTTGGCATAATCCAGAACAGCACCTGCCGCACAGATCGCCAGTTCATAATCATCGCAACCAAAGGAGGCGAGACTCTGCACGGCAAAGTGGCTCAATAGCTTGTCGCGGTTTTGCTCAAAATCAAAAGCCCAGTCCGGTTGCCATTTTACGGCGGTGGTTAAACCTTGGGTAAGCTCCTGCTGATTGTCGGCCAGAATCAGTTCAGCCGGCTTGATTCGAAATAGCTCTGCCTGAAAAGCATTCTTATTTTCAAACTCTGATAACCAGAAACGGCCACTGGCCATATCCAGGCAAGCCAAACCATAATGGTTACGTTTTTTGTAGGCCGCTGCTAATAGCTTATCCGAAAGAGCATCAAGCAGGTTTTCATCAAACAAGGTTCCGGGCGTGACGATACGAACCACTTTACGATCAACTGGCCCTTTGCTGGTGGCTGGATCGCCAATTTGTTCGCAGATGGCCACTGACTCGCCAAGCTTAACAATCCGTGCCAGATAAGAGTCAACGGCATGAAAGGGAACGCCTGCCATGGGAATGGGCTCACCGGCAGAGCTGCCGCGTTTGGTTAATGTGATATCGAGTAATTCTGCAGCGCGTTTGGCATCGTCATAAAACAGCTCATAAAAATCACCCATGCGATAAAACAGCAGGTAATCCATATGATCCTGTTTGAGCTGCCAGTATTGGCGCATCATGGGCGTGTGTTGGTCGAGATGTTTTGGGGAAGTTTCTTGTTCTGTAATGCCCATAAATTATGTCTATTGTTATTGAAAACTTGTAGGATATAAACTTTCGCATAGCTTAACGGATCTGACGATAAAGAGGTAGGCCAAGCTTGCCTCAAAATGATAAAAAGCCTATGACAGAACATTCAAGTGATCTCGTAAAAAGAGTCGCTAACTTACTGATTGAGAAAAACCTTTTGTTAGTCACCGCCGAGTCCTGTACCGGCGGACTGATCGCTGCCACCTGCACTGAACAGGCGGGTAGCTCAAACTGGTTTGATCGTGGCTTTGTCACCTATTCCAACCAGTCCAAGCAAGATATGCTCGGTGTACCTGCTCATGTTGTTGATAAATATGGCGCGGTTTCGCAGCAGGTTGTCGAGGCTATGGCGCGTGGTGCCTATATAGCGTCAGGCAGTGAAAACCGTATTGCCATTTCAGTCAGCGGCATTGCGGGACCGGATGGCGGCACGCCAGAAAAGCCAGTCGGCACAGTCTGGATAGGCTTATTTGATGGAAAAGCTGTTCACTCGCGATTACTGCAATTATCAGGTTCTCGCTCAGAAATTCGTATTGCGACATTAAATGACGTTTTAGGCAGTATGCTAGTAAGCTGGTTAGAGAAAATATAGATATTTATTATTTTATTTAATTGAGGAAAACAGTGTGAGGTTCTTAATACTATTGGTCTCAGCTTTATTTTTCGGAAATAGCGCTGATGCTAAAGAGGTTGTACATGGCAATTTGACCATTACTGTTCCTGAGTATGCGAAGCTAAGTAAAAAAGGGGTAGATGAGCAAGGTAATATATTTTACGTGTACAGCCTCGGGCAGGGCAAATTGCTAATGTTGCGTCAATCCCCTCCAGGCTTTAAATATGATCCCGAAAGTGGGCGACTTACTTACCACATAATGAGAATTAAAGAGCTAAACGACAATTATGAGTTCATCTCGCATTCGAACTCAAAGGTAAGTAACTGCAATATGGATGTTTATCAGTATAAAACAACTGATAATATAGAGGGCGAACCTTTTATCTATTACACCAGCGACTATATCATCTACTGCTCGGATAAAATGTCTATGGTCAGTTATTCTGATACCAGCAAGCACACATTCAAAGCCTATAATGACCTGCTTGCAACGATGAAAATAAAGTAACTGTCGTAAGTTGTGACATTAAATGACGTTTTAGGCAGTATGCTAGTAAGCTGGTTAAGTAGGAAATAGCTCTGGCCAGCAAAAGACAATTTCTCTAAGGGTTGTCAGCGATCACAGGTTACTTTTCGAGTGTGATTGTGGAATAATCGGGGCTTTATTTTTGAAGCGAATTTTAACTTTTAAAACGATTAGGTAGGTATCCGTAAGATGGATGACAACAAAAAGAAAGCTCTTGGTGCGGCTTTAACACAGATTGAGCGCCAGTTCGGTAAAGGCTCAATTATGCGCTTGGGTGACAACAGCGCAGCTCGAGGCATTGGAACAATTTCAACCGGTTCATTAGGGCTTGATATTGCGTTGGGCATTGGCGGCTTACCAAAAGGCCGTGTGGTTGAGATTTATGGCCCTGAGTCTTCTGGTAAAACAACGTTGGCACTTCAAGCAATCGCCAGCTGCCAGAAAGAGGGTGGCACAGCAGCTTTCGTTGATGCTGAGCACGCATTAGACCCGACTTATGCCGAGAAGCTTGGTGTAAACCTTGATGACCTAATCGTTTCGCAACCGGATACCGGTGAGCAGGCATTGGAAATCACCGATATGCTAGTGCGCTCTGGCGCGGTCGATATCGTGGTGGTTGACTCAGTGGCAGCATTAACGCCAAAAGCTGAGATTGAAGGCGAAATGGGCGACTCGCACATGGGTTTACAAGCTCGCTTGATGTCGCAGGCCTTGCGTAAATTAACTGCTAACATTAAACGTTCTAATACGCTGTGTGTCTTCATTAACCAAATCCGTATGAAGATTGGTGTTATGTTTGGTTCGCCAGAAACGACTACCGGTGGTAACGCACTGAAGTTCTATGCTTCGGTTCGTCTGGATATTCGTCGTATTGGACAAATCAAACAAGGCGACGAGATTGTCGGTAACGAAACTCGCGTCAAAGTGGTTAAGAATAAAGTGGCTCCGCCATTCAAACAGGCTGAATTCCAGATCCTTTATGGTGAAGGTACTTCACTAGAGGGTGAAATCCTGGATTGGGGCGTTAAGCACGATATGGTTGAAAAGTCTGGCGCCTGGTACTCATACAATGGCAACAAGATTGGCCAGGGTAAGCAGAATGTCATTCAATTTCTGAAAGATAATGTAGATATTAAGGAAGAAATTGAAGCAAAACTTCGCGCAGAGCTTTTAGTCACTGCGAAAAAGCCTGCTGATGAAGCTGATGAAGATGCGCCGGAAGTTGAAGCCTAATCTTCACAGCATTTTTCCACAACACTGAATGAAGAAAGAAAAGCCAAAACGCGATTACAAGATTATCGCGATGGACTTACTAGCACGCCGGGAACATTCCCGGCGTGAGCTTTTGGATAAGCTGAAAGTTCGTGGATTCGAAGGCGAGGAGGTCGAAGACTATCTGGACCGACTGGCTGAACGGAACCTGCAAAGCGATCAGCGTTTCGCTAAAAGCTTTATGCGAGTCCGTACTGAAACTGGCTATGGGCCGCTTCGAATTCAACAGGAGCTCAAGAAAAAGGGCATTGATGAACACCAGATCAGCTTGTTATTCGAAGAAATGGACATAGATTGGTATAAAACCGCTTTATCAATCTGGCAAAAGAAATATAATCAACTGCCCGGTAATGACCTGAAATTAAAAGCCAAACAGGCACGTTTCATGCAATACCGCGGTTTTGATTTCGAAACAATCAACCGAATTTTATCTCGCACCTCAATTGAGGAAGACGAATAGCTTAACTTTCAAATAGTTAAGAAAATAAATTAAAGTATCAAATAAGGTAATAGGTTATCACCGTGAGTATGACAACTAACCAAATTCGTAACGCTTTTCTAACGTTCTTTGAAAACAAGGGCCATCACATCGTTGATAGCAGCCCCTTGATTCCCGCCAACGATCCCACATTGCTTTTTACCAATGCAGGCATGGTGCAGTTCAAAGATTGCTTTTTAGGCATTGATAAGCGTAGCTACACCCGCGCAACCTCATCACAACGCTGTGTTCGTGCCGGTGGTAAACATAACGATTTGGAAAACGTCGGTTATACCGCGCGTCACCATACCTTCTTTGAGATGCTCGGTAACTTCAGCTTTGGCGATTATTTCAAGAAAGAAGCCATTGCCTATTGCTGGGAGCTGCTGACTGAAGAATTCAAACTGCCTAAAGAAAAACTGTGGGTCACCGTTTACGAAGAAGACGATGAAGCCTTTGATATCTGGGTCAATGATATTGGCTTCCCGGCTGATCGCATCAGTCGCATTGGCGACAACAAAGGCGAGCGCTACGCTTCCGACAATTTCTGGGCGATGGGCGACACGGGTCCTTGCGGTCCTTGTACCGAAGTATTCTATGATCACGGTGAAGACATCTGGGGTGGCCCTCCGGGAACGCCTGAAGAAGACGGTGATCGTTTTATCGAAATCTGGAATCTGGTCTTCATGCAGTTTAACCGTCATAAAGACGGCACCATGGAACCGTTACCAAAACCATCGGTTGATACCGGTATGGGCCTTGAGCGTATTGCTGCAATCTTGCAAGGCGTTCACAGCAACTATGAAATCGATCTGTTCCAACACCTGATTCAATCAACCGCTGATCTGTTAAAGGTCAAAGACCTTGATAACAAATCTCTGCGCGTTATTGCCGACCATATCCGTTCTTGTGCGTTTTTAGTGCTGGATGGCATTGTGCCAAGCAACGAAGGTCGCGGTTATGTATTACGTCGTATCGTGCGTCGCGCGGTTCGTCATGGCCACCAATTGGGCGCGAAAGGTATTTTCTTTGCCAAGCTTATCCAGCCACTGCTGGATGTGATGGGCGATGCTTACCCTGGTTTGGTCGAACACAAAGAACTGATTGAAAAAGTATTGGCGAAAGAAGAAGAAGCCTTTGCTCGCACGCTTGATAAAGGGATGCAGATTCTTGACCAGGATATCGCTGAACTGGTTGCCAGCAACAGCAAAACCATTTCAGGCGAAACCGTTTTCAAGCTTTATGACACTTTTGGTTTCCCGCAAGATTTAACCGCGGACATCGCGCGTGAAAAAGGATTGGAAGTTGACTGGGATGGTTTCGAGAAAGCCATGAATGAGCAGCGTGAACGTGCGCGTGCAGCCAGCAACTTCGGCACTGACTACAACGACAACTTCAGCATTGATGAGCGTTCAGAATTCACAGGTTATGACTACGTCAACCAGAATGTGATCGTGACTCGACTGCTTAAAGGTGAACAGGAAGTCGAGCGTCTGGAAGAAGGCGAGAAGGGTATCGTCATTTTAGCGAAAACCCCGTTCTACGCAGAAGCAGGCGGACAGGTTGGCGATACCGGTCAATTAATGGGCTGTGGCGCCAGCTTCAAAGTTGAAGATACGCAGAAAATTGGTGATGCCATTGCCCATATTGGTTACATGGAAAAAGGCTCAATCTCCAATGAGTCTGAGCTTCAGGCTTTTGTTGATGCCGAACGTCGCCAGCACACCATGCGTAATCACTCTGCGACTCACTTATTGCATGCCGCGCTTCGAGACATTCTTGGAACGCACGTTACTCAGAAAGGCTCGCTAGTTGGCCCAGAGCGTTTGCGTTTTGACTTCTCGAATCCAGAGCCTGTATCGCAGGAGCAATTGCGTCAGATTGAAGCACTGGTCAATCAGAAGATTTATGAGAACCACGCAGTCGAAGCACAAGTCATGTCCATGGACGAAGCCAAAGAACATGGAGCTATGGCCCTCTTCGGAGAAAAGTATGGCGATGAAGTACGTGTTCTAACCATGTCGCCATTCTCCGTAGAGCTGTGCGGCGGCACGCACGTTAAACGCACCGGTGATATAGGCGCTTTCAAAATCTTGTCAGAGTCGGGCATTGCCGCTGGTGTTCGTCGTATCGAAGCGACTACAGGAGCCGGCGCAGTTAACTGGATGCAGTCTACAGAAGCCAGCTTGCAGTCAATTGGTAAATTACTTAAGTCAGAACCTTCGCAGGTCGCCGAGAAAGTTAACCAACTAATGGACAAGAGCCGTCAGCTGGAAAAAACCATTGAAGCTTTACAGAGCAAGTTAGCCTCATCGCAAGGCAGTGATTTAGCCAGCCAGGCCGAAGAGATTAATGGCGTAAAGTTACTGGTTACTAAATTAGAGGGTGTTGAAGCTAAAGCCCTGCGTGAAATTCAAGACCAGCTTAAAAACAAGCTAGGCAGCAGTATTGTGGTGCTAGGCATTGCTGAAGAAGACAAGGTCAGCATCATCGTCGGCGTCAGCAAAGACTTAACCGGTAAGGTCAAAGCCGGGGAGCTGGTCAACATGGTCGCCTCGCAAGTAGGCGGGAAGGGCGGTGGTCGCCCCGACATGGCGCAAGCAGGCGGTAAAGACCCTGCAGCACTGCCAGCAGCGCTAGAAAGCGTTAAGCCCTGGGTTAGCGAACGGTTGAACTAAACTAACCCCAGCAAAGGCCTGCTCCCAGGCCTTTTGCTATACAATCAAACTGTAACCGATTATCCTAGTTAAGTAACTTTGTGGGTTCTCTCACAAAAAAGTAGAGTTGCGCGAGGAATATTGATAGAATCCGTCGCTTCAACTTTGTATGTAAACTATACAGTCGATTTGTAGATGGCGAAGGAATAAGCAATGATTGCCGAGTTTCTGAGCTACAGGAAATGTAGGAGATTGGAATGTTAATCTTAACCCGTCGTGTCGGTGAGACACTTATGATTGGTGATGAAATCACCGTTACAGTATTAGGCGTTAAAGGAAACCAGGTTCGTATCGGTATCAACGCACCTAAAGAAGTTGCTGTACACCGCGAAGAAATCTATTTGCGCATTCAACATGAAAAGCAAATGGAAGGTTATCAAGGCGGTTCATCAGACGACAACGAATATTATTAAAAAAGTGGAAAAGGAGTGTTGCAATTTATCTTAAATAAGGTAACATTCCGTCCGCACTAAAGGTGAGGTGGCCGAGCGGCTGAAGGCGCTCCCCTGCTAAGGGAGTATACCCTAATCCGGTATCGAGGGTTCGAATCCCTCCCTCACCGCCATTATTTTAAATTAGACTTTCAAGTCCGATTTATAATAATAGAAGGAAGAATGAGAACCTTTAGGTTCGACAAAATCTCCTTCACAGTTAATAGATTTTCAAACCTGCTTCGGCAGGTTTTTTTATGTCCGCAATTTATCGTTTAGTCATGTAACGCTTGAGAAGTTTAATTGACCTTACAGATATTTGTGACGTAAGGTTGCTTGATGTCTAACAGATTCGTAATGCTGCTTAATTTATGTACATGATCGATATTAAAGATAAAGTTAATGCTCTTAAAGAGATTATGGACTTCTATTCAAGTGAAGACTCATATATTTCTTTTGAGGGATACGGGCTAGTTGATAACTTCAATCATTTCGAGAATACAGTTTGTGAGGCTACTGATATATTGCCACGTCAAACATCCTGGCCAAAACTTAACTTTTATATTATTCCCTTAACAACTGAAAGCTCTACACAAATATTTAAGCTCATTAAAGAAAAAGAGCTATTGCACCATCAAGAGGGAATTATCCACATACAAATTTCTAAAAATGGTGAAAGAGTGTTTATCGGCTGTGACAACCTTGATCCTGAATGTACATGGGCATCAGGTGGTATTACATCAGATTATTTAGACTCGCTTAAACAACATGGCAATATCAATAACTATGAAAAATCTAATAGGCAGTGATTGGACTGGGCGTCGGCCATTTGTTGTAATGTTATGAGTAAATAGAGCATGGATTGGGTAGGAGAAGCAAAACGGTTATTCCATATGAAAAAGCCTAGGCATTTTGCTGATTATAAACACTGTGATGAATGTGAAGAGCACGACCAGACACTCATCAACTCTACTATCGATACTATTAGTCTCGACGAGTTAGGGAATCCTGGTTGGGATTCGTTATGTTTTGCCACTGCAGAGGGCAAGAAATTCTACATGCCATCATTGATACGCTTAAGTTTAGAAACAATGAATAATGAATTCTACTTTGGTCAGTTACTGTTTTATCTTGAAGCAGACGGACAAGGAAATGAATTGTATACAGCCTGTAACTCTAAGCAACGAGAGTTTATTCAAGCTTTTGTGGAATTCGTAATTCTAAATTACGCAGTGCAGATAGAAGGTAATGGCTATCAAAATGAAGCTCTTAAAGTGCAAGAAATATGGTCAAATTTGTAGTTACAAAGGGGTACTTGTCATGAGAACAGTAGAAATTACAAAAGAGCCGGTTGAGCTCTACAAAATACTGAAGTTCGAAGGTATTGTAAGTAGTGGCGGCGAGGCAAAAGCTGTAATCGATGACGGGCAGGTTTTAGTCAACGGCGAGATAGAAAAGAGAAAGCGCAAGAAAATCATGTCAGGTGATGTTATTGAATTTATGAATGAGGAATACAAGGTTTTACTAAAGTAATCCTAAATAACTCTGCTATTAGACGACTTAAACCTGCATCGGCAGGTTTTTTTATGCCTGTAGCTAATCCTGCCGCTTTTATTCCGATTGATTAGCATATAAAAAAGTCATTGCAATACACAAAAACCTAACTATTATAAGGACTTATCTCTTTTCTAGATCAAGCTAATAGAAATTCTTAGAGATGAGTTACAAGAACAGAAATGTGCTGTTTTATATGGTATTAGCCGGAAAAACGGACATTAAAAATAAATTATTTTAAATCAAAAGGTTATCGGCGATGTCCGGTAATATAATGTTAAAAACAAAAGGAATAAAAATGATAGAGTGGACACAAATTTGGATTTTTGGCGGTTGGGCTTGCGTATGGCTATTACTTTTAATTTGGGGCGGCAAATCTAGAGACCTATTCAGTAGAACAGCATTATATGGATATCTTATGGTTATTGTTGGTTGCGTGGCAGCAGGACTAACTCAAGGCTTATTTCCGGCTAATAGCTGGACAATGCCACTAACTAATTTTTACTTGATTTTGTCAGGCGCGGTAGGTGCAAATTATCTTACCCATGCTTATTTGGTTTTAAACAGAGAATAGTTTTTAACAAGCGGTTGGTGTCGCAACGGCTCACTCGCGAGCTCGTTCACTGCCGCACAACCGAGCGTTAATATAATTGGTCAAAGTTAAACTCGAAAGACTCATAAATGGAGAAGAAATGTTAATAAGAAAGGTTTTGTTATTAGTTATTTTGTTTGCCCTAGTTGGATTTTCAAATGAACAGTTACAGGAAGAGCTACAGGGTAAAGCTTACGAAGCTTCAGATGCTGGTCTTAAACAGGCAATTGAAAATAATGATTTAGAAGTTGTTAAGATATTTTTTAAAAATGGATATTTAAAATTTACCGATGGTGAAGAGACATTGATACCGACACTTGTCTACACAGGTACTCCTGAAACATTGAGTTTATTCTTAGAGTATCAGAAGCTAACTCAGTCTGATTCATACAATAAATTAATATATTTGTTGATAAAGATGGATAAAGAAGAGGTGGCTGAAGTTGTTTTAAAATACGTAGATAATCCTAACTTTATGCTTTCAAAATCTGGAAAGTTGACTTTGTTACATGAGTCAGCTGAACAAGGGATGGTTGAGGTTGCAAAGGGGCTCATAGAAAAAGGGGCAGATCCTGGCAAATTAACTTCTGCTCATAACCTTCCAGTAATGATTGCTTTTGATAACTCTAATTCTGAGGTGTATGAATATCTACTAAATACCACAGATTTTTGTAGTGTAGATCCTCTTGGAATTGAAAACTTTCTGCGTGCCTTAATTAGGTCAGATAATACATTGACAAATTTAAATGACGCTATTGATTCGAATAGCTGTCTTAATAACACAAGAACAATGAATATTCTTGAAGGTATCGGGCTGAAATCCGGCAATTCGGAAGTCCTGAAGTATGTAGAGAGTAAGTTTGGTTAATAAATTAATGGGGTTAAATTAATGGGGTCAGAGTATATTAATGGAATGTCAGTAGACCGAAGATGTATCAAAATGTACTCTGACCCCATTTACTAAAAAGTGATTCCTGCTGGAGATTGAAAGTGAGTATAAATATCAAACTATTAAGTACGTTTTTTATATCTGCCATAACAATTAATTTGTGCTTTCTAGAAACTGTTCATGCTAATAGTATCTTTGATGGCTTGTCAAATAATCATGATCCGATTAGTTTCCAGTCAACCATCAAAGATAAGAAATTTAGTGATATTGAATATTATAAATTGTTGATGCAGGTCTGTGAAAATATTAACAATGAAGACGTCCCTAAAATTTTAATAGAAGAAATTGCTAAAAAGACAAGCTTCACTGATCATAACTATCAAATTATTATATTTGAACTTTTGCATAAAGAGCTGGATGTTTGTGCGGTACAGTTAATTAATAACATTAAAAATTTAAACTCAATTACGCCTATGGGTGGAACTTTACTACATGAAGCAGTCTTTTTAGACCGAACCAATTTGGCTATGGCGCTTTTAGAAAAGGATGTTGATGTGAATATTTATGATGGTCGCAATAAAAAAGCCCTAAATTATGCTGCCAGCAGAAAAAGCTTCGAACTGTTCAAAGCTCTATTGCCTTTAACTAATTTACATGAAAGCACTCCTTATACTGACTCAAGTTATTATAACTCGTTAAAAACAGTGATTTTAAACATGGATCCAGTAGAAGGCTCTGTTTATTTAGACTTGTTAGAAGAAGCATACGAAAATCATAAATAACTTACTTGGTGAGGGCAGAGTGCATTGTCCTGTTACAGATACCTTAACTAAGAAGCAGTTTCCGTGGACTTATACACAATGAAATTAATGGGGTCAGAGTAAATTAATTGGATAGGTATAATGGGGTTTGGTGTTGAGATGTGCTCTGATCCCATTAAGTATTGGACACCCACAAGCTTGCATATAGCTATTAACTTCAATAATTGATATGAATTACAGATACGATCACATAAACAATATAATACGAATAAGCAACAAAACTTCGAAGCTATCAAGGATTATCGGTTATATCCTTTTGTCAATAATGTTTGGTTGGTTTTGCTTTGTGTTAGTTGATTCAATTTTTATCACAAGAGATATTGAGAAGCTTAAGGTTTTATTCATGCTTGTTTTTTTTGTGCCTCTTTGCATTTCTCTTTTCTTGAGTTATACGGAGACAACTTTTTATTTAGAGCGAAAGTTTGTGGTTCATAAAAGAACGATAGTCTTTACTAGGACAAGAATTATACCTTTCCACCAAATTACTTCTCTTGGCTCAAAGCACACACATCATCATTATGGTGGTTTGGGTGAGCATTGGGAGAATAGGGGGTCGCATTTGAGCACTTATATTACTACTAGAAATAAGAAGTTTTATAAGGTGTTTGAAGCAAATGGATTGTTTGGAGCAATTTATGCAAGCCGTTATAAGAAGCTAAAAAAGGCTACTGGTTTATGAGGCTTCAGTTCATTGAGTTAACAGAGACCAAAAATGTATTGGGCAACCACAGAACTTCAAAGGTGAGTAATGAATAAAAACTTTTTTCCACCTGGTTTCTTTGCAGTTTTTGTTGGCTTACTAGCGGGCTGTAAGCTTATATGGGATGTATACAATGCAATTCTTAGTGGTCAGATCTCAGGTTTCAGACGTGGCCTCATGATGAGTCTTGAGTCTTCACCTATATTGTTTTTGACTTTCTTTATTGCTAAATGTGTATTAGCACTTATATGTTTCTTTGGTGTATACCTCACAATTAGTAGCTCTAAACACAGTTAATATTTCTATCGTACTAATATACACGAATAAAATTCGTGTGGATCCGTTAGGGTCAGAGTAAATTATTAAACAAAGTATCGACACCCAGCCTTAATCCTTCAAACCTGCTTCGGCAGGTTTTTTATGCCGTGAATTTATAGGTTTCTGTAAGGTTTAATAGACCTGGAAGGTGTGTGTCGTAAACCCTGCGAGCCCTAAGCATCATGTATTCCGATGAAATTAGTGTGACGGTGGTTTGAGCAGGGTTAATGCATTTATGCTAGCTTTATTGACGGGAATTAACAAACTGAGGAAAGAACAGGATGAAACCTAAGTTTTCTTGCTATCTATGCATAGTTGCAGCTTTTGCGCTTATTCTTGCTACGGGTTCTACTGATGCCGCGCAGGAAATAAAGAATGTGCAGCTAAAAGCCAAGCCAACTGTTTCGATTAACCCTAATACCATAAAGAACATCAAGAAAGTCCAAATGCTTTCTGATACTGAGTATCAGAAGAAACTGCAAGAGCATCAGAAACTACAATCTCAAGTCGTTAAACAAAAAGCGCGAGCGAATACGACTTTAGCGAGCCAAAACAATAAGTTTGATACAGCTACCTACGATTGCGATGATTCAAGACGTGACATCAATATTGGTGCTCAGGAAGTCTGTGATGGTTTAGATAATAATTGTAATGGGGATGTTGATGAAGGAGTCTCACGGACTTATTACCTTGATGCCGACTCGGATCTTTGGGGCGATGCATCTCAGGTTTATTATGCTTGCAGCCTGCCGGATGGATACTCTGAGAGGAAGGGGGACTGTAATGATAGAAGCTCGTCAATCCACCCAGGAGCCGAGGATATTCCGAATAATGGCATTGATGAAAATTGCGACGGATCGAAATAAGGAGAGCGACAAATGAATAAAACACTAATATCGTTACTATCTTCGGTATGCGTTGTGGGCTTTTGGCTATTGGTTTCTTTCTTGTTCGTGTCGATGCCTGTCCATGCTGATGCAGAGTCTGATGCGAAAAAGTTTTGCGCCGCATACAAAGAAAAGTCAGGTTATGGCTGTCAGGTCGAGCGTTGCCGTTGCAGTGACCGTGAAACGGAGTTAAAGCGGTGGAATCGGAAAATGAGGTTTGATATATGCGCCTGTGTTAGTACAGAGGCTTATAACCTCTATCTTGAGAGAGAAGCAGCAGAGCGTAACCGAAACCGCTGTAACACCAATGCAGATTGCTCTGATGGTGTTTTCTGCAACGGTGAAGAAGTTTGCCGTACGGATGGCAGGTATCGTGTCAATTCATCTGCTGGAAACGGCACTTGCGTACCCGGGGAGCCTCCTTGCGAAAGCGGTTTATGCTTCGAAAGAGAAAAGAGTTGTAAAACACCTTGTGAAGACAAGGATGGTGATGGGTACAAAGCCATGCACTGTGGCGGCGATGATTGTGATGACAACAATCCAAATCGCAGCCCAGGTAATACTGAAATTTGCGACTCGCAAGGCATTGATGAAGATTGTAACGCTAGAACCGTTGGCGATTTAGATGTTGATGGGGATGGGTATGTTTCTATGCAGTGCCGCTAGGTTGCAAATGACTAATTTATAGTACGAATTAATTCGTCGTTCGCGTGATGCACGCAGGCTTAAATCTGTGTGTATTGCGCGCTTCCCCAACTGACATAAATCATCTAATCTCCATTCCTTTTAAAATTCTATTGATATCTCTCCGCTCGATTCTTACTATGAAACAAGGGTGTTTGTTTTTTAATCAGGGATCTGAGCTTGTCGGAAATAATATCTACTCAAGAAGAAAATCAGGATTCAACTACCACTGAGTCGAAGCCTGTGTTGCATGCGCACAATCTAACCAAGGTCTATAAAACCGGGGAGGTTGAGGTTAAGGCATTGGATGGCGTTGATTTTGAGGTGTTTGAGCATGAGATGGTGGTTTTGCTGGGGCAGTCGGGAAGCGGTAAATCAACGCTACTGAATATTCTCGGAGGCTTGGACAGCGCCACGTCGGGCGAGGTGTATTTTAAAGAACGCTCGATTAGCTCAGACAGTAAAGGGCTTTTGACCGAATTCCGCCGTGAACATGTCGGTTTCGTATTTCAGTTCTATAACTTAATTCCCAGCCTTACCGCTTTAGAGAATGTTGCTTTAGTGACTGAAATTGCTAAGAACCCCATTAAGCCCGAAGAAGCTTTGGAACTGGTTGGGCTGTTGCCTAGAAAGGACCATTTTCCGGCGCAGCTGTCAGGCGGTGAACAGCAGCGGGTGGCGATTGCTCGGGCGATTGCCAAGCAACCTGAAATCTTATTGTGCGATGAGCCTACCGGTGCTCTGGATCATCAAACCGGGATTTTAGTTCTGGAAGCGATTGAACAGGTCAATCGTGAATTGGGCACTGCAACCGTTGTAATTACCCATAACACTTCTGTCGGTGGCATTGCTGACCGGGTTGTGACCCTTCGCGACGGCAAAGTTTCTGATATCCATTCTAATTCAAACCGTCTGTCTCCTAGCGAGTTAAAGTGGTGATCTGATATGCGTGCTTTGAATCTGAAGCTGTTGCGCGATTTATGGCATGTCAAAGGCCAGGTCATCGCTGTAGCTTTAGTGATTGCTTCCGGTATAGCAACGCTCAGTATGGCATTGACCACGCTCGAATCACTTCAGAAAACCTCTGAACAATATTATTCCGATTATCAATTTGCTGATGCCTTTGTCAGTGCAGTTCGGGTTCCTAATGCGCTCAAGCAACGTCTCGAAGCGATTGACGGTGTCAGCTTAGTTGAAACCCGCATTAAGAAGTTTGCCAGTCTGGATATGCCTGACTTTAATGAGCCTGTTATGGGCTTGCTGACTTCCATTCCTGATCAGGGGCAGCCGAGACTCAATCAGCTGGCCTTAAGGGAAGGGCGCTGGATTGCTCCGGGTACTTCCGATGAAGTGATTGTGAATGAGCCTTTTGCCGAGGCACACAATTTGAAGTTGGGTGACAAGCTCTCTGCTGTGATGAATGGCAAAAAGCGTTACTTCAGGATAGTCGGCATTGCGCTGAGCCCTGAATATATTTACTCAATCGCTCCGGGTTCTTTGATGCCCGATGATGCACGCTACGGAATTTTATGGTCTGGCCAAAGTTCACTGGAGGCCGCCTTTGACTTGAAAGGTGCATTTAATGACGTTGCCTTTAAGTTTGACTCGACATCCGATCATCAGGCTCTGCTGAAACAGATTGATATGGTTCTTGAGCCTTATGGCGGCAGGAACTCTTATTTGCGCGATGATCAGATTTCTTATTGGTTCGTTAATAATGAAATACAGCAGTTAAAAACCACCTCAATTATTTTCCCGGTCATTTTCCTGCTGGTATCGGCATTTCTAACGAACATGGTGTTAAGTCGGATGATCACCAATGAGCGTGAGCAAATTGGATTACTGAAAGCCTTTGGCTACAGCAACCTGCAGGTCGGCGCTCATTACTTCAAGATGGTATTGGTGATGTGCTTTGTAGGTGCCGTTATTGGGTTAGTCGCGGGCGCCTATCTTGGTCAGGCTAACACTGAAATGTATGCGGAGTTTTTCCGTTTCCCTTTACTGGTTTACGATTTTTCGTTTGTTTCTTTTATTGCCAGTTCTGGTGTTAGTGTTTTAGCGGCACTTTCTGGAATTATTGGTTCGATAGCCAGAGTGGTTCAATTGCCGCCTGCTGTTGCGATGGTTCCGCCGAGCCCTGACATTTACCACAAAAGCTTTGTTGATACGCCTTCTATCAAGCATTGGCTGGATCAGCCAACCCGCATTGCTGTTCGACAAATTATTCGTAAGCCACTGAGAGCAAGCTTTACCGTTATCGGAATTTCTTTAGCTGTGGGACTGATGGTGTTAGCCATTCAGATGTCGGATGCGATTAAGTATCTGGGGATTTCATTTTTTAATGATGCGCAACGGCAAGATATGACCATGGCCTTTTACGAAAACCAGAAACAGGAAGCACTGTATCAGGTTAAGCGGCTTCCTGGCGTCATTGATGCCGAGCCGATACGTTATGTTTCTGTGGAGTTTATTAACGGCACCAAAACCCATCGGGGCTCTATAACAGGTCTAGAGTCTGATGCGACTTTGCAGCCTATTTACGATACCTATACACAGCAAGTTGTCGCATTGCCCGAAGAGGGGATGGTGATTGGCAGTATTCTGGCCGAGAAGTTGAATATAGGCGTCGGTGATCGGATTTATGTTGAGTTTCTGGATAAGTCTGGCTTACAGCGAGATTACGCCGTCGTTGGAATTTTCGATACTTTTATTGGCTTGCCTGCTTATATGAACCTCAAAACGCTTAACCGAGAATTAGGCGAAGTAGGGCAGTACTTTATGCTAAACCTTGTGGTCGACTCACAACATTACGAGTCGCTTTATAAAGCCGTTAAGGAATCTCCCGCTATTACTGCTTTAATGACCAAACAATCACTGCTTGATGCGTTTAATGAAACCGTTGCTGAGAGTATGCTGGTTTTTATGTTTATATTCATTGTGCTGTCGTCGATACTGGTATTCGGAGTTAGCTATAACATGATTCGAATATCGCTCTCCGAACGAGGGAGAGAATTGGCCACTTTACGAGTTTTGGGTTTTACTAAAGGTGAAACCTCTTATATTTTGTTATGTGAGGTGGGGTTACTGACCTTGGTGGGTTTAGCTTTAGGCTGTTTTGTCGGATGGGGACTGACTCAGTTATTGGGTTATGCGTTTGAAACTGAATTATTCAGGATTCCGATTATCATTTATCCCCATACCTATAGCTATGCAGTCATTGTGGCCATCATTGCTTCAGTGGTATCTGCGCTGTTTGTGGTAAAAAGAATTCAACACCTGGACCTTATCGAAGTATTAAAAACGAAGGAATAAGTATTCATGGGTATCAATAAACGATTTAAGTTATGGATTGTGTTGGCAGCGGTTCTGGTTGCTTTTCTGGCCTATGGTTTTTGGCCAAGGGCGATAGAAGTCGAAACTGTTAAAGTTACCCGTGGGCAATTTTATGAGGTGGTTTCCGAGGTCGGTGAAACCGAGGTTAAGAATATTTATCAGGTATCAGCACCCATTACAGGCTATTTGCGTCGCATTGAGCTGGAAGTGGGTGATTCTGTTGTCGCCAATGAAACCGTTGTTGCAGAAATAGAACCATTGCGTTCCCAGCCGCTTGATCCGCGAAGCGAGAAACAGGCCGTTGCAGAATTACATGCGGCTCAATCCGCTTTGGAGATGACGCAGGCAAAACTCAGACAGGTACAAAACGAATTAAGCTTTGCTAAAAGCGACCTGGAAAGAGCTAAGAACTTGTATAAGGATCAAGCTATCTCCGAGCGTGAGTATGATACTGCTAAAAAAATATACCAAAGCTTACAGCAGGAGCTGCAAGCGACTCAGGCAACATTGCAACTTCGTCAGGCTGAGTTGGAACGTGTGCAGGCTATGCTTGATACTTCTTTAGTTGAATTTCTGCCAAAATGTGACTGCAGCCAGGTCTTTGCACCTGCAACGGGCGTGGTATTAACGCGTTATAGAGAAAGTGCGGGGGTGATCAATGCTGCCCAACCGATTATGGATATTGGTGATGCTAAGGACTTGGAAGTTAAAGTCGAACTGATATCGACCGAAGCTGTGCGCGTATCTGAAGGACAGAAAGTAAGTATGAAAGGTTGGGGTGGCGAGACTGACCTTGAAGGGATTGTTCGGCAGGTTGAGCCGATGGCTTATAAGAAAGTTACGGCTTTAGGAATTGAAGAACAAAGAGTGAACATTTATATCGATTTCACCAGCCCCCCCGAGCAATGGCAAAAGCTGGGCCATGGTTACCAGTTGGATGTGGACATTATCCTGGCGGACAAACCGAACAGCCTGATTGTTCCTGTTATTGCTATGGTCAGAGAAGGTAAGCAGTGGGTTGCGTTTGCCATTGAGAATGGGGTTGCCACAAAACGTACTTTGGAGATAGGGGCGAATAATGGACTTGAAGCCGAAGTCTTGAGTGGAGTTAACGAAGGTGAAGTCTTGATTTATAACCCCAGCGAAGAGATTGAAGATGGGCTTTCCGTTACCCCAAGAAAAAGGTAAGATTTAGGCGCTGATTGATTTCTAAGCGTTTTGTATTGTTTTTCACCAAAAACTGTTTATAAAACAGGCCGTTAAGTTAAAAACTGAAATATTCAGGAAAAATTTACAAAAGGCCGTTGACATATCATCGTCTGGTGGCATAATACCGCCCGACAACGAGATGCGCGTGTAGCTCAGCTGGATAGAGTACCTGGCTACGAACCAGGCGGTCGGAGGTTCGAATCCTTCCACGCGCGCCATTATTCAAAAGGCTTCCCTTAAACCGGAAGCCTTTTTTCATTGTGGCAAAGGAAATGATGAGAACCTCCGAAGGAGTTCGACAAAGCACGCAGTGCTTTGAACGTTGGAGGCGATAGCCGACGACGGCCCGAAGGGCAAGGAGCGCAGCGACGCAGTAATCCTTCCACGCGCGCCATTATTCGAAAGGCTTCCCTTAAACCGGAAGCCTTTTTTCGTTGTAGCAAAGGAAATGATGAGAACCTCCGAAGGAGTTCGACAAAGCACGCAGTGCTTAGAACGTTGGAGGCGTAGCCGACGACGGCCCGAAGGGCAAGGAGCGCAGCGACCCAGTAATCCTTATCCAGGTCAGATCTATTTCCTACCTTAAAAGTCACTGGATCCCGCGGTCCAGCCGCGGGATGACAATACTTGACCGTTAATCCAGTCTGTTAGGCATACGCTTCGATTATTTTCAAGCAATATCGTAGTAAGTATCGTGCTGATAAAGTTAAGAATAACCTCGTCATCCCGCGGTACCCAGGGCACTCCATTTGGTCGCTTACCGCGGGATCCAGCGATTTTCTTTAACTAATGATTGGTATTTTGACTTTATGAGTAAAGGTTTCTACTATTCGGAGTGGCTAATAACAATTACAGGGAATTAATAGTGTCCATAATAAAAAAACACCTCAACCTCATATTACTTCTAGTTATTGCTGCATGTGCTGCTTTAATCTTCGAAAAACTAAAGGATGAGGGTTATGTTAAAACCTATACCACTTGTGTTTCTTCAGCAAAAGTTGTGGTTTATAACGACTCTGGAAACTTGAAGGCTACTCATTATATTTCTCGATGTGATGACTCCCGAAAACTACAAAACAATATTTATATCGAGGAAGAAGGCGATGACAGCCGGTACTTGGTATATCAAGGATATTCGGAACAGCCAGCCAATTTGTATTTGTTTTGGGATGAGATCGATGGTCTGTACATAGCGGGTACTGAATCTGATGTGATTACTTCAGCTAAAAGACACTTCTCCCAATATCGAGTTGAGTATTTGCCATTGCGACAGTTGCGGGTTGCGCTGGGAGAGGCTTATTCGAAGTACAAGAAAACGCAGTTAGCAAACTAAAATTAAAGCTGCCCTTTAACTATAAAAAAGGCGGCTAGAGCCGCCTTTTAGGTTGGTGGGTGTATGATTATTTCGCAGGGTCGCATTCATTACCTTTACAGATTCTTCCTGTGCAACCGTTAGTTGCGAGGTAATCATAGGCTGCTTTGGCTTGAACGAGTCCTGCGCCATAGGCATAGTCATGGCCTGGTTCGCCGAGGTCTTCCGCGGAGGCTTTCAGCGCTGTGCGGATGTCGAAGTTTGAGCAGTGTGGATAATGACTCCATACCAGTGCTGCGACACCGACTACGTGTGGCGTTGCCATTGAGGTTCCGCTGGCGATGATATATGCATCACCGGGCCCGGTTGAGCCAACGCTAACACCGGGTGCGGATATTTCTACTTGTGAAGTGGTTTGTGAGAAATCAGCAATGACTTTGGCTGAGTCGAGCGCTCCAACTGACATGACTGAGTCATAAGAGGCAGGGTAGCTATGGGTTGAAACGCCATCGTTACCTGCGGCGGCGATATTTAAAACACCTGCTTTACGAGCGCGCTCAAAGGCTCTTTCTTCTACTTTGGAATAAACCGGGCCACCTAAACTCATGTTGATGACGTTAGCACCGTTATTGGCGCATTCCTCAATGGCTCCAGCAAGGCCAGAGGCATAGGCAACGCCACCTTCCGAGTCAAAGTATCGGACAATATAGAAACCACCGGTGTCTTCAACATTAGGAATAACACCTGTTACACCAATACCATTATTACCTATCGCTCCGATGGTTCCTGCAACGTGGGTTCCGTGATAGTGAAGATCTTCTGGCAGTGGGCCATACCAGGGGCCACTCAGATCATTTGAGCCCATCGCATTTTTCGGCAGATCTTCGTGCGTGATATCGTAACCTGTGTCAATCACACAAATTTTAGCAGGGGTGGCTGCCGCCCCACTTGGAAAGTCACCGGATTGCACCATATGAATACCATACAGCGAAGGGTGTGACTTTAATGGATCGTCCACGTGATCTTCAATTTTGGTGTAGCCTGAAGGCGTTACCGTTCTTACCGGATCAATCTCGATTTTTAGGTTAGAGTTTGCTCGTAAGTTTCGTAAAGTTTCCAGTGAATCAACTTCAAAGGCGATGGTGTTTAGCGAGTCGAGTTCCAATTTAATGTCGGCACCGGCTTCATTTAATGTTTGAATCACTTCCGCTTTCTTTTGCTTTGAGTATTCAACTACAAAGCGCTTGTGTACCAGTGTATTCGCTGTCGCTACTGATGAAATCGCCAATCCTACTGCAGCAAGAGTGGCTAGACTGATTTTGTTTAATTTCATGTTATAAACTCCCTTTACTCTTGAGTGTTGCATTCGTGAGCTTGCACGTTGCCGCTGACTCCACCTAGATTGGAGTAGCCGTCATAGGGTCCTGAAGTGACCTGAACGATGGCAATTCCGTGTAAGCCATTTCCTGAGCCAGCATCGGCAATACACATGAAGCCGCTGCCTTCACCTGGGTTCTGGCTGTTCTGGGAGCTATAAGCAAATTCAACTTCGTAATATCCCTCTGATTGACATTGCAAGCAGTATTCACCGTTGTCATCAGCTGGATCCCCCGAGCAATACATGGCTGATGTAACGTCAGCGTGTAAACTGACACCGCCTGTATCTTCGAAGTCAATGGCTGTTTTATCGTGGAATTGAACTTGTCCTTTGACAACACTTTCTCCTGTGGAATCGGGACATCGGCTGGCATTGATTGTGAAGACGGTTTTTCCATCGCCGCCGGCTGAGTGCATGGTGCCGCCACCTGTCACTCTTCCATCAGCCCCACAACCACTTAAAATAGCGAGAGATGACGCTATTAAGCTTCCTACTAATAGTTTTTTCATAAACTTTCTCCTTAGATTTCCATTTTGTAGTGCCGATCAACTCTCCATATAAACAGCAAACCTCTTATTGTTTAATTAAGCGAGCAAACCAGCAAAAAACACTCTAGGAGATGTACAAAAAAACAACAAGTCATACGAAAGTTTCGGTGCCGGAGCTGTGATTTGGGTCGCTGTTGATGCATTTTTGCATTGTCTGGCAGGCTTTGATGAAAGTTGTATTTCCTGATTTAGGGCGAACGCCGTACGCCCCTATGAGAGTCGGGGGAGTTTAGTAAGAGTCACTGGATTACAAAATACCTCCCCCTAAAGGGATTTCCGTCGGTCACATGTATTTTGCCCTATGGGCTGGCTTCGCCATTGAAAATCGTTCCTGACGATTTTGTCCGCGGTAAGTGACCGAAGGGAGCGCCCTTGGTAGCGTGGGATGTCAGCTGTGGGTATGGATGACCCTGCGGAAGCGATGTCTGGGTAGGGGCTACCCAATGTAGTTGCCCGGTGACCTGCAACTGCATATAAATCCCGCTTTTGATGCTTGGCCTTGTGTGTATAATAAGACCTCATTGGGAAGTCTGATTTATCACTAAAGAAAGCTAAACATTCATGTCATTAGAAACTCTTTGGAACAAGTATCCGATTGAAATCATTCTGTTAATCATTATTGTCATTTTGGCAATTGCCTTTATGGCCGCGATGATTCGACAAAAGAACACTTTTAAGCAGCTGCTTGATGATATGTCGGTGTCGCGTGATTTGTTGAAGAGTATGGATTCTCGTCAGAGTCATACTTTTGAGCAGACCAAAAACGATTTTAATCGTCTGGTTGAGCAGAATCAGCGCGCTTCGGACAGCATGGTGGAAAAGCTAGCGGGCAATCAAGTTAAGCTTTCCGAGTCTTTTCAGCAATTCCAAAGCCTGGTGCAGGGCGGTTTCAATAAGTTCAGCGATAACCTTGGTCAGAAAGTTAGCGACAATACAGTCAGCCAACAAAAAGAGTTGTATCAATTTAAGGAAACTCTGCAGAAAAATATCCTGCAGTTGAAGGATCAGATTGAGCTGAACCAAAAAGAAGCCTTAGCGATGTTGCAGGAGCAATTCCGCCGCGGCATGAAAGATGTTCGCGAGGAAATCACTCTTAATCTCAAAACACAAGCCGAAAATTTCGAGAAAAATATGTCTGGCTTGACGAAAACTACTGATGAACGTCTTAAAGAAATCAGTGGTCAGGTTGAGAAGCGTCTGGCTGATGGCTTCGAGAAAACCACTCAGACCTTCCAGGATGTCTTAAAGCGTCTGGCATTAATTGATGATGCGCAGAAAAAGATTACCGAGCTGTCCAGTAATGTGGTTAGCTTGCAGGAAATTCTCTCTGATAAACGTTCGCGTGGTGCTTTCGGTGAAGTGCAGCTGGAGTCTTTGGTTTCGAATGTTATGCCAACCAGTCATTATAAATTCCAGCATACTTTTAGTAATGGCAAAATTGTTGATTGTGCTTTGTTTCTGCCAGAACCTACGGGTGTGATTGGCGTTGATGCGAAATTCCCTCTGGAAAATTATCAGAAGATGGTTGATGTCGAGCGCTCATCACCTGAGCGCGACCAGGCGCATAAAGCTTTCCTTAAAGACATTAAAAAGCATGTTAATGATATCGCCAGTAAATACATTATCGACCAGGAAACCGCTGTCGGTGCTGTCATGTTTATTCCTGCTGAGGCAGTGTTTGCCGAAATTCATGCGCATCATCCTGAACTGGTGGAGTTTGCTCAACAACAAAAAGTGTGGATGGTATCACCGACGACTATGATGGCATTGCTGACCACTGCCAGCGCAGTGCTGAAAGACGAGGCGACGCGCAAACAGGTTCATATCATTCAGGAACACTTAGGGATGCTGTCGAAAGACTTCGGTCGCTTCAGAACGCGAATGAGCGATTTGGCGCGCCATATTAATAATGTGTCTGATGATGTTAAGAAAGTGACTATCTCCGCTGATAAGATCAGCAGCCGTTTCGAGAAGATTGAACAGGTCGAGTTGAACCATGAGGATCATGAAGACTCTATAGAGGCGGCAGTCACTGCTAAAATCGAGAACAAGCAAGATTCTGAATAGGTAACGTAAATGAAAAGATTTGTGGTATTGGTTTTATTGTTAGTGTCTGTTCTAAGCGCTTGGCAGGTAAGCGCTAAAGAGGCTTTAATACTATCACTTAAAGGTGATTTCACTCAGGGCGGTTTGGTGATTGGCCAGGCAGTACCGGGTGCAGAGGTAAAATTTGAAGGTCAGGCAATCAAGGTTTCAGACGATGGTTATTTTGTATTTGGTTTTCATCGTGACATGCCGGACAGCGCTACCTTGATTGTGTCAAAAGGTGAGCAAACTGAAACCCAGCCTATCACCATAAGCAAGCGTCAATATAACATTGAACGCATTGATGGTTTACCACCATCGAAAGTAACGCCTAAAAAGCCGGCAGTCTTAGAACGTATAAAGCGAGAAACCGCTTTAGTTGCCAAAGCCCGTGAAGAAGTTACAGACTTTAAATATTTCATGCAGGATTTTATCTGGCCAGCAAAAGGGCGCTTGAGTGGTTTTTATGGTAGCCAAAGAGTTTTAAATGGTGATCCCAAACGACCTCACTTTGGGGTTGATGTTGCAGCGCCAACCGGAACCGAAGTTGTCGCGCCGGCGGATGGTGTTGTTCGTTTAGCGCACCCGGATATGTTTTATTCGGGTGGAACCATTATCATTGATCATGGCTTTGGCGTGAACTCGACTTTTTTGCATTTGAGTAGTGTCGACGTTGAAGTCGGTGAGCCGGTAAAGCAGGGCGATTTCATTGGCCGCATTGGTGCTACCGGCCGCGCAACCGGCCCACATCTTGACTGGCGTATAAATTGGTTGAGCCATCGTTTGGATCCGCAATTGCTGGTTCCGCCTTTTGAAGAAGCTGCGACTAAGTAGCTTTAACTAAATACCTGAACCAATAAAATAGAGAATTATGCTAACGTCACACGATTTCAATACATTCAACTTTATTGACTTTGTCCGTCAAAATCCTGATCACCATGAACCTTTTTCGCTGGAAATCGATCAAGGCAAAACAGTCTTTCATGATGCCGGGATTATAGAATTTACTCCTGACCAACCTAGCAATCAGTATGTTTGTCTTTCCTGTGGTGTGCACGGCAACGAAACGGCACCGATGGAAATTATCAGTGATATCGTGAGTGATATTCTTGTGGGAAGTCAGGCTTTGCAAGTCAACTTGCTGATATTACTCGGCAACCCGAAAGCTATGATGCAACAAGAGCGTTTCTTAGAATTTAATTTGAACCGCATGTTTAACCATCATTGGAAGGCTTATCTTGAGGCGGATGCCAACTGCTATGAAGCTTTGCGAGCCAAGCGGCTGGAAGAGGCGGTAAAAGATTTCTTTGATAAGTCACCAACTGATGCTCGTCGCTATCACTATGATCTGCATACCGCTATTCGAGCTTCTAAACATCAACGCTTTGCTATTTATCCTTATCTTGATGGTCGCGAGCACAAAGCAGAGCAGTTAGCTTTTGTGCAGGATTGTGGCGTAGATACTGTGCTGCTTTATCACAAACCAAGCTCGACTTTTTCCTACCATACCAGCCATCATTTCAAAGCCGATGCTTTTACGGTGGAGCTTGGTAAGGTCAAATCATTCGGTGAAAATAATCGCGATGATTTTAAGCAAGCGGAAAATCAATTACGAAAACTGGTCGCGGGCAACTATCACTTCAATAATGACCGTTCTACTGATGAGTTAAATCTCTTTGCTGTCAAAAAAGAGCTGCTGCGAGTTTCTGACGAGTCACATCTTAATGTTGAGGATGACCTGGCTAATTTCACAGAGTTCGAGCAAGGCTTTGAGTTACTGTCTGATCCTGAAGAGCCTTATATTGTCGAGTCTGATGGTGAGGCCATTGTTTTCCCCAATAACAAGGTTCCCATGGGGCAAAGAATGGCTTTATTGATAGAGCCTGTGAGTTTGGGCTGACACCAATTTATAGTAGGTACTTGTATTTTCTTTTGGGAAAAAACTAAGAGCAGATCCTGAATCAAGTTCAGGATGACAGGCTTATAGGAATTTGGTTTATTGATAGAATCGAGCTCTTCATAGGACGGTAATCAACCTCCCTTTGGTAGGAGCACTCAATGTACCTAACCTTGTGGATATCAGACTTACAGAAAGTTGTCATCCTGAACTTGATTCAGGATCTGCTCTTGATCTTTTTGTAGAAAATATTCAGACGAGTACCTTGAGTTCATGGGGCTTCTTAGCGCTTGTTCTTATAGCTCTCAACTAGCTAAATTAAATGCCTCTCTTCTAAAATATCTTCCTCTGAATTTCCTTGTCAGCCATAATCTTGACCGCCAATTCCTCGACGGACCGTGAAGTCGTATCAATGAATGGTATTTTCTCACGTCGATACAGAGCTTCTACTTCTCTAATTTCCATCATACATTGATTGAGCGCTGAATATTTACTGTTGGGTCGGCGTTTATTACGGATCTCGTGCAGCTGCATTGGGTCAATGGTCAATCCATATAACTTATGCTTATTTTGCGCCAATCCCGGCTTTAATTTGATATTCGGCAGGTCTTCTTCGGTGAAAGGGTAGTTGGCTGCGAAAATACCGAACTGCATCGCCATATATAGTGAGGTAGGGGTTTTGCCGCAGCGTGACGGGCCGACCAGGATGATGTCGGCTTGGTTGTAGTGCTTGGTCGAAGCTCCATCATCATTGTTCAAAGCAAAATTAACCGCACTCATGCGGGTGTCATAAGCCTGTCTATCATCTGTTGAGTGAGATTTGCCGACCCGGAATGAGCTGTGTACACCCAGTTCTTTTTCTAAGGGGCCAATGTAGGTATGGAAAAAGTCCACCAGTAACGCATTGGCTGAGGTGATGATGGTTCGAATCTCCGGTTTAACAATAGTTTCAAAGACAATTGGCTTATGGCCATCACGAATTGCAGTCTGATTAATACGGGAAACCGCAGCGTTAGCTTTATCCACATCATCGACAAAAGGGATGGTGTGATAGGTGAATTCCACCTCTCCTTCGAACTGGGAAGTTAGTGATTGACCCAGCATTTCTGAGGTAATACCGGTGCGGTCAGAAATAAAAAAGACTGTGCGTTTCATATTTGCTCATTTATCAGTAAAATAGCGGCCACAAAGACCACTTTGTTCGTGAATTTAAGCATTTACGCTCACTATCGGCAAGATAATCAGCCAAAAATGAGCGGTTTGCGGTAATTCCAAATTTATAAACTGGAGATAGAACCTTGGATAAATACGTACTTTGGTATGACCAACTTGGGATGGGTGACGTTGAGCGCGTTGGCGGTAAAAACGCATCACTTGGGGAAATGATCAGCAACCTTAGCAATATGGGCGTTAGCGTTCCAAACGGCTTTGCGACTACAGCCGATGCTTTCCGCGCTTTCCTGGAGCAAAGCGGTCTGAATAAGCGCATCAACGAAGAGTTATCAAGCCTGGATGTTGATGACGTTACAAAATTAGCCGAAGTCGGTGCCAAAATACGTGGTTGGGTGATGGACACTCCATTTATTCCAGAAATGGAGCAGGCTATTACTGAGGCTTATGCCAAATTGAAAGGCGATGCCAATGATGACTTTGCGGTTGCCGTCCGTTCTTCTGCGACCGCTGAAGACTTGCCGGATGCATCATTTGCTGGCCAGCAAGAAACTTTCCTTAATGTTCGCGGCCTAGATAATGTGATGAAAGCGCTTAAAGAAGTGTTTGCATCATTATTTAATGATCGCGCGATTGCTTATCGTGTTCACCAGGGTTTTGAGCATTCTTTAGTAGCGCTTTCTGCCGGTGTACAAAAGATGGTTCGTAGTGACATTGCTGCCAGTGGCGTAATGTTCACCATGGACACCGAATCAGGCTTTAATGATGTGGTATTTATTACTGGTGCTTATGGTCTTGGCGAAACAGTGGTGCAGGGTGCAGTAAACCCTGATGAGTTTTATGTCTACAAACAAGCTCTGACCGAAGGTCGTCAGTCAATTGTTCGCAAAACCTTAGGTGGCAAAGCCATTAAAATGGTTTACACCAACGATACTGACCACGGTAAGAGTGTTGAAACCGTTGACGTTGATGTGCAGGAGCGTATGCAGTTCTGTATTAATAACGGTGAAGTTCAAGAGCTTGCTAAACAGGCTTTGATCATCGAAGAGCATTATAAACGTCCAATGGATATTGAATGGGCGAAAGACGGTTCTGATGGCAAGATTTATATTGTTCAGGCACGTCCTGAAACGGTTAAGAGCCGTTCAGACAAAAATATTATTGAGCGCTATCGTTTGAAGAATACTTCCGATGTGGTCGCGACAGGTCGCGCGATTGGTCAGAAAATCGGTAAAGGCAAGGCGCGTGTGATCAGCTCCATCGATCAGATGGCCAGCGTTAAACCTGGTGATGTTCTGGTAACTGACATGACTGACCCGGACTGGGAACCAGTGATGAAACGCGCTGCTGCTATCGTGACTAACCGTGGAGGGCGTACTTGCCACGCGGCGATTATTGCGCGTGAACTGGGTATTCCGGCGGTTGTCGGTTGCGGTGATGCAACTGACCGTATTAAAGATGGCGTTGAAGTGACTGTGTCATGTGCGGAAGGTGATACCGGTATGATTTACTCAGGCTTGCTTGATTTTGAAGTCAGCAAAGACTCTGTTGAAGATATGCCTGAGCTGCCGTTCAAAATCATGATGAATGTGGGCAATCCGGATCGTGCTTTTGATTTTGCTCATTTGCCTCACGCTGGCGTTGGTTTGGCTCGCCTTGAGTTTATTATTAACCGCATGATCGGCGTGCATCCGAAAGCATTGCTGGATTATGACAAGCTGGAAGACGAAAGCCTGAAAAAGACTATTGCGATGCAAATGGCTGGCTATCCGAATCCAAAAGAATTTTATATCAGCAAATTAGTCGAAGGTATTTCGACCATTGCCTGTGCTTTTGCACCGGAAAAAGTCATTGTGCGCATGTCAGACTTCAAGTCTAACGAATATGCGAATTTGATTGGTGGTCACTTATATGAGCCGCACGAAGAAAATCCAATGTTGGGCTTCCGTGGTGCTTCTCGCTACATTTCCGAGGAGTTCCGCGACTGCTTTGAACTTGAGTGCGAAGCGATTAAACGTGTTCGCAATAAGATGGGCTTTAACAACGTTGAAGTGATGATCCCGTTTGTTCGTACTCTGGGCGAAGCAGAAAAAGTCATTGAGTTACTGGCAGAAAATGGCTTGCGTCGTGGTGATAATGGGTTACGCGTTATTATGATGTGTGAGCTTCCGTCAAATGCCATTCTGGCTCAAGAGTTCTTGAAACACTTTGATGGTTTCTCGGTGGGTTCAAATGATCTGACTCAGCTTTCATTAGGTCTGGATCGTGACTCCGGCATTATTTCTCATCTGTTCGATGAGCGTGATCCTACAGTTAAAGTGTTATTGGCGAATGCTATAAAGGCCTGTAAAAAAGCCAACAAATACATCGGCATTTGCGGTCAAGGCCCATCTGACCACCCAGATCTAGCTAAGTGGTTAATGGAGCAGGGCATAGATAGCGTGTCATTAAACCCTGACACAGTTCTCGAAACGTGGCTTTTCCTGGCGAAAAAATAACCTAACCTATTGTATTATTTACCGCTTGAGCAATAAATGCTGTATGTTTGTTGCTCAAGTTTATAAAAGGTTATGAATTTTTTTGTGACTTTACTTATAAGTAAATAATCCGAGGAGGAGATAGGAAATGAAACGTTTAGCTATTGCACTTTTAGCATCAGCGCTTGCGGTTGCTTGCAGTGATGATAAGAAAGAGTCTGCGAAAGAAGAAACGCAGGAAGCTGTTGAGTCAGTAAAAGAAGCAACAGCAGATGCCGTTGAAGCAACTGAGAAAGCTGTTGAAGATACTGCTGAAACTACAGAAGAAACTGTTACTTCGTTAAAAGAAGCTGCGGAAGAAAACTACCAGGAAACTAAGCAAGAAGCAGCAGAAATGGTAGACGAAGCTGAAGCCGAAGCCGATCAAATGGTTGAAGATGCTGAGGCCGAAGCAGCAGAAATGGTAGAGGCAGCTGAAGAAGAGCTTGAAGAAGCAGAGCAAGCTGTCGAAGAAGAAGTAAAGGAAGATGATCAATAATTAAGCTTTCAACGCTTATGCCTTAAAAAAGCCACTCCAATGAGTGGCTTTTTTTATATGCTGTTTTTGTTGGATTAGAAAGTTTGAATAGTATATAAACTAAGTATTAATACACATCATTATAGAGTGAATCTCCGAGGGAGAGCTGCCAATTATCATGTTTGAATCACAAAAGGTTCCCTTAGCAACAATTATTCCTCTAAGGCATCAAGTTCTAAGGCCAGGCAGACCGATAGAAGAATGTACTTATAAAGAGGATGCCAAACAAGAGTGTTTTCATGTGGCAAGCTTTGATAATGGAAAGGTTATAGGTATTGCTTCTTTCTATCCTGAGTCTCATGCTTTAGAGCCTTCTGAGAATGCCTGGCGTTTAAGAGGAATGGCAACTGAGCCTGATTATCGCGGTAAAGGAATCGGTGCTCAACTGTTAAAGCATGGCATGTCATTATGCGCACAGCAGGGTGGGGATCTTATCTGGTGCAATGCTCGAACTGAAGCAGTGCCATTTTACCTTAAGCTCAATTTTGTTATAAAGGGGGAGGAGTTCCAACTCCCTGAGATCGGTCCACACTATTTTATGTCCAAAACTTTAGTATAAAGAGAATAATTTATGAGTCAGTCACAACTAGAGCCAACATTAAAAGCTTTCTATCATTGGGAAACCGTCGCTTCAGAACAGGTATTTCTTCGACAGCCATTTGGTAATGATTGGAAAGAGTACACTTGGCATGAAGTTGGCCAGCAAGTTCGAAAGATGGCTCAGTACCTTAAGACCAACTTACCACCGAAAAGTAAGGTCGCCATACTGTCTCTGAATTGTTCACATTGGATTATGGCCGATCTGGCTATCATGATGGCAGGACACATATCAGTTCCAATTTATCCGACGGCAGGTAAAGAAACGATTACTACTATTTTGGAGCATAGTGAGTCGAAATTACTGTTTGTGGGTAAGATGCCAGATTGGGCTGCAAAGAGTGAAGCGGTGGCCGATGAGTTACCTAAAATCAGTTTCTATCAGCCTCATCCGGGTATTAAAGAGTGGGATGAAGTGATTGCTGAAACTGAGGCCATGGCTGATTCACCGATCCCAGATCTAGATGAGTTGGCGACTATTGTTTATACCTCTGGCACTACCGGCATTCCAAAGGGTGTCATGATCGATTACCGAGCTTTGTCTAATGGAGCTGCCGCAGCTGCCCAGTTTGTGGATATTGGACAAGAGCGAGCTTTTTCCTACCTGCCATTGGCACATTGCGCTGAGCGCGAACTTACCGAAATTATCAGCATTCATACAGGCAGTATCATTTCCTTTACCGAATCGCTGGATCGTTTTCAGGAAAATATTGTGTCGGTTCGTCCTTCCATCTTTTTTGGTGTGCCTCGAATCTGGCTCAAGTTCCAGCAAGGTATCGAGGACAAAGTTGGCAAGAGAAAGTTATGGCTACTGCTTAAATTACCCATTATCAAAAATATTATCAGACGCAAAGTATTAGAAGGTCTTGGGCTTGATAAAACAAAGATTGTGCTCTCTGGTGCGGCTGCTTTACCAAGAGCAACTATGGATTTTTTCGATAACCTGGGATTACAAATCTGCGAAGCTTATGGCCTAACCGAAACCATGGCTTTCTCACATGCCAGCAAGCCAAGTTGTCGAAAGAAAGGTTCTGTAGGTGTTGCTATGCCAACCGCTGAAGCTAAGTTGGCTGATAGCGGTGAGATTTTGTTGAAAAGCCCCTGTCTGATGCAAGGCTATTATAAAGAGCCAATTAAGACATCAGAGGTTATTGATGATGAGGGGTACTTTCATACTGGGGATATCGGCATGATTGATGAGGATGGTTTCTTATTTATCACTGGTCGCGTCAAAGATATTTTCAAAACATCAAAAGGAAAATACGTCTCTCCAGCGCCAATCGAGGCCAAGCTAGAACCTGAACTGGGTGTTGAGCATTTATGCGTTATTGGAGATGGTTTACCTGCTCCAGTTGCGATTGCTTCGATTCATAATAAAACAATCAAAGATCGTGCTGCATTCACACAAGAAACCGAGCAGACTTTGCAAAAGCTGAACAATCAACTTGAAAAGCATGAGCGTTTAACTAAGCTTATATTTGTCGATGAAGCTTGGACAACGGACAATGGTTTAATTACCCCAACTTTAAAGATACGTCGCCAACAAGTTGAAAAGCATTACCAGGCGACCATTGAAAAGCACTATTCAAAGCAAGAAATGATTATTTGGGATTAAGCCTTCGAATAGCCTTATAGCATTTTATAACAGAAGGAGAATGTAAGATGGGTATTTTAACTTGGATTATTGTTGGTCTAATTGCTGGACTTTTGGCTAGAGCCATTATCCCCGGCGCCAGAAAAGAAGGTATCATCATGACGATTGTTATCGGCATCATTGGTGCTATTGTTGGTGGTTATGTTGGGAGTTACTTTGGCTTTGGTGAGATTTCGGGCTTTAATATCAAGACCTTACTCACAGCTACTCTCGGAGCCGTTATTTTGCTCGCACTACAAAGAATGTTTGCCAAAAAATAATATATCCATTCTTCTAATCAAGTTCAGAAAGCATTCAGCTTGATTTTTATACACTTACCTTAAATCTACGGGGCCCTGCTTGGCAGGTTCCCGACCACAATATGAGGTATTGTGTATGAAAAGCTTACTATTAATCACATCTATCCTTACAAGCTTAGGGTTGGCCAGCGCTGCGGAAGCAGGCCATGACAAGCGTGATAATTACGATAATACTCGTTATGACCGCGCTAAAGTTGTGTATGTTGAACCTATTTCTGGTTACAGCGAAGCTCGCTACCCAAGAGAACGTTGTTATACTACAAGCTCTGAGCGTGACCGTCGTAAAGGCTCCATTGTTGGTGCTGTTGTAGGTAGTGTCGTAGGCTATAAGCTGGGCGGTGATCGGGGCGAAAAGCGTCTTGGTTCAGTTGCTGGTGCTGTGGTAGGCTCTGCCATTGGTCAGTCTGTGGCGGGTGATGGGCGAGACAGTCGATACCGTTGCGAGGTCACAGAAAGCCGATATGGTCATGCCGCTATTATTGGCTATAATGTCACTTATAAATATAAAGGCCAGCGTTACACTACTTTTATGGACTATGATCCTGGACGTTGGATTGATGTTGAAGTCAATGTCCGCCCTGGACGTGGTTACAGACATTAAATTTCATAGCATTAAATAAAGGTTTTTATGAAATATATATTGTTCGTCTTTCTGGCAATGTCAGCACTGTTGCTTAGTACTGCGGAAGCGGCTGGCATTCGTCTGGATACAAAAATCGAGCGAAAAGAGCAGGCTTGCGTGCCGATTGGTAAAAGCGCAGCAATGAGCGCTGCAGCTCAACAAACTGATGGTCGAGTGCTGTCAGCTACATTAAACATGAATCGTAGACCACCGGTTTATCGAGTGAAAGTATTAAGTTCATCCGGACGTGTGAGCTATGTTTTAGTGAATGCATGTAATGGACGGGTTACCCGTTGATAAAACGGAGCGTCCATAGAGGAAGGTTGGTAAGGAATGGGGTGTAGATAGGCGTATGAAACTGTTATTAGTCGAAGATGATGATGCATTGCGTGAGCAACTGGTTAGCGCATTAAAAGCACAAAATTACGTTGTGGAAGAAGCTCCAAATGGTGAAGAGGCTCTTTACCTTGCGCGAGAGTATGAGTTTGACTTGGGGATTTTTGATCTGGGTTTACCTGATATTTCGGGTATGGACGTGATTGCTACTTTGCGCGAAGAAAATGTTGAATTTCCAGTACTCATTTTAACAGCTCGAGGTCACTGGCAGGATAAAGTTGATGGCCTGGCGGCAGGAGCTGATGACTATCTAGTGAAACCTTTCCAGACGGAAGAATTATTAGCTCGTATTAATGCCTTATTACGCCGCGCCTCTGGTTACTCTAAACCTGAAATTGTCAAAGGGCCTATTAGCCTGAATAGCTTGAAGCAAGAAGTAAAGGTTAATGGTCAGGTGATGGACTTAACTGCTTATGAGTATAAGGTTCTGGAATATTTGATGCTTAATCCGGACAAAGTTATTTCAAAGACTGAGCTTACTGAGCATCTCTACGCACAGGATTATGATCGCGACTCTAATGTATTGGAGGTTTTTGTCGGGCGTTTACGTAAGAAAATTGATCCAGATGGTACCATTCAACCAATTGACACCTTGCGAGGCCGAGGTTATCGACTAAGAGCAGATCTGTGAATCCGAAAGCTTCCTATTCCCTTCAAAAGCGAATTTTATTAAATACCAGTATTGTGCTGGTATTTTTTATTGCCGCCATGAGTTTTATTTTGCTCAACACCTACAAAGCAGGTATAAGACAGGCAACTTTTGAGCGACTTTACGCGCAGTTTTACAGTCTATTATCGGTAGCCGATCAGTTAGAACCAGGCGAGCTTTATTTACCGGAAGAAATCCCTTCGGATAAACGTTTTAATCAATATGGCAGTGGTATTTCAGCGCTTGTTTATGACGAAACAGAGAGTCTTATCTGGCAATCATTGTCGGCCACTTATAATATCGAGCAGGGGAAGATCCCTTTACCTTTGACATTACCCGGCGAAGCCACTCTTAATTCCTTGACCCTTTCGGGTGAGGATTATTTTCAGTTTCATTATATTGCCGAATGGGAGTCCGAAAGTGGTGAGATATCGCTTTACCATTTTGTAGTTCTAGAGAATAAGAGGCCCTTTAATCAGGTCATTGATGCTTATAGAAACACGCTTTGGATGTGGCTTGCAGGATTAGCTGCCTCGCTTATTTTGATTCTATTTGTGGTATTACGCTGGACATTGAAACCAATCCGGCAAGCGGTAAAGGAATTGCGTAAAGTCGAGCAGGGGCTTTTAGATAAACTATCCGATAGATACCCTCAAGAAATACGCTTGTTAACCTATAATATTAATCGCTTCATCAGTAATGAGCGTCACCAAAGCAAGCGTTACAAAGAAACGCTAGGTAACCTTGCGCACAGTTTGAAAACGCCATTAGCGGTTATGCAGTCTGCATTACAAAATGATGCTGATGAGAAAGATCTGTCGAAAGTGTGTGGCGAGCAATTGCAACGAATGAATCAGATTGTCGGCTATCAGCTGCAACGGGCAACCAGTGGTCCGCAGGTGATGATGAAATCAATTTCATTGATACCTGCAATTACTAAGTTAGTGAAAGGCCTGGAAAAAGTCTATTCCCATAAAACGATTCAAATTAATGTGGATATTCCTGATTCTGTGCAAGTATTGCTCAATGAAGGTGATCTCTATGAGATATGTGGAAACCTATTGGACAATGCCTGCAAGTGGGCGAAACAACAGGTCAAAATCAGCGCTAGCCAAAATGGTTTAAAAACGACTATTTGTATTGAAGATGATGGGCCGGGTATTGCTGAAGACGTCAGGTTCTCAGTGGTATCGCGAGGCAAGCGATTGGATGAGTCGGTGGACGGGCAGGGCATTGGCATGTCAGTGGTTAAAGAGATTGTTGATGCCTATCGTGGAGATATGGATATTGGTACCAGTGACTTGGGCGGTGCCTTTATTAAGCTGGTCTTCTAAACAGTATTCATGCTCATGAGCTAAAATTTATCGCATGGGTTAAACTATGCGAAGTATTTTCTTTTCTACAGTCAAAATTCCAGATGTCGCAATCAGATTTGAGTGAGCCTATTCGTAAAATTATCCATGTCGATATGGATTGTTATTACGCGGCTATCGAAATGCGAGACGATCCCTCTCTTAATAATCATCCCATTGCGGTTGGCGGCTCGCCGGATAAGCGGGGCGTTGTCGCGACCTGTAATTACGAAGCACGTTCGTACGGCGTACGTTCTGCCATGCCATCAGCTTATGCGAAACGTCTCTGTCCCGGGCTGATTATCGTACCGCCCAATTTTGATAAGTATCGGCATGACTCAAAAGTCATTCGAGGCATCTTTTCGCAATATACGGATTTGATTGAGCCTCTATCGTTGGACGAAGCCTATCTGGACGTTACCGACTGTACTGAATATAAAGGTAGCGCCACTTACATTGCGCAAGCCATTCGCTATCAAATCTTTGAAAAGCTTCAGTTGACGGCTTCGGCAGGCGTTGCCCCTAATAAGTTTCTGGCTAAAATCGCCTCAGACTGGAATAAGCCCAATGGCCAGTTTGTGTTAACCCCTGATGAGGTTCAAGGCTTTGTTGAGCGATTGCCGGTCAATAAGATTCATGGCGTCGGTAAGAAAACGGCTGAAAAGTTCCAGCGCATGGGCATTGATACCTGCAAAGAGCTTAGAGAAATCGATTTACTGACTCTGAGCAAAACCTTTGGCAGTTTTGGCCAGCGTCTGTATGAACTGGCGCGCGGTATCGATAATCGAAAGGTTATTACCCATTACCCAAGAAAGTCATTAAGCGTTGAAAATACTTATGATAAGGATTTGGTAACGCTTGAAGAATGCCTTGAAGAATTGCCTTATCTATTGCAAACCTTAAAGCGCCGAGTGGCGCGCTCGGGTGTCGGCGTCCCGGTCAACAAGCTGTTTGCCAAGCTTAAGTTCAGTGATTTCACTGCGACCACCGTTGAGCGTACCAGCTTCGGAATTAACGATGATTTATTCTATGAGCTGATGGAAGAGGGCTTTTATCGGCGTGAAAAGTCGGTGCGATTATTAGGGATTGGTGTTCGATTTCAAGCTTCTGAGTCCACCAATTTTGTACAGCTGCCTTTAGAATATAGTGACTTAGACGATGATTTTGGGTAGTCTAGCCAAGCTTTTTATACTTGTGGTAAGGTTATGCCACTCAATAGATTCTAACAAATTAACAATGGGGATTCGATTTTGGAGATTGTCGAGACGATTAATGATGCGCTCACATTTATTGATGGTTATTTGGGCTCAGCAGGATATTTTCCTTATTTATTAATAGGTGTAGGTGTTTTCTTCACGCTATATCTAGGTTTTCCACAGATTCGCTATTTTGGCCAGGCAACAAGAATTGTCCGCGGTCAATATGCTAAGAAAGATTCCCCTGGCGATACCTCGCACTTCCAGGCATTAACCACAGCTCTATCAGGTACAGTCGGTACCGGTAATATTGGTGGTGTGGCTTTGGCTATCTTCATTGGTGGTCCGGCAGCGCTATTCTGGATGTGGGTGACAGCCTTCTTTGGTATGACTACCAAGTTTGTTGAAGTTACTCTTTCGCATAAATATCGTGAGAAAACGGAAGATGGCACCATGGCTGGTGGCCCGATGTATTTCATGGAAAAGAAATTGAACATGAAATGGTTGGCGGTACTGTTTGCCATGGCAACCATTATCAGTTCCATTGGTAGCGGTAATATGCCGCAAATTAATAACATCGCCGAAGTTATGAATTCTACTTTCCATATTGAAAAGTGGGTTACCGGTGGTGTCCTTGCGGTTCTATTAGCCTTAGTCATTATCGGTGGTATTAAGCGCATTGCCAAAGTGGCAGAGAAAGTTGTGCCTTTCATGGCCGTTATTTATGTGGTCGGTGCTTTACTGGTTATCGCTTATAATTATCAAAACATTCTTCCTTCATTCCAGGCGATTTTCGGTAGTATTTTCTCTGGTTCATCGGCAGTAGGTGGTTTCCTTGGTGCAAGCTTCGCTTATGCAATGGATCGTGGCGTTAACCGTGGTTTATTCTCGAATGAAGCTGGTCAAGGTTCTGCGGCAATTGCTCACTCAGCAGCGAAAGGCAAAGAGCCTGCGTCAGAAGGTATGGTGTCACTGCTAGAGCCTTTCATTGATACTATTATTATTTGTACTTTGACCGGTCTGGTTATTCTGTCTTCAGGCGTCTGGACAGAAAAACATTTCAATAAGTTTGATCGCTCGGATATGGAGTTTGTGGTCGGAGATTATACCGATAGCAATGATGAGCATGTTAAGAAGCTGATGATTCACCTTGATGAAAAGCGTTCGGTACCCTCAGAAATTAAGCAATTTACCGGCACAATCTCATTGCAAGACGGTAAAGTGATTTCAGATGGCTTTACTCTACTTAATGCTCGTTCAGTCGCGGAAGAGGTCACCTATCTTGATAGTGAAGGTAATCCTATTACTGGAGAAATTCCAGTTTCAGAGGGGCGCCTAGAGGACTCCTCCATAACCGTTCAGGGTAAATCCCTGATCCATTCTGCAAACTTAACCGCATTAGCTTTCACTAAAGGCTACATGGGCGAAAGCGGTAAGTACATTGTGTCGCTTGGCTTGTTGCTGTTCGCGTTCACTACGGCCATTGCCTGGTCATATTATGGCGACAGGGCATCGATTTACTTATTTGGGCCGAAAGCGGTTATGCCGTATCGAGTCGTATTTGTAGGCTTGTTCTTCCTGGGAGCTATCGTTGACTCGACGGTTGTCTGGACATTGGCTTATGTCACAGTGGCTCTGATGACGATACCCAACCTGATCGGTATTACTTTATTGCATAAAGACATGAAGAATACCGTTAAGGATTACTGGAAAAACTTTAAACAAGATCAAGCTGATTAGGGCTAGACAAACTCTTTAGGTTTTTTCTATACTGACTCTGGTCTGACCACGGCGTTGCGCTTGTGGTCACCAGAGTTTTTTTATGGCTGTAATAAATCGGCACAGACAACCTAGGAGAAGCAATGCAATACCAAGCACCCGTTGAAGACATGATGTTTTTAATTAAAGACGTTTTTGATCTCGAAAATCGATTCAAAGGTATTGCTGATTTTGCCGAGTTCGACGCAGACCTTTATAACGCTATTCTTGAAGAGGCGGGCAAGTTTGCAACAGGTGTATTGCAACCGATCAATCGCTCAGGCGACGAAGAAGGCTGTCAATTTGATGATGGCGTGGTGACGACCCCAAAAGGTTTCAAAGAAGCTTATCAGGCATATGTTGAAGGTGGCTGGCAATCATTAACCGCTAACCCTCAATATGGCGGTCAGGGCCTGCCTAAAGCGTTACATGTGTTGGTCGAGGAAATGTTCTATTCAGCCAATAGCTCTTTTTGTCTTTACGGCAGCCTTACCGCAGGTGCCTATCATTTGTTACAGGCGCACGCTGACGATGTGATTAAAGATCAATACCTGGCGAAACTGATCAGCGGCGAATGGTCAGGTTCAATGTGTTTAACCGAAGCGCATGCCGGTTCCGATCTGGGAATCCTGAAAACTAAAGCTGAACCACAGGAAGACGGCACCTATAAGCTGAGCGGTTCAAAGATATTCATTACCGGCGGTGAGCATGATATGGCTGATAATATCATCCACCTGGTGTTGGCACGTCTACCCGATGCTCCTGCTGGCCCTAAAGGCATCAGTCTCTTTTTAGTCCCCAAATTTATGGTTAATGATGACGGTTCACCCGGCGATCGCAATGGTATTCGTTGCGGATCAATTGAGCACAAGATGGGTATTAAGGCTTCTTCAACCTGTGTCATTAACATGGATGACGCTACCGGATTCATTATCGGTGGGCCACATCAAGGTTTGCGTTGTATGTTTACCATGATGAATTTGGAACGCTTATCCATTGGGCTGCAGGGTATTGGCCTCGGTGAAATGTCTTACCAGCAAGCTTTTGACTATGCCAATGATCGGTTGCAGGGTAGAGCCGAAGGCGTTGAAGGAACTGCACCGATTATCAGGCATGGTGATGTGCAGCGTATGCTGAAATCCATGCAGGCGTACACTCAAGCAGGTAGAGCGCTTGCCGTCTGGCTTGGTGCATGGCTGGACGAATCATTTCACTCCGAGGACAAAGCAGTTGTTAGCAAAGCACAAAACATGGCGGCTTTATTAACACCTGTAGCCAAAGCTTTCTTTACTGATATTGGCTATGAGGTCTGCACCATCGGACAACAGGTGTTCGGTGGACATGGGTATGTACGTGAGTGGGGCATGGAGCAGCATGTTCGCGATGCACGTATTGCTCAGATTTACGAGGGCACTAATGGTATTCAGGCGCTGGATCTGATTGGCCGCAAGATTGTTGCTAACAAAGGCGCGTTTCTGTCTGAATTATTAAGCGATATGCGTGCTGATATGCAAAGCTTTGCGGACACGCCCCATAAAGCAACTTTGATAACGCAGCTTGATGAATTGGAAAGCCTGTCCTCTCAGATCGTAGAGCAGTTTTCATCGGATCAGGATAAGCAACAATATATCGCTTGCGACTATCTGCACTATATGGCGCTGAATCTATACGCTTATTTATGGTTGAAGATGGCGGAAACTGGCCAGAATGAGAAAAAGGAATTGATGGACTTCTATTTTAATCGATTACTGCCAAGAGCTTACGGCTTAAAAAGAAGTATCGAAAATGAACTGGGGCTTTAAGCCCCAGCTTGTTTTGTAGGGCTTGATCTTAAATGTTTTCAGAGTCGTTATTGGTTGTACTGCTTTTGCCTTCAGCGAGAATGTGAACATTTTTATTTATCTGGAATATAACAATCATAAGTTCACAGTAGACACGCCAGATAAGGGTTCCAAAAATTATCATTAATATTCCTTGAAGAAAGTTATATTGGAATGCTGCGATGAAGATCCCCAAAACACCAACCCAGAAAATAACTTGAATAATGATAGGTGTGACCATCTTGTTAAAGTTTAATATATCTTTCATTCTGTATCTCCTTTCTATTATCGTATTTTGCCCCCCATAGAGCCCCTTAATCCTATGTCAGCTAATTTGACAGGTCAATTAATATACCGCTCAGTATTTAATCAGCTAATGAGAACCATTAAAAAAAGTGCAACTATATTATTCGAGATACTTGAGTGATAAGAATAATTATGATGTTATTAGCGGCTGGGGCAAATTCCACTAAGGGTCAACAGACCCGAATAACATATAAATAATTCGGTAAATCACATGGCAACAAATCGAGGTCAGTTTAATACACGTATAGGTTTCATTCTTGCAGCGGCTGGTTCTGCTGTTGGTTTGGGTAACATCTGGAAATTTCCATTTGAAGTAGGTGAAGGTGGCGGCGCAGCATTTGTCGTTATCTATTTAGCCTTCTGTTTCTTGCTTTGTTTCCCGGTTATGGTGTCTGAAATCGCCATTGGCCGTAAAACCAACTTGAACCCAGTCGGTGCCTTTAAGAAGCTGGGGCATAAAAATTGGGCCATTATTGGCTTTATGGGTGTTTTAGCCGGTGTTTTAATTTTATCTTTCTATAACGTTGTTGCTGGTTGGGCTTTCGGTTATTTTCTTGAAATGATTCAGGGCAACTTCGGGATTGGTGAAGAATTTGGAACCTTTATCACTGATTGGCAGAAAATAGGTCTTTACGGTTTAGTCTTTATGGCGATAACCGCTTTTATCGTTTCTCGTGGTATTCATAACGGTATCGAGCGTGCTGCTACAATTTTAATGCCAACATTATTCTTGATGATCGTCGGCTTGATCATTTATGCGATGACTTTGGACGGTGCTGGTGTCGGTATTGAATATTATCTGGTTCCTGATTTTTCAGAGATAAATGGTGAGGTCGTCTATTCTGCTCTAGGACAGGCTTTCTTCTCACTTTCTTTGGGTATGGGTGCTTTGATTACTTACGGTAGTTATGTGTCCAAGAAGCAAGATATTGTTAAATCAGCTGCTTTAATCACTTTAACTGACGTTTCTATCGCTTTCCTTGCCGGTTTGATGATCTTCCCGTTTGTAGCTTACTTGACTCAAGGTACTATGGAAGGCGTTGATGGCGGCGCTGGCTTAATCTTCGCAACGTTACCTGGCGTATTTGCAAGCTTCGGACCAACTCTAGGTGTAGTAGTAGGGGCATTATTTTTCTTATTGCTTTGTTTTGCTGCATTGACTTCGACGGTTTCATTACTTGAGGTTCCAGTTTCTTATCTGGTAGACGAGAAGAAAATTAAGCGGCCAGTGGCTGTGTGGGGTATGGCTGCTTTAATATTTGTTATTGGTATTCCATCACTACTAGGCAATGGTTCTGTAGATAGCCTGACTCAGTTCGTACAGATGAATAAAAATGCTGAGTGGCAATACGTAACCTTTATGGATTTTGTTGAGGCTATTGCCAGCGATACTTTCTTACCTCTTGGCGGTGCCTTGATTTCTATCTTCGTGGCTTATGTGTGGAAGAAAAATAATCTTAATGCTGAAATAGCTATTGGCCGCGAGAATGGTTGGAAGTGGGTCTCAAAATACATTGATTTTGCAATCACTTTCTTCTGCCCAGTTGTTTTAGGCCTTATTACTGTCGTGACCATTTTAGACCGCTTCTTTGGCGTTATTATTATTGGTTAACTTTAAGTTTCGGGAGAGCAAAATGATTAAATTTCCTGCAAAAACCCGGCTCACTCTGGCAGCGCTTATCAGCGCTGCTTTTTTGTCTGCTTGCGCAGAAAAGCAAGATAAAAAGCCACAATCAGAAGAGCCTAATACTGCATTTGAATCCACGTATGAAGTTAAAAACTATCATCCAGTTCTAATCAAAAACGCAACCGTGCTCACTGCAACCGGAGAAAGAATCGATAATGGTTCTGTGCTATTTAAAGATGGCAAAATTGTCGCCGTCGGAACAAATCTTGATGTATTTGCTGATGACAATCTTGAAGTGATTGATGGTCAAGGGAAGTGGATCACACCAGGCCTTATTGATGTGCACTCACATCTAGGTGTGTATCCTGCTCCTGGCGTAGAGTCTGCTGCGGATGGAAACGAAATGACCGATCCCGTTACCGCCGAAGTTTGGGCCGAGCACTCGGTTTGGCCGCACGATCCACAATTTGAATTAGCGCTGGCTGGTGGCGTTACTTCAATGCAAATTCTACCGGGTTCTGCCAATTTGATTGGTGGGCGTACGGTAACTTTGAAAAATGTTCCAGCTCGATCAGTCATGGAGATGAAATTTCCCGGCGCACCTCATGGTCTGAAAATGGCTTGTGGTGAAAATCCAAAGCGCGTTTATGGAAACAAAGGTCGCTCGCCAATGACCCGTATGGCAAACATTGCCGGATTCCGTGCAGCCTGGATTAAAGCGGCTGACTACAAAAAGCAGTGGGAAGATTATAGAGAAGGTAAAGGCAATGGCAAAGCACCTAAGCGTGATTTGCAAATGGAAACACTTGCTGGCGTTTTAAAGGGCGAAATTCTTATTCATAACCATTGTTATCGTGCTGACGAAATGGCACTTATGATGGAAATTGCCGATGAGTTTAATTTCCAGATTTCTACTTTCCACCATGCGGTCGAGTCATACAAGATTGCGGATAAACTTGCAGAAAACAATGTGTGTTCAGCGTTATGGTCTGACTGGTGGGGCTTTAAGCAGGAAGCCTTCGATATGGTTCCTGAAAATGTCGCTCTGGTCGAAAAAGCGGGGGCATGTGCGATCGTACACTCGGATTCGCCAACAGGCATTCAACACCTCAATAAAGATGCGGCCAAATCGATGGCCTCTGGTAATGCCATGGGCATGAACATCACTCCTGAGAAAGCCATTGAATGGATTACTATCAATCCTGCTAAATCAATGGGTATTGGCGAGCAAACGGGAACTCTTGAAGTTGGCAAAATGGCGGATGTCGTGCTTTGGGATGGCAATCCGTTCAGTGTTTATACTAAGGCGGAGAAAGTCTTCATTGATGGTGCGCTTATGTATGATCGCCATGATGAAAAATACCAACCTGTCAGCGATTTCCAGTTAGGTCAGTATGGCTTTGAAGTAGAAGCACAAGAGGAGGGCGCACTATGAAGTTTTTAAACGCAAAGTCTTTAGCAAGGCCGATAGTCGCTACTCTTGGTGTTGTAAGCTTAATCGCGAGTGTTTGCAGCGCAGAAACAACATTAATCAAAGATGCCAAGATTCATACTTTTTCATCACAAGGTGTTTTGCAATCAGGTGATGTATTGATTGAGGATGGCGTCATTAAGTTCATTGCTGATGACTTGTCGATGCAAGCTGACAATGTGATAGACGGCAAAGGTAAAGTCCTTACGCCAGGCATCTTCGCTTTAATCAATCAGATAGGTTTAGTAGAGCTAGGCTCACTAGATCAAACTGCTGACATGGAAACTGAAAACGAAGATCAGGGTGCCTCTTTTAGAGTGGATCAGGTCTTCAATCACAACTCAACTTTAATCCCTGTCAATCGTTCAAATGGTGTTACCAGAACATTAATTGCTCCGAGTCTTGGCTCTTATATTTTCGCCGGACGTGGGGCGGTGATGTCTTTAGATGGCGACTATAATGCGCTTATTGCTAAAGATGTTGCAATCTTTGCGGCATTTGGAGAACGAGCAGCGGATATGTCAGGTGGCTCTCGAGCCAGTACTTTGCACCAGTTGAACCAAGCTCTTAATGAAGCTCGAATTTATAAAAATAATCGCTCGGCTATTGAGCTGGGTGAATTCCGAGAGCTTCATTACAGTATTAATGATCTTCGCGCTTTACAGGCCATCATTGATAAAAAAGTTCCTTTGATTATTTCAGCAAACCGAGAAAGCGATTTATTAACGTTGCTCGATTTTGCTAAGGAACAGAATATCAAGATTGCTTTTGTTGGCGCCGCCGAAGCATGGCGAGTGGCTAAGCAAATAGCTGAAGCTAACGTGGCAGTATTTGTTGACCCAATGGATAATCTGCCGAGTAGCTTTGAATCACTTGGCAAGCGTTATGATAATGCAGCCATCCTGTCTAAAGCAGGCGTGAACGTAATGTTCCTGGGGCAGGGTTTCCTGGACAGTCATAACGCACATACAGTTCGCCATTCTGCAGGTAACGCTGTGGCTTATGGCATGGATTACGGTAAAGCACTTGCTGCAATGATTGCAACGCCAGCCGAATACTTTGGTGGCGCTTCTGGTAACAAACAGACTTACGGCAAGATTGCAGAAGGTTTTAAAGCTGAGTTGGTGCTTTGGAGTGGTGATCCACTTGAAGTAACGACACTTGCAGAACAGGTTTGGATTGACGGCAAAGTTACTGATATGGAAAACCGTTCGACCAAACTTCGTGACCGTTACAAAGCTTTAGATACTGATAAAAATACTGGTTACAGAAAGTAACTCTGTCAAAGAAACTCTATAAACTTTTAATAAGTAGGAAAAAAAATGGTTGATTCATCGGATAGACAGCCGAGTATGCTACAGGCTCTAACGCCTGTGGTTTTCTTAATTGTACTGCTTTTTTTATCAGTTAAATTATTTGGCAGTGACTCCTCTTATGGTGGCAATCAAATTGCCTTAATTCTTAGTGCTGCAATTGCATTATTAATTGGCCTGTTTAATGGCCAATCCTGGAAAGAATTAGAGGCAGGAATCGTTGATGGTATCAGTTTGGCGATGGGAGCCATGCTGATCTTATTGATGGTAGGCTCTTTAATTGGCACCTGGATTCTGGCCGGTACTGTGCCAACTATGATTTATTATGGGTTGCAGATTCTGTCACCTGACTATTTCTACGTCGCAAGCTGCCTGATATGCGCCATTGTTGCCGTCAGTATTGGTAGTTCATGGACTACCGCCGGTACTGTAGGTATTGGTCTGATTGGTATTTCGCAAGGTTTGGGATTAGACCCAGCAATTACTGCTGGCGCAATCATTTCCGGCGCTTATTTCGGTGATAAGATGTCACCGTTATCTGATACGACCAACTTGGCTCCCGCAGTAACCGGTACCGATTTATTTACTCATATCCGGCACATGGTATGGACGACAACACCTTCCCTCATCATTGCACTGATCCTCTTCACTTATTTTGGTTTGACTAGTGATGTTCCTGCGGAAAATTTAGAGCTTGAATCGACGCTAGCATTACTCGATGCCAACTTTAATATCACACTCTGGTCATTGATTCCTTTAGTAGCTGTATTTGTCATGGCGATCAAAAAAGTTCCAGCTGTAGCAACCATTTTGATTGGTGCTCTGTTGGGCGGTTTATTAGCCATAATCGTACAGTTTAATGTTATTGAAACGTTCGTTGGTGCTGATAGATATGTATGTGAAAAATCTTCTCATTATCAGTGTGAAGTACAGGGCTTCTCAATTGATAAAGATACCTCAACTATAACTTTTAACTACGTAATGAGTGATACCGATGAAGCTATTAGCAAAACCGTTGTTTTAGATGAGGGGGAGTCCAAATCAATTTCTCTTACCGATGAGCTCGATACTGAAGTTTCTAATTATGGTGATGTGTTAGCTGCTACATTTGCAGTTTGGAAGGCAATATTTGGTGGCTTCTCTATAAGTTCTGGTGATCACACGCTTGACGAATTGCTTAGTCGTGGCGGCATGGCAGAAATGATGAATACCATCTGGTTAATTATCTGTGCCATGGCCTTTGGTGCTGCGATGGAGAAAACAGGCCTGCTACATAAGCTGGTGTACTCCATTATTGGCATGGCCAAATCTACAGGTTCATTGATTGGCTCAGTGTTATTGACCTGTATCGGTATGAACGTCATAGCTGCAGATCAATACATTGCGATTGTCCTGCCAGGTCGTATGTATCGTGCTGAATTCAAGCGACGAGGGCTTGATGCCAAGAACTTGTCGAGAACTCTGGAAGACGCGGGAACCATTACTTCACCATTGATTCCATGGAATACCTGTGGTGCCTATATGGCGGCGACTCTAGGGGTCGCAACCGGAGCCTATTGGATTTATGCCTTTTTTAATCTGGTAAATCCGATAGTTTCCTTTATTTATGGGATGCTCAACTTTAAAATAGCCAAACATGACGAGGCTAACGACGCTATTTAAACATCGCTTTTTCCAATCCTGTGTATTAATACTCGCAGTTGTAGCCCTATTGTGGCTAGGACTGCGAGAATCCTCTCCAAAGTATCGTTGGGACTTAGCGACCATCGAGCCCTTCAAACAGTGGTATCAAATTAACTGGCATAATCAGGCCGTTGGCAGAGCCAGCGTTGAACTCGTTGAGCAAGACAATCAATACACGGTTATAGAAGATGATTTTTTGGAAGGGCGAGTTCAAGGCCGTCGATTCCAATTTCACTATACCCGAGAGCTGTATTTTTCCAACCAGGCTCCTTATCAACTGACTGGCGGACGACTTAATACGGAAGAGCCCCAGTTGCAGGTAGAAACCTCTTTTGTGAACGATGAGGAGATGAGGGTTTCAGAAGTTCGTAACGACAGACGTTACCAAAAGACTTTACCATCGGTAGATTATAATTTAAGCGATTACTTCTATGTGTCCCATCAGATTGAGCAAAGCGTCTTGCCTGAGCATAGCTTTGAAGTGAAAACCTTGAATACTCGCAGTTACAAGGTTGAAACCAGTCACTATCAGGTCCTTAAATCTCAAGCTAATCAGCCCTATATTGCTTTGCAGCAGCGGCATCCGAGTAACGAAGTTAGTTGGCATCGGTTATCAAAGAAAGGTTGGCCTAAGCTGCATGCCTTCGCAAACGGTATGGAATATGTGGCCAGCTCACGGCAGGTAACTCTTAATCCCGAGATGCAGAGTGATCTCTATTTAAACAGTGGAGTTGCGGTGGATAAACCGCTTGGTTCTGCTAATCATATTCAATCGCTAACATTGGGTGTTGAAAACGGAAAGATGGGTTGGTTTGAGAATCATCCTGCGGTTACAGTGAATACTGAAAAAGATACCATCCAACTGCAAACAGGCAGTAAATATAAAGCAACTGGCAAAGACTTAGAGTTATTGCAAAAGTTTGAAGCTGAGCGCCTGAACCCCGTTGCAAGGGAGTTAGCTTTGGACGTTATTACTGGCTCGAAAAGCGACTGGCAGAAAGTTGAGTTATTAGTCAGTTTTGTTTATGACTACTTGAATTATCAGCCAGTGCCCGCAGGCTTTAACATTGATGACATCCTGGATAACAGAGTCGGTGATTGCACAGAATACGCACAGCTACTGATTGAAATGTTATCGGCGGCTCAGATTCCGGCGCGGGAAGTTAATGGTCTGGTGTATTTAGGTGATCATGAAAAACGTTTTGGTGGTCATGTCTGGGTTGAAGTACTGGTGGCAGGGCATTGGACTGCTGTTGACCCAACCTGGAATCTGACTGAAGTAACCAGTACTCATATCCCGGTAGCTATCAATCTTGATAGCACTGATTCAGCAAGCACAAAAGATCGTTTTGCTTTTCAAGTGCAGGAAATTCACTATAAAAGCGGAACAGCGGAGCAAACGAAAAGGTTATAACATGGCAAAACATTTTTACTCGATACTTGGAAACTCACAGAAACTGGATGGCGGTGCAATGTTTGGTAATGCGCCGAAAGCCTTATGGCAACGTTGGGTTGAGGTGGATGAGCAGAATCGTATCGATTTGGTCTGCCGCGCTTTGCTGGTTAAAGACGGTGATAAAAATATATTGTTTGAGACGGGTATTGGTGCATTTTTTGAGCCTAAATTTAAAGATCGCTACGGTGTTCAGGAAGATGAGCATGTGCTACTGAAGTCGCTGACTGATGCAGGCGTCAGTCATGAAGATATAGATATTCTTGTTTTGTCACACCTGCATTTTGACCACGCAGGCGGTCTACTAAGCCAATGGCAGGAAGGCAAAGAGCCTGAGCTGCTGTTTCCTAATGCCGAATTCATTATTGGCAAAGAAGCCTGGGAGAGAGCCAATAATCCACATCCACGTGACAAAGCCTCCTTTATTCCAGGCCTGACAGACTTAATTGAACAAACTGGGCGGCTGCACCTGATTGAAGGGGAATACAGTGATTTACTGGGTGATGATTATCGGTTCTTTGTATCAAACGGACATACCCCGGGCATGTTACTTACCGAAATCACTACGGAGCAGGGACCGGTGGTTTTTGCCGCTGATTTGATTCCTGGAGTACCCTGGGTTCACTTGCCGATCACCATGGGCTATGACCGTTTCCCTGAAAATTTGATTGAGGAAAAGAAGAAGTTACTTGATCGGTTGATTGAGGAAAATGGCCATCTGTATTTTACTCATGACCCAGAAACATGCCTTGGCAAGGTCACCAAAGATGAAAAAGGGCGCTTTACGACCCAGGACAATTTAAAGCAAATTATTAACATGGCATTGTAACTTATTGTTTAATAATTTCCAGAGTCTCATTTAGATAAATTGCTCGAAAAAAATGCAGTTTGTTGGAACTTAATACATGACATCTGTTCAAAATATATACGGAAAGCAATGAAACAGTCTTGGCTAAATGTGCAAAATTGTGGAATTGTTTTTCTGGTTGTCATTGTCACTTCTCTTTTATGAGTAATTATTTCCTCATAGGGCCATTCACATGGCCCTTTTTTTTGGCCGCTATGCTATTCTTCATCTGTTGTTAACGTACATAAGAGCGATTGAGAAGCAAGATTATGCATGTCAGATTCGACCAGGAATATCACTTTCAAATACACCATAACAAAGTTGCGGTCCTGGAATGGGGCAATCCTAAAGGCGAGCCTATTCTCTGCCTGCACGGCTGGTTGGATAACGCAGCCACCTTTCACTATCTGGCACCCTATTTAGCCGATAAATACCGTCTTATTGCCATTGAGTTTCCGGGGCATGGCCAGTCTGAACATTTGTCAGAAGATGCTGATTATCAGTTTGTTTCGGGGATTTCGATTATTGATGGTGCGCTGGATGTCCTTCATATCGATCAATGTCATATATTAGGACACTCTATGGGCGCTGCATTAGCCATGATTTACGCTGGAGCGGTACCTAACCGAGTTAAAAGTCTGGTTTCTATTGATGCGTTAGGGCCTTTTATATCGACTCCTGAGCAAACCATTGAGCAGTTGGCGCAAGCCATTGACCAGCGCAAAGCTAAACGTAGCCAGAAACGTTATTTCAATTCGATTGAAGAAGCGGCGAATGCACGTGCGCAAGTGAGTGAGTTGAGCGCAGAGACTTTGTTGCCTTTAATTGAGCGCGGTGTAACCTTGTGTGATCGAGGCTATCAGTGGTCAAGTGATGCGCGTTTAAAGAATGCCTCGTGGATACGAATGACTGAGCCACAGCTTGAGTCCTTGATGAATAATGTGGCAGCTGAAGTATTGTTTATTCGTGGTAAACAAGGGATGTTGCAGGAAAAGCCGGCCATTGAGAAGAGGCTGTCCTATCTGCAACAGTCTGAATGGATCGACCTTGAGGGTGGCCATCATTTGCACATGCAATATCCGCAACAGGTAGCGGAGCCGATACTGGACTTTTGGGCAAAATTTAATCAGGGTTAGATAGAAAGTTAAGCAGCTATTGGAAAAATACCCTCAAAATATCCCAACTGGCGGTTAAAAGTTGCCTTATTCGGTACAATCGGTTACTTTTCTCGGCCATAAAATTTATTAATCATAGCTATAACAGGAAGCTACATGGAAAAAATCTGGTTAAAGCATTACCCAAAACAAGTTCAGGAAACAATTGATCCTGAACAGTATTCAAGCCTGATGGCCATTTTCGATGAAAGTGTCGAAAAGTTTGGTGATAGGCCGGCCGTCACTAATTTGGGCATCACCTTGACCTACCGCGAGCTGGATCAGAAAGCTCGAGATTTTGCCTCCTACCTGCAAAATGAATTAGGCCTTCAGAAAGGCGAAAAGCTTGCTCTGATGATGCCTAATTTATTGCAATATCCTGTGTGTTTGTTCGGTGCTTTCCGCGCTGGTCTGGCTGTGGTTAACGTTAATCCTTTATACACACCGCGTGAGCTGGAGCACCAGCTTAATGATAGTGAAGCTGATGCAATTGTTATTTTGGCTAACTTTGGTGACACTTTAGAGAAGGTCATTGATAAGACTAACTTAAAACACATCATTGTTACTCAGGTTGGCGATATGTGTTCGCAGCCTAAGCGTTTTATTGTTAATTTTGTTGTCAAGTATATTAAGAAAATGGTGCCGAGTTTCAATCTCGAACAGTGCCATAGCTTTGTTGACGCCATGACAAAAGGAGCAGCTAAAGAAGTCAAGCCTGTCGAGCTGACTGATGAAGATACCGCTTTTTTACAATACACAGGTGGTACAACCGGTGTTTCAAAAGGCGCTGTGTTAACCCATCGCAATATGGTTGCTAATGTACTGCAGACTTATGCCTGGATGGGGCCTTTTCTTGATGAAGGCAAAGAAACCATCATTACGGCTTTACCTCTGTATCATATCTTTTCTTTGTGCGTGAACTGCTTATTGTTTGCTAAAGCGGGCGGTCATAATATTTATATTACCAATCCGCGTGATATGAAAGATTTCTGTAAAACACTGCAAAAATATCCCTTTACCGCTATGACTGGAGTCAACACCTTGTTTAATGGATTGTTGAATACTCCTGCATTCCGCGAGTTGGACTTCAGCAAACTTAAGTTGTCTGTTGGCGGCGGCATGGCAGTACAAAAGTCAGTTGCCGAAAGGTGGCAAGAGCTTACTAAAACTCCGTTACTGGAAGGTTATGGCTTAACCGAAACATCTCCCGTGGTCAGCATGAATCCGCTGGATCTTGAATCCTATAATGGCACCATTGGTTTGCCGATTCCGTCTACCGATGTTGAGATTCGAGACGAAGAGGGTAACGAAGTAGATATCGGTCAACCAGGCGAGCTTTGGGTCAAAGGCCCGCAAATTATGAAAGGTTATTTAAATCGTCCCAAGGAAACTGCAGAGGTCTTAAAAGAAGATGGCTGGTTAGCAACGGGCGACATGGCGACCATTGATGACAAAGGCTACCTGCGAATTGTTGATCGCAAGAAAGATATGATTCTGGTATCTGGCTTTAATGTCTACCCGAACGAGATTGAAGATGTTGTGGCGCTTCATCCTGGTGTTCTCGAAGTGGCTGCTATTGGTGAGCCGGACGAGGTGAAAGGTGAAGTGGTTAAAGTGGTTGTGGTAAAGAAGGACAGCACCTTAACCGAAGAGGATGTTATTAAACATACTCGCGAACACTTGACCGGATACAAGATCCCTAAAGTTGTTGAGTTCAGAGATGAACTTCCTAAAAGTAACGTCGGAAAAATCCTTCGTAAAGAATTGCGTAAATAATAACGCAAATTATTCTTCATCCCATGATGCTCATAGACGAGCGTCAGGAGCATAAAATTTGGCACGATTTCATTTAGAGCAGCACCAGGACTCAGTTCATGTTGAAACTGTGTCTGATCCTGAGCGTTTACAAGAGCTTTGCCAGTCATGGTTGACTCTCAAAGAACTCGCCGTTGATACCGAGTTTGATAGGACTAATACCTATTTCCACCGACTTGCTTTAATTCAGATTTATGATGGTCAGGAAATATACCTGATTGATCCTTTAGCCTGTGATGACTTATCGGCGTTGACGGCTTTGTTTGCTTCATCATTAGTAGTGAAAGCCCTGCATAGTTGTAGTGAAGATCTTGAAGCGCTTTATCATCAGTATGGTTTTGAGTTTAACCAGGTTTTCGATACGCAAATTGCAGCATCAATTGATGGTATTGGCCTCAGTGTTGGTTACGGTAATATTGTCGAGCAATTTTTAAGTATTGTGCTGGATAAGGAACATACCAAAACCGACTGGTTGCAAAGACCTTTAACTCAGGAACAGAAAGTGTATGCGGCACAGGATGTTCAATATTTGATGCCTGTCTATTACCGATTACGCGACAGTATGTTGGAAAAAGGCATGTTTGAGTGTGTGGTTGAAGATGTAAATAGTATTTTTGCAGCCATTATCCAAGCGGATGATTATGCTGAAGCCTATCTTAAAGTTAAAGGCGCTTTTCGCTTAAATCAATTTCAGCTCAATCGGTTGCAAAAACTTGCTCAATGGCGTGAAACGCTTGCTCGCGACAACAATATTCCTAAGACCTTTGTGTTTCGTGACCATCATCTGATAGAGGTTTGCCAGAAAGAAAAAACGACTATTAGTGACTTGCTTTCTTTGGGCTGTCATCGAGGCAGTATACGTAAATATGGCGCTGAGCTGATTCGTCAAATTGAGCTGGCTGACCAGATTGATAAAGAACAGTGGCCAGAACCATTACAACCTTTCCATAAAATCCCCAAGAGCAAAGCCATGTTCAATGCCTTGAAAGCCGAGGTTGAAAAAGTGGCGATTCAGAACAATATCCCGGCAGAGGCTTTATGTAATCGACGCCTGATCGAGTATTATATAAAGATGACGTTAGGCTTTAAGGGGCGTCCAAATCGATTCTGGAACAGCTGGCGTCAGCGTTTGCTTGCTGAGCCTTTTAAGCAAGCCATGCAAGAATTTATCTAGCTTTTTACTTACAGTTGAAGGCTAAGAGTTTAACCATTTGTTTACTATATGTTGCAACCTAAAGTTTTACGAGAAACCTCATTATGATGTGCAGTATTTATAAAAGTGCCAAGAAACCAGATACCTATCTTTATGTTCCTTATGAAACAGATTTTGAAGATTTGCCAGAAGGCTTGACCCAGGTCTGGGGTGAGCCTGAACTGGTCATGCATCTGGATTTGAATGAGCGCCAGAGTTTAGCCTTGTGTGATATCGCTGAAGTTAAAGCCAGGCTGGCAGAAGAGGGCTACTTCCTGCAAATGCCGCCAAGCGAAGAAGAAATAGCGCAACTGATAGCAGGTAAAAAATAACGATGTCCGTCGATAAATTTTGGCTCACCACAGCGCTAAAAGACATGACGCATGAGCAGTGGGAATCACTGTGCGACGGGTGCGCTAAATGCTGCTGTGTACAGTTTATCGACGATGATGATGACCTCTTGATGCAAACCGATGTTTCCTGTCGCTTGCTTGATACTAAGAGCTTAGCCTGCACCGATTACGAACATCGAACCTCAAAAGTTCCAGACTGCGTCCAACTGACTGCTGATACTATTGAAGAATACTTCTGGTTACCAGAGACCTGCGCCTATCGGCTGGTGGCAGAGGGTAAAGACCTTCCTGACTGGCATTATTTAATCTCAGGCGATAAACAGCTGGTGCATAAAAAAGGGCACAGCATTAAAGGCAAAGTTATCTCCGAAACAAACCTTACGGCAGAAGAAGTTGAAGATCGAATCATCTCCTGGATCCCGCTAGCCGATTGAAAAACCATCAATTTGCACAGCATTTAATCGGTTTTCATAAAAGTTAAATGTTTTTATAAAAAAGTTGTTGACCTACCCCAAGAACGAAAGTAATATGCGCTCCGTCGACCGATGAGGTCACCAGCGAAACACCTGTTAAGACTCGCAAGAGACCTAACAAATACTGCGGAGCGGTAGTTCAGCTGGTTAGAATACCGGCCTGTCACGCCGGGGGTCGCGGGTTCGAGTCCCGTCCGCTCCGCCACTATATCAAAAGCCTGCTTTCGAGCAGGCTTTTTTTTACCCAAATTTAACAGGGACGAGAACCCGCCAGCGGCGTTCGACAAAATCGTCTGGAACGATTTTGAACATCGGAACGAAGTGACGATGGCCACGAAGTGGTCAATTACAGGGATGTAATTGATAGTCCCGTCCGCTCCGCCACTATATTAAAAAGCAGCCTCTGGCTGCTTTTTTTGTGTCTGCTCTAAGTAGGGATGAGAACCATCGCGTGACTGAAAGGAGCTCTCGCTAATATTCCGCTATTGCTCTTTATAGGATGGGTTACACATAAATGCTAACCATCCTATATTAGTTCCGGCATTTACCTCACGGCTCCACAGCTTGATGGTCATAACTCACTACTCGTTTCACTATCCATTTGTCTCCAGTACGTTCCCAAATAGTGATGAATAGAGACTGTTCGACCAGGTTGTCGTCAACATAGAAGTTATGCTTTCCAGTTTGAAGAGCACCATAGTTTCCTAGTGGATGTATCTCATTAGAGACTAGCTGGCGTGTCACTGCAAAGGGTTTTGAGCACTTATCTTCGAAGGATCTTACTTCTTTTTCAAAAGAGGTATTCAGGCCTGTTCTGTCGTCATAAAACTCAATGTCTTCACTAACGATTGTTTTCCAGAGATCTAAGTTGCACTGATTAAATGCTATATCAAAAAGTTGGTAATCCATTGCCTGGATTTCTTTATTAAGTATTTCATCAGCTGTTTGCAGGTCTTTTCCATAAGTCGCTGTTGATATAAAACAAATTGCCAATGTGGTTATTAAAATTTTCATGGTTGTCCCTATAGTGATTTCTATAACTTTCTATTGTAAGTGAGTGAGCCAATTCTGTGTGTTAACAATTGTAAGAAGAAGTAGATTGAGCAGGGTAGATTGAGAGAGCATTAAAGTCTGTTTGCTGCAGATACAAAAAAGGCGCTAATTAATAGCGCCTTTTTCTTGTTAACCTTGTCGGTTATAGTTCAACACACATACAGTGTGCGTAGACATGGTTTGGATCGTTAAAGTTGTTGAAGATATTAACGATGCCTTTGGCCTTTCCTAGAACGTGGCCAATAACATCCGTTTCGCTATCTTTAAGCTGTGCAATAACAGCGTCAAGTTTGCCTTCTGCCTTAGCATTTTCAAGCAAGTTTCTGATAAAGATTTCTTCAGCACTTAATTCACGCTTGATGAATTTTACAGCATAGTCATCGCCAATATTGGCAAGTTTTGCTGCTGACTCAATAGCATCTTCCAGGTCACCCAGTTGATCTACAAGACCTAAGCGATGTGCATCTTCACCTGACCATACACGGCCCTGTGCCACTTGATCGACTTCCTCTTTAGTCATGTTGCGACCTTCAGCAACCAGTGACAAGAAACGATCATAACCGCGCTCAATACTGCGTTGTATGAGTTGAGCGATTTCAGGTGAGATACCATCCATCGGATCGAATGCTAATGTCCACTTAGTTGTCCCAACACCATCACGATAAACGCCAAGTTTATTCAGTGGTTCTTCAAAAGTTGGAATCATACCGAAGATACCAATTGAACCTGTAATAGTAGTAGGGTGTGCCCAGATTTCGTCTGAAGTTGCTGAAATCCAGTAGCCGCCAGAAGCTGCAACGCCACCCATTGAAGCAACTACGATTTTGCCTTCATTTTGAGCATGTGCAAGTTCGCTGCGAATGACTTCCGATGCGAAGGCGCTGCCTCCAGGGCTATCGACACGTAAAACGATGGCTTTAACTTTTTCATCAAGACGTGCTTTTCTAATTAAGCGTGCCGTACTATCACCACCGATAATTCCTTCTTTGCGGCTACCGTCGACGATTTCACCTTTGGCAACAATCACTGCGACAGTGTCTTTGTTGCTTGGTAGCTCAACCAATGGGCGAACGGACTTGAGATAGTTTTTATGACCGATAGCTTTATAAGAATCCTTTTCCTCATTCAAGCCAACCATATCAATCATGTATTGACGGAACTCACCGCGTGTCATTAGCTTGTCAACAAAGCCTTCTTGAACGGCAAGTTCGCCGCTATCGCCATTGGCTGCTTCGAATTTAACTAAGTAGTTTTCTATGAAGTTATCAAACTCTTCAACTGACATGTTGCGTGAACCGGCAAGATCTTGCTTCATGTGTGCCCACAAGTCACCTAACCATTCCATATTAGCTTCTTTAGCAGCTTCTGACATATCGTCACGGATGAAGGGTTCAACGGCTGATTTGAAAGTTCCTACACGGAACACATGGACTTTAACACCTAGATTATCAAGCGCTGACTTGAAGTAGGTGCCGTTACGACCAAGACCTTCAAACATCAACATGCCAAATGGGTTCATATAAACTTCATCAGCTGCAGATGCCAAATAGAATTGGCCTTGCATGTAGTAATCACCGACCGCGATGACTTTTTTACCGCTTTCTTTGAAGTCATCAATTGCTTTGCGAAGGTCTTGATATTTACTGATACCCGCGTAAACGCCTTGAAGACTATTAACGTTTATAACCATAACACTGATGCGATCATCGTTTTTCGCGTATTCAATTGCATCTAGCAAGTCATAAATAGATGTTTCGTTGGGTGCTGTCCCTTGCGCTTCCTGCATGGCTCGTGCCACTGGATCGAGATAGGTTTCTTGTTCAACGATAATGCCTTTAGGGGCAAGAATCAAAGCTGCGCCTTCGTCAACTTGGGGGAGGTCAGGGCCGCTTGCGCAACCGCGAACAAATAAAATAAAGATTGTCAGTGCGATAAGCCCGATCATTAATCGGCCTGCGACATCCACTGTTTTCCATACACGGTAAAAGAATTTACCGATCATTGAGTTAGGTTGTGACACGTGAAAGTACCTTTTCTAGTTAAAATAATTTTGCCTGGCGACATTCTATACAAATTGGTTGTTTTATGGCTAGTGTTGAATTTAATAAATTTTCATAACTTGTTGTATTACAAGGGTTTCCCTATTCTTTCATTTTGTAATTAAATATGTACTTCTCAGATCTTGATCGGGGATTGCCTTGATCTGGTTATACCAGTAGACTTAAGCTCATCTTTAATCAGAAAAAAAGACGCGACCGTGACATATTCAAAACTACTCGAACCATTGGATTTAGGTTTTACCACACTGAAAAACCGCGTGTTGATGGGCTCGATGCATACTGGGCTTGAAGAAGAAAAGGGCGGGTTTGAAAAGATGGCTGCGTTTTATGCGGAGCGCGCGCGCGGCGGTGTGGCCTTAATGGTGACTGGTGGTATTTCGCCTAACTTTCGTGGTCGTCTTGCTCCTCACTCTTCCCAGTTGAGTTTTGGCTGGCAGGTCAAGAAACACAAAATAGTCACTGATGCTGTACATGAAGCGGGCGGCAAAATTGCACTACAGATTCTTCATGCCGGACGCTATGCTTATCATCCGTTTTCTGTTTCAGCTTCAAAACTCAAAGCCCCCATTTCGCCATTTACCCCCAAAGCACTTTCTAAGCGCGGCATTGCAAAGACCATTAAGCAGTACGCTAATTGTGCACGCTTAGCGAAAAAAGCGGGTTACGATGGCGTTGAAATCATGGGCTCTGAAGGTTACCTTATCAACCAGTTCATTGTGAAGCGCACCAATCATAGAACTGATGAGTGGGGCGGTGCATACGAGAATCGTATTCGTTTTCCGTTAGCAATTATCAAGGCCGTTAAAGAAGCTGTCGGCGATGAGTTTATTGTTATCTATCGCTTATCAATGCTGGATTTGATCGAAGGTGGAAGCTCATGGGATGAAGTGGTGCAATTAGCAAAGGAAGTAGAGAAAGCAGGTGCAACCATTATCAATACCGGAATTGGTTGGCACGAAGCACGAATTCCGACCATATCAACTTCTGTTCCACGCGCAGCATTTGCCTGGGTAACAAAAAAATTACGCAATGAAGTGTCAGTACCGCTCATTACTTCGAACCGAATTAATATGCCGCACGTTGCGGAAGAAATATTAAGCAGTGGCACAGCAGATATGGTGTCGATGGCGCGCCCATTGCTGGCAGATGCTGAATTTGTGATTAAAGCTGAGCAGGATCGTGCGGATGAAATTAATACCTGCATTGCCTGTAATCAGGCCTGCCTCGATCATGTGTTCAAAAACAAGCGTGCTACCTGTTTGGTGAATCCGCGTGCCTGTTACGAAACTGAATTAGTCGCTAAGCCAATGACCAAAAAGAAACGTATCGCAGTTGTTGGTGCCGGACCTGCAGGACTTGCTTTTTCAACTGAAGCGAGCAAGCGTGGTCATGAAGTTCATTTATTTGACAAGCGTACAGAGATTGGTGGTCAGTTAAATATCGCCAAGCAGATTCCTGGCAAGGAAGAGTTCTATGAAACTCTACGCTATTTCCAAAAGCAGTTACTATTGACAGGAGTCCATGTTCATTTGAACACTGAAATGTCGATTGATGATTTGGTGGGGCAATATGATGAAGTTGTATTGGCCAGCGGCGTGGTTCCAAGAATCCCCAATATTCCAGGAATTGATAGTCCAAAGGTGATGAGTTATATCGATGTTCTGTGGCATAAAAAGCCTGTGGGTCAAAAAGTTGCAGTAATTGGCGCTGGTGGTATTGGTTTTGATGTCTCCGAATTTTTAGTGCATGAAGGCGAATCGCCTACTTTAAATCTTGATGAATGGTTAAAAGAGTGGGGCATTGATGCACTGTACCAATTGCCGGGCGGGTTATTAAAAGAACCAGAGTTTGATCCTGCAGCGCGTGACGTGGTGATGCTGCAACGTAAATCAAGCAAGATGGGCAAAGGACTTGGAAAAACAACAGGATGGATTCATCGTGCCAGCCTCAGGCACAAAAATGTGCGCATGATTACCAGCGTGCAGTACAAACAAATTAATGATGATGGTTTGGTCATTGAGTATGAAGATGGGCGAGAAGAGCTGTTGCCCGTAGATCATGTCATTATTTGTGCAGGACAAGTACCATTAAGAGCCATGCACGATGAACTGGCCGAGAGAGGGGTTCCGGTGCATCTAATTGGTGGAGCGGATGTGGCTGCTGAGTTGGATGCAAAGAGAGCCATACGGCAAGGAACAGAGCTTGCTTTCGATATTTAACTCGTCAATGCAAATTTGCATTGTGATAAATGCTTTAAAACAAAGGGTTTTAAATTAGCCATTAAATTGACAATGCAAATTTGAAGTGGTAGAAATAACCTATAGACGGACTTTTTATTGGGTTATTTCTATGGCTTGGATAACGGATTTACTGCCTTTCTTGAATGGGCTGGCTGCAATGCTTGCCTCGGCATTTTTTATTTCATATTTTTCTTATCAATCTTTTCTTAGCGAACACAGATTCAAACATTCAGTAAGAGTTAATCACTTTTGCTTGGTTTTGCGTAAGTTTCATTTATGTAATGACCAATCTACCTGCAAAGGGTTTGCATCGAGGTAGACATGCATAAGTTACTGAACCGTCAAATTCAAAACTATTTAAATGGTGATCATGAGCTGTTGCCGAAAAGATTTCTAAAAGCAATTGACGAGGCTTATAAAAGAGCTGAGGAAGAGCGCCTTTGGTATGAGCAGTCTTTGTCGTTAAACTCGGGTGAATCGCGACAACGATTTAACCATCTACAAAATAAGCTAACCGATCTGGAGCAAGTTAAACACGAGCTTGAACAAAGTATTCGCAAACTCAGAGTCACCATGGATGCAGGCTATGATGGCATTGTGCAGATAAGTTCGGACGGTATCCCCACAGCCTATAATGATACTGCGCTCAAAATGCTTGATATGTCGGCAAAGGAATTCCAGTCACTAAGCTACTTTAAAATCTGCCGCCACCTCCTGAAAAATATTAAAAATCCTGAGATTGTCATTAATCAGATCCGCAAAACACTCGTTAAACAGGACGATAGTGGTAATATCCTGATCGAGCATAACGATGGTCGTTTTTTTGAGTGCAAAGCCAAGGCACTGGAACTTGATGGTCAAACTCAAGGACTGGTCTGGACCATTAAAGACATTACTGACCTTAAAATGAAGGAGCGAGAAGCTCGTTATCTTGCTTACCACGATGAACTGACTAACCTGCCGAACCGAACCATGTTTTTTGAGCGTTTGGAGCATGGTTTAGAATTGGCCAAAAGAAAAGATGACTATCTAGCTGTTATCTTTTTAGACTTAGACGAATTCAAAACTGTCAATGATACTCTTGGCCACGCTCAAGGTGATCTTTTACTACAGAAAGTAGCTGAGAGAATTTTAGTTGCCTTGAGAGAACATGACACCTTCGCACGGCTTGGTGGCGATGAGTTTGTGATTATGCTTGAGGATGTGGAGGATAGAGATGCGATTGTTAACGTCCTTGACAGGATTAAGCATGCACTTGACTCTGCCATTACTTTAGGTGCTCATCAGGTCTATATAACACCTTCGATTGGCGTTGCTATACATCCAGAAGATGGCTCTGATGCAGCAGATCTTTTGAAGAAGGCTGACATGGCCATGTATAACTCTAAAAAACAGGGTAAAAACACCTACAGTTTTTATTCTAATCATCTTGAACAATATTCTAAATACCGCCTGTCAATGCGAACTGCTTTAAGGCGCGCACTGCGAAACAATGAGTTTTACCTTGAGTATCAGCCCAAATTTTCATTGTTAGACAAAAAAATGGTCGGCGTTGAAGCTTTAATTCGCTGGAACAACAAAGAAACGTTAATGTGTCCAGATGAATTTATCAGTGAAGCAGAGTCTAACGGTATGATCATTCCAATAAGCCAGTGGGTAATTGAGCAAGCTTGTCGAGATATCGCTCAATGGAAAGGCGACAGTGACAGCTGCTGTCCAGTTAGCATCAATATCTCACCGCGCTACTTCCAGCACGGCAACCTGGTTGAAGACTTGGAAAAGTACGTGAAAAAATATGGTATCAAGGCAAGTTGTATTGAGATTGAAATTACTGAACAGGCTTTTATTGCAGATATTGATAATGCCATCACAAGGATGCAAAAGCTTAATCATATTGGCGTTATGATTTCGATTGATGATTTTGGCACCGGTTACTCTTCATTTAATTACCTGATGAAGCTGCCGGTTCAACAATTAAAAATTGATACCAGTTTTATCCGTTCGCTCGAGGAGTCAGAAATTCAGCACTCTTTAGTGGCCGAAATCATCAAAATTGCTCATCTGTTTGGGCTATCTGTCGTAGCCGAAGGGGTTGAGAATGAACACATTGTTGACTTGTTGACTTCTTATGATTGCGACCAGGCACAAGGTTTCTTGCTTGGTTCGCCAGTTCCCGCTAATCAATTCTATACAGAATTCCTTGTTGCCTAGCTTTTTAACCCTTCAAATTTCAACTCACAAGTGTACGCTCAACTATTGACCTCAGGCTCAATGTCAGCGAAGATAGCCGCATCTGGTCGGATCTGAACAAAGGCACCGCATGTCAAATAATCTAGAACATTCCAAAGAACACAATATTGCCCATCTAGACGTTGAGTTAACTGAACATACCTACAGCATAGGGGAAGAAATCGCCAATGCTTTGATTCATGGAATAGGGGCGTTACTGAGCGTAGCTGCCATGACTATGATGATCATGACTTCTGTGCAGCTTGAGGATGGTTGGAAGCTTGCGAGCTCGATCGTGTATGGTTTGAGCTTGGTCATTCTTTTTACTTCATCGACCCTTTACCACAGCTTTCAACCAGAGTTCGTCAAAAGAGTCTTTCAGACCTGTGATCACTGTGCCATTTATTTTCTTATTGCAGGTACTTATACACCTTTTGTTTTAGTTAGTCTGAACGGCATCTGGGGCTGGATATTATTTGCTGTCATTTGGAGCCTGGCATTGTTTGGCGTAATTTTTAAAGTAAGATTCAAGCAAAGGTTTCCCAGGGTTTCCTTGATCACTTATATCCTGATGGGGTGGGTGATTGTTGTGGCTGCAGGTGAAATGCTTGAGAAGGTTCCAATGCCTGCCTTATGGTTGTTGCTTGCCGGTGGCTTGTCCTATACGTTTGGAACTATTTTCTATGCAGCAGATAAAAAAATTCCTTATAACCATGCTATCTGGCACCTATTTGTCCTAGGGGGCGCCGTCTGCCACTTTCTGGCTATTTATCTATTTGTTATTTAATTCCAATTTCAGGACTGTTTAAAAAACACACTATTTTTAGTTGTTTATCCATGCTCAATCAAGTAAATTGGCGGAGCATGGATGGGGAATTATGTTACTAAAATCATACTTACCACAAAATTTTCAAAAGGGTAATAAGGAATTAAGAGAAGGGAAGCGCAGCACCAGCCTCGTTTCAATCACTTTACTTCTGTTATCAACCTCAGCTTATTATGCCAGCGCTCGCTTTGGCATGAGTCTATTTACTTTATTTCCAAGCAACATCAGTTTGCTTTGGTTACCTTCTGGTATCGGATTTTTAATGTGCTTACGTTGGGGCTGGAAGGCAGTGCCTTTGATTGTCATTGCAGCGTATTATGTCAACCTGCCGGGCATGGAGGTTGGCAGTGTACAAAATCCAAAACTGCATACTCTGATTTCAGCTATTGCCGATTCTTTCCAGGCTTGGCTCGCGACGTTATTGTTTAACAAGTATCTGCATAATGGCGTAGATAATCCAAGAGGCTTATCTAAATTTATATGGTGGGTGTGTGTCATCCCGCCAGTTATTACTGTCAGTGTTATCACCATAAATCTTTGGCAGGGTGGTTATCTTTTAGCCCATCAGCTCGAACAGTTTTTTATCAACCTGCTGTTAGCAGATTCTCTTGGCATACTACTAGTGTACCAAGTCTATAACAGCCTGAAGCTGGACCCCGTATTACTAAAAAAACCTTCTCTGAATTTGTGTGCTGCTATTTTGCTCATTTTAGTGATAGTTCTACTCGGTGTTACTCGTTATCCAGCTATTATTTATTTAATTTTACCCGTGCTAGTAATTATGAGTTTAGAGCTCAGGCTCTTTACCGTGGCGACCATTAGCACTTTAACTTTTATTAGTTTAATTACTGCCACGCACTTTGACTTAGGGCCATTTGTTGCTCGTACGGATCAGACCACAGCTTTTCAGCTTATGGCTTTTACTTATGCATGTGCCATCACGGTGTTTGGCCTGGCGTTACAACAATATCAGATGCGTCTTGCCAAAGAGTCGAAAGCACGTTGGAAGCAGGCCGCCGAGCATGATGTTCTAACCGGGTTACCCAATAGACGTGCTTTTATGCCAGCCTTGACTAAGGAGCATCACCGTTCGATTAGGCTGGGTCACAACTATTGTGTCATTATCTGGGACATCGATGATTTTAAAGTTATTAATGATACTTACGGTCATGACTTTGGTGATTGTGTTTTAAAAAAACTTGCCCAAATCATGCGAGAAAGCTGTCGAGATATCGACTTTTACGCTCGAATTGGCGGGGAAGAATTTGCGGTTTTACTGCCTGAAACCGATCTTAATTCGGGTAAAAATGCTATGGAGCGTTTCAGGCATCAGGTTGCCAACGAAATTTTTATTGCTCCAGATGACACCGAACACTCAGTAACTATCAGCATCGGTATTTCCTGTTTGGATCGGCGTTCAATTCTTGAGTCAGACTTGTTGGCCGAAGCGGATAAAGCTCTGTATAAATCAAAAGAACAAGGCAAAAACCAAACTAGCTCGTATAGTTGTTAAAGTAAAGAAAGTCTCTTAATACTTGATAAATTGCCATAGAACAATACCTTATAAGTCTGACGATGGGTTACGCTCAAAGAGTTAACCCATCCTATGAGCTTATTCAGTTAGATTCCGTAGGCTGGTGATGAGCGAAGCCTACTAAATCCCACTGGATTATGAGTAGATCAATTGTCCTTGGTATTATGAGAAGATCAAAAAAGGCGCCCGAAGGCGCCTTTTCTTGTAACAGAGGCAGTAATTACCAGCCACAGTTACGGTCTTTGTTTTGCTCATCTAACCAGGTTTTCAACGGAGCATAATACTCAAGTACCGCTGTTGCATCCATTTCACGCTGGCCTGTCATAGCTTCCAAAGCATCCTGCCATGGACGGCTTGCACCCATTTCCAACATTGCATTCAACTTAGCACCCACCTCTTTGTTGCCGTAGAAAGAACAACGGTGAAGCGGACCTTCATTGCCAGCCATCTCACACATGTCGCGGAAGAACTGGAACTGAAGGATGTGCGCAAGGAAATAACGCGAGTAAGGTGTATTGCCCGGGATGTGGTACTTAGCACCAGGATCAAAGTCAGCTTCGGTGCGCTCTACCGCAGGAGCGATACCTTGATATTGAGTACGCAGATTCCACCAGCCCTGATTGTATTCATCAGCAGTAACTTCACCGCTGAATACCTGCCAGCGCCATTTATCAACCATTAATCCGAAAGGTAAGAAAGCAACTTTATCCATTGCAGAGCGCATTAACAATGCGATATCAGCATCGGCATCTGGCTCTTGTTCAATCAACCCAATTTGCTTTAAGTAAGCAGGTGTGATGGAAAGGGCAACGGTGTCACCAATGGCTTCATGGAAACCATCATTGGCACTGCCTTTATAAAGAATCGGTTGATCTTTATAAGCGCGCTGATAGTAGTTGTGGCCTAGCTCATGGTGGACGGTCTGGAAGTCTTCAGCGTTGATTTCGGTACACATTTTGATGCGGATATCTTCCTGGTTATCTAGATTCCAGGCACTCGCATGACACTGTACATCACGGTCACGAGGCTTAACAAATAATGAGCGCTCCCAGAAAGTGTCGGGCAGTGGTGCAAAACCTAACGAAGAGAAGAAGTTTTCAGCAGTCTTGACCATCTTTTTAACCGCTTTCTCTTTCTCATTGTAGGTTACGACTTCGTGGTCAACACCGTAGTGGTTACGTAGAATCGGATCCAGGTCTACGCCTTTAGCGGCACCTTCAGGAGCAACCAGGTCGTAGATGTTGCCCCATTGTTGAGCCCACATATTGCCCAGTAAGTGAGCTGGGATGGGTTGGTCTAATGCAACCACCTCATCACCATACTCTTCGTTAAGCTCAGCGCGAACGTGGCAGTGGAGGGCTTCATAAAGCGGTTCAACCTGGCCCCATAGACGATCCATTTCTTTGGCAAAATCATCGGCAGGCATGTCGTATTTTGAACGCCACATAGCACCGGTGTCTTTATAGCCCAGTTCTTGTGAACCTTCGTTTGCAATTTGAACCATCTCTTCATAAAGAGGGCGCATTTTCGGAGATACCGTACGCCAGCCTAGCCAGGCTTCAAACTGCTCTTGAGGATCGCGTGAAGTGCGCAGCACTTCGCTTAATTCGCCCAAGCTACGACCATCAGGGCTTTCACCTTTAGCGTAAATACTGTCCAGCTCGGAAGTGATTTCAGCCAACTTCTTGGTTTTCTCTGCATCAGAAGGAGCAGGAAGAGTTAAACCTAACTTGATCATTTCAAGCTTACGGTTTAAGTCATAAGGTAGCTCAAGATCGTTGAATTTCTTGGCGCCATTGGCTAATTCAACACCAAGCTTGGTGTATTCTTCACCAACTTTAGCATTCAACTGAGTTGTATCATGTGTCACAAAGTTAGCATTGACCCATGCCACTCTTGCGCCATACTCAGAGATTTCAGATAGACGCTTTTCAGCATCTGCTACGAACTTTTCGGCATCAGCAACTGTTACCTGAGCTTCAGTTTGCTGTGTTTCATTGATCTGTTGCTTGTCAGCGCTCTCATCGCTACAAGCCGACAAACCAAGCAGTGCACCAAATAAAATGGCACTACTGACGGCATTCTTAATTTTCATCATAAACTATACCTTTAACTCCAAAGTGTAAATGTTTGATATCTTTATTATGTTGTTGAGCTTAGCCCGTAAAGACTTGCTCGATGACTCCTACCAACCAAACATTATATCGGTTTTTGCTAATTTTAGAAGCAAGCAGTTATCTTAAAGCCTGTTATCGGTTACCATTGCACACAATTGATTGTAATAACCTGTATTGGAGCCCGAATTAATGAGTATTGGCCCTTTGATGCTTGATATAGAAGGATTGGAAGTGAATGCCCGTGAGCGGGATTTACTACAGAATCCACTATTAGGCGGCATCATTCTATTTAGTCGTAACTATCAGTCGCCGCAACAGGTTGCGGAGCTGTGTCAGTCGATCCGAGAAACAGCAGCAAGAGACATCTTAATTGCAGTGGATCACGAAGGAGGGCGGGTGCAGCGTTTTCGAGAAGGCTTTACCGCAGTCCCTGCAATGGGAACTATATTACTTGAAAATTCTGACCACCAACTGGCTAAGCGAAAAGCTTACCAGTGGGGTGCCATGATAGCGATTGAGGTGCAGGCAGTTGGTATCGACTTTAGCTTTGCGCCGGTGCTTGATTTGAACAAAAACATCAGTCAGGTGATTGGTGACCGTGCTTTCTCGGGCAAGGTGGACGAAGTGATTGAATTAGGCCGTGAATTTATTCGCGGTATGAATGATTACGGCATGGCAGCCACGGCCAAGCATTTTCCGGGGCATGGCTCTGTCGAAGCAGACTCACACATTGATATACCCGTGGACGAACGTCCTCGTGAACAAATTATCAGTGAAGACATGCGTGTCTTTGCCGAGTTAGCTCAAGACTATCAAGCTGTAATGCCAGCCCATGTCATTTATCCTTCTTTTGATAAACAGCCCGCAGGCTTTTCCACTGTATGGCTACAAGATATTCTTCGCGGCCAATTAGACTTTGATGGCGTCATATTTAGCGACGATCTGAGCATGAAAGGCGCCGAAGTGGTCGGTGGATACTATGAACGTGCTGAAGCGGCAATTCAGGCAGGCTGCGATATGGTTCTAGTGTGTAATCATCCCAAAGAAGGCCAGGAGCTGGTTGAACAATTTGATTTTGACTGCGATCCTAAATCAGCTCAGCGCTTACTGAAAATGAAAGGGAAATCACTGAACTATTCCCTGACACGAGTGCAGGGGAGTGATCAGTGGTTAGAACTGAAAGATAATTTATTGGCTTAACGATTAACATTGAAAACGATATGACTAAAGACACTATAAATAAAGAGAATCCAACCGAACAGAAAACCGACAGCTTTACTCAGTTAACACCTAAAGAAGAGCTGATTATGAAATTGAATGGCGAAACCGCCATTGTTGCCTGGCAAGAAATCGAACGCTTCTTCGCCAAAGGTAACTTGCTGCTAATAGATCAAGGGGTTGATCTGATCAATTGCGCAGCAGACCTGTCACTGGACAACGCAGAAGCCATTAAACCATTAATCGATTCGGAAAAAATCCAACGCATGCCAGTGGAATTTGTTAAAGAAAACTGCCAACCAGAAACAGAGTTCTGGTCAGTAGTCGTCGCACCTTACGTCTTGGCGCAGCTGAAGTAGCTAGTCTCTGTTACAACCGGTTCCAAGCCTATAGGGTTGGTTAGCTTCTTGAGCGTAACCATCAATGAAAACAAAAAAGCCACTCAATCGAGTGGCTTTTTTACTGTCTGACTTAACAGGCTAACTTAGCAGGAGTCGAATCGACTGACACCTTACCTAATTCTTACTGATGATGAATGACTGTGTGGATAACACGGTCATATTCAAAATAAACGGTGAAACCAGAGTAAACCCATTTAGTGATTGGTGGGTCGCCTACTGGACCGTGAACAGCTTGTGGCGATCCAAACTTTTTCTCAACGCTTGTTTGAGTAATGCCACTTTTCGGCGTTTCTATAGCAGCGCTGCCTTGCTCGGAAACAGGAACTCTAACTTCGTCAGCTTGAACTGTCCCAACAAAAGTAGCTAAAACCACAGATAAGCTTATCGCTAATCCTTTTAATGCTTTCATCTTACGACCCCTTTAATCGTTATTTTCTCTAGAATATCAAAAAATTAGGTAACATTGCTAATAATTTTAACCGATAACTTGACTCCAAATTGTGAACCATTCAATATGACGCCAACTTTGTTTTACCAGATAAGCTGATGCGACTGCCATTCTCGTTATTTGTAGGGTTGCGCTATACTAGAGCTAAGCGCCGTAACCACTTCATTTCTTTTATATCGTTAATATCCATGATTGGAATCGCCCTTGGGGTCATGGTGCTGATCACGGTAATGTCCGTGATGAACGGCTTTGAGCGCGAGCTTAGAGACCGGATCTTAGGAATGGCGCCACATGTCCTGGTTCAGGAGCTTGGTGGCCCGATAACAGATTGGCAAGCTTTGGAGAAAAAGGTCAAACAACACCCGGAAGTCATCGGTGCTTCTCCTTATGTGCAGTCTGAAACCATGTTCCGTTTTCAGGGACGCGAGCGTTTTGGCATGGTGCAGGGCGTTCTTCCCCATAAAGTCAGCGAAGTGTCCATTGTTAAAGATAACATGTACAGCGGTTCCTTCGATGAGCTTAAAGCTGGTGAATACAATATTGTTCTCGGTGCATCGATTGCTCGAGGTTTAGGTCTTAATATAGGCGACAAAGTTTCCTTGTTGATTCTTAGTGAGACCAGAATTTCGCTGGCTGGAATTAGTATGCGCACCAAGCGTTTCACCGTAACGGGTATTTTCGAAACGCGTTCGGAGGCTGATAAGAGCCTAGCCTTTATTCACATGGATGATGCCGCACAATTATTACGCCAGGAAGGGGTCTCAGCGCTTCAATTGAAAACCAGTAATGTCATGAATGTGTATGACATTAATTATCAGGTTAGTGAATTGCTGAATCACCAATACTTTGTCACCGATTGGACGCGTCAACATCAAACTCTATTTAACGCGATTGATATGGAAAAGAAGATTATGTTTATTCTTCTGACCTTCATCATCGCCGTGGCTGCATTTAATATTGTCACTTCATTAGTCATGCTGGTGACCGAAAAGCAGGCCGATATTGCTATCTTAAGAACCCTGGGTGCAAGTCCTGGATCAATCCTTCGGATTTTCATGACCAGCGGTATTATTAATGGCTTAATCGGTACTCTGGCAGGGGTGATTCTTGGCGTTTTATTGGCATTGAACTTACCCGATATTGTTAACTGGGTAGAAACTGTATTTGGTGTCAGTGTATTCCCGCAAGATGTTTATTTCGTGAACTTCCTGCCTACTGAACTGATTGTTGATGATGTCATCAAAATTGGTTTATCAGCATTTGCCATCAGTGTCTTAGCGACCTTGTATCCTTCGTGGAAAGCATCCAAAACTCAACCAGCGGAGGCTCTTCGTTATGAATAATGATCATTTGATAGAAGTAACGAATCTGAGCCGTATTTATGAAGATGGAGCCAGTAAGGTTACTGTTTTAGAATCTCTTAACCTAACGGTTGAGCGAGGCGAGCAGCTAGCCATTGTAGGCGCATCCGGCTCAGGAAAAAGCACGCTACTGCATTTAATCGGAGCTTTGGATTCACCAACTGAGGGCAAGGTTCTGATTAACGCTCAGGATGTGCATAAACTTAAACCCAAAGCGCAGGGTGAATTCCGAAATATGCACATTGGATTTGTTTATCAATTCCATCATTTACTACCGGAATTTACGGCGCTTGAAAATGTAGCCATGCCACTGATCATTAGAGGAACTCCTCGTGACCAGGCCTATCGTAAAGCTGGCTCCTTAATTGAACGGGTTGGACTTACCAACCGCGGAACTCATAAACCTTCAGAGTTATCCGGCGGCGAACGTCAGCGGATTGCCTTTGCCCGCGCTTTGGCTAATGACCCTGTTTGCGTGCTAGCGGATGAGCCAACCGGCAACCTGGATCACGCGACGGCATTAAGAGTTTATGACTTGATGTGTGAAATTAATCAGGAAATGGGCACCACTTTTATCACCGTAACTCACGATCTTGAATTAGCATCAAAAATGCAACGCCAACTGAAATTAGAAGACGGTCATCTAACGGTAATCGAGTAAGTAATAATTGGTAAGAAAAAGCCGCTGTAGTTATCACCATTAGCGGCTTTTTTGTGCATCGTTTCTGACATCTTCTACAAAAGCAGTATCTCCCGAAACCTTGTCATTCTGACGAAAGTCAGACGACCGAAGGATGTACCTCCAGGAATCTGCGAGGTTTAAAAGATAACGGATTACTCTAATTCTTGTCACTCCCGCGAAGGCGGGAGTCTATTCTTTCTAAAAAATATGGATTCCCGACTTCGCGGGCGACCGTAGGAAGTGCCTGTGGTGAATGACAATACTCGATTTAATAACAAGCAGGCATAAATTAATGACATCACTTATCTACATTTAAAAACTCTCGGACATTTCTCAATACAACCGTAGCCAATCTCGTACAACGTCAATCAGCCAAGTTTGGCATAATCCCGCTCAGTCGTTGTGATGGTCGTTACGCTTCTCGCGATAGGTTTCTTCAGCTGAGTCAGAAGTATTGTTGTCTTCATCGGCATCATCTTTTTTGCCGAGCTGATCAAGGTGCAGGGTATGAAGCAACTTTTCTTTCCAGCGGGCCTGACGCGCTCGCCATGCGCGCACCACATGAAGACGCCATAATAGATTGATCGTGTGGTAACCAATAAATGACAAGGTGCCGCCACAGATAAGGCAACCCAGCAGGAATGGTTTCCAGATATGAATTAGCTCAGACCTGAGCCATTCAAAGCTTAGTTCAAATGTGAAGTCACTGGGTGGAACGCCGAGAATCCAGGCGCCAACTTTATAGGCGAAATAGAACATCGGCACAATCGTGACTGGATTGGTGATCCAGCAGAGCACAACGGAAATTGGCAAGTTTACTCTAAAGTAAATAGCCAATGCTGCAGCAATAACCATCTGGAAAGGAATGGGCAGGAAGCCACTAAATAAGCCCACAGCAAAAGCCCCGGACGCACTGTAGCGGTTGAGGTGCCATAAACCCGGATCATGAATAAAATCACCGAAAACCTTCATGTAACGGTTTTCCTTAATCTTTTTATGATCAGGCAAATATTTTTTAAAAATTTTGCGGGGCATTAAAAATCACTTAACACTGTAAAACAATCAGGATAAGGACTATCCATTATGTTTGTATGGACACTGGCATTTTTGGCAGGTTGTTGCTCTATACTGTTCATTCCAAGTTTGTCGTTTGACGTTATCATTTTATCAACGCTTTTATTGGTGCTGGCAGTTATCGGTATTTCCTCAACTACTATAACCATCCTAACAAAGCATCCCAAAGCATTTAAAACAAAGTTTTTAGTCCTTGGAGGCCTGTGCCTTGGAATTGTATGGACTTGCAGCAACGCTTATTGGCAGTTACAGCGCCAAATACCGGAGCCCTTAAACAATCAGGCGCACATTATAGATGCCGAGGTTGTTGAATTACCAGCTATTTATCCTGAGTACTGCCAGTTTAGGGCTCGTATTCAGCGAGCCGACGATAGCCTTTTGTTAGGCAAGCTGATTCGATTAAAGTTCTATCAATCTGAATGTCCTTTCAGATTAGGTCAGCTATGGCAAATGCAAATCAAGCTCAAACCCATCCATGGCCCGGTCAATATGGCTGGCTTTGACCTCGAACGATTCTATTTCGAAAATGGGGTTGATGCGCGTGGCTACATGCGCACAGACTGGCTTGAACTAAAGTCCAATACCAGCAATCCAATACATCAATTCCGCCAATATACGCATGACCGATTAGCCGCATTAAGCAATGCGGGTATCTTTCAGGCCTTGCTGATTGGTGAAAAATCATCCATCACTCATCAGCAAAGAGAAGTCCTGCAAAAGCTCGGCCTGAGTCACCTGATCGCTATTTCTGGTCTGCACATCTCAATCATTGCTGGCGTTAGCTACTGGTTGATCAGTTTTCTGTGGGGCAAGGCGTCAGGCTTATCGATTGGCAGAAGGTGGCCGCCGTTTCATTTCGGCCTCGTTGGCAGCTGCATCATTGCTCTTCTCTATAGCTCCATGGCAGATTTTTCCATTCCAACAGTGCGTGCTTTATTAATGTGGTGCTCAGTTTCTTTAGCTTTTCTGTTACAAAGACGTTCTGCACTTTACGATGGATTAATCTGGTCACTGTTATTGGTACTGCTGATATTCCCACTCAGCGTTCTATCCGCCAGCTTCTGGATGACTTTTATAGCGGTAGTGGTCATAAGCTTAATGTTGATGGGAAGAACTCAACAGACTCATAACTGGAAACACAAATTAAAGAGTTTGTTAAAGCTGCAAGTTGCCATCACCTTAACCCTGGCCATTCCCTCATTACTTTATTTTCAACAAGCCAGTTTCCTTGGAATGCTGGTCAATATCATCATGATCCCGCTGTTTAGTATCGTGTTACTACCAGCCATATTTCTAAGTTTCATATTCAGTCTATTGGGAGTGACTTGGCCATTGCAGCAGCTCGATAGCTTAGTGGGTTATTTCTTTCAATACAGCGAACAACTTTTACACAGCAGCTTTATCGAAAACTCATCCCTATTTGTCATTAACGTAACGCTTCCAGCTTTTATTGGCATTCTGCTATTCATGGTCTTAATGATTTGCTGGCTACCACTCTCAAGTATCAAAAGACCCTTGGTAGTTTCTACATTGGTAATCACCGCAATCATGCTGATGGGGCAAAAACTGGATAGGCAACTCTCTGAAGCTAAATGGTCAATCGAAGTTTTCGATGTGGGGCATGGACTAGCCGTTTTATTACACAATAATAATCACGCCATTTTATACGACACAGGATATGCCAGCTCCGGCTCAAGCGCTGTATCCAGTTACATCATTCCCAGCCTCAGAACATTAGGCATCAATAAGATTGATACCCTGATATTAAGCCATAAAGACAACGATCATGCTGGCGGTGTTTATGAACTGCTCGATAACTTTCCCGTTAATCAGATCATAGCCGACTCCTGGTACGACAAACCCAGTCAGCCATGCGAAATAGGGCAGAGGATGGAGTTAGAAGGCGCAAGATTGGAATTCTTCTATGGCGAACAAAACGCCATCTCCGACAAACCGAATAACCAATCCTGCGTGGTAAAAATTACCATCGAAGACTTTAGTATCTTAATACCCGGCGACATCGAAAAAGACGCAGAATACCTGCTAGCCAGTAGCGAAGACTATGAAAAACTCAAAGCCGACATATTGATCGCCCCACATCATGGCAGCAAAACCTCCTCAAGCTATCCCTTCATCAAACGCGTGGATCCCGACCTCGTCATCTACACCAGCGAACTCCACAGCCGCTATCCGATCCCGCATCCCAGTGTCTATAAACGCTATCAGGAATTCAACATCAAAGCCGAACACTCAGGCTGCGCCGGGCAAATTACCATCAACCCTTATGAAAGAATCATAAAACGCTGGAGAGAAGTGCGGAGGGTTTGGAGGAAAGAGGCTTGTGAGGTTTGATGAAGGCTGGACTGGCGATAATGAAAAATGTACTCTGACCCCATTAATTCAATATTGGCTTCCATAAAAGTATTGTTAATAATCCCACAACAACGATTGATATATTAAACTTTTTCATTCCCTCTCCAACTTTATTATTAATATCCTACTGATAGCATTCGAACTTCGCACTATTATTTATGCGGGGATTGTTCAGACTCTGACCCCATTACTCTGACCCCATTAATTCTTGTACTCTGACCCCATTAATTTTAAGCACAGTCGCAAGAATGCATTAAGAGAATCACAGCCGTGGATGATCGTGACTAACTTACCGGAGCACATAGCCAAAGCGAAAGAGGTTATTAATATCTACAAAACTCGTATGCAGATCGAAGAGAGCTTTAGAGACATTAAGTCTCATCAGTTTGGCTTGAGCATGCGATATAGTTTAACGAGGCATCAACGGCGATTAACAAACTTATTGCTGATTGGTATGCTGGCGGCATACATCACTTTAATCCTGGGCTATCAGGCAGAAAACCTGAAGCTCCATTACCGCTACCAGGCAAACACGGTAAAGGATCGCAGAGTCCTGTCGTTCCAATATCTGGCTCTACAAATCATTAAGGATATTGGGCTCAGATGCTCGAATAAAGCTTGGTTACAAGCAATTTCTTTAGTGAAGGAAAAGCTGTACTATGAGCTTTAAGAAATTCGTGGGGATCCGTCAGACTCTGACCCCATTAATTGCAACAGGCCAGCCTGCTTGGCATGATGGTCAATATCCTCATGATTCCGTTATTCAGTATCCTGTTATTGCCTGCAATATTTCTAAGCTTCTTGTTGAGTCTCATTGGAATCGATTGGCAGTTGCAGCAGCTCGATGCATTAGTCAGTGTATTTTTCAAATTCAGTGAAGAACTTTTGAACAGCGACCTTATCGGAAGTTCTTCCTTGTTTGTCATTAACACAACTCTTCCAACTTTTATTGGCATTCTGCTATTCATGGCTTTAATGATTTGCTGGCTACCACTCTCAAGTATCAAAAGACCCTTGGTAGTTTCTACATTGGTAATCAGCGCAATTATGCTGATGGGACAAAAACTCGACAGGGAATTATCAGAAGCTAAATGGTCAATCGAAGTTTTCGATGTGGGGCATGGCTTAGCCATACTTTTGCACAACAACCGTCACGCCATACTTTACGACACCGGCTACGCCAGTCCAGGCTCCAGCGCAGTAGAGAGTTACATCATTCCAAGTCTTAGAGCACTTGGTATTTCAAAAATCGACACATTAATACTCAGCCACAAGGATAATGATCATGCAGGTGGCGCTACCCAACTTCTCGAAAACTTTCCAGTAGACCAAATTATCGCCGACTCCTGGTACGATAAACCTAGTCAGCCATGTGAAGTAGGGCAGGTCATTGAGCTTGAAGATGCAACACTAGAGTTCTTATATGGCGAACAAAACGCGGTATCCGACAAACCCAACAATCAATCCTGCGTGGTACAAATAACCATCATTGATTTTAGCTTACTGATTCCAGGTGATATCGAAAAAGACGCAGAGTACCTGCTGGCCGGTAGCGAAGATTTTGAAAAGCTCAAAGCTGACATTTTGATAGCCCCACACCATGGAAGTAAGACTTCCTCAAGCTATCCTTTCATCAAACGCGTCGATCCTGATGTCGTCATATACACCAGCGAACTCTACAGTCGCTATCCCATCCCACACCCAAGCATCTATAAACGCTATCAGGAATTCAACATCAAAGCCGAACACTCAGGCTGCGCCGGCCAAATCACCATCAATCCTTATGACGGAAGCATAAAACGTTGGAGGGAGGAGCAGAGGGTATGGAGGAAAGAAGCTTGTGAGGTTTGATAAAGGCTGGACTAGAGAAAATGAAAAATGTACTCTGACCCCATTAATTCTTAAAACATTTAGGCTTGTTGATGTCTCTTGTTTTGGGCTATAAGAGTATTAATTTTTAGCGGAAACTATACGTGTTATGGAAAATAAGCGATGATGCATACAACTTTATTTCTCTTCTTGATGATTTTTATACAAACAGCATACTCTAAACAAGTTTACTCATATTCCTATTTATTAGATAAACACAATGATTTAGTCGTTTTAGATATTGATAGAAAGGTAGTTAGTGAATTGCCTTATGGAACTGACATGGAGGTTTGTGAGCCAGATAGTAATGTTCATTGCTTCAAAACTTCCAAAGTATGGTTTGCTGTTCCTAAAGAGCCCATAATGTTAGGTCAGTCATGGGTTCAAGGCGATATTGAGTATCGGGTTGTTAGTGAATCTAAAGAAGTTCTTGGTTTGGATGATGTCTTTCTCATTGAGGCTCAGTATACGGATGTAGAAGTAAAGACTGTAATCAGTAGTTATTTATACTCGAACAGCAGGGGACTGCTATTTATCAACGTCACTTTAGGAAATGAAAAGCCTATCTCTCTTATATTGAGTAATGATATTGGATTTCCAAAGTAATGCTTAGGTAGCGATCCTCTAACACGTTTACGCTGTTCGAGGATACAAAACAACAAGTGCAGATTCTGATTTTCGTTAGGCAGGCAATTCTCCAGGAATTGCCTTTGCATTCCCCACATCCATGTGGGTCAGATGACAAACCTTTGAGTTGGTGTCTTCTTCGGTCGCAGTCCAGACCGGCAACCATCATGCACAATAACAAGTCTTTTGTAGGGTGCGTCGAGACGCACCGTGTGGGTACCATAAGGTTTTATGGTGCGTCACGACGCACCCTACCGGAAATACGCACCTTCTTTATTCCCCTTAACCACGTCACAGTTGCACTTAATTAGCTCTTGCTCTTACTGGGCGTCTACTGCAAAATGGTTCGGTTCCTAATTTTAGAATTGTTTGTTTTTCAATCAATTAGGCCTGTTGGCCGAAGTAAACTATAAGCTGGCAATAATATGATGATAAGCCGGTGATTTATCAGACTTTTTCAATGACGAGGGGAGATATGCCTTTATTTGCTACCTCAAGCGGCATGTTGTTTGATCTGCTTAAAACAGGTGGTTGGACGATGGTTCCAATTACGCTGTGTTCCTTAATTGCTATGGGTATTATCGTTGAGCGCTTCTGGAGCCTGCAACGTAACCGTATTTTGCCGAAGCATCTGGTTGCTCAGGTTTGGACATGGATTAAGAATGGTCAGTTCGACAAGACCAAGATGCGTGATCTGAAGAATAGCTCAGCGTTAGGTGAAGTTTTGACAGCAGGTCTGTTAAACCATCAACATGGTCGTGCGGCGATGAAAGCCAGTATTAACGAAGCGGGGCGTGCAGTTGTGGTTCGTCTGGAGCGCTTTTTGAATACATTGGGCTCGATTGCTTTGGTGACTCCTCTATTAGGTCTTTTGGGTACTGTTATCGGTATGATTCGGGTGTTTACGGTGATTCGCTTGCAGGGCGTGGGTAATGCTGATGCTTTGGCTGGTGGTATCTCGGAAGCTTTGATTACGACTGCAGCAGGCATGGCTGTGGCGATTCCGACTCTGGTCATGCACCGTCATTTTAGCCGCCGCGTCGAAGAGCTGGTTAGTGAGATGGAGCAGGAAGCCTTGAAGATGGTGGATGTGCTGCATGGCGAACGTGAAATTTTCACCGGTAACTAAGCCGACTAACGAGCAGGCCTTGTAACGAATATGTGGCAAAACAAGAAAAAAGAAGAGTTGCAGCTGAATCTAACACCACTGATCGATGTGGTGTTTTTGTTGCTGATTTTCTTTATGGTGTCGACCAGTTTTAAGAAAGAAAGCAAGATCAACCTGGAGTTACCGGAAGCGAATGGCGAAATTGCGGAAAAGCTCCCTGAGGTCATCGAAATCAGTATCAATAAGGATGGCGAGGTGTTTGTTAATGGCGAGGGCTTGATTAATCGCCAACTAGAGACTATAAAGGACGCCATTACGCAGGTAGCCAATGATCCTGCAACGCCGCTGGTCATTAACGCAGACGCTCAGGCGCCTTATCAAGCGGTGATTAGCGTTATGGACGCAGCAGGGCAAGTAGGTTTTAATAACCTGACACTGGCTACGCAACAACCTAAATCGGATACTCAAGACTAGTCGACTCATGACTGAACCAAAAAACTACACAGGCTGGGAAATCTACAAACGCCTGTTGGGCTTCACCAAGAAATACAAAACGGTATTTATCGTTGGTGTAGTCGCGAACATCCTCTTTGCACTGGTAGAAACTTATTTTGTTAACTCGATTAAATACCTGATTGATGATGGTATCAGGGCAAAAGATAGCCATTTTCTACTGGTTAAAACACCGTTATTTATTATGGGCGCGATTGTGCTGCGCGGAGTTTTTAACTTTATCTCCGTGTATTGCATGGGCTGGGTTGGCCGCAAAGTGGTGCAGACCCTGCGCGAACAGCTTTATGAGCACTTTGTTCGCCAACCAACTGAGTTCTTTTCTAAGCGTGCCCCGGGTAATCTTTTATCGACCCTGACCTTTAATACCGAGCAGGTTGCCGTTGCCAGTTCTGATGCCATTACTTCGGCACTACGTGCTGGCGGCACTATTCTGTTTATTATTATATTTATGTCCTTGACCAGTTGGCGTCTGACGTTGTTTCTTTTCATTCTTGTACCAATCGTTGGCTGGGTGATTAAAGTCAGCGCTCGTCGCTTGAAAAAAGTCAGTAGCAGCATTCAGAACGTTGTGGGTGATGTGACTCGCGCTGCCGAAGAGTCCATTAAAGCGAATCAGGTCATTAAGATTTTTGGTGGTACTGAACGCGAAATTAAAAACTTTAATAAGCAGGCCAATCGCAATCGTCAGCAGGACATGAAGCTGATTGCGACCAAGGGTATTGCTTCGCCCGTTATTCAGGTGATTGCCGGAGTTGGTTTTGCCGCCATTATGTATTTCGGTAGTCTTGAAATGCTCAATGATCGTATTTCAGAAGGTGAACTAATTTCCTTTATTACTTTGATGGCGATGATTCTGCGTCCATTAAAAGAAGTCAGTAATGTTAATACACACTTGCAACGTGGTATCGCCGGTGCGCAAAGTGTGTTCGATATTTTAGACCTGCCGAATGAGCCGGACGAAGGCACAAAAGTTATTGACAAAGCAGACGGTTCTATTGAGTTTAAAGAGGTGACTTTTGGTTATAAACCCAACGAGCCTGTTCTCAATAATATTTCGTTCAATGTACCGGCTGGACAGTCCATCGCATTAGTGGGTAAGTCTGGTAGTGGTAAAAGTACCATCGCCAGCTTGCTGCAACGTCTTTATAACATTGATGATGGCGAGTTATTAATTGATGGGATTCCGGTTAAGGAATTAACGCTGGATTCGCTGCGCAAGCAAATCGCCATCGTGTCGCAGAGCGTGGTTTTATTTAACGATACTATTCGTCATAACATTGCGTATGGGCGTATGGATGAAGTGTCTGATGAAGACATTATTAAGGCAGCTAAGAATGCTCATGCCTGGGAGTTTATCGAGAAATTGCCGGAAGGTTTGGATACGGTGGTTGGCGATAATGGTGTTATGCTTTCCGGCGGTCAGCGTCAGCGGATTGCGATTGCCAGAGCCATGCTGAAAGATGCGCCGATTCTAATTCTCGACGAGGCGACTTCGGCACTGGATACTGAATCTGAGCGATACATTCAACAAGCGCTTGAAGAGCTGATGAAAGATCGCACTACGGTCGTAGTAGCACACCGATTATCAACCATCGAAAGTGCCGATCGAATTTTAGTGCTGAAAAACGGCATCATTATCGAATCAGGAAGTCACCAGGAATTGCTTGATAAAAATGGTGAGTACACTCGACTGTATCAGATGCAATTCAGCGAATAAGTAGCGGACAACTAATCCGTAAACAACGAACCAGCAGGATAGGGCATGGCCATTTCCAAAAGCCAACAGTTTTTTGAGTCATTGTGGTACCGCAAAACTGTCTGGTGGCTTTGGTTATTCTGGCCCTCTCATTTATTATTACGCTTAATCGTCTGGTTGCGCCGATCTTTTTATCGTATTGGTGTTTTCCGTTCTACTAAGCTCAAGACCCCAGTCATTGTCATCGGTAATATCACTGTCGGTGGCACTGGCAAAACCCCATTAGCCATTTACCTTATCGAGCTGCTTAAAAGTCAGGGCTACAAGCCGGGGCTTATCAGTCGCGGTTATGGTGGCAGATCTGAGCATTACCCTTTAACGGTGACCGAATCGACACCAGCTTCGGAGTCAGGCGATGAACCTTTTCTAATTCGCCGTAGAACTGAAGTTCCCGTTGTAGTTGATCCCGTCAGAGCGCGGGGCGCAAAAGAACTTGAAACTCATGGCTGTAATATCATTATTTGTGACGATGGTCTTCAGCATTACGCCTTGCAACGTGACATTGAGATTGTGGTGGTCGATGGCAACAGGCAGTTAGGCAATGGTTGGTTAATGCCTTTTGGGCCATTACGCGAGCCTAAATCGCGACTTAAGCGAGCTGATCATATTGTTGTTAATGGTAAAGACATGGTGCTTGAAGCCGAGCCCATCCAAGCCGTGAATGGGCATAGTAGTGAATTTAAAGAACCTTTTACAGCAGTGGCGGCCATTGGCAACCCTGAACGTTTTTATAAGACGCTTGAAGGCTTAGGCTATAAGTTCGAGTACCAATCTTTTCCCGATCATTACCAATTTTCAAAACAGGATTTTGAGTCATTGCAAAACAATATTGTGATGACGGAAAAAGATGCAGTTAAATGCCTGTCTTTTGCGGATGAGCGTTTTTATTTTTTACCCGTTAGCGCTAAACTGTCAAAACAGTTTTTAGAGTCGTTAATGGAACAGATTAAGGCTATAACGCATGAATCATAAACTTTTAGAAGTTCTGGTGTGCCCGATATGCAAGGGCGACCTGGTCTATAACAAAGATAGTGAAGAGCTGATTTGTCGCTTTGATAAATTGGCGTATCCGATACGAGATGATATTCCTGTGATGCTGGAAGACGAAGCGCGTAAAGTCTCAAGCGAGGAACTCGATGCACTTTAAGAATTTCATCGTAGTTATTCCGGCGCGTTATGCCTCGACACGACTACCGGGTAAACCATTGGCAATGATCGGTGGTAAGCCCATGATTCAGCATGTTTACGAAAGGGCATTGATGGCCGATCCGAAACAGGTTGTGGTTGCCACTGATGATGTGCGTGTTGAAAAGGCTGTAAAGTTATTTGATGGCGATGTCTGTATGACCCGAGAGGATCATGTTTCGGGCAGCGATAGATTGGCGGAGGTTTGCGACAAGCTAATGCTCAGCCCAGACACTATTGTGGTCAATGTGCAGGGTGACGAACCTTTCATATCTCCTGAGAATATCCGCCAGGTTGCGGAAAACCTCAATCAGCACACTGCCTTTCCAATGGCGACCCTGTCAACGCCAATTACCGAGCCTGAAGAAGTTTTCAATTCCAATGTAGTCAAAGTAGTCGCAGACGAGCAGGGCAAAGCCTTGTATTTCTCACGTGCGCCGATTCCATGGCAGCGAGGTGCTTTTGAAGAGCAGCGTGTCCAGGAAATTGAGCATTGCCAACGTCATATCGGGATTTATGCTTACCGTGCGGGCTTTTTGGCGGATTATGTCAAAATGGCACCAGCCATGATTGAGCGTATGGAATCTTTAGAGCAGTTACGTGTGTTAGCTCATGGCCATGCCATTCACGTTGAACAGGCCAGCGAAACGCCTGGGTTAGGAGTTGATACTCAGGAAGATCTGGCGGCAGCCGAACAATTCTATCGCATGCACAGACTTTAAGACGGGACGATTATTTTTATGGCTAAATTTTCAGTATTATTTGTATGTCTGGGCAATATTTGTCGATCGCCAACCGCCGAAGGCATTTTCAAGCATAAATTAAATCAAACCGAATTAAGTGACCTGGTGTTTGTCGACTCGGCAGGTACCAGTGCTCATCATGTAGGTGAGTCTCCTGACTTAAGAGCGCAACAAGAAGCTAAGCAAGTTGGTTATGACCTGTCTTTTATTCGTTCACGTCAGGTTCGTGATGTGGATTTCCATGAGTTCGATCTGTTAGTGGCAATGGATGACTCCAATTATTACAACTTAAAAGACCTCGCTCCTGAACCTGAATATCACGACAAGATTAAGCTGTTTCTGGCTGACTTTGCACCACATCTGACTAAGCGAGAAGTTCCCGATCCTTATTATGGTGGTAAACAGGGTTTTGTTGAGGTGATTGAGCTTATAGAAGCCGCCAGCGATGGGTTAATAGAGCATTTAAGGAAAATCCACCAATAATTACCTCAATCCGTGGCATGCACTGCTCAAGCAGGTATAATAGCGCCAATTTTTTCAACGATCTGAAATCAATATGCTTGTATCTATCGAACACCAACTGAGCCAACTCTTTGCCGATGCATTTGAGAGCCTTGAATTGCCACGAAACCTTGGCGATGTGCAACGCTCGAATCGCCCTGATTTGGGTCATTATCAATGTAACGGTGCGATGGCCGCCGCAAAGTTAGGTGCAGGCAATCCTTTTGTGACTGCTGAAAAGGTGGTTGCAGCTTTAGCCGATAATTCATTGATTGAGAAACTTGACGTTGTTCGTCCGGGTTTCATTAACGTTTTCGTCAATGCAGAGTCTTTGGCTAAAACACTTGAAGCTTACGGTTCAGACAAAACTTTCGGCAGTTATGAAGATAAGTCTGATTGCAAGGTGATGATCGATTTTGGTGGCCCAAACGTAGCTAAATCAATGCACGTTGGCCATTTGCGCACAGCAATCATTGGCGATTCATTACAGCGTATTTTCCGCTTTAAAGGTTATCAGGTTGTTTCCGACGCTCACCTGGGCGATTGGGGTACGCAAATGGGCATGTTGATCGAAGGCCTGAAAAAGCGTCAACCTGACCTGGTTTATTTTGATACCGATTTCACTGGCCCATATCCCGACGAATCTCCAGTTACCATTCAAGATTTAGAAGAAATCTATCCGCAAGAGTCTGGTTTGTGTAAGTCCGATGAAACTGCCGCTGAAAAAGCACGTCAGGCAACTCTCGAATTACAAAACGGTCGTGCGGGCTATCGTGCTCTATGGAAACATTTTGTTAATGCCTCGGTAGCAACCCTAAAGCGCGACTATATCGAACTGGGTGTGAGTTTTGATTTGTGGAAAGGTGAAAGTGACGCCGATCCATTTATCGCCAAAGTGATTCAAGAACTTGAAAATAAAAGTTTAGCGATTCGTGACCAGGGTGCTTTAATCGTTCCATTTAAAGACGAGCAAGGCGAAGCGGTTATGCCACCACTGATTTTGCGCAAGTCTGATGGCGCAGTCATGTACGGTACAACCGATCTGGCAACGCTGTACGAGCGTATTTATGAGGATCATGCCAACTTGGTGTTGTATGTGGTCGATGGTCGCCAGCAACAGCATTTTAAGCAGGTATTCGCCGCTGCAGATTTAATGGGCATGAATGCTAATACTTCTTACGAGCATACTTATTTCGGAACTGTGAACGGCAAGGACGGCAAACCATTTAAGACTCGTTCCGGCGGCGTGATGAAACTGCATGACCTCATTCAAATGGCCAAAGAAGAAGCGCGTAAAAAATTAGCGGCTAGTAACTTCGGCACAGAATTTGAGGAGGATGAAAAAGAAGAAATTGCGCATAAAGTGGCTATTTCGACGCTGAAATTTGCAGACTTAAGAAACTACCGAATTAAAGATTATATTTTTGACTTGGAAAAATTCAGTGAATTCGAAGGTAAAACCGGTCCTTATTTATTGATGCAGGTTGCGCGTATTAAATCTATTCTGCGCAAAGCAGAAGACGCAGGGGCCAAACCCGGTGATTTGCTGCCGACCAATGAAAACGAATATGACTTAACTTTTGGTTTGCTTGATTTTCCTGCGGCGCTTGAAAAAACGGTTGATAAGCGTGCGCCGCATTACTTGTGTGAGCATTTGTATAATCTGGCACAACAGTTCAGTTCTTTCTATCAGAAGCAGCATATTATGAATGAGCCCGACAAGGTACGTCAGGCAAGTTTATTGCGATTAAGTCAGATTTGCCTGTCTCAACTTGAGATGGGGTTAAATCTATTAGGCATTGAAACGCTTGAGCGGATGTAGCAATTGATCGTTCGGGTCTAAGCTCGATAGGGGCTAAACCTCGAATTCTTCACGCTGTAACGCAGTGCCGCTTTGATTAATCATAAAGCTTCGTTAATATGGCTCCATATGGAGCCATTTTTTTTTTTGGAGTGTTATGAACGAATCATTATTAAAGTCTCGTGCCTTTATCAATGGCGAATGGGTTAAAACGGAAGAGCGCTTTCGCGTTGATGATCCTTTTGCACAAGAGCTAATTATTGAAGTTTCTGATTGTCGCGAAAAAGAAGTTGAGCAGGCAATTGATGCAGCGCATCAGGCATTTGACTCCTGGAGCAAGACAACGGCTCAGGAACGCTCTGATAAACTCCTGGGCTGGTATCAATTGATTATTGATCACCTTGATGATTTGGCTGAGATATTAACGACAGAGCAGGGCAAGCCACTGCAAGAGGCCAAGGGTGAAATTCAATACGGTGCTAATTATATTAAATGGTTTGCTGAAGAGGCTCTGCGTGTTGATGGAGATATCATTCCCTCTCCAGACGGTAAGAAACAGATTCACGTTATAAAGCAACCGGTGGGTGTGGTGGGCATCATTACTCCATGGAATTTCCCGCAGGCGATGATTGCCCGTAAAGTGGCGCCAGCATTGGCAGCTGGTTGTACTGTAGTGATTAAGCCTGCTTCTGAAACGCCACTCTCGGCTCTGGCAATGGCAGAATTAGCGCAACAGGCAGGGATTCCTGCTGGTGTGATTAATCTAGTGCCCAGCAGCAAAGCCAGTTTGATAGGTGAGGCTTTTACTTCAAGCGATAAAGTCCGCAAAATTTCTTTCACCGGCTCAACCAAAGTCGGCAAAATTCTGATGAGTCAAGCCGCGCAAAATGTTCAACATGTCACTATGGAACTTGGCGGCAATGCACCGTTCATTGTATTTGATGATGCGGATATAGATGATGCGGTTGACGGTATTATGGCCAGTAAATTTCGCAACTCTGGGCAAACGTGTGTTTGCGCTAATCGAATATTTATCCATGAAAATATCTATCAAGAAGTGGTCGATAAGCTAGTCAAAAAAGTTGAATCACTCAGCACCGGTTCCGGGCTGGAAGATGATGTCTCTATCACCCCATTAATTAACCAGGCTGGTATCGACAAGGTAAAACGCCTTGTGCAGTCTGCTAAGGATGATGGAGCTAAAGTTGTTATTGGTGGCGAAGTATCCGGTAAGCACAACCAAATCTATGAGCCGACTATCCTGACGGGCGTAAACTTCGATATGGATATCGCCTGCGAAGAAATATTTGGTCCAGTCTTGTCATTAATCGCCTTTAGTAATGAAGCGTCTGTAGTGGAGCAGGCCAACGCCACTAAAGCAGGTTTGGCTGCCTATGTGTATACCGATGATAGGCACCGTATCAAGCGGCTGAGCGAACAGATAGAGTCAGGCATGATTGGCTTCAATGAAGGGATTATATCCAACCATATGGCACCATTTGGCGGTGTAAAAGAGTCAGGAATGGGCCGAGAAGGCTCCAAATACGGTATCAGCGATTATTTAGATATCAAGTATTTGTGCATTAAATAGCCAAAAGTGGGTGAGCTACACTAGCTAACTTGTTGAAAATATAGTACAACAAAGGTACGAGCCTGTTAAAGAGGTTAGGTTCGTACCATATTATTCCAAGAAAAGGAGTCAGCTATGAATTTTCAAGAAGTTGAATCCGTAAAACAATCCTTAGAATTGAGCAGTCACAGACTGATCGATTTCCTACCATACCTGTATCAAGACTTTTCGGAGCTAGGCAGTAACACTGGCTATATGATGCAGCTTATTGACGAACTGCAAAAAGATGAACTCGGCAAAAGAGTATTGGATTTATGCTGTGGTAAAGGCGTGACCTTGATTAACCTTGCCAAACACTATGGCTGGCAAGGTATTGGTGTTGATGTGGTTGATGATTTTATTCAGCAGGCAAAAATCGATGCGACCACTCAGCGAGTTAAAAATCAAACCGAATTTTTACGCCAGAACATGGCTGACTTTTTGGACAACAATACTGAGCTATTTGACGTTATCGTTTTTCCGGCCTGCACCGATGTTTTGGGTGACAGAGTTGAAAGTTTAGATATCCTCTCTAAACACATAAAAGATGATGGTTTTATTTTAGTAGAGAGTGACTATAAGAGTCATTCATTTAACATCGGTAGTGGTATGGAGTTGGAGAAAAACATGGATGATGTGATAGCAGAATCCGTTCTTCATTCAGCTCGTAAGCTAATTTGGGAGCAACGAATCCTGATCGACATCTACCGTCGCGATACGCAAAGACTGACCGCCAGAGTTAATGAATTAAAATTAAAACAACCCGAAATTAAGCGCGAGCTGGAGCAGTTCATTGTGCAACGTAATGAACACTTGCAACATTACATTGAGAATGAAACTGCCCGTGCCAGTTGGTTATTAACCAAGCAGGCTTACTAAAACCTTATAAACCTAAACTCGTATCACCTCGCCTTGTTTTGCGATTGTGACTTCACTATCGACGTTTTGGGTCATAAAGCTATGGAACTCTTCCATGGTCGTCTTGGCGCCATGAACTAATACGACTCTGGGAGAGTTTTCAAACTTTTGATACCAGCGAAGTAATTCCTGCTGGCCTGCATGAGCCGAGAAACCACCAATGGTATAAACGCTGGCTGCCACTTTAACAGTTTCACCCCATAATTTAATGTAAGGCGCGCCCTCAACGATTCTGCTACCCAAAGTTCCTTCTGGCTGGAAGCCTGCCACTATAAGAGTGCATTGTGGGCGCCAGATATTGTGTTTCAAGTGCTGTTTGATGCGTCCACCATTCATCATGCCGCTTCCGGCAATAATTATGGCTCCTTTATGAACACTGTTAAGCTCAATCGACTGCTCCGTATCAGGTGTAAACTTTAAGTTAGGAAGTTTCTGTTGCAGTGTATCGCCTGACCATAAATACTGACTTTCTTTTTTATACAGTTGCCAATACTTGCCGTAGGTATTGGTGACTTTAATTGCCATTGGGCTATCCAGATAAATATCCCAGTCACCCAAGTTCCATTCTTTGTAGTATTTAGCGAAGTAGTAGAGCAAAATCTGAGTTCGTCCTACTGCGAATGAAGGAATAAGAACATTACCACCATCATGATGCGCCTTATTGATCGCCTCTTTAAGTTCAAGAACTGAGGAATCCCAACTTTGATGGTTTCGATTACCGTAGGTTGACTCCATGATGACCAGATCCGCTTTACCATAGATGTTAGAGTCTTCCTGAATAGGTGAGCCGGGATTACCAATATCGCCGCTTATGATAATCCGTTTGGTATGGCTATTTTCCTTAACCAATAGCTCAACATGAGCTGATCCTAGAATATGTCCCGCATTGTGCAAGACCAAGGTAATGTCTTCGGTAATCTGTATAGGCTTGTTGTAGGGATGCAAATTCAATAGAGACAGGACCGGTGGCACATCATCTTGCGTATAAAGCGCATCGACTAGCTTTAAGCCTTTACGATCGCGTTTTTTGTTGGCCCACTCAGCTTCTTTTTCCTGCAGGTATGCACTGTCCATCAGTAAAATATCAAGAAGATCTGCGTTAGCCTCATGAGTATGAATAGGGCCCTCGTAGCCTTGGCTGACAAGCACAGGCAGTCGACCACTATGGTCAATATGCGCGTGGGTTAAAATGACGGCATCAAGATCGCGCAAAGAAAAAGGGAAGGGGGCGCGATTTCTTTCTTCCCGTTTTGGTGCTCCTTGTATAAGGCCGCAATCAACGATGATGTTACTCTGTTCAGTGGTAATCTGGATGCAGGAACCCGTAACTTCTTCTGCTGCGCCATGGACTTTAATTTTCATGGTTGTTTTCCTTAAAGGATTTATCAATTGATTCTAACGCCTGCATATAATATTTGCAGGACTTATAAAGTGATTTGTTTAGATTTAACAAAGTGGAAATGATATCGACTGAAATATTTTGACTGATTTGTGAACTTAATAAATTAGCTTCGCTAGTTTTAAATTCATGGAAGAGTTGCTCGTACCAATTTTTGGTGAAATCTACAAAGCTGAGTTCAATCTTCTGATCGAACAGTTGTCTTGAGTCTTCATAAAATTCTTTAGACTGACTGAATATAGGAAAGGTAGACTTGTCACGGTAGGATTCAGCCAAATCAGGCTGTTCTAAATCAACGAGTAAATCTTTCAACAGTTTTGCAGAATAAATGCCATGCCTGACGGCGGCCAGCAGATTATACAAAGCCTGCGTTTGCTGCTGGGTTAATGGACGCTCTGACAATTGCCGAGAAAGTTTGATAAATAACCCTTCCATCTTTTTCAATTCAAAATAGTGTTCGGGGTTTATCAAGTCAGTTGACAGACATTTCTGATTAAATTGACCGACTTTATTGATAAATGAAATAGTCTCCGAACGAAATCCTTCAATTGCAACCGGCGGTATGTTTAACGGAATAAGTGAGAGCCTGCTTTCGATAGGACTTAAAGTATCTTTAAACCGATACGACAGGAAGTTGGTAAAGTAACTGAAAACAGTAAGGTATAACAAAATACCGATTAGATTAATGATGCTATGGAAAGCAACGATGCTGATAAGGGTGTCAGTGATACTGAGGTAACTGAATATCGTTTTAATAAAGGGCAATATCAGCAAAACTGCAATAATTGCATTGGTTAGGTTGAAAAGCACATGAGCCAGTGCGAGCTGTTTCTTGATTTTAGCCCCTTTAATACTGCCAAGAACAGCTGTGCTAGTGGTGCCAATATCAGCACCAACAACTATGGCAAAAGCATTTTCAACGCTTATCAGTCCTGCGTGTGCGGCACTTAAATTCATCATCATCACAGCAGAACTTGATTGTAACAGGGCGGCTAATATCAAACCCATAGCCAAAAACACCAATGGCGACTGGCTCTTTAAATCGGTCAGATCAAAGTTCTCGCTTAGCCCAAGGGTTCCAGTCTTGATGATGTCAAGGCTGAATAAAATCAAGCCCATGCTGATAAAGAGTGAATATAAAGCGATCTGATTAGAGTTTTTAGCGAAGAAGACACGACCAAGCGCAGCGATACCAATAAAGTAAATGGCAAACTCGCTTAAGCTAAATTTAAACCCGAGAAAAGTAACCAGCCAGCCAGTTGCTGTTGTTCCAAGGTTGGCTCCGAAGATAACGCCGACAGCTTGTTTTAAGTTCAGTAACTTTGAACTGGCTAAGGCTAGGACGATTAGGGTTATCAGAGAGCTACTTTGCACAACTGTAGTACAGGCGGCGCCGGTGATGACTGCTGAAACTGGGGTTTTGGTCCAGGATGAAAGGTAGTGGTTAAGTTTCCCAGAAGCTAACTTAGCTAAGCTTGACTCAATAAGCGACATCCCCCAAAGGAAGATTCCGACTCCTGCTAAAAAGTTCAGCCAATCTAGATTCATGAAATGTTAATCCATTATTTAACCAGTTTAAAACTCTCAGCGATGCTGTCCGATACATCGATTGCATTGCTAACATGAGGAATCGTATTGCAACTTACGATCTGGCTAATGTGAGAGTGGGCCAGCTTTCCGTAAGCGTTTTCATTGAATATGGCATGCGTAGCGACACATATAATGGTTCTGACTCCGGCCTGCTCGAGATGCTTGGTAATTTCTAAAATGGTGTGCCCGGTGGAAATAATGTCATCAACTAGCACTACCGTTTTGTCTTTGTATTCTTCTAAGCCTTTAACCGTAATTTCTACGTCCTTGTCGCCATGGCGCACTTTGTTGGCAACCAGAAAAGGCACATGGATTTCACTGGCAATGGCTTCAACCCATTGGCGACTTTCGCTATCGGGACCAACAATCACTGGCTCTTTTATCTGTTCCTTAATCCATTGGGCAATAGGACTGGCGGTATGAGCTAGATAAGTGCGGATAGGATAAACCTGATCCAGACTAAAGAAGCGATGAAGGTGTGGGTCGACAGTAATCAGTGCATCCAGATTCTCAGAGAGTATCTCCGCAAAGTGTTTGGCAAGAATCGATTCTCCTTGATGGAACACTGCATCTTGCCGCATGTAGGGAAGATAAGGGGCAATTAATACAATTTTATTTGGTGATTGCTCCTTGATCATGCGTAATACAAACAACAGAGGAAGAATTTTAGAGTTTGGATGCGACAAATCGGCCAACACGACTACTGTTTGATCCTTGCAGGGACTTAGTAACTGAACATTGATTTCACCATCCGGGAAGTAATGCATCGATAATTTTCCCATGGTGGCACCGATTTTGTCACATACTCGCGCTGATAAATTTAAATTTTCTGATAAGTCAAAAAACAGGGTGCTCATAATCCTTCCTCAATAATGATCATCTCTTTATGAGTGTTATAAAAGTCCAATGCATATTCAAGCTCACCGGGAGCCTCCGAATGAATTGTTAGCAAGGTAGAACCCTCTGAAATAAAATCACCAACTTTGGCTTCCATGTAAACCCCCGATGCATGATCTGCGGGCGCGCCAGCAAGCTTTGCCAGACGACTTAATAGTCGGTTGTTAATTCGTCGAATATAGCCTGTTTTATCTGCATTCACATTCATCTTGCAGCATCCAACGGGAGGTTCTTTAAAGCCGCCTTGCGCTTCGCAGATTTGCATGAACTTATTCCAGGCTTCGCCTGACTCTATAACTCGAAGTGCTTCTGGCATCCCTTCACCAGCCTTAACAATTCCAGCATGTTCCAGTAACTCTCCGGCAAGAAGAACGGAGCGTTCTTTTAGATCTTGCGGGGCGGAGTTTTCATTTTTTAATACACCAATAACGTCCCATGCCTCAAGCGCAGGACCTATGCCATAACCAACAGGTTGCGAACCATCGGTTAGAACCACTTTCACTTTTAAACCCATTTCATCGCCAATCGCTTTTAACTGTTCGGCAAGTTCCTGCGCACTCTCTTCACTGCGCAGTTTTGCGGTTGGGCCGACAGGAATATCTATCAATACATACTTAGAGCCCGCAGCAATTTTCTTCGACAGGATTGAAGCGATAAGCTGACCTTCAAAATCGATATCCAATGCCTTTTCAACACTGATCAAAATATCATCAGCGGGACTTAAACTAACTGAACCGCCCCAGGCAAGACAGCCATGATGTTGCTCTACGACTTTTTTTAACTGTTCAAAAGTTAAGTCAACTTTGGTCATAGTTTCCATTACATCTGCTGTGCCTGCAGGTGAAGTGATTGCACGTGATGAGGTTTTGGGAATAGTTAATCCCTTTGCAGCCAGAATAGAAACAATAATAGGGGAAGTTCGATTTCCGGGCAGTCCGCCAACACAGTGCTTATCAACGATCTTTTCGCCAGGCCAGGATAAGCTTTCGCCAGCTGCAACCATCCCTTGAGTTAAATATAAGACCTCTTCATGGGTCATATTGTTGTTGGCGCAAGCGGTAATAAAAGCTGCCAGATGAACATCCATATAATGACCATCGACGATATCGCGGACAATTTCATGCAACTGATGCTTGTTCAGTTCATGGCCGAAAGCTTTGGCACGAATATATGCCAGAGAATCGACTTGAGGCGCGTGTGACAACTTGATACGTTGCCCCTCGGTAACTTTCAAACGTTTCCAGGCAGTTTCAGAAAGACCGGCATAACCCGACTGAATCAAATCACTATAGACAATTAACAGGGTTGCAATAATAGTTTTATTGTTAACTTCAACTTGCACACGAGACATGGTTTCAAAGCCTTCTGAGCGTGCTACTGGTGAGTCTGAGCGCAGGAAAATTAAAGGCTCGTGGCGAGAGTTGATGCCTAATCGTAAAGCAATGGGTAATATCGATTCTGTTTTATCCATATCAATTTGTACTCAATATTATAGCTTGAACTCTGTTATGACCGGTTTGTGATCACTGGCCACTTTGGATAGCTTTTTGCGACATAAAAAAACATTCTCAAGTTTTAAGTCACCTTGATAAAAAATGCGATCCAATCCGCCACGTGGTGAAAAAGATGGGTAGGTTTTTAAAGCCGAAACTTTATTTTTATAACGCCGATCAGTTGCACATTTGAAACCGGCTTCATCAGTCATTGGTTTGCGTAATAAAGAGCGCCAATCATTAAAGTCACCAATGATCAGTTTATTGCTGTCTTTATCTAAATTCTTAAATTCAGCTGAGTTCAATAGTTTCTGAATTTGCTTGTCGCGTTCTTTGGCTGATAAACCTAAATGCAAATTGAATACTTCAAGATGAACTGTTTTTGAGGGGCTTGAAGGAATATCGATAGTAGTGTGCTGGCAACCTCGACGCTTTTTATTATCAATTGTCAGATCAATATTGCGTTCACGAACTATCGGATAGCGGCTTAATGTCGCATTGCCATAATGACCTTTTTTTAGGCTAACGTTTTTGCCCAAAACGTAGTAAGGAAAATCAAGCGCCTCAGCCAGCTCTTTGGCTAAATTCAACTCACGGGAGCGGGGAACTCCATCATCAACCTCTTGCAAGGTAATGATATCTGCATCATAACTTTCAAGAATCTCGATAATTCGCTCAGGACGAAACCGGCGATCAACGCCAATAGCACGATGAATATTGTAGGTAATGACCTTAAGGTTCATCCTGAGTAGTCCAGTTTAAACACTAACAGGGCTTAATCTGTTAGGTTACTGGATTTGAATGCTTGTTTTAAATCCTTATAAGCTTCTTGCAGCTGCTCGCCCATGAGAGTAAAGCCTTTGCCAATATCCTCAGAAGCTTTTTCTGCACCTTTACCAATAGTTTTAGCCTTGGCCTCAAATCGCTGCCATTCATGTTCTGTCTCATGCCACTTATCTCTAAGTTCAGCTTTAGCCAGATGCGCCTGAACCTTCAATTCATCGCGCTGAGTTTTAAGCTTTTCATACAGCTTTTTAGCTTCCGATTTCAACTCTTCTTCATTCATGATGCAAACTCCTTTGTCCATAGGTTTAAGAGTGTAAAGCACATATTAGGTATATCATATTACCAGTTTAACTGCTTGATTTTTGTCAAGGAATGAGGAGGAAATTCAGGTATTTGACGGCGGGGGCAGGAGGGGGCTTATAGCAGGTTAACAAGAGCCAAGAGCAGATCCTGAATCAAGTTCAGGATGACAAGGGATCTGGTGTGGGGCTAATTAAAAGGGCTTTACGACAAAGTTAAGTCTGCACCTACGAAATTAATGAGATTTACCTAAAGCAGGAACTCCTAATCAGAGGATTGTCATCCTGAACTTGATTCAGGATCTGCTCTTAAGAGTTACATCTAGGAAGATAAATAATAAAAGCGCGTCTGCCGCCGAAAATGGAGGCATTTATGAAGGATGTGGCTACAATTGATGGGTTATCCCTACAGGAGAAACCTGGTTGGATAGATGAATGATTAGGAGCTGGAGCAGTGCGCATGCCTAATCGTAGGGGCGAGCTACGCTCGCCCAATTCTTTTAATCTTATCCCTTAAACCAATGCTTGGTCCGATTAGCAAAAGCCACTAACGATAACATTACTGGTACTTCAACCAGAACACCAACAACGGTGGCCAGAGCAGCGCCGGAATGTAGTCCAAACAATGAAATAGCGACGGCTACCGCTAGCTCAAAGAAATTCGAGGTGCCAATCATGCAGGCCGGTGCAGCAACATTATGCGGCAGTTTCATAAACTTGGCGGCGGCATACGCAATGATAAATATCCCATAGGTCTGGATTAGTAAAGGAATGGCGATCAAGCCAATATCCAGCGGCTTATCGAGAATTTTTTCGGCTTGAAATGCGAACAATAAAATAATGGTTAGCAATAAACCCATAATCGACCATGGCTTTGATTTAACCAGAAACATATTGAGCCTATGGTGGTCATCTTTCTTATCTAACGCATTGCGGGTAATAGCGCCCGCAATCAGCGGCAACAGCACATAAAGAATCACAGACAGTAGCAAGGTCTCCCATGGCACTGTTATATCGGTTACACCTAATAGGAAAGCAGCCAGTGGCGCAAAGGCAAAGACCATGATGACGTCGTTAATCGAAACTTGTATCAAAGTATAGTTGGCATCACCTTTGGTTAAATGACTCCACACAAAAACCATCGCTGTACAGGGTGCAACGCCTAATAAAATCATACCTGCGATGTATTCATTAGCGGTTTGCGGATCAACCAGATCGGCGAAGAAGAATTTGAAGAACAAAACGCCGAGCGCAGCCATGGTAAAAGGCTTCACCAACCAGTTGATGACCAGTGTTAAAATTAACCCCTTGGGTTTTTTGCCGACGTCTTTTATCGACTTGAAATCAACCTGCACCATCATCGGGAAAATCATCAGCCAGATGAGCACTGCCACCAATATGTTGACGTGAGCGTATTCCAATTCTGCTATGTAACTAAAAAGGTCCGGTAATACGTTACCTGCTACGACACCAATAACGATACACAGCGCAACCCAAAGTGATAAAAATCGTTCAAAAACGCCCATCAAAATAACTCCCCAAGTTGTTGCAGTTCAGTTTTAAGTTGGTCAGCATCCATTTGTTCGAAATCTTTCTCCAGAAGCGCACCAATACGTTTTTCGATGACGCTAATCACATGCGCAAAAGCTATGGCTTCTTCATCTTCAGAACTATGACCCTTTGACGGATCTGGCAAGCCCCAATGTATTTTTAGAGTTTTGCCCATCCACACAGGACAGGCTTCGCCAGCGGCGCTGTCGCACACAGTAATCACCACATCCGGCTCAAAGTCGCTCAACTCATCCCAGCTTCGGCTGGTTAATCCATCAGTGCTGTAGCCATGTTTGGCTAAGTATTTCAAGGTGAGAGGGTGGACAACGCCACGAGGTGCGCTTCCAGCACTGGCAGTTTCAAGTCGACCTTCACCCAAAGTGCGCGCAATGACTTCCCCAAGTACGCTACGACAGGCGTTGTGAGTACAGACAAAGAGTAATTTCATGCGTTTAACCCTATAGAAACAACTTTAAAAAATACTAATAACATTATGATTATTAACAGCAAATTGAAGGTTCAGGACGATTGGTCATTGCTTGCAGACGCTTCAGGTTCTGTGCAACAAATGCTTCATTATGGTGAGCGGTTTCAGCCAATACAGAGTGTGTCCAGGCGGGTAAATCAGTGTTTAATCGATAATAAACCCACTTGCCATCACGTCGATCCAGTAATAGTCCGCACTGGCGCAATTGGGCGAGATGGCGAGAAACTTTCGGTTGGCTTTCGTCCAGCGCCTCCATTAATTCACACACACACAATTCGTTCACTTGTTGGATTAGCAACAGGCAACGTAAGCGCGTTTCGTCCGCCAAACATTTGAAGAAGTCGGTCGGTTGCATAGTCTCGTCCTAGAATGAATACATATGGCGGGCAATATATATGAAAAAACATATATGTCAAATAATAGAGCTGTTGTAATGACCATACAGGGAAGGGTAGAACGAACCTTTGAATCGGGCGAGTGCAACTCACCCCTACAGTTTATCTCGCGGGTAAAATGACCTGTAGGATGGGCACGGCTCACGCCGGGTCTGCCCCCTTGGGTATAACCCATCCTATAAACTGTATAAAAGTAATTGGAAGTTTGTAACCCGATTGATCTCCATCAAGTGACAGCAAAACCCTTAAAACTAATGGTTATTTCTTAAAACAATCGGTGCTAAAGTAGTAACTATCAATCGTGAAAGCATTGCCAAATCAAAGCTAAGGTTAAGTTGCATGAGTGATCATTCTGATGAACAAAATACCGTAGAGCTCACCATTGAAGGGGCGGGGTGCGCCAGTTGTGTCGGCAAAATTGAAGGTGCCTTAAAAAATGTATCCGGTGTTGAAATCGCTGAAATGAATTTCGCTGACCGTACTGTAACTGTTAAAGGTAGCGCCTCCAGTGACTCCATGATCAAAGCCGTTGAAAATGCAGGCTACAAAGCGTCCATTATCGAGAACGAATCGGAAAGCGATGCGTTAGAAGAAAAGGAGGAAGCTAATAAAGCCTACTACAAGCGCTTAATGACTCAGATGTGGATTGCGCTATTAGTCGGTGTACCGCTAATGGCTTATGGCTTGCTTGGCGGTGCCATGACCGTCAATACCACCAACCAGCGAATTGTCTGGTCAATCGTCGGACTTATCACCCTTGCTATCATGTATTTTTCCGGCAAGCATTTCTTCAGCGGTGCATGGAAATCCTTTAAAAACCACTCAGCCAATATGGACACCTTGATAGCATTGGGTACGGGTACTGCGTGGCTTTATTCGATGGTTGTAGTGTTCTTCCCTGATTCAATTCCCGAAATGGCGCGCCATGTCTATTTTGAGGCAACCGCCATGATTATTGGTTTGATTAATTTAGGTCTGGCGTTAGAAGTCAGGGCACGAGGCAGAACCTCAGAAGCGATTAAACGTCTGATTGGCTTGCAGGCGAAAACAGCTCGCGTGATTCGTGACGGGGATGAACAAGACATCCCGATTGAAGATGTCCAAAAAGGTGATTTGGTACGTGTTCGTCCCGGTGAAAAAATTCCAGTTGATGGCGTGGTAGACGAAGGTAGTTCAACCATTGATGAGTCCATGTTGACCGGTGAGCCGATGCCGGTTGAAAAAGGAGAGGACGATGAGGTCTCTGCCGGTACTATCAATAAAAGTGGTTCAATTATTTTCAAAGCGACACGTGTGGGCAAAGATACAGCACTCGCGCAGATCATCAAGATGGTCAAACAGGCGCAAAACTCCAAGCCACCGATTGGCCGCCTAGCCGACATAATCGCTGCTTACTTTGTGCCGACCGTCATGATAATCGCGGTTGTCACCGCGTTGGTGTGGCTTAACTTAGGCGCGCAGGATGCGCTTGCTTTTGCCGTAGTTTCGGCAACTACCGTGCTCATTATTGCCTGTCCCTGCGCGTTAGGACTGGCAACGCCCATGTCCGTGATGGTTGGTGTCGGTAAAGCAGCAGAAGCTGGTGTGCTGATTCGAAACGGCGAGTCGCTACAGACCGCTTCCAAAATTACTGCAATGGTACTCGATAAAACCGGCACCATCACCGAAGGCTCACCCAAAGTAACCGACATAGTGTCATTCAATGATTTGTCTGACGATGAGAACTTGAAGCTGGCGGCAAGTCTCGAAACCGGCTCAGAACATCCGCTCGCTCAAGCCATTGTTGAATCGGCTAAAGAAAAAGATATCGAGCTTAGCAAAAGCTCAGACTTTAACTCCATTGCCGGTCACGGAGTAGAAGCCTATGTCGACGGCAAGCATCTGTATTTTGGTAATGAAAAGTTGATGCGTGATCAAGGCATAGAGATCGATCATGCCGTTGAAAAAGCACAAGAATTAGCCAGCGAAGCCAAAACACCCATGTACTTCGCCATTGATAAAAAACTAGCCGCTATCATTGCAGTGGCCGACCCAATTAAAGAAGATTCCATAGAAGCCATTAAGCGACTCAAGAAAGCTAATATTCGTGTGATCATGTTGACCGGTGACAATAAAGCCACCGCTAAAGCAGTAGCTAGTAAAGTGGGCATTGATGATTTCTTTGCCGAAGTGCTCCCCGAAGAAAAAGTTAATAAAGTTAAAGAGCTTCAGGAAAAGGGCGAGCTTGTCGGCATGACCGGTGATGGTATTAATGATGCACCGGCGCTTGCTCAAGCGGACGTTGGATTTGCCATTGGCACAGGAACCGACGTTGCCATAGAAAGCGCCGATATCACTTTGATGCGTGGCTCGCTACATGGCCTGGCAGATGCTGTGGCCACCAGTAAAATCACTCTGCGCAACATCAAACAAAACCTATTCGGCGCCTTTATCTACAATGTGGCTGGCATCCCGATTGCAGCCGGTCTTTTGTACCCATTCTTCGGTATGTTGCTCAGCCCAGTAATCGCTGGCGCAGCTATGGCGTTCTCCTCAGTAACGGTAGTTACCAATGCCAACCGTTTACGCTTCTTTAAACCCAAAGACCATTAAGCCAAAGGACACGCTATGAACTTACTCATGATAAACATTATTGGCTTAGCAGTTATTGCCCTGATTATTTACTGGTTCTGGATCTATAAACCTAAGGATGTTCAGGCAAAAGACCAGGACGTCATCCAAATTACCGTCGAAGATGGTGTTTATCAGCCATCGCGAATCAGCGTACCTGCTGGCACAGAAATTAGCCTGGAATTTAAACGCAAAGACGAAACACCCTGTGCGGAAATGGTCATCTTCCCGGAGTTAGACATCAGCGAAAGTTTGCCCATTAATAAAACTAAAATCATCAAACTAAAAAAACTTGAAAAGGGTAATTATCAATTTCACTGCCAGATGCAAATGTACAAAGGACAGCTGCATGTGGAGTGAATGCAGATGTTTTGGCGTGCGCCTGATCTTTCCTAATTCATAGGTAGGGGCGGGCCAATGTGCCCGCCCTAAACATTGACGCATAAAAAAGGGCAGACACACTGGTCTGCCCTTACCAACAAGCTTCCGTCAGGTCATTGCCCTTTGTAATTTAATCTATAGGCTGCTCTGAGCCCCATAAATAAACTCACGCACATTAACAACAGTATAATAGTGAAGGGCAGTCCGACGGTAATTGCAGCTGCCTGTAAAGCACTAAGAGCTTCTTCACCGCCTGCAAATAATAATACGGCAGCGATCACGCCTTCTAGAACAGCCCAGTAAACACGCTGTGCTACAGGTGCATCGACTTTACCTCCGGCTGTAATACTATCAATTACCAATGAACCAGAATCCGAGGAGGTGATAAAAAATACCAGCACCAGAATAATAGCGATGGCTGATGTTACCGATGCAAGGGGCAGGTTCTCAAGCATCTGGAATAAAGCCAAAGACTCATCAGCGATCCCATCAACCAGCTTTCCTACTTCATTTTGAACCTGATCAATACCCGTCCGACCAAACGTTGTCATCCAGACCGCACTTAACAGAGTAGGGATGACTAGAACTGCAGCGATAAACTGTCTTACTGTTCGTCCTTTCGAAACTCTGGCGATAAACATACCGACAAAAGGAGACCATGAAATCCACCAGGCCCAGTAGAATATAGTCCAACCTTCATAGAAGCTTTTATCTTCACGTCCAATCCAGTTACTAAGCGGAATCACATTCTTAGCATAAGAAACTAATGTTTCACCAACCCCATTTAGAATCATCACAGTTGAACCTGTGATAATGACAAATATCATCAGTAACGCCGCTAAAGACATATTGATATTACTTAAAACTTTAACGCCACCTTCAAGTCCCCTGACCACGGAAAGAATTGCTATGACGGTAACGCCGAAAATAATAGCAAGCTGAGTGGTAATATTATTAGGGATGTCATTGAACAGGTAATGCAAGCCACCAGCGGCCTGCTGAGCGCCGAAGCCTAGTGATGTTGCCAGGCCAAAAATTGTCGCTAATACCGCGACTGTATCAATAATATTACCAGTCGTTCCCCATACACGCTCTCCAAATAAAGGATAAAAACTAGACCGTATCGTTAACGGTAGATTGCAGTTGTAGGCAAAGAAAGCTAAGGAGAGCGCGACAACGGCATATATTCCCCAAGGGTGTAAGCCCCAGTGGAACATGGTTGCACCCATTGCCATTTCTTCTGAACCTGTGGGAACATTAAAAGGTGTTTTCGCAGGTACGCTGGTGAAATAACCGACCGGTTCTGCAACACTCCAGAACATCAGACCAATACCCATGCCCGCTGCGAATAGCATGGCGAACCAGGAAAGAATACTAAAGTCTGGCTTTGCTTCTTTGCCGCCAATCCGGATTCTTCCATAAGGCGAGAATAATAAGAATAAGCAGAATAAAACGAAAATATTGCCGCCAATCATAAATAGCCAATCAAAGTTACCAGTCGACCATGCTTTAGCTGCTTTATAGGCTTCTTCGGATCTTTCAGGAAATAATAACGTCAATATTACGAAAAATACGATCAGAAAAGTTGAGGTGAAAAATACTGGGTTGTGTAAGTCCATACCCAGTAGCTCAACATTATTTTCGCCTAGCTCATGATCCGTATCGTATTTTTTATGGAGTGGGTTACCTGATGGTTTTGGCTCTTTATCAGAGTCACTCATGAATCCCCCTGTTGATGTATATTAAAAGTAATAACCGATATTAATATTTAAACGTGAATGCCATTTTTCAGGCCCATCATAGACTCCAATCCCTGGTCCTCCGGCAAACCACATATTCTTGCCAGCTATCCAATCAATGTAGGTGTAAAGTCCATCCTTAATTAAGGTGCAGCCTGTAACATTCTGAATCGAGTCAGTCAGTCCCGGTTTGTTACTGGCCGCGGTGTAGGTAAAGTCGTTATAGCAAACGACCTTATCAACGAATTCATTACCAACTACGAACGTTTTAGCGACATTAAAACTGGTGACATTAGCTTCTGTAGCAATTTCGAATGGAAAGTCAAAGGCAGACATTGCAATTCGGTGGTCGGTATTCTGCAAGCCGGGAGCCGTCTCGAAATCATAATAAATATGCTGTAGCTGCAAATTCCAGCTATCGAAATGACCATCAAAATGAACCGCAGCAGCTGCGTGGTTGCCAGTATCATTAGTGGTTCGATTGCGAATCTTTCCCGCTTGCAAAGAACCACCAATAACATGATCGCCCAGTTGATATTGCACTCTGAGATTCGCCTGGCCATCTTCTTTATTGTCGCGGTCTTCGGTACTGGCGACATCAAAAGAGTAGCGCCCATAACGCGCAGAGTTATCATATTCACTATTAAAGAAGTAGGCGGTGTCAAATGTCCAGTCGCCGGATGTGTGAGTCCATTTCGCACCAGTATCATAATCATCTTCGAAGCCGAGATAATAAGTGCCACCGAACCAGAAACCGTGAGAAGAATAAGGACTAATACCGAATGGTACCTGCGAAACGCCAACCGTCAATCGGTTAGAATCGTCGAAATGGTAACCCACTTCAGCATGGTGAACGGCGTTGAAATCTTGGTAAAAACGGAATTGAGAATCGACAAACCATTTGCCCTTGCTAATATCAACGTCAACTGCAAACAGCTCGAAGTCAAACTTGCCATCACTGTCGTCTGCATAGTCTTGCCAAGTGTAATTGAGCCGTATGGCACCACCCAACTTGACGTCGAGTTCCTCGTCATCTGCACCAGCTTCGTCAGGCGATATCAGAAGTATCCCCAGAAACAAAACTAAGCCTCCAGATAGAACCTTTGACATATTCATCCCTTAGTTAATGCTGTGCTTAATACTACTATACCCACGTGACTTGATAAATCAAACGCGCCTCAGCCCTTGCCCAGATGGAACAGGGAGGACTTAACGCTATCAATAAAACTAATTACGGCTCATACAATAAATATCGAAAAAAATTGATTTAAATCTATGTCGATGAATAAAAGCTGACTATAATTGCGCCACTTTTCTTTAGCATAGATTTAGTAAAAGCCGTGAAAATCTCAGCCTCGCTCATTGGAGTTATTGCTTTATTCTTTCCTTTTCAATTGCTTGCATCAGAAAGCTCATCTGGAGCTTTACTTGATTTAACCCATCATTGGGTTGGCTTTGTGGCCATCGCTATTTTCGTGATCGCATATTCACTGGTCATATTTGAAGAAAAAATCCACTTAAGAAAATCTAAGCCAATTTTAATTGCGGCAGGTCTTATCTGGCTGGTCATAGGTATTGTCTATAAACAGCATGGGCTTTCCACATTAGCCGAACAGGGTATTCGTCATAACTTCCTAGAGTACGCCGAGCTTTTCTTCTTCTTATTAGTCGCCATGACCTACATTAACGCCATGATTGAGCGTGATGTATTCGACGCACTGCGTGACTGGCTAGTTAATAAAGGTTTTAGCTACAAACAACTGTTCTGGATGACCGGTATTCTGGCCTTCTTCATCTCTCCGATTGCGGATAACTTAACCACCGCATTGATCATGTGTTCAGTTGTTCTTGCAGTTGGTAATGGCCACGCAAAATTCGTCGGCGTCAGCTGTATCAATATCGTTGTCGCGGCCAACGCAGGCGGTGCATTCAGTCCATTCGGCGACATCACAACCCTGATGGTGTGGCAAAAAGGCATGGTTGAATTTTCAGAGTTCTTCGCACTATTCCTGCCGTCAGTAGTCAACTTCCTGGTACCAGCATTTATCATGCAATTTGCTATCATGAAGGGCAAACCGGCAGCCATCGAAGAGGGCAGTCATGCGCAAATAAAGCAGGGCGGTTTAGTGATCGTCGGCCTCTTCCTGCTGACAATCATCACAGCCATTTCATTCCACAACTTCCTGCACTTGCCACCAGCCATCGGCATGATGCTTGGTCTTGGTTTTTTGAAATTCTATGGCTTCTTCTTACGCAGAAAACACAAAAAAGAAACCGAAGAAAACCCAACCAGTGTTTCAACTCAAAGACCCTACGATATCTTTGACCGTATCGCCCAAGCTGAGTGGGATACCTTATTCTTCTTCTATGGCGTGATTCTTGCAGTAGGTGGTTTAGGATTCCTGGGTTATCTCGGCATGGCATCCAGCTACATGTATGGCGAGCTCGGCGCAACGCCCGCCAACGTTCTAGTCGGTATTCTGTCATCCATCGTCGACAACATTCCTGTAATGTTCGCAGTACTGACTATGCAGCCTGACATGTCACACGCACAATGGCTACTAGTCACATTAACAGCAGGCGTTGGTGGCAGCTTATTATCAGTCGGTTCAGCAGCTGGTATCGCACTGATGGGCCAGGCCCGCGGTCATTACACCTTCATGACACACCTCAAATGGACACCAGCCATTGCGCTAGGTTACGCAGCCAGCATCTGGGTGCATTTATTGATTAATGGAGGGTGATTCTGACTAGAATTGCCTTGCCTTAAGAATCTGTCTCTTGAGTTATTGTTGTTACGAACAACAAATAGAACAGTTAGCATCTTTGGCGACTTTGATCTTTCTGAAGTCGCCATTGAGTGCATCGTAAATTAGCAGCTGACCATCTGCCACTTGGCCTGCACCAGTGATTACTTTGAGCGCTTCTGTAGCTTGCAGGGTTCCTATGGTACCCACAACCGGAGACAGAACGCCTTGATCAAAGCAGTTTTCATCAAGTTGAATATCCGGCTGATACAAGCACTGATAGCAGGGGGAAACAGCGGTGTAATTGAAAACGGCCAGCTGTCCTTCAAATCGTATAGCTGCGCCTGATACCAATGGCTTTTTATGTTTTACCGCAGCCCGGTTGATGGCAAAGCGCGTTTTAAAATTGTCACAGCAATCAATCACCACATCGACTTTACTGAGTAACTCATCCAGCTCCTGATCTTCGAGTTTTTGCTTAATGCTGGTTACTTGAGTCCAGGGGTTTAAAGTCTCCAGAGTGGATTGCGCAGAATCAACTTTATTCAAGCCAATACTATCCAGCTTATGAATAATTTGTCGTTGTAAATTGGAGCGCTCAACCTGATCATGATCTGCAATATAGAGATGACCAACACCTGCCGCGGCTAAGTACATCGCCACTGGCGCACCGAGACCACCCATACCAACTATAAGCACTTTCGATTGCTTGATTTTTTCCTGACCGTCTTCATCGATCTGCGGCAAAATGATGTGGCGACTATAGTGAATGAGCTCTTGTTCGGTAAGCATGGATGTATCTTGTCTGTTGCAAGTGATGAAAGTATCGCATAAAAATTCTTGCAACCCAATCATCTCACTTCTTATTAATTACAGCACTTAATGGATGTTTGAAAAGGGAATTTTATTGATCTTTATCAAGTTAGACACAGTGACTATCTTCTATGATACAACAAAATTTAACAGGTATTTATCCATGATTTCTCACAATAAACAGCCGAAACCCTTTATTCCTCTGAACATTTCTGTGCTGACAGTCAGTGATACACGCACTGAAGAAACAGACACTTCTGGCAAAACGCTGGTCAAAGGATTAACCGATGCAGGTCATCTCTTAGCCCATAAAAAGATCGTCAAGGATGATATATATCAATTGCGCGCAGTGGTATCAGAGTGGATTGCTGACGAAAAAGTACAGGTGGTATTAATCACAGGTGGTACCGGGTTTACTGCACGCGACAATACGCCACAGGCAATCAGTCCGTTATTAGATAAAATGGTTGATGGCTTTGGAGAGTTGTTCAGACATATCTCTTATGGTGATATCGGAACATCAACTGTCCAGTCGAGGGCCTTGGCAGGTTTAGCCAATCGCACCCTGATCGTTTGTATGCCAGGCTCTCCCAACGCCTGCCGAACAGCCTGGTATCAGATTCTCGAAGAGCAACTCGATAATAGTCATCGCCCCTGTAATTTTGTTGAACACCTGGAAATTCAGCAAGTCGATGAAGCGGGGCGCTTGCAAGTATGTGAGACACGCTCATGAGTTGCTGTGATGCTCCTGGTTTGATGCCGGTTAATCAAGCGATTGAGACTTTGCTGCAAAGCGTAAAGCCGATTCAGGAATATGAAACGGTTCCTTTGTACAAGGCATTGGGGCGAGTTTTAGCCAAAGAACAATTTTCACACATTAATGTGCCGGGCTTTGATAACAGTGCTATGGATGGTTATGCGGTTCATACTGACTCTTTACAAGCTGGTCAGCCATTGCGAGTCAGCCAGCGTATTATTGCCGGCGATCCAGCTGATCAAGCCTTGCAAGAGGGAACTTGTGCGCGAATTTTCACGGGTGCACCAGTACCACCACATTGTAATGCTGTGGTTATGCAGGAACAGTGCCAAGTATCTGAACGCGCAGATGGTATTTGGGTGACGTTTCCTGAGTCAGTCGTTGAGCAACAGAACATCCGCCCCAAAGGTCAGGATATTGCAGCTGATTCAGCTATTCTTACAGCTGGCAAACAATTGCGGGCACAAGAGCTTGGTTTGTTGGCGTCGGTTGGCATTCAGCAGGTTCCTGTCTATCGTAAATTGACAGTTGCAGTGATCTCAACAGGCAATGAATTGATTGAACCTGGCACGCCCATTGAAGCTGGACAAATTTATAACTCCAACCATTACACTCTTATTGGCTTGTTGCAGTCACTGGGCTGCAATATTCATGATTGCGGTACCATTGAAGACAATGAAGAGAAAATACAAGAGGCTCTTACTGAAGCCGCTGCAAACGCCGATTGTATTATAACCAGCGGCGGCGTTTCAGTTGGCGAAGAAGATTATGTAAAAAGCAGTGTTGAGCAGCTTGGTCGACTGGATTTGTGGAAAATTGCGATAAAACCAGGTAAGCCATTTGCATTTGGTTACGTCAAAGACACTCCCTTTATAGGTTTGCCCGGTAATCCTTCAGCTGTGTTTGCGACATTTAATGTGATTGCCAAACCCTATCTTAAACTCTTTCAGGGATGCAGTGAAAAATATCCAAATAAGCTGACTGCCAAGGTAACCTTCTCGATCAATAAAGCAGCTCCGCGCGAGCAATATCTGTATGTTAGAACCGTCGAGAAAGATGGTGAGATTTGGCTCGATAAATATCCGAATCAAAGTTCTGGAGTATTATCGTCCAGTAGCTGGAGTAATGGTTTTGCTCGTATTCCTGTTAATACCGTTGTTAGTGCAGGGGACTCAATAGAATTCATTCCTTTCAATTAATTATTTTTAGCTTTATCGAGGATTAATGTAATGTTACAGGATGGGTTTAGTGTGCCCATTCTGTGTTTCGATCGAATACAATATTGGCTAAGTTGCCATCAAAACAATTTATTCTCAACCGCGAACAATGCTGCTTCGATACGAGATCGGAGGTTAATTTTTTTCAGCAAATGTTTAACATGCACTTTAACGGTACTTTCTGCAATATTGAGTTTTCGAGCAATAACCTTGTTGCTATCGCCTTGCGAAATATAGCGTAAAATTTGCGATTCCCGATTGGTTAATGCTTCAAGAAGCTCTTCCTTTTCCGCTTTAGGACGAAATGACTTTGCCAGAATCTGAGTCAGTGGGGCGCTTATCACCAGCTCACCCTGCATGGATTTATTAATATAGTCAATCAGCTCTTCAGGTTCTGAATCTTTAAGAATGTAGCCGTCAACACCAGCCTTAAGAGCCTGCAAAACATCAGCTTCGGCGTCAGATACCGTAAACATAATAATTTTGGCTTTAACGCCTGTCTGCTTAATGGCCTTTAAAGTCTCAACGCCATTCAACCCTTTCATATTGAGATCAAGCATGATCAGATCGGGAGCTAACTCAAGTGCACGCTTTACAGCATCTTCACCGTTGTTAGCTTCAGCAACCACCTCCAGGTTATCCTCCAGATCAATCAGTTGAACAACGCCTTTGCGTAGCAACGGGTGATCATCAACCAGCATGATGGAAATATTATTCTGTTTCATCGTATCCCTTCTATAGTGTTAGTTTGTGGCTCTAAAGTCATCTCAACGATGGTGCCTTGGGCTTGCGCTTTTCGAATATCAATAGTGGCACTCAACGACGCAGCGCGTTCATTCATGATGGATAAACCATAGTGGGTGCCTTCGGGCATTTCATTGGGTATGCCAATACCATTATCAACAACTTCGACATGCACCTTTCCATCTTGGATAAATAATTTGACCCAGGCTTTAGTCGCCTGCGAATGCCGTTGAACATTGGATAATGCTTCGCGGACTATCTGTAGTACATGAATTTGTTGATTGGAGGTTAAGGTTTGATTCGTTATCGAGTAATCAAGCTCTACTTCATAACCACACTTGGTACTAAATTCAGCAACGGTACCTTTTAGTGCACTTTCTAAAGAGGGCTCTTCAATTTGCAGACGGAAAGTTGTCAACAACTCTCTCAATTGCCGGTAAGCATTGTTTAAACCATCTTTAAGGTCATCAATGGTGGTTTCTATTGTCTGTCGCTCAAGGTTTTTATCCAGCTGCCTGCTGAGCAGTGACGTTTGAAGCTTTAAAAAGGACAGTGATTGTGCGAGAGAATCATGCAGCTCTCTTGCAATGACTGCTCGCTCCTCCATCAACAGCAGTAGGTTTTCCTGTGCTCTTTTTTGGTCGAGACTGATTGCAACTGCTATGTTATCAGCAATAGCTTGCAGCAAGTTATGAACCCATTGTTCCGGCTCTTCTTTATTCGAGAAATACTGCAGGGAACCATAACCCTTGTCTTGTTTATTGATGCTAAAAGAGTGTCTGACGCTATTTGATATTTGACAGCCATTACAATGAACCTGGTCGCAGTTTTTCGGTAGGTCGTGCTGACTGATAGGTATCCTCTGATGAGTATTTTCCATCTTTTTATCAAGGCATAAAATTACCTGTCCATCACCTATCGTTTGTTCTACCTGGACTAATAAGTTTTCAAAATCACGTCTGCTATTGGCTCTGACCAGGTTATGTGAAGTTTGGTACAGCAATTCCAGTGACTTATTGCTTCGTTCCAGCTTAGTGGTTTTTTCTAAAACTTTTTCTTCAAGATGGTTATGGATGATTTGTAATCGCTTTGACATTTCATTAAAGGTAGAACCAAGCAGACCAATTTCATCATTAGAAGTGTCGCTTACCCTGACATTGAAGTTTCCTTTGGATGCTTCTTTAGCTGCAGCTACCAGATTGTTCATCGGCTGAACAATGCTGCGATTAATACGGTAAAGGGCGATAAAGGCTGTCAATAATGTTAAGAAGAGGGCGCTACCTTGAATCATTCTGAGAATACGAATCTTACGCTCAGACTCACTTTGTAAAACAGATACTAAACGGTCAATTGTACCGACAAAGCTATCGATCAATCCGTAGTTATTTTTAAATACAGCTGGATTGCTGTTGACCTGCTGTTTAATGCCAAGCCACTGCTGTTCCAACAGTTTGTGAATTTCAATAATCCTGTTGTTTTCGCCATTTGCAATTAAACCATGACTTAGCAATATGCTAAGTCTACGTTCAAATTCACGGATTTCGTCAGTGGCCGAACTGGCATTCAAAATATCTAAATTATTTTGCTCGGCTGTCAGTGCTCTGGACAAGCGAATGGACTGCATTCGAAGTGACCCGGCAACATTGATCTGCGCAGCATCACCGTCAAGGCTTTCTGAAACAAACATAGAACTAATTAAGCTGGCTAAAGCAAGTGCGACAATGATAGCCATGACCAAACCCGCTCTAGTGACTAGGGAGGTGTAATTGACTGCGCTGTCTTTAACGGTGTTTTTGAGCAATGGTTAAGCCTTTCGTTGAGTAGTACTACTAAAGAACCCAAGGGTTGAAACTTTGTTTCCTGGCACGATCAAAAAACAAGCTTTTACATAATTATCAATAGCTTATCTTTATCGGGCCTGTACTACTTAGGTGGTAGTTTTGAAATATAGTAATTGTTCGGGAGAGTGGCTTATTGATCTCGATCAAATAGATGGTCAAAGAGGGGGAGTATCTTCATCTTGAAATAAAGATGAGGAGGCTCTCAATGCTAACGCACAAACAAAAACAATATTCTGTTTTGTCCATGAGTACGGTCGCATTCGCATTTAACTTTGCGGTGTGGACCATGTTCTCAATTATCGGCATCAAGATTAAGCAAGAGCTTGGGCTAACTGACACCGAGTTCGGTATTCTGGTCGCCACACCAATATTGACAGGCTCCATTACGCGATTGCCATTGGGCATCCTAACTGATCGCTACGGTGGACGTATCGTCTTTTTCATTCAAATGCTGTTAGTTGCCGGAGCAACTTATGGCTTGGCATTTGCACATGAATATTGGCAATACCTGGTGGCAGGACTATTTGTGGGTTTAGCCGGCGGATCATTTGCAATTGGTATTGCCTATACCTCTGCCTGGTTCGAAAAGGAAAAGCAGGGGACTGCAATGGGTATCTTCGGCGCCGGTAATGCTGGTGCTGCTATTACCAATTTAGTCGCGCCAATGATTGTTGTAGCTGCTGGATGGCAAATGGTGCCTAAGGTGTACTCAATTGCGATGCTGGTGATGGCTATCGTTTTCTGGTTTTTTACTTTTAACGATCCTAAGCAAATGGAGCGAGCCAGAACAGGACAGCACATTTCATTAAAAGATCAGTTAGCGCCACTTAAAGAACTCCGTGTTTGGCGTTTTGGGCTCTACTATTATTTTGTGTTTGGTGGTTTTGTTGCTCTGGCTTTATGGCTGCCAAAATACTACGTTGGTGAATACGGTTTAGATCTTAAAACTGCTTCCTTCATCACCATGTTATTCACTTTACCATCTGGAGTAATTCGTGCTGCCGGTGGGTATGCTTCCGATAAAGTTGGGGCGCGTAAAGTTAACTGGTGGGTGTTCTGGATTTCAATTGCATGTCTTTTCTTCCTTTCTTATCCCCAAACAACGTTACTGGTTAAAGGTATCGAAGGGGACTTTAGCTTCGACATCGGTTTAAACATTTGGATTTTCACTGCATTAGTTTTTGTGGTTGGTATTGCACAGGGTTTCGGTAAAGCCAGCGTATATCGAATCATTCATGACTATTACCCCAACAATATGGGGTCAGTCGGCGGCATGGTAGGCGTTATAGGTGGTCTGGGTGGATTCACTTTGCCCATCTTTTTCGGTCTTTTATCAGACTATACCAACGTTCGTAGTTCTTGTTTCATGCTGCTATTCATTCTGGTTGCTATCTGCATGGTCTGGATGAACTACGCGATTGTTCAACAGAAGAAAGAAAGCGAAATATTGTAAAGAGAATTGATTTAAAGAGTATGCCTTGGCAACGAGGCATATCGTTCTAACGAATTTAACGAGTACTTATTGGAGAAAACAATGGCTGACTTAAAAAAATGGGATGTAGAAGATCCTAAGTTTTGGGAGTCCGAAGGTAAGAAGGTTGCTAACCGAAACCTTTGGATTTCAATTCCAAGCCTGCTGTGTGGTTTTGCAGTCTGGCTATATTGGGGAATCATCACAGTTCAAATGCTGAACCTTGGTTTCCCCTTTGAAAAGTCAGAGTTATTTACTTTGATGGCCATTTCTGGCTTAACGGGTGCAACTTTACGTATACCCAGCAGTTTCTTCATTCGACTGTGTGGTGGCCGTAACACCATTTTCTTTACGACTGCATTGCTGATGATTCCAGCAGTTGGAACCGGTATTGCGCTACAGGATAAAGATACCCCGCTGTGGATGTTCCAACTATTAGCTCTTTTATCCGGCCTGGGTGGCGGTAACTTTGCTTCATCAATGTCAAACATCAGCTTCTTCTTTCCGAAAAAGCAGCAGGGTTTAGCTTTGGGTTTGAATGCTGGATTGGGCAACTTTGGTGTCACCTCAATGCAAATTTTAGTTCCTCTATTTATGACCTTTGGAGCATTTGGAGCCATGGGTGGCGATCCAATGACTTTGGTCAGTTCAAGCGGAACTCTAATTGGCAAAATTGAAGCAGGCTCTGAAACCTGGATTCAAAATGCTGGCTTCGTATGGTTATTGTTACTCGTTCCTCTTGCCTTTGCAGCTTGGTTTGGTATGAACAACATTAAGACCCAGGAAGTGTCGCCGGACATAGGTAATCCCATGTCAGCATTTGGCAAAATCACTTTCATGCTGTTGATTGGTTTTATCACCGCAACGGCTGGTTTATGGTTGATGTTGCCCGAAAGCGCTAATGGCTCAGGCTTTGGTGTGCCCAAAGAAATAGTTCTGGTATTGGTTATCACTGCAACGGTGTTTTTACTTAAAGCATTACCAGGACAGATTCGCACAAGTCTTAATCGTCAGTACAAAATTTTCAATAATAAACATACCTGGGTGATGAGTGTTATTTACACCATGACTTTTGGTTCCTTTATTGGTTTTGCAGCTGCTTTCCCACTTGCTATTAAAGTTATCTTTGGCTACAGCCATATCATGGTCGATGGTGTTATGACCCACGATACGATTAATACCAATGGGCCAAGCGCACTAATGTATGCCTGGATGGGACCTTTCATTGGTGCTCTGATTCGTCCAGTCGGTGGGTGGATTTCTGACAAAGTTGGTGGCGCTTTGGTCACTCAAATTTGCTCGCTAATTATGGTTGCCAGTGCACTTGGCGTGGCCTATTACATGAAAGCTGCCTATGGCTCTGCGAGTCCGGAAGAGTTCTTCATTCCGTTCTTTATTCTGTTCCTAATCCTTTTTGCAGCTACAGGTATTGGTAACGGTTCTACCTTCCGTACCATCGCAATGGTATTTCCGAAAGAGCAGGCAGGCCCGGTACTTGGCTGGACCTCAGCCGTTGCAGCTTATGGCGCTTTCTACATCCCTAAAGTCTTCGGTGAACAGATTCAAGCGACCACACCAGAATATGCACTGATAGGTTTTGCCATATTTTACGCAGTCTGCTTATTCGTTAACTGGTGGTTTTACCTGAGAAAGAACGGTGAGTTTTATAACCCTTAATCGGTAATGAAGAATTTAACTATGACCACTTTAATTATGACTACTTTTATGAATTTAAATAACAGATCAGATGGGAGAGTAATATGAGTCAATTCCTTGATCGCTTACAGTTTTTTAAGAAAAAACAAAGCGAGTTTTCGAATGGTCACGGCGAAGTGACCAACGAAAGCCGCGCTTGGGAAAATAGCTATCGACAACGTTGGCAGCATGACAAGATTGTTCGTTCAACGCATGGCGTTAATTGTACCGGTTCATGCAGCTGGAAGATTTATGTAAAAAATGGCTTGGTTACCTGGGAAACCCAGCAAACGGATTACCCTAGAACCCGTCCTGATCTTCCAAATCACGAACCGCGAGGCTGTCCACGTGGAGCTAGCTATTCTTGGTACCTATACAGTGCAAACCGCCTTAAGTATCCCAAGGTGCGTAAGCCTTTATTGAAACTGTGGCGTGAAGCGCGATTGACCATGTCTCCCGTAGAGGCTTGGCAGTCCATTGTTGAAGATCCTGAAAAAGCGGAAAGCTACAAAACAAAACGCGGACTAGGTGGTTTCATTCGTTCAAGCTGGGACGAAGTTAATGAAATTATCGCCGCTTCGAATGTTTATACCGCAAAACAATATGGACCTGATCGAATTGTTGGCTTTTCACCGATTCCAGCGATGTCTATGGTCTCTTATGCAGCAGGCTCGCGTTACTTATCCCTGATTGGTGGCGTCTGTATGAGCTTCTATGATTGGTATTGTGACCTTCCTCCAGCATCGCCAATGACCTGGGGCGAGCAAACTGACGTACCTGAATCTGCCGACTGGTATAACTCCAATTATATTATTGCCTGGGGCTCTAACGTTCCACAAACACGGACACCGGATGCGCACTTCTTTACTGAGGTTCGTTATAAAGGTGCCAAGACAGTATCAATTACCCCAGACTATGCGGAAGTGTCTAAGCTAACCGATGAGTGGCTCAACCCTAAGCAGGGTACTGACGCTGCCTTAGGTATGGCATTTGGTCATGTCATCTTGAAAGAATTCCACTTGGAAAACCCAAGTGAATATTTTACCGACTATGTTCGCCGCTACACCGACATGCCAATGTTGGTTGTGTTAGATGATTATGAAAAAGGTGGCTATACCGCAGGTAAATTTTTACGCGCATCGGATCTGGTCGATAGTTTAGGTCAGGACAATAACCCTGAATGGAAAACCATTGCTTATGATGAGAATACCGATGAACTGGTTTCTCCACTGGGCTCTATCGGTTATCGATGGGGTGAGAAGGGCAAATGGAATATTCAAGATAAAGAAGGCAAGGAAGGTAAAGACGTCAAGCTTCAGTTATCGCTTATTGGTAATGATGTTGCATCGGTATCTTTCCCTCATTTCGCTTCAGATAAAACCAATCAATATTGGGTTTCTTGCGAACATAACGAAGTTCTTAATCGTAATGTTCCTTGCAAAACCATTACCCTCGCTGATGGTAGAACCGTTAAAGTAGCCACCGTATATGATCTGATGATTGCTAACTATGGTATCGACCGCGGACTGGGTGGCGAAAACGTTGCTTCCAGTTTTGACGATGACATTCCATTTACTCCAGCATGGCAAGAAAAGATCACTGGGGTTAAGCGCGACAAAGTCATTCGTATTGCACGCGAGTTTGCTGACACAGCTCATAAAACCAAAGGTAAGGCCATGATTATTGTCGGTGCGGCAATGAATCACTGGTATCACATGGATATGAACTACCGTGGTTTGATTAACATGCTGATGATGTGTGGCTGCGTTGGTCAATCAGGCGGCGGCTGGGCTCACTATGTAGGTCAGGAAAAATTACGTCCACAAACAGGCTGGTTGCCTCTGGCCTTTGGTCTCGATTGGAGTCGTCCGCCACGTCAAATGAACTCCACTTCATTCTTCTATAACCACAGTTCGCAATGGCGTCATGAGAAAGTCAGCATCCACGAAGTTTTATCGCCGCTGGCTGATAAGTCTCAATACCCAGAACATATGTTGGACTACAACATTAAAGCTGAACGGATGGGCTGGTTACCATCTGCACCACAACTGGATCGTAACCCATTGCAGATTACCCGAGATGCGGAAGCTGCGGGCATGGATCCAAAAGACTACGTAGTGCAAGAGTTAAAAAATGGTAACTTACGCTTTGCCAGTGAAGCGCCTGATGATCCTAAAAACTTTCCGCGTAATCTGTTTGTATGGCGTTCCAATTTATTAGGCTCTTCAGGCAAAGGCCATGAGTACATGCTCAAGTATTTATTAGGCACTAAAAACGGCTTAATGAATGAAGACTTAGGCACCCGTGGTGGTTTTAAACCTGAAGAGGCTGACTGGGTTGAAGAAGGTCCTAAAGGAAAACTGGATCTTGTGGTCACTCTTGACTTCAGAATGTCATCGACCTGTCTCTATTCAGACATCGTTTTGCCAACCGCTTGTTGGTATGAAAAAGACGATTTGAATACTTCAGATATGCACCCCTTTATTCACCCATTATCAACAGCAGTTGACCCCGCCTGGGAAGCTCGCTCTGATTGGGATATTTACAAAGGCATTGCTAAAAAGTTCTCTGAAGTCGCAGAAGGCGAGCTGGGCATCGAAAAAGATTTGGTCACAGTACCGATTCTGCACGATACTGCAGGCGAGTTGGCTCAGTCTGATGTTAAAGACTGGAAGAAGGGCGAGTGCGAACTTATCCCCGGTAAAACAGCGCCGAACATGATGGTAGTTGAGCGTGATTATCCCAATACCTACAAGAAGTTTACTTCGCTGGGCCCATTGCTTGAAAAACTGGGTAACGGCGGTAAAGGTATTGGCTGGAATACTGACGAAGAAGTTGAGTTCCTGCGTCAATTAAACCACACCGTTCTTGATGAAGGTGTCAGCGAAGGTCAGCCGCAAATCGAAACAGCGATTGATGCTGCTGAAGTAGTGCTATCTCTCGCTCCAGAAACAAACGGTAATGTAGCTGTCAAAGCCTGGGCTGCACTAGGTGAGTTTACAGGTCTTGATCATACTCATTTAGCATTGCCAAAACACGAAGAGAAAATTCGCTTCCGTGATATTCAGGCACAGCCTCGTAAGATCATTTCGTCGCCAACCTGGTCAGGACTAGAAGATGAGCATGTCAGTTATAACGCTGGCTACACCAATGTTCATGAGTTTATCCCATGGCGAACCATCACTGGTCGTCAACAGTTCTATCAGGATCATCTCTGGATGCAAGCCTTTGGCGAGCAAATGGTTTCGTACCGTCCACCTATCAATACTAAAACTATTGAATACGTGAAAGACAAGAAGCCAAACGGCAATAAGGAAATTGTTCTTAACTGGATTACACCACACCAGAAATGGGGCATTCACAGTACTTACTCTGACAACCTGTTGATGCTGACTCTGTCGCGTGGCGGTCCGATCATCTGGTTGAGTGAGATTGATGCAAAAGAGGCCGGAATTGAAGACAACGACTGGGTTGAAGTGTTCAATGCAAACGGTGCCATTGCCTGTCGTGCAGTGGTAAGCCAAAGGGTCAAACAAGGCATGGTGATGATGTATCACGCTCAAGAACGCATCGTGAATGTGCCTGGCTCTGAAATGACCGGAACCCGTGGTGGTCACCATAACTCAGTAACCCGTGTTGTCCTAAAGCCAACTCATATGATTGGTGGTTATGCACAACAGTCCTATGGCTTCAACTATTACGGTACTGTCGGTTGTAACCGTGATGAGTTTGTTGTCGTTAGAAAAATGGACAAGGTTGACTGGCTCGATGGGCCAGACGGCGATGTTCATCCTCAACCACTACCTGATGAAGTATAGGAGCCAGTAATGAAAATTCGTGCACAAGTGGGTATGGTCCTTAATCTTGATAAATGTATTGGTTGCCATACCTGTTCGATAACCTGTAAAAATGTATGGACTTCTCGGGAAGGAATGGAATATGCCTGGTTTAATAATGTTGAAACCAAGCCAGGCATTGGCTATCCGAAAGAGTGGGAAAACCAGGACAAATGGAATGGCGGTTGGGTGCGTAAATCCAACGGCAGTATCCGCCCTAAAATTGGTGGCAAGTTCCGTATTTTAGCCAACATATTTGCTAACCCCGATTTGCCAGAAATTGACGACTACTACGAGCCGTTTGATTTTGATTACCAACATTTGCATACCGCCAAAGAGTCTGAGCATCAGCCAACAGCACGGCCACGCTCGCTAATTTCAGGCAAGCGAATGGAGAAAATTGAATGGGGACCAAACTGGGAAGAAATTCTTGGTACTGAGTTTGAAAAACGCAGTAAAGATAAAAATTTCGACAACGTTCAAAAAGAAATATACGGACAATACGAAAATACATTCATGATGTATTTGCCACGTCTGTGTGAGCACTGTTTGAATCCGACCTGTGTGGCTTCATGTCCTTCTGGTGCTATCTATAAGCGCGAAGAAGATGGCATTGTTCTGATCGACCAGGAAAAGTGTCGCGGCTGGCGCATGTGTATCAGCGGCTGCCCCTATAAGAAAATTTACTATAACTGGAAAACCGGTAAATCAGAAAAATGTATTTTCTGTTACCCACGGATTGAAGCTGGCATGCCAACGGTATGTTCGGAAACCTGTGTTGGCCGAATCCGTTACTTAGGTGTCTTGCTTTATGACGCAGATAAGATTGAAGAAGTTGCATCAACAGCTTCTGAAACAGATCTCTATCAAAAGCAGCTGGAAATCTTCCTTGACCCTAATGATCCAGAAGTTATTAAGCAAGCTCGTAAAGACGGCGTTGCTGATTCGGTCATTAAAGCTGCGCAGGCTTCTCCGGTCTACAAAATGGCGGTTGAGTGGAAATTGGCGCTGCCATTACACCCAGAATACAGAACCTTACCTATGGTTTGGTATGTGCCATCTTTGAGCCCAATTCAGTCTGCAGCCGAAGCAGGGCATATCGGTTATGTCGGTAAGTCAGGCGTGATACCTGATGTGGAATCGTTGCGTATTCCAGTGAAATATCTGGCAAACCTGCTAACTGCTGGTGATGAAAAACCAGTCATTCTTGCCCTAAAACGCCTCCTCGCAATGCGTGCATACAAACGCTCGCAACAGGTAGAAGGTGTTGAGGATCTGGATGTACTGGAAGATGTTTCATTGACCAAAAAACAGGTTGAAGAAATGTATCGTTATCTGGCCATTGCAAATTACGAAGACCGTTTCGTGATACCCACTGGCCACCGCGAGTTAAACATTCCAGAAGCCTATGAAGAACGCAATGGTTGTGGCTTTAGCTTTGGTAACGGCTGTAGTTCCGGTAATAACGGCGTCAACATGTTTGGTGCTAAGAAAATCACCCAGCGTGACATCATTAAAACCGTACAAATCTGGGAGAATGACCAATGAAAATTCTGAAAGTTATATCTCGCTTATTGGACTACCCAACTCAAAGCTTACTTGATAACTCTGATGCACTGGTTGAAGCAACTGCTTCAACCACCCATCTGCCACCTGAAGTACGCGAAAGAATCCTTGCCTTAATTGAGCAGCAAAGAGTTGCCGATATCTATGATCTACAAGCCAACTACGATGGTTTGTTCGAGCGTGGGCGTTATGTTTCGTTATTGATTTTTGAACATGTGCATGGTGAGTCACGTGATCGTGGCCAGGCCATGGTCGATCTTTTGGAAATGTATAAATCCAAAGGCTTTGAGCTTGACTCTCGTCAAATGCCTGATTACATCCCTTTGTTCCTGGAGTTTTTATCAGAACAAGATGACCTTTATGCACGCGAATGGCTGGCAGACGTTGCACACATTTTTGCACTACTAGAAGAACGCCTTGATAAGCGTGAATCAGAGTTTTCAGTCCTGTTCAGAAGTTTACTGATCATTTCGGGCGCTCAAGTAGACCGCAAAGAAATTCAGGAAACGGTAGCCAAAGAGCAAGCCGAGGATACTTTGGAAGCGATTGATAAAGAGTGGGAAGACAAGGAGATTCGTTTTGATGATCCGATTGATGGACAGTCGTGCCCATCGAATCGTCCGGCTCCACAATTGAGCGCTAATAAAGAAGTGCCAATCAATTGGCATGAAGCCTCAGTTAATAATAAATCAGACTCAATACAACGTTAGGTCCAGGAGTATAGTTATGTCAAATTTCAACACACTACTTTTTGGGATCTATCCTTACATTGCAATAGCTATATGCATTGTAGGCTGCTGGATCCGTTTCGATCGCGAGCCTTATACCTGGAAGGCACATTCAAGCCAAATGCTCAGCAATAAAGGGATGCGGATAGCCAGTATTTGCTTCCATGTTGGTGTGATCTTTATTCTGCTGGGGCATTTTGTAGGATTGCTTCTGCCTGAAGCCATTTACCACTACTTTATCAGTACCGCAGATAAGCAATTACTGGCGATGGTTTCCGGTGGTTTCTTCGGCATTATCTGTCTCATTGGTTTGGTTATGTTAATTCACCGTCGCTTAACTAATGACCGTGTTAGAGCTAACAGCAGCAAGTCTGACATTTTCATTCTGTTCCTGTTATTAGTTCAGTTGTTATTAGGACTACTAACGATTGCTGTTTCCAGCCAACACATGGACGGTTCAGTAATGGTACAACTAGCGAACTGGGCACAGTCCATCGTTACTTTCCAAGGGTTCGAAGCAGCAGCTTATATTGCTAACGTTCACATCATCTACAAACTGCATGTGTTTGTCGGCATGACTATGATTCTAGTATTTCCGTTCACACGTCTGGTTCATATTATCAGCATGCCCATCTGGTACTTTGGACGAAAATATCAAGTCGTTAGACAGCGATAAGCGGTAGAGCAGGGGGAGTCTCTTCCCCTGTTTCTAAAAGGTATACGGTTAAGTTAAAAGTTATTCGGTAGGAGATTTATATGTCAACAGCGGCAACTTACAAACCCACCAAACAGGATCAACAAGCGCCTTTTGAGATACCTGTTATTTCAGTTAATGGTGAGGTTATTGATGAAAAGCTTTTGTCTGAAGAGCTTCAATACCATCCTGCCAATGATGCTGAATCAGCGATTCAAAAAGCAGGCCAGGCTCTGGTGATTCGCCAGCTTCTCAAGCAACAGATAAAAGATAGTGCTTCAAAGGTAGACAATGAAGAGCAGGCTTTTGAAAATTTGATTGAGAAAAATATCAACTTTAAGCAAGTGTCTGATGAAGACTGTCAGCGATATTATGAGCAGAATACACAAAAATTTATGACCGCACCCATTATGGAAGTGAGTCATATTTTACTGGCTGTCGCTCCTGATGATATCGAAGGTCGTATTCAGAAGAAAACATTGGCTGAAAAGTTAATTAACAAACTTCTTGAAAATAGCTCTCTTTTTACCGACATGGTGATTGAGTATTCGGACTGTCCTTCAAGTAAAACTCGTGGCTCGCTAGGTCAGATCAGCAAAGGGCAAACGGTGCCTGAGTTTGAACGCCAATTGTTCCCGCTTGATGAAGGGATCTATGACAAGCCTATTGAAAGCCGCTATGGATACCATATCGTGTTTATCAATAAAAAAATTGCTGGCAAACAGCTTGAGTATTCGATGGTCAGCGAAAAGATTCATGATTACCTGAATTTGCGCCGTCACCGCCAGGCAGTCAGCGATTACTTGTACCAGCTTGTTGAAGATTCGACTATTGAAGGCTTGGAACTAAAGCTGGAACAAGACAATATTTTCTTTGGTCAATAACAAAAGAAGCAGCCTTATGAGTGAGCAAACAAAGTTAATCGATCCCTTCGGCCGTCAGATAACCTATCTACGATTGTCGGTAACTGATCGCTGTAATTTCAGGTGCGTGTATTGCATGGCTGAAGACATGACTTTTTTGCCCAAACAAAGGCTGCTATGTTATGAAGAACTGACACAAATCAGCCAGGCTTTTACTGAGCTTGGTGTCAACAAAATACGCTTAACTGGTGGCGAGCCATTGGTTCGCCACGACATCATCAAGCTCACATCCAGTTTGGGTAAGTTAGATGGCTTAAATAATCTTGCTATTACCACCAACGGTTCGATGCTCACTAAGTTAGCCAAGCCACTATATCAAAGCGGTGTTCGCAGTTTGAATATCAGCCTTGATACATTGGATGAGGAACAGTTTCATTCAGTCACTCGCACAGGAACTTTATCTAAAGTGCTTGATGGCATTCAAGCAGCCAAGGATGCCGGGTTCGAAAAAATCAAGCTCAACGCTGTCATCATGAAAGGGCAGAATGATCAGCAGATACCTGCGTTATTAGATTATGTGTTGGACAATGAGCTGGATATCAGTTTCATCGAAGAAATGCCATTAGGTCATATTTCCTCACATGACCGTGCAAAAACTTTCTGCTCAAGCGAAGACGTAAAAGCAATCATCAAGGAACATTATGAACTGCTACCTTCAACCTTGAACACCGGGGGCCCTTCACGCTATTTTTCGATTCAGGGTCATCGCAGCAATATTGGTTTTATTTCCCCCCACAGCAATAACTTCTGTGGTAGCTGTAATCGCATACGCCTGACTGCTGAGGGCCAGCTGTTACTGTGTCTGGGTAATGAAGACTCCCTCGATTTAAGAGCAATTGTTCGTCGTTACCCCAATCAAATAGAGTTATTAAAAGAGCGCATTATCGAGGCGATTAAACACAAACCGAAAGAACATCACTTTAGTAATGACGGTGATGTACAAATTCTACGCTTTATGAATATGACCGGTGGTTAAATGATTAAAATCGCTGCTATTCTGCTATCTTTCAATATTGCTTTTGTGCAAGCAGAAACTATTAGCGTTGCGGTTCCTGCTAATTTCTTAAAGCCAATGCAGGTCATTGCAGAGCGCTATGAAGCAGAAACGGGAAGCGCTATCATTTTACACTCAGGCTCAACTGGACAGCTCTATGCGCAGGCAATCAATGGCGCTCCTTTTGATTTGTTTCTATCGGCGGATGAGGAACGAGTCGATGCTTTATTAGATAACCAGCTGGCAGATACATCGCAGCTGTATACTTGTGGTCAGTTAGCCTTTTATTCGCAGCAGCACCAAATAACGCAGCTTCAAGATCTGAGCAGCCTTGCAAAAATTGGCATGGCAAAACCAAATCTTGCGCCTTATGGTAAAGCTGCCGAATCGACTCTCAGCCATGTCATCCATGATTTTCCAGCAAAAATTATCTACGGACAAAATGTGGTAGCGGCTTATCAATATGCCATGCATAAAGTAGTGGATGGCAGCTTTGTTGCTTACTCTAATGTACATGACGCGAACAAGGGATACGTCTGGTTAGTGCCTAAAGAACTATACACTCCGATTAAGCAGAAGATGGCAGTGTTACAATCGAGCAACAAACAGCTAAGCGCACAACGCCTGTATCGCTATATATTGTCTGATGAAATTCAATCACTGATAAGCGAAATGGGCTATACTCACATAAAAGATTGCTAAGTTAGATTCGTCTATGGACTTCTTTATCATTGATTGGCAGCCGATTCTTTTATCGCTCAAACTGGCTTTCGTGACCACGATATTCCTGCTGTTAATTGGAACGCCAATCGCTTGGAAATTATCGCAAAGCACAGGCTGGCTCAAACACATTGTTTCCGTGATTGTTGCATTGCCATTGGTACTGCCGCCAACCGTTATCGGTTTTTATTTGCTGATCCTGTTGTCTCCTGATGGCTGGGTGGGGCAACTCACCGAAGCCTTAGGCATTGGCAATCTCTTGTTTAGTTTTAGCGGTCTGGTGATTGGTTCGATCATTTACTCTTTACCCTTTGTCGTTCAGCCTCTGCACAATGCTTTCGAGGCACTCGGTCGTAAACCCATTGAAACGGCATACAGCCTTGGTGCAAAACCGCTGGATACGTTTTTCTCTGTAGTGGTTCCTTTATGCCGTAATAGTTTTATTACCGCTTCAATTTTAGGCTTTGCCCATACCATGGGTGAGTTTGGGGTCATTTTAATGATCGGTGGCAGCATTCCCGGCGAAACTAAAGTGGCATCCGTCGCCATCTATGAACAAGTTGAAATGCTGAATTACACAGAAGCCCATAAGCTAGCCATTATTATTGTGATTATTTCTGTGTTGCTCATGTTGGTTTCATACCGATTAAATCATCGCAAGAGGGCTGAAGCATGAGTGAATTAGCCCTCGACCTTAAATTGCAGAAAACAGGTTTTCAGGTCACTGCCAATCAAAGCATATCCTTGCAGGGCATCACTGTGATCTGGGGGCCAAGCGGCAGTGGTAAAAGCCTTCTTTTGCGCTCAATCGCTGGTTTCGAACGCCCCCAGGGTTCAATGCTATTAGATGATATGACCTTGCTTTGCAGTCAGTCCTCAGTCTTTGTCCCCCCTTATCAAAGACACGTTGCCTATGTTGCACAACAACCTGAATTGTTTGCCCATTTAACCGTTAAACAAAACCTTGAATATGGTTATCAGCGGAGAGGGGATAGCGCGCCGCGAGCCTACTCTTTTAATGAAGTGGTCACAGCATTAGGGCTGGCTAAATTCTTAAACAAGAAACCTTCCACACTGTCAGGGGGACAAAAGCAACGTTGCGCCATAGCTCAGGCACTCCTGTCGTACCCCAAATTACTACTAATGGATGAGCCTTTATCGGCACTCGATGATCAAGCACGACAAACCATCATCAGCTATTTGGCGCAAATCCCGAGACTGTTTAATGTGCCGATTATTTATGTGACACATGCTTATGAAGAGCTTTTAAAATTAGCTGACCATGTGTTACCGGTCAAAGAAGGCGTGGTTACTGGCTGTTTCCCGCTTGAAGACTATTGCTCCAATTACAACAATCAATCTTTACCCGCCGAACAACTGTGCTCAGTGTTGGTAGGGCAAATAGAAGCAGAAAGTAGAGAGCAAGAAAACAGCCCAAGCGTAAAAGACTACGGCTTAAGCCGGTTAAGCTGCGAACATCAAAACTTGTATATTCCGCAAGTCATGGCCGTAAATAATCCATTGAAGATCATTGTCTATGCCAAAGACGTTTCCATCAGCCTGAGCAAAGTCACGGATAGCAGTATTTTGAATTTGCTTGAGGTCACCATCGAACAGATCATCGATTATTCAAACACCAGCAAACTGTTGCTGTTAAAGCTTGGCCAACAAAGTTTATTTTCTCTCATCACCAAAAAGTCGGCAGCAGAGTTAAACATACGCCAAGGGCAAAGTGTTATCGCGCAAATTAAAGCCGTTTCGATGAAGGCCTAAAAGGAAATGCTCGCCAATGATCAGTAATCGCACCAAACAAGGCACACTGAATGTGCTATTGCTCGCAGGCGGCAGATCCTCGCGTATGGGCGGTGAAGACAAGGCGCTGATTGATTATCATGGCAAGCCGATGATAGAGCACCTGATTGAAGCACTGCCCACATCGGATATTAATCAGCTGGTGATCAGTTGTAATCGCAACTTTGATCAATACAGGCAATACAGCGAACATCTGGTCAGCGATAAGAGTTATGAAGCCATAGAAGCGTTTGCAGGTCCTTTGCTCGGCATCCTTTCAGCGATGGACACTTACCAGGCTGAGACATGGCTTATCCTGCCATGCGATACCCCGCAAATTAATCAGGCCATGCTGACAAAGCTTATCGACACTTATAACAACGCCTCAGCCTTAATTAGCTGTCTCAGCATTGGCGACCGGCTACAACCACTGCACTGCGTACTCAGCAGTCAGCTGAAAGGCTCGTTGATTGATTATTTGAAGAGTGGGAATAGGAGGGCGCAGGAGTGGGTGATGTTGCAGAGTCCAAGCCAGGTGGATTGTTCAGATCAAGCGGACAAACTGGCGAATATCAATTCACCTTCTGATCTTTAGCACTCTTTTTTTGGGTAAGCCACTTATCGACTTCACTTTGGTCGCTTTGTTTAACATCAACCCAACGAGCGCCATGGCTGGTTTGTTCTTTTTTCCAAAAAGGTGCCGTGGTTTTCAAACTATCCATAATGAATTGGCAGCCATTGAAAGCATCTTGGCGGTGCGCGCTAGCGGTGGCCACTAAAACAATATTATCGCCTGGATATAAAGTGCCGACACGATGGATAATAACCACCTCGTTAAGGCTCCATCGCGACCTGGCATCCTCAGCCAACTGAGTTAATACTGACTCGGTCATGCCGGGATAATGTTCCAGAGTTAACGCTTCGACGCGTTCCTTATCATCAGGCTGATGCTGGAAGTCTCTAACCAGGCCAGTGAAGGTAACGACCGCACCAATTTCAGAGCCACATCGCTTGAAATAATCGCTCACCAAACTCAGATCAAAGTCTTGATGTTGTACTTTAATTAACATCACTAACCACCTGTAACAGGAGGGAAAAACGCTACTTCATCACCATCTTTTAATGTGCTGTTCAATTTAGCCATCTGTTGATTAACAGCGATCATCAAGCCTGATTGCGAAAACACCTGCTGCCAAGTGTCGCCTTTAGTTTTTAAGACATCAATCAGTGACTCAACCGATGAAAAATCAGCATCAAGTTGAAGCGAATCCGTGTTGAGCTGCTCGCGATATTTAGCAAAGAATAAAACCTTAATCATAATAATTACTCGCCTGACTTACTGTTTACCTAAGAGTCTTCCGCCTGCCAATGACCCGACTTACCGCCCGATTTTTCCAACAGCCGAGTAGGGCCAATAACGATTCCCTTATCCACCGCCTTGCACATATCGTATAGCGTTAAGGCAGCAACCGACGCCGCAGTTAAAGCTTCCATCTCAACCCCTGTTTGACCCGAAACCTTACACATCGCCTCGATAGTCACCTGATGCTCTTCATCATTGAAAGCGAAAGCAATTTTAACCGAAGTTAGCATCAAGGGATGGCATAAAGGAATCAAATCACTACACTTCTTCGCCGCTTGAATCCCCGCAATTCTCGCCGTAGCGAACACATCACCCTTAGGTAAAGCATCATCCAGCAACAACTGATACGTCTCAGGATTAAAACGAACCACAGACTCAGCCACAGCCACACGCGAGCTGTTGCTCTTATCCGTCACATCAACCATATGAGCATGGCCTTTATCATCAAGATGAGTAAGCATAATCTAAGTAAAATAGAGGTTTATGGGCATAATAATACAGCAAAAAAAGACAAGAAACTTAATCCAGATCAAGTGTTTGTTAAGTCTCTAAAGGGGCTGATAGCAGTAGATTCAGCTGGGAAAGCACTCATCACCTTAGCCTTCGGAACACCTCCATGACACACCCACTAGCAATTGCTCTCGGCTAAGAAGCCAGAATCTGGGGGCTTTTGTTGATAAATGGATCCTAGTAGATACTGGTGATACCTAATATTTATCAAAATGCCTGTTTATATTGTAGGCCTTTTACGAGAATCTCCCTGCATTCATATGAATGGACGCGCGTACGATTACAATCTGGGAAGATTCCTCTCCGTCGATCCGTTCGTTCAAAGCCCTGGCAACAGTCAGTCGATGAATCCTTACAGCTATATTATGAATAATCCGCTGGCAGGGACGGATCCGAGTGGGTATGTCAGTGTGGGTAATTTAGGCGTTACTGAAGAGCACTGTGGTTTCCACTGTATGGCCGGGGTGGATAATATTACTTGGGCAGGAAATAACGGTAATGAAAAAACAACTCCAATCTACCAATTAAATGAGCTTTCTAAAGTTAACGGTGTTGAAAACCTAATGGGGATGAGCCAAATAGGGGATGCATCTGGGATTCCTTCTTATGCTTCGAGGGAAGAATTGAGAAGAGAAATTATAGAGGCTTGTAATTATGCAGGTACATGCCCAGATTACATAAAAAATCTTTACAAGCCAAAGCCGACTTATCCCGAAGACTCGATCTTGTTACCAGAAGATGCTAACCATTCTGATGTTGAGGTGCGTATTGTGCCTTCAACGGGTCAAGTTTTCTTTGAGAAAAACCGTGAAGTTACAGAATCATCAGTGCAGCAGATTTATAATGACGGTGTAACTAATGGTATAATAACTGTTGCTGGTGCAGTTTTGGGTGGAGTGGTTAGAGTTAGAACCAATAATGTAGGGAATTCTGCAGGAAAAACTACAGGAGGAGGGAATCCGAGACCTGCCAAAAACTTTATTGAACCAACTAACTCACCTCAAGCTCCTACTATTCCTCAAGGGTACATAGCTACCCCTGGTGTTAAGGGAGGAACTGTTTACAGAAAACCAGGTACAACAGGTAATGCTGATACAATTAGGGTAATGCCAGCAACTAAACAATATCCAAATGGCTATTGGAGAAAATATAATGGCTCTGGCCAACCAATTAATCCATCCACTGGAAAGCCAGGAAAATTAAAGGGCGGAGCCGATACACACATACCTTTACCGGAAAGCTAGAGATCACAATATGTATGGTATAAAAAATATAAATTTAGATATGTTGGGTAATATAGAGTTAGTCCAAATTTGTATAGGGCTAACCCAACTGATATTGAGGTTCGAAGATTCGACAGAAATTTTGATTGAGTCAAGTGTAAGTTTGACAAAAAACAATGGTGAGATAATAGTTACAGACGAACTCCCTTTTGCGGGAAGTGCCATTGCAGACCTTGTAGGTTTAAAGATTCAAGATATTAAAGCAGAAGTTGACAGGGGAATGGGGCAGGTTTCTATTCAGTTCGAAAATGGTGAGACTTTTATCATGTATGATAGCAACCAAACCTCTGAGTCGTTTAGCATATACCCATCGGATGGCTCTGAAATTATCGTTTAGATGTTGCTCGAAGTTAAAGGAAGTATGATAAATTCACACATAAACCTCTAACGTCAATAGTCGTTCAGAATTAATGGGGTCAGAGTACATTTCAGACATCCAGATTAAACTCTAATGTTTAATTACTCATTAATGACCACCCTACAAGAAGCTAGAACGATCATTAATGAGTTTAGTAGCACATCGGCATTTCCAATCTAACTTAAAGTAACTCCCAGGGCGCTTAAGCCTACCCATATACCCATACCTATCATGATCAGGTTTTCGGTCAATGAAATAAAGCCAAGCGGGACATTGCTGGAACCGCCAACGCAAGCACACTTCAGTTCTCGTTTATCGATATAAACCGCTTTAAACACTGATATTGCGCCTATCGAACCAATGGTAAATGCTAACGGTGCAGAAAGCCAGGGCAACAATCCTCCAATCATCAATACACCCGCAAGACCTTCCGCTATGGGATAGATATAAGAGTAGGGGACCCATCGCTTAGCAAGCAGATCGTAGTTAAGAAACATGGTAGAAAAGCTTTGGATATCCTGTAGTTTTAGCATCGCTAAAATGGCCATACTGAATGCAATAAACCAATGCAGAGCTTGTAGATTAAGCGCTGTGCCGAAGACTGCAATACTTGCCGCTATTGCCATTAAGAACGTCATGTTGAAAAGTGCAATAACCGGCTGGTAACTGGTTTCATCTTCAGACTTTACGGATTTACCCAGGTGTTCTCTGAGAGCTTCATAGCCACCAATTCTTTCATCTTCGATAAAGACTTGCGGAGTGGTGGAAACATCATGCTTAGACTTAAACTCGTCTGTCTCGTCACGAGAAGTTAACCAGTTATCGTCAACCTCATAGCCTTCACGCTGCAACAGGTCTTTTGCTTTAAGCCCGTATGGGCATACGTGTTTGTCCATTACCATTCGATACAGTACAGCTTTCTTATCTTGCTTAGGAGTCATAGTTTATCCTCGTACATGTTTTGACATGGTGATAGTATAAATACAGTACCATAGTACGGAGTCAAGACACATGTTTCCAATTGGCAAATTTGCACAGGCAGGCGGCGTTGGCGTCGAAACTATCAGGTTTTATCAGCGCAAAGGGTTACTCAATATTCCTTCGCAAAAAGGCGGAATTCGTCGCTATGGTGATGAAGATCTGAGGCAACTTAAGTTTATACTTAAAGCAAAAGCCGCAGGATTCACACTGGCAGAGATAAAAGAATTGATCACGCTAGACTCAAGCGACGACCGCCACAAAGCGTATCAGCTTGCATCTGCACGGGTCGCAGCACTCGATAAACAAATAGCAGAACTCAAACAGGCAAGGAACTCATTACAGAGACTCGCGACAGAATGCCGAACCAGCAAGACAGGCCCATGCCCAATAATCGAAGCATTTGATGATTAGAACAAGCTATAACAGCAGTATAGCGACTCGTAAACTTACAAGAGTACAGCCAAATCAATCTCTTATAGTGGCTTTTTCAAGCCAACCCTAAGATACCTCAGCCACATCTATATGTTCGCATAACTTATATTATGTTAAATTGAATATTGTTATTTATATGGGGATTAATGAGATTGCTTAAATGGGCAACTAAGCGGCTCTACTTTGATAGCCGCTTAACCTTCTCGCTCTTAGTTAATGTTTAGGTATTTTTATTTAGAAAATGAAAATGTTGTCCAAGTGGATTTATCGGTATCTACTGCTTGTTCAGGATAAAAGAACTCTGCGCCATACTCTCCGTCTTGATATACAGCACTGACACGAATCATCATATTCCAGTTGTTACCGACAAATTTCTTTCGTAACACCTGAATTTCTCTGTGGGATCCTTCCAGAAATTGAGTGCGCTTGCCTTCATCAGTTTCTTCTTCACCTGCGTATGGTACCCAATATCCACTCCAGTCTTTGTTATTCCAAAACTCAGATTCACTCCAGTCTTTGTCACTGAGTGTCCGCTCTGATAATTGGGCGGAAGCATGTAGATTATGTAGATAGCCGGTTTCAGCATCCTCAATGTAAAGGTCAATAACCGTGTAATCTTCAGCCTTGCCTTTGGCACAAACGAATAACGAATCTTGGTCATGCATAAGATAAATTGCAGTCTGCGCTGGTAGCTCAAGCTTTCTTGCGTCTTGCCATTCAGAAGTATCACAACGACCATCGAAAAGAGGTGTTTTGCTTGTGGGATTAATTCCAATAGCTTCGGAAGAGACTGCCTCCCCTGCCAGGAGTAAAAGTGAAGTTATTAATAACAATATTTTTGATGGGATTCGCATATGGGGTCCTTGTGTAAATATTTTCTTTTATTGATATATTAGCTAACGGTGTAATTAACGGTAAATCTTTATTGGATGCTTACTTATCGAGAATTGTCATACGACACAATGCGTCGAACCTTCTCGCATTTTGCGGTTGAGAACTCGATTACGTGGCAAAAGCGTTTCAGCGCACCACTTTTTTGCTTCACGGTACCGTTAACGGCACCAGCCTTTCCATGGGTTACCACATGATCAATCGTTAAGGTAACTGGTTTTTCTGCACAAGTGTCTACCTGAGTCTTCACTTCGTCACGCTTGATAAGTGCCCCATTCGGCAGCTCCCATGATGCATCTTGAGAAAGGACTTCCATTAGAAACGCTGAGTCGCCCAATTCAATGGAAATAGCTATATTTTCAGCAAACTTATTCTTCGGTGAATTTCCGCAGTCCTTGCTACGATTAATCTTTGCCATAGCTCACTCTCCGAACTCGATCATGGTTAGAAACTCGTTTTCACTCTTTGCGACAACTTCTTCATGCCTCTTTGAGTGATCCCAATAAATCACATAGCCCCCACAGTGCCGCAGGAGAAAATTACCATCGTCGTCTACTGCCATAAGGTATGATTCCTTCCCTTTCCACCAAACGGCATTAAATGGACGTCTATCTTCTTCTCGAATCAAGCAGGCGAGCTGGATGCTTTTACCTGTAAGGTTTACAGTTCGCTTTATACCTAAATTTTTAATCGCTTTTTCTATCTGGCTCATAACTTTACTAATCGCCTAACATTATATTACCGGAGATCGTCGATAACCTTTTGATGTATTTTTTTAATGTCCGTCTTTACAACTAGTACCATATGAAAGCTGACATTAAATTCGTTTTCCCTGCATGAATAGTAACAAAATCAATGTGTTAGAAAAACTAATTTCTAGACGCCATGGCTTTTCGTATTTAATACAAAATACTACTAAACAAGTTCACCGAACCCTATGGTCGCAAAGTTCGGGTATTAAAGGAATCACTTTAAGCTTGTTGTAGATTGCCCTCTTTATATGTTCATAAACTATATCCACTCATTTCTTCTATGATAAACTTCGCGGCCCTACTTGTTAGTTCACTTATCAAATAATTTGGATAGCATGCTAGATACCACTTTAATTTTACTTTTTATTCCAACGTTTCTGGTGATTTCTGCCACACCAGGAATGTGTATGACTCTGGCACTCACACTTGGTATGAGTATTGGTGTTCGACGCACCATGTATATGATGTGGGGAGAGTTGATTGGTGTAGCACTGGTATCAGTATTGGCTGTGGTAGGCGTTGCCAGCATCATGCTGAATTACCCCATTGCATTTATGATTCTCAAATACGGTGGCGGCGCTTACCTGATTTATCTTGGGATCCAGATGTGGCGTTCACGTGGAAAAATGGCTATTGAGCTGAGCGATGACGCCCCCAAAACCGTGTCTGGGCGACAGCTGGCGATGCAAGGTTTCGTCACCGCGATCGCTAACCCTAAAGGCTGGGCTTTTACCGTGTCTTTATTACCCTCATTTATCAATCCAGATATGTCGATGCCACCACAACTTGCTGCCCTGGTTGCCATCATATTGTTAAGTGAATTTACTTTTTTAATGCTCTATGCCACCGGTGGAAAGACCTTAAGACGAATATTGCAACGCAGTGACAATGTGCGACTGATTAACCGGCTATCCGGTAGCTTGATGATGGCAGTCGGCATTTGGTTGGCACTAAGTTAGTAGTTAGTGGGTTAATGGTTATAGGCGGCAACTGCAGCCTTAAACGATTTTCTTAAAAAGGTGTAGCTTAACCTGCTAGTGCCAGTAATACACCCGCAGCGACAGCCGATCCGATTACACCAGCCACATTGGGGCCCATTGCATGCATCAACAAGAAGTTATGCTGATTTGCCTCTAAGCCTACTTTGTTGACCACTCGAGCCGCCATAGGTACTGCTGAAACACCAGCTGCTCCTATTAATGGGTTGATAGGGTTTTTGCTGAACTTACTCAGTAACTTGGCCATCAATACGCCCGATGCGGTTCCTATTGCAAAAGCCACAGCTCCTAGACCTAAAATCCCCAGTGTTTCCAAAGCCAGAAACTTTTCTGCCACTAATTTTGAGCCAACGCTTAAGCCTAGAAAGATGGTGACAATGTTGATCAAAGAATTTTGTGCGGTATTACTGAGGCGTTCAACCACCCCACACTCACGCATTAAATTGCCAAGGCAGAACATCCCAATCAACGGTGAGGCAGATGGCAAAAATACCGCGCAAAGTACGAGTAGAATAAGTGGAAAAACAATTTTCTCGGTCTTACTCACATGGCGTAGTTGTTTCATTTCTATTTTACGCTCTTCAGCGTTCGTGAAGAGCTTCATGATTGGTGGTTGAATAATGGGGACTAACGCCATGTAAGAATATGCTGCAACAGCAATGGCTCCGAGTAGTTCAGGCGCCAGTTTTGACGCTAGAAATATTGCAGTTGGCCCATCTGCCCCGCCAATAATGGCAATCGCCGAAGCGTCTTTTAGGGTAAATTCAAAACCAGGTACTAAGTTCAGCGCAATGGCACCCAACAGAGTTGCGAAAATACCAAACTGTGCGGCTGCGCCTAAAAATAATGTTCGGGGATTAGCAATAAGGGCACCAAAGTCGGTCATAGCCCCTACCCCCATAAAAATAAGCAAAGGAGCGGCGCCAGTCGCAATGGCAATCATGTAAAAGTTATAGAGCATGCCATTAGTAAAGCCAGCGTCTCTTGCTACCTGCATACTGGCCAAACTGTTGGCTTGATTCGCCTGATAATAATCGTTAAGCAATTGAGCGCTATTTTGAAACTCTACATTAAGCGCACCAGCTATGGCTTGCATAACTTCTGGTTGTGCCAAATGAATTGCATTTTCAACAGCATCTAACGCCAAGCCTGCGTTAGGAATATTGGCCAGAATGCCTCCAAAACCGATGGGGACTAATAATAAAGGTTCAAATTTTTTCGAGATGGCCAGATAAAGCAATAAAAACCCTATGCCAATCATGACCAATTGACCCCAGGTAAAATTTGCAATACCGGTTTCTTGCCAAAGTTTTAATAAGCCGTCCATTAATATACTCGTTTAGTTTTATTGACTGGGTACTATTTATAAAATGACTAAAGGCGTACCAACTTTTACGGAATCGCCCTCTGCGACCAGTATTTCAGACACTACTCCGGAGTTTACTGCTTTCACTTCCGTTTCCATTTTCATAGCTTCTAAAATAATCAGAGTTTGACCGGCTTCAACCTGCTCGCCAACTTTGGTCTCTACTTTAAAAATATTCCCTGCCATAGGAGCTTCGAGTGCTTCACCATTTGACTGCACATTTGATTCCGCTGGAGCCTTTGTTTGTGTGGATAGAGACGCAGACTTGATGTCGGCTATCTGTCCATCCGGCGCAACTGTTACGGAATAGTTTTTACCGTTAACAGACACCTGGTAAGATTCAGGCCCTGACATGGTGGTAGCAGATGTTGACGGCTGATTGACACTTGATTCTTCTCCACTACTCGTTTCATTACCGGGTGCTGGCTCAAACGCATCTGGATTACCTTTGTTTTTAAGGAATTTAAGACCGATCTGCGGAAACAAGGCATAAGTAAGAACATTTTCAATTAACTCACCTTCCAGGCTGATGTTCTCTTTTTCGGCGATATCAACCAGCTCATCGCTCAACCTTTCAAGCTCAGGCTCTAATAAATCAGCAGGACGTTCGGTGATAACCTCTTTTCCATCAAGCACACGCTGCTGCAGTTCTTCATTAACGGGGGCCGGGGGCGTGCCATACTCCCCTTTTAAGACAGCGGACGTTTCTTTGCTAATACTTTTATAACGTTCACCCGTTAACACATTAAGTACCGCCTGTGTGCCAACAATTTGCGAGGTTGGTGTTACGAGAGGTAAATACCCCAAATCTTTGCGTACTTTAGGAATTTCAGCCAATACAGCATCAAACTTATCTTCTGCGCCCTGCTCCTTCAGCTGACTTTCCATATTAGTCAACATGCCTCCAGGAACCTGCGATCTTAAAATACGAGAGTCGACACCTTTTAAACTACCCTCCCACTGGGCGTATTTTGTGCGAACACTACGGAAATAAGCTGCAATGTCCTCAAGCAGAGCCAAGTCTAGCCCGGTGTTGCGTGAGGTTTCTTCAAAAATAGATACGATGGACTCAGTTGGCGAGTGGCCGTAGGTCATGCTCATGGATGAAATACTAGTATCCACCATATCAATACCTGCTTCGGCAGCTTTCATTATGGTTGCAGTGCTTAAACCCGTAGTGGCATGACAATGCAAAGCAATAGGCACATCTACCGTTTCTTTTAATCGGCTGACCAGCTCCTCGGCAACATAGGGCTTTAATAAGCCAGCCATATCTTTAATACAAATTGAGTGGGCGCCCATGTCTTCAATTTGCTTGGCCATATCAAGCCATTTGTCGATATTATGCACAGGGCTAACGGTATAGGATAAAGTCCCCTGAGCATGTTTGTCGCAATCAACCGCGGCTTTAATGGCGGTTTTTAAATTTCGCGGATCGTTCATTGCGTCGAATATGCGGAACACATCCATACCATTAGCGGCGGCTCGCTCGACGAACGCTGTGACCACGTCATCAGCGTAATGTCGGTATCCAAGTATGTTTTGCGCGCGGAACAGCATTTGCATCGGAGTGTTGGGCATCGCTTTTTTTAATTGCCTTAAGCGTTCCCAAGGATCCTCTCCAAGATAACGGATGCATGAATCAAAGGTCGCTCCTCCCCAGGTTTCTAATGACCAAAAGCCAACCTGGTCAAGTTTTTCTGCTATGGGGAGCATATCGTCCAGGCGCATTCTGGTGGCAAATAACGACTGATGTGCATCTCTTAAAACAACATCGGTAACTTTTAAGGGTTTATCGTTCATTGCAATATTTATCCTTTAGAATTAGCTGAGCGTACAATTTATTGATGCTTGTTGCGGTTATCTTTATTACGGTATTGATGAACGGCGGAGGTGATTGCCGCTACCACTTCATCATCAGTAGATGTATTTCGCTGCGTTGTAGGCAATGCTTCAGGCCAAAAGCGGTTAATGACTTTTGAGGAAATATTGATGCAAATAACCAGCAATGTTAAAAAACAAAATACCGTTGTCATGCCGACCAGCATTAACGATAAACCGCTTATTAGTTCATTCATGAGAGCCTCTTTACTTACACAGAAAAATTAACACAACACTGCTTTACTAGTTTAGTACGTATTCAAGTGGAATGCAGTTAATCAACCGCAGATACTTTTGTCAAATAAGTAACGGTTATAGAATTGATAAATCGTAACCTTCTGATTAGTCTTGCAAATATTGAACTCGTTTAGTTGGTCATAAAAAAAGCTCACTTCACTATTCTCGTATAATGAAGCGAGCTTATGTCTTTACAGCTTAAACACACATATGAACTATGTATATGTAATTAATGCTTCTCCATTACTTTTAATGCAGGTAATTGATTTGCCGAAGCTTTCATTTTCATGCCAAATACAAATCGTAACAAGTTCATACGTCTTATAACTTCATACGTCACTGCACAGGCAACGAAGGTTCCTACAACTAATACCGTCGACTCCCAAAACCCACCAAGTTGCAAGGGAGATAAATTCATAGCCAGTAGGATGATGACACTTTGGTGTAGGATATACCATGGCAGAACAGCCTGGTTTAAATAACCCAAAAGCTTATTTGGCTTATTGAGATAAGCACCAGCATAGCCGACGACCATTAACATCCAGGCCCAACGATTGGCAGCACCCCAAAAGGCACCAAAAATTTGCACTCCGGTATCACTCTCCTCTACCGTGACAATCTTATTGTGTTCCAGATAGATAACTGCATATCCTACAATGGCAAGACAAAGCCATACACGACGTAATTCTGTAATCGATTGCCATGCAATTTTTGCTTTGGCAATTACATAACCAAGCAGAAAAAAGGTTAAGTAAAAAGCGTGAATATACCAGTCGTCTACTAACGCATGGGTTCTCGGATACAGCGGCTTCAACCAAATGGTGTAAAGCATCAGTGGAACTACCGGTAGTAGGAAGATAATTAACGGGTGAATGTTAACGTTGCTTAACTTATCAGTTAACGGTTTTAACACTGGCCGGATTATTAGGTATATCAACGTATAGTGCCAAATATATGCTAAGTACCAGAGATGATTCCAGGTTAGCAAGCCGAGTGGTCCATTGTGGTGCTCCGGATACAAGTGAGTAGCCGGATTGATATATTCCAACCAGAATGACCAATAACCACCACTATAGCCGAGTTTTTGTATGGCTTCGTAGTATGACTGAAGCGGAACGATAAAATACATACCGGCTACCAGAGGAATGAAGATCCGCAGAAACCGCAGCTTAAGTAATTGACCTTGCCGTATCTTGCCCTCCACCAGGCTTAGGGCTATACCTGAAATTAAAAAGATGAGCGGCATACGCCATTGATTGACCAATATCATCCAGTTTTGTAGCGACTCACTCTGATAAGAACTTTTAACATGCCAGTCCCAATCCTGAACATAAAACATACCTATGTGGTAAAAAATAAGGAGTATAAAAGCCAGATTTCTCAACCAATCGACATCGTGACGTCGTGTTACTGATGATGGTTCCATAATTTGTCTCAACTTAAGCTATTGATGAAACTGCAATTCTAGCGGCATGGTGCCCGGTCCAGCTTGTAAAAAGGCTTAGAAAACAAAGGTTAGGGACAAGCGGTGGAATATTGGGATAGAATGTTTGTGCTGAAACAGAATCCATAGAAGAATAAGCGCAATGACACGATTACAACATCTTCAAAAATATCAGACCCTGTATGAGTCAGTACTGGTCGCCGTGTTATTTTTAATCAATAGCACCATCCTTGCCACCTCGATTGTGATGGAAGAATTTCGTAATGGTAAAGAACCCGACTTTCAGATGTGGGAACCCTTTGTCTGGGAATACACTAGCGCATTAGCAACTTTATTGCTGTTTCCCGGCCTGGTCTGGTGGATCAACAAATATCCTTTCAATTGGCAACGAATCCGACTTTCGATTGTTGGTTATTTTTTCGCATCCATAGTGTTTTCACTGCTGCATGTGGCTGGAATGGTGTACTTGCGTAAGGCAGTTTATTGGTTTGCTGGCGAATACTATGACTTTGGCAACCTCTGGTACGAATTCTTTTATGAGTATCGTAAAGACGCCTGGAGCTTTCTGTTCCTGATTGCCGCTATTCACAGTTATCGCTTTATCGTCACCCGACTTCAAGGTGAAGCCAACCTTGTGGCTAATGATGAGGAGTCCATAGAAGGGGTAAACTGTGATCGCCTTTTAATCAAGAAGCTTGGAAAAGAGTTCATCATTAAAGTATCAGATATTGAATGGCTAGAGTCATCTGGAAACTATGTAAACCTCCATCTCAAAGGCCGAATTTACCCCATGCGAACAACATTGAAAGGTTTGGTCGATAAAATTGCTGATAAAGGATTCGCTCGCATCCATCGTAGTTACGGGGTTAATCTCGATCATGTCAGCTCAATCACCCCACTACCCAGTGGCGACAGCGAAATAGAGCTCACTAATGGTAAAACATTGACACTGTCGCGCCGATATAAAGAACAGTTTAAATTACGAATGAATTAGCACTATAGGTATTTCATAATAAATTTGAGTGATTTAAATTTATTCCAAATATACCAATATACAGATAACCACTAACCCACCTAACCCAATGATTAAGGTAATCGGGTCTGTGTCATAGATGCCAGGAATGGTTAAACCGCTGCTATTGGCGTACATGGCAATGATGACTAGTGACGTGATTAGGAATGCAGCTAATAGAATTATCAGCCGCTTATACTTATTCAGTACTAGTTTTAGCTTATGTCTGAATTTTAGTTTATACATCGTCTTGTACCTTTAACTGTTCTCTGGCTTGTTTGAGGTAAGTTTTAACGCTGCCGAGCGGTACCTGTAGTAGCTCTGATATTTCTGTGTGTGAGTGTTCGTACAACTCTGCGTAGATAAAGACCTTTTGCTGGATTGTACTCAATCGATTAATTTCTCGTTGAGCATCAATGTACACAGATGAGTTATCGCTACTCGCTAAAGGTCTTTCACTATCCGACTGCCATTTCTCTTTTAACCGCGTGAATATTGATGCCTTGCGTTTTAACTGTAGAAACTCGTTAAATGCGATTCTGTACAGCCAGGTTGAGAATTTTGACTTCCCATCAAACTGTTTGATTTTTAGGAATGCTTTGACGTAAGTCTCTTGTACAATGTCATCAATGTTCTGGCAGTCCAGTCTGTGATACAGGAATGCCTTCAATGCCTGGTCATGTCGCGCGAACAATTCATTGAAAGCATTCTTATCGCCTGTCGTCTGACAGATGACTATCAGGTGCTCGGTTGAAGCACTTTTCATATTAACTAGGCTTTATCGAACTTTGCTAGAAGCAGATATACAATCCCTATCACGCCCGGAAAAGCAGCAATACCATTGATCATGTCGTTTAGATCCATACGGCCATTTTGGGGAAAGTCTGCGATAAATGAGCCAACCAGTATTGCAGCTGATACACCAACCAGTAGCAGCCCCTTTTTAACATCACTGCTTGGCCTTAAAACCTGGTCAGCAATTTCTCTGATGACTTCCGGCGAAATGTTAGGATTCGTTTTCAGGCTGTCGTTAGTCATGCTTAGGAACAACTTTTTGGTCTTATACTTATACCCTAACAATAATAATGAGAGGATAATAATGGTTGAGAACACAATTGCTGGGATTAATATTTCTGCTAGTTCATTCATAACTCATTAACGCCTTTGCCAAAGTTGATCACCTAAGTATGAATCTTTTAGCACATGCTCCAGGACGGGTAAAGCATTGTCGCCATTCATAAAAATAACGTAACCGTTTTTGCTATTGGGAAAGAATATTGCCAGTGTGTTTACACCCGGGTCTCTTCCCGTATGCAATAAGGCGTACTCATCATTACTGAAGTCGGTGAAGATTTCCCAGCCCAAACCAAAGTGGTGGCTCTTCCCTATTCTTATCTGCTTTGAAACAATATCTTTGTATAAGTCTGGACTCTCATCTGATTGTTGCAACATGTAAGTTATAAACTTCGAATAATCAGCGACCGTAGTCAGTAGATTGGCGGCAGCATTAGCCGAGTAGTATTGTTGCAACGGAATGAGATTACCATTTTCATCGTGGTTATAAGCGTAACGCTCCACATTCACTTCATCATTCCACCAGAAATGAGTATCCTTCATATCTGCAGGCTTAAATAAAAACTCTTCTGCGAGTGCTTCTATTGTAGTATTGAATTTTATCTCCAGAGCTTTTCGTAAATACTCAAAACCTTCCCCGGAGTATTGATGTTGGGTTCCTGGGTCAAAGTTAAACGTTAACTTTTCGGTTGGGTTCATCCAACGCCAATTATCAAAGCCCGTTTGGTGAGTCAGTACATGTCTAACCGTCAACAACTCATGCCTCTTATCATCAACCAGATCAGGATCAACCCAATATGGGTATAGAGGCTCATCAAGTTCCAATTTTCCTTCATCTATTAGTTTTAAGGTAACAAAAGCTACAATAGGTTTAGTCAGTGACGCTACTTTAAAGATCGTATCAGCGGTCGCAGGCTCACCTTTTTTACGCTCACCATAAACCTTGATATTGGTAACCTCACCATTCTCGATCACGCCAATCCCTAACGCAGGCACATTGTTATTAGCCAATAGTTCTTCTATAAGCTCATCACTGTTGGGCGAGATATGGTCATAGCTTAAAACGTTTGATAAGAGCCAGTTATCATTATTTTTTAGCCATACATGGGTAAACCTTGCTGTGCTGGTCAGTCTATCTGGGTACCCTTCTTTTCGGATATAAAACTTGTGTTCGCCCTGCTGAATAGCTCCGTATAAGTTGCCATTCTTATGCAGAGGGAAGGTTTCAATAGAACCTTCAACCAACTTGCGGATAGGCTTTTCTTTGGGGTTTGAGCAAATATTCTTAACCACATTGCTCATAAATTGTTCTTTATCTTGAATACCACCTTTATCGTGGTAAAAAATCAGATCATCACTGACATGCTGCTGTAAGTATTCTGTGTCACATTCATTAAAGCCTCTAGTGAAAAACTCCTCGTCTTGCTGTGCAAGCTCTTCAGTTAAGCTCAAAGCGTGGACTTGTTGTGTCATTGCAGCCAGTGAAACAAAGTAAATTGTTCTGAAAAATATCGATTTCATAACTAAAACTCCATAGTGTTGTACTTATTTGATGCATCGGAGTCTTGGTTTGGATTTGAGTAATGAAAAAAAAAGCCCCTTTAGTTAGTTAGGGGCTTTTATAGGTGCTTATAACAGTCAAAGATGAAACTTAATGCTCATGCGGTTCTTCATGCGAATGGTCTGAGCCTTCAGTTTCTTCGCTGGTGTCTTCTTTTGGCTCGGATTTTACTTCGTCTCCACGATAATCACGTGATGAAGAGTGAGTATGCACCACTTTCCACTGGTCGTTTACTTTGCGAAACAAGAATGTCTGGTAGCCAGATTTATCAAACTCATATCCGGTTTTGTTGACCTTACCTTTGACTCGGGTATCGGCTACAGCCCAGGCAAAGTTATTCTCAAAATGGATTTCAATATTGGAGAATTCCAACGAGAGATATTCCAGAGCATCTTTTTCAGGCTCCACATGATGAGTGACAAGATCATTAAGTCCTTCATTTTGACCGCCTGACTCAACATAGCGAGCTCCTTCAAAATCCAGGAAGTGTTTCCGGAACGGAGCGCCGTCGCCATTTTCCCAACCGTATTTAACATCAGCGATTATTTGTTGGATGTATGCTCGATCATCTGTATTGCTATGATGATCCTGCCTATCATTCTGATGCGCATGCGTTTCGTCGTGTGCATGGCCATCATTTGCTTTTGTGGTGTTCTGTTCAGAATTGTCATGCCCATTATCATCACCGTGGTCATGATCGTGGCCTTCTCCTGTTACCTCTGGAAGCGACATAACCCCTAATCCATGGCGGTATACAAGATCGCCACCTTTATAGGCTGTTATTGATACTAAGATAAAGGCCGCAACAAAAAAGATACCGGCAAGATACTGGCGTTTTCTTGGGAATAGATAAAATAAAGCCGCTCCAATCAGAAAAACAGCACTGGTAGCCAATGCCCAATTTCGATGATCAGTCATAGCCAAATGCGATGGTGTATCATGAGCCACACTATAATAAGCCTGTAGTCCTGTGCCTACTGTTGCGAGGACAGCTATCGCACCGAGTATAACTAGCCAGCTTTGTACCCTAACGGCTGTAGTATTTGCCTTACTCGGCATAACCCAAAGTACCAGCTGAAATATTCCTGCTATAACGACTAATGCTACCGTGAAGTGAACAAAGATTGGATGCCAATTTGGAATGATTTCAATCATATTATTCCTCTGAGAAATTGTTGGTTTCGCTTGCAGCTAGCACCTGACCATTTGCGGTAATTTTAAAATAGATGACGCCATCCTGTGTTGTGTTGGTAGCACTTACAACAAAGAATCCTGTGCCAACTTCAACTATTGATATGTCAGCCTCAGTGATTGACTTCCAGCTTTCATCCAATTTACCAGGCTCAAGACCTAAGTCTTTAAAGGTCATTTGCTTAACTGACTTGTAGGCAATATTCTTTGCGTCCTGGCCACTAATTTTACCGTGCGAACCGTGCCCAAAAACACTGCCCGATGCAAACGCCATTACCAATGCTAAAATAGTTACTATTCTTTTCATATTCTTCTCCAATTTACTGTTTTAATCCTATAACTTCGAACTCGCCTTCGACAATCAACTGTATCGCTACATCTTGATCTGAATTGTTTTTCCAGTACCAGCCATGAGAACCTGCAAACGGAGCTGTGAATGAGCCTTTCATCTCAGCGTTCGTTGCTATAGCATAACTTTCAAAATAGCCTGTGGTATCGCCTTCTGGTTCCCCATGTAAGTCAAAATAGAGTGGCTGGCCATCGGTCATCCACTCGTATTCCATCTTCGCGAATTGGTCCATGGCAAACTTGTACTCAATGCCTCGTCCTGCAGGAACAGAAACTTCTATAATCTTGCTTGCCGAATCTACTTGCTTGATATTCTGTTCGGGGGTGATTTCACTTTCTTCATCTGTCTGGCTGGTTGCCAGAACGGTTAAGCCAAGTTTCTTCCCTGTTCCAGTTGGATCGATGTTGTACTCTGACGGCAATATAATGGTTACCAAAGCGATCGCCGCAATTACTAATGCGATAATAGTTGCCTTGATTAAACTTTTATTACTAACTGTGGGTTGCATAGTTAATCTCTTGTCTTATTAATTTAAGAAGTAGCCTGTGAGCTGGAAGCCCATTAGCATAAAGCCTGCACTCATCAATAGTGTGTTGGTAGTGACCGAAAACCTTTCATAGGATGGTAGTTTCCGCCAAGCATTCATGAGCAACAAGATGATGCCTAAAGCTGCAAACTGCCCTATTTCTACGCCAATATTGAATCCGATCAGGTTGCTCAATAAGCCATCTTCGGGCAACTGAAACTCTTGCAGTTTAGTCGCCAGGCCGAAGCCATGGAATAGCCCAAATATCAAAACAGCTAACTGTGTGTTGGGTTGTCGGCCAAATAAACGCTTAAATCCACCAAGGTTGTCGAAGCCTTTATAGACAACAGATAAGCCGATAATGGCATCAATGAGATACGCATTAACGTTGATGTCATTGAGCACGCCATACAGTAGTGTAATGCTGTGGCCAATAGTGAACATCGTGACATACAACAGCACGTCTTTGCTTTTGTATAGAAAGAAAATAACACCGACTAAGAACAATAAATGGTCATAACCGGTCACCATGTGCTTAGCGCCAATGTATAGAAAGGGAATGAATTGCACGCCAGTATTATTCTCTAGAAAGCTTCGTGTGCTATCATCAACGCCGTGAGCAAAGGCTTCTACAGAGGTCACAGCGAGGATTGTTACTAAAACTTTAAAAATAATGTTTATTGTTTCTTTGCTCACTTATTAGTCCCTACCCAATGTAATTTACTCATTCAGCCACTCTCTCGTGCCTTATAGTGATTGGCAAAGATAGCATCTATAGCGCAGTTCGTTAAGGCTAGAATAGCTTTTGACGTAACCTTACTAAGCTGAAGGGTGTATTTATTATAAGGGATTATTCGTGCTTTACAGAGATGACGACTTATCCCCTACTTGTTGGTAGGGGATTATTCTTTTCCTATTTCAAAGAGGTTCCGGGCGAACCGGCTTGCGATGTATCCGGTCACTACCCGAGTGATAATCGCCTTTTGCCTGCTCCATCAGTCGGTCTTTATCTCTCTGTCTTATGTCAGCAACATGCTCATCTGCATTATCTTCGCTGGCACCCAGGCCTATTAAGACTTGCTTGCCTAAGACCAGAGCTGACTCAAAGGTTTCTCGAACGGAGTATTCTACCTTTTTATCGTAGAGTTCAATTGAGTGCATTCGGTCATAGGAGCGTGCGAATATTTTGGCTGCCGAGTTTGCGGCCTGTATTTGTTCAACAATTTTATTAGTGATGTCTTTATTGTCGGTACAAACCGCTATCGCTTCGAAGCTTTCTATGCCAACGGATCTTAGGATATCTCGACGTGTTCCGTCGCCATAATGGACTCTGAATCCAAACGAACCTGCATCTTTTACTCTGTGCGAATCATTATCCAAAATAGTGATGTCATAACCGTTGGAAAATAGTGGCTGCGAAACAATTTGACCAAAACGGCCAAAGCCAATGATTAATATACGCCCTTTGGTATCGCTGTAATCCTCATCAATGACTTCTTCGAAGCCTTTGGACACAAACAGCGAGATGAGTTTTTCCACCAACGGAGAAAGCGCCATGGATACTGAAACAATGGCTATCAGTATTGAGGAGATTTCAGCACCGAGAACTCCACCGGTTGATGCCGCAGCGAACAGTACAAAACCAAATTCGCCGAGCTGCGCCAGTCCAAGGGACGTCTTAACCGAAACGTTGTGCGAGTTCTTGAGAAGTCGTGTAATGATATAAATGGTAACGGCTTTTAATAGCATCGCTAATGGAGCAGCCAACAGAATAATATGCCAGTTCTCAGCCACAATGGTTAAATCTAAAGACAATCCAACGGCTATAAAGAACAGACCAAGGAACAATCCTCTAAATGGCTCAATGTTGGCTTCAACTTCGTGGCGATAGGCTGATTCGGCAAGCATGACACCAGCAAGAAACGCTCCCATTGCATAAGACATACCTACCGCAGCCATCAGTAATGCTGCAAAAATAACAATGCCTAAAGCACTGGCGGTCATAATTTCTTGAGTTCTGGTTTTAGCAAGCAGCTTGAACAGGGGATCGAGCAGATACTTTCCTGCCAGTATTAGAAAGCCTATCGCTGCTATGGCCATTCCGACATTGATAAAACTTTGTTGCAGGCTGACGCTCTCCCCTGTTGGTGACAAAAGTGCAACCAATAGCAAGAGCGGAACGATGGCCAAATCTTGGAATAACAGAATTCCAAATGACTTTTTACCATGTAGCGTTTCGCGCTCACGGTTTTCGTCGAGTTGGCTCATGACAATCGCGGTTGAAGAAAGCGCCATACCTAAACCGATAACGGTCGATGCAGCAACGCTATAACCCAGACTATAACTGGCTCCACCTATAACTAACCCACACCCTAGGACCTGAAACAAACCTAAGCCGAAAATGTCCTTGCGCATTTTCCATAGCTCTGACGGTTTCAGTTCAAGTCCTATAACAAAAAGAAACAGAACCACACCAAACTCGGAAAAGTGCAACAACTCTTCTGGGTGTTCTGAAAAGCGTCCAGAAAAGATCAGGTTCACTGATACGCCTGAAACGAGAAAGCCTAATATTGCCCCAAGCCCAGCTTTCTTAAAGATAGGCACAAAAAAACAGGCCGCTGCAATTAAAAGCAGAGCCTGAAGAAACATGAGTTCCAAATGGTTAAAGGTAAAGTCCACTAATTCTCCCCTATTTATCAATAAGCCAGATGAAACTGGCAATGTGACATATTACCGAATAAAAGTACCATTGTTAAAGTCACTGACTGCTTCTCTGATTTCATTTTCAGAGTTCATCACAAATGGACCATAACCAACCACTGGCTCATTGATCGGTTCCCCAGTCATCAGCAACACCTTAGTATCGTCACCACTAGCTTCGATTGACACACTGCTGCCCTCTTGAGCAAATACAGCGCCCTGTGCCGCACGTAAAATACTCGCATCATTGACTTGTACGGTACCTGCTCTGACCAGGAGTATTGCGTTATGACCAGCAGGTATCTCGATAGCGTGCTGCCCTTTGCTCAGCGTTAGATCCCAAAGGTTAATTGGCGTAAAAGTTTCAGCTGGGCCGGTAACCTGATTGAGTTCACCGGCAATGATTCTAGCCTGAATACCTTCCGCCATAGTAGTTTCTGGAATATCTTCAGCATTGATGCCCTGATACTTAGGAGCCGTCATCTTATGGTCTTTAGGCAAATTCACCCATAGCTGCACCATTTCCATTGCACCGCCTCTTTGAGCAAATTCGTCGGAATGAAACTCTTCATGAATAATACCTGAGCCGGCAGTCATCCACTGCACACCACCTTTCGTTATCACACCGCCTGAACCCGTCGAGTCTTTATGGGCAACTTCACCATCAAAGACAATAGTCACTGTTTCAAATCCTCTATGCGGATGCTCCCCTACTCCTCTTTTCATTGAAGTCGGTGGGAAATCTCGTGGTGCGGCATAGTCTAGCAACAAGAATGGGCTGAGCAGTTCATTGTAATTTTGGTACGAAAACAAGGAGCGTACTGCAAATCCATTACCCACCCAGTGTTCGTTGGTTTCATTGAGTAAATGTTTAATTCTTTTCATGGTTAACCTCGCAGCCATTGAGACAAGTTCAGCTCCATCATAGCGTTATAACTGACATAGGGTTTTGCACAATCCTGCTACTTTTTATTGAATACTGCTTAGCTAAACTTTTCCTTAAGGAACTTGCCCGGAGCGACTCCTTCAACTGCAGTAAATGCATTGCTAAAGTGCGCCTGGCTTGAATAACCGAGTTTGAAAGCAACATCTGATATTGAGTCTCCCTCTAAAAGTAAATGCTTTGCTTTGTTGATTTTCTGCAAACCAAAATATCGTGCGGGAGGCATGCCGACTACTGCTTTAAAGACTCTGATGAAATGATACTGGCTCATGCCAACATAATCAGCCATTTCTTTAACGGTCATAGTGGTATCAACATTGAGATCCATATAGATCATAAGTTCTCTGATATTTTTATCAGGAATTTTGTCTATATCGTGAGTAGGCTGATAGTGCTGCGAAGTGGGCTGCTCAATTGCAGCGTAGTGTTCAATTAGATAATTGAGCAAAATGTGAATCCAGCTTTGATAGTACTCAATATCATCATTGCCATGCTTATTAATATATTCCCTGCAAATTTGTGCATATCTTAATGCGAAGCTATCATGAAATCCGATACGAGTTGATAAGGCTGATATCAAATCGGATTTATCACCTGAGATTGCTTTTTTAATAAAGTCATTCTTGACGCTGACTTTCAAATAGTGAGCATTGCACCACTCCAGTGAGTAGCTAAATTTACTGGAGATTAAACAAATATCCCCAGCCGCCAACAGTTTTTCATCAACCTCATCGCACCTTAATTCAAACCCAGCATGCTCAAGAGGAAACAAAATTGTTAACTCCTCAGAATTAAATCGTGTGCTTTCAATCTTGCCGCCACTGGAAAACTCTATTGAGCCAACCTTGGGTATATCAATTAACGCTTTTGTTACATCAACTCTAAAATATTTGCTCATCAAGACTTACCGCATGAATCCTCTTTGATACTCTATTATGACTATATTTTATTACCCTTCATAAATCTATAAGCATCCGCTCGCAAAAGACGTTAATAGCAATAAGCTGTAAAGCTTAGCAGTTTGCTGTAAGTCTCCTGGAGTACTTTGGGTATATATTTTGCCTGTAGCACAATTTAATCCAAACAGGAGATTCATAATGGGTAATCAATATACCAGACTTGATAAAGATAATGCTGCGGTATTATTGGTCGATCATCAAACTGGCTTGCTGTCTTTAGTACGAGATATCGATCCTGACAAGTTTAAGAACAATGTTTTGGCATTAGCGGATGCGGCCAAGTACTTCGGTCTGCCAACCATTCTTACCACCAGTTTTGAAGATGGTCCGAATGGCCCTTTGGTCCAGGAGCTTAAAGATATATTCCCTGATGCGCCCTATATCGCACGTCCTGGACAGATTAACGCTTGGGATAATGAAGACTTTGTCAAAGCCGTTAAAGCTACTGGCAAAAAGCAGCTCATTATTGCAGGCGTGGTGACTGAAGTTTGCGTAGCATTTCCAACCTTGTCAGCCTTAGCAGAGGATTTTGATGTGTTTGTTATTACTGATGCATCAGGCACCTTCAATCACCTGACTCGTGATGCAGCCTGGGATCGCATGAGCAAAGCAGGAGCACAATTAATGACTTGGTTTGGTGCTGCCTGTGAATTACATCGTGATTGGAGAAACGATATTGAAGGATTGGGCGCTTTATTCAGCAACCACATTCCTGACTATCGTAACCTGATTGCTAGTTATACGAAGCAAACTGAGAAATAATAGCTTTTGAAGTAAGCAGTTAGCAAGGTGCTGTTTTGGCAGCACCTTGCTACTTAATGTTATCTGCTATTGATTGTTATTGAACGCGTTGCTTCGGAGCGAGTTTTTGTTCATTAACCTGCCCCTTCTGTCGGTAAATAACGCCTTTCTTCATTACGAAATCTACGTCAGATAGCACGTTCATGTAACGAAGCACATCGCCTTCTACAGCAATAATGTCAGCCTGTTTACCTGGTGTAATACTACCTAATCGATCTTGAACACCCATCATCACTGCTGGCCAGTAAGTCGCCGAACGGATAACATCCATTGCAGGAATGTTCATATCATTGGTCAGCACCGCCATTTCATTCCAGGTACTCTGACAATGAAACTTGGTTGGAATGCCGCTATCAGTACCAACCAAAAACACTACCCCAGCTTCTTTAAGCTGTGAAATTTTCTTTTTCAAAGTCGGTTGACGTAAAGGTGTAAGCTGCATGTAATCAAGTTTACCTGGATCGGTTAACGATGCTTTGATGTCTTTAATGGTGTCGGACTTCAAACCTCTGTGCCAACAAGTATTATCAAGACGCTCTGGGTTCTTAATTAGCTCGGGATATTGATAAAGACCTTCAACCGTCGGTGTCCAAAACAGAGGTCCTCCAGCGACACGCCCAGTTGCTGTGCGCTCTTTTAATAGCCTCATAACGTCTTCAGGATATTCTGGCGCGGTCGTTAGGCCAGTATGCTCAAAGTTATCAACACCAATTTTTAAACCAACTCGGATCTCATCGGGACGATGAGAATGGCCTATGACTTTTAAATTATTTTCATGGGCAGTATCGACAATAGCTTGAGCAACTTCTAATTCCATTTGATCCTGATCGACCAGTTTAATCATGTCGACACCGGCTTTTGCTAACTGTCTAACTTTTTGTTTAGCTTCACGGACTGTTTTCACGCCCCAGCGGTAATGGTCAGAGCCAGGATAAGGTTCATACTGTAAAAATGGGCCTGAAACAAATAAATTAGGGCCTGCAATATCGCCCTGCTCTATTTGTTGCTTTATCTTGATAGAGTCCTCAAGGTTCGCACCCAGATCGCGCGCGCTGGTCACTCCAGCGAGCAATAGCTGAACTGCACTGGCAGGCATAATCTCATCAACTTGTCGTTCGCGATAAGTAGGTTGCCAATGGCTATAATCTGCGTGTCCATTTAACATCAGGTGCGCATGGCTTTCCCAAAGTCCTGGCAATATATCCATACCTTCAGTTGAGACTACTGTATAATCTTCGGGTACTTCAAGCTGTCCTACCTGGCCAACGGCTTGAATGGCTCCATCTTCAACCAGAATAATACTGTTAGCTAATGGCGGGCCGCCATAGCCATCAATTAAACGCCCGCCATGTAAGGCATATTTTTCAGCAGCTGCATCGAAAGATAAAAGAGTCCCCAGCAGCAGGAACACAGACAGGAATCGAGAACGCATCATTATTACCCCCACGCGTTTATTACGTCGATTAACCTTAGCCGTAATAAAGCATTGAAGCAAGCCCAGAGCTTTGTATAACAGTTAGGAGAGTATCACTGTTGCTAAAATGTAATAACGCATAAATTTACCAATAGTAACTAATATTAAGAACCACAATAATCGTATGCGTAAAATACCGGCCATTACTGTCAGCGGATCGCCGATAACAGGAACCCAGGCAAAGAGTAACGCAACGATGCCGTATTTTTTTAAACGCTCTTCGGCGCGCACGAATTCACTTTCGGTCATGCGTAACCACTTCTGGATAACCGTCTTGCTCGCCCAATAACCCAAACCATAATTGGTTAATGAACCAAGAACATTGCCGACAGTGGCGACAATAACCACAAGCTCGGGTGACAAACCATTAAGGAGTAATGCAGTAAGAACCAGCTCAGAACTGAGTGGCAAGATGGTGGCGGCAAGAAATGCAGCAATAAAGAGGCCGAAATAGCCAAGTTCAGCGAAGTATTCCATGACTAACAGCTAATCAAGATAGTGAACATACGAAAATTAATTACGCTTCTTTTTCTTCTTTAAACCTGCATTCTCCAGCACTCGATCATATTCTTGACACAACTCCATGCGTTTCTGGTGTGTCTCAAGAACTTCTTTAACACCGGGATGGCCCTGTTTAGCTGCCTTGTGAAGCCATTGCAATGCTTCTGAATCGTCTTGACCCAATTCTAATTCGTGTAGACAAATAAGACCCAGGTAGAACTGCCCATCCCTATTCCCTTGTTCGGCCGCCAATTTACTAAGCCTTAATGCTTCTGGTATGTTTTCATCTACTCCCTTACCTTCCAGATACAAGTATGCAAGTGCAGCCTGAGCTATGTCATTGCCTTGCTCGCTCAACTCACTAAATAAATCAGCGGCTTCTGCATAATCCTTATCATTGTAGTAGTCAAAAGCTAGTGTTAGTGCTCTAGGAGTTAGCTTGAAAAGGTTAGCTATGTTACGAAAAAATTGCTTCATGCTGTGATTCTTATTATTGATGGATGGTTATGCGGTTAGGTAGCTAACACTAAACAATTCTTCTTCATCGAGCCAGCTTTTTTGCAGCTTGAAGCCTGATTGTTGAGCAAGTTCAGCGATACCGTCCAGCGTGTATTTATACGAATGTTCGGTGTGTATCAGCTCGCCCTTTTCAAAGCTGATGGTGTTACCGAAGATTTCATAGGATTGCTCTGCCTTGCTGCGCAGATACATTTCGATGCGTTGCTGTTTAGAGTTGTAAAGGGCGTGATGCTCAAACTGATTGATGTCGATATCAGCTTCAAGAATCTGATTGATATGGTTCAGGGTGTTGAGGTTGAACTCTGCGGTAATACCTAGTTCATCATTATAGGCGGCATGAAGTGTTTCGTTATCTTTGTGCAAATCGACACCGATTAATATGCCACCATTGTTGCCGACCAGCTGATGCATTTGTTTTAGAAAAGCTATTGCGTCCTCAGGCTCAAAGTTACCAATGGTTGAGCCGGGGTAAAATACATGCTTGGCAAAATGTTGATAGATTTCAGGCAATACAATCGGGTCTGAGAAGTCACTGGCGATTGGATGAACCTCTAGCCAGGGGTAACGCTCTGATAAACGTTCAGCTGACTTTTGCAGGAACTCTTCGGATACATCTTGAGGGACGTAAACATTCGGATGAATATCCGTTAATAAGTATTCAATCTTTGTGCAGTTTCCGGCGCCGGGTTCAATGATGATTGAATCTGAGCTAATAAGTTTTGCAATCTCCTTCGACTGACTCTCTAAAATGCCTAGCTCTGTTCGCGTAGGGTAATACTCATCAAGTTGAGTTATCTTTTCAAATAGTTTTGAACCACGATGGTTATAAAAGTATTTTGGATTAATAAACTTTTGTTCAGCGCACAGGCCGTCAAGAATATCTTGTTGTTCTTTATTTATGGACGGTTCTTTTATGTTCATTGTTCTGACCTAATTTGAAATGATTATCTAGATGTTTCGAGCTAATCGAATACCGCTAAACTGCCAGCGAGCATCAGGATAGAAAAAATTACGGTACGTTTTGCGTATATGGTTTTGACTGGTAACACACGAGCCACCTCGTAGTACATATTGATTACACATAAACTTGCCATTGTACTCGCCCACTGCTCCTGCGGCTGCCTTAAAACCTGGGTAAGGTGCGTAAGCGCTAGAAGTCCACTCCCACACATCACCATAGAACTGTTGCAAACCATTGTTACTCGTTGCTGCAACTGGGTGCAGCACATCATTGTCGACAAAATTATTTAAGATAGAACTATTTGACACAGTGCTATTTGATACAGAATTATTTAAGCTAGCGTTCGCTTGAGGTTCTTGTGCAATCGATTCCCACTCTTGCTCAGTCAGTAGACGCGCATCACTCCAGCGTGCAAAAGCATCGGCTTCATAATAGCTAACATGGGATACAGGCTCATGAAGATTGAGCGGCTTCACTCCGTTTAAGGTATAGACAAACCAGTCGCCATTCTTTTTAAACCAATAGAGTGGCGCCTGCCATTGATGTGCTCTGACAGCATCCCAACCATCGCTCAGCCAATATTGTGGTTCCTGATAGCCGCCCTCTTCTATAAACTCAAGGTATTCGCCATTGGTTATTAGACGATGAGAAACTGAAAATTGATGGCGATAGAATTTGTGGCTGGGAGTTTCATTGTCATAAGCAAAGTCATTTTGAGTGACAGGAAAGTCGGTAATATCCGTTCCGATCATCACAAGTTTCTCATCGAATCGCATCCATTCAATTGGTAAAACTTGTTCATTTTGATCAACCAGTTGGCTGGTACTACGATAAGCGGGCAAAATTGGATTTTGATACAAGTTGTACTTCAGGTCAGTTAACAGCAGTTCCTGATGTTGTTGTTCGTGATTAACGCCTAACCTGATAAGGCTCAAAGCATCACCTAGTCCACTATCCTGCTGCTGTGCTAAAGAGCTAACAAGCTCCTTAATCTGCTCAGTAACCCATTGGCGATAATCATAGACTTCCTCTACAGAGGGTCGTGACAAAAGACCACGCTGTGGGCGTGGGTACTGTTCTCCAATGGCGTTGTAATAAGAGTTGAATAGATATTCGTAGCGTGGATTAAATGGAGCAAAGCTTGAATTAAACTTCTTGAGAATAAATGTTTCGAAAAACCAGCTGGTATGGGCAAGGTGCCACTTTGCAGGACTGGTTTCTGCAATGGCTTGCAGATTGTAATCTTCAGCTTTTAATGGCTCACATAGCTGCTCGGTAAAATATCGAGTAGCAATAAAGTCAGAGAGAACTTGTTCTACAAGCTCTGTTGATAATTCTTCTTCTTTAAGCTGATCAAGCATTAATAGTAACCTTTCCTGAAATCCATACAACGTCGTTCTCGCACTCTACTTCAATCACAGCGCGTTTGGCTGAAAGCTGCCTAGCCTTAAATTTACTTCGATTTAACTTACTTTTCCAATAACTGGCTAACACTCGGTTAGCTGAACCGGTAGCCTTATCTTCGTTGACGCCATGCTGTGGCGCGAAGTAGCGCAGGTCATAATCGAAACTTTTGACTTGCGATCGAGTCGTTGCTATCAAAGCCCGCTCCGTTGCAAACGTCAGCTTGTCGAAATCGATTGCAAGCTCCGTTAACTCAAAATCCTGTGGCCACTCAAAGATCCAGTAGCCATTGCTGGAGCCTACTTTAGATGCGCTAACAGGCTTTATGTTACAACAATCATCAGCCCATGCCGGAATGTCGGTTGATTCAAAATCAATAGCGTCAAAGCCGATCCAAAGTTGCTCTCCATCATCTATTTTAGTTTTGATATGTGAAGATTGGGTGATAAATTCGATGGGGTTCTCTACATCGACCTTCTCATTAACAACTTGTGCAGCCGCCAACAAACCATGGCCACATAGCTGAATTTCGGTTTCAGGATTAAAAAAGCGGATATGAAACTTGGAGCTTTCATCAGATGGCCAAACAAAACAGGTAGCCGGAATGTCTTTGCGCTTGGCGATGGATTGCATCTCTTTGCTGGTCAATGCCTCATCTTCTAAAAAGACCAGAGCTTCAGTACCTGCAAACAGTTTGCCGTGAAAGTCACCACTGAAAACCGATACATGAAAAACCTTTTTACCATCTAACTCCTGCATAAACACCCTCAGCTGTAAATATATCTACTAGCCTACTGGATTATGAATATTATTCAAGGCTATGATTTTATTGGTTTTTATTTCTGATAACTCGTAGGAAAACGGTCTCGCCTATTACAATAAGACCTAGCCCAATTAAGCTTGCCCAAATGACAAACGGATCCATTTGCCACTTAATCCACAAAAAGGCACTCAAAATAATAACATCTAAGGTGATTGCGAAAACGACAATATATGGATTAGCTTTAACTTCATTTTTAAGCTTGGTCAGAACACCCCAATGAATAGCAATATCCATGATGATATAGAAAATCACGCCCATCGAGGCAATGCGGCTCAGATCGAAAAAAAGCGTCAGTAATATTGCGATGCCAACGGTGTAAACCACATTATGTTTTTGAATGCTGCCTGGCATTCCTAAATGACTATGCGGAACAAGTTCCATATTGGTGAGCATGGTTAGCATTCGAGAGACCGCAAAGATACTGGCAATGACTCCGGATACCGTTGCCACTATCGCGAACAAAACTGTTATGGTCAGGCCCCATTCCCCAAACGCAGGTTTAGCAGCTTCAGCTAACGAATAGTCACGGGCCCCCACTATTTCAGGCACAGTAAGATTACTGCTTACCGAGACGGCGACTAATAAATAAACCAGTGTGCAGATACCAATCGCAATCGCGATGGCTCTAGGGATGTTACGCTTAGGATCATTTATTTCATCGCCGCTATTGGTAATGGTCGTGAATCCTTTATACGCCAATACGCTCAAAGCAACCGCAGAAATAAACCCCCATACAGGGTTTAAAGCTAGTTCTTCTGTAAGCTGTGATTGGTTTGCCGTTTCAAATAAATTTTTAAAATCAAATCCAGCAGCCCATAGACCACCAAGCGCTAAAAGGAATAAACCAATCGCTTTAATGAAAGCCATCACAACCGATAGACCTTCAATATACTTATTGCCAATAATATTAACGAAAAATGCAAACACTAATAGCAATGCGCCAAGTATCGGAACGCCCCACTGCCCTAACTGCTCAATATCAAATAGCTGTAGAGTGTAAGTACCGAATGTTCGGGCAACCAGACTCTGGTTGATGATCATGGAAAAGAACATCAGCAAGGCGAATATCGCTGTCGTCGCGCCCTTGCCATAAGCCTTTTGTAGGAACATGGCAATGCCACCAGAGGAGGGATAATTTTGAGAAAGTTTAATATAGGAGTAAGCGCAAATACTGGTAACAATCATTCCGGCAAGAAACGCCAACGGAAATAAAGCATTGGCTAACTCAGCAATTTGCCCTGTTAAGGCAAAGATACCGGCGCCAATCATGACCCCGGTACCCATTGAAACAGCACCTAATAAGCTTAGCGACTTTTTTGAATCACTCATGCAAACTCCTTCAGCAACTTTAGTTAAAGCCTACGTGAATGACATTAATTATCAAGCCTTAGGTTTTTCTTCTATTAAACCAACGAGGTTGTCGTCAGGATCACGAAGAAAGCCAGTCCACAGGTCATGGTCAGGCAAGTTAGCCGCCAGCTGTGGCTCACGTTCAACTTTTGCACCCTTCTCCACAAACTCTTTGTAAGCCGTCTCGATATCTTGGGTGTTGAAGTAAAGAATAGAATTAGCACCAACCGCCCCTGCTCCCTGAGGAGTGCTCAGCATGATTCGAACGCCATCTGCATTTAGAAATGCCAAATTGGGGCCGGTACTAAACAAAAATTCCAAATCTAAAATATCTCGATAAAAAGCTAGAGCTTTATCAACATCGCTAACAGTAATAGCGATTTGTTTGATGGATGAAACATGTGTCGTCATAAATCTAATCTCATAATTTCGCGGGTAAGTTTTGTTAAATATTAACTTCTAGTGAGCAAGCCATTTCATTGTGTTTTGCATAGTTTACGGAGGTTAAATCTGCTTCATAAGTATTTGAGTAGCTCTTCTCATAATTAAGTTCGCTTGTAATAACTGCAACTGCATTTTCTTTGTGTGTTAAGGATAAGAGATAGTATTTAACGAACTCTTGCGACTGGCTTGTGATGGGCTGTTTATAAACAGTATAAGTCATTTTGCTTCCATCAGCACAAAGTAACTCACTGTCTGTTAACTCTTGAGATTCGGTCTTCCAGCGTTCTTCAGACGAATTGATAACCCTTTTAATGGTGTTATCCACCACTAGCTGAAACTGCTCTTCACTTAACGGTGATTTATTCGCATAATCAACGACTTCAACAGAGTAAAAGTGGCTATCATAAGGTGGTTTAAAGCCAACAAACCTTGAGCTTTGATCGTCACTCTTCTGAGAGTGCTCTTTAACTGATGTGTAAAGCCAAGCACTTGCTTTCGTAGAAACTGGCGCTGTGACACTCAAGACTTTATCCGGTGATGTATACCTTGTCCCATCCAGGCTGCCATCTAGTATTTTTGGTGCCGGAAACAAACCTCCAATGGTTCCCCCACCACAAGCAGTTACAAGTATTGATAATGACCCGATTAGAAAAGTTTTTTTCATCATTGTTCCTTAACGTTATAAGTTATAATTTAAATACTGATAAACGATCACTGGTGCCCCTTGCTCCTGCCTCAGTAGCTCCAGCAACGACATAAATACTATCGTCAATGGTTACTGCGCCTAGGCCGTGGCGAGGCACTGGCATTTCGCCAATTTGTTGCCATTGGTCTTCTTTGGGCGAGTACTGCCAGACTTTTTTGTAGACTCCGCCACCGTCAGTAAAATATTCGCCACCGAATACGTAGATATGCTCGCCCATTACTGCGGCCGCTAATCCGCCCTGCGCTTGTGGTAATGGTGCGAGGCTGTGCCATTGGTCTTCTTTGTAATCATAAACCTCGTGGGTATCAAGATTGCCGCCTTCAACTGTTCGACCACCAATGACGTGCCATAGGTTATTCAAATAACCTCCTGCAGCACTGTTACGTGCCGTAGGGATAGGATGTGCGCAGTCCCAGGTCATAGATGCAGGATCGAGAACTTTATGGCTACTGGCATCGGCATGATCATTCCAGTTGCCGTTGCCCAAACCTTTAGGGCGTCTACCACTGGCGAGATGAATCCTCCCATTAATCGAAGCTGCTACTGTTTCACACAAAGGATAGCTCATGTGGTTTGGATATTTGCGCCAGCGTTGATTCTCTTCATCAAGAACCAACACATCGCGACTGCCAAACCAGCTACCGTTATCAGCAACCGTAAAGCCACTGAATGCAAATAGCTTGCCGTCATGAGAAACTAAATAAGGATGATGCCTTGGTTCAGGCAAGGCAATCGACTGCTCCCAAGCATCTATAGCCGGGTCATAAACAACCACGTCTGACAGCACTTCTAATACACTGTTCTTAACAGTCAAACCACCTGCCACATAAATCTTGCCATTATATACCGCCGGATAAATCTCCTGCACATTAAAAGGCAGCGACGCTTTAGTTTCCCACTTAGCAAAAACGGGCAAACTTACAGCAGTTGCTGACAGCAAAGAACCTTTTAAAAAAGTACGGCGTGTGAACATGGCACTTACTCCCAACTAATTCGCAGGGTTTTAGGAACGTAGGGTGCGTCGTGACGCACCGTTGAACTTATAGATTACTTTGAAACTTACAATTTCCTAGTTAATATTGAATCAATAAAGAATTATTTACAGCTCGTGGTTGCCTGAAACAAAAAGCGGTGCGTCACGACGCACCCTACCACGATCATTTGCCCCATAAGTCTTTGGGACATCCAAATTTCTGATGGATAACTTCGATGGCAAGTTCCCTAGAATCTTGCAGTGTATCGTATACTGACTCACCGCTGTGTAAGACAGTCAAGTACCAGCCTACATCTGGTAAATCCTGCTCTAGCACAAATTTATAATCATTAAACTCAATTTGTTGTTTTTCAAGCATAGTATTAATCGCTAATTATATTACGTGGGTAGAAATTTGAGTGAAGCACCTACAAGAGCTAATACTAGACGTACCTTTGTGAATTGCAATAAAAAAATGCCTGTGAGCTTTTAAGCAAACAGGCATAAGAGCGACTAACGCTTAGGGAGTTGATTCAATTCTTTATCTGGCTAGATAACCACCATCGATATTGATGGCCTGTCCAGTAACGAAGCTGGATTTGTCTGAGCATAGCCACATGACGCTGTCGGCGATTTCTTCTGGTTTGCCGACCCGCTCCATGGGTTGCAATTTTGCAAATTCAGCTAGTGTGTCTGGATCATGATTGGTTACCCTTTCAACCATTTCTGTGAGAATCACCGCGGGGCATATAGCGTTGATGCGAATATTACGGGTGGCGTATTCAAGCGCTGCGGTTTTGGTGAGCTGGATAACACCGCCTTTTGATGCACAGTAGGCGGGTAGGTTCATGAAGCCCACCTCGCCGGCAATCGATGAAATATTGACGATGACACCACTGCCCTGCTCGCGCATGATATCTAGCTCATGTTTCATGCCATAAAAGACCCCATACAGATTCACCTTGATGGTGCGGTCAAAATTTTCAAAGGTACAATCGGCTGTTTCATTCATTTCGCCCTCGATACCTGCGTTATTGACCGCATAATCCAATCGTCCATAACGATCTTTGATGGTTTCGAAGAGGTGTTTCACTGACTCAAGGTCAGAGACATCGTTTTTGACAAATAACGCATCGCCACCTTTCTGTCGAATGCTATCTGCCAGTTTTTCTCCTCGGTCCTGGTCAAGGTCGCTTATAACCACTGAGTCGCCACGCTCTGCAAATGATTCTACGATTGCTTTACCAATCCCTGCGCTGCCGCCTGTTACGAGCGCTACTTGTTTGACTGTGTCTGACATGGTGATTCCTTTTCCGTTATATTGGTCATAGGATTAGAGTAACTGTTTCACCACACAGTTTCTTGATATATATCAAAAGATGTTACGATTTTGTTTTATAGTAGAGATGAGGCCTATTAAGCTTGGTTTAGCAAGCTAGTTAAGGAGAGTATACGATGAGTAATCTTGTGGATAATCAACTGGATATTGAGTATCAGGAGAAGCCTTGTTCGGCCATTGAGCGTATCCTTAAGCCGCGTGATAAAGATTTAGGTGAGTTCAAGGTGCGCCGTTCGATTCCCACTCGTGAACAAAAACAAGTAGGCCCTTGGGTCTTCTTTGATCATATGGGCCCTGCTGTATTTCAGCCTGGCCAGGGCGTTAACGTGCGTCCTCACCCCCATATCAATTTAGCCACTGTAACTTATTTATTTACCGGAGAAATTTTGCATCGTGACTCACTCGGTAGCGAACAGACCATTCAGCCGGGTGATATTAATTTAATGGTGGCGGGTAAAGGCATTGTTCATTCAGAGCGCGAGCGTCGCGATGTTACAGGTTCGATGCATCAATTGCACGGCTTACAATTGTGGTTAGGATTACCTGAAAAAGATGAAGAAATTGATCCTGCCTTTTATCACTACCCCACTGCTGATATTCCTGAGCTTGAGGTTGATGGCGTAACTGTAAAGGTTATGATGGGAAGTGCTTATGGCAAAACCTCACCAGTTAAAACGTTTGCCAAGACTATTTACCTCGAAGCACGCATGGATCACGAACAAAGCTTGAAATTACCAGAAGCTGATGAGCGTGGCCTGTATGTGGTTGAAGGCGAAATTGAGATCGATGGCGTGACAGTTGAAGAACACTCAATGGCGATCTTGACTGGCAAACCAGTCTTAATGGTGAAGGCCATAAAATCCAGTCGCGTGGTCTTGATTGGTGGCGAACACCTGGGCAAGCGTTATATTGAGTGGAACTTCGTTTCGAGCCGAAAAGAGCGGATTGAACAGGCTAAGCAAGACTGGAAAGACGGCAAGTATCCAAAAGTTCCGGGCGACGAGTTAGAGTTTATACCACTGCCAGAATAAGAGTTTGTACAACTTATTTCAGGTCAAGCATAACTTTAAAAAGGATTGGTAAATGATTGATATTAATTGGGCCTTAGTCGGAATGCACAGCTTTACATTGGCTGCGGCTTACGTGTTGGCTTTACCCATAGCATTAAACCGCGAAGCGAAGGCGCACGGCGCTGGCTTACGCACTTTTCCGCTGGTGAGTATCGCAGCCTGTGGTTTCGTGCTGATTGGGATAGACATATTCGATGGCGCTGAACCCGAAGCACGTGTAGTTGCGGGTATTATTACCGGTATCGGCTTTATCGGCGGTGGCGCGATTTTAAAAAATGACAACCATGTCAGCGGTACAGCGACTGCAGCTAGCATCTGGGCAACAGGCGCCATTGGTATCGCTGTAGCTTACCAACGTTACGAGGTCGCTTTATTAATTAGTGTTATCACATATTTGACCCTACACTTCGGCTATAGCGCTAAAAAGGTGGTCAAGAATGGTGATACAGAGACCGAAGAAAAAAGTTAGTCCATGAACAAAGACAGCGATGAATGTTGCGGCTGCTCGGACAATCCGGCAAGGGAATCTAGCAAATCCATTGATTGTGTTGAGCATGAAACTGGGCATGACAATCAATCTGATGCCAGTCATTTATTGACCCACTTCAAAGTCCCTAAAATGGACTGCCCCTCCGAAGAGCGCATGATTCGCATGGTGCTGGAGGACGTTAAGCCCAAAGTAACCATCCAGTGTGATATTCCGAATCGCTCAGTCTCAATCTATCATCAGAACAATCTTGAACTGATTACGCGCAAAATGGAAAGCCTCAACTATGGCGCCTATGTAGTTAATACTGAAACCATTGACTCTGAAGCTCTGACCTCAATACATCAGCAAAATGAAGAGCTCGATATTAAGCAGGCCGGTATTTTAAAGTGGCTACTGATGATTAACGGTCTGATGTTTATCGTCGAAATGACCATTGGCTGGATAGCACAGTCAACAGGCTTGATTGCTGATTCGCTGGATATGTTTGCTGATGCGATGGTTTATGGACTGGCACTTTACGCCGTTGGCCATACCGTGAAGAAGAAATTGAAAGTGGCTCATTTATCCGGTTGGCTGCAATTACTTTTAGCTCTCGGTGCATTGTTTGAAGTATTCCGCCGATACTGGTTCGGTAGCGACCCTACGTCTGATTTAATGATGATGATTGGTCTATTGGCCTTAATCGCTAACGTGGTTTGTCTGTGGTTAATTTCAGGGCATCGTGAGCAAGGAGCTCATATGAAGGCAAGCTGGATCTTCTCAGCAAATGATGTCATCGCTAATACCGGCGTCATTCTAGCCGGTGGCCTGGTGGCATGGACCGGATCTCGGTATCCTGACCTTATTATTGGTTTAATTATCGGTCTGGTTGTATTGTTCGGCGCTATCCGAATTTTGAAACTTAAAGCCTGACTCATTCAGCCTCAGGTCTTACCACACTAACCTTCCACTCCTTTCTGACCGCCTATTGATCCAGGTCAATAGCTTTTGGTGCACTTGCCGTTACTCTTACGCTCACATTCTTATAGCTGAATAAATGGGGCTTTTGTTATGGCACATGCAACTGAGCAGTCTGACAGTCACAATTACTTAGGACTTCGCGGGATTGAGTTTACTGAGTTCGCGAGTCCTGACAGCGATTACATGGAAAAGGTTTTCGCAGCATTTGGCTTTTCAAAGCTGAAAAAATTCAAGGGCAAAGACATCTATTACTTTAATCAAAATGATATTCACTTTTTGATTAACCAAGAGCGCGCTGGCTTCTCTCGCGAGTTTGCAAAAAGTCACGGCCCTGCCATTACCTCTATGGGCTGGCGCGTTGATGACGCGGACAAAGCCTTATCAATTGCAATAGACCGCGGCGCCACGGCAGCGAAAAAAAAAGATACCGATTTGCCCTATCCTGCTATTTATGGCATTGGTGATAGCCTGATCTATTTCATTGATACTTTTGCAGGTTCAAAGAGCTCTTCTCAAACTAAGCCAGGCTCAATCTATGAACAGGACTTTGAAGATTTAGAAAATCCAGTTGTCGTTGAGAACAAAGGATTCTTGAGAATCGATCACCTGACTAATAATGTTTACAAAGGCACCATGCAGAAATGGGCTGACTTTTATAAAAACGTTTTTGGTTTCACAGAAGTTCGATACTTTGATATCAAAGGTCAGGAAACCGCATTGCTGTCCTATGCGCTACGCTCTCCTGACGGTAGCTTCTGCATTCCTATCAACGAAGGTAAAGGCGACAACCGCAATCAAATTGATGAATACCTGCGCGAATATAATGGCCCAGGTGTCCAACACATCGCCTTTGAAACTCATGATATTTTGGGTTCATTAGATAAGCTTGATCATTCAGTGATTGATACTCTGGATATCCACGAAGATTATTACAAAACGGTTTTCGACCGTGTACCAAATGTGCGTGAAGACCATCAGCGCATTCAGGATCATCAGGTCTTAGTCGATGGTGACGAAAACTCTTACCTGCTACAAATTTTCACTAAGAACCTATTTGGACCTATCTTTATCGAAATCATTCAACGTGCCAATAACCTTGGCTTTGGTGAAGGTAATTTCCAGGCATTGTTTGAATCCATTGAACGCGATCAAAAGAAGCGCGGCGTACTCTAGTTTATCAGCATAGGAATTCATTATGAAAATAGAACAAATTCATCACGTGGCCTATCGCTGTAAAGACGCTAAAGAAACGGTCGAGTTTTACACCAAAGTATTGAACATGGATTTTATTTTAGCGATTGCTGAAGATCAGGTTCCATCAACTAAAGAACCGGATCCTTACATGCATCTGTTCATGGATGCAGGCAACGGCAATATTCTGGCTTTTTTTGAATTACCGAATTCGCCTGAGATGGGTAAAGACCCTAATACCCCTGAGTGGGTGCAACACATTGCACTGCGCGTTAAGGATGAAGATGCTTTGATGGAAGCGAAAAAAGAAATCGAAGCGCATGGTATTGAAGTGCTTGGCCCAACCAACCATGAGATTATCAAGTCTATTTATTTCTTTGATCCCAATGGTCACCGCTTGGAATTGACCTGCGTTACTGCAACGGACGAGATGATGAAAAAACTGGATGAAGTCAAATGGGACATGCTGGACGAATGGAGTCAAACTAAAAAAGCGCCTAAGCATGCAGAATGGTTGCATAGCGAAGAGTTTGTAGAGGTATAGCATGACCGCATATCAAGCAAAAACACCTGACGAACAAGGCTTTGTCGCCTATACCGAAGAAGAAAATGGCACCTGGGAAATTCTTTATAAGAGGCAAATGGAGCTAATCAAAGGCCGAGCCTGCGATGCTTATATGGATGGCCTTGAGCGACTGCAAATGTCGAATAACAGTATTCCGCAGTTACCTGACATTAATCGCGTATTGCGCAAAGAAACTGGCTGGGAAGTCGCTGCAGTTCCGGCCTTAATTCCTTTTGGTAAGTTTTTTGAGTTATTAGCCAATAAACAATTTCCTGCGGCAACCTTTATTCGAACTCGAGAAGAAATCAACTACTTGCAGGAGCCGGACATATTCCATGAAATTTATGGACACTGCCCGCTTCTGACCAATCCTGTATTTGCTAAATTTGTCGAGAACTATGGCAAACTGGGTTTAGCTGCTTCGAAACAGGAACGCATCTATCTAGCTCGCGTGTTCTGGTTTACCGTTGAGTTTGGTTTAATTCAACAGGCCGAAGATGATTTGAAAATCTATGGTGCAGGTATTTTGTCTTCCACTGAAGAAACGGTATATAGCCTGGAAAGCGATAAGCCTGTGCGCAAAACTTTTGACTTGATGACAGCGCTTAGAACACCTTATCGAATTGATATTCTGCAAACGACTTATTTCATCATTAAGCAGTTTGAAGATATCTATAACATCATGGATAGTAATATTATCCAGTATATTCATGAGGCCATTGAGTTGGGTGATTTCGCGGCGAACTTTCCTGCCAAATCATCAGAACCAATGAATAACAGTTTCAACGACCAGCACGACTGTTAACCACTTAATTAAGCCAGCTCTCAAACTATGAAAATACCTGAACTACTGTCCCCTGCTGGGACATTAAGAAACATGCGTTATGCTTTTGCTTATGGCGCAGATGCAGTATATGCCGGACAGCCCAGATACAGCTTAAGAGTCCGCAATAATGACTTTGGCTTGGATAATATCGCCATCGGCATAGAAGAAGCTCATGCTCAGGGTAAAAAGTTCTACATCGCCAGTAACATTGCACCGCACAATAGCAAAATCAAAACATTCATGGATGATATCAAGGAAGTCATTGCGTTGAATCCAGATGCCCTGATCATGTCTGATCCCGGGCTAATAATGATGGCTCGTGAGGCTTACCCAGAACAGGAAGTGCATTTATCAGTTCAGGCTAACGCCACTAACTATGCCACCGTTAAGTTCTGGTATCAGCAAGGCATCAAGCGAGTCATTTTATCGCGCGAATTGTCGATTAAAGAAATCGAAGAAATAAAAACGCACTGTCCTGATATGGAATTGGAAGTATTTGTGCATGGCGCACTTTGTATGGCTTATTCTGGCCGCTGTCTGCTTTCAGGATATTTCAATCATCGTGATCCCAACCAGGGGACCTGCACCAATGCCTGTCGCTGGAAATACGATTTGCACGAAGCCACAGAAAATGAGTCTGGCGATATTATTGCAGTAAACCAATCAGAACCGGCCGTACAAACAGTCGATCCACAGTCAGTGTTTTTGCTGCAGGAAAAAGAACGCCCCGGCGAGTATATGCCAGTGTTTGAAGATGAGCATGGCACCTATATCATGAACTCTAAAGATTTGCGTGCAGTACAGCATGTGGATCAATTCACCCGCATGGGCATTGATTCGCTCAAAATCGAAGGTCGTACTAAATCCCACTATTACGTTGCCCGAACTGCCCAGGTCTATCGTCAGGCGATTGATGATGCGGTTGCTGGCAAACCTTTTAATATGGCACTAATGGATGAACTCGAAAAGCTGGCCCATCGTGGCTATACGGAAGGTTTTTATCGTCGCCATGTGCACGATGAGTATCAGAATTATGAAACGGGCAACTCTGTTCGCGACAGACAACTTTTTGTTGGCGAAATTAGTGACAAAAAAGACAACACCATAACCGTTGAAGTCAAGAATCGTTTTGAAGTTGGCGATACACTTGAACTGATGACGTCCAAAGGCAATCAGTATTTTCAACTCAATGACATGGAAAACATCAAGGGGCACAAAATGGATGTTGCGCCAGGTTCAGGCCATAAAGTGGTTTTACAGCTGCCAGATCAGGTTAACGCCGAGAATGTTGACTGTATGTCGCTGCTGATGAGGAATTTGTAGGAACTAGTAACTTGTTACTCGTTCCGGGCAGGAGCGGACCTATGTGTCCGCCCTACGACTTTTGATGGCTATGGACAGAATCGCACATTAAAGATGCATTAAAAATGCATTTATTGACATAAATCAAAGTCGTACTGGTTTATTGAGGTATCGTTACAATGAAAATAATATCATCGTGGAGCTGACTATGACTCATTTAACAAAAATATCAATCGCTGTTGCCGGTGCCCTATTGCTAGGTTCTAGCATAGTGCAAGCAGAAGAACCTGAAGAGCAAGCCAACAGTTTTGCCGAATCATTGGAAAATACTGATGTTAAGTGGCACTTGCGCTACCGTCTGGAAGATGTTGACCAGGATAATGCACTGGAAGATGCCACGGCCTCTACCCTGTTGACTCGAGTTACGCTAGATACACAAACCTATAATGATTTCAGCTTCAAGTTTGAAGTGGATAATGTCAGCGCTGTAACCAATCGTGATGATTACAACAGCACATTAAATGGCAACACTAATTATTCTGTGGTTGCAGATCCTGAAGCAACCGAAATCAATCAGGCTGCACTAACTTACAGTGGCTTTGATAACACCAATGTCATTGCAGGCCGTCAACGCATTAATTTAGGCACACAGCGCTTTGTCGGTGGCGTTGGCTGGCGTCAGAATGAGCAAACGTTTGATGGTGTCTTGATTAGCAATCAATCAATCGACAATACCAACATCACTTATGCCTACGTTAATAACATTAATACGATTTTTGATGGCAATACCGACACCCGGAGTCACTTTGTAAATTATGACTGGGCTTTGTCTGACAATATGGATGTAAACTTATATGGCTACTTCCTGGATTTCAAAGAAGCACCTTTAAGTTCAACAAAAACCATGGGAGCCCGATTCTCTTATGGTGGCACATCTGACTTACCACTATTTTTCAATGCCGAATATGCCAAACAATCCGAGTACGAAGACAACCCTGCTGACTTAAGCACTGATTATCAATTGCTAGAGCTTGGCTACAAGTTACAAAACTGGACTTTTGCAGTTGGTCAGGAAGTTCTAGGCGGCGATGCCAATGTTTCAGGTCAGGCATTTCAAACACCTCTTGCAACAAAGCATAAATTCCAGGGCTGGGCGGATCAGTTCTTAGTAACGCCAGACGCAGGTATTGAAGACACTTACTTCAGTATCGGCACCAGTTTTGTCATGTCCAAAATAAGTATTGTTTATCATGACTTTCAGGCTGATGCGACAAATCAGGACTACGGGTCAGAAATTGGCATTAACTACACGACTAAAATTGATCAGAACTTAAGTTTTGTGGCAAAGCTGGCTGATTATTCTTCAGATGGACATTCAGTGGATACACGCAAGATTTGGTTAATGTTGGTGGCTAATTTCTAGTTACCAAATCACAACACAATAATAGCCTCTTACTTTGGTTAAGTAGAGGCTAAAGTAAATTGAGAGAATTCATGATGGAAGCATTATTACTAAACAATTTAGCCCCTACCCTACGTAGAAACGCTCTGTTCAACTGTTTAAGCAGTGAGCAGTTAAATAAATTGCTTGCCATTAGTAAACTCAGTTACTTTAAGCCAAACAAACCAGTGATAAGTCAGGGGCAGGCAGCTAAATATTTCTTTCTAGTATTGGATGGTCAGGTAAAGCTGCATTTAATTTCGACTGAGGGAAGAGAAAAAATCATCAAGTTCGTTAATAGTAATGATACTTTTGCCGAAGCACTGATGTTCCTACAGAAGAAGTTCTATCCTATTAATGCCACAAGCACAAAACGTAGCCAGATATTAGCCATACCCAGTGATTATTTTTATAATCTCCTTCACGATAACAGTGATCTGGCCATGAAAATGCTCGGCAATATCTGCTTGAAGATGCGTGGACATATTAACGAAATAGAAATGCTAACCGTGCTTGATGCTTCGCAGCGTGTGGCACGCTTTGTCTACGACATGATGCCACATGATATCGAAGATGGGGGCACCTTCCAGATTAGCATTTCAAAGAAATCAATCGCTGGAAAACTATCTATCAGACCTGAAACCTTTTCACGGCTATTGAAAAAATTTGAGGATGAGAATGTCTTTTCTTTCAGTAATGGCAAGGTCACCGTTTTACAACGCGAACGTTTATCAGAATATTACCTGGAATCCAGTGATGGCGTGGCGAGCTTGTGAGCTAAAACTGTACACCACTGAAAATACTTTAAAGTTTGTGAGTGTTCAATACTTTGCTTTACTTGCTTTCGATACCTACTCTACCCATTTAAACTGTTTAAATAGAGGCTCTATTGCTGCACATAGCTGTTGGCGGGTTTCTTTATCTATCATTGAGTAGGCAAACTCTTCACTTCGTAAGCTTGCATCAAGGGTGTTTTTGTTACGGGCGATTTGCAGATTATAGTTCTCTACGCCTTTAGCTGCTAGAGTTTCTGCAAGCTTTAATACTCGCTCTGGATTAGTTAAATTCCAATGCACGGTTGTACGACACTCATAATCAACACGACTATCAAGTAGCATGTCAAGGCTTTTCCAGTTGGCTTGTGCTGCGCCATCGACTCGTATAATTGCATCACCAAATTCAGGTAAGTCTTTGACGTCAAATCCCACCCAGTCAACATTAGGCAGAACCGCTTTAAAACGTTTTGCTGAAGATCCTCCAGAATGAAGACCAATCTTGAACCCCATAGCTTTAACTGTTTCGATTGCCGGAACTAATGCTGATTGTAGTAACGGTTCGCCACCACTGAAGACTACTGCTTCTAACAGGCCTTGACGTTTTCTAAGAAAATTTACCAGTTCTTGCCAATCGTAAGACTGCTCAGCCTTGGTCGGTATCAATTCAGGGTTATGGCAATAGCGACAACGCCAGGCACACCCCTGACAATAGACAACGCAGGATAAGTGATTAGGATAATCGATGGTAGTAAGGGGCGTTAAGCCCCCTACTCTTAAAGCAACATTAGATTCAATGTTACTGATAGTTTGAGCGACTTTGAGCATTAAGCACGCTCGTTAAAGTGTTGGCGCTCTTTATGTTCAGATTGCTTGCCTTTATTAAAGGCGGACACCGGACGATGGTAGCCCATCACTCGGGTCCATACTTCGCACTTTTGACGATCTTGGTTGTTAAGTTGAGTCATTGTTTTCTCCTTTTGGGTTAAAAGCTCTAGGTGATACTTTTGTGAATGGAACAAATTCACCAGTTCAGTATCCTGTAAATAAAATTCAAACATTAGCAGCACACCTTCTCGTTATTTTTGCCACCCGATTTCTGCACCAAAGTTTCATCGCACCGTGGGCAGTACTCATGCTCACCCTCTAGGTAGCCATGCACAGGACATATCGAAAAGGTTGGCGTTATGGTGATATAAGGCAAGCGGAAGTTGGTTAATGTCTTACGCACCATTTTCTTACAGGCTTCCGCGCTTGAAATCCGCTCCCCCATGTAAAGGTGTAGCACTGTGCCGCCGGTATATTTGCTTTGCAGCTCATCCTGCAGCTCTAACGCTTCAAAGGCATCATCGGTGTGTCCAACAGGCAGTTGCGACGAGTTGGTATAGTAAGGAGCGTCCTCATAACCTGCCTGAATAATATCCGAATAACGTTTCTTATCTTCTTTGGCAAAACGATATGTGGTGCCTTCTGCCGGAGTGGCTTCGAGGTTGTACAGGTGACCCGTTTCTTCCTGGTACTGCACCATGCGTGCACGAACATGATCGAGTAGTTCGATTGCCAGTGCGTGACCCTCTTTGGACGTAATGTCATGCTCGTTATTGGTAAAGTTGCGCACCATCTCATTGATACCATTAACACCAATGGTTGAGAAGTGATTGCGTAAGGTTCCTAAATAACGCTTGGTATAAGGGAATAAATCACTGTCGATATAGTGCTGGATAACCTTGCGTTTTACTTCTAACGAATCTTTCGCCAATAGCATTAGCTCATCCATGCGATCGAGCAATGCTTTCTTATCCCCTTTGTAGAGATAGCCTAAACGCGCGCAATTAATGGTGACCACACCCAGCGAACCTGTTTGTTCAGCAGAACCAAACAAACCGTTGCCACGTTTTAAGAGTTCGCGAAGATCAAGCTGCAAACGGCAGCACATGGAGCGAACCATATTCGGCGATAGCTCTGAATTAATAAAGTTCTGGAAGTACGGCAAACCATATTTAGCCGTCATCTCAAACAATAGGTCTGCATTTTCGGATTCCCAGTCAAAGTCCGGTGTGATGTTGTAAGTTGGAATGGGGAAAGTGAAAACACGTTTTTTAGCATCGCCTTCAATCATTACTTCAATATAAGCACGATTGATCATGTCCATTTCTTTCTTCAAATCGCCATAGGCAAAAGGCATTTCTTCACCAGCAATAATCGGGATCTGTTCGCGAAGATCTTCTGGGCAAACCCAGTCCAATGTTATGTTGGTGAATGGTGTTTGCGTGCCCCAACGAGAAGGCACATTCAGGTTATAAATAAACTCCTGAATACACTGCTTAACATCCTCATATTTCATCGCATCTTTGCGAAGATAAGGCGCTAAGTAAGTATCAAATGAACTGAATGCCTGCGCACCAGCCCATTCGTTTTGCAAAGTGCCAAGGAAGTTCACCATCTGTCCAATTGCACTGGACAAGTGTTTCGGTGGACCAGAGTCAATTTTCCCCGGTACCCCATTTAAACCCTCATGCAGTAATGTTCTCAGCGACCAGCCGGCACAGTAACCAGCGAGCATGTCCAGATCATGAACATGCAAGTCAGCATTACGGTGTGCCTGACCAATTTCAGGTTCATAAATATGATTGAGCCAATAATTGGCAATAACTTTTCCAGAAACATTGAGGATTAATCCACCCAATGAATAGCCCTGGTTGGCGTTAGCTTTAACCCGCCAATCCGAACCGGATAAATACTCTTCAACAGATGAAGTGATATCCAGAAAAGTCTTCTTATTTTCGCGAATTCGTTTGTGTTTTTCACGGTATAAAATATAGGATTTCGCAGTCGAAAAATATTGATTCACTGCTAAACAATGCTCAACAATATCCTGCACTTGTTCTACAGTAGGCACAGTTAAGTCGGTGAATCTGAAACTTAAAACATCAATGACCTGGCGAGTTAATTTTTCTGCTTCATCGGCAGCAAACTCCCCCGAAGCTTTGCCCGCTTTCAATATCGCTTCATAAATCTTAGATCGCTCAAACTTGGCTTCCGTTAAATCCCGCTTTACAATCTTGATTGGCATCGGTGCCTTTTCTATTTCTATACCCATATCGTTATCTCCATTGCTCTCTGCAAAGTGACAGTTCAGCCATTACAGATTCAATATATTGTGTTTGCGAGTTAGATTTAATCAATATGTGGTATCTCTATCCTTGATCTGGCTCAACTAAAAGCCATATTTTTTATATTTGTCGATTGATGTAGATCAATTAGCTTCTCCCCTTATAAACGTTACATTGTCTATCCAATTTCAGAGTCATTTTGAACGACAGGCTTATGGCGACAAACCAAAAACCTCTTGTATATTCATGCTCGGGTTGTTCCAACCTGGCGCAAACAGCAAACGACCTGGCAGTCAGACTGAATAAAGAGCTGCGGGCTGAAATGTCATGCATTGCCGGTGTTGGCGGCAACATCCCCTCAATCGTTAGAAAAGCGAAATCGGGACGTAAGATCATTGTCATCGATGGATGTCATTTGGCCTGCGCCAAAGCCTGTTTGGACAATCACGCAGTAAAACCAGACAAGCACTTGGTGCTGACCGAATACGGCTACAAAAAACGCTATAACGAAGCAGTCTCGAAAGCAGCTATGAACAAATTATTGATTAAGGTAAGAATCATTGCAGATGAAATGTCACAAGAGTTTGCTGATGAAGTCTAAATAACAAAGGAAACAGTACTATAGTATGAAATCAGTAGAAACGCTTCTTGTTGATTATGATCAATACACTCTATTGCAAATCCCTCTACTCTGTTTAAAACATCTTAGGATAAAAGATTATGAATTTAGAGTTTTTAGCCCCTTATTTTTTAGGGCCTTACGGCGAGAACAATGACGTTTTCGAAAAGGTTCTAACAGAGCTATTGAGAGATCACATATATTGGCGTCGAAATATTCATCCGGAAGACTTGCCAGCAATTTCTACATTTGCTTCACAATCTCCAGAGTATCAGGATGCTATCGCTAAAATGCGTACCGAGCTGCACAAACTTACCGCTTCGTTAAAACAGTCGGTGCCTTTTTTTAGTCCTCGTTATATTGGTCATATGTGCTCCGATTTAATGATGCCTGGACTAATAGCGCAAATAGTCACAACACTTTATAACCCTAATAATGTGTCTTTTGAAGCAGCCACCGTCACAGTAGATCTTGAGCTTAAAGTCGGCCAACAGTTTGCCGATATGTTTGGTTTTAATACAGACCCTGCCAAGACACCCTGTGCCTGGGGACATTTAACTTCCGGTGGAACCGTGGCTAACTATGAAAGTTTATGGAATTTCAGAGCCGCAAAATATTACCCGCTGGCTCTTGCCGAAGCAGTAAAGTCATTAGAACTTAAACTCCCAAAAAGTATTATTCTAAACGGCAAACTTGCAGACGCTAATTTATGGCAGTTAACCAACCTGTCTATTGACAATGTTTTAAACCTTAAGCATGAAACAGAGCAAGCAATCGCTGAAGCCTATCCTGAGCTCGGAGATAAGTTTAATCAATGTGTTGAGCAACATCGCATCGAGACCGTTGGGCCAGCCTATTTCTACTCCAATCACTTAGGCCTGAAACAACCATTAGTACTGGTGCCAGGTTCTGCTCACTATAGTTGGCAAAAAGGGATGCGGGTCATGGGCTTTGGCTCGGATCAACTGATCAAGATCCCAGTACATTCCAATATGCGTTTAGACATAGAAGCGCTGCGAAAAATACTCGACAACGCACTGAGTAAAAACATCCCCATTCTAGCTTGCGTTGGTATTTTAGGTACCACTGAATTTGGAACTGTCGATCCCATTCACAAGATTCTAGCGTTGCGTGATGAATTTAGTGCTAAAGGTTTAGATTTTTATGTACATGTGGATGCAGCATGGGGTGGTTATCTTGCCAGCATGTTCCGCGATGAAGACGGTTCAACCATAAGCCACGGTAAAGCAAAAAAAATGTTCAAGTACTTCCCTTCAAAAGAAGTCTTTAACTCAATTACCAGCATAAAAGACGTAGACTCGGTAACCATTGATCCACATAAGCTTGGTTACCTTCCATTTGGTTCAGGCGGTTTTATTAGCCGTAATCAGGATATTACCGACTTGCTGACTCAGGAAGCACCTTACGTGTTTGAAGAGGTTGCTCATTCAGTTGAAACACCAGCCACCAAGCAATTTGAAAAACTAGGGCAATATATCTTAGAAGGATCGAAGCCAGGCTCGGTCGCAGCAGCGAGTTATGTTACCAATCAGGTGTTACCCTTGAACTATAAAAATTTTGGTCGCGTGATTAGACAAAGCCTTAAAACGTCAGAATACTTTTTTGATAAATTATTAGAGCTTAAAGAAAAGGTTAAAGGACGAGCTAATCTCTGTTTGCCTTATACGCCAGATACTAACTTAATCTGCATCGTTATTAATCCAGTTGGCAATCAGTCAATCACTTATTTGAATGACTTTACCAAAAACATATATCAACACCTCAAAATATCACGAGACAGTTCGCCGAAGGATCGTGAGTTTATCGGTTCAAGTACGCAGATTATGCGCAAGAATATCAGTGACCATCATGCAAAAGAATTGTGTGAGATGCTGGGACTGCAGGAAAAGTACTTTGTTAAAGAAGTTAACAACAGAACCTTAGAGAGTGATCGTATCATGTTGCTTCGTCACACCATCATGAATCCATGGCTGGCTAATGACACCAATGGAAATGACTATGTGGTGAAATATTGCGATTACCTTGAATCTTTGATTCTACGTTACTTAGATATTGAGTAGCTTAGATATCGAGTAATTTTCTATAGTTCTAATATTGGTTTCCCCAGTTGTGAGATTGCGACCACCAGGGATGGTGGAAGTGCCAGAAATGATAGGAGCAATTTCTGGCTGCAAACAGATGATGACGCTAGTACCATTTCTTATATTTAAACCAAACCAAAAGCACGACCGCTAAAGCACCACAGAAAATCGAAACATACAGAAAGGCATTATCATCCTCAAGACCTGGCAATCCACCAATATTCATCCCCAAAGCACCAGTTAGGAACGTAAGTGGTAAGAAGATGGCTGAAATAATTGCCAGTACGTACAAACGGCTGTTTTGTTGATGTGCAATTCTGGCAAGGTACTCTTCCTGCAAGACGATGGTACGTTCACGGGTCAACTCAATGTCTTCTAGCAAGCGAGTAAACTTATCCAGATCATCTCTAATATTATCAAGATCCAGCTTGGTAATAATTGGGCTTTGGCTTCGATAAAGCTTCTCAAGAGCGTCCTTTTGTGGCGTTAAGTATCTTTTAATGGTGGCACTTTGGCGACGCAAGTGGCTAATTTGCGCATAAAACTCATCAAAGCCAATGCTGGCTAGAGTGTCCTCCTGTTTATCCAGATTAACGTCCAGCTCTTCGAAAAACTCCTCAACTCGAATAGCGAGTCTTTCAATCAGTAATGAAATGAACTCTCCACTACTTTTAGGGCCCGCCCCCTGCTCCAAGGCTTTTTGAATATCTGTTATCGACCAGCTATGACGATTACAGCTCGTAATAATCATATCTTCAGTAACCCATAAACGAATCGAGATCATATCTTCAGGTTCAGAATCAGGATTAAGATTCACACCTCTTAGACACATTAAAATAGTACTATCTTCCATATAAAAACGCGGGCGGGTTTCAGCTCGCAACAGAATATCCTGAGCGATTTCGTCCACTCGAGGTTCCTGATCTAACCAATCTTTGGCTATTGGAGAAGTATAGTTGATGTGATGCCAGGTTAAGGGTTGACCAGACCGCTCAGACTCAAGCGAGGCATTCTCCAGTAATCCACCTTTACGAGTCAGGTGCAGACTTGTGATCGGCGCATGAACAGTTTCGGTCATAGTAGTGTCCCCTAACCCTGTTTCGAAGTCGTTTCTTTACTTTTCACAGAGGAGCTCGTCTTGCTTTCTTTAGATTGGTCCTCTATAGATTTTGGCTCCTCCGAGGGTTGTAGCTTTTGCGCTAACTGCTTGGCTACGTCATCAGCAAAATGCAGATGAACATCTCTCTGAGGGAAGGCAATAACAATATTGTTTTCTTTTAATCGCTTGTCGATTTCGAAACGCACATCGCTTCTTATGGCTCGCAGTCCACGAATTGAACCAAGTGAAGCCCAGTACCATAAGTCAAAAACCAAGGAGCTATCACCGAAATCTTCGAAAACCACTTCCGGCTCGGGGTCGTCCAAAATTTCCGGATGCTCATTCATAATATCCATCGCAATTTCTTTGACTTTTTCTATATCACTACCATAAGCGACACCAACTTTTACAACGCTACGAATATTTTGATCAAGTAATGTCCAGTTAATCAAGTTGGACTGCAATAAGGTGCTATTTGGTATGACCATATGAGCGCCATCGATTCTCCGAATAATGGTTGAGCGATTTCCCACCTGAATAATCCGGCCCAGCTGCCCTTCCATTTCAACTACATCATTAATTCTTACAGGTCGCTCGGACATTAATATCCAACCACTGATGAAGTTATCCATAACATTCTTAGCGCCAAAACCAATACCAATTGCAACTGCACCTGAGATAAAAGCAAAAGCGGTTAAGGGAACTTTTAAGAAAGACAAGACGGTGACAATAATAATGCCAAGCATTATAAAGAATACCAGCCGCTGCACTACCACGACGTTATCATCACTGACATTCATCATCTTGAGTACTTTACGGCCAATAAACTTAGCAATATATCGACTGACTAACCATGCAATAATGACGAACAATAAAGCTAGTAGTAACTGCCATAAGTTAATACTACTTCCCTCTTTCAAACTTATAAGAGGTTTGCTCATAATATCTTCAAACTTAGAGAGAGCACTCATTAAAACTGGCACTAGTGGCATTTGTAGATCCTAAAACTCATAGTAACTTTCCCCTTTTTATTACATCTCATACAAAAAAGCCAGCATAAAGCTGGCTTTCTATTGAAAAGTACTTCTAGTTATTCGAAGCTTTTTGCTTGGCTAAAAAGTTAGCAGCAATCTCAGGCTTCTCTCGAATCATAATAAGATCAGATAAGATATTTCCAGCCTCTTTCAAGAAAAGATCTTTTTGATCCTCATCGACAATACCGGATGCATCTTGGGCATTTTCGTCTTCAGCTGAGTCTACCTCCGTAGCCAATTCTTTAAGCGGTTCCAAGCCTTCTATTTTACGGCGTAAATTCTCTCGTTCTAATCGAAGCTCGTCATTTCGTTTCCGTTCCGCTAAGCGACTTTCATAATTTAGAGATACAATCTTACTGTCTCTTTGCTCAGTGGCTCTACCAATGTCTTCCTCAAGAAAGGAAAATTCTTGGCTCGATATTTTGCGCTCCTCATGCTTAGAGCGTAAGAATGGAATAAGAGTCTTCAGCTCTTCATTTTTATTGAAACTCGTTGACTTAATAGTATCCCAAGCTAAGGCATTGTCATAAGAACTCTCACCATATTCATTAACATCAAAAATAGTAGGGAATTCAATGTCCGGCCTAACTCCTTTATTTTGCGTACTCTCGCCTGTGACACGATAGAACTTTTGGGTAGTTAGCTTTAAAGCGCCAACTTCTGTTTCTGGATCTCGAATATATTGATTCAAGTCGGCGATACTTTGTACCGTACCTTTACCAAACGTATTCTCACCGAGTACAATACCTCTTCCATAATCCTGGATAGCACCTGCGAGAATTTCGCTAGCACTAGCAGAGCCTCCATTAATCAGAACTGCAAGCGGTCCATCATAAAGAACCCCAGAATCTCTGTCCTTTAACACTACAAGTCGGCCACGACTATCTCTACTTTGCACCACTGGGCCTTTATCCACAAAAAGACCGAATAAATCTACAACTTCATCCAACGAGCCGCCTCCATTGTATCTAAGGTCTATAACAAGCCCATCAATCTTACTCTCTTTAAGTTCTTTAATAATTTTTTCAACATCCTTGGTAACACTAACAATTTCATTCTCTGATGTATTAGCTGTCACAGACTCGGAGTAAAAAGATGGTATCTCAATGACACCCATTTTGAATTCTTTTTCATATTGCTCAATTTGCATAACTTTCGACTTGGCAGCCTGGTCTTCAAGTTTGATTTCTTCTCGAACTAACTCAACTACTTTCGGCATGCCATCACCGGATTTGGTGTATGGAATAATTTGCAGACGAACAATGGTTCCAGCTTCGCCTCGAATCAAGTCAACCACATCATCATTGCGCCAGCCTATGACATCGACCATTTCGCCCTTCTCGCCCTGACCAACGCCAATGATTTTATCATTAGGGTGAACTTGACCTGACTTATCCGCAGGCCCTTTATTCACGATTGATACAATCTTGGTGAACATGTCTTCCTGCGTTAATACTGCACCAATACCTTGCAGCTTTAAGCTCATATTAATAGCAAAGTTCTCAAACTGCCTTGGTGTGTAGTAACTGGTATGGGGATCAATGGCAGCGCTGATTGAGTTCATAAAGTAGCCAAAAACGTCTTCGCTTTTGGTTTGTGACAAACGACGAATAGCTGACTGATAACGCTTAGCCAACTTGTCCTTAATTTCTTCATCCGTTTGCTCGGCAAGCTTAAGGTTTAGTGCATCGTTAAGAACCCGCTTCTTCCAAATGGCGTTCATTTCTTTTTCATCTTTCGGCCAAGGGGCTTCGCGACGGTCATACTCGAACTCAGCATTACTATTGAAATCCAATGGTTCTTTGAGCTGTTCTAATGCAAATAAATAGCGCTCACGAAAACGCTCTTCAAATAGTGCGAAGAAATCATAGGCCAACTCTATACGGCCAGTTCTTAGTGCATCATCAAACAGTGTTTCATAGTCGTCAAGCTGCTCGATATCTTTTTGATAGAAGTAACTGCGATTAGGATCGAGTGATTTCAAAAACTGTTTAAAGGCTTCTTTAGATAATTCATCATCAAAGTCTGGATGTTCATAATGACTTTGTATCAATAAAAAGGAAACAACCCGTCCTGTTTCACGGAATTTATCTTCTGGCTTTAAATTTAAACTGGCAGGCTCAGGAACTACAAAGGTTTCTTCCTCTGCTACAGGTTCCCTCTTAACCTCCTCCGCGTGGATGGTTAGCGGTAAGGTTAAAGCCAGCAATGTTAATAACCACTTATTTTTGTTCATCTAAATACCTTTAATGGGAAAGCTTTGTAGTAATGACTCTTCTCTAGACTAAAGGTTGCGTATATTTACGTAAATTACAAGCCGTAGAGTGTGTAAAAGTGTGTATTTATTTAAAAACTCTTTCAAAATCAATGCCGTACAGTACGATGAAGAACCAGGCCGTTAGGACCAGCAGCTATTTCAGCTTCCTTTTGGTTACCGTAAACTCCTTCAAAGAACTGAATATCCCTGGCTGCATCGTAGTTTGAAGCGGTGAAAACTTCATCGGGATTCGGTTGATATCCACGGACGGGTACTTCCACAACTTCTGGCTTACCGTGCAATTCATGGCTTTCTACATAACGTTCAGCCTTTGGCTTCTGGTCAAAAATAGCGATATCCTGGTCACCATCCAGTAAATGAGTTTCGATAACATAAACTTTCATAAGACCTCCTTGGAATTGAACTAGGGCTTATCAGCCCGACACGCTACTGTTTTCAGTGTAGCGCTCTACTTTGTTTCTCACAAGTGAAGCATTGGCAAGTACAGTAATTGTCGCAAAATATGACTAAAAATCGCTCAGAATAGTTTAAAAGAGCACAAAAAAAGGGCCGCGTGGGCCCTTTTATAAGCGGTAAAACCGTATTTGTATTACATGAATGCCTGCAACCCAGTCTGTGCACGACCAAGAATCAGAGCATGGATGTCATGAGTACCTTCGTAGGTGTTAACCGCTTCAAGATTCATGGCATGACGAATCACATGGAATTCATCAGCGATACCGTTACCACCGTGCATGTCACGTGCCATACGAGCGATGTCGAGAGCTTTGCCACAGGAGTTACGCTTAACCAGTGAAATCATTTCAGGCTTAAAGCGTTTCTCGTCAATCAAGCGCCCTACTCTTAAGGCACCTTGCAGACCCAAACTAATCTCAGTTTGCATATCAGCCAGCTTCTTCTGGAATAATTGCATTGAAGCTAATGGCTTGTTGAATTGCTTACGGTCTAAACCATATTGACGCGCCGCATGCCAGCAAAACTCTGCAGCACCCAATGCACCCCAGGAAATACCGTAACGGGCAACATTCAAACAACCGAATGGACCTTTAAGACCTTTAATCTCAGGAAATTTATTTTCTTCGGGAACAAACACATTATCCATCACGATCTCGCCGGTAATAGAAGCGCGTAACGCGAACTTACCTTCGATCTTCGGTGCTGATAAACCTTCCATGCCCTTTTCCAGAATAAAACCGCGGATTTCGCCTTCATCGTCTTTTCCCCAGACAATAAATACGTCAGCTATTGGCGAATTGGTGATCCACATTTTATTACCAGTTAAACGATAACCACCATCAACCTTTTTAGCGCGAGTTTTCATGCTGGCTGGATCTGAACCTGAGTCCGGCTCAGTTAAACCAAAACAGCCAACCCATTCACCTGTTGCTAGCTTTGGCAGGAACTTTTCTCTTTGTGCTTCGGTGCCATAAGCATTAATTGGATGCATCACCAAGCTGGATTGAACCGACAAAGCAGAACGATAACCAGAATCCACACGCTCAACCTCGCGCGCCACCAGGCCATAGGCAACATAAGAGGCGCCTGCACAACCGTAACCATCAATGGTTGAACCAAGCAAACCTAGCTCACCTAGCTCGGTCATGATCTCGCGATCGAAAATTTCGTGGCGATTGGCTTCTAATATGCGAGGCATCAGTCTTTCCTGACAATAATCGCGCGCAGCATCACGGATCATGCGTTCTTCTTCCGTTAACTGCTCATCAAGTAAAAGGATATCGTCCCAGTGGTCAAGTAATGCTTTAGACATGATAAAAATCTGTATGGTATAGGTAAAAATTGAAGCACCGAATATACGCAATCTGGCATAAATTAACCAGTGGTTATATACACATCTGACCAGAAAAGTTAAGAAAAGAGCCCATTCCTTGGGCTAGATCAATCCTTTGCGTTTGAAGGGTAGATAATTATAGAACGCTATAGAAGCGAGTGATGGCCACAGTAAAAGCAGCACGAGTCATCACTTCACCTGGCTCGAAGTGAGCACGGATAGTTGGCTCCAAATCAAACATTCCCTGCGTTACAGAAAAGCGAGCATTCAGAATACCTAAATCAAGCGCTAACTGAACATAGCCTTTTAACTCTTGAGGAATCATATTCTGATCTTCAACTACCACTCTGTCAGCACCAAATATCGCCGTAATGTCACCGGAGAATGAACTAGCAAGTTCTTCCAAACCAAGTGACTGGACTAGTGAATAAGCCACATCCAATTTGCTGACACCCGCGTTAGGATTAAACATATTGCCATTGGCTGTCATAACAGAAGCCGTTACTTGCGCTCTATCGCGTAGTGGAGAGCCCTTCTGGGTCACTGCATTGATAGCCGAAGTATCTTCGGTAACGTCAATATACTGCTGGCTATCGCCGGCATTTGATTGGCGTATACCTGCACCAAGCGTTAAATAGTCAGCCACTTGAGAACGTGTTATAGCTTCATTAGGAGCAAAGCCGTCAGACAGAGCATCCACCAACTGTTCGCTAACAGCGGTTTCGATAAATGCCTGTGCTGGATGGCCAACAACGTCGTTCAAGCCAACAAAGCCATCGGTACGGGTAATTTTAACAACTGCATCAATCTCACCCGGTAATGCGTAGCCATTAGTCACGTTAGCAGGATCCACGTCAACGCCTGATACGCCGCCAATACCGTTAGCACGTAGCGTCCAGGTTCCCTCTTCTGCTGGAGCTGTGACAGCAATATTCTGACCTAGGACAGGTAGTGCAATACTGGAGCCATAGCGTTTACCGCTTGGACTGGTTAATGACATTCCCACTGTATTATCAGCAACGTTGGCACGAACCATCAACAATGAAGCTTCATTGTTAACTTCAAAGGTAACGCCTTCATTTTCACCCACCGGGCTAAATGGAACCACTATGTCGAACTCGCCGGCGATTGAAGTCTGAGCAGCTGCATTGAATTCACGCTGGATCTTGGTGGTTTCACCGAAACTTTTAGACTCATCAAGCACGGCCTTAACCGCAGCGTAAGCATTGACGTAACCAGCACCACTTTCCCATGGCTCAAGCCCAGGCATATTGGTAGCTGTGTCCTGCATAATACGCTTAACTTCACGCCAGCTCATATTAGGGTTGGCTTCCAACATCAAGGCGACAATACCCGATGCATGCGGAGCAGCCATCGAAGTACCGCTCATCACTGTGTAATAAGGAACATGATTAGCATCCATTACTTCGCTGTCTGAAGTCACACTCAATGCACTTAAGCTTGATAAGGATGCACGCGCAGAGATGACATCAACACCCGGCGCTGTAATGGTTGGGCGGTCTTCCCAGGTGAAAGTTTCACCATCAACCACCGCTTGACCAGTCTTGCCTTTAACACCACGAGAGCTGAAGTCTGCCAGATCGCCTTGCTTATCACCCGCAGCAACTGTAATCACCCAAGGAGCTTTTTTGAAGTTGCCGGTAATGGTTGCTTCGCCTGAACCAGAGTTACCTGCCGAGAAAACAACGATCACGCCATTGTCACTCAAGGCCTTAGTTGCAACGTTAGTAGGATCATCTGGATTAAAGTCCGTACCCGTATCGCTTGTATTACCAAAGGAATTGGAAATAACACGGATGTTATACTCAAATTGGTGCGTTAAGGCATAGTCAAAACCGCCTAGAGTATCCAGAATGAACAGGCCCGCACCGGAACCATAACCAATTAGTTTTGCACCAGGAGCAACCCCCTGATAAAGGCCACTAGACATGGCACCGTTACCACCAATAATACCGGCAACGTGTGAACCGTGACCGCCACCAATATCAGTGTTAGCAACGTCTTCCTGATAAGTGATCGGAAGAATGCCTGATAGTGAATTAAGATTAACCTGTGCTAAAACATTTTGCGTCACATGGTTAGGATATTTGATATCACTATGGGTGCCATCAACACCAGAGTCGTTAATTACGACCCCGATACCACGACCCGAATATGGCATACCAAGATTGCGCATTGACTGATCATCGCGCAAACGATCAACACCAGTCAGTTCTGTTGAACCATCATTTTCAAGCGTTAAAGGAGCGTTGTACCAGACTGAGCGTACATCGTCGCGAGCATAGATGGCATCAATCTGCTGCTTGGTTGCTGTGATACCCACCATTGGTAAACTGTTAAAGCTGACACCGCTATTTACACCTAAACTTTCTAAAGCTTGCAGTTGTGACAAGGAAGCAGGCTCATAGCCTTCAAAAGTGACAATTACTTCAAACGCTTCTTGCTCAGTTGCATCAGATAACAAATCAGTTAGTTGTGGACCAATCGATTTAGCGTGACCGGCCATTGCAGATAAACCTAAACCCGCTGCTAACAAAGCACCGTAAATAGGTTTTGTTTTTAAGTTGAATTTACTCATGTTAAGAAACCCCCATTGGATTGAGAGCCTGAGCATCGCATGAAACTAAGAAAAGAATAATTAGGGAAATCCCCTAGTCGGGATTAGGAATGCTACCTGTCAGTTACTTCAAGGTACTGCAGGGAAAATCGATTAAACCAGCAAATTATGTTTTGCTGCGTAGCGAACTAGTTCGGCAGTATTGGACACGCCCAGTTTTTCCAGCACTTTGCCACGGTGGTTTTCCGCAGTTTTAACGCTGATATCCAGCGCTCGGGCAATATCTTTAGTAGTTTTACCATCAACCACCAGATGAAACACTTCGCGCTCCCGCTGGGTCAAATTTTTATAAGGGTCTTGCCACTCTTGATCGGGTTGAGAGTACTGGGTTGCCAGCACACTGGCAGCGTATTGACTGTAATAAGTTTTACCGCTGGCCAATGCTTTGACCGCGTCAATCAATTCCTCGCTGGCGCTGTCTTTTAATAAGTAACCTGATGCTCCGGCCCTGACCATATGAATCACATATTCCTGTTCTTCATGCATGGTTAGTACCAAGATTCTACACTCTGGTAGCTTGTCATGAATGCGTTTTACAACCTCCATACCATTCAGTTCAGGCATAGAAATATCAATAACAGCAACCTGTGGTCTAGTCTCAAATGCTTTTTCGACTGCCTCAAGTCCGTTAGATGCTTCAGCAACAACCGTACAGTCAGCGTCTTTGCTTAATAAACTGACCAATCCTTGTCTTAAAATGGTGTGATCATCTGCCAACATTACTCGAATCATACAGAGCTATCTCCATTGCTAATTCCACCGGTAATGATGACTTTGATTTCGCAACCTTCATTCGGCTTTGATTCAACCATCAACTGCCCGCCAAACGCTGCTACTCGATCACGCATGGCTGACAGACCGAAGCCATCGACAGACTCAGATAATTCTTTTGTCATTCCCACACCATTATCCTTGATTTTAATGACCAGCATTCGTTCTGTTGCAATAACAGTAATATCTATATGTGTTGCTTGAGCGTGCTTAATGGCATTGGTTATGGCTTCCTGTACCACTCTAAAAACCAAGGTCTGAGTTTCATCATCGAGGCCGACGGATAACTGTTCATGCAGCTCTATCTCGATAGAGTTTTTTTCACCCATAACGCGCGTCAGCCATTGCAAAGCTGGAATCAGACCCAAATCATCCAGTATACGAGGGCGCATTAATCGCGATATTTCTCGCGTATCGCTCAGTGCCTGTTTTGCCAGGTTTAAGGCTTCATCAAGCTCTTTTGGATCAGGCTGCCCCTCTTTGTGCATTTGCTGCAGCTGATTGATCAGTGCGGTTAACAGTTGTCCTACACCATCGTGCAACTCACGAGCTATATGCTTTCTTTCGTCTTCCTGAACACGCCATACGCGCTTTGCCAAAGTGCGCATTTGCTGGTTGCCACTTAGAAGTTCCTGGGCAATCTTTTGCTGCTTCTGGTTAAGCTCATTAACCAGTTCTGAAATATCTTTTTCGCTATTCATCATTCACACCGAGCTCCATTAAGTTATCATCGAAAGCAACAATATTTTGTTGTTCTATAAATACCGAACGAGAGTCCTCCGGCAGCTGCTGTAATAGATGATTCAGTTGTTGTTGTGCTCGTTGACGATATAATTTTGGCGATTCGCCTGACTGCTCAACCAATAATGCGCGAAGGCGGTTCAGCTGAAAGCTTCTCCAGTAATCGCCCATTCTGCGCATAAGTTGATCAGCCTGGTTCAAAGATTGTTCTAACTGTTCCCACTCATTATTAACATAGAAATAGGCGCCTTCTAACTCTAGCAAATACATATGTTCATACTGATGAAGCGCCATATCATACAAACGTATTTTCCTGGCCAGTTCAGGAAAATCTTCAGTATTAGACTTTAAAGAACGCTGAGCCTGATCGAGCAAATACCTCAATTTGGTAGCATCAGGAATATTAGTTCTATCAAACATATCAACTAGGTACTGTTCAGAGTCAGGCACTTTATCAGAACGCAATGCTAACGTTTTATAATAAAACTGTTGCTCAATACTGCCTTTATCAATGACTAAATCGCTGATTGACTCAAGTTGCTGTTGAAGTGAATCAGGGTTGCCGGTCAAAGAGTGCCAGTCTGCCAGCCATAAGCCAAACTCAATGACCCCGCGAATATCATTACGCTCTTGCACCTGCTGGTAAAGTGATTCGAGTTTCGGCAGGCTTTGTGCAAAGTTTCCTTGTAAAAAACTCAGCTTCGCTAGATAAGCTTCTGCAACAAGTGTTTCTTCGAGCAGTCCTAGTTGCTTAGAATCTTCAAGTGCTTTTTCAAAGATAAAATATGCACTTCTCCAGTTGCCCATGGCTAACTCCATTTGCCCCAGGTTTTCACGAACTCTAATAACCCCCACGGGATCTTGAACTTTCTGATAAGACTGCTCTGCTTGCTGCCAAAATACTAATGCATTTTCCGGGTTTGACAGCAAATAATAGATAAAGCCGATATTATTCATGCTCTCAGCTTTTAACCACTCATCCCCGAGATTGATGCGCAGAGTTAATGCCTGGCGGTAATTCTCAAGGGCTGTTTCATATAACCCCTGCTCCTCTGCTAAAACTCCTAGTTCATTGTAAGCATTAGCCTCCCCTTCAATATCATCTAAGGATTCATAGACAGCTAAACTTTGTTCTAAATACTCCGTCGCTTCGCCATGCTGCCCCTGAATGGAGTGTACTGTGGCCAAATTGGACATACTGGTTGCCATCCCATTTTGATCATTAGCCAGTCTACGTTTGTGTAATCCCTGCAGATAATAATCTTGTGCCAGCTCCAGGTTTCCTAAGCGCTGGTAAGCAACTCCCATTGCATTGAGCACATCACCTTCAAACTTAATATCCTTCAACTTCTTGGCAATGACTAACGCTTTGACCAGATAATCATCTACCGCTGTTTGCGCATCTCCTGACCAGATTGATACCTTGGCTAATTCAAACCATGCACTTGGATGATTAGGGTCGAGCTGGATCACCTGCTGTAGCGTCTGTTCGGCTTTTGGAAATTGCTGGGTATTGATATAAAGCTCTGCCAGTGAAAACTTAAGCTCGATATTTAGCGGATACTGATCAATTAGATCGCTATAAACCTGCTCAGCTTGATCAAATTTTTCGGCCAATTCATTGAGTATTGCAGTAGCTCTCAAATGGATGAAACTTTGTGGAGGACTCAAAGATTGTGATTTGGCGAAGGCTTCTTCCGCTTGTTGCAGGTCACCAGAATTCAAATAAACTTGCCCAAGTTCAAACCAGAGGTGTTCAGAATCAGGTTGCTTAATAATCAAATCATTGAGCGCAGTTGCCGCTTGCTGCCACTGACCTTGTTTGATCAATTCCTGAACACCACTCTGTAAAATAAAACCTTCACTAGTCTCTTCAGATACGTCCAGAGTAATTCTTAATGCCTGATTCAGATCGGTAACCAATTGACGGACGTTTGAATCAGCAGAATCTTCAAGAAGTACAATTTCAGAAACCGTACTTCTGCTGATGGTATTGCCAGAAACTGACAGCAACTCCAACACCAGAGTGCTCTGTTCACTACTGGTCGGAATAAGTTTTGCATTAATCATCTTATTCACTTTAAGAAGATCAGCAAGCAACAGTAACTGATTGTCATTGGGAGCTTCCTGATAACCAAGTAGATCTAAAGTTCCCAAAACACGTTCGTTATTAACCAATCTAAGTTCGGAGTTCTGTGATAACTGGTAATTAAGATAATCTGGAATACCATATCGCACCCAGTCATCGAGTGATTGACCACCTATTTGGCTTTCAAATGGCAAAATGGCCAAGGAAGTATGTGGTGCATTCGGTGGATCTTGAGTCTTATAACGCCACCAGAATATAACAGCCAGAATTAAAAGAACCGCAACCGCTATCCAGGCAAATTGTTTAGCACTTTTAGATTTTGGCGGCTGCTTTATCAGAAGATGATCAACGGCTTGCTGTACGTCTTCCGCTGTTTGAAACCGTGAATGTGTGTATGCTGATATGAGTTTTAAAATGACCGGCTTGAACTTCTTTAACTCTTTATTAGTTACCGGAAAAGAATCGACTCCTTGAAGCTTTTGCTTAACTAAAGCATCCAGAGTGTTTGCATCAAAAGGTAAACGACCACAAAGCATTTGATATAAGATAACGCCGACCGCATAAAGATCGATGGAGCTATGGACATCATTTTTTTGTAGATATTCGGGGGGCAAATAATAGGGAGTACCGCTGATAATTCCTTCACTTCGGGCATCTGACAAGACGGCTAAGCCAAAGTCAGCCAGGTAAAGCTGGTCATTACTATCAATTAGCAGGTTTTCTGGTTTGATATCACGATGATGAATTTTGTGGCTTTCTGCAAAGCTCAAGGCACTGATAGTTTGGTTAAGATACGACTCGATTTGCAGTTCTGTAAAAGACTCCCCCTTCTTATCCTGCTGTCGCAATTTTTGCTCAAGACTTTCTCCTTCGATCCAGTCCATGGTGAAAAAATGAAGTTCCTGATCAGAATAATATTCATGAACACGAACGATGTTCGGATGAGAGAGCTGTCTGAGAAGAAGGATCTCTTTTTTGAAATCAGCAAGAGCCTGCTGGTTTTTTGATATGGTGGGGTGTAAAACTTTGAGCGCGACCAGTACGTCGAGCTGCAAGTCTTTTACTTTGTAGACAGCACCAAAGCGGCCTACACCTTGTAGCTTTTCTACTTGGAAACGTCCAGCCAGAAGGGTTCCAGTTTCAAGAGTTTCAAAGTCTTCAATTACTTGAGTCTTTGATAAGTCCCCAGAATCATTATGGCTTTGCTTCGGGTCATCATTCACCATTGAAGCTTAACCTTATAGTGTTAATGCACGAGTTGTAATATCGGTTTATTTAACAGGCTATCATAACTTCTTGATTCTGGCATCCGATTCATGAGGTTGGTTATTTGATTCTGTAAAACAATAGCTTCGGAGCTTAAAGTCATCTGCTGACTGATGATTGAAAGTATATCCATGTCCAGCTCTGTCAGAACTTTGCTCGACTCTTTGCTGTCGGTGTAAACCACACCAATCAACCGGCCATCAGAAAATAATGGTACACAAGCCAGAGCCGCAATTTGTTTGCGCTGAATACTCTCACGCTTTGCCAACATTGCATCCTGGCTAACATCCATTGCCACAACAGGGTTAGTACTATTGATAGCTTTCATCATAGCGCCAACACTTCCTTCAAATGCTCTGTTGTTAAAATCTGCATTGGCCATACCTAATACAGCGCCTACTTTGAGGCTTTGAAAGTCATTGCCTAACATTACAAGCCCACGCTGGGTACCAGTCAAACCAATCAGTGAATTGAGCTGCTCTTGAAGGGTATCCAGTAACATGTTGTCAGCAACTTGACTGACTATCTTGCTTTGTTCTAATCGCCATTGATTATGGGATTCAATGGCTTTTATTTGCTGTAATGTTTTAGCTTCAAACAAACAATCAATATCACCGACCGAAATCAGTTCGTTTCCATTCAATAGGCTGGCTTCAACTTTAACACCATTAACCTTGGTGCCATTTTGGCTGGCCTGGTCATTCAGGTGCCAGCCATCGGCAAGATGCGACATCAATGCATGTTGTCTTGAAACCGTTGGATGATTCAAAACTAAATCACAGGTGTCAGCCCGACCAATTCGGTAGTTGGATTGCTCATATAAATAAGCTTCACTTGCTGGCTTGTCTGAATAGCAGACTGTGATTTTTGCAGGCATGATCGTCACTAAACGCTCTAATTCGCGAGACGCAGGCTAAAGCGCAATGTATTTGCATAGGCAATTAACTCACCTGCTACATTGTCAATATCACGACTGGAGCGCCAAACATTCGGAATATCCGCTGGGTCTGCCTGTTCGATAATTCGGCTAAAATCGTCAACTTTATTACTGGCCAAAATATAGTTTTGCGCCGCGATCAACTGCTGCACTTCGTTCAGCTTACTGTTGAGTTCAGTATATAAAACCGGATCAATTTGAGTTGAGAATGCCGATAGTTTATTGCTTAAGCGATTGTATTTAGTGTTAACAACCGTCAGAACAGGTCTTAAATCCGCAACAATTAAAAACTGAGAAAACTTACCCGTTGTACCCCGAGCACGATAACTGCCTGACCCCATGGTCGCAGTAATATCTTCAAACTGACCATTTAAAGGTGCTTTAAAGAAACGCAGTGGTGTTCCTGGCAAATACTCTAAATTGTGGGTGTGAATATCCACTGTGGCTAAGCCCGAAAAAGCAAATCCTTTATTCGATGGCGGCTCAATCGTTATCAGCATCGGAAATGCTGTTAACAAATTAATGTTTAAAGTGTCAGGTAGTCGATTGAGCAAACTGAGATCAGTTATATTAACTACCTCTGCCGTAATACCAATATTGTCAGCAGTAAGGCCAACAGAATTTTCAAATGTTAAGGTTAAATCAGCTGATACGTTCCCTGTAAGATTGATTATTGCTTCAACTTTATTGCCTTGTACCGTCAATTCTACCGGATCCGCCTTACTGGCAGCTGAGCCCAGGCTCAACAATAGAGTAGTTACGCTTAAGGCCAGAGCTTTAAAAGCTGTCATCATCATTACCTCGCAACGTGAGAGAAATGTTTCATTAGATAAAACTAATGCAAACCACCAATTCAAAATACTTAAGTTTATGCATTAAAGCAAGAATGCATTGAAATAAACATTAAAAAGTAAGCATCCTTGCTTACTTTCTCTTAGCTTCATTGATAAAAACTATTAAGAATAAGCTATATTATACCTAAAGTTTTCTATCAAGTTACATCACTATCCTATTGATAGTAGGAGTCATAAAAGCGACCAATCAATACTGCGTACTCTGCACGAGTGATAGTCTTACCTGGCTCAAAGTAAGCAACCAATTGAGGCTCTAAGTCAAAGGGCCCCTGCTCAATATGGTAGCGAACGCCTACAATTGATAAGTCTAAAGCTAATTGAACATAACCACGCAACTCTTCAGGAATCTCATCTTGGTCACGGACTACTATCGTTTTTCCATTGTAACTAACCGTAATATCACCAGTGAAACTCTGCGCTTGCTCTTGCAAACCCAGGCTTTGTACAAGCGAATAAGCTAACTCAGCTCTGTTTACCGAGTCATTAGGACGGAATTTGCTACCTTCAGTTAACATAACAGCCTCCTGCTTTTGCACTCGGTCTTTCAATGAACCACCAGTAGCGCTTGCAGACTCAGCAAATGCGGCCAACTCATTACCCACATCACTGAAGCTCACTACAGGCTGGTTCAATAAATCGCGATATTGGCGAACAGCTGCTCCCATCACCAGATACTGGGCCAACTCTTTACGCTTCAATGCTCGATCAGGACGGAAGAATTTATCATTAAAGCTGTCAACTAAACGCTCACTGGTCGCAAACTGAATAGCATTCTCAGCTGGGTGCCCTGCTATATCATCAAGCCCTTCGTAACCACCTGATGTGAAAATACCAATCTCACCGCTAACAATTTCAGGAACACCAGGACCGTTCGTTGTTCCAGTCGGATCAGCCTCTACACCTGACAACGAAGTTAAACCGTAAGCTGATAATTTCCATGTGCCTTCCTGCGCCGGGGCAGAAACACGCATAGACGTGGTTAATACTGGTAAGGTTAAGTTACCGAAATACTCGGTACCGTCTGGCGCTTCAAGTTTAAGCTTAATGGTATTCGCTAAAGATTCCGCTGAAGCTGAAACCCACACTGCATCAGAGCCGACTGTAAACTCATGAACCTCAGGTTCACCCACTGGCGAATACAACACCTCAAAAGGCTCAGGAGACTCTGGCGGCAGAACAATCGCGTTGCCATTGAAAGTATTCAAGTTGTTAACAGTCACGCTATGCTCAGGGTTATAGTTTAGTGCTGCAGCGACAGCCGCATACGCATTCACATAACCAGCACCCACTTCCCACTTTTCATAACCTGGCATGTTGGTAGCGGTTTCCTGAATCAAACGCTTGGTCTCAAGCGGCGTCAAATTAGGATTAGCTTCAAGCATCAAAGCAATGACACCAGCTACGTGAGGAGTCGCCATCGAAGTACCAGAAATCATGGTGTAGTAAGGAAGATATTCAGTTTCAATAGCATCAACATCTGCATCGCCACCATTAGAAACTAGATTAGTTTTTGCCCGTGTTGAAATAATATCAACACCTGGAGCTACCACTGAAATTTCATTGTGATAAGTCCACTCAGTGCCATCAGGCATGGTAAAGGTACCGCTCTCATCACGCTTACCACGCGAAGAAAAATCGATCAAAGTGCCTTGCTTGGTACCAGCACCAACCGACATACCCCAAGGGATCTGTGCATAAGGGTTATGCGTATCTTCGCCTGCGCCACTGTTACCCGCAGCAAATACAGAAATCATACCTAGCTTATAGGCTTTATAAGAGGCTACAGATATAGGGCCGTTTGGTTCGTATTTACCACTGGATCCCCAAGAGTTACTCATCACACGAATCGGAGAATTGAAATCATAGATATGCGTAATGGCATAGTCATAACCACCCAAAGCATCAAGTATCGACAGACCCGCACCAGAACCATAACCAACCAGCTCAGCATCAGGAGCTGCCCCTTTGTATTTACCGTCAGAGCTAATGCCCCAGCCTGCTACGGTTCCTGCACAGTGAGTACCATGGCCGACGTTCAAGTCTGTGTTTAGTTGACCTTCTATCCATGCTCCGCTGAATCCTGTAAGAGATAAAGCTTGTGCGTGCGTGAGAGCTTGAACATTTTCAACAACCTTAGTTCCAAACTGCAGGTCATCATGAGTCGCATCGATACCAGAGTCATTGACCATTATGGTAACGCCTTTACCGGTAAAACCAATGCCGTTTTGCTGTACGAACTCTTCACTTTGCAACTTTTCAGCACCGGTTAACTCACGAGCTTCAGCATTGAAATAGTTTAAGCTACGGTTAGCAAACACCGAACGGACACCATCCATTTTACTTATTTGCTCAATCTGAAGCGGAGTTGCAACGACACCAATTATTGGCAGAGATTGGAACTGAACACCTTCAGTAATTCCCAAGTCCATCAAAGACTGGATTTGCTCTGGTGCCAGCTGATCAAGTTGATCAAAAGTCACCACTGCCATAGTACTGTCGGTAACTGACATGGTTTGTAAGTTCTGCTGCAACTCACTGCCGATAACGGCTTCTGCTGCTGCATTCATGCTAAAGCCAGCTAATGCAGCCGCTAGCACTAGTCGTTTGATTTGTGTGTTCATTAATACACTACCCCTTTGTGTGTTTGATCGATTGATGTTTCATAACCCATTGCAAGTCATTTTTGACTTATTAGCTATCGGTGCAAATACTTAGGTCGCATTAGGGAAAACCCCTAATCATGGATAGACACTTTTATAATTTTTATGGAATGAGAATTAAAAAAGAGGGCCCGAAGGCCCCCAACGCCTCTCACGAGCAGTTACTGGATCAGGTTTGAAACCTCTACATCGATTGTGTAGTCAGTTGAAACGCTGATATATCCGTTTACGCGTAAGGTGTAGTCACCAGCCTGTTCTGGTCTGAATGAAATGACTTCAGGGTTATCCAGAGACGCACTGCTAGCCACAACATTTCCTTCCGCATCTAGCATTTGGAAGTCCAGGTCAGCAACACCGCCCCAGCTCAATACCGCATCTATGGCTACTGCATCTGTACCAACACTAATGACATGATCATTGAACTGGATGTTTTCAGCCGATGGACCAATGTTGCCTTCAATAACTTGCTGGTCAGTAGTGATTGAGGTTCCATTATCAACAAGTTGACCATCCATTTTCAGGCCATCAAAGTTAATGGTTCCTTCAACATTTTTGATAGACAGGCTGTGTACTTGTGAAGTGTCCAGGTCACGCAACACGAATGACTTCGCGGTAGTTTCAGGTGAATAGAAATCTATGATGCCTTTGCTTTGACCATTCAAGAAAACTTCACCGTGGCCACCTTTTGAGTTAGCTGTGTAAAGAATCTGAATGCTATCACCGATGAAGTTAAATATTACTTCGGCATTATTGCGACGGCTTTGTTGGTAGCTGCCATCAGTACTATCTGCATCAGATTTAGTGCTCCAGCGTGACACATAGTCGATCATAGAATCAGTTTCTGAAACTACTTTCCAGTTGCCCTGAGATGACCACTTTGTTGCGCCAGCCATAAATTCAGCACGCTTACCTTGAGTAACACGAGCCTTTTCCACCGCAGCTTTAACATTGATGTAGCCGCCACCCACTTGATGGAATTCAAAACCTTCCATTGGGTCAGCTGTATCACGAATGATTTCTTCAATCTGGTCAGGAGATAGGTCAGGATTAACCTCTAGAAGTAAGCCTGCTACACCAGCAACGAATGGAGTAGCCATAGAAGTACCACTCATTCCCGCATAATAAACATCATACTCTGGATATTCAGGGTCAAGCACTGGACCTAGTAGTGGTAGAACTGTATTCAATGCTTTTGTAGAGATAATATTACTGCCTGGTGCAGTAACATCAGGAGCTTTGAACTCATCACCTGCCACACCGCGACTTGAGAAGTTAGCTAAACCGCGGTCTTCGGTACCAGCCGCAACATTGATAGTCCATGGAGCAACACCATAAGGATTAAGAGTGTTATCACCTGGGCCGTCGTTACCAGCAGCGAATGTTACAATAATACCTTGCTTATAGGCTTCGTATGATGCTTGGTTTGTAGGGCTGTTCGGGTCAAAGTTTGCCCCACCAGAAGTACCCCAGCTATTAGTAATTACATCAATACCATATTTATCTTTGTTGCCAATTGCATAGTCAAAACCCGCAATTGCATAAAGAATCGAGATAGCATCACCAGCTCCTAAGCCAACCAGTTTTGCATCAGGAGCAATACCGTCATGATAATTTGCACGGCGTGCATCATCGGCAGAAGCTGCACCAGTACCTGCTACCGTACCTGCAACGTGGGAGCCGTGACCTGAACTGGTGTCACTGTTTGGAACACCCTCAAGGAACACATTCAAGCCGCCAGCTAAATCGAGATCGCCAACGATTTTGACGTTCTGTACAACTTTAGAGCCTAACTGTAAGTCAGGGTGTGTAGCATCAACACCTGAATCTAATACAGCAATAGTAGCACCACGGCCCGTGACATTTTCAACGTCATGGACATAGTGACCACCGGTGATTTCACCAGAGTTGTAGTTGTAGTATTTTAAAGGTGCATCATAGTAGATACTTTTCACACGCTCATCTTTGGTAAGCGCGTTAATTTGGGCTTTAGTCAGCGTAGCTCCAGCCATTGGAAGAGTGTTCATTGCCAAGTATGGTTGGCCAAGATTAACCATCACATCATCAAGTTGTGACTGTTCATGGGTAGTGACAATGACTTTTGTTGGTGTTAACGCTGTAGGTAACATCTCTGTTAACTCTGGTCCAATGATAGCATCTGCGTGAGCGGTCCCTGCTACGGCTGCCAAAACACTGGCTGTGATTACTGATACAGTTGGTTTCATGGTTTGGTCCTCGTAGTCAAAATAATAATATTTTTTAGTTCGACTACGACTATGCACAAAGCCATGAAAAAGAGATATTAGGTAAAGCCCCTAGATCAGGCAGGGGTTTTCCCCTACAGAGAAGCTATAAAGAAAAAGCCACCGACTAGAGGTGGCTTTGGTAAAGTGATAATGCTACCAGGAAGTTATAAAGGATTACCCTTTCGATCCAACATGATGGGATCGCCATAACCAAACTCTTTGACTCTTTCAAGCTGAGTAGCCGCATCACCAACAATAACGTATATCATTTCTTGCTCGTTGGCATATTTCTGATAAATCTGCTTAGCCTGCTCAACGGTCATTGCTTCAAGTTGGGCTTGTTCCTTCTCCACAAAATCAAAGGGCAAATCAAACTTGCTCACTTCATTTAGCATGGTCAAAAGATTCTCAATCGTTTCGTACTCACGGGTACTCCGCTTAATTAACAGGTTCTTAGTAATGTCCAAATCCTGCTCAGCAAAGGTTTCGTCGTAATTGGCAATCAGATCTTTGAAAATCTCCAGAGACTCTAAAGTGACATTAGCACGGACCTGTGAATAAGCCATAAAAGGAGCAATAAAGCGAGCTTTAGCAATATTAGTATAAGCACCGTAGGTATAACCTTTTTCAATGCGCAGTGTTTGGAATAAGCGCGCACTACTGCCTGCACCTAAACGGTTTTGGGCAACTGTGAAAGGATAAAAGTCAGGGTCATCTCCTCTTAGGCCGCGCTTACCAACGATAATCACGGATTGCTTGGCATCAGGAATATCAACGAAGAAGACCTTGGGTGAATCAAATGACTTAGGCTTTTTATACTCGGGCAATGCAATAGCTTCGCCTGCCCAAGCCTCCGAAAGCTTCTCGATACCCGCCTTAACTTGTTGATGATTGATTTGTCCTACCACATGAATGGCAGCATTCTTTGGTGACAAGGCTTTATCATAAAAAGCCTTTACATCATCAAGAGAGATGGCAGCAACAGATTCAGAAGTACCACCACTTGGGATACCGGCTCGATGCTCCTTACCATAAATCTGGCTATAGAAGGCTCTGCTGGCAACCGCAAAAGGACTGGCTTCGCTTTGCTTAATGCTATTCAGTTGCTTAGCTTTAAGCCTCTCGAACTCTTCCTTATCAAAGCGAGGTTCAAGCAGCATCTCGCTCAGTAAATCCATGGTCGGCTCGTAGTTTCTAGCTAAAGTTGTGCCTGTAGCAAAAATCGAGTCATTATTAGCATCAAAACGGATGCTTGCCCCCAGCAATCCAATAGCATCTTCCAGCTCTTCTGGGCTTTTAGTTGCAGTACCTTCGTTCATCAGTTCAGCCAATAAGTTCGCTACGCCATATTGTCCATCTGTCTCAAGCCAGGCTCCACCATCAATTCGCATGGCAAAACTGACAATGGGCAGTTCACTGTGCTTCATAGTATAAATTTCCAGTCCGTTATCAGCGACCGACTTAGAAATTTCGGGAATAGAAACTTTCGGTGTCTCACTTAAAGGCGGCTCCGAACGATCATGTTTGGTGGCCGTCTTTTCATAATCAGCAGCGGCATCAGCATCAAATTCTTTTTCTGCACCTTGCACAATCTGCTCTTCAACTACGTCTGCTTTAACTGAACCATCAACAATGAGTGTTGGCTCATCTTTTGGAACAAAGCTGGTCATTATATAATTTTGATCTTTAATGTACTGATCATAGACACGCATAACATCATCACGAGTGACACTCTTAATGTTTTCTATAGCCTTAGCAACAAAAGCCGGATCGCCTGCGTATTCCTGATAAATGCCCAGTTGAAATGCTTTACTCAGAACACTGGAAATACCGTTATAAAAAGAGGTTTCCTGTCTCGCTTTAATGCGCTTCAAGTCATTATCACTGAAGCCTTCTTTTTCAAAGTTCGCTAAAGCTACATCAATTGCTTTTTTGACTTCATCCAAATCAACACCAGCGTTGGCTCGAACGCGAATGGTGAATGTTCCTGCAATCTCATTAGAGCTGTTATAGGCTGCAACGGAAGGTGCCAGTTTTTGCTCTTCAACAATCACTTTATACAGATGAGCTCTTTTGCCCTGACTTAATATTTCACCAAGAGCATCCAGCGCATAAGCATCTTTATGGTATTGTTCGATAGTAGGAAAGGTGAGTCGAACTTCAGGAACCTTAGCAAAATTATCCAGATGATAGAGCTTTTTGGTTTCTTTAAGCTCAACAGGCATTGGCTCAGGATCCTTGACCGGCTCCGATGGTCTGATTTCGCCAAACCACTTTTGGACCATCTGTTTGGTTTCTTCAAAATCAATGTCACCCGCAATCACTAACGTGGCGTTCGATGGGCCGTAATATTCGCTATAGAATTCTTTTACATCTGCAAGTGTCGCAGCCTGTAAATCATCCAGATCACCAATAACTGTCCAGCTGTAGGGATGATCTTCTGGATAAAGGTTTTTAAGAATAACATGCTGAGTATGTCCATATGCTTGATTATCAACGCGCTGTCTTTTTTCGTTTTTAACGACCTGCTTTTCTCTTTCCAGAGCGCCGTCAGTGACAGTATTGATCATGAACCCCAGTCGGTCAGAATCGATCCACATTAACTTCTCAAGAGCGTCTTTAGGGACAACTTCATAGTACATGGTACCGTCAGTCCAAGTTCCACCATTACGTGTTCCACCTAATTCTTCAATCAGCTTACGGTTGGACCCTTGCGGAACATTCTCTGAATCATTAAAAGCCATGTGCTCAAAAAAGTGTGCAAAACCGGTACGACCCGGCTTTTCGCGGTTTGATCCAACATGCACGATTGTTGCCATTGCCACAATCGGATCAGACTTATCCTGATGTAGAATAACGGTCAAGCCATTATCCAACTGATACTTTTCGAAAGGGATTTTAAAATCTGTCGATTCATCGGACTGAACAGCTTCACTTTGCTGCTCCTCACTTACCGTCCCATTGTGCTGACATGCAGCAACCGATAAGAACAAAGATAATAGAAGTAGTATTTTTTTCATTGATACGTCCTAATTGTCAGATTAATTCTTGCACAACACATCTAATTTATTAAATAACACTTTTTCTAAATAACACTCTTACTGAATAAATTCTGGTAATTCCTGGATGTGATTTCACATAACTCGTCGTAACTAATATGATGAAGGTCAGCAACAAACTGTCCTACTTCTTTAACATAAGCAGGTTGATTAGTTTTACCTCGATAAGGCACTGGCGCCAAATAAGGCGAGTCGGTTTCAATTAATACTTTGTCCAGAGGAATATTGCGGCAAACGTCTCTAAGTTCTTCGGCATTTTTAAAGGTCACGATACCGGAGAATGAAATATAGAAACCCAACTCTAGTGCCGCTTGCGCCATTTCGAGACTTTCAGTAAAACAGTGTAAAACACCTCCGCACTCTTGTGCCTTTTCTTCACGCAGAATATCAATCGTATCCTGACGAGCATCTCGTGTATGAACAATGACCGGCAAGTTAGCTTGGCGAGCTGCACGCAGATGTTTGCGGAAGCTTTCTTGTTGTAACTTATGGTTTTCAGGATCTTTGTTATAGAAATAGTCTAATCCGGTTTCGCCGATAGCAACCACTTTTGGATGCCTGGACTTTTCCACTAACAGATCGACGTCAGCTTCAGATACAGCATCGTATAGCGGGTGGATACCCACTGAACAGGAAATATCATCATTGGCTTCTGCAATCATGCGCACATCATCGAACTTATCGATGGTTATGCCAACACACAGCATGTGTTTAACGCCACGTTCGCGGGCATAATCTAAAGCTTTATTGAGGTCGTTATCGTATGCACCCAGATCAAGGCGATCCAGATGGCAGTGTGAATCTATAAGCATAAAAAATTAATAGGTGAGATGAGTTACATCGTATGAGTAGGTTTATCTGAATCCAATCGGCCAGCTAACAAGTTTTCAATTTTATTTTTGGTTTGACCATTATCTTGATCGCTGAATTGAATTCCAATACCGGCTCGCTTATTACCTTGCGAACCAATCGGTGTGATCCAGACAACTTTACCGGCAATCGGCAATTTTTCTGGCTCATCAATGATGGCAAGAAGCATAAAGACATCGTCGCCCAGGTTATATTCTTTATTGGTTTGAATAAAGATACCGCCATTCTCCAGGAATGGCATATAAGCTTTGTAGAGGTCTTCTTTGTCTTCGACATGAATGGTTAATATGCCGGGACCCGTTCTTTCTATCCGCATTGGGTAACTGCCTTAATCAATGAGAGCTGATAAAACCATCAACCAGTTTATTATAAAATTAACCTAGTGGCTTGTATTTACTGGCAATTTGGGTGACAAAAATCAACAAACTTTGCCACGATGCCATTAGATTAACGGGACTTTTTTGCTTAATCAACCGTTGAAGCTCATTTATTTTCTCCAACAACATCAACCAACCTTGTCCGTTAACGGCTTTAGCGAGCGCTTCAAGCTCCTGTTTTTGTTGCATAAAGAGCAAATCAGCCTCTTTACCAACTTGTTGAAGCAGTAGAATATCGCGCACCATCAATTGCATCCAAAACACCGCATCGGCCACATCTTCATGCCAAAACTGGGCCATTTGAATCGGGCTATTGTTTCCCTGGACCAGATCATTCATCTGCACAATGAACTCGGCATATTTCAGTGTATCACCATTAACGCCAAAGTCTTCAGCTTTATAAGGTGCTTGAGGAAATAGGTTCACAGCGGCCTCAAGAGCTTGTGTCATATTGCCCTGTCGTTCGGTCAGCCATTGCTTTACAACCTCCAGATCGTCGACGCTGAGTGATAACAACTGGGCACGACTACGAATGGTCGGCGGAACGCCTTGTAACTGTGAGGTTTGCAAGATAAGCAAAGTATTCTGTTGCGGCTCTTCCAGCGTTTTAAGCAGCGCATTAAATGAACTAGCATTCATGGCCTGCACATTGGCAATATTGGCAACTTTCCAGCCGCCTTGATGCGATGACTCCTGCATTGAGGTAATCAGCTCGCGCACCTGCCCTACTGAAATTTGGGTCTTATCCTGCTCAATATCCAGTAGATGATAGTCAGGATGATGGCCAGCATCGAACAAGAAGCAGCTTTTGCACTCGCCACAGGCTTCTTCCTGGCGATTGAGGCATAGTAGCCATTGAGCCAGTGCCTGAGCAAAGTTTTCGCGACCAATCCCTTCCGGCCCCATTAACAGAACAGCGTGTGGTAGCGAGCCTTGCTGGAATTGATCCTGCACCCGCTGAAAGCGACTTTGGTTCCATGCTTCAATGGATGTCATGAGTCGGAAACCTGCTGCTGATAGAAATTAATAAGAACCTGTTCAATCTGTTGCTGAACCTCTTGCAAACTTCCTCGCGCATCGACAATCTTGACCCGGTCCGGTTCTTGCTGAGCAATCTGCAAATAACCATTTCTGACCTGCTCAAAAAACTCCACCTTCTCTTCTTCAAAGCGATCGATAGGACCACGCTCCTGTGCACGCGACAAACCCACTTCCACTGGCAAGTCCAACAGTATCGTCAAATCCGGTTTAAAACCTTCTAGTACCCATTGATCCAGCGCAACGAGTTTATCAAGACCAAGCGCTCTGCCCGCTCCCTGATACGCAAAGCTGGCGTCACTGAAACGGTCGCACAACACCCATTGCCCCTGTTCCAGTGCTGGTTTAATTTTCTGGCTGACATGTTGAGCTCTTGCTGCATACATTAACAACAGCTCGCTTTTAGCATCTACCGCCTCTTCCCGTTGAGATAGAAGCAGTTCGCGAATCTCTTCTGCTAAAGGTGTGCCGCCTGGCTCACGCGTATGCAGTAGCGAAATATTCTTCGCTTCGAACCAAGCTTTAATAAAGGCTATATTGGTGGACTTACCAACACCTTCAGTCCCTTCGATGCTAATAAACTTGCCTGCTCTAATGTTCGTCATACTATCCACTCACCACTATCGCTTTAATTGGTATTTACGAACAGCTCGATTATGCTCTTCTAATGTTTTGCTGAAATGATGGCTACCATCACCTTTAGCCACAAAGTATAAAGTATCGCCAGGTTTAGGGTTTAACGCCGCCTGAATCGCCTCTCGTCCCACCATCGCTATCGGTGTTGGCGGCAAGCCACGATGGACGTAAGTATTCCACGGATGTGGACTGCGAATATCCTTGTAACGAATGTTGCCATCGAACTCCGGCAACAAACCATAAATAATAGTTGGGTCGGTTTGTAGCAACATATTCTTTTCAATACGACGCACAAACACTCCCGAGATTTCTGGACGTTCAGCCGGAACCGCTGTTTCCTTTTCAATGATCGATGCCATGATTAAGGCTTCGTAAGGCGTCTCATAGGGCAAACCATCGGCACGCTTAACCCACTCTTCGTCCAATACGGTTTGCAAACGCCCATAAGCACGTTTAAGAATATCTAAATCGGAATCGCCTTTAATAAACTGATAAGTATCCGCATAAAACATGCCTTCAGGATGCTGTTGCCCTACAAATTGCATGGCGTCAAAAATAGTCTCGTATTCCAGACTGTAATCAATCTCATGAGTTAAATCTGTATTGAGCTCTAACGCGATCAACAATTCATAGATATTCGAACCTTCAATAACTGAAAACTGATACTTGATAACATCGCCCGCAACCAGCTTTTGCAACACATCCACCGCTGTCATATCAGCAGTGATCGCATAGTTGCCAGCCTTTATTGGGCGCAGTTCGGGTTTAAGTTTAAGTAACAGCTGGTAGTAATAGAACTGCTGGATATTACCGTTTTCTTGCCATTGACGACCCAGACTATAGGCACTGGTTCCTTTTTGAACATCGAGCTCTTGCTCTATACCTAGCGGCTGCTGAATAAAGTCCTGAAATCCGTTCCATAAATACCAGGTGACACCCGAAAAAATAAGGACAATCAGAATAAAAAAGGTCAATATTGGTTTTTTCATTAATACTCTTAAGATCAATTATTGTAGTAAGAATTATGATGCATCACTTTACAAACGCAGCCTGGCGGTAGCTTTGGGCTAACTTCTGCCAATCAGAATAAAGCTCATAATCAGTTGAGCCAATGGCGCACACAGGAATAATACCGACTATTGCATTAGATACCAAGCAGTAGCGAGCCGAAGCTATATCTTTGTGAGTAATCTCGGTCTCTACAAAGGCAGGCTGGCTATTTAACAACCAACGACGGACTGTACCGTTAACCCCAGCCTGGTCTAATTTTGGCGTCTGCCACTGCCCATTAAGGTAAAAATAGATATTCGATTTAGTGCCGCATACCACCTTGTTATTAATGCTCATAATACCATCAAAGCAGTCCTGCGAAACTTCTTCAGCCGCCAACACCTCAGCCAGTCGATTGCAGTGCTTAACCCCTGCTAAAGCAGAATGAATAATCGGCGGCGTTGAACAGATAGATAAACGAATACCAGAATCAAAACTTGCTGAGTTCTGAATAGGCGACCAACTCAAGATACGCTGCACCTCTGGTGAATCGGGAGCTTTATAGCCTCTCAACCCCGAGCCTCTACTAATCGTTAACCGCACAACACCATCGACAGATTGCGAAACTTGCGACTGTTCTTTAATGAAAGCCAGCAATTCCGCTTCAATCAATGTTAAGTCTAGAGAAGGGAAACCAAGCCTTGCTGCGCTAAAACTTAAACGCTCACTGTGCAAAGCCCAATGTTCAACTTTGCCATCAGTAACTTTAATCGTAGTGAAAAATGCATCGCCATATAGCAACCCCCGATCGGTGATCGCAATCTCCTGACAAGGCCGACCGTTTAACCAGGTATGGCTAGAACAAATGTTAGCGTCTTTCGAATTCATCAAAGCATTCTAATGCAAAAGCAAACAAGATACAGCGCAAATTTAAAAGCTCTTATTAAAAACCCAAACAGCAAAAAGGCCCTCGATTGAGAGCCTTTGTGCGAGTTAACTAAACTTACTTTAACTTACTAAACACCAATGAGCCATTAGTACCACCGAAGCCAAATGAGTTACACAAGGTATGTTCAATGTTAGCTTGGCGCGCAGTATGGGGTACGTAATCTAGGTCACAGCCTTCACTGGGGTTATCCAGGTTCACTGTTGGCGGTGCCACCTGATCCTGAATCGCTAGTATGCTGAAGATAGACTCAACGGCACCAGCCGCACCCAGCAAGTGTCCGGTCATGGATTTCGTTGAGCTAACCATCACTTTGCGAGCGGCATCACCAAACACGGTTTTAACCGCATTGGTTTCAGCTAAGTCGCCTGCTGGTGTTGAGGTACCGTGTGCATTAATGTACTGAATGTCTTCTGGATTTAGGCCTGCATCATTTAATGCGTTTTGCATTGAGCTGGCTGCACCTTCGCCATCTGCTGGTGGTGAAGTAATGTGGAAAGCATCGGCACTCATCCCAAAGCCTGTCACCTCGGCATAAATTTTTGCCCCACGTGCTTTGGCATGCTCGTAGTCTTCCAGCACCATCACACCAGCGCCATCACCCATCACAAAACCATCTCGATCTTTATCCCAGGGGCGCGAAGCAGCATGTGGCTCATCGTTACGGGTAGAAAGTGCTTTTGCTGCAGCGAAACCACCAATTGAAACTGGGGTTGAGCCTTTTTCGGCACCGCCGGCTAACATGGCATCGGCATCACCATAAGCAATCATGCGCGCAGCATGACCAATCGAGTGCACACCAGTAGTACAGGCAGTGACGATAGAAATATTAGGGCCTTTCAAACCATACTTGATCGACAAATGGCCTGAAATCATATTGATAATCGAACCCGGGATAAAGAAAGGAGAAATTTTGCGCGGCCCACGCTCATGGTTCAAAATACTGGTTTCTTCAATGGTCGTCATGCCACCAATACCCGCGCCAACACAAGCTCCGATACGATGTGCATTTTGTTCAGTGACTTCCAGACCAGAGTCTTCCCATGCCTGAGCACCAGCTACAATGCCATATTGGATAAAGATATCCATTTTACGTGCATCTTTTTTAGCCAATACTGGCTCAGCATCAAAGTCTTTTACTGAACAGACAAATCGGGTACTTAAATTGCTGGCATCAAAATCCTCGATCATATTGGCACCACTTTTCGATGCTAAAATACCATCCCAAGAATCTTTGATGTTGTTACCAAGCGGGCTTAACATGCCTAAACCGGTAACTACAACTCTACGTTTACTCAAGGAAATCACCTCTCGCTTAGTATTCAGTTATCAGCTCTGCCGAAAGCTTTACGCTTAATTATTTCAACAGAACATTGCTTCAGCCACAGATAGGGCTCATTTCGCCCAGAGTTTTTTCAAGCTATAAAAACACAAATGGGCAAAATACTTTCGTATTTTACCCATTTTACATTCGCTAACTATTACGAATAAATTGCAGACGAGTTAAATTACGCGTCAACATTCGCCTTAATGTAGTCAATAGCGGCTTGTACTGTGTTGATTTTCTCAGCTTCTTCGTCTGGAATCTCAGTATCAAACTCTTCTTCAAGAGCCATAACCAATTCAACGGTATCCAATGAATCCGCACCTAAGTCATCAACAAAAGAAGCTTCAGCAGTCACTTCTTCTTCTTTAACACCTAATTGCTCAACAACGATGTTTTTTACGCGTTCTTCGATAGTACTCATCTGTTTTAAATCCTCTTGTATATCACAGTATTATACTGCGACGGTAGTTTAGTTAACTCCAGCAAACTTGCAAGTTTAAATTCACTTTTTTAGCAAAGGTCAGACCTGCATCAAGTTTTGCATAATAGCAGAATTGGCCGCTATTTTAATATGACAGTTTGTTAATTTAAAGCTGTTATCTAGCCAATGCTCAAAACAAGCTTTGACTCAATCAACCGCTTTAAACCATGTGCATACCACCATTGACGTTAATTGTTTCGCCCGTAATGTACCCTGACTCTTCAGAAGCCAGGAAGTTCACGGCGTTGGCAATCTCTTCTGGCTGACCTAAGCGCGCCATAGGGATCTGGTCAAACATGGCTTGTTTTTGGTCATCATTAAGCGCTTTGGTCATGTCAGTATCAATAAAGCCCGGCGCAACCACGTTGACCGTGATACCGCGCGAACCCACTTCTCGGGCCAATGACTTCGAGAAACCAATCAATCCAGCTTTTGCGGCTGAATAATTAGCTTGTCCTGCATTACCCATGGTTCCAACTACAGAGCCGATAGTAATAATACGGCCCCATTTTGACTTCATCATGCTACGTAAACAGGCTTTTGAGAGACGGAAAATTGAAGTCAGGTTGGTATTCAGAATACTCTCCCACTCCTCGTCCTTCATGCGCATAAGCAGGTTGTCACGAGTGATACCCGCGTTATTAACAAGAATATCCGGAGTACGTCCGTGTTCGCCTTTGATGGCGTCTAAAACGCTTTCGATACTCTCTGGGTCAGTGACGTTAAGCGCCATGCCAACGCCATTCAAACCAGCAGCCTTAAAGTTCTCAGTAATTTTTTCAGCACCGCTTTCAGATGTTGCAGTACCAATAACCGTAGCGCCTGACTGGGCTAAACGGTGAGCAATAGCCTGGCCAATACCACGACTGGCGCCTGTCACTAATGCAATTTTGTCATTCAAACTCATGGTGTATTTCCTTTCTAATGTATTCTATCTTGTCAGTAGAACTTAATTCTGTGATCAGGCTGAAAGCGCTGCTTCAAACTTATCTAAACTGGCTAATGGCGCAGCGATTAGTTCGCGGTCTATGCGCTTTGCTAAACCACACAACACGTTGCCCGGACCACATTCGAATAAGTTTAGAGCGTCTTCTGATTTTAGTTTTTGAACCGTCTCAGTCCAACGAACAGGATTGTACAGCTGACGAATCAAAGCATCTTTAATGGCTTTAGGATCGCTTTCAACAGCCACATCCACGTTATTGATCACTGGAATGGTTGGTGTATTGATATTGATGCTTTCAAGCATGTGAGCAAGCTTTTCCGCCGCAGGACGCATCAAAGCACAATGGGAAGGAACACTGACTGGAAGCGGTAAGGCACGCTTAGCGCCAGCAGTTTTACAGGCTTCCATAGCACGCTCAACGGCATCAGCACTGCCCGCAATCACGACCTGACCAGGAGAGTTATAATTAACCGCCTCAACCACTTCGTCTTGTGCTGCAACAGCACAGGCATCACGAACCTTTTCATCGTCCAGGCCAATGATAGCCGCCATTTTTCCAGTACCGGCAGGAACAGCTAGCTGCATGAACTGACCACGAGCTTCGACTAACTTAACGGCATCGCCTAGCTCAATCACACCAGAAGCCACCAAAGCGCTGTATTCACCTAGGCTGTGACCCGCCAGGAATGCTGGCTTAGTGCCGCCTTCCTGCTGCCACAAACGCCATAAAGCAACACTGGCTGTTAACAAAGCTGGCTGGGTGAACTCAGTTTGGTTCAACTTGCCATCTTCGTCCTTTTGCACCAGCTGCCAAAGGTCGTAACCCAAAGCTTCCGAAGCCTCAGCAAAAGTGTGTTCGATAATAGGATATTGTTCAGCGATATCGCTAAGCATACCAACCGCCTGCGAACCCTGACCTGGAAAGATAAATGCTGTTTTACTCATAATTAAAACTTTTTATTCAATTGGTTGTCGGATTTATTTAAAGCTAATTCTCATAAAGAATCAGCAGCGATTTATGTCGTTAAATGATCTAAAACACTGTATTAAAATCAAAAGCGGTACCCCTAGGGCAGGATCTGCGTCACGACGCAGCCTACAAATGATTCTGCAACTCAGCACAACCGAAAAAGAACTAGACAATGCTGAGGCGAGGCATCGATGTTTGGAAAGTGAGGCGTTGAGTCCACTCAATAACAAGCTTTTCAAACATTCGATAACAAAGCCTCAGCGCAGTATTAGCTCTTTTGCTTAATAACGTATTAAGGCGGAACCCCAAGTAAAACCACCCCCAAAACTCTCCAACAAGCACACATCACCGCGCTTAATACGACCATCTTCAATCGCTTCACACATGGCCAATGGAATCGAAGCGCTGGAAGTGTTGCCGTGACGGTCAACCGCCACCACGACTTTATCCATCGAAGCGCCGAGCTTCTTGGCTGTGGCTTGAATAATCCGGATGTTTGCTTGATGAGGGATCAACCAATCAATATCTTCTTTTTGCATATTGTTGGCTTCGAGGGTTTCATCGACGATTTGGCTCAGTGTTTTCACTGCTACCTTAAAGACTTCATTGCCACGCATAACGATTTGCGGCTCTGGGAACTCGCCCAATTGGCCTCTTAGACCATTATTACAATACAAGAGGTCGCCATAGCCACCGTCTGCATGGATATGGGTAGATAGGATACCTGGCTCTTCACTTGCTGTGACTACCGCTGCTCCTGCGCCATCACCGAAAATCACACAGGTTGAACGGTCATCCCAGTTCACCAGACGCGATAGCACTTCTGTGCCGACTACTAAGACGTTTTTGCGGTGGCCGGTTTTGATGAATTGGTCAGCGATGCTTAAACCATAAACAAAACCTGGGCAGGCGGTGGTGATATCAAATGCTGGTACGCCGCCAATGCCTAATGCGTGGCCAATATAGCAGGCAACACTTGGGAACATTTTATCAGGCGTTGCGGTACCGACGATGATCATGTCGATATCTTTTGCTTCAATGCCTGAGTTGGCAATGGCGTTCTTTGCCGCTTCGAAACCTAAGTCAGAGGCTGACTGGTCATCGGCAGCGATATGACGCTTTTTAATACCGGTGCGATCTGTGATCCACGCGTCGGTGGTATCGACCATTTTTTCAAGATCGGCGTTGGTTAAAACCTTTTCCGGCAAGTAGCTGCCCATACCAAGAATTTTAGAATATTTCACACTTACTACCCTTTAATCATTCACCGGATATTTATCTACAAACGTCTCATTTACCGACTTTGTGAGAAAAAATCCACTGAGTATCTACAAATCTTATATGGCCATCTGGATCTCAAGAGCATACCTTCAATAGATTAATACTCTATCGGTAGCACCAGGTGGCTTACTTTATTCTGGATTTCCTGAGGAACTTGACGCTCAATCTCTGAAATCGCTTTATTTATAGCGCACAAAGTCGCTTTGATATCAGCAGAACCGTGACTCTTGATCACAATTTCGCGTAATCCTAACAGACTTGCCCCATTATACTGGTCGGGGTTGATACGCTTTTGGAAACTTTTTAAGACCGGTTTTACCATCGCCGCAATCAGCTTGCTGCGCCAATTACGGGTAAATTCAACCTTCAGCTGATCATACAGGAAACGAGTAATCCCTTCACAGGCTTTAAGGACATTATTACCGGTAAAGCCATCACAAACTATAACATCGACATCACCATTAAAAATCTGGTTTGCTTCAATGAAACCGACGTAATTGATTTCCGCCTGTTTGCTCAAGATATCACCAGCTAGCTTAATGCTATCGCGGCCTTTAGATTGCTCTTCACCGATATTCAATAAGGCTACTTTAGGATCATCTTTGCCATCAACCGCCTGACACAGTACATGGCCCATCATGGCAAAACTGGTTAGTTGCTCTGCGCTGGCGTCAATGTTAGCGCCAAGATCCAGCATATGGCTTACAGTGCCCTTCTTATTCGGAAGTTCTGCAACAATCGCAGGACGCTCTACACCAGGCAAGGTGCCAATTAAAATAGTCGCCAGCGCCATCAAAGCGCCTGTATTCCCCGCACTCACGCAAGCATCAGCCACATTATCGCGAACGAGCTGCAAGCTGACGCGCATACTGGAATCAGATTTATTACGAATGGCCTGAGAGGGCTTTTCATCCATAGCAATAACTTCGGATGCATGCCGAATACGCAAACGGTCACCGAAAATATCAAATGCTTGGGGATTGAGTTGAGAAACCTGCTTTTTGACCTGTTCTTGATGGCCAACCAGGTAAATAGCGATATTAGAATGGATTTCCAGCGCTTTTAAAGCCGCTGGAATAATAACTGAGGGGCCATAATCGCCCCCCATACAATCTATTGCTAGAGTTTTAGTCACGGTAACAGGTCAACATAAATCGGTTGTTAACGGTAAACTTATCATTGTTTTAGCCAGCATTGAAACCAGCATTTAATAATAAATTGTTTCGGACTTAACTCTGATCTTCTTTAGAGGCTCTGCGAAGAACTCTCTAGAAAAGAATTAAACGACTTTGCGACCTTTATAAAAACCATCTTTAGTCACGTGATGACGACGATGGATTTCACCAGTTTCACTTTCAACTGATAATGTTGGTGCGCTCAAAGAGTCGTGTGAACGACGCATGCCACGCGTAGAGCGAGTTTTACGATTCTTTTGTACAGCCATGAGGTTTCTCCTGCTTAATCAAACTTTAAATCTTTTAAGGCATTAAAAGGGTTATCCTTTTCTGCCTGCTCAATTGTTTCTTCTGGAAGCTCACCTGATTGGTAGGTCTCCAGCTCTTTACACTCACCGAATAAAGGTATGAGTGGTAGTGTTAAAATCAGCTCATCTTCTACCGCTGATTTTATATCTAATCCGTCTTCGCCAACAAGCACAGGCTCCACATCATCTGGGGCGTTGTTCATTTGCTCTTCCGAGTAAACCGGACGCAAAACTGCTTGGCGGTCAAGCTTGAACATAAAAGGTTCAGTACAGCCCTGACATACTAGTTCGACCTCACCAGTGAGAGCCACATGCAGTGAAGTTGTACGAGTATCTTTAACCCTTTCACCATTGATTTTACAGTGAATTTCGCCTTTTGATGAATTCAACAGCTGGCGAAAACGCTCGAAATAATCAATCTCAAGGGTGGCATCTATTTCTTTGCCCTGGTCCACGAATTTATTGGGACTGAGCGATGCCGGGAACCTGCGACTTGACATAGGCGCGCAATAATACATATATCTTGTGGTCTAGTCAAAGCAAACCCGCTAATTTTAAGCAAATTTCGCCTATTTGATTGCTTTTTTAGCTAAATCTTACACAATTGGCTCTAAGCAACTGATTCTCTAGTAAAAAGCCTAAAGAAAAGCCCGAATAAAAGCCGAGACAAAAAGTACTTATGAATACCCCCAACCACATTATACTCGCATCCTCTTCGCCGTACCGCAAAGAGCTTCTAAGCCGTATTCTGGATGATTTCGAAGCCCTATCGCCCGATATCGACGAAACACCCTTTCCCGATGAGGAGCCGATAGAGCTGGTTGCGAGGTTAGCACAGCAGAAAGCCCTTGCCATTGCAGTTAACCACCCAAATGCACTAGTCATCGGCTCGGATCAGGTCTGCGTACTCAATAATCAGATACTCGGCAAGCCCGGAACCATGGACAAAGCCATAGAGCAACTCAAAGCCTGCTCAGCCCAGACCGTCACCTTCTACACCTCCTTATGTGTCACCAGTACGCATGAAGCAGCGCAGAACACCACAGTCGTCGCCACCAAAGTCCAATTCAGACAGCTAAGCGACAAAGAAATCATCAACTATCTTGAAAAAGAACAGCCACTCGACTGCGCAGGCTCATTTAAATGTGAAGGCTTGGGGATTGTGCTGTTTGAGGCTATTGAGTCCAAAGACCCAACAGCCCTGATTGGATTACCATTGATAGCTTTGGCAACCAAGCTTAGAGAGTTTGACGTAGAGCTTATTTAATCAAGATAGGTAGGGTACCCAAGGGGGCAGACCCTGCGTCGTGACGCACCGTTAAAAGATGATGACTAGCTCCAGTTCCAGAATTCGTACCACTTACTGTTTTGACGCCTGATACGCTCTGCTTCCTTATATCGGTCAATGGCATCATTAACGCTGATATGCTCATTTGGATCTATAATTTCAAAGGTTTCTTCTGACTTTTCTCTTAACCACCGGAATAGAAATACATATTTCTGGCTTAAAGCGATCACTACTAAACTCGCTATTAACATCTGCCAATGATGCTTGCTGAGCATTATCGCCATGTAAGAACCGATTCCATAAAAAAGCATATGAAGCATAAGAAAAATCAAAATTAGTTGGCGTCTTTCCATTTTTATAATTTCCAAACTATTCTTAGTCTGAAGTGTTTTACCGTAATTCTTAGCTCCAGACAAATTTTGCTAAAAGCATACCGCTTCTTACTGACCCAAATGAATGACTTTTAGTTTATCGGTGCGTCACGACGCACCCTACTACTGACCCTTACTTTACTGGTTGTAGTTACACAAATAAAACACTTCACTTGTATGTAGCAAATATGATCAAAATGCTCAGAACCACAGAGATAGGAGTCAAATATAATATCGCCTTTTTATAAAAATTCTTTTTCTCCTGTGGTAATGAATTAAAATCTTCTTTTATTTTGATTAACTTATTTTTCCCAAATAATATACTCATCAAAATTGATTCAAAACACACAACAGGTATTAATACATAAACAATGTTCTCTTTATTTAAAACAAAGATATCGAAAAAGTTGAGAAAAAATAGTAATAACGCATACAGAACTAGGTGTGATAACCCTACAAATATCCCAATATCTGCATTATTTACTACCTTACCTTTCTCTTTTAGGTAAGTGTAATATCCATAGTAAAGCCTTTTGTATATGGTAATCATTAAATCTCGTCATACCTCAACGTTCAAAGACGTCTGAATACTGATAATTTTCCACACGAGAATATCAGTTACTTGTTGGCAGGTCAGCTGCCAATTAATAAAAGTGATGTTGAATTTGATCAATGAGGTTTCTGCATGACTGCAAGTAAGCACCGCCAAAAAGATTATAGTGGTTCAGGTAATGATACAGGTTGTAGATGGCTTTCTTTTGTGGGTAAACATTGGTTCTTGGGTAAACATCGTCGTAGGCTTCATAAAAGCTTTCGCTAAAACCGCCAAACATCTCGGTCATGGCTAAATCCACTTCACGGTCGCCATAATAGACCGCTGGGTCTATCAGCCAGGGGCCCTGTTCATCAAACAAGACGTTGCCAGACCACAAATCGCCATGTACCAGGCTGGGGTGAATGCAGTGGCGATTGAGCCAGGTTTCAAGCAGATCCTTGCGCTCAAGAATCGGCTCCTCAAGCATGCGCTTCATTTTTTGGTCTTTGATTAAATTGGTTTGATAAAGTAGGCGTTGCTCAACAAAGAATTTTCCCCAATGATCAAAGCGTCCATTAATCTGTGGGTTGAGTCCAATATAGTTGTCTTCATCCAGCCCATAATGTGGTGCTTTGATTTTGTGCAGATGAGCGAGCCCTTCTCCAAGCTGTGTCATCAGCTGCGGATTCCAGCTATAGCTATTCACTTTCTGTAACACCAGCTGTTCATCAGAAACCGATTCTATTTTCGGGATATTGAGGTGTGGAACTTGATGCTCTTGAATAGTCTCGCGCAACAGTTCCAACCCCTTTGCTTCTTGCATTAGGTGGTCATTGAATTGGGAGCTGTTACTTTTATGAAACATGGTAGCTTTAAAGTCCGGTATTATGAGTCCGTTAGTAGCTGTCGATAAATGGCTAAGTTTTCATCATCGTAGCAACAGAAAATGATTTCTTTTAACGATTCGGCATTACTGGCAAACATTTTACAGACATTAACGGCAATAGTAGCCGCCTGTTGTTTTGGATAACCATAAACTCCGGTGCTGATGCAGGGAAAGGCGATACTTTTAAGATTCTTGTCTTCGGCTAGTTGCAGACTGTTGATATAACAACTGGCTAATAGCTCCGCTTCATTCTCATCGCCTCCATGCCCCTCGTTACCAGACCAAACGGGCCCAACCGTATGGATGACGTGTTTGGCTGGAAGGTTGTAACCTTGTGTTATTTTGGCTTCACCCGTTTCGCAGCCGCCCAAAGTTTTGCATTCTTCCAGCAATTCAGGGCCAGCAGCACGATGAATGGCTCCGTCCACTCCTCCACCGCCAAGCAAACTCTTCTTGGCAGCATTAACGATGGCATCCACATAAAGCTGAGTTATGTCGCCCGCATCCAGTCTTAAGGTCATCCCGACTCCTTCCTATTGCTTATATAACCTCTGGTAAGTCTCTCTATCTATAGCATATTCCAGCGCATCGATACCAAACAGAGTTATCTTTTTATTGAATGACTCGCCCAGACGCTCTGCGACTTTAATGGATGGTGTATTGTCAGGTTGGATCATACTGATAATGCACTGCTGAGACAGGTCTTCAAAACCATAGCGCATAACGGCTCGACCAGCTTCAGTGGCATAACCTTTTCCCCAGGCTCTTTTATGTAACACCCAGCCTGCCTCTATAGCCGGCCAGCCCTCAGGCTTTAAAAAACCCGCACGACCAACAAATTGCCCACCGCTTTTTTCTTGCAAAGCCCACTGGCCATAGCCATTGAGCATCCAATGCCCCGCCATGGTAGCCATACTGCGCCAGGCGTCATGTTTAGACATGGGTTTGCCCGAAAATAGATAACGGGTTACGTCAGGATCTGCCATCATTTCATAATAAGCAGGCAAGTCAGACTGCTGGTAGTGGCGCAAAATAAGGCGCTCGGTTTCGAGCACAGGTAATTTAATGACAGTATCTTTGGAAGTCTTCACAGAAAATTGAGCTCTCAGGTATTAAGTTGCAACGATTAGTTCTACAATCTTACAAAAGGTCTACTGGAATGAACACTCTTATGAAACACTTTCTATTATCTATATTGACAGCACTACTGATGGCTTTCAGCTTTTCCGCAAACGCTGAGTCCAGCTGGGTTGGTGCCTTGGCGCCAGATTTTAAGCTACAGGACCAAAATGAAGAGTGGAAAACCCTAGAAGACTATAAAGGTCAATGGCTGGTGCTGTATTTCTACCCGAAAGACGACACCCCGGGCTGTACTACTGAAGCGAAAAACTTCCGTGATGGCTATAAAGACATTAAAGCGCTTAATGCGGATGTGGTTGGCGTATCGCTAGATGACGTTGAGTCACACAAGTCGTTTGCAGAGATTCATGGCTTACCATTTAGCATTCTGGCTGACGTGGATAAAGAAGCCGCCACAGCTTATGACGTTCTAGGTGGCTTTGGCCCGGTCGAATATGCCAAACGCCAAACCTTTATCATCGCTCCTAACGGCAACATCGTTTACCACTATGATGATGTTGATCCTGATACACACATGAAAGATGTGGTCGCTCAACTTAAGAGCTTACAAAAAGACAGTTAATCCTAATTTTAGATATCAATGTCCACAAAAAAGCGCTCCCAGGAGCGCTTTTTTAATGTTCTGACTAGTGTTCTGCTTACTGAGCAGCCTAATATTCAGAGAATTCTTTTAAATGCCGAATGTCATCAATAATGGCTTGTGGCTGACAGGTCTTTAGCATTTCAATGGTATGAGCACCAAAACTCACCCCGATACCGCCCACTCCTGCTCGTTGAGCCATCTCCAAATCAAAAGTGGTATCGCCGACCATGATGGCCTGCTCTGGTTGAGAGCGGGTATGAGACAATAACTTATGCAGCATCTCGGGGTGTGGCTTGCTTTGCGCTTCATCGCTGGCAATAGTCACATCAAATATCTCTCTTAAACCAGACTCGTTCAGCACCCGGTCCAAACCATGACGCGCTTTACCGGTTGCGACAGCTAATAGATAGCCTCGGCTTTTGAGATATTCAAGCGTATCTTCAGTCCCATCAAACAAAGGGCTGGGCGTTTGATCGCCTTCTACATATTGATAGCGGTACTCTTCAGTAATCCAGTCGTGATCATCAACTTCAGGGAACAGACGTCGATAACACTCACCCAAACTTAAGCCGATAATGCCGCGCACATCATCAACCGACGGGATCGGCAATTTTAAATTAGTTGCGGTAGTTTGCATGGCGGAAACGATACGACCTGTTGAATCCATCAATGTGCCATCCCAGTCAAAAACGATTAATCGAGTTTGCTTTGCTATCATCGACGTAAATACTCCAGGGTTTTCTGTAAATCTGCGGGAAGTGGTGCTTCGACCTTAATGGCCTTGTCTTCCGGGGTCACTTTAAAGGTAAGCGAGTAAGCGTGTAAGAATAAACGGCCTGATAAGCCCTGACGCTTAAACTGCTCAGTCACTTCATCATTGCCATACTTAGGATCGCCCACCAGCGGATGCCCTGCCTGTTGCGCATGAACACGAATTTGGTGAGTCCTGCCGGTTACAGGTTCAGCTGACACCAGGCTAAAGTTTTTGAAAACCTCAACCACACTAAAAGAGGTTAATGACGGTTTGCCATTCTCAGTGACACGAACCACTCGCTCACCTGACTTTAAATGATTCTTTGCCAACGGATAATCAATATGCTTAAGTTTGGCTGGCCATTTGCCTTCCACAAGCGCCCAATATTGCTTGCTCATCAGCTTTTTCTGCAGTTGTTCATGCAGGAAACGCAGTGTGCTACGCTTTTTGGCTATTAACAAACAACCTGAAGTATCACGGTCAAGCCTATGAACTAGCTCCAAAAATGGTGCTTCAGGCCTTAAAGCTCGCAGTGCTTCAATCACACCAAAGCTCATGCCACTGCCACCATGAACCGCCATTCCATGCGGCTTATTCAAGACGATCAAGCGCTTATCTTCATACAGGATAGCGTTTTCGAGATCTTGAACGACGTTCAGATTTACCGGTACTTCAGTTGCTGTGTTGGTTGTTTTGACAGGGGGAAGCCGAACCGAGTCGCCTTCCTTAATTTTATATTCGGCCTTAATTCGACCTTTATTAACTCGAACTTCGCCCTTCCTCAGCATCTTATAGATGTGGGATTTGGGAACGCCTTTGAGTTTTTTGAGCAAAAAGTTATCGATGCGCTGACCGGCTTCTTCAGTCTGCACTTCAACAAATTGGACTTTTGGACGGGATTCACTATTCATCGGGCGCAACTATACCTGAAAACATGTCAAATCAATAGCTTAAAAAAACAAAAGATTGCTCTGTATATATAAGCAGTCTATAATGCGCAACAGAGCTACACGCTCAAAAAGAGCGCCTGGTGTCGCTCCTTCCACCTCAACTAGCAAAAGCTTTATAGTAAAGCAGGCATAAATTGAGGCCAACGGAAGCAAACAACACCTTATATGAAGGTATTAAACCAGCACATAGCGTTAAACAACTCTAAATAAGAGAAGAACAACGCAAAGCTGAGATACCATAACAGCAGAAATGATTTTTTAAAGCCGGTCACCGGAAAATAGCAGAATTGTAGAGCAGCTCATTGAATACGTTTATGCGATAAACGTTCAAGTTGCTCGGTTAGTTTGGCTTCTTTCGCGCACAACAAGCGGTAAGACGTGAAATAGCCAAACAGGAAATAAACAGGTTTAACAGTCAACTTAGTGATGAAAAAACAGTTTAAGAAACTAAACTTACAGAAATTCACAACCAAAACCCCTTGCCATTAAAAGGCTTGACGGGTTTTTAGACCCTATTCCTAATATTCTCGCTAGCTCTTCCTGTGTCCGCAGAAATTGAGAGTTAATAACAAATGAGACGTATGTTGATAAACGCAACGAATCACCATGAAGAGTTGCGTGTTGCGCTGGTAGATGGCCAGCGTTTGTATGATTTAGATATCGAACTAGCAGGAAGAGAACAAAAAAAAGGTAACATCTACAAAGGCAAAGTCACTCGTATCGAGCCTAGCCTTGAAGCCGCTTTTGTTGACTATGGTGCAGAACGCCATGGTTTCCTTCCACTCAAAGAAGTTGCCCGTGAATACATGCATAATGCACCATCGCGTGGCCGTCCTACGATTAAAGATGCCTTAAAAGAAGGTCAGGAAGTCATCGTTCAGATTGATAAAGAAGAACGTGGTAATAAAGGCGCAGCCTTGACCACTTCGATCAGTTTGGCCGGTAGCTATCTGGTTCTTATGCCAAACAACCCTCGTGCTGGTGGTATCTCTCGCCGAATCGAAGGTGATGAACGCACCGAACTTAAGCAAGTCATGAGCCAACTACCTGTGCCAAATGGTATGGGTTGTATTGTTCGTACTGCTGGCATCGGTAAAAGCCTTGAAGAAATCCAATACGACTTCAACTATTTGATTGATACTTGGAACGGCATCAAGCAAGTAGCAGGCACACGCCCTGCCCCCTTCTTAATCACTCAAGAATCAGACGTTATCACGCGTGCTATTCGTGATTACTTACGTCCAGATATTGGTGAGATCGTTATTGACCGCCAGGAGATCTATGAGCGCGTCAAAAGCGAACTTCAGTATCAACGTCCTGACTTTGTCAGTAAAGTTAAGCTGTATCGTGATGAAATTCCATTGTTCAACCGCTACCAGGTTGAAAGCCAGATCGAAAGTGCCTTCCAACGCGAAGTCCGCCTTCCGTCTGGTGGCTCAGTAGTATTTGATCAAACAGAAGCCCTGCTTTCTATCGACATCAACTCTGCTCGCGCAACCAAGGGCGGTGATATCGAAGAAACTGCTTTGCATACTAACGTCGAAGCAGCAGAAGAAATCGCTCGCCAATTGCGTTTACGTGATATCGGTGGCCTGATTGTTATCGACTTTATCGATATGGGCCCTCCTCGCAATCAGCGTGAAGTTGAGCGGGTTCTTAAAGATGCCGTAGCCCGCGATCGTGCACGCATTCAAATTGGTCGTATTTCTCGCTTTGGTCTACTTGAGATGTCACGTCAGCGCTTGCGCCCTTCGTTAGAAGAGTCCAGCCAACATGTTTGCCCACGCTGTACTGGCTCTGGTGTCATTCGTGGTACTGACTCACTGGCTCTTTCTATCCTGCGCTTGATGGAAGATGAGGCTATGAAAGAGTCAACTGCTGAAGTTCAAGCAGTAGTTCCTGTTGAAGTTGCGACATTCTTGTTGAACGAGAAACGCCGCAAAATTGAACAAATTGAGAAACGTCAAAAAGTTCGCTTAGTCGTTGTACCTAACCCATACCTTGAAACACCTCACTATGAAGTGTTACGAGTTAAAGCTGGCGAAACTCTGGAAGATAGCAGCTATAGCTTAATTGGCGATGCTCCTGAAATTGAGTTGGTTAGAAGTAGTAAGCAGCCAGCCCCTGTCAGCGACCAACCAGCGCTAAAAGGTGTTAAACCAACTGCGCCGCCTCCTGCTCCTAGTAAACCAGCCAAGAAGAAAAAGCCTGGCTTATTCGCGCGTCTTTGGACTTCTTTGTTTGGTGACGACAAAGACAAGAAAAAGAAAGGCAAGCAATCGCAGAACAACCGTGGCAAATATGACCGTAATACTCGCGGTCGTAACACTCGCCATCAAGGTAAAAAGCGTACTAACCAGAAAGGTCGCAACCAGAGCCAAAGTCAGAACAAACCTCATCCACAAGAACAGCGTGATGATAAAGACAATAAGGTTCAACAAAAAAGTGGGCGTCCGCAGAAGAAGCAAAGCGACAAGCCACAAAGAAAACAGCAATCTGGTCAAAAGCACGAGCAAAAACCAGAACAAAAGAATGAGCAGAAAAATGCTGTAGAGCAGCAGCCACAAGCAAAACGACCACCGCGCAAAACGCGTGCTGAGCGTATGGCTGAAGCTAAACAACCAAGCCAATCTGGTCAAGAACAACAGCCAGCCGCAAAGCATGAGCAAGATCAACAACCGAAAAAACCTTCGGTACGCTCAGCAATTAAAGGCAAGAAAGCTCAAGATGACTCGGTAGATACAAAACCAGCAGCCAAGAAAGGGAAAGCTAGCAGCGATAAATCGACAAAAGAAAAATCAGCCAAAGAGCGTGCTCCGAAAAATAAAGCGCACGCTGAAGATATTATGGTCTATAAAGCCCATAAATCTTTAGAGCGAAGTGTTTCTGAAGTGATGGGCTACAGCAAAGATAAGAAAGACGACAAAGCTGAAGCAGCTAACCCAACTCAGGAAGCAGCAAATGACGCTCAAGTTGAGCAGATTCATGAACAGTCTTCTACTACTACGGCAAAAGCAGAAGTTTCAACTGAACAGCAAAAACCTCAAGCAACACAAGTTCAGAATGAGTCAGTTGCAACCAAGCTTGATGCTGAGACGGTTGAGCCATTTGTTAACCAGGACGTTGAAACTGGCAAACCAGAAACGGCTGCCAGCAAAGAAGCCAAGCCTGAAGAGAGCAAGTTAGAAGAAACTAAGCCGCATGAACAAATAACTGAAAGCAACGAGAAACCAACAGCGAAAGCTGATGATGTTGCAAACGAAGTTGTTAAACAACCGGCTAAGCCGCATGTAGCGACTCACGCTTCGGCACCAATGGCTAAAGCTACTAATCACGAGTCAGTCGTATCAGCGGACTTTTCACCAAAACCTTATCAGTTCTCTGAAGGTGATGTGATTACAACTGATATTGAAGACACCAGTGACAAACATAGTAATAGCCCTGCAGCAAAGACCAGTCAACTGAACTAGTCTTGTTGCTTAATTGCAATTGCTAATAAAAAAAGGAGGCTTAATCGCCTCCTTTTTTTATGCTCAGTTATTTATAGAGAAATCGTTTATTACTATTTCAACCGGAACATGTCCTGCTTTATGGCACCTTGTTCTTTCTTGACGTGAAAAACAGCACCATAATCAGATTCATCTAGCTGAACTTGGGTGTTAGCTGGCAGCGGCTCACCTGCAAAAGACACTTCAAAGGTTCCGCCAAGCGCTGTAACTATTGCAGGCGTTGTATTCGAATGACCAACGATAGCAATAGTCTTACCACAATATTCCTCATTAATTATGTTGATCAGTGATTGATTATCTCTTGGATCATAAATATGAACCTCAAAACCATAGCGTTCAGCGGAAGGTGCCAATGTTTGTCTGGTACGTTGATAATCTGTACTAAAACCAGCGTCAACCTGTACCATAAACTCTGAGGCAGCTAATACTATCGCCATCTTTTGACCAAGTTCATTTAGCTCGGGATCTTTGTTAGCAATATCAGCTTTAGGCAAATGACGCATAACATAAACGTCATAATTATCGCATTGGCTAGACTGACTACCGGCTTCTCTCGCATATAACGAGCTACTAGCAAGTAAGCTCGAAGCAATAATGGTTGTAGCAAAGCTCTTCATACAGACCTCTATAAGTTATCCAGGAAAGATTGATCAAGCACTTCAACGTCCAGCTCTTGTGCTTTCTTTAATTTACTTCCTGCGTTTGCACCGGCAATTAAGGCCGTTGTTTTACTGGATACTGAACCAGAAACCTTAGCCCCCAAAGCTTCCAATTTGGCTTTGGCTTCAGGTCGACTTATACCTTCTAAAGTTCCTGTAATGACAAAAGTTTTACCTTTCAGAGGTAATTCATCGTCGGATTTTTGTTCGATATCAGGCCAGTTTACGCCTAACTCTTCTAATTCTTTAATTTGCTCAATATTTTCTTCATTATCAAAAAAGGCCCGAATATGATGAGCAACAATCGGACCAACATCTGGGACGGATTCCAGATCTTCCTGACTGGCTTTGATAATAGCGTCCAATGTTAAAAAGTGATGTGCAATATTTTTTGCAGTTACCTCACCGACTTCTCGAATACCTAGCGAATATAGAAACTTTGGAAGTGTGGTATTTTTGCTGTGTTCTAAAGCTTCGATTAAATTCTCAGAAGATTTTTCACCCATACGATCAAGAGATGCAATATCCCTAGCTTCCAACCGATAAAGATCACTGATGCTTTGCACCATGCCTTTTTCAGCAAAAATCTCAACCAGCTTGTCACCAAGTCCATCAATGTCCATGGCTTTGCGTGAAGCAAAATGTTTAATAGACTCCTTGCGCTGGGCCGAACAAATCAATCCGCCAGTACAACGTATCGCAGCCTCACCTTCTGTTCTTTCTACCGGCGAGTTACACACGGGACAATGTTCTGGCGTTAAAATGATTTCAGCTTTAGCAGGACGTTTTTCAAGAATGACACTAACAACCTGGGGAATAACATCACCGGCACGACGAATAATTACGGTATCACCAATTCGCGCATCCAGGCGTGCGATTTCATCCATGTTATGTAAAGTAGCATTACTGACTGTGACGCCACCAACCGACACCGGATTAAGTCGCGCCACTGGCGTCAAAGCACCGGTGCGACCAACCTGGAAATCCACACCAATCAGCTGCGTCATTTCTTCCTGTGCAGGGAACTTGTGTGCGATTGCCCAGCGTGGAGCGCGAGCCACAAAACCTAACTCTTCTTGCAGCTCTATTGAGTTAACTTTATTCACTACACCATCAATTTCATAAGCAAGTGAGTCACGCTTTTCCGAAATTGATTGATGATAAGCCAAACATCCTTCCGCACCTTCTACCACTTTAATTTCACTGCTGACAGGCAGACCAAAGTCTTTGATTTGCTGCAATCGATCATAGTGAGTATCGGCAAGCTCAAAATCATCGGAGACCAGCCCCATTGAGTAGGCATAGAAAGACAGTTGTCTTTTTGCCGTGATAGAAGGATCGAGTTGGCGTAAACTGCCGGCGGCAGCATTTCGAGGATTGGCGAAACTTTTACCACCCTGCTCCCGTGCTTCTTGATTCAATGACTCAAAAACTGATTTTGGCATATAAACTTCACCACGTATTTCAACACGCTCAGGAATCTTTTTGCCTCGAAGTTTTAAAGGAATGGCACGAATGGTTCTCACATTAAGAGTTATATTCTCGCCAGTGGTACCATCACCACGTGTAGCACCACGGACAAGCTGGCCACTTTCATACAACAAACTCACCGCCAAGCCATCTAATTTTGGCTCGCACACATATTCGATATTGTCCGTTGTTTTTAAGCGGTCCTGAATACGTTTGTTAAAACTAAACAGTTCGTCATCACTCATCGCATTATCAAGCGACAACATAGGCAGTTCATGAGTAACCTCTTGAAAGCCGTTATCAGGTTTTGCACCAACCCGTTGTGTCGGAGAATCTTCGGAAACAAGTTCCGGATGTTGAGCTTCAATCTGCTGAAGTTCGCGTAACAGGCGATCATACTCAGCATCAGGAACCGAAGGGTCGTCTAAAACATAATATTGATAGTTATAATTATCGAGGATAGCGCGTAGCTCTGCGACGCGCTTTTCTAAATCGGACATCTTATGACTCATGACTCTCGTCTAAGTAAAATATTTGAAAGTATTACTGCTTATTGAGCAGCTGGCGACGCTCAAACTCACTAATTTGTTCTTTATGGTGTGTTTCTATTTGACGGCTAAAGTTGCTACGACTGCCATCTAAAATTCGCCCGCCTAATTGCTGGGTAATCGCTTGGGCAGTTTTAACCATCAATTCATAAGCCTTCATAGGTTTTGATGGACCCGGCAAAGTCATGAATAAAGCCAAGCCTTTTGAGGATAGATTATCAATATCATCCAGATCGAAAATACCTGGTTCGAAAGCATTGGCTAGACTGAATTGAACCGCACCGCGACCATTGGCTTGCGCATGCCGATGGAAAATATCCATATCACCATGTCGCATACCTTGCTCAACCAGAGTCTGCACTAATTCAGGGCCATGATAAGGATGATCTTGAGAGGCGACCACATATAGTGAAAAGATTAACTCAGGCTCCACTTCAACGGTAGAAGTTTCTTCTTGAGGCTCTTCGAAAAGAGAGGTCTGCTGTGGCTTTTCTAGTTGAGGCTCATTTTTTGTAGCGGCAGCGGTTTTTCTTTCAGATTCTTTGGCAGCTTCACGCTTAAAATGTTCGCTGGTAAATTCAAACAACGCATCATCCAATACAGGGACATTTTCTTCATCAATAATGGGATCTTTATGCACTTGTTCCTGATTGAGAGGTTTCTCAGCTTGCGTTTGCTCAACCTGCTCTTCCGCCTGTTCTTCTGAAAGCGGCTGAGACATGGCTTCAGTTTTACTTTGAGAAATAGGCTCTGGGCGAGAGGAGACTTGCTCAGACTTCTCATCCTTGCCTATGACACGGACTTGACCAATCCCATCTGGGTCGTATCCAGTACCGTCTCGATGCTGCTCCATACGTTGTTCATAAAGTTCTCGTTCAGCCCTTTCTCGTCTAACTTTACTTCGGCGCTTTGCATCAAAGTAAATAAAACCAATTATAATTAAGCCTACGATTATCAGTAATAAAGTGAACTGCCAGTCCATCACTTCACCTTTTGGTTAATGGTTATTATGAAGCCGCTAATGCTGCAGCTTCTTCTACATCTACTGAAACCACGCGTGAAACGCCTGGCTCACTCATAGTAACACCTAACAAATTATGTGCCATTTCCATCGCAATTTTATTGTGCGTAATGGCAATAAATTGTACTTGTTCACTCATTTCTTTAACCAGATTAGCATAACGACCTACGTTCGCATCATCCAGTGGTGCATCAACCTCATCCAGCATACAGAATGGCGCCGGATTCAAGCGGAAGATAGAGAATACCAGAGAAATAGCCGTTAACGCTTTTTCACCGCCCGATAGCAAGTGAATAGTAGAGTTACGCTTGCCTGGTGGGCGCGCCATAACCGTAACACCTGTATCAAGTAAATTTTCGCCAGTGAGCTCAAGGTATGCATGACCGCCGCCGAATACTTTCGGGAATAGCTCCTGCACGCCTTTATTAACCTTATCAAAAGTTTCTTTAAAGCGAGTGCGGGTTTCATGATCGATTTTACGAATAGCGCTTTCCAAGGTTTCTAACGCCTCGTTCAAATCTTCATGCTGTGCATCAAGATAGGTTTTACGTTCTTCTGCCGCTTTGAACTCTTCAATCGCTGCTAAGTTAATCGCACCAAGTCGCTGGATCTTGCCAGTAATGTCTTCAATATCGCTAATCCACTGCTGTTCATTTGCCTCTTCTGGTAACTCTTCAAGAAGTGTATCAACATCAGCTTTAGCATCGGCTAGAATTTCAGATTGAGTATTTTGTCGAGTTTTAGCCTCTTGCCAGTCCATGCGCAATTTCTCTAAACGAGAACGCACACCTTGCGCCTGCTGCTCAGACTCATGACGCTGACGTTCAAGCTTACGCATTTTGTCATCAATTTCTGACAACTTATTACGAGCTTGTTTAAGCTCTTCTTCAACCAGCAAACGTTTTTCTAAAGCTTGCTCTAATTCAATCTGATAATCTTCTGTTGGATCCTGTTCAGAACTTAAACGATTTTCCAATTCTACTTTACGTGAAGTTAATTCACCGATTTGTGAGTTAACACGCTCGAAACCAGCCCGAGTCGAATTAACTTCGGCTTTAACCGCACTGACCCGAATCGCTAACTGATGTTGCTCATCCTTAACTTGACGTGCTTGCTGGCGTTTGGCTTCAAGCTGCGCGCGTTTTTCTTCGCGCTCAGTGGTCATCTGTTCGCGACGCTGATTATCATCAGCCATGCTATCGACCATTTGCTCAATCTGTTGACGGCTCTTTGCTAATAACTCTTCATCATCCTGCAACTGTTGCAAGACATCGCGCTGCTCTTTTTGCAAACGCTCCAGTCGGTTTTTAGCTTGCTCTAATTTGGCTTGCTGCGAACCCACTTTGGCTCGTAATTCGCTATAGCTGCGGCTTGCTTGTGCTAATTGAGATTGCTTGGATTGCCACAATTGTTCCTGCTCTGAAAGTTGCTCGGCCAAACGCTCTTTGGTTTGATCCAGCTCTTCCATCACAGCTTCTTGCTGCTCAATCTTGCCAGTCAACTCATTAAGTTCAGCTTCTCGTTCGAGAATGCCAGTGCCCTGCTCGGACTGTTTCGACACTCGTAGCCAGTTTTTACCTAGCCATAAGCCGTCTTGCGTGATAACTGATTCATCATCGGCAAGCTGCCCACGAATGCTCATGGCTTGTTCTAATGAGTCAGCAACTTTAACTTTGCTTAGCTGACCGGCTAATGCATCCGCATTTTTAATCTTGCTGTGCAAAGTATTCGGGTGACTACCACCAGAACCGTTGTCAGAAATCAGGATCAAGTTACCGCTGGCTAGCTCAGTTAAGGAGCTGGCGAACTCATGGTTATCGTTAACCACCACCGCTTCAAGGTATTCACCGAGTACGGTTTCTGCAGCCAGTTCCCAACCAGAATCAACCGAGATATTTTGTGCAAGACGAGATTTACTGTCGAGACCTTGCTGTTTTAACCAACTAACCGATTCTTCGCTTTGTCCGCCCAACGCTGCGCTCTGTAAAGCTTCTAAAGAAATCTTACGTGACTCAAGACCGCGTAATTCTTTACGAGACACTTCCAGCTTCTGGTTGTGTTCACGTTGCTGTTGGCGGATTTGATTGATTTGCTCAACCGCGTTGGAAACTTCTTCTTCAAGCCGCTCCGACTGTTCTTCAGCCAGACTTAGTTCCTTGGCAATCTCAACCAGATCATTTTCCATGGGGCTGGATTCTTGCTGATTGATTTCGGCGCGAATATCTTCAAGACGTTTAGTGTAGCGTGCAATGTGTGACTCAAGATGCTGAATACGAGTTTTTTCAACTTCTGTTTTCTGCGCGTTAGCATGGGCCTGTTGATTAAACACATCCCAGTCCTGTTGCCACAGACGCATGTCTTCTTCCATGTCCTGCAGCTGTTGTTGCTGTTCTTCAACTTGCTCGGTTTTGAGCTCTAAGTCGGGCTCGGTTTGCAACAGCTCAGTCATTAACTCCTCAAGTTTTGATTCATCAAAACGCAATTGCTCGCGCAATTTATCCAATGAGCTTTGAACTTGTGCCTTGTCTTCCAGCAGTTGTGATTTTTGCTGACGAGCATGCTCAATAGCTTGCTCCAGACGGGCAATATCGGCACCAATGCCGTAAAAGCGGCCCTGGACTTCGCTATGTGCATCGGTTAATTCAATGTGTAATTCGCGGGACTTTTCAATTTCACTGTCAGCATGGCGCTGGTCGGCCATTTTGGCTTCGACTTCAGTTTCCATCTTCTGGATGGCATCGTCCAACGCTTCAATTTTGCGGTTAAAAGTTTGCCAACGGATTGCTGCTAATTGCGCTTTGAGTTCTCGTTCTTCGGCTTTATATTCTTTATAACGCTCAGCAGATGTTGCCTGACGTTTGAGGTGTGACAGCTGCTTGCCTAACTCATCGCGCAAGTCAGTCAAACGGTCTAGATTATCGCGAGTATGGCGAATTCGGTTCTCCGTTTCTTTACGACGCTCTTTATATTTGGAAATCCCAGCCGCTTCTTCAAGGAAAATGCGTAACTCATGCGGTTTAGATTCGATTAGGCGCGAAATCATGCCCTGTTCAATAATGGCATAACTGCGAGGGCCAAGACCGGTTCCAAGGAAAATATCGGTAATATCTTTACGGCGACAGCGGGTTCCGTTTAAGAAATAACTCGATTGAGCCTCACGGTTTACCATGCGCTTAACGGAAATTTCGTTATAGTTAGCGAACTCGCCCTGTACAGTGCCGTCTGAGTTATCAAATACCAATTCAATACTGGCCTGGCCGACAGGTTTGCGGCCGGTGGAACCGTTGAAAATAACGTCAGTCATCGCATCACCACGAAGGTTCTTAGCGGACGACTCCCCCATCACCCAACGTACAGCGTCAATAAGATTTGACTTACCACAACCATTAGGCCCGACAATCGCTGTCAGGTTGCTCGGTAAGGATACCGTGGTTGGATCTACGAATGATTTAAAACCTGCTAATTTAATTTGTTTTAATCGCATCTATTTTATTCGTCTATTTTTTAGTCAAAAGCCAAGCTGAGCATGCTAGTCAAGCTGGCAAGATTTTAATTGTATGAAAGGCCCTGTTACATTTGCAGGGTTATAATCTAAAGCGTTTAAGTGTAAATTATTTTAATCCAATAAGCACACAGTAAAAGTAAAAAAGTCGACATGGCACAAAACACTTTTCATGGCGCCCACTATCTCGCCGACGGATTCCGCATGTTAACCCAAAAAGGGCTTAAACGATATGTCCTTATCCCTTTAGTAATTAATTTAATATTACTCACTACTGCATTGATTTTATTGATTTCTCAAGTTTCCGAGTGGTCGCAATGGGTTGAGCAGACTATCGCCAGCTGGGGTGCCTGGGAATGGCTGGGTACAGCACTCGCCTGGCTAATGTGGCCGGTAGTCATCATTGGTGGAATCTTGTTCGTTTTCTTCTTTTTTGCCATGCTGGCAAACTGGATTGCGGCTCCATTCAATGGTCTATTGGCCGAAGCGGTTGAAAACAGGCTACATGCAGCGGCGGGTAACGAGGAAAAGGTTCTACCAGCACAAGGCTTCTGGGCTTTGGTCAAAGATATCCCGCGATTATTTGGTCGTGAATGGACCAAGCTAAAATACTACATTCCCAGAGCGCTGATCTGTCTACTGATCCTGTTTGTGCCACTGATTGGTGCGCTTGCCTTCCCAGTTATCTGGTTTATTTTCAACGCCTGGATGATGTCAGTTCAGTACGTTGACTACCCGATGGATAACCACAAGGTGCCGTTTCAGGATATGCTCAAAGCCTTGCAACAAAGACGTAGCGGCACATTCGGCTTCGGTGCCATGGTGATGCTAATGACCATGATTCCCTTTATTAATTTATTAGTCATGCCTGCTGCTGTCTGCGGTGCGACCAAGATGTGGTTTGAGCATTATCGGCAAGATATGTTACACAACTCATCTCCAAATTCATCTCTAAACAAAAGCAGCTAATAAAAAAACGCGCCACATCATGTGGCGCGTTTGCGGGTTAAGTGGCTAGGAGACTGCCACTTGGGTGTTAAGAACCCATTCTACTCTTCTTCCCAATTATTGCGCTTGTGGGTCGGTTTCTATTAACAAACAAGCAGTGGCACCATTGAAACTACCACCATCGGTTTTCACAAAGACACTTAGGCTATCAAACTCGCCTAAAACACCATTTGTGATTCCAGAGCAGACTGATTTTACGGCATCTGGGTCATTAGCAATCAGGTTACAAGTTCCTAATGGGCCATTATCATGGTAAACCGTTGCAATACCACTGACAGGGTTGTTACCTTGTGCTGCTTTAATCACGAAGCGTTTAATAAAGGCACCGGCTTCAAAAGGTGTTATTACAGCTACCTCTTGATGAGTTCCACCTTGCTGACCTAGCCCCATATATTTACCCTGAGTACCGATCGTTTGGTCAGTTGCGAAACAGAGCAAATTAGAGCCGCCACCTGCTGGGCCCGTTTCACCTTGAGGGCCTTGTGGACCTGCTGGACCGGTTGCACCAGTGTCTCCGGTATCACCTTTTTCACCCTGTGGACCCTGTGGACCCTGTGGTCCCATTGGACCAGATGGACCTTGCGGACCTGTAGCACCGGTATCGCCCTGCGGACCTTGCGGACCTGTAGCACCCTGCGGACCTTGAGGACCCATTGGGCCTGTGGCACCGGTATCACCCGTATCGCCTTTAGGACCTTGTGGACCTGTGGCACCGGTATCACCCTGCGGACCTTGAGGACCCATTGGACCTGTGGCACCAGTATCACCCTGCGGACCTTGAGGACCCATTGGGCCTGTGGCACCGGTATCACCCGTGTCGCCTTTAGGACCTTGTGGACCTGTGGCACCAGTATCACCCTGCGGACCTTGAGGACCCATTGGGCCTGTGGCACCGGTATCACCCGTGTCGCCTTTAGGACCTTGCGGACCCGTGGCACCGGTATCACCCTGCGGACCTTGAGGACCCATTGGACCCGTGGCACCGGTATCACCCTGCGGACCTTGAGGACCCATTGGACCTGTGGCACCAGTATCACCCTGCGGACCTTGAGGACCCATTGGACCCGTGGCACCGGTATCACCCTGCGGACCTTGAGGACCCATTGGACCTGTGGCACCGGTATCACCCTGCGGACCTTGGGGGCCCATTGGGCCTGTGGCACCAGTATCACCCGTGTCGCCTTTAGGGCCTGCTGGACCAGTGTCACCTTGAGGACCTGCTGGACCAGTGTCACCTTGAGGACCTGCTGGACCAGTGTCACCTTGTGGACCCTGAGGACCAACTCCTCCTATAGTGAGATCATAAAGATCATATTCCTCGGTAGAGCCTCTAGCCTCACCAACAAAGTCTACTAGTATAAAACTACCGTAAGAATCACCTAACACCAATGGCTCGGAACAAGAAGTATGCAACCCAATATCTTGAGCTAAGTTACCTTCACTAAAATGTACATTTAATTGATTACCCCATTTACTTCCAGCTGAAGTAAATGTGACATTTTCACCGGGATAAATGACCGAAGGATAACTCCACTTTTCTTCATCTCTTCCAAACACATTGACATTTGTTGCACCTACCGCCCCTGTCATATCACCTGAGCAGGTAGCAGTTTCTTGAGAATTTTGCCCACTACAGTCTGAAGGATTATATTCAAATGTTAACGAACTTGGTTTGGTACCGCATATATTCAACCCACCAACAGCAACTATCTTCAAAAGATAATCACCTGAGGGCACTGCGGGCTCACCATTATTAACATATGGCAGATCAACAACCAGACATTGGAAGTCAGTAGGATCAAGTGGTGGTGCAGGGTTGAAAGTCATAGCATCACAAGTCGATTGATCGGCACTGATGACTAATGGATCCGGATACGTTCCAAAATAAACTTGAGGATCCTCAAATCCAGAACCCCAAATCACCAAGTTTGTCGGTGTCTCATAAGGATAAGGTTGAACCTCATGAATTTTCGGTGCCGCATAAATTAGTTGAGTTGACACTAGCAAACTAAGACCCACTAAGGGTTTGCCAAATGCCTTAATAAGATTAGTGTTCATGAACTTTCCCTCCATTGAACATCCATTGTTAAATAACCTCCCAAAACCCGATAACTGGCAAGCACCACTTACCAATTAGCAGTTTTAAGGACTCAGTGAACCCAAAGTTAGTAAAGCGTCTTCGAATATCAAGAATTAACGTACTTGAGAAATTAAGGCGGTGTTACAAATTTAGGACTCTGTAGTGCAATATATTTAGGAAAGTTTAAACTGTCGAATGTCCAACTTTGATACATTTATCAGGTCATTATTGTCTTAACTTGTTAAAAATATTGACTAATGACAATAATTTTTTACACACCAATTTCTATATACGCATTTGGATGATCGCTAACTTGTCAACAATGCATACTTGCATTAACCCAATGTTTTTTAAAAAATTTAACATTAACCCTACGAGTTTGAAATTATATAGCGTCAACTTCATTTACAGAGCGACGATTTTGCAAACTCTGAAGTGGCGTCAGATATTAATACAGTGAATCAGCTCATATTTTGAGAAATAACCCTGCAAATTTTACATTTAGTTTTTAACCCACAGCACAAAACCTTTTACAGTGGCCTTACTAGGGGTGGAAAGGATCTAAGTACTTGGCATATAAGGTTCTGTGCATTTAAGCTGAGCTCCTATACAATCACGCTATTGGAATAAAGATACTAATACTTTGAAAACCATACTTGTTGTAGACGACAGTAAATTTTTCTGCGCATTGATAGAAAAGAAAATTACCGAAAAGATGGACTATCAGGTAATGTCTATTGGCACCTATGCCAGTGCGGAAGCTTTGCTGGATGTTTTGGATATTGAACAGATCGATGCCTGCCTGGTAGATTTCCGTTTGCCTGATGCCCCAGAGGGTGAAATTGTCCAGTTAATGGCAAAAAAGCGTATCCCTACCATTGTTTTGATCAGCGATATCACCGCTGAAATTCGTAACTATATCTGGAAATTCCGTATCGTAGATTATGTTATCAAGAGCGATAACTATGTCACTGAGTATATTATCGAAACTCTGCAGCGCCTGAAAGTCAATCCGAGTGTTAAGATTGCACTGGCTGATGATTCTAAGACCAGTCTGCGAATAATGAGCACCCTGCTCAGCGTCCATAAATACCAAACCCTACAATTTAACGATCCACAAAAACTGCTTGAGCACTTAAAACAACATCATGATATCAAACTAGTGATAACCGACTATGATATGGAAGCTATGAATGGTTACGACTTAACCAAAAATATACGCCGACTCTACAGCAAGCAGGAATTGGCCATTATCGGCATGTCAGCTCGAGACGATGTGTTGATGTCTGCCAATTTCTTAAAGCATGGGGCTGACGACTTCATCATTAAACAGTCTTTTTTGGCGGAAGAATTTTATCTGCGGGTTGCCGTTAACACCAGCCGTGTCATTGAATATGAAAAGCTGACAACTGCTGCTACCAAAGACTACCTGACTGGTCTCAATAACCGTCGCCACTTCTATGAGCTGGTTGAGGTTATGCATAATTCCGCAGTTCGACACTCCACACCAATAGCCTGTGCATTAGTGGATATTGATCACTTCAAGAAGGTAAACGATACCTACGGGCACCAGGTAGGTGATGCAGTTTTAACAAAAGTTGCAGAAATACTACAAAGCTCAGTGCGAAAATCAGACGTGGTGGCACGTTTTGGTGGTGAAGAATTCTGTATGTACATGGTAGGTATCAATCGCGAAAATTCAGAAATATTCTTTGATAAATTACTAAAAAGAGTTGAAAACACAGCGATAGATATTGATGGTCTGGAGGTCAAAGTGACCATCAGTATTGGGGTTAACATCAATCATCATCATGTATTGGATAGTATGATTGAAATTGCCGATCAGTGTCTCTACGAAGCTAAAGAAACCGGCCGTAACAAAGTAGTCATCACTCCGGATGAAACTAGCACGGAATAAAGAATAATGACGCCCTCTAAATAACACCTTCTAGTAATACTGTTTCTCCAGCTCATCAATTGCTTTTTGCAGTCGTTTCGCCGAAATCGGAAAACGTGTTTTCTGTCCTTGGGCAAATAATGAAATTCTGAACTCTTCTAACATCCAGTTGAACTCATCCACTTCAAACGATGGAATCGCCTTGTCATCCGCCAAACTGTCGCGAACATTAATCCAATCAGATACCACAATCAACGACTCAGCTTCTTTGAGCGGGCTCAGCTGTGCACGTTCAATGCGCTTTTCGATGGCTGATAAATAACGTTTGAAGTCTTTGATCTTCTCTGCACCAAACCTGAAGCAAAACCCAGGCTGAAACAGATAGTCACACTGCTTTGTGATGTCTTGTCGGGTGCTAGCCAGAGCTTTACCCAGCCCCTTTGCTTGAGCCAGAACGCTAGCTCGAAGTTGCAGAACCTGGACCAGATCATCCAGCAATTCTGTCGTAGCAGGCACCAATTCTTTTTCCATCGCCTGAACCAATGACTGATACGCCTTGATATCATAAGGCGTATTATGTTGTACGAAATCTTTCAAACAAGCCATGGCTGCATCATCAATCAAATCATCGACACTACTTAAAGTACTCACTGATAGAGTTAATTTCTGTTTGTTGTGATATTTCTTTTTCAGATAACTCAACAATTGCGCTTTTTCTAGCGCTAATAAACGGCAGACGCCTCTCACATGCACATTCTCTGCCTGACGCTTATTAACCACAGCAAGAATTCGTACCTTATCGCCAGCATCTTCCAGAGCATAAGTTACCGGGATTTTAGTGCCGGCCTCTTCGAAAACACCCTCTTTGACATACGACTCAGGCCAACTGGTGAAACTCTCTTCTTTCTTCTTGTGACTACCTTTGCTTTTAACCTTAACCTGTTTTAACTCCTGCGACTGCTCAAGGGTTCTGCTGCTAGTAAGTACCTTGCCTTTATCATCTACAATTTCAAAGCGCATTAAGTAGTGCTCGGGCAAGCTCAGCTCCTGCCAAGCCTCTTTAGGCAATATGACACCGGTCATTTTAAACAGGTGCTTGCTGATAATATCGATCAAGCTACCCTGCTGCTCCAATACTTGTTCATAACAGGCCTGGGCGAACTGCGGTATCGGCACAAAGTTTTTGCGGAAACGTTTCGGTAAAGAGCGCAACATGAACTCAATTTTTTCTTCTAATAGACCCGGAACCAATCGCTCAAAATCCGAGTCTTTAAACTGTTTACTCAGAGACTGTGGAATCTTAACGGTAACACCATCTTGTGGATGCCCTGGTTCGAAATGATAGGTCAGTGGTAGCTCAATCGATTTCACTTTAATCGTTTCAGGATAAAGACTGGCGTCCTGCTCCTCCGCTTTGAATAAAACATCTTTATTCAGAGTTAACAGCTGATTATTCTGTTTAGTATTTTTCTTGAGCCATTGATTAAGCTGTTTAACATTACAAATTGATTCAGGTAGACGTTTATCAAACCATGCAACCAGATCACGCTCATCAGTACGCATGTCTGCCTGTCTGGCTTTGGCAATTTCCTGTTCGACGTCTAACCAAAGCTGCTCATTTTCCTGCTGAAACGAATGCCTGGGTTCAAGCTCTCTGCGAACCAGGCCATGCACAATAAACAATTCACGACACAGCTCAGGTTCAATAGAGGAATAATCGACGGTTCGATTAGAAACAATCTTTAAACCCAAGAGAGTTTGCTGCAATGAAGCAACCACCGCACCCCGCTTTTTCTCCCAGTGGGCATCAAAGTAGTGACTTTTAATTAAATGCTTGCCGATCGTCTCAATCCATGGTGTTTCAATCATAGCGGTTAAGCGTGCATAATTCTGCGTGGTTTCGACAATCTCAAAAGCCATCACCCACGGCGGCTGCTTTTTAAAATTTGCTGACTGAGGATGAATCATAAAACGGGTCTGGCGTGTGCCTAGATACCCCTTCTCAATATCCTTTTGACCAATAAAACTCAGTAAACCTGTGAGCAAAATCGAATGCAGCTTGGCGTAATAGACCTTATCCTCAGGATTGATTGGCTCTGACTGTTTTTGTGTCTGGTGATGCGTAGATTTAACCAAACTCTTTAATTGCCGATAAGTACTACGCCACTCCCGATACGCGTTGAAATTAATCAACTCTTCCTGACAGTAACGACGAAACTGATTGTTGGTTAAATTTTCCTGCTGCTGATGCAAATGGTTCCACAAATTAATGATGGCAATAAAGTCAGACTGTGGGTGTTTGTATTTGGCATGTTTCTGCTGGGCCAGTTCTCTTTTCTCGAAAGGCCACTCTCTAGGATCTTTGACCGATAGAAAGGCTGCGAGAATGAGTGCTTCTCGAATGCAGGACTCATCTTCTGCGGCAAGCAATATACGAGCCAGTCGCGGCTCAATCGGCAAGCGCGCCATCTTACGACCAATATGGGTCAGCAGTTTCTTACCATCAACGGCCTGTAGCTCAGACAATAAGTTCAAACCATCGCTGATTTGCTTTGGCGCAGGCTCATCAATAAATGGAAATGCCTCAATATCGCCCAACCCCAATTGCTTCATCTGCAAAATGACCGCTGCGAGATTGGTGCGCAGAATTTCTGCGTCGGTAAACTCAGGACGATTTAGAAAATCTTCCTCTTCATAAAGACGGATACAAACACCATCAGCAACACGACCACAGCGACCTTTTCGCTGATTAGCACTGGCCTGAGAAATTTTCTCAATTGGCAAACGCTGAATTTTATTGCGTACGGAATAACGACTGATACGGGCAAAGCCGGGATCAATAACAAAACGAATGCCGGGAACAGTTACCGAGGTTTCAGCCACATTAGTCGACAAAATAATGCGTCGCTTGCCGCCAGACGGATGGAATATCTTTTCCTGTTCGCGCATTGATAGCCGCGCATAGAGAGGCAGCACTTCACAAGCTTGGAAGCGTTCTTTGCGCAATAACTTAGCGGTTTCTCGAATTTCAGCCTCACCAGACAAGAAAATCAAAATATCGCCGGGGGCATAGCTGATTAGCTCGTCAACGGCATGACCAATACGTTCAACTTGCGGACTCGGGTTCTCTTCATCGTCAGGTCGATACCAGACATCAACCGGATAGGTCCTTCCGCTAATTTCAAGAATGGGGGCAGGCTTGCCATCAATGGCAAAGTGCTTGGAGAAGCGCTCAACGTCAATCGTTGCAGAAGTAATTATGACTTTAAGATCGGGCCGCTTGGGTAAAATATTACTTATGTAACCCAACAGAAAATCAATGTTCAAGCTTCGCTCATGAGCTTCATCAATGATCAAGGTATCGTATTGGTGCAGTAACGGATCATGGGTGATTTCATTGAGCAGAATACCATCGGTCATGACGCGCACAGGAGTTACCGGATTGGACTGATCATTAAAGCGAATGCTATAGCCAACCAGCTCTCCCAGCTCAGTTTTTAATTCTTCAGCAATGCGACGAGCAACGCTAGTTGCAGCTACTCGTCTCGGCTGCGTATGACCAATCTTGCCATAAACACCTAAACCTAGCTGTAAACAAATTTTGGGGAGCTGTGTGGTTTTGCCTGAACCCGTTTCGCCTGCAATCACCACCACCTGATTCTCCTCGATAGCTTTTCGCACATCATCTCTTGCCTGACACACGGGCAAGGCCAAATCAAACTCGATATCGGTTGGGATCAGTTTTTGTCGTTGCTCGACAATCTGCTTTGAGTCTTGAAGAAGCTTTTCGGCTTTGCTGACTAGCTTACTGACAGGCTGATTACTTTTTTGTCGTTTCGTAATAATGGACTTCAGTTTGTTCAGCTCAAATTGATCCACAAGCTGGCATTGAGCCACCTGTTCGGTGATCAGAACTTGAATCGAAGTCTTATTGGAAGAAGGCTTGTCTGAGGCAGGCTTTTTGGAGGCAGTTGGTTGTTTTGACATAAACGACGATAAACACTCAAGAAACAGTCAAAGGTCATCAGACCATGGCTTAAATAAACAGGCTCCTGCTAATTGACCGAATGAAATCGATAACTAGCAGGAGCTTGAATAAACGATGTCGCTATTGTCGCTTAAATTACTGGTTATGACAATTTCCAGAACTCGTGTGGTGCGCGAACTTCACCAAGGTATTTTGCAACAGGCTTGTAGAAGTCTTTGTCTTCCCAGTAACCGGTATGGCAAGCAGGGTTCCAGGAAGTCGCTGCACTACCAACGTTGATTTCGATATCTTCATCAACTGCCTGGTTATAGTCTTCGCTGACGTTTTTCAGTGGATATGCCACCACGTCATCTTTGTCATAGAAGTTAAGCCATTTAACCCGCTCTTTAAGTCCGTCTTCTAACGCTTGACCGACTTTTGGCATTGGCCCGTCAAAATTATCGTGGTGCGCAGAATAAACACCAAGTGGACTGGCGAAAGTCACGATACCAGCCAAGGTTTGAAATTGCTCAAATAGGCTTAAATCACCACCATTGGCCGCCAGGTCGTGAATATAGTCAGACATAATGACCGAGCCAAATGAATGAGCCATCAGAACTAATGGTGTTGAGTCAGTATCAACATGGCGGTGGGTAGCAAACTTGGCCATGCTTTCTTTGATACGCCCATGAATCGCTTCATACAGCCCACTCTCACCACCTTTACGGTAACTAAGACCAAGACGCATAAAGTCCACGAACATGTTACGAACGCCCTTGTAAGTCAGTTCATCACGATAATCGAGCTGTTGTAACAACTGACCATGTTCGTCTTTAACTAAATCACCCCAGTAAATTTCATGAAATAGTAAATCGTCTTCCATTCGATTGTCAGGGTCACCTTTCAGATATTCCTGAACAATTCGGTGTTTTAACTCAACAGAGAAAAATTCCTTCTCAGAACCAATCCCGTGGATGATAGCTACAGCTAAACGCTTCATTTCCCGCTCCTCAATTTATCTTTATATTTCGTTCACGCCTATATTGTTACAACTGCTCTTTGAGTTCAAGCAGTTACAAACTTTGAAACAAAAAATCATACTAGCAAAACTGGTACGATGTGTTATTCTAGGCCGATAAATTGCTTATAAATTCGTACAAACTTTTATTCATTAAAAGGTAGGTTATTCCATGAATTTGCTTATCCTCACGCTCGTCCTGCTAGCCGCCGTTGGTATCACCCTGTACCATCGCCTGAGCTTATTGGTCACGACCTTAACCCTAGCCGCCATCCTGGTTCTATATAGCCTTCAAATGTCCATACCCTATGTACACTGGATTCTATTTCTGGCCATATTTGCCCCACTAAACCTAAAGCCGGTACGTAAAATCATTTCCGGCAAGTTATTGCAGATATTCAAAGGCATCATGCCAACCATTTCCGACACTGAGCAAGAAGCGCTGGATGCCGGTACCGTGTGGTGGGAAGCAGAAGTTTTTGGTGGCAAACCAAACTGGAAACGTCTGCACGATGTGCCGCCAGCCAAGTTGAGCAAGGAAGAACAAGACTATCTTGATGGCCCAGTTGAAGAGCTTTGCAAAATGATTGATGACTGGACTATCTCGGAATATGACCGCGATATGCCACCCAAAATGTGGGAATACATCAAAAAGAATGGCTTCTTCAGTTTTATCATCCCAAAAGAATACGGCGGTTTAGGTTTTTCATCCTATGCCCAATCGCAAGTCCTGACCAAAATCAATTCCTGTAGTGCCACTGTCGGTAGTATCGTGTCAGTGCCAAACTCGCTTGGTCCTGCCGAACTATTGCTTCATTACGGCACCGAAGAACAAAAGAAACATTACTTACCGCGCCTGGCCAGTGGCGAGGAAGTCCCTTGCTTTGCATTGACGGCAGTTGAAGCCGGTTCCGATGCCGGGGCAATCCCCGACAAAGGCATAATCTGCAAAGGCGAATGGAATGGCGAAGAAGTATTAGGAATGCGCCTGACTTGGAACAAGCGTTATATTACCCTTGCTCCCGTCGCTACCCTGCTTGGCCTGGCCTTTAAATTATACGACCCAGAAGGTTTGCTCGGTGACGAAGAAGACTTAGGCATTACCTGTGCTCTGATCCCAACTGACACACCAGGGGTTAACTTTGGTCGTCGCCACCATCCTATCAGTACCCCATTCCAGAATGGCCCAACAACCGGTAAAGATGTTTTCGTACCATTGGACTACATTATTGGCGGTTCAAAGAACGCGGGTATCGGCTGGCGTATGCTGGTTGATTGTTTATCCGCAGGTCGTGCAATTTCATTGCCATCAGGTGCTACTGGCGGCTCTAAAGCCGTTGCCTATACCACGGGCGCTTATGCTCGCATTCGCAAGCAATTTAAAGTTCCAGTTGGTTACATGGAAGGCGTGATGGAAGCCTTAGCGCGCATTGCTGGTAAAACCTATCTGATTGATGCGGTGCGGACCTTTACGGCTGCCGGTATCGATACCGGTGAAAAACCATCAGTTGCTTCAGCAATTGTAAAGTGCCATACCACCAATATGTCGCGCGAAGTTGCTGTTGATGGCATGGACGTACATGGCGGTAAAGCCATTATCATGGGGCCAAAAAACTACATGGCCAAAGCCTATCAAAGCGCACCCATTTCAATCACCGTCGAAGGCGCGAACATTTTGACGCGAAGCCTGATTATTTATGGACAAGGTTCAATTCGTTGCCATCCGTATGTTCTGAAAGAAATTGCCGCTACCCAAAATCCAGACACCAAACAGGCTGTTAAAGATTTTGATAAAGCCTTGTTTGCACACTTGGGCTTTGCTGCCAGTAACAAGCTCCGTACATTCTGGCTTGGCCTAACCAGTAGCCGCCTGGTCATAAAACCAAAATCAGACTTTACCGGTCGTTACTATCAACAGCTAACACGCTTCTCCAGCACATTAGCTTTCTTGTCCGATGTGACCATGGGTGTGCTCGGCGGCGAACTGAAACGTCGCGAAATGATTTCTGGTCGTTTAGGTGACATGTTGAGTTATATGTACATCGCCTCCTCTGTCCTGAAATTCTATGAGGACAAAGGTCGCCCAGCGCATGACCGCGAGATCGTGCAATGGTCACTCGACTACTGCTTGCACCAAACCCAAATGGCAGCCGATGGCGTATTGCGTAACTTCCCAATCAGCTGGATGGGTAAACTACTGCGTATCGTGGTCTTCCCATTAGGAATGCCAGTGTCAGCACCATCCGACAAGATACAGCGTAAAGTAGCCCGCCAACTGCAAGAGCCTGGCGCAATGCGTGAAGAACTGACCCATGGCATGTTCAAGACTCCCGCAGAGTTCAACAACGCTGCCAAAGTCGACCGCGCACTCCGCATGCAACTTGAAATTGAACCACTGGTCAAAAAGATCGCCACCACACTCGGCGTCAAACCTGATAATCATCAAGTTGTTATCTTTGCCGAACAGGCCAAGAAAGAAGACATCATCACTGATGATGAATACAACTTAATTATCGAACCCGAAAAAGCACGCCTCGATATCATCAACGTAGACGACTTCGAAACAGAAGAAATGGTACATAAGAAAATTTAAACCTGTAACACCCCTTGCAACACCCCTCGAAAAGGCGTCCGATTGGACGCCTTTTTTTGTAAAATAGAAATCCCTATCAAGAAATAACACCACCTCAAAGTCTTGTCATCTGACCCACAGGTCTGCCCCTACCCCTGCTTTTGTAGGGACAAGGGTCTGCCCCGCTGGGTACTCATGAGTTGTCCCTACGTTCTGGTTCTGGTGGCCAAGGCCCACCCTGCAACTGACCAACCCGCGCATAAGCCAGGGTTGCTGGTCCGTAATAATATCTTAAGAGATCTAAGCCTGAACACTTTAACAATCAGGGGCAGACACGCAGGTCTGCTCCTACCTCCCGCTTTTATACGGACAAGGGTCTGCCCCGCTGGGTGCTCATGAGTTGTCCCTACTCGAAGAAAAGCACCAACCAACGTCACATTTGCATTAAATCGTAAAAAAGGCCAAACTGAATGCGCTTAAATATTGAGGGGCCCTTTATGAAGTTTATTATCAGTCTATTACTAGCAGGCTTTTCGCTATCGCTTTCCGCGCAAGATACTCAGCAAATTATCTCTGAACAAGCCGATGCCATTGAACCTAAGGTTATCGAATGGCGTCGTCATCTCCACCAGAATCCAGAACTCAGTAACCGTGAATTCGAAACCAGTAAATATATTGAAAAGCATTTACGTGAGCTAGGCCTTGAGATTGAAACAGGCGTAGCACACACCGGCATTGTCGCCATTCTCAAAGGTGGCAAACCAGGTCCCGTAGTGGCGTTACGCGCCGACATGGATGCCCTGCCCATTAAAGAACGCAATGACCTGCCTTTTAAATCTACTGCGATTGGCGAATACATGGGTCAGGAAGTGCCTGTGATGCATGCCTGCGGACATGATACACACGTCGCCATGCTGATGGGGGTCGCTGAAATTCTAACAGGCATGAAAGACGAAATTCCCGGCACCGTAAAATTCCTCTTCCAGCCAGCCGAAGAAGGCTCGCCTCCTGGTGAAGAAGGTGGTGCAGAGCTAATGGTTAAAGAAAACGCCCTGAAGAACCCTGAAGTTGATGTCGTTTTTGGTCTGCACATCTGGGCCGGCATTAATGTGGGCGAAATTGGTATTAAATCTGAAGGCCTAATGGCCAGCGTCGACGACTTTAAAATCACCATCAAAGGCAAAGGTGCTCATGGCTCAACCCCTTGGCTATCAGTCGACCCAGTAGTCACTGCAGCACAGATCGTAAACAGCCTGCAAACCATCGTTAGCCGTAGTATGCCACTGACTGAGCAGGCATCGGTTGTCAGCATTGGCGCAATTCACGGCGGTGTACGCTCCAACATCATTCCAGAAGAAGTTGAAATGCTCGGCACCATTCGAGCCTTAGATGAAAATGACCGCAAAAATATCGCCAAACAAGTTCGAGAAAAAGCAGAGTTGATTGCAAAGAGCATGGGCGCCACCGCAGTGGTTGAACTTCCCTACTCCAGCTCACTACCAGTAACCTACAACGATCCGGGACTGACCGCAGCCATGATGCCAACTCTTGAAAACGTCATCGGCAAAGACAATATCCAGCTGGTTAACCCGGTTACCGGCGCAGAAGATTTCTCCATATTCGCCAACGAAGTTCCCGGCATGTTCTTCTTCTTGGGTGGTAAGCCAATTGATAAGCCACTTAGTGAAGTAGCACCGCACCACACAGCAGATTTCTACGTAGACGAAGCAGGCATGAAAACCGGTGTTAAAGCACTTTCACAACTTGCGATTGATTACTTGAACAAATATCAAGACGCTCATTAGTCATTATGTCGATTAAATAAAAAGGTGCGTTGTGACGCACCTTTTTTGTTTAACGCTTTATGTAGGTTGAATGACTTACCTTTCCCTCAGTGAACGAAAAGCAAAAAGGCAGATTCCCTAAAGGGATTCCCTTCGGTCGCACCAGGGGCACTTCCTTTGGTCGCCTGACTTATGTCAGGATGAAGGCCTTGAAAGATTCGCACTATCATTAAGGTTTATCATTTGACCCACAAGGATGTGGGAAATGCAGTGGCAACTCCTGGAGAGTTGTCTGTCCAAACTGGATTTTGAATATAAGTGAGCCTAGCTCGCCTCTATGTTATTTTCCTGATAGAAAAAGCAGATCCTGAATCAAGTTCAGGATGACATCCCTATAGGGAAGAATGAAATGAAACGGTATCTCATTCCTCTAAGATCCCGACTATGAATTGCAAACCAAAGAGAAATACAATAAAAGTACTTACTTCAAATCATAGTAATAGTGTTAAAGTTTTGTCATCCTGAACTTGATTCAGGATCTGCTTTTGGATCTGCTCTTGGCTCTACTCTTGGCCCTATTCATTCCCCAAATACCAAAGCTCACCAATAATCTGATACAAACGCTTCATGGCTTCCAGTTTTTGCTGTTCCACAATCTGACTGGATTGCTTCTGATATTCACTAACCAAAAATGATTCTTGTGCTTCGGTTAACCGAAAATTACAACTTATCCCTGCCAGCTCAAACAAAGGATCGCTAATCGCAGCGTATTCCCAGTCCACTAAAAATAGCTGATGCCCGGTCAGTAAGTTGCCAGGAGAAATGTCATTATGACAACTATGAGTGGCGCTAAACTGCTCAGCGTGTTCAACGGCCTCTTCATAAAGGTCTCGACAATGAGCCACTTTATCAGGCTGATTAGCACTGGCTATCTCATAGTAACGCTGAAGGTGCTGTTGAATGTCGAGCTTTGGCAATGACAGCGACGATTCATGTAGTTCCGCTAATAGCCTGCATAGCTCAACAGTAAGTTCTGGATTAACAAAATGCTGACTCACCGTCGGGCTGGCATAAAGCCAAATCGAAACGCGGATCTCTTCGCTGTCCAATAAGCATTTCGGTAACCATTTTGATAAAGCCGGATTTTCACTAACCAGGCGGGTCTGCGAGCGGTAATGCCCCCCAGGTAACTGACCCACTTTGGCTTGATCCGCCAACTGCACAAAATAATCCTGATGAGCAAGACTAAGTTTGAAGTTGGCATTGGTTTCACCCTGGCGAAGCAACTGCCAGTTAGCCTGGTTAGCACACTGGCCAACTGTAGCAGGCTGTAATTCAGTTAACAGCTCTACCAACTGTTGCCAGCTATGCGCAGAATAGCGCCACCAATCAGGCTGTTGTTTGTTGTTCATAATGCTTTTTCCACTCCAGCCAACCAATAATCGCCATCACCGTATAACCTGCAAAAAGAATCGCCGTAATCAGCAAGCCTTTTTCCCAATACAAAAACACTGACACGAAATCAATCACAACCCAATACAACCAGTTCTCAAGAACTTTCTGCGCCAATAAATAAGTGGTAAAGACCGCAAACCAAGTGGTAAAGGAGTCCACATAGGCAAAGTCCTGCGTGGTGTAGTTATCGAGCAAATAACCGCTGATAGCAACAATCACAAACAAGGCAACAATCCATATCAGATGCGTCTTGATTGACCAACGACTAATCGGTTTGTCGTTAGCTCGTTTACCGGTATAGCGCCATTGATAGAATCCGTAGACCGCCATCAACAAATAATAAACGTTTAACAGCGACTCCATGAACAGGTTAACGTCAAAGAACAACACCGTATAAATCGCCGTGCTGAAAAATGCTGCAACCCAGCACCAGATGTTTTCTTTAATCGCCAACAAGATATAAGCGATAGCCAAAGCTACAGCCAGCCACTCCCAGGCCGAGGTGGCAGCCACTTGCTGGCCGAAAGTTTCAAAAAAGTCGCTCATCAGCTACCTTATTTATTCTTTAGTTTTGTAATTCTTTAACCGGGCTTAACGTCGCTGTTTAAAAACTTTGCGACAAATACCTGCTTGCCATAAGTTTTAAACGAGTATTCGATGATTTCGTTAACCACCGCCATAACAGATTCGAAGTCACCAAAAATCTGCGTACTCATGGTATTAACGATGGCCTCTACTCTCTTATCGCCCATCAGACGTTCAACAATATCCTGAATAATCGGTAAAAACTGATCGTCCAGTGGATACAAACTTAATTCAACTGAAATCTTCATGCTATTTTCCCCTTTCACCATTGGTTTTACCATTCATAAGCAGCGCGGATACCAACTATTCTTGGCGTGCCATATTGGAAATAAGCCTCGGTTTCGTAGAACTTACGCGGATCATTTCCGAAGCTGCCAAAGCCACGATTGACAATGGTTTCATCGGTCAGATTGCGACCATAAAACTCAACCAACCAATTGACATCTTCATAGGTCAACGCCAGATGCCACAACTGATAATCATCGGCTCTAACCTGATGACGATCCGACAAGTAGAACTCATCCTTAAATTCAGTTTGCAGATTCAATGACCAATAGTCACTCAAATAAAAGTCGGCACCAGCGACCCATTGCAGCTCTGGTGAATGTGCCAGTTCGCGACCCGTTAAATCATAAGGAACTGGTGGGTTAGCAGTTAAGTCAGCCAACACATGCGTAAAGCTTTGCAGGTTTTCAAACTCAGTTTTTAATATGCCGACCGAACCATAAAAATGCGCCCAATCCAGCAAACGCCAATTCCACTCAACTTCAGCGCCGTAGCTTTTTGCGCCACCTGCATTGATGTTGTAATCGGTGAAATTACAGGGACACTCGCCGCCTTCCTGCAAAGTTCGACCATCAGCCTGTGATGTAACATAAGATTGTTTGGACTGAATATCATCGCGGTTTTGATAGAACACAGACGCCTGCAAAGTCAATCCGGCATCGGGCCATAAGCCTTTAACGCCCAGCTCATGATTCAGCATATACTCCGAATCATACTCACGTTGCGATTCCGGTAATTCCTGTGCCGTATTAAAGCCCCCTGCTTTGTAGCCACGCGACAACAAGACATACAGCATGGCCTGTTCACTGGGCTGATACTCAAGCGACACTTTACCACCCCAGAAATTCTCAGAACGATCATCCGCGAAAGGCTGATTATCAGCATAATCTGCCGACTGGCGTTCGAAACGCGCACCAGTTGCCAAGGTCCAATCATTGTTCAAAGGAATGTCCAGCTGTCCATAAAGCGCCGCATTGCTCGTATCATACTGATTAGTGAAATCAACAGGATTGAAAGTATATTCACGCAACAGATCCACTGACTGGTCACGGAAATAAGCGCCGACAACCCACTGATTTGATGAAGATCCTCTAGATAGTGAATCAGCGCTGTCCTGCCCACCAATCAATTTAACGTCCAGGCTCAGATTACGGTTATCTCTTAAGAAGCGATCAAAAGAGGAATACCACCAGTCAAAACCCCAGTCATCGCTATCGCACGGCGTGCCCTCACAAATTCCGGTGTGGCTCCAATCTTCGTCGTATGCATAATCCAATTCGCTGTCGGCAAAAGACAAGGTGCTTTGCAGCTTGGTAGAATCCCAAGCCCATTCAGCGATAAAGGAAGCACCAATAGTTTCCTGGCGATCATGGCCCGGCTCGTCAGAATACGTCTGGCGGGTATTATCCAGACTGAAAGCATCGTAGCCATTGTCCACATCCACCAGAATCAGATTTGAGGTCAAAGAAAATTCATCACTGGGTTGGTAAACCAAACGAGCCTTCATACTCGATTCGTCAAAGTTCTGAGTATCATCACGCCCAAGAAAAATATTGTCGGTGTAGCCATCGCTACGGTATTGCCCCACCGCAAAGCGATAACCCAAAGTATTCGATAACTGATCGCTGCTAATCAAAGAAGCGCTCCGACCGTTATAAGACTCAAAGGAACCAGAAACTTTCAATAAATCCGCTTCAGGTGCGGCAGATACCATATTCACAAGACCTGCCAATGCATTAGCACCATAAATCGTTCCCTGTGGCCCGCGAAGGATCTCAACCTGCTGCGTATCCAGCATCAAGGCACCGCCCGCAATACCAGTCATATCGATGCCGTCGACAATCACACCGACCGAGTAATTGACCGGCTCAACAAACTCACTGCGCTCGCCGACACCACGGATCTGAATAAAACGACCACGCGACGCACCCGTCGCGAAATTCACATTCGGCGCTAAATTGAAAACATCAGAAACATGATGAGCATTGTTCTTACGCGCCGTCTCACTACCGATCACCGTAACACTCGACGGCAAGGTCAAAGGACTCTCAGTCAGATGCTCAGCGGTAACAACCAGAGTTTCAATCTCATCATCACTCTGCTCCTCAGCAAGCGCAGCAAACGACATCGCCAACAGACTGGTCAAAAGAAGAGGTTTAAAAGAACGAATAGCATGTATCAAAAGACAACTCCACATAACGACTTAAGCTTTTAAGTGCTTAAGCAATAGGGGGTATGCAGAGTAACAACAGAAAAGACAGAAAATTGCAGTTAAGCTAACCTGACTCAATCCCTGTCAATGAGTGGCTTGAAGTTTAGAAAGGAAAAGCCAGAATCCTAAAAAGCACATTTTCTGAACTCCCTGTCCCTACGCCGGCATAACCCGGATCAGGTTCTAAGGGTCTGGCGCTCAAGCAATCACAAACTGCAACTGCACCGAGCCATTTCTCAGGCAAAAGCCTCCCCTCGGGAATGCTTGCCATTATACACGCCTAAAAATAAACAGCGAATTGAAAGATGATGGAGTTCCGTAGCATCATCCTCAATATCCGCTGTTTATGAATGTGTCTGGATTATGAAAGTGGGATCTTTTGACCGTCATCAAGAAGCCTGTAATAAATACCATTTTCTATCAGCAGTCCCTCTGAGTGCTTGGTCGGAAAGCTATTGCTATAATCTGACGGATGTTTCACATCGATGGCGAATAACTTGCCGTCAAACTGACTATTAACACTAAACTGCAAGGTATGACCAACAACTACCGCCTTGGCACCAAACTTATTTAAAGTAGCCTGAAATTGCTCTTCATTAACTTTATCTTTGAAATACCCTCGATACCAGGCTGGGCCTGACTGTGTTGAAATTAATAACTCGGTATTTTTGTCGGCAAGTCCGGGATAGTACATCTGTCGGTAATAAGCTCTTACCTGCTCATTGATATCCTCAACGGTCCAATCAAATTGCATCAGCTGCGGGTCAATGCCGCCATGAACAAATATAGTTCCATTAATAATTTCCATCACGTTTTTCGATTCAAGCCAGCGGCCAATAAATGAGTTGTTACTAAACAAATCTGCTTGAGTTTTGCCCATAATTCCTGCAATCGGTAAATACTTATCTGCAGCAGATTTAAAGTTTCCTTGAAGATTTTTGATTTCGTGATTACCGATAATGTAGTGAAGCTGGCCACCGGCCTTCCGTGCTTCTTGTTCAAGCTTATAGATCAGCCATAGCAATTGCGTAGTGGAGCTACCTCGATCAACCATGTCTCCAACCAGCACCAAATGACCTTGACCAAAAGTCCACTCGAGCTCATCTGAAATTACCTGATGAGTAATAAGAAAGTCACGGAAGGCCTGAAAATTACCTTCAAGATCGGATAAGGCAAGAATCGATTGCTGATCATCATACACAGCTTTTGGAGTAGTAATCACCGGATGAATATCGAAATCAAAACTGCTTTGATCACCATTATAGGTCACTGTTGCCGGTATAACTTGTTCAGGTGCATAAGCTTGCTTTTCAACGGAAAAACCCGACTCTCGACTGCCCCGAATATAATTCGACTCTAGTTGACTATTACTGTAGAAAATAAAAGGCCCTTCTCCTACAACTTTATTTGCTGATGAATCCGTTCCGTAATTTAACGAAGCATGCTGACTAATACCGAAGACAACCGCTATCAGCAATAGCACCAGCGACACGATGAGAAAGTGAAGAATATATGTTCCAATAGTTTTCATTGTGATTTCCTTAATTAAGATGTCGTTTTAATACCCGTAATACTCGATGAGTTATGAAAAACTCAATAGCCGCAAGAACTATGGCCACGGGGCTTAACCATAAACCGCTAAAGACCTTTGCTCCATTGCTAAGGTCTGCTTGAGGTAACCAACCAATAACAATGCTTTCCCCACTTGCGCTAGACCAGACACCAAGCGTGTAAGGTAAAAACAGGTTAACAAGGGCAAAAGCTATCAGTGCAAAACTAATTCCATACCCAAACACCAGCAAGCTGAAGTAAAGCGTTTTAGAAACCCCTTTCTTAACGATCTGTATCGGCCTGAAACCCTCTGGAGGTGGAGTGCCAACCATGATGTGACTAATGTATTTGCTTGCTAGCTCTTTCGGCTCACCGAAACCATTGAATATCTCTTGAATATTCGGTGCTTCACCTGCTTGCTCCCTAGCTTCAATAACATCGAATATATGAGCCTCAATCTCGCGAATCACCTCGTCTGCTTCTTCTTTATCCAAACGAGATAGATATTTCCTTAGTTGATTTAAATATTTCTTAATAGAGTCATTATTAGACATATACTTTTCTCCATTCTCAGTATCTGGTTATTGTCCCTGGGCAGCTAGCAGCGTCTCAATATCAGCCACAGATTGTCGCCATCGGGCTTCAAGTACCTTTAATTTTTGTCTGCCTTTATCAGTCAGCCCATAAAACTTACGCGGTCTAGCGTCGCCCTCCTGCTGCCAACTGGCATTGGTCAACCCATCTCGCTTTAGCCGGTCAAGCAACGGATATAAAGTACCTTCGCTAATCACCATGGTTTCGAAGCTATGAAGATTGTTTAGCAGTTCAAGGCCATACATAGGCCTTGGCTTCAGGGCAGCCAATATAGCCAGCTCCAGCGTGCCCTTACGCAATTGTGCATCCCACTTTGATTCTTGCTGTTTGTCTTTGTCCATATACAAGTCCTACAATGCATTACATGATACTATGTATAACATAGTTGCAATGTAATGCATAACCTAATGCGGAATCAACAATAATTTATTCAGGGATTTGTAACAAGATATTGTAAATAGGAAAGTAAAAGGGGCTAGAAGGAAGAATGATTGGGCCAGAAGAAATTTAATATATAGACTCTAACCGCACCATTAATGGACATAAATTGGATTGAAACGTTTGCTAATTTGAGCGAATACTTTTACTGACTCACATATACAACAGCCACATTACTGTCACCATCAGCAATGATAAAGTCGCTTTTGCCATCGTTGTTTAAATCCGTTAAAGCAACGCCCCAGGGGTTAGGAATGCGTGGATACTTGAAGCTAGTAGTGTTAATAGCCGTTTTGCTTCCCAAAATAGCCAGTATTTCTCCAGACCAGTTAGTGATTAATGCATCTTCAACTCCATCGCCGCTAATATCTCCTACCTCTATTTGTTTCGCGCCGTTAGATGCATCGATAGTAATTTTCTGATCAATTTGAAAATGACCGTTTCCGTCTCCCGGGATAACACTGATCGAACTGCCATTGGTAGCCACAACCAAATCCAGATTTCCATCGCCATTCAAATCGGCCAACTCTACAGCAAACGGTGCCTCAGATTGTTGCAGCTTATTCAATGAGAACGACATCTTATCTGAGTCAGTGCTAATAACGACTCCAACGTCACGTTGGTTTGGAGTAACCAAGTCTAAATGACCATCACCATTTAAATCCTTAATGGCAAATCCTCGATAAGGGTCACCACCGACAGGAACAATCTTACCCGGTGTTTCGAAAGTTCCGTTGCCTAAACCTTTAAGTACCAATACTCCTTCGTTATCACGGCTATCAACGACCAAATCCACTAAATTATCGCCATCAAGATCACTTAACTGAACCTCATGCGGGTGTGGATGTACCCCAATATTGAATGGTGAGTTTGGTGCTTTATTGAAACTTCCCTTTCCATCACCAAATAACAATGTAACGTAAGACGTTTCATGGTTAGCGATGACCACATCAACATGGCCATCGTTGTTAATATCAGACACCGCCATGCCTGTCGGATTCTGACCAACCAAATAACGTCCAACTTCAGTTAGGCCTCCTTTGCCATCTCCTTGATAGGTGATCATATTGTTGTCTGAGTAATTCGCTACGATAACATCCTGGTTGCCATCAGAATTAAAATCACACACAGTCACTGCAGGCTGTCCCTCGCCTACCTGAATCAAAGAATCAGAAAAGTGAGAGCCACCTAAATCAACTGCTTTTGCCGCACTAGCGCAACTTAGTAAGCTAATTAGAATCAATAGAAAATATTGTGCATTCTTACTTGGATTCATGTTTCCACCTGCTTCCTTTGATGAAAAGTTGTAATTTGTTTGGATTAATGAAGCCATAAATCACATCTTTTGGGTTTATCACTCATGCTACATCGATAAAATAAAAGCTATGATAAATGCAATGCTAAATGCGATAAGAGTGGCCTTTATAGCCACATTAGATATTTTATGTCTTATTAGTGCCGAAAAAGTAGGCGATAATTCCTTTTGGTTATCCTCATCAACAGAAAGATCATGTATTTGAATACCAAAAGTAGCGCACAGACACTTAACTGATTCTGGTGAAGCGACACCTGTTTTTTCAATGCGCTGAATTGTTCTCAAACTAATACCGCTTGCCTCTGCAACTTGGGATTGACTCCAAGCTTTAGATTCTCTTAGTTCTTTTAATTTTGTATTGTCTAGTCTCATTTCCATTATTGTTTTCTCCGATTAAAAAGCCTAAACCATTATCGTGAGAAACCTTATTCTTTGATACGTCATCAATATGACAATCTAGCGTCATTATTGCGACATTACTGTGTAACCGCCCACACTGAGCCAGCTGGCGGCTCTTATGCGACAGCAGAGAAGATGACTACTTGCGGAAGCCCGGCTGTCTTGGGGTGCTTTATGCCCAACCAAGTTGTTGCAAACTAATCGAGTCATTCCATATTTTGGTCATATGCTTGATTAGCCCATCATTAAATTCAATAGCATAGACATAATCAGCCGCAACTCTATTCCCCGTAGGATCTACGGGACCGCCGGAGCCTGTATGTGTGCCATGAAAGACTGCGTAAGCGGTAACTGTTTGGCGCTCTTTGTCTTCAGAAAAACTCTTTAATTCGTACCGGCCATCTGGAATAGGAGTTAATAAACTCTTCATCCAATCTGTATAACTCTCAAGATTGTTAATGTCCGCTAGTGCACCGGCTTGAGCGGAAAAAGTGGCACCTGGATGACAGTAGTGCTTGCATATATCCCAACCTTGGCCCGTTTCACATGCGTCGAAAAACTTCATTGCTGTTTCTAGTCTGCTACTCATTGGGTATATCTCCTTTTACCGTTTAATACTCTCCATCTCTATTCTTAGCATTATTTGCACGCAGTGTCACCTAACGCAGCGAACCAAAAACATCTCTCACTGACTTGCTTTGTTGACTATGACTAGCATTGAAGCTTGCTCACCTTGTATTTACGTATAGGAAATAATTGTAACAATCGACTTTTCTGGTGAAGCCCACTTAGGTTGATAAAATGAAGTCAGAGTATATTTTGAGAGTATTTAATGTGCTCTGACCCCATTAATTTATTCCGCAAGTTCGTGCATATCCAAGACATTTTTGTAAATTACTGTCGATACTCAGTAACGATTGGAAGAAACACGAATACCTTAAATCCATCAGACTTTGTCTGCTCAATCAAATTAGCAGCGTTAGGTTTATCGTTGAGAGTGCTAGAGAAATTCTGTCTGAGACGTTGAAACTCCGAGTTGCACACAGATGCAAGTTGAAGCGCTATAACTTCTTTATCAGATACACCATCATCAATTTCCTTGACGTACTTCTTACCACAGACTAGGGCAGCTTCCACTACCTGGCGGTGCTTAAGTTGGGTTATTTCGTTCTGGTCTATTTGTGAAGCCAAACATAAGTTTGCATACATCAAAACAAACACACCAAAGCACTTAAATACATTAACCATATTTACACTACTCATTACCACTAAGAACAATGGAGGCAGAGTATATTTTGGATTTATTAAACAATCTCTATCTCTCTAGACTCCAATAATTTGCCTATTTTACTGACTAAACTCTTCATATAACCTTTCTTCAAGTTCTTTAAAGTAAGGGCTGTCTGCAGACCACGCCTTGCTTCCATATTCATCCGAATCTGGAAACTCATAAGTCATAATGATGTACTTTTTTGCGCCACTTACATGGGCTCCTCGGCAGTATCCTCCCCACAAACCCTGTGGGATAACTCCAGTAGACTTGAACGTCTTCAGGGGCACTGTGCGATATTTGTACATAGCCCCTATATAGACAAAAGGCTCTTCATCTTTTTGATAATCATTGTTGTTATAATAATTGACGACATATTCTTCAAAATCAACATATTTGATCTCAACAACATAACCAATAAAAATGTGTGATGCTTCGGAAATCATTTCATCAATAGATATATCATCCACTGAACACGCTGAAGCTTTCTCAGAAAAACAAACAGTAAAAATTAGAACATATAAAAATTTCTTCATATTTGCATCTCAGGTTAATAAGACCTAGTCCGACAATAGACTAGTTGAATTGATAAAGCTTTTACTTATACGCAGTTATAAATGCATAGCTTAAATAAACTAAAGATATTACAAGGTATACAATAGACAGCCACTTGGGAATAGAATCAAGAACGTTAGAACCATTCCTTAAAAACAACGAAAGCACTAAAGAGAGAACAACGTAAAATATAAACACGTGAGGTAGATAGTTCTGAGCGATTCCATTCATTACCATCACTATACAATATCCAAACCACCCCATTTGAGTGACCATTGAGAACTTTGTGAAGCCTATAGCACTCCCTTTACTATCGACATTGAGTCTACCTCCTCTATTTAAGATAGATAGATTATCAAGAACCATCAATAAGCCGATTGCTATAGAACCAACGTGATACATATAAATTCCTTAATTTATAAAAAAACATTTGAAACGAATATTTTACAAACAATGGGGTCAGAGTATATTTTGAGAGTATTTAATGTGCTCTGACCCATTAATTTCTCTTTCTTCGATGTTTGCTTTTTTTCTTTTTTTTAATCAAGTGGGGGGCAGAGTCTATTTAAGATGCCAAAATTTACTCTGACCCCATTAATTATTTAAGATGCCAAAATTTACTCTGACCCCATTAATTAAAGTGGAGTTCCGTTTAATTGCCTTGTTATGCATATTGCCCACCAAAGACTTGCTTTTTCCAATTTTTAAACCGCCTCTCGGTTTTAAAACAACTAAGTGGAGAGCTAAATTTTACCAGTATTTCTGCTGGTATAAGGTAGAAACTACATTTTAATAGGCCATCTAACTCTCTCTTTAGGAGGCGGTGGTTTCCATCGATGACTCGCACCACGTTGTGAAGCTCAATAATCAATAGAGGCTCAATTATTCTTTGTTCACCAACCTCTTCTACTGAAGAGTAGTTAATCTTATCCGATTGAATGAAGCCTTTGATATCTCCTATTGAGGCTTCGTATAAATCTACTTCCTCTGGATGTTGGCTTATATAATCGATGATTGCATGAACCTCAATTATTAGGTCTAGCTCCCTAATAACGAATACTTCGTCTTTAAGTCCTTTACTTATCATTTGGCATCCAGACATTGTGGTGCATAACATTATATTACCAGACAGAGCCGATAACCTGTTGACTTTAATATATTTATTATCGAAATCCGTTTTCCGGCTAATACCCTATTAAACCGGACATTCCTGTTCTGGTATCTCTTTTTTTCAGTGTTCGAATACCTAGGTCAATGACCTACAGGCCTTATTTATAGTAATGTGGTTGAATTCAATTGCAATTCTTTTTTGAGAAGCATTTTGCTCAGAGCAAATGCGACATGTAATAAATATGCACTTCAAACAATGGAATGGAAAACAATGGGTTCAGAGTATAATTCAATTAAAAATAATGTACTCTGACCCCATTAAATTACTTCAAACAATGGAATGGAAAACAATGGGTTCAGAGTATAATTCAATTAAAAATAATGTACTCTGACCCCATTAAATTTGCGTTCATCTGGCTTGCTCCGAGCAAGAGGCGAAGCAAACTCCGGGTCTCCAAACAATCTTATAAACTCAACTATTTCTGCTTCATTGAAATTATTAATATGCTTTTTGTAGTATGGTAAAGCAGACTCATCTACCCCCTCTCGATAACCGTAACCATTACCAACAAAACAAATAGATAAAACCTTAACCCACATGGCTCGTGAGGCTCTAGGAACCAACCCATTAGGCGGCAATGAATCATCCAGTGCTTTTGCATGTGGATATTCATTGTAAAAGTTATTTGATCCAAAGTGTGCGCGATTAAGATTCTCTAGTTTCTCAATAATTTCACCAGCAAGACTATCTTCATCCTTATAATTTAAACCGTTGACATTCTGAAGAAAGTCCTGGCAGGCATCTTTTCTCGTAACCTCTCCATTTTTACGGAAAACACCGAACTTAGCGCCTATTTCGTACTTTCTATCTTCCGTTGCCGCACTCCAAATATATGGTGCAATCCCAGCAATATTTTGCTTTGTCTCAGATGTTGTCTTTTCTCCAGTATACAAACCAAAGACGGACCACAGAAAATCATCAATTCTTTCAATTGGTTGCTTTACAAAATCAGCCCCAATAATTGCGTAATCAGAATTGGGGATTACCGTGGTTCTAATGTTGTTTAATAACTGCTTTACTTGAATCAAAGAATGGTCTGGAGATGCAGTAATAGCGTGTTTTAGACAGACGCTAAGCCACCCAAGCATTTCATGGCCATCGATATCATTATCATTTGGATGCGCGGCGCTTGCATGATTGCGCATGTAGTTTACATGCTCAAGCCGTTGATAATTTACATCCGAAAGAAGGCCGATTCGTCTGCATGCCTCCAACAAATCGTGCTCACTTACTTGGTCAATATCTTCTTCTTTCGATAGGTTTTTGTATCGAGAGCTGATTTTCTCTGCTATTGAATAAAAATATTGAAGATCAAAAGCTATAATTAGCCTTCTAAAGGCCCTGACCGTTTCATCCCATAGGTAATTAAGTGCACCATCAAACAAACCGACAGCTATAGCAACTGTATATTTGGACAAATAGTGTATAAGTAATGGGGTCAGAGTACATTAAATGGATTCTAACCCTTTCATCCATAAGCTGTTTCACCAGCTTAACTTTTGATCAGTTGCTTTCGACCACTGCTGTAAATCTTTTAAGACTTGTGATTTTATTGTTTGAACATCACTTCCTACTTGTTTATTTAATTCGTCGATGAGCACAAGTAACCCTTGTGAATAATCTCCTGTATATTCAACGGGAAGCACTAAATCTAAAGAGTCGCTTTTATATTGGAGTGCGCCGCTTATATTGTTTTTCATTGTTATTATTATGTTATAGCTCATCAACTTGTTGTTTTAAGGAAAAAAGTTAACACCCATACTAATTAGCTTTTCTAATAATGCAATTTAATTGTCAAAAGATTTTACAATTGATTTGCTCTGCTTAATCTTTCTAATGCACCAATATACCCCTCCTTCCGACACATCTTCTTTATCCCTCCAATAAAAGTTATACTTCTGCCAACTTGTTGAATAGCCGATACTATCGAGCCTTTATGTCCGAGCAACCGATGAAAAAGAAAAAAGTCTATATCGCTTATACTGGCGGTACCATTGGGATGAAGCCGAGTGATCAGGGTTTTGTGCCGCAGGAGGGTTTTCTGGAGAATACTCTGGCGAGCTTCCATGAGTTTAAGCATCCGGATATGCCGGAGATTACGATTCGTGATTACGCGGAGCCTATTGATTCGGCCAATATGACGCCGGAAGACTGGTATCTGATTGCGCAGGATATTCAGGATAATTACGACAATTACGATGGTTTTGTGGTGTTACATGGTACCGATACTATGGCGTACACGGCGTCGGCCCTGTCTTTCATGCTCGAAGGTTTGCAGAAGCCGGTGATTCTGACCGGGTCGCAGATCCCGTTAACGCAGTTGCGCACTGACGCGCGCGATAACCTGATTAATGCAGTCTATCTGGCGGCTAACCACCCTATTCCTGAAGTCTGTCTGTTTTTCCATGATCATTTACATCGCGGCAATCGTTGTATCAAAACCGATGCTGATGGCTTCGCGGCGTTTTCTTCGCCGAATATGCCGCCACTGGCCAGCATTGGCAGCACCATCAAGGTACGCGAGCATTTAGTCTTTAAACAGAACAAGCCTGAATTGAATGTGCAAAAGTTCAGTTCACCGAAGATTGCGATCCTGACTTTATTTCCGGGCATTTCTGCGGATCTGGTTAAGGGCTTTTTAAGCCAGCCACTCGATGGCGTTGTGTTGCAGTCTTATGGATCCGGCAATGCACCGATTAAGAACCAGGCATTGATGGAAGCTATTCGCGAAGCCTGCGACAAGGGTCAAGTTATCGTTAACTGCACCCAGTGCCTGAAAGGCAGTGTCAATATGGCGACCTACGAAACGGGCAAGGTATTGATGGATGCGGGTGTGATTTCCGGGTACGACATGACCACCGAAGCGGCACTGGCCAAGTTGTATTATTTGTTTAGCCGCGGCATGGACAGAAAGAGTATTCGCGAGAAGATGATGACGAATTTACGGGGTGAATTGACGGTACCGGAGTGATTGGAATCGTTTTTGGTAAGGGCAGGCCTGTGTGCCTGCCCTTTTTGTATTTGGGGAAAACAATCTAAGAGCGAAGAGCAGATTCCCTAAAGGGATTCCCTTCGGTCGCCTGATTTTCATCAGGATGACAAGACACTAGGGTTGGCGCTATTCCTTCTGCTAGTCATTCCGGCCTACGAGCCGGAATCCAGTCGGGCGAGCGCAGCTCGCCCCTACAAGAGAGTTGATACCAATCCCTACAAATACTCTTTCAAATATTCGTAATTTGGCGTCAGCTGACCTTTATAGACAATCACCGCATCTGCAAGGTCTTTCGGCAAACCACATTCAGCAAAGGGCTTGCTTAAATCCATTGTCATGATTTGTGGCGCGTAGGTGGTTAAGGCTTTCGAGAAATCATTGGAAGCGTCGATAGGCAATTCGCATGGCAGATTGTCGATGGACATGACGGTAACGCCGTTCCAGCTGATGCCATCTACGCTTTCGCCTGTATCAATATTGTAGGTGAAGGCTGGGGTGTCACTGTCGGATGCTTTGGTTGTGCATTCGAGGCTGCCGTTGATGTCACAGCTGATGTCGCCGATGACTAATGGCATCTTGTCTTTGTTTTGCTGCATGCGTTTTTTAGTCAGGTGTTTCGGGTACATCTCTTCCCAGTATGGGGTTTGCAGCAGGATGTTGAATTTGCCGAGCACTTGATTGAAGCTGCTTTCGTACAGCTCTGCACCTTTCTCGACGAATTCTGTCATGCTGAAATCACCACCGTCTTTGCGGCGGTTGATGTGACGGCTGCTTAATACGGCATAAAAGCTGCCTTCTGGTAAGTTGCCCGCCAGGAAATCTTTGGCGCTGACTTTCGGCAGTCCTAACCATTCACACACTTCGATTGAGCCTTTGCCCACTTTACCGGTGCCGACGACTAACGCGCGAATCGGTTCGCCTTGTGATAAATCAAATTGCTCAAGCGATTGTTTGAGGTTTTCAACCGTGCCGTAGGCATGGGTCATTTTTAAGTTCGACAAAGGTGTCGCTAAATCTTTTTGTGCCAGCTTTTCGCCTAGAACGGCAAAACTGTCCACAGCACCGGCAATTCCGGCATAGCGACCGAAGGCGATAGTTCTTTGCCCGGTTGCAGGATCAACAATCGGTTCGTAATCCAACAGCGTTGCTTCTTCGTCGAGAAACTTTTGCAACAAAGGCATATTGTATTCCTGGCCCTTGATGGTGTGCGAAAAGGCTAAGTGCACCTGGCCGTGTTTAATTGAGTCAACGGGTGGTTCTTTAATGCCTAGTACAAATTCTGCTTGGTCTGGAGAGGAAGGATAAATGGCGCCGGCGGCTTGGTATTCTTGGTCTGAAAAAATGCGGATATTGCAGGGTTCTAATTCTATGGCGAAGCCTTGTTCGGTTAAAGTCTTAACGGCTTCTGGTGTTAACGGGGCTCGTTTTTCCCATTTATTCTTATGTTCTTTTCGAATAATCGTTTTAAGCATAACTACCCTATTTTGCTGTAATTTTAAGAGATGAAAGCTGACTGGAATGATTGTTATTCGTCAGGGTTGTCGATTGTTTTGGAGTCAATTAAATGGCCTTGTTGGCGGAGTCTGTCGTTAGTAGACTGGCCTTCAAAATCATTACGCATTTTTTTGCCGGTCTGGATTTCGCCTTGCGCTGAAATAGTGAAAGGCTCATCGCTGGCGTTATGGCGTGCGTTATACAACATAATTGCCTGCATGCAGTTCTCGCGTTGCGCTTCTGATACTGCACTGCCATCAGGCCACTTGCCCGTTTCGACCGCTTCTGTGAAGCGCTCAATGATGTCAGGCGTTAGCGAGTCTACGAGTTGGCGATAGTCTGTTGACACAATAGAAGTCTCCGCGACCAAATGTTGTCCGAAACAAAATTGGGCGCAATTATCCTCGATTTTGTTATGAGTTGCCAGTATCAAAAAGTATCAGAGCTAACCTATTGTTTTTCATGCATTTCCTTTTCGATTTCTTGCAGTTGCTTACGAATAAGAACGATATTGTTCAAAATATGAGCTTCCGTATTTTGACTGCGCTCTAGCGCTTTCTTTTGCTCTTTGACCTCATCCAAATTATTCAATACCAGAGCAATGAATAGGTTAATGATAATAAAGGTGCCCATCACGATAAAGCTGACGTAAAACAGCCAAGCCCAGCTGTGGTACTCCAGATCGATATACATAATCTGTGTCCAGCTTTCCAAGGTCACGATTCGGAACAGGGTCAGCATTGAGGTGCCCAGATCACCCCAATATTGAGGGTTATTCTCGTGGAATAAATTAAAGCCTGCCACGGCATAGATATAAAACAGCACCAACATCAGTATGACGACATGGAACATGGATGGGACGGTTCTAATCAAGGTGGTTACGATAAGTCGCAGTTCCGGCAAGACTGAAATCAGGCGGGCGACACGCAACAGGCGTAGTAAACGACCAATCACCGCAAACTGGCCAGTCATAGGAATCAAGGCAACGACAACAATCGTAAAATCAAAGACATTCCAGCCGTCTTTAAAGTACTTTTTTACGTCCGGCGCACAGGCAAAAAGCTTTAAAATGACTTCAATCACAAAGATGCCCAGGATGATCGCATGAGCGGTTTCAACCCAGCCCAATTGGGCCTGCGAGAGATTTCGACTGGTTTCGATACCGATCAAAACACCGCTTAACACAATGACTGAAATAATGATCCGCTCAAACCATTTATGCTGGACCAGTGCGCTAACCCTGTCTTTCATGCTTAATGTCTTTTAGATAGATTTTTGTGCAGTGGAAATTACCAGTATTAGTCAGCCGAATCAACGAATAAAGTGTACCCAGATATTACTTATACACCCATCAGGCAGCAGAAAAACTATCAGAATAGAAATCCTGATACAGGATAGCTATCAGCTATAAAATCGTCAGCATTTTATACAAAATTTATAGACCTTTTGTATAAATGTGATAGAGTTAACCAATTATGAGCCTTTTGGTTCTCGTTTGGGGTAAGACTCGCATCACAGGGCACTTATGTCACTTAAGGTAAAAATTCCGGCTGACTCATTACAGCTAGGCATGTATGTCGTAGAACTCGACCGGCCTTGGCTTGATGTGCCTTTGATGTTCCAAAAGTTCATGATTAAGCGCGAGCTTGAACTCAAAACCCTCAAAGAATACTGCAAATACGTTTATATCGAAGTCGATGAGCAGTTCTGGTCGTTACAGAAAGACAAGCTCAAGGCAAAAGCTAAAACCGCTCCGCTTCCCGAAAACACTCCATTACACCATGAGCTAAAGCGTGCCCAGGGTACTTATGAAGCTGCACGCGAAGAAGCAATGAATTTATTTGAATTGGCCAAAATGGGTATGAAGATTGATATCGAACATACTCGCCGCGTAATTCAAAATTGTATGATCAGCATTATGTCGAATGCGAATGCCCTCTTCTGGTTAACTCGTATTAAAGATAAAAGCGAGTTTAACGCCGAACATAGCGTCAGAGTTTCCATTCTTGCCATGGCACTTGGCAAATACCTGAAGCTTGATGAGGAGCAATTAGAGTTGTTGGGCTTATGCGGCATGCTGCATGACCTGGGCAAAACTCAAATCCCCGAAGATATCGTCGATAAGCATGGTTTGTTAACGGATATTGAAATGCGTGTGATGCAAAAGCACACCATCCTCGGCTATGAATTGGTCAATGCTGATCCATCGATAAACAGAACCATCAAGGATGTGATTAAAAACCACCATGCCCATATCGATGGCACTGGTTACCCTAGTTTACCGCCTGAGCAGATCAGCCTGTATTGCCGTATTGTCAGCATTGTTGATGCTTATGACACTATCACCAGCGACACTTGCTACAGTCGTAGCCGTTCTGCCCGTGATGCACTAAAAGAGTTATTCAATCAGCGCAACAAGCAGTTCGATGGTGAGCTGGTCGAAGCCTTTATTCGTATGCTCGGTATTTATCCTCCAGGTACTCTTGTTGAAATGAGCAACGGTGAAGTCGGTATTGTGATTTCCACGCATCCAGAGAAAAAGCTAAAGCCGAAAGTTGAGTTGGTGCGAGACAGCGAAGGCAAGCTGCGCAAATCTCTGATTATCGACTTGAGTAAATTACCCTCAGACAAATCAGGCATGCGCTACTCAATCAAGCGTCCATTAGCAGATGGTGCCATGGGTTTTGATATGAGAAGTTATATCCAGCAAACGCATCATATTCACGCTACCAGCAGCCGAGAGCATTAATTAGCATTCGTTAGTCCCTCTTCTACACAAAACTCTTCTCCACAAAACTTTGACACTACCTCCCCTATACTACCCGTTTACCAAAACTGAAGGCTAAGCGGTTGATTTATCAGTCTAAGCACAAGACAATGAGCTCTCATAACAATAAGGCTGGTAACGGATCACAACGGGAATTTTATGACACTAGATTTAGCATTAACTTTGTCCGCGGTATTGGCCATCGGGATCGGCGCGCAATGGTTAGCATGGTATTTAAAGCAGCCCTCGATCCTGTTCCTATTGTTGATCGGCATTATCATAGGCCCCGTGCTTGGCTGGTTTAACCCAGACCAGGCCTTAGGCGATTTATTGTTCCCCTTCATATCACTTGGTGTTGCGGTCATTCTTTTTGAAGGTTCTTTAACGCTGGAATTCCACGAGGTTAAACGTCATGGCCGCGTGGTGCAAATGCTCGTATCAGTCGGCGTTCTGATTACTATCGCCATCGCAGGTCTGGCGGCCTACTACCTGTTCGATATGCATCCGTTAATTGCCTTGCTGTTTGGTGCTCTGGTGTGCGTTACCGGACCAACGGTTATTACGCCGATTCTGCGTAATTTAAGAGCCAACCGAAGCATCAGCAATGTACTGCGCTGGGAAGGCATCATCATCGATCCAATTGGCGCAATCGCGGTAGTTCTAGTCTATAACTACATTATCTCAGGCGGCTCTGGTGAAGGTGCTTTATTACTTTTTGGTAAGATTCTGCTGATCGGCTCGGTAATAGGTTTTGTCAGTGCCGCTATTCTAGCATTGTTGATGAAAAAGCACTGGATACCTGAGTATTTGAGTAATGTGTTCACACTCGCATTCGTACTACTTGTTTTCTCAATTTCTAATTACATTGAGCATGAATCAGGTTTATTAACTGTTACCGTTCTTGGTGTAGCGCTTGCTAACTGGCCGAAATTCCCCAAAGACGACATTCTCGACTTTAAAGAGTCTCTCTCAATACTTCTGATCTCGGTGCTCTTTATTGTGCTGGCTGCTAGGCTGGATTTAGCAAGCGTCCAGAAGATCGGCTACAACGGCTTGATCCTGCTCGCGATTATCATGTTAGTTGCGCGCCCGGTTAGTGTGTGGGCTTCGAGTATCGGCTCGAAACTCAAGACCAATGAAAAGCTTATGATAAGTTGGATTGGCCCGCGTGGTATTGTTGCTGCGGCTATCTCATCCTTGTTCGCCATCCGTCTCGAAGACTCCGGACTTGCTGGCGTTGAATACCTTGTGCCGCTAGTTTTCATAGTGATCATTGGTACCGTCGTCATACAAAGTTTAAGCGCAGCGTCCATAGGCAATTTGCTGGATGTACGAGAGCCTTCGAATAATGGTGTACTGATCATTGGCAGTAACCCAGTGGCACTTACCGTGGCCAAAGCTCTTAAAGATCATGATATCGATGTATTAATGGCACACAATAACTACACCAACATCTCTAAAGCGCGCATGGAAGGTATTCACGTTTACTTCGGCAACCCCATTTCGGAACATGCGGATAGAAGCCTTGACCTGATTGGATATGGTCATGTATTCGCCATGAGCATGGATCAGGAACTGAATAGTTTAAGTGAACTCAACTTCAGACACACATTCGGAAAACAAAACATCTATCGCTTACGTGCAAACAAAGACGTCAGCAAAAATGATCGTCAGGATAAAGATGAGTATTGGCAATCACCCTGGTTATTTGGTGAATCTGTTACTTATGGACAGCTCGCCAGCATGATCGCAAAGAATGCTAAAATCAAAATCACCAGCATCACTGAAAGTTACAGTTACGAGCAATATCAAAACGATAACCAAAACTTCGTTGCTCTGTTTATGATTGACAAAAATGACACGATGAAAGTTTTCTCATCCGAAACCGAAGGCAAAAACATTAAGGAAGGAACTCAAATCATCTCTTTAGTGATGGATACAGAGGACCCCAAAGGTGAGCGCCCTGTTCCGGCCGGCGCGCAAAAAGAACAGTTTCAAAAACTGGCACAGAAAGAAAAAGGAGTCAGTTAGGTTAATAAGCTAGGGCTAAGATAAGCAATGAGAATAAGCAAAGAATACAAAGAGTGTTAGCCGCAAAGATTGACACCACGGGCTAACACTCTTGAGTGGTTTCAACTTACTTATTAAGACTTTGAAATTGAAGTGCTGAAAGTAAGCAAGCCTTGTTTTAGAGACTCTTCAAAGCCAAGCTCAAGAACAGTATTTCTACTTTTATAGTTTGAAATTTTCTCAATACACACCCAACAGTCACGTTGCTTTTCCTTGCCATAATAAAGTGCCAAATCGGCAAGTTGAACCAGCTTGTTCCACGAAATCTCTTTCTTAGTATTTTCTGTACATGGATACACAACTGCACCAACGGTACAGGTTAAATCAATAAATTGGTTTTCACCCACCTGATATGGCTCTTGTTTTACTGCTTGGTTAATTCGCTCTGCCAATAAATGCAAGCCATCTCTATTATCCAGACGAGCAACTAGCAAAAACTCCTCACCGCCCCAGCGCACAAAAAGATCCGTATCACGAATGGTTTCATTTATTCGTTTCGTAAATTCAATTAACGTCTGATCTCCTGCTTCATGCCCATACGAATCATTAACATTCTTAAAGTGATCAATATCCAGCAAATAAATACCCAAGACGTGGTCATTCTGGTTGGCCTGTGAACGCTTGATGTAGCTCATTTCACGACCGATATTCTGTTCCAGGAAGCGACGATTCTTTAACCCAGTCAGAACATCCATAACACTCAACTGTTCGAACTGTTCAGCCATACGTCTTTTTTGATTGAGCCGAATAATTGTAATCAGCACAAGCAACAGCAAGACTAATGAAGCAGCGATCATAAACCGGACCTGACCTTCTTTCTTCTCTTGCTCGGCAGTTTTTAGTGCTATCTCTTTTTCCAGCAATTCATTTCTGAGTCTTGATTCTTGTTGTACGCGATGAAGCTCAGCAGTAGATGCAACTGATGTGGAGCTCTGTTTTAACTGACTTTCCAATTTTTCTTCGAACAACTTATAAAACTGCTCCATACCCGCATACTTGATCGCCGCATCATCTAAGTCTGATATGCGTTTATAAACGTCAATTTTAACCTCTAGCGGTACATTATCATGTAACGGCAGACAGACATCCATATCCGCCTCTTTACCCAGTTTAAATTTAACCAGCTCCCTATAACAATATAGATAGGAAAACTCTGTATTATTAACAACGGGTTCATCGTAAGAGCGCGCTAAATACTGCTCTGCTTGCTGAGTACGCCCGAGTTCAACCGCAGACAAGGCTGAGAAAAGTATTGATGATAATCTTAGATGGGGGATTTCAGTATCGCTGTTGTTTACGATGTCAAACCATTGCAAAGCTTTTTCATACTCAAAGGTATGCAGAGCATAAGCTATCCCAATATTAAACTGTGGGATTATCATCGCTGCGCGCGACGTTTCAGCAAATTCAGGATCTTCTTCTGCTCGTTTCTTTATTCTCTCAATTGACTGCTTGTGTAACTCAATACCTTTTCGAATATACTCTTTATCCCCATGAATAATATACAAGCTGGCGGTATTGACCATCGCATCATTAAGCGCAAAAAACTCAAGACTCTCGCCCATTGATAAAGCTTCTTCGTAACTTTTAAAAGCTGCCGCAATATCACCCTTTCCTGACTGGTACCAGCCCATAGAAGTCAAAACCTGTGCCGCCATAGTCTTATCATCAGCTTCGATAGCAGACTGGTATAGATTAAAGAATCTTTCGATTCGCTTCTCGTAACTTACATCGCTTGCCTGGATACAGGCAAAACGGTAGCGAAGATCGAATGATAGAGGGGGAGTTGCTTGGCAAATATCTTGAGCTTCAGAGTTCCTATAATTAAAAAAATGCTCAAACGCCAAAGCTCTTTGGAAGTTATAATGTTGAGCAGGAGTAGTGGCTTGTTTAACTTGAGAATTTAGCCAATCAAGCCGCGCCTCGGGCGACATTTGCTCAAAGAACTCGGGGAAAGAATCCAGTTGTTGCAGTTCTTCAAGAGTAATCTCTTTTCCAGCCTGATCTAGCTCTTGGTCTTGGTCTTCAGCAGACAGTGCATTATTAGAAAGTCCGCCAAACAGAATCAAGCCCAAGATTATTGGCAGCAACATCGTTCGAATAGTGCTTATTTTTAACTGCATCATTGTTATCAATCCGCTATGCCCTTCTTCGATTGTAACAATCTCTGACAGTTTGTCTATTCTTGATATATCTGAAGAATATTCCTTGGTAATAATGGCTTCAGGAATTAGTAAAGGAGTTGGTAATCAGATGTGGGGTGGGCCTTGACGCACCAGAGGTCTATCAGGATGTAACGCTTGGATTTCATTGTATGAAGTGATTTATTGACTGAGTAGAGCTCTTCGCATCTTTTGCTCACTGTACCCCATGATTAACTCCCCTTTAATCACAACAATGGGAATAACGTTTCGAGGCTTGATGGCATTATATTGCTGCCGCCCAATAGTAGACTTTTCAATGTCATGTTCAACATAATCGATATTGTTTTTATCAAAGTAGCTTCGCGTCCTATCACAAACACCGCACCACTCCGCAGAATACAAAACCACATCGCTATTGTTGAGCTGATTCACATCAAGTTCTGGACCAGAGCAATGTTTTACCAGAAGTATCCCAACAACCAAACTGATGATAATGACCCATTTATTCATTTTATGATCCCCAGGTTCCATTGCTGACCTACATAAAGAGCAGCGATTGCAAGCTTATAACGTCACTTTCAGAGCTTCTTCACTAATGGTGATTTGATGTGAGTTGGATTTAGTTGTATTGACCAGAGGAATCACTTTCACAGCCAGGTAATCCTGATAATTTGTCATAAATCGTTCTTTTTGTGGGTCAATAATGTACCAACGCCCATCTAGCCAAACTTCAGTCCAGTTGTGGTAATCCATTGATTTCACAACACTATTTTCAGCATACACATAACCGCCCATGACTCTTGCCGGAATATCTGAAGCTCTTGCTAGTGCTGCCATTAAGTAGGAATACTCAGTACAATCGCCCTTCTTATGCTCTACCGCATACAAGGCGCCCATATCTTCTTTGACGTAACCAGAATATTCGAGGTTATCTTTAATCCAGTTATATTGAGATTTAAGGGTCTCAATTTTGTCAGCTTTGCTCAAGCTCTGCGCTAAACCAATCACATCCGCATGATCGGACTCAATACGATAGGATGGCTGAAGGTAAATACCAGCCAGTTCATCGGTAAATGCTTGCGGCTTAACGGCAAAGTTAAGTTGGGCTTTAACGTCAATATAAGTTGTTGCGTAGGGAGCAATGTTATCAAGTGTAAATACCAAGTTGGTATTACCCCACTCATCCGTCTCTTTTTCATAGGGCAAACTGGCCTGGAGTTCTACTAACTTTTGATTGGCCAGTAGCGAGGACGGCGCAGCAACTTTAAACCTTGTGGATTGCAAAGTCTCTGAAGACTCATTTACCAGTTTGTAACGCCATTTAAAATGTTTTGTGACTGGGTAAGAGTCTTCCTTCACAAAAGGTACTGTTTCACTATTCTTATAAACGAAAAAAAGTACAGCAGCTAAGAGAATTAGTACTGCAGCAGCAACAAGAATTTTAGACTGCCCTACTTTATTAGCTACTGACATTCTTCTCTGGCCTTCTTATTACGTTTCTGAAATGCGATCAGACTTTCCTTCTTATATAGTTCAATAGCAGGAATTGCTTGGTTTAATACAAAATAATTATCAAGCGTAATGAGATTGAGTTTTTTATTCAACGCCTCCATCATACCCGCATCATTGCTGGCAAAAAGAACACGCTTTAAAGAGTTAGTATTTTGTTGCAATAAATTGCTTAAATTAAGATTAAATGACTCATCCAAGGGCAAATGAATCACTTTACCGTTGATGTCTTCCTTAAAGCTTGGCTCGCTTCCGACATCCACCACTAGCCAGGAGCCTAGCCTCGATTCAGCGAGGAAGTTTTTAACCGATATTGTCGGTATTGATCGTGCCAGCCCTATCTGACCATCGACGTAGCTTGTTTTACGCGCCCACAATTTAACGCCACCATCAAGAATTGATACTTTTTTAAAGCCACTTGCAAGTAACTCATCAACCACCATTTCTAAAGCCGTGTATCGAATACCGTCATTGACTAACAATATATTCTTATTTTTTAAGAATCCTTTTCGCTTTATCAAACCAGAAGTCATATTTAAAGACTTCGGAATACGATACGACTTGTATTCATAATCAGGTCTGACATCAATAACGACCAGTTTATCTTTCTGGTACTCAACAACAGCTTCATTAAGATTCATATAATAGCTTTGTTTACGCTCTCTAAATTTGGTTGCGCTTAGAGAATGGATGTACTCCTCATCATCAATTGAACAAACTTCTAGTTCAGCTTTGAAGAAATCTGAAGAGAAAGCAGGGCTAATTAATCCCAACAAAATACCACTTATGATGATTGTTCGTAATGCCATAATCCTTAAAACCGCCTAAAGTTATTTCCACGTAATTTTAGCTTATACCAAGCTGGATTAACCCACTCATTATCCGGTTTGCCTGAAAAGCCTAAGAAAAAGATTCCCTTTCCTTTATAAATTTCATCTATACCCGATTGCTGAGTTTTAATAGAACCATTGCCAGCAATAACTGGGTTATTGTAACCGTCAATTTTAAATCCTCTCCGTCCTTTGAAACTAGTTAAGTTTGAAAGGTACACGTTATAGGTGTGGAAAGACAAACCAAACACGCTTATGGAAAATGATTCTTCCAGTCCACACATTACAAACTCATGCGTTACCGAGCCGCTTCTAGAGGTTATGGGCACATCATCATTAAACACTTGCGCCTTGACGTCTCTGCCTGTAACACCACTGAAGGCTTCATCTTCACTGACAGCTGCGGCGATATTAAGGTCAAAATTAACATGCTCATCAACAAAACAGTTATTTTTAGGAGTTAATATAACTTGCTGAGGGGTATTCCAATTGTCGGCATTGAAAATCAGCTGTTGCGTACTTAGATGCAACCTGTCGGGTACAGGATTAACAATCGGAACGATAACATCAGCTTCTGGAGCCTTATCGAGACGCAGGCTTATTGATTCGGTCGCAGGATTGACAACTGACTCGTAAAGCTTAACCAGTGGGTCTGATTCAACAATGATATTGCCAGGAATAACTGGCTCTGGAATGGCTTCGACAGTCACTGGAGCTTTAACAGTAATGGTCGAGGCTCCATCTCTAATTTCAGCAAACAGATGATAAACGCCATACTCTAGCTCACCGATATTCCAGACAAAACGATCTGCTGAGCTATCATTATCTTCTTCTATTCCCTCGGCGATATAAACAGGGCTGGTGCCGGCTTCATAGCGTGAGTAATACAAATCAATAACCGCTGAGCTATCAGGATCAGAGTCTTCCCAGACAAGCTCAATATCAGTATTCGGTGTGGCTTTTATTGCTTGCATCGGCTTAACCCAAGTCAAAGTCGGAGGATCATCAAAGTTGTTATCATTGACGAAGAACTGATGGGGCTCTATCCAACCGCTATCGAGATCTTCATTGTCTATTGCTCTTGCTCTCCAGTAATACCAACGGTTATCACTGAGGCTTTCAAGCATCACTTCTGGTGATTCGACTGCATAAGTTTGCACTAAGTTGTTTAGGCCTGAATCTAAATAGACTTCGAACTCGTAACGCACCGGATCGCCATCAACATCCGTTGATGCATTCAACTGCAAGTTTGGAGTTAAGGTATCAACCCATGCTTCATTACCCGGGTTTTTAACGCTAGGCAAGCTTGGCGCATCATTCTCTGTATTGACAAAGAAACTAGAGCTAACCCAGGCGCTTTCAGCACCGTAGGAATCAATGGCTTTCACTCTCCAGTAATAGGTCTGATTATCTAGTAGCTCTGAAACTTGCTGAGTTTGACTGACCTTTTGCAGGTCGATTTCAAACAAGAAACTCTGCAATGCTTCGCTATCAAATGTATTAACCTTGTCCAGCTCGATCTTATAAGAAACCACGTCATTATTCGGATCAGTAACGTTACTCACCTCTAACGTTGGTGTTGTTGAGGTAGTTTCTGCGTCTAACTCTGGGCTCACAATAATTGGTGCTGGCGGAGCCTGATTACTAATGGTCCAGACAAATGAGAACACATCCGAATAAACAAAGTCATTATGCTCATCGGTCACTTTCACTTGCCAGTAATAGGTTTTCTGATCAATCAAGAACTGATCAAATGTCCAGCTTGTAGCGCCGTCGGCCCCCTGATTCATAACACCGGACTCAGCAATCAAGTCGAGCATGTCTGAATCAGCATAGAGTGCAAACTCATAGTAGAGGGTATCGTTATCAATATCGGTACTATTGGTAATAGAAACCGTGGATACCGTATCCTCAAGCTCAGCACCATTTGCAGGTGAAGAAAGATTTGGCTTAGACGGTAAATCATTCACCGTGTTTACAAAGAAGAAGCCATTGACCCACTCACTATAGGTAAAACTATCGTAAGCTCTAACACGCCAGTAATAGCTGCTGTTGTCTTCTAAAGCCAGCTCAGGCTCCCATGAAGTTAAGCCACTGTCGTCTTGCGGCACAGCGTTATAGAACGCCACTTTCTGTGTCATGGCTTCATCAGCATAGACTTCAAACTGATAAACGATGTCGTGTGGTCCATCATAAACGCCATTATCGACTGTTAACTCTACCTCCAGACTATCTGTTTCACCATCCAGCTGTGGCGAAATAATAGTTGGCTTGGTGGGTCCATCAGGGATAGTCGGATTAGTACCATTGTCATGCTCATCCTGGTTACTGATACCGTCACCATCGAAGTCGCCATAACCGTCATAATCCAAGGTGCCAAAATGCTCCATTTCCCAGTCGTCATTCAGGCCATCACCATCAATATCATCATGTGGATTGACGACAATACTGGCGGTTCTGGTGGTAACGTGCGTACCGTCAGTAGCACTATAAGTGATCGAATAAACCCCAGCCTGTCCTATCGAGATAGACCAGTTAAAAGTACCTGAGCCATCACCATTATCAGCAAAGCTAGCACCGCCCGGCAGACCCGATGCAGATAAAGACACAGCGTCACCATCAGGATCTGAAGCATCGACCGTAAAGCCAATGCTGGCGCCTTCATGGGTAACACGCTGAGGAATGAACTGAATCACAGGCGCTCTTGGCGGAATGACTCTTTCTTTAAAGTGGAATAAATAGCTATCGGTGCCATTAGCATCAAACAGGTTAATAAAATATGACCAGTCATGGGTCACGCTATCCTGCTTTTTAGAAAGCCAGGCATTGGCTGATTTAATAGACTTGCCATCAGAGCGTGTTACAAAAGCAATATCTTTTTGCCCATTAAAAGGATCAGTCACTTTTGAATAAAACAGGTTGGGAGTAGCAGGTACTGTTAGCTTGTACTGAGAATATTCACCGACTTCTTTAACGTAACTAAAGCCAGAGTTTTCTGATTTATCAATAACATTAAAAGTACCACCGTCAGACTCATAGACCATAGGGCCTTCCAAGTCTTCGGCAAGGAAATCACGAACGTTATCGCGACCGGGAAGATCAACCAGCACATCATGAATCAAAAAGTGAGTATTGGTCGCTTCCAGTAACGAGGTTAGTTCGCCGCCCAATTCGCTAGCATGGGTATAGGTAGCACCAAACTCGGTAAACTTACCGGAAAGGGACACCTCCATCTGCCAGCGGCCTACTTTAGATTGATTAGATTCAATATCACCAAAGTTCAAAAGCAGGCTGTTATCTACAGGCTCGTCCTGAACATAACTGGATAACAATTCAAAATTGATTAAAAGACCTTGCTTGTTTTCAACGATCTTAGGTTGAGCAGAATCGATTTTTAAAGACTTAGCAGTACCGTTCCCATTGTTCTGAACACGCACGCCCAAACTAAATGGTTCCGGAGCCTCAACTTCATCGGTAAAAGGGTCGTCACCAATAACATCACGCGGCAAGAAATAATCCAGAGTCAGCAACGGCATTGGCTTAACAAAGATATTATCGGGCGCAACTTTAATGGTGTCAGCTTCACCGTCTAAGGTGTAATTAAAATCAGCACCGACAAAATACAAAGTACCCTGCTCACGCCCATTCGAAGCACCAGGAGATGGAATAATCAACCAACGAATAACTGCTTCATCGCCAGCTTGGATATAACCAGCACCATTAACATCGAGAATATTATCCATCGACTGCACACGAATAAAAAACTTGGCATCAGTATTGTTCGGATCAGAAGACGCTAAAACATCCTCCTGATTCTCATCCTTAAACCAGACATCAACGTCAATATTATCAATCGACTTATCGTCGAGAACATTCGAGATCTTAAGCTCAGCCTCAAACCCCTGGCGCTCAAGAGTCAGCTCCTGTAAGATTTCGATTTTCACCACAGCACAGACTGAATCCTCAGCCTGAACCGAAATTGAAACCATCAATAAGAGAGCACCAATACTACCAACGCTCTTCAACCATAAATCTCTTACTACTTTGTGCATATCAATGCGCCTTTTAATTCTTACTTAACACTTTGCATCTATTTCATTTAAGTATAATCACAATGAAAGATGGGGTTCGAAAATCGTATTAGAAGATTCACTAGCCCTACCTTATGATTTATAGACTTCATTTAAGTTATATATTACCAACGTCATGCCATTACTACTTAGCAATTACTTTATGAGTACATCTTTACGTTTAATCGTCATGTTGCAAAAATCTCTAAAAAATATTGAAATTGGTAAGACTTCTAAGCAATTACATTTGTACGATTTTGAAGCTCACCTACTTTCGTATAACTCATACTTGATTATATGCGATTGCATGAAATCTTCGCCTCTATCTAGCAATAAATAGATCTGGCCTTCAACTTCTAGCTGACGAAATGCTATTCCCTCTTTGGTTAGTCGATCTTTGTATTTTTCTAGCAAGTTTAAATTGATAACTTGTGTTCTTTCAGGAGGCAGTATTTCCTGAATACTTTCGTTATAAACACCTTGAAAAATTGGCATATCCTCTGTTTCAACGAGTAGAATATTACTATTCTTGTAAACAAAAGTAATACTTGTACCCTCTAATCTTTTAAGTACGGATTCAGTAATAACCTTGTCGCCTAAATCTATTTTTACAAACCTAGAATCACTTGCATGGCTTGAGTTAATTATGGTTAGTGTTAAAACATATATATAAATCAATAATTTCAACATGGTCGCCTCATTTTCCGATTATTAGCCCACCCAATAAGAAGTCACATCAGGAACCATATATAGCGTGCCTGCCTCATTCTTATTTTTTCCTGAAGTACATTTCCACACACCGCCTGGATGCTTATAAACATCAAGAAGAACACATTCATACCAAGGCTGGTAGTATTGGTTTGTATAAATCAATTGACTTTCAGCATTTGGATATAGCTTGCATTCAAGGCCAAACTCTCCGTTCACACTAGGACATTCCCAAGTGTATACGGACTCTTTTCCCCATGCACAACCTTCAGTATATAATGTGTCATAGTTAGAAAAACCACCTTTACTCCTACCTGAGGCAACTTTACGTATAACTTTACCTCTATTAAAGTTCTTATACTTGGGTTGATAGTCAGGACTTTTGACTGTCTCCATATGTTGCTGAAATAATGTCGGCGTAGTACTTAATCCGGAGCTTTTTAACCCTCTATATACAACACTATTTATAGTTGGTGTCCTTCCTGGATTTGCATGTTGATACAAGTTCCATTCATTCTCTATTTTCTTATATTCAGTACTATACAAGCCAAAGAAGTCAACATTATTACTTGGGTTGTTTTCTGCATAAATATACCTGTTTACCCCTCCCTCTAAACCAATAGGATCATCTTGTATATACCTTCCAATTTCAGGATCATAATATCTATGTAAATTATAATATAATCCACTTTCAGGATCTGCATATTGACCCGGATGCCTAAAATTATTTGTAATATCATCAACTATAATTATGCTTTTTCCAAAAGGCTCTATTACAGAACTCCATTTAATTTGGCCAGAGCTACTTGTAATAATTTCTGGTGTCCCTTTTTGATCGTGATGGTAAAAGTACATCTCTGATTCGGAAAAAGCGGCCAAAGGATTTTCATTGGCACCAGGTGAGTATTGATAACTAACTATAAGCTGCCCTGCTTCATCATATTCAGCAAGTAAGCCTCTTGTATCATATAAATAAAATATCGTACCATCACGAGTCTCTTTTATAACTCTTCGCCCGAAAGGGTCATAATGATAATTAGCAACTGTGGTTCCATCTTTAATTAACTCAACTAGGTTACCCCTAACATCATAAGTATATTCAGTAATACCTTTAGGTGTGCTCTTCTTTATAAGGTCTCCATTTTTATTATATTCTAATATTATTTTATTATTATCATTCCCATATTGCGCTAACTCATTGTTTTCGTTATACAGCCACTCTTGACTATCTACTTCGGTGCCTACTCTATTGCCCAATGAATCATATTTGTATGAGCTATCTTCAAATGGATCTGGTCTTCTTACTTTAGTTAATTGACTCAATTCATCATATTCGTACTGAAAATCACCAAAAGCATTTGTTGTACTCAAAACATTTGAAAGAGCATCATAATTATAGCCTGCTATGTAAAGATTTTTGCCCGCAGGGTCATTGATATTTTTTGTAAGCAAACGACCAAATCCATCATAAGTCTGGATAACTTCTAAGCCGCCGGGATATGATATTTTGGTAGGCTGCATACCTGAATACTCTGTATAAGAAATGCTGCCTAAGCCATTAAAAGTTACTAATCTCAATCTGTCAGATTGATCATATTGGTAACTCGCTTTTATACTCTCAGAATTAGTGAATGATTCTAACAAACCATCTTTATGATAACTATGCTCATATGACTTTGAGAAATGACCAAAGTTAGTTATTACTTTTATTACCCGGCCTAGTTCATCTAATTCATAATTAGCAGATGTTTTTCCATCACTATAGTATGTTAACAAGCCATTTTTATTGTATTTGTATACTACTTCTGAGACAGGCTCTGTCGCGCTAACATCAATAAAGTGTTTTTCCTTAATTAACATACCGTCATCGTTGTAGTCAAAATTCACAACTTGCCCTTCACCATCTATCAACTCTATTAAGTTTGAAGAGCCATCGTACTTATACGATACGGTTTGGCGTGCTCCTTGAGTCTCTGAAGTACGTAAATTACGCCTATCATAAGTATAAAATGTTGTGTTGTTAGGAGCCGAGACTTCGATAAGATTTCCTCGTCTATCATAAACTAGAGTTGTTTCATTATCCAAGGCATCAGTAACAGCAACTACTTCATTATGTGGACTAAACCTATAATCTGTTTGATTGCTCTTAGCATCAGTTACTCGCAATACATTATTATTGGAATCATATTCATATGAGGTAGAAATTAAACTAGAATCATACTCGTTGTAAGTTGTCTGTGTAACAACCCTACCACGTTGGTCTAACGTAAGTTTAACAACTCCAGATGATGTTTCTATCAACTCCATTTGCGATAAAGCATTACTTGACTCATTTTTATAACCATACTCAACAAATATTACTTCTTCATTTCTGACTGATTTAAGTCTTTGTTGATAATCATATGTAAAATTGATTTTGTCGCCAGACTGATCTATAGCATAAATTGGGCGCCCATCCGTCTGATATTTAACGATATAGTCATCCTCTATAGGATTCGTATACTTAGCCAAGCGCCCCCTTGAGTCATATTGAAAAAGATGTAGAGCATTCTCTGCATCCCTATACTGGACTAAGTTATTAACTTTATTATATTCATACATGCTTTCAAAAAGCATCGGGGATATAGTCCTTATTATATTTCCACTCTGATCGTAACCAAATCTCCATCTTTTACTTCTTGCATCAACAAACAATCCTGGCTGACCTAATGAATTAAACTCCTCATAAAGAACAAAAAAATTCTCAGGGTCTATAATTTTTTCTACATTTCCATACAAATCATAATAATAGACTGTTTCAGTTGTCTCGGTATTTTTGTCACCAATATGTCTAACGACTATAAGTTGACCATACTTATCATATTCATACTCTATTACTCTATCTTCCCCTGAACCTTTACCACGAGTCACTTTGATTAAGTTTCCCTTAGCATCAAACTCATTCGTTGTTTTAATACCCTTTGCATCAACAATCTGAACCGGATAATTGAGTTGTGGATGATAAGTATATGACCTTGTTGAACCATCAGCGGCAACGATCTTGGTAGGGTTTTCCCATTGATCATAATGAGTCGTGACCTTGCGCCCTTCTGCATCAATACTAACGGACTTTGAGCCATCCTGACTTTCGGCTCTGGTGAAAAGTAACTTTCCTCCAACTGAAGAACGTTTTAGTTTTCCATCGGGTGCGAACCATTGATCACGATGAATACCATCGCTGGTTTTGCTGACCGATGAATAGGTTTTGGTTTGTTGGTTGTAGTAATACTTATAATCAATGCGTGCGCCATCGTCATAGATAAGATGAGTAAACATCACCATTGCAGGTACAAATTGGCTGCGAGATGCTGAAGAGTCACTTTCGACCATTCTTTCACGAACTACTGTTTCACCAGTATCAGGGTCGGTATATTCTTCAAGTGTCCAGGTCGGGTTATCATCACCGGTAATAATAGTTTGCACACTGCCGGGAACTAACTCGTGGCCAATAGTCGTTTCGCGATTTTCTGGATCAATTTTTTTACTGAGATACTTTTTTCCTTTAATCTCGGTATATTCGTATTGCCAGTCATTGCCGCGAACATCGGTGACTTTGCTGATGAACGGGAAGCTGCCGTGATAGGTTATCGTCCGGTCGTCATAATCAGTAACTGTGATTTGATTAGCGACGCTATGATCAATAGTAATAACCTGATTTCCGAAATGATCCTGAATGGCTTTAACTCTATTTTTCTCATCTCGAACTAAAGTAACGGTCACATCATTTTTGTTGCCATACTTTTGCGCCACACCGTACTGATCATATTCAATCCAGTCACCAGTTCTGCTTTCCCAGCGGTAACCCGTCTCAGTTTTTACAATCGATTTGCTAGGATCATACTGGTCTCTGAAAGTTGACTTGTTTTGGCTGGATAGCGGTTTATAAACATAACGCTCACGCTTAATCTCACCAATGATGAGATCGGCATGCGTATTGGCCGGATCTTGATAATACTCAGCAAGAACAATTTCATTCTCAGCTGCATCGTAGAACTTGAGGCTTTGCCAGTTGGGATGCAATAACCAGCCATCCTGGCCATAATGCCGCTTGATAGAGACATAACCACCAAGAACTTTCACCTTCATGTCCATGGTGTATTCTTCATAAGTACCGCCACTGTAATCAGGACGGCTGTCAATAACTTCTATAGCGCTGAGCTTTGTGCTCACTAAAAGACACATTAATACCAGACTCAAAGAGAGCAACTTTTTCATAGGATTACCTTTAACAATAGCTTCAGCATTTATTATCACTTTATTCATATCCATTATTGGTCACCGCCGCCGTTGGCTTTAGCTTCACAGTCTTCACAAGGGACTCGACATTGTGGGAGAGGCTCCTGATCGGGGTCATTGTCACCGCCGCCATAGCCGCCACCGCCGTAGCCACCTCCGCCGCCGAACCAGCCGCCACCGCCGCCACCGCCGCCGCCGGGTTCACAGATACCATAGCTTTTTATCCAGCAAGTCTGGCTTTGCGTATTCGAATCATCACCATTGGCGCAGGTATAATCGGCTTTACTACCAAAGCACATACGCAAGGTGTAGCAACCACCGCCAGAGCCATCGACTTCTGGCTCTAGTGATTCCAGTGCAGTGATGCGGTATGGAATACTGGCCACTTCTTTAGCTTCGAGACTATCCGGCAAGGCACTGGTCATCATGTCCACCTGGAAATATTGGTTAGTACTTGGGAAGCTATAGTCGATATTGTGCGCACGGATTAAGCCATGGTTCGTCAATGACAGTTCACCATAGAAGACATCGCCTGGTTCCATATCCGGTAATGTCACTGACGAAGGCTCCAATACAACTACCGCAGCAGGAACATCCACTTCATAAGTCGCGGTTAAGATAATCTCATAGCGGTCTTCAATGGTTATTTCTCTGACCGACCATTCAAGACTGATTAGATTGTAATCAAGGAACACTGATTCATTACGAACAATGCCAGGTCTTACTTGAACTCGGCCGTGTTTTTCCTGGTGCTTATTGGCAGATACCCAATAACTGTATTGACCCGCAGGAATATCCTCGAAATAAGCTTCACCAATGTTGTCAGTGGTTAAGCTGTATTCGATGCTTGGCACGTCTTCATTTTGCAGACGAATGGTTGCGCCAGACAATCCTTGAATCAGATTACCGTTATCATCAAGTGTCGCCGTGTACATATCGGATACTTTAAATTGATAACCGCCCAGACCACTCTCTGTTATCGAAACATAGATTGGAATGTCACGCGTTGGGTGGTTGCTTGATAGCACCCGCAGTTTCATTTCATAAACACCCGGAGCAACCTGCCCTTGCGGCATGATATTGATGCCAACAGGACGTTTCTCACCGACAGCAAGCTCACCAAAGTTGTTAGCGACCGTCAGACTAATCCAACCTGGCGCTGAATAATCATCACTTCTTAGTAGCTCAAGCTGGATGTCGCGCATGGCATCAACACCACGGTTTTCTAGCATGATGGATTCCGTTACCTGTCCATCCAGGGTTAAACCTGTTTCGACGAAACTTGGTGCATAGTAAAGCGCTGGGGTTGCTTCGGTTAGGCTGTAGTTGACAGTTGCAAAACCCAATGCCTCAGCACCACTTTCATCAGAAAGCAGAGCTATTTTGAATTGCCCCTGCTCCAAGGCGTTATCACTAGCAATCATTGTTGCGACTAGCTTTTTATATTGCCCGGAACTTAATGTAGTAGGGTCTGCAAATTGAAGAGAGATATCTTCCGGCAAAACACCGTCCGTCTGATCTTGCGCTCTTAGCTCAAACCTTACATTGGTTAGCTCTGTGCCAGAGCCAGCTCTAACCGTCAACGGAAGTTGCTGCGAGAAATTGTTCGGGATGGTCACATTGAGATTATTAGGGTTAATAATCACTTTACTGATTACGAAAGTACCGTGCTCAGGCCGATCCGTTAGCTCTGGGTGTATCACGGACACTTTATAGACCCCAGCTTCGCCATCTTCCGGAGAATACAGGTGAGTAAAGGCACCTTCTGAATCAGTCGTCACATCAGCAACTTTTTCAAAGCCGTTAACGTTAATAACCACTTTTAAAGGCACAAACGCTAATGGCTGAGTGGTTGCGCGCTCTATCGCTTTACCGGCAATCTGAATGTCCTCATCACCGAATGATGATTCAGGCGTGATAACAACAGCGCCACCGGTATAAGGCGTATCTATCAACGATAGTTGCGTTGTTGTGTTAACGCCTTGTAACTCAACATGAGTTTCTTTACCAACGTCTCGATGAATTTTATTGACCCTTAACTCAAGGACAACATTTTCAGGAGCGGCAGCAGGAACATTCATTTCAAACCAATCGGTAGTAAACTTATTGTCACTTTCGATCCGCGCAACGGTTTCTTTGCTTGGCAGCGTGATAACACCTTCACCCACCGATTGTCTAAAGTCATGAGTGGTTAATACGTTACCATCCAGATCTTTGAGTAACAGTTTTATATCTGGAGAGTTCGTATTACCGCTGTTTAGAGCCGTTATAATCTCCATCATTGCCTGCCCGGTATTTTCAAGGCTAAAGCGTACTTGACCATTACCGCCTCTCAAGAAGTCTTGGGTTTCAAGATTTAATACCAACGAACCTGCTACAACTCCGATGTCCTTCTCACGCTCAATGCGAACTTCTTCACCCTGATTCGGCTGACTGACCAAGGCAACCTGATATTGCGTTAGCGGGCTTAATGAAGAATAACCACCGACAATCAGATCGACTTGTTCAGAAGTTGCAGGCTCAACCGCGAATGGCTGTGAAGTATGTTCCTTGCCTGCGATTGTCATTAACAAGCGACTATTGGTAATCGTAGAATCGCTACGATTTGTTACTGTGAATGACACTTCATTGATCACGTTTTTCGTGATGACTTCCCCTTCATTCAGCGAGATCTCTGCTTCAGGCAACGTAATGGTGCGGGCCATACTTTCAACAGCATTATTATCTATAGCAACAATTGAGTATTGACGTGATTGGTTGGCAAAGCCGGTATCAACATATTCAGGAGTTACTAAAGGTTCTTGATTGAGTTTTAAACCCGTTTCTTTATCACCCAGGTAGAAATCAAAGCCCAACAAATCGTTAGAATTATGAGTCCATGTAATGACCGGATGTTCCGCATTAGACTGAACGACGTTGAGATTCGAAACAGGCAATAGATCGATGTTCAAATAACCTGTATTACTTGGTTCAGAAGTATTACCGACTTTGTCTACTGCCACAACAACGTAGGCTGGCAGGTTTTGCATAGGTTCTGGATCAACAACCGATGGGCTGCTAGCCGGGATACCTTCTATGGTGGGTTCTAATCCATCAATGCTCGTAATCGGTTGTGTTTCAGCTCGATACAACGAGTAACTTTCAATATCATCCGATGCACTCAATTCCCAAGTAACTTGCACACCAACAGGAGTTAGTTCCAGCTCAAGGTTCGTTGGAGCGTCGGGTTGAACACTATCCGAACTTGCAGAAACCACTTCACTTTGTGCACTAAACGTCTCTTCACCGTTTGCTGAGCGAATCGAAGCAATCGCATACTGATAAACATCGTCACTTTGTGTTTGATCGGCAAATGATGTCGCATCTTCTACGCGCTGATAGGCAGTTAACGAAGTTTCACCCGGAGCCTGTCGATAAACTTGGTAAGCAGAAGCCTCTGGTACGGCATACCAATTCAGCTCAATAATACCGTTCTGGGTTGCACTAGCCTTCAAGCCAAAAGGTGTATCAAGCGGTGGTAAGTCACCTTGATAAACTTGGAACTGAAGATCTTTGGGTAGTTGGTCACTCTCATTGTCAAGTGCATCTACGCCCAAATAGTTAAACTGTAATAGCTCGGCAACTTCTAAGCCAGCTGTGGCTGGTAAAGTCACTGACGCAGTCCAGTTTAAGTTGTCAACCTGGCTGATATTATTAATCTCAACAAAGTCCGGAGCGGAATTACTCAAAGCATATTGCAATGTAGGGAACTCACCCGCCTTGATTGCTTCGCTAAGCTTTAAATTGATCGTAATGCTAACCGGCTCTTGCTCGCTGTTCTTAATCGGATGGGTTGGTGACAAAGTCATTTCTGTCACAGCAGGGCCTGATGCATCAATAGTAATGCTCTTACCTTCAACAACTTCAGTTCCCTGATTGCCAACGCGATCTCTTGATGAGAATGTTGCTACAGTTGCGCCAGTTTGATTGGAGTCATTGATAGTAAAGACTGCTGAATACTGTGTATCAGATACTTTTTCCAAGTTAAGCATTCTGATGCTCGCATTGGCAGGCTTAATTGCTAAGAAAGGTGTTGTCAGTAACTGCTCAGAAACATCCAAAGTAACCTTAACATCACCTTGTCCATAAACATCGTTGACACCATCATGCTTTCCAAGAGGCTCATAAGAAATCGATGCTGTTGGAGCTAGCGAGTCAGCAATACCTGTCACCATATTTGATGGTGCGCTCGGCGTTTCAATATCGTTAATAGCAACAACCCGATAGAAATAATTACCATCATGGAAAGGTAAGTCAGTAAATGACGTTTTAGTTAGGTGGTTATTGTTAATGCGTTCAGCATTATTGATATCGACAAACTCAACATCGCTACGATAAATATCGTAACCAGCCACATTGGTGTCATTAACCGGATTCCAGGTCAAAGTAATTTGTCCAGCTTCTTTACTATGAGCCATTAAGCCCGTTGGCGATTCTGGTACCGTTGAATCTAAAGTAATGGTACGAACATTACTCAATGGGCTTTCGCCACCACGGTTGCGTGTTTTAACTGTAAGCTTATTTTCACCTTCGGTTAAAGTAACATCGTAACTAAATGTTCCATCATTGAAAGAAGTCCAGTCAGAAACATTTTGCCCATTATTGAACACCTGATACTCGGAACCGCTACCCTGCCCTTCAAGCTTCAGGGTCTCTTCATTAGTAGCAATGTCAGCTGCAGGACTAGTGATTTCAGGAGCACCTGGCGGCGCCAAATCAACTATAATTGAACGGCTTTCTTCTGTTGTAAGATCGAGAGTATCGTATGCAGTAATCGAAATTGTGTGCGCACCATCTGTCAATGACTCCATTGATATTGAAGTATCAAAAGAGGCTCCTGAATTAAATATTGTGCTATGAAGATTACCATCGATATGAACAGTAACTCGTGATACACCACTTTGGTCTGAGGCTGCTACAGAAAGCAAACCATTATTGGTAAAGATAGTGTTATCAGCTAACTCGGTACCATTCCATTTGATGGACGTAATATTAGGCCCCTGGGTATCATCACCAGGAGTGGCGGAAGCACTGGTTACTACTGAGTCTTCATAGCCATTGAGGTTGAGTACCGTAACAGCAAAGTAATAAGTCTTTCCATTAGTCAGCTGTGCAATTGTTGCGTCTGTATAGCTTGAAGAACGTGACAGCACAGGGCTGATTTTTGAAATGTCAGTTATCGGCTGCTCGCTGACATAAATTCGATAATTCCAAATACCAAGTGCAGGCCCGGCTGAATTCCAGGTTAAATGAACTTTACCGCTTAGCGCTTCGGCGTAGTTGATTTCTGGATTGTTATATAAAGTAGCAACTCTTTTATAAGTACCCGAGCTGATATTGCCGTGATTATCTACTGCCTTTACACGGACATCATGCACTGTGCTCGGAGACAAACCAGTGATGGTGTAAGACAGCTGCGAGGATGGAACCGACACTGTGCTAGTGTTATTAACAATAACTTGGTATGAAGCAACATCGTCAGAAGCCGATGCCACCCATGTTAAAGCTGCAGAATCTTTATAAGAGACAACGTTAATAGCTCCAACATCCATCGGTGCTTGAGTATCAACTGTTGTGACCGAAGAAGATGTAACATTAGGATCTACATTGCCAGAGATATCAGTAGCAACTACGGCAAAGTAATACTCATTATCTCTGGTTAAATTTTCAACTTGATATTGCTTTGAGTTACCACTAATTTTTGCAACGAAAGTCGCATCAGCAATATTGTTGAATGCGGTATCAGATTGATAGATTGAGAATGACGCAATATCGCCACCGTTAGACAGCTCTTCATAATCACCCCAATTAATATCAACAGCAATACCGCTTGTTGCAGATGATAAATTAATTGCTACTGGACCAGGAGGTGTCGCGTCATATTCACTGTCAGCAGTAATGAAAATGTTGTCAATAAAAGCTCTGTTGGCAGAGCTGTCACAAACCCTGTCTGCCTCATATACCCATCGAATTTCTCTAAGCCCTTGCTCCAATTTTATATAATGGGCTTTAAAGTGAGTGACATCTTTATTTATGATTGAATATTCAGGCTCTCCATCAATATAGACGGTAAGCTTATTATTATAGAAGCAAGAGTTCTCTAGTCTCGCATCGAACCTTACAAATCCATCATAAGAGTTAAGCATAACCTGAACTTCAGATGTTTGCCCAGCACTGACCTCACCTGACTGCAAACTTTGTAGCCCTGAAGATGCAAGCTCATCGGTGATGAACCAATCTGTATTGCCTCCCATGGACCATTCTAGAGGCTGAATTTCTGTGCCTTCAAAACCAACTTGAACACCTTTAGGAAAACTGGAATCACTATTGGGATCTGTATTGCCCCAAAATTCATCTGCATTGGTAAATCCATCTAAATCAGGGTCATCATAAGCGTCAGTAGAATCTAATGGATCAAAACCGTGGGTGACTTCCCAAAGGTCAGGGATACTATCATCGTCAGTATCAGAACTCTCCGCATTAGTGCCTAAGTACCATTCTTCGTTATCAGTTAAACCATCATTGTCACTGTCAGTCTCATCACTGGGCTCTACAGCTGTGATCACCACATTATCAATTGCAAAACGTCCATTATAAGCGCTGCTACGATTATGGTAGTACCATCGGAGAGTGTTCACACCCTCACTGAGCTCTATTACGGCGCGTCCGCTGGCTCCCCTGGAAAAACTCTTTACTTTATTTCCATTCAGATAGACATAGTAGTGATCGTAAGCATACCCATTATTCTCTGCCGAATAATCAAAGCTGATAAAGCCTTTCTCTGACAGAACCTTAATTTCTGTACCTGATGCGTATGTCGAACCGGAGCCGGTAGTTGCCAAGGATTGAGTACCCGATAATGGTTGTTCCTGAGTAACACTCCATGGATTGGTATTTGAATAAGGCCCCCAGTACATAGGC